>JAHJHR010000012.1 GCA_018823745.1 Alphaproteobacteria bacterium
AAACAAAGCATATTAACAGATCCCCCATCACCCTCGCGGACAACAGGAAACCCATTCGTAAGCATCAGATGCATAATGGACGGACAGCAACCAATCAGCCGCCGCCCACGCATCCCTTCCAATATTCACTTGTCAAAGAGCTGGTCGCCTGCCGTTTCGAGACCGTTTTGTCTGGCCCCGCACCGTGGCGAGGCCGGGGTTATATGCGGGCTGGCCGGAGCTGTCAAACCCTTTGTTGCAAGTTTTTTGCTTCTTTTTTCCTGAGGCAATGGTTGCGCTGCACAAGCCCGCCGGATAAAAGGGTTAACGATATCGCGCACGCGTTAGACAGCCCTCCAACCGGCCTCCAACAGCCCTCTTATAGAACGCCGCCCCTGGCGTGCGCCTTCCGCAAAAGACCCGCCGGAAGCGCTTCCTGTAAGAGAAAGCTGGCTGCCGGACCGGGCTGTCGCACGGGCGCCGGCTCGCCAAACCGTAAAAACCGTTTATTCCAAAGGACCTAGGCCGTTGACTTCACCCGCCGAAGCCCGCAAGGTAGTTTTTTCTTCCACCGACACCGGGTGGAGTGGCAACAAAGCCACCCAATCCGGCGATTACCCCCGGGGAGCGGGGGGGCTGTCGGCGGAGGAAGACCAAAGCGGCGAGGGGGGCACGCATGCGGGTCTACGCAACCTCATGAAATGGGGTCTGTTCACTATTGTGCTGGGAGCTGGCGCTTTGGGCGCCACCTACTTCGCACAGGATATTTCCGCCCGGCCAAGCCGGATGTCCGATGATCTGATGCCGGTCACGGCATGGACACAGCACCAGGCCGCTTTCAGCACAGCCAGCGCGGATCAGACCGCCGGCTTTGCCGAGCGCGACCTTGATCCCAGCACCTATGCCTATATTGCCGAGCTGACCGTGCCCGAAGGGGTGATGGAGGCGCGCAACCGTGCGCCCCAGGAGCAGGTTGTCACGGTGCGCCGCGGCGACACGCTGATGAAGCTGCTGGTCGATGCCGGCATCGAGCGCGGCGAGGCCTTCCAGGCCATCGAGGGGTTGAGCACGGTCTTCGATCCGCGTCATCTGCGGGCCGGCCAGGACATCACCCTGACCTTCCTGCCGCCGGCCAGCGTGAAGCTGCCGTTGGAAACAGAGATGGAGCACAAGGCCTCGCTGCTCGGCCTGTCGTTGCAGCCCAGCGTCGAGCGTGAAGTCTCTGTCCGGCGCGGCGATGACGGTGTCTTCGCGGCCGAAGAGATCGAGCATGAATTCGATGCTGTCACCGTGCTGCGCAGCGGCCGCATCAAATCCAGCCTCTATGAGGCAGCGGTCGATGCCGGCGTGCCCATCGCCGTGTTGTGGGAGATGGTGCGCACCTTCAGCTATGACGTCGACTTCCAGCGCGACATCCAGCCCGGTGACCGCTTCGAGATCCTGTTCGAGGAATTGCGCAACGATGCCGGCGATGTCGTGAACACCGGGGCGGTGCGCTATGCCGCCATGGTGATCGGCGGCAAATCCATGCCGCTCTATCGCTTCGAGCCGCGGACGGGCGAATTCGACTTCTTCGATCCGCGCGGCCATTCGGTGAAGAAGGCGCTGCTGCGCACGCCGGTCGATGGCGCGCGGCTCAGCTCCGGCTTCGGCATGCGGCACCATCCGGTGCTGGGGTATTCGCGGATGCATCGCGGCGTTGATTTCGCCGCGGCCACCGGCACCCCGATCATGGCGGCCGGCGCCGGCACCGTGGCGCGGGCCGGCTGGTTTGGCGCCTATGGCAAATATGTCCAGATCCGGCACAACAATGAATTTGCAACCGCCTATGCGCATATGAGCCGGATCGCGCCCAATCTGCAGCCCGGCTCCCGGATCCAGCAGGGCCAGATCATCGGTTATATCGGCTCGACGGGCCGCTCGACGGGGCCGCATCTGCATTACGAAATCCTGAAGGGTGGCGAGCAGGTCAACCCGCTGAACGTGAAATTCCCGACCGGCGAGGTTCTGGCCGGCAAGCTGCTCGCCAAATTCGAGCAGGACCGCCTGCGCACCGACCGGCTGATCACTGATCTGCGCCGCGACCTGCTGCTGGCCGCCAACGGCGAATAAGACTTCGCGTCCTACCTAAGAAAACGGCCTCATCCGCGGATGAGGCCGTTTTTCGTTGTGCGCCTGGGCGGGACGGATCAGTCCGCCGCTTCCTGCGCGACAGGCCGGCCATTGATGACCAGGCGTTCCGCCTCGACATCGACCTTTACCGTGTCGCCATCCCGGATCGTGCCCTCCAGGATCAGCGTCGCCAGCGGGTTCTGCAGCTCGCGCTGGATCACCCGTTTCAGCGGCCGTGCCCCATAGACCGGGTCATAGCCGGCATCACCCAGCCAGACCAGCGCTTCCGGCGTCAGCTCCAGCGCGATATGCCGGGCCTCCAGCAAATGCCGCAGCCGGTCGAGCTGGATGTCGACGATGCCGGTCATGTTCTCGCGGCTGAGCCGCTGGAACAGCAGGATATCGTCCAGCCGGTTCAGGAATTCCGGCCGGAAAGCGGAGCGCACCACCTCCATCACCCGGGCGCGCATCAGCTCCAGCTCCGCCTGGCCCTGGGCATAGGCGTCCTGGGCCATCAGCTCGGAACCCAGATTGGAGGTCATGATGATCAGCGTGTTGCGGAAATCGACGGTGCGGCCCTGGCCATCGGTCAGGCGGCCATCATCGAGCACCTGCAGCAGCACGTTGAACACGTCGGGATGGGCCTTCTCGACCTCGTCGAACAGGATCACCTGATAGGGCCGGCGGCGTACCGCCTCGGTCAGCGCCCCGCCCTCCTCATAGCCGACATAGCCCGGAGGGGCACCAATCAGCCGCGAGACGGCGTGCTTCTCCATATATTCCGACATGTCCATGCGGACCATCGCCTGCTCGTCATCGAACAGGAACTGGGCCAGCGCCTTGGTCAGCTCGGTCTTGCCAACGCCGGTCGGCCCGAGGAACAGGAAGGAGCCGATCGGCCGGTTCGGGTCCTGCAACCCGGCCCGTGCCCGCCGGATGGCGTTGGACACGGCGATCACCGCCGGGTCCTGGCCGATCACACGCTGGCGCAGCTTGGCCTCCATGGCCAGCAGCTTGTCGCGCTCGCCCTCCAGCATCTTGTCGACCGGGATGCCGGTCCAGCGCGAGACGATCTGCGCCACCTCCTCCGGTGTCACTTCTTCCTTCAGCACGCGATGCGTTGCCGAGCCATCGGCCGTCTTCAGCCTGGCCTCCAGATCGGGGATGATGCCGTAGAGCAGCTCACCCGCGCGCTGCAGCTCACCGCGGCGCTGGGCAATCTCCAGCTCGGTGCGGGCCTGGTCCAGCTGTTCCTTCAGCTTCTGGCCGGCCGAGATGCTTTCCTTCTCGCCCATCCATTGTGCCGTCAGGGTGGCGCTTTCGGCCTCCAGCTCCTGGAGTTCCTCCTCCAGCTTCACCAGCCGCTCGCGGGATGCGGAATCGGTTTCCTTCTTCAGTGCCTCACGCTCGATCTTCAGCTGGATGATCTTGCGGTCCAGCTCATCGATATTCTCCGGCTTGGAATCGACCTGCATGCGCAGCCGGCTGCCAGCCTCATCGATCAGGTCAATGGCCTTGTCCGGCAGGAACCGGTCAGTGATGTAGCGCTGCGACAGCTGGGCAGCCGCCACCAGTGCGCTGTCGGTGATGCGCACGCCGTGATGCAGCTCGTATTTCTCCTTCAGCCCGCGCAGGATCGAGATGGTTTCCGCAACCGAGGGCTGGGACACGAAGACCGGCTGGAAACGCCGCGCCAGAGCGGCGTCCTTTTCCACATGCTTGCGGTATTCGTTCAGCGTGGTGGCGCCGACGCAATGCAGCTCGCCGCGCGCCAGGGCCGGCTTCAGCATGTTGGACGCATCCATCGCGCCATCCGCCTTGCCGGCGCCGACCAAGGTGTGCATCTCGTCGATGAACAGGATGATCTCGCCGGCGGCGGCGGAAATCTCGCTCAACACCGCCTTCAGCCTTTCCTCGAATTCGCCGCGGAATTTGGCACCGGCAATCAGCGACCCCAGATCAAGCGACAGCAGGCGACGCTTCTTCAGCGATTCCGGCACATCGCCATTGACGATGCGCTGGGCCAGCCCCTCGACGATGGCGGTCTTGCCGACACCGGGCTCGCCGATCAGCACCGGATTGTTCTTGGTCCGGCGCGACAGCACCTGGATGGTGCGGCGAATTTCCTCGTCGCGGCCGATCACCGGGTCGATCTTGCCCTCGCGCGCCGCCTCGGTCAGGTCGGTGGTGTAGCGCTTCAGCGCGTCATAGCCCTGCTCGGCCGTCGCCGTGTCGGCGGTGCGGCCCTTGCGGACATCATTGATCGCCTCGTTGAGCTTCTGCGGGGTCAGCCCGGCCTGGGCGAGTGCCTTGCCGGCATCAGTGCCCTCGGCCATGACCAGCGCCAGCAGCAGCCGCTCGGCGGTGACAAAAGAATCGCCGGCCTTCTCCGAAATCTTGGTTGCCTGGTCGAGAATCCGCGCCAGTTCCGGCGACAGATAGACCTGCCCCGCCCCGCTGCCCTCGACACGCGGCAGCTTCGCCAGCGCCGCTTCCGTCGCCGACAGTGCCTTGGCGGGATCGCCGCCGCTCGCGCGGATCAGATTGGCCGCCAGCCCTTCGGTATCATCCAGCAGCACTTTCAGCAGATGCTCGGGCGACAGGCGCTGATGCCCGCTGGTCAGCGCCAGGGTCTGGGCTGATTGCAGGAAGCCCTTGGACCGTTCGGTGAATTTCTCGATATCCATGATGCAGTGTCTCCGTTATTGCGACACATCGGCCATTAATGCCGGCCCCGCCTGGCGGCGACCGGACACTGAAGCGGGCCAATGCTCCCTGCTAGAAATGGCGTGCCAAATCTGCAACACAAGAGGCGACGGGCGAAGATTACACGCGGGGTCGATGAAGGAAACGCACGTTGACAGCATGGCGCTGCCCTGTTGACACTGGCGCCATGACAAAACCCGCAAATCTGGCCCGTCTCTATTATTACCCCGTCAAGGGAATGAGCCCGCATTCCCTCGGCTCGGCCGAGCTGGAACCGGGCAAGGGCCTGCCGGATGACCGGCGTTTCGGCATCGCCCATGGGTCGAGCATCGATCTGCCGCCGGATGGCGGCTGGGCGCCGAAAAGCAATTTCGTCCAGCTGGCGAATTGCGCCCGGCTGGCCGCCATCGGGGCGGAATATGAGGCCGAGAGCGGCTATCTGGCGCTGAAGCGGGACGGACGGCAGATCGCGCGGGCCAATATCACCACCCCGCTGGGCCGCACCATCATCGAGGATTTCCTGCGCGCCTTCCTGGCGGACGAGACACGCGGCGCGCCACGCCTGACGGAAGCCTCGGGCGATGCCTATACCGATTCCCGGACCGGCCGGATATCGCTGATCAACCTGGCCAGCGTGAAGGATCTGGAGCGGGTTGTCGGCGGGCCGGTCGATCCCCTGCGCTTTCGCGGCAATCTTTACCTCGACGATTTGCCGGCCTGGGAAGAATTCACCTGGCAGCCGGAGACGCGGATCGCCATCGGCAGTGCTGTGCTGAAAATCGGCAAGCGCATCGACCGCTGTGCGGCAACCAATGTGAACCCTGCCACGGCGGAGCGCGACGCCAATATCCCGCTGGCCCTGCGCCGCGGCTTCAACCATATCGACATGGGCGTCTATGCCATTGTCGAGCAACCCGGCCGCATCGCCCCCGGCGACAGCCTGGAAATTCTGACGTAGTAGAAACAAAAAACCCCGGCGCACAAACAAAAACCCCGGCATCGCTGCCGGGGTTTTGCTGTTTTAACGGATCGGCCGGATCAGGCCGCGCCGCTTTCTTCCTTGACCGGCAGGACGCCCTGCTCCGGCGTCTCGGCGCGGCTGCGCACGGTACGGCGGCGGCGCGGGGCCACGGCCTCCGCTGCGGGCTCATCAGCAGCCGGGACCGGCGGGGCAGCAGCCTCGGCGACCGGGGCCTCGACCTCGGCACGCGGACGACGCGTGCGACGCACCGGCGCCTCCTGCTGCGGCGCTTCGCTGCGAGCGGCTTCAACCGGGGCCGCCCCCATCATGCGCTGCAGGCCATCAGCATCATCATCGGTGTTCTGATCGTCACGATTGCGCTCGCGGCCCCGCCCACGGGCGGAACGTTCCTCGCCGCGATAGGCGTTGTCGTTGCGATTGTTGTTGTTGTTGCGCTGGCGACCCTGCTCGCGCTCGTCATTCAGCATCACCGACTGACCATCAGACTCATCACCTGACTCGTCCGAGGACGAGCCCTGGCTGGAATAGCGGTCATCCTGGTCGCGGTTATAATTCTCCGACCGGTTCTCGCCACGGCCTTCGCTGCGCGACTCGGAGCGGTTGTCGTAATTCCGCTCTTGGCGCTCGCCCTGATTCTGGCGATCGCCGCCCTGGCGGTCACCGGACTGGCGTTCACCCTGGCGCTGCTCGCCGCCCTGACGGTCGCGGCCGCCATTGTTGCGGAACTGGGTTTCCTCATACTCCGCCTGCGCGGCCTCTTCGGCCTGGATGATGCGCAGATAATGCTCGGCATGCTGAAGCAGGTTTTCGGCCCGGATGCGGTCGCCGGCGGCAGAGGCGTCCCGCGCCAGTGCCATGTATTTTTCATGAACCTGATAGGCTGTGCCGCGGATACGAACCTCCGGCCCATTGCTATCGAAATTATGAATTCTCGGGGACGAATTAGGCTTGCGACCACCGCCGCCACCACCACCATTACCGCCGCCGTTGCCACGCCCACGCGAGCGCTTCTGATGAGGACCTTGTCTCATGGCACCATTCTACACGTTGTAAATGGGCATATAACGCCGGGCCGGTAGCACCTTGGTCCGTCTCGTAAGACGCACCGCCAATATTCAGGGGAGCGTGGCGTAACGTTTTGCAACGTATAAGCCGCCGGGCGTTCAGCCGCTGTCAACCTAGTCGGTAATTCGCTCCTGTCCAACACTTTTTATCGCCTTGCGGCGCAAAGACTTGTCAGTGCCCCTGATAACCCAGTACCAGGCAGCGGGTAATCCCGGCCAGATCGGCGCGCCGTTCCAGCACGGCCAATCCGCTGTCGCCGGCTATGGCCGCGACCGCATCGCCCTGCCCGGCACCGAGCTCCAGAAAACCCCGCCCCTCCGGTGCCAGCAGCCGGGCAACATGCGGCATCAGCGCCTGATAGGCTGCCAGTCCGTCATCCCCCCCGGCCAGAGCCAGGACGGGATCGAACAGCGCCACTTCCGGCGCCAGTGTGCTGACAATACCGGCCTCGATATAGGGCGGGTTGGACAGGATGATGTCGAACGGCCCCTCGATCCCCTGCCCCCAGTCACCCAGCCGGATCTCCACCCGGTCGGCCAGGCCGAGATCTCCGGCATTCAGCCGCGCTGTCGCCACCGCCTCCGGCGCCATGTCGATGCCGATCCCGGTGGCATGGGGATATTCCGACAGCACCGCCAGCAGCAGGCAGCCCGTGCCGGTGCCGAAATCCACGACGCGTAGCGCCCGGCTGCGGTCCGGGAAGGCGGCCAGCACCGCCTCCACCAGTGTCTCACTGTCGGGGCGCGGATCGAGCGTTGCCGGGGTAACGCGGAAATCGAGGCTCCAGAATTCCCGCCGTCCCAGGATGCGGGCCACCGGCTCTCGCGCCACCCGCCGGTCCATATAGGCTGTGAACAGACGGGCGGCCGCCTCCGGCACCGCTTCGTGCGGCTCCAGGATCAGCCGGTGCGCCGGCACGCCCAGTGCCTCGGCCAGCAGCAGCCGGGCATCGCGCCGGGGGTCTTCCACCCCGGCGGCGTCCAGGCGGGACGCCGCCTCCGCCAGCAGCCCGGCGATTCTGGGCGTCACGCCAGCTCCGACAGCCGCTCGGCCTGGTCCTCGGCGGTCAGCGCGTCGATCACCTCGTCCAGCGCCTCGCCCAGCATGACCTTCTCGATCTTGTGCAGGGTCAGGCCGATGCGGTGGTCGGTGACCCGGCCCTGCGGGAAATTATAGGTGCGGATACGCTCCGACCGGTCGCCGGAGCCGACCTGGCTCTTGCGTTCCGCCGAGCGCACGGCATCCAGCTTGCCGCGCTCCAGATCGTAGAGCCGGGAGAGCAGGATTTTCATCGCCTTCTGCTTGTTGCGATGCTGCGATTTCTCGTCCTGCTGGCTGACCACCAGCCCGCTCGGCAGATGGGTGATGCGCACGGCGCTGTCGGTGGTATTCACCGACTGCCCGCCCGGCCCGCTGGCCCGGAACACATCGATGCGCAGATCCTTGTCCTCGACATGCACGTCCACCTCCTCGGCCTCCGGCAGCACGGCGACGGTGGCGGCGGAGGTGTGGATGCGGCCCTGATTCTCGGTCGCCGGCACGCGCTGCACCCGGTGCACGCCGGATTCGTATTTCAGCCGGGCGAAGACATTGGCGCCGGTGATGGTGGCAATGCCTTCCTTCATCCCGCCGACATCATTCTCGGAGACTTCCATCACCTCGAAGCGCCAGCCGCGCAGCGCCGCGTAACGCCGATACATCTCGAACAATTCGGCGGCGAACAGCCCGGCCTCGTCGCCGCCGGTGCCGGCGCGCACCTCAAGGATGGCGTTCTTGGCATCGGCCTCGTCCTTCGGCAGCAGGGCGATCTTCACCGCCTGCTCCAGACTTGTCAGGCGATCCTCCAGCACGGCCAGTTCGTCCTCGGCCATCGACTTCATTTCCGCATCGGTCGCCGGATCGGCCAGCATCTGGACCAGCCCGTCACGCTCCGCCTCGCCGGCGCGCAGGGCGTTGATGCTTTCGACCACGGCCTCCAGGTCGGAATATTCCTTCGACATGCGCGCGAAACTCTGCGTGTCCATCGGCGTGGAGGCAGACAGCAGCGCGCGCAATTCATTATGCCGGGAGACCACGCGGTCCAGCTTATGCGTCAGATCCACCCACTCTACTCCTCGTCCTTCGGTTCTTCGTCACCCGCATCCAGGAACAACCGGCGCAGCAGGGCTTCCGCCGCCGCCTGGTCCCGGCCTTCCGCCGCCAGCCGGCGCAGCCCGGCCGAAGGGCGGTGCAGCAGCCGGTTCACCAGAAGCCGCGTCGCCCGGTCGATGGCCGCGCGCTCCTCACCTTCCGGCAGATCGTCCAGCACGGTCTGGCGTGCTGTCTCGAACACTCCCCGCAGCGCCGTCAGCGCCGGCACGGCCTCGCGTTCCGCCTCATGCCGTCCGAAGGCCGCCAGCTCCGCCTCGACGAGCGCCCAGGCCGCGCCGGACGCGGATTCGCGCCGCGACCGGCCATCCAGCGCCACCTGCTCCAGCTCCCCCAGATCATAGAGGAAGGCATCGTCCAGCCGGTTCACCGAGGGCTCGATATCGCCGGGCACCGCCAGGTCGATCAGGAAGACCGGCCGTCTCTTGCGCTGGCGCAACGCCCCCTCGACGCTGTCGGCGCTCAGCGTATAGCGCCCTTCGCCGTGACACGCCACGACGATATCCGCCGCAGGCAGTGCCTGGGGCAATTCCTCCAGCGTCGCGAAATGGCCGCCGAGACGCCGCGCCACTGCCTCCGCCCGGCGCGCGGTCCGGCCGATCACGGTCACCCGGCCAAGCCCGGCGGCCAGCAGCTGTGCGGTCAGAAACTCGCCCATCTCGCCGGTCCCCAGCAGCAGCGCGGCACAGCGCGACAGGTCGCCCTGCACGTCGCGGGCAAGCTGACAGGCCGCCGCCGCCAGACTGACCGGCCGCTCGCCGATGGCGGTTTCCGTGCGCACCCGTTTCGCCGCCTGATAGGCCGCCTGCAGCACCGGTTCCAACACCGGGCCGACCATGCCGATATCGCGGGCCAGGCGATGGGCGGCCTTCACCTGCCCCAGCACCTGCGGCTCACCGATCACCTGGCTTTCCAGGGAGGCGGCCACGGCAAAGGCATGGCGCAAAGCTGCCTCGCCGGTGATCAGATGCCGATAGCCGGCCAGCACCGCCGGATCGAGCCCGGCCGCAGCAACCAGCTGGTCCAGCGCCGCCAGCGCTGTGGCCTCGTCCCCGGCCATCCACAGCTCCACCCGGTCACAGGTCGACAGGATGAGTATTTCGGCCACCCCGGCTTCGCGAAAGCGGGCCAGCATCTCCGGCTGCTCCACATCCTCGACATAGATCTGCTCGCGCAGGGCAACCGGGCATCCGCGATGATTGAAGCCGGCCACGGTGAAGTGGCCGGGATGCGCCCGGCTGACCGCCATGCCCTAGCGGAAGATCGACAGGCGATCCTCGAGCTGGTCCAGGGGGACTTCCACCTGCTCACCGCTGTCGAGGTCGCGCAGCGTGGCGATTTGCCGGGCCAGTTCGGCCTCGCCGAGCAGCAGCGCCGCCCGGGCATTCAGCTTGTTGGCCCGCTTCATACGCTTGCCGACATTGCCGCCATAGCCCAGCTCGATCACATAGCCGGCGCGGCGCAACCGGTGGGCGACGCGCAGCGCCTCCGCCTCTTCTGCCCCACCGACCGGGATGATGGCGATGGGGCGGGGTGCCTCCGGCACCTCGGTCAGCAGCATGGCCAGGCGCTCGATGCCCGCCGCCCAGCCGATGCCCGGCGTCTGCGGCCCGCCCATCATGCCGACCAGCCCGTCATAACGCCCGCCGGCCATCACGGTGCCCTGCGCGCCCAGCGCCTCGGTCACGAATTCGAAGGCGGTATGGGTGTAATAATCCAGCCCACGCACCAGCCGGGGATTATGCGTATAGGGGATGCCCAGCGCGGTCAGACCCTCGGTCACCTGGCCGAAGAAATCCTGCGACAGCTGGTTCAGATACTCACCGAAACCCGGCGCGCCGGCGACCAGCTTGCGGTCGCCCTCATCCTTGGAATCCAGAATGCGCAGCGGATTGCGCGACAGCCGCTCGCGGCTGTCCGGTGACAGCGTCTCCAGATGATCGCTGAAATAGGCGACCAAAGCGGCGCGATAGGCATCGCGGCTTTCCGGGTCACCCAGCGTGTTCAGCTCCAGCCTTGTGTGCTGCCAGATGCCGAGGGCTTCCAGAATATGCTGGCCAGTGGCCAGCACATCGACATCGGCCTGCGGGCCAGCGACGCCCAGCAATTCCACGCCGATCTGGTGGAACTGGCGCAGGCGGCCCTTCTGCGGCCGCTCGTAGCGGAACATCGGGCCGGCATAGAAATATTTCAGCGGCAGATGCTGCGACAGACCGTTGGAGATCAGCGCCCGGGCCACGCCGGCCGTGCCTTCCGGACGCAGTGTCACCTGCTCCCCGCCCTTGTCGGTGAAGGTATACATCTCCTTCGTGACAATGTCGGAAGTGTCGCCCAGCGTGCGCTGGAAGACATCGGTGAATTCAAAGATCGGCGTGGCGATCTGCGCGAAGCCATAGAGGCCGGCAGTCTCGCGGGCGATATCGATGACGCGGGCGTGCCGGCGGAAATCCTCCGGCAACAGATCATGGGTGCCGCGGGCCGGCTGCAGGGAAGCCACGCTGTTCAGTCTCCTGGAACGGGAAATCTATTCGGCGGCGGAGGGCTGCGCGGCGGCATCATTCGCCGCCTCGATCTCCGACGCCTTCTTCTCGATCAGCTTGACGAGATGGTCAACGATGTTCTCGTCCTTCAGCCGGTGATCCGGCAGGCCGTTCACATAGACCTGATGCGTGTTATTGCCCCCGCCGGTGAAACCAATATCGGTCTCGCGCGCCTCGCCCGGCCCGTTCACCACGCAGCCAATCACCGATACGGTCATCGGTGTGGTGATATGGGCCAGCCGCTCCTCCAGCACCTCGACGGTCTTGATGACCTGGAATTGCTGGCGCGCGCAGGACGGGCAGGAGATCACGGTGACGCCGCGCCGGCGCAGCCCCAGCGATTTCAGAATGTCGTAGCCGACCTTCACCTCCTCGACCGGATCGGCCGAGAGCGAGACGCGGATGGTGTCGCCGATGCCGGCCCAGAGCAGGCTGCCCAGGCCAATGGAGGATTTGATGGTGCCGGCACGCAGGCCACCGGCTTCGGTCACGCCCAGATGCAGCGGGTAGTCACAGGCATCCGCCAGCCCCTGATAGGCGGCGACGGCCAGGAACACGTCGGAGGCCTTCACGCTGATCTTGAATTCGAAGAAGTCGTTGTCTTCCAGAATCCGGGCATGATCGAGCGCGCTTTCCACCATCGCCTCGGGGCAAGGCTCGCCATATTTGTCCAGCAGATGCTTTTCCAGGCTGCCGGCATTCACGCCGATGCGCATGGAGCAGCCATGATCCTTCGCCGCCTGCACCACCTCGCGCACCCGCGCGGCCGAGCCGATATTGCCGGGATTGATCCGCAGGCACGCCGCCCCGGCTTTCGCCGCCTCAATGGCGCGCTTATAGTGGAAATGGATATCGGCCACGATGGGCACCGGCGACTGGCGCACGATCTCCGCCAGCGCTGCCGTGGAATCCTCATCCGGGCAGGAGACGCGCACGATATCGACACCGGCCTCGGCCGAGGCGCGGATCTGCGCGACCGTCGCCGCAACATCGGGCGTCAGGGTGTTCGTCATGGTCTGCACGGTGATCGGCGAATCGCCGCCGACCGGCACCGGGCCGACATGGATCAGCCGCGATTTGCGGCGCTGGATATCGCGATAGGGGCGAACGCTCATGGGCGTCTCTCCCGTCCTTGGGGAAGTGTTTTAAAGTCGCCCCTAAAGTGCGCGCAGCCGCCTGCAGTATCAAGCGCCCGCGCGTGAAAACCGGCGTTTATTGCCGCAGGGCGGTGTTGTTCAGCAGCCGCTCGGGATCGAGTGCTATATCGCGGCGCACCGCGCCGACAGGCCCCAGCGAGGGCGTAACCTTGCCATCGACCACAATATCGAGAGCACCGGCATTGCCGGTCAGCAGCAGAAGCCCGCTGCGATTGGGGGCGCGGTAGACATCGCCCTTGCGCAGGATTCGGGTCATCAACACGCTGTCGCCATCTCGGATCTGCACCCAGACCTCGTCGCGGGCCTGAAGCACGATCCGGGCACCCGCCGAATTACCGGCCGCATCGGGCGCCGGCGGGGCCGGCAGCGAGGCAACGGCAGTCGGGGCCGGCTGCGGGGCTGCCGGTTGAGTGGCAGACTGGGCCGGCGGCTGGACCGGTTCAGAAGCCGCGTCCGTGCGCGCCACGGTCAGGGCGGCGTTGGGATCAGCCTCGCCCGAGGCCGTGGAGGGGGCCGGTGTGGTTTCATCCTCCTCGGCGGCGTCTTCGGCGCGGGCGGTCTCGGCTGGCGCAGAGGGAGCCGAAGCGGCAGAAGGCGTCGTCGGAACAGGCGTTGATGCCAGCGGTGCGGCAACCGGGGCCGCCGGCTGCGCAGGTGCAGTGGACATCGGCGCAGGCACCGGAGCCGGCAGGACAACAGCGGCGCTGCCGGGCGCCGGCAGGACCGGCTCTTCCCCGCGCGGTATCGAGGCCACGGCCTCCAGCGCAGAGGAGGTCGGCGCAATTTCAGTCGCGGGCTGCCGGTCGAGCAGGGCCGCCAGGCGATCCGGCACGGCCGGCACCAGCTCGGCCAGGCCCTTTTCGGTCACCGAGACATAATACCAGGCGCCATAGGCGACCAGCGCCACAAGGACGGAGACAAAGAGGATGGCACCGCCGGGAATACGGCCCTCAGGCGGAGGCGAGGGGAAGACCAGTTGCGTGCGCAGCGGCAGGCCGACCGTTTCCGCCTTGAACTGGTTCACCAGCGCCGTGGAATCCAGCTTAAGCATCTCGGCATAGGTGCGCACGAAACCGATGGCGTAGGTGCGGCCGGGCAAATCGTTGTGGCGGCCGTCCTCAATCGCCTCAAGATACACCTGCCGGACACGCAGATGCTGCGCGACATCGCGCATCTCGTAGCCCGCAGCAATGCGGGCGCGCTGCAATGTCGCCCCGATATGGGACGGCGACGCGCCGGACCCGAAGCCCGGTTCGTATTTGCCATCCACGCCGGACACTTCTTCAATGTCCAACATGTTGAGACGTTTGTTGCTTTTCAGCACCGCCACCCTCAATCGCTGCGGTAGCCTGTGACGCCAGTCCCCCCGAACCGGAATCAGCAGGAGAATCAATCATCTGCAGAATAGCGCACAGAAACCGCATTAGCAATTACTATGCTGCGGCGCGAAATTTTCAGGTGAGTACACCGTGATCCCGGGCCAGGGAGCGCAGCTTCTGGCGCAAGGAATGATCGGTCGCCTCCAGCAGCCCGCAGACATAGGGGCTGATGGCCGCAATATCGAGGCTGCGCACCATCGTCTTCACCGGCCCGATGGCCGCCGGGTTCATCGAAAGCCGCCGGTAACCCAGCGCCAGCAGCGTCATCGCCTCCAGCGGCCGGCCCGCCATCTCGCCGCAGACGGTGATCGGCTTGCCCGCCTGATTGGCCTTGTGCGCCAGCATGTGCAGCAGCTTCAGCATGGCCGGCGCCAGCGTATCGAAGCGATCCGCCATGGTCGGGCTGCCGCGGTCGCTGGCGAACAGGAACTGCATCAGATCATTGCTGCCAACGGACAGGAAATCGACCCGTTGCAGCACCTGGTCGATCTGCCAGCACAGCGACGGCACCTCGATCATGACGCCAACCGACAACGGCGCCGGCACCGCGCCGCCCCGCGCCTCCTCGCGCGCTACCTCCAGCCGCAACACCGCCAAAGCGATATCCAGCTCAGCCACTTCGGAGACCATGGGGAACATGATCGACAGTGGCCGGCCGGCGGCGGCCCGGATCATGCCGCGCAGCTGCTGGCGCAGCATCGCCGGGCGATCGACCGAAATGCGGATCGCCCGCCAACCCATCGCCGGGTTCTCGTCATCGTCATAGCTGAAATAGGGCAGCCTCTTGTCGCCGCCGACATCCAGGGTGCGAAACACCACCGGCCGGCCACCGACCCGGTCGAGGACCCGCTGGTAGATATCGATCTGGCTGGCAAGATCAGGATAGGCCGAGCGGATCATGAACGGGATTTCGGTGCGGTACAGCCCGACGCCAGCGGCTCCGGTCTCGTCGACATGCGACAGATCTGCCAGCATGCCGGCATTCAGCAGCAGCGACACATCCGTCCCGTCCACTGTCGTTGCCGGCAGATGGCGCATCGCGGCAAAGGATTCCTGGCGCTGCTGGCGCGCCACGATGGCGGTGGCGAAATGCTCCATGACATCGTCGCCGGGCCGCACCATGACGAGGCCGTTATCGCCATCGACGATGATCTGATCGCCCGATTCCACCTTCGCCAGGATGCCCGAGACACGGCCAACGACCGGAATGTCCAGCGCCCGCGCAACGATGGCGACATGCGAGGTGGCGGAGCCTTCCTCCAGCACCAGCGCGCGCAGGGTCGTGCGGTCATAATCCAGCAGTTCCGCCGGCCCCATGGAGCGGGCGATCAGGATTGCGTCGCTCGGCGGCATCTCGACCAGCAGATCGACATCGCCGGACAGATGCTGCAGCAGCCGGGCCGCCAGATCGTCCAGGTCGAGCAGTCTTTCGCGCAGATACGCATCGGTCACCTGGGCCATGCGGGCGCGGGTGTCGTTCTGCACCTTCTGCACCGCCGCCTCGGCTGTCAGGCCGGTCTTGATCGCCTCGGCAATGCGGCCGATCCAGCCGCGATCCTCGGCGAACATGCGGTAGGTTTCCAGAATGTCGCGATGCTCGCCCTCGCGGTCGACCGCGTCGATCATCTGGTCGATGGCCGATTGCATGCCGGCCAGCGCCGCCCGGAAGCGCAGGATTTCCTCATCGGCATCCTCGGCGACCACCTTGCGGATGATGACCCGGCGCTGATGCAGCACGGCATGGCCAATGCCCAGCCCGCCATTGATGCGCACGCCTTCCAGCCGCGAGGGCAGCATGGCATTGCCCTCGGTCGCCAGCATCTCGGCCGGCTTGATCAGCTCGCCCGTGGCGACCAGCTCGGCCAGCACCATGGCGATGGTCTCGAGATGCTCGATCTCCTCCTCGGCGTATTGCCGGCGGGTCTTGTTCTGCACCACCAGCACGCCCAGCACCCGGCCGGAACGCAGGATCGGCACGCCCATCAGCGAGGCATAGGCCTCCTCGCCGGTTTCCGGGCGATAGGCGAATTGCGGATGCGCCTGGGCATCGGCCAGCGCCAGCGCCCTTGCATGGGCGCCGATATCGCCGACCAGACCCTCGCCGACGCGCAGGCGGGTCTGGTGCACCGCTTCGGGCTTCAGCCCCTCGGTGGCGAAGAGTTCCAGCATGTCGCCGGCGCGCTTGATATAGACCGAGCAGACCTCGGCCACCATATCTGCGGCGATCACCTTGACGACCTGTTCAAGGCGGTGCTGCGCGCTGCCCGGCCCGGCCATGACATCGCGCAGCCGCTTCAGCATCTGACGCGGCTGGGGACGAAAATTTGCGGCTGACATCAGCGCAGGGTCCCGGGCCGGCTCGGCTTGTGGAGGGTATTCTGCCATCGGACCGCCATACCCGCATGACGACAGGCCTGCCGGATGGCAGTGCCTTTCGTCATGCGGAGGGCGGTGTGGATCATCGTCAGGCGGCGTCCAGCCCGTAGGCGGTGTGCAGCGCGCGCAGGGCGAGCTCGGTATATTCCTCGTTGATCAGCACGCTGATCTTGATCTCCGAGGTGGAGATGACCTGGATGTTGATGCCACGCTCGGCCAGCGTCTTGAACATGGTCTGGGCCACGCCGGCATGGCTGCGCATGCCGACGCCGATGACCGAGATCTTGACCACATTCGGGTCCGGCGTGATCGCCTTGTAGTCCAGATCGGCCTTGCGCGATTCCAGCACCTGCACGGTGCGGTCCAGATCGGCCTTGGTGACGGTGAAGGTCAAATCAGTCGACTTGCCGTCCTCCGACACGTTCTGGACGATCATGTCGACATTGATTGCCGCATCGGCCAGCGGCCCGAAAATGCCGGCGGCGATGCCCGGCCGGTCGGCCACCTTCACCAGAGTGATCTTCGCCTCGTCCTTCGAATAGGCGATGCCGCTGACGACTTGCTGTTCCACGATTTCTTCCTCGTCGACTACCATGGTGCCGGGCATGTCCACGAAGCTGGACAGTACCTGGACACGAACCCCGTGATTCATCGCCAGCTCGACCGAGCGGGTCTGCAGGACTTTGGCCCCGAGCGACGCCATTTCAAGCATCTCTTCATAGGTGATCTTATCCAGCTTGCGCGCTTTCGTCACGATGCGCGGATCGCTGGTATAAACCCCGTCCACATCGGTGAAGATGTCGCAGCGATCGGCATGCAGTGCCGCCGCCAGCGCCACGGCCGAGGTATCCGACCCGCCGCGCCCCAGCGTGGTGATGCGGTTATCCGGCCCCAGACCCTGGAAGCCGGCCAGAACCGGGAACTGGCCGTCCTTCATGCGCTTGATCAGATCATCGGTATCGATGCCCAGGATGCGGGCCTTGCTGTGCACGCCATCGGTGCGCAGCGGAATCTGCCAGCCCAGCCAGGAGCGCGCATTCACGCCGATGGCCTGCAGGGCCAGCGCGGTCAGCCCGGCGGTCACCTGCTCGCCGGCAGCGACGACGGTGTCGTATTCGCGCGCATCATGCAGCAATGAGGCTTCGCGGGTGAAGGCGACCAGTTTGTTGGTCTCGCCCGACATGGCGGAAACCACAACGGCAACCTCATTGCCGGCGTCCACCTCGCGCTTCACGCGCTCGGCCACCGCTTTGATTCTGGTCATATCGGCGACAGAGGTGCCGCCAAACTTCATCACGATACGCGCCATCACAGCCCCTTCGGCCAAGTCACAGGCGCCCCGATTACCGAAAGACAGGTTGCCGGGCGCAAGCCGGGCCAATACATACTCTGAGGGTTGTGTTCGGGGCAAGGCTGCCGGACTCGCCTTCCTCGACCTTTTTGACCCTCGACCTTTTTGACAGGGGCGCCGCGATGAACACCACCGTCGATCCGCAGGAGATCGCCCAGTTCGCCGCCATTGCCGATGCATGGTGGGATCCCGATGGCGCGTTCCGGCCGCTGCACCGGCTGAACCCGGTGCGGCTGGGCTATATCCGCGACCGGCTCTGCGCGCATTTCGGGCTGGATGCCGAGGCGCAGAAACCGCTGTCCGGCCTGCGCCTCGTCGATGTTGGCTGCGGCGGCGGGCTGCTCTGCGAGCCGCTGACCCGGATGGGCGCCACCGTCACCGGCATCGACGCCGCCGCCGAGGGCATTGCCGCCGCGCAGGCGCATGCCGAGACGGTCGGGCTGGAGATCGACTACCGCGCCACCACCGCCGAGGCGATGGTCGAGGCCGGCGAATCCTTCGACGCCGTGATCTCCATGGAAGTGCTGGAGCATGTCTCGGATGTCGGCGCCTTTCTGGGCGCCTGCCGCGACCTGACCCGGCCCGGTGGCGCGCTGGCACTCTCGACGCTGAACCGGACGCCAAAATCCTATCTGATGGCCATCATCGGGGCGGAATATGTCCTGCGCTGGCTGCCGCGCGGCACGCATGACTGGAAGAAATTCATCCGTCCTTCGGAACTGGCCGCTGCCTTGCGCCGGCAGGGGCTGGAGTTGGGTGACCTGACCGGCATCGAGTACAGCCCGGTTACCGACCGTTTTTCCGCCGGTCCGAAGCTGGAGGTGAACTACATGGCCTTCGCGACACGGCCGTGACCCAGAACATCTACGACGATCCCGGCTTCTTCGCCGGTTACAGCCAGCTGCCGCGCTCCGTGCATGGGCTGGAGGCGGCACCGGAATGGCCGACCCTGCAGGCGCAGCTGCCCGATCTCAAGGGGCTGCGTGTGCTCGATCTGGGCTGTGGCTTTGGCTGGTTCTGCCGCTGGGCAGCACAGCAGGGGGCGGCCTCGGTGCACGGCGTCGATGTTTCGGAGCGCATGCTGGACCGCGCCCGCGGCGAGACGGCGGAACCGGTGGTTACCTACGCCCGTGCTGATCTGGAGGGTTTCGAGATTGCACCGGGCAGCATCGACCTCGCCTATAGCTCGCTGGCCTTCCACTATCTGGAGACTCTGGGCGGGCTGCTGAAAACCGTGCAGGCGGCGCTGGTTCCGGGCGGCCGGATCGTCTTTTCGGTCGAGCACCCGATCCTCACCGCGCCGTCCCCTGCTGGCTGGACAGAAAGCGCCGCCGGCGGGCCAGTCTGGCCGGTAAATCGCTATCTGGCGGAAGGGCCGCGTAGCACCGACTGGCTGGCCGAGGGCGTGGTGAAGCAGCACCGCACCATCGGCACCTATATCCGCCTGCTGACCGAGGCCGGCTTTACGCTACGCTGGCTGGAGGAATGGGGGCCGAGCGCCGCTCAGATCGCCGAGCATCCCGACTGGGCGAAGGAGCGAGAGCGCCCCGCCTTCCTGCTGATCGCCGCCGACCGGCCCTAACGCCGCAACCCGTCGAGCAGGCGGGCAATCACCATCCCGGCCTCCCGCCGCGCCTCCTGCGGATTATCGGCACCGGCGATCATCAGCGCCGCCTCGTCCAGCGCGCCGGACAGGGCATGCGCCAAAGCGCGGGGCGGCAGCGCGACGATATCGCCCTGGGCCACCGCCGCCTCCACCCCTTCGACCAGGCTGCGCAGGGCATGGCGGGCATCGACCTCCCGCCAGCCGCGCCAGCCCAGCACCGACGGCGCGTCCACCAGCAGGATGCGGCACAAGGCGGGGTCGAGATAGGCATCCAGAAAGGCGACGCAGCCGGCCTGCACCTGATCCCAGGCGCGATCCCCTGCCTGACCGGCCGCCGCATCGATGCGCGCCGCCACCTCCCCCTGCAGCCGCTCCACCAGCGCCGCGAACAGCCCCTGCTTGTCGCTGAAGTGATGGTAGAGCGCACCCCGGCTGACGCCGGCCTCCTGCACCAGATCTTCCAGCGCCGTCTCGGCATAGCCTCGCGCGGCAAAGTGCCGGTGGGCGGTTTCCAGAAGGGCGGCCCGGGTGGCCGCCGTCCGGTCGGGATTGCTGCGTCGCATGAAATGCCCTCTTGTCAATAAACAAACATACTGTATGTTTATTTTATCGCTCTGACCAGAGGAGAGTACAGATGCGCATCGCTTTGCTCACCCCCGTCATCGTCACGCCGTCCATCACGGCGTCCCGCGATTTCTATGTGTGGCATCTGGGGTTCCGCACCGTGTTCGAGAATGACTGGTACATACATCTGCACGGCGGCGGCGATCCGCACACGGTGGAGATGGGCTTCATGCTGCCGGATTTGCCGGAGCAGCACCCCGCCTTTCGCCCGGCCACGAATGGCGCCGGCCTGATCCTGAATGTCGATGTCGAGGATGCGTCGGCGGAGTTTGCCCGATTCCAGGCGGAAGGCCTCGCCTTCATCGAACCGCTGCGCGACGAGCCCTGGGGCGAGCGTCACTTTACGCTGCACGACCCGGCGGGACTCGTGGTGAACATCACGCAGAAGATCGAGATGCGGGCCGATTTCGCGGCCCAGGCGCTGGACCCGGCGATTACGGGGCCGACGGGAGGCTAGTTCTTCGCCGTCGGCACCCAGGGGATGGCGGCGAACTCGATACCTTCCTCGTGCAGTTCGCGGGCATCCTCAGCCGAGGTCTCGCCATAGATGTTGCGGCTGTCGGTCTCACCGTAATGGATCTTGCGGGCTTCCTCGGCAAAGGCCGGGCCGACATAATCGGCATTGGCCTCGATCTGCCGGCGCAATTCGCGCAGCTGGCGCAGTTGCTCGCCGGCCAGGGCCATCGCCTGGGAAGGGGCGTCATCCGTTTTGGCGGCACTCTTGCCGATGGCCGGAGCCATCAGCTGCTTTTCAACCGTTGCGCTGCCGCAGACCGGACAGGATACCGCCCCGGTCGCCGACAGGCTGTCATAGGCAGCGCTGTCCCGGAACCAGGAATCGAAGCTGTGGCTCTTGTCGCACTGAAGCTGGTACCGGATCATGGCCTTTACTGGCTCTAAGAGGAATAAATGACGCGCCCTGTATTTTGGGCTGTCATCCATCTGAAACAAGTAGACACCGGGAGGCAAGCGGCAATGGCGCATGCGCCGACAGATATCCCCTCAGCCTGGGTCGAGCGGTTTGCGGCACTGGTGCCGGCGGGTGGCACGGTGCTGGATGTCGCGGCTGGCGGCGGGCGGCACAGCCGGCTGTTCCGCCGCCTCGGCCATCCGGTTGTCGCCCTTGACCGCGACATAACCGGCATGGCCGCTCTGGCAACCGATCCGGAAGCCGAGATCGTCTCGGTCGATCTGGAGGACGGCTCCCCCTGGCCCTATCGCGGCGAGCATTTCGCCGGGGTGGTGGTGACGAATTATCTCTGGCGGCCGCTGCTGCCCGACCTCATCGCCTCGGTCGGCCCCGGCGGCGTGCTGATCTACGAGACCTTCGCCCTCGGCAATGAGCGCTTCGGCAAGCCCAGCAACCCGGATTTCCTGCTCCGCCCCGGCGAATTGCTGGACGCCGTGCGCGGAGATTTGCGAATCATCGCCTATGAGGATGTCGAAGTCACGCAGCCGAAACCGGCCATGGTCCAGCGCATCGCAGCGGTGAGGGGATAGAACCTACTCCCCCGCGACGCGGAGGGCTTCCGGGGCGTCGAGGGTGAAGGCACGGTCATGGCCCAAGGCGGGGACCATGCGGCGGGCCTCGGCGATCAGGGCGGTGTCGATCTCGGCGGTGACGAAGCCGGCCTCGGTCCCGGCATCGGCCAGCACCTCGCCCCAGGGGGCGACCACCAGCGAATGGCCGAAGGTCTTGCGGCCCTCGGCATGCTCGCCGGTCTGGGCCGGGGCGAAAACGAAGCAGCCGGTCTCGATGGCGCGGGCGCGCTGCAGCACATGCCAGTGCGCCTCGCCGGTCAGCTGGGTGAAGGCGGCCGGGATGGTGATGAAATCCGCCCCCGCCTGGGCCAGCGCGCGATACAGATACGCAAAACGCAGATCGTAGCAGATCGTCATGCCGAGCCGCCCCCAGGGCAGGTCGGTCACGACCGCCTTTTCGCCCGGCCGATAGGTCGCCGATTCGCGGTAGGTCTGGCCGTCCTTCACATTCACATCGAACATGTGAATCTTGTCGTAGCGCGCCTGGATGCCGCCCTTCGGGTCGATCAGGATCGAGCGATTGGCCAGCAGGGTGTCGCTGAGCCTGATCGACAGCGAGCCGGCCAGGAACCACACGCCCAGATCGCGCGCCAGATCGCGCCAGGCGGCGAGCGCCGGGTGGGTTTCCTCAGGCTGCGCCTTGGCCAGCGACTGCTCGCGCTTCGGCTCGAACATGGCGGCGATTTCCGGGGTCAGGATGAATTCCGCGCCATCCTTCTTCGCCAGCCGCGCCTGGGCGGAGACGAAATCGATATTCGGCTGGAACTCGCGCTCGGAATTGGTCTGGATCAGACCGACCTTGAATTTCTGACTCATGCCGTCCCCTTTTCCTGGCCCCTTTTAAACCTGTTACGCCGTCCCCTGGAGCATCGGGTCGAGCTTGCCCGCCCGGTCGAGATCGTGCAGATCATCGGAGCCGCCGATATGCGTGCCGTCGATGAAAATCTGCGGCACCGAGGTGCGTCCGCCGGCCTTTTCGCGCATTTCCGACCGCTTGCCGCTGTTGAAGGTAACGTCGATCTCCTCGAAGGCGACGCCCTTCTGGGTCAGCAGTTGCTTGGCAGCGTGGCAATACGGGCACATCAGGGTGCTGTAGATGACGATTTCGGCCATTGCGGGCTCCTCATTCTGAAGATGGCTGAGCATAGCCGGGCGGTTTTCGGCTGTGCAGCGCTTTCTTTAGATGGGTGCTAATCCCCGGTGGTGAAGACCCGGGCCAGCGCAATGACATCGACCTGCACCGCGCCGGCGGCCCGCAGGGCCCGCGCGCAGGCCGCAATCGTCGCCCCCGTGGTCACCACATCATCGACCAGCAGCACATGCTTTCCGGCCAGCAGCGACCGCTTCAGCGGCGGCACGGCCATCGCGCCGGCCAGGTTGCGCAGGCGCTGGCGCCGCCGCAACCCGCCCTGGCTGCGGGTGTTGCGCATCCGCGCCAGCGCATCGACCGCCACCGGAAGGCCGCGCCGCCGGCCGAGCGCCAGTGCCAGCAGGGCGGCCTGGTTATAGCGCCGGCGCAGCAGCCGCCAGCGATGCAGCGGCACCGGCACGATGATCTCCGCCTCGGCTAGCAGCTCGGCCCCGGCGCGCTCCAGCCAGCCTGCCAGGGCCGGGGTCATATGCAGCTGGTCGCCATGCTTGTAGCCCAGGATCAGCTTGCGCCCGACATCGCCATAGCGCATCGCGGCGCGTAAGCGGCCATAGGGCGGCGGGCTGGCGACGCAGGCCGCGCACAGGCTCTGCTCGGTCATCTCAAAGCTGAAAGGCAGGCCACAGCAGGCGCAGTGCGGCGGGCCGATGAAATCGATCCGGGTCCAGCATTCGGCGCACAGCGTGCCCTGCCGGTCCACCGGCTCACGGCAGGCAAGACAGAGCGGCGGCAGCAGCGCATCGACCACGCCGCCGCCCAGCCGCCGGATCAGGATGCCCATCGCCTGCATGGGGTGAGGATAGCATGTTGGCAGACGCTGTCTGCCGCGCCATATTCCGCCCATGTCCGATACGATGATGGTTTTCGACCGCCGCGCGGTCCGTGCCTGCCGCGACCGCGCCGCCGCCGGCTACGGCGCTTTCGGCTTCCTGAAGCAGGAAATTGCCGAGAGGCTGGCCGAGCGGCTGGACGGCATCAACCGCCAGTTTCCGCTGGTGGTCGATCTCGGCTGTCATCTGGGGGCGATGGGTGTGGCCCTCGGCGCCCGCAACGGCATCGAGCAGGTAATCCAGACCGATCTCTCACCGGCCATGGCGCGCGCCGCCACCCGGAATGGACACCCTGCCCTCGCTGCTGATGAGGAGGCGCTGCCCTTCGCGCCGGGCAGCCTGGATCTGGTGACCTCCTGCCTGTCGCTGCACTGGGTGAACGATTTGCCCGGCGCGCTGATGCAGATCCGCCAGGCGCTGCGCCCGGATGGGCTGTTCCTCGGTGCCATGCTGGGCGGCACCACGCTGGTCGAGCTGCGCGAGGTGATGACCCAGGCGGAAATCGATATCGAGGGCGGGCTGTCGCCCCGCCTGTCGCCCTTCGCCGATCTGCGCGATGCTGGGGGCCTGCTGCAACGCGCCGGCTTCGCCCTGCCGGTGGTCGACAGCGACTGGCTGACCGTCACCTATGAGAATGCCTTCGCTTTGATGCGCGATTTGCGCGGCATGGGGGAGACCAACAGCCATCTGGAACGCCGCCGGCATTTCACCCGCCGCGCCACCTTGCTGCGCGCCGCCGAGCTGTATCAGGAGCGTTTCGCCGGGCCGGACGGACGCATCACCGCCACCTTCCAGATTCTCTACCTGACCGCCTGGACCCCGCACGCGGCCCAGCAGCAGCCCAAGCGCCGCGGCAGCGCCACCGCCCGCCTCGCCGACGCGCTCGGCGCCATCGAGGTAAAGCCGGAGTGACTGTCACCGCCTTCTCCTTCGTCATGGTCGGACTTGATCCGACCATCCATTGACCGAGCGATTGGCACGGACAGATGGACCCTCGGGTCAAGCCCGAGGGTGACGATGGAGGGGAGGGCGAGGACGGTGGAGGAGGCGGCAGGCCTCTACGCCAGCAACAAATCCGTTACAGAAAATCCCGCAGCATGGCGACCAGCGGCACATCGGCGGGCGGCATGGGGTAGGAGGCCAGCTCCATCGGGCGCACCCATTTCAGGGCCGAATGCTCGCGTGCCGTGACCTGCCCGTTCCAGCGCCGGCAGATATACAGCGGCATCAGCAGATGGAAATCATCATAGCTGTGCGAGGCGAAGGTGAAGGGAGCCAGACAGCTCTGCGAGGTGTCGATATCCAGCTCCTCCTTCAGCTCGCGCACCAGCGCTGCCTCCGGTGTCTCGCCGGGATCGACCTTGCCGCCGGGGAATTCCCACAGCCCGGCCATCTTCTTGCCCTCGGGCCGCCGGGCGATCAGCACCCGGCCGTCGATATCGACCAGCGCCACCGCGACGACCAGCACGACCGGCTTCGGACCGGGGGCGACACTGCCCGTCGCCGACGGGCAGAGATCGTCCGGATCAGCTGCGGTAGGAGCCATTGATGTCGATATATCCATGCGTCAGATCGCAGGTCCAGACCCGGGAGCGGCCCCGGCCGACGCCGACATCGACCTCAATGGCAATGTCGCGGGTCTTCATATGGGCGACGACCGGCGTCTCGTCATAGCCGTCGACGGCCGCCCCCTCCTTGGCCACTTCCACGCCGCCGATGCTGATCGACAGCCGGTCGCGGTCGGCCCATTCGCCGGATTTGCCGACCGCCATGACGATGCGGCCCCAATTGGCGTCCTCGCCGGCAATCGCGGTCTTCACCAGCGGCGAATTGGCGATGGCCAGGCCGATGCGCCGGGCGGCACGGGCCGAGGCAGCACCGGTGACATCAATGGTCACCAGCTTCTGCGCGCCTTCGCCGTCGCGCACGATCTGGATCGCCATATCGGTCAGCATATCCTCCAGCGCCGCGCGGAAATCGCGCAGATGGGAATCCTTGGCGCTCTCGATCGGCAGATGCGCAGCGTTGCCGGTGGCGAAGAGCAGCACGGTGTCGCTGGTCGAGGTGTCGCTGTCGACGGTGATGCAGTTGAAGGAACGGTCGACCGCGCGGGTCAGAATTTCCTGCAGGATAGCGGGCGGGATCGCCGCATCGGTGAAGACGAAGCCCAGCATCGTCGCCATGTCCGGCGCGATCATGCCGGAGCCCTTGCAGATGCCGTTGATCGTCACCGGCACATCGCCGATCCGGGTCTGCCGCGTGGCACCCTTCGGAAAGGTGTCGGTGGTCATGATTGCCTTTGCCGATTCAGCCCAGCTGCCAGGCTTCAGCCCCTGGCGCAGGGCCGGAATGGCCTCCACCACCTTCGCCGCCGGCAGCAATTCGCCGATCACGCCGGTCGAGGCCAGGAAGACCTCGGAGGCTGGGCAGCCGATTGCCTTGCCGGCCGCCTCGGCGGTCAGCACGGCGGCCTCATAGCCCTTCTTGCCGGTAAAGGCATTGGCATTGCCGGAATTCACCAGCACGGCCCGCGCCTGGCCCTCGGCCAGATTGGCGCGGCACCACTCCACCGGGGCGGAAGCCGTCAGCGACTTGGTCAGCGCGCCGGCAACGCTGGTACCCGGTGCCAGCTCGGCCAGGAACAGGTCCGTGCGCCCCTTGTAGCGCACGCCCGCCGCGACCGAGGACAGGGTTACGCCGGCAATCGGCGGCATGTCCGGAAATTTCTCCGGCGCCAAAGGGGACACGGTCAAGGCCACGCTGATTCTCCCGGTTAGACACTCTTATTAAAGACAGCCCGCCTTCGGGTTTCATCCGAAGGCGGGCAAGGCAGGATACTTACTTCGGGGCCGCCTGCGGCGGCATCGGCTGGCCATCCAGCGCGAAACGCTCGACAGTGGCCTTCTCGCGCAGTTCTTCCAGCTTCTTGCGGGCGGTTTCCTCGGCCAGCTCGTTGCTGATCTGCTCGCGCGCTGCTTCCAGGCTCGGCGCCGGCTTGTCGCGGGCCTCGGCCACCTTGATGACATGCCAGCCGAACTGCGACTTAACCGGGGTCTTGCTGTGGCTGCCGGGCTTCATCTCAAAGGCGGCTTCAGAGAATTCCGGCACCATCTGGTCGGCGGTAAAGAAACCGAGATCGCCGCCATTATCCTTGCCGGGATCGATGGATTTCTCCCGCGCGATGGCGGCGAAATCGGCCCCGCCCTCAAGCTGCTTGATGATCGCCTTGGCTTCGTCCTCGCTCTCGACCAGGATATGGCTGGCGCGCACTTCCCGGATTTTGGGGGTCTCGGACAGGGTCTTCTTGTAGCGTTCCTCGATGGCCGCCTCGGTCACGCCCTCGTCGATCACCCGGGTCAGGTACTCTTCCTGGACCATGCGGTTGCGAAAGGCCTGTACGCGGCGCTTCACCACCGGGTCATCGGCCAGTTTGCGTTCCTCGCCGGCACGCTGCAGCAGGGCGCCATCAATGGCGCGTTCCAGCAGCGCCGGATACAGCATCTCCATCGGGATCTGCCGGTACTGTGCCGGCAGGGTCTCGATCAGCGCCAGGATGTCGCTCTGGCGGACCTGCATGCCATCGACCGTGGCGACGATGGTGTCTTCGGCGCTGCCGGGCTCGGGCGGTGTCTTGATTTCCGGCGCGGCGGCAGGCGCCGTCTGCGTCAGGGCCGGCGCTGCGCCGAACCAGGTCATGGCAACCGCCATGGCGAGAAGGGTGGGTAGGCGCGAGACAGACATATGTTCTTCCTAACAATGGTGGAGCCGGCACGATGCAAGACACCAAAAGCGCGGCGACAGTAGCGCAGCCGGCGAAACCCCGGCAAGGCCGATCACATTATATATAGGGCATGGAGGCCCGGTTTCCGCCGTCCCGCCAACTTAACGGTGGCGACGTTGACAGTGCTTGACGATACCCCTATGTGTCAGCCTCACAGGTGGACTGGGTATTGCTGTCCGCTGTCTTGGAACGCACCGAGGTTTCCCGCATGCTTGGCGCTCTAGCCAAAACGCTGTTCGGCTCAGCGAATGACCGTGTGATCAAGCGCCTGCGCAAGCGGGTCGAAGCGATCAACGCCCTTGAGCCGCAGATATCCGCCCTGTCCGATGATGAATTGCAGGGCCAGACGGCCGTTTTCCGGCAGCGCCTGGCCGAGGGGGCGACGCTCGATTCGCTGCTGGAGGAAGCCTTCGCCACCGTCCGGGAAGCCGCCAGGCGCACGCTGGGCCTGCGCCCCTTCGACGTGCAGCTGATGGGCGGCATGGTGCTGCACGAAGGCAAGATCAGCGAGATGAAGACCGGCGAGGGCAAGACGCTGGTCGCCACCCTGCCGGTCTATCTGAATGCGCTGGAAGGCAAGGGCGTGCATGTCGTCACGGTGAACGACTATCTCGCCCGGCGTGACTGCGCCTGGATGGCGAAGGTCTATAATTTCCTGGGCCTGTCGGTCGGCACCATCCTGCACGGGATGAACGACGACGAGCGCCGCGCCGCCTATGCGGCCGACGTGACCTATGGCACCAACAACGAATTCGGCTTCGACTATCTGCGCGACAACATGAAGTTCCGCCTGGAAGATATGTCCCAGCGCGACTTCAACTTCGCCATTGTCGACGAGGTCGATTCGATCCTGGTCGACGAGGCGCGCACGCCGCTGATCATCTCCGGCCCGGCCGAGGATTCCTCCGAGCTGTACAAGGCGATGAACGTCCTGATTCCGCGCCTGTCGCCGGAAGATTACGAGAAGGACGAGAAGCAGCGTTCCGTCAGCCTGACCGAGGACGGCACGGAGAAGATGGAGCAGATGCTGCGCGAGGTCGGCATGCTGACCCAGGGCAATCTGTATGACACCCAGAATGTCTCGCTGGTTCACCATATGACCCAGGCGCTGCGCGCCCATATGCTGTTCCAGCCCGATGTCGACTACATCGTGAAGAACGACAAGCTGATCATCATCGACGAATTCACTGGCCGCATGATGGAGGGCCGCCGCTATTCGGAAGGCCTGCACCAGGCGCTGGAAGCCAAGGAAGGCGTGACGATCCAGCAGGAAAACCAGACGCTGGCCTCGATCACCTTCCAGAATTACTTCCGGCTCTATCCGAAGCTGGCCGGCATGACCGGCACGGCGATGACGGAAGCCGCCGAATTCGACGAGATCTACCGCCTGGAAGTGGTCGAAATGCCGACCAACGTGCCGATGGCGCGCAAGGATGCGGATGACGAGGTCTATCGCAGCCAGCGCGAGAAATTCGACGCCATCATCACGCTGATCCAGGAATGTCAGCAGCGCCAGCAGCCGGTGCTGGTCGGCACCGTCTCCATCGAGAAATCGGAGCAGCTGGCCGCCGCACTGAAGGCCAAGGGCGTGACGCATGAAGTGCTGAATGCGCGCTACCACGAGCAGGAAGCCTTCATCATTTCCCAGGCCGGACGGCCGGGGGCGGTGACCATTGCCACCAACATGGCCGGCCGCGGCACCGACATCCAGCTCGGCGGCAATCTGGAAATGGCGCTGGCCGCCCGCCTGCAGGGCGTCGAGGACGAGGCAGAGATCGCCCGGCTGACTGCCGAGGTGACGGCCGAGATCGAAGAGGGCAAGCGCGTCGTCATGGCCGCCGGCGGGCTCTATGTCATCGGCACCGAGCGGCATGAAAGCCGCCGCATCGACAACCAGCTGCGTGGCCGTTCCGGCCGCCAGGGCGATCCCGGTGCCTCCAAATTCTTCCTGGCGCTCGACGACGATCTGATGCGCATCTTCGGCTCCGAGCGCATGGAAGGCATGCTGCAGAAGCTGGGGCTGAAGGAGGGCGAGGCCATCGTCCATCCCTGGATCAACAAGGCGCTGGAAAAGGCGCAGCAGAAGGTCGAGGCGCGCAACTTCGAGATCCGCAAGCAGCTGCTGAAATACGACGATGTGATGAATGACCAGCGCAAGGTCATTTACGAGCAGCGCAAGGAGATCATGCGCGCCACCGAAATCCAGCACACCATCGTCGATATGCGCCATGAGGTTATCGAGGATCTGGTGATCGCCTGCATCCCGCCCAACGCCTATGCCGAGCAGTGGGACACCACGCGCCTGCATGACGAGGTCGCCCGGCTGTTCAACCTGGACCTGCCGATCGCCGACTGGGCCAAGGAAGAGGGCATCGCCGACCAGGAGATCAAGGAGCGCATCCTCGGCGCCGTCGACCGCAAGATGGCGGAGAAGGTGGCCAATTACGGCCCCGACATCATGCGCATGGCGGAAAAGAGCCTGCTGCTGCAGATTCTCGACCAGTGCTGGAAGGACCATCTCCTGCAGCTCGACCATCTGCGCCAGGGCGTCTCGCTGCGTGCCTATGCCCAGAAGGACCCGCTGAACGAATACAAGCGCGAAGCCTTCCTGATGTTCGACGGGCTGCTGAACCGGCTGCGCGAAACCGTGGTGTCGGTGCTGGCCCATGTCGAAATGCGGGTGAACCGCCCGGAAGATTTCGAGCCGAAGCCGCAGGAAATGCATGAGACCCGGCATGACCCGGCCCTGGACGAGACGGTGAAGGCCGATGGCTCCGTCACCGCCAATGCCGTGCCGGTCGATCCGACCGATGCCTCGACCTGGGGCAAGGTGCAGCGCAACGCGCTCTGCCCCTGCGGCTCCGGCAAGAAATTCAAACACTGCCACGGCAAGCTCGCCTGAGAGCCACCGCCAGACATTACGGTTAACGAAAAATCCCGGCAGGATGGCCAAGGCCGCCCTGCCGGGATTTCTTGTTTCATGCAGGGCGCACACAACAATTGCGCGAATCACAGACCCAGAATCCCGTCAAGATATTTTTTCTTGCAATTGATTAAGCCAAGGTTAATATTAAGGACAGTTTGAGCGGTATTGGTTTCACCGTCCCAGAATGGGGGCGCCACAATGTCAGTCACGTCAGTATCGACGACACAAAACTACGTCCCTGCAGCCACCCCGGCGCGGGGCTCTGTCGATTCAGCCGTTCCTGCCAATGTCGCGGATGATGTCCTGCCAGCCCAGATTCTCTACAGCCCGACCCGGCTTTCCTATGATTCCGAGGTTCGGCGCGTCTTCTTCCAGTTTCGCGACGACCAGACCGGCGAAGTGCAGCGTGAAATTCCCTCGCGGGCAGCGCTGAAGCTGTACGAGCAGCAGGAAGCATACCGGGAAGCCCGGGGGCGCCAGATCGACATTGCCGATGATGAGCGCGAGGCCGAGGCACAGGCTGCGAGCGAGGAGACCCCACGCTTCCAGCCGCGCATTGTCGATGGCGACAGTGTCAGCCGCCAGCCGTCAGCGCCGGAGAGCACACAGAGCGGCGAGCGCCCCTCTGATGAGCGGCCCGCCGGCGATGACCGGGGTGCCACGACCGATCAACTGGTCTGACGCAACAGCGGTTTCCCCGCGCGCTGGAATTTCCTTTAAATCAGGATAAGCCGTGCTTGCCCATGGCGAGGAATTTGTCGCGCCGCTTGGCACGCAGCTGGCCGCCCTCGACCGGCAGCAAAGTGCGCAGTGCGGATTCCACCGCATCGCCCAGCTTGCCCAGCGCTTCCACCGGCTTGCGATGGGCGCCGCCCACCGGCTCCGGCACGATCTCGTCGATCACACCCAGCTTCAGCAGATCCTGCGCGGTCAGGCGCAACGCCTCGGCGGCGTCCTGCGCATGGTCTGAGCTGCGCCAGAGGATGGAGGCGCAGCCTTCCGGCGAGATCACCGAATAGACCGAGTGCTCATACATGATGACATGGTCGGCCGCCGCCAGGGCAATGGCGCCGCCGGAGCCGCCCTCACCGACGATGCTGGCAATCAGCGGCACGCGGATCTTCAGGCAGGTCTCGATGGAGCGCGCAATGGCCTCGGCCTGGCCGCGCTCCTCGGCACCGACGCCGGGATAGGCGCCCGCCGTATCGACAAAGGTTAGCACCGGCAGACCGAAGCGGTCGGCCAGCTCCATCAGCCGGCGCGCCTTGCGGTAGCCCTCGGGCTTCGCCATGCCGAAATTATGCTTCACCCGTTCCTCGGTGGTGGCACCCTTCTCCATACCCATCACGACGACGGAATGGCCCCGGAAGCGGCCCAGACCGCCACGAATCGCCCAATCCTCGGCGAAGTTGCGGTCACCGGCCAGCGGCGTGAAATCCTCGATCAGATCGGCCACGATGTTCTTGAAGCGCGGCCGGTCCTGATGCCGGGCGACCTGGACCTTCTGCCAGGGTGTCAACTTTTGGTAGGTGGTGCGCAGCAGCCTATCGACCTTGCCCTCCAGCCGCACGACCTCATCGGCGATATTCATCTCGCCGGTGCCGGAAAGGTGCCGTAACTCCTCGATCTTGCCTTCGATCTCGGCGATGGGTTTCTCGAAATCCAGAAAACTGCGCATCGGCTTTTGCACGCCCGTGGTGACGAAGAAAGGTAACGATAAAAACCGGCGGCACCATAACGGGGCCGCCGGTCCTGTACAAGTCGCGCTTGGCAAACGCTAATTCAAGGGCAGTGGCGGCGGCTTACCGGGCGGCGATCATCTCGGCCTTTTTCACAAGCACCTCGGCCTGCTTGATCGAGGCGATGTCGATCAGCTTGCCATCCAGGGCAACCGCGCCCTTGCCCTCCTTCTGGGCCTGGTCCATGGCCTCGATGATGCGCCGGGCCTGGGCGATATCGGCGCCCGAGGGGGTGAACACCTCATTGGCCAGATCGACCTGCGAGGGATGGATTGCCCATTTGCCCTCGCAGCCCAGCGCCGCCGCACGGAAGGCCGAGGCGCGGAAGCCGTCGGGGTCCTTGAAATTGCCATAGGGGCCTTCCAGCGGGCGCAACCCGTTGGCGCGCGCGGCAATCACCACGCGCGACATGGCATAGTGCCAGACATCGCCCCAATGGGTGTGACGCTCGCCGCCGGCATCGGCATCGGTCAGCATTGTGTAATACGGGTTGGCCCCGCCGATATTGGTCGTCAGCGCCTTGATCGAGGCGGCATAATCGGCCACGCCAAAATGCAGCGATTCATTGCGTTTGCTGGCCGCCGCGATCTCATGGACGTTCTGCATGCCCAGCGCGGATTCGATGATCATCTCGAAGCCCAGGCGCTTGGTGCGGCCCTTGGCCATCTCGATCTGCGTTACCAGCATGTCCAGCGCATAGATATCCGCCGCCGTGCCGGCCTTGGGAATCATGATCAGATCGAGGCGCGGGCAATTCTCCACGATATCCACGACATCGCGGTACATATATGGCGTGTCCAGGCCGTTGATCCGTACCGAGACGACCTTGTCACCCCAATCCACCTCGTTCAGCGCCTGGATGACGTTCCGGCGTGCCTGCGGCTTCTCGTCCGGGGCGACGGCATCCTCAAGGTCCATGAACAGCACGTCGACGGCGGAGCGCGCCGCTTTCTCGAACAATTCCGTCCGGCTGCCCGGCACGGCCAGTTCGCTGCGGTTCAGGCGCGCCTTCGCCGGCTCGACGATGGTGAAGCTCATGGCAATCCTCCGATGCATCTTATCTGCTGGCGGAAAACCTTTCCGCCGGTTGAAGAGACGCGAGGATGGAGAGGCCCGGCTGGCCTGTCAATCGCGGCTGGCGACCATCAGGCGTCGTAACCCTGATCCGCCTGCCGGCCCCACAGCGCCCGCAGATCGACGACCAGCCCGTCATCGCCGTGGTCCTCCCCACCGGCCTGGCCCAGCGCGAAGAACTCCTCGTCGATGGCCTGGGTGACCGGCATGGCCTGCAAGGCGAGGCTGCGGCCGGCAACCGTCAGGTTGGGCAGGCGCGCCCGGGCATCATTGCCCCGGCTGCGTTCCAGCAATCCCTTGGATTCCAGCGTGCGCAGCACCTGCGAGGTCATGGTGGCGTCGGCCCGGCAGAACCGTGCGAGATCGCCCTGAGTGATCGGAACGGATGTCTTGCGGTATTGCTCTTCCAGCTTCACCAGCGCGGAGAGCAGCATTGCCTGCACATAGGTCAGGCCCAGCGGGGCCAGGACCTGACGCATCCGACGCTGCCATGCATTGGCCAATTGCCACAGCAGGAAGCCCGGCGAATCCTCTGGAATGCCCGTCGATGACGGATTTTTTCTGACTTTCATTCTGGCGCCCTCCCTTGAGAACTATCTGCGCCTGTCCGGTCGGGTTTGCCCGATCCGCCGACGCAGTTTTTATTTTTCAGCGCTGCCGTCTTGTCTGTTCGCCTGCCGGTGTCACCTCGTCTTCTGTCATGTCACACCGTTACTAAACCATGAAACGGCCCGCACTGAACAGTATGCGCGTTCATCGTCCTGCATGCGCGAATTTTGGGCAAAGAAAAACCCCGGCAGCGATGCTGCCGGGGTTCTCCCGATCGATAGGGTCGGGCTTGGAAGGACTTAGAAGTCCATACCGCCCATGCCGCCCATACCGCCCATGCCACCCATATCCGGGGCGCCACCGGCTGCCTTCTTCTCAGGCCGCTCGGCAATCATCGCCTCGGTGGTGATCAGCAGGGAGGCCACCGAAGCGGCATCCTGCAGCGCGGTACGCACGACCTTGGTCGGGTCGATGATGCCGGCCTTCACCAGGTCCTTGTATTCGCCGCTCTGGGCGTCGAAGCCCCAGTTCGGGTCCTTGGACTCCAGCAGCTTGCCGACGACGACACCGCCGTCCATGCCGGCATTCTGGGCGATCTGCTTGGCCGGGGCCTGGATGGCGCGGCGGATGATCTCAACGCCGACGCGCTGATCGTCATTCTCCGGCTTCACCTTGTCCAGGGCCTTCAGGGCGTGCAGCAGGGCGACACCGCCGCCCGGAACGACACCTTCTTCAACCGCAGCGCGGGTCGCATGCATCGCGTCGTCGACGCGGTCCTTGCGCTCCTTCACCTCAACCTCGGAGGCGCCGCCGACGCGGATGATGGCAACGCCACCAGCCAGCTTCGCCAGACGCTCCTGCAGCTTCTCGCGGTCATAGTCGGAAGAGGTCTCTTCGATCTGCGCACGGATCTGCGTGACGCGACCTTCGATGTCCTTCTTCTTGCCGGCACCGTCGACGACGGTGGTCTCTTCCTTGGTGATCAGCACGCGCTTCGCACGGCCGAGCATCTCGATGGTCACGGTCTCAAGCTTGATACCGATGTCTTCGGAGATGACCTGCGCACCGGTCAGGATGGCCAGATCTTCCAGCATCGCCTTGCGACGATCGCCGAAGCCCGGGGCCTTCACGGCAGCGACCTTCAGGCCGCCACGGAGCTTGTTCACGACCAGGGTCGCCAGGGCCTCGCCCTCGACGTCCTCAGCGATGATCAGCAGCGGCTTGCCGGACTGAACGACGGCTTCCAGAACCGGCAGCATCGGCTGCAGGCTGGACAGCTTCTTCTCGTGCAGCAGGATGTACGGGCTTTCCAGCTCGACATTCATCTTCTCGGCATTGGTCACGAAATACGGCGAAATATAGCCGCGGTCGAACTGCATGCCTTCGACGACTTCCAGCTCGGTCTCCAGGCTCTTCGCCTCTTCGACCGTGATGACGCCTTCATTGCCGACACGCTCCATCGCCTTGGCGATCATCGCGCCGATTTCGCGCTCGCCATTGGCGGAGATGGTGCCGACCTGGGCAACTTCAGCCGAGGTGGCGATCTTCTTGGAGCGCTTCTTCAGGTCTTCCACGACGGCCGAAACCGCGAGGTCAATGCCGCGCTTCAGGTCCATCGGGTTCATGCCGGCGGCAACCGACTTGTTGCCTTCACGTACGATGGCCTGGGCCAGCACGGTGGCAGTGGTGGTGCCGTCACCGGCGACGTCGTTGGTCTTCGAGGCCACTTCGCGCACCATCTGGGCGCCCATGTTCTCGAAACGGTCGGTCAGCTCGATCTCCTTGGCGACGGTGACGCCGTCCTTGGTGATGCGCGGCGCGCCGAACGACTTCTCGATGACAACGTTGCGGCCCTTCGGACCCAGCGTGACCTTCACCGCATCGGCGAGGATGTCAACGCCGCGCAGCATTTTGGCGCGCGCGTCGCTGCTGAATTTAACTTCTTTGGCAGCCATGTTCATATTCCTTCAAAACAGTGTGTGCGAATGCAGCAGGCGCCTGGATCAGGCTGCCTTCTTGCCCTTCGCGACGCCTTCGATGACGCCCATGATGTCGCTTTCCTTCATGATCAGCAGCTCTTCGCCGTTGACCTTCACTTCGGTGCCCGACCACTTGCCGAACAGAACCCGGTCGCCCGGCTTCACATCCAGCGGGCTGACCACGCCCTGCTCATTCTTGGCACCGGGGCCGGCAGCGACGACTTCGCCTTCCATCGGCTTTTCCTTGGCCGTATCCGGAATGATGATGCCGCCAGCGGTCTTTTCCTCGGACTCCAGCCGACGGACCAGCACGCGATCGTGCAGAGGCCGAAACTTCATGATGAGATATCCTCCTGTTGGGTGCGCGATATGCGCAGCGACCATTACCTTCCCCGTCAGAGGGGCATGACAAAGCCTGTTACGGATTTGTTAGCACTCCCCCTGAGCGAGTGCCAGACAGATAAGAGCAGGCGATTTCCCTGTCAAGAAGCGTGACGCCAAAAGAAATTGCAGCCGGGGTCGCTTTTCCCGCGAAACAGCAGCACTCACGGGGGCTTGCTGCTAAAATATTGATTTTATTATTTTTTATTGCAGGCGGTTTTAAGCGGTCGCACAGTTACAGAAAAAAGAATGGGAGCGCAATCGCGGACACATGAAAGGAGATGGACGCGCATGAGCAAGCTTGCCCCGCAGTTAAACGGCTATCGCCTGACCACAGCCGAGATCCTGTACCATCTGCCGGACCATCCCGGCCTGCTGCAAACCTATGTCTGGCAGGAATACGACCTGGCCCCGCGCTATCCCGGCCTGCGCAAATTCCTGGATTTCTGGCAGCGCAGCCTGGAGGGCAGGCTGCATTCAGTGACGGTCGGTTCGACCGGGCTGATCCAGCCGGGCGAAATCCGCCACGCCGATATCAGCCTCAGCCTGCACTAGACGTCACGAGCCGCCGTCAGCTTGATCTCGACCAGGATTTCCGGGCGGGCCATGTCGGCGCGGCAGCAGGTGAAGACCGGCGGGTTGGCGGCATCGACCCAGCCATTCCAGACGGCGATGGCGGCCGGGTAATCGCTCATCCGGCGCAGCCAGATTGTGGCGGTGAGCAGCCGGGACCTGTCGGTCCCGGCCTCGGCCAGCAGCCCGTCCAGCGCCGCCAGCACCTGGGCGACCTGGCCCTCGATGCCGGCGCTGCTGTCCGATGGCACGGTGCAGACCGACACCCAGCCGCGATGGGCGGTGCCGAGGCTGATCGACAGCCGCTCCGTCGCGATGATGCCGTAGCGTTCGGGCAGGCTCACTTGATCGCCGTCACCATGATCTCGACCAGGATGTCGGGAAAGGCCATCTCGGCATTCACGCAGGCGCGGGCCGGCGGGTTCTTCGGGTCGACCCAGGCGTTCCAGACCGAATTCATCGCCTGGAAATCCTTCATGTCCTTCAGCCAGAGCTGCGCGGTCAGCAGCTTCGACTTATCCGTGCCGGCCTTGGCGAGATAGGAATCGATGGTATCCAGAATCTCCTGCGTCTGGCCCTTCACATCGGCGCTGCGGTCCTTGGCGGTCAGGCCGCACAGATAGACCATGTCGCCCTGGATGACGGCGCGGCTCATGATCGGGCCGGGGCCGGTGGTGACGTCGATACGTTCGATGCTCATGAAATCCTCCCTGTTGAACGGTAGGGCGACAGGCTAATCGACCGGCCGCACCAGATACAGCGCATCCTCGCCATAGCTGGCCAGCTTCGCGGCAAGCGCCGCATCGCCGGCATAGGGCTGAAAGCCATGCCGCGCCCAGTAACCGGCCGAATTATTCACCGCCGTCAGTGCGAGACGCGCGAAGCCCTCTTTGCGCGCCAGTGCCGCCAGCCGGGCAACCAGCGCCTTGCCATGGCCCTTGCCATGCGCCTCGGGCAGCAGGGCGATATCATGCAGATAGAGGCAGTCCGCCTCCCCCGGCAGCGTCCCCAGCAAAACATCCAGCGCCGGCGGCCGGCCCAGCACGCCCGGATGGCTGACCGCATAGCCAAGCAGGCCGCCCCCGCGCTCCGCCACCAGGCAGCCCGCCGGATACAGCGCCAACCGCTCGATGGCCACCGCCGGCGATTCCGGATAGAGCGGATGTACGATCTCCGCCACCGCCAGCACCGCCGGCAGGTCGGACCGGGCCATCGGGCGCCACTCAGAAAGTCTGTGGGAAGGGTTAGGGTGTGTAGTCGAGGTCTTTTTTTGCAATTTTCGCGATTTCGTTTATGGCGTTTCTTATAAGTCCGTATGGCGTATCGATGTGTTCAAAGTATGTGTCATATTTTTTTTCGATATCGTCTTTCAAGTTCTGTAGAATTAAATTCACATTATCCGGGAGGATAACATAAGACATTGCTAAAGATTTAAGGAAAAGTTTATTGGATTCTTTGTATTTACTCCTTAATTCATTATCTCTTTCTTCAGATAATTCTCGCCCTTCTTGTTCTGCGTCTACCCAAGACCCTAAGGGGTCAAGCATTCCCTGCAAAGACTCTATGGTTTGAGTGTAACAATCGAACTTCGCTTGCCAAATCCGCTCTCTTTTAAATTTATGGAATGCTAACCATGCCGCCAGTAATGCCAACAGGACGGTAAAGACGGATTGTAAAAAAGGTTGGGCAAGCGATTGAATCAGCATTTTCTAAGATTACTGCTTGCGCTCTGTTTGGACAATCGCCGCCCAAGAAAAATAAATGAGATTCATTTCCGCAGCGTGGGAAACCCGGCTTGTCATCCCCTGTGGTTCCCTTAGAACAACAGCGAGAAGCAGCCAGGCTGCACGCCAAAAATGGAGAATGCCGTGATCGAGCGGGTCGAAGCGGGCGGGTTGAAGATCGCCAAAATCCTCTACGACTTCATCAACACCGAAGTCATCCCCGGCACCGGCCGCAAGGCGGACGCCTTCTGGGACGGGTTCGGCGCGATTGTGCACGATCTGGCACCGAAGAACCGGGCACTGCTGGCCAAGCGCGACGAGATGCAGGCGAAGATTGATTCCTGGCACAAGGCGCGGCGCGGCAAGAGTCTGGACATGGCCGAGTACAAGGCCTTCCTGCAGGAAATCGGCTATCTGCTGCCCGAGGGGCCGGATTTCGCCGTCTCGACCGGGAATGTCGATCCCGAGATTGCGAAGATCGCCGGCCCGCAGCTGGTCGTACCGGTGATGAACGCCCGCTACGCCTTGAACGCGGCGAATGCCCGCTGGGGCAGCCTGTATGACGCGCTCTACGGCACCGACGCGATTTCCGAGGAAGACGGCGCCACCCGCAGCGGCGGCTATAACCCGAAGCGCGGCGCGAAGGTCATCGCCTATGCCCGCGGCTTCCTGGACGAAGCCGCCCCGCTGGCCGAGGGCTCGCACAAGGAGTCCACCGACTACGCCATCGAGGGCGGCAAGCTGGCCGTCACCGTGGCTGGCGGCAAGAAAATCGGCCTGAAGGATGCCGGGCAGCTCGTCGGCTATCAGGGCGACGCGGCCAAGCCGTCCGCCATCCTGCTCGCGCATAATGGCCTGCATCTGGAAATCCGCATCGATGCCGACCACCCGATCGGCAAGACCGATCCGGCCAATGTCGCCGATCTGGTGCTGGAATCGGCCGTCACCACGATCATGGATTGCGAGGATTCCATCGCCGCCGTCGATGCGGAGGACAAGGTGGATGTCTACCGCAACTGGCTGGGGCTGATGACCGGCACGCTGTCGGCCGATCTGGAAAAGGGCGGCAAGACCGTCATCCGCCGGCTGAACCCGGACCGTACCTACACCAGGCCGTCGGGCGGCGAGATCACCCTGCCCGGCCGCAGCCTGATGCTGGTGCGCAATGTCGGCCATCTGATGACCATCAACGCCGTGCTGGACAAGGAGGGCAAGGAGGTGCCGGAAGGCATTCTCGATGCAGCCATGACCGCGCTGATCGCGATCTACGATCTGGAGCGCAAATCCGGCCCGTCGAACAGCCGCGTCGGGTCGATGTACATCGTGAAGCCGAAGATGCACGGGCCGGAGGAAGTCGCCTTCGCCAATGAGCTGTTCGGCCGCGTCGAGGCCCTGCTGGGGCTGAAGAAGAACGCCCTGAAGATGGGCATCATGGACGAGGAACGCCGCACCACCGTCAATCTGAAGGAATGCATCCGCGCCGCGAAGGAGCGGGTCGCCTTCATCAATACCGGCTTCCTGGACCGCACCGGGGACGAGATGCACACCTCGATGGAGGCCGGGCCAATGCTGCGCAAGGCCGACATGAAGGCCACGCCCTGGATCAAGGCCTATGAGGATTGGAACGTCGATACCGGCCTCGCCTGCGGACTACGCGGCCGCGCCCAGATCGGCAAAGGCATGTGGGCCATGCCCGATTTGATGGCGGAGATGCTGAAGCAGAAGATCGGCCATCCCAAGGCTGGCGCCAACACCGCATGGGTGCCCTCCCCCACCGCCGCCACGCTGCACGCCATGCATTACCATCAGGTCGATGTGGCGGCCCGCCAGGAGGAGCTGAAGAGCCGGGCGCGCGCCAGCCTGACCGACATTCTGACCATCCCGCTGGCCGACCGCCCGAACTGGTCGCCCGAGGAGGTGCAGCAGGAGCTGGACAATAACGCCCAGGGCATTCTGGGCTATGTCGTGCGCTGGATCGACCAGGGCGTCGGCTGCTCCAAGGTGCCGGACATCAACAATGTCGGGCTGATGGAGGATCGTGCCACGCTGCGCATCTCCAGCCAGCACATCGCCAACTGGCTGCAGCACGGCATAGCCACCGAGGACCAGGTGACCGAGACCATGAAGCGCATGGCCGCCGTGGTCGACAAGCAGAATGCAGGCGATTCGCTGTATCGCCCGATGGCCCCCAACTTCGACGACAGCGTCGCTTTCGCCGCCGCCTGCGAGCTGGTGTTCAAGGGCCGCGAACAGCCCAACGGTTATACGGAGCCGGTTCTGCACCGCCGCCGTATCGAAGCCAAGGCGAAGTTCGGCGCCTAAAGCCGGACCGGATCGCTGACCTGAAACCCGCCGGTGACGACCGGCGGGTTTTTTCTTGGCCAAGCGAGCCTTATGCGGGCAGGCCTGCTTCGGCCTGGCGGTTCAGATGCGCGACCAGATCGGCCGGCAGGTTCAGCCGGTGGGCCAGTGCCTCCAGATAGGCCTTCTCCGCCGGGTGATCCGGGTCGATGGCGAGGCGGGAGACGAGATACAGTTCCGCCGCCTGTTCCTGCGTCTGCGCCGCGCCGGCGATCTCGGCCAGATCGACCGGCTTGCCCAGCGCATCAAAGACGAAACCCTTGGCCTCGGCGTCTAGCCCCATCTGCTCGACCTGCTCGAACAGCAGCTTCTGCTCGGCGGCATCGACATGTCCGTCAGCCTTGGCGGCCCCGATCATCGCGCGGATCAGCGACAGCTGGAACGGCTGGCCATCGCCAGCCGGCGTCGCATCCGGCAGGAAGCGGGTCTCGGTCTGGGCGATATCGGCCTGGGTGGCGGCCGGTGCGGTCTCGGCCTGCTTGCCCTGCTGCCAGTTCTGATAGGCCTTGAAGGCCAGAGCACCCAGCGCCGCCGCACCGCCATAGCCGGCTACGCCACCGGCCATCTTGCGGACCTTCTTGTTGCCCAGCAGCAGGCCCAGCAGCCCGCCAGCCGCAGCCCCGCCGGCAAAGCCGCCGACCCCGCCGAAGGAATCGAATTTCTGCTTCGCCGTGCCGCCGGCCTGCTGCAGCCGGGCTTTCGTATCGCCGCCCAGAAACTGATCGAGCAATTTTGTCGGGTCCATCATTTCTCCACAGTTTGATGTTTCTCTGCGTGGAAATGGGGAAATCACGTACCGGTTCAACGCCTGCCCCGAAAATACCCCCAAGTCGAAAGGCCACCCGATGCGCTTTCTCCTTCCCTTCCTCGCCGCCCTTCTGCTGTTCGCGGGCCAGCCCCAGGCCGCACCGAAGGTGACGGTGCAGGGCAATACCATCCTGGTTGATGGCAAGCCCTTCCAGGCGCATGGCGTTGCCGGCTGGGGCAATCTGGAGATTTTGCCCAAGCTGGGCGTCACCACCATCCGCACCTATGGCGACAATAACGAGGATGTACTGGACGAGGCGCAGCGCCTGGGCCTGAAGGTGATCCTCGGATTCTGGATGGAACACCCGCGCCGGGGCTTTGACTACGCCAACCGCGCCGTGGTCGAGGAGCAGCTGGGCCGGTTGCGCAAATTCGTACAGGCGCACAAGGATCACCCGGCCTTGCTGATGTGGGGCATCGGCAATGAGGTCGAGGCGGAGCTGACCGACGACACACAGGTCTGGCCGGCCATCGAGGAGGCCGCGGCGCTGGTGAAATCGCTCGATCCGAACCACCCGACCATGGCGGTCCTGGCCGAAACCGGCACCGACAAGGTGGCGAAGGTGAAGCGCATCGCCCCCAGCATCGACGTGATGGGCATAAACTCCTATGGCGAGAGCGTGCCCAGCGTGCCGGAACGGGTCCGCGCGCAGGGCTGGACCGGGCCGATTATCCTGACCGAGCTGGGCGCCATCGGCCAGTGGCAGGCCGCCAAGACCCCTTGGGGTGCCGCCATCGAGCCAACCAGCACGGAAAAGGCGCAGCTGCTGCAAAAGCAGCTGCAGGCCATTGGCCCGGATACCGCCGGCCAGATCCTGTTCCTTTGGGGCTGGAAGCAGGAAGTCACCTATAGCTGGCACAGCCTGTTGCTGCCGACCGGCGAATGGCAGCAGAGCGCCGAGATGATGGCGGCGGCCTGGGACGGCGCGCGTCCCGACGGTAATCACGCCCCGCGCATCGCGGTTCTGAGTTTCCTGCAGGGTTCCTCGTGGCTAAAAGGCAGCACGGCAACCGCCCGGCTGCGCGTCAGCGACCCGGATGGCGACCCGCTGACCGTCGAATGGGAAGTCATGGCCGAGCAGGCCGTGCTGCTGAAAGCCGGCGATTCTGAACCGGCCCTGGCCAAATTCCCCGAGGCGATCAGTAAAACCGGCGATGACGGGGTGACGGTCTCCGGCCTCGCGCCCGGCCAGTACCGGCTCTATGTCACCATCCGCGATGGAAAGGGTGCCGCCGCGACCGGCAACCTGCCCTTCCAGGTGCAATAAGCCTGCCGCCTATTCCGTATACCCCAGCGGCAAGGCGGTGGTGTATTTGATCGTCTCCATGGCGAAGCTGGAGCTGACATCGGTCAGCTGGGCGCGCTGGATCAGGCGCTTGTAGAAGGCGTCATAGGCGGCAATGTCGGGCACGGCGACGCGCAGCAGGTAATCGATCTCGCCGCTCATCCGGTAGAATTCGATGACTTCGGGAAAATCGCTGACCGTGCGGGCGAAATGATCCAGCCATTCGGCATCGTGCCGGCTGGTCTTCACGGCCACAAACACAGTGACGGCGACATTCAGCTTCTCCGGATCGAGCAGCGCCACCCGCCCCCGGATCACCCCCGCCTCCTCCAGCCGCTGGATACGCCGCCAGCAGGGCGAGGAGGACAGGCCGGCCAGTTGGGCGATCTCCGCCAGCGGCAGGGAGGCATCGGCCTGCAGCGCGGCAAGGATTCGCCGGTCTATGTCATCCAGAGGTATATTTTTCTTCATATACCCGATTATGAGGATAAATTTGCTGCCGTCACGCCAAAACAGGCTGAAAATCGCAAACTCTTTCACTGTCAGTGGCTTATCCTTGAATCACAGATCAGAACCAAGGAGCACAGCCATGGGCGTTCGCCAGTTATTCTCGGAACACCCCGAAACGGTGGGCGAAACCTATAGCGAGCATATGGGCACGGCGTGGTCCTTCTCCGCCCGCCTGCTGGGCGCCGGGCTTGCCTGCTTCGTCCACGGCATCTTCCCCTTCCTGTTCGTGAAGACCGGCTCCCAGGCCATCACCGAGTTGCATGAGCGGATGGTCACCCATCGCCGCCGCACGGAAATCTCGGCAGGGACCGTCGCCGCCGAATAATCCGATACGTCGGACCGGAGTCAAAAAAACCCCAGCGTCAGGCGCTGGGGTTTTTCTTTGTCCGCCGATTGCCACGCTCAGGCATGGGCGGCATTGCCCGGCACGCTGCGAGCCTTGGCACGGACGGCGTCATCATGCGCCTTCAGGCCCTCGGCCGTGCCAACCAGCAGCAGGATGCCGGCCAGGCTGACCAGCCCCTGGGTCAGCAGCGAGCCATCGACCTCCCGCAGGATCGCATAGCCGGTGAAGGAAAGCGCGATGCCCAGGGCGAAGACCGGCAGGCTGTGCTGGCCGGTGACAATCAGCGGGCGGGCCAGGGTCGAGGTCAGAAAGGACGCGCTGGCCGGCATCCAGCGGCTGACCAGATAAGCGGCGGCCAGGAAGTGCAGGATGCGCAGCAGGCTCAGATTGGTCTTGCTGATCGGGTGGATCACATCATGCAGCGCCTGCGGCAGGGCCGGCACCAGGCTCGGCGTGTAGAAGGTCGCCGCCAGATACAGCCCGAAGACCAGATAGGCGATGGCGGCAATCGTCAGCGCCTGGCCATGGCGGCCGGTCAGGCGGCGCAGGCTGTCCCGGTTCAGGCTGGCGAAGGCGCCCAGCATGAACAGGAACTGCCAGGCGAAGGGGTTGAAATACCAGCTGCCGCCCAGATAGCCCGGCAGGTTGATGCCGGTCTGGCCGGCCACCACCCAGATCAGGGCGGAGACGCCCAGCGTCACCAGCGGCCGGCGCATCATCGCCCACAGCGCTGCCGGGAAAACCATCAGCAGCACGATATAGAGCGGCAGGACATCCATGTTCAGCGGCCGGTAGGTCAGCAGCAGCGTGTTCAGCAGCCCGGCCTTCTGGTCGGCCATCAGGGTGATGATGTTGCTATAGGCCAGGATGTTGATGTTGTGGGTGCGGTTGAACAGCCAGATCGCCTCGACCGCCAGCACGAGGACCAGCAGGATGTGGACGCCATAGACCTCGCCGGCGCGGTGCAGGATGCGACCGGTGGCGGCGCGGAAGCCGTCGCGGGTCATCCGGCGGCTATAGGCCAGGGCGGCGGCATAGCCGGAGATGAAGACGAAGATCTCGGTCGCGTCGCTGATGCCGAAATGCTTGTTGGTGATCCAGGAGAAATCATTTCCCGGAATATGGTTCAGGAAAATGAACAGCAGGGCCAGGCCCCGGAAGAAATCCAGGCGATAATCCCGCTGTGTGCCGCGTTGTTCGCCGCTGGTGATGATCATGATGTTTCTCCCGTCTCCGGCGACCCGCATCCAAGCGTGGCCTTGCCCGTGAGGGAGAAACTAATTTCAGAACGATATTACCAGTAGTCAGCAATATCGGCACTCATCGTTCCAAATTCAGAACGATGTTACTCGAAGCCACCCATCAGGGAAGCAGCGAGCTGCTGGGCAAGGCAGCGATAGCCCAGATCATTGTGATGCAGCCCGTCATCGATCAGATAGGCCTTCATGCCGCCCTTGCCGTCATCCGCCAGCTTGGTGATGTCGTAGCGCCGGAAGATCGCAACACTATGCAGCTTGCCGGCGGCATTGATCGTCTCGAGATAGGACAACAGGCCTTTGGACTCGGCCACCATGGGGGCGTATTGCGGCGGCATCAGCACTGTCTCGACCCCGGCTTCATTCAGCAGATTCAGGCCGGCGTTCAGCGCCGATTCAAATTCGTCGAGCGGCACATTGCGGATGGCGTCATTGGCGCCGACCTGCCAGATCACCAGATGCGGTTGCCAGGACGGCAATTGCAGGCGCAATTGATCAACCGCATCGCGCGCCACCGTGCCACCAACCCCGATATTATTCACCGATATGTCCGGGCGGACGCGCTGCAGCTCTTTCTGCAGCTGGGCGGGATAGGCGTATTCCGGCTTGCTGGCGCCATGTCCCTGGGTCGAGGAGGAGCCGACAGCGAGAATGCGCAGTTCCTCCTCTCCCTTCATCCTGAGATAAAAGCCGGGCAGCGGCATGTCCATCTTCAGGAATTCGTTCTTGGTGCGGCATAAGGCGTCAGAAACCACAAAAGGTGCCGAACTGGGGGCTTTCGTCTGTGCCTGTGCTTGCGCCTGCACCTCAAACAGCATGAGGGCCAGCGCCAAGGCCAGCCCTCTGCTCAGGATCGAAAATGTGTTCCGGCTGTCGCGTCCTGTCATGCCCTACCTTGTATTGTAACTCTCGCGCGCAATGATCGCTGTCTTCGCCTTGGCTGGCCTGGCCGGCTGGGCCTGCCCCCCCTTAGCTTGGCGACGCTGATAGGAGGCATACTGACTCAGCACCTCGGCCAACCCAACCATAAAGCCAATCCCGACAATGCTTATGACAAATTGTGTCTGCAGCGAGGCATCCAGGTTGGTCAGAATCCAGTGACCGGTAAAGGACAGCAGGATACCGACACCGAAAATCGGCAGGCTGTGCTGTCCGGTGACGACAATCGGCGCGGCAAGGGACGACTTCACGAAGCTGGAATCCGGCGACACCCACCGGCTGACCAGATAGGCGGCAGCCAGGAAATGCAGGATGCGGAGCACATCCAGATTTGTCTTGTCGATCGGATGGATCAGATCATGCAGGAAGGGCGGCAGGGCCGGCACGGCCTCGGGCCACTGGAAGGTGGCGGCGAGATACAGCCCGAACAGCAGGTAGAGGATCGCTGCTGCCTGCAGCTTGCCCTCATGCTGGTTCACCCGGTACAGCACCTGCGGATACAGGCTGATAAAGGCGCCCAGCATGAACAGGAACTGCCAGGCGAAGGGGTTGAAGTACCAGACACCTGCCGGATAGCGCATCAGATTGATATCGAAGGCACCCACGGCCAGCCACAGGCCGGCAGACACGGCCATGGTCTTCAGCGGATGGCGCATCAGCCCCCACAGGCCCAGCGGGAAGGCCAACAGGATGACGACATACATCGGCAGCACGTCCATGTTCAGCGGGCGGTAGCCCAGCAGAAGCGTCTCCAGCAGCGCCATCGGCGGATCGACCAGGAAGGTCAGGATATTGGTGTGCGCCAGGAATTCGATATCCTGATGGCACCGCAGCACCCAGATGGCCATGACCGCCAGGCTGAGGAACAGCAGGATATGGGCGACATAGATATCCCAGGCGCGGCGAAGGATGCGCTTGGTCGCCGGCCACATGCCCTTGTCGAAAGCGTATTTGGAATAGGCGATGGCAGCGGCATAGCCCGACACGAAGACGAAAATCTCGGTCGCATCGCTGATGCCGAAATGCTTGTTGGTGATCCAGGAAACAGCGTTCCCCGGAATATGGTTCAGGAAAATGAACAGAAGCGCGAGCCCGCGGAAAAAATCCAGGCGATAGTCGCGCTGCCTTGGCAGGGAAGCTGGTGTGGCGATCATGCGACGTCTCCAATCGATGCGGCGCATAGCCGCTGAAGTTGAAGAGCAGATGGGATCACCACGGACAGACCAGTAGTACGGTTTCTGTGCATAGGCTGTGTAGCTCTGCTCATCAATTGGTCGGTAAAGGGTGCAGCCGATATACGCTTCTGCCTGAACACGGCCCATTCACCTTGGTGTGAGATACCCCGTGAACGCCCCGCCGGATGACCTGCTCTCGACTTTGTGAACAGGCTCCCCACGTTTAGGCACATCCGCTGTTTTCTTTTTCAGGCGAGGATCATCTTGGCCAAGACGCTTCCCTACACCGCCCAGACCGCCGGTGGCGTGACCATCGATTTCCAGTTTCCGCTGCACAAGGACACCGCCTCGCCGATGCGGGTATCGCAGCTGGTGACGACGCTGCTGGGCGCGCTGGACCGCGATGTGCGCACGCTGGGCGAGACCTCGAACGGCGACATCCTGCAGGCCGTCGCCATGGCGCTGGCAGTCCGGACGGCGATGATCCCGGCCCCCAGCCTGACCACCGCCACCCTGGCGCATCAGCTGGTTGACGATGCGCTGGGCGCGCTCGATACGGCGGTGCCGCGCGCATCCGATAGCGGGAAGGATTGATCTTGCTCTAGGATGGCGGCACAGAAACGACATCAAGGGAGGAAGACATGGCCGATATCGACAGAAAACCCGCCGATGATTTCGTCGTCACCCATGCCGATGAGGCCGGATTCGATGGCGGGTTGCGCGAATTCTTCGACTATCGCGATCTGGCCATGGCCAAGGTCAGCGGCGGCAAGATCCAGGCGCATGTCATCCGCGCCAAGGACGGCCACAAGGCGACCGGTGGCTGGCACTACCACAATCTCGATTTCCAGATGGTCTATGTGCTGAAGGGCTGGGTGCGCTTCGACTATGACGGCATTGGCGACGTCGTGCTGAAGCCCGGCTCCTGCGTCTACCAGCCGCCCGGCATCAGGCATCGCGAGATCGAGCATTCCGCCGATCTGGAGCTGATCGAGATTGTCAGCCCGGCCGATTTCGAGACCATTGCCATCGAGACGCCGTGACCCCCGAACAATTGCAGGCCCGCGTGCTGCATCGCGATGGGCTGATGCTGATCATCGACAAGCCGGCGGGCCTGCCCTGCCATGCCGGGCCGAAGGGCGGCCCCAATCTGGAGGCGCTGTTCGACGGGTTGCGCTATGGCCTGCCGAAGCCGCCATCGCTGGCGCACCGGCTCGACCGCGACACCAGCGGTTGCCTGGTGCTGGGCCGGCACCGCAAGGCGCTGGCGAAGCTGGGGCGGCTTTTCTCCGGCGGCGGCATCGACAAGACCTATTGGGCGATTGTCGAGGGCGGCCCGGCGGAGGAAAGCGGGCAGATCGACAAGCCATTGTCAAAGCTGAACAAGAAGAGCGGCTGGAAAATGGTGGTCGATCCGGAAGGCCAGCCCTCCCAGACGGATTTCCGCGTGCTCGGCCGGTCGGAGGGCCCAAATGGCGGGGTGACCTGGCTGGAGCTGAAGCCACTGACCGGCCGCACCCACCAGCTGCGCATCCATTGTTCCTCGATGGGCTGGCCGATTCTCGGCGACCCGGTCTATGGACCGGTGGCCGGCGAAACCGGCGGCGTGCCGCTGCATCTGCACGCCCGCGCCATCTCCGTTCCGCTCTACCCGAACCGGGAGGCCATCGCTGTCACGGCAGAGCCGCCCGCGCATATGCGGGCGGCTCTGGCAGCCTGCGGCTATTCGGGCTGACCCAGCCTCAGGCGATTGGCCTCAGGCGACCTGGCGCGGGAAATTGCCGGCCCGCGACAGCATGCCCGGCATGGTCTTTTCCAGCACGACGGACAGCCATTTGGCGGCATCCATCAGCTCATCCAGATCGACCCCGGTCTCCACGCCCATGCGGTTCAGCATGTAGATGACGTCCTCGGTCGGGATATTGCCGGTTGCTCCCGGCGCGAAGGGGCAGCCGCCAATGCCGCCGATAGAGGCATCGAAGCCTGACACGCCGGCGCGCAGCCCGGCCACCACATTGGCGATGCCGGTATTGCGGGTATTGTGGAAATGGCAGCGCAGCGGGATGCCCGGCAGGGCCGCGCGCACGGCCGCCACCTTGGCCTCGACATCGGTCGGCACGCCGACGCCGATGGAATCAGCCAGGATGATCTCCGACGGATTCTCCTTCGCGCCCTCGCGTGCCAGATCGACAACGCGCTGCACCGAAACCTCACCCTCGAACGGACAGCCGAAAGTGGCTGCCATGGTGAAGGTCGCAGTCTTGCCGGCGGCGCGCGCCATGGCGGCAACCTTGGGCCAGCCTGCCAGCGTGTCGGCGGTCAGGCAGCCCTGGTTCGCCATGTTGTACTTGTCGGTGGTGATGACGACGTAATTGACCTCGTCCACCCCGGCGGCTACCGCACGTTCTGCCCCGCGGACGTTCAGCGCCAGGCCGATATACTGGATATCCGGGCGGCGCGGCACGGCGGCCATCACCGCTTCGGCATCGGCCATCTGCGGCACCCGGTTCGGATTCACGAAGCTGGTCGCCTCGATGCGCTTGATGCCGGCGGCGATGGTGCGGCGGATCAGCTCCAGCTTCTGCTCGGTTGGAAGGATTTTCGCTTCGTTCTGCAGGCCGTCGCGCGGCGAGACCTCGACGATGGTGGTTGATGTGGGCTGCACAGCATCCTCTCCCGAATTTCTTATTGCATACAAACTAACGTTTCATGGCACATGATAGCCGATATTGACGGATCATCCAGAATAATTGTATGCAATGACCATGAATATCGTCTCCCCCGCCAAAGGCGCCCGCGCTGTCGAGCAGGCCTATGACTTCCTGAAGAATGCCATTCTATCGGGGGAGTTCACGGCGCGCATGCATCTGCGCGAAGGTGCCATCGCAACCCAGCTCGGCCTCAGCCGCACACCGGTGCGCGAGGCCTTTCGCCGGCTGGGTGCGGAGGGCTGGCTGGAGATCACGCCGAATGCCGGGGCAAAGGTGGCGGAATGGTCGCCGCGCGACATCGAGGAAGTCTTCGAGGTGCGCATGCTGATAGAATCGCGGGTCGCCGGCCGCGCCGCCCAGCGCGCCACCGAGGCACAGATCGCGCGCCTGCGCGCCCTGGCCGAACAGATGAGTGCGATGGCCGAGTGCCCGGTCGACAAGGTGCTGGACGAGCGTTCAGCCGTGAATGCCCAGTTCCACGATCTGCTGGTCGAGGCGGCCGGCAGCCAGCGGCTGAAGCGCCTGCTGGATCTGGTCGTCGAGATACCGATGGTGAAATGGGTGTTTGGCAGCTACCAGCCGGCGGAAGTGCGGCGCAGCGCCGCCCACCATCACGAGATCGTCGCCGCCGTGGAGGCGCATGACGCCGAATGGGCAAGTGCGGCGATGAAAAGCCACATCCTGTCCGCCCATCATGCGGTGATGCGCCGCCTGCGGGAACTGGATGGCCTGCCAAAACAAGAGCAATTGTGAGGAAACGATGGAAGTGAAATCCGGCCCCCTGGCCGATCTGCGCGTCGTCGAACTGGGTCAGCTGATCGCCGGGCCGTTCTGCGGCCAGCTGCTGGCCGATTTCGGCGCCGATGTGGTGAAGATCGAACAGCCCGGCGTTGGCGACCCGATGCGTGAATGGGGCCGCGAGAAGGCCCATGGCAAGACGCTCTGGTGGCCGCTGATCGCCCGCAACAAGAAGTCGGTCACCTGCAATCTGCGCGTGCCCGAAGGCCAGGCCATCGCCCGAGAACTGATCGCCAAGGCCGATATCCTGATCGAGAATTTCCGCCCCGGCACGATGGAGCGCTGGGGTCTGGGCTATGAGGAGCTGTCGGCGATCAACCCGCGCCTGATCATGGTGCGGGTCTCCGGCTATGGCCAGACCGGCCCCTACTCCCAGCGCGCCGGCTATGGCGCGATCGGCGAGGCGATGGGCGGGTTGCGCTATGTGATCGGCGATCCCTCCACCCCGCCCTCGCGTGCCGGCATCGCCATTGGCGATACGCTGGCCGCCATGCATGCCGCCTTCGGCGCGGTGATGGCGGTGAATGCCCGCCACCGCACCGGACGCGGCCAGGTGGTCGACAGCGCGATCTACGAGGCGGTGCTGAACTTCATGGAAAGCATCGTCATCGAATATGACAAGACCGGCTATATCCGCGAGCGCACCGGGCCGATCCTGCCGAACATCTCACCCAGCAACATCTATCCGACGGCCGACGACCAGCAGATCCTGATTGGCGCCAATCAGGACACGGTGTTCAAGCGCCTGGCCAAGGCGATGGGCCAGGCCGAGCTGGGCGATGATCCGCGCTATGCCACCCATGGCGCGCGCGGCCAGCACCAGAAGGAGCTGGACGACATCATCGCCAAATGGACCGCCACGGTGAACGCGGCCGAGCTGCTGGACCTGCTGGAGGAAAGTGGCGTACCGTCCGGTCGCATCTACCGCGCGCCGGAAATGCTGGAGGATGCGCATTTCAAGGCACGCAACGCCATCGTCCGGCTGATGCATCCGGAATTCGGCGAGGTGGCGATGCAGAACGTCGCCCCGCGTTTGTCCGACACCCCGGGCTCGGTGCGCCATTGCGGGCCGGAACTGGGCCAGCACACCGATGAAATTCTGACCGGCGATCTGGGCTACAGCGCCGAGAAGATCGCCACCCTGCGCACGACCGGTATCGTCTGACGTTACCGCGCCGAACGAGAAAAGCCCGCGGCCTTTCGGTCGCGGGCTTTTTGTTGTTCCCCTGCTTCCTAGAAAAGCTGGAAGGGGATGTAGAGAACGATCTGCGGCAGCAGATAGATCAGCAGGACGCTGAACAGCATGATGAAAATATAGGGCAACACGCCGCTGACGACGGTACTGAGCTGTGCTTTCGCCACTGCCTGGATGACGAACAGGTTCAGCCCCACCGGCGGGGTGATCAGCGCTATCTCGATCAGCAGCACGAAGAAGATGCCGAACCAGATCGGATCGACGCCCAGCGCCAGCACGGTCGGAAACAGCACCGGCACCATGATCAGCAGCATCGACAGGCTTTCCAGGAACAGCCCGATCACCAGCAGGATGCCGGTCACGATCAGCAGGAACAGCCATTGCTCCGACACATGCGTATCAACCAGCGCCGAGACCATGTTGGGAATCTGGTACAGGGTGATCGCCTTGCCGAAAATCTTCGCGCCCACCACCACCAGGAACAGCACCACGGTTGTGCGCAGGGCGGAGATTGTCGCCTCAACGGCGATCTTCCAGGTCAGCGTCCGCAGGATCACGCCGGTGATCAGCAGCGCCATGATGAAGCCGATGGCCGCCGCCTCGGTCGGCGTGAAGATACCGGCATAGATGCCGGTGATGATCACCACCGCCAGCAGCAGCGTCGGGAAGGCGCGGATGGTCGATTCACGCCGCTCCGTCCAGCTTGCCCGGCCCAGCCTGTCGTAATTGCCGGTATACATCGAATGGCCGACGACGAAGATGCCGAACAGCACGATCAGCAGGATGCCCGGGCCAATGCCGGCCAGGAACAGGCTGCCGATGCTCTCCTCGGTAATCACGCCATAGACGATCAGCGGAATCGAGGGCGGGATGATGATGCCCAGCGTCCCGCCGGCCGCCAGCAGGCCCAGCGTGAAGCTGCGCTTGTAGCCGCGCGCCGTCATCTCCGGCACCGCGACAGTGCCGATGGTGGCGGCGGTGGCGACGGAGCTGCCGCTGATTGCCGAGAAGATGCCGCAGGACAGCAGCGTGGCGACGCCCAGCCCGCCCGGCCAGTGGCCAACCCAGCTCTGCACCGCCCGGAAAAGGTCCTTGCCGACACCGCCGCGCAGCAGGATGTTCGACATCAGCAGGAACATTGGCACCGACAGCAGCACGAAATTGTCGACGGCGCTCAGCATGTTCTGGGCCACCATGATCAGCGGCAGACCATGGGCGATCAGCATCACCGTGCCCATCGACATAAGCACGAAAGCGACGGGCAGGCCGCTGAACAGCAGCAGAAGCAGCCCGCCCAGAATGATGAACAGCGTCACTTATGCATCTCCTCTACCCGGAAGACGGGGGCTTCCACGAAGGGCAGCCGGATCAGGTTGAGGAGCGCCTGGACAGCCAGCAGGGCGAAGCCCACCACCACCGGCAATTCGACGATCCAGTTCGGCAGGGCCAGCATGGTCGGCTGCCGGCGGCCAAGCGCGATGGAATCGGCGACGATGTCGCTGCCCAGCACGACCACCAGGATCGAAATGGCGATGATGACCAGAAGTGAGAAAGCCTCCGCGATGCGCCGGCCTGTCGGCCCGAGCAGGCCGATGACGGCGGTGATGCGGATCATCTCGCCGCTGCGCAGCACATAGGCCAGCGCGAAATAGGTGAACCAGACCTGAAAGGTGATCGCGTAATCATGGATCCAGATGGTCGGCGCATTGAAGAAGTAACGGGCGCAGACCTCGTAGGACAAGATCAGCCCGGTAGCAAAAAGAAGCCCGGCGCTCAGATAGCCGAGACTGTCGGATATCGCGCCGCAGATCGCGCCAATCCGTCCCATGGCAGCCTCCCGAAAGGGAAAAGAAGGAAAAGGCCCCGCCGTGAAGGGCGGGGCCATGCGGGCGCTATTGCAGCTTGCGCAGTTCTTCGATCAGCTTCTTGCCGGTCTCGCCGGAATCCTTGACGAAAGCATCGACCGACGGCTCGGCCGCCTTCTTCCACAAGGCCAGCTCGTCGGGGGTCAGGTTGACGACCTTCATCTTCGTATTCTCGGTCAGCCATTTCTCCGCTTCGATATTCGCCTTCTCGGTGCTGGCCCGCATCTTCATCTCGGCGGCCTGTGCAGCCTTGGTGATCCACGCCTTCTCCTGGTCGCTCAGCTTCTTCCAGGTGAGCTCGCTGATGACGATGAGGAATTCGGTATGGGCGTGGTTGGTGATGGTGATCGAATCCATCACCTCGAAGATCTTGCGGCTCTTGGTGGCCGTGGTGCCGGTCATGCCGACATCGACGGTGCCGCGCTGATAGGCGATGAACTGCTCGGAACCGCCGACCTTGACCGGCGAGGCGCCCAGCGCGTTGATGAAGTCGCCCGAGGGCTTGCCCAGCACGCGGACCTTCTTGCCCTTGATGTCGGCCGGAGTGCGGATTTCGCCGCGCCGCGCCAGCAACTGCACGGCGCCGTAATCCTGGTACCAGAGCACGCGCGTGCCGGTCTTCAGGATTTCATCGTCGATCAGCTTGCGCACCGGGCTGGACGGATCGACCGCCTTGGCCAGGGTCTTGTAGTCCGGGAACATGAAGGCGACGCTGAACACGGCAGCCGACGGGATCGTGCCGGCATATTCGTCGACCAGCACCATGCCCATGTCGATGGCACCGGAGGCTACCGCCTGCGGCACCTCATTGCCCTTGTAGAGCTGTGCCGAATCATAGATTTCCAGCTTCAGCGCGCCATTGCTCTCCTTCTCCATCTGCTCCTTGAAGAACAGCACATTCTGGCCGAGCTCATGGTTGGTGGCGATCTGCAGCGTGATGCGCAGCGTGCGCTCCGCCATCGCCTGGCTGTAGGAACCGATGGCCAGGGTTACGGCCATTGCAGATGTCAGCAATAAACGTTTCATGGGTAGTCCTCCCTAATATCCGCCTTTGTGGCGGGTTGTTGGTGCTGTACTGGCGGAAACCGCCTCAGGGCAAGAACTCCCTGGGGTCGGTCAACCGCCCGTTCACGGCGCTGGCCGCCACGGTGGCCGGCGAGCCAAGATAGATTTTTGCATCCCTGTTGCCCATGCGGCCCAAGAAATTGCGGCTGGATGATGCAATGCAGACCTCCGTTTCCGCAAGGACACCTTGGTGGATGCCGGCGCAGGCACCGCAGCCCGGCGTGGTGACGACACAGCCGGCCTCGACCAGAATCTCGATCACGCCTTCCCGCAAGGCCCGCCGGTAGACCGCCTTGGAGGCAGGGGTGACGATCATCCGCACTCCCGGCGCGACCTGCCGGCCTTTCAGGATCGCAGCAGCCGCCGCCAGATCCTCGAAGCGGCCATTGGTACAGGTGCCCAGGAAGGCCTGGTTGATCGCCAGCGGTTCGATGTCACCGACGGCATGGACGTTATCCACCTTGTTCGGTGCCGAAAGCATCGGCCCGATGGTGGACAGGTCAATCGTGTGGCTGGCGGCATAGCGCGCATCGGCATCCGGCTGTGGCATGTCGCCAACCTCGATGCCCAGCGAGGCGTAATGCGCACGGGTCACTTCGTCGCCCGGCACCACGGCGAATTTCGCCCCCATCTCGATGCCCATATTGCACAAGGTCATGCGCTCCGGGATCGACAGATGCGCCAGCGCCGGCCCGTGATACTCGACCGAGCTGTAGAGCGCGCCTCGTGCCGAGATGCGCTGCAGGATCGCCAGCACGATGTCCTTCGCCGCCGAGCCGGGCGGCAGCCTTCCCTCCAGAGTGATCTTCACCGATTCCGGCACCCGGAACCACAGCTTGCCATGGGCCCAGAGATAGGCCATCTCGGCCACGCCGATGCCGCAGCCGACCGCGCCGACAGCGCCGATGGTGCAGGTATGGGAATCGGTGTTGGTGACCATATGGCCCGGCCGCACGAAGCCCTGCTCCACGGCGATCTGGTGCGAGATGCCCTCGCCTACATCGAACAGCTTGTCGATGCCGAATTTGGCGCACAACTCGCGCCCGACGCGCTGCACATGGGCGTGCAGCGGCGTGTCAGCCGGCGAATAATGGTCGTAGAACAGCGCGATCCGGCTGGGATCGGCGATCTTCTCCACATTGTGCAGCCGGAAATAGCGGTCGACCAGGCCGATGCCATCATCCAGGCTGAAGGTCCAGTCCGGCCCGATCTCGATGAATTCCCCTGCCGTCACCGGTCGGCCAGCCAGCCGGCCCATAATCTTCTCAGCCAGCGTGTGCGGCATGGTTGCCTCCCATTTTCTGCTCATGTGCCGCCCACAACCCGCCGGCCGTCAGGATCGCCAGCAATTCCGGTGACAGCGAGGTAAAGGCAATCAGCCGGTCACCGAGCTTCGCCCCGCCAGCCGCCAGATCGACCTCGACAGGCACCCCATCGACGACCGCATCGGCCAGCTCCGGCGAGACGATCACCGGCAGGCCGGTATTGATCGAATTGCGGAAGAAGATGCGGGAGAAGGATTTGGCGACGACCAGCTTCACCCCGGCCCCGATCAGCGAGGTGACGGCATGCTCGCGCGATGAGCCGCAGCCGAAATTCCACCCTGCCGCCAGCACGCCGCCGGCGCAGACCTGGTCGCGAAACGCCGCACCCAGCGGCTCGAACAGATATTTCGCCTGCTCCTTCGGGTCGAGGATGGCGAGGTAGCGCGCCGGGAAGATGATATCGGTGTCGATATCGTCGCCGATGGTGGTGACGGTGCCGGAAACTTTCATGGCACTCAGCTTCCGGGCGCGGCGTATTTGCGGTCGAACTCCCACACTTCCGGGAAACCGATCACCTCGTTGAACTTGGAGAAATCATAGATCGGCGTGGTGTTTTCCTTGCCCGCCGCCAGATCATTGAAGGCATCCTCCAGCGCCCGTGCCGCCGCCAGGAAGCCCAGCCCCGGATAGATCGCCACGCCGAAGCCCAGCTCGACCAGCTTTTCCTTCGGCAGGATCGGCGTGCTGCCGCCATGCACCAGATTGATCAGCGTCGGCTTGTCGAAGCGCTTGGCGATCTCCGCCATCTCCGCCTCGCTCTCCGGGCTTTCGATGAAGATGATGTCGGCACCGGCCTCGGCATAGGCCTCGCCGCGCCGCAGCGCTTCTTCCAGCCCCAGGCCGGTGCGCGCATCGGTGCGGGCGATGATCAGGAAATCCTCGGAGGAGCGGGCATCGCTGGCGACGCGGATCTTCTGCGCCATATCGGCCATCGGAATCACCCGGCGGTTCTTGGTGTGACCGCATTTCTTCGGGAATTCCTGGTCTTCCAGCTGGATCGCGGAGACGCCGGCCTTCTCATAGCCGCGCACCGTGTGGTGCACGTTCAACAGCCCGCCATAACCGGTATCGGCATCGGCGATGACCGGTTTGTTCGTACCATCGACGATGCGGGCGATGCGCCCGACCATGTCGGTATAGGTGGCGATGCCGGCATCCGGCAGGCCGAGATGCGAGGCCACCGTTCCATAGCCGGTGACATAGATCGCATTGGCGCTGGTGCGGTCGGCGATGCGCGCCGAGATCATGTCATAGACGCCGATGCCGGTGACGAATTCGCCACGCTGCAATATCTGCCGCAGGGTAGTCATGCGCTTCCTCCGTTAGGGCCGTTTCCGCATCCCGGCCCGGTTGTGACACCGGAGGCGATTACGATTATCGGCCTTTTTTGTCATACAATATTAGCTTACAATCAAATCACCATCTTCTTGTGTCAACCGGAAACTGACTGGAAGATGGCCTCCCGGAAACCACCCCGGACCCGACAACGAGACGAGAGAAGATGCAGACTGGGTATTCCGCCACTGAGACGGTGGACGAAAGCGACAAGCTGACCGGCAAGCGCGGCGAGGCCGTGGAGCGGGTGGCGCAACAGATTCGCGACGCCATCATCGCCGGCCGCTTCGCCCCCGGGCAGCGGCTGATCACCCGCGAGCTGATGGCCGATCTGGGCTATGGCCGGGGCACGATCCGCGAGGCGCTGGGCCGGCTGGCCGCCGACGGGCTGCTCGATCTGGTGCCCAACCAGGGGGCGGCGGTGCGGCGATTCTCGCGCCAGGAGATGCAGGACCTCTTCCGCATCCGCGCCGTGCTGGAATCTTTGGCCGCCGAACTCGCGGCGGAGCGCATCAACCATGGCGACAACCGCCGCCAATTCCAGGCCATGCTGGATTCGGTGGAGCTAAACGAGATGGATTCGGAAGCCGGGTTCTTCGGCAAGAACCTGACCTTCCACCACACCATCCTGAAGATCAGCGGCAATACCGAGCTGCAGGCGCTGCTGTCGCGCATGCAACTGCCGATCATCATGCTGCAGGTGCAGAACGCCATGCGTACGGAGCAATTCCGTCACTCGACCCGCGAGCACCAGGACATCGCCGCCGCCATCCTGGCCGGTGACCCGGAACGCGCGCGCCTCTCCATGGAGGCCCATCTGCGCCGCTCCGGCGGCTGGGTCCAGACCCTGCCGGAAAAACTGTTCAGCCTCGCCCGATAGGGGGTGAGGAGGAGACATGCACCAGCCTCCCCTTGGCACCTGCCCGGTCGCGTGCTTTGCTGCCCGCCAATCGATTTCCGATAAAGGACAGGCCCGATGAGCATTCTCGACACGATTTCCGCCGATCATGATGAGCTGACCGCGATCCGCCGCGATATCCACGCGCATCCGGAGCTGGGCTTCGAGGAGGTGCGGACCAGCGACATCGTCGCCGAGAAGCTGAAGGGCTGGGGCTGTGAGGTCGCGCGCGGCATCGGCAAGACCGGTGTGGTCGGCACGCTGCGCGTCGGCAATGCGCATAAATCCATCGGCCTGCGCGCCGATATGGACTGCCTGCCGATGCAGGAGATGAACGGCCTGCCGCATGCCTCCAAATTCCCCGGCAAGATGCATGGCTGCGGCCATGACGGCCACACCACCATGCTGCTGGGCGCGGCAAAGTATCTGGCGGCGACGAAGAATTTCGACGGCACGGTGCATTTCATCTTCCAGCCGGCCGAGGAAGGCCTGGGCGGGGCCGATGCCATGCTGGCCGACGGGCTGTTCGATAAATTCCCCTGCGACGCTATTTTCGGCATGCATAACCGGCCCAGCCTGGAGCCGGGCAAATTTGCCATCCGCACCGGGGCGATGATGGCCGGCGGCTCGTCCTGGGACATCCATATCAAGGGCAAGGGCGCGCATGGTGCGCGGCCTGAATCCGGCATCGACCCGGTGGTCGTCGCCTCCTATATCGCCACGGCGCTGCAGACTATCGTATCGCGCAATGTCCGCCCGCAGGATACGGCGGTACTGTCGATCACCCAGATCCATGCCGGCGACGCCTATAATGTCATCCCGGAAACGGCGGTAATGCGCGGCACGGCGCGCTGCTTCACGCCGGAGAACATGAAGCTGATCGAAGACAATATGCGCCGCATCGCCGAATCGGTCGCCGCCGGTTTCGGGGCGACGGCGGAGCTGGATTTCCGTGGCAAATTCCCGCCGCTGGTGAACCATCCGGCGGAGACCGAGCTCTATGCCGATTGCGCCGCCGAGCTGGTCGGCGAGGAGAATGTCGAGCGCAACGGCAATCTGGTCATGGGGTCGGAGGATTTCGCCTCCATGCTGCTGGCCCGCCCCGGTGCCTATATGCTGATCGGGGGCGGCAATAACGGCGCCGGCGAGACCTCCTGCGAGGTGCATAATCCGGGCTATGACTTCAACGACAAGATCCTGCCGCTGGGTGCGTCGCTCTATGCCCGCGCGGTGGAACGCTATCTCGCCCGGGACGCCAACTGACCGGCGCCTATTCCACTGCGCACTCCTTGAAGAGTCGGCGGCCCGGCATTAGGTTGACCCGTCCATGACGGAGTTTGCCTGATGAAGTATGTGAGCACGCGCGGCAGCGCCCCTATTCTCGATTTCGAGCAGGTGCTGCTGGCTGGCCTCGCCGAGGATGGCGGCCTGTATGTGCCGCAGAGCTGGCCGCAGTTCAGCGCGGATGAGCTGCGCGCCATGCGCGGTCTGTCCTATGTCGAGATCGCCCGACGCGTGATGACGCCCTTCATCGGCGATGCCATCGCGCCGGCTGATTTTGCCCGCATCGTGGAAGACGCCTATGCCGGCTTCGACCACAAGGCGGTTACGCCGCTGAAGCAGCTGGACCAGAATTTCTGGGTGCTGGAACTGTTCCACGGCCCGACGCTGGCCTTCAAGGATGTCGCCCTGCAATTGCTGGGGCGACTGTTCGACCATGTGCTGACCAAGCGCGGCGAGCGCGTCACCATTGTCGGCGCCACCTCCGGCGACACCGGATCGGCCGCCATCGAGGCCTGCCGCGACCGCGCCTCCATCGATATCTTCATCCTGCACCCAAGGGGCCGCACCTCCGAGGTGCAGCGCCGGCAGATGACGACGGTGCTGTCCTCCAACGTGCACAACATCGCGCTGGAAGGCACCTTCGACGATTGCCAGGACCAGGTGAAGGCGATGTTCAACGACCCCGCCTTCCGCGCCAGCCAGCGCCTGTCGGCAGTGAATTCGATCAACTGGGCGCGCATCATGGCCCAGATCGTCTATTACATCGCCGCCGGTGTCGCATTGGGCGCGCCGGACCGGCGCATCGCCTTCTCCGTGCCAACCGGGAATTTCGGCAATGTCTATGCCGCCTATGCCGCGAAGCAGATGGGCCTGCCGATCGAGAAGCTGGTCGTCGGCTCCAACCGCAACGACATCCTGACCCGCTTCTTCAACTCCGGTGAGATGAAGATCACCGGCGTCGAGCCGAGCCTCAGCCCCAGCATGGACATCCAGGTCTCCAGCAATTTCGAGCGGCTGCTGTTCGACATGATGGACCGCGACGGCCGGCAGCTGGCCGAGACCATGACCAGCTTCCGCGCCAGCGGCAGCTTCGCGGTTGGCGACAACCAGCTGGGCAATGCCAAGCAGCTGTTTGAAGCCCATCGCATCGACGATGCCCAGACGCAGGACATCATCCGCACCATCCATGCCGAAACCGGCGAGATCCTTGACCCGCACACGGCTGTTGGTGTCGGCGCGGGCCGGGCGGTGTCGCTCGATCCCGACATTGCGCTGATCGCGCTGGCCTGCGCCCATCCGGCCAAATTCCCCGATGCGGTGGAACAGGCAACGGGCATCCGCCCGGCCCTGCCCCGGCATCTGGCCGATCTCTACGAGCGCGAGGAGCGCGTGACCGTGCTGCCCAACGACCTCGCCGCCCTGCAGAAATATGTTTCCGAGAAGACCCGCCTGAAAGGGGCTGCCTGATCCATGTCGATATCCGACAGCGTCCGCATCACCACCCTGCCGAACGGCCTGCGCGTCGCCACCGACCGCATGGACCATGTGGAATCGGTGTCGCTTGGCGCCTGGGTCGGCGTCGGCACGCGCCATGAGGAAGCCGAGATCAACGGCATCTCGCATCTGCTCGAACACATGGCCTTCAAAGGCACCGCCCGGCGCAGCCCGCAGGCCATCGCCGAGGAGATCGAGGCTGTCGGCGGCGTGCTGAACGCCTATACCAGCCGCGAGAACACCGCCTACTACGCCAAGGTTCTGGCCGAGGACACGCCGCTGGCGGTCGATATCGTCGCCGATATCCTGCAGCACTCGACCTTCGACGAGGCCGAGCTGAAGCGCGAGCAGCAGGTGGTGGTGCAGGAAATCGGCCAGGCCAATGACACGCCGGACGACATCATCTTCGACTTCTTCCAGGAAGCCGCCTATCCCGACCAGCCGATGGGCCGCCCGGTGCTGGGCACGGTGGACAGCGTCAACGCCATGGGGCGCGGCACGCTGATCGACTATATCGGCGGGCAGTACGGGCCGCAGAAGATGGTCTTCGCCGCCGCGGGCAAGATCGACCATGACCAGCTGGTCGAGATGGTCGGCAATGCCTTCGCCGACCTGAAGCCGACCGAGGAGAAGCCCGAGGCCCCGGCGCAGTATACCGGCGGCGAACGGCGGGAGGATCGCGACCTGGAGCAGGTGCATCTGCTGCTGGGCTTCGATTCGATCTCCTATGACGATCCGGATTATTACGCCCTGTCGGTCTTCTCCACCCTGTTCGGTGGCGGCATGTCCTCGCGGCTGTTCCAGGAAATCCGGGAGAAGCGCGGGCTGGTCTATTCGATCTACAGCTTCCAGACCGCCTTCCGCGATGGCGGGCTGTTCGGCGTCTATGCCGGTACCGGCGACGAGCAGGTGGCCGAGCTGGTGCCTGTCCTGTGCGACAGCTTCCGCGAGATCGCCGGCAGCCTGACCTCCGAGGAACTGGCCCGTGCCCGCGCCCAGCTGAAGGCCGGGCTGCTGATGGGCCGGGAATCGACCGGCAATCGCTGCGAGCAGATCGCCCAGCAGCTACTGGTCTATGGCCGCGCCGTGCCGCCGTCGGAACTGGTGGAAAAGGTCGAGGCCGTCGATGCCGCCGCCGTCGACCGGGTGGTCCGCCGCCTGCTTTCCTCCCGCCCGACGCTGGCCACCATCGGCCCCATCGCCCATGTCGAGCCGCTGTCGCGCATCACCGAGCGGCTGGCGGCCTGAACTAGTCCCGGTAGCGCCTCAATGCATGGGCGGTCCACAGGGTGGCGGTGAACAGGACATAGGCGCCGCCCTGATGCGCCGCCCCCAGCGAGACCGGCACCTGTGCCAGCAGGGTGGCGATGCCCAGCATGAACTGGCCCAGCACGGCGGCCAGCATCAGCCCCAGCGGCAGGCGCACGGCGCGGTCCTCAATGGGCCAGGCCTTCAGCCATAGCCAGACCGCGAAGACCAGCGTCAGCAGCGTGACCAGACGGTGGTTGAACTGGATCGCCGCCGTGTTCTCGAACAGGTTCAGCCAGCCCGGCATGATGGCGAAATAGCCCTCCGGCACGATCCGGCCATCCATCAGCGGATAGGTGTTATAGGCCAGCCCCGCATTGGTGCCGGCCACGAAGGCCCCGGTGACGATGACGAACAGCGTCCACCACACCAGCCCGACAGACGCCAGTGCCAGGCCGGGCCGGGCCGGGGTGATGCCCTCGGCCCCGATGCGGCCCCGGATCAGGTCCAGCGCCACCCAGAACACCACAGCCTGCAGCAGGAAGGCCACGGTCAGATGCACGGCCAGCCGGTACTGGCTGACATCGGGCCGGTCGACGAGGCCGCTCTTCACCATCCACCAGCCGATCGCCCCCTGAACCGCGCCCAGCGCGAACATCGCCAGCAGGGCCGGCAGCAGCCGCGCCTCGACCCGTCGCTTCACCAGGAACCAGACAAAGGGGATGAAGAACAGGAAGCCGAGGCCACGCCCCCAGAGCCGGTGGATATATTCCCACCAGAAGATCGTCTTGAAATCATCCAGGGTCATCCAGGCATTCTTCAGCTGGAATTCCGGGGTCTGGCGATACAGGTCGAACAGGCGCTGCCAGGCGGCCTCGCTCATCGGCGGCACGGCATCAAGGAAGGCGCGCCATTCCACCATCGACAGGCCGGATTCGGTCAGCCGCGTGATGCCGCCGATCACCACCATGACGAAGATCGCGGCCGAACAGACCAGCAGCCATTGGCCGATCTGCCGACGCTGCGCGGCGCGGTCGGGATGGGCGGGCTGGGTAGCCCGGTCGATGCTTGTGCTGGTCATGGGCTTTCCTCGCGGTACAGGCGAAATCTGGCGCGCGATGGCCCTTCCGTCAAACCCCCAGCCTGCGACTTTTCGGCGCTGGCCAGGGGGAATGCGGAGTATTTTGGACAGGTGCTTGCCTGCCCCGTCGCCCGAACCGGGTTAGAACAGGCTTACGCCCCGACGCTTACGCTCGATGGTCGGCACTTCGCCGGTATTCGTCGGGTTGCCGAGGGCCGCGTTTTCCTGCAGGCGTTTCCGCTCTGCCTGCGGATCGACGACAGTGGCCGGCGCTGGCGGCGGCTCACGCCAGAACAGCAGCGTATCGATCAGCTGCCGGTCGGCTGCCGCGATCTGGGTATTTTCCTTCGCCAAGGTGGTGCGGATGTTCGGATCGGCCTGGTTGAGGCCAAGCTGCCCCCGGAAAACCTGGGTCCCCGGTGTGCTGGCAACGCCCTGGGTGACGCTGCGATCCTGCGTGCCCAGCCCTGCCCCGCCCAGCGCGAAACCGCTGCTGGCGAAAGGCTGGCCGCCGCCCAGCGAGGCGAGCGCCCCGGTGGTGGGGGCCGTCTGGTTGCTGCGCGACAGGCCGAAGACCTGCTGGCGGGCCTGCTCGGTCGGCGAGGGTTCCTGCGGGCGGGCGGCACCCGGCTCCGGCGGACGCAGGGCATAATTCGGCGGCAGGCTGAGCGGTGCGCGCTTCACCACGGTGAATTCATCCGGCGGGGTCTTCCCCAGGCCCAGCATCTTGCGCGTCTCTCCGCCGCAAGCGCTCAGCGCCACAGCCGAGCCCAGCAGCAGGATAGCGAGGGTCAGGCGCGATAGCTTCACGGTGGTCATCCTCCCGTTACGATGTCTGACGAGCCGGTTTCGCCTGAAACAGCTCATACCAAAGGATCAACACGACGCCGATGCAGATTGCAGCGTCGGCAATATTAAATGCGGGCCAATGATACCCCATTACGTGGAAATCGAGAAAGTCTACGACAGCGCCATAGCGCAACCGGTCGATGACATTGCCGATGGCCCCGCCGATCACCAGCCCCAGCGCCAGCGCCATCAGGCGACTGGGCGCGCGGCGCAGCCAGACGACCAGGCCGATGCTGATCGCCACGGCCACCGCCGAGAGGATCAGCGGCATCCAGTCCTGATGGCTGGAAAACATGCCGAAGCTGACGCCCCGGTTCCAGACCGGGGTCAGGTTGAAAAAGGGCGTGATGGTCAGGATACGCGGCGGATCGAACACCAGATCCAGCATCCACAGCTTGGTGATCTGGTCGGCGATGAAGATGACCAGCGCCACCAGCAACCCCGGCCTTGTATAGCTTCTCACCATCGTCATTCCGCCGCTTTGGCCTGGGTATCGACCGCATCGGCGCAGCGCCCGCAGATCGTCTCATGGCCCGGCACCTTGCCGACATCGGGAAGCTGGCGCCAGCAGCGCTCGCATTTCTCGCCCTCGGCCAGCGCGGGGACCACGGCTATGCCGGAAACATCGTCGAGACGGAAGGCCTCTGCCGGGGCGGCAGCGCTGGTCAGCGTTGCCTCCGAGGTGATGAAGATTTCCGCCGCATCCAGCCCCTCATAGGCGGCCAGCGCCTCGGCGGTGACATGCACCACGGGATTTGCCTGGAGGGAGGAGCCGATATGCTTCTGTGCCCGCTCCAGCTCCAGCGCGCCGGTGACGACGCGGCGCACATCGCGCACGATCTCCCATTTCGCGGCCAGCGCCTCGTCGCGCCATTCACCCGGCACCTCGGGGAAAAGCTGCAGATGCACCGAGCCATCCTCGGAGGGATGCCGGGCCAGCCAGGCCTCTTCCGTGGTGAAGGGCAGCATCGGGGCCAGCCAGGTCACCAGGCAGTGGAACAGCCGGTCGACGACATAGAGGGCGGCCTTGCGGCGCGGGCTGGACGGCGCGTCGCAATAGACGACGTCCTTGCGGATATCGAAATAGAAGGCCGACAGATCGACCGTCATGAACTGGATCAGCGCCGCGGTGATGCGCTTGAAATCATAGATCCGGTAATTTTCCCGCACCAGCGCGTCGAGCCCGGCGAGACGGTGCAGCATCAGCCGCTCCAGCTCCGGCATCTCGGCCAGCTTCATCTCCGCGCCGTCATACCCGTCCAGCGTGCCCAGCATCCAGCGCATCGTGTTGCGCAGTTTGCGATAGGCATCGGTGTTGGTCTTCAGGATTTCCGGGCCGATGCGCTGGTCTTCCGCGTAATCCGTCGTCATGACCCAGAGGCGCAGGATATCCGCGCCGGACTGGTTGATGACATCCTGCGGGAAGACCTGGTTGCCCAGCGACTTCGACATCTTGCGGCCGTCTTCGGCCATGGTGAAGCCATGGGTGATGACGGAGTCATAGGGGGCGCGGCCGCGCGTGCCGCAGCTTTCGATCAGCGAGGAATGGAACCAGCCGCGATGCTGGTCGGAGCCCTCCAGATAGACATCGGCCGGCCATTTCAGATCCGGGCGCTGCTCCAGCACGAAGGCATGGGTCGAGCCGGAATCGAACCAGACGTCGAGAATGTCGCGCACCTGTTCCCAGCCGGCCATATCCGTGACCAGACCGCCCAGGAAACGCTCCCTGGCGCCCTCGGCGAACCAGGCATCGGCCCCCTCGGCGGCGAAGGCGTCGCGGATGCGGTGCGACAGCTCGGCACTGCCCGGGAAATCCGGGCCCGGAGCCAGCTCGCCGGTCTCGGCATGGCGGAACACGGCGATCGGCACGCCCCAGGCGCGCTGGCGCGAGACCACCCAGTCCGGCTTGTTCTGGATCATAGAGCGCAGGCGGTTCTGGCCGCCGGCCGGATAGAAGGCCGTCTCGTCGATGGCCTTCAGCGACCGGGCGCGCAGCGTGTCGCCGGCACCGGCGATGTCGCGGTCCATATGGATGAACCATTGCGGTGTATTGCGGAAGATGACCGGCTTCTTGGAGCGCCAGCTATGCGGGTACTGATGCTTCAGCCTGCCGCGCGCGACCATCATGCCGGCTTCCGCCAGCGCGTCGATGACGGCCTGGTTGGCGTCGCCCTTCTCACCCTTGTCGGTGATGATGCGGCGGCCCTCGAAGCCCGGCGCATCGGCGGTGAAGAAGCCGTCATCATCGACGGTGAAGGGGATCGCGGTGTCGATGCCGCGCTCGGCCAGCACCCGGCCATGCTCCATCCAGACGTCGAAATCCTCCGCGCCATGACCCGGTGCGGTGTGTACGAAGCCGGTGCCGGCCTCGTCTGTCACATGGTCGCCTTCGAGCAGCGGCACGGCGAATTCATAGCCCTGGCCGCGCAGCGGATGGGCGCAGACCGCCTTGTCCAGCGCGCTCGGCGGCACATCGCCGCGGCGCTCATAGGCATCCACCTTGGCCGCCTTCAGGACGTCCGCCGCCAGCACATCGGCCAGGATCAGCTTCTGGCCGGTCCGGGCCCAGTTATTTTCCGGCGCCGCCGTGATCTCGTAGACGCCATAGGGCACCCGCTTCGAATAGGCGATGGCGCGGTTGCCCGGCATGGTCCAGGGGGTGGTGGTCCAGATCACCACGCTGGCGCCGACCAGGGCGGCGTCGCTGCTGTGCAGCAGCGGGAAGCGGGTATAGATCGTGTCCGACTGGTAGTCGTGATACTCGACCTCGGCCTCGGCCAGGGCGGTCTTCTCGACGACCGACCACATCACCGGCTTGGAGCCGCGATAGAGCTGACCGCTGACCGCGAATTTCAGCAATTCGGCGGCGATGATCGCCTCGGCCTCATAAGCCATGGTGAGATAGGGGCGGTCCCAGTCGCCCTCGACGCCCAGACGGCGGAATTCCTCGGACTGGATGGCGACCCATTTTTCCGCATAGCGCCGGCATTCGGCGCGGAAATCATTGATCGCCACATCATCCTTGTTGCGGCCGGAGGCGCGGTATTCCTCCTCCACCTTCCATTCGATGGGCAGGCCGTGGCAGTCCCAGCCGGGAACGTAGTTGGAATCCTTGCCCAGCATCTGCTGCGAGCGGGTGACCACGTCCTTCAGCGTCTTGTTCAGCGCGTGGCCGATATGCAGATGGCCATTGGCATAGGGCGGGCCGTCATGCAGGACGAAGAGCGGCCGGCCCTTGGCGGTCTCGCGCATCTTCTGGTATAGCCCGATCTTGCGCCACCGCTCGATCAGACGCGGCTCAAGGGTCGGCAGACCCGCGCGCATCGGGAAGTCGGTGTTCGGCAGAAAGACGGTCGCTTTATAATCCAGGCTCATGGCACGAACTCTTGGCATCCAATAATGGCGGGGCGGTGTCGGAAATCAGGGAGCACTTCCGATTGCCGCCGGAATATCCGGCCGGGGCGCGGCAAGACTATCGCGTGCCGTCCGGCTATCGAGGGCGATTTGTGCCTGCAAAGCATCCAGCCCGTCAAACTTCTTCTCCGGGCGGATGAAGTCGATCAGCCGCACAATCAGCCGCCGGCCGTACAGATCGCCTGTGAAATCCAGCAGATGGACCTCCAGCAGATCGCCCCGGTCATTCACCGTGGGCCGCCGGCCGTAATTGGCGACGCCGGCATGCCAGGGGTCCTGCTCATGCCCGGCCCCGTCAATCCGCGCCTCCACCGCATAGACGCCACGCAGCGGGCGTTGCAGCCGGCCCAGCCGCAGATTGGCGGTGGGAAAGCCCAGCAGCCGGCCGCGCTGGTCGCCGCGCTCGACGATGCCGGACAGCGCCCAGTAGCGCCCCAGCAGCCCGGCCGCCTCCGCCGGCTTGCCGGCCTCCAGCAGGCTGCGGATGCGGCTGGAGGAGCAGACACCGCCATCGGGGGCGGGCACCGGGGCGACAGTGGTGACGCCGAACCCCGCCGACTCGCCCAGCCGGCGCAGCAAAGCGACATCGCCGCCGCGCTTGTGGCCGAAATGGAAATCCTCGCCGATCACGACATGCGAGACGCCGAACTTCGCCACCAGTATCTCGGCGACGAAATCCTCCGCCGACAGCAGCGACAAGGCCCGGTCGAAGCTCTGCACGAAACCGGCATCGATACCGGTCCCGGCCAGCAAGGCCAGCTTCTCATCAATCTCCGACAGCAGGAACGGCTCGGCATCGGGCTGGAACAGCAGCCGGGGATGCGGCTCGAAACTCAGCACGCCAGAGGGCGTACCCGATGTAGCAGCGATGCGCCGCGCCTTGGCAATCAGCGCCCGGTGTCCCAGATGCATCCCGTCCATATTGCCGATAGCCACCGCCGCGCCGCGCAGGGCGGACGGTGCCGGATGTGAATCGCGCCAGATCTGCATGAAGACGGTCTATTCCGTTTCCCGTTCCGAAAGCCCGCTAAGCTGGCCAATTCGACGCCCAAGATCAACAGAGTCTTATGCGGCCGGATTTTCCCGGGGCCGCTTCGGCAATTGCACCGTCGCCTCGCCGTCGAGAACAAGGGTGTCGCCGACGCTGCACAGGGTTTCCAGCACCACGAGGCGCCGGGTTGCATCGACGGACAGCACCGTGGCGCGGGCGACCACCGTGTCACCGGGTCGCACCGGAGCCCGGAAATTCAGGGTCTGCGAGATATAGATGCAGCCCGGCCCCGGCAGTTTCGTGCCCAACACGCCAGACAGCAGGCTGGCCGACAGCATGCCATGGGCAATGCGGCCCTTGAAGCGCGTGCCGGCGGCATACTCCTGGTCCAGATGAACCGGGTTGGTATCACCCGATATGCCGGCGAACAGGATGATGTCGGTCTCGGTAACCGTCTTGGTGAAAATGGCCGTCTGGCCGATGCTCACCTCGTCGATATAGGCGCCGCGCAATTCGTCCAGCATCGCCGTCATGCCGTCCCCCGTCCGTTTCGGTTCAGCCCCGCCGCAGGAGCTTACTATGAGGGAACGGAAAAAGGGAAACCGCGCCCTAGGCCTGTTTCGCCGCGATGACGCCGCGTCGGATGGCGCGGGTGCGGGTGAACAGATCTTCCAGCTTGTCGCCTTCGCCCCAGCGTATGGCGCGCTGCAGATGGGTGAGGTCCTCGGAGAAACGCTGCAGCATCTCCAGCACAGCTTCCCGGTTGTTCAGGAAGATGTCGCGCCACATCACCGGGTCGGAGGCCGCGATACGGGTGAAGTCGCGGAAGCCCGAAGCGGAGAATTTGATCACCTCGTTCTTGGTGCTCTCCTCCAGATCGACCGCCGTGCCGACAATGGTGTAGGCGATCAGATGCGGCAGATGCGAGGTGATGGCCAGCACCTTGTCATGATGTGCGGCATCCATCTCGGTCACGGTGCTGCCTGCCGCTTCCCAGAAGGCGCGCAGCCGGGCGACGGCCGCCTCATCGCCGCCGGGGATCGGGGTCAGGATAAGACCCCGGCCGTTGAACAACTCGGCAAAGCCGGAATCCGGGCCGGAATGCTCGGTACCGGCAATCGGGTGGCCGGGCACGAAATGCACGCCCGCCGGGATATGCGGCTGCACATCGCGGATCACCGCCTGCTTGACCGAGCCGACATCGGTGACAATGGCGCCCGGCGCTAGATGCGGGGCCATCGCCTCGGCAACCGCGCCGCAGGCGCCGACCGGCACGCACAGGATGACCAGATCGGCCCCCGCCACTGCATCGCCGATCTCGGCATGGACGCTGTCGGCAAAGCCCAACTCCGCGACGCGCTTCAGCGTCGCCGGGCTGCGGCTGGTCACCGCGATATGGCCGGCCAGCTTCTCGCGCCGCGCAATATGCGCGAGGGAGGAGCCGATCAGCCCGGCGCCGATCAAGGCGAGGCGCTGGAACATCGGCTGGGGGGCGATATCGGTCATGTCAGGAACTCTTTCAGCGCATCGATGACGATCTGCATTTCTTCCTCGGTACCGATGGAGAAGCGCAGATGATGGGGCAGCGCGTAGCTGCGCATCTCGCGGACCAGAATGCCGCGCGCCGCCAGGAAGGCGAGGGCGGCATCGGCGTTGCGGCCCTCTTCATGCGGGAATTCGACCAGCATGAAATTGGTCACGGTCGGGACCACCTTCAGGCCGAGCTTTTCCATCTCCGCCACGGTCCAGGGCATCATCTTCTCGTTGTGCGAGCGGGCCTTTTCCAGGAAGGCCGTGTCGGCCAGCGCAGCCACGCCGGCCGCCTGGGCCGGCAGGTTCACGTTGAAGGGGCCGCGCACCCGGTTGAGGATGTCGATCAGATAGGGCGAGCCATAGCACCAGCCGAGCCGCAGGCCGGCCAGCGCATACAGCTTCGAGAAGGTGCGCAGCATGACGACATTCTCGGCCTGGTCGACCAGATCGATGCCCGCCGAGTAATCGTTGCGGCTGACGAATTCGGCATAGGCCGCATCCAGCACCAGCACGATGTTCGAAGGCAGCTTCGCATGAAACGCCTTCACATCCGCGGCCGTCTTGTAGCTGCCGGTCGGGTTGTTCGGGTTGGCCAGAAAGACGATCTTCGTGCGGTCGGTCACCTTGGCCAGGATGGCATCCAGATCGACCTCGAAATTGGTCTCCGGCGCCATCACCGGCGTGGCGCTGTGCGCCTGGGTGGTGATCGGGAACATGCGGAAGCCGTATTGGGTGTAGATCACCTCATCGCCATGACCGGCGAAGGCCTTGATGATCACCTCGATCAGCTCGTCCGAGCCATTGCCGCAGATCACCCGCGCCGCGTCGATGCCATGCCGGGCGGCAATGGCATGGGCCAGCGTGCCGGACCCGCCCTCGGGATAGCGATGCAAATTCGCCGCCACCGAGTGAAAGGCCTCCAGCGCCTTCGGGCTGGGGCCGAGGGCGCCCTCATTGGCCGACAGCTTGATCACCCGGGCATGCGTGCTGCTGCCCTGGGTCGAGAGATACGGCTTGAGGTCGAGAATACCGGGACGCGGCGTCGGCAGCGACATGGTGGCACCTGGGTCGGTTGGTTGCAGAAATCGGCGGTGGAGAAAACTGTCTTTCGGCGCTGGATAAGGGCTCAGACCCTCTGGTTACACGGTGGCATCGTCCAGATGGGGAGCAGCATAGCAGCCGAGATGCACGTAATGGCGGATTTGCGGTTCGGTGGCGAAGGGTGACGGGGTATCGGCAGGCAGGAAGCGGTCGATCTCGACAAGCCACCATCGCCCGTCGCCTTCCGCCGTCGAAGCCAGCACCCGTGTCGGCGCCGACAGCCGGGCGGCCAGCGCGGTCATGCCGCCCCGGCTGATTTCCTGGTTGGTCTCCACCGCGATCAGGCAGCGATCATCGCCTGAGGGTTCGCAAGTCAGCCGGGCAAGGGCGAAGCCGTCATTGGCCGCCGTGGCGCGGCTGCCCTCGGCGCCGAACAGCGGCAGCCGGGCGACGACGCGCACCGGCTGGACATCGGTGCCGGCCCCCGGCGTGCTGACACCGATCAGCCGCCACCAGGGCCTGTCCTCGCCATCCTGCGGCAGCGGCACGACACCGACGGAGATATCACCTTCTGACACGGCACCAACAACCTGCGGCGCCGGGCCAACGACGCCCATCGTCGCGACATTGCCGAAATGGTCGCGCGCCAGATCCCACAGATCGCCGGATTCGGCCAGCGCGACGCCGACCGAGAACGGCCCCTGCAGCGCCAGCGACGCGCCCATGATTTCCTGCCAGATGCGGATCAGCGCCGTCTGCGGGCAGGTGCCGCGATGCCGCGTGACCAGCCCGCGCAGCAGCTGCGCCTGCCGGTTCGGCCGCCAGTTGTTCTGGCTGCGCTGGTTCTGCTTCAGGTTTGCCACCTCGCGCGTCACCTCGAAGCGGCGGATCAGCAGCTCCTGCATCTGCCGGTCGATCGAATCGATCTCCGCCCGGAGGCCATCGAGTCCGCTCTGATCGGCTATGGGGGTGGTGACGGTCATGGGTCGCACGGCGCTTTCAGGTGTGGCTGGGCATGGACAGCAAGCAGAGCTGGCGCATGAAGCCAGCAAGCGGGTAGATTTAGTCTGCGATCCCCCCAAAATCAAAGAAAACATTGACAGACAACCGGGCCGGTCCTTAGCAATCGGCACTTTGTTCCGTTTCAACCCGAGGGCCTTTCGCCCATGATGGATGTCAGCAGCGCGCCCCCTCTTGCCAGCCAGCGCGTGCCGCCCCTAAGCGCCGAGGGCAAGGCGCTGACCGGCCATGCCTTCGAGATCGGCCCCGATGCACCGCTGAAGCTGGATTGCGGCATCGATCTGGCGCCCGTCACCATCGCCTACCAGACCTATGGCACGCTGAACGCCGACCGCTCCAACGCGGTGCTGGTGTGCCATGCGCTGACCGGCGACCAGTTCTGCGCCGAGGTGCATCCGATCACCGGCAAGGAAGGCTGGTGGGAGTCGATGATCGGCCCCGGCCGCCCGGTCGATCCAGCCGAATATTTCATCATCTCGTCCAATGTGCTGGGCGGCTGCATGGGCACCACCGGCCCGGCCTCGATCAACCCGGAAACCGGCAAACCCTACGGTCTTGGCCTGCCGGTCATTACCATCGGCGACATGGTGCGCGCGCAGGCGCGGCTGGTCGATCATCTAGGCATCGACACGCTGTTCTGCGTCATCGGCGGGTCTATGGGCGCGATGCAGGTGCTGGAATGGGCGTCGAGCTATCCCGAGCGGGTATTCTGTGCCATCCCCATCGCCGGGGCGGCCCGCCATTCGGCGCAGAACATTGCCTTCCACGAGGTCGGGCGTCAGGCGGTGATGGCTGATCCCGACTGGCGCGGCGGCGATTATACCGGGCAGAAGGTGAAGCCGGTGCGCGGTCTGGCCGTCGCCCGGATGGCAGCGCACATCACCTATCTGTCGGAGCCGGCGCTGCACCGCAAATTCGGCCGTAATCTGCAGGACCGCGCGGCGATCACTTATGGCTTCGACGCGGATTTTCAAGTCGAGAGCTATCTGCGCTATCAGGGTTCCAGCTTCGTCGACCGGTTCGATGCCAATTCCTATCTCTACCTGACCCGCGCGATGGATTATTTCGACCTGGCGGCCGAGCATGACGGCGTGCTGGGCAATGCCTTCAAGGGCACAAAGACGCGGTTCTGCCTGGTCTCCTTCACCTCCGACTGGCTGTTCCCGACATCGGAGACGCGCGAGGTGGTGCATGCGCTGAACGCGGTCGCCGCCAATGTAAGCTTCTGCGAGATCGAGACTGACAAGGGCCATGACGCCTTCCTGCTGGACGAGCCCGAGATGTTCGCCGTGCTGGGCGGCTTCCTGAAAGGCTGCGCCGAGCATCGGGGGCTGCTGCGATGACGCATCAGCATCCCGCCTCTGCGCCCTTGCGCGTCGACCTCCAGCTGATCGCCGACATGATCGAGCCGGGCACGCGCATGCTCGATATCGGCTGCGGCGAGGGCGAGTTGCTGGACCATCTGTGGCGCGAGAAACAGGTGGACGGGCGCGGCATCGAGATCAGTCAGGCCGGCGTGAATGCCTGCGTGACGCGCGGCCTGTCGGTGATACAGGGCAATGCCGATACCGATCTGGCGGATTTCCCGGCCGGCATCTTTGACTATGCCATTCTCAGCCAGACGCTGCAGGCGACATCCAGCCCCCGGCATGTGCTGGGCGAGCTGGTGCGCATCGGCAAGCGCGCCATCGTGTCCTTCCCGAATTTCGGCCATTGGCGGGTGCGCCGCCATTTGCTGTTGCGGGGCCGCATGCCGGTGACGCGGGCGCTGGATTATTCCTGGCACGACACGCCGAACATCCATCTCTGCACCATCGATGATTTCGTCGATCTGTGCCGCGATCTCGACATCGTCATCGAACGCGCGATCATGCTGGACAGCAACGGCCGGCCGCTCAGCGGTATCCGGGGAAGTGGCGCGCTGGCCAATCTGTTCGGCGAGCAGGGGCTGTTTCTATTACACAGGCGTAACTAGAATTTCCCGAAAATCCATGATCCTATGGGGTACGAATAAATCATTGGATTCAGGGTGGAAATCATGGTTGCTCCGACAGCAGGCTCACCGAATACGACGAAGCCCTTCACGAATGACTACCGGACGGACAGCCTGCTGGAAGGGCCGCTCTGGGGCACCGGCACCGGCACTACGGTCATCACCTATTCCTTCCCCTTCTCGGATGACTCCAGCTACTGGTCGACCAGCAGCGCCACCGGCTATGGCCCGTCGAATGGCAGCGAGGCCCCCTGGGATTCCGATTTCGCGCCGCTGAACACCCAGCAGCAGGACGCGGCCCGCGCCGCGCTGGCGGTCTGGAGCAATGTCGCCAACATCACCTTCCAGGAAGTGAGCGAAACCACGGCCAATGTCGGCACGCTGCGCTTCGCCTTCACCGGCTATGAGATGACGGGCGCCGCGGCCTATGCCTATCTGCCGGACAGCAGTGCCAGAGCCGGCGATATCTGGATCAGCTCGACCTCGCTGACCGACACGAGCTGGGCGCCGGGCAGCTTCAACTTCCAGACGCTGGTGCACGAGATCGGCCATACGCTGGGCCTGAAGCATCCCTTCGAGGCCAGTGGCAGCGGCATCGCCCTCGCCGCAGCAGATGATTATTACGGCAACAGCGTCATGTCCTACAGCCCGACCGCCGGCAACCAGGACGCCTCGATCAGCTTCGAGACCACGACGCCGATGCTCTACGACATATTGGCGATCCAGTATCTCTATGGCGCCAACACGGCCTACAATAATGGTTCATCGACCTACACCTATGGGCAGGGCGGGAATTATTACGAGACGATCTGGGACACCGGCGGCACCGACACCATCGTCTTCACCGGCAGCAGCTCGGTCTCGATCGATCTGCAGGCCGGCGCCTGGAGCCAGCTGGGTGCACCGCTGGTCATCTCCACCGAGTCAGGCAATCTGACCCAGCGCGAAACTGTCCGCATTGCCGATGGCGTCGTCATCGAGAACGCCACTGGCGGCAGCGGCAACGACACCATCACCGGCAATAGCTCGAACAATATCCTCACCGGCGGCGGCGGCAGCGATTCCATCCTGGGCGGCGATGGCGGCGACTATATCGATGTCAGCGCCGGTTTCGGCAATGTGGTGAATGGCGGCAACCAGGGCGACACCATCGTCGGCAGCGCAACCGGCGACGAGCTGCGCGGCGGCAAGGGGCTGGATTCCATTGATGGCGGCGGTGGCAACGACACGATGTATTCCGGCCTCGGCTCCGACACGCTGACCGGCGGATCGGGTGACGATATCTTCGTCGTGCGCGGCTTCGACGCGGTCTTCCAGGGTGCGCTGCTGGCCCCGACGATCACTGATTTCGTGCGTGGCAGCGACCGTATCGCCATCCAGGGCGTAGAGGCGGAAGACATCGCCGCGATCCTGGCGACGCTTCAGGTCGGCACCGGCGGCGTGACCCTGACAGTCGATGGTCCGCGCGACGCGCTGATCACCGTTCTCGGCGTCAATACCCTGGATGCCAGCGACGTCTACGCTTCCGGCACGCTGGGGGTTTAGAAATCGGCCTCCCGCCTAGCCTTCCTCGCGGAAGGCCGGGCGGGCGCCGGCGGGGGCGCCCTGGGTGGCGGGCTGTGGCATCGGGATCAGCAGGCGACGTCGCTTCGGCTCGCGCCGCCCGGTCATGGCATAGACCTGCTTGGTTGCCTCGATCAGCACAACGCCGGACATCTGCGGAAACCAGCGTTCGCCCAATGTCTCCAGCGTCATGGCGGAGCGCAGCAGCAGCCGCGAGCGCAAAGGCGGCGCATAGAGCGCGCCGGCCCGCTCCACCGGCGTGAACTGGGCATCGCGTAGCAGCCGGGATATCTGCGTGCCGCTATAAGGCTGGCCATGGCCGAAGGGCGTGCTGTCGCGCATCGTCCACAGGCTGCGGCGATGCGGCACGACGACCAGCAGCCGGCCATTGCCGGCCATGACACGCCAGATTTCCGCCAGCATCGGGCGCAATTGCTCGCTGCCTTCCAGGCCGTGCACCATCAGCACCCGGTCCATCGAGGCATCGGGCAAGGGAATATCGGATTCCTCGCTCAACACCGTCACATTCGGGCCTTCGCGCGGCCAGTGCATGACACCCTGCCCGGCCGGCATCAGGGCGACGACGCGCGATGCCTCGTCCATGAAGGGCCGCAGATAGGGCGTGGTATAGCCAATGCCCAGCAGCGACTGGCCGCGGATATCCGGCCACAGCGTGCGCAGCTTGCGCCGCACCATGCGCCGCGCCATCTGGCCCAGCCGGCTGGCATAGAAATCCCGTAAATCGACAATATCGTCATACACGGTAAGTATCCTGCCTTTCGACCGATTGGCGGGGTCGGATCGGGGTGTTAGTCTCCCCTGCAAAGCGCCGCCCTGTAAACGGGCCTTTAAACGGATATGGGAAAACAGCCCCCGATGCCGCAACTGGAAATCCACCAGATCCCGGTCCTCAGCGACAATTACGTCTATCTTGTCCACGCCGCCGCGACCGGCGAGACCGCCGTGGTCGATCCCGCCGTGGCCGGGCCGGTGCAGGATGCGCTGGCCGCCAAGGGCTGGACGCTCACCCATATCCTGAACACGCATCATCACGGCGACCATACCGGCGGCAATCTGGCGCTGAAGCAGGCGACCGGCTGCACCATCGTCGGACCTCGCGCCGATGCCACCCGCATCCCCGGCATTGATGTGCAGCTGGGCGATGGCGAGCGATATGGCTTCGGCGGGGAGGAGGCGCTGGTCTTCGACGTGCCCGGCCATACACGCGGCCATATCGCCTATCACTTCGCCGACAGCCGGGCGCTGTTCTGCGGCGACACGCTGTTCGCGCTGGGCTGCGGCCGGCTGTTCGAGGGCACGCCGCAGCAGATGTGGACGTCCCTGGGCAAGCTGCGCGCGCTGCCGGCCGATACACGGGTCTATTGCGCGCATGAATATACCCAGTCGAATGCCCGCTTCGCGCTGACCGTCGATCCGGCCAATGCCGCGCTGAAGACGCGCGCCGAGGAGATTGACCGGCTGCGCGCGGCAGGCACGCCCACCGTGCCCTCGCTGCTGGGCGTCGAGAAGGCGACCAACCCCTTCCTGCGCGCCGATGATGCCGGCATCGCCGCCGCCATCGGCCTTGCCGGGGCCGATCCCGTCACCATCTTCGCCGAGGTACGCCGGCGCAAGGATCACTTCTGAAAGCGTGCCCTACGGAGGAATGAAGTCATGAAGTTGCGGTATTCGCCGACCTCGCCCTATGTGCGCAAGGTCATGGTGCTGGCCATCGAGGCCGGCATCGACGGCAAGCTCGACAAGGACAAGACCGCCGCCAGCCCGATCGAGCGCAACGAGACGCTCTATGCCGACAACCCGATCGGCAAGGTGCCGTCGCTGACCACCGATGACGGCATGACGCTCTTTGATTCGCCGGTGATCTGCGAATATCTCGATGCCGAGCATGCCGGCGGGAAATTCTACCCGGCCAAGGGCAAGGCGCGCTGGGTCGCACTGCGCCAGCACGCCATCGCCGACGGGTTGCTCGATGCCGCATTGCTGGCGCGCTATGAGGGCTTCATGCGGCCGGAGGAGCTGCGCTGGGATGCCTGGCTCGCCGGCCAGAAGGGCAAGGTGGCCAGCGCCCTCGACATGCTGGAAAAGGAAGCCGGCGATCTTGACGGGCCGATCACCATCGGTCAGATCGCCGTCGGCTGCGCGCTGGGCTACATGGATTTCCGTTACGAGGCGGATAAATGGCGCGAGGGCCGGCCCAACCTGGCCAAATGGTATGACGCCTTCGCCCAGCGGCCCTCCATGACCGCCACCGTACCGCCGAAATAAGCAGGACAGGCCGGATGCAGGACGCCGATGCGATCATCGCCAGGCTGGGGCTCACGCCCCACCCGGAAGGCGGGTATTACCGCGAGACCTACCGGGACACGCCGGATGACGGATCGCGCGGCGTCCTCACCTGCATCTATTACCTGCTGAAGACCGGCGAGGTATCGGCCTGGCACCGGGTCAATGACGCGGCGGAGCTGTGGCTCTACCATGCCGGCGCGCCGCTGGTTCTGACCCTGTCGCCAAACGGCCATGACGCCGAGGCGCATCATCTGGGCCCGGATGTGCTGGCCGGCCAGAAGCCGCAGATCGCCATTCCCGCCGGCTGGTGGCAGACCGCCGAGAGCCTGGGGCACTGGACCCTGGTCTCCTGCGCCGTCGCCCCCGCCTTCGATTTCGCCGGCTTCGAGATGGCCCCGCCGGACTGGCGCCCGACGCCGCGCAGACCGGGAACTGCATGAGACAAATTGCGGCAGTGGCGCCGGGACCGCGAATAGTCTAGATGATCGCGCCTCATCCCATGCTATCGGCGGCCACTTCATGAGTGACATTTTCGACATTGCCCTGATCGGCGGCGGCATTAACGGCTGCGGTATCGCGCGCGACGCGACCGGGCGCGGGCTGAAGGTTTTCCTGTGCGAGCAGAATGACCTGGCCGGCGGCACCTCCTCGGCCAGTACCAAGCTGATCCATGGCGGGCTGCGCTATCTGGAGCATTACGAATTCCGCCTGGTACGCGAGGCGCTGATCGAGCGAGAGGTGTTGCTGGGCATGGCCCCGCACATCATCTGGCCGATGCGATTCGTGCTGCCGCACCACAAAGGGCTGCGTCCGGCCTGGCTGATCCGGCTGGGGCTGTTCCTCTACGACAATCTGGGCGGCCGCAAGATCCTGCCCGGCACCCGCACGCTGGATCTGCGCCGCGATCCGGTGGGGGCGGCGATCCGCGACGATTTCACCAAGGCCTTCGAATATTCGGATTGCTGGGTCGAGGATTCGCGCCTTGTGGTGCTGAACGCCATCGACGCCGCCGAGCGCGGCGCGGTCATCCGCACCCGCAGCCGCTGTGTCGATGCGCGCCGGCAGGACGGGCTGTGGCAGGTCACGGTCGAAGGGCCGGATGGGGCGCGCGAGACAATCCGCGCCCGCGCCATCGTCAATGCCGCCGGCCCCTGGGTCTCACGCTTCCTGACCGAGGGCGTGCACCAGAATGCGGCGGCGCGCATCCGCATGGTGAAGGGCAGCCACATCGTGGTGCCGAAGCTGGTCGATCACGACCGCGCCTATATCTTCCAGAACAGCGACAACCGCATCATCTTCGCGATCCCCTATGAACGGGATTTCACGCTGATCGGCACCACCGACCAGGATTTCCAGGACGACCCGGCCAGCGTCGTGATTTCCGAGGGCGAGATCGACTATCTCTGCGACGCCGCCAGCACCTATTTCAAGCAGTCGGTGACCCGCGACAGCATCGTGTGGACCTATGCCGGGGTACGGCCGCTGTATGATGACGGCGCCTCCAAGGCGCAGGAAGCGACGCGCGACTATGTGCTGAAGCTGGATACCACCGAAGGCCAGCCGCCGATCCTGAACATTTTCGGCGGCAAGATCACCACCTACCGCAAGCTGGCGGAATCGGCGCTGGCCTTGCTGAAGCCGCATCTGCCGGGCATGGGTCAGCCCTGGACCGAGGGGGCCACCCTGCCCGGCGGCGATTTCCCGGTCGATGGCGTGGAAGCACTGACCGATGCGCTGATCCGCGACTACCCCTATCTGCCCCGCCAGCAGGCGCTGCGGCTGGTCCGGGCCTATGGCACCCGGGCGTGGCAAGTGATGAACAGCACCAGCAATGCCTCGGAGATGGGCGTGCATTTCGGCGCGGACTTGTATGAGAACGAAGTTGCCTATCTGATGCAGCATGAATGGGCGCGCCGCGCCGACGATGTTCTGTGGCGGCGCTCCAAGCTCGGCCTGCGCCTGACGGCGGACCAGGCCGAGGAACTGGAGTCCTGGATGCATAAGCGCCAGGGATAAAAAAACCGGGGAGGATTAAACCGATGCCGTCCTGCATTCTGGCCATCGATCAGGGGACGACGTCCAGCCGCGCCATGCTGTTCGGCAAGTCCTATGAGGTTCTGGGCAGCGCTCAGCAGGAATTCACGCAGCATTTCCCGCGCTCCGGCTGGGTCGAGCATGATGCCGAGGAAATCTGGGACAGCGTGGTGGCGACCTGCCGCCAGGCCATGGCCAAGGCCAATGTCACTGCTGCCGATATCGCCGGCATCGGCATCACCAACCAGCGCGAGACCGTGGTGGTCTGGGATCGCCGCACCGCGAAGCCGATCCACAGGGCCATTGTCTGGCAGGACCGGCGCACCGCCGATATCTGCGAGGCACTGAAGAAGCAGGGCCATGAAGCGGAGGTGACGGCCAAGACCGGGCTGCTGCTCGACCCTTATTTCTCGGCCACCAAGATCGCCTGGATTCTGGATAACGTGGATGGTGCCCGCGCCGCCGCCGAGGCCGGCGATCTGGCTTTTGGCACCATCGACAGCTTCCTGATCTGGCGGCTGACCAATGGCTGCGTGCACGCCACCGATGCCACTAACGCGGCCCGCACATTGCTGTTCGACATTCATCGCGGCGAATGGGACGAGGAAATGCTGGCGCTGTTCCAGGTGCCCGCCGCTTTGCTGCCCGAGGTGAAGGATTGCGCCGCCGATTTCGGCGATACCCAGCCCGATATCCTGGGCGGCTCGGTACGCATCCTCGGCGTCGCCGGCGACCAGCAGGCGGCCACTGTCGGCCAGGCCTGCTTCCAGCCCGGCATGCTGAAATCAACCTATGGCACCGGCTGCTTCGCGGTGATGAACACCGGCCCGCAATCGGTGATTTCGCGCAACCGGCTGCTGACCACCATCGCCTATCAGCTCGACGGCAAGCGCACCTATGCGCTGGAAGGCTCGATCTTTGTCGCCGGCGCCGCCGTGCAATGGCTGCGCGACGGGCTGGGCATCATCCAGGCCGCCTCCGAAACCGCCGCCCTGGCCGATGCCGCCGACGACAATCAGGATGTCTACATGGTGCCGGCCTTCACCGGCCTGGGCGCGCCACACTGGAACGCCAGGGCGCGCGGCGCGCTGTTCGGGCTGACCCGTGGCACCACCCCGGCGGAGCTGGCCCGCGCGGCGCTGGAATCGGTGTGCTACCAGACCCGCGACCTGCTGCAGGCGATGCAGGGCGACTGGCGTGACGCCGCCGGCACGGAGACCGTGCTGCGCGTCGATGGCGGCATGGTCGCCAGCGACTGGACCATGCAATTTTTAGCCGACATCTTGAACGCCCCGGTGGACAGACCAGTTGTCTTGGAAACCACGGCGCTGGGCGCGGCCTATCTGGCCGGGCTGAAGGCCGGGTTCTACCCCGAGCCGGCGAAATTCGCCGAGCGCTGGAAACTCGACCGCCGTTTCGAGCCGGCCATGGAAGAGACCACCCGCTCGCGCAAATATGCCGGCTGGAAAAATGCCGTGAAAGCCACCCTTATCGCCGCCGAGGGATAAACATGACCCACCGCCCCGCCACCCCGCCGATCAGTCGCCGCACCCTGCTGCTGGCCGGGGGTGCGGGGCTCGCCGCCACGGCCCTGCACTGGGGTGGGGCTGTCAGGGCGGAACCGGCGATGCGTAAATATGCCCTGAAGCCGATGCCGGCCATGGCGAACATCGTCGGCGCGGAACATCCCGACACGGCCATCTGGGGCTATAATGGCATCGCACCCGGCCCCGAATTGCGGCTGCGCCAGAACGAGATTCTGGAGGTCGCGGTCGAGAATGGCATCGACCAGCCGACCACTCTGCACTGGCATGGCATCCGCCTGCCCAACGCGATGGACGGCGTGCCCGGCGTGACCCAGGACGCCATCGCCCCCGGCGGACGCTTCACCTATCGCTTCGCCGTGCCGGATGCCGGCACCTACTGGTATCACCCGCATCTCGGCGCCTCCGAGCAGATCGGCCGCGGCCTCTATGGCCCGCTGATCGTCGAGGAACCGGAGCCGATCAGGGTCGACCGGGAGCTGGTCTGGCTGCTCGATGACTGGCGGCTCGGCCGCGATGCGCAGATCCTCGACGGCTTCGACGATCTGCACGACAAGACCCATGGCGGGCGCATCGGCAATACGCTGACGCTGAACGGCAAGTTGACCGAGAGCGTGCCGGTCCGTGCCGGGGAGCGGCTGCGCCTGCGGCTGATCAATGTCGCCAATGGCCGGCTGTTCTCGCTGGATTTCCAGGGCCACAACCCGCAAATCATCGCGCTGGACGGCCATCCGGTCACGCCGCATGCGCCGCAGGGTGGCCGCCTCACGCTTGGCCCCGGCATGCGCGCCGATATCGTGCTGGACCTGCAGGGCAAGCCCGGCGAGCGCTTCGAGGTGATCGACCGGTTCTACCCGCAATTCGTCTATCGCTTCGTCACGTTGGCCTACTCGGACGATGCGCCTTTGCGCGACAGCCCGCTCGACGCACCGATCCTCCTGGCGGCGAATAACCTGCCAGTGCCGGATCTGGCTGATGCGCAGCAGGAAAGCCTGCTCTTTGGCGGCGGCATGATGAGCCAGATGGCCAGCGCCCGGCTGGATGGCCGGACCGTCGACATGCGCGAGATGCTGCGCCATGGCATCGCCTGGACGATGAATGGCGAGGCGCATGCTGCGGATGCCAGCCATCACCACCCGACCCTGTTCAAAGTGAAGCAAGGCCGGACCTGCCGCCTGAAGATGACCAACGACACCGCCTGGTATCACCCGATCCATCTGCATGGCCATGTCTTCCGGGTGATCAGCCGCAATGGCCAGCCGGTCAAAGACGATGCCTTCCTGGACAGCGTGCTGCTGGCCCCGCGCGAGACGGCGGAGATCGCCTTCGTCGCCGACAACCCCGGCCGCTGGATGCTGCACTGCCATGTGCTGGAGCATCAATCCGCCGGCATGATGGGGCTGATCGAGGTCGGGTGAGGGCCGCAGATACCTGTCATCCTCGCGTGCAGCTTGTTCTGGGGCGGTAGCTGCGGTACGACCTGACTAACGGGTAAAGAACCGCCTTCAGGGAGATAATTTGAAATGACCGGCGAAAAGCGCGGCATGTCGCGCGGGTTGACCAGCTATGGCGATGACGGGTTCTCGCTGTTCCTGCGCAAGGCCTTCATCAAGGCGATGGGCTATACCGATGATGCGCTGAACCGGCCGATCATCGGCATCGTGAACACGTTCAGCGGCTATAATGCCTGTCATCGAAACGTGCCGGATCTGATCGAGGCGGTGAAGCGCGGCGTCATGCTGCAGGGCGCGCTGCCGGTCGATTTCCCGACGATCTCGCTGCATGAGAGCTTCGCGCATCCGACCAGCATGTATCTGCGCAACCTCATGGCCATCGACACCGAGGAGATGATCCGCGCCCAGCCGATGGATGCGGTGGTGCTGATCGGCGGCTGCGACAAGACCGTGCCGGCACAGCTGATGGGCGCAGCCTCGGCCAATACCCCGACCATCCAGCTGGTCACCGGCGCCATGCTGACCGGCAGCCATCGCGGCGAACGGGTCGGCGCCTGCACCGATTGCCGCCGCTTCTGGGGCCGCTACCGCGCCGACGAGATCGACGACCAGGAAATCGCCGAGGTGAACTACCAGCTGGTTCCCACCGCCGGCACCTGCTCCGTCATGGGCACCGCCAGCACCATGGCGCTGGTGACCGAGGCGCTGGGCATGATGCTGCCGGGTGGAGCCTGCCCGCCTGCCGTCTCCGCCGCGCGCATGCGCCATGCCGAGGAAACCGGTGCCGCCGCCGTGCGCATCGCCGCGGACCGGCTGACCCCCGACAAGATCATGACGCCCAAGGCGTTCGAGAATGCACTGCGCGTGCTGCTGGCCATTGGCGGCTCGACCAACGGGCTGGTGCATCTGACGGCGATGGCCGGGCGCATGGGCATTGAGGTTGATCTGGAATCGGTCGACCGGCTGGGTGCCGACACCCCGGTGCTGGTCGATCTGAAGCCATCCGGCAGCTATTACATGGAGGATCTGCACAAAGCCGGCGGGCTGGTGATGATCCTGCGCGAGCTGAAGCATCTGCTGAATCTGGACTGCCTCACCGTCTCCGGCCGCACGCTGGGCGAGGAGATCGAGGCCGCCCCCGCGCCCTGGCCGCAGAATGTCGTGCGTACCGCCAAGGACCCGATCTATGCCGAGGGCGGCATCGCCGTGCTGCGCGGCAATCTGTGCCCCGGCGGGGCCATCATCAAGCAGTCGGCGGCCGCACCGAAGCTGATGCAGCATCAGGGCCGGGCCGTCGTGTTCGCCGACGCCGCCGACCTCGCCGCGCGCATCGATTCCGACGATCTGGACGTGACGCCGGATGACATTCTGGTGCTGCAGAATATCGGCCCCAAGGGCCATCCCGGCATGCCGGAGGCCGGCTATCTGCCGATCCCGCTGAAGCTGGCGCGCCAGGGCGTGAAGGACATGGTGCGCATCTCCGACGGCCGGATGAGCGGCACGGCGGCGGGCACGATCGTGCTGCACGTCACCCCGGAATCCGCCGATGGCGGGCCGCTGGCGCTGGTCCAGACCGGCGACCGTATTCGGCTGGACGTGGCGGGCCGCCGGCTCGACATGCTGGTGGACGATGCCGAGCTGGAGCGCCGCCGCGCCACCCTGCCGCCGCGCCCGAAGCGGCCAGAGGATGACCGCGGCTACCGCAAGCTGCTGATGGACACGATCCTGCAGGCCGACAAGGGCGTCGATTTCGACTTCCTGGTGCCGCCGGCCACGGCCAAGACGCCGCTGGCAAAGGACTGAGCCTGATGGCCGAGGAGACGGGAAAGCCGCCGGGCTGGCGGCGCAGCATCGTGCGGATTTTCCTATGCCTCGGCCTGGCGGCCATTCTCAGCCAGTTCTTCCGTTCCGCCACGGGGGTGATCGCGCCCGATCTGATGCGCGATCTTTCCCTGTCGGCCAGCCAGATGGGGCTGCTGACCGCCGCCTTCTTCATCACCTTCGCGATCACCCAGATCCCGACCGGCATCCTGCTCGACCGCTATGGCTCGCGCCTCACCATTGCCGGCACCATGCTGTTCGCCGTCGCCGGGTCGGTGGTGTTCTATCTGGCGCAGACCTACTGGCATGTGGTGATCGCCCGCACGCTGATTGGCATTGGCTGCGCCGGGGTCATGATGGGCGCCTTCGCGGTGCTGGCGCGCTGGTTCGATGCCCGGTCCTTCACCATGACCATCGGCTGGATGATCGCGCTGTCGAATGGCGGCAATCTGCTGGCGACCACGCCGATGGCGCTGGCGACCGAGGCCATCGGCTGGCGCGGCACCTATCTGGTCATGGCCATCGTCACGCTGCTGGTGGTGATCGGCGTGTTGCTCGGCGTGCGCGACGCCCCGCCGGGCCATAAATTCCTGACCCGGCGCAGCGAGAGCGGGGCTGATATCATCGGCGGGCTGAAGGCGGTGTTCCGCAACCCGCAGCTGCCCTATGTGCTGGCGATCAGCGCCGTCACCTATGCCTGCACCATCACCATGCTGGGGCTGTGGGCCGCCCCCTTCCTGCATGACGTCTACGGGCTGGACGGGGTGCAGCGCGGCAATATCCTGCTGGGCATGGGGCTGACCATCATCGCCGGCACGCTGATCTATGGCCCGCTCGACCGGCGCTTTCCCAGCCGGCGGCGGCTGGTGCTTCTCGGCGGTGGCGGCAGCACCCTGTGCCTTGCTTTACTGGCCGTCTTCACCGAGGCCGGGCTGTGGGTGGTCGGTTCGCTGCTGATCGTCTTCACCCTGTTCAACACCTATAACGTGCTGACCGTCTCGCATGGCCGCACGCTGTTTGCCGATCATCTGGTCGGGCGTGGCATGACCACGGTGAACATCGCCGTACAGACCGGCGCGGCCCTGGTGCAGATGGGCAGCGGCGTGCTGATCGGCCTGGTCGCGGCACTGGCGCCCGGCATGCCGGACATGCCCTATCGCGCCTTGTTCGCCGCCCTGGCCATTGTCTCGGCGCTGGCCCTGGCCTATTACGCCCGGGCAGAGGACCGAATCCCCACCCCGCTTAGCTGAAGGAGAATCCCATGCGCGCCGTCTGGTACGAGGAAAAGGGCCTACCCGCCGATGTCCTGACATTTGGCGAGATGCCCGATCCGGAACCCGATGCCGGCGAGGTGCGCGTGCGCGTGGTGATGTCCGGCATCAACCCGACCGACAGCAAGCGCCGCTCCAACGGCCGCGAGCTGACGCTTTTCCCGCGCATCGTGCCGCATCAGGACGGCGCCGGGATCATCGACAAGGTCGGCCCCGGAGTCGATGAAAGCCGCATCGGCCAGCGTGTCTGGATCTTCGGCGCGCAAGCGCGGCGGCCCTTCGGCACGGCGGCGGACTATACCTGCCTGCCCTCCGACTATGCCATCGATCTGCCGGCTGCTGCCCGGATGGAGGATGGTGCCTGCCTCGGCGTGCCGGCCGTTACCGCCCATCGCTGCCTGTTCGCGGACGGTCCCATCGGCGGCAAGACCGTGCTGATCACCGGCGCGACCGGCCGGGTCGGGCGTTATGCCGTGCAGCTGGCGAAATGGGCCGGCGCCAGGGTGATCGCCACAGGCTCCTCGCCCGCCAAGCGCGACCTTGCCGTAGCACTCGGGGCCGATCATGCCGTGGCCAGCGGCGAGACGATGCTGGCCGCCGTGAAGGAAGTCGCCCCCGATGGCATCGACCATGTCGTCGATGTCGCCTTCGGCAACAATATCGACGCGGTCACCGAGCTGCTGCGCAAGGGCGGCGTGGTCGCGACCTTCGCCTCCGACGCCATGCCGCGCCCGGAAATCCCGTTCCATCTGCTGATGTACAAGAACGCCAATATCCGCATGGTGGCGATCTTCGACATGCGCGAGGAATTCAAGCAGCAGGCCTTTGCCGATATCAACCGCTGCCTGGCCGAAGGCCGGCTGTCAGCGCATATCGACCGGCGCTACCCGCTGGAACAGACCATCCAGGCGCATGAGGCATTGGAAGCCGGCGAAGTGCAGGGCTCGCTGCTGATCGACGTGGCGAAAGCCTGACCCTTATGGCTGGGGCACCGCGACGCCGATCATGGTGTCGCGGGTGACCAGTGCTTCCAGCTTCTCGGCACTCCATCCCTCGGTGCCCTTCGGACGCGCCGGGATGATCAGGTAGCGCAGATCGGCCGTGGAATCATGCACCCGCAGCTCGACATCATCGGGGATCTCGGTGCCAAATTCCTTCAGCACCGCGCGCGGCTCGCGGATCACCCGGCTGCGATAGGCGCGTGCCTTGTACCAGTCGGGCGGCAGGCCGATCAGCAGGCGCGGATAGCAGGAGCACAGCGTGCAGACCACGACATTGTGCACGCCCTCGGTATTCTCGATGGCCTTGATCGGGATGCCGCCGGCATCGATGTCCAGCTCCGCCGCCGCCGCGATCACATCCTCCAGCATGCGCTGCTTGAAACCCGGATCGGTCCAGGCCCTGGCGACCATCTTTGATCCCGCCGCCGGGCTTTTCGAATCGATGATTTCCAGCATTTTGCGCAGCTCGGCCGGGGTGACGATCCCCTTGGCGACCAGCAGATCGGCCACCGCCTCGGTCATCGCCTGGTAATGCGTCAGCGGCCGGTCTTCAATGTCCGGCTGGAACGGCCCATGATCGTGCCCATGGTCGTGGCCGTGATCATGCCCATGATCGTGCCCATGATGATGGTCGTGGTCATGCCCGCTCATCGCACCGCCTCCAGCCAGTTTTCATAGACATCGATCACCGCCGTATCGCGGGCCGGGCCGTCATAGCCGTCCCACAGCTCGGCCTGCCGGAACACCACGCGGTAGAGCGGCAGGGATGGCCGCCCGTCGCGGCCATAGGCCAGTTCCTCCGGATTGGCGAAGGCGCCGACCAGCTCCTCCACCACGCCCTGCTTGCCGCGACAGAAGAACGGCGCGCGGACATGGCCCGGCGGATAGGCCCGGCGCACCCGCACCGCATCACCCGGCCGGAAGCGGGCGTTTGTCGCCGCTTCGGCACTCATGGGCAGACCGCCTTGGCCGCCTCGGCATGGCGGGCCTGCGCCTCTTCCATGGCTCGGCCCAACTCATCCACCGTGAGGACGCCCTTCTCGATCAGGGTGTTGGTGACGGAGCCGATCCAGCGTTCGTAATAGGTCAGCTCGTCATAGATGCCCGGCCCCATCTCCTCGATGCCCCGGCGCAGTTCGTCGACGGTCATGATCTTGCGCTGCTTATCGGTCAGCAGCCGCATGATGGCATCGACCTTCTTCTCCCACGGCGCATAATCATGCTCGGCCTGTTCGACCGGCCCGGCGGGAAGCCCGCCCATATCATGATGGCGGCGATGCATGACGACCTCCGGCTTGTTGCTTCAGCCAAGTGTTCCATGCTGCCGGGGGTGGGCGCAAGGGGCGGACGCGCCTTCCGGCCCGGTCCTTCGAGACTCCGCTTCGCGGCTCCTCAGGACGAGGGGAGGATGGGAATACGGACGATGCCCCCAAGTAACCTCATGCTGAGGAGCCCTCGTCAGAGGGCGTCTCGAAGCATACGGCCGGCAAGCGCCTTAACTGCCCAGATAACGACGCTGCAGATGCGCCTTGAAGGCCGCCGTGCCGAGCGGTGCGCCGGTGGCGCGGGTCAGCAGCTCGTCGGCTGAATAGCGCGAGCCATGGGCGTGGATATTGACGCGCAGCCAGGCGACCAGCGGGACAAAATCGCCACGCGCGATGCCGGGCAGGATATCGCTGTCCTGCTCGGTGGCAGCAGCGAACAGCTGGGCCGCCATCAGTGCGCCCAGCGTATAGGTCGGGAAATAGCCGATGGCCCCGTCATACCAGTGGATATCCTGCAAGCAGCCCAGCCGGTCATTCGGCGGCACCACGCCCAACAGCTCGCGCATGCCCTCGTTCCAGACACCAGGCAGATCGGCCACCTCTAGGTCGCCGGCAATGATGGCGCGTTCCAGCCGGTAGCGCAGGATGACATGCAGCGGGTAGGTCACCTCATCCGCATCGACCCGGATGAAGCCGCGCGAGACTCGGGTGTAGAGGCGCTGCAGCGCATCGACCTCATAGGCCGGCCCCTCGACGCCAAAGGCCTCGCGGATCAGCGGGGCGGCATAGTGCAGGAAATCGCGCGAGCGGCAGGCCTGCATCTCCATCAGCAGCGACTGGCTTTCATGCACGGTCATGCCGCGCGCCTCGCCAATGGGCTGGTTGCGCCAGGGATCGCCCGGCCGGCCCAGCTCATACAGCGCATGGCCGGTTTCGTGCAGCACGCCCATCAGGCTCTGGGTAAAATCGGCTTCGTCATAGCGCGTGGTGATGCGCACATCGTCGGTGGCGCCGCCACAGAAGGGATGTATCGAGACATCCAGCCGGCCGCGATTGAAATCAAATCCCACGGCCTGCATCAGCCGTCGGCCGAGCGCCGCCTGGCTGTCGATGGGGAACGGCCCCTGCGGCACCGTGAGCGGCCCGGCGGCCGACTGGCGCGCCAGCACATCGTCCAGCAGCCCCGGCAGGAAGCCGGCGAGATCGGCGAAGACCGGATCGATCAGCTCTGCCCGGTTGCCGGGGTCATAACCGTCCAGCAGCGCATCATAGGGCGACAGGCCCAGCGCTGCGGCCTTCACCTGCGCCATCTCCCGCGTCAGGCGCACGACCTCGCGCAGATAGGGCAGAACGGCGGCAAAATCGCCATCCTTGCGCGCCGCGCGCCAGGCCATCTCACAGGCCGAACAGGCCTTGGAGCGGGCGGCGACCAGATCGGCCGGCACTGCCGTCTGGTGGGCATGCTGGCGGCGCATCAGCGCCAGATTGGCGGCAGGCCAGTCCTCCAGCGCGGCTTCATCGGCGGCGGCCAGAAGATCGGCCATCTCCGGCCCGGTCATCAGTTCATGCGACAGCACGCTCAGCGTGGAAACCTGCTCGGCCCGCGCGGCGGCGGCGCCATCCGGCATGATCACCGCCTGGTCCCAGTGCAGGATGCCGCCAACCTGGTCGAGCACCGACAGGCGATGGAAGCGTTGTTCCAGCACCTTGTAGGCACCGCCGGAATTGCTGGTCTCCGCGCTCATTTTACGGCGTCCCGCTCTTCTTTCTCGACGCCGCGGTGCCAGACCACATAGACGACGATCAGCCCGATGGCCATGAAGAACCAGGTCAGCGCATATTGCAGATGCTCGTTGCGCAGGCCGATCTGCGGATCGGCGCCAATTGGCAGTTCCATGCGGCTGTCAGTGTCGCGCAGCGCATCAATGTAATAGGGCGGCACATCCTTCACCCCGGCCTTGGCGGCCATCTCTGCCACATCGACATAGAACCAGAGATTCTTCGCCGGCTCGTTATCCGGCGTGAAGGCATTGCGCAGGCTGGGCTTGCGCACGATGCCCTCCAGGGTCACCGTTCCCTCCGGCTGGCTGTTCGGCCGCTTCGCCGGGTCGCGGCGGTCATCGGGAATCCAGCCGCGATTGACCAGCAGGGTGCGGCCATCCGCGGTGACGAAGGGGGTGACGACATGCAGCCCGACAGTGCCCTTTTCCGGCCGGCCGGTCAGGAACATCTCCTGGTCATTCAGGAAGCGGCCCTCGGCCCGGACCCGTCGAAATTCGGCATCGTCGATATCGACGCCGGCCGCCGGCGGGGCAATCGGCGCATCATACATCCGGCTTTCCAGCCGCTCGATCAGGCCTTCCTTCCAGGCCAGGCGCTGCAATTGCCAGCCGCCCAGAAACAGCATGACGATAATCATCGGCAGCGAGATCAGCGTCGGCCAAAGCCGGGGCCGGAAACCCAGCAGAGGCCGGCGGGAGGAGGCGTTTTCATGAGCCATCTGATATTCCGCGATGCTTGTATTGCAGGGCGACCATGACGCCCTTGAAGGGCCGCAGCAGGGCCAGCGCGCCGCCCAGGATCACGCATGACCACAGGACGGCATGCAGCCAGAGCGGCGGCTGGAAACGCGCTTCCACCCACAGGGCGATGGGCACGACGATGAAGCCCAGCGCGAAGATCACGAAGACGGCCGGGCCGTCGCCGCTATCGCTGTCGCGCAGATTGAGACCACATATATCGCACTGCGCGACAAGTTCCAGATAGCCAGAAAAAAGCCTGCCCTGTCCGCAACGCGGACAGCGGCAGGCCAAACCGGTAGCGATCGGTGACTGTGGCGGATAGAAGGGGTCGGTCATCCTTTACTCACAGTCACCGGAAAGCCGGTGGGGATCAGGCGCCCCACCAGTAGATGGCAACGAACAGGAACAGCCAGACCACGTCGACGAAATGCCAGTACCAGGCCGCCGCCTCGAAGCCGAAATGCTGCTTCGGCGTGAAGTCGCCCTTGTAGGAGCGAATCAGGCAGACAGCCAGGAAGATAGTGCCGACGATGACATGGAAGCCGTGGAAGCCGGTCGCCATGTAGAAGGCCGAGGCATAGATGCCGTCGGTGAAGCCGAAGGCGGCATGGCTGTACTCATAGGCCTGCAGCGACGTGAAGCTGACGCCCAGCAGGACCGTCAGCCACAACCCACGGATCAGGTCGCGGCGGTTGCCCTCGATCAGCGCGTGATGCGCCCAGGTGACGGTGCAACCCGACATCAGCAGGATCAGCGTGTTCAGGAAGGGCAGGTCGAACGGATCAAAGGTCTTGATGTTCGCCGGCGGCCAGACCCCGCCAATCGCTTCGGTGGGATAGAAGGCGGCAGCGAAATAGGCCCAGAAGAACGCGGCAAAGAACATCACCTCGGAGGCGATGAACAGGATCATGCCGTAGCGCAGGCCAAGCTGGACGACAGCAGTGTGGTACTTGCCGCTATTGGCCTCCCGGATGACATCGCGCCACCAGAAGAACATCGTGGCCAGCACCAGGGCGATGCCGAGGGCGAAAATCCAGGGCGACTTGTCATGCATCACCATGACGCCGCCCACCGCCGTCACGAAGGCGGCAATGGCACCGACGAAGGGCCATGGGCTCGGATCAACCAGATGATACGGATGCTTAGGCTGCGTGGCGTGTGCTTCGCTCATCCCTCAAAACCCCTTCAGAACGTCCCGGCCATCCGCCGTGGACAAGCAATTAACGCATAAATCTCAGTTTACGTCCGCCGTCCCGGAAACCGAGCCCGCCGGTGCGGCCCGGCTGGTCTGTTTCGGCGGGGTCGCCAGATGCTGATCCTTGGCCCGGTAGAATGTATAGCTCAAGGTGATCGTCGTCACATCGTCCAAATTTCGGTCGTTCAGTATCTCGGGATCGACGAAATAGGACACCGGCATGTCGACGCGCTCACCGGGCTGCAGGACCTGCTCGGTAAAGCAGAAACACTCGATCTTCACGAAATAGGGGGCAGCCTTATGCGGCGTCACGCTGTAGGTCGCCGTGCCGACGACGGCCTCGGCACCGCTGTTGCGCGCCTCGTAGAAGGCCAGGCCGTTCTCGCCGACCTGCACCGTCTCGCGGGTCTGCATCGGCTTGAACTTCCAGGGCAGTCCCTGATCGGTGTTGGAATCGAAGCGCACGGTGAAGACGCGCTCGCCCGCTGCCTTCGGGGCGGCATCCGCGCGCTTGGTCGTGCCGCCGAAGCCCGTGGCCTCGCAGAACATGACATAGAGCGTCGGGCTGTAGGCCACCAGCGTGCCCATCACGCCGATCACGGCGACGACGCCGGCGACGACGGGCAGATTGCTGCGCTTGCGGGATGGGCCGGTCATTCAGCACCCCCCATTTTTATAACAGTGATCAGGTAGAACAGCACGGCAAGCCCCAGCAGTACGGCCATCAGCGCCATGTTACGCGCACGTTTGCTGTGCCGGAAGCTGGCCCGGTCGATGCCGCTTTTCTCCGGATGGTGGCTCATGCCGCCAGCCCGGCATGCCAGACGCGGTCCAGCACCAGCAAAGCGAAAATCAGGAACAAATACAGGATCGAATAGGCGAAGAGCTGCTTGGCGGCCTTCTCGGCGCGCGGCCCGTCGCCCTCGCGCCAGATATTCACCGCGCCCAGCAGGAACAGCGCGCCCAGCACGATGGCGCCGATGCCATACAGCGCGCCGACCGTGCCGATGGCCCAGGGGGCGACCGCCAGCGGGGCGAGCAGCAGCGAATAGATCAGGATCTGGCGCCGCGTCTCCGGCTTGCCGGCAACCACCGGCAGCATCGGCACGCCGGCGCGCGCATAATCCTCGCAGCGATACAGCGACAGCGCCCAGAAATGCGGCGGCGTCCAGATGAAGATGATCGCGAAAAGCAGCACGGAATCGAGGCTGACCGAGCCGGTCACCGCCGCCCAGCCGATCATCGGCGGGAAGGCGCCGGCAGCACCACCGATCACGATGTTCTGCGGCGTGCTGCGCTTCAGCCACATGGTGTAGATGAAGACATAGAAGCCGATGGTCAGCGCCAGCAGCGCGGCCGCCACCCAGTTCACCGCCAGCCCCATGATCATCACGGAAAAGGCGGACAGCACGATCCCGAAGGCCAGTGCTGCCTCGGCATCGACGCTGCCGGTGACGATGGGACGCCCCTGGGTGCGCTTCATCACCGCGTCGATATCGCGGTCATACCACATGTTGATCGCCCCCGACGCGCCCGCGCCGACGGCAATGCAGAGAATGGCAATTGTACCGAGAACCGGATGGATATGTCCCGGCGCCAGCAGCAGGCCGACGAAGCCGGTGAACACCACCAGCGACATCACCCGCGGCTTCAGCAGGGCGATATAGTCGCGCACCAGCCCGATGCCGAGCGGAGAACCCGGCTCGGCAGTCTGGCCCAGTGGAAGCTGACCTATCTGAAGCTGGACGTCGGACACGTCTGGCTATCCCGTCGGTTTCGGTAGGGGGAAGCCCCGGGTCACTTGACCCGGGGGATTTCCTCAAAGGTGTGGAACGGCGGCGGCGAGCTGACGGTCCACTCCAGCGTGGTGGCACCCTCGCCCCACGGATTGTCGCCAACCTTCTTGCCGGCCGTGAAGGTGCGGAAGCACACGAACAGGAAGAAGAACATCGCGGCAATCGAGATATAAGCGCCGATCGACGACACCAGGTTCCAGCCGTGAAAGGCATCCGGATAATCCGGGATACGCCGTGGCATGCCGGCCAGACCCAGGAAATGCATCGGGAAGAACGTCAGGTTCACGCCGATGAAGGTCATCCAGAAATGGATCTTGCCCAGCGTCTCCGGATACTGGCGGCCGCTCATCTTGCCGATCCAGTAATAGAAACCGGCGAAGATCGCGAACACCGCACCCAGCGACAGCACGTAATGGAAGTGGGCGATGACGTAGTAGGTGTTGTGCAGCGCCACGTCGACGCCGGCATTGGCCAGCACCACGCCGGTCACGCCGCCGACGGTGAACAGGAAGATGAAGCCAATCGCCCACAGCATCGGCGTGTCGAAGCGGAGCGAGCCGCCCCACATCGTGGCGATCCAGGAGAAGATCTTGATGCCGGTCGGCACCGCGATGACCATCGTCGCCGCCGTGAAATAGGCCCGGGTATCGACATCCATGCCCACGGTGAACATGTGATGCGCCCAGACGATGAAGCCGACGAAGCCGATCGAGACCATGGCATAGGCCATCCCGAGATAGCCGAAGACCGGCTTGCGCGAGAAGGTCGACACGATGTGGCTGATGATGCCGAAGGCCGGCAGGATCATGATGTACACCTCGGGATGACCGAAGAACCAGAAGAGGTGCAGGAACAGGATCGGATCGCCGCCACCGGCCGGATCGAAGAAGGAGGTGCCGAAATTACGGTCGGTCAGCAGCATGGTGATGCCGCCCGCCAGAACCGGCAGCGACAGGACCAGCAGGAAGGCCGTGATCAGCATCGCCCAGACGAACAGCGGCATCTTGTGCAGCGTCATGCCCGGCGCGCGCATGTTGAAGATGGTGGTGATGAAGTTCACCGCGCCCAGGATCGAGGACGCACCGGCGACATGCAGCGACAGGATCGCCAGATCGACCGCCATGCCCGGCTGGCCATTCGGCCCCGAGAGCGGCGGATAGATCGTCCAGCCGGTGCCGGCGCCGCCATCGATGACGGCTGACATCAGCAGCAGGGCGAAAGCCGGGATCAGCAGCCAGAAGCTGATATTGTTCATGCGCGGGAAGGCCATGTCCGGCGCGCCGATCATCAGCGGCACGAACCAGTTGCCGAAACCGCCGATCAGGGCCGGCATGACCATGAAGAAGATCATGATCAGGCCATGCGCGGTGATGATCACATTCCATTCCTGGCCGCCCGACATGTACTGGATGCCGGGGTCCTGCAGCTCCATGCGCATATAGAGCGAGAACAGGCCGCCGATGATGCCGGCGAGAATCGCGAACACCAGGTACATCGAGCCGATGTCCTTGTGGTTCGTCGAATAGACGTAGCGGCGCCATCCGGTCGGATGGTGATCGTGGTGGTCGTGCGCTGCCGATGCCTGCGCCATGGATCAACCCTTCCTTGCTTTCCAGCGCCCTCTGTCGCGAGGGCCGCTCAACTCATTCCCCGGCCGGCCCGGAATAGGACCGGCCAATCCCAGCTCAGCGGGCCGCCTGGGCGACCTTGACGGCGCTACCGCCATCATTGCTGGCAAATTCCTCGCGGGCCTTGGCGACCCAGGCATCGAACTCCGCCTCCGGCACGGCGCGGATCGCGACCGGCATGTAGGCGTGGTTCACGCCGCAGATCTGGTTGCACTGGCCGTAATAGACACCCGGACGGTCAATGTTGAACCAGGTCTCGTTGATCTTGCCCGGAACCGTGTAAAGCTGGACGCCCAGCGCCGGAACCAGCCAGCTGTGCAGAACATCGGCGCCAGCAACCAGCACCCGGATGTTCTTGCCGACCGGCACGACCAGCGGGTTGTCGACGTCGAGCAGGCGCTTCTGGCCTGGCTTCAGCTCTTCTTCAGGAATCATGTAGCTGTCGAAGGCGAAATCGCCATGGTCCGGATAGCCATAATTCCAGTACCACTGATGACCGGTGACCTTGATGGTCATGTCGGCATTCGGGGTGCGATCCAGGAAGTACAGCAGGCGGAAGGACGGAACCGCGATCACCACCAGGATGACCACCGGGATCACCGTCCACAGCACCTCGATCAGCGTGTTATGCGAGGTCTTGGACGGGTTGGGGTTACGATCAGCGCGGAACTTCACGCAGACATAGATCAGCAGCGCCAGCACGAAGATCGTCGTGAGGGTGATGATCCACAGCAGCAGGTCATGCAGCGAATGCAGGCTGTCCTTGCCGACAGAGGCAGGCGCCTGCATGCCAAGCTGCCAAGGCTGCGGTTCGCTGGCGAAGGCGACACCCGCCAGGCCCGTGAGGGCCAGCGCGGCGCCAATGGCCGCGAAGAATACGGTGGCAATACGCATCGTGTTGCTCGGCATCCTACTCTCATCCCTAGCCAGAACCCGTCCGCGACACCGACGACAGGACATCGCAACCGAAATCGGTGCATGCCATGCGGCGGGCAACGGCCCTCAACGCCCCTTTAAGGAGAGCGCGTCCGTACACCGGGTGTCTAGCTATCTTAATCGCATCGGGCAAGGGTGAATTGTGACCTGATGTCGCATGTTTGGCGGTTTAGAGGCGATTTGCCGCTGGCAAAACACGGGCTTCCACCGGCTATTCGCCGATCTGCCGGGAAAGTCTGCGGCGCATCCGCCGCATGCCGGCCCAGACCAGCAGCACGACCAGCGGGATCGCCGCCCCGGTCACCAGATCCGGCGGCACCGGCGCGCCGGCGACCTTAACCCCCTTCGCCAGGTATCCGATCAGGCCGATCACGTAATAGCTGATGGCGGCGACCGACAGCCCCTCCACCGTTTCCTGCAGGCGCAGTTGTACCTTCGCCCGGCGATCCATTGAGGCCAGAAGGTCCCGGTTCTGCGCCTCCAGATGCACATCGACCCGGGTGCGCAGCATCTCGCTGGCCCGCGTGACCCGCAGCGTCAGCTGGTCGAGGCGCAACTGCACCGATTCGCAGGTCCGGATTGCCGGCACATAGCGCCGGCTGAGGAATTCGGCGATGGTCTGCAACCCTTCCAGCCGGTTTTCCCGGATTTCCTCCAGCCTCTGGCCGACCAGCGCGTTATAGGCACGCATCGCGCCCAGCCGATAGGCCAGGCGGGCGCCGATCCGCTCCAGCTCAGCCGCCAGGCCGCTCAATTCGTCGAGCAGCTTGCGGTCCTCGCTGTTATCCGGGCTGTCGGCCATGGCCGCGGTGATGTCGGTCAGCCTTCCGCCGATCCGGGACAGCGCCGGCCCCGCCTCGCGCGCCGGGGTGAAGGCCAGAAGCGCCATCATGCGATAGGTTTCCAGTTCCAGCAGGCGCCGGATCAGCCGGCCGGTGCGGCGCGGCCCCATGGCGTAATCCTGGACGAAGATCCGGCTGAACCCATCCTCGCTGATCCGGAAATCAGTCCAGCCGGCGGCCGCGTCGCTGCTCATCCGGCTGCCGGCCAGTGCCTCGCTGCCGAACAGGGCATCGACCTCGCTGACGCTGCGGCGCGGCGAGTCCCGGCCTTCCACCGCGACATGAAGGGCGACGATCACCTGGCCGGGCAGCGCCTCAAGCCAATCGGCCGGCACCCGGTTGATGATCGGGTCGCTGAAGGCTTCCTCGAATCCGCCCTCGACGATGAAGCCATAGGTCGAGAATTCGGTGTGGCGTTCCCAGCGCAGCCGGAAACCGCCCAGATCGACGAAAACCTGCGTCGCATCCGGCGGTGGTGCCTCGACGCCAAAGCGCCGGCACAGGGCCGCCAGATGAACGCGCTCCTGCCCTGCCATGTCCTCGCCGGTCAGCACCGCCAGATGCGACAGGCGCAGCGGGGCGGTCATCGGCTCGAACGGGCGGGCATGCACCTCGTCATGCAGGCTGCGCCGCAGCGGATGCTCCGCCGGCAGATGCCCCCGTCTCACCGTCCCCCTGGCCTGCTCTTGTGACTGCGCCATCGATATTTACCGCCCCAGCCCCTATATGCTTCGATACGATACTAGCATGGGCACCGGCGTAACGCTGCCCACTGCCCAGACAGCCGTTTTAAGGAAATTCCATGAGCGCCCTGAACCAGACCGACGAGTTATTCTTTACCCGCGCCGGCCTCGACCGCAGCCGGGTCGAGCGCATCGTGGGCGAGGCGCTGTCCGGCGCCGATGATGGCGAATTGTATCTCGAATACAGCCAGTCGGAGAGCCTGGGCTTCGACGACGGAAGGCTGAAGGCCGCCAGCTTCGACACAGCCCAGGGCTTCGGCCTGCGCGCCGTGATGGGCGACGCCGCCGGTTATGCCCATGCCGCCGATCTGTCGGAAGAGGCGATCCGCCGCGCCGCGACCACCGTGCAGGCGGTGAAGAGCGGCCATGCCGGCACCCAATCCGATGGCCCGGTCGGCACCAACCGCCAGCTCTATACCGACGCCAACCCGCTCTCGCTGGTGCCGTTCGAGACCAAGGTGAAGCTGCTGCAGGATATTGACGCCTATGCCAGGGCGCGCGATCCGCGCGTGCGCCAGGTCTCGGCCTCGGTCAGTGGCAGCTGGAAGGCGGTGCAGATCATCCGCGCCGATGGCCAGCGCGTCGCCGATATCCGCCCCCTGGTGCGCCTGAACGTGTCGGTCGTGGTCGGCGATGGCGACCGCATGGAGACCGGCAGCAGCGGCACCGGCGGGCGCACCTCCTATGATCTCTATCTCGATCCGACGCGCTGGCAGGGCCAGGTTGACGAGGCGCTGCGCCAGGCCATCGTCAATCTCGGCTCGATCCCGGCCCCGGCCGGCGAGATGGAGGTTGTGCTGGGCGCCGGCTGGCCCGGCATCATGCTGCATGAGGCGGTCGGCCACGGGCTGGAGGGCGACTTCAACCGCAAGAAGACCTCCGCCTTCTCCGACCGGATCGGCCAGCAGGTCGCCTCCAAGGGCGTCACCGTGGTCGATGACGGCACCCTGCCCGACCGCCGCGGCTCCCTCACCGTCGATGATGAGGGAACGCCCTCGCAGCGCACCGTGCTGATCGAAGATGGCATCCTGGTCGGCTATATGCAGGACCGCCAGAACGCCCGCCTGATGGGCATGAAGCCGACCGGCAACGGGCGGCGAGAGAGCTTCGGCCATCACCCGATGCCGCGCATGACCAACACGCTGATGATGGGCGGCTCGCATGACCCGGCGGAGATCATCGCCTCGGTGAAGGGGCGCGGCATCTATGCCGTGAATTTCGGCGGCGGCCAGGTCGACATCACCTCGGGCAAGTTCGTCTTCTCGGCCTCCGAGGCCTATCTGATCGAGAATGGCAAGATCGGCCCGGCAGTGAAGGGGGCGACGCTGATCGGCAACGGCCCGAAGGCGATGACCCAGGTCTCCATGATCGGCAATGACATGAAGCTGGATGACGGCATCGGCACCTGCGGCAAGGACGGCCAGGGCGTGCCCGTCGGCGTCGGCCAGCCGACCGTGAAGATGGGCGGCCTGACCATCGGCGGCACTCAGTCCTAAGTCTGCCCGAATGGCTGATACCTCCCTGCCCAGCCTGCTCGCCGCCGAGGAGCCGCCCGCCTATGAGTGGGTGAACGCGGCCAGCGCCTCGCCGGTCCTGCTGGTCTGTGACCATGCCAGCAACCGGGTGCCGCGCGCGCTGGGCGATCTGGGTGTCGGCGAGGCGGATCGCAGCCGGCACATCGGCTGGGATATCGGCGCCGCCGAGGTGACACGGCTGCTGGCCGCCCGGTTCGATGCGCCGGCAATCCTGACCGGCTATTCAAGGCTGGTGATCGACTGCAACCGCGATCCCAGCGACCCCAGCGCCATGCCGCAAATGGCCGACGGTACGCCGGTGCCGGGCAATGAAGCCCTGTCGGGTTCCGATCGACAGCGGCGCATCGACACCCTGTTCAGGCCCTATCAGGCAGAAATAGCCGCGCGTGTCGCCGCGATCCGGGCCAATGGCCAGATGCCAGTCCTGCTGGCGATCCACAGCTTCACCCCGGTCTTCAAGGGCGCCGAGCGGCCCTGGCATCTGGGCATCCTTTGGAACAAGGACGACCGGATCGCCGGGCCGCTGATGGAAACCCTGCGGGCCGACCCGGCGCTGTGCATCGGCGACAACCAGCCCTATTCGGCGCGTGAACCGGAAGGCTTCACCCTGGAGCACCATGCCGAACCGGCGGGCCTGCCGCATGTGCTGGTGGAAATCCGCCAGGACCTGATCAGCGACCCCGAGGGGGTGCAGCGCTGGGCCGGCATTCTCGGCGACGCCCTGGCGGCAATTCTGAACGATCCCGCTCTGAACCACATATTTCAAGACAGCCAGTAAGGATATCCCATGACCGATATCGACCCGAAGACCCGCACCGAGCTGGAGGCCGCCGCCTTCCGCACTCTCGTCGAGCATCTGCGCACGCGCAGCGATGTGCAGAATATCGACCTGATGAACCTGGCCGGCTTCTGCCGCAACTGCCTGTCGAAATGGTATGCCGCTGCCGGCGCCGAAAAAGGCCTCGACATCGGCTATGAGCAGGCCCGCGAGATCGTCTATGGCATGCCCTATGACGAATGGAAGGCCAAGCACCAGACCGAGGCCTCGCCAGAGCAGAAGGCCGCCCTCGCCCGGACGCACCAGCACTGATCCATCCACCCTGTATCCGCTTTGCCATTTCCGCATGACTGCCGGCTGAGGCGGCGTGGTAAGACGCTTGCCTGAAATAACCGTAACCAAGAGGCTAAAGGGCAATGACCCGTTCGGCTGAAAGAATCGACCTTATCTGCACCTCGCCCGGTACCGACCGCTATCTGACGGTGCAGCGCTACGGCACCCCGGGCGCCCGGCCCAAGGCCTATCTGCAGGCCGCCATCCATGCCGATGAGATCCCGGCCATGATGGCGCTGCATCATCTGCGCCCGATGCTGGATGCCGCCGACAAGGCCGGCCAGATCAAGGGCGAGATCGTCGTCGTGCCGGTCGCCAACCCGGTCGGTCTGGCGCAGAATCTGGCGGGCTATCACCTCGGCCGGTTCGACCTGATCAGCCGCGAGAATTTCAACCGCAACTTCCTCGATGTCGCCACCGGCATCGCCGAGCAGGTGCGCCCGCTGCTGACCGACGATGCGACCCGCAATGTCGAGATCATCCGTGAGGCGGCGCTGGCCTGGATCGACGCGCAGGGGCCGCGCAACGAGAATGAATCCCTGAAATTCACCCTGCTGAAGCTGGCCATCGATGCCGATACCAGCCTCGATTTGCATTGCGCCGGCGAGGCGTCGATGCACCTGTTCATCCATGAGGATTGCTTCAACGAGGGCGGCGCCGATCTGTCCGCCCAGATCGGCTCTATCGCCACGCTGGTCAGCAAGCATTCCAGCGGCGCCCGCGCCTTCAGCCAGGCCGTCGGTGCCATCTGGGCCGATCTGCGTGAGAAGCTGGCCGATACCGGCAAGCCGATCCCAACCGCCTGCATGTCCGCCACCGTGGAATATCGCGGCCGCACCGATGTGACCGACGCCTTCGCCAAGCCGGATGCGGAAAACCTGTTCAAGGTGCTGCAGCGGCGCGGCGTCATCGCCGGCGATCCCGGCCCGGTGCCGGCCCCGCTATGCACGCCCGCCCCGGTCAGCGCCATGGAAGTCGGCTATGCGCCAAAGACCGGCGTGCTGACCTATCACAAGAATCCCGGCGATGTGGTGAAGGCCGGCGACGTGATCTGCGAGATCATCGACCCGATGGCCGAGGACCAGACCAAGGCCCGCACCCCGGTGAAGACTTTGGCCGACGGCGTGATGTTCGGCCGCCGCCCGGACCGCGTCGCCCGCCCCGGCATGGTGATCTTCCGCATCGCCTCCGACAAGCCGCTGCCGCACCGCCTGAACCGCCCGGCCCTGGACGACTGAGGCGGGGTCTACAGACCGTCAATCGGACCATGACGATTCTCTTTGGTGCCGCTTCCCCAGTCCGTCACCCCCGGCCCCAAGCCCCACGGGGTGCCGGGGGTCCATGCCTCCGCTTACTGGATGTCGGTCGCGTAAGCTGAAGCCTGGATTCCCGGCACAAGGCCGGGAATGACATTCTGAGTGAGGTCACGAAAGAGGAAGCGGGATAGGCAGAGGACCGCGTTATTCCTTCGCGTCCTGCGGTATCCGGCCCATGACAGGCAGGCCGTCCTTGGCGCTGCGCTCCAGCTTCGGGGCGGTGTCCATCGGCTTGGCCTTGGTCGGGCCGTCATGCCTGACGCCGCCGGAGAGCAGGATGTTCTCCAGCGCCTTTTCCGTGCCGAGCCGGAATTCCTGGGGTGCGCGCAGGCTGACCGCCTTCTGCATGGTCTTGCGCAGGGCGACAATCTCCTTGTCGCGCTGTTCCTTGTTGTCGGCCATCGCGGCGGCCATGGCGCGATGCACGGCGGCATCGGTCGCCTTGATATTGGCCTCGCATTCCAGACGCTGTGCCTCGCCCATGATGAATTTCTTGTAGTCGTTCGGCAGCTTCGGGTTCTTGGCCAGTTCCATCAGCCGGGCGGCGGCGCGTTCCGCGCCACTGGTATCGGCCTTTTCCGTCATCGCGGCCAGCTGGGCCTTCTGTGCTTCGCACCGCGCCTTCATGGCGTCGATCAGGCGCTGTTCCGCTTCCGGGTCTTTTTTCTTCGTTGCGGAAAACATCGTTTTGTCTCACTCCCCACATTAACCTTAAATATTCTAAGCGACCAAATGAATGAATGAATCGTTAATCACTGTTGTTATTTTTACAACAGATATTTAGCGGATAAGTCTTCGTGTGTTTTCTTAAATATTTAAGAAATTTGACACTACCGGCCACCCCTGTTGGTTAATGCGGATTTTCCCGTCTCGCCGCTTGCGGCCCGGCGGGCCTGTCGCTATCGTCCGGCCCAGCAGGCCTTCCCTGAAAACAAAGGATTCGACCATGTCTGATGTCGGCGGCATTCCGTCGGAGCGGCTGCGCTCCTTCATCGAACGCATCGAGCGGCTGGAGGAGGAAAAGGCGGCGCTGGCGGCTGATATCCGCGATGTCTTCGCCGAGGCCAAGGGGTCGGGCTTCGACACCAAGATCATGCGCCAGGTGCTGAAGCTGCGGAAAATGGAAAGCAATGACCGGCAGGAGCAGGAAACCCTGCTCGACCTGTATATGCAGGCCCTCGGCATGATCCCCGGCTCCGGCGCGGAAGACCAGGAAGCGGCCGAGTAGCAACCGGAGTCCCTTACGACGGTCCCTGCGGGAAGCCGATGCGGCCGATTCCGGGCAGCTTGATGGCCGGGGTCAGGAAGTCGATGCCAAGCGTCAGGCCCAGCAGATTGACCTCCACCCCTTCCTGCAGCGCCAGCGTCACGCCGGCCAGGCCGAACAGGCTGAGCTGCAGGCCGGTATTGCTGGGGGCGACGCCGAAGATGCCATCGGTACGGTAATCCTTGCCGATGGCGGTCGGTGGCAGGTCGAGCCGCAGCCCCGGCACGTTGCGCGCGACATGGGCGGTGAAGGTATTGCTGTTCGGTCCCGGCCAGATCGTATAGCGGTCCTTGAACGGATAGCTCTCCGCCGCCGCGACGATCTGCGGAATCAGCGCCGCCGCCTCCGCGCCGCGGATATCGACCAGCATCTCCGGAAAATTACCAAACCAATAGGCGTCCGGTGGCCGGTAGCTGCCGATGCGCACTGATTCGCGGCCGCTGGAGACACCCCAGCCCTCGACTTCATAGCGGGTGAAGCGGTCGGCGCCTTCCGGCTTCACGGCGATCCAGCTATGCACGCCGAAAATGCCACGCCAGTTGAAGGCGCGGGCGGCATAGACCTGCACCACCGCCTCCGGCGTGGTGGCGGGGTCGGGGGCGATGCCGGTGGAATCCCGGCGCGCCGTGCTCCAATGCGAATTATCAGCCGACAGCACCTTGGCGGCACTGGCCAGGACCGGAAAAATCAGCAGCAGCAGGAAGGCAATCAGCAGAAGACGAATCATGAATGCTGAAATGGCCCTGCCCGGCGCAAAAACAATGCGCGCCTATGCTTTGCGCGTGAACATGTCCTTTGCCGCCAGCACAGCCCCGCCGACGATCAGCACGCAGGCCAGCGCCAGCAACCCGCTGGCCTCGCCCTGGCCGGTCAGCACCAGCAGGATGGTCGAGAGCAGTGGCGCGGCATAGCTGAACGCCCCCAGCGCCTTGATGTCGCCGTGCTTTACCCCGTAATCCCAGACGAAGAAGGCGGCCCCGACCGGCCCCAGACCCAGCGCCAGCACCGCCAGCCATTCGGCGGGGGAGGCCGGCAGCACCGTGGTCTCGAAGATCACATGACAGATCAGTCCGAGCACGGCAGAGACGGCACAGAAACCGCCCACCGCATCGGTCGGCACGGATTTGGTGAACCGGCTGAGCACCGAATAGCCGGACCAGGTGAAGGCGCAGGCCAGCGCCGCCAGATAGCCCAGCGCATGTTCCGCGCGGAAGGCGACCTGCCCGCCCCCGGTCACCAGCAGCGCCGCCCCGGCCAGCCCGGCCAGCGCGCCGGCCAGATGCCACCAGCGCAGCCGCTCCCCCGGCAGCAGCGAGGAGAACAGCACGATCAGCAGCGGCCAGAGATAGGCGATCAGCCCGGCCTCGACCGGCGGCGCATTGCGCAGCGCCAGGAAATAGAAGAAGTGATAGCCGAACAGCCCGCCAACGCCGAGCAGCCAAACCGGCCAGGGCTGGCGCAGAAACGCCCTCGGACTCTCGCCCCGGACCGCCCATTTCACGGCGATCATGGCGGTGGCGACGGCGAACGCCATGGCGACCAGCAGGAAGGGCGGGATCTTGCCAGTCAGCGTCGTGAACAGCGCCAGCGTCGCCCACATCAGCACCGCCATGCCGCCGATCAGCGTCGCCCGGTTGCTCATTCCGCCGCCGGCCTTTCGCTGCGCACCACCATGATCAGGCTCAGCAGCCCCAGCAGCCCGGCCAGCACGATGATCAGGAAGGACGGCGCATAGCCGCCGGTCAGCGTGGTGCTGGCCGAGAACAGGGCCGGGCCGGCCAGCACACCGGCGAAGGTCATGACCAGCGACCCGCCGGTCGCCATGCCGATCTGCCCTGCCGGTGCCAGCCGGGCGACCGCTGCCATATAGACGCCGTTCCAGCCGATCGCCGTCGCCCCCATCAGGATGAACAGCGCATAGAACACCCAGAGCGGCCAGGACGGATCAAGGAAGACGATACTGCCCGCGCCGGCGATCATCAGCACGATCAGGATTTTCAGCACCTTCACGCCGCTGCCGATGGCATCCGCCAACCAACCCCAGCCGAGACGGGCGACGACGCTGGAGGCCTGCGCCACCGACAGGACCACCCCGGCGGCGATCAACGCGAAATTGGCCTCCTCCACCAGCATCGTCACCAGAAAGGTGGCAACGCAGAGTTGCGAGAAGGACAGGGTCATCGCGGTCATCGACAGATAGCGCAGGGTCGGGTTGCGCCAAACCAGCTGGATCGCCGCCAGTGGCGACTGGAACAGCCGCACGCTGCGGTCGCGGTCATCATCCCAGAGCGGGCGCGAGGGTTGCAGTGCCGCCAGCATTGCCAGCGACAGGGCGGCGACCACCAGCATGCCGGCCTGCCAGCCGAAGGCCACCGTCACCGAAGGCACCAGCAGACCGGCCAGCATGCCGCCCCAGGGCACGCCGGTCTGCTTGATCGAGAAGATCAGGTTGATACGCGGGCCGCTGGCGAAGCGGCTCAGCAGATGCGCCGCCGCCGGGTTGGTGCAGCCATAGCCCAGCCCCATGGTGTAGGAGCCGACGATGATCAGCGGCATCAGGCCGCTGGCAATCAGCAGCGCGCCCAGCGCGCAGAGCGCCAGGCCGGTCTGGCTGGTGCGGCAGGCGCCCAGCCGGCGCACCATCGCCCCGCCCAGCAGCGAGGTGGTGATGCCCCCGGCATAGGTCACGGTCACCTGATAGCCGATCAGCGAGGTCGGCAAATCCAGCGCCGTGCCCAGGGCCGGCGCGATGGCGGCCGGGCTCAGCACCGTCATCGAGGCCAGCGCCTGGGTGATGGTCGTCGCGGCCAGCACCCACCAGATCGATGGCGCGGGAGAGGCAGAGGCGGTCATGGGAAGCCTCAGGCCGCCGGGCGGCGGCGGACGATCTGGATCGAGCGATAGCTCATCACCAGCTCGCCATCCTGATTATGCGTCTGGCACTGCATGGTCACGAAGCCGCGGTCGGGCTTGGAGCCGCTTTCGCGCATCTCCAACACCTCGACCGTGGCGCGGATCGTGTCGCCGGGCCGCACCGGCTTCTGCCAGCGCAGCTCGTCCATGCCGATGCCGCCCATGCCGGTCTCGCTGACCAGCCCCAGCTGGTAGAACATGCGGAAGCTGCAGGACAGCGTCAGGAAGCCGCTGGAGATGATGCCGCCGAACGGCCCCGCCTCCGCCGCCACCTTGTCGATATGGATCGGCTGCGGATCATACTGGAAAGCGAAATCGAGGATCTGCCCCTCGGACAGCGTGACACCGGCGCTGGTGAAGCGCTGGCCGACGGCGAAATCCTCGAAATAGCGGCTCATCCCCCGATGGCCTCCGCGATAGCGTTGCCCAGATCACTGGTCTTGGCCTGGCCGCCCAGATCGGGCGTCTTCGGCCCGCCGCCCTTCAGCACCTCCTCGATGGCGACCAGGATGGCATCATGCGCCTCCTGGTGACCCAGATGCTGCAGCATCATGGCGCCGGACCAGATCTGGCCGATCGGGTTGCAGATGCCCTTGCCGGCAATGTCCGGGGCGGAGCCGTGCACCGGCTCGAACATGGAGGGGTATTTGCGCTCCGGGTTCAGATTGGCCGAGGGGGCGATGGCAATGGTGCCGGTCGTCGCCGGGCCGAGGTCGGACAGGATGTCGCCGAACAAATTGGAGCCGACGACCACGTCGAACCAGTCCGGATGCTGCACGAAATGCGCAGTCAGGATGTCGATGTGGAACTGGTCGGTCTTCACGCCCGGATAGGCCTGCTTCATCGCGGCGAAGCGCTCGTCCCAGTACGGCATGGTGTGGATGATGCCGTTCGACTTGGTGGCCGAGGTGACGTGCTTGCCGCGCGTCATCGCCAGCTCGAAGGCAAACTTCATGACGCGGTCGACACCGCGCCGGGTGAACACCGTCTCCTGCAGAACGAATTCGTGATCGGTGCCGGCATTGTGACGGCCCCCCATGGCGGAATACTCGCCCTCGCAATTCTCGCGCACGACGTAATAGTCGATATCGCCGGGCTTGCGGTCGGCCAGCGGGCTGCGCACGCCCTCGAACAGGCGGACGGGGCGGAGGTTCACATACTGGTCGAACTCGCGGCGGATCGGGATCAGCAGGCCCCAGAGCGAGACATGGTCGGGCACACCGGGCCAGCCGACCGCACCCAGGAAGATCGCGTCATGGCCGGAAAGCTGCTCGATGCCGTCCTTCGGCATGAACTCGCCGGTATCCTTGTAGCGCTCGCACGACCAGTCGAAATGGGTGAACTCATAGTCGATGCCGAATTTGCGGCCGACCGCATCCAGCACTTTCAGCCCCTCGGGCACCACTTCGGTACCGATACCGTCGCCGGGAATCACCGCGATCTTATGGGCCGCCATGCGCCTGTCCTCTCACTGCCTGGGTGTTTGTTTGATATGCGTTGGCCGCAATCTATCGCGGGGTTTGCGCGCGCCGCAAGCCGCCCGCCCGCAACCCCCTCATGTAAGGAAGCTCAGGGCCGTTCCAGCAGGATGGTGTAGACCCCGTCCGCTTCCGACCAGGAGACATAGCGCGTCCCGGTCGCCTCGCAGAAAGCCTCGAAATCCTTCACCGCGCCGGGATCGGTCGCCAGCACTGTCAAGCGCCCGCCTTCCGGCACCTCGCGCAGCTTCTTGCGTGCCTTCAGCACCGGCAGAGGACATTTCAGCCCTGTGGTATCCAGCAACGCAGCACCGGAATCCGTCGTCTCGGGGCTGGGCAAAAACGTCGCACTCGTCTGATTTTTCTGCATTTTGACCCTGGTAATGACGTATTAGCACTCAATATGCTACCCAGCGCCGGTGAGCATGACTATTATCCGCCGCCAAATCGGGCCCCACCGTCTCCGGGGCCTTCATCGATATCAAGGTCTATCTAGGAAGTCTCGATGTTCCATCAGAACACCCGCCGCGCAAGCGTCGTCCTTAAAGCCATGGGCAATGAGCGCCGGCTGTTGATCCTGCACCTGTTGGCCACCGAAGGCGAGAAATCGGTGAGCGAACTGGAAAAGCTGGTCAAGCTGAGCCAGTCCGCCTTGTCGCAGCATCTGGCCCGCCTGCGCCGTGACGGGCTGGTGAAGACCCGCCGCTCGGCCCAGACGATTTTCTATTCCGTCTCCAATGCCGAGGTGACGACGATCCTGGAAACGCTCTACAGCCTGTATACCGGCGCCGAGCAGATCCGGACCGCCGACGCCGCCTGACACAGGCCATAGCGATGACCGCCCCCGATATCCGCATTGAAACACCGGAAACCATCCATGACTGGATGGTGCGGGGCGAGGCTGTCGTCTATGACGTGCGCGAACAGCATGAGTGGCAGGAGGCGCATATCGACGGCGCCCTCCTGCTGCCCCTGTCGCAATTCGATCCGGCCGCCATCAGTGTCCCCGAAGGCAAGCGGCTGGTGTTTCATTGCCGCAGCGGCGTGCGCTGCGGGGCCGCCGCACAGCAGATGGTGCTGGCTGGCGCGCCTGTCGGGGTGGACGGAACGATCTACCGGCTGGCCGGCGGGATCATTGGCTGGGCGCAGGCCAGACTACCGGTCAGCCAGGGCTGATATACTCTAAAATCGACATACAACCCGTTGCGTCCCATGGCGTATCGGGCCACAGTATACGCACAAAGGGGCGGCCCTAGGCCGTCCCTCTCGTCGATTCCAGCCCGACGGCCAGATTTCATGTATGTCTACCTGCCCATCGCCGAAATGTCGGTGAATGTCATCCTGATTCTCGGGATGGGCTGGGTGGTGGGCTTCCTGTCAGGCGTCTTCGGCGTCGGTGGCGGATTCCTGATGACGCCGCTGCTGATTTTCATCGGCATCCCCCCTGCCGTCGCGGTCGGCACCCAGGCCAACCAGATTGTCGCCGCCTCGGTTTCCGGCGTGATCGCGCATTGGCGGCGCAAGAATGTCGATCTGAAGATGGGCATGGTACTGCTGGCCGGCGGCATTTTCGGCTCTACGGTGGGCGTCTGGCTGTTCAGCCTGTTGCAGAATCTGGGTCAGATCGATCTGATCATCTCGCTGCTCTACGTCATCCTGCTCGGCACAGTCGGCCTGCTGATGCTGCAGGAATCGGTGCGCGCCATCCTGCGCCGTCGCCGGGGCGTTGCCCAGCGCGGCAGGCTGCACGAACATAACTGGCTGCATGGGCTACCGCTGAAGATGCGGTTCCGCCGCTCCAAGCTGTATATCAGCGCGCTGCTGCCTTTCGTACTGGGCGTCATCGTCGGCATATTGTCTGCGATCATGGGCGTCGGCGGCAGCTTCATCATGATGCCGGCGATGATCTATCTGCTGGGCATGCCGACGGCGATGGTGGTCGGCACCTCGCTGTTCCAGGTCATCTTCGTCACCGCCAACGTAACCTTCCTGCAAGCCTACCAGAACCAGACTGTGGACCTCTTCCTGGCCCTGCTGCTCGTTGTCGGCGGCGTGGTCGGGGCACAATTCGGGTCACGCTTCGGCACCTATCTACGGGGCGAGCAGCTGCGCGCCTTGCTGGCCCTGATGGTGCTTCTGGTCTGCGGCAAGCTGCTGTTCGACCTGGTCGCCACGCCGGGCGATTTCTATTCGCTGCAATATCCGGTGCTGCGATGACCCGGACCTCGGCACCTTCCGGCTTCCTCGCTTTGCTTTTCCTGGCGCTGCTGGTCCTGCCGGAGCGGGCGCGGGCGCAGGATCTGGTCGCCGACCTGTCAGAGCATCTGGTCGCCATCACGGCGGGCTTCACCGGCACCGACGTGCTGCTGTTCGGCGCCATCGAGGGGCCGGGCGATGTCGTCGTCGTCGTCACCGGACCGGCCCATGATGTGATCGTGCGCCGCAAGGACAAGCTGCTGGGCATCTGGCTGAACGCCAAAAGCATCCGGTTCAGCGGCGCGCCCTCCTATTATGCCGTCGCCAGCAGCCGCCCGCCCGGAACCTTCCTGAGCGACGCGATCCTCGGCCGGCTGGAGGTCGGCGCCAACAATCTGCGGCTCATTCCGGCCGAGGGCCAGAAGGCCACCGCCGAGGAGATCGCCACCTTCCGCGCCGCGCTGATCCGGCGCAAACAGGCGCGCGGCCTGTACCAGGATTCCATCGGCGATGTGAATTTCATCGGCCGCACCCTGTTCCGCACCCGGCTCTATCTGCCGGCCAATGTGCCGACCGGCGCCTATATCGTCACCGCCTATCTGATCCGCGACAATGACGTGGTCAGCGCCCAGACCACGCCGCTGCTGATCTCCAAGATCGGCATCGGCGCGGATGCCTATGAATTCGCCTATGATCATTCCGCCGCCTATGGCGTGATTGCGGTCATCATTGCCGTGATGGCAGGATGGCTGGCTTCGGTCATTTTCCGAAAGAGCTGAGCCTATGGACGACACACCGCAGAATACCGGCGACGATACGGTCGGAAATGATGAGCCGACGCGGAAAATCAGCCATGACCGCGTCTTTCTGGTGGTGCTGGACGATACGCCGGAAATGCAGGCGGCCCTGACCTATGCGGCGCGTCGCGTACGCAATTCAGGCGGCCGGCTGGCGCTGCTCTATGTCATCGAGCCGGCGGAGATCGAACCCTGGATGTCGGTCGGCGATTTGATCCGCGAGGAACGCCGGCAGGAGGCAGAGACCGCTGTCGGCAAATTCTCCGAGGCAACTGCCGCGATCACCGGCCAGCTTCCGGTGCTCTACATCCGCGATGGCCGGAGACGCGAGGAAATCATCAAGCTGATCGACGAGGAGCCGTCGATTTCGATCCTCGTGCTGGCCGCCGGCACCGGACCGGACGGCCCCGGCCCGCTGGTCAATCATCTGGTCGGCAAGGTCGCCAGCAAGATGCGGGTGCCGATCACCGTCGTGCCCGGCAATCTGAGCGATGAGGAAATCGAGCGCCTGACATAGGCGCTACGTCCTCTCCTCGCCGCCCTCGCCGCGCGGATCAAGCTCGGCGGCAACCGCTGTCATCCGGGTCAGCGGCACGAAAATACCCTGCTCCTCGGCTGTCGGCCCCTGCCGCCGGGTCATCCGGTAGACACCGAAGCCAGCGACCAGCAGCGCGGTCAGCGCCGATGTGTAATACAGACCGGCCGGCCCCACCTGCTCCATCACCTGCGCCGCCCAGAGCGGCCCGACCACCGCGCCGACGCCATAGGCGATCAGCAGCCCGGCCGAGGCCTGCACCAGATCGGCGGAATCGATATGATCATTGGTATGGGCAACGCTGAGCGGATAGACGACGAAGCTGGTGCCGCCCTGGATCGCGGCGACCAGCAGCAGGATTTCCCAGCGTGATTCAGCAACCAGCACGACGCCCAGGCTGGCCAGCGCCGTGGCGAAGAGCACGCCGACCATCACGCTGCGCCGGTCATACCGGTCCGACAGACGGCCAATCGGCCATTGCAGGACCAGGCCGCCCAGGATGGTGACGCTCATGAAGGCGGAGATGCCGGCGACGCTCATCCCCATGCCGCCGCCGAAGATCGGCCCCAGCCCATAGAAGGCGCCGGTCAGGATGCCGCTGGCGAAACAGCCGACCATGCCGAACGGGGAAATCCGGTACAGCGCCCGGAAGCTGAACCGCGTCGGCGGCGTGGCGACCGGATTGGCGTTGCGGTCCAGCACCAGCGGCAACAGGGAGATCGAGAACAGGATGGAGGTCAGGCTGAACAGCACGAAGCTGCTCGGGTCATAGACGTTCAGCAGCAGCTGGCCGAGGCCCAGCGCCGTATAGGTGGTGATCAGATAGGCCGACAGGACCTGGCCGCGATTCTGGTTGGTGGCCGCGCCGTTCAGCCAGCTTTCGGTGACGACGAAGACACCCGCCATGCACATGCCGGCAAGAAACCGCAGGCCGGCCCAGAAGATCGGCTCAACGATGATCGCATGCATGATGGCAAAGGCAGAAATCAGCGAGGCCAGTGCTGCGAAGGTGCGGATATGACCGACCCGCTCGACCAGCCGGTGCGCCAGCACGCTGCCCAGCACCAGCCCGGCAAAATAGGCCGCGCCGACCAGCCCGGCCAGCCCGGTGGAAAATCCCTCCTGCGCCATCCGTACGCTGAGCAGCGTGGCGAACAGCCCATTGGCCAGCAACAGCAGGGCGATGCTGAGCAGCAGGGCGATGACGCTGTGGAGCATGGCACGCATAATCGGCCGTTAGGTCAGGCTGGGCATGGCGTCGCGGGGAATGATCGCGCCAGGATGGCGGATCACGGCGGCAGCCAGACGATGGCCGCTTTCCGCCGCCGGAGCAGGCTCCGCCCCGGCCAGCCGGGCCGCCAGATAGCCGGCATTGAAGGCGTCGCCGGCCGCCGTGGTGTCGATCATACTCTCCACCGGCACCGCCGGCACCACCCACTGCCGACCAGCGGCGGCCACCAGCACCGGCTTGCCACCGCATTTCACGGCAATCTCGGCCACGCCAAGGCCGGACAGCCGCTCGACGGTGTCACTGGGCGAGGCATCGCCGAACAGCGCCTGCTCATCCTCGAAGGTCGGCAGGGCGATATCGACCCGGCTCAGGGTCTCCTCCACCGCCGCGCGGGCAGTATTCTCATCCGGCCAGTTGCGCGGCCGGTAATTACCGTCGAAGACGACCCGGCCTCCAGCCGCGCGCAGGCGGTCCAGCGCCGCGTTCAGCCGCGCCCGGCTGTCGGCATCCAGAATCGACAGCGTGATACCCGACAGATAGGCAAGCCCCGCCGATTCAATCGCCGCCTCGATCGCTGCGCCCGCCGCGCCCTTCAGCATGTCGCGTGCCGCCGCCGCACTGCGCCAGTAATAGAAGGACCGCTCGCCGGAGGGGTCGGTCTTGATGGCATAGAGTCCCGGCATCCGGCCGGGCAGGATCGCCACATCCCCGCACTCCACCCCCTCGGCCTGCCAGGCGGCCAGGGTCTCGGCACTGTAGGGATCATCGCCCATCGCGGTCAGATAACCCGTGCGGACACCCAACCGGGCCAGATAGACAGCCGTGTTCAGCGTGTCGCCGCCAAAGGCGCGGGTCAGGCCGTCACTGCGGTCACGCAGTTCGATCATGCATTCGCCGATGGACACAACGCGCTTTTGGACGGCCATCCCTGATTCCCTTATCGAGTTTCTTGCCCCGCAGTATCGGCCTGTTATCGTCGTGGCAACAAGAATATGGGCAATAAAGATTACGGGAGGATCGCATGCGCTACACCCTTGGCCCGGATTCGCTGCCGCAGGATGCGGATGCCGCCACGCTGGTCGGGCGGGCCTGGCTGCCCGATGCCGACGGACCGGCGGTTGTGACGATCCGCGAGGGCCGCGTCATCGATGTCACACGGCACTGGCCCACTGTCTCGCTGCTGCTGTCCGAGAGCGACCCGACCGCCGCTTTGGCTCAGGCTAGCGGCGCCGATATCGGCGCCATCACCGACCTGTTGGCTAACAGCACGCCCGAGGCGCAGGACAAATCCCGCCCCTGGCTGCTCGCCCCCTGCGATCTGCAGGCAGTGAAGGCGGCCGGTGTCACCTTCGTGCGCAGCATGCTGGAACGTGTCATCGAGGAACAGGCCAAGGGCGACCCCGCCGCTGCCGAGGGCATCCGCGCCGAGATGCAGGCCGCCATCGGCGACGATCTGCGCGCCGTCCGTCCCGGCTCGCCGGAGGCACAGCGCCTGAAGCAGGCGCTGGTCGAGCGCCGGCTGTGGTCGCAATATCTGGAAGTCGGCATCGGCCCGGATGCGGAGATATTCACCAAGGCACAGCCACTCTCCTCGGTCGGCACCGGGGCCGAAATCGGCATCCATCCCGTCTCCACCTGGAACAACCCGGAGCCGGAAGTGGTGCTGGCCATTGGTCCGGATGGCGTGATCCGAGGGGCCGCGCTGGGCAATGACGTCAACCTGCGCGATGTCGAGGGCCGCAGCGCCCTGCTGCTCGGCAAGGCAAAGGACAATAACGGCTCCTGTGCCATCGGCCCGTTCATCCGGCTGCTCGACAAGGACTTCACGCTGGATGATATCCGCCAGGCGGAAGTCGTGCTGACCGTTGAGGGCGATGACGGGTTCCATCTGGAAGGACGCAGCCGGATGGGCGAGATCAGTCGAGACATCACCGAGATCGCCGGACAGGCCATCGGGCCTAACCATCAATATCCCGACGGGCTGATGCTGTTCACCGGTACCATGTTCGCCCCGATCGAGGATCGCGACGCGGCCGGCCAGGGCTTCACGCACAAGCTGGGCGACGTCGTCACCATTGCCAGCGCCCGGCTGGGCCGGCTGACCAACCGGGTCAACCGTACCGACCGCATCCCGCCCTGGCGCTTCGGCGCCGCCGCGCTGATGCACAATCTTTCAGCACGGGGAATGCTGGGGACGCACCGGTAAGAGTTTGTTTACCTAATCTACGCCACACTGGCCTGTCAGAGAAGAAAAGGTCAGACAGTGGCCCGAGCCGAATCGACACAACCTTTCCTCGAAAATCCGCTGGTTCGTGAGAACCGTCGGCTGCAGGAAGCGCTTGACCGGCTGCAGGCGCAGCTGCAGAAAACTGCCGGGCTGGAGGAACTGGCCGGCTTCTGGCGCTGGGAGATGAATGCGGATCTGCGCTTTACCTGGGTATCCGAGGAATTCACCCGGCTGACCGGCCTGCCGACCGCCGCCGTCCTCGGCAAAAGCCGGGCCGATATGGGTGCTGCGCGGGCCAACACAGCGGCCTGGGAGCGGCATCAGGAAGTACTGGCGCAGCGCCGCCCGTTCCGCGATTACCGATATGCCTATATCGACAATGCCGGCGCCCTGAGAAACATCAGCGTATCAGGCAACCCGGTCTTCGATGCGGAGCGTGTCTTCCAGGGCTATCACGGCACCTGCCGCAACATCACCGCCGATGTCGAGGCCGTCGATCAGGCGCATGAAGTTACAGCCCGGCTGCTTGAAGCGTTGGAACGGTCATCCGACAGTTTCGCGCTGTTCTCCCCGGAGGATCGCCTGATGGCCTCCTCCGCCCGGCACCGGGCGCTGTTTCGCGAGATCGCCGACCAGCTTGTCCCCGGCGCGCACTATGAGGCATTGATCCGCGAGAATGCCCGCCACCTGATCTTCGACAACGAAGCCGCCCGGGAAGCGTGGATCGCCGGGCGCCTGACCTATCACCGCGCGCCCGAGGGCGTGCTGACGATGCGCCGGCAGGATGGCCGCGTCATTGAAAGCCGGGAAGAGCGCCTGCCGGATGGCTGCACCTTCATCATCGCCATGGATGTCACCGAGCGTCATCGCCAGCAGGAAGACCTGGCCGACAACGAGGCACTGTTCCGCCTTCTCTTCGAACGCTCGCCGATGGGCATGGCCGTGGTCGATGAGACCGGAAACTATACACGGTGCAACGATGCCTATTGCCGCTTTCTCGGCTATGCCCGCGAAGAACTGCTGGGCATGAACACCCTGGAAGTAAGCCACCCCGAGGAAATAGCGGCCCTGCAGGAACGGTATTTCGGTGATGGCGCCAGAGAGAGCGCCGACCATCAGTTCGAGCGACGCTACATCACCAAGGAAGGGCGCACGGTGATCGGGCTGATGACCACCGCCCTTCTGCCTCCCATTGCCGGGAGGGAGACGGGCCAGGGCACCAACATCATCTGCCAGGTCATCGACGTGACCGAACGGGTCGCGACCGAGGATGCCCTGCGCCTGGCCAAGGAAGACGCCGAAATCGCCAACCGCGCCAAGAGCGACTTCCTGGCCAATATGAGCCATGAGCTGCGCACCCCGCTGAACGCCATTATCGGTTTCTCGGAGGTACTGCTGGGCCAGTATTTCGGGCCATTCGACAATCCGCGCTACCGGGAATACGCCCAGGACATCCGGGGCAGCGGCATGCATCTGCTGGAATTCATCGACGATCTGCTCGATCTGGCGAAGATCGAATCGGGCCGGCTGACACCGACCGACACGGATATCGACTGCGCCATGCTGATCGACGGCATCGTGCGCCTGCTGCGGGAACGCGCGCAGGCAGCCGAGGTGCAGATCACCACCGACCTGCCCATCGGCCTGCCGGCGCTGCGGGCCGATACGCGCATGATCAAGCAGATTCTCATGAATTTGCTGTCCAATGCGGTGAAGTTCACGCCGAGGCGGGGGGGCGTGACGATCCGCACGGCCCTGAACGCCGAAACCGGCGGCATCGACATCACCGTCAGCGACACCGGCATCGGCATCGCGCCCGAGGATCTGCCGCGCATCCGCCGCCGCTTCGGCCGCGCCACCAGCATAGAGACGCAGCACATCCAGGGGACCGGCCTCGGCCTGTCCATCGTCGACAGCCTCGTCGATCTGCATGGCGCGCACTTCACCATCGACAGCGAGCTGGGCAAGGGCACCATCGCCCGGGTCAGCTTTCCGCCGGAACGCACCGTGCGGGGCTGAGGCCTTACGCTGCCACCCGGCTGTCGCCCTCGCGCACCTTCTCCGCCGCTTCCAGAATCAGGGAAGCACCGGCGCCCGGCCTGTGGGCGTTCTCCGACAACAGGCGGCGGAACCCTCGGGCGCCAGGCAGGCCGTTGAACAAACCCAATATATGCCGGGTCATGTGATTCAGCGGCGTCCCCTCGGCCAGCTCGCGCTCGACATAGGGGATGAAGGCGCGCAGCAATTCGTGCCGCGTCGGGACCGGCGCAGGATCACCGAACAGACGGCCATCCGCCCCGGCCAGCATATAAGGCTCCTGATAGGCGGCCCGGCCGATCATCACGCCATCGACCTGGGACAGATGCGCCTCCGCCTCCTCCAGCGTCATGACCCCGCCATTCAGCACGATCTCCAGCTCCGGCAATTCCTGCTTCAGCCGGTAGACCAGCTCGTAGCGCAGCGGCGGGATATCCCGGTTCTCCTTCGGGCTGAGACCCTTCAGCCAGGCCTTGCGGGCATGCACCGTAAAGCTGCGGCAGCCGGCCTCGGCGACAATCTCGACGAAGCGTTTCAGGCCATCGTAATCATCCATCTCGTCGATACCGATGCGCGACTTCACCGTCACCGGCAGGCCGGTCGCGCCGATCATCGCCCGGACACCGGCGGCCACCGTCTCCGGCTCGGCCATCAGGCAGGCGCCGAAACGGCCCTGCTGCACCCGGTCGCTGGGGCAGCCGCAATTCAGATTCACCTCGTCATAGCCGTAGGATTCGACGATCTCCGCCGTGGCGGCCAGATCATCCGGCTCCGATCCGCCGATCTGGCAGGCCACCGGATGCTCCGCCGGATCGAAACGCAGCAGCCTGTCACGCGGCCCATGCAACACAGCGCCGGTCGTCACCATCTCGGTATAGAGCAGCGCCCGCCGGCTGATCAGCCGCAGGAAATACCGGTCATGCCGGTCCGTCCAATCCATCATCGGCGCCACGCTGAGGCGGCGGACGGGGTGTTGCTGCGCAGGCAATGTCATGGCCGCACAATGCGCAAAACCGGTGCTTTTTGTCCAGCTTTGCGCCCCCTGTCGACACTGGCGCGACGAAGCATCGTCTGCTAAACAAGTCAAATGGATACTATTCAAGACGATGCCGAACGGCGCATCGCCCGGCGCATCCTTCAGGAGCGCGAGGCGCGCGGCTGGTCGCAGGCAATCCTGGCCGAGCGCTCCGGTGTCTCCAAGGCGGCGATCAGCAAGATCGAGCGGCTGGAGGCGAGCCCGAGTGCCGCCAATCTGATCCGGCTGGCCGGTGCCTTCGATCTCACGCTTGCCGGCCTGCTGCTGCGCGCCGAAAGCGACCTGCCCCGCCTTGTCCGGGCGGCGGATCAGCCGGTCTGGCGCGATCCGGGGATCGGCTATCGGCGAACACAGGTTTTCGCGCGGGCGGACCATCCGGTCGAGATGGTCGAGGTCGAGTTGCCGGCGGGCCGCAGGATCGACCTCCCCGCCTCCTCCTACACCGCCATCCGGCAGGTCGTGCGCGTGATCTCCGGCGCGCTCATCCTGATCGAAGGCGGCGAGCGGATGGTGCTGGAAGCCGGCGACTGCCTCGGCTTCGGCGCCCCCTGCGATGTCACTTTCGCCAATGAGACCGACTTCCCGTGCCGCTATCTCGTCATCCTCAGCAGGAGCTGACCTACATGCCGTCCTTCGATGTCAGACCCGTCCCCCCATCACCGGACGCCCTCGCGGCGCTGCGCGATCTGCTGATCGGCACGGTGGCCAATGGTGGCTCCGTCAGCTTCATGCACCCGCTGGCGCCCGATCAGGCCGAGGCTTTCTGGAACAATGCCTTTGCGGCCGCCGGGCGTGGCGAGCGGGTCATTCTGGGCGCCTTCGATGGCGACCATCTGCTGGGAACCGTCACCCTGCTGCTCGACTGCCCGCCCAACCAGCCGCATCGCGCGGAAATCGCCAAGCTGATGACCCGGGTCGATCAGCGCGGACGCGGCATCGCCACCGCCCTGATGGCCGCCGCCGAGGCGCTGGCCGTGGCGCGCAACCGCACGCTGCTTGTTCTCGACACCGCCACCGAGGACGGGGCGGCCCCCTTCTACAGCCGGCTGGGCTATACGCGGGCCGGGGAGATTCCCGATTATGCCTTCAAGCCGCTGGGCGGGCTAACCGGCACGATCCTGTTCTGGAAGCGGCTGCCTGTGTCAGACGGCACCACCGCACACTGACTCATCCCCAGGGACCACGCCCCCAGGGACTGCGGCGCGTGCTGCGCCTCACCATCCGGCTGCGCGGCCGCGCGGCGCCGAACAGCGGGACGCCGCGGCGCTTCATCAGGCCGACCAGCAGCACCCCGGCGACGAAGCCGCCGATATGGGCGTACCACGCCACGCCGCCCTCCTGCCCCTGGTCCAGCAGGGCGCTGATCAGCTGCAGCACGAAATAGAAACCCAGCACAATAATCGCCGGCAACGGCGTCAGCCGGGTGAAGATGCCGAGCGGCAGCAGAACCCAGACATTGGCACGCGGGAACAGCATCAGATATGCCCCCAGCACGCCGGATATGGCCCCGCTGGCCCCGATCATCGGCACTACGGAGCCGGTATCGGCCCCCACCTGCAACGCCGCCGCCGCAGCGCCGCATAACAGATAGAACAGCAGGAAGCGCAGGCGCCCCAGCGCCTCCTCGACATTATTCCCGAAGATCCAGAGATACAGCATGTTGCCGCCCAGATGCAGCCAGCCGCCATGCAGGAACATGGAGGTGAGCACCGTCATCCAGGGATCAACGACCGCCATATCGGCCGGCAGATGCTGCGCGCCCAGCAGAACCGAAGGAATCAGGCCCAGCGCGTAGATAAAGCGTGTACCCGATGGCTCGCCCAGCGAGACCTGCCAGAGAAATGCTGCGCCGCACAAAAGCATTAAGGATAGCGTGACTAAAGCAAAGCGCTCTGTCGGGTTGTCGTCATTGATCGGGATCATACTGTCGCCATTGTCATTTTTAGTCAGAATCAAACATTTTAGATTTCTTTTAGAGTTATTTACGTCCTGTTAATAATTCGTGATATCGAATGGTAATTCTGTTTTCTGAATTCTCCTGGATATGTCATGTCCCAACCGAATGCTGCTGAAACCCTCGTGCGCGCCGTTGACGCGCATGAGAAGTTTGTCGCGGGGCGCCCCGGCGGCAAGCGGCTTTCGCTGAACGGCGCGCCCTTCGACAATCTCAACCTTGCCGACCGCATCATGAAAGGGGCCGCGCTGTCACGGTGCAGCTTCAGTAACAGCATCCTGCACCGGGTGAACCTGTCGGGCACTGATTTGTTCGCGGCCAATTTCTTCATGGCCGATCTGCGCGGCGCGATCCTGGTGAAAGCCGATCTGCGCGGGGCCAATCTGGGCAAGGCGCAGCTGGCCGATGCGGATTTCAGCGATGCCGATCTGCGCCCCGGCCAGATCATGGTCATGCGCGACGGCAAGGAGCAGGAAGAGGAGTTGGCCGTCGATCTGGGCGGCGCGCGCATCGACCGCGCGAAGATGACCGGCGCCAATCTGAACCGCGCCAATTTGGCCGTCAGCTCGGCCGAAGCGGCGGATTTCTCGAACGCCCAGATGGTCGAGGTCAATCTGTCAGGCGCCAGCCTGACCAATGCGCAGTTCCGTAACGCCAAGCTGCGCGGCGCCATCATGATCGGCGCGAAGGTCGAGGGCGCTGATTTCACCGGGGCTGATCTGAGCGGCGCGAATATGCGCAATGTCGATCTGTCCAAGGCCAATATGTTCAACGCCCAGCTGGAAGGCGCGATCATGAAGATCGGCCAGGGGGAAATTCCCTCCCTGGTCCAGTATCTGATCGACCAGCACAGCATCTGGATCGCCACCAACGGCACCGGCGGCGAAAGGGCGGATTTCTCGCGCAATGATTTGTCCAAACTGGACCTGTCAGCCACCGATCTGCGCGCCGCCGTGCTGAAGGATGCGACGCTGCTGCAAAGCCAGCTGGTGAATGCCGAATTGCTGCTGGCGGATTTCACCGGCGCCAATCTGGTGGAGGCTGATCTGAGCGACGCGACCTTGCGCGGCGCCAAGCTGAAAGACGCCGACATGTCCCGGGTGTCGCTGCGCAACGCCAATCTGACGCCGCTGCCGCTGCGCAAGCCGGATGGCCAGCCCAGCGGCCGGGTGCTGCGCGTCGATCTGAGCGGGGCCAATATGTCCGGCGGGGATCTGCGCGGTGCCGATCTGCGCAAGGCCGATCTGCGCGGCGCCAATCTGGAGGGCGCGAATTTGACCGGGGCCGATCTGCGCGGGGCGCTGCTGGATAATACCAAGATGGGCCGGGCAATCACCGCCGGGGCAAAATTCGGCTGATTACGCGCCCTTTCCGCGGAGCAGCCGGTAAATATAAAGGCCGATAATTCCTGCCATCACGACGAGAGATAGCGGGTCGATGATCGCCGCGACCTTCTCGTAGCTGCCTTGCAGCAAATAGCCTGCAAAGGCCAGGACAGCGGTCCAGACCGCTGTGCCCAGAGCAGTGAACAATAGAAAGGCCGGCATCGACATCCGGGCAATACCGGCCGGCACCGAGATCAGCGTGCGCACGGTCGGCATCAGCCGCCCCAGCAGCACCGACCGCCCGCGATGCCGGTCGAACCACGCATTCGCCTGCTCGACATCCTCTGGCCCCATGGTCAGCCATCGGCCGTGACGCCCTGCCAGCTGCTTGAATCGTCCCAATCCCCAGGCCCGGCCGGCATAATACCAGGGCAGCGCCCCCAGCACCGAGCCGAGCGTGCCGGCCATCACCACACCAGCCAGTGACAGATTGCCCTTGGCCGCCGCGAAACCGGCCAGCGGCATGATCAGCTCTGACGGGATCGGCGGAAAGATGTTCTCCACGAACATCAGGAAGACGATGCCGGGATAGCCTGACCCGGCAACGATGTCGGAAATCCAGTCGATCATGAACGGACCATTTTGGGGGCGGGGGTTGGAGGTGGAATAATTGACGGCAAGAACCGGATAGGCCGACCGGCGCGGCATCGCCAGCATGCGCGAAACAGCCGCTCCGGAGATTTGTGCCATGAATCGCCCCGCTTCAATACCTGTCTTGACCGTCAGCACCAGCCTGGCGCATGGCGCTGACCAGCTGGCGCTGGCCGCCCTGCCGCTGGTTGCAGCACTGGCGCTGAAGGCCGATGCGGCGCTGATCGGCCTGCTGGTCGCGGCGCAGAGTGCGGCCTGGCTGGTTGTCTCGCTGCCGGCGGGTGCGATGATCGACCGGCTGCCGAAGCGCCGCCTGCTGGTCACGGCGCAGCTTCTGGCGGCCTTTGCCTTTGCCCTCGCGGCGCTGGCGGCGGCAAGCGGTTTTCCCGCAGCGCTGGGGGCCAGCGTCTTCCTGGGCGCGGCCGGAACCGTGATTTTCGTGCTGGCCGGCTTTGCCGCCGTGCCCGGCCTCGCCAGCCCCGCCGATTTGCCGCGCGTCAATGCCAGGCTGGAGCTGGCCCGCGCCGTCGCCACGCTGGCGGCACCCGTGCTGGCCGGGGCCGCCGCACAGGCGGGTCTGCCGGCGCTCGCTTTGGCCGGCGCCAGCCTGGCCGCCCTGCTGGCGGCCACAACCGCGCGCCGTCTGCCCCCGCTTCCGCCAGTGCCAAGCGCAACCCCGCGTCCGGCCCTCGGTCCCGCCATTGCCGAAGGGGCGGGTTTCGTGCTGCGCCATCCCTTGCTGCGCGCCATCGCCGCCTGCGCGATTACCTGGAACATCGCCTTCTTCATGCTGGCGGCCTGCTTCATCCCCTTCGCACTGAACCGCCTGGGACTGAGCGCCGGGGAAGCGGGTATCGCGCTCGGTGGCTACGGCGTCGGCCTGCTGCTGGGGGCGCTCGCCGCACCGCATTTGGTCAGGCGCTGGACGCCGGGCGTGATGCTGACGCTGGGGCCGGCGCTTTCCGTGCTGGCCGGGCTGGCGCTGGTCGCGGGGCCACAGGTGCCGGGACTCGCCTTGCCGATACTGGCGCATTTCCTGATCGGCTTCGGCCCGATGCTGTGGCAGGTCAGCCAGACCAGCCTGCGCCAGATCGTGACTCCGCCCGCCTTGCTGGGCCGGGTCGGGGCGACGATGCAGGTGGCGGTGTTCGGCGTCCGACCGCTGGGCGCGCTGGCCGGCGGGGCCATCGCCACCGGCTTTGGGCTGGATGCGGCGATGATCGCGGCAGCCCTTGGTTTCGCGCTGTCGACGCTTGTCATTCTGCTCTCGCCGCTGGTCCGGCTGAAGCGCATGCCCGATGCCGTGACAGCGTAGGGCGCGCAGACGCTGGACGAGACCCCGCACAGGCACTATCCCTGTTTCCCGAACAGGGAGACACAAGATGACTGACCAGCGCGCCACCCTTACCGCCTATATCGACAGCCAGCATGCGGCGCAGGCGGCCTTTCTGGCGGCGCTGGTGCGCGTACCCTCGGACAATCCGCCGGGCGATTGCGCGCCGCATGGCGAAGCGGCGGCCACCCTGCTGGAAGCGCTGGGCTTCACCGTAGAACGTCACCCGGTTCCGGCCGAACTCTGCGCCGCCAATGGCATGATCAGCGCCACCAACCTGGTCATCCGGCGCTCCTTCGGCGATGGCAGTGGCCCGGTTATCGCGCTGAACGCGCATGGTGATGTCGTGGCACCCGGCGAGGGCTGGAGCGTCGATCCCTATGGCGCCGTGGTGCAGGATGGCGTGATGTATGGCCGGGGCGTCGCCGTCTCGAAATCCGACTTCGCCACCTATGCCTATGCGCTGAAGGCGCTGGAAGCGCTGGAGGCACCGCTGAACGGTACGGTCGAGCTGCATTTCACCTATGACGAGGAAGCCGGCGGCGCCATCGGTCCGGCCTTGCTGCTGGAAGGCGGCATCAGCCGGCCCGATTTCGCGATTTCTGCAGGCTTCGCCTATAGCGTAGTAACCGCCCATAATGGCTGCCTGCATCTGGAGGTGACGGTCACCGGCAAATCCGCCCATGCCGCCCGGCCGGATACCGGCCATGACGCGCTGGAAGCCGCCACCACCATCCTGACCACGCTGTATGGCCTGCGCGCCGGACTGACGCAGACCCTGTCCGCCGTGCCGGGCATCACCCATCCGACGCTGGTGGTCGGGCTGATCGAAGGCGGCATCAACACCAATGTCGTGCCCGACAAGGTGAAGCTGCGGCTCGACCGCCGGCTGATCCCGGAGGAACATCCCGGCGAGGTCGAGGCCGCCCTGCGCCTCGCCATCGAGGATGCCGTGGACGGGCTGCCCGGCATCGAGGTTGAAATCCGCCGTATCCTGCTGGCGACGCCCTTCGGCCCGCTGCCCGGCGTCGAGCGGCTGGTCGAGCCGCTGACCCGCCATGCCAGCGCGGTTATGGGCGAGGCCATCGGCACCGGCGGCCTTCAGATATATACAGATGCGCGGCTCTATACGGCGGCCGGCGTGCCAACCGTTCTCTATGGTGCGGGACCGCGCAGCATCCTGGAAGCGAATGGCCACCGGGCCGACGAGAAGCTGGTTCTGGAGGATCTGCGCAAGGCGACCATCGTCGTCGCCGCCACCCTGGCGGAGATGCTGCAGGGCTGATGCATCAGGCCCTGCATATTTAACAGCCCTGACAAGGGCGCCGTAAATGCTAGGCTTGTTCCTCAAGAGGCAAAGACCGACTCTGTCGGTAACTAAGCCCAGAGAGGGAGGAAGCCGATGCCCGCCACCCCTGCTGCCAAAGCCACAGCCGCGTCCCGGCTGCGCGCGCTGCTGAAAGCGCAGCCCTGCCTGCTCGCCCCCGGCACCTATGACTGCCTGTCCGCGATGCTGGCCGCCGAAGCCGGTTTCAGCGCCATCAGCATTTCCGGCTATTCCACGGAGGCCTCGCAATTCGGCCTGCCCGATCTGGGTTTCATGGGGCTGACCGATATCGAGACCATCGCCCGGCGCATCTGCGCCGCCACCGATCTGCCGGCGATCTGCGATGCCGATACCGGCTATGGCGGCCTCAACAATGTCTGGCAGACCGTGCGGCGCCTGGAAGAGGCGGGCGTCGCCGGACTGCATATCGAGGACCAGGCCGACCCGAAGAAATGCGGTGGCCTGCCCGGCCGCATTGTCATCCCGGCAGCCGAGATGGCGGCCAAGGTGCGCGCCGCCTGCGCTGCCCGGCGCAATCCGGATACGCTGATCGTGGCACGCAGCGATGCCCGCGCCGCCGAGAGCATCACGGCCGTGGGCGAGCGCCTGAACATTTATCTGGAGGCCGGGGCCGACATGGCGCTGGCGGCCGAGAATTATGATCTCGACGAGGTGAAATATCTGGCCGGCGTGGTGAAGGGCCCCTTCGCCATCTGCGGCGGTGTCCCCGGCTGGGGCGGCTCGCATGAGAATGCGGCGACCTATGGCGCGATCGGCGTGAACCTCGTGATCTACCCGTTCAGCTCGCTGTTTGTTGCTGCCCGCGCCATGCGCCAGGCCTATGCCCAGATGGCGCGCGAGGGTGGCTTCTCCAAACAGATGGCGACCGAGCATATGGTCGACTTCAGGGATTTCAGCCAGTTCATCGGCGTCGATGTGTGGGGCTGGCGCGAAGGCCAGTTCGCCGAAGACAAGAAGGACTGACACCCACCAGCCACTCAAATCACCGATCGGCACACAGGGCGGCATGAAGACCGCTCAAATGTCGGACAATCGGACAAACCGGAGGAACCCGTCCATGAAACTGACCGAGATACCCTGCCCGACGCCGATGCATCGACTGAGCGTGGAGGAGAAAGACTGGAAGGCCTTCAAGCCGGCCGAGGCGAAGCGCATGCTGACGCTGCTGACCGCCGCCCGCCGCTTCGAGGAGGCGATCTTCATGCTGGACCGGCGCGGGCTGGTGCATGGTCCCGCCCATTCCTCCATCGGCCAGGAAGGTGGCGCCGCTGGCTGCATCGCCGCTTTGCCGCGCGAAGCCCGGATCAATGGCAGCCACAGGGCGCATCACCAGGTCATCGCCAAGACCGTGCATGCGCTCTATGAGGATGGCTTCGACCCGGCCAAGGCAAACCGCCTGCCGGAGGAGATACGCCTGCAGACCCGCAACATGATGGCCGACGTCATGGGGCTGAAGGATGGCTGGTCAGGCGGGCGCGGCGGATCGATGCATCTGCGCCACGATCCGGTCGGCGTGATGGGCACCAATGCCATCGTCGCCGGCGGGTTGCCGATTGCCTGCGGTATCGCCTGGGCCGAGAAGATCCGCGAGACCGGCAATATCACCGTCACCTTCTTCGGCGACGGCACAACACATCAGGGCACCACGCATGAGGCGCTGAACCTGGCGGCGCTGCTGGATTTGCCGGTGATCTTCTTCCTGGAGAACAATGGCTATGCCGTCTCGATGAGCATCGAGCAATCGACCCGCGAGCAGGAGCTGATGACCCGCGCCCAGGCGCAGGGCATCCCCTCGATCCGGGTGGACGGCATGGACCCGCTGGCGGTCAATCTGGCGACCAAATGGGCGGTCGAGCAGATCGAGAAGAAGCGCGGCCCGGTGCTGATCCGCGCCGATGTCTACCGCTATTATCACCAGTCCGTGCCCTATCCCGGCAGCGTCTTCGGCTACCGCACGAAGGAGGAGGAGGATGACTGGCGCAAGCGCGACCCGCTGGACTACCTGACCCATCAGCTGGAGCAGCGCGGCATCCTCACCAAACCCGAGATGGAGACCATCGACGGCATCGTGCGCGAGGCAGTGGACGACGCCGTTGCCTATTGCACCGAGGGCAAGGGCAGCGCCATGAAGATCAAGGATGATCTGTGGCCCGACCCGGCAACGGTCGATGACGGGTTCATCGGCGATCTATCCGAATTCGCCGGCGTGCGATTCGCCGAGCCGGAGGATTTCAAGCCGGAAGAGATGGAGGAGATGCGCCTGATCGACACGCTGCCCCGCGTCATGGGCAAGCGCATGGAGCAGGATGAGCGCTTCTTCGTCATCGGCGAGGATGTCGCCAATATGGGCGGCGGCACGGTGGGCGCCACCAAGGGCATCATCGATAAATTCGCCGACCGCATCGTCAACATGCCGATCTCGGAAAATGGCTTCTGCGGCCTGGCCGCCGGCATGGCCAGCATGGGCCTGAGGCCGGTGATCGAGCTGATGTATTCCGACTTCTTCATGGTCGCCGGCGACCAGCTGTTCAACCAGATCGGCAAGATGCGCCATCTGTTCGGCGGCAGCCATGAGGTGCCGGTGGTGCTGCGCTGCCGCGTACCGGGAACGGAGGGCTATGGCTCGCAGCATTCGATGGACCCGTCAGGCATCTTCGCCATGTTCCCCGGCTGGCGCATCGTCGTGCCCTCCACCGCCTTCGATTATGTCGGGCTGATGAATTCGGCACTGACCTGCAACGATCCGGTGCTGGTGGTCGAGCATCAGGCACTGCACAAGAAAATCTCGATGGTGCCGAGTTCGATGGACTACCACATCCCCTTCGGCAAGGCGCGCCGGGTGGCGAGCGGCGGACAGGTGACGCTGCTGGCGACGCTGACCATGGTCGAGACCTGCGTCGACGCGGCGCGTGAGATGGGCGTGGCGGCCGATGTGATCGATCTGCGCACCGTTTCGATCCGCGATCTGGACTGGGACACCATCGGGGAATCGATCCGCAAGACCAACAATGTCGCCATCGTCGAGCAATCAACGCGCGGCACCAGCATCGGCGCCCTGATCTCCGACGAAATCCAGCGCCGCTTCTTCGACCATCTGGACCAGCCGGTAAAGCGCGTCACCGGGCGCTGGGCCGCCCCGACCGTCTCCAAGGTTCTGGAGCAGGCCGCCGTCGGCAACCGCACTGATGTCGACAACACCCTGCGGGAGTTGCTCGCCGAAAGCCGGCAGCGCCCGGTCGCGGCCTAGGAAGCAAGGGGAGGAAAACACATGACAAATCTCTATGAGCTGACCGGAAGGCGCATTCTGGTGACCGGGGCGAATGGCGGGATCGGGAGGCAATTCTGCCAAATCGCCAGCGGCCTCGGGGCGGAGCTGATTATCACCGACAGCACGCCGATGAATGATCTGGTCGCCAGCCTGCCAGGCAAGGTGACGGCAACGGTGTGCGACAAGACCGACCGCAAGGCCGTGGAGGCGCTGGTCGCCGACGCCGGGAAACTGGACGGGCTGGTCGAGCTGGCCGCCTGGTGCCCGTGGGATGACTGGATGTCCGATGATTGGGACCATGTGTTCCACAAGGTGATGGATGTGAACGTGCTGGGCATGCTGCATTTCGTGCGCGCCGCCCTGCCGGCGATGCAGGGGCGCGATGGTGCCAGCATCGTGCTTGTCAGCTCGGTCGCCGGGCGGATGGGCGGGTTGCGCGCCAGCCCGCATTACGTCGCCTCCAAGGGCGGGGTGAATTCGATGATGAAATGGCTGGCCCGCAAGGCCGCGCCCGACGGTATCCGCGTGAACGCTGTCGCCCCCGGCCCGGTCGCCACGCCGATGACCACCGGCATGAGCTTCGAGACCACTGGCATCCCGCTCGGCCGCGTCGCCCAGCCGGCGGAGATCGCCTGGCCCATCGCCTTCCTGTGCTCGCCCGCCGCCAGCTACATGACCGGGACCATCCTGGACGTGAATGGCGGCGTGTTCATGAATTGACGGGAGATCCCGCATGAAGAAACGCTTCGCCGATCTGATCGCGGGCAGCGGCCCGCGCTATGGCACCTGGTCGCAATTCGCCTCGCCCGAAGTGGTCGATGTGCTGGCCGCCACCGGCTTCAACTTCACCATCATCGATACCGAGCATGGCTTCTTCGGGCTGGAGACGGGCGAGAATCTGATCCGCGCCTGCGATGCCGGCGGGCTGGTGCCGTTGCTGCGCGTGCCGAAGAACGAGGCCTATATGATCATGAAGGCGCTGGATGCGGGTGCCGCCGGGATCGTCGTGCCGAAGATCATGAATGCCGCCGATGTGGTCGCCGCCGTGGACGCTGCACGCTACCAGCCGGATGGCAATCGCGGCGCCTGCCCCTGCACCCGCGCCTCCGACCATCTGACGCTGGACTGGCGCGGCTTCGCCGCCAAGGCCAACCGCGAGACCGGCGTGATCCCGCTGATCGAAACACCGGAAGGCGTGGCGGATTTCGCGCGGATCGTGCGCGTGCCGGGCATATTGGCCGTGCTGTTCGGCCCGTTCGATCTGTCGGTGGCGATGGGCCATCAGGGCAATTTCACCCATCCCGAGGTGATCGCCGCGCTGGAGGGCATGGCGCAGGAGGCATCGGTAGCCGGCGTGCCGGTCATCATGCCGGTCTTCTCCCCGGCGCTCGACCAGGCCAAGGCGCAGATCGACCGCTGGCAGGAGAAGGGCATCCGCCTGTTCACCGTCGGCACCGACAAGCTGCTGCTGGCGGATTACTGCCGGCGCTATCTGGAAGGGCTGCGCTAGGGCGCCTTACGTCTTCGCCCTGATCTCCGCCAGAATGCCCTCGGCGATGTCCTGCCGGACGGTGTGGGTCTCGGCGAGGCGCCGGGCCACTTCGGCGATTTCGTCGCCGGTCGCACCGACGGCGATGGCGACATTCTGCGCATGCAGTGTCATGTGGCCCTTCTGGATGCCGACCGTGGACAGCGCCTTCAGCGCCCCGAAATTCTGGGCGAGACCAACGGCGGCGGCGATGCGCGACAATTCGGCGGCGCTTTTCACGCCGAGGATCTTCAGGCAGGCCTGCGCCGTGGGATGCACCTTGGTCGCCCCGCCGACAAGGCCGAGCGCCATCGGCAATTCGATGCTGCCGGCAAGATCGCCTTCCGCCGTGATCTCGTAACGGCTGAGGGAACGGTAGCGCCCTGTCCGAGCGGCGAAGGCATGGGCGCCTGCCTCAATGGCGCGGGTGTCATTGCCGGTCGCCAGGGTCAGCGCCGAGACGCCGTTCATGATGCCCTTGTTGTGCGTGGCCGCCCGGTAGGGATCGCAATCGGCAAAATCGGCCGCCATGACGATGCCCTCGACGACATCCGCCCCGCCGATATCATCCGCCCGCCAGACTGCCCGTGCGCGCGCCACACGGCGATCAGCCAGGTTGGACAGGATGCGCAGGTGATGCTGGCCGCCGGTCCAGCCGGCCAGGCTGGGGGCCAGCTTCTCGGCCATGGTGTTGACCGCATTGGCGCCCATCGCATCCTTCGTATCGACGATGATATGGACCACCACCATCGGCCCGGTCTGGCCATCGATGATGCGCACCTCCAGATCACGGAAGCCGCCGCCCAGCTTCACCAGGATCGGATCGCAGCCATCGCAGATTTCCGCGATCTCCGCCTTCTTCTCCAGGATCTTGGCACGCGCCGCCCAGGGATCGGTCAGCTTCACCATCTGGATCTGGGCGATCATCTCGGTGCCGCTGATCGAAGTGGTGAAGCCGCCGGTATCGCGGCATTGCCGCGCCGTATTGCCGACCGCAGCAATGACCGAGCTTTCCTCCGTCGCCATCGGGATCAGCACGTCGCGGCCATCGACGATCATGTTGGTGGCGATGCCGACCGGAACGGTGAAGCCGCCGATGGCGTTCTCCACCAGCCGGTCCAGCAGGTCGAACGGCAGCGCGCTGGAATTCTTCAGCGCCTCGACCCCCGCCTCGTCCAGCCCGCAGACGGCCTGGATTTCTGCCAGCCGCTCATCGCGGCCAAGCTTGTAGAAACCGCTGAGACGCGATGTCCGGTTACGCATGGTCATACTCCGATAAGAATCAGCCGGTTATGTAGCGCGGCAGCCATAGGACGAGGCTCGGAAAGCTGATCGCCAGCCCCAGCCCGATCAGCTGCAGCACCACGAAGGGAATGATCGCGCGGTAGATGTCGCCCATGCTGATCTCCGGCGGCGCAATGCCCTTCAGATAGAACAGCGCATAGCCGAAGGGCGGCGTCAGGAAGCTGGTCTGAAGATTGATCGCCACCAGGATGGCAAACCAGGTCAGCTGCTCCGCGTTCGTCATGCCGAGGCCGAAATCCAGCCCGGCGATGATCGGGGCGAAGAGCGGCAGCACAATGTAGCTGATCTCGATCCATTCCAGGAAGAAGCCCAGGATGAAGATCAGGATCATCAGCACCGCCAGCGTGCCATAGGGGCCGCTGGCGAAGGCCGACACCGTATCCTCGATCATGGTGTCGCCGCCGACCCGCTTGAAGATCACCGAGAAGCAGGTGGCGCCGATGGCGACGAACAGGATCATGCCGGTGGTCTTGCAGGTTTCCAGCACGGTGTCGCGCAGATTGACGTAGTTCATTTCGCCCGAGAACAGCGCCATGATCATGGTGCCGGCGGCGCCGATGGCGGCGGCCTCGGTCGGCGTGGCAATGCCGGCGATAATCGACCCCAGCACCCCCATGATCAGCAGCACGGGCGCGATCAGGTCGCTGGCCAGTGCCAGCCAGAGCGGGCGGGTGTCATTCACATCGACCACCCCGGCCGGTGCCTTGTGCGGCATCAGGAAGGCGATGGCCAGGATATAACCGATATACAGCGCGCCCAGCACGAGGCCGGGAATCATCGCCCCCATGAACAAATCGCCGACGGAGATCTGCAGAATGTCGCCGACCAGCACCAGCATGATGGAAGGCGGGATCAGGATGCCCAGCGTGCCCGAGGCGCAGATGATGCCGCTGGCCAGCCCCTTGTCGTATTTCTGCTTCAGCATCACCGGCAAAGACAGCACGCCCAGCAGCACGACCGAGGCGCCGACAATGCCGGTCGACGCCGCCATGACGATGCCAAGCAGGGCAACCGAGATGGCCAGCCCGCCGCGCATGCCGGCGAACAGCCGCTCCAGCGACAGCAGAAGCTTCTTCGCCGCGCCGGATTTCTCCAGCATCAGCCCCATGAAGATGAACAGCGGCACGGCCAGCAGCAGCCAGTTGGCCAGCGTGCCGGTAAAGATGCGCGACACCACCGTGCCCAGGAACAGCACCGGTATGTCGGCCAGGAAACAGAAGATGACGCCCAGCCCGGCCAGCAGGAAGGCCACCGGATAGCCGATGAAGATGCCGGCGATCAGGGCAACGATCATCAGGATCGGCAGGAAATACTCACCCATGGGGCGCCTCGTAGGGATTGACCACAGGGGAGATGTGAACGACAGGCGGTTCGTCCGGCCGGCCACTCAGCAACAGGCCGATATTCGCGATGACCCGGCCGAGACCGGCGGCGAACAGAAACGCCATGCCAATCGGCAGGATGGCCTTCACCAGATACCGGTCGGTCAGCCCGCCGTAATCCGATTGCTCGCCCGAGCGATAGGCCAGATCGACGAAGCGCAGCGACAGCCAGCCGACAATGGCGCAGAACGGCAGCAGCAGCGCCAGATCGCCGAAGATGTTGACCATCGCCTTCCCGCGCGAGCCGAATTTGGCATAGATGAAATCGACCCGGACATGGCGATCCTCGGCGAAGGTATAGGTGCCGCCCAGCATCACGATGACCGCGAAAAGATGCCATTGCAGCTCAGCCAGGCCGCTGATCGTAAGATGTGTACCAAAGAGCGGAATCGAGAAGCCCCAGCCGAACAATTCCCCCATGCGCATCATCGTGCCGGCCACAGCCACGAGCACGGCCAGGATGATGGGCAGGATAAGCCAGGAACTGACGCGACCGGGCCACGCGCTCGCCGTCATGAGCGCGTGGCCGATCCGCTCCAGCAGGGTGATGCTGGAAGTCACGTAATTCTCCGCTTACTTGGCCTTGAGGGACTGAAGTTCCACCCAGTCACTCGCGGTCTTCATGTAGGCGTTCAGCGAATCCAGCGCCTCCTTGAAGATCGGATCGTTCTTCGCTTCTTCCTGCAGCACCTCGGCCGAGGCCTTGCGCAGCGCCGCCAGGACAGGCTCGGGGAAACGCTGGATCTTCACGCCCTTGGCGCGGAACTCGTCCAGCACCGAGGCCTGCGATGCCGGCGCCGACGCCATCGACCACACGATATTGGCCCGGCAGGCGGCCCAGAACTGCTTCTGCTCCTGCTCGCTGTATTTCTTCCAGACATCCTTGTTGATGATCAGGGAGTTCCAGCTCGCCGGCTGATGCCAGCCCGGGAAGTAGTAGAATTTCGCGATGTTCTGGAAGCCGAGCGACTTGTCGATGATCGGCAGCGAGAATTCGGTTGCCTCGATGCGGCCGCGCTCCAGCGCGACATAGATTTCACCGCCGGCAATCAGCTGCGAGGACGCGCCCAGCTTGTTGATCACCTTGCCGCCCAGGCCGGAGATGCGCATCTTCAGGCCCTGGAAATCTTCCGGCTTGTTGATTTCCTTATTGAACCAGCCGCCGGCTTCCGGCGCGGTCAGATGGCAGGGGAAGACCTGCACATTGTACTTGTCATAGGCCTTCTGCATGATTTCCAGCCCGCCGCCTTCCCACATCCAGCCCAGGAAGACTTCCGGGTTGGGGCCGAACGGCATGGCGCCCATCAGTCCGGTCACCGGCACCGTGCCGGCCCAATAGCCGATCCAGTCCCAGCCGGCCGGCACAGCGCCGGAGCTGACGGCGTTGAAGACTTCCAGCGCGGGCACCAGATCGCCGGCCCCATGCACCTTCATCTTCAGCTTGCCGCCGGAGACATCCTCCAGCAGCTTGGCCATGTTCTCGGCGCCTTCGCCGAGATAGACCATGTTCTTGGGGAAAGTGCTGGCCACGTCGAGCGCACGCTGCGCCTGCGCCGCACCCGGTTGGGCCACCCCCCACAGCAGGGCTGCGGCGGCAACGGTAGTGAGAATTCTTTTCATGTTTGTTCCTCCCGATTATCGACAGCGACTGTCGGTGACGGGGGGAAAGCGGCTTTGCCGGAGCAAAGTCTCAAGGCGGCATACACCCATCAGGCGCAGGGCCGGCCCTGGCTTCGTCTGGCAGAGATATCCTTCCTCCCATCGACCGGCGGCGCGGAATACGCCTGACGGTAGCGTGGCATCTGTCGTGCCCTTGGGCCGTAGAGTTTCAAGAGACGGACACCGTGTCAATCGCCCTGACATGCATGTCGGTGTTTCTCTCCGCATGGCGCGCCTGCGGCCGGCATGTATGATTGTATAAACACACCACCGCTTTCGATCCCATTGCCGAACCAAGGATATTCCGGATGAGCAAACCCCGTATTGCCGTCTATGCGCTGGGCGGAACCATCGCCATGGTGCCGGGTGCTACAGGGGTTGTGCCCGGCCTCAGCGCGGCGCAACTGACCGCCGCCGTGCCGGGGCTTGGCGATGTCGCCCAGATCCGGGCGGAGACAATTGCCATGGTGGCCAGCCCCAATCTCGACCTTGATATCGTGCTGGAGGTGGCGGCCCGCATCCGAGCGGATGCCGCGCGGGGCGATACCGATGGCTGGGTCGTCACCCAGGGCACCGACACGATTGAGGAAACCGCCTTCCTGCTCGACCTGCTGCTGGCGGGCTTCGGCCGCCCGGTCATTGTCACCGGCGCAATGCGCAACCCGATGATGGTCGCCCCCGACGGTCCGGCAAATATCCTGAACGCGGTGCGCGCCGCCGCCAGCCCGGCTGTCGTCCGCGAGGCGGAGGCGCTGGGCGTGCTGGTCACGCTGAACGACACGCTGCACGCCGCCGCCGAGGTGGTGAAGGCGAACACCCACCGCCTGGACGCCTTCACCAGCCCGCAGACCGGCCCGGTCGGGCTGCTGATCGAGGATAGCGTGATGCTGACCGGCGCCCCGAATCGTCCCTGGCGCGACGCCATCGCCAGCCTGCTCGCCGGGCAGGACCTAGCCACGCTGAAAACCCGCAAGGCCCCGGTGCTGCTGGCCGGCATCACCGTCACCGATCCGGGCCTGCTGCTCGACCACATCGCCGCATCGGATGACCGGCTGGGCTATGGCGGGATCGTGCTGGCCGGCATGGGCGGCGGCCATGTTCCGGCCCGGATGATGGCGTCGGTCGCCACCCTCGCTGCCGCGTTGCCCGTTCTCATCGCCGGCCGGGTCGGCAATGGCCCCCTGCTGACCCGGACCTATGAATATGCCGGCTCGGAAATGGATCTGGCGCGGCACGGCGTGCTGTCGGCGGGCAGGCTGCACCCGCTGAAATGCTGCGGTCTGCTGGAACTGGCCCTGCGTTGCCGGGCGGATCGCGCCACCATCGCCGGGCTACTCGCAGGATTCGCCTGAAAAAGATAAGCAAAGCTGTATTTTAGCCGTGCCGAGTATTTAGTTGCATGCGTATAGTGCTGCGCCTGCAAATGCGAGAGTGTGTCAATCAAGGCCATGTCGAAAAAGGCATTCAACCGCTCGCCACTGCTTGATGTCATCATCGGCAGCGATTCCAGCATGTCCCTAAACATGATCGAGAACGCTGCTGCCGGCCGGGACCCTTTGTTCCACAACCGGTTCATGAATGACTGCATCCTGTTCAAATACCCGAATTTCGAGGTGCAGCTGTCGGAAGGCGTCGAGGCCGCCGCGAAGGGCCCGGCGGCGGAATTCCGCCCCGTCGAGACCGCGATCTATGTGCCCAACGACCCCGAGAACCTGCAGGCCGGCGGCTTCGCCATCTATCTTCGGCAGCGCGATTTCGAGCATCTGTTACGCCATCACCTGGGTCTCAACCTGAACGCCGAGGATGCGGATTTCGCCATCGACGTGAAGATATTGCGGGTCATCGACACTATCCCCTCGCTGGACCCGTATCTGCTGCGCAGCGAACTCAGCCATGCCGGCCTCAATTTGGCAGAGAATGTGTTCGGCGCCTCGGAGCGCGAGGAAGACAATATCCGCCGCAAGATCGAAGGCCGCATCGGCCCGATCATCGACCGGGCGGTCGGCAAGGCGGCGGCCGGCGATACTGCCGCGCAGGCCTATCGCAAGCGCTTCATCGACGCGATCTGGAATCCCGACCTGCCGGAAGCCGAGCTGTTCATCAAATCCTTCGGCATCGACAAGGCGGAAACCCAGCGCATCTTCATCGCCTGGAAGGGCATCACCTATTACCAGGTTAAATTCGAGAGCTTCGCGCCCAGCCTGCGCGTGGTGCTGGATTTCTTCCGTGGTCCCCTGTCCCGGCCGCGCGATGCCTCTAGCTACAACCGCATGGAGCTGGAGCAGATGGCCATGCATGTACAGGCCACCCGCACCAAGCTGGAAAACGTGGTGAAGAACTGCCGGCAGATTTTCGTCGATTACAACAAGGCCTATGACGGGCTGGTGAATGGCGACAAACCGCTGGCCTTCAAGGAATTCCTGACCACAGCGCATAACTACTACTGGATTCTGGGGTTCTGCTCGACCGCCTCGAAGAACGCCACGGGCATCCTGACGCGGACCATGCAGGCCGAACAGCCGCATCCGCTGCGCTATGAGGAGCTGGATGCGATGCTGAAGCAGATGAATGCGCTGTTGAACTCCAGCGTGAAATCGCTGTAACACCCGCATTATGGATATTGAGATACTGGTCGATGCCGATGCCTGTCCGGTGAAGGCAGAAATCTATCGCGTCGCCGAACGCTATGGCGTGCCGGTCACGCTGGTGGCGAACAGCTACATGGCCATCCCGCGCGATCCGCGCGTGCGCCTGGAGGTTGTCGGCAGCGGCTTCGATGCCGCCGATGACTGGATCGCCGAGCGCGCCCATGCCGCCAGCATCGTGGTGACCACCGATATCCAGCTGGCGGACCGCTGCCTGAAGAAGGAGGCGGTTGTCATTGCGCCCACCGGCCGGCCCTTCACCGCCAACTCCATCGGCATGGCCATCGCCAAGCGTGCATTGATGGAAGATCTGCGGGCGATGGGCGAGATCACCGGCGGTCCGAAGCCGATGAGCGGTCGCGATAAATCCAGCTTCCTCTCAGCGCTGGACGAGGCCGTGGTGCGGTTGCGGCGTCGATAAGCCCCCCAGAAATCGCTAAAACTTTACCTAAAATTAGAGAATAGAGCTTAGACTGCCTTCATGATCGCGGATTGGACGCGGGCGATATCGCATCCGCGCCACTCTGACATGGAACGGCCGAACCGGTGTCATACCACCCCCAGACCACTGCACCATGGCGCCGGTTTCTCAGCGCTGCCCGCCACTGCGCGACGTCCTGCCTGACCAGGACGGGCTTGCTGCAAAGCCAGTCGGCAAAGCGCGTTCTGAAGCGCCGCATTGAACAGCAGCGCAGCCTTGTCACCATCGCCCAGCTGGCCCTGGAGGATGTGTCGACCGAAGCGCTGATGCAGCACACGGCCCAGGCCCTGGCCGCCACATTGCACGCCCCGATCGTCAGCCTTCTCGAACACCGCGCGCTGGACGGCATGCTGATTCTGCGCGCGGGCGTTGGCTGGCCTGTGGAGATGATGGGCGCAATCTATTGCCCGCTGGCTGACAGCGTGCTGGCCCGATACACCATCGACACAGAAATGCCGCTGCTGATCGAGGATCTGCCGAGCGATTCCCGGTTCCCGGTTTCGCCCCGCCTGACCACCCTCGGCGTGCGCGCCGGCGTCAGTGTCGTACTGCGCGCCCAGGGCAGAATTTATGGCGTGCTTGGTGCCTTCGCGACCGAGCCCCGCGATTTCAGCGAGGATGATGCCAGTTTTGTGCAATCCATCGCCTTCATGCTCTCGGGCGCGCTGACCCGCCGTGCGGATGCGGAGACTCTGGCATCCCAGAAAGGGCGGCTGCAGGGCATTCTGGACACGGCGCTCGACAGCATCATCACCATCGACCAGCAGGGCGTCATCGAATCCGTCAACCCGATGGCCGAGACCATGTTCGGCTATCCGCCGGGAAAACTGATAGGACAGAACATCACTGTGCTGATGCCGGAACAGTTTCACACACCGCACAGCACAGCCCTGGCAAGCTATCTCGCGACCGGGAAAAGCCGGATTATCGGCACGATGCAGGAAATGACCGGCCTGAAATCCGATGGCACGGAGTTTCCCATTGAATTGTCGGTCGGCGAAATCCGCACCGAGCGCGAGCATCTGTTCATCGGCACGATCCGTGACCTGACCGAGCGCAAGATCACCGAGGACCAGCTGCGCCAGGCCCAGAAGATGGAAGCGGTTGGCCAGCTGACCGGCGGCATCGCGCATGACTTCAACAATCTGCTGACCGTCGTGCTGGGCAATGCGGAAATGCTGGCGGAGGAAATTCCGGCCAATACCGCGCAGCATCAGATGATGGAGAGCGTCATCAAGGCCGCCGAGCGCGGCGCGGAGCTGACGCAGCGCCTGCTGGCCTTCTCCCGCAGGCAGAGCCTGCAGCCTGAGGATATCGACGCCGAGGCCCTGATTCTGGAAACGACGCAATTGCTGCGCCGGACGCTGGGCGAACACATCACGATCGAGACCGGGTGCGACACCGGCCTCTGGCACGCCATGGCCGACCCGACCCAGTTGCAGACGGCGCTGATCAACCTGGCCCTGAATGCGCGCGACGCCATGCCGGGGGGCGGGACATTGCGCATCGAGGCCGCCAACCGCACGGTTGAACCGGGACGCCAGAATTACAGCGGCGGCGGTGAGGCCCGTCCCGGCGGTTATGTGATGATCGCGGTCAGCGATACCGGTACCGGCATTCCCGCCGATGTCCTGCCACGCATCTACGAGCCGTTCTATACCACCAAGGAAGTCGGCAAAGGCTCCGGGCTGGGTCTGTCGATGGTCTATGGCTTCGTGCGCCAGACCGGCGGCTTCATCCTGCTGGACAGCCAGGTCGATCACGGCACGCGGGTCGAGCTGTATCTGCCACAGGCCGCCAAGACCAAGGTGCCGGCCGCTGCTGCCGCACAGGAAAGCTATCCGCTGCTGGCACCGCCCGACGCCCATATCCTGCTGGTCGAGGACGACCCTCTGGTCAGCGCCTATCTGACAGCGGCGCTGCGCGATGCGGGCTACCAGCTGACCGTGGCCGGCAACGCACAAGACGCGCTGGCGCATCTGGCCGGGCAGGAGGCCCACAGCTTCGACCTGCTGCTGACCGATATCGTCATGCCCGGTGGTATGGACGGTCATGCCCTGGCCAAGATCGCCGCGACGCTGCGCCCGGACATCGCCATCCTGCTCAGCACCGGCTATAGCGACGCCCTGTCCGGTGGCGAGGCCGCCGATCTTGCCTGGCCGCTGCTCCAGAAGCCGTATAACCGGGCCACGCTGAAAAATGCCGTCCGCAATGTCTTGAACAACCGTCCGCGCCAGCCATCTCCTCAGGCAGAAGCGCCGATAATCAGGGGAAACGAAGAATGACAAGCGATTCGCGTCCCCTTGCCCTGTCAAAACTGGCAACCGGTATCCAGGGTTTCGATTTGCTGTCCGGCGGCGGCCTGCCCTCCGGGCGCACCAGCCTGCTGATCGGCGGCGCCGGCACCGGCAAGACGGTCTTCGCCATGCATATCCTGGCCAACCGGCTGCGCGATCACGGCGAAAGCAGCATTCTCGTCAGCTTCGAGGAGGATGTCGGGAACCTGATCGCCAATGCCGCCGGCTTCGGCTGGACCCTGCGGCCGGCCAGCGAAGCGCAATCCGGCGAACCCGGTATCTATGTACTCGATGCAAAACTCGATCCCGATGTGGTTCAGGCCGGCGATTTCGACCTGAACGGCCTGATCGGCGCGTTGCAGGCGCTGCGCAAGCGGACCGGCAGCCGGATCATCGTGCTGGATACCATCGACTGGCTGATCGCCATGCTGGACTCGCCCGCCGCCCAGCGACGCGAGCTGGTGCGACTGCGCGAATGGCTGATCCAGGAGGATATCACGGCGCTGATGACGGCGATGGCGGAGGAAACCTATTCAGGTGAGCTGGATGCCGCGCTCAATTATCTGCCCTTCATGACGGAATGCGTCATCTCCCTGCATCACGAGGTCACCCACCGCGTCGCCAGCCGGCAGATCCGGCTGGTCAAATATCGCGGCACCACCCATAGCTCGAACGCTTTCCCCATGCTGGTCCGCAGCAACGGCATCGCTGTCCTGGCCGACCCGCCCGAACTGAATCACCGCAGCTATACGGACCGCGTATCGACCGGTGTCGAGCGGCTGGATACCATGCTGGGCGGCGGCTATTACCGCGCCACGACAATCCTGATCTCGGGATCGCCCGGCACCGCCAAGAGCACCCTGTCGGGCGCCTTTACCCTTGCCGCCTGCCAGCGCGGCGAGAAGGCCCTGTATTATTCCTTCGACGAAGCCGCCGAACAGATTCTGCGCAATTTCAAATCCGTGGCGATCGATCTGGCACCCTATATCGAGTCGGGTTTGCTGCACATGAAGGGCAGCCGGGCCTTTAATGTTAGTGCCGAGGAGCATTTCGCCCAATTGCGTGAGCTGATCGACGAACACAAGCCCGGCTCCGTGGTCATCGATCCGATCTCCGCCATTGGCAAGATCAGCGACCAGAACGAGAGCAGCACCGCCATCGTGAACCTGCTGGACTACATGAAAAGCCAGTCGATCACCGTGCTGGCGACGACCCTGCTGAACCCGCAGCACCGCGACTGGGAGAGCACGCAGTTCAACGTCTCGACCATTGCCGATACCTGGATGGATGTCTCCTTCCGCATCAACCAGGGGGAACGTAACCGGGCGCTGACCATCGTCAAATCGCGCGGCATGTCGCATTCCAACCAGGTCCGCGAGTTGATCCTCTCGACCACCGGTATCTCGCTGGCTGACGTCTATACCGCCGGCGGCGAGGTGCTGATGGGCACCGCGCGCATGGAGCGCGAGGCGGAGGACAAGGTGCAGGACGCCCAGCGTCGCGCCGCCTACACCCACCGACGGCAGGAGCTGGAAAACCAGCATCAGCGCCTGACCCTGCAAATGCAGATGCTGCAGGCCGAAATCACCCAGGCAGCGGCAGAGCGTGAGCAGATGCTGCGCGAGGAAAGCATCTGGCGCGACGACCAGGTCCGATCAACAGCCAGCATCCGCAGCATGCGGCACGCCGATGATTCCACCGAAGCAGGCGACAGGAAATGATCAAGCCCATGGACCATAGGGCTACCACAACCAGCCCCCCCGTGCCGCCCAAGGCCCCGCTGATCCGGCTGCGTTTCTTCGTTGCCTACAGCGCGCCCAGTTCCCGCACGGCGCTGGCGACACTGGAATCCGTCCTGGACGGCCTGGCCGACCGGGTGGAGGTCGAAGTGATTGATGTCATGCAATCGCCCGAACGGGCGCTGGATGAGGGCATTCTGGTGACACCGGCGCTGGTGCGCCTGTCTCCCGGACCGAAGCGTGTCCTGATCGGCGATCTGCGCGGCGAAAGCGCGCTGCGGCGCTTCCTCCAGGATTCCGGCCTGACCTTCGACGCATAAACGGGCCCAACCGACATGGATAGCCTGACCCAGTTCGTTCTCGGCGCCACGATTTCAGCCCTGGCGCTCGGACCCCGCATTGGTCCGCGCCGCGCCGCCCTGATCGGCGGCGTGGTTGCGACCCTGCCCGACCTCGATGTCTTCATCGCCGCCGCCGACCCGATCCAGTCCTATGTCACCCATCGTGGTTTCAGCCACTCGGTCTTCGTCCATACCGCCCTCGCCCCCGTGCTGGGTGAGGTGCTGCTTCGGCTGGACCGACGCCTGCGGGATGCCCGCTGGCTGACCTGGCTGACACTGTGGCTTGTGCTGGTAACTCATGCGCTGCTCGACTGCTTCACCACCTATGGCACGCGCATCCTCTGGCCGGTCGACAATACCCCGGTCAGCTGGTCCAGCATCTTCATCATCGACCCGCTCTACAGCCTGCCGCTGCTGGTGCTGACGCTGGTCGCCCTGTTCCGCGGCCGCTGGGGGCCGGGTTTCGGCAAGGGCGCCATCACGGCGCTGGCGTTGAGCACCCTCTATCTCGGCTGGAGCGTCGCGGCGCGGGACATCGCCGAGACTAAAATGCGCAGCGCGCTGGCCGAGGCCGGGCAGAGTGTCGAACGGCTGATGATGATCCCGACGCCATTCAACACCGCGCTCTGGCGCGGCCTGGCGATGACCGAGGACGGGTATATCAACATCTACCGCTCGATCCTGGATGAGCGGTCAGAGGCTACCCTGCACCGGCATGATCGCGGGCGCGATATCGAGGCCCTGCTGCCGGCGGACTCGCCGGTCGCGGATGTGGCCGCCTTCAGCGGCGGCTACTACGCCCTGCGCCGGGACGGGGCTGACATCCTGCTGTCCGATCTGCGCATGGGCGTCGATCCGAATTACATCTTCACCTTCAAGATCGCCGAGCAACACAGCGACCCTGTCCTGGTGAAACCGGTCCAGCGCGAGCGGGTGAACGACCTCACGGTGCTCGACTGGATGGTCCGGCGGATCACCGACGAGCAGGCCGTCCGGATCGAGTAGGCCGGATCGAATAGGGTTGATCCCCGGGCATTCCCCCCCACCTCAGTCAGGTCAGTCCCTGCCGAGGTTGAAGCCGATGATGAAGCCCGCCGCCCCGCTGATTGCCCTTGCCCTGCTCGCCGTTTCGCCACTGGAGGCCACGGCCCAGGGTGAGGTGATCCGCTCGGAGAAGGCCAATTTCCGGCTGGAAAAGGTGGCGGGACCGCTGGAGCATCCCTGGGGCCTCACCTTCCTGCCGGATGGCTCGATGCTGGTGACGGAACGCCCCGGCCGCATGCGCCTGGCGACACCGCAGGGCCGGCTGTCGGAACCGCTGAAGGGGTTGCCGGCGATCTATAACAGTGGCCAGGGCGGCCTGCTTGACGTCCTTGCCGCCCCGGATTTCGCGCAATCCCGACGGGTCTATTTCAGCTATTCGGAACCAGGCGAGGGCGGCGTCAACGGCACGGCCATCGCCCATGCCCGCCTCTCAGACGACGGCACGGCACTGGAGCAGATGACCGTGATCTTCCGGCAGCTGCCGAAATTCAACAGCCGCCAGCATTTCGGCAGCCGCCTGGCCTTCGCGCCGGACGGCACGCTCTTCGCCACGCTGGGCGAGCGCGGCAGCCAGCGCGACCTGGCGCAGGACCTTGGCACCCATATCGGCAAGATCGTGCGGATCAATCCGGATGGCAGTGTGCCGCAGGATAATCCGTTTGTCGGCCGCACCGATGCCCGGCCGGAAATCTATTCCTATGGCCATCGCAATCCGCAGGGGCTGACCATCCATCCCGAAACCGGGCAGATCTGGGAGCATGAGCATGGCGCGCGGGGCGGCGACGAGATCAACCTGCCGCAGCCCGGTCTGAACTATGGCTGGCCGGTGATTTCCTACGGTGTGCATTATTCCGGCGCCAGGATCGGCGAGGGCCGGGAGCGCGCCGGCATGGAACAGCCGATCCATTACTGGGACCCCTCCATCGCCCCCTCCGGCATGGCCTTCTATACCGGTGATGCATTCCCCGGCTGGAAGGGCGATTTATTCGTCGGTGCGCTGGTGAAGACCCACCTCGCCCGTCTGGAAATCGATGGCGACCGGGTCGTCCGCGAGGAGCGCCTTCTCGAAGACTGGGGCGAACGCATCCGCGACGTCCGCGCCGGTCCCGACGGTGCGATCTACCTGCTGAACGACCACCCCGACGCCGCCATCTGGCGACTGATCCCGGTGGAATAGGCGTCCATTCCCTCCCCCCTCAAGGGGGAGGGAGCAGTCCCGGGCGCAACGCCAGACCTCACCATCCCTCAGTCCGTCACCCCCGGTCTTGTACCGGGGGTCCATGCTTCCGCTCGCTGGATGTCGGTCGAGTGGGCTGAACCCTGGATTCCCGGCACAAGGCCGGGAATGACGGGCGGAGTGGATGGTCGGATCAAGGCCGACCATGACGACGGAGAAAAGCGAACGCTGCGTGTGCGCTCCCTACTCCTTGCCCTCCACATACCGAAACCGGAAGTCGCAATGGCTGGCGCCCTGCATCACCGTCTGGGTGCGGGTCATTTCGATCTTCGGGTCATAGCCTTCGCACAGCGCGCCGTCGCGCTGGCAGGAGAGCAGGTGGCCGATATGGCCGAGGCCCATATCCTTGTACATTTCGGCATAGGCGCAGCGGCGGATGTTGAAGTCGAAATGCTCCGGCGTCTGTTGCAGCAATTCGAAATCATAGGCCCCGCCTTCCTTCCAGCGCTCGAACAGCACGGCGAAGCTTTCCAGGCTGGTGCCGGCCGTCTCCTCGGCGGCGAAGGCCTGGCCGCTGTCCAGCGCCGCCTGGCGGATCGCAGCGCCGATCAGCGCCTGCGCCTGTTCGACGCCCAACTCGCGTTCCAGCGTCTCATAGATCGGCTTCACGATGCCGGCCTCGATGCGGCGCTGTTCCAGGATGGTGAGTTTCGGGGGCGGGACCGCCATGGGCTGTCGCTTTCTGAATCGGGACGGAAGAAGTGCAGACAGGAGCCGGACCGGGTGGCTATCCTGCGCGCCAGCATATCAAGCGTGGGAAAAAGGGGAAACCGAAGTGCGTGGCGTCCTGAATAACGTGCGTGTCGTTGAAGTCTCGGCCTATGTCGCCGCCCCGCTGGGCGGCATGACGCTGGCGCAGCTCGGCGCCGACCTGGTGCAGATCAGCCCGATCGGCGGCCGCATCGATTATAATCGCTGGCCGCTGACCGAGGACGGCAAGAGCCTCTACTGGGCCGGGCTGAACAAGGGCAAGCGCTCGATCCGCATCGACCTCGCCAAGCCGGAAGGCAAGGAGCTGGCGGCGGCGATCATCGCCGGCAGCCCGGGCGATAATGGCGGCATATTGCTGACCAACCTGCCCTCGCGCGGCTGGATGGGCTATGAGGCGCTGCGCGAGAAACGCCCCGATCTGATCATGCTGAAGCTGACCGGCAATTACGACGGCTCCACCGCCGTGGACTATACGGTGAATTGCGCCAGCGGCTTCCCGATGGTGACCGGCGACGGCACCCGCCCTGTGAACCACGCCTTGCCGGCCTGGGACGTGGCGGCCGGCCTGTATCTCGCCACCGGCGCGCTGGCGGCGCTGCATCACCGGCGCGAGACCGGCAAGGGGCAGGAAGTCTCGCTGGCTTTGTCTGACGTGATGCTGGCGACGGTCGGCAATCTTGGCTATCTCGGCGAGGTGCAGATGAACGGCACCCAGCGCCCAGCCATCGGCAATCATATCTATGGCGGCTTCGGCCGCGACTTCGCCACGGCGGACGGTCGCATCGCCATGGTTGCCGCGATATCGGACAAGCAATGGCAGGCGCTGTGCGACGCCACCGGCACCACCGAGCGCATGCCCTATATCGCCAAACTGATGGATGTCGATCTGGAGGATGAAGGCGGGCGCTACCAGGCGCGTGACCTGATCGCCGCCGTGCTGGCACCCTGGTTCGCCGCCCGCACGCTGGCAGAAATCCGCACCGCCTTTGAAGGCACCGGCGTTCTGTGGGGGCCGTTCCAGGATTTCCAGCAGCTGTTGGCGGAGGATTCGCGCTGCTCCACCGCCAACCCGATGTTCCGCGAGGCGGAGCAGCCGGGCATCGGCACCTACCTCACGCCACACAGCCCGCTTGCCTTCACCGCCGCCCCGCGCGGCGACATCGTGCCGGCCCCGGCGCTGGGCGAACATACTGAGGCGGTGCTGGCCGAGGTGCTGAACCTGCCCTCGGGCGAGATCGGCCGGCTGTTCGATGCCGGCGTCGTGGCAGGGGCGGAATAAGCGCAAGCCGCCATATGCTTCGAGACGCCGCCCAAAGTCTTGGGCGGCTCCTCAGCATGAGGTCATCAAGGGGCACCGCTGGAGTATCCTAGAGCGCCCTCACCCTGAGGAGGCGCGGAGCGCCGTCTCGAAGGGTCCGGCGGCAAAAAGAACCGGCCTTACCCCCGCTTGCGCGCCACCGCGTCGAGCTGCGCCAAAGCGTCGGCTTCCAGACGGTCGAGGATGGCGGCGGCGGGTTCCAGCCGGTCGCACCAGGCGGCGGCGGGGCCGAGGGAGAGCACGCCCTTGGTCCAGTCGCCGGTCTCGTAGGCCTGCTTCTGCAAGGCACCGCCGACCAGCGGGCCGAGGGTGGCGTAGTCGTTCTGCCCGGCGGCCTCCAGCCGTGTCACCTCGGCGGCGGTTTCGTTGGCGAGACAGCGATAGGTGTTCTTCAGGCTGCGCAGCACGGTGGTGGTGCAGGTCTCGTCCAGCCCGACCAGATATTCCTTCATCGCCCGGTGCGCCCAGATCTCGTCGGCGACCAGCATGCGCGAGCCGATCAGCACCCCATCCGCGCCCATCGCCAGCGCGGCCGCGATCTGCCGGCCGGAGCCGATGCCGCCGCCGACCACGACCGGGATGTCCAGCACTTCCAGCGCGCGGGCGGCCAGCAGCATGGCGGGAATATCGCCCATGCCGGGATGGCCGCCGCATTCCGAGCCGATCATCACCACCGCATCGACCCCGGCCGCGGCCGCCTTCTGCGCATGGCGCAACGTCGTCACCTTGTGCACGACCACGCAGCCGGCCTCGCGCAGGCGCGGCAGCAGCGCCTCCGGGCTGTAGCCGGCGGTCTCGACATGGCGCACGCCTTCCTCGATCAGCACGTCGAGGAACAGCTTCATCTTCTCATTCTCCGCCGGCCGGGCGGAGATATAGAGATTGACGCCAAAGGGCTTGCCGCCGGTCATCTGCCGGCAGCGCCGCACCGCATCGCGGAAGGCATCGATATCGGGATAGGAGCGCGGGGTGATGAAACCCATCGCGCCGGCATTCACCACGGCGGCGACATATTCCGCCGTTGCCAGCCACATCAGCCCGCCGCACAGGATCGGCCGCTGGATGCCGAACAACTCGGTCAGGCGGGTGGCCAGACGTGGCCGGGGTTTCTCGGTGACGATATGCGTGTCCACCTTGGGGCAACTCCCTTGTCTTCATACCCTGTCTGGCTGCAGGGCTGCCCGCATTGTCCAGACAATCGGCGCGAAGACAAAGGGAATTGCCCTTTGGGATGACTTTCTAGAAATCCACCCCGACCGACAGCTTCGCCGTCAGTGGTGCGCCCAGGGTCAGATAGCCGCCATGGGCGGATGCCCAATAGGCCTCATCCGTCAGATTCTCGATATTGAAGCGGAAGACCACCGGGCGGTTGTCGATTTCCGTGGCATAGCGCGCGCCGACATCGAGGCGCGACCAGCTGGGCACCCGCTGCGTATTGGCCTGGTCGAGATATTGCGCGGCAGTGTGCAGGACGCGCCCGGTCAGGGTCAGCTCGGGCATGAACCAGGGGTCCCATTCGGCGCCGAAATTCGCCTGATATGCCGGAACGCCCACCGCGTCATTGCCGTCATTCGTGCCGCCAGCCGTGCCTTTCAGGGCCGCATCGGTGACGGTGACACCGCCCAGCAGCCGCACCCCTTTCATCGGCTCGCCGAACAGCATGAACTCGATGCCGCGATGGCGCTGCTCACCCGAGACACTGAAGACAAGCGTATCCGGGTCGGTCACGCCGGAGGGCTGGGTGGTCTCGAACAGCGCCAGCGACGCGCCGATACCACCCAGATCCACCTTGCCGCCGATCTCGTACTGGACCGATTTATAGGGCGCGAATATCTCGCCCACATTGATAGCCGAGCCTGGCGCGGTCGGCCCCTGGGCCAGGCCTTCGATGCGGTTGGCGTAAAGTGCCACCTCCGGGATCGGCTTGTAGACGATGCCGACCACCGGCGTCAGCGCCGATTCATCGTAATTTTCGGTGCGGGTGTCGGTCGCCCGGTCGAAGCCCTCGACATGCAGGTATTGCTGGCGCAGGCCGAGGGTCAGCAATACCTGGTCATTCCAGAACCCGGCCGTATCCGACACATAGAAGCTGCGCAGTTCCGACTGGCTGACCTTCGGCGGATTCTCGAAGCTGCCGGAAACCAGGAAGGCGTCCGGGCGGGAGAAGGTGACCGGGTTGTAGATGTTTGCCGGCTGGCTGGCCGCGAAATCGAAGGAGTTGCGGTTCTCCGTACGAAGCGCCGACACGCCGACATCGAAGCGATGCAGGACCGGGCCGATCTCGATTTCGCTGCGCACGCCCGCCTGGCCGGTATAGGTCCGGTCCCGGCGCGGCACCCCCAAACGGCCCGCCGTACCCGCCCCCGTGCCATCAACCGTCAGCGAGGAATAATCGCCATTCTCATGCATGTCGCGCATGCCGAAGGCGGTATAGGCCATGACCTTGTCGCTCACATCATACTCGCCGCGAAACTGGGCGAAGCTGTCGCGCAATTCGGAATAGGTCCAGGGCTGGGCGTAATTCGTGCTGGCATCGGGTGCCTCGGGCACAATGGGGCCGGTGACGAAGACCACGCCACGCCCCTGGTCGACCCGCTGGCGCTGATAGCCGAGATCGAGCGAGGCACGCGCCCGGTCGCCGCGATAATCCAGCCCGAGCGAGCCAAGCAACACGGAGCGCTCCTCATTGTCGATGGCCGTCTCGCCCTCGCGGGAGACGAGATTCGCGCGCACGCCCAATTCCCCGTCCGGCCCGAAGCGCCGGCCGACATCGAGATGGCCACCGATGCGGCTGTCCTGCGCCAGGCTGCCGGTAAAGCGGGTCAGCGGCTCGTCCCCGGCGCGCTTCGGCACCAAATTGATGGTACCGCCAATACCGCCACCGCCCGGCGATACCCCATTCAGGAAGGCGCTGGCGCCGCGCAGAACCTCGACGCGCTCATACATCTCGGTCGACGCAACCTGGCGGGGTGCGGTGCCGTGCAGCCCATCAATGGTGATATCTTCATTCGTGACCGGAAACCCGCGGATCACGAACAATTCGCCGAAAATCGCATAGCCATAGGTGCTGCGCACCGCCGGGTCATTCGCCAGCACGCCGGCAAGCGTCTCCGCCTGCTGGTTGCGGATTGTCTCCTCGGTATAGCTGGTGCCGGTGAACGGCGTGTCCATCATGTCGAAATTGCCCAGCACGCCGAGCCGGGCGCCGCGCGAGACCTGCCCGCCGGCGTAAACTGGCGGCGGCGCACCGACCGTCGCCTTGGGATTAACCGCCTTGCCTTCGACGGTAACCGGGTCGAGCTGGACCGGTCCGGTTGCTGCCCGGTCCTGGGCCCGGGCGACATCTCCGCCCCAGCCGGCGGCCAGTACCGTCGTTGCCATCAACAGGCCGGACAGCATCCGCCGCCGCCGGGCGCGACACGCGCTCGTTACTTCCCCCATCTCGATTTCCCCTGCTAGGCGTGGTCGTTAATTCGCATAACCCGGTTTCAATTAATAATGATTCTCATAATCAATTGAAACCCAAATTATTGCTACACCGCCAAATTGCAGTGAGGACGGCCACGAGCTACGTCGGGAGAAATCGTCAGGACAGGGTGATCAGATCCGCGCGCAGGCGGTCGGGAGCGCCCGCACCGAGGCGGGCATCAAGGTCGGCATGCGCCTGTTTCCAGATCGGCAGTGCCTCGGCAAGCAGGGCATGGCCCTCGGGTGTCAGCACCAGACGGCGGCTGCGCTTATCCGCCGGATCGACCAGAATCTGTACCAGTCCACGCCGCTCCAGCGGCTTCAGATTGGCGGTCAGGGTGGTGCGGTCCATCGCCAGCAGGGTGGAGAGCTGGCCGATCTTTGCCGGCTCCGGGCGGTTCAGCGACATCATCAGCGAGAACTGACCGTTGGTCAGGCCGACCGGGCGCAGCAACTCGTCGAACTGGCGTGCCAGCGCCCGCGCAGCGCGTTGCACATGCAGGCACAGGCAGGTGTCACGCACCATCAGTGTGGTTTGGAAGGAAACAGTTTCAGTCTTTGACATGGGTATATAATGTTGATATCAACTTTTTCTGTCCAGCGGAAAGCAATGCGGCGAGCGTCATCGTGCCGTTTTGCCGCACCCGGAAACTCTGCTTCCCGATTGGCTTGCCTGAAGGAGGAATACGCATGGCTCAGCAAACTATGCTTCTGATCGGCACCCGCAAGGGGCTTTTCATCGCCGAGAGCGCCGATAGGAGCGACTGGGCCCTGCGCGGCCCCTATTGCGAGACCTGGCCGGTCAATCACGCCATCGCCGATCCGAAGACCGGGACAATCTATGCCGGCGGCGGCAATGAATGGTTCGGTCCGGCGGTCTGGAAATCCACCGATCAGGGCAAGAGCTGGACCCATTCCAGCGCCGGCCTGACCTATGGCGAGGGCGAGCCGCCGATCAAGGCGGTGTGGAGCCTGGCGGTGCGGGACGGCGTGCTCTATGCCGGCGTCGACCCGGCCGGGCTGTTCCGCAGCACCGATGGCGGCGAGACCTGGGAGCATGTCCAGGGCCTGCGCGATCACCCCACCCGGCCGCACTGGATGGCAGGCGGGGCCGGGCTGATCCTACATTCGCTGCTGGTGCATCCCGAGGATGCGAACCGCATCTGGGTCGGCATCTCCTCGGCCGGGGTGTTCTATACCGGCGATGGCGGCAAGAGCTGGGAGCCGCGCAACAAGGGCACCCGCGCCGACTATAACCCCGAGGACCAGCGCTATCCCGAATTCGGGCAATGCGTGCATTCGCTGGTGATGGCGGCTGGTGAGCCCGACATCCTCTACCAGCAGAATCACTGCGGCATGTATCGCAGCGAGGATGGCGGACAGAACTGGATCAGCATCGAGCCGGGCCTGCCTTCCAGCTTCGGCTTTCCGGCCGCTGCCCATCCGCGCGATACCGATACGCTGTTCCTGCTGCCACTGAACGGCGACATTGCCGGTCGCTATGTGCCGGACGCCAAGGTCGCGGTCTATCGCAGCCGTGACCGGGGCCGGAACTGGCAGGCGCTGCGCACCGGATTGCCGCAGGAGAACGCCTTTGTCGGCGTGCTGCGCCAGGCGCTGGCCACCGACCGGCTTGAGCCGGCGGGCGTATATTTCGGCACCAGCGGCGGGCAGCTCTATGCCAGCCCGGATGAGGGCGATAGCTGGCGTTGCGTCGCCCCGCATCTGCCGGTCATCGTGTCGCTGGAAACCCTGTCCGTTCCGCGCTGATGCCGGTACACGTCACCCTGCCCGCCGCCCTGCTGCCACTGTTCCCCGGCGCGCCGCGCGAGCTGGAGATCGAGGCGTCGACTGTGGCGGCGGTGATGGAGACGCTGGAGGTGCGCTGGCCTGGCATGCGCGACCGGCTGTGCGATTCCCGCCCGGCGATCCGCCGGCACATCAATGTCTTTGTCGAGGGCCAGCGGGCGAGCCTGGAAACGCCGCTGGCCCCGGGCGCGGCAGTCTTCATCGTGACCGCGATCAGCGGCGGCTGAGCGGCACGCCGACAGGCGTGTCAGGCATCGTCCTGCGTCGGTGCGCCGAAGCTTGTGATGGTTCCCTTCTCATGCCAGTTCATCCGCGCGAGATAGGCGAGGGAAGCGCGGTTGACGGGCCGCACGATGGTCCAGGGATCGGTAATGCCGGCGGCGACATAGATGTCCAGCGACAAGCCCCCGATCCATTCCGCCAGCCCGCTGGCCCAATAGCGCCGCGCGACCGAGATGCTGGGGAAGATATTGGTGTCGCTGCATTCGGTCACGCCGACCACCTCGCCGGTTGCATCCTCCGTCGCCACCATCATCCAGTGCTTCTCGTTCACGAGAATATGCTCGATGGAGTCGCCGGTCAGATGCGGCACCATGGTTTCGCGGACGAAGGCCTTGTTCTGGAAGGCGGCGATCTTCTCGTTCAACACCGGATCACCCCCGCGGTAGATCGCGCAGCTGACGCCCTCGACAGGCTTGTAAGTGTACTCCCCTCCATTCCAGCCGATAATCAGATCGCAACAGATCTGCTGGAAACCCGTGGCCGTCAGAAACGGGATCGCGTCTTCCTGGCCGTTAAAGAGGCTGCCGTACTGTGTCGGCACACCCGCCGCGGCCAGGCGCTTGCCGATGGCCTGCTTCAGCATCGCGCCGATGCCCTGCCGGCGCTTTTCCGTGGCCACCCAGTAAAATACCGGCCGCCCCGAATCCCGGCCATAGGGCCGCCGCATGCCGATACCGATGCCGTGAACAGCCCTGCCTTCCCCGGCGCCTTCCCCGGCATCTTCTGTGGCGACCACGATGACACTGTTCTGCTTGTAGGGGTCGCTGAGGAGAGTCTGCCAGAAGAGACCGACTGCGCCCTCCCGTTTCGTCAGGCCCTCGGCATCCAGCCGGGCGGCCAGCGCCGGCTTGTGAGCTTCCGTATAGTCTTCGAGACGGATCGGCATCGGCAAAATCCTCAGTGAAGGGGCGGTCGTTCGGAATCCGCCGCCGGACCCGCCGGCGTTGTGACGCGCCGGCCACTCAGGGCGAATTCGGCAATGGCGGTTTCCTGCAGCAAGGGCAGGCCAGTCAGTCTTTCGAACACCAGCGAATCGCCGGACCCGTTGGCGCAGGGCGACAGCCCCATATCGGTGGCGACGAGATAGAAGCTCTGCATCGCCACGCCGGCATGCAGCAGCGACAGGCGATAGGCGATGCCCTCATATTCCCGCGCAATCTTCGGCAGGCGGGACGCCATGAGGATCACGCAATCGGGCGGCGCTTCCTCCGTTCCCATCGCACCAGCAGAGAGCAGGGTGGCGCGTTTCGCCAGCGCCGCATTGGCCGGCAGGCGATAGAGCGCGTGTTCGCTCTCCCGGTATTGATAAAGGCCGGCATCCAGACCGGCACAGCGCTGGATAAGGATATAAAATTCGAGTTCATGCGCACCGCCGCCATTCGGCATCGGCCGGAAGCGGCGATCATCGGGCCGGTCCGGCTTCAGCTGGGCCTGCAGGGTGCGTCCGAGAAAGGTCGACAGATCGGCCAGTTGCAGGGGCCATTCCCCCGGCTCACGCAGCGACCGGCGCAGCGCCATCACCTGCCGTAACGATGCCGAGGCGCGGTCCGTATCGACCGGCGGCAGCGCGATGCGATCCTGCGACAAGGGCGGCGCGATCTTCTCCGGCTTGGGATGCTTGCCTTTCAGGCGATCCCGTTTGCCGATGGGCCGCTCGCCCACGAAAAGCCGGGTCGCATCGTGGAACAGCAGATCATGGAACTCCCAGCTTTCGCGGGCGGGCGATTCCGCCGCCACCGGTTCCAGAAAACCGGTGCAGAACAGGAAATGCCGCCACGCCGAGGGTGTGGGATCGGCCAGCGTGGCGGCCAGCACATCCTGCCCGCCCGGCAGGAAGACGAGCCGGGCATGAAGTTCCGCATTCTGCAGGATGGTCTCGCCTTGCTCCTGGCGCAGGCAGGCAAAGCGCGACAGAGGCTGGCGCAGCACTGCCGCCTCAGCCGGGTGGTAGATCGGGCAATAGGTACCGCTGAAACTCTCCACCCGGCAAAATGGACGATCCGGCGGTCCAAAATGCCAGTGCAGCACCTGATTGAGCGCCAGCTGGGACAGAATGCGGACCAGCATCGAATCCGAACAGATATCCGCCAGTGCCGCATGGCTGGCAGGGCCGGCCTGCAACCGCTCCACGATTTTCTCGCCCCGGAGGTCGGGACAGGCCAGAGTCACACTCCGCCCCCCGGCCAGATGCAGATGCAGGGCATCCCCCTGGCGCGCCATCGTTTCGATGTCGACGGCCAGGCTGTAACCGAAGAGAAGCGGGTCTGAGGGCATCGCCGTCCATTGTCGGGAAGAGGGGAAGATCGGGTGGGCCCAGCCCGGGCAGGCTGTAATCCGGCAGGGCAGCATAACACTGATAGCAACTGCCCCCGGTAATGTCAGGCCGGCATCACAAACATGACGAAAGTTTCATTTACCACCCCCCGGAACCGCGTTGCGGGGGGTGGTGACTCCGCCTACAGTGACATCACTGAATTAACTTAGAAAATAGGTTTGCGGCTTTAGAAAAAGCCGCCTTACCTGCTTTCGAACAAGGGGACTTCGCATGAAAAATCGACATCCGGCTTTGACGACGCCACAGCGTGAGGACGCGACGCTGACCGCCAAGGCAGGGGGCAGGCCCAATACCCCCGGCTTCTGCATGGTCAGCCATGACGAGGAGCTCTCTGCCGACAGCGTGCCGCCGCCGTCCCCCTTCTGCAAAATCTCCGACGACGAGGAACTTTCCCTCGCCAGCAGCACCCCGGCACCTTGCCTGCCCTGTATGGTTTGCCGCATCTCCGACGATGAGGAGCTTTCGACAAACCTGCGGCCCGATCAGAACTGGTGCCGGATCTCCGACGACGAGGAACTCGCCGCTTCAGGTGGCGCCAGGCCGCCCTGTGCATTCTGCACCTGTGGCATTTCTGACGACGAGGAACTCTCCCTCGCCAGCAGCACCCCGGGCCCTTGCGCGCCATGCTTCCCATGCCGCATCTCCAGCGACGAGGATATGTCTGCTGCTGAAGCGGGGCCGAGGCCGTGTGGGCACTGCTTCGTCAGCGACGATGAGGACATGGAAATCTCCACCACCAACCTCTCCTCGCCATTCTGTGGGCTTGCCTGCCGCATCTCCGGCGATGAGGAAATCACCGCATCGAGCGCCACATACCCGGCGCCGTGCATGTTATCCAGGATCTCCGACGACGAAGAACTCGCTGCTGCGGGTGACGTCCCGCCGCCCTGCGGATTCCCCTGCCGCATCTCCGGCGAAGAAGAACTCGCCGCTTCAGGTGGCTTCCCGGCGCCCTGCGGATACCCCTGTGCCATCTCCGGCGACGAGGAACTCGTTGCAGCGGATATCGCAGGGCCGAAGCCATGCGGGCAATGCTGGGTCTCCGACGAAGAGGAACTCTCCGTCGGTGCCGAGCATCGCCCGATGTGTGGGCCTTGCCGCCCATGCTACGTCAGCGACGTGGAGGAAATCTCCGCCGCCAGCGCACCGATGCCGTGCACCTTCTCCAGGATTTCCGACGACGAGGAACTCGCCGCTGCGGACCTCGCCGGGCCGAAGCCATGCGGGCAATGCTGGGTCTCCGACGAAGAGGAACTCTCCGTCGGTGTCGAGCATCGCCCGATGTGTGGGCCTTGCCGCCCATGCTACGTCAGCGACGAGGAACTCGCTGCTGAGAGTGACTTACCGGCGCCCTGCGGCTGCAGGCCGGGGTGCATGATTTCCGACGACGAGGAACTCGCCGCTGCGGACCTCGCCGGGCCGAAGCCGTGCGGGCAATGCTGGGTCTCTGACGACGAGGAACTCTCCATTGCAACTGCCGCGATTCCCCCCGGCTGCGGGAAATGCTTTGTCTCCGATGACGAAGAGCTTGCTTCCGCCAGCGCCTCCGGGCCGAAGCCATGTGGCCAATGCTGGGTCTCCGACGACGAGGAACTCACTTCCGCCAGTGCCGCCGGGCCGACGCCGTGCGGGCAATGCTGGGTCTCCGACGACGAGGAAATTTCCCTCGTCAGCATCACCCCGGCCCCTTGCGCGTGCTTCCCATGCCGTATCTCCGACGATGAGGAACTCGCTGCAACAGACATCGCCGGGCCGACGCCGTGCGGGCAATGCTGGGTCTCCGACGACGAGGAACTCGCCGCTGCGGACCTCGCCGGGCCGAAGCCGTGTGGCCAGTGCTGGGTCTCCGGCGACGAGGATTTGTCGGTTAGCGTAAGAGGGGCGGCTGCGTGTGGGGTTTGCAACCCCTGCAGCGGGCCGTGTGCAATGTGCCGCATCTCCGATGACGAGGAATTCTCCATGATGGCTCCCATGGTCCCGGGGCCGTGCAAGCTTGGTTCTCCTGATGCCTGGGCCATCTCAGACCACGAGGACCTCGACGTAGCCTCCCGGCCTTTCCCTTGTTCACATTGTTCCGTGTCCGAGGGCAGTCAGCGCGCCGCAACGGCCTGATCCCCAAAACTGAGACGACGCCCCAAACACGCTCCAGACCTGGCAACAGGTCTGGAGCGTTGCTGTTTGTGGCCCCTCTTCTGGCCCCGTGCTCAGCCGGCGATATACAGCCCGCCATTCACCTGCAGCGTCGCCCCGGTGACGAAACCGGCGAGCGGGCTGGCCAGGAAGGCGATGCAGCCGGCGACATCCCGGGGCGTGCCGAGCCGCCCCAGCGGCGTCGCCGCCAGCAGTGCCGGCCCGCGCGCCGCCAGCAGCGGCGTCACCATCGGCGTGTCAATCAGGCCGGGCGACACCGCATTCACCCGCACGGCGGGCGCCAGCTCCTTCGCCAGCGACCGGGCGAGCGACAGCACCGCCCCCTTCGCCGCCGCGTAATGCGCGTGCTGCGGGCTGCCGTAATGCGCCGCCATCGAGGCGATCATGACGATGGCGGCCTCCGGGCGCAGCGCCGGCAGGGCTGCCTGGCACAGATGGAACACGCCATCCAGATTGACCGCCAGCGCCTGCGACCAGGTTGCCGCCGGCATCGTGGCAAAGGCGTCGGTCGGGTAGATGCCGGCCCCCGGCACCACGACATCGACGCCGCCGAACCGCTCCTGCGCGAGCGCCACCAGCGCCTGCGCGCTGGCCGGGTCGGTTGCGTCATGGGCGGCAATCGCCAGTCGCTCCGCCGGCAAGTCCAGCCCCGCCACCGCCGCCGTCACTCGTTCAACATCGAGATCACCCAGGACCAGGCTCGCCCCGGCCTCGGCGAAGAGCGTGGCGGTCGCGAGGCCGATGCCCCCGGCAGCGCCGGTCAGCAGCAATACCTTCCCCTTGAAATCGATCATCTGGCCCTCTCCCCCTGTTGCTTATCGGCTTGTCTGGCGCGCCGGATGAACCGTAAGGTCATGCTAAATAAGAATTCAATGAATTGATTCCGGGGGGAATCGAGACTATGCCCGACTATGAGGACCTCGCCCCGCTGGCGCCGTGGCGCGCGCTGCGCACGACACAGCGGGACTGGGACAGCGCCGCCCCTGCCCTGCTTGGCTCGCTTTTGACCCAGATGCATCTGATCCGCGCCTTCGAGGAGGAGGTGCTGGTGCTGGCCGGCGAGGGGCTGGTGCATGGCCCGGCGCATTCCTCCATCGGCCAGGAGGGCGGTGCGGTCGGTTCGATCCTGTCGCTGCGGCCCGGCGATCAGGTCAGCGGTTCGCATCGCGGCCATCACCAGTTCCTGGCCAAGGCGCTGGGCTATGTGCAGCAGGGTGGATACGACCCGCGCCAGAAGCTGGACGGCGCTGTCGAGGGGCTGCTGACCCGCACGCTGGCGGAGATACTGGGGCTGGCCCAGGGGTTCTGCCATGGCCGCGGCGGATCGATGCATCTGCGCTGGGACGAGGCCGGCGCGCTGGGCACCAATGCCATTGTCGGCGGCGGCGTGCCGGGTGGTGCTGGGGCCGCCTTCGCCCATAAGCGGGCCGGCACCGGCGATGTCATGGTGGTCTATTTCGGCGATGGCGCGGTGAATATCGGCGCCGTCCTGGAAACCATGAACCTGGCCAGCGCGTGGTCGCTGCCCTTGTGCTTCTTCATCGAGAATAACGGCTATGCAGTGGCCACCACGGTGGCGGAATCGACGCGCGAGTCCCGGCTGTCGGGACGCGGCCTCGGATTCGGCATCCCGTCCTGGCAGGTCGATGGCATGGACCCGCTGGCCGTCCATCTGGCGATGCAGGAAGCCACCGCCCATATGCGCGCCGGCAAGGGGCCGACCATCATCGAGGCAGAGCTGTACCGCTATTTCCACCAGAACGGCCCCTTCCCCGGCAGCGCCTTCGGCTATCGCAGCAAGGAGGAAGAGGATGCCTGGCGCGCCCGCGATCCGCTGGACCGGGTGGCCCGCGAGATGATCGCCCGCAACCTGCTGACCCAGGGCGATGTCGACGCCTTGCGCGCCCGCGCCGTGGCAGCGATGCAGCAGGCCAGCGCCGGCCTGACCGAGAAGACGGGCAACCAGCGCCGGATCGTGCCCTCGCTCTGGCCCGACCCGGATTTCCGCGATGTCGGCATTCGTGGTGATCTGTCCGAGCTGGCCGGCATGCGCACCGCCGAGGCAGACAGCTTCGCCGGCCCGCTGATCCCGCGCAAATTCGTCGATGCCGTGGCCGATGTGATGCACCGGCGGATGGAGACCGACCCGTCGATCATCCTGATGGGCGAGGATATCCACCGGCTGAAGGGCGGCACCAACGGGGCGACGCGCGGCCTGGCCGATGCCTTTCCCGGCCGGGTTCTGGGCACGCCGATCAGCGAGCAGGCGTTTCTGGGTCTTGCCGGCGGCATTGCCGGTGACGGGCGCTACAGGCCGGTGGTCGAATTCATGTATCCCGATTTCATGTGGGTCGCGGCCGACCAGGTGTTCAACCAGATCGGCAAGATGCGGCACATGTTCGGCGGCACGCAGGATGTGCCGCTGGTGCTGCGCACCAAGGTGGCGATGGGCACCGGCTATGGCTCACAGCATTCGATGGACCCGGCAGGCATTTTCGCCACGGCGCCGGGCTGGCGGATCGTCGCCCCCGCCACCGCCTTCGATTATGTCGGGCTGATGAATGCCGCCCTGGCCTGCCGCGACCCCGTGCTGGTGATTGAGCATGTCGATCTGTACCAGACCATGGGCGAGATACCGGCGGAGGATCTGGACTACATCATCCCGCTGGGCCGCGCGAGGATACGCCGTACCGGCACCCGTGCGACGCTGCTGACCTATCTGTCGATGGTGCCGGCCAGCCTGGCCGCCGTCGAGGCGCTGGGGCTGGATGTCGAGGTGATCGATTTGCGCAGCCTGGACCGCGCCAGCCTGGACTGGGCGACGATAGAGCCCAGCATCCGCAAGACCAACACTGTGCTGATCGTCGAACAAGGCGCCAGCGGCACCTCCTATGGCGGCTGGCTGGCCGATGAAATCCAGCGACGCTGCTTCGACTGGCTCGACCAGCCGGTGCAGAGGCTGATGGGCGGCGAGGCCGCCCCCAGCATCTCGAAGGTGCTGGAACGCGCCGCCATCCTCGGCCAGGCGGATATCGAGGAGGGTCTGCGCCGGATTCTGGCCTGACGCCCCTCCATAACCCCTGCCTATAGGTAGTTTCCGATACTTCACGACCTGGCAAGGTCGTGCGTATGCTGTCGCTCATCTCGAAAATCGGGCATCCGCCTGCTGAAGCAGGCACATTGCGGCGGAAAACCGTCCGCTGCCTTGATGTCTGCCGCTCAGATCGAGCGGCCCGGACCTCTCCTCTGACTGATGTCAGGAAAACCGATGAACAGGACACCGCCCCCCACCGGCATGCCGGTCAGCGAAGCGCCCCTAGGGGAAACATCCCAGAAGGGCTTCGAAAGCTGCATCCCCCATTTGCGCGCCTTCGCCAGATCGCTCTGCGATGATGGGGCGCAGGCTGATGCACTGGTGGTTGAGGCTTTCCAGCGGGCGCTGACCGATTTACCGCCGCTGCAATCGCCGGCCGATACGAAGATCTGGCTGTTCAGCATCCTGCGGGCCCTGCATGCCAGAGACCGCAAGGCCGCCGCTGCGACCGCCAAATCCGAGGACAACCCGGCTAAATCCGTGTTTCGCCGCGCCTTATCGCAGATCGATGACCGGCAACGGGAAGCGCTGGTCCTGGTGGTTGCCGCCGGCCTGTCGCATGAGGAAGCGTCGCGGGTCTGCGACTGCCGGGTAGAGGCTGTCCGCAACCGCCTGCTGCTCGCACGGCGCTCCATAAAGCGGATCATGCAGCAGCATTCCGCCGATTATCCTCACACAGAGACACGCCACGCCGCAGAAAACTGCGACCGTCCGCGGGATTTGGAGCCGATCGGCAGCTAGGCCGCCGCAGTTTTCGCCTTGCTGCGTCGGAAGGCGTAATAGCGGCTGAGCATATCGGCGAAGATCAGCATGAAGGCGATGCCGCCCAGGCTGATGATGAACTGGGTTGCCAGCGAGTCGTCATAGACCCGCATGATCCAGCGGCCGCTGAAGGACAGCAGAATGCCGAAACAGAAGATCGGCAGGCTCTGCTGCCCCGCCACCACCACCGGCCAGGCCAGCCTGCCGGTCAGGAAAGGCGCATCGATCGAGATCCATCGGCTCGCCAGATAGGCGGCGGCCAGGAAATGCAGGATGCGCAGGATATCCAGGTCGGTCTTGCTGATTGGATTGATCAGCCCATCCAGCACCGGCGGCAGCGCCGGCACCATCTCCGGCCATTGATAGACCGCGATCAGATAGAATCCAAAGACGAGAAAGGCCAGCGCGGCAGGCTGAAGCACCCGGTCATAGACCTCCGGCCGGGGCAAATTCTTCGGATACAGGCGGATGAAGGCGCCAATCATGAAGAGGAACTGCCAGGCGAAGGGATTGAAATACCAGACGCCCGCCGGATAGCGCATGAAGTTGATGTCGAACTGCCCGGCGGCCAGCCATATAGCCGCCGACACCGCCATAGTCTTCAGCGGATGATGCACCAGCCCCCAGAGGCCGAGCGGAAAGAACAGCAGCAGCACGACATAGAGCGGCAGCACATCCATGTTCATCGGCCGGTAGCCGAGCAGCAATGTCTCGACCAGCGCCATCGGCGGATCGACCAGAAAAGTCAGCAGATTGGTGTTCACCAGCGCGTCGATCCCTCCGTAGAGGTCCGATACCCAGAGCGTCAGTGTCATTAAAATCAGGAAGGTCGCGATATGCGCGACATAGATGGTGCCGGCCCGCCGGACCATCCGGGCCGCGCTCGACCTCAGGCCTTTCGTGACCAGCAGCTTGCCATAGACGATGGCCGCCGCGTAGCCGGAGACGAAGATGAAAATCTCGGTCGCGTCGCTGATTCCGAAATGCTTGTTGGTGATCCAGGAAAAGCTGTTTCCGGGAATGTGGTTGAGAAAGATGAACAGCAGGGCCAGCCCCCGGAAGAAATCCAGGCGGTAATCGCGCCGTGTCGGCTGTTGTTTTTCTGCGGCGCTCATCACTTCCCCCGTCGGTCGATTGCAAGCGACCGTTCGGAGGCAAATAGGTGCTCCGGCGAAATCAGCAAGGGAACACCCCGCTACGCAAGCGGTGACAACCCTGGCCGTCTCGCCGGATAACTGGCTTTTCCGCAGACCGGTAGCCGCAGTATGATCCTGAAAAACACGGGAGGATACGCCGCAATGTTGCACCGTCAGAAGATCACCGGGCCCTGTGCCTGGACCGGTCCGGAGATACGCGAATCAGCCCGATGGATCGTCGAGCTGTCGCCGGCTGATCTGGCGGAGATTGAGGCTGCACTCGCCCATGTGGACCGGCTGGATATTCCCTGGCACGCCATAACGCAGGAGGATTTCCCCCTTCAGGGCCTGAAGGCGCGGCTGGCCGCTGCGCGCGAGGAGCTGGAAGAGGGCAGCGGCATGGTGAAGCTGCGCACCATCCCGGTCGAGCGTTACAGCGAGGCGCAGCTGAAGCGGCTCTATTACGGCCTCGGCACGCATCTCGGCCATCTGCTGTTCCAGAACAACCGGGGCGAGCTGATGCGCGAAATCCGCGACGAGGGCGCGGAAATCGGCCAGCGCTATGGCGAGGTGAAGACCGAGCAGGGCGGCACCTTCCTGTCTTCCTATGCCCGCACCCTGTCAAACGGCGCGCTGCGCTTCCACACCGACCGCTGCGATGTGGTCGGGTTGCTCTGCGTGCGCCAGGCCGGCAGGGGCGGCGTCAGCAAACTGGCCTCCTCCGTCGCCATCCACAACACCATCCTGGAACGCCGCCCGGACCTGCTGGATGTCCTGTTCCAGCCCTATTTCCGCAGCCGTTTCGGCGAGGAGAAAGGCATGGAGAAAACCGCCTATCCGCTGCCGATCTTCGGTCTGCAGGACGGCAAATTCACCAGCCATTATTCGCTGACCTATATCGAGGCGGCGGAATTCATTCCCGGTATCCCCCCGCTCAGCCCGGCCCAGCGCGAGGCGCTGACGTTGCTGCAACAGGTCGCCGAGGAACTCTCCTTCGAGATGGTGCTGGAACCGGGCGATATTCAGCTGCTGAACAATCACGTCATCTATCACGGCCGCACGCCCTTCCAGGACGATGCGCCGAGCGGACGCAGCCGGCTGCTCTACCGGCTGTGGCTGGCAATGCCGAACAGCCGGAGGCTGCCGGATGACCACGCCATCCTGTGGCGCGATGTGACACCCGGCAGTCTTCGCGGCGGTATCGGCCAGGCAGTAGTGCCGGCCTGACGCGGCCGGCCTACAGGTCGATGCGCTCCTGGGTGATTGCCTTGCGTTCTTCCATGTCGAACCGGCCGGCATAGATCGGCCGCTCGCCCGTGCTCGGGCCGGGATACTGCACGATCAGGATATCACCGCCGGTTTCGGTGTGGAACGCGCCCTCGAAATGAGGGTCGGGGTGGAACAGCATGCTGCCCGGCCGGCAGAGCTGGCCGTCGATCATGAATTCGCCCTTCAGGATGTACCAGACCTGCGCGAAGCCGTGATAATGCTCGGGATGATGCGCCCCCGGCTCCAGCCGCAGGATACCGGCATTCGGCTCGGTCGGCCGGTCGGGGCGGGGATGAAACAGCATCTTGCCGGTCTCGCCCGGCCAGCGGATCGTCTCCCACTCGACATCATCCATATGGCGGATCTCGAAGGGCAGGTGATCGCCCCGACTGGCCACGCGGTCCGTCTTCAGGGCTGCATTCGCGGCAGCTGTATCGGCAATATGATTGCTCATTTTTGGACTCCTCCGGTCGTTTTTTGTTGTGCTGGCGATGAGCCGCCAGTCATTCGGTGTCGCTGCCTCTAGCCTCCGGGGTTGAGCGGAGCCGGTCAAGGCGAAGAATATCCGGCTTTTTCCAGCCGCCACCCCAGTCGATCTGCTCGCATTGGGTGACATGGATCGGCACGGGAATATCCAGCACCCGGCGCAGCATCGCCGTTGAGGCGGCAATTTCGTCGGCGGTCAGCGGGCGCGATGCCGAAACGAAGGCCTCGATTTCCCCATCCGCGTACTGGACCACGCGATACTCGTTTATCGGGGCGGCCTCGCGCCAATGATCCCCGGTCAGCCGGGCCAGCCGCAGATCGCCATTCGGGTAGCGCAGGAAGCTGCGCTCGCGGCCCCAGAGGGTTTCGATGACCGGCAGCGTGCGCCCGCAATCGCAGGGTTCCGGGGCATCTGCCCAGCTGGCGTAATCCCCCAGCGCATAACGGATCAGCGGCATGGCAAAGCTGTGCAGGGCGGTGATGACGACCCGCCCCCTCTTTCCCGGCGGGCAGGCATTGCCGTCCTCGTCGAGAATCTCCACCAGCACCGAGGCGGAAGAGACATGATAATGCGGGTGTTTCGGGCATTGAAAGGCGATCCACCCCGCCTCCTCGCAGGAATAGCGGTCAACCAGCACGGCGCCGAAGGCCTGCTGAACCAGGCGGCGCAGCGACGGCTTGATCGCCTCGCCAAAGGTGATGATCTGCTTCAAAGGCGGGTTGGGGCCTGACTGCTGGCCCAGCGCCAGATTTGCCAGCCGCTCGACCATCGAGGCGGTGCTGACCAGATAGGCCGGTTTCACCTCCTGCAGCCAGGGCAGCAATTCCTCGGCGGTGTGTTCGATCAGGTTGCGGCAATGGGCCGGGCCGACCTGACCCAGATCACGTTGCAGCGGCCCCCAGTTCGGCAGCACCCTGTTCCCGGCCTGATCCTTGATCAGCGCGAGAGGCTGCGTCGCATCGCGGCCATGCCATTCATTCTCCAGCAGGCCCAGCGCCCGGTAGAGCGGTCCATAGAGCGGCATGTAGCGCTGCACCGCCACCGGCCTTCCCGTCGAGCCTGAGGTATGGGCGGTCGATATATCCGCTTCGGCCATGCCGGGGGAGCGCGCCTGCATCGCCGCCCCGCCGGATTGCAATTCCGCCCGGGTCAGCAGCGGCAACCGGGCGAAGCTGCTCATATCCGTCATCTCCGACGGGACAAACCCCGCCGCCTCCAGCCGTGCCTGCCAGAACGGCGACTGCGCATGGGCATGCCGCATCAGGGCCCGCAGCCCCAGCAGCTGCACCTGCCGTTGCTGGCTCCGGGGCAGGGTCTCGAATCCCCGAAGCTGGTCGGCGATATGGAAGGCCTGCGCGCTGGCCGGCGCTATAAATTTCGGAAACAGAAAGTCCATCCCGCCGCTGCTGTCCTCATCTGCGTATGCGGGCTGCCTGTTATCGCGCTGTACGGCGCCCGCCGATGTCGCTAAACCCGGAAAGCCGAGCCCTGGACCCGGAAAGTATCATGGAAATTCTCGCCATCCATGGCGGCTTGTTCGCCAGCGCCTTCCTGGCCGCCACGCTGCTGCCGGGATCGTCGGAGGCGCTGCTGGCCGGCCTTGTCATCACCGGGCAGGAAACGCCATGGGGCAATCCCTGGCTGCTGCTGGCCACCGCCACCATCGGCAATGTGCTGGGCTCTGTCGTGAACTGGGTCTGCGGGCGGTTTCTCGCGCGCTTCCGGGACCGCCGCTGGTTCCCGGTCTCCGCGCGGCGCTACGACCAGGCCGTCGGCTGGTTCGAGCGTTTCGGGCTCTGGTCGCTGCTGTTCGCCTGGGCGCCCATTATCGGCGACCCGCTGACCGTCATCGCCGGCGCCCTGCGGACGCCGCTGCCGGTCTTCATCCTGCTGGTCACAATCGGCAAGCTGGCGCGTTACCTGTTCGTCCTCGCCGCCGCGCTCGCCTGGATCGGCTGACTGACCGGCCCCCGCAGGAGCCGGTCACCATAGGATCAGGTGCGTGTCAGATAGTCATAGGCGGACAGCACATGGCACTTCACGACATGGATGAATTCCTCGATCGGCACATGCTCGTCGACGCTGCCCATGCCGCGCGGGGCCGGGCCATAGACGATGGCCGGCACTTCCTTGTAGCGCCACAGCCGCGCATCGGTGCCGCCCAGGCTGATCACCGGCACGGGATCGATTCCTGACACCAGCATGGCATTGGCGCGCACGATCTGCGCCATCTCGGTGTCCGGGTCGGTCCAGGCCGGCGGGTTGTAGATCAGCGTCTTGTAGGTAACTTCCGGATACTTCTCCAGAATGCGCTTCACCTCGGCGTGGATGTCTTCGTCGGTCAGGCCATTGGGCACGCGGATATCGACCTGGAAGGTACAATCGGCGGCGACCATGTTCACCTTCACGCCGCCGCTGATCGTGCCGGGGTTGATGGTGACCCGCCGGACAATGCGCGACGCACCATCGCCGAATTCATGATCGATGACCGTTGCGGCATCGCGGATCAGCGCTTCCAGATTGCCAAGATTGGCCGGCTCCATGTCGCTCAGCTCTTCCAGCTGGGTGATGATGCCGACGGCGATCTTGGTGGCGCTGGGGCTGGCATGGGTATAGGCGCCATGCGCGCCGCGCGTCTTCACGGCAAATTCCAGCCAGAGCGGCCCCTTCTCGCCGAAGCGCAGCGATCCCATGCCGCTCGGCTCGCCATTCAGGCAGCAATCACCGAAGACTTCGGGGTGATGATCCGCCAGATAGCGCGCCCCCCAGGGACCGAAGGTCTCCTCATCGGAGACAGCGACCAGGGTCAGCTTGCCCTTCAGTTTCTCGCGCATCCGGTTGAGATAGATATAGGTGAAGAGGGAGGCGGTGGTGCCGCATTTCATATCGGCAGCGCCACGGCCATAAATCTTGCCGTCGCGGATTTCCGCCCCCCAGGGATCGGCGCTCCAGCCATAATCGCTTTCCACCGGGAAGACGTCGAGATGGCCGTTCAGCGCCAGATGCCGGCCGGGCGATCCGCCCTCGATGCTGGCGATGATGTTCGGCATGACCTTGTTCGGGTCGATGATCTTGTAGTCCAGCCCGTTCGCGGTCAGCGCCTGCATCACATGGGCGGCGGCTTCCAGCGTGTCGCCCGGCGGGTTCGGGCTGCGGCGGCGGATGAATTCGCGCAGGAACTCGACCAGCATATCGCGGTCGGCCTCGATCCAGTCGATCAGCTGCTGCTTGTCGTCAGTCGGCATGGCGGACATGGTGGGCGTGCCTTTCCTGTTAACGCCGGCATGCAACCCGGCGCCTGTTTGTTCGTGAGAAAAGGACCGGCGCCGCAGCGATGCGGCGCCGGCAGTTGCGGCAGGGTTACTTCTTCACCTCGGTGGCCGGGCCGAACGGCACCATCACCACCTTGTCGACATAGCGGCCGGTGCCGCCGTACTTCTCCGCCATCTTCTCCCAGCGGCCGGTCAGCAGCATGAAATCGATGGAGGTGTTCAGGAAGCGGCGCAGATCGTCATTGCCGCGCTTCACCGCCCAGGCGATGGGCAGCACGTTATAGGGCTGGTCGCCGAACAGATCGGTCACGGCCGGCTGTGCGGTAGCGAAGCGGCGGGCCTGCCAGGCATCCTCGATGCCGACATCGGCACGGCCCGAGGCCACCTCGATGAACGGCGCGGTCAGATTGCCGGTGGCCAGCTGCACCATCTCCGCCTTGGGGAAGTTCTCACGCACATATTCCTGGCCCGCACCGCCCTGCACCACGGCGATCTTGATGCCTTCCTTGTTGAAATCAGCCAGCGACTTGAAGCGCTCATCGCCCTTCTTCACGATGGCGCTGTAGCCGAGATAATGGATCGGGTTGGTGAACTCGACCGCCGCCGCACGCTTGATGGTGGCGAAGGTGCCGGCCATGGAGAAATCGAACTGGCCGGATTGCAGGCCGGCGGCGAAATTCGCCCAGGTGGTCTCGACGAATTCCGGCTCCACGCCGATCTGCTCGAAGATGTAGCGCACGCCCTCGACATAGAAGCCGGTGACTTGGCCCGAGGCCGGGTCCTTGATGGTGCCCGGCGGCGACGGGATGTAGCCGATCTTGACTTTCTTGTCCTTCAGGATCTTGTCCATGGACTGGGCATCGGCTGTCGCCGCCCCGCCCACAGCTATACCGAGCGCCAGAACGGCGAGGCCCAGTTTACGCAGTGTCGATTGAAACATGACTGCCTCCAACTGTTGACGATTGTTGTTTTTGCCTGTGGTCAGTACCCCCGGGAGAGATCGACGACGTTTCTTGGTTTGCGCCCGGCCAGCAGGCGTTCGATGTTGCGGAAGACGAGTTCCAGCGTCTTTTCCGCGTAGAGCTCGGCATCATCCGACGAGCAATGCGGCGTCAGGATCAGCCGCGGCACACCCCAGAGCGGGCTTTCCGCCGGCAGCGGCTCCGGCGAGAAGACATCCAGCACCGCGCCGGCCAGACGGCCGGATTCCAGGACGCGCGACAGCGCCACGTAATCCACCAGATGGGCGCGGGCCATGTTCACCAGCCCGGCGGTGTCCTTCATCAGCGCCAGTTCGGCCGCGCCGATCAGGTGCTTCGTCTCCTCCACCGCCGGCGCGGTGACGACGACGAAATCGGCGCGCGGCAGAAACTCATGCAACCGGTCGGGCGTGCCCATCTCGTGGACATAGCGGTTCGCCTTGCCGCTGCGCCGTATGCCCAGCACATGCAGCCCGTTGCGGTGGGCATAGCGCGCCGCCTCCGCCCCCATATGGCCGACGCCGATGATCAGCAGGGTCTTGCCGGTGCTGATCGAGGCGAAGGCACGGTCCCATTTCCGTGCTGCCTGGGAATGGATGAGCTGCGGCATGTGGTTGTTCAGCATCAGCACGCTCATGAAGGCGAACTCGCCGGCCTTCTCGCCATGCACGCCGCTGTTGTTGGTCAGCTTTGCCTTGGGCGGCAGCCAGTCGAACGGCCGCAGATGGTCCAGCCCGGCGCCGGTGATATGCACCAGCGCAAGATTTTCCGCCTGCGCGCGGATCGCCTGGCGGTCGAAATCCCAGCCGACGATGACATCCGCCCTGGCGACATTGGCGGCGAATTTCTCGCCGTCGAAACTCAGCACCGGCTCGATCCGCGACGCGATCTCCGGCAGCCGGGCGGCGACGCGGGCATAGCGCTCCGGCGTGATGTGGAACACAGGCGGCTGCCGGGTCAGCGATTCGACATAGAGATTGATCTTGCCGCTGCGCATCACAGCACCTGGTCCAGCACCCAATTGTCGATGTCGCGCACCAGCGGCTCGCGGTGGGAGAACCGGCCCGGCAAGGCGAAGGGGCTGTTCAGCCCGCGCTGTTGCAGGCCGCAGGCGACATTGTCCTCCTCCGTGGTGATGTCCCAGCGGCGGTAGTAATTGCGCACCGATTCCTCGAAATCCTGGCGCGCCAGATTGTCCTTCGGGAACAGCGCGCCATGGATCAGCTTCATCCGCTTCGGCCCCAGCGGATGGATTTCCAGATACCAGGCGCAATCGATGGTGCAGGCAAGATAGGTGCTGGGATAGATCAGCGGCGCCGTGGTGCCGCCGCGCATGTCGCCCATCAAAGTGGAGATGACCGGGAAACCCGCATCGCCTTTCAGCAGCGCCATCGAGCCTTCATGCATCGAGAAGGTGGAGCAGTAATTGCCTTCGGTCTGCTGCACCGTGTAGCCGGCGGACTTGGCCGAGGCGTAACGGTTGATCGTGTTCCGGTGCACCGTGCCGATGTGATACGCCTCCTTGGCGTTCTCGACATAGATCTTCCAGTTGCAGTCGATGGTGTATTCGGTGCGCCGCACGCAGACCATGTCGTCGAAATTATAGGGCGTGACGCGCTGGGGAAAATCGCCCAGATAGGTCAGCAGGTCGGGCGCATCCCGGTCGAAATTGATGAAGATGAAGCCGCCCCAGCTTTCCAGCCGCACCGGGGTCAACCCGTATTCCGCCATGTCGAAATTGGCCGTCTTTTCCATCGACGGCGCGCTGAGCAGGCTGCCATCCAGCGCGTAGGCCCAGGAATGATAGGGGCATTTGAAAGCCCGGCACTTGCCCTCGCCCAGCGCCACCAGCGCGCCGCGATGCCGGCAGCTATTGGCGAAGGCGCGCACCTTGCCGTCATCGCCGCGCACGATGATCAGCGGGATGCCGGTGAATTCCAGGGTGAAGTAATCACCCGGATTGGGGATGCGGTCGGCCCGGCCGATGAAGTTCCACACCTTCATGAAGATGCGCTCCACCTCGCGCTGGTAGAAACGCTCGCTGGTGTAGCACCAGGCCGGCAGCGTCTCGGCCTCCGCCAAGGGGAGGCGGACGGCGGCGTACAAAGCGGGATCGAACAAATCCTGCGGTTCCCGGTTGAGGATCATCGGACCGCTTCCTTCTTTTCATTGGTTGAATAGATCACGCAGCGAATCGGCGTCGGCTTGTAGCCGGCCGCCGGGTTGAACATCTGCGGGCAGTTGGACAGCACGACCAGCACATCGGTCTCGGCCCGCAGCAGCACGTAATCACCGGGCTTGGAGCGGCTGTCGGCGATTGCCATGGCGCCGTCCGGCAGCACCGGCACGGCCATGAAGAAATTGATATTCGCCACGATGTCGCGCTTGCCGAGGCCATGGCCTTTCAGCTGGCCCAGGAAATTGTCGCGGCAGTTCGCCTCGCCCGGCTTGCCGTAGCGCGCGATATTGCTCTCCCGGCTGCAGCAGCCGCCGATGGTGTCGTGAAAGCCGACTGTGTCCTCGATGATGGTCAGCAGCGGCCGGCCTTTGTCGGAATAGAGCCTGCTGCCCGTGGTCAGGAAGATCGACCCGGCAATCTTCATCGTGTCGGCAGCGTTGTAGCGCTCGGCCGGGTCTTCGGCGGCATAGGCCAGGAAATCGACCGCCTGCTCGCCTTCCAGATCGACGATCTTCAGCTGCTCGCCGGTAGCCAGAATCTGCGACCAGCCGGTCTTTGGCGGCACGATCTCGTCCAGGCGTATGGTCGCGGGGGCGATGGGCATAATCAGTGCACCACCCGGCGCAGGAAATCGGCGGTGCGGGCCTGCTGCGGATTGCCGAAGATCACCTCCGGCCGGTCGACCTCGATGATCAGCCCCTCATCCATCATCATCACCCGGTCAGAGACCTCGCGGGCGAAGGACATCTCATGGGTGACGATGACCATGGTCATGCCGCCGGTCGCCAGCGCCTTCATCACATCCAGAACCTCGCCCACCAACTCCGGGTCCAGCGCGCTGGTCGGCTCGTCGAACAGCATCACCTCGGGCTGCATGGCGAGCGCGCGGGCGATGCCGACGCGCTGCTGCTGGCCGCCGGACAGCTTGCTGGGATACTGGTCCGTCTTGTCGGACAGGCCGACCTGTTCCAGCAGATCAAGCGCCAGCTTGCGGACAACCGCCTCCGGCTTCTTCTGCACGATGACCGGGCCTTCCATCACATTCTCCAGCACGGTCTTGTGCGGGAACAGATTGAAGCTCTGGAACACCATGCCCATCCGGGTGCGGACCGCCGCGATATCACGCGGGCTGGCGCGCAGCCGCTTGCCGGCGGTTTCCCTGTAGCCGACCAGCCGGCCATCGAAGCGGATATCGCCCTGCTGGTATTCCTCCAGGAAATTCAGGCAGCGCAGGAAGGTGCTCTTGCCCGACCCGGACGGGCCGATGACGGAGAAGACCTCGCCCTTGGCGATATCGATATCCATGCCGCGCAGCACGTGCAGCGCGCCGTAATATTTATGCAGGTTCCGGACTTCGATCATCGCCGCCTCACGAGTTTGTCCGCCAATGCCGTTCCAGCCGCTGCGACAGCAGGATGATCGGGTAGATCAGCACCGCGAAGGCAACGGCCAGGGCCGTATAGACCTCCAGCGGGCGGTAGGTGTTGTTGATCAGATTGTTCGCCTCGTGCAGCAGCTCGTAGACGGCGAGCACGGAGCCCAGCGTGGTCAGCTTGATCAGCGTGGCGAATTCATTGATGAAGGGCGGCACCATGCGGCGGATCGCCTGCGGCAGGATGATGCGCCACATCGCCTGGCCATAGCCCATGCCGATGGAGCGCGCGGCATCCCACTGGCCCTTGTCGATGGAGTTGATGCCCGCGCGGAAGATTTCCGCGAAATAGGCCGCCGCATGCAGCCCCAGCCCGACCGAGACCGAGGCGATGCCGCTGAGCTGCAAGCCGGTCAGGATCGGCAGCGAATAATAGATCCAGACCAGCTGGACCAGCACCGGCGTGGCCCGGAAGAATTCGATATAGACCGCTGCCGGCGCGCGCAGCACGGCGATAGTGCTGGACCGGAACAGGCCGAACAGCAGACCCAGCGACAGGCCGATCAGCGTGGAATAGAGCGTCAGCTGCGCGGTGATCCAGGCGCCCCGGACGAAGACCATGCGGTAGTCCCAGATAACGCCGAAATGCCAGACATAATCCATCTGCGAGCGTCTCCTCAGGCCGGGTCGAGAACGCGGTCGAGCACCCAATTGTCGATGGCGTGCACCAACGGCTCCAGATGGGAGAAGCGGCCCTCGCGGTAGAAGGGCGAGCTGAGGCCGCGCTGCTGCAGATCGGAAATTTCGTTGTCTTCCGGGATCGAGATATCCCAGCGCCGGTAGTAGCGCGTCACCACCTCCTCGAAATCCGGGCGGGCCACCACCTCCTTCGGGAAGGCGGAACCGACGATCAGCTTCGTCCGGTCAGCCGCGATGGGGTGCAGTTCCAGCCACCACATGCAGTCGATGGTCGCGCCGAACATGGTGCTGGGATAGATCAGCGGGTAATGCGTGCCGACAGCCGCCGGGCCGCTCAGGCTGGGGATCGGCGGAAAGCCGGTCTCGCCCGCCAGCAGCGCACGGCTGCCGGTATGCTCCTTGAACAGCCCGACCCATTCGCCCTCGGTCTCGATCGGCTGGGCGGTCGGCCCCTTCTGGCGCTGCAGGGTCGATTTGTGAACATAGGGGACGTGATACGCCTCCATCGCGTTCTCGACATAGATCTTCCAGTTGCAGGTCAGCTCGTATTCGACCCGGCGGACGCACACCATCTCCTCGTAATTATAAGAAGCCAGACGCTGCGGCAGGTCGCCCAGGAAGGTCAGCAGATCGGGGGCATCCCGGTCGAAATTCACGAAGATGAAACCGCCCCAGCTTTCCAGCCGTATTTCGGTCAGCCCGTAATCGGCCTTGTCGAAATTCAGCGTCTGCTCCATCGACGGCGCGCTGAGCAGCCGGCCATCCAGCCCGAAGGCCCAGGAATGATACGGGCATTTGAAGGCCCGGCAGCTGCCCTCGCCCAGCGCCACCAGCGATCCGCGATGCCGGCAGCTATTGGCGAAGGCGCGCACATTGCCGTCATCGCCCCGGGCGATGATCAGCGGGATGCCGGCGAATTCCAGCGTGAAGTAATCGCCGGGATTGGGAATGCGGTCGGCACGGCCGAGAAAATTCCACACCTTCATGAAGATGCGCTCGACCTCGCGCTGGTAGAAACGCTCGCTGGTGTAGCACCAGGCCGGCAAAGTCTCGGCCTCGGCCAGCGGGCGGCGAACGGCGGTGTAGTGGTCGGGCGAGAACATGTCGGATGGTTCCGACAGGCTGCGGGCCGCATTCGGCAGGCTGGCCGCGAGGCTCATGTGAAATCCCCCTTCAATGGCTGGCGCAAAAGGCGCTCACGCTGTCTCGACGATTTCGAAATGCAGATCGACCGGGTTGCAGTCGTTGATCGGGATGATGTCCTGCGGGCAGGCCGACATGACGATGATGGCGTCCATCTCGGCGCGCAGCAGCACATGGTCGCCGGGCTTCGAGACGGTGGGGCGGAACTCGATCCGGCCATCCGCCAGGATCGGAATGTTCATCCATAGATTCAGCGGCTGCGGCACCTCCGGCACGGTCAGGCCGATGGCCGCCATCGCCATGCGCAGATTATCCGCGCAATTGTCGTGGTAGCCCTTCACCTTCAGCCCCTGATAGCGATAGAGATCGCAGGCCGCGACGATGGTGTCGTGAATGCCGGGCGAACTGTCCTCGACGAAGCTGAGGATCGGGCGGCGGTGATTGGTGCACAGCGCATCGCCGACACCGGGGTTGACCTTGTCGAGCACCGCGCGGCCATGCTCCCAGGACATGAATTCGTGCAGATTGGCCTGGCTGAACGCCCAGGTGTCGCAGACCTGCGTGCCATGGGTATTGATGACCCGGATCGCCTGCCCCTTGGCCAGCCGCACCGCCTTGCCCTGCCGGGCCGGCACGGTGTAGCGCTGCCCCAATACCGGCGATCCGTCGGATGAGATCGGATTATCAAGAGTGGCATTGATTCCCAACCACTCACTATTCAGTGGTTGTGAAATATTTTCTTTGCACATGATCGCGGATACCTCAAAGCCACAGATGTTGACTGACATCCGGCCCGCGCATTCATCCCTGTTCGTCTTTTTATATTGACATCATTGGTGCATGGGGGTGCGCTGGCTGAAATATATTTCTTTCAACCTTCACTTCAGTTTTGCTCATGTAAGTTTCCCGGAGAGTAGCCATGCGCCTCGCCAACTCCGATATCCGCGCCCTGCACGTCTTCCAGGCCATCGTCGATCACGGTGGGTTTGCCGGGGCGGAAATGTCGCTGGGCATCACCCAATCGGCGCTAAGCCTGCATCTGAAGAAACTGGAGGAAAGGCTGGGCTTCACTTTGTGCCAGCGTGGCCGGCGCGGCTTCAAGCTGACCGACCGGGGCGCCATCGTCTACCGGCAGGCCGGGTTGATCCTGGCGGAGATCGAAAGCTTCGAGGACAGCCTGAGCGATCTGCGCCGCAAGGTCAGCGGCAAGCTGCGCATCGGGTTGGTCGACAACACCGTCTCCAATTTCGACTTCCCGATCTCGGAGGCGATATCAGCCTTCCTGCGCCGCGCCCCGGAAGCCGAGATCGAAGTCGTCGTCGATATTCCCGAACATCTCGAAACCGAGGTGGCGAACAACAATCTGCATCTCGCCATCGGCCCGATCATCTTTCACCGCGAGGGGCTGCAATACCGGCAGTTCTATGTCGAGCAGCATTCGCTCTATTGCGGCCGGCGGCACCCGCTCTTCCCGCATCCCGACCCGGAACCGAAACAGGCCATCCTGCGCAACCACCCGATGGTGGTGCGCAGCTATGGCGCGAATGAGGAACTCGGCCTGATCCAGAACGCGCTGATCGGCTCCCGCGTCTCCAGCATGGAGGCTGCCGCGCATCTGATCCTCAGCGGCTGCTTCATCGGCTTCCTGCCAGATCACTATGCCCGGCGCTGGCTGCAGACCGGCGAGATGCGCTCCCTGTCGAGCAGCGGACTGGTGCTGCACACCGCCTTCAGCATCATCACCCGCACCAGCCGCCAGAAACAGCCGCTGCGCGACCAGTTCATGCAGGAGCTGGTCGCCATCCTGAGCAAGCGGATGCACGAGGCCTGACCGTCCGTCAGCCCGCCCTTAACCGCTCAGGGTGCCGATGATCCGCCGCTCCAGCGCCGTCAGCGACACCGGCTTCACCAGATAGCCGTTCACTGTCAGCTTCTTGGCCAGCAACACCGTGTCCTGCTGGGAATCGGCGGTCAGGAACACCACCGGCGTTTCCTTCAGGCCGGCCATGGGCAAAGCCCGCAATTTTTCCAGGAAGGTCATGCCATCCATCGGTTCCATATGGATGTCACACAGCACAATATCAGGCCGGGTGCGCACCACCTCCTTCAGCCCGGCGCCCCCTTCGGATGCCTCGTAGATATGCTCGACGCCGAGCTGGTGCAGCAATCGCCGGATCAGCACGCGGATGAAATTCTCATCCTCGATGATCACGATCTTCAGCGTCTTGAAATCGATGGCCAACGTGTCGTCCCCTCTTCAGATTCTGTCTATCACGTCGCTGAATTCCTCGACGGTTGGCGCCAGAAGCGAGGCCAGCAATGCCGCCGAATCGCCATCACCCGCATCCAGTACATCCTGCAGATCGCCGGCCAGCTGGCCCAGCCGCTGCGCACCAATGGACAGGGCGGCGCCTTTCAGCGCATGTGCCTCATGGCGCGCCTGGGCCAGATCACCGGCCCGCAGCGCCGCTTCCAGCCGGACGAGCCGGGCAGGCAGATCATCGGCGAAGCGCCGCAGGAAGGCGCGGGCCTCCGCATCGATCTCGCCAAAGCTTTCACGCAACCGGTCAAGCGAGAGAATGTCAGGATCAAGCGCAAGCCCGTCAGACACCGGAGCCACCACGGGAGCCACCGGTACCATATCCGTTTTCACGCGACGCAAAGGCTGGGCCTGGGGCAGGAATTTCTCCAGCGTGGCGGCCAGTATTGCGCTGTTGATCGGCTTGGTCATATAGCCGTCCATGCCGGCCTCCAGGCATTGTTCCTCGGTGCCGGCCAGGGCGTCGGCGGTCAGGGCGACAATGGGCAGACGTGGTGCGTCGGCGGCTTCCTTGCTGCGGATGGCCGCCGTCAGCTCGAAACCATCCATCACCGGCATGTGGAAATCGGTCAGCAGCAGACCGAAAGAGGCGCTCTCAAGCCGCTCCAGCGCCAGACGGCCATTATCGAAGATTTCAAACGCATAGCCTAGCCGGGTCAGATGCCGGCGGATCACTTCCTGATTCGTCGGATTGTCTTCGGCGACCAGAATGACGGCGTTCTCCGCCCGCGCCTCGTCCAGCGACGGAGGCTCGAACATGATGGCTGCCGCCTCCTCACTGTCGCTGCGGGATTGCAGCTTGGCCCGCCCCAATGTGGCGGCGATTGCATTCCACAGGCGCTCGCGGCGCAGCGGGTGCAGCAGCGTGGCATAAAGACCGGCCCGCTCCGCACCGGAGATCGAGGAGAAAAGCCGGCGCGAGGCCAGCAGGACCAGCTTCGGGCAGGCCGCGCCATGTTTATCGCGCAAGGCCCGGGCAAGGCTGAGCCCCTGCATGTCGGGCAGCATCGCCTCGATCAGAATCAGGCCGGGCGCCGATCCTGTTGCCGGCTCAGGAAGCGGTGCCGCCAACAGCGCCGCCCCGGTGTCGAAACCGATGGAGGGGGCTGCGCCGGCGAAACCGAGATAGCGGTCGACAGCGCTGACGAGGGCTGGCTGCACACCGGCCAGGATCAGTTGCGCATCGGCGATCTCCGCTTCCGGGCGCAGCGTCTCGGCATCAATCACCTGAACCGGCAGTTCGACCCAGAAGGTTGAGCCCGCGCCGGCAACGCTCTCCGCACCGATGCGTCCGCCCATCATCTCCGTCAGGCGGTGCGAGATCGACAGGCCAAGGCCGGTGCCACCGAACTTCCGCGCAGTCGAGCTGTCGGCCTGCATGAAAGGCTGGAACAAACGGCCCTGCTGTTCGGGTGTCAGGCCGATGCCGCTATCCACCACTTCCAGGCGCAGCGGCAGAACCTCCCCAGGGACAGGCACGCCCGTTTCCGGCAGCAGCACCCGCAGGCTGACAGAACCGGTTTCCGTGAACTTCACCGCATTACCGCCCAGATTGAGCAGGATCTGACGAATCCGCGTCGGGTCGCCACTGAGCTTCCGGGGCAGGCGGGGGTCAATCTCGACGATCAGCCCGAGCCCCTTTTCCTCGGCGCGCAAGGCCAGAAGATCGCCGACATCCTCGACGATCTCGCCCAGGTCGATGGTCAGCATCTCAATGTCGAGCTTGCCGGCCTCGATCTTCGAAAAATCCAGAATGTCGTTGATGATGCCAAGCAGCGCCGCAGAGGATTGCCGGATGATCCCGGTCATGCCGCGCTGCTCGTCACTGAGCGGCGTCTGGTCCAGCAATTCGGCCATCGACATGACGCCGTTCATCGGCGTGCGGATCTCATGACTCATCGAGGCCAGGAAATTGGATTTCGCCTCGGTTGCCGCCTCGGCCTGGCGGCGCGCCACCTGCAACTCGGCATTTGCGGTCGAGAGTGCGGCACGCTGGGCCTCAATCTTGTCCGAGGTGCGGCGACGCCATTCCAGGCTGGCCAGCACCAGCAGGATGAACAGCGAGAGGCTGATGCTCGCGGCCGATTGGCGGACCGCCTCGGACCAGTAATCATCGGTGGGCGGCTGAAGCTCGATACTCCAGGGTGCTGTGGTCAGCGGATGGACGCGGGCATTTTTCGGCCGCTCGATCCCTTCATCGAACCAGAAGCGTCCTCCATCCCGATTGACCAGAAACAGGATGCCAAGCTCGCGCGGGAACAGCGCCAGTTGCCGGAGCAACCGGTCGAGCGTGAAATCCAGCGCTATCACCCCCAGGAACCGGCCATCGACAGAGACCGGACGACCGATGGTGACCACCGGCCCGCGCCCGCCATCATCCTCGTAGACAGGCGTGAAATACTCGGTACCCGCCGGATTGTTCTGCGGCGTGCCGCCCTGGAAATAGGGCTCGTCCAGATCGACATCGGCATAGGTCAGATCCGATGACGGCACCCACGGATAGACGAATTCGAAGCGCGCGGCCGAGACATAATAGATCCAGGCGATCTGCGGCACTCTCTCGACTGCCAGCCGGAACGTGCTGCGCAGGGACAGCGCCATTTCAATCTCGGCCAGAAAAGCATCGCCCCGTCCCTGCAATCCCCCCAGACCTGTCAGATTGCCAATGGCCTGTGCATCGAAGCCCCGCCCGGGCTTGTCGAGGTGATAGCTGCCATCGGGCCGTTCCCGCAGTTCCAGGAACAGGTCGCTGGGCGGGGCGAAGGGCGGGCGGTTGGTATGATGGTCGATTGCCGATTGCTGCATCAGTTCGACCAGCATCTGCGCGGTGCCGAGCATGAAATCCAGCCGGCTCCGGACGTGCCCGGCAGTCTCGTCGGCCCGGACGACAAGCCGGTCCTGTTCCGACTTCACCGCCAGCAGGGCATAGCCAATCGCAGCCAGCGAGGCAAAAAGATAGAAGACCGCAAGCAAGATAGTGGTGACACGCCGCACGTCCGTCACTCCTCTCGCGCTGCGCCAGAATTCGACCCTACTACCCGGCCACCGTGCCGCATAGCCGGAGAATCAGCGCCGCGATCAGCCCTTTAAGGGCGGGAGCGCGTCGGGTCGGCCCAGAATGTCGCCTGCTTGCGCGCCAGGCCACCGCCCACGCCCATCGGGGTTCCATCGGCGCGCCAGCAGGAGGCGCCGGTCATGCTGCCATCCGCATTGAACAGAATGGCCCCCATGCCGCCGGCAACATGGTTCACCGGCAGCACCTGATGGCCCAGCCCGGCCAGCGCCGTGCGCACCGTCTCGGCGATGCCATGCTCGATTTCGGCTTCCTGGCCCCAGGTGAAGAGGCGGGGCGCCTCGACGGCTTCCTGCAGATTCATGCCGTGATCGACGATATTGAGGATGAACTGGAACACGGCGGACGGGATGCGGTGCGCACCGGGCAGGCCGACCGCGAAATAGGGCGCACCATCGCGCATGCCGATGGTCGCCGAAATGCCGCTGGTGATGCGCTTGCCGGGTTCCAGCGACAGCGCATTGCCCGGATGCGGATCGAACAGATACATGTAGTTGGAGGGGATGATACCGGTTCCCGGAATCATGATCCGCGCCCCGAACAGGCTGTTCAGCGTCTGGGTCGAGGTGACGATATTGCCCTGACCATCGGCGATGGTGACATGGGTGGTATTGGCCGATTCGACCTCCAGGATGCGCGCCTGATAGGCGCTGGCCCGGTCCGGGCTGATTTCCGGCCGGCGCAGATCGGCATAGGCCTTGGAGATCAGCCGCGCGATGGGCACATCGACAAAGGCCGGGTCGGCGGTGGTGGCGCGCCGGTCAACGGCGGCGATCTTCAGCACCTCCAGCATCAGATGCGTGGTCTGCGCCGTGCCGAAGCCCAGCGCGCCGATATCGAACGCCTCCAGCAGATTCAGCATCTGCGCGATATGCACCCCGCCGGCGCAGGGCGGCGCCACGCCGACAATGTCGACGCCGCGATAGGTCGAGCGCACCGGCTGGCGATCCACCGTTGCATAGTGCCGCAGATCGTCGAGCGAGACATAGGAACCGGCCTGGCGCAGATAGGTGGTCACCTGCTCGCCCAGCGCACCGCCATAGAGATGATCGGGGCCGTGCCTGGCGATGGCACTCAGGGTCCGGGCATACTCCGACTGGACCAGCAGCGCGCCCTCGGCCAGCGGCGTGCCGCCGGGCAGGAAGATTGCAGCGATCACCGGGTCGAGCGCCATATCCTCCGCCGTCTCGGCAATGCAGGTCGCCAGATAGGGCGTCACCCGGAAGCCGCGCGCGGCATGGCGGATCGCCGGCTCCATCACCTGCTCCAGGCTGAGCGCGCCGAAGCGGTCCAGCGCCTCGCACCAGGCCTTCAGATTGCCCGGCACCGGCACCGCAGCCGCCCCCACGCGATTGCGCCGCCCCTCGGTCTCCATATAGGTCGGCCAGCTATCGGATACCGGCGTATAGCTGTCGGGCCGTGCCTCGCCGGGGGCGGTCGCCAGCCCGTCGATGATGACCTCGCGGCCATCGGCCAGCCGGATCAGCGCCGTGCCGCCGCCATAGATGCCGACCATCATCGGCTCCACCACCGTCAGCGCGAACAGGGCAGCAATGGCAGCATCGACGGCATTGCCGCCCGCCGACATCATCTCCACCGCCGCAGCGGAGGCCAACGGATGATTGGTGACCGCCATCCCCCGGCTCGCCGTTACCGGAGTCTTCTCGCAGGAAAAATCACTCCCCGCCCGGGCCCGCCAATCCTTGGTCATCACTGTCTTTTCCTGCTCGCAAAGGCGGCCGACACCCCGGCCGGAACCATCGCCCAAGCTTCCCCTGTCCCGACCACGCATGCCAGAAAATCCTGCCCGCATGGATGCAACCGTGCCATGTGCGCGGCAGGACCGCGACAGAAACGCAAAGACTGATTTATCGGCTTCCGGTCAGTGCCCTGATCGCGTCCTGCAGGGCCTGCTTGCGGCTCTGCAACTCGTCCAGCTTGCCTTGCTTGACGCCGGGATCGGCACGGGAATATTGCTGCGCCTGTTCCTCCAGCCGCAGCTGGTCGAGATCGGCCTTCAGCTTGTCGTACTGGGCGCGTGACAGCTTGTTATCGGTCCGTGCCCGTTCCAGATCGGTGGTGGATTTCTTCAGATCGGTGTTCAGCGCGGCAAGCTGCTGCTCATAGCGCTGGGTGTCGCGCTCGATGCTGGTGCGTTCGTCGATCAGGCGTTGCTGGTCGCGCTGCAGCTGGGTTTTGCGGTCCTGCTCGTTCTCGGCATTGCGCTGGGCGGTTGTCAGCCGGGTATCGTAATAGCCGCCCCGCGCCAGCATGCTGGAGGTTTCGGTATAGGCGCACCCGGCCAGCAGGAATGCCGTGGCCGCAACCGCGAAAATCCCCCGCGCCATCAGCCCAGCCCCGCCACGCGCAGCGAGGTATTGACCGAGGAAAGCTGGGTTTCCAGCACGGCGATCTCCTTGTTGAGGCGCGTGATCTCGCCATCCAGCGCGACGGTGTTGGCGCCCGAGATGCTGCTGCGGGCCTCCACATAGGTATCGCGCTTCTCCTTGGCACCCGCCAAAATGGTTTCGACCTGCTTGGTATTGTCGCGGATGACGCCGGCCTCGGCACGGGCCTGCGCCACGGTGATCTGCTTGGCGTCAACCCGTGCGGCCAGATTGGCCAGCTTCTGGCGGTCCTGGTCGATCACGCGCTTGGTGGTCTCGACCGCTTCGGACAGGCGCGCATTATCGGCGCGGGCGTCCGCAACAATCGATTCCGTGATGGCGATCTGGTTCGATTTGTACTGTGCCTGCTTGGCTTTCATATAGCCGTCAACACCACCCACCACGGCGCCGCCGACCGCGCCGGCCGCGCAGCCCTTGGCGATATCGCCGGAATTGCCGCGCGAGGTCGCCACCAGCACGCCAATCAGCAGACAGCCTATCGCCGCGCCCACCGCCGCCCCGCCCGCCGTGTTTTCGACCACGAAAGTGTCGGATTGGGTGCGCAGAAGCTGCTCATCCTTGGTCAGCATCGGACGGTCTCCGACAGTCTCGCAACCAGCCAGCGCGAGCGCGGCGGCGAGGCACAGGATTCCTCCCCGTTTGCGTAAACTTGCCATTACCCTGCGCTCCTCTCCAACGACTGACACATCAGATTATCTGAGTGACTTGATAATATCGCCCGAAGGCAAGTTGCGAGTCTCGCGGAATACACCGACATGCTGGCGGAAAACCCGCGCCAGCGGCTGTAACGCTGTCAGTGAACGCGCCGCCAGTTCCTCGTCCAGCACCTTGCCCTGGCTCTGGATCACGCTGTCGGGATAATCGCGAATAAGCTCCACAATGGTGTCGCGATAATGGCGGATATTGGTTTCCACATCGCCGGCGGCAGCCTCCACATCCCTGGCCAGATTGGCCAGCACCGGTGAGTCCGCCGGATAGGCCGGCTTCAGCGCCGCCAGCGCCTTTTCCCGGCCGCTGCGGATGCCGTCGGCATCCAGGATGCGCTGGGCGAGGATTGCGCCGAAGCGCAGCAGATTGCGCACCGCGCGGTCGCGCTGCTCGTTGCGCGTCACGATGTTGGCCCGCATCACCGTGCGCAGCTCCTTCAGCCTTTCCTGGAAGGCCGGGTCCGGGGCGGCGTCGATCAGCAGCGCCAGCTCCTGCAGCGGGTCTTCCTGGCGCGCCGTGCCGGCCAGCGCGCTTTCCACCGCCGGCAGCTTGTCCCACTCCGCCTCGATGGCGGCCAGCCGCTCCGGCGAGGTGACGACCGGCGCGGACAAGGCAAGACGGAAGCCCACCGTCTCCAGCCTGCGCTGGCCCTTGGCGTCGAACGGGGTCATCTCCTGGCGCTGGGCGGTGCGGATGGCATCCTGCGGGGTGAAGAAATCGCCGCCGCGCACCACCGCCCCGCCGCTCTGCCCATGCAGGCGGGAGACCTTGTTCAGCCGATAGGGCTCCAGCGCCAGCTCGCCCGCATTGCCCAGAATATCGTGCAGCCCCAGCGGATTGGGCTTCAGCAGACCGACCGCCTGACGCTTGAAGTCGGACGAGTCCGGCGCACCGTACCAGGCATAGGCCGATAGCGGCTCGGCCATCGGGAAGACCGGGGCGACGAACTCGCTCTCGCTGACCGCAGCCCCGCCGCGCGCGGCATATTCCCATTCAGTCTCGGTCGGCAGGCGCAGGAAGCCGCGCGCGCCATCCTCCGCCGGCACCTTGCCGGCCGCATTGGTGTAGAGCCATTCGGTGTAGGCGGTCGCGAAATCCATTGCCTCCAGCCAGGTGACGGAGGTCTTGGGCAGCCGGCCGATATTGGAGGCACGGCCGCATTTGCCGGACAAAGCGGCGAACTGGTCGTCCGTCACCTCGTATTTGCCGAGATAATACAGCCGCCCGCCTTCTTTCCCGGCCCCCTTTGCGGGGCTGAACGAGCCGGCGATATGGTCCGACCGGCTGCTCTCGGCATAGGCGAAGCGCTCATCCGTGCCGCCCAGCACCAGCTTGCGGTCGCCCAGCAGTTTTTCCGCCGGCACCGGCACCGGGCGGAAGGTCATCGCCCCGCCGCAGGGCATCGGCAGGATCAAATCGCCCGGCTGCGCCGTCGGATTATACAGCCGCTCATTCCAGGAAATATCGGCGGCCTGCGCCGCCGCCGGCAGCAGCAGGGCGACCAGAGCGGACAGGAATGTCTTACACTTCACGCAGCGCCTCCGACGGTTCGGTTGCCGCCGCCCGGAACCCGGTCGCCAGCGCCGAGGGCAGCGCCAGCGCCAGCGTCGCCAGCCCGGCAGCGGCGAAATGCCAGGGCTCCAGCGATATCGCCGCCTGCCCGTCCTGCAGCAGCGGCGCGAAATAAGACTGCACAGCTATGGCGCCGGCGCCATAGACCGCCAGCGACAGGCCATAGCCGGCCAGCGCCACCATCCCCGCCTGCGCCATCGGGAAGGCGGCCAGCAGCCCGCGCCGGAAGCCCAGCAGCCCCAGCACGGCCAAGGCGCGGCGCTTGCGCTCCACCCCCGCTACCATGCTGGCCAGCAGCGCGCCGACCAGCCCGGCCGCCGCGACCGAGCCGACGATCAGGAACAGCGCATTCAGATTGCGGTCCAGCGCCAGGATGCCGGCGATGCGGTCGGCATCGGTGCGGGTCTCGATGCCGGCGGCGCGCACCGCCTCGGCCAGCGGGGCGACATCCGACAGGTCGCTTGCGTAGAGGCGGAAGCTGGCATACTCCGCGATCGGCTCCCAGGCGCGCTCCCCCGGCCAGCCGAAGGCCGGGACTTCATAGCCGTCGCGATAGCGTTCGGCGGCCTCGATCAGATCGGGATGCACGAAGGCGGTGGCGGATAGGTACAGCGCCTCCGGCACCACGCGGCTGACAATCAGCTCCACCGTCGCCGGCTCGACCCGGCCGTCGCGGCTGCGCTCGACGATGCCGCGCAGCCGGTCGCCGGGCAGGGCATCAAGCTGTCGGGCGGCGGGTGTGCTGAGCGCCACTTGCCTGGCGGCCGCGATCAGCGGGCTGCCCTGGCCCAGCGGATCGCCCGGCGCGGTGGGCAGCATCTGGATATCGGCCAGCGGGGCGCGGCCCTTCGCCTTGGCGAGATAAATCTGCGTGGCGATGGCGCGGGTAGCGGGGACCAGGAAGCCGGTCTCCGGGCGCGCCGCCATGTCGCGGAAGAAATCCGGCCCCAGCCGGTAGGAGCCGACCGGGCGGATGCGCAGCGTCTCCGGGTTGGCCCGCAGCTCCTCCAGCAGCGTCGTGGCGACGCCGTGCTTCAGCGCGAACAGCAGCAGCAAGGGGGCGATGACCGCCGCCGCCATGATGATCTGGCACAGGCTGACCAGCCGGTCATGCGTCAGATCGGCAATGGCAAGGCGGAGGATCAGCAGCGCGCCGCGCATCTCAGCCCCGGTCGATCAGGCCGACGGGCCCGCCGGCCTCGCTGCCGACACGGCACGCCACCGGCTCGAACCCGGCGCGCGCCGCCAGGGCGGCATCATGCGTCACCAGCAGCACGCAGCATTCCTGCTCGGCCGCCATCTCGACCAGCAGATCCATCGCCCTTCCAGCACTTTCCGGGTCCAGCGAGGCGGTCGGTTCATCGGCCAGCACGATCTTCGGGCGATGCGCCAAAGCACGGGCAATGGCAATGCGCTGGCGCTGGCCGATCGACAGGGCGGCCGGCTTGCGCCCGGCCACATCGGCCACGCCCAGCCGCTCCAGCAACCGGTCGGCGACATCCAGCGGTTGGCCAAGCCGGCGCAGCGGCAACCGCGCATTCTCCCGCCCCGACAGGAAGCCGAGCAGCCCGCCGGTCTGCAGTACATAGCCGATATCCCGGCCGCGCAACTCCGCCAGGGCGGCATCGTTCAGTGAGTCGATCTCCATACCGGATAAACGGAAATGGCCCGTCTTTTCCGTCGCCCCCATTTTCTGCGCCGCCAGCGTCAGCGCCACGATATCGAGGAAGGTACTCTTGCCGGAGCCGCTGGGGCCGATCACCGCGATCCGCTCCCCCGCGCGGGCGACGAAACGCCCTATTTTCAGGCGGAAACCGTCAGCCCCACCCCCAGAGCCCCCACGCCGGCATTCCAGCCCCGCAATCTCGATCAGGCTCACGGCAGCGCCGACAGCGGCACGGGATAGACCGCATCGCCCGGCGAGGCTCCTTCATCCAGCGCCACCCAATTGGCGACATCGTCGTGGAAGCTCTGATACAGCCTGATCTTGGCGCCGAGATCGTCCAGGAAGGCGACCTGCTCGCCGATGCTCCAGCGGTTCCACATCTCCTCCGACAGGGCCAGAACCCGGCTGCGATAGGGTAAATCCTCCAGATACTCGCCCATCAGCCCCAGCTCACCCAGATTGGTCTGGCCGGTCCTGCCAATCTGCGTCGGGTCGCGGCTCAGTACGGCGGCGGCACTCTTGAGCTGGTCGAAGAACTTGTCGCGGCTGATCTCGGTGGCAATGCCGACATCGACGATCTGCCGCAGCGCCGCCTGCAGATCGCTGAGCTGGTTCTTGGTCATCAGCAGCCGCACCTGAAGCGCGGTCTTGGACGGGTCTTTCAGATCGCGGTCGATGGTCCAGGCGCGCAGCAGGTCGGGGGCCTGCGTGCCGCTCTCGCGGCCCAGATAGACCAGCTGCATGGCATAGCCCAGCGCCGCCGTCTTGGCCTTGATATCCGCCGCCGGATCGCCGGCCTTCACGTCATTAGTGGCGGCGAACTTGCCTTTCTCCGCCTGCTCCACCTGGTTCACGATGGCGTCGGCCAGCACATCGACATTCTGCCGGAAGCTGGTCACGGTCCCGGCCTCCACCGGGTAATACAGCTCACCAACATTGGGATAGGTGCTGAGCGCGCGATACTGCGCCTCCGCCGCTGCATGATCCTTCGCCCCTTCCGGGGTTTTCAGATGCACGACATAAGTGGCGATGAATTTCTCCAGCGCCTTTTCGCGCACCTGCTCCGGCCCCAGGCCGGTGGAGGAGAAGCGATGGTTGGCACCGCGCGAGCTGGCATCGGTGATCATCACGATGTAACGGCCGCCATAGGGTGACCAGTCCACTTCGTCCACAGCGTCCACCAGACCGGCGAAACCATCCTCCTCGACGGTGCGGGTGGAGACTTTCGAGGCCTCCAGCCCGGCGGCCAGCTTCAGGAAAGCCTCCCCGTCGCGCACCTTGGCGGGATCGACAAAGATACGCGACAGATAGTCCACGCCCTTCACCGCAGCGGGATCGTCACGGTAGCCGACCAGCCCGAAGCGCATCTTGTCGGCCAGCCCAGCGGCCTGGATGCGGTCATAGATCTGCGCCACGGCGGCGCGCGCCTCGTCGATATAGGGGCCCATGGAGGTCGATGCGTCGATGACGAAGACCAGCGCGGCGCTGAAATCCTTCAGCCCCTCATTGGCTCGCTGCGACATCTGCGGCTGCGCCTGTTCTGGCTTCGCAGTCACCGAGGCGACCTCGACGCTTTTAACCCGGAAACCGCTGGCCAGCGCCGTCTCGCGCGCCTGCAGGATCGGCAGCAGATAGAATTGCTGGCGGATATCGACGAATTCCTTCGGCTCCACCGCCACGATCTTCTCCGAGGAAGATTCGCCCTTGGCCTCGATATCGCGCCGGATGACAGCAAGCTGCTGCGCCAGATCATCGGCCTCCACCATGTCCAGCATGGCGTCTTCCCCGGCGAAGAACAGCGCGCGGTCGCGGCCGGCCGGGTTGGCGAAGGTCAGCACCAGCGACTGCTTCCAGTCGATGGCCTGTTCTGCCTTCACCCAGCCGGCGATGCGCCCGGCACTGTTGCTGCCAACCTCGATATGCTCGCCCTGCCGGCCATAGACATAGAAGATCGACAAGGGCGGCAGGGCCGATACCTGCTGGCCGCCCGGCTTGTCCAGCAGCGCCGCCCCCGGACGCGTCAGCACGCGCTGGAACAGGGTCTGCTTGCCCTCCATCAGCAGCGGCTGGCGCGCCTGTGCCACGGCGTCCGCGGTCACCAGCAGCGACAGCAGCAAAGCGCAGAGCGGCAGGATGCGGCGCATAATTGTCTCCCTAATTACTCGATGCCCAGCTTGGCCAGGCTTTCCTTGGCCTCGGCATGGCCCTGATCGGCGGCGCGGCGCAGCCAGACGGTGCCTTGCTCCGGCCCGCTATCGCCGCTGGTGACCCCCGACATCAGCAGCCTGCCCAGCGCGAATTGCGCATCCGCCCGCCCGGCCTCGGCCGCCTTGCGGTAATAGCTGGCTGCCTGCTCCGCATCCGGCGAGGCGAAGGCGGATGTCTCCTTCGTGTGTGTCGCCGGATCATACATGCGGCCGATGGCGTAGGCCGCGGCCGCATCCTGCTTGCGGTCCGCATGGCGATAGATCAGCAGCGCCAGATCGGGATGGCCAGCGGCAAGAAACTCGTCGGCCTTGGCGGTTGCCGCCGGGCCATCGGGCTCGGCATTCAGAAACTCCCGCATCGACAGCTCGTCATAGAACGGGCCGGTCGCCACGGCCGGCCGCTCGCGCTCCAGCATGCCGGAATCCCAGACATAATAGCCGACGGCGAGCAGAACCAACAGCGGTCCCAGCCACAGCCATTTCCGCAAATTCGGCTTGTCGGGATTTACCTCGATAGGCGGCGGGGGGGCCGCCGCCAGAATCCGGGGTTCCGGCTCTGGCTCAGGCGGCGTCACCGCACCGGCGCTGTTGCCGCCGGGCAGGATGATCTTCGGCCAGGCGATGCGGGTGCCGTTGCCGGGCTGGAAGGGCTGGCCGGCGGCGCGGAACTGGATCGCCACCGTGGCGATGCCGCCCAGCGGCACCGTCTTGTCCGGGCCGATCCGGGCAGTGAAGCCGTTTTCCGTGCGCTCAACGATGTCCAGCCGGTTCCAGGCCTCGTCTTCCTGCCAGTCCGCGCCGAGCCAGGGCCGGTTCGCCCCGCCGCGCCGGATGCTGACTTCCACCGGCCCCTCTTCCAGCGAGACGCCTTCGACCGCAAGCCGGCACCAGCCCGGCGGATCGAGTGCCAGATCCTGATAGGCCCGAATAACCGCCATCACGCCTGCTCCAGCAGGGATTCGATATGGGCGCGGTCCAGAATTTGGCCCAGCACCGCATTCTGCGCCTCGGAAATCTCGCGCGCCGTGGCGACGCCCATATTATCGATGGCGGCCTGCACCAGCGCGGCCAGCCAATCCTGCGTGAAGTCGCGGGCCAGCCGCATCGGCCGTTCGGCCAAAGCCGGCATGCCGTCGAATCCGGGCGGCGGCGCAAAGGCGCGGCGGCGGGCGGGTTCCGGCAAGGGCGGCACAGGCGGCCGGGCATCCGGCGGCAGGGCGGTATAGCCGAAGCCGGTGACCACCTCGTTGATCGCATTGGCGGCGACACAGGCGGCGCGGGCCGAGGCATTTTCCCAATCGGCCGAGCCGATGGAAACCTGGCGGCGCACCTCGGCGGCGATCTTGCCGGCCACCCCCCGGCGCATCGTCGCGGCGATCAGCTCCTGCACCAGCAAATCGGCGGTATCGCTGTCGATCTTCCGGCGCAGCGGATGGGTCTGGTCGGCGGCGAATTCGCGAACCCGGCGAATCCAGTGCTGCACCGCGCGTTCGGCGAAGGCCTCGCTGCGGTCGCCCTCGCTGGCCCCCGTAGAGGCGTGCGGCGTTTCCTCGAAATCATCGAAGATGCTGCCACCGGCGGCGGGGGTCAGCGCCTGGGTTTCCTCCCCGGCCATGCTGGCCACGGTGAAATACAGCCCGCGCAGCTCATCCTCCTGCGCGCTCAGCGCATCGAGCAGTCGGCCAGCGCTGCGGAACTCGTCGGCGAAGATCGCCTTGCCGGCGGCCTCGGCGGCTTTCTTCGCCTTTTGCAGCTTCTCCTCGCGGGAACCGGAGGCCCCGGCATCGTAGAAACGCTGGAAGCCGTCGGTCAGATGCTGCGCCTGGGCGAGCAGCCGGCCGCGCACCTGGCCGTCCTTCACGCGCGGGTCGGAAACCTGGGCGATCTTCTCGACGATGTAGGACACGCCGCCATCATTCAGTGCCAGCAGCGCGTCATAGGCGGCCGGCGCATCCTCGAAATAGCGGGTCACGCGCTCATCGGCCAGCAGATGCTCGCGAATCTCCGGCAGCCGGGCGGCGATGTCCGGTGCGTAGCCGGTCTCGGTCAGCGGCTCGACGCGCACCCGTGTCCCGCCCCGCTCTTCGGTGGCGTAGCTGACCAGATGGGTCTGCTCGATGCCCGGATTGCGCAGCCACAGCGTGTTGCGGAAGGGCTTGCCGTCCCAATCATCCAGCCAGCCATCGCGCTGATACAGCTCGATCATCGAGGCATAGACACGGCGGTACCATTTGCCGCGCCGGGATTCTTCGTCCTCGCCTTCCTTGGTGACGAAATCGGCATCCGATTTGGTCAGCACGAAGAACAGCGCGTTGCGCTGCCGCTGGCGTTCCGCCGGCGTCTCGCCATGGGTCGACCAGATCCAGTCACGCACCAGCGGGCCCAGATCCTTCACCTCGGCATTGCTGCCGGCCATGCAGAGCAGCATGGCGGTGATCTCCCGCTCCTCCGAATAGCGCTGGAACAGCACGGCCACCTTGCCGCGGATGAACAGCTCGCGCGGCCGGCGGGCGAGATCATCGTCATCCTCCGCCCGCTCGGCGATGCTGCGGTATTTCTCGCGCGAGCGTGCGCCGGGGAAATCCAGCAGATCGACCTGGTCGAACAGCGGCCAGGTCTCGTTGCGCATGGCGATGCGCAGCTCGGCGACCAGCGCGCACAGCACGGCGCGCGGCAGCTCGGCGGTCTTGGCCCCCTTGACCGGCACGCAATCGGCCTCGTCAGCCTCGGTGCCCAGCTCCAGCTTGATGCGGTCGACATCGATGATGCTGCGCTCGCGCGGAGTCAGCGCCTCGATGGCGGCATGCGCCTCGGCCGGGTAGCCGATGGCCTCCAGCGCCTGGACCAGCCGGACGAACAGGGTGGTGAATTCCTCGATGCCGCCCCACAGCACGCTGAACAGCCGGGCGCGGTCGGCAATCGACAGCTCGGCCGCATGCGCCAGCGCGAAATCCCAATAGCCGGCCGGCTCCAGGAAGGTCAGCCGCTTGGAGAAATTGCGCGCCAGATATTCCTTCAGATCGAAGATCGACAGCTCGCCCAGATGCAGCAGCGGCGGGGCCTTGGCGGTCTTGCGCAGCTCGGTCAGCAGCGCATGCGTCTCCGGCTCGCCCGGCGGATCGAAGGACAGGTTATTGGCGTCGAAATCCAGCAGGAAGCTGTTGGCGAAGATGCGCACCAGATCGGTCTCGCCCAGCAGCCGCAGCGAGACCGGATAGCCATCCGGCGTCGCCACCGCGATCTTGGTGAAGCGGGTGACCAGCCCGGTCGATTCCTTGTCGCCCGGCGGGTTGATCTCGCGCAGGAAATCCATCGCCCGGCCGCCGATATCGGCCACCAGCCGCTCGTCGGCCCCGCCCGCCGAAGCAGGCTTCTTGCACAGCCGGGAGACCAGATAGGACTTGCCCGCCTGGCTGGGGCCGAAGATGCCGACGCACATCCGCCGGGCCGCCGCGTTGCCCAGCTTGCGCGCGGCATTCTCCACCCGGCGCGACAGATCGATCAGCGCCGGGGATTCCGACTTGATGCGTGCCGAGTCCGCCGCCGTCTCGCGCACCCAGCCGCGCGCGGAACCTGCCGCGCCTGCCAGGTCGCCCGCGGCGTCAGCTACGGCGGAGGATGCCAGTGTCGAGCCAGTAGCCATCGCCATCACTCAATGTCTGCAGTTTCAGGGTCAGCGACTGGCGCACATTGCCGCCACTCGCATCGCGCGCTTCATCGATCTCCATCGCCTCGGTCAGCCCGTCGCCACGCTGCACCCGGCCGCGTTTCAGCCGCACCTCGATGGGCGTCTTGGCGTGCAGCCGGCGGCGATCCTCCTCGCTGCGGTAATCCAGCGTGTAGAGGCGGGTTGCCGGCCACCATTCATTCGGGAATTGCCGGAAGCCCAGCGCCATGACGCCCCGGAACTCGAACCCGCCCTCCGGCAGGTCGGTCTCGGGGTCTTCCAGATCGATGTCGGCGTAATAGGTATCGACCGCCGGAATCCGCCCGGCACCGTCCAGTTTGCCGATATAGCGCGCCGTCGATTTCGGATTCCGGATACGGTCTGACCGGAAATTGAAACCCTCGATGCCGCCTTCGGCCAGGGCGCAGATCATCGCCCCCACCGCCGCCGTCGTCTTGGGGTCGTCGATGCGCGCCTCATGATCGCGGAACGGATACCAGTGGCCGACGCGGAACCGGTGCAGCGGCACGATCCGGCCGATCAGCATCGGCAGCGCCTCTTCCAGGCAGGCCTTCACCATCGGCAGGCGCGACGGCCGGCCGGAGACCAGCAGCAGATCGCAGCGATAGCGCCAGACAATCTCCGCCATCGCCTCCAGGATCGGCTGTAACACCCCGCGCGCGGTCTGCTCGATGGCGTCCAGATCGACCGGGAAGGCCAGGGCGCGCAGATCGAAGCCGGCGCCGCCGCGCCGCTCCACCTCGGCATTCAGCCGGGTGATGACACCCTCGGCCGGCAAGTCGCCAGGGCCGAAAATATCGGCGAACCCGAGCTGCGTCGTCGCCTCGCTGCCGGCCTCGCGCCCCGCCTCGTAGCGCGACAGCAGGGCCAGCGCGATGGGCGTGGCGACCTGCAGCGCGAATTGCTGGCGGCGCACCTGGTCGGAGACATCCATGTCGCCCCGGTCGCCGCCAAACAGATCGACGGTCAGCGCCCGCCCGTTCGGCACGCCGGCTGCCTCCACCGCCGTCTCGATGCGGTCCAGCACATGCGCCTGAATGATGCGATAGACCAGATCGTCGCCGGCCACATTGAAGCCCTCACGGAACAACTGCTCCGGGAAGATCGTCACCGTATTGCCGGCGCCCTCATGGGTGAATTCGGTGACCACCAGATCGGTCGTGCCGCCGCCGATATCCAGCGTGGCGATACGCAGCCCCTTGGCTTCCGCATTCTCCGGCCGACGCATGGCAGCGAAGAAAGCCGGGGCATGGCCGGCGAAATTCTTCACGATCTGGGTATAGAGATAGACCACCTGGGTGGCGCTGGCCTCGTCCCAGACCAGCAGGATTTCCGGCTCGACCACGCCATCCGCTTCCCAGACCAGCGCGCCGCCCTCACCCACCTTGGCCAGCTTCAGCGCCAGATAGACCAGGTCGCGCGCGGCCCGTGCCCGCTCCACCAGAATACGGCGCTCGGCCAGCGGCAGGGCCGAGGGCATAGTCATGATGATGCGCTTAAGCCGGCGCGGATTATCGCCATTCGGCCGGCGCGAGCGATGCGCGGCGGAATTGATCATGGTCAGCGCCTGCAGGAAGATTTCCGTCAGCGCGAAGGTAAACAAGTTGCTGCGCGAATAGCGCGCCTCCATCGCCGGCAGGCTGTCGCCATCCGGGCCGACCCGGTGCAGCGGCGTGCCGGCATCGTTCACCAGCACCGCCATCGGCCCCTGGGCAGCCAGCGGCTCGATATCGCCGCGCAGTGTGCGGTGGTTAAAGCGCCAGGGCTGGGCCGGCGATTCAGTCGACCAGAGATAGCGCTTCGGGCTCGACATGCCGGTCGAGCCTTCATTGCCGACGCGCTGGCCGGCAAGGCGCGCAGCTTCCTCACCAACCCGCGTCAACGTCGGCCACTCAAAGGCGTCACTGCGGCCGGAACGATGCGAGAGATGGTTGCGCCCGAAGCTGGCGACGGCGAACTCCACCCGGCTCTCGAACGGATCGGAATAGACATATTGCGGATTGCCGAGATCACGCAGCTCCAGCTTCACCGCCTGGGCGACATCCGCGCCATGGTCGGGGTCGCGCTCCACGATCAGCCCGCAGGTGCGCGAATTGCCGACATCCAGCACCAGATCGCAATCGATGAAGGGCTGGCGGCGGCTGGTCAGCGTATCGACCAGCTTCACATTCTCCGGCAGGACCTCGGCCCTGTCGAGCAGGTCGAGCAGGGCGGCATAGCGCAGCAGCGGCTCGGCATAGCCGGTCTCGGCCAGCTCCTCCGCGACCTCCTCCGGTGTCACCGGATCGGCGCGGCGGCGGCCCTGGCGCTGCTGGCGGCGGGCCTGCAGCATCTCGCGATACAGCTCGTTCACCCACAGCACGACCCATTCCTCGGCAAGAAACCAGCCGACCGAGGCGGAATCATTCGCCAGCCCGAAGGGCAGTCCGGCCTCCGCATCGGCCAGCGACGGGGCCAGATAGGGCCGGCCCTCGACATGGGTCATCAGGTCGGTGTCGAGCGCCAGCACCACGTGATAATCATTGCCGTCCTCATCCGGCTCCGGCAGCGGGATGATGCGGATACGCGCCCAGTTGGAAGGCCCGCGATAGAAGCCGTCGCCGACGCGGCGCAGAAGCGGCAGCGGCGTCCAGCGGTCGCCGAACAGCTCGAACACCTCGCGCCGGCCGATATTGTATTTCGCCGCCATGCTGCGGGTCTGCAGGCTGACCGGCTCGTCATCGCGGCTGACCAGCGCGAATTCGCCGGGTTGCGGCGTCGCCCCGGCACGCACGGCATCGTGACAGCCCCAGTCGCGCGGCAGCTTGTCCCCGGTCGAAAGCAACCTGAAATCGAGAAACTGGATTCCGCTGCGTGGGATGATCGACACTGTCTTCGAGTGACGCAAACGCTCCTTCAGCACCATGGACTGACCCGGCTCCCTTTTCTGCGCCCCATTAAAGGATGATCGGCGCGGCGCATGCAAGCCGCAGTGGGTTTATCGGCACACGTGTTCAACGGCTGATCCCCACAGTATAGGTCGATCCGTCGGGATTGACGCCGACGCAGCTCGTCCGCCCATCCGCGCCGGGACGGCATTCGGTAACCGACGGGGCGTAGCTGCTGCCATCCGGGCAGGAAAGCGGCCCCTGTTCGGCGATGCGCAGCCCGCCATCGGCGGTGCGGCTGGCGGCGGCGGGGGCCTGGCATTCACTGCCATCGGCGCGGCGGATCACCGCCTGGCCCTGCCCCTGATCGTCGAAGCGGTAGCGCTGGTCTAGCGGCCGGCCGCTGCTCTGGTCGACCAGCCCGCCATCGGATTTCCACTCGCCCTGCAGGAAGCCGACACTGCCCGGCCCCGCCGCCGGGGAATCGGGCGGCGGCAGAGTCAGTGGCTGGTCCTGCGGCGGTGGCTCGGATGGGGGTGGCTCCGAGGGAGGTGGCTCGGACGCAGGCGGTTCCGGCGGGGTCTGTTCCGGCGCAGGCGGCTCCGACGCAGGGGGTTCAGACGCAGGCGGTTCGGATGCCGGAGGCTCAGCGGCAGGCGGCTCGCCCGGCGGCGCGCCGGCGTCGGGCACAGTTCCTTCCGGTACGGCGATAACGCCGTCTACCGTCCCATCGCCGCGCGGCACCAGAATCGCGTCGGGGCCGGTGGTGCCAGGCGGCAGGGCGGGATCGGGGACACCCTCGACCGGCGGCCGTTCCTCCACCCGCTCCGGCACCACCCGGCCATCGCCGACCATCTCGCAGCCGCGCAGAAGCCAGAACAGCAGGCCCAGCAGCAGCAAAGCGAGCAGTGCCAGCAGCAGCCAATGCCACCAGGGGCGGCTTGCCGTCACCGCTGCCGCCGCGACCGGTGCAACCGGCGCCATGGCAGGCGCCCGCACGCCGACCGGATTGAAGGTGAGCGTGTCGAAGGACGTGCTGCCGCCCTCGAAGCCCCAGAGCGTGAGGACCGGCGTGTCGCCGACCAGATACAGCGTCTCCGCCCCCGGCGAGCGCACCGCCTGGCGCACCAGATGGGCAAAGCCGCTTTCGGCCCGCGTCACGCCCTCTCGCGCCTCCAGCTCATCGACGAAGCGCAGCAACCCGTCGCGGATTTCAACCACCCTGGGCGCAAACCGCGCCTGCTCCTCCTCCGGCAGATCGGCCCAGCGGCGCACCGGTCCGTCGATCTCGGCATGCCAATGCACCTGCCGGTTGGCCTCGTCGATCTCCGGCCGGGCGAGATACTGCGCGGCGGCCGGCCCCAGGCGCGGGGTCAGGGCCGCGACCAGCTTGCGGTGGCTGAGATAGGCCGGCTGGCCGAGCGCGCCGAGAGGCCGGTATTCATCCATGCCGGAGCTGCGCAGGAGAGGGCCGGCGAATCCTATCGGCATGAGCGGATATCCGGCTGTTCGCTGGCCTGCTGCACCATTATCTGCATATCGGCGGCGCTGTTCGGCTGGAAGACGCGGCCACCGGTCGCCTGCGCCATGCATTGCGCCGTGGGATTGCTGGCAGAGCCGCTGATATCGATCACGTTGATCTTTACATTCGGCTTGCTGCTCGCCATCGCACGGGCGGCAGCGCAGGGATCGCCGCCGCAGGAATCAGCGCCGTCGGTCACCACCACCACGACACCATCGACCTGGCTGGAAATCACCGAGCCGGCACGCTCCACCGAGCGGGCCAGCGGCGTGCCGCGATCCGGCGTCAGGCTGTTCACCCGGCCCATCAGCTGTGTGCGCTCATTCGCACTGTAGAAACGGTCGCGCTCAATGCGGGAGCAGTCGGTGAATTCCACCAGTCCGACATCGACATCCTGCGGCAGTCCGGCGACAAGCTGCCCGATGGAACGCTGGGCCGCCTGCATCCGGTTTGCCGCACCCGGAATGCTGTCGCGCATGCTGCCCGAGGCATCGACGACCAGCACCACCTCCGGCGCTTCATAGGGCTGGCGATTCGGCACGCAGCTGTTCTGCGCAGGCGGCTGGCGTGTCGGCGCCGGGGTTGCAGGCACCTGCGCAATTTCCGGCAGGGATGGCAGGTCAGGCAGCGCCGGGGTTTGCTGGGGCGGCGTCGCGGGCGGTGGGGTAACTGCCGGCGGCTCGGTCGGGATCGCCGGTATCTCGCTGCGCGGGATCGGCGGGACGAGGCAGGATTTCAGCTGCTCCTCCCGCTCGGCACGCAACGCGGCCAGGCGTTCCTCCATTCCTGCAAGATCAGCCGGTTCCTCTTCCACCGGCCGCTCGACGATGACCGGCGGCACCGGCTCGCAGGCTTTCAGCGCCAGCAGGAGCAGCAGTATCAGCAGCAATAACAGGAGCAGCCAGCGCCACCAGCCGCCCCACCCGGCGGCGGGGGCAGCCAGGGCGGCAGCGACAGGTGCTGCAACCTCTGCCTTTGCCACCGCGCCGATGGGGGTGAAGCTGGCGGGTGCATGGGCCGGGTCTTCGGGCACAAAGCCCCAGAAGGTCAGGACCGGGCGGCCCTCGACCAGATAGGCATCCGATGTGTCGGCAAGCTGGGTTGCGCGTTCCAGCATCTCGGACAGGGTGGCGCCGGAGCCGCCGCGGCTCGCCTGTTCAGCCGCAAGGGTACGGATATCCGCCAGTTTCTGCGCGATATCCGCCTCATGCGGGGCGCGCTGCTCTGGCGGCAGATCGGATAAAGGCTGCACCGTCCCGGACCAGGCGGCGTACCAGTCGAAGCCGCCATCGGTCTTGCGTTCCGGCCGGGCGAACAGATCGGCATGGCCCGCCCCCAGCCGGCTGCGCAGCACCGCATCGATCTGGCGATGGGAATCGATCACCTGCTGGCCCTGCACGCCCAGCGGGCGTCGCCCGGCCGGCGAGGCGGTTCTGATCAGGGTCGCGGTTGCCACGTCTGGGGTGCCATCTGTCCGGTTCGGTGTCGCAGCCTAGCGCAACCGCCGGGGGGCAACCAGACAGCAATGACCCGCAACGGTATATTCGCCAATTGCTACCGGTCATTGTTCCGGCGTGCCGGTCTGCCTATGATGCCGGACCCGCAATGGACGGTGCCCGCCCGATGACAGCCGATTCGGCCCATGACGACCGCAAGCCGGTGCTGACAGCACCCTGGATTGCCGCCTATGCGCTGCTGGTGCTGGCAATTCTGGGCCTGGCGCTCTGGCTGTGGCTGCGCCAGCCGGCGGTGGAATATCGCGATGTGCCGGGCCCGGTGAACCAGGTCGAGCTGGACCGCCTCGCCACCTTGCAGGCGGAAGCCGAAAGGCTTCAGGCCGAGATCGCCGCCGATGAGTGCCCGCCGGGCACGGTGAAGCAGGGTGCGGCCCTTCCGGACACTACCGCCCCTGTCTCCGCCGACGCCACCCCGCCTGCAAGCCCTTCGCCTGCGGGCCCGCTCTCGACGAGCGCGCTGCGCGAGCGGTTGCGGGCGGCGACCGCCATGGTGCTGGCCGGCGACAGTGCCGGCACCGGCTTCTTCATCGCGCCCGACCTGCTGATGACCAACCGTCATGTCGCTGAGGAGGCGACCAATGGCGAGGTCGCCGTCACCTCGCGCGCCATCGGCCGGGTGGTGAAGGGCCAGGTCATCGCCCTGTCGCAGAAGCAGGACGACCGCGCCATCGATTATGCGCTGATCCGGGTGCCGGACGCCAAGCCGACACAGGTGCTGGGCCTGACCAGCCAGTATGACGCCTTGCAGCCGGTGGTGGCAGCGGGATATCCCGGTTTCCTGACCATGGCCGATGACAGCATGTGGCGGCTGCTGGCCGGCGACCTGACCGCCGCCCCGGCGCTGGTGCTGAATAAGGGCTCGATCCAGGCGGTGCAGACCCTGCCGACCGGCGACGAGGTGCTGGTGCACTCCACCGATATTTCCCAGGGCAATAGCGGCGGCCCGCTGGTCGATGCCTGCGGCCGGGTGGTCGGCATCAACAGCTTCATCCGTATCGACGCCGAAAACGCTGGTCGTGCCAGTTATGCGCTTTCCGCACGCGGCATTGCCGCTTTCATCAGCGGGCTTGGCCAGAGGCTGGCGCTCGATACGGCGGAATGCGGCTAAAGACGACACTCTGATCCAGAGCGTTCGCAGTTTTATTCTGAATGGTGGGAAATTGGTGCACCCGACAGGATTCGAACCTGTGACCCCTGCCTTCGGAGGGCAGTACTCTATCCAGCTGAGCTACGGGTGCATTAGTGGCCGGGCCGGTCTGTTGTGACGGGCCGGTGCGTAGCGAGGCGCACCTTAGGCGAAAGCCGGGCCGGTTGCAAACAGCTTAGTGCGGTGCCTTTCAGCTTCCGGCAGCGGCGGAAAGCGCATCGAACGGGCCGGGGCCGCACAGAGCGCGGGGCCAGCCATCCGGGATATCGGCTGCCGAGGCAAAATCGGCGCGCGGATCGGCGAGCCAGGCACTGATATCGCGCTGCACGAGCGGGCCGTGCAGGTCGCGCAGCATCATGTGCCAGCCCTCGGGATAAACCGCGATCCGGCGGGTTTGCGCCTCATCGAGCGGCAGCCGGCGCAGCATGCGACAGACCGGTGCGGACGGGACGATCTCGTCACGCGCGCCATACAGGATCAGGGCGGGGATGTGCAGCCGGGCGGCACTTTCCAGCCCGTCATCCATCAGATTGACCAGCCCCCAGATCGCCTCCAGCCGGGTTTCCTTGATCACCCGTGGGTCGCGGCCCAACTGGCGCAGCATGTCGAGATTATCCGAGGCAAGCTTGCCCAGGCCGCGCCCGGTCACCGTCATCCAGGGCAGGGTATGGGCACCGATCCACAGCGCCGCCGTCTGGTAGAACGGCATGGTGCTGCGGCCCCAGACCGCCGGGGCTGCCAGCACCACCCGGTCGGCGCGCGGTGGGTTCGCCCCGCCCATCGCCGCCAGCGTCACAGCGCCGCCCATGGAATGGCCCAGAATGGTGACCGGCAGGCCGGGATGCCGGCCCCGGACCAGTTCCACCATCTCGGCCAGATCGGCCGTCAGACGCTCTGTCCCGGCCCAGCGGCCGCGAAACGGCGAATCACCGAAGCCGCGCTGGTCATAGGCATAGACCACCTGCCCCTGCGCCGCCAGCGCCGGGCCGGACAGGCGATAGGCACCGCGATAATCATTGAAGCCATGCAGGGCGACGATGACCCCGCGCGGCTCGCGATGCAGCGGGCGATAGGCATCATAGGGCAAAGCGAGGCCGTCCGGCATCAGCGCCTGGCCGTGCTCGCCCTCGACATCGAGCGCCCGCAGCACGGCGGGATCGGCAACCACGCCGCGCCCCATTGTCCCCCCGGCAGTTTCCGCCTTAAGAGGTGTGAGCGCCGGCTGCGAGGGCACGCCGCCCAGCGGCGCCAGGCTGGGCACGCAGGCCACCGCCGCCATCGCCAGCAGGCCCATCGCGATCACCAGGCGAAACGGCAGGCGCAAGGGTCCGGGTATCCCTAGATCGCTGACCGGAAAGCGCATCGGCCCGCCAATTCCCAGCGCCGCACGCCGGTCACGCCGCCGCTGCCGGCGCTACGTCGTGCCGCGCAGCGCGGGTGAGCTGCAGGAAGATATCCTCCAGATCGGTTTCCTCGGTCGACAGATCGGTGATGGCCAGACGGCTGGCCGTCACCGCATCGAGAATATCGGCGATGCGCACATGGCTCGGCCGGTACTGGATGACCAGTTGGCGGCCGCCCTGGCGCAGTTCCGGCTGGAAGGACTGCAAGGCCGCCGGCACCGCGTCGAGCGGACGCTCGACGGTCAGGATCAGCGTCTTGCCGTCGATCCGGCGCAGCAGCGTGTCCTTGTCCTCGCAGGCGACGAGTCGGCCCTGATTGATGATCGCGATGCGGTCGCACAACGCCTCGGCCTCTTCCAGGTAATGGGTGGTGATGACGATGGTCACCCCCTCGTCATTCAGCCGCTTCACCTCGGCCCAGAGCTGCTGGCGCAGTTCGATATCGACGCCGGCGGTCGGCTCGTCCAGCACCAGCACCGGCGGGTTGTGCACCATGGCCTTGCCGACCAGCAGCCGGCGCCGCATGCCGCCGGACAGGCTGCGGGCATAGGAATCGGCCTTGTCGCTCAAGCCGATGCGGGCCAGGATTTCATCGGTCCGGCGCTCGGATGCCGGCACGCCATACATGCCGGCCTGCAGCTCCAGCGCCTCGCGCGGCGTGAAGAAGGCATCCAGGTTCAGCTCCTGCGGCACGATGCCGATGGCCGAGGCGGCCTGGCGTGGATGCTGCTCGATATCGATCCCCCAGATGCGCGCCGTGCCGCTGGTCTTGCGCACCAGCCCGGCCAGAATGTTGATCAGGGTCGACTTGCCCGCCCCGTTCGGTCCCAGCAGGGCAAACAGGCTGCCGCGCGGAATCGCCAGATCGACGCCGTCGAGCGCCAGGGTCTCGCCGGAGCGGCCGCGATAGCGCTTGGTCAGTCCGGAAATCTCGATGGCGTTGTCCGGCAGGCCGTCTTGCAGGGGGCCGGTCTGAAAAGGGGCAGTCATGGTGTCTTCCGATCTCATATGCGAAGCTGGTTGATCGCGCGGCGACAATGGGTATCATCCGCCGAAATTCGGGGCAATCTTATGGGGCGTTTGTGGCAATACGCTGCACATCGCCCAAATTCACGCGGGGAAACAGCATGGCCACGATCAGCGAACCGGTGGAAACCATCGAAGTGACCGAGCAGCGGGTCGCCTGCGACGGCGGCGGCGGGGCGCTGGGTCATCCGCGGGTTTTCCTCAATCTCGGCGATGAAGGGCGGATCGACTGCCCCTATTGCGGCCGCCGTTTCACCTTGAAGCCCGGCGCCCAGCAGCACGCCGGCCACTGAGGCCTTTTTACCGGTCGGGCTACAGCCCGGCCATGCCGCATATGGCAATCCAGACCTGCTGCATCAGCGCGCTTTCCGCCGCATAGGGCAGCGCGAAAACGCCGATCACCGCGAAACCCAGCAGCACGGCGATCTGCACCAGCGCCTCGGTAGAGATGCGCGGGCGGCGGGATTCCGGTTCGGGCGACTCGATATCCATGGCGCTTAGTGTAGCACGCTGGCCTATTCTTCTTCCACCGGCGCGCTAGCGGCACCTTCCTGCACCAGACGCAGGCGCACGACACCGCGCACCTCGTCGGGATCGACCGGCTTGCCCTTGCGCAGAATCTCGATGCGGCCCTCGCGCACCAGTTCGATGGCGGCATGGCGGGTCATGCCCATCAGCCGGTTCCAGTCTTCCGGCCGCACGGCGCGGGCCGCCTCGGCGGGAGAGATCGACTTGCCCGGCCCACGCTCCGCCGTCAGGGTGAGGATCGCGTCCTTCAGCTGCGCGCGCAGATCCCTGCCGTCTTTCGGGCCACCCTTGGGGCCGTCCTTCTTGTCGTCCATATCGCCTTTTCCTTCTGCGGGCGGCGCCTGCAACTGCATCGCGGCCTGCCTCTGTTTACAGTATAGTGCGCCGCATGACCGGATCGATTGAAACGCTTCTCGCCGCCGCCCTCTGCTTCATCGGCAGCCATTTCCTGCTGTCGAGCCGGCTGGTCCGGCCGCATGTCGTGGGGTGGCTGGGCGAACGCGGCTTTCTTGGCATGTATTCGGGCATCTCGACCATCTTTTTCGTCTGGCTGATCTTCGCCTATATCCATGCGCCCTATGTCGAGATCTGGCCGATGGCCGGCTGGATGCGCCATGTGCCCTTCGCCGTGATGCCTTTTGCCGTGCTGCTGGTGGTCTGCGGCTACATGACACCAAACCCGACCGCCGTGGGTGGCGAGCGCGCCTTCGAGGCACCGGACCCGACGCCCGGCATCTTCCGCATCACCCGCCATCCGGTGATGTGGGGCATCGGCCTGTGGGCGCTGGTGCATCTGCTGGCGAATGGCGATCAGGCCAGCATCATCCTGTTTGGCGGCCTCGCCATCCTGGCCTTTGGCGGCATGCTGGCGATCGATGCCAAGCGGGCGGAACGGCTGGGCGCGCAATGGGGGCCGGTGGCAATCTCAACCTCGCTGGTGCCGTTCCTGGCGATCATCGAGGGGCGCACAAGCTTCGACTGGCCCGGCATTGGCTGGCGCAAGCTGGGCGTAACAGTGATTGTGGTGCTGCTGCTGATCCTGGGCCACCCCTATTTTGCTGGCGTGCCCCTGACGCGCTGAATAAAAACGCCGCCCCGAAGGGCGGCGTTTTCACAGAATGTCGCCTGGGTCAGCCCCGGGCGTTCTTGGCGAGGCGCAGTCGCAGCGCGTTCAGCTTAATGAAGCCCTGCGCGTCGCGCTGGTCATAGACCGTGTCTTCCTCGAAGGTGACATGCGCGGCGCTGTACAGGCTGAACGGCGATTTGCGCCCGACCACGTCGACATTGCCCTTGTAGAGCTTCAGCCGCACGGTGCCGCTGACATATTTCTGCGAGGCGTCGATGGCGGCCTGGATCATCTCGCGCTCCGGCGAGAACCAGTAGCCATTGTAGATCAGCTCGGCATAGCGCGGCATCAGCTCGTCCTTCAGATGCGCCTGACCGCGATCGAGCGTGATGCTCTCAATGCCACGATGGGCCGCCAGCAGGATGGTGCCGCCCGGCGTCTCGTAGATGCCGCGCGACTTCATGCCGACATAGCGGTTCTCGACCAGGTCGAGGCGGCCAATGCCATTCTTGCCGCCCAGCTCGTTCAGCTTGGTCAGCAGCTCGGCCGGGCTCAGCTTTACGCCGTCGATGCCGATTGCGTCGCCCTTCTCGAACTCGACCTCGATATAGGTCGGGGTGTCCGGTGCCTTTTCCGGATCGACGGTGCGGGAATAGACGTAATCCGGCGCCTCGTTCCAGGGGTCCTCCAGGACTTTGCCCTCGGCCGAAATGTGCAGCAGATTGGCATCGACCGAGAAGGGCGCTTCGCCGCGCTTGTCCTTGGCGATGGGTATCTGGTTCTTCTCGGCATAGTCGATCAGCTTGGTGCGGGAATTCAGATCCCATTCGCGCCAGGGGGCGATCACCTTGATGTCCGGCTTCAGCGCGTAATAGGAAAGCTCGAAGCGCACCTGGTCGTTGCCCTTGCCGGTGGCGCCATGGGCGACGGCGTCGGCGCCGACCATCTCGGCAATCTCGATCTGGCGCTTGGAGATCAGCGGCCGGGCGATGGAGGTGCCGAGCAGATACAGGCCCTCATACAGCGCATTGGCGCGGAACATCGGGAAGACGAAGTCGCGTACGAATTCCTCGCGCAGATCGTCGATGAAGATTTCCTTCACGCCCATCATCTCGGCCTTCTTGCGGGCCGGCTCCAGCTCCTCGCCCTGGCCGAGATCGGCGGTGAAGGTCACCACCTCGCACTCATAGGCATCCTGCAGCCAGCGCAGGATCACCGAGGTATCCAGGCCGCCGGAATAGGCCAGCACGACCTTCTTGATCTTCTTATCCGCCATGGAAAACACGCCTTCTGACGAAGATTAGGGAATTTTGGAAAGCGCCGGAGTATAGGCAAAAGCCGGACACCGGCAAGAGGGGTGCGGCATCATAATGCAGTTTGCAGCCCCTCTCCTTGTCTTGCCCGTTGACAAGCTGTCCCCGCCCCCCGAACATCGCATTAATTACTAATAAGCGATAAGCCTGAAAATCGGGCATCCTTGAGGGAGGAAATCATGACGCTGTTTCAACGGCTCTCTGGAGCCTGTGCGGGTGTGTTTGCGGCTGCGTTTCTGCTGGCCGTCCCGGCCCAGGCCGATATCAAGATCGGCGTAATCTTCGACTATACCGGCCCGTTCGCCGCCGGTGGGTCACAGGCCGCTGCCATTGGCACCAAATCGGCCATCGACATCATCAATGAACGCGGCGGGGTCGAGGGTCACAAGATCATCGCCACCTATGCCGACGCACAGTCGAAGTCGGAAGTCGCCATCAATGAGATGACCCGCCTGCTGGAGCAGGAAAAGGTCGATCTCATCATGGGCGTCTTCTCCAGCGCGCATTGCGTGCCGATGGCCCAGCGCGTCGATCAGCTGCAGCGCTTCATGTGGGCGAATGTCTGCGTCGCCTCCTCGGTGTTCAAGGACAAGAACCTGAAATACGTCTTCCGCAGCCAGGTGCATTCCGACCAGTTCGGCGAGGCCTCCTGCGTGTTCGCCAATGAAAACGCCAAGTCCCGGCTGGGCAAGGAGCCCAAGGATCTGCGCATCGCCATCATCTATGAGGACGGCCCCTATGGCGCCGGCGTCGCCTCCGGCAATGAGGCGACCTGCAAGGAGCTGGGCCTGAACATCGTGCTCAAGGAAGGCTATGCCGCCACCTCGCCGGATCTGTCCAGCCTGGTGACCAAGCTGAAGCGCGCCCGGCCGGATGTCATCCTGCACACCGGCTATAACCCGGACATCACCCTGTTCCTGCGTCAGGCCCGCGAGCTTGGCCTGAAATGGGATGCGCTGATCGGCCATGGTGCGGGCTATGGCCAGATCGACAAGCTGCGCGAGACCTTCGGCAAAGATGCGGATTTCATCTACAATGTCGATCCGGTGGCCGCCCAGCTGCTCGACCCGAAGACCCTGGCCGCCGGGCTGGGCGATGTGACGGCCGAGATGGTGAAGCGCTACAAGGCTGAAACCAACGCCCAGGAAGTGCCGCCGCACACCTCGATGGGCTTCAACCAGACCTGGATTTTCCTGACCGACGTGCTGCCGCGCGCGATCAAGAAGCATGGTGGCTTCAACCCCGAGGCACTGCGCAAGGCGGCGCTGGAAACCGATATTCCGGTCGGCGGTACGATCCAGGGCTATGGCGTGAAATTCTTCGGCCCCGGCACGCCGATGGCCGGCCAGAACGAGCGCTCCAGCCCGGTCGTCATGCAATATGTCGATGGGGCGACGAAGGTGGTGTGGCCGGCGGCGATCAAGACCGTCGATCCGACACTGCCCCTGCCCAAAGGCCACACATACGCGAAATAACGGCGCTGGTTCGTTATTTCCCATGCTCAGCGTCACAAACCTGACGAAGCGGTTCGGCGGCTTCACGGCCGTCGACCGCATCTCCTTCGCCCTGGAGCAGGGCGAAATCCTGGGGCTTATCGGGCCAAATGGCTCGGGTAAAAGCACCACCTTCAACCTGATCGCCGGCACGCTGGCACCATCGGAGGGATCGATCAGCTTTCTCGGCCAGGATATTGGCGGCCGGCCGCCTATGGCCGCGTGTCATCTGGGGATCGGCCGGACCTTCCAGATACCACGACCGTTCAAGCGGCTGTCGATCCTGGAGAATATCGCCGTCGCCGCCTATTACGGGCAGAACGGCCAGATCAGCCGGACCCGCGCCTGGGAACAGGCAGAGGAAGCGCTGAACCTGGTGAATCTGCCGAGCGACCCGAAATCGCCGGTCGACGGGCTGGGGGCTGCCGGGCTGAAGAAGCTGGAGCTGGCCCGGGCGCTGGCGACCCAGCCGAAACTGCTGCTCGCTGACGAAAGCCTGGGCGGTCTGGACGAGCATGAGATGGAGCAGGCCGCCGACATGCTGAGCCTGATCCGCCGCGAGAAGAACATCACCATCATCTGGGTGGAGCACATCATGGGCGTGCTGATGCGCGTGGTCGACCGCGTCATGGTGCTCGACCATGGCGAGAAGATCGCCGAGGGGCTGCCGCGCGAGGTGGCGCGCGATCCCCGCGTCATCGAGGTCTATCTCGGCAGCGAGGAGATCAAGATCGCCGATGCCCAGGGTGACGCTGGGGGTGATGCCGGGGGTGATGCCCGTGCTTGAGCTGCAGAACGTTACGGCAGGCTATGGCAGTTTCCAGGCGCTGTTCGATGTCAGCCTGAAGGTCGAGGCCGGCGAGGCGGTTGCCGTGATCGGGCCGAACGGGGCGGGCAAGACCACGCTGCTGCGCGTCATCTCGAAGCTGATCGATGTGACCAAGGGCGATCTAACGATGGAGGGCACATCGCTGCGCGATGTTGCCCCCTACAAGGTGATCGATATGGGCATCGCCCATGTGCCCGAACACCGCCGCCTTTTCCCGCGCCTGACAGTCGAGGAAAACCTGCGCATGGGGGCTTTCATCCCCTCCGCGCGGGCGCATTTCCAGGAGCGGCTGGATTTCGTCTATTCGCTGTTCCCGCGGATGAAGGAACGCCGCGACCAGCTGGCCGGCACCATGTCCGGCGGCGAGCAGCAGATGTGCGCCATTGGCCGCGGGCTGATGAGCGGGCCGAAGCTGCTGCTGCTTGACGAGCCGTCCGCCGGCCTGGCCCCGGTCATCGTGCAGCAGGTCTTCGAGCTGGTGCACCGCATCCGGCAGGAGGGCTTCACCGTGCTGATCGTCGAACAGAACATCCAGCAGGTGCTGAAGGTCGTGGACCGCGCCTATCTGCTGGAGGTCGGCCGCATCAAGCTGTCCGGCCCCGCCGCCACCCTGCTCGCCAGCGACGAGCTTCGCAAAGCCTATATCGGCCTCTAGAAGGCCTCAGGAAGGAACGACCCGGATGGAAATCTTCGACATCTTCCTGCTGGAAGCGATCCTGAACGGCATATTGCTGGGCGGCGTGCTGGCGCTGCTGGCGCTGGGGCTGAACCTGGTCTTCGGCGTCATCGACGTGGTCTGGATCTGCTATGCCGAGCTGGTGATGCTTGGCATGTACACGGTCTACTGGCTGTTCGCGCAATATGGCGTGCCGCTGATACCGGCCTTCCTGCTCGGCATCTTGGCGGTCGCGGCGCTGGGCGCGCTGTTGCATTACCTGGTGATCCAGCCGGTATTGTCCTCGGCGCCGATCAACCAGCTGCTGGTGACCGGCGGCGTGCTGTTCTTCCTGCAGGCGCTGGCAACGCTGGTCTTCGGCGTGGAATTCCGCAATATCGGCCTGCGCCTGCCGGTGCTGGAATTCAACGAGATGTATTTCAGCTTCGCCCGGGTACTGGCCTTCGTTGCGGCACTTGCCGGCATGGTGGCGCTGTATCTGTTCCTGACCCGGACCTATCTGGGCACGGCCATCCGGGCGATCAGCCAGGACCGCGCGATCATGCCGCTGATGGGCGTGAACCCGAAGAAAATCTACCTCATCACCTCGGCCATCGGCGGCGGGCTGGCCGGGCTGGCCGCCTGCCTGCTGGTGCTGCAATATGACGTGCATCCCGCCATCGGCCTGTCCTTCGGACCGATCACCTTCATGATCTGCGTCATGGGCGGGCTGGGCAACATGGTCGGCGGCTTCGTGGCCGCCTTCATCTTCAGCCAGTTCATCTCGGTCGGCGGCTTCTTCTTCGCCATCGAATGGGGCTATGTCGTCGCCTTCGCCTTCTTCATCCTGATGATGTTCGTGAAGCCCCAGGGCATTCTGTCGAGGAGGCGCTGAGCATGAACCGTCTCCTGGCCCTGATCGGCGTGCTGGCGCTGGCGTCAATTCCGTTGCTCGATATCGGCAATTACTATCTGCACCTGCTGATCACCATTCTGATCTGGGGCTTCATCTATACCAGCTGGTCGATCATGGGCCGGTTCGGGCTGGTCTCGCTGGGCCATGGCGCGTTTCTCGGCATCGGCGCCTATACGGTCACCATGCTGTGGAACCAGATCGGGCTGTCGCCCTGGCTCGGCCTGCCGATCGGCCTCGGCCTGTCGGCGCTTGTCGCGGTCGTCATCGGTTATCCCTGCTTCCGGTTCCGCATCGTCGGGCATTATTTCGCCCTGGTGACGCTGGCGCTCAGCGAGGTGGTGCGGCTGACCATCGTCGCCCTGCGCGACAATACCGGCGGCTCGCTTGGCATGACCCCGCGCTCGGCGGACACCGCCAATTCGCTCTACGCCCTGCAATTCGCCGATAAGGAGACGTTCTTCTATATCGCGCTGGTCGTCTGGCTGTTCGGCCTGTGGGTCTGGAAGAAGGTCGACCGTTCCATGTCGCGCTATGCGCTGGAGGCGATTTCCGAGGAGGAGGATGCCGCCGCCTCGGTCGGCATCAACGTCACCCGGACCAAGCTGACCATCACCGTGCTGAGCGCCGTGCTGACGGCGCTGGGCGGCGTGCTCTATGCGCAATACCAGCTCTACATCAACCCGGAGACGGTGTCGGGCATCGCCATATCCCTGCAGATCGTCTTCGCGGTGATCGCCGGGGGCATGTATGTCCAGCTTGGCCCCACGGTCGGCGCGGTGTTCACGCTGATGCTGGCAGAATCGCTGCGCATCATGGTCGGCCATGACGTTCACGGGCTGGACGGCACGATCTATGGCCTGCTGCTGGTCCTGTTCATCATCTTCATGCCCAAGGGCATTCTGGGCGGGCTGCTGAGCTGGTGGGAAAAGCGGCAATCGCCACCGCCATCCGCAAAGCCTGCCCCGGCCGAGTAGGCTTCCCGCGCCAGGCAATGTGTGCAACCTTGCACCAACACGGATAGCCGAACGGTACTCACCATCCCGCAGATAGCTGGCGGGCGTTTCTGGAACGCTGCCACAAGCGGTTGGTGACGGCTCCGCATCCGAAGCAGCGGAAGAAAAACTTGCAACCTGACTCACAGCCCCTTCTCCCCAGCCGGTACTGGCGCGACCTGACGACGGTCGAGATCGCCGCACTGGACCGGGACCGCACGATCCTCATCCTCCCGATGGCCGCCATCGAACAGCATGGCCCGCATCTGCCGCTCTGTGTCGATGCCGATCTGAATGCCGGCATTGTCGAACGCGCGCTGGGCCGCCTGCAGGCCAGCCTGCCGATCCTGGTGCTGCCGCTGATCGAGATCGGCAAGAGCAATGAGCATCAGGGCTTTCCCGGCACGCTGACCGTCTCCGCCGAAACCCTGATCCGGCAGTGCACTGAGATTGCGGAATCGGTCGCCCGTGCGGGATTCCGCAAGCTGGTGCTGTTCAACTCGCATGGCGGCCAGCCGCAGATCATGGACATCATCGCGGTCGATCTGCGAGTCCGGCTGGAGATGCTGGTGGTGGCCGCGAACTGGTATGATTTCGGCCTGCCGGCGGAAATCCCGCCCGAGCTGCGCGCCGAGATGCCGGAGGGTTTCTTCCCGGCCGACGAACTGGCGCATGGCATTCATGGCGGCGCGGTCGAGACCTCGATGATGCTGCATCTGGAACCGCACAAGGTGCGCCTCGACCGGCTGGGAAATTTCACCTCGCGCATGTCCGAGCTGGCGCAGACCCACCCGCTTGTCGCCCAGACCGGCTTTGCCTGGATGACGCAGGATCTGCATTATGCCGGTGCGCTGGGCGATGCCACGCTGGCCGATGCCCGCAAGGGCCGGATGATCGTCGAGCATGCGGCCGAGAAGCTGGCCGGCCTGCTGATGGAAATCGACACGCTGCCGGATGATCTGCTGAAACCCGGCGCTTTATAAAAAATCTGAGGGAACCGCTCATGGCTTACGAAACGCTGCTGGTCGATAGCGCCGAGGGGGTGACGACCATCACCCTGAACCGGCCCGACAAGCTGAACGCCTTCACCACCACCATGCTGGGCGAAATGACACTGGCGCTGGACGCGGCGGAGAAGGACGACGCCATCCGCGCCATCCTGATCACCGGCACCGGGCGCGGTTTCTGCGCCGGGCAGGATCTCGGCGACCGCAAGGTGATCAGCGACGACATCGATCTCGGTGCCTCGCTGGAGGAACGCTACAACCCGCTGGTGAAGCGGCTACGCGCTTTGCCGAAGCCGATTATCTGCGCGGTGAACGGTGTCGCTGCCGGGGCCGGGGCGAACTTCGCGCTGTGCTGCGACATCGTGCTGGCCGCCGAATCCGCCAGCTTCATCCAGGCCTTCGCCCGCATCGGGCTGGTGCCGGATTGCGGCGGCACATGGCTGCTGCCGCGCCTCGTCGGCCATGCCCGCGCGATGGCGCTGGCGCTGACCGCCGAGAAGCTGGACGCAAAGCGCGCCGCCGAATGGGGCCTGATCTGGAAGGTCATCCCCGACGCCGAGCTGATGACAGAGGCTACCGCACTGGCGCGGCAGCTTGCCACCCAGCCGACACGGGCGCTGGGCCTGACCAAGCTGGCCCTCCAGGCATCAAGCACCCATTCCCTCGACAGCCAGCTCGACATCGAACGCGATGCCCAGCGCGAAGCCGGCCGCACCGAGGATTACCGCGAAGGCGTCGCCGCCTTCCGCGAGAAGCGAGTGCCGGTCTTCAAGGGGCGGTAATCCTCCCGCATTGTCCTCGTGACGATTCCGGGGTTGCTCCGGGCTGCGGGCGTGTCGGATAAGGGCTGATCCGCCCGACAGCCGAAAGCGCCCGCCATGCCGCACCCAGAATCTCTGCCTGTCATCCGCCCGGACATCGTCCGGCTGGCCGATTCCGGCATCCGGGAGGTCGCGCATTTCGGCATGCAGCTGGGTGGCGTGACGCCGCTGTGGTTCGGCGAGCCCGACCTGCCAACGCCCGATTTCATTTGCGAAGCGGCAAACCAGGCGCTGAAGGCCGGGCATGTTTTCTATACCGAGAGTGCGGGCGTGCCGGCGCTTCGCCAGGCCCTGGCCGATTATCTGACGCCGCTGAACGGAAAGCCGATCCGGGCGGATCGTATCGTCGTCACCGCATCCGGCATGAACGCCATCCAGATCGTCATGCAGTCACTGGTGGATTACGGCACCAATGTCGTCACCACCAGCCCGCTCTGGCCGAATTGCGCCGAGACGGTGCGCATCATGGGCGGCGAGGTCCGGCCGGTCGAACTGACAATGGGCAATGAGGGCTGGCAGCTCGATCTTGACCGGTTGCTTGAGGCCTGCGACGGCAACACCCGCGCCATCTTCATCAATTCGCCGAACAACCCGACCGGCTGGGTGATGCCCTCGGAACAGCAGCGGCAGCTCGTCGCCTTCGCCCGCGAGAAGGGCCTGTGGATCATCGCCGACGAGGTCTATGACCGCATGGTCTATGAGGGGCGGCGCGCGCCTTCCTTCCTGGAGATCGCCGGCGAGGATGACCCGGTGCTGGTGATCAACAGCTTCTCCAAATCCTGGAGCATGACCGGCTGGCGCATGGGCTGGATCACCGCCCCGCCCGGCATCATCCCCACCCTGCTGAAGATGAACGAGTTCAACACCGCCTCGGCTGCCACCTTCGCCCAGCATGCCGGCATCGTCGCGGTGCAGCAGGGCGAGGATTTCATCGCCCGGTCGGTCGCGCGCTACCGCGAGGGGCGCGACATCGTCTATGACCGGCTGTCACGGCACCCGCGCATCCGCATGGTGCAGCCCAAGGGCGCCTTCTATCATTTCTTCGCGTTGGATGGCATGACCGACAGCGTCGCCTTCGCCAAGCGGCTGGTCGCGGAGCAGCGCGTCGGCCTTGCCCCCGGCGCTGCCTTCGGCCCCGGCGGGGAAGGGCATCTGCGGCTGTGCTTCGCCAGTGCGCCGGCCACCCTGCATGACTGCCTCGACCGGATCGAGACGCTGCTGGGCTAGCGGCTACTCCGTTATCCGCAACCCGTCGCGTTCAGCCTCCGCAAACAGCCAGTCGCGGAAGGCGATGACCTTGGGCCGGTCGGCCGAGGCCTCCGGGCAGATGAAGTAATAGGAATGATGCGCGTTCAGCGAGAATTTGAACGGCTGAACCAGCTTGCCCTCGGCAATCGCCTCGCGCATCAGCGCACTGCGGCCCAGCGCCACGCCCTGCCCGTCTATGGCGGCCTGCAACACCATGCTGGAATGGCTGAAGGTGGGGCCGCGCGCTGAATCGATATCCGCCACGCCCGCCGCCATCAGCCACATCCGCCAATCCTCATGCATATGGTCGTGCAGCAGCGTGTGGCGCACCAGATCCTCCGGCACGCGCAAAGGATGCGGGCCGTTCAGCAGCTTCGGACTGCATACCGGGAAGATGCTCTCGGTCATGAACCGCACCGCCTTTACGCCGGGCCAGCGCCCGGTGCCATAGCGGATGCCGCAATCAATATCCTCCTGGTTGAAATCGACAATGGCGTCGCTTGCCGCCACCCAGACATCGATTTCCGGGTGCTGCAGGCGGAAGCGCCCGAGGCGCGGCACCAGCCAGACGGCGGCAAAGGACTGGAAGGTGGAGACGGTCAGCCGCCCCGCCTTGTCACGGGCCTGCAGCCGATGCGTGCCCTCGGCCAGCTTGTCCAGGCAGTCGCGCACCACCGCCAGATAGGTCTGGCCCTCATCGGTCAGGAACAGGGCCCGGCTGCTGCGCCGGAACAGCGGCAGGTTCAGCCAGCCCTCCAGCGCCTTTACCTGATGGCTGACCGCCGCCTGGGTGACGTTCAGTTCCTGCGCCGCCTTGGTGAAGCTGAGCAGGCGGGCAGCGGCCTCAAAGGCCCGGATCGCGGTCAGAGGCGGCAATCGGCGGCTCATGGTCATGCCCTACAAAAACTTATGAGGATCATAAATTAGTATCGTTTGTGAAGACCCAAGAAAACCACGATTTATAGTGTCCAACAACCACGTGGTGTCGCTGGATTGTCATTAGGACAATTCAGCCAACTAAGGAGGCACCGATGACTGCTCAGCTTTCCCCCTGCACGGAACCAGCCCCGGCTGGCTCCCTCCTCACCGCCCGGCTGCCGCGGTTTGGCCGCCTGGCTTTTGACGGCGCCGTGGTCGGGCTGCTCGATCTGCTCCTGCTCTGGCAGGAACGGGCCGCACAGCGCCACCATCTCGCGTCTCTGGACGATTACCGCCTGCACGACGTCGGTCTCAGCCGGTCGGATATTCAGAGCGAGATCCGGAAACCCTTCTGGCGGGGCTGATTTTGTCCCGCCTTTCGGGCTGTATCCCCCTGTTGACCTAGCCTCCGATCCCCGTGATCGGAGGCTTTTTCTTTGTTTCAGGGGCCCTTTCCAGCATTAGAAATTCTAGGCCTGACATGAAAAAGGATCGTTTGTGCACCCCCTCGAAATATAAGAAATTCTGAGGCATAGACGGCTGACGCTGTCCCGTGATTGTCATAAGGACAATTCGGTCATCTGAATGGAGATACAGATGTCGACCCAGACCACGAGGCGGTTTCCCGATGCCCTGCCGGCCCTCCGGCCCCTGCGCGGCGCGGTCTCCGTCCGCGGCGTTGTGCTGGGGCTGCTGACGTTTCTATGGCGCTTGCAGGCGCGCGCGGAACGCCGATATACCCTGGCAGAGATGGATGATCGCCAACTGCGCGATGTCGGGCTGACGCGCCAGCAACTCTCGCCGGAAATCCGCAAGCCGTTCTGGCAGGGCTGACCTGCGACGCCTGCGGGCTGACGCGCCGGGGCCGGTATGCCATAGACGGGCGACCGGCCCCTTTGCGCGCCTGTAGAAGAACTGCATGACCAGCAAGACACACATCCCCCAGCCTACCCCACAGCCCGTTGGCGATCCGCGCGCCGCGCGCCGGGAAAGCCTGATCGGCATCGGCTTCGGCCTGGGCGCCTTCCTGTTCTGGGGCATCGCGCCGATCTATTTCAAACTGGTCCAGCATGTGCCGGCAGTCGAGATACTGGCGCATCGTATCCTGTGGTCGGCTGCCTTCCTGGCCTTGCTGGTGTGGGTGCTGGGACGCTGGCGGGGCGTGGCGCTGGCCGTGACCGACCGCCGCCTGCTGTTCCCGCTGATCGGCTCCGCCGTTATCCTGGCGGCCAACTGGTTCGTCTATATCGTCGCCGTGAACGATGGCCAGGTGCTGCAGGCCAGCCTGGGCTATTACATCAACCCGCTGGTCAATGTGCTGCTCGGCACGCTCTTCCTGAAGGAAAGGCTGCGTCCGGCGCAGATGATCGCCGTGGCGCTGGCGACACTCGGCGTTCTGGTGCTGGTCATTGCCGCCGGGCAGGTGCCCTGGGTTGCGCTGTTCCTGGGTTTCAGCTTCGGCTTCTACGGCCTGCTGCGCAAGCTGGTGAAGGTCGATACCATGATCGCCGTCTTCATCGAGGCTGCCGTGCTGGTGCCGGCAGCGTTGGTCTTCCTGGTCTGGCGCGGGGGGGCGGGCAGCTTTGGCGGCGGCGACTTATCGACCGATCTGCTTCTGGTCGCCGCCGGACTGGTGACGCTGGTGCCGCTGGTCTGGTTCGGTGCAGCGGCCAAGCGGCTGTCGCTCTCCACCGTCGGCATCCTGCAATATGTTGCCCCGACCGGGCAGTTCCTGCTGGCCGTTCTGCTGTTCGGCGAGGCCTTCACGCCGATCCATATGATAACCTTTGCCTGCATCTGGACCGGGCTGGCGCTCTACACCGCCGACGCCCTGCGCCGAGGCTGATCTTCGGGAGACCGCCATGACAGACCCCGCCTATTTCCTTACGCTCGCCCGCTACAATCGCTGGGCCAATGCGCGGCTCTACGGTCAGGTCGCCGAATTGACGGATCATGCCCGCAAGGCCAACCGGCAGGGCTTCTTCGGCTCCATCCACAACACGCTGAACCATATTCTGGTCGGCGACCGCCTGTGGCTGTCGCGCTTTCCGGGCGAGCCAGCCTATAGCTACCGTCTGGACGATGTGCCCTATGAGGATTTCGCCGAATTACAGGCGGAACGGCAGGCGCAGGACAGGCGCATCCTGGATTTCGTCGCGGCGATGGATGCCGATACCCTGGCCAGCGATCTTTCCTATACCAATGTCGCCGGCCAGCACTTCGTTATGGCCCGCCGTCTGATTCTGGCGCATCTGTTCAATCATCAGACCCATCATCGCGGTCAGGCGCATCACATGCTGGGGACGGCCGGCGTGGAGCCGCAGTCACTGGACCTGATGCATTACCTGCGCGAGCAGGGCTGACCGGATCAGCGCACCACGCCGACGCCGGCGAGAAAATCGGTGAAGGTGAAGAGCAGCCAGATGATGCCGATGCCAGCCACCAGGATGACGAACAGCCACAGCATGGCGCGCAGGAAGATCGACATCTCCGCCTTGGCCGCGGAGTGATGCTTCTTGCCCTTGAAATCCACATCCTTCTTCGCTGACGCCACCGGCCGCACTTCGGCTTTGGGCGGCGCGCCGCGACGGTCGGTGACCGGGCGGGTGGTGTCGTAGATGACGATCTCTTTGCTCTGGTTGGCCACCGAATCGTAATTATCCTTGATGACCTTCACCCCCTCAAACTGCTTTTCGGCGTAAAGCTGCTTGGCTGTCTCGATCGCCTTCTCCCGCTCGGGATAGGTCGAATCGATCATCCAGTTACCGCCTTTGAGGGTGTGGACTTCATACAGGGTCGACATGTGGGTTCCATGCTGGATCGCGCAGGACGAGGCAAAACGCCGCATCAAAGACAGGCATTGTCTGCAAATATCCGGCCCGATCAAGTGTCGTGCCTGTTAGGCTGTGCAATAAGGGTGAAATAGCCGGGCGCGCCATTGCGATGGCCGGCCTTCTGCCCCACATGCGAAAGTGACCGCGCCCTTCTATCCGTCTTCTCCAAGCGAGGCAAACCGCCATGTCCCAGCAATTGACCGTCACCAATGGCGCCCCGCCCAGCCTGTTCGACCGGGCAATGCTGAATCTGCGCTCGGCATGGCGCGACATTGCCGGCGGCAAGCACGAAAACGCCCCCTCGCTGGACGACAGCGCCGTCGGCAAGCTGCGCGAGCAGATCGCCGAATGCATCGAGGCGCGCGGCGGAGAGGTCTCCGCCCGCTCACGCGCCGCCAGCATCGGACAGATCTACTTGGGTTTGAAACCCGAGGACCGGGTTCGCTTCCTGCATGTCCTGGCCGAGGATTTCGACGTCGACGAAGAAATCCTGGACAAAACCATCGCCGAGTACCGCAAGGCCGTCGATGTGACCGGCAAGCTGGCCGCCGAAGTGGCACTGCGCGATGTGCTGGTGGCGCCGCGGGTGAAGCTGCTGACCCAGTTCAATGCCCTGCCGCAGGGCGTGAAATTCCTGGTCGACATGCGCGCCGATCTGCTGAAGCTGGATCTGAAGAACCCGCATCTGGCCGGGCTGGACCGCGACATGAAGGATCTGCTCGCGGCGTGGTTCGATGTCGGCTTTCTCGATATGAAAGTAATTTCCTGGGAATCGCCGGCAGCGCTGCTGGAAAAGCTGATAGCCTATGAATCGGTGCATGAGATCCGCTCCTGGGCCGATCTGCGCAACCGCCTGGACCGTGACCGGCGCTGCTATGGCTTCTTCCATCCGCGCATGCCGGACGAGCCGCTGATCTTCGTCGAGGTGGCGCTGGTGAAGGGCCTGTCCGGGTCGGTCCAGACGCTGCTCGACGAGGCAGCACCCGCCCATGACCCGAAACAGGCCGACACGGCGATTTTCTATTCGATCTCGAACACCCAGGACGGGCTGCGCGGCATCAGCTTCGGCAGCTTCCTGATCAAGCGCGTGGTCGATGATCTGGCGGCCGATCTGCCGCAGGTGAAGACCTTCTCTACCTTGTCGCCGATTCCGGGTTTCCGGCGCTGGCTGGAAGCCGGGCTGGCCGATCCGTCGGCACTGTTTCCTGCCGATGATCTGGCGGCTCTCGCGGCGGCCGATCCCCGGCTGGCCGACCCGGCCGGGCTGAAGCCGCTGCTGGAAGGCGATGGCTGGCAGAGCGAGCCTTCCCTCACCGATGCGCTGGAAAAGCCGCTGACCCGGTTGTGCGCCCGCTATCTGACCGAACGGCGCAGCGGACGGGCGCTGGACCCCGTGGCGCGTTTCCATCTCGGCAATGGCGCGCGGGTCGAACGGATCAACTGGCTCGGTGACGTGTCGAAAAAGGGCCTGCGGGAATCGCTGGGGCTGATGGTGAATTACCTCTATCGCCGCGAGGATATCGAGGACAACCACGAGGCCTTTGCGCGCGATGGCACGGTCGCCGTCTCCTCCGGTGTCGCCGATCTGCTGGCGGCGTGGAAAGCCGCGAAGGAAAACGCTCCCAAAGTACGGGTCCGGGGCAGCCGCAACCCGCTGCGCCGAATCGCAAGCTAGCCCCCTCCCGTCAGCGGTTGACGCAGGGCAGCCGCCAATAGATTTCCCCCGGCCGCTCCCCCGCGATGCGGTCGATGCGGGTCACGGTCAGCGTGTCGATCTGGAAACCCAGCGCCCGGTCGGGCGAAAGATCGAGCGCCTGGGCGAGGGCGGCGCGGATCGTGCCGGCATGCGCGATGGCCACGATGCGGCGTCCGGCATGCAACAGGCTTAAGCGTTCCACCGCCCCGGCGATACGCGGCATCATCTCGGCGAAGCTCTCCCCGCCATCGGGCCGCAGCGTGCCCGGCGAGCGCCAGGCATCCTCCCCGGTTTCGGCATAGACCGCGTCATAGCCCCGTCCCTGCCACAGGCCGAAATCCTGCTCGATCAGATCGGGCTCGACACAGGGCATCGCTACGCCACAGTGGCCTGCCAGCGCCTCGGCTGTCTGTCGCGCCCGTGCCAGCGGCGTGGTCAGCCAGACCGCCTCCGCCGGCAGTCGCGCCGCCAGCGAATCCAGCGCCGCGGGCTCCGCAAGATCGGCGGGTGGGTCGAGCCGGCCCAGATAGTGCCCGTCATGGCCGCGCACCAGGGCATGCCGCACCCACCACCACTCCGTCACCGTGAATCCATCGGCCGCCATGAACGCTCCTGCCTGCAGTGAGAGGCGCATTGTAACCGCGACAATTTCTTGAATATGCGGCGGGGTTGCTATATTTCCCCACGCAATTTTTCGCCCGCCGGAGAAACCGGGGAAAGGGCGAAACCGACAAAACGCCACAACCGCGTCACGGAAAGCGATCGCAGATGGCGCAAACTGTCGTATGCTTTCTGGAATCCGGCCGAAAACGAGTCGGGACAAGAGCGAACAGGGTTACTTCATTACCGCGTGAACCGGGAAAGCGGGGACTGGGAAAGCATGGAATATTTTGTCCAGCAATTGATCAACGGGGTGACCCTCGGTTCGATCTACGGACTGATCGCCATCGGCTACACGATGGTCTATGGCATTATCGGCATGATCAATTTCGCCCATGGCGACGTGTTCATGATCGGCGCCTTCATCGCCCTGATATCGCTGCTGATCCTGGGCAGCCTGGGGCTGACCTTCATTCCGCTGGCGCTGCTGATCGTGCTCATCGTCTCGATGCTGATGGCCTCGGTCTATGGCTGGACGGTGGAACGGGTGGCCTACAGGCCGCTGCGCGGCTCCTTCCGGCTGGCGCCGCTGATCTCCGCCATCGGCATGTCGATCTTCCTGCAGAATTATGTGCAGATCGCCCAGGGCGCCCGGGTGAAGCCGATCCAGCCGGTGGTGAATGGCGGCATCGTGGTGATGGAAAGCCCCTCCTTCATCGTCACCCTCAGCTACATGCAGATCCTGATCGTGCTGACCACGCTGGTGCTGATGGCGGGGTTCTCCTATCTCATCGCCAGGACGGCGCTGGGCCGCCAGCAGCGCGCCTGCGAGCAGGACCGGCGCATGGCGTCCCTGCTCGGCATCAATGTCGACCGCACCATCTCGCTGACCTTCGTGATGGGCGCCGCGCTGGCCGCCGTCGCCGGCATGATGTTCGTGCTGTATTACGGCGTGATCGATTTCTTCATCGGCTTCCTGGCCGGGGTGAAGGCCTTCACCGCCGCCGTCCTGGGCGGTATCGGCTCGATGCCCGGCGCGATGCTGGGCGGGTTGCTGATCGGCCTGATCGAGACCTTCTGGTCGGCCTATTTCAGCATCGAATACAAGGATGTGGCGGCCTTCTCCATTCTGGTGCTGGTGCTGATCTTCCTGCCCACCGGCCTGCTCGGCAAACCTGAAATCGAGAAGGTCTGATCATGGCAGCAGGAAATGTACGGACCGCCGAGGGCGCGCTGGACCTGCCGGCGATCCTGAAGGATTGCCTGATGTCGGCGCTGGTCGTCTTCGCGCTGGCCGCGCCGATCATCGGGCTGCGCACCATCGACACGCCGGGCGGGCTTGGCATCGATTACCGCTTCGACGATGTCGCCCTGGCGGTGCTGGCCGGCTTCGTAGGACGGCTGCTGGTCAATATCTACTGGGCCTATGGCGGCCGCCGTCGCCCGCCCGCCAAGGTCGACGCGATCAAGGGCGACAGCTTCGCCAGCTTCATGAAGAAGGTCGGTCTCTACGGCGGTCCGGTCGCCATCCTGTTCGCCGTGGCGATGCCGGCCATGCCCTTCGCCGACCGCTATGTCCTCGATGTGGCGATCCTGGTGCTGACCTACATCATGCTGGGCTGGGGCCTTAACATCGTGGTCGGGCTGGCCGGGTTGCTGGATCTCGGCTATGTCGCCTTCTATGCCGTGGGCGCCTATTCCTATGCCCTGATCGCCACCTATTTCGGCTGGTCCTTCTGGGTCTGCCTGCCGCTGGCGGGGGTCTTCGCCTGCTTCTTCGGCATCATCCTGGGCTTCCCGGTGCTGCGCCTGCGCGGCGATTACCTGGCCATCGTGACGCTGGGTTTCGGCGAAATCATCCGCGTCGTGCTGCTGAACTGGTATGAATTCACCGGCGGGCCGAACGGCGTTTCCGGGATTCCCCGGCCCAGCTTCTTCGGCCTGAATTTCGCCCGCATTGCGCCGGAGGGCGAACAGACCTTCCACCAGTTCTTCGGGCTGGAATTCTCCTCGGTGCACCGGATCATCTTCCTCTACTACCTGATCCTGGCACTGGCGCTGATCACCAATTTCGTCACGCTGCGGCTGCGCAAGCTGCCGATCGGCCGGGCCTGGGAGGCGCTGCGCGAGGATGAGATCGCCTGTCGCTCGCTGGGCATCAACCCGACCAACACCAAGCTGACGGCCTTTGCCATCGGCGCGATGTTCGGCGGCTTTGCCGGTTCCTTCTTCGCCACCCGCCAGGGCTTCATCAGCCCGGAGAGCTTCACCTTCATCGAATCAGCCGTCATCCTGGCCATCGTCGTGCTGGGAGGCATGGGCAGCCAGATCGGCGTCGTTATCGCCGCCATCTTCCTGATCGGCGGCACCGAGGTGTTCCGCGAGCTGGAGCAATACCGCATGCTGGCCTTCGGCGGCGCCATGGTGCTGATCATGGTGTGGAAGCCGCGCGGCCTGCTGGCGCATCGCGAGCCGACGCTGAAACTGCCGCCAACCGCCAAAGCGGAGGCCAAGCCGCTCGCCGGGGCAGGAGGTGCCGCATGATCGGCATTTTCGACGATCCCCGGATCGCCACCGGCGCGGTATCGAAGGACGCGCCGCTGCTGCAGGTTGAGCATCTGACGATGCGCTTCGGCGGCCTGCTGGCCATTAACGATGTCTCCTTCAGCGCCGCAAAACGCGAGATCACGGCCATTATCGGCCCGAACGGCGCCGGCAAGACAACCGTGTTCAACTGCCTGACCGGCTTCTACAAGCCGACCACCGGCCGGCTGACGCTGAACCGGGAAGGCACGTTGTTCTATCTGGAGCGGATGGAGGATTTCCGCATCTCGCAGGAGGCGCATGTCGCCCGCACCTTCCAGAACATCCGGCTGTTCCCGGCCATGAGCGTGCTGGAAAACCTGGTCGTGGCCCAGCACAACGCGCTGATGCGCGCCTCAGCCTTCACCTTTGCCGGGCTGTTCGGGCTGAAGCGCTACCGCACTGCCGAGCGTGATGCCGTGGAGCGGGCACGCTACTGGCTGGAACGGATCAATCTGGTCGACCGGGCGGACTGGAATGCCGGCAATCTGCCCTATGGCGACCAGCGGCGGCTGGAGATCGCCCGGGCCATGTGCACCGATCCGGTGCTGCTCTGCCTGGACGAGCCGGCGGCAGGGCTGAACCCGCGCGAATCGCTGGAGCTGAACGAATTGCTGCGCTTCATCCGCGACGAACATGGCATCGGCGTGTTGCTGATCGAGCATGATATGAGCGTGGTCATGGAAATCTCCGACCATGTCATCGTGCTGGATTATGGCCGCAAGATCGCCGATGGCGCGCCAGAGGCGGTGCGCAGCGACCCGACCGTCATCAAGGCCTATCTCGGCGAAGAGGAGGATGAGGAATTGCCACCCGAAATCGCCGCCGATCTGGAAAAGAAGACCGGGGGTGAGGCATGAGCGCGATGCTTGAGATTTCCGGGGTCGAGACCTTCTATGGCAACATCCAGGCGTTGCGCGGCGTCGATGTGACCGTCGCCCAGGGCGAGATCGTCACACTGATCGGTGCTAACGGAGCCGGCAAGTCGACCCTGCTGATGACGCTGTGCGGCAGCCCCCAGGCACGCAGCGGCTCGATCGTCTTCGATGGCGTCGACATCACCCGCAAGCCGACCTTCGAGATCATCCGCATGGGCATCGCCCAGTCGCCGGAGGGACGCCGCATCTTCCCGCGCATGACGGTGATGGAAAACCTGCAGATGGGGGCGACGACCGGCAATCCGGCGCATTTCGACACTGACCTGGAAAAGGTGTTCACCCTATTCCCCCGGCTGAAGGAACGCGAGGCGCAGCGTGGCGGCACACTGTCCGGCGGCGAGCAGCAGATGCTGGCCATCGGCCGGGCATTGATGAGCCGCCCGCGCCTGCTGCTGCTCGACGAACCCTCGCTCGGCCTGGCGCCGCTGGTGGTGAAGCAGATTTTCGGGGCGATCCGGCAGATCAACGAGGAGGATGGCATGACCATCCTGCTGGTCGAACAGAACGCCTTCCACGCGCTGAAACTGGCGCATCGCGGCTATGTGCTGGTGAATGGCGCGATCACCATGACCGGCGAGGGCCGCGAGCTTCTGGCCCGGCCGGAAGTGCGCGCCGCCTATCTCGAAGGCGGGCATTGAGGAAATGGTCATGCAGCAGATTCTTGGCAACGATATCCCCACCTTCATCGGCGTGACCCTGATCCTGGCTGGCGGCGCCGCCATGCTGATGGGTAGCGCGCTGGCCCGCACCTGGCGACCTTTCGGACAGGGCGTGTTCTACGGGCTGCTGCTGGGGCTGTTGTCGCGCTTCATCAGCTTCGCCCTGTTCGGCGGAGAATTGCTGTCGCTGAGCGGCTATGTCATCGACAGCATCGTCCTCATCCTGTTCGCCTTTGTCGCCTATCGGGTGACGCTGGCGCACAAGATGGTGGCGCAATACCCCTGGCTCTATGAACGGGCGTCAGCCTTCAACTGGCGGCCCCGAAGCGGAAGCTGAGAGACAGGGCAATACCGGGAATCCGTTGCCAGTCGCGCGGAGCGGTCATACTCTTGTCACAGGGTAATAATGATGCGGCTCCACAAGGAGCCCGGTTTCAATCGAGTGATGTAAAGCAGGGAGACTAAACCGATGAAGACATTTTCTTCGCTTATCGTTGCAGCGGCGACGCTGGCAATGATCGGCGGTCAGGCAAAAGCGGATATCGCGGTTGCCACGGCCGGTCCGATGACCGGGCAATACGCCAGCTTTGGCGCGCAGATGAAGGCCGGCGCCGAACAGGCCGTTGCCGACATCAACGCGGCCGGCGGCGTGCTGGGCCAGAAGCTGAAGCTGGAAGTCGGCGATGATGCCTGCGATCCGAAGCAGGCGGTTGCCGTTGCCAACGACATGGTGCGCAACCAGATCAAGCTGATGGCCGGGCATTTCTGCTCCGGCTCCTCCATCCCGGCTTCCAAGGTCTATGAGGAAGAGGGCATCCTGATGATCTCGCCGGCTTCGACCAATCCGAAGCTGACCGAGGAAGGTGGCCCGAACGTCTTCCGCGTCTGCGGTCGTGACGACCAGCAGGGCATTGTGGCCGGCGAATTCCTGGCCAAGAACTATGCCGGCAAGAAGGTCGCCTTCGCCCATGACAAGACTGCCTATGGCAAGGGTCTGGCCGACGAGACGCTGAAGAACTACAAGGCCGCCGGTGGCAAGGAAGTCCTCTATGAAGCCTATACGGCTGGCGAGAAGGATTACTCCGCGCTGGTGTCGAAGCTGAAGCAGGCCGGTGCCGATGCGCTGTATGTCGGCGGCTATCACACCGAGGCCGGCCTGATCGTGCGCCAGATGCGCGAGCAGGGCATGAACACCGTGCTGATCTCCGGCGATGCGCTGGTGACCGATGAGTACTGGTCGATCACGGGCCCGGCCGGCGAAGGCACGCTGATGACCTTCAGCCCGGACCCGCGCAAGAGCGAGAAGGCCGCGCCGATCGTGAAGGCTTTCCGCGACAAGGGCATCGAGCCGGAAGGCTATGTCCTCTACACCTATGCCGTCATGCAGATCTTCAAGCAGGCTGCCGAGAAGGCTGGTTCGGCCGACCTGGCCAAGATGCTGCCGGCATTGAATGGCACGAAGTTCGACACCGTGCTGGGTGAACTCTCCTTCGACAAGAAGGGCGATGTCACCCTGCCGGGCTATGTCTTCTACGTCTGGAAGAATGGCAAGTACGACTACCTTTAAGGCGGTTTGACCGTCAGCGAGGGGCCCGGCCAGAAACGGCCGGGCCCTTTCCGTATTTCGTGTTAACGAAGGCTTAAATGCCCCCGACCCAGAATGCAGCGGTATCTGGACCGCCCAGACTGGTTTCAGGAGGAATGCGCGCGCATCCATGTCTTTCAAGGAACGCTTCATAGCCTGGTGGAATGGCGAAGTGCTGCCCGAGGCGCACGGAGGCGAAGCGGCGCTGGATAGCGCCGCCCTTGCGGGCGCTGTTGCGGGTGCTGCAGCCGCCCCGAAGCCCCCGGTCGAACAATGGGAGGCCGGCCGCTTTGAACTGATGGAGCGCATCTGGGGCGACGGGCTGTGCTATCCGGGCGGCGAGGATCACCTGATGAAACTGGTGACTCCCTTTGGCCTGAACCCCGCCTTTTCCGTTGCCGATTTCGGCGCCGGCTTTGGCGGCGGCGGGCAGATCGTCGCCGATGCCTTCGGGGCCTGGGTGAACGGGTATGAATTCGACAAGGACTACGCCAGCTATGGCGATGAACGCGCCGAAAGACTCGGCCTGACGCGCAAGGCGCCGGTGACCTTCACCGATGTCGAAACCTTCTCGATGCGCGAGAACGCCTTCCATTGCGCCTATTCCATGCTGACCTTCTTCAAGATCGAGAATAAGAGCCATGTCCTGCGGATGATCGAAAAGGGCCTCCATCCGGGCGGCCAGTTCGCCTTCACCGACTACCTTGTCACCGAGGAAGGGCGCGGCGACCCGATGATCACGCAATGGATGGAAGCGGAGGACCCGCCCCCCCATCCCTGGACGCTGAAACACTACCAGGCGGAACTGACCAACCTGAACCTCGATGTCCGCATCGCCGAAGATACCAGCGACCGCCACCAGAGCGCCATCCTGGCCGGCTGGGCGCATTTCGCCGAAACCCTGAAGCCCGGCGGCGTGGCGCGGGGCACCACCCTGCTGATGGTCATGGAAGCGGAAAAATGGGTGCGCCGCGTCGCCGCCCTGCGCAGCGGCCATCTGCGCTATTACCGCTTCTACGTGACCAAGCCGACCAACTGAGCGACGGATTCCGGCATTGGATCAAATGCCCCTGCCGAGAGGCGTTGACAGATCGCAAGCCGGTCCGTATGGTCCCGGCCTCTTTCAACTCGACACACAAGGATTGCCGCGATGAAGATCGTCAATTCGCTGAAGTCGGTCAAGCAGCGCGACAAAAACTGCCGCATCGTGCGTCGTCGGGGTCGCCTGTATGTGATCAACAAGAAGAACCCGCGCTACAAGGCCCGCCAGGGCTGAGTGCGGTTTCGCACAGATTTGACGCAGGCTTAGGCCAGCGTTCACGATAAACCGCCGGTCCCACAAGGGCCGGCGGTTTTCGTTTGTAGAACGGCTCACGCCCACCTCCCCATTGCCCCCGGCGGCGCCTGCCTGTATGCAGGATGACAAATAAAAACCCGACTGGTATTACCAATATGGGTTGAGGGAGGTCGCCATGCAGATGCCAGAGCCGGACAAGGCCATACTGGCCCGCCGGGCAGAGATCGTCGCCGCGCTGCGTGACATCGTGCCGGGCGAGGGCGTGATCGATGCGCCGGAGGAAATGAAGCCGTATGAAAGCGACGGGCTGACCGCCTATCGCACCCTGCCGCTGATCGTCGTCCTGCCCTCGACGACCGCTCAGGTATCCGCCATCCTGCGCTATTGCCATGAGAACCAGGTCAAGGTCGTGCCGCGCGGTGCCGGCACCTCGCTGTCCGGGGGCGCGCTGCCGCTGGCCGATGGCGTGCTGCTCGGCCTGGGCAAGTTCAACCGCGTGCTCGACATCGACTATGACAACCGCTGCGCCGTGGTACAGCCGGGCGTGACCAACCTCGGCATCACCGCCGCGGTGCAGGATCGCGGCTTCTATTACGCGCCCGATCCGTCCAGCCAGATCGCCTGCACCATCGGCGGCAATGTGGCGGAGAATTCCGGCGGCGTGCATTGCCTGAAATACGGCCTCACCACCAACAATGTGCTGGGTGTGGAGATGGTGCTGATCGACGGCACGATCCTGCGCATCGGGGGCAAGCATCTGGATGCCGAGGGCTATGACCTGCTGGGCATCATCATCGGCTCCGAGGGGCTGCTCGGCGTGGTGACGGAAGTGACCGTGCGCATCCTGCAGAAGCCGGCCGTCGCCCGGGCCGTGCTGCTGGGCTTCCCGACCAGCGAGAGCGCCGGTAATTGCGTCGGGGCGATCATTGGCGCCGGCATCATTCCGGGCGGCATGGAGATGATGGACAGGCCGGCGATCCACGCGGCCGAGGATTTCGTCCATGCCGGCTATCCGCGCGATGTCGAGGCGCTGCTGATCGTCGAACTGGACGGCCCGGCGGTCGAGGTCGACCATTTGATCGAGCGGGTCGAGGCGATCGCGACCGCGAATGGCGCGGTCTATAACCGCATCAGCCAGAACGAGGCCGAGCGGCTGAATTTCTGGGCCGGGCGCAAGGCGGCCTTCCCGGCGGTCGGGCGCATCTCGCCGGATTATTTCTGCATGGATGGCACCATCCCGCGCCGCCGCCTGCCCGAAGTGCTGACCCGCATGACCGAGCTGTCGCAGTATTACGGTCTCGGCGTTGCCAATGTCTTCCATGCCGGCGATGGCAATCTGCATCCGCTGATCCTCTACGATGCCAACAAACCGGGTGAGCTGCAGAAGGCAGAGGATTTTGGCGCCGATATCCTGCGGCTCTGCGTCGAAGTCGGCGGTGTGCTGACCGGCGAACACGGCGTCGGCGTGGAGAAACGCGACCTGATGCCGGCCATGTTCACCGAGATCGACCTCAAGCAGCAGCAGCGGCTGAAATGCGCCTTCGATCCGGATGGGTTGCTGAACCCCGGCAAGGTGTTCCCGCAGCTGCATCGCTGCGCCGAGCTGGGCCGCATGCATATCCATCGCGGCCAGCTGCCATTCCCCGACCTTCCGCGCTTCTGAGGCTGCCGTCATGAGCGATACGATGCGCCCCGAAACGCTGGACCAGCTGCGCGACGCCGTGGCCTGGGCCGTGGCCGAGGAAACCCCGCTGGAGATCGTCGCGCGCGGCACCAAGCGCGGCCTTGGCCGTACGATGCAGACCGATCATACGCTGGACACCTCCGCCTTCTCCGGCATCAGCCTGTACGAGGCCGACGAACTGGTGATGAGCGCCGGCCCCGGCACGATGCTGGCCGAGATCGAGGCGGCGCTGGCGGCGCAGAACCAGCAGCTGGCGTTCGAGCCGGGCGACTGGGGGCCCCTGCTGGGCCAGCCGGCGGGCATGGGCAGCATCGCCGGAATCTTCGCCTGCAACATCGCCGGGCCGCGCCGCCTGAAGGCGGGAGCGGCGCGCGACCATATACTGGGCTTCAAGGGCGTCAGCGGTCGGGGCGAAATCTACAAGGCCGGCAGCCGGGTCGTGAAGAACGTCACCGGCTATGACCTGCCGAAGCTGTTCTGCAGCGCCTATGGCACGCTGACCGTGGCCTCGGAACTGACCTTCAAGGTGCTGCCGGCACCGGAGAAGACCTATAGCGTGCTGATTCTCGGCCTCGACGATGCGACGGCCGCCAGCGCCATGGCGCTGGCCATGACCAGCCCGCATGAGGTATCCGCCGCCGCGCACCTGCCCGCCGGCATTACTGCGGGCTTCGGCGTGTCCTATGTGCGCGAGGCCGGCGCCGCCGTCACCGCGATCCGCGTCGAAGGGCCGGGTCCCTCGGTCGAGCATCGCTGCCGGGAGCTGCGCGCCCTGCTGGCCGGCTTCGGGCAGGTCGAGGAGCTGCACACCCACAACTCGCTCCGCTTCTGGCGCGAGCTGGCGGATGTCGCTCCCTTCGCCGCGCGTCCGGATATGCAGCTCTGGCGTGTCTCCGTCGCGCCGCTCAGCGGACCGGTGGTGGCGGCAGCCTTGCCGGATGCGACCTATTACTTTGACTGGGCCGGCGGGCTGGTCTGGCTGGGCTTGCCGCCCGCACCCAACGCCCATGCCGATGCGGTACGCGCTGCGGTCGCCGCAACCGGCGGCGGGCATGCGACGCTGATCCGGGCCGCCGCCGATGTCCGTGCCACCGTGCCGGTGTTCCAGCCGCAGGATGCGGCGCTGGCCGCCCTCAGCCGGCGGGTGAAGGATTCCTTCGACCCGCGCGGCGTGCTGAACCCCGGCCGCCTCTATCCCGGAGCCTGACGGATGCAGACCAATTTCTCCCTGGCCCAGCTTGCCGATCCGGATATCGCGGTGGCCAACGACATCCTGCGCTCCTGCGTGCATTGCGGCTTCTGCACCGCGACCTGCCCGACCTATGTGCTGCTCGGCGACGAGCTGGACAGCCCGCGCGGCCGCATCTACCTGATCAAGGACATGCTGGAAGGCGACCGCCCCGCCACTGAGCAGGTGACCAAGCATATCGACCGCTGCCTCTCCTGCCTGTCCTGCATGACCACCTGCCCGTCCGGTGTGCATTACATGCATCTGGTCGATCATGCCCGCACGCATATCGAGCGCACCTACAAGCGCCCCTTCATGGACCGCCTGATGCGCAACCTGCTGGCCGCGATCCTGCCACATCCCGGCCGGTTCCGCCTGGCGCTGCTCGGCGCGCTGCTGGCAAAGCCCTTTGCCGGGCTGCTGCCGGCCCGGCTGCGCGCGATGGTAAAGCTGGCCCCGACCGCCCCCCTCGGCCGGTCCCACACCGATGCGCCGCAGAGTTTCCCGGCCCTGGGCGAACGCCGCCTGCGCGTCGCGCTGCTGAATGGCTGCGCCCAGCCGGTGCTGGCGCCGGGCATCAATGAATCGACCATCCGCCTGCTGACCCGCCATGGCTGCGAGGTGGTGCTGGCAAAAGGGGCCGGCTGCTGCGGGGCGCTGACCCATCACATGGGCAAGGAAGACGCCGCCCATGCCTCCGCCAAGGCGACCATCGCAGCCTGGATGTGCGAGATCGAGGGCGACGGGCTGGACGCCATCGTCATCAACGCGTCCGGCTGCGGCACCACGGTGAAGGATTACGGCTTCATGTTCCGCGAGGATGCCGAATGGGCCGGCAAGGCTGCACAAATCTCGGCCCTCGCCAAGGATGTGACCGAGGTGATGGCGACCCTTGGCCTGTCCGCGCCGGTGACCGAAACCGGCCTCGATGTCGCCTATCATTCCGCCTGCTCCATGCAGCACGGCCAGAAGATCAGGACCGAGCCGCGCGCCCTGCTACAGGCCGCCGGCTTCACCGTCAAGGAGGTGCCGGAAGGCCATCTCTGCTGCGGCTCCGCCGGCACCTACAACATGCTGCAACCGGAACTGGCGACACGCCTGCGCGACCGCAAGGTGGCGAATATCGAGGCAATGCAGCCCTCCCTTATCGCCACCGGCAATCTCGGCTGCATGACCCAGATTGGCAGCGGCACCGGCATCCCCATCGTCCACACAGTCGAACTGCTCGACTGGGCCACCGGCGGCCCGAAACCGGCAGCGCTGGAGCGGCGGATTTAGGCGCACGCGGCTGTGTGCGCAAAGTAACCATCCCCCCCTTGGCGAGGCGCCAGCGGCGCTCCATACTCTTCTAATGAAACGTCTGCTTCTCACTGTTGCGCTGGTACTGATGGCTGGCCTGATGGCCGCCGGGCAGGGCTTTGCGACCGGGGCGAATTCGCGCAATGATGCGCGTCTGGAGCCGCTGTTCGAGCAATTGAAGGCGGCAAAAGACCCTGCAGTGGCGCAAATTCTTGAAGCGCAGATCTGGCATATCTGGACCTGGACCACGACCGAGGATGTGAATCTGCTGATGCGCATGGGCATCGGTGCAATGGACCGCCAGGATTTCGAGGCCGCCCTGCTGCATTTCGACGAGATGGTGCGCCTCGCCCCGGATTTCGCCGAGGCCTGGAACAAGCGGGCCACGGTGCATTACAGGCAGGGCAATTACCGGGCTTCCGTCATCGACATCGAAAAGGTCCTGGAGATCGAACCCAAGCATTTCGGCGCGCTGTCCGGGCTGGGCCTGATCTATCTTCAGCTTGAGCAGAAGAAGCCGGCCCTGCGCGCCTTCGAGAAGGCAAAGGAAATCCACCCCAACCTGCCAAACGTCGATAGCGTCATCCGCGACCTGCGCCGCGACGTCGAGGGCCGGGGGACGTGACGCCGTCTATCTGAAAAAAGACAGGGCCGCCGCGACGATGGCCTCCGGCGCATCCTCCTGCATCAAATGTCCTGAACCGGCGATTTCCCGGTAATCGCAGCCCGGCAACAGCGCGGCAAGCTGGCGGCCGCGCGCGACCGGTATCCACTCATCCTCCTGCCCCCACAGCAGTAGGGTCGGGCAGCGCACCGCACCATATTGCGGTTCGACCTCGTCGGTATGACGCATGTCCATCTGCGCGATCTGGCGATAAAAGGCCGGCTGGCCGGTCTCGCCAAGCCAGGGCGCCAGATAGGGTTCCAGTTCGGCGTCGGTCATCGCGCGGTGAACAGCGCCCCGGATATAGGCCCGCAGGATGGCGCACTGCAGATAGTCGGGCACACCGGCGAAGGCGGCCTCATGCTGGCGCACATGCTGCACGAGGGTCGACCCCCAAGGCCGGACCGCGACGGGATCGACCAGCAGAAGCTTGCGGTAGTCGCAGCCATCGATCAGATGCGCGCGCAGCGCCGTGGCGCCACCGAAATCATGCGCGATCATGAAAGGGGCGGTCAGGCCCCAATGTTTCAGCAGAACAGCCAGCAGGCCGTTCTGGACGCCGAGCGACACGTCCTGCTCCACGCGCTTTTCCGACTGGCCATAGCCCAGCAGGTCGTAGAGATGCACTGTGTAGTCGCGTGCCAGCTCCCGCGCGATGTTGCGCCAGACATAGGAGGAGAAGGGCGTGCCATGGACCATCACCACGGGCGGGCCGTCGCCGATTATGTCGTAGGCGACTTCCTGTCCTCGGAAATCGAAGCGCTTTGTGAGAATCCAGGCGGTGCTTGCCATATCCAGCCCCCTTCAAGTTCTTTTCGACTTAAGCGGCAAGGTGGTGCGATACAACCCGGCGCGGCCTTGACCCCAACTCGTCGGCGCGCCATCGTTGCGCATAATTTTCGCCGAAGGAGGCCCACCATGAAGACCATGCCCGTTACGCCTGACGATCTGCGCCGTTCTGTCCTGGCGGTTCCGCCGCTCGCCCGGAATGCCGATCTCAGCCTGAACAAGGCCGCGAACCAGGCACTGGTGACGCATCTGGAAACCGGCGGCGTCTCTACGCTGATGTATGGCGGCAATGCCAATTTCTACAATATCGGCGCCGGCGAATATCCCGCCGTGCTGGATATGCTGGAGGAGATCGCCGGCGCGCAGACCTGGGTCATCCCCTCGGTCGGGCCGGATTTCGGGCGCACCATGGACCAGGCAAAAATCCTGCGGGACCGCGATTTCCCGACCGCCATGGTGCTGCCGCTGCAATTCCCCGGCACGCCGGAAGGCTCCGAGAATGGCATCCGCCGTTTCGTCGATGCCTTCGGCAAGCCGGCCATCGTCTATGTGAAGAACGAGGGCGTGCTGCACCCGGACAATGTCGCCCGGCTGGTCGATGACGGGCTGGTCGCCGGCATCAAATACGCCATCGTCCGCGAAGACCCGATGAAGGATGCCTATCTGGAAGAGCTGGTGAAGCTGGTCGACCGCAAATACATCATCAGCGGCATCGGCGAGCGCCCGGCCATCGTGCATCTGCGCGACTGGGGGCTGAATGGCTTCACCTCCGGCTCGGTCTGCGTCGGCCCGGCCGGCTCCATGGCGCTGCTGCGCGCCCTGAAGGCCAAGGATTACGAGCAGGCCGAGAAGATTCGCGCCAATTACATTGCCCTGGAGGATCTGCGCGACGGGTTGTCGCCGATCCGCGTGCTGCACGAGGCGGTGACGCTGGGCGGCATCGGCGATATGGGTCCGATCCTGCCGATGCTCTCGAATATCGGCAAGGAGCATCACGCCGCCATCGCCAGGGCCGCAAAGGACCTGCTGGCCTACAACGCCGAGATGCTGGCTGAGAAAATCCCGGCCTGAGGCTGGAAACATCGCCCTCCCTTCCTTTCGGCCCATAGGGTAAAAGCACCCATCATTTGTCCGAAAGGGAGGGAAAGGCGATTTCCCCCGAGAATCCGAACCTGCCGATTCTGGATACCAGCGACTGGGACCCGCGTGTTCGTGCCCTGTATGAGTATTGGCGCGCGCGCTGCCGTCCGGGGCGTCTGCCGGGCCGGGCCGATATCGATCCTGTCGATGTACCCCGCCTGCTGCGCTGGATGTGGATGGTCGATGTAACGCATGATCCGCTGCGGTTTCGCGGTCGCCTTATGGGCACCGAGCATGTCGCAGCCATGGATCAGGACCCAACGGGGAAATGGTTCGACGAGGCCTTCCCGAATTTCCTGCCCAGCAGCACCTACACGGACTATGTGTCGGTTGCCAAGGGCATCCCCAGCTATCGCAAGGGGACGCCCAGCTACCACATAGACAAGCAGCATGTGGTGCTGGAGCGCGTTATGCTGCCCCTCGCAGCAGATGGAATAACCGTCGACATCATCCTGGCGATTACTGTTTATTTGCGCCAGGCGAACGCCCCTACCGGAAAGGCATATTTTTCATGACCGAGACATTCGATCTTGTCGTCTCCGGCGGCATCGCCGTCACCCCGAACGGGCGCGAGCGCATCGATATCGGCATCCGCGCCGGCCGGATCGCCGCGCTGGGCAATCTGGGCAACGCCAAGGCAGCCGAACGCTTCGATGCGACGGGCCTGACCGTATTGCCGGGCGTGATCGACACCCAGGTGCATTTCCGCGAGCCGGGCAACGAGCACAAGGAAGATCTGGAATCCGGCACGCGTGGCGCGATTCTGGGTGGGGTGACGGCGATCTTCGAGATGCCGAACACCAAGCCCTCGACCACCGACGAGGACGCACTGGCCGACAAGCTGAATCGGGCGCGCGGCCGCGCCTGGTGCGACCATGCCTTCTTCATGGGGGCAGCCCCCGAGAATATCGGCAATCTGGTCAGCCTGGAGCGGCTGCCGGGCTGCTGCGGCGTGAAGGTGTTCATGGGCTCCTCTACCGGTTCGCTGCTGGTCGAGGATGATGCGACGCTGGAGGCCCTGCTGCTGGATGGCGTGCGCCGGGTCGCCGTGCATGCTGAGGACGAAATGCGGCTGCGTGCGCGCGCCCATATCGCCAAGGAGGCCGGTCATCCCCGCGCCCATCCCGACTGGCGCGATGTCGAGACCGCGCTGAACGCGACGCGCCGGGTCTGCAATCTGGCGCGCAAGACCGGCCGGCGCGTGCATGTGCTGCACATCACCACGGCGGACGAGATTGACTATCTGGCCGAGTACAAGGATTTCGTCACTGTCGAGACCACGCCGCAGCATCTGACACTGGAAGCGCCGGATTGCTATGACCGGCTGGGCAGCTTCGCCCAGATGAACCCGCCGATCCGCGATGCCCATCATCGCGCCGGGCTGTGGCGAGGCATCGCCAGTGGCGTTGTCGATGTCCTGGGCTCCGACCACGCACCGCATACGCGGGAAGAAAAGGCGAAGCCCTATCCGGACAGCCCGTCCGGCATGCCCGGCGTGCAGACCCTTCTGCCGGTGATGCTGGACCATGTGAATGCCGGAAGGCTGACGCTGGAACGGCTGGTTGATCTGGTCTGCTCCGGCCCGCAGCGGCTCTTCGGCATTGCCGGCAAGGGGCGAATCGCGCTCGGCTATGACGGCGATCTGACGCTGGTCGACATGAACGCGAAGAAGACCATCACCCACGCGATGATGGCCAACAAGTCGGGCTGGACGCCGTTCGACGGCATGGAAGTCACCGGCTGGCCGATGGCCACGATCATCCGCGGCAACATCGTCATGCGCGACGGCGAGGTGCAGGACAAGCCGCTCGGCAAGCCGGTCCGCTTCACCGAGACACTGAATGGCTGACTTGACCCCATGGGGTCAAAACCCGATATTGGGGTCATGAGATCATCCTCAGGAGGGTGACATGGCCGATGTGAAAATCCGCAAGCTGAGCGACTGGGTTGTCGAGACCCTGAAGATCCGCGCGCGCAGCGCCGGGCGCAGCCTGGAGGAAGAACTGCGCCATGTGCTGACCGAGGCTGCGATGGAGCCACGCCGCCGTTTCCTGGAGCGGGCGACGGCGCTACGCGCGGATATTCGCGATCAGCACGGCATCCTGCCCGACAGCACTCCCGGCATCCGCCAAGAGCGTGATCGCGCCTGATGCTGGTTATCGACGCCAGCGTCGCCGTCAAAGCGCTGTTGCTGGAGCCAGGTTCGGACCGGGCCACCGCCCTTCTGGCCAGCGAAGCCGATCTGGCTGCCCCTTCCATCATCCTTGCCGAGGTGCTGGCGGCAATCACCCGCGCCCATCGCGCCGACCGCATCGGCGCCGGGCTGGCGCGGGAAATAGCGGGCAACTGGCGCCAGCTTATCGCTGATGGCGGGCTGGTTTGCGCGCCTGATGATCTGCTGCTGGAAATGGCGGTTGATATCGCACTTTCGATCCGTCACCCGCTGCAGGATTGCCTGTACTTGGCTCTCGCCCAGAATCTCGACTGCCCCCTCGTCACCGCCGACCGGAAGCTAATCGAACGCGGGGCTGGCGCGCATGCGAAACTGCGATTGCTGGACGAATGGCCGGGCTGATCCATTTCTAGGGCATGTCCTCTCATAAAAGGAGCGCCCGATGATGCTGCGTCTTGTTCTGCTGGCGGTATTCCTGCTTGTTCCCGGTGTCGCGCGGGCCGAGATGACGGAGGCGGCATTGTGGGACGCGCTTCGGCAGGGCGGACATGTCGTCATGTTCCGTCATGCCCTTGCCCCCGGCGGCGGCGATCCCGACGGTTTCCGCGTCGAGGATTGCGCGACACAGCGCAACCTGAACGATGCCGGGCGCGAGCAGGCGCGCCGGATCGGCGCGACCTTCCGGGATAACGGCGTGCGCATCGAGCGGGTACTCTCCAGCCAGTGGTGCCGCGCGCTGGATACGGCCCGGCTGGCCTTTGCCGAGCCGGAGCCCTTCCCGCCGCTCAACTCCTTCTTCGCCGGCCGGGGAGACCGGAACCGGCAGACCGAGGAGACTCGCGCCGCCATCGCCGGGTTCACCGGTCCGGGCACCATGATGATGACCACGCATCAGGTGAACATCACCGCCCTCACCAGCATCTTCCCGGCTTCGGGCGAAGGCATCGTCCTGCGCCCGGCGAAGGGCAGCGAGACCGGATTCGAAATGCTGGGCCGGTTGCGCTTCGGCGGGTGATCGCCATTTATGAATGGCTATTCACCTCTTGGCCTTGCCGATGCCTCTGCTATTGTTGCGTTGCAACAGGCCACAAGGGCCGGCAACAGGCCGCAAGGGCCGGAATGACATTGGGAGTTTACCACCATGACCGCATGTATCGTCGGCTGGTCGCATGTGCCCTTCGGCAAGCATGTTGACGAGGATGTCGAAAGCCTGATCGTGAAAGCCGCCCTTGGCGCGATGGAAGATGCCGGTCTCGGGCCGGACGACATCGACGAGGTTTATCTCGGCCATTTCAACGGCGGCTTTGTGCGCCAGGATTTCACCGCCTCGCTGGTGTTTCAGGCCGATGACCGCTTCCGCTTCAAGCCGGCGACACGCGTGGAAAACGCCTGCGCCACCGGCTCTGCTGCCATCCATATGGGGCTGAACGCCATTGCCGCGAAAAAGGCGAAGCGCGTGCTCGTGGTCGGCGTCGAGAAGATGACAGAAATTTCCGGCCAGCAGGTCGGCGACACGCTGATCAAGGCCGGCTATCTGAAGGAAGACGGCGAGATCGAGGGCGGCTTTGCCGGCATTTTCGGCCAGATCGCGCAGAAATATTTCCAGAAGCATGGCGACCAGTCCGACGCCATGGCGCGCATCGCCGCCAAGAACCACCGCAACGGCGTATCCAACCCCTATGCCCAGCTGCGCAAGGATCTGGGCTATGAATTCTGCCGTGACGTGTCGGAGAAGAACCCGCTGGTTGCCGGCCCGCTGCGCCGTACCGATTGCTCGCTGGTCTCCGACGGCGCTGCTGCCATCGTGCTGGCCGATGTCGATACCGCGCTGGGCATGAACAAGGCCGTGGTGTTCCGCGCCGCCCAGCAGGTCAACGACTTCCTGCCGATGTCGAAGCGCGACATCACCCTGTTCGAGGGCTGCGAGACCGCCTGGAAGCGCGCCTTCGCGCAATCCGGCGTAACCCTCGACGATCTGTCGCTGGTTGAGACGCATGACTGCTTCACCATTGCCGAGCTGCTGGAATACGAGGCAATGGGCCTGACCCCACGCGGCAAGGGCCATATGGCCATCGAGGAAGGCTGGGTTGAGAAGGATGGCAAGCTGCCGGTCAACCCGTCCGGCGGGCTGAAGGCCAAGGGCCATCCGATCGGCGCCACCGGCGTGTCGATGCATGTGCTGGCCGCCATGCAGCTGACCAACACCGCCGGCGACATGCAGATCCGCAACGCCAAGCTGGCCGGTATCTTCAACATGGGCGGCGCCGCCGTCGCCAATTTCGTCTCGATTCTGGAGCCGCTGCGCTAAGGCGGGCTCTCCTTACGCTTCAAACAGCCCGGCTCTCGCGCCGGGCTGTTTTTGCTTCGGCGCTTTTCCCACGCTATAGCCTTGCAATGCCGGCCCGGTTCCGCTGCACTGCGGCGTGCTGGAGGGCCGCGCTCAGCGGCCGTGTTGTCGTGATAATAGGGGCGTAGGAATGGCATTGCAGGATCGTTTCGGGGCGTTCTGCCCGCATGGCGACATCCGTATTGAGGGTAAGCCAGGCGGTCCACTATCGGGGCTCAGCTTCGCCGCCAAGGATCTGTTCGATATTGCCGGCCATGTCACCGGCGCCGGCAATGCCGACTGGCTGGCGACGCATGAACCGGCCGGGGCGACCGCATCCGCCGTGCAGAAACTGCTTGATGCCGGGGCGATGCTGGCCGGCAAGACGATCACTGACGAACTGGCCTACAGCCTGTCCGGGGTGAACATGCATTACGGCACGCCGGTCAATCTGGCTGCACCTGACCGGCTGCCGGGCGGATCCTCCAGCGGCTCCGCCGTTGCCGTGGCCGGCGGGTTGGTCGATACCGCCATCGGCACCGATACCGGTGGATCGGTGCGCGTGCCGGCGAATAATTGCGGCCTCTATGGCCTGCGCCCGACCCATGGCCGCATCGCCGTCGACGGGCTGGTGCCACTCGCCGGCAGCTTCGACACGGTGGGCTGGTTCGCCCGTGACGCCGCTACCCTGGCGCGGGTTGGCGAGGTGTTGCTGGGCCCTCGCGAGCGCATACCGCATGGCCGTATCATCATCGCCAGTGATTGCTTCGATCTGGCCGACCCGGCCGCCCGCGCGGTGCTGGAGCCGGCCCTCAAAGCGGCCATCCAGGCGGTTGGCCCACGCCACTATCTGACGCTGAATCCTGAGGGCTTCGATGTCTGGCAGACTGCCTTCCGGCATATCCAGGGCTATGAAGCCTGGGCCTTGCATGGCGAGTGGATCACCCGGACCCAGCCGAAGATGGCGCCGGAAATCGCCGAGCGCTTCCAGCTGGGCAGCAAGGTCACACAGGCCGAATTCGAGGCCGCAACCGCCGTCAGGGCACGGGTCCGCGCCCGCATCGCCGCTGTGCTGCAGCCCGGCGACGTGCTGTGCCTGCCCACTTCCAGCGGCCCGGCGGCGCTGAAGACCATCTCGAAGGAAGAGGAGGCGATCTATCGTGCCGGCATGCTGAAGCTGACCTGCATCGCCGGGCTGGCCGGGCTGCCGCAGGTCACGCTTCCCCTCGCCCGACTCGATGGCGCACCGGTCGGCCTGTCCCTCGCCGCCCTGCCCGGCAGCGACTGGCTGCTGCTCGACCTGGCGGAGCGGATCAAGGCGTAGGCAACTCTACTCGTCGTATTGCACCAGCGTGGTGACCGGCATGTCGAGCCTGTCTCGGCCGTTCAGGAAGTTCAGTTCGATGATGCAGGCGGCGGCAGGAATGACACCACCGACCTTGCGGATCAGCGTAGCGGCGGCGGCCATGGTGCCGCCAGTGGCCAGCAGATCGTCGACCAGCACGATTTTCTGGCCGGGCTCGACAGCGCCTTCCTGGATCTCGATGGTGTCTGAGCCGTATTCCAGATCATAGCTGTGCTTCACCGTGGCGCCGGGCAGCTTGCCCTGCTTACGCAGCATGATGAAGCCGCAGCCCAGTTTCAGCGCCAGCGGGGCCGAAACCAGGAAGCCGCGCGATTCGATGCCGGCCAGCAGATCCGGCTTGTGCGGGGCTATCGCCTCAGCAAGCTGTTCCACCGTGTGCTGCCAGGCAGCCGGGTGCATCAGCAGGGTGGAGATGTCATAGAACAGGATGCCCGGCTTCGGGAAATCCGGCACGTGGCGGATATGGTCCTTGATGTTCATGAGCGACTTTCGCTGAAAATGGACTGCCAGAGTGTAGCCATGCCGCCCGGATCGGGCAATTGGGGCGGCATCGCGGCTGTCATCCATGTATGATGCGCCGCAACCGACGCGATTTTCACGGCAACCTTTGACAAGCGAAACAGTTAACCCTGCATGACCGAGCCTGCCGCGCCGCACGCTGCCTCCTTCGACATTGCCGAGAACAGCGCCGCCGGGGCAGGCGGCCGCCTGTTCCAGCCGGTCGGCGCGTGGATTCTGGCGCAGGCCAGCGATCTCGACATCCAGCTCGCGCGCCTTGATCCGGCAACGACGCCTGGGTTGCGCATTGATGGCGGCCGGCTGACGCAGCTGGACACTGCCGGCGCCTGGCTGCTTGTCCGGCTGGCCCGCCGGCTGGAAGTGCAGCATGGCAAGGTCGAGTTCGTGAATTTCGACCCGTCCCATGCCACGCTTCTGGAACGTGTGGCCGAGGTGGAGCCCGAGGTCGAGCCCCTGAACGCGGCACGGCCGAACGGCCTGACCACCTTTCTGGCCCGCATCGGTGCGGCGACCATCGGCGTCGGCACGCAGGCGCGCGACCTTGTCGGCTTCCTGGGGCTGGCCATGATCACGCTGGGACGCAGCCTGAAGCAGCCGCATCGGTTTCGCCTGACCGCGCTGGTCAGCCAGATCGAGAAAACCGGGCTGGACGCGATGCCCATTGTCGGGCTGCTGACCTTCCTGATCGGCGTGGTGCTGGCCTATCAGGGCGCAGAGACGCTGCGCGGCTTCGGCGCGGAGATCTACACCGTCAACCTGCTGGGCGTGTCAATCCTGCGCGAGTTGGGCATCCTGATCACCGCGATCATCGTCGCCGGCCGGTCGGGCAGCGCCTTTACCGCGCAGATCGGCACGATGAAGGTCAATCAGGAAGTCGACGCGATGCAGACCATGGGTCTCGACCCGGTCGAGGTGCTGGTGCTGCCGCGCATGCTGGCCCTGATCGTGACGCTGCCGCTGCTGACCTTCTTCGCCAATATCATGGGCCTGCTGGGCGGCGGCGTGATCTGCATGGTGCTGCTGGATATCTCGCCGGACCAGTATATGCGCCAGCTGGCAAACACGACCGACATCTCGCATTTCTGGGTCGGCATGATCAAGGCGCCCTTCTTCGCCGTCATCATCGCGCTGGTCGGCTGCTTCGAGGGGCTGCGCGTCTCAGGCAGCGCGGAAAGCGTCGGGCGGCTGACAACGCAATCGGTTGTCGAAGCGATCTTCCTGGTGATTATTGCCGATGCCGCCTTCTCCATCCTGTTCCAGCTGATGGGAATCTAGGCATGGCCCAGCCCGAGACCATTATCGAAGTCACCGGCCTGCGCACCCAGTTCGGCCGGTCGGTTATCCATGACGACCTTGATTTCACTGTCCGGCGCGGCGAGGTGATGGGGGTGGTCGGCGGCTCCGGCACCGGCAAATCAGTGCTGCTGAAGGAGATCATCGGCCTGATCACGCCAGCCGCCGGCACCATCCGGGTGCTGGGCGGCGATGTGCTGAACGATGAGGCGGCGATGCAGCGTGCGCGGGAATCCTGGGGTGTGCTGTTCCAGGATGGCGCGCTGTTCAGTTCGCTGACCGTGGCGGAGAATATCCAGGTGCCGATGCGTGAACGGGGCGGGCTGAGCCAGACTTTGATGGACGATCTGGCGCGGGTGAAGCTGGCGCTGGTCGGCCTGCCGGCCGATGCCGGGCCGAAATTCCCGTCGGAGCTTTCCGGCGGCATGCGCAAGCGCGCCGGGCTGGCCCGCGCGCTGGCGCTGGACCCGGCCCTGCTGTTCCTGGACGAGCCGACCGCCGGCCTGGACCCGATCGGTGCGGCGGATTTCGACACGCTGATCCGGAACCTGCAACAGAGCCTGGGGTTGACGGTCGTAATGGTGACGCATGATCTGGACAGCCTCGTCGCCGTGACCGACCGGATTTCCGCTCTGGTGGACAAAAAAGTCGTCGTTGGCACAATAGCCGAGTTGATGGAGCAGGATCATCCCTGGCTTCGTTCCTACTTCCATGGCGCGCGTGCCCGGCAGGTTGCCGGCATGGCCGCCCCAAATGTCGAGAAGAGGTAGGCCCCGCGTGGAAACCAAAGCCAGCCATGTCACCGTCGGCGCCTTCGTCCTGGCCCTGGTCGCCGCCGTCTTTATCTTCGTCCTGTGGATGTCGAAATCGGATGTGAAGGGCCAGGCCTCGGTCTATCGCATCTACTTCACCAGCTCCGTCACAGGCTTGCAGCAGGGCAGCGCGGTGCGCTTCCGGGGCATCCCGGTCGGCCGGGTGACCGATATCCGCATCGACCCGACCAATGTCGAGCGGGTGCAGGTGACGGTGGAAATTCCCGAAAGCGTACCGATCAAGCAGGACGCGCAGGCCGCCCTGACAATGCAGGGCATCACCGGCACCGCCTATATCCAGATCAGCGGCAACACCCAGACAAGCCCGGCTTTGCTCCCGGTCGACGGCCAGAGCTACGCCGAGATACCGTCGCAGACCTCGGTCATTGACCAGGTCTTCGAATCAGCGCCGGAACTGCTTGACCGCTTCGTCGTCCTGGCTGACCGCGCGACGCAGATGCTCGGGCCGCAAAATCAGGAATCCTTCAGCGAAATCCTGGCCAATATCAGTGCCGTTACCGGCGCGGTGGCGAATCGCAGCGACGATATCGACGGCATTCTGGGCGATGCCCGGGGCACTATGACCGATCTGCGCCAGGCCGCCGCCGATCTGTCGAAGCTGTCCAACACGCTGCAGGGCAGCGTGCAGATGCTGGCGGACGAAGCAGGCGCCACCTTCTCGGCCATTCGCGGCACCGCCCTTGGCGTCGACGAGCAGATGCATGGTGTCGGCGGGCAGTTGCAGGCGTCACTCGCCCAGCTGCGCTCGGCGGCGGATAATTTCAGCAACGTCGCGGCCAGCATGAACCGGCTGGTCGGCGATAATGAAGAAGCCTTCAGCGACTTCGCCAATCATGGCCTCTATGAATTCACGCTGTTCGTGTCCGAGGCGCGGGGGCTGGTAACCACCCTGAACCGGCTGACCAATCGGGTCGAACGCAATCCGGCCGGCTTCCTGTTCGGCGATACGCAACGAGGGGTTGAGGCAGAATGACACGATTGATGACCAGCCGCCGCACGGCGCTGATCGGCCTTGGCATCGGCACGGCCCTGACGATGACCGGTTGCTCGCCGCTTGCCGCCGTGCGTGAGCCTACCCGTTTGTTCCAGTTGCATTCGCCCCGCGATTTCAGCCCGAACCTGCCGCGTGTCGACCGGCAGATCATCATTGAGACACCGGAAGCAGCGGCCGGCCTGTCGACATCGCGCATCGCGCTCAGCCCGCATCCGCTGCGGCTGGAGTATTTCGCCAACGCCAACTGGACCGACAATACGCCGGGGCTGATCCAGACCTTGCTGGTCGAAAGCTTCGAGAATACCGGCAAGATCATCTCCGTCGGCCGCGAAGCCATCGGCCTGCGCGCCGATTTCCTGGTGAAGACGGAATTGCGCGAATTTCAGGCCGAATATCATGACGAGGCGAAGATCCCGACGATCCGCGTTCGGCTGAATGTGAAGCTGGTGCGCATGCCCCGCCGGGCCATTCTGGAATCGGCGAATTTTGAATATACGATGGCTGCCACATCGAACCAGATTCTCGACATCGTTGCCGCTTTCGACAACGCGCTCGAATCGACGCTGCGCGCGGTGGTGGAATGGTCGATGACGACCATCGACCGGACCAATGGCGAGGTGCCACCGCGACGCAGCTAGGGCCTGACAGGAATACATATCAGGCGGGTTGACGACCGGACCAATCAGCGCCTTTGATGGGCTTTGCGCCTGCCTGCTGGAGCCTGTCGCCATGTCGCATGTCTTTCACCGCCTGCCCACCGAGCCGATGCCGACCGCCGTGTCCGGCGATGGCTGCTATATCGTCGATTCCAACGGCAAGCGCTATCTCGATGCCTCCGGCGGGGCCGCCGTCTCCTGCCTCGGCCACAGCCATCCGGCGGTGCGCCAGGCAATGCATGCGCAGATCGACAAGATCGCCTTCGCCTATAGCGGCTTCTTCACCAGCGAGCCGATGGAGGAACTGGCCGATTACCTGATCTCCAACGCGCCCGAGGGGCTGGAGCGGGTGTTCTTCGTCTCCGGCGGATCGGAAGCGCTGGAATCGGCGATCAAGATATCCCGGCAGTATTTCGTCGAGATCGGCCAGAAGCAGCGCACGAAGCTGATCGCGCGGCGGCAATCCTATCATGGCAACACGCTGGGCGCCCTGTCGCTGGGCGGCAACATGGCGCGGCGTGAGCTGTACCAGCCGGTGCTGCTGGAGAACGCGCATCACATCGCGCCCTGCTACGCCTATCGCGACAAGCGCCATGACGAGAGCGAGGAGGCATACGGCCGCCGCGTCGCCGACGAGCTGGAAGCCAAGATCCTCGAACTCGGCCCCGATACGGTCGCGGCCTTCGCCTGCGAGCCGGTGGTTGGCGCCACCTCCGGCGTCGTGCCGGCGGTGTCGGGCTATCTGAAGCGCATCCGCGAGATCTGCGATAAATACGGCGTGCTGCTGATCTTCGACGAGGTGATGTGCGGCATGGGGCGCACCGGCTACCTCTTCGCCTGCGAGGAAGATGGCGTGGCGCCCGACCTGCTGTGTATCGCCAAGGGGCTGGGGGCGGGCTACCAGCCGATCGGCGCCATGCTGGTCGCCGGCAAGATCTGTAAGGCCATCGACGAGGGCAGCGGTGCCTTCATGCATGGCCACACCTATATGGGCCATACCCTGTCCAGCGCGACGGCGCTGGCCGTGCAAAAGGTCATCCGCGACGACAATCTGCTGGAGAATGTGCGCAAGCGGGGCGTTGAATTGCGCACGGCCCTGGAGGAGCGCTTCGGCAACCACCACCATGTCGGCGATATCCGCGGGCGCGGGCTGTTCGTCGGCATCGAGCTGGTTGCTGACCGGACGACCAAGCAGACCTTCGATCCAAAGCTGGCGCTGCATAACAAGATCCGGCTGAAGGCGATGGAGGAAGGGCTGATGTGCTATCCCGGCGCCGGCACCATCGATGGCAAGAACGGCACGCATATCCTGCTCGCCCCGCCCTTCATCATCGACGAAACGCATATCGCGGAGATTGTCGAAAAGCTGGGGCGCGTTCTCGATTCCGTCCTCGCCGATGCCAAGACGAGCGCGTGATGCCCGATTCCTGGTTGCCGCTGATTTCCGCCGTCGCCCCGAATGGCGCACGCCGCACCAAGGCCGATCATCCCGCTTTGCCAATGACGGCGAGGGAAATGGCGCAGACCGCCGCTGCCTGTCTTGAGGCGGGGGCGTCCCTGCTGCATCTGCATGTCCGGGACCGGGACGGGCGACACAGCCTGGATGCCGATACCTATCTCGATGCCATCGCCGCGGTGAAGCGCGAGGTCGGCGACGGGCTGATCATCCAGGCGACCAGCGAGGCAGCCGGCGTGTTCGAACGGCCGGCGCAGGTTGCCATGGTGCAGGCGGTACGGCCGGAGGCGGTGTCGCTCGCGCTGCGCGAATTGCTGCCCGAAGGCTTCGACGAGAAGGAGGGCGCCGCCTTCTTCGCCTGGTGCCTGCGCGAGCGTATCCAGGTGCAGTACATCCTGTATTCGGCGGCGGAGGTGACACGGTTCCGCGACCTGCAGGCGCGCGGCATCATCCCGCAGGAACAGCCTTTCGTGCTCTATGTGCTTGGCCGGTACACCGTCGGCCAGCGCTCCAGCCCGGCCGATCTTCTGCCGTTTCTGGAGGCCGGCGCCGGCCTGGACCGCTGGGCGGTCTGCGCCTTTGGGCCACGCGAATCGGCCTGCGCCCTGACGGCGGTCGGGCTGGGCGGCCATAGCCGGGTTGGATTCGAGAACAATCTGCAGGCCGCCGATGGCACGCCTGCCGCCGATAATGCGGCCCTTGTCGCCAGCATATCGGCGGGTGCACAGGCCATGGGCCGGCCGCTGGCGGACGCAACGACAGCCCGTGAAATGCTTGCCGACTAGCATAGGCTGCGATAGAGGAAAACGCCCGTTACGTGACTCACAGGGTTCATCCGGGCTATAAAGGCTGCCAGCAAGGCACCATCGATCGAAATGATCGTCCGATTCAAAAATCAGGGAGCACACAGATGAAGAAACTTACTTCCATGTCTTTCGCCGCCGCGCTTGCGGTCGGCGCCATCGTGATGGCGGACGGGTCTGCCGCCGTCGCGCAGCAGAAATTCTTCACCATCGGCACCGGCGGCGTGACTGGCGTGTATTATCCCGCCGGCGGCGCCATTTGCCGCCTGGTCAATGCCAACCGCAAGGATCACGGGCTGCGCTGCTCGGTCGAGAGCACCGGCGGCTCGATCTACAACATCAACGCCATCGGCCAGGGCGAGATGGAAATCGGCATTGCCCAGTCCGACTGGCAGTACCATGCCTATAACGGCACGGCCGGCCAGTTCGAGGGCAAGCCGAACAAGGACATCCGCGCCGTCTTCTCGCTGCATCCGGAGCCATTCACGGTGCTGGCCCGCAAGGACGCCAACATCAAGAATTTCGACGATCTGAAGGGCAAGCGCGTCAATATCGGCAATCCGGGCTCCGGCCAGCGCGGCACGATGGATGTCGTGCTGAAGGCCAAGGGCTGGACCGTCAGCGATTTCTCGCTGGCCTCCGAGCTGAAGCCGGCCGAGCAGAGCCAGGCGCTGTGCGACAACAAGGTTGACGCCATCGTTTACACCGTCGGCCATCCGAACGGGTCGATCCAGGAAGCCACCACCTCCTGCGAGACGGTGCTGGTGAATGTCGACGGCCCGGCCATCGACAAGCTGCTGAAGGAAAATCCCTATTATTCCAAGGCCGTGATTCCGGCCGGCATGTATCCGGGCAATCCGCAGGACACCACCACCTTCGGTGTCGGCGCCACTGTCGTCAGCTCGTCCAAGGTCGATAATGATGTCGTCTACCAGACCGTGAAGGCCGTTTTCTCGAATTTCGATGAATTCAAGAAACTGCACCCGGCCTTTGCCATCCTGACCAAGGAAGGCATGACCAAAGACGCCATCTCGGCCCCGCTGCATGACGGCGCCATGAAGTACTATAAGGAAGCCGGCCTGATCAAATAAAGGGCCTGATCTTTCCGAGACCACCGGAGACGGGGCCGCCATGCGGCCCCGTTTTCGTTTCGGGACGGGCTGAAAAGACGGATTTATTCCGAACGCTTCCTTTTTCGGAATATTCTCTTACAGTCAGACAAGGAAATTGACAGGCGAGGGCAGGATGTCTGAGGCGACGCAGGGTCGAAAGGGGATGAGCGACGAGGCGTTGAAGGACCTTGTCGCCCAAAGCGATACCGGGTCACGCAGCCCGGCCGGCCCGGTCGGCGTGCTGCTGCTGGTCACGGCGGTTTCCTGGTCAATCTTCCAGCTCTGGTATGCCTCGCCGCTGCCTTTCATGTTCAACATCTTCATCCTGAACGACACGGAAGCGCGCTCCATCCATCTCGCCTTCGCCCTGTTCCTGGGGTTCATGGCCTATCCCGCGCTGAAGCGCTCGCCACGCGATTACATACCGATCTTGGACTGGGTTCTGGGGATCGCGGCGGCGATCTGCGCCGGCTATATCTTCATCTTCTACCGCGAACTTTCCGGCCGGCCGGGCAATCCGACGCAGCTTGACCTGACCGTCTCCGTCATCGGCATGATCCTGCTGCTGGAAGCGACGCGCCGCGCGCTCGGCCCGCCGCTGATGATCGTCGCCATCATCTTCCTGATCTACACCTTTGCCGGGCCCTATATGCCGGATGTGATCGCCCATAAGGGCGCGTCGCTCCAGCGCACCATGGACCAGCAATGGATCACGACGGAGGGCGTGTTCGGCATCGCGCTGGGCGTCTCGACCAGCTTCGTCTTCCTGTTCGTGCTGTTCGGGTCGCTGCTAGACAAGGCCGGGGCCGGCAATTACTTCATCAAGGTAGCCTTCGCCCTGCTGGGCCATCTGCGCGGCGGCCCGGCCAAGGCAGCGGTCGTTGCCTCAGGCATGACCGGCCTGATTTCCGGCTCCTCCATCGCCAATGTCGTGACGACGGGCACCTTCACCATTCCGCTGATGAAGCGCGTCGGCTATCCCGGCGAGAAGGCCGGGGCGGTCGAGGTTGCGGCCTCGGTCAATGGCCAGATCATGCCGCCTGTCATGGGCGCAGCGGCCTTCCTGATGGTCGAGTATGTTGGCATTTCCTATGTCGATGTCATCAAGCACGCCTTCCTGCCGGCCATCATCTCCTATATCGCGCTGCTCTATATCGTCCATCTGGAGGCGCTGAAGCTCGGCCTGAAAGGGCTGGACAAGCCGAACCCAAAATCCTGGCAGCAGGGGCTGCTGAGCGCCGGCATCACCATCGCCAGCTTCATCATCCTGTGTGGCGCGGTCTATTACGGCATTGGCTGGATAAAGGACGTCTTCGGCGGCGCCTCGGGCTGGATCGTGGCCGTGCTGGTCACCGCCAGCTATATCGGCCTGGTCTGGTATTCGACGACGGTGCCGGTGCTGGAGATGGACGATCCCAACGCGCCGCTGCTCTCGCTGCCGGAGACGGCGCCGACGGTGAAATCAGGCCTGTTCTTCCTGCTGCCGGTCGCCGTGCTGGTCTGGTGCCTGATGATCGAGCGCCTGTCGCCCGGCCTGTCTGCCTTCTGGGCGACGGCCTATATGATCTTCATCCTGGTCACCCAGCGCCCGCTGATCGCGCTGTTCCGCCGGACCGACCTGATGGTGGCCCTGCGCACGGGCGCCATCGACCTGCTCGATGGCCTGGCCACCGGTGCGCGCAACATGATCGGCATCGGCATCGCCACGGCGGCGGCCGGCATCATCGTCGGCACCGTGTCCCTGACCGGCATCGGCCTGATCATGACCGAGTTTGTGGAGTTCATCTCCGCCGGCAATCTGATGCTGATGCTGATCTTCACCGCCGTCATCAGCCTGATCCTGGGCATGGGCCTGCCGACCACCGCGAACTATATCGTCGTCTCCACCCTGATGGCGCCGGTGATCGTGGAGCTGGGCGCGCAGAGCGGGCTGCTGGTGCCTCTGATCGCGGTGCATCTGTTCGTGTTCTATTTCGGCATCATGGCGGATGTGACGCCGCCGGTCGGCCTTGCCTCCTTCGCGGCGGCGGCGATCTCCGGCGCCGATCCGATCAAGACCGGCATCGTCGCCTTCTATTACTCGATGCGCACGGCGATCCTGCCCTTCATCTTCATCTTCAACACCGAACTGCTGCTGATCGACATTGGGGGTCCGTTCCACCTGTTCCTGACAGTCTCGGCGGCGGTGATAGCCATGCTGGTCTTCGCCGCCGGCACCCAAGGATTCTTCCTGGTGCGCAGCCGGATCTGGGAATCGGCAGTCCTGGTGCTCGTCGCCTTCACCCTGCTGCGGCCCGGTTTCTGGATGGACATGCTCTATCCGCCCTACAATGAAATTCCGCCGACACAGATTCAGGAAGCCGTGGCCGACCGACCGGCAGATTCCAGCGTGCGCATGATCGTGGAGGGCGAGACGCTGGACGGCACCTTCGTGAATAAGACAGTGCGCCTGCCGCTCGGCCCCGTTGCCGATGGCGAGGTCAGGCTGGAGCATGCCGGCCTGATCCTGCGCGAGGAAGGCGACAAGCTGTTCGTCGACGACGTTGTCTTCGGCGGCCCAGCAGAGAAGGCCGGTATTGATTTCGACTGGGAGATCAAGCTGGTCGAGATGCCGGCCGAGCAGCCGGACAAGCAGTGGATGTTCATTCCGGCGCTGATCCTGCTGGGCGGCATTGTCTTCCTGCAGCGCCGCCGGCGCGAGGATGGCGAGGGTCAGCCGGCAGCGGCATAAAAGGGGGCGCGGCGATGTACAAGCATATCCTGTTTCCGGTCGACCTGACCCAGGAAAGCTCCTGGAAGACGGCCCTGCCGGTGGTGATCGAATATGCCCGCGCCTTCGATTCCCAATTGCATGTGGTGGCCGTGGTGCCGGATTTCGGCATGTCGATCGTCGGCCAGTTCTTCCCGAAGGATTTCGAGAAGAGGGCGCTGGAGGCGACCAACAAGCAGCTGCATGAATTTGTCGACAAGCATGTGCCCACCGACATCGCGGTGCAGCACATCGTGACCGACGGCACAGTCTACGAACAGATTCTGAGACTGGCGGAGAAACTGAAGATCGATTTGATCGTCATCGCCGCGCACCGGCCGGAACTGAAGGATTACCTGCTGGGACCGAACGCGGCGCGGGTTGTGCGGCACGCCGTCTGTTCGGTCCTCGTGGTGCGCGACTGACCGGCACCCAGCCGGCTTACTTTCCTGCGGATTCCAGATAGGCGACCAGATCGGCGATCTCGCCGTCATTCTTGATGCCGGCGAAGGCCATTTTATTGCCGGCAACGAAGCCCTTGGGATTCTTCATGTACTGGGCGATGTTATCCGTCGTCCAGACAAGGCCGCCTTCTCCCGCCTTCTTCATTGCGTCGGAATATTTGAAATTCTCCACGGCGCCGGCCTTACGACCCACGATGCCGACCAGATGCGGCCCGACGCGGTTGGTTTCCTTGTCCGCGACATGACAGGCGCGGCATTTGTTGAAGGCCTTCTGTCCGGCGGCGGCATCGCCGGCGGCGAGTGCGGGGGTCGATACAGCGGCGGTGGCAGCCATCATCGCAAACGCGATCAGGGCGGGCTTCCTCATGGTGATTCTCCGGCTGGTTTTCAGAATTTATAAATCCTGGCAGATAATTGGCCCTTCCGGTCAGGCGTCCCAGTGGACCAAAGGTCGCATCCGCGTGCAACAGTCGGATAATTCTTTGCCCGGTATCATTTGCAGGACACCGCCTGTTCGGCGCATAGTAGAGAATGTTTTTTACGGCAACCCTCGGTAAAGCCAGTGGCTGACAAGGCAAAGAAATCGAGCGCCGACAAAACGGCGAAGTCCGGCATCACGCATGAGGATGTGCTTCGCCTCAGCACGGACACCTCACCGGCGGCGCGACGCGCAACGGTTGAGAAACTGGCCGCGACCTATTCCGGTGGCGCGCTGACCGACCAGGACCGCGTGCTGGCGATGGAGATTTTCCACGTCTTCGCCCGCGACGCCGAACAACGGGTGCGCGAGGCTTTGTCTGCCAGCCTGAAATCCCTGCCCGATCTGCCGCATGATCTGGCGCTGACCCTGGCCCGTGACGTTGCGGCAGTGGCAACGCCGATTCTCCAGGAGACCGCCGTCCTGACGGTCGAGGATCTCATCGGCATCGTCCAGGATGGCGATTCGCAGAAACAGGTCGCTGTGGCCCGGCGCAAGCATGTGCCCGAGCCGCTGGCTGATGCGCTGGTCGATAGCGGCAGCGAGGCCGTTGTCGCCACCGTTGTCGCCAATCCGGGGGCGGAGGTTGGCGAGGCTGCGCTCGACAAGGCGATTGCCGCTTTTCCGGACAGCGATGCAGTGAAGGAAGGCATGGTCCAGCGCCCTGGCCTGCCACTCGCCATCGCCGAGAAGCTGGTGACGCTGGTGTCGGAAAAGCTGCGCGAGCATCTGGTGACCCACCACGCCCTGTCGCCCGACCACGCCACTGATTTGATCCTGGAAACCCGCGAGCGCGCCATCATGGGGCTGCTGCGCGAGGATGGCGCCAGCGGCGATGCCGAGGCACTGGCGCGCGAGCTGCACAAGAATGGCCGTCTGAGCGAATCGCTGATGCTTCGTGCCGCCTGCCTGGGCGATATCGATTTCGTCGAGGCCGGACTTGCCGCCATCGCCAAGATACCGGTGGAGAATGCCCGCCGCCTCGTGCATGACGCCGGGCGGCGCGGATTGATGTCGCTGATGAGCCGCGCCGGTTTGCCGAGCCGCCTTGCCCTGGTGCTGCAAAGTGCCATCCAGGTCGCCGAGGAAACCGATTATGACGGGCTAGACCATGACCGGGAACGCTATGCTCTGCGCATGGTCGAACGCGTCCTGACCGCGCTGGACGATACCGGCGACGGCGATGTCTCCAACGACGACATCGATTACCTGATCCGCAAGATGGACACGCTCCGCGCCCAGGCGGCGGCTTAGACGCCAGCCAGGAGGAAAGAAAAAGGGCGATCCGAGGATCGCCCTTTCTTTTTGTCGATTATTCCGGCAGCAGATCAGCGAAGAAGTCGTTGCCCTTGTCATCCATGATGACGAAGGCCGGGAAGTCGACCACCTCGATGCGCCAGACCGCTTCCATGCCGAGTTCGGGATATTCCAGCACCTCGACCTTGGTGATGCAGTCCTGCGCCAGCCGCGCCGCCGAGCCGCCGATGGAGCCCAGATAGAAGCCGCCGTAAGTCTTGCAGGCGTTCTTCACCTGAGCGGAGCGGTTGCCCTTGGCCAGCGAGATCAGCGAGCCGCCATTCTTCATCATCACGTCGGCGTAGGAATCCATGCGCCCTGCCGTGGTCGGGCCGAAGGAGCCGGACGCATAGCCCTCCGGCGTCTTGGACGGACCGGCGTAATAGACGATGTGCTGTTTGAAATAGTCGGGCAGCCCCTCGCCGCTGTCGATCCGCTCCTTCAGCTTGGCGTGCGCGATGTCGCGCGCCACGATCAACGGCCCGGTCAGCGACAGGCGGGTCTTGATCGGATAGGCCGAAAGCTGCTTGCGAATCTCGTCCATCGGTCGGTTCAGATCGACCTGGACCACCTCGCCGCCCAGCTTTTCATCGGTCACCTCCGGCAGGTATTTCTCGGGATGGCGCTCCAGCGCCTCCAGGAACACGCCGTCGCGGGTGATCTTGCCGACGGCCTGGCGGTCGGCCGAGCAGGAAACGCCAAGGCCGATCGGCACCGAGGCACCGTGACGCGGCAAGCGGATGACACGCACGTCATGGCAGAAATACTTGCCGCCGAACTGCGCGCCGATACCCATCTGCCGGGTCATCTCCAGCACCTTGGCTTCGGCCTCCAGATCGCGGAAGGCATGGCCAGTGTCGCTGCCCTGGGTCGGCAGCCCGTCGAGATAGCGCGCCGAGGCCAGCTTCACCGTCTTCAGATTGATCTCCGCCGAGGTGCCGCCGATCACGATGGCCAGGTGATAGGGCGGGCAGGCCGCCGTCCCCAGCGTCTTGATCTTCTCGTCCAGGAAGGCATAGAGCTTTTCCGGGTTCAGCACGGCGGGCGTCTGCTGGAACAGGAAGGCCTTGTTGGCCGAGCCGCCGCCCTTGGCCATGAACAGGAATTTGTAGGCGCTGCCCTCGGTGGCATAGAGCTCGATCTGCGCCGGCAGGTTGGAGCCGGTGTTCTTCTCCTTGAACATGCTCAAGGGGGCCAGCTGGCTGTAGCGCAGATTGGTCTCGGTGTAGGTCTTGAACACGCCGCGGGCGATGGCCTGCTCGTCGCCGCCGCCGGTAAAGACGTTCTGGCCCTTCTTGCCCATCACGATGGCGGTGCCGGTGTCCTGGCACATGGGCAGGATGCCGGCGGCCGCGATATTGGCGGTCTTCAGCAGGTCGAAGGCGACATATTTGTCGTTATCCGACGCCTCGGGATCGTCCAGGATGGCGCGCAGCTGACCCAGATGTCCCGGGCGCAGCAGGTGCGAGATGTCTTTGAACGCCTCATCGGTCAGCAGGGTCAGCGCCTGCGGGTCCACCTTCAGGATTTCCGTGCCGTCCAGCGTCGCGGTGGAGACAAAATCGCTGGTGAGCTTGCGGTAGGGGGTCTTGTCCTCCCCCAGCGGGAACATGTCCTGATAGACGAAATCGACCATGGGGCGCTGCCTCGATCTGCTGTTACTGGGCGGCGCTTCCGCGGCCAGCCTAGCTGTTCTGGGTTCGGCGCAACAGGTAGCAGGCGGGACGCGGCAGGTCCAGCAGCAGCGCAAAATTCGCGGTCGGGGGCCTATTTCTTGCGGAAGGTATCCAGCGTCACGACATTGGCGTGGGTGTCCTCGGCCGGGGCATCCTCGCCCGCTTCCGCAGCATCCGGGTCTGGTGTCTCGGCAGCAGGCTTTGCTGCAGTCTTCGACGTCGCCTTGCTGGATTTCCGGCCCGCTTTCGCCGGTGACGGATCGCCCAGCCCGGCAGCCGGCGCCAGCGGGATCACCCCGTCCGAGCGGCCTTCGGGTGTAACAAGCTCAGCATCGGCATCATCCGTCTGCACCTGGAATTGCAGGCCGAACTTGACCGAGGGATCGACGAAACCGGTGATCGCGGCATAGGGGATGGCCAGGCGTTCATGCACGTCATTGAAGCTGAGCAGCACCTCGAAGCCTTCATCCGATGCCTTCAGCCCCCAGTACTGATGCTGGATGACGATGGTCATCTCGTCTTCGTATTTCTGCTTCAGATAGGCGGGGATATCGACGCCCGGATACCGGGTCTTGAAGGTGATGTAGAAATGGTGATCGCCGGGCAGCCCGTTTTCGACCACTTCGTTCATCGCGGTCCGAACGACGCTGCGCAGCGCCTCCTCGACCAGCCGGTCATATCTCAATTGATCTTGCACGTATCGCTATCGCCATTTCGCGCCAGCACTGGCGGATTATTATTTATGCGCCTGACCTTCCGCGCGGGACGCGAACAGGCAGGCGCCTGTGAAGTGGGGGGCTTCTGTTGCCCGGTGCCCCCCGAACCGCGCCTTACCTTAGCAAGATAAGGACTTAAGGGTGATTACCCAAACCGCAATTAAGCGGCGAGAGCAACCTGCTTGGAGTTGTCATTCGCAACTACATGCTTGGCCCGATAACGGCGGAACCATGCCGGGAGAAACTCACGTCTTTACTACGCACGTCGATCCTATTTCGCCCCCAGAGGGATGCGCCATCGGCCATGCAGCCGGGGCGCATCTGGAACTGGTGGAGGCGCCGGGTACCGCCCCCGGGTCCGCAACGCTTATTCCACGAAAGGTTTATCTCCATAGTCGGTTGCCCGACGCCTAGATAATAGGTAGTCCGACGCCCAAGTGAAAGGGGCTTGGCACTTACTTCTAATCGGGCGTTGTGCCGGGATGCCCGCAAGATATAGTAGAGACACCGCCGTCACCCCCAGCGCGACGATTCGCCATGCAGCAATATCTCGACCTTCTTCGCCATGTTCGCCAGACCGGGGTCTTCAAGCAGGACCGCACCGGCACCGGCACCTACAGCGTTTTCGGCCACCAGATGCGCTTCGATCTGGCGGCGGGATTTCCGCTGGTGACGACCAAGAAGCTGCATGTGAAGTCGATCATCCACGAATTGCTGTGGTTCCTGCAGGGCGACACCAACATCGCCTATCTGAAGCGCCATGGCGTCGGCATCTGGGATGAATGGGCGGATGAGAATGGCGATCTGGGCCCGGTCTATGGTCATCAGTGGCGGTCCTGGCCGACACCCGATGGCGGCAAGATCGACCAGATCGCACAGCTGATCCAGCAGATCCGCACCAACCCGGATTCCCGCCGCCTGATCGTCAGCGCCTGGAATGTCGCCGATGTCGGCCGGATGGCACTGCCGCCCTGCCACTGCCTGTTCCAGTTCTATGTGGCGGACGGAAAACTCTCCTGCCAGCTCTACCAGCGTTCGGCCGACATCTTCCTGGGCGTGCCGTTCAACATTGCCTCCTATGCGCTGCTGACCCTGATGGTGGCGCAGGTGACCGGGCTGAAGCCGGGGGAATTCATTCACAGCCTTGGCGACGCGCATCTCTATGCCAACCATATCGAGCAGGCTGATCTGCAGCTCAGCCGCGCCCCGCTGCCCCTGCCAATTCTGCGACTGAACCCGGATGTGCGCGACCTGTTCGACTTCGTCTACGAGGATTTCACACTGGAGAACTACCAGCCCCACCCGCACATCAAGGCGCCGGTGGCGGTGTGAACAAACCCACCCCCCTGACGATCTCCGCCATTGTCGCCATGGCGCGCAACCGCGTCATCGGTAATGCCGGCGCCCTGCCCTGGCGGCTATCCGGCGATCTGAAATTCTTCAAGGCGACGACGCTGGGCAAGCCGGTGGTGATGGGTCGCAAGACCTATGAGTCGATCGGGCGGCCGCTGCCGGGCCGGCCCAATATCGTCATCACCCGCGACCGGAATTTCACCGCCGAAGGCGTCACCGTGGCGCATGACATCGACGCTGCAATTGCCGAGGCCGACCGCCAGGCCAGGGCGATAGGTGCGACCGAGATCATGATTATCGGCGGTGCGGAAATCTATGCCCAGGCCCTGCCGCGTACCGACCGGCTCTATATCACGGAGATCGAGGCGGATATCGACGGCGACACGGTGTTTCCTGTGCTGGAGCCCCGCGTTTGGCAGCAGGGTGACCGCACAAAAGCGGTTGTGGATGAAGCGTCCGGCCTGTCCTACTCTTTCATAACCCTAAACCGTATAGGGGATTGAACGACAGCCGCTGAGAGGCTTCAGGTCATGGCGCAGCAGACAGGGTCCGGTGCAGGCCGGGAATGGCATCTTTTCGTTCCCAAGCTGATAACCGTCCTGCGACAGGGCTATGGGCTGGGCGATCTGCGCCATGACGCGCTGGCCGGGCTGACCGTCGCCATCGTCGCCCTGCCGCTGGCCATGGCGCTGGCGATTGCCAGCGGCACCACGCCGGAGCGCGGGTTGTTCACCGCCATCGTCGCCGGTTTCCTGATTTCCGCCTTGGGCGGCAGCCGGTTCCAGATTGGTGGGCCGACCGGCGCCTTTGTCGTCGTCGTCTTCAATGTCATCGAACGCCATGGCTATGACGGGCTGGTGCTGGCCACGCTGATGGCCGGCGTGATGCTGCTGTTCTTCGGCCTGTTCCGGCTGGGTACCTATATCAAATACGTGCCGCAGCCGGTGGTGACCGGTTTCACCGCCGGCATCGCCGTCATCATCTTCTCCAGCCAGATCAAGGATCTGCTGGGGCTGGACATTGACAAGCTGCCAGCTGATTTCATCAGCCAGTGGGGCAGCTATCTCAGCAATCTGCACAGCATCGATCCTGTCACGGTGCTGATTGCCGCCGGAACGCTGGCGATCATCCTGGCGGTGCGGCGCTGGCAGCCGAAGCTGCCGGCCTTCCTGATCGGCATCGTCATCGGCACGCTGGTGGTGCTGATCGCCGGCCTGCCGGTCGAGACGATCGGTTCGCGCTTCGGCGAGATTCCGAACATGCTGCCCAGCCCGACCCTGCCGGAGGTCACGCTGGAGCGCATCCGCATCCTGTTCCCGGATGCCCTCACTATTGCGCTGCTGGCCGGCATCGAATCGCTGCTCTCCGCCGTGGTCGCCGATGGCATGACCGGCCGGCGCCATCGCTCCAATTGCGAGCTGGTGGCCCAGGGCATCGCCAATCTGGGTTCCGCCATGTTCGGCGGCATCCCGGCCACCGGCGCCATTGCCCGCACCGCGACCAATATCCGCTCCGGTGCACGCACGCCGGTAGCCGGAATGCTGCACGCCATCTTCGTGCTGGTCTTCATGCTGCTTCTGGCGCCGCTGATGGTGCTGGTGCCGCTGGCCAGCCTGGCGGCGCTGCTGATCGTCGTCGCCTGGAACATGAGCGAGGTGCATCGCTTCCGCCAGTTGCTGTCGGCACCGCGCGGCGACCGCATCGTGCTGCTGCTGACCTTTGGCCTGACGGTGCTGGTCGACCTGACGGTGGCAATCCAGGTCGGCATCGTGCTGGCGGCGCTGCTGTTCATGGTGCGCATGTCGGAAACGGTAGAGGTGCAGAGCGACAGCCGCGTGATCGACGAGGAAGCGGAGGAAGACGATTTCCTGCTCCCGCCCGTCCCGGACGAGGATAATGACCGCGCGGCCCTGCCGCCCGGCGTCGAGGTGTTCCAGATTCGCGGACCGCTGTTCTTCGGGGCTACATCGCGGCTGGCCGATGTACTGGACCGCATCGGGGCGACACCGTCGGTCTTCATCCTGCGCATGCGCGAGATGCCGCTGATCGATTCGAGCGGCGTGGTGGCGCTCTCCGCCTTTCTTGACCGCTGCCGGAAGGCCGGCACCATCGTCATCCTGTCCGGGCTTCAGCCACAGCCGCGAAAAGTGCTGGCGAAGATGCATGTCATCCATGATGACACGGCGCTGATTTTCGTCGCCGATTACGCACGCGCATTGCAAACCGCCCGGGACCTGATCCAACACCGGTCGGACGTCATGCAGCCTTAATCGAAGCGGCGGGCGAATCTCATTGAAAACCTGCCGTTACGGCCAATATCCGCTTGGTCCTATGGGTTATGCCCGGGGGATATGTTCGGAGCCCGTGGCCAGGCTGTAATGGAATTGGTCCGAGGTTCTGGAATCCCGCGTCGCGATCGCGTATGCATGACGGCCTAGGAACACGGAATCAATGAAAGAGGCAGGGAACAGGAATGCCTTGGAACAGCAATCAGGGTGGCGGCGGCCCATGGGGCGGCGGCGGTAGTGGCGGTGGCGGCGGTGGCAGTCCCTGGGGACGCCCCGGCGGCGGCAATGGCGGCGGCAGCGGTGGTGGCGGCGGGCAACAGCCGCCGAACATCGAGGAGCTGCTGAAGAAGAGCCAGGAACGCTTCAAGACCATGATGCCGGGCGGCTTCGGCAATGCCCGTGGCATTTTCCTCATCATCCTGGTCGCGATCGCCGTCTGGGCAGCCAGCGGCTTCTATCGCGTGCAGCCGGATGAGCAGGGCGTCGTCCTGCGCTTCGGTGAATGGGTGCGCACCACGGGGCCCGGCCTGAATTATCACCTGCCGACGCCGATCGAGAGCGTGCTGACCCCGAATGTGACGCGTGAAAACCGCATCGAGGTCGGCTTCCGTTCCGCCGGCGACAGTTCCGGCCGCACCGGCGCCATCCGCGATGATGCCGAGGAAAGCCTGATGCTGACGGGCGACGAGAACATCGTCGATATCGATTTCGTCGTGTTCTGGCGGGTCAAGGATGCCGGGCAGTTCCTGTTCAATTTGCGCAATCCCGACCTGACGGTGAAAGCCGTGGCCGAGAGCGTGATGCGCGAGATCATCGGCCAGACGCCGATCCAGGTGGCCCTGACCGAAGGCCGCCAGTTCATCGAAGTCCGGGCGACGGAAAAGGCCCAGGCGCTGCTGGACGAGTACCAGGCCGGCGTCGAAGTGCGGCAGATCCAGCTGCTGGCGGTCGATCCGCCGAATTCGGTGATCGATGCCTTCAACGAGGTGCAGCGTGCCCGTGCCGACAAGGAGCGCGTGCGCAACGAGGCCGAGGCCTATCGCAACGACATGGTGCCGCGCGCCCGAGGCGAGGCCGAAAGGCTGATCCAGGAAGCCCGCGCCTATCGCGAAGAGGTGATCAACCGCTCGCAGGGTGACGCGCAGCGCTTCCTCTCGGTCTACGAGGCCTATTCCAAGTCGCAGAACGTGACGACGCAGCGCATCTATATCGAAACGATGCAGGAAATTCTGGGCAAGGTGAACAAGGTCATCGTCGACGACAAGAGCGGCAACGGCGTCGTGCCGTATCTGCCGCTACCGGAACTCCAGAGCCGGACGACGCAACCGCGTCCGGCCCCGGCGCAGTAGGAGGAAGAGCCATGTCTCAACGTCTTCTCGCCATCATTGGTGGTATCGTCGTCGTGCTGGGCGTCATCGCCTCCAGCGCCCTGTTCACCGTGGAGCAGACCCAGCAGGCCCTCGTGCTGCAGCTGGGCGAGCCGAAGCGCGTGATCAAGGAGCCGGGCCTGCACTTCAAGATTCCCTTCATCCAGAACGTTACCTATTACGAGCTGCGGGTGCTGGATCTCGATCCGCCACGCCAGCAGGTCATCCTGGTCGACCAGAAGCGGCTCGACGTGGATTCCTACGCCCGCTTCCGCATCACCGATCCGCTGGAATTCTACCAGGCGGTCGGCAATGAGTTCGGTGCCCGCCAGCGTCTGACGGCGATCATCAACTCGTCGCTGCGCCGGGCGCTGGGTAATGCCACGCTGGCCGATATCCTGTCGGAAAAGCGCCAGGCCATCATCAACCAGATGACGGTCGAGGTGAATCAGGCGGTCGAGCGTCTGGGCATGCGGATCGTCGATGTCCGGGTGCGCCGCGCCGATTATCCGGAGCAGACCAGCCAGGCGATTTACAACCGCATGCGCTCCGAGCGTGAACGCGAGGCCAAGGAGGCCCGCGCCGAGGGCTTCGAGCTGGCCCAGCAGATCCGTGCCGATGCCGACCGCCAGCGCGTGGTCATCGTCGCCAATGCGGAACGCGAGGCGCAGATCCTGCGCGGTCAGGGCGATGGCGAGGCGATCAACATCTACGCCGACGCCTTCGGGCGCGACGAGGAGTTCTTCTCCTTCTACCGCACGATGGAGGCCTATCGCGAGGCGCTGGGCAAGGACGGCACCACCATGGTGCTGTCACCGAACAGCGACTTCTTCCGGTATTTCAACGATATCCGGGGTGGCGCCAGCGGTCAGGGCGGCATGCCGACGGCACGCTGATCCGACAGCACGACCAACAGGGCGGCGGCAGCTTCACGGCTGCCGCCGCTTTTTTGTGAGAAGCGCCCGGCCCGTAATAGGGCTGGCATCTTAATTTCACCATATATCCGCTGTTCATTTTAATCGGAACAAGGGGATAATCCGTGTTCGCCATCAGGCCCGCGCGTGGCATGGTTGGGAACACGCCAGGCTTGGATATGCGGCCAGGCGCCCCATTTTGTTAAAGACATCCACTCAGGACGAAGGACGAGAAAAGCCCCCATGAGCAACCGTCTCGCTCCCCTTTTCAGCACCGGCCGCGCCACGCCGGGAACTTCCACCGGCATCAAGAGACTCGGCGCAGCCGTTCTGGTCGCCCTGCTGACATTGCCGGCGTTGCCCGCCCTGGCCCGCAGCGCCCCCGACAGCTTCGCCGATCTGGCCGAGAAGCTGCTGCCCTCGGTGGTCAATGTCTCGACCACCCAGAATGTGCAGCCCAGCCAGGAAATGCCGGAGATGCCGCAATTCCCGCCGGGCTCGCCCTTCGAGGAATTCTTCAAGGATTTCTTTGAGCGCAATCAACCGAATCAGTCGCGCCGCGCCACCTCGCTCGGCTCCGGCTTCGTGATTGACGGCACCGGGCTGATCGTCACCAACAACCATGTCATCGCCGATGCCGACAAGGTCTCCGTGCGCTTCCATGATGACCGCGAATTCGATGCGGAGATCGTCGGCCGCGACCCCAAGACCGACATGGCGCTGCTGCGCATCAAGCCGGGCGACTACAAGCTGCACGCCGTGCCCTGGGGCAACAGCGATGAAACCCGCGTCGGTGACTGGGTGGTCGCCATCGGCAACCCGTTCGGCCTGGGTGGCACCGTGACCGCCGGCATCGTCTCCGCCCGCGCCCGCGATATCAATGCCGGTCCCTATGATGATTTCCTGCAGACCGACGCCTCGATCAACCGGGGCAATTCCGGCGGCCCGATGTTCAACATGAACGGCGAGGTCATCGGCATCAACACGGCGATCTATTCGCCGTCGGGCGGCTCCATCGGCATCGGCTTCGCCGTGCCGGCGGCGCTGGCCAAGCCGGTCATCGAGCAGCTGAAGGAATATGGCCGCACCCGCCGCGGCTGGCTCGGCGTGCGCATCCAGATGGTGACCGACGAGATTGCCGAGAGCCTCGGCCTCGACAAGGCCCGCGGCGCGCTGGTCGCCAGCATCACCGAGAAGGGCCCCGCCGATGCCGCCGGCATCAAGGCCGGTGACATCATCCTGAAATTCAACGGCACCAACGTGCCCGACATGCGCCGCCTGCCGCGCATCGTCGCCGCCACCAAGATCGAGGAAAGCGTCCCGGTCGAGCTGTGGCGCGACGGCAAGCGCGTCACCGTCCAGGCCAAGGTGGGCGAGCTGGAGGAAGCCGAGCAGGCGGGCCTTCTCGACCCGACCGCCCCGGCTGATTCGGGCAAGCCCAGCCAGACCGTCGACACGCTCGGCCTCGGCCTTTCCGCCGTGACGCCGGAGCTGAAGCAGAAATTCGGCCTGGCCGATAATGCCCGCGGCGTGCTGGTGACCGAGGTGAAGCCGAACAGCCCGGCCGCCGAAAAGGCGATCCAGCCCGGCGACATGATCGTCGAAGTCAGCCAGGAAGAGGTGAAAACCTCGGCCCAGGTTCTGGAAAAGGTCCAGGCCGCCCAGAAGGCCGGCCGCAAATCGGTCCTCCTGCTGGTCGAACGCAAAGGCGAGATGCGCTTCGTCGCCCTGCGCATCGAGGGCTGACCCGCCCACCGACACAAGAAAGGCCCCGCTCCGGCGGGGCCTTTTTCGTTGGGGGGTGCGTTGCCCCACACTCTCCTGTCATGCCCGGTTGACCTGGGCATACTTTTTTGAATGACAGCCTTGTGCCCCTTTCGGGACTCAAAGGGTCCGGCTACCACCTTTTTATAGATAGCGGATTCTCCAATGCTCTCACGCTCAACCGACTGAAGTCAGGGCGCAACGGGACTCGATCATTCTAAGATAATAGGAAAAGCTGCCGAGTTCCTTGCTACTTGGCGGCGTCTTGTAACCTTTTGATCTTACCTAACTGCTCTGCGTGAGGCTTTATATTCATGAGCACGCGCTGCGTTGCCTGGGGACTCAACCATTTTGGGCCTGCTTCGGACCGAACGTGCTCCACCTTCAGCATCAATGCCTCGCGCTCGTCCGGCGTTGCCGGGCGTCCGTAGGTCAACATGGCGGCTTTGTCTACAAACACATCAAAGGGGCTTGAGTGACCACCCATTGAGTAAATGTCTTGTGGTGCGACGGAGGCGACCTCAAGCACAATTTCACGTTGGTTGCTGCCATAGCGTCCGGAGCCATCGTGATAGCCGGTAATGTTCCCCTTGTGCTGTTCCAGCGCCAGAGTGAAATCGGAATCTTTGTAGAGTTCATCCAGATTGACGACGACAGAGCCGAACGGAGGCGATACGCAAAGGATGATGCCTTGATATCCCTGCCCCTCGGGCGGGACGCCTCCCTTCAATGCCTTCGCCACATCAAGGTCGAACGTCCAAGATGAGATTTTCTCCGGCAAGCGACCCTCGCCAATGAGGTTCCATACCCCGCCTTTAGGCAGGCCAACCTGCCGAAAGCAACAATGCGACCAAGTGCGGTACTTTTCGGGGAGACTCTCGCATTCCCCCTTCAACTTCTGGCCACGCCTCTTGTTCTGTGTGGCGTTACCGCCGCGCTGCCAATCGCTAACGGCTTGAAGAAGTGTGAGAGGGAACATGTTCATGGCAGATAGGACAGCGTTTGTCGGATCATGTCATCAACATACCCAATGGCCGCATTCATACTAGGGCGGTAAAGGGTGGGATGCGCGCACTGGTTGCGCTGCGATAACTGCCCATCAAGTATCCGTAGCTGAGCCTTGGTTGTGAATTTCACATCCTTAGCGACATTTAAAAAATGCGATTCGGTGACATTTTCTTTTAACTCTGTAAGGTCCTTGAATGACCACTTCGGGCGTATGGCACGAATATCAGCCTCATACTTTTGAAAGCATATCTCTGAGAAGACATGGAAGTGTCCCGCCCAAGCAAGGATTATACCTGATCTGTATAATTTGTTTTCAAGGCAAGAAATCGCCTCGCTGAAGTAATCCTGCACGTCCACAGGGTTGCCCGACAGGCTCTTAGTTAGGTCTTCCAAGAGCACAATACGGGAAGCAGAGCTTTCGTGATGTGCCAAAGCCCGATGCGCAGCGTGGCGGGCTTTGCTTGCACGAGCAGCCCAATCCTCAAGCGCCACAGTGTTAATCCTTCGGGCTTAGAAGGTGTTCGCGCAGCGCCTTAAACAACTTCTCATACACCTCGGCATTCTCAGTTTCTGGCAGGTGTAGTTGAATATTAATTGCGACTTGTGGGGTCAAGTTAGGGGGTTTTGGAATCCCAGCTAGAGGCAAAAGAGAAGCTACGGTGCCATTCTCTGGCGCTTCTACTATTGGCTGTCTTGACGAAGCAATATCGGTTTTTAGATCAGCGGGCTTATCCTTGGATAAAGGGGAGGACACCACAAGCTTACCATTCTCTTCCTTAAGTAGGTTTGCAGCGAGCAGGACATCAACAACGCAACGGGCACCAGTTCTATTGCTAGAAGTATTCTTTTGACCAGATACATATAGAACATGCCCCGAAAAATCCTTCTCTGTCATTCCTCCTTTAATGCGTACTGTGGTAACTAACCCTGAAACCTTCTCATTTGTTTGAACGGCTTCCCGCCAATAACTTTGAGTATCGGGTTCCTGTTTGTGTTCGAGGGCGCGGCCAAGTCTTTTTCCTAAGTCGGTGGTGCTTTTCTTCATCCCTCCACCGATCAATCCTATGTCAGTCAGGAACTTGCTGTTCCGGCTTATGCTCGTTACGTGCAAGCCGATCAGTTTTGACAATTGGTCGAGTGACGCTTGCTCTGGCGCGTGGCTATAGCCTTTCAGGATTTTCTCGATTTCCTCGAACGACGAGCCAGGCAAGTTGAATTCAGTAGCCACAAAGCCCCCCATGCGCGAATTTTACCCGCGCAATGTTGTAGTAGATTTAATTAATCTACAATAAAGGGTTTTAAGGCTCCACCAACTCCCCCGCCCTATACCCCTGCAAATACAGCAGCGAGGTCAGGTCCGTGTAATCCAGCCGGAAGCGGGCCTCGGCGGCGACGATGGGCTTCGCGCGGAAGGCCACACCCAGCCCGGCGGCTTTCAGCATGGCGAGGTCGTTGGCGCCGTCGCCCACTGTCACTGCCGCATCGGGGGTGAGGGAGAGCTCGGCGGAGAGCTCGTTCAGGGCGCGCAGCTTGGCGTCGCGGTCGAGGATCGGCTCCGCCACCGTGCCGGTCAGCAGGCCGTTTTCCAGATTCAGCACATTGGCGCGGTCGAGATGGAAGCCGCAGCGCTCCCGCACCCGTTCGGTGAACCAGGTGAAGCCGCCGGAGACCAGCGCGGTGCGGGCACCGTGCTGGCGCATGGTCTGCACCAGCGTACGGGCGCCGGGCGTCAGTTCGATCTGCGCATAGGTCTTGTCCAGCGCGTCGGCGGACAGGCCCTTCAGCATGGCGACGCGCTCGCGCAGGGCGGTGGCGAAATCGATCTCGCCATTCATCGAGCGCGCGGTGATCGCGGCGATCTTGTCCTTCAGCCCGGCATAGGCGGCCAGCTCGTCCAGAGTCTCGCTGGTAACGATGGTTGAATCCATGTCGGCCAGCAGCAGTTTCTTGCGCCGCCCGTCGGGCTTCTGTATCGCCATATCGACGGCAGCACCTTCCAGCCGGGTGCGCAGGGCTGATTCCGCCTGGGCCGGGTCGGCTGCAGTGAGGCTGATGTCGAGGGCGATGCCGTCGGCAAGCCAGTCGCGGCCGGTAGCAATGGCGCCGGCATCGGCCAGCGCGGCCTCGGCAGCGTCGATCAGGGCGGCGTCGAGCGACTGGCGGGCGGGATCGGCAATCAGGGTCAGGACGAGAGACATGGTAATCCTCATTAAGGGCACGCGCTTATCTAGCCCCCCGCGCGCGGCAGGAAAAGGGAAGATAAGATGACGCCACCCGGGACGTCCCCGGTACCTGGCCCGGTACGTAAGCCGGTGCCCCAGCCCGTCATCGTCGTCGCCGGGCCGACCGCCAGCGGCAAGTCGGCGCTGGCGCTGGCGATTGCGGAGGCGTTCCGGGGAATCGTCATCAATGCCGATTCGATGCAGATCTATGCCGATCTGCGCGTGCTGACCGCCCGCCCCTCGGCAGAAGAGGAGCGCCGCGTGCCGCATCGTCTCTATGGCGTGCTGGACGGCGCGGAGAAAGGCTCCGCCGGGCAATGGCGCGATCTGGCGCTGGCGGAGATATCCCGCGCCCATGCATCCGGCCTGCTGCCGGTGCTGTGCGGCGGCACGGGCCTCTATCTGCGCAGCCTGATGCAGGGCATCGCCCCGGTGCCGGCTGTCCCGGCGGAGACCCGTGCTGCGGCCACAGCGCTGCTGCACCGCCTGGGCAATGCCGGCTTCCACGCCGCGCTGGCGGAGCGCGACCCGGTCATGGCCGGGCGGCTGCATCCCGGCAACACCCAGCGCCTGATCCGCGCCTGGGAGGTGCTGGATTCCACCGGGCGGTCCCTGGCCGACTGGCAGCAGGCCGCCCCGGTTGGCGGGGCGACGCATCTCGACTTCCTGTGTTTCACCCTGCTGCCGCCGCGCGACGCGCTCTACGCCGCCTGCGATGGCCGCCTGGCGCGCATGGTCGAACAGGGCGCCCTGCAGGAGGTGGCGGCGCTGGCCGCCCGCCACCTTGACCCCGCTTTGCCGGTCATGAAGGCGCTGGGCGTGCGCGAACTGGCCGCGCATCTGGCCGGCACGCTGGCGCTGGACACCGCCATCGAGGAGGCCCAGCGCGAAACACGGCGCTATGCGAAGCGGCAGATGACCTGGTTCCGGCACCAGATGCCGGAGTCTTATATCGTCGAGACGGGATTCGGGGCGCAATATTCGACAAGCCCAATCGACGAAATCTTTTCGAAAATTCGTCGATCTGGGTTGACCGATGCAATCTGACGGTCTAGTTTCCGCGCTCCCAAGCCCTGTCAGCACGGCTGACAAGCCGGCTGTTTGACGTTTTTGCCTGACCCAAGGACCAACCGATGTCGACCGACCAGACGACCATAGAGCCCCAGGAGGAGATGAGCGGCGCCGCGATGGTGCTGCGTGCCCTTGAGGACCAGGGCGTCGAGGTTATCTTCGGCTATCCGGGCGGCGCCGTCCTGCCGATCTATGACGAGATCTTCAAGAACAACCGCATCCGCCACATCCTGGTGCGCCACGAGCAGGCCGCCGTGCATGCTGCGGAAGGCTATGCCCGCTCGACCGGCAAGGTCGGCGTCGTGCTGGTCACCTCCGGTCCCGGCGCCACCAATGCGGTGACCGGTCTGACCGATGCGCTGATGGATTCGATCCCGGTGGTCTGCCTGACCGGCCAGGTGCCGACGCATCTGATCGGCAATGACGCCTTCCAGGAGGCCGACACAACCGGCATCACCCGGCCCTGCACCAAGCATAATTATCTGGTGAAGAACGCCAATGACATGTCGCGCATCCTGCACGAGGCCTTCTATGTCGCGCGCAGCGGCCGGCCCGGCCCGGTCGTGGTCGATCTGCCGAAGGACGTGCTGTTCGCCAAGGGCATCTACCGCGCCGAGGATCTGAAGCCGCACAAGAGCTACCGCCCGCAGATGCAGGCCGACACGACCCAGATCGACGAGGCGCTGCGCCTGCTCGCCAGCGCCAAGCGGCCGATCATCTATGGCGGCGGCGGCATCATCAATTCCGGCCCGAAGGCGTCGGAGCTGCTGACCAAGCTGGTGCGCATGACCGGCTATCCCTGCACGCTGACGCTGATGGGCCTGGGCGCGCTGCCGGCTTCCGACCCGCATTTCCTGGGCATGCTGGGCATGCACGGCACCTACGAAGCCAATCTGTCGATGTATAATGCCGATGTCATGCTGTGCGTCGGCGCGCGCTTCGACGACCGCGTGACCGGCAAGCTGACCGAATTCTCGCCGAATTCGAAGAAGATCCACATCGATATTGACCCGTCCTCGATCAACAAGAATGTGCGGATCGACGTGCCGCTGGTCGGCGATGTCGCCAATATCCTGGAAGAAATTATCGGCCGCTGGGAAAAGCAGAAGCTGTCGCCCGACGGCAAGGCGCTGACCGCCTGGTGGAAGCAGATCGACAATTGGAAGAGCCGGGATTCGCTGAAATTCGGCCCGTCGATCCAGACCATCAAGCCGCAGCACGCCATCAAGCGCCTGTATGAGCTGTCGCAGGGCCGCGACACCTACATCACGACCGAGGTCGGCCAGCACCAGATGTGGGCGGCCCAGCATTTCCATTTCGAGCAGCCCAACCGCTGGATGACCTCCGGCGGTCTCGGCACCATGGGCTATGGCCTGCCCGCCGCGATGGGCGTGCAGATCGCGCATCCCGACGCACTGGTCATCGACATCGCCGGCGAAGCCTCGATCCTGATGAACATTCAGGAAATGTCGACGCTGGCGCAGTATAACCTGCCGGTGAAGGTGTTCATCCTGAACAATCAGTGGATGGGCATGGTGCGCCAGTGGCAGGAGCTGATGCATGGCGGGCGCTATTCGGAAAGTTATTCCGAGGCCCTGCCCGATTTCGTGAAGCTGGCCGAGGCCTTCCAGGCCGTCGGCCTGCGCGCCGAACGCCCGGACCAGCTGGACGACGTCATCAAGGAAATGCTGGAGACCAACCGCCCGGTCATCGCGGATATCTGCGTCGACCAGAAGGAAAACTGCTTCCCGATGATCCCCTCGGGCGCCGCGCATTACGAAATGCTGCTGGGGCCGGACGATCAGGCGACGCAGTCCGCCTCCGAGGAGGGGATGGTCCTGGTCTGAGCCGGCGCGCTGCCGCGTCCCACTTTCCCCTGTCGACCGCCGGCCCCGAACAGGCCAGGCATCCCATCCTGGAGCGCATTTCTTGGAAGCCATCGAACGCCATACCATCGCCGTGCTGGTGGATAACGAACCGGGCGTGCTGGCCCGTGTCATCGGCCTGTTCTCCGGCCGCGGCTACAACATCGAGAGCCTGACCGTCTCCGAGGTCGATTCGGTGCGCGGCCTGTCGCGCATCACCGTCGTTACCAGCGGCACCCCGATGATCATCCAGCAGATCAAGGCGCAGCTCGACCGGCTGGTCCCGGTTCACAAGGTCGCCGATCTGACCGCCGAGGGGCCGCATGTCGAGCGCGAACTGGCGCTGATCAAGGTTTGCAACACCCGCGAGGACCGTATCGAGGCGCTGCGCATCGCCGATACTTTCCGCGCCCGTGTGCTCGACAGCACGCTGGCCAGTTTCACCTTCGAACTGACCGGCACGGCCGGCAAACTCGACGCCTTCATCAAGCTGATGGCGGCTTTGGGCGAGGTCGAGGTGTCGCGCACCGGCGTTGTCGCCATCGCGCGCGGCAACACTGTCTCCATGCCCATGCTGCGCGACGCGGCACCGGGCGGGATTTAATAATTTAACTTTACGGCGGCAACGCCACTCTCAACCACCAGGATCGATTAGGTAGAAGGAAGTTCAAGCCATGCGGGTCTATTACGATCGCGACGCCGATGTGAATCTGATCAAGGACAAGAAGATCGTCATCGTCGGTTACGGCAGCCAGGGTCATGCCCATGCCAACAACCTGAAGGACAGCGGCGTGAAGAACGTCGTCGTCGCCCTGCGCCCCGGCTCCGCCACGTCGAAGAAGGCCGAGGCCGCCGGCTTCAAGGTGCAGAGCGCCGCCGAGGCGGTGAAGGATGCCGACGTGGTCATGATGCTGACCCCGGACGAGCTGCAGGCCGACATCTACAATGCCGACCTGGCGCCGAACATGAAGAAGGGTGCCGCGATCTGTTTCGCGCACGGCCTGAACATCCATTTCAACCTGATCGAAGCCCGCCCCGATCTCGACGTGTTCATGATCGCGCCGAAGGGCCCGGGCCACACCGTGCGCTCTGAATACCAGCGCGGCGGCGGCGTTCCCTGCCTGGTCGCTGTTGACAAGAACAGCTCCGGCAATGCGCTGGAAATCGGCCTGTCCTATGCCTGCGCCATCGGCGGCGGCCGCGCCGGCATCATCGAGACCACCTTCAAGGAAGAGTGCGAGACCGATCTGTTCGGCGAACAGGTCGTGCTCTGCGGCGGCCTGGTCGAGCTGATCCGCGCCGGTTTCGAGACGCTGGTCGAGGCCGGCTACGCCCCGGAAATGGCCTATTTCGAGTGCCTGCACGAGGTGAAGCTGATCGTCGACCTGATCTATGAAGGCGGCATCGCCAACATGAACTACTCGATCTCGAACACGGCCGAGTATGGCGAATACGTCACCGGCCCGCGCATCATCACCGCCGAGACCAAGGCCGAGATGAAGCGCGTGCTGACCGACATCCAGTCGGGCATCTTCACCCGCAACTGGATGCTGGAGAACAAGGTCAACCAGACCTCCTTCAAGGCGACCCGCGCCAAGGCGGCTGCCCATCCGATCGAGGAAGTCGGCGAGAAGCTGCGCGCCATGATGCCCTGGATCGGCCAGAACCGCCTGGTCGACAAGGCCAAGAACTAAAGCCTCCGCCCTGCGGAAGCGACGCCAAGGCCCGGGAGCAATCCCGGGCCTTTTCGTTTGACCTTTCCGGCCATCACCATGCCGTTGAACGGAAAAACCGTTGCGTAGGGCCGGTCTCAGGCGTAGACATGAATGAGCGACGTGTTCCCTGCGGAACATGACCGAGGAAAGGATCGCCAAGCTCGTGACGATTCGTGGCAACGACCGCACTGCCCGCCGGCCCCGCAAGGGCGCCGTCGCTGCTGCTGTTCGTCCTGCCACTATCGATCCGTTCGGCCTTTCCCTGCTGCTGGGTCTTGTCCTCGGCCTCGCCGGGCTGCTTCGACTTATCGGCCCCTGAGCATTGCTGCTGCATAGGCGCGACAGGTGTTCAGGGGACCAATCGAAGCATCATTCCGGTTGACCAGAGGATTTCAGACATGAACACCACCAGCGCAAACGCCAGCGACAACAACCGCATCATCATTTTCGACACCACCCTGCGCGACGGCGAGCAATCGCCCGGCGCGTCGATGAATCTGGAAGAAAAGCTGCAGATCGCCCAGCTGCTCGAGGAAATGGGCGTGGACGTGATCGAGGCCGGCTTCCCGATCGCCTCCAATGGCGATTTTGAGGCGGTGAACGAAATCGCCAAGCGGGTGAAGAACTCGACCATCGCCGGCCTGGCCCGTGCCGGCCAGAAGGATATCGACCGCGCCGCCGAGGCGCTGAAGCCGGCAGCCCGGCCGCGCATCCACACCTTCATCTCGACCAGCCCGCTGCACATGAAATACAAGCTCCGCCAGGAGCCGGACCAGGTGCACCAGGCGGTGGTCGACAGCGTGACCCACGCCCGGCGCTATACCGATGATGTCGAATGGAGCTGTGAGGATGGCAGCCGCAGCGAGGCCGATTTCCTGTGCCGCTGCGTCGAAAGCGCGATCAAGGCGGGCGCACGGACGATCAACGTGCCCGACACGGTCGGCTATGCCGTGCCGGAGGAATATGCGGCGCTGATCACCATGCTGATGAACCGGGTGCCAAATATCGACAAGGCGATCCTGTCGGTCCATTGCCATAATGATCTGGGCCTGGCCGTGGCCAATTCGCTGGCCGCCGTGAAGGCCGGCGCCCGGCAGGTCGAATGCACGATCAACGGGCTGGGCGAGCGCGCCGGCAATGCAGCGCTGGAAGAGATCGTCATGGCGCTACGCACGCGCAACGACTTCCTGCCCTTCGAGACCGGCATCGACACGACGCTGATCACCCGCGCCTCCAAGCTGGTCTCCACCGTGACCGGCTTTGCGGTGCAGCCGAACAAGGCCATTGTCGGCGCCAACGCCTTCGCGCATGAGAGCGGCATCCATCAGGACGGCATGCTGAAGAACGCGCAGACCTACGAGATCATGACGCCGGAATCGGTGGGGCTGAACAAGTCCAACATCGTCATGGGCAAGCATTCCGGACGCAATGCCTTCCGCAGCAAGCTGGCGGAGCTGGGTTTCGAGCTGGGCGACAATGCGCTGAACGACGCCTTCACCCGCTTCAAGGATCTGGCGGACAAGAAGAAGACCGTGTTCGATGAGGACATCATCGCCCTGGTCGATGACGAGGTCTGGCGCGCGCATGACCATATCCGCTTCCTGTCGCTGCAGGTCGCCTGCGGGTCCAAGGGGCCGCAGACGGCGGCGCTGGAACTGGTGATTGACGGCCAGATGGTGTCGTCCCTGCAGCAGGGCAACGGCCCGGTCGATGCCGCCTTCAACGCGATCCAGGTTCTGTGCCCGCATGAGGCGAAGCTGCAGCTCTATCAGGTGCACGCCGTGACCGAGGGCACCGACGCCCAGGCCAAGGTGACCGTGCGTCTGGAGGAGAAGGGAAAAAGCGTCAATGGCCAGGGCGCGGACAGCGATACCATTGTTGCCTCGGTAAAGGCATATATACATGCTCTGAATAAATTGCTGACGAAGCGCGAGAAGAATGCGCCCGAGGCGCTTTCAGCTTGATCGATGGGCGCGCATCGCGGCATGTAGAAGCTACCGGCGGGCGCCAGCCCGCCGGCTCCGTATCAAACCCCGATGTGAGAAAAGATAGTTCCCATGTTCGCTAACCTCCTCGGCATGCTGTCCGCCGATATGGCGATCGACCTCGGTACCGCGAATACGCTGGTATACGTAAAGGGCCGAGGCATCGTCCTGAACGAGCCCTCGGTGGTCGCCATCGCCAATGTTCGTGGCAAGAAGCAGGTGCTCGCTGTCGGCGAGGAGGCGAAGCAGATGCTGGGACGAACGCCTGGCAACATCCAGGCGATCCGGCCGCTGCGCGATGGCGTGATTGCGGATTTCGAGATCGCCGAGGAAATGATCAAGCATTTCATCCGCAAGGTGCATAACCGGCGCAGCTTCGCCAGCCCGCAGGTCATTGTCTGCGTGCCGTCGGGCTCCACCGCCGTGGAACGCCGCGCCATCCAGGAATCGGCCGAAAGCGCCGGTGCCCGCCGGGTCTTCCTGATCGAGGAACCGATGGCTGCCGCGATCGGCGCCGGCCTGCCGGTGACCGAGCCGACCGGCTCCATGGTCGTCGATATCGGCGGTGGCACCACCGAGGTCGCCGTGCTGTCGCTGGGCGGCATCGTCTATTCGCGCTCCGTGCGCGTCGGTGGCGACAAGATGGACGAGGCGATCATCGCCTATATCCGCCGCCACCATAATCTGCTGGTCGGCGAAGGCTCCGCCGAGCGCATCAAGAAGGAAATCGGCTCCGCCTGCCCGCCTGAGGATGGCGAGGGCAAGACGCTGGAGATCAAGGGCCGCGATCTGATGAACGGCGTGCCCAAAGAACTGATCATCAGCCAGCGCCAGATCGCCGAGAGCCTGGCCGAGCCTGTCTCCGCCATCATCGAGGCGGTGAAGGTGGCGCTGGAACATACGGCCCCCGAACTGGCGGCCGATATTGTCGACAAGGGCATCGTGCTGACCGGCGGCGGCGGGTTGCTGAACAACCTCGACCTGGTGCTGCGCCATTCGACCGGCCTGCCGGTCTCCATCGCCGATGACCCGCTGACCTGCGTCGCGCTGGGCACCGGGCGTTGCCTGGAAGAAATGAAGACCCTCAAGAGTGTTCTCATCGGGTCCTATTAATCATTCTGCATTTACGCTATACAGTAAAGCGGTCTTACGTATCGAAGACTCGCGGGGGTCGAAGTGGCACGCCGATCCGGTTCCTTTAGCAGTATTACTGAACCGTTCAGAAGTTTCTGGCATCGCTTCGCCTATGGCCTTCTGATCCTGGGGGCCTTTGGCCTGATGATGATGGGCAAGGCCGATGTCGTGCTGGTGGAGCGCGCGCGGCTTGCCATTGCCGACGCCACCGCCCCGATCCTGACCTTCCTGTCGCATCCGGCAGCCACCGTTTCAGACCTGCTACAGCAGATGCGGGAATTGCGCGACCTGCGCGATGAGAATGCCCGGCTGCGTGAGGAAAACGACCGACTGATGCAGTGGCAGCTCGTCGCCCGCCAGCTGGAATCTGAAAACCGCAGCCTGCGCAGCCTGACGGGCTTCCCCGTAGAACCCGCCTCGCATTTCGTCACCGCCCGGGTCATCGGCGATGGCGGCGGCCCCTTCGTGCGCAGCGTGCTGGTCAATGCCGGCGAGCGCCAGAAGGTCGCCAAGGGGCAGGCTGCCATGACCGGCCAAGGCCTGGCCGGACGGGTTGCCGAGGTTGGCTACCAGCATGCCCGCATTCTGCTGCTGAACGATCTGAACTCCCGGATTCCGGTGCTGATCGAAGGCTCGCGCGACCGGGCGATCCTGGCCGGCGACAATTCGGACCGGCCCCGCCTGCTCTATCTCGACAGCAACGCCAAGGTTTCGCCCGGCGACCGGATCGTGACGTCCAGCCATGCCGGTGCCTTTCCGCCAGGTCTGCCGGTCGGCGTGGTGATTTCGGTCAGCGACCAGGATGTGCGTGTGAAGCCCTTCGTCGAATGGCACCGGATCGAATATCTGCGGCTGGTCAATTTCAATCTCACAGATACGCCGGTCACAGATCCAGACTCCCGGATACCGAACCCCCGGATACCGGGGCCATGAAACTGAGCGTCGCCCAACGGCTTGACGTTTGGGCGCGGCGATCTCTCCCGGTCGCACTGACCCTGATGCTGGCCTTCATCGGTGCCGTGCCGACCGGACTGCCCTATTTGGGCAGTATCGTGCCGGCCTATACCACGATGGCCGTGTTCTATTGGGCCGTGTATCGCCCCGATCTGTTTCCCGCCGGCGCCGTCTTCCTGATCGGCCTGGTCGAGGATGTCATCACCGGCACGCCGCTGGGCGTGGGCATCCTGTGCCTGTTGTTCATTTATGGCGTGTCGCTGGGCCAGCGCCGCGCCTTCCTGAAGCGCCCCTTCTTCATTGCCTGGATCGGCTTCGCCGTGCTGTCGGCCTTGTCGATGCTGCTGGCCTGGTTGATGATTTCGATCATGGCCGGTACGCTGGTCGAATTGCGGGCGGCGCTGTTCCAGTATCTGCTGACCATTGCGCTGTTTCCCTGCCTGGCGATGATCTTCGTCGCCATCCATCGCCATATGGTCCGCTGACATGCCGATGTTGAAAGACAGAGACCAGGAACGACAGAAGGTCTTCACCCGGCGCGCGCTGCTGCTGGGTGGCGCGCAGCTTGGCATGGTCGGCGCGCTGCTCGGCCGGCTGTATTACCTTCAGGTGGTCGAGGCGGACCGCTACCGGGTGCTGGCCGATGACAACCGGATCAATATCCGCCTGCTGCCGCCGCCGCGCGGCGAGATCGTCGACCGTTTCGGCATGCCGCTGGCGATCAATGAAAAGAACTACCGCGTCGTTATCGTGCGCGAGCAGGCCGGCAATGTGCCCGCCACGCTGGAGCGTCTCGGCCGGCTGATCGACCTGCCGGAGCGCGAGGTCCGCCGCGTGATGCGCGAGATGAAGCGCAAGCGCGCCTTCGTGCCGATCACCGCCCGCGAAAACCTGACCTGGGAAGAGGTCAGCCGCGTCGAGGTCAATGCGCCCGATCTGCCGGGCATCGCCATCGAAGTCGGGCTGACCCGCTTCTACCCTTATTCGGAGACGCTGGCCCATGTGCTGGGCTATGTCGCCGCCGTCTCCGAATCGGAACTGACCGGCGATCCACTTCTGGAATTGCCGGATTTCCGCATCGGAAAGAATGGCGTCGAGCGGACCTATGACGAATATCTGCGCGGCAAGGCCGGCACCAGCCAGGTCGAGGTGAATGCGCTGGGCCGGGTGATCCGCGAATTGTCGCGTGAGGACGGCACGCCAGGCCGCCGCATCGAGATCACGCTGGATATGGAATTGCAGCGCTACGCCATGGAGCGGATTGGCGAGGAAAGCGCCTCCGCCGTCATTCTCGATGTCCATAATGGCGATGTGCTGGCGCTGGCCTCCACCCCCGGATTCGACCCCAACGCCTTCAATCGCGGCCTGACGCCGAAGGAATGGGAAGAACTGATCTCCAATGAGCGCGGGCCGCTGACCAACAAGGCCATTGCCGGGCAATACGCGCCGGGATCAACCTACAAGATGGTCGTGGCGCTGGCTGCGCTGGACGCCGGCGTGACGACCCCGAACCAGCGCGTTTTCTGCCCTGGCCACATGGAACTCGGTGACAGCCGCTTCCATTGCTGGAAGCGGCATGGCCATGGCCATATGGACATGCGTGACGCGATGAAGCAGTCCTGCGACGTCTATTTCTACGAAATGGCGAAGCGGCTGGGCATCAACCGCATCGCCGCCATGTCGGAACGCCTGGGGCTGGGCCAGACCCTGGGCTTCGATCTGCCCGGCGAGCGCAGCGGCCTGATCCCCAGCCGGGAATGGAAACAGGCCCGGCTGGGCAAGTCCTGGCATCAGGGTGAGACGCTGATCGCTGGCATCGGGCAGGGCTATGTGCTGACCACGCCCCTGCAACTGGCCGTGATGACGGCGCGCCTGGTGAATGGCGGCATTGCCGTGAAGCCGCATCTGATCCGCCGCGAGGCCGGCGACGGGCTGGGCGCGCTGGGCAGCAATCTGGTGCCCGATAGCGGCTTTCCCTCAATGGGTATCTCGGCCGAGCATCTGCGCATCGTGCGCGAAAGCATGGCGGCGGTAACCAATGAGCAGGGCGGCACCGCCTACCGCGCCCGCATCACCGAGCCCGGCATGGAAATGGGCGGCAAGACCGGCACCGCACAGGTCCGCCGCATCACCATGGCCGAACGGCTGGCCGGGGTGAAGAAGAACGAGGATTTGCCCTGGAAATTCCGCGACCATGCGTTGTTCGTCGGCTATGCGCCGGTCAACATGCCACGCTATTGCTGTGCGGTGATCGTAGAGCATGGCGGTGGTGGCTCCGCTGTGGCGGCGCCCATCGCCCGTGACCTGTTGCTGGAGACCCAGCGCCGCGACCCGGCCCGGGGCCGCCCCCTGGCCGCCCTGCCGCGCCGTGAGGGCTGATCCATGAGCTTCGGGCTGTTCAACAACCGCGATATGACCTTGGGGCAGAAGCTGCTCCAGATGAACTGGATGCTGATCCTGCTGCTGATCGTCATCTGCACGGTCGGCTTCGCGATGCTCTATTCCGCTGCCAATGGTAATTGGCAGCCCTGGGCGGTCCGCCAGATGATGCGGTTCTCAGCAGCTCTGGGGCTGATGGTGATCATCGCACTGATCGATGTGCGCTTCTGGATGCGCTGGGCCTATGTCATCTATCTCGGCGCGCTGGCCCTGCTGGTGGTGGTGGAGGTCGCCGGGGATATCGGCATGGGCGCGCAGCGCTGGATCGATCTCGGCGTCATTCAGTTGCAGCCCTCGGAAGTGATGAAGGTTGCCCTGATCCTCGGCCTGGCGCGCTATTTCCACGGCGTCGGCCATGAGGAGACCGCGCGGCCGCTGATGCTGCTGCTGCCAATTGCGATGATCGGCGCCCCCGCCCTGCTGGTGCTGAAACAGCCCGATCTGGGCACGGCCGGCATGCTGATCATGGCCGGCACCGCGCTGCTGTTCCTGGCCGGCGTGCGGATCTGGAAATTCCTGCTGGTTGGCGGCATCGGCCTTGCCTGCATCCCCATTGCCTGGGGCCTGCTGCGCGAGTACCAGAAGAACCGCATCCTGACTTTCCTGAATCCGGAGAACGACCCGCTCGGCGCCGGTTATCACATCATCCAGTCGCAGATCGCACTGGGCTCCGGCGGGGTCTTCGGCAAGGGCTTCCTGCAGGGCAGCCAGAGCCATCTGCAATTCCTGCCGGAGAAGCAGACCGATTTCATCTTCACCATGCTGGCCGAGGAATTCGGCCTGGCCGGTGCCACCGGGCTGATCGGGCTGTATGTGCTGGTCATCTGCTACGGTTTCGCTATTGCCCTGCGGGCCCGCAGCCAGTTTGCCCGGCTGCTGGCGCTGGGGCTGACGGTGAACTTCTTCCTCTATTTCTTCATCAACATCGCCATGGTGACCGGGCTGATGCCGGTTGTCGGCATTCCCCTGCCGCTGATTTCCTATGGCGGCACCGCCCTGCTCACCCTGATGATCGGATTTGGGCTGCTGATGGGTGTCTATATCCACCGCGACCTGCGCATCGGCCGCAGCGGCATTGACGAGGATTAGACGCCCCGCGCCGCTTCCCCCAGCAGCTTTATGACCGCCGCCCCACCTTCTTGCTCGACAAGCCACCAACGCTTTGCTATATCGCACGCCTTCCTGGGTAACACCCTTGGGGGCGCATAGCTCAGTTGGTAGAGCAGCTGACTCTTAATCAGCGGGTCGTAGGTTCGAGTCCTACTGCGCCCACCACTCCTTCCCAAGCCTGACATTCACAAGCGCGAGCGTCGCCCACAGGGCAGCGGCTCATGACAACCGGGCCCGATTACACCGCGCGCGAATGCCGGGCGACGCCGGACGCAAGATAGGCGTCGAAGACAGCGGCCACGCTGCGCAGCAGGAAGCGTGCGGATTCCGGTACGATGATCACCGGCCACTTAACCTCGACCAGACCATCTGCTTCAAGTGCTGCCAGTGCCAGTCGCTCCCGGCTGAAATCGGGGTATAGCCCGGCCTCGGCCTCCAGCGCCCCGACATCGACGTGCAGATTGCACATGATCTGCTCGATGATCGCCCGGCGCAGGCGGTCGTCGGGGGTGACCGCCACGCCGCGCACGATGGGCAGCCGGCCTTCCTGAATCGCCTTGCTATACTCCGGCACGGCCGCGGCATTCTGCACATAGCCCTGCGGCAGGGCGCCAATGGCCGAGGCGCCGAGCGGAATCAGCGCGACCGCCGGATCGACCGTATAGCCCTGAAAATTGCGCCGCAGCCGGCCGGCATCCAGCGCCGTCACCAGCGGGTCCTGCGGCCGGGCGAAATGATCAAGGCCGATCCGCCGGTAGCCTGCCTCGCCCAGGCGGTCGGCGATGGCCGCCTGCTGGGCGAAGCGCGCATCCCGCCCCGGAAGGGCGGCTTCCGGCAGCAGCTTCTGGTGCGGCTTCATATGCGGCACATGGGCATAGCCAAAGACCGCCAGCCGGTCGGGAGACAGGGGCAGCAGGCACTCCACCGTATGCAGCACCCGATCCACATTCTGATAGGGCAGGCCATACATCAGATCGATATTGATCCGCTCGACACCAACGCTGCGCAGCGCGGCCATCGCCTCGGCGGTGACCGCCAGCGGCTGCACCCGGTTGACGGCTTCCTGCACCTCCCGGTTCATATCCTGCACGCCGATGCTGGCCCGGTTCACGCCGATATCGGCAAAGGCGCGAACGGCCTCGAAAGAAAGGCTGCGCGGATCGATCTCGACAGCGATCTCGGTCCCCGGCGCGCGGTCGAACAGGGACCACATCAGATCGCCCAGCCCGCGAATATCCGCCGGCGACAGCATGCTCGGCGTGCCACCGCCAAAATGCACATGGCTGACCGACCGCCGGCCCAGGATTCCGGCAACCAGCTTCATCTCCGCCTTCAGCAGGTCGAGATAGCCGGCCAGCGGGGAATAGCGGTTCACCACTTTGGTGTTGCACCCGCAGAACCAGCACAGGCTGTCGCAGAACGGGATATGCAGATAGAGCGACAGCGGCTGCGCCGGGTCGAGCTCCGCAAGCCACCATTCATAGACATGCCGGTCCACGCCGGCATGAAAATGCGGGGCCGTGGGATAGCTGGTATAGCGCGGCACCGCACTGTCGTATTTGGCAATCGGGATCGTTGTCATCATCGGCCGATCATGGCCCGCCCGGCGCCCGACCGTCTTTGACGCAGGTCAAGAAGTGCGGATCAGCGTCCCCGCCCGCCCCTCCAGAATCGCGCGCGCATCCTCCAGTCGGCCGATACCGGCGATTCCGCCCTGATTCGCAAAGGCGCATGCAGCCTCGATCTTCGGCCCCATGGAGCCGGCGGCGAAAGACATCCCGGCCAGGTCCTGCGGTCGCGCACGCTGGATTGGCTTTTGCATCGACGTGCCCCAGCCATCATAGACCGCCTCGACATCGGTCAGCATCAGGAAGGCATCAGCCTCTAGGTTCTCCGCCAGCAGGCCGGCGGCGCGGTCCTTGTCGATCACCGCCTCAACCCCCTGCAATGAGCCTGATGCCGTTCGGATCACCGGGATGCCGCCACCGCCGGCGCAGATCACAATCACCCCGGCATCGACCAGCAGCTTTATGGTCTCGATCTGGATGATGCGTTTCGGCAAGGGCGAGGCGACGACGCGACGCCATTTGCCCGGCGCCTCCTCCACCATCGGCCAGTCATGCGCAGCCCGGGCGCGCTGTGCCTCCTCCACCTGGTAGACCGGCCCGATCGGCTTGGTAGGCCTGGCGAAAGCGGAGTCATCGGCCGCCACTTCGATCTGGGTCAGCAAGGTTGCGCAGCGCGTGCCAGCCGGCAAGGCATTGACCAGTTCCTGTTCGACCAGATAGCCGATCATGCCGACGCTTTCCGCACCCAATATATCCAGCGGATAGGGCGCCACATCCTTGTAGGCCGCCGCCTGCAGCGCCAGCAGGCCGACCTGAGGGCCGTTACCATGCGCAACCACGATTTCATGATCATGCGCGACCCTCGCCAGCGCCAGGGCGGCCTTGCGGATATTCGCGCGCTGGACGTCAGCCGTCATCGGCTCGCCGCGCTTCAGCAGGGCATTGCCACCCAGGGCGATGACGATGCGCATCGCTCTAGGCCAGCGTCGCCACAAGCACCGCCTTGATGGTGTGCATGCGGTTCTCTGCCTGATCAAAGACGACCGAAGCCTCTGATTCGAAGACCGCGTCAGTCACCTCCATGCAGTCGATGCCATATTGCTGGAACATCTTCTCGCCGATCTGGGTATCGCGATTATGGAAGGCCGGCAGGCAATGCATGAATTTAGCGTGCGGATTGCCCGTCGCATCCATGATCGCCCCGGTCACCCGATAGGGGATAAGCAGCTTGATCCGCTCCGCCCAGACTGATTCTGGCTCGCCCATCGATACCCAGACATCGGTATAGACATAGTCGCAGCCCCGGGCGGCTTCCGCCGGGTCTTCGGTCAGGGTGATCCGTGCGCCGGTCCGTGTCGCGATATCACGGCACTGGTCAACCAGTGTCGATTCCGGCCAGCAGGCTTTCGGTGCAGCCAGGCGAATATTCATGCCGATCTGCGCCGCCCCCACCAGCAGCGAATTGCCCATGTTGTTGCCGGCATCACCAAGGAAACAGAAGCTCACCGCAGACAGATGCTTGCGTGTGAATTCCCGCATGGTCAGGAAATCGGCCAGAATCTGTGTCGGGTGAAATTCGTCGGTCAAGCCGTTATAGACGGGCACGCCGGCATGGGCGGCCAGCGTTTCGGCCAACTCCTGGCCAAAGCCGCGATATTCAATGGCGTCATAGACCCGACCGAGCACGCGGGCCGTGTCCTTCATCGATTCCTTCTTGCCGATCTGGGTGCCGGTCGGTCCGAGATAGGTGACGTGAGCGCCCTGGTCATAAGCGGCGACCTCGAAGCCGGTGCGGGTGCGGGTCGAATCCTTTTCGAAAATCAGGGCGATGTTCCGGCCCTTCAGCCTTTGCTGCTCGTAGCCGCCATATTTTGCCTGTTTCAATGATGCCGAAAGACGCAGCAGGTAGCGGATTTCGTCCGGCGTGAGATCGAGGAGCTTCAGGACACTGCGGCCGCGCAGATTCACCGGCATGGGATGTTCCTTCTCTTCGGGTCAGACAGGGTCGCGGATCAGCGGGCAGGTCATGCAGTGCCCGCCGCCGCGCCCGCGCCCCAGCTCGGCGCCCGGCACGGTGATCACTTCCACCCCCGCCTTGCGAAGCTGGGTATTGGTATGGGTGTTGCGGTCATAGGCGACGACGACACCAGGTTCGAGCGCCACCACATTATTGCCGTCGTCCCACTGCTCGCGCTCAGCGATATAGGAATCACCACCCGTCTCGACGATGCGCAGCTTCGCCAATCCCAGCGCTTCGGCCGCAACCTCGTGCAGGGGCCTGTTTTCTGCCCGGACATCGATCTCCCAGGGTTTGGCGCCAGGCCGCAGCGAGTAGGGCTCTATCCTGTTGGCGACATCAGGGAACATCGTCACCAGATCGCGATCGCAGAAGGTGAAAACAGTATCCAGATGCATGCTGGCGCGCTCGACCGGCAGCTTGCAGGCGATCACCCTTTCGGCGGCGCCCTGGGCGAACAGCGCGCGGGCGATCTGACCGACGGCCTGCGGGGTGGTGCGCTCCCCCATGCCGATCATCACAGTCTCCTTGCCGATCGGCATGACGTCGCCACCTTCGGCCGTCGCCTGCCCGTAATCACGGTCGGGATCGCCCCACCAGACCGTGAATCCCGAATCGCGGAAATCTGGATGGAAGCGATAGACGGCAGCGATGTTGACGGTTTCCAGCTTGCGCGCATTCCAGCGCATCGGATTCAGCGTCACCCCGCCATAGATCCAGCAGGTCGTATCGCGGGTGAAGAGGTGGTTGGGCAGCGGCGGCAGGATAAAATCCTCCGGCCGCAGCACGGGCGCGACGACGCCTTTCGACGGGATCGGTAGTTCCGCCTTGCTCATGCCGCCCATCAGGATGAGGGAGATCTGATCGGCATCGGCCTCCATCAGCATCGCCGTCAGATCCTCGGCCAGGCCGACCCCGACGGTATTGTCATTCACCCGCCGTTCAAGCAACCAACGCCGGGCCTCCGGATCCTTCATCGTTTCGGCCAGCATCTCGCGCAGGAAGACGACCTCGGCGCCGCGATAGCGGATGGCATCGACGAAGGTCATGTGTTCAACCCGGGCCTGCTTCACCCAGATCACATCGTCAAACAGCAGGTCGTGACAATTGGACGGTGTCAGCCGGGCCAGGGCCGCACCGGGCCGGTCCACAAGGACACGGCGCAGCTTGCCTACCTCGGAATGGACGCCATAGGCGTGGGGCATGAAACTCTCCTTCAACCGATAAGAACGGCAACGCTCAGGCAGGCCATGATGATGACGGTCAGAATGAGCAGCAGCGGCCACATGAAGGCGAGCCAGCGTTCATAGGGCACCCGGCCAATCGCGAGCGCGCCCATGACGACGGCGAAGGTCGGGTTGATCAGATTCACCAGCCCGTTGGCTGACTGATAGGCGGTCACCACCAGATCCCGACCGACCCCGGCAAAATCGGCAACCGGCGCCATGATCGGCATCGACAGCACGGCAAGGCCCGAGGAGGACGGCACGAAGAAGGACAGCATCACCTCGATCCAGAAGACGACATTGACGAAGACAATCGCCGGCAGACCGCCGACTGAGATTTCGGCCCAGTGCAGAATGGTGTCGGTGATCAGCCCGGCATCCATGATGACGACGATGCCCCGCGCCAGGCCGATGATCAGCGCCACGCCCAGCAGGCCGCGCGCACCATCGACGAAAGAATCCACGAAGCGTTGTTCGCCGGGGCGGGTGATCAGTCCGATCAGGATGGCCGAGGCCAGAAAAAGTGCGCTCATCTCGCCCATCCACCAGCCGCCCTTCAGCACACCCCAGATCATGACCACGAAGGTCAGCCCGAAGATCGCCAGCACAATCTTGTGCACTGTGGTGAAAACCAGCGCCTCGCCCTGATGCACGGCGAGGAAATGTACCTCGTTCTCGGCCTTGCGATCATGGACCAGGGATCGGCTCGGGTCGTTTCTGACCCGCGCGGCATAGCGCATCACATAGACGACGCAGGCCAGCCAGCACAGGCCCAGAATGACGAAACGCAGCACCATACCCTGGGTGAAGGGAATGCCCGCCGCATCCGACGCGATAACCGTTGCAAAGGCATTGACCGTCGATCCCAGGACACCGACACCGGCTCCCAGCAGGATGATGGCTACCGCTGTCACCGCGTCGTAGCGCGCCGCGATCATCACCGGAATCAGCAGCATGTAGAAGGCAAGCGTTTCCTCCGCCATGCCATAACTCGTACCGCCAAAGGCAAACAGCGCCATCAGTACGGGGATCATCCATTTCTCGCGCCCGCGCATCCGCACCATGGCGCTGCCGATGCCGGCATCGATAGCCCCGGTCGCGGTGACGACGCCGATGAAGCCGCCAATGAACAGGACGAACACCGCGACATCGATGGCGTTCGCCATATTTGTCGCCGGATCATAGAGCCCGGCGACCGGCGCCATGAGAACGTCGAAAATGCCCTGGGGATTCGCCTCTGTTGGCGCGTAGGTGCCAGCCACCGGCACATCCCGGTCGAGCGCGTCGTTGAAACTGCGCTCATACTGCCCGGCGGGCACCAGCCAGGTCATGACGGCGACCAGGATGATCAAGCCAAACAGAATGGTGAAGGCGGAGGGGAAGCGGAATTTGGGGGATTCAGTGGGCGCGGACGGCATGCTCATGGCGTTCCTCCCGGGAATATCTCATGCGGCTGCATAAGACCGATGCATCGGTGTTATGCATACAACCGCTGCACCGCCCTGAAATTGATCCAGCGCAACCTTCGCAACTTTCAGGATTTTATGTGCCGCTCGGTGCACGTCAGACCAGCCTGCCGGCCCGTGCCGACCAGGGGGTCAGTTACTGCGGGATGCTGCCCCTGTGCCCGGAACAGCCATGGCGACGCCTGGCGCGCGCGGGCGCAGAGGTTCGCCTTCATCGGCAGCCGGCACGCAATACTGGCCGGCCTTGGTCAGCTGGGCGCAGACCGACGGGGCCTCGTCCTGTGCAATGCCGGATGCCTGCAGGCGCAGGAAATCACCGCGCCCATCGGAAAAATTCACCCGCACGATCATCGGAATCAAACCGCCCAGGGCCTGCGGATAGCGGCGGCTCAAGACGCGCCAGCCATCACGGGCCCGGTCCAGATCACGATACGACGCCAGATGAAGCGCGCCGATCCCCGCATCATCCCGCCTGGGCACAGGCGCGGGAGGCGTCGGCGCCGGTGGCGCGGCGTTCGCTGGAGGCGTATTGACCGGGCGAGCAGAGGGCGGCGTCAGGTTAAGAGCAGGCGTTTGAGGGGGCGGGCTTGAGGTCCCGCTGGGTGCCCCGCTGGATGTGGGCGAAAGCCGCAGGCTCCCCGTCGGGGCCGGTGACAGGCCTGGCGACGAGGCCGCCGGCAAGGGCGCGTCCGCTGCCAGGGGAGCGATCTGGGGAGCGATCTGGGGAGCGTTCTGGGGAGCGGCCGCCTGCATCGTCCTCGGGGCCGGTCGCGGCGCATTCCCAGGGCCGTTTCCGGGTGCCTCCTGCGCGCGAACGGCGACGACACGTTCCATCTGCGTCAGCAGGGAGCGGATATCGCCATCGATGCGGACCAGCCGGCTGATCGCCGGTTCGGCCGATTTGAACTGGGCCTGCAACTCGCGCAAATCCGCCTCGATACGCTCCAGCCGGGCAGCGACGCCCTCATCCCCGCTGGACGCCCCTGGAGTCATACCACCCGACGCCAATGACAGGCCGCCCCCGCTATCAGCCATGGTCGTGCGGATCGCAGGCGCATCCGCCGGCAGCCGGGGCGGCGCCAGGCGCGCAGTGCGCGATTGATCGCCGCAGGCCGCAACCAGCATGGCCACGCACAGCACCGACAAGGGACACAAAAAGGGCCGGGCCACCATGCCTCCAGACTCTCCAAAAGGCTTACTTGATATGGTAGCCACTGTGTGTAGGGCATACAACGGATATCCCAAATAGAAAAACATGATCACATTTAAGCAAATTTATTTGTAGTCGCTAATTTTGTGGGTATCTTCTTATCCGCGTAAGTACACAACCCAGAATGGGGGCGCTCCAGAGGGGCGTTTGAGTGGGGGTAAAAAGCACATGAAACACGTAGTCAAACTCGGTCTGGCCATCCTCGGCATTGCCGTTGTGGCCTCCACGGCGCAGGCCCAGACGACCGAAACATTTACCGCCTCGGCAACCGTTGCCAGCAGCCTGACGATCACGCAGAACACGGCGCTCAGCTTCGGCAATCTCGTCGTCATTCAGGACGGCACCAACGCCGCCGAAGCCGTTCTGACCGCCGCCGGCACCTTCACAACTGCCGCGCAGGTCGGCACCGAAAACCTGGTCCAGACCGGCACGCCGACACCGGGCAATTTCACGGTCAATGCCGGCGTGGCAAGCTTCGTGAACCTGCAGGTGGAAATTCCGAACACGGCGACGACGCTGACCAATGGCGCCGCCCCTCCGGGCAACGGCACCTTCACCGTCGATACCTTCACCGTGGCCGCCCCGACCGCTGGTGGTTTCACCGGCACCACGACCACCGCGGCGGCCTGCAACACGGCCATCGCCGCCGGCAACCCCTGCCAGTTCATCACCAGCGCGGCCGGCCTGGTCACCTTCCCGTTGGGCGCCACCATCGCCGTCACTCTTGCGACGTCGAACTTCATTGATGGCACCTATTCGGGCAATTACGACCTGACTGCCTCGTTCTATTGATGCGGTGCGTTACCACCGCCATCGTCGCCCTGATCGGCGCGGTGGCGGTGGCGACTGCCCTTGTGACGAGTGTCCGGGCGCAGACGGTTCAGGAACTGGAGCCGCTGTCCTTCGGCACCTTTGTCGTGACCTCAAACGCCGCCGCCAGCACGCTTACCGTGCCGTTGAACGGCGCGGTGTCGAGCACCGGCAATCTGATCGTGCTGGTGCCAGGCAACCGCGCCCGGTACCGGGTCGGCGGGCTGCCCGGCAATACGATTGTGGGTATCGATATCAACTCCCTGCCGCTGTTCGGGGCGACGGTACCGGCCAGCCAGTTTTTCCAGATAACCGCCTTCAGCCATCCGCTCACCGTCACCACCAATGCCAGCGGAGAGGCCATCTTCTTCGTCGGCGCGACCCTGTCGACATCCGGCAATGGCGTGCCCTACACCAACAATACCTATACCGGCATGATCGACATCACCGCCACCCTGCAGTAACCCCCAGAAATAACCGGTAGCCTTATGCTCCAGATTTCACGGCTTCTGATCGGTCTCTTCCTGGCGGCGCTGGCAGGCACCGGTCTGTCGACATCCGCGCAGGCGGAACTGCTGATCACCCCGAAGCGGATCGTGCTGGACGGCACGACGCGGGATGCCATGTTCCGGCTGGTCAACACCAGCAGCCGTACCCAGGTCTACGAACTGGTCTGGCGGCAATTGCGCATGAACGAACAGGGCGCCCTGCTGGAAGAGGACGAGAATGTCCCCGGCGGGGTAAGCCGGCTCGTCATGGTGGCCCCGACGCGGGTTACGCTGGAAGCGGGTGCACGGCAGACCGTTCGCGTGAACCCGCGCATCCCAGAGGGGCTGCCGGATGGCGAGTACATGTCCCATCTGACGTTTCGCCCGGTATCTTCAGGACAGCCGGTTGAGGGCACTGGGGCGGCCGGTGCCTCCATGCGGATGCAGGTCCGAATCGGCTTTTCCGTACCGGTCATCCTGCGCCAGGGCCCGGTGGAAGGCGCAGTCAGCATCCAGCCCATCGGCATCGATCCGCAGGCCGGCACGGTAACGGTGGAAATGCGGCGCGCCGGCGCGATCAGCATTTTTGGTGATGTGTCGGTCTATTGGGGACAGCCCGGCCAGGATGGCGTTCAGGTTGGCCGGCTGGACAGCGTCGCCATCTACGCCAATCTGACACGCCGCGTCAGCGTCGTGCCGCTGAATCCCCCCGAGGGCATGCGCATCGGGCCGGGGCTGCTGATGGTCCGCTACGCCGATCCCGAGACAGGCAATGTCCTGGCCGAATCCACGGTCCGCGTGGACTGACCGGCCCCCGGGGCCGCGCCGATTACCGCTGACACTGCGCCGCAAAGGCGCGGGCTTGCCGCATCTGTTGCTGGCAATGACCCTCCTGCTGTCCGCCCCCGCCGGCGCAACACAGCAGACCGACGATCTGACCACACTGATGCGTGACTTTTACACCCGCATCGCCCCCACCTATGACGCGCCGGTCCTGCCGCAGACGGCGCCGCCGATGGTGTCTCCCCTGCCCATGCCAGGATCTCCCACCCTGCAACCCGTGCCAGCCCGGCGCGGCGGCAGCAACCGGCTTGCCGATGGTACGGCGCTGCTGCTGACCGTGCGGATCGACCGCGACAGGCTGCTGGAGCCGCTGATGGTCATGACCGAGGGGCCGGGTTTCCGCGTCTCGCTCGATCTTCTGGTCCAGGCCTTTGAATTCCCCATCATCGTTGATGCCCAGGCCGGCCGGGCGAGCGGCTGGTTCATCCGGCCGGACAATGAATTCTCGCTGGATATGGCCGCCGGTACCGTGACCAGCCGGGGCCGTGTCCTGCCCATCCGCGATGGCGAAGTGGTGAGCCAGAATGGCGAATTGCTGATCGGCGACTGGGTTCTGCCGGCCTGGTTCGGGCTGGAGGCCAGCGTCAACCTAGCCGATCTGGAAGTATCAATCGTCTCCGAGGAACCTTTGCCCGCGCAGGCCCGACAGCGCCGGGAGAAGCATTTCGCACAGCGGCAGTCCTTCAACGTGCCTAAATCGGAACTGCCGGCGGCCCCGGACCCGGCACCTTTGTTCGGGCCGCCCGTTATCGACCTGCTGGCTTCCGGCCGGATCATCGACAGCAAATATCAGGACAGCCAGATCAGCGGCTCCTATGCGATCACCTCCGCCTCGGACTTCCTCGGCGGTAGCCTGACCAGCTATCTGTCGGGCACGGAGGAGGACCCGCTTTCCTCCCGCCGGGCGACCCTGTCCTATTACGATGCTGAAGGGCTGGGCGGCATCGGCTGGATCACTCAGGCAAGGCTGGGCGACACGGTCGGGGTGTCGACCACCCTGCTGTCGCCCAGCGCCAGTGGCCAGGGGCTGTATCTCAGCAACCTTCCCATCGGCTCGCAGATCCGCTCGGACAGCACGGTCATCACCGGCGACGCCCTGCCGGGCTATGAGGTCGAGCTGTATCGTGACGACCAGCTGGTCGGCTATCAGCGCGTCGGCGGAGATGGCGTCTACCGTTTCGAGGATGTCGAGTTGTTCGGCGGTGATAACCAGTTCCGCATCGTGCTCTACGGTCCGCAGGGGCAGCGCGATGAGATCGTGCGCAGCATTCCGACGGGTGGCGAGCTGGGTGCCTTTCCGCTCACCTACCAGTTTGCCGCCTCGCGCATCGACAAAGGCCCGGATGAAGGCGCGTTCCAGTCCAGCCTGACCACGCGCCTGGCCGTGACCGACTGGCTGGCCTTCCTGTCCGGGGCCGGCACCACGGTCTATAACGACCAGCGGATCAGCGATGCGCTGGTCGGCGCGCAGCTGCGCGAAGGCCGGCTTCTGGCGGAAGGCCTGATCGGGCGCGACACGCTGGGCAGGACCATTGGCCGCGCCGTGGTGCAGACCCGCATTGACGACACCTCGCTGCGGCTCAGCCATCAGGTCCAGCCGGAAGCGGTGCGCCTCGACACCCAGAACCGGGAGCGCACGGAGGCCGCCATATCGGGCACGCTGCCGGGTGGCCTCTTCAGCCTGCCCTATCTGCGCTACACGCTGGGCGCGGAGCGTGTCAGTGATTCCATCATCGAGGACGGGCTGTCCTTCTCGGCCCGGCTGGGAACGCAGATTGGCCGGACCTCGCTGAACAACGACGTGCTGTGGGTCAACTCCACCAGCCGGGCGACGGAGTTCGTGCCGGAGCAGGACCGCGAGGAGCTGCAGTTTTTCCATCAGGCCAATTTTCCGCTGGGCCGCCTGCGCAACCGGTTCCGCATCGGCTATGCCGTTGCCCCGGAATTCAACATGCGGGAATTCCAGGCGAACACGATCTGGCTGATGGACCAGAACCTGACATCGGAGCTGGATGTCCGTCACCAGTTCGACCAGAAGCGCACTGTCACGCAGGCCCGGGTGAATTACGACATGGGCCAGGCCATCCTCAGCCCGCGGATCAGTTATGAAAACAGCGGGGTCATCAGCGCCTTCCTGGATGTGCGGTTGTCCACCGGCCTGGAGCCGATGACCGGGCGGGTGCGGATGCAAAGCCGGCCATCGGCACATGACGGCTCCATCGCCGTGATGGTCTTCCTCGACGAGGATGGCGATGGCCAGCTCGGCCCCGATGAGGAACGGCTGGAGGGCGTCGAGATTCAGGCGCCGCAGGCACGCCGGTCGGCGCTGACCGACGAAACCGGCGTTGCCATGCTGCGCAATGTCCAGCCTTTCGAGACCAGCGATGTGCGCATCATTCCGTCCAGCCTGCCGTCCAGCGCGCTGATGCCCGGCATCGACGGCTATTCGGTCAGCGTGCTGCCCGGCGGCAGCCGGACCATGGAACTGCCCGTGGTGCGGAGCTGGAGCGTCGAGGGCCGGGCCTGGTCAGTCGCGACACGCAGCGAGGGCGCCGCACTGGTCGGCGTTCAGGTCGTCGCTCTGGCGGCTGACAGCGATACCGTCATCGCCAGCACCGTCACGGCCGGGGATGGCACGTACAGCATTGCCGGGCTGCGCCAGGGCCGCTACCGGATCGCTTTGGCCGCCGATGGTCTGGGGGGCGGCCTTGTCCCCGGCCCCGCCCGGCCTTTGGCGACCGATCCGCGGGAGACCACCTATCATGCGGTCGATCTGGTGGCGGCTGCACCGGGGCAGGCGCCCTATTACCCGGCGCTGCAACGCTCCGCCGGGCTGGGGCCGCTGATGCTGCCGCTGGGCGCCACCATCCAGGAACCGACCGCTGAGGCAGAGGCCACCCGGAAGATCATCGCCATCCGGCTGGGCCAGTACCGGTCCCGCCTGTCGCTGATCATGGGCTGGGATGAGCTGCTGGGGGAAACCGGCCCGCTTCTGGCCGGGCTGGTTCCGATCCTGTCACGCCGGGAGGAGGCGCGCCTGCTCGGCGACCGCACCTCACTCTATCCCTTCCGGCTCGGCCCGCTGCCGGACCGGCAGGCCGCCGAGGCGATCTGCGACGGGTTGCGGGAAACCGGCCGGTCCTGCGTGCCGACGCTGGTCGACTGGCATGATGACAGGCTGGCACAGGCTGCCGACCAGACCGACTGATCCCCTTCAGAGATCCAGCAGCTTGTAGATCCGCCGTGTATAGGCGCCAAAATCCTCGCGGGTCTTCATGTCCAGCGAGCGCGGATAGGGCAGGTCGATGGGGAAATAATCCGCCATGCGGGCCGGGCCGGCGGTCAGCACGGCAACATGCGAGCCGAGGAACACCGCCTCCTGGATCGAGTGGGTGACGAAGATGATGGTCTTCTTCGATTCCTGCCAGATGCGCAGCAGTTCCAGATTCATCTTCTCGCGCGTCAGTGCGTCGAGCGCGCCGAACGGCTCGTCCATCAGCACCAGCTTCGGATCGTGCACCAGCGAGCGGGCTATGGCGGCGCGCTGCTGCATGCCGCCGGACAGCTCATACGGATAGCGATCCTCGAATCCCTTCAGCCCGACCATGGCGAGAAGATCGCGCGCCCGCTCCCGGCTCTGCTTCATCGGCAGGCCGAGAATCTCGGCGGGCAGCAGCACATTGTCGATGATCCGCCGCCATTTCAGCAGCAACGCCTGCTGGAACACCATGCCGATATCGCGGCTGCGGTCGAACGGCAGTTCCGGCGTGCCGATCTCGATCACGCCATCATCCGCGCTGTGCAGGTCGGCCAGGATCTTCAGCACCGTCGTCTTGCCGCAGCCGGACGGCCCGACCAGCGAGATGAAATCGCCATCATTGATGTCCATCGACACATCGGACACGGCCAGAATGTCGCGGTCCCTGGTGTGATAGACCTTGCGCACGCCATCGAGGTGAATCATCCGGGTCATGCGGCGATATCCTTCAGCGCCATGGTGCGGTCGCCGGATAGAAAGCGATCCAGATTGGTGGCGACGAACCCATCATCCGTCAGATGCGGATAGGAACGCTGCACGCGCGTCAATTCCTGCGACTGGCCGGGGCTCAGCCCCTCTGCCGGGTCGAGACACCAGATGCCGTCCAGCAGCCCCTGACGGCGCAGGATTTCATGGCAGCCGGCGATGCAGCCGTGAAAGTCGTTGGCCACGTCGAACAGGGCCGCATTACAGTCCGTCACCTGCGAATCCAGCGCCAGCAGGTCAGCCGAGACGGAAGGTTTCGCCGCTTCCGCCTGGCAGCGTTCCAGCAGCGCCACGGCCGCCTTCACCCAGACCGACCAGTGACCCAGCAGCCCGCCCTTGATGCGCAGCGTCACCGGCTTGCCGTCGCGCAGGAAGCGGAAGGGCGTCACCAGATCGGCAACGATATGGTCGTCATTGCCGGTATAGAGGGTGACGCGATCCTCGGCCCCGGCGGCGACCACGCCGCGGATGACGTCGAGCGTCGCATAGCGGTTGAAGGGCGCCATCTTGATCGCCACGACATTGTCGATGGCAGCGAAGCGGCGCCAGAAATCGAAGGACAGGCGGATGCCACCAACAGAAGGCTGCAAATAGAAGCCGACCACTGGCATCTCAGCCGCGACCGCCGTGCAATGCGCGATCAGCTCGTCCTCGCTGGCGCCCTTCATCGCGGCCAGGCTCAGCAGCCCGGCATGATAGCCGGTGCCGCGCGCGATATCGGCCTCGCGCACGGCCTGCGCGGTGCGGCCGGCCAGCCCGGCGATGCGCACCAGCGGCCGGTCCGTCCAGGTCTCGGCGGTTTCCAGCGCGCTGGCCAGCACCGGTTCATACAGCCCGATATCGCGGATCGCGAATTGCGTGGTGTGGACGCCGACCGCCAGCCCGCCGGCCCCGGCATCAATGTAATAGCGGGTCAGCGCCTTCTGCCGCTCGGCATCGAAGGAGCGGTCGCCGCGCAGCGCCAGCGGATGCGCCGGGATAGCCACGCCCTTGCGCAGGCTGGCCATCGCCCCGGCCGGAATATCGCTCCAATGCAGACTCATCGCCTACTCCTGATTATTCCCGTTCACTACCCGAGTTCCGGGCCGGCGGCGGCGAAGCAGCGCTCCGCCATGCCGATTGTCGTCTTGGCGCCGCGTACCATGCGCTCGAAGGGCCGCTGCGCCGTAAACCCACAGGCCTCCAGCCGGGCGACGAAGCCCTCATGCTGGTCGAAGGCGTCGACCAGCACAGGCCCGTCAATCGCGGCCAGCATGCCGTCCAGCAGGGCGATGCCCGTCGCCTCATCCTGTGCCATCAGCGGACCGATCTGCGTCGCCACCCGGCCCTTGCGGGACAAGGCGAAACCACAGGAAGGCGCCACCGCCACCTGCGCCACGGCGCCCGGCCGCATCAGCAGATCGTCGAGCAGGAAGCGCCGGAAGCCGCCAAACACCTTCGCGTCGGTCATGGCGATATGCGGCAGATCATCGGGCGTTGCCGGGCGAACCAAAGCCGGTGCGGCGACGCGCACCGCATCCGCCGGGCGATGCCAGCGCGTCATCCGGGCAATGGTCTCGAAACCCATCCGGCGATAGACCGCCGCCCCGGCCGGCGTGGCGTCGAGAACGGGAGTGATGCTGCGGTCTTCCAGCCAGCGGGCGCAATCCTCGACCAGCCGGGTTGCGATCCCCTTGCGGCGCCATGCGCCTGCCACCAGCACCATGGAGATCCAGCCGATCCGGTCGCCATAGGGCAGGGCCAGGCCGGAGGCGATGAAACGCCCCGTGCTGTCCTGACAACCGATGGCACGGCCATTCCAGATCATCACGCGCCAATCCTCGGCCGTCTGGTTCCATCCGGCTTCGGCAACCAGCGCCAGGCCGTCGGGAATCGCATCCTCGGCCAGCGGCATGATGGCAAGGGTATCAGTATCGGCCATCCCGGCTCTCGAATTTGGTGGGTTTGCCCAGGCTCGGCATGTCCCGGCCGACCCAGTCGGCCACCCAGTCCAGCATGGTGGCGACGGAGACGCCGGGATAGCCGAACAGCTTCATCGCCTCGGCCGTATTGGTCAGCCAGGCGGTCGGCGCCGGCTGGCCGGTGAACAGGGGGCTCTTGCCCAGGCGCTGGCCGAAGGCTTCCGCCAGCGCCTTCACCGACAGGGTTTCCGGGCCACTGATATTGATCGGCGAGGTCGGCGTGGTGGCGTGGGCCAGGCAACGCAGCGCATAGCGGTTGGCATCACCCTGCCAGATCACGTTCACATGACCGGTGGACAGATCAACCGGCGTGCCATCGCGCACCTTGCTGGCAATGTCGAACAGCACGCCATAGCGCAGATCGATGGCGTAGTTCAACCGGAACAGCCGGCCCGGCGTGCCATATTGCGCACTGAAATGCTGGAACATCCTTTCCCGGCCGACGCAGGAATTGGCGTATTCCCCCGGCGGGTCTGGCGGCATGTCCTCGCTGGCTCCCATCGTCTCCAGCCCGACGAAGGGATAGACGCAGCCGGTGGAGAAGGCGACGATCCGGGATTCCCGGAAGGTCTCGGCGACCAGACCGGGCAGGAAGGTGTTCATCGCCCAGGTCAGCGGCTGGTCGCCATTCGAGCCGAATTTGCGGCCGGCCATGAAGATGACGTTCTTCGCCTTCGGCAGCAGGGTCAGCGCATCGCGATTCATCAGATCGCAGCGGATCGTCTCGACGCCCCAGCCTTCCAGTTTTTCCTGCATCTCCGGCTCGCTGAAGCGGGCGACGCCGATCACGGTGCGGTCCGGCGCGGCGCGCTTGGCCATGCGGGCCAGTGTCGGCCCCATCTTGCCGGCCACGCCCAGCACCAGAATATCGCCATCGCTGGCCGCCAGGTCGCGCTTCAGCGCCTCGTCAGGGCGCGACAGCACTTCCTCAAGCTGCTCGGTATCGGCGATGCGATCCGGCAGGGCAGAATGCAGGGGCAGGGATTGCAGGGTCACGGAAGGATCTCCTCAGAGGGCCAGGGCCGGGCGGTGCTGCTGCCAGGGCAGCACCTGCTCGAAGGCATGGGCAGCCTGCAGCACCAGCAGGTCGCGATGCGGCGGGCCGACGATCTGCAACCCGACCGGCAAGCCCTCGGCGGTGAAGCCGCAGGGCACGCTGGCCGCCGGCTGGCGCGTCAGGTTGAACGGGAAGGTGAAGGGATACCAGCTCTTGCCGATGGCGCCGGCGGGCCGGTCCAGATCGGCGGAAAAGGGCGGCACGCCGACGGTCGGCGTCAGCAGCAAATCATAGGTCTGGTGAAAAGCGATCATCCGGCGGCCGAGCGCGGCACGCGCCATTTCAGCCTCCAGATGATCGTCGAGACTGGCATCGTGGCTGGCGCGGATCGTCGCCACCAGATCCGGGTCCATCAGGGCGAACTGCGCTTCGCCCATGGTGCGGAAGGCAAAATGCGTCAGCCCCTTCTGGAACTGGTTCAGCACCGGCAGCGGATCGTCGAAAACATGCTCCACCGTTTCGACATTGGCCCCCATCGCGGCGAAGGCCTGGGCAGCCCGTTCGGTCAGCGCCGCCACCTGCGGATCGACCGAGGCGCCGCACAATGTCGGGCTCCAGGCGATGCGCCACGCCGCCGGATCGGCGGCGAGCTGTTCGTGATACTGCGTGCCGTCGGGTGGCAGGATGCCCCATTCGCGCGGATCGAAGCCGGTGATGACGCTCATCATCAGCGCCGCATCGGCAACTGTGCGGGTCATCGGGCCGAAGCCGGCCAGCGAGCCATAGGGCGTGGGCGGATACATCGGCACCCGGCCGCCACTCGGCTTGTGCCCGAACACGCCAGAGAAACTGGCCGGCAGGCGGATCGAGCCGCCGGCATCGGTCGCCAGCGCCATCGGGCCAATGCCGGCGGCCACCGCTGCGCCGGCGCCACCACTGCTGCCGCCGGGGGTGCGCGTCACATCCCAGGGGTTCAAGGTGGTGCCGGTTAAGGGGCTGCGGGTCACCGCCTTGGCAGCGAATTCCGGCGTCGTGGTCTTGCCGAACAGCACTGCGCCCTGCTCGCGCAGCCGGGCAACGGCGGGGCCGTCCTCGTCCCAGGGCTGGTCCGGGTTCACCGTGCGGGAGCCGCGCAGCGTCGGCCAGCCCTTGGTCAGGATGATATCCTTCACCGAGACCGGCACACCATCGACCAGCCCTATCGGCTGCCCCTTGGCCCAGCGCGCCTCTGACAGGCGGGCCGATGCCAGCGCCGATTCGGGATCAATCAGGCAGAAGGCATTGAGGGTCGGGTTCAGGCGCTCGGCACGCTCCAGAACGGCCTGTGTGGCCTCCACCGGGGACAGCGTCCGGGCGCGATAGGCGGTGACCAGATCGGTCGCACTCATCCAGGCAAGGTCGGTGCTGCTCATGACGGGTTGGCGTCCAGCCGGGCATCCTTGACGACGAAGATGCGTTCGAGGAGCAGCACGAAGCCGAACAGCGAGATGCCAAGCAGCGTCAGCAGGATCACGGCCATGAACATCGCCGCCGTATCCAGCGTCGTCTGCACCTGGATCATCAGATAGCCAAGGCCGCTGGAGGAGGCGATGAACTCGCCGACAATCGCGCCGGCCACGGCCAGGATTGCGCCGACCTTCATCGCCGAGAAGATATAGGGCAGCGCGCCGGGGAACTGGATCTTCGTGAATATCTGCCAGCGCGTGCCCTTCAGGGCGCGAACCAGATCGAGCAGATCCGGCTCAACCTCGCGCAGCCCGCGCGCCGTGGTGATCAGGATCGGGAAGAAGGAGATGATGAAGGCGAAGAAGATATTGGTCGTGATGCCATAGCCGAACCAGACGACGAAGAGCGGCCCCAGCGCCACTTTCGGCACCATGCTGATGGTCACCAGCAGCGGGAAGAAGATCGCATGCACGGTGCGGAACCAGGAGAACAGCAGCGCCAGCATCACGCCGGCCACCACGGCCAGCCAGTAACCGACGAAGATTTCCGTCGCCGTCACCGCCGCATTGTCCAGCCAGCGATAGCGCGGGTGGAATAGCGTCTCCAGCGTGGCCAGCGGCGAGGGCAGGATGAAGGGCTTCAGATAGCCTGTCGCGGTGATCGCATACCAGATCGCGACGACCGCCAGATGCACCCCGGCAATGGTGGCATAGCGCCGGAACGCGGCCCCGTAATCGGTCTGCGGTGCGCTTGTCGTGGCGCCGACGCGCGGATCGCCGGTCGTGGGTGGAACGATGCTCATCCCGTGCCCTTCCCTGATAGCCCGAATCAATCAACCAGTTGGTTGACGCTAGGGCGTCTCGCGTCCCGCTGTCAATAGGCTGAACGTCTTGTTGGGCGTTCCTCTTCTATGGACGCAGGGCGTGCAGCATCAGATCGACGACATGGCTGCGCCGGGTCGCAATCTCCACCTTGTCGTCCAGCTTGCGGCCGAAGATGGCGGACAGGGTGTGGATATTGTTGAAATAGAAGAAGCCCAGCCCGGCAATCGAGACATAGATCTGCAGCGGGTCCAGCCCCTGCCGGAACAGACCGGCCGCCGCGCCCCGGCGCAGCGTCTCGCCCAAGACCTCGATCAGCGGCGAATGCAGCGGCTGCAGATTTGTCACCTGCTTCAGATGCCGCCCCTTGTGCAGATTCTCGTCGGTCAGCAGGGTCACGAAATCGCGATTCTCGGCCAGGTAATCGAAAGAGAATTCGATCAGCCGCCGCATCGCATCTTCCGGCCCCAGATTGCTGAGGTCGAGCGCCTGCTCGCGGTCGCGGATTTCGGTATAGACGCTTTCCAGCACCTGCCGGTACAGCGCTTCCTTATTGCCGAAATGATGATAGACGAGCTGCTTGTTCACCCCGGCCCGCTTGGCGATCTCGTCGACCCGCGCGCCCTCGAAGCCGCGCCGGGCGAATTCACGCCGGGCCGCCGCCAGCAGCAGCTCGCGGCTCGCCCCTTCGGGACGGCGCGCCGGGCGGGCGGGCTTTGCAGCCTTGCCCCCAGCGGGTTGGGCACCTGAAGAAGCGGCGATCACCTTGGCCATGTTTCAACCAAATAGTTGACTGATGGATTGACGCTGTTCTGCGCCGGGACTAGCCTTCTCATAGTGCAGATGCAGCCGCACTGTCGACTCCCGCGCAATCCGGGGGACCGGCAGCCGGGCGATATGGCATCCGCCTTGCCAGCAAGAGCAATCAGGAGAGGTTACATGAAACACTCTGGGAAAATTCTGTTTGCCGCCGGCGTGGCGGTCCTGCTGTCCGGTGTCGCGGCGGGCACCGCCTCGGCCAAGGACAAGATCAATCTGATGCTGAACTGGACGCCGGGTGCGGATCACGCGCCGATCTTCTATGCGCTGGAACAGGGCTGGTACGACAAGGCCGGCATCGAGCTGACGGTCGAAAGTGGTAAGGGGTCGGCAATGTCGGCGCAGGCCGTCGGCGCCGGGGCAAGCCCGATGGGCATCGCCGAGATGGGCACCGCCTTCGTCGCCAATTCCAAGGGTGCTGATCTGGTCGCGGTGATGACCCTCTATGCCAATTCGCCCTTCGTGCTGTACTGGAAGAAATCTTCTGGCATCAAGGGGCCGCAGGATTTCGCCGGCCGCACACTGGGCAATCCGCCAGCCGATGCGGCGCGCGTCATGTGGCCGGCCTTCGCCCAGGCGACCAATCTGCCGAAGGATGCGGTGAATTTCGTCAATCTGGCGCCGCAGGCCAAGATGCCGACCCTGGTCGCCGGACGCGTTGATATCATCAGCGATTTCTACAATGGCCATGACGTGAAGATCCGCGAATTGGGCGATGATCTCGGCTCGCTGCGCTGGAGCGATGTCGGCATCAACCCCTATGGCAATTCCTTCATCGTGAACCGCGATTTCCTGAACAAGAAGCCGGCCGCCGTGAAGGCTTTCGTACAGGTTACGCAGAAAGCCTATGCCGCCTGTGTCGCCACCGCCAAGCCCTGCATCGACGCGCTGCTGAAGCAGGCCAGCGGCCTTGAGGAACGCGCCATGACCGACCAGTGGGCCCGGGTGAAGGAACTGATGGCCGATCCCTACACCACCGGCACCGCGCTGGGCGGCTTCGAGAAGGGCCGCATGGCCGCGACCTATGATCTGGTGAAGACCTATTTCGAGATCGAGAAGCCGTTCGACCCGCAGAGCGCCTATACCAACGATTTCCTCAGCACCGACATCAAGATGGCGGCCCAGTAAGCTGCCCCAGGAGGGGGCCGACCAGCCCCCTCCGCTTCTTAGGTTTCGCTCGCGAAGAACCGGTCATGCAGGATCATGCCGGTGATCATGGCCGCGACGAACAGCACGGACGGGCCGAGGCCAAGCGCCAGCGTGGCGATGGCCGGCCCGGGGCACAGCCCGGCCATGCCCCAGCCGATACCGAAGATCGCCGATCCGGCAATCAGGCGCGCATCGACCGGATGTGTTGCCGGCAAATGGAACGCCGTGTCGAAGACCGGCCGGGTCAGGCGGCGGGCGATCTGAATGCCAATCGCCGACACCGCGACAGCCCCGCCCAGCACGAAGGCAAGGCTGGCATCCCACGCGCCGGCAATATCCAGGAAGCCACGCACCCGCACCGGGTCGAGCATGCCGGACAGCGACAACCCCAGACCGAAGACAAGACCGGCAACCAGCGCCGCCAGCACTCTCATGACACGCCCCCCAGGCGCATCAGGAAGACGGTCATGATCGCTGTCGCCATGAAGGTGAGGACGGCGACAATCGAGCGGCCCGACAGACGCGCCAGCCCGACCACGCCATGACCGCTGGTACAGCCGGAGCCCATGCGCGATCCAAACCCGACCAGCAGCCCGGCAAGGCCGAGCAGCCAGGGCGAGGCCTCGATGCGCACCTGCGGCCACGCCCCCGACAGCGCCAGATACAGGATTGGACCGGCCAGCAGGCCAATCAGGAAGGCCAGGTTGAGGGAAAGGCCGGGCCGTCCCGGCTGGAACAGCCGGCCGACAAGACCGCTGATACCGGCGACACGCCCGGTCAGCAGCAGATAGAGCGCCGCCGACAGGCCGATCAGCGCCCCGCCCATCAGTGCAGGAAGATAGTCGGTCATCGGGCGGGGCTCCCCTCATCCTCGGCGCAGAAGATACCGTGCAGCGCCTCGACCAGACGGGCGGCGCGGGCCTCGCTCAGGCGATAGAACACATGCTTGGACTGGCGCCGCGTCTCGACGATGCCGCCAAGGCGCAGCGCGGTCAGCTGCTGCGACAGGGTCGGCTGCTGGATGCCGAGATCGTCTTCCAGCTGTGCGACCGAATATTCACCCTCGACCAGGCGGCACACGATCATCAGCCGGTTCGGATTGGCCAGGCTTTTCAGCAGCGCGCTGACCTCTGTCGCCCGGTCCTGCAAATCAGCGCGATCCATCAGCCCTGCTCCCCAGAAAGGGCATCGAGCGGGATTTTCAGATAGCGACGGCCATTCTCTTCCGGCTCCGGCAGGCAGCCGGCGCGGATATTCACCTGCAACGACGGCAGGATCAGCCGGGGCATAGACAGCGTCGCATCGCGGCTTTGCCGCAGAGCGACAAACTCGGCCTCGGTCTTGCCGGCGATGTGAATATTCTCGTGCCTCTGCGCCTCCACGGTGCTTTCCCAGCGGGGCTCCCGCCCATTGGGCTGGTAGTCATGGCCGGTGAACACTCGGGTTTCGGCGGGCAGTGCCAGAATGGCCTGGATCGAGCGCCAGAGTTCATGCGCATCGCCGCCGGGGAAATCGGCCCGCGCCGTCCCGCCATCGGGCATGAACAGCGTGTCGTGGACAAAGGCGGCATCGCCGATCACATAGGTGACGGAGGCCGGCGTATGCCCCGGCGAGAGCATCACGCGGGCCGCAATGCCGCCGATCAGGAAGACCTCGCCATCGGCGAACAGATGGTCCCATTGCGAGCCGTCGGCCGGCATATCCGGCCAGTTATAGATCTGCCGCCAATAGGCCTGCACATCGGCCACAGGCGCGCCAATGGCTGTCAGCGCGCCGGTCTTGGCCTTCAGATAGGGAGCCGCCGACAAATGATCGGCATGCGGATGGGTTTCCAGAATCCAGTCAATGCCGATGCCCGCACTGGCGACATAAGCGAGGATCGCATCCGCATTCCGCGTTGCCGTCGCCCCTGAGCTTTCATCGAAATCGAGCACCGGGTCGATGATCACCCCGCGCAAGGTCGCCGGGTCGTGCACCACATATTGCACGCTCGACGTGGCAGGATCGTAGAAGGCCTTCACCACCGGCCGTTCCGCACTGGGCATGTCATTCTCCCGAACCAACGATATACAATTAAGTATAATATATATAATTGATTTGGGAATGCGAGATTTAAAGCGCTCCCGCCGATATCGAGGACCCGGCTACCCGGCGACGATGATCCGGGTTTCTTCGTCGAACGCCCCCGCAAACGCCGGCGGCGGGGGCGCATCGGTGACGAGAACGCCGATATTCTCTAGGCCACAGGTTTGGATCAGCCCGCTGGCGCCGAATTTGCTCGAATCGGCAAGCAGCACGGTTTCGGCGGCATAGGGCATCAGCGCGGCCTTGTACTCGGCCTCAAAGAGATCGAAATCGAGGCAGCCCCGCGTACTCGACACGGCCGCCACGGAGAAGATGAACAGCTCCGGCGAGAATTGCGCGGCGAAGCGTATGGCGGAAGCGCCGGTGATCGTCATGTCGCTGGGCCGCAACTCACCGCCGGGAACGATGATCCGGTTGCCATCGCCGCCCTCGGCCAGAATTCGCGCCGATTGCAGGGACAGGGTGATGATCGTCAGCCCTTTCTTGCGCGCCAGAAGCCGGGCCAGGAAACAGGCAGAACTGCTGTTGTCGAGAAACAGCGTCGTGCCATCCGGCACCAGCGTCTCGCATGCCTGGGCCATGGCCTGCTTGGCGGCGGGCTGGATACGCAGGCGTTGCTCGAACGGCGCCTCGGTGTTGGCCACACTCAGGCGCACCCCACCGTGGAATTTCTCGACGATCCCTTCCTCGGCCAACTGCTTCAGGTCGCGGCGGATGGTTTCGTCGGACACATCGAAGGACCGGGCGAGATCGAGCGTTGACAGGGACGCGGCCTGACGCAGGATTTCGATGATTTTTTCCTGGCGGATATTCATGGCGACTGATTCTATCAGGACACGGCGAGTCCGGAAATCGGATCGAACAGCCGGGCGCGCGTTGCATCGAATCCCAGCGTCACGGTCTCCCCGGCCAGCGGAGGATGCTCCGGGCTGATGCGCACGATCATCCGGTGATCGCCAAGCCGGACTTCGGCCAGGGCATCGGCACCGAACAATTCCACGCGCTCCACTTTGGCCCTGCCTAGTGCTTTACCCGGCGCAAGCGCCTCGCCGCGCGCCAGAAACATCTCCTCAGGTCGAATCCCCAGCAGGATGTCCGGCGGCGCCGGCGCGGTCATCCCGTCCAGCACCAGCTGGAAATGCGCATTGTCGAGCGCCAGCCCGCCGGCCACTGCCCGCCCCCGGCAAGGGATCAGATTCATCTCCGGCGCGCCGATGAACGAGGCGACGAAAGTATTCGCCGGCTTGCGATAGACCTCCATCGGCGCATCGAATTGCTGCAACCGCCCCTCGGCCATGATGGCGATCCGGGTCCCCAGCGTCATGGCCTCGACCTGATCATGCGTCACATAGACCACCGTGATGCCAAGCTCGGCATGCAGACGCTTCAATTCGGCCCGCATGTGGTTGCGCAGCTTGGCATCCAGATTGGAGAGCGGTTCGTCGAACAGATAGACCTTCGGCTTGCGCACCAGCGCCCGGCCGATCGCCACGCGCTGGCGTTGCCCGCCGGATAATTCCTTCGGCCGGCGTTGCAGCAGATCCTCGATATGCAGAATCTCCGCCGCTTCGCGCACCCGGGCGTCGATTTCGCTCTTGTCGAGCCGCGTCGTCTTCATCAGGCCGAAGGCCATGTTCTTGTAAGCCGTCATATGCGGGTACAGCGCATAGGACTGGAAGACCATCGCAATATCGCGCTTCTGCGGCGCCGCCTGCGTCACATCCTTCCCGTCGATCAGAAGCCGGCCCGCAGATATCGTCTCCAGCCCGGCAATCATGCGCAGGGTCGTTGACTTGCCGCAGCCGGAAGGGCCGACCAGCACGATGAATTCCCGGTCCTCGACAGTCAGGTCGAGCGCCTGCACGGCGGCGTGGCCGTCATAATTCTTGCTGACCTGCTGCAGCGTGACACTGGCCATCTGAGTTTTCCTTATCCGGTAGGGCGTCTATTTGATGCCGGCATGCATGAAACTGTCGACGAAGCGGCGCTGGAAGATCACGAAAAACACCAGCAGCGGCGACACCACGACCACCGTGGCGGCCATCAGCCGTGTCCAGTCGGCGCCGCTATCGGCCTTCGCCAGCAGGCCCAGGCCGATCGGCAGGGTCCGCACGCTCTCACTGTTGGTCACCAGCAGCGGCCACATATAATCGTTCCAATGGGTGACGACGGAGATGATGGCGAAGGCGATCAGCGTCGGCTTCACCAGCGGCAGATAGACATGCCACAGCGTGGAGAAATGGCCGCAGCCATCCAGCTTTGCCGCATCGGCCAGTTCCGCCGGCACCTGCCGGAAGGCCTGGCGCAGCATGAAGGTGCCATAGCCGCTGGCGACGAAAGGCACCATCAGCGCCCACAGGCTGTTCATCAGGCCCAGTTCGCGGATCGTCACGAAATTGGTCAGGAAGATCGCGTAGATCGGAAACATCACCTGCATCAGGAACAGGCCGAAGATCAGATTCTTGCAGGGGAAGCGCAGCCGGGCGAAGGCATAGGCCGCCAGCGTGATGGTGATCAGCTGCGCGCTGATGATGCCGCCGGTGACCAGCACGGAATTGATCAGATACCGCCCGAACGGCGCGACCGACAGGGCGGCGGGATAATTCGACCATTGCGCGATCTTCGGCAGCAGCCCGGCGGTGGTGTCGAACACCTCCACTCGGGTCTTCAGCGAGGTCAGGACGATCCAGATCATCGGGCTGATCCACAGCAGGGCCAGCGGCAGCAGCACGAAATGCAGCCATCCCTTTGCCAGGCCCAGGCGCAGGCGCTTGAACATCCGGGTCTCCTTACTGGCCGAGATAGTGAATGCGCCGGCCCAGCGTCACGGCGACCAGCGCGACAAGGCCCATGACGAACAGCAGCAGGATATTGGCCACCGCCGAGGCATAGCCGATGTCCTGAAACTGAAAGGCGTTCTGATAGATATAGAAGGTCAGGACATTGGTGGCGTCCGCCGGGCCGCCCTGGGTCATGACATACACATAATCGAAGATCTGATAGGAATGCAGGACGCCGATGATGATGACGAAATACAGCGTCGGGGCGATCATCGGGATCGTGATGTGCAGCAATTGCTGGACCGGCGGCACGCCGTCGAGACGGGCGGCCTCGTAGAGATCACGCGGCACCAGTTGCAGAGCGGCCAGCAGGATCAGCATAAAGTACCCGGAATATTTCCAGATGCTCATGACGATGATGGCCGGCATCGCCCATTTGCTGTCGTACAGCCATTCCAGCTTCGGCAGGCCCAGAAGCGCCATCAGCTCGTTGATCGGGCCATAGCCGGGGGCGTAGAGAAATACCCAGACCATGCCCGCCGCCACCGACGGGATGATCACCGGGTAGAAGAAGGCCGAGCGATAGAAGGCCATGCCGCGCAGCCTCGTATCGAGCGCAACCGCCAGCAGCAGCGCGCAGATAATCGACAGCGGGATCGTCAGCAGCGTGTAGAAGGCCGTATTGGCGAAGGACCGCCAGAACAGGCCATCACCCAATAGGCGCGTGTAGTTTTCCAGGCCCAGAAAGAAGATATCCGGCGAGCCCAGCATCACATCGTGAAAGCTGAACCAGATCGAGCGCAGGATCGGCCAGTAGGTGAACATCGCGAGAAAGATCAGCGACGGCAACAGCATGGCAAATGCCGTCGGAATGTCGCGCAGGCGGTCGCTGTCGATTCTCATCGGGGGCCGATCGCTTTGGGTGGACGAAAAAGAAGGACCACGGATGCCGGCGGGGCATCCGTGGTCCCGGTTGGCATCAGCCGCGACGGCGCAGCATGCGGTCGATTTCGCGGTTGGAGTTCACCGTCGCCTCGCGCAAGGCGACATCCGGGCGGATTTCGCCGATCACGGTGCGGTCCAGCGCGCTCTTCAGATATTCGCGCACCTTGTGATAGCCCGGCACCTGCAGGAAGGCGCCGGCATAGGCCGCCTGATCCAGAGCGATCTTCGCCGCCGGCACCTCGGTGACGAAGGATTTCATCTCCGCACTGTCCCAGGAGGACTGGCGCGCGGCGAGATAGCCGGTCTCCTTGCACCACATCGACTGATTGGCGGTATTCGTCATCCAGCGGGCGAAGGTCCAGCAGGCCTGCTTGTGGGCGTCGGGCTGGTTCTTCGCGATGTGGATCGGGCCGCCACCCATTGAGGCGCCGAAGGTCTTGTTCTTCGGCATGAAGGCGACGCCAACCTCGAAGGGCGAGGATTTGCGCAGATTGGTCAGCGACCCGGTCGAGTGGTAGAGCATCGCGGTCCGGCCGGCCATGAAGTCGTTCGCCGAGCCCTGCCAGGTCGAGGCCGTCGGCATCACGCCTTCCTGCGCCATGCGCAGCCAGAATTCGAGCGCATTGACCGATTCCGGCGCGTCGAACATGACCTTTTCCTTGGTCCAGGGGACCAGGCCGTTCTGGCGCACATAGCTTTCGAACATCCAGTCATGCCAGCCGCCGCCGATGGTCACGCCCCACTGGCTGACATCGCTGCCCTGGCGGATGGTCAGGGCCTTTGCGGTTTCCAGCAATTCATCCCATGTCGTCGGCGCTGCCTTGACACCGGCCTTCTCGAAGGCGGTCTTGTTGTAATACAGCACTGGCGTGCTGCACTGGAAGGGCAGGCCATAAAGCTTGTCGTCCGAGATGCAAGTACCCAGGAAGCCCGGCAGGAAATCCTGATAGATGTCGTCGGCCTTGGCGAGCGCGGTGATGTCTTCCAGCGCGCCCATCGCCAGGAAGGTCTGCAGGGCGGAGTTGATCGGGAGCCAGGTGCCCGGGGGGTCACCAACACCGAGCGAGGTCATCACCTTCTGCTCCGTATTGTCATAGCTGCCGGCGTAGATCGCCTCGACCTGGACATCGGCATGCGCGGCATTGAAAGCCGCGATCATGCCGGAAACGATGCGGTTGATGTCACCCGACACGCCGACCGGATACATGAAGCTCAGCTTCACCTGATCCTTGCCAAAAGCGCGGATCGGCATGCCGCCAAGCATTCCGGCCACTGAAGCGGCTGCGGTGGTGCCAAGAAAGGCGCGGCGGGAAATGTGGAAATTCTTTGGGTTCATGATCGCCATCCTTCTTTGATGATGGAATTCTCACAGCAGACACTCTCTGCGTCAGAAGGGCTCAAAGGTTCTTGGTGCCGCTGAAACCCTGGACAGGCAATCTCACTCCCCCGCGTTACAAGGGTATTACACTTTGTTGATGTTTGTTGGAAAAAGTGGATTTTTGTTGAAATCAACAAGGGCGACCTTTCCGACCCTCGGGCCGGTGCAAACGCTCATCGCCGGCACCTGCCATGCGTTTTGCCTTCGGAATACCGCGATCCTTGGGTAGCTTGCTGGGAAAGCGCTGCTCTGGTGAGCGGCGCTGACCCTTTCCCTGCAGAGGCGTCCCGTCATGATCGTTTCGCCCTTTCTGATTTTCACCCTGATCGTCGTCCTGCTGGCGGCACTCATCGTCTATGCCGGGATCAAGACCGTCCCGCAGGGCGAGCAATGGACCGTGGAGCGCTTCGGGCGCTACACTCGCACCCTGGAATCCGGCCTGCGCGTCATCGTGCCCTTCATCGACCGCATCGGCCGCCGGATCAGCATCATGGAGCAGGTGCTCGATGTGCCGGCGCAGACCGTCATCACCAAGGACAACGCCGCCGTGATCGCCGATGGCGTGGTGTTCTTCCGGGTCAATGACACGGCCCGCGCCGCCTATCAGGTGCAGCATTTGCAGGAAGCCATCATCAACCTGACGACGACGAACCTGCGCAGCGTCATCGGCTCCATGGATCTCGATGACACGCTCTCGAAGCGGGCCGAGATCAACGAAACCCTGATGGCCATCATCGACGAGGCGACCAACCCCTGGGGCGTGAAGATCATGCGCATCGAGATTCGCGATCTGCGCATGTCGGATGATCTGCAGGCGGCCATGAACCTGCAGATGACCGCTGAGCGCCGCCGCCGCGCCTCGGTCACCGAGGCCAATGGCCTGCGCGAGGCCGAAATCCTGAAGGCCCAGGGCCAGAAGGAAGGCGAGATCCTGCGCGCCCAGGGCATGCGGGAAGCCGCCTTCCTGGAAGCCGAGGCCCGCGAGCGCGCGGCGGAAGCCGATGCCAAGGCGACCGAGATGGTCTCCCGCGCCATCGCCGCCGGCGACATCCAGGCGGTGCAGTTCTTCCTCGGCCAGAAATATGTCGAAGCCCTGCAGGCCATCGGCACCTCCAGCAATTCCAAGCTGGTTCTGATGCCGCTGGAAGCCTCTGGCATCACCGGGGCCATCGCCGGGGTCGGCGAGCTGGTCAAGGCGATGGGCAATCCCCCCAAACCCTGAACATATGCATAAGGGACGCATCGGATGATCGGCACGATCTTCGACACCAGCTGGGCCTGGATCATTGCCGGCATGATCCTGGCGGGGCTGGAAATCATCCTCCCCGGCATCTTCCTGCTCTGGGTCGGTCTGGGCGCGCTGGCGGTCGGGCTGATCCTGTCGATAGCCCCCGGCCTGCCCTTGCCCTGGCAGGCGCTGGTCTTCGCCCTCTCGATGCTGTCATCCCTTGGCCTCGGCTTCTGGATTCAACGCCGCAGCCGCGCCACCGGCGAGGACAGTTTCCTCAACCGCGAGATGGAGGCGATGATCGGCCAGGAGTATATCGCCATCACCACCTTCGTCGCCGGACGCGGCCGCATCAAGGTGCGCGACAGCAGCTATGCGGCGGTCAGCGACGAGGCGATTGCCGAAGGCGACCTGGTCACCGTCATCGGCCTGTCGGATGACCGGCCGCGAGTCGTGAAGGCACCCCGCTCCTGACCGCCAAATTACCTTTAGCTGGAGACACTATGCTGCGACGCCGGTTCCTCCTCGTATTCGCCCTGATGCTGACCGCTGCCCCGGTCCTCGCCCAGAACGCCGCCCAACCCGGCAGTATCGCGGCGGGCCAAGTCATCGCCGAGGAACGCTGCGCGCGCTGCCATGCCATCGCTGCCACAGGGAATAGTCCGTTCCCTGCAGCACCGCCTTTTCGCGAGCTGCAGAAAAAATACCCGATTGAGCAACTGGCCGAGGCGCTGGCCGAGGGCATCGGGGTCGGCCATCCCGACATGCCGGAATTCGTGCTTCAGCCGGTCGAGATTGAGGGCTTCCTGGCCTTCCTCAATTCGCTTCAGCCGTCGCGCTGACCGGCGATTGCGCGGGTGAAGATTGACGGCGGCGGCGCGCCGCTCTAAGCAGTGCCTAATCTTCTTGCTGTTGCGCCGTCTTCCGGTTCTGCGCCCGGCCCCGCCCCAATGGCGGGCCGCATGGCAGGGCCAACGGCTTTATTGATTGGATGACACTTAAGTGAGCTTTTTCGATTCCATGGCGCCGGCCCTTGCCAGCACCCTTACCGAGCGCGGCTATGAAACGCTGACCGCCGTGCAGATGGCCGTTCTGGGCGAGGATGCCCAGAATGCCGATCTTCTGGTCTCGGCCCAGACCGGGTCCGGCAAGACCGTCGCCTTCGGCCTGGCCATGGCGCCGGTGCTGCTGGGCGACGCAGAGGTGCTGGGCGAGGTTTCCGTGCCGATGGCGCTGGTCATCGCGCCGACCCGTGAGCTGGCGATGCAAGTGCAGCGCGAATTGCAGTGGCTCTACGCCAAGGCCGGGGCGCGCATTGGTTCCTGCGTCGGCGGCATGGATATGCGCAAGGAACGCCGGGCGCTGGCCGACGGGCCGCATATTGTCGTCGGCACGCCGGGCCGGCTGCGCGACCACATCACCCGTGGCTCGCTGGATATTTCCGGCCTGCGGGTCGTGGTGCTGGACGAAGCCGACGAGATGCTCGATCTCGGCTTCCGGGAAGATCTGGAATTCATCCTGGCCGCCGCCCCGCAGGAACGCCGCACATTCCTGTTCTCCGCCACCTTCGCCAAGCCCATCGTGCAGCTGGCCAAACGTTTCCAGCGCAATGCCGTGCGGCTGTCGACCGTAGCGGAAAGCCAGCCGCATGCGGATATCGACTACCGTCTGCTGATGGTGGCGCCGACCGAGCGCGAGAACGCGATCATCAATGCGCTGCTGTATTACGATTCCCAAAACGCGCTGGTGTTCTGCGGCACGCGCGACGCCGTGCGGCATCTGACCAGCCGGCTGGCCAATCGCGGCTTCCATGTCGTGGCCCTGTCGGGCGAGCTGACCCAGGCCGAGCGCACCAATGCGTTGCAGGCGATGCGCGATGGCCGCGCCCGGGTCTGCGTTGCCACCGATGTCGCGGCGCGCGGTATCGATTTGCCGAATCTCGATCTCGTCATCCATGCCGATCTGCCGACCAACCCGGAATCGCTGCTGCATCGCAGTGGCCGCACCGGCCGCGCCGGGCGCAAGGGCGTCTGCGCGCTGATCGTGCCCTTCTACCGCCGCAACGCCGCCAGCCGGCTGATGCAGCTGGCCAAGCTGGACGCCACGATGGAGCCGGCCCCTGGCCCGGTCGAGATCACCGCGCGTACCCAGGCGCAGATCCTGTCCGATGAAAGCCTGTTCGCCGCCCCGCAGGAGGATGAGGTCGAGTTCGTCGGCAAGCTGCTGGCCAGCTATGGCGCCGAACAAATCGCCGCTGCCTTCCTGCGCCAGCAGATGGCCGCACGCCCGGCACCGGAGGAATTGTCCGAGGCGCGCGAGGGATCGCAGGCGATCACCCGGCCAGAACGCGGCGAGCGCGCCGACCGCTACGAAAGGCCGGAACGCGGCGAGCGGCCGGAACGCAGCGGCAATCGTTTTGAAAGCGGAGTCTGGTTCCGCGTCTCGCTGGGCCGCAAGCACCGGGCCGAGCCGCGCTGGCTGCTGCCGATGATCTGCAAGGCCGGCCATGTCACCAAGGCCGCCGTCGGCTCGATCAAAGTCGGCGACACCACGACCGATTTCGAGATTTCCACCGCCCTGGCCGATGCCTTCGAGGCGACCATCACCGCCAACGGGACCGGCGAGAAAGGCGTGACCATCACCCGCGCCGAAGGCGGCGGCCGCCCCGCCCCGACCGGATCGCGCAGCCCCGACGGGCCCAAGCCGGTGCGCAAGCTGCGGGTGAAGCCCGATATCGCCTTCCGCGCCGCCGAAGGTGCCGGGGCTACGACCAGCAAGCCGATGGGCAAGCCGGGAAAGAAAAAGAGCTACAAGCCAAAGCCCGGCCGCGATACGCGCTGAATTTCTGACCGCATGAATACGGCATTTTAGCGTGCCGTATTCATGCATTATTTGTGGTTGTGAGCCGGCATTCCGCCCCCATTTATGCAGCAAGGACGTCTTCTGGCGTCTTGTCTGCAAAAGGAATGCCGAATGCTACATGTTGATTTACCCACATTGTCCGAGTTCAAGGCGCTGAACGAAGTCCGGGCCGAGGCCTGTGTTTCGATCTATCTGAAGACCACGCCGATCAGCCAGGATGCAGATGCCAGCCGCATCGAGCTTGGCAATCTGGCGAAGCAGGCGCGCGAGCAGCTCGAAGCCGTGGGTTTCGACAAGCGGCGGCTGGCCGATATCATGGAACAGTTCGATGATCTGGCCGATGACGATGAATTCTGGCGCCTGCAGGCGAACAGCCTGGCCATTCTCGCCACGCCGGATTCTTTCCGTACGTTCCGTCTGGCCAATGTCCTGACGCCGACCGTAGAAGTTGCCGACCGCTTCCATCTGAAGCCGCTGCTGCGCGCCATCACCTTCCCGCATTCGGCCTTCATCCTGGCGCTGTCGGAAAACGATGTACGGCTGATCGAGGTTTCCGGCGATCTCACACCGCAGACGGTCAAGGTCGATAATCTGCCGAAGGATGCGGCCAGTGCTGTCGGCAAATCCACCCTCAACGACCGCAGCCCCAGCCGCCGCATCCATGGCTCGGAAGGCCAGAATGTCCATTTCCGGCAATATGCCCGCCAGATCGACGCGGCCCTGCGCCCGGTTCTGTCCGGCCGGCACACGCCGCTGATTCTGGCGGCAACCGGCCGGCTGGCCTCGGTCTTCCGCTCGGTCAACAGCTACCCGCATCTGCTGGACGATACCATTGAGGACAGCCCCGACCGGATCAGCGATGCCGATCTGGCCGCTGCCGCCCGGCCCGTGCTGGATGCCGGCTACCAACAGGAAATCGAGGCGCTGAAGGCCCTCTATGAGGAACGCGCCGGGCAGGAGCGGGCCACGACCGATTTGAAGAAAGCGGCCCGCGCGGCGACCTATGGCGCCATCGAGGTGCTGCTGGTTGATATCGACAGTGTGATTCCCGGCACCCTGGACGAGGAAACCGGAGCCATTACTTTGGCCGACGAAGCTGATGCCTCCAGTTATGGCGTGGTCGATGAAATTGCCGGCCGCGCCATCGCCAGCGGGGCGAAGGTGCTGGGCGTCCGCAAGCCGGATTTGCCGGGTGGCAAGGAACTGGCGGCGATCCTGCGCTACGCGCTGTAACTTCCGGGGCGGCGGGGAGTCTTTTCTCCGCCCCTCACTCTCCCGATCAGCCGGTCCGGGCCTGACGTTCGCGCAGCTTGCGGATCAGCGCCAGCACTTCGCCGACGATGCCCCGGCGGAACAGCAGCACGCAGACCACGAAGATGCCGCCCTGAATGATCGTCACCCAGGACCCCATCTGCGCCAGATAATTCTGGATGCTGACGACCAGAAACGCGCCAACGACCGGGCCAAACACCGTGCCCATGCCGCCCAGCAGGGTCATCAGCACCACTTCACCCGACATGTGCCAGTGCACATCGGTCAGCGAGGCCAGCTGGAACACCAGCGTCTTTGTCGATCCCGCCATGCCTGACAGCGCCGCCGACAGCACGAAGGCCATCAGCTTGTAGTGATCGGTGCGGTAGCCGAGCGAGATGGCGCGCGGCTCGTTCTCGCGGATCGCCTTCAGCACCTGGCCGAAGGGCGAATGGATGGTGCGGTAGATCACCAGCCAGCCGAACACGAAGATCGCCAGCACAAAGTGATACAGCGCGATCTCGCTGGTCAGATCGATGAAGCCCAGCAGATGGCCGCGCGGGATGGCCTGGATGCCGTCCTCGCCGCCGGTGAATGGCGCCTGCAGGGCGTAGAAGAAGATCATCTGCGACAGCGCCAGCGTGATCATCGCGAAATAGATGCCCTGCCGGCGGATCGCCAGCCAGCCGAAGACCAGCCCGACCAGAGCCGCTGCCGCGGTGCCGGCCAGGATGCCCAGCTCCGGCGGCAATCCCAGCACCTTCATCGAATGGCCGGTGATATAGGCCGCCGTTCCCAGAAAGGCGGCATGGCCGAAGGACAGCAGCCCGACATAGCCCAGCAGCAGGTTGAAGGCACAGGCGAACAACGCGAAGCACAACGCCTTCATCAGGAAGATCGGATAGAAGAAATAGGGGGCCGCCAGGGCGGCAGCCACCAGCACGACGAGACCGAGTATGCGGATCATGCGGCTGCTCCCCTTACCGTGCGCGGCCGAACAGGCCGGCCGGCTTCAATACCAGCACGATCGCCATGATGATGAAGATCACTGTGTTCGAGGCCTCGGGATAGAACACCTTGGTCAGGCCCTCCACCATGCCGAGACCGAACCCCGTCAGGATCGCGCCCATGATCGACCCCATGCCGCCGATCACGACCACGGCGAAGACGACGACGATGAGGTTGGAGCCCATCAGCGGATTGACCGAATAGATCGGCGCTGCCAGCACGCCGGCGAAACCGGCCAGCGCCACGCCGAAGCCGTAGGTCAGCGTGATCATGCGCGGCACATTGATGCCGAAGGCCTGCACCAGCGCCGGATTTTCCGTGGCCGCCCGCAGGTAGGAACCGAGCTTCGTGCGCTCGATCAGGAACCAGGTGGCAAAGCAGATCAGCAGCGAGGCCACCACCACCCAGCCCCGGTAATTGGGCAGGAACATGAAGCCCAGATTTTGCCCGCCCTTCAGCGCATCCGGGATCGGATACGGCAGGCCGGAGACGCCATACATCTGCCGGAACAGGCCTTCGATCATCAATGCCAGCCCGAAGGTCAGCAGCAGCCCGTAGAGGTGATCCAGCTTGTACAGCCGGCTGAGCATGGTTTTTTCAAGCAGGATACCGAAAAGACCGACGAGGACAGGGGCGAGGAACAGCGACGGCCAGTAGCCGATGCCGAGCATGTTGAGCAGCAGCCAGGCCACGAAGGCCCCCATCATGTACAACGCCCCATGGGCGAAGTTGATGATGTTCAGCAGCCCGAAAATAAGGGCCAGGCCAAGGCTCAGCGTGGCGTAGAACGCGCCATTGATGAGCCCCAGCAGCAGCTGGCCGAACAACACTTGCGGCGGTATGCCGAGCAGTTCGAACATCCCAATCCCCGTCGGTCCGTATCAGGTGACGCTCAGCCCTTGACGAGCGGGCAGGCGGGGTTCATCGGGCCATAGGCTTCCTCGCCCGGAATGGTGCGCAGGATCTTGTAGTAATCCCAGGCGCCCTTGGACTCGGACGGCTTCTTCACCTCGGCCAGATACATGTCATGCACCATGCGGCCATCGGCGCGGATGGTGGCGTTGCGGGCGAAGAAATCCTTCACCGGCAATTCCTTCATCTTATCGACGACCTTCTTGCCATCATCAGTACCGGCTTCCTTGATCGCCTTCAGGTAATGCGACACGGCGGAATAGACGCCGGCCTGCACCATGGTCGGCATGGCGCCATTATGCTTGGCAGCGAATTTCTTCGACCAGGCACGGGTCTCGTCATCCATGTCCCAGTAGAAACCGGTGGTCAGCTGCAGGCCCTGCGCGGTTTGCAGGCCCAGGCTGTGGATGTCGGACAGGAAGACCAGCAGCCCGGCCAGCTTCTGCCCGGCCTGGGTGATGCCGAATTCGCCGGCCTGCTTGATCGCGTTGATGGTATCCGCGCCGGCATTGGCCAGGCCGATGACCTGCGCGCCCGAAGCCTGCGCCTGCAGCAGGAAGGAGGAGAAATCCTGGTTCGGGAAGGGATGGCGGACCACGCCCTTCACCTCGCCGCCGGCCGCTTTCACCACGGCGGAAACGTCGCGCTCCAGCGCATGGCCGAAGGCATAATCGGCGGTCAGGAAGTACCAGCTCTTGCCGCCCTGGGCGACGATGGCCTTGCCGGTGCCATTGGCCAGCGCGGTGGTGTTGTAGGTCCAGTGAATGCCGGTCGGCGAGCAGGCCTTGCCCGTCATATCCGAGGAGGCCGCCGTGGAGTTCAGATGCACCTTGCCCTTGCGGTTGGTGATTTCCTGAACGGCGAGCGCCACCGAGGAGGTCGGCACGTCAACCACGACATCGACCTGTTCGGCATCGATCCAGCGATTGACGATGCTGGAGCCGACATCCGGCTTGTTCTGGTGGTCGGCGAAGACCACCTCGATCTTCTTGCCGAGCACGGTGCCGCCGAAATCATCGACTGCCATCTGCGCGGCCAGGGTGGAGCCAGGGCCGGCCAGATCGGCATAGGTGCCGGACTGGTCGTTCAGCACGCCGATCTTCACCACATCATCGGAAACCTGCGCCAGGGCCGAACCGGCCGAAAGCGCCAGAGCCGCAACGCCCGCAAGCAACGCTGTACTATGTTTCATCGTAACCTCCCTTGGTTATCAGACACCCAGATAGGTGTGCAATTTGTCGAGTTGTGTCTCGACTTCGGCGTTGGGGATCATGTCGATCACCCTGCCATGTTCGACGATGTAGTGCCGGTCGGACACTGTGGCCGCAAAATGGAAATTCTGTTCGACCAGCAGGATCGTCAGCCCCTTTTCCTTCAGCTTGCGGATGACCTCGCCGATCTGCTGCACGATGACCGGGGCCAGCCCCTCGGTCGGCTCGTCGAGCAGCAGAAGATTGGCGCCGGTGCGCAGGATGCGGCCAATCGCCAGCATCTGCTGCTCGCCGCCGGAAAGCTTGGTGCCCTGGCTTTTCAGCCGGGTCTTCAGATTGGGGAACAGATCGAAGATTTCCTCAAGCGGCATGCCGCCGGGCTTCACCACCGGCGGCAGCAACAGGTTCTCTTCCACATTCAGGCTGGCGAAGATGCCGCGCTCTTCCGGGCACAGGGCAACGCCCAGCCGGGCGATCTTGTTCGATGGCAGGCCGATGGTCTCCGTGCCCTCGAAGGCGATGGAGCCGCTGCGCTGTCCGACCATGCCCATGATCGCCCGCAGGGTCGTGGTCTTGCCCGCACCATTGCGGCCCAGCAGGGTGACGACCTCGCCCTGCCCGACCTCCAGGTTCATGCCATGCAGGATATGCGATTCGCCGTAGAAGGCCTGCAGATCCGTGACTTTCAGCAGCGCCTCAGCCATTGCCGGTCCCCAAATAGGCGCTGATCACCTCGGGCATTTTCGACACCTCATCATACGATCCCTCGGCCAGAATCTCGCCACGCTGCAGCACCGTGATGACATTCGACAGATTGGAGACGACGCTGAGATTATGCTCGACCATCAGCACCGTGCGGTTCTGCGCCACCTTGCCGATCAAGTCAGTGATGCGCACGATATCCTCATGCGTCATGCCGGCCGTCGGCTCGTCGAGCAGCAGCATCTCCGGGTCCAGCGCCAGAGTGGTGGCAATCTCCAGCGCCCGCTTGCGGCCATAGGGCAGGTCGCCGGCCATGTGGCTGCGGAATTCGGTCAGCCCAACCGCCTCCAGCAGTGCCTCGGCGCGGTCGTTCAGCGCCGCCAGGCTGGCGTCGGATTTCCAGAAATGGAAGGAGGTGCCCAATTCGCGCTGCAAAGCGATGCGCACATTCTCCAGCAGCGACAGATGCGGGAAGACGGCGGAAATCTGGAAGGACCGCACCATGCCCTTGCGCGCGATATCGGCGGGGCTGGTCCGGGTAATGTCCTCGCCCTTGTAGAGAATGCGCCCCGATGTCGGCGTCAGGAATTTCGTCAGCAGGTTGAACACGGTGGTCTTGCCGGCGCCATTCGGGCCGATCAGGGCATGGACATCGCCCTTCCGGACGCGCAGATTCACGCCGCGCACCGCGAAGAAACCCTTGAATTCCTTGCTGAGGTCGTCCGTCTCCAGGACGAATTCGCCTGACGCCATTCCCGTTTCGCTCCCTGCGTGCCCGGACATTCCTTGCCACGCGATGGCGGTGTGCCCCCGAAATCGGCGGCACTGAGAATGACCCGGACCTTGCTTCCCTGACCTTCTCGTGCTGCTTCGGCCGGCAAATTTCTCTGCCCGTCGAAATGCCCCGGTTTCCGGGATCTGACCGCACGAATTATTCGGTCTTTTTTTATTTATCCACCGACACTATCCAACATAGCCCACCCGCACAAGACACAAGGCGCGCATAAGATGCGCCTAATGGAAATCGGGTGCCCCCTGCCGGCCGACTGACCGGCAGGGGGCGCTATACTAAGCTGTCTTGGTATCGCCGCGGATGCTCGCCAGGAACTGGTCGACCTGGGCACGCAGCGCATCCGCCTCGCGCGACAGATCGCTGGAGGAGGCAAGCAGCTGGCTCGACGCCGCCCCGGTATCCGAGGCCGCCTGGCGGACGCCGCCGAGGGAGGAGGAAACCTCATTGGTGCCGGCAGAGGCCTGCTGGACACTGCGGGCGATTTCCTGCGTCGCCGAGTTCTGCTCGTCAACAGCCGAGGCAATGGACGCGGCGATCTGGTTCACCTCGTTGATCGTGACGGCAATTTCCTTGATCGCATTCACCGCCTCGGCCGTCGCGGTCTGGATCTCGGCGATCTGGGTCGAGATGTCGTCAGTCGCCTTGGCAGTCTGGTTGGCCAGGGACTTCACCTCGGATGCCACCACAGCGAAGCCCTTGCCGGCATCACCGGCCCGCGCCGCCTCGATGGTCGCGTTCAGCGCCAGCAGGTTGGTCTGCGCGGCAATGCCCGAAATCATCTTCACCACATCGCCGATCTGGTTCGCCTTGGCCGACAGGCCGTCGACGATGTTGGTCGTACCATCCGCCTGCCGGGTCGCCTCGCGGGAGCGGCTGGTGCTCTCTGTAATCTGCCGGCCGATCTCGGTGATCGACGCGGCCAGTTCCTCGGCCGAGGCGGCGACCGTCTGGACATTGTCCGAGGCGCGCTCGGAGGCGATGGCCACCGAGCTTACGCGGCGCTCGGTTTCCTGCGCCGTCGCACTCAGCGCCTCGCCCGAGGCGCGGACCTGTGCCGAGGAGGAGAAGACATTATCCACCACCAGCTTGATCCGGCTTTCGAAATTATCGGCCAGGGCCGCCATCTCGCTTTTCTTCTTTGCCTCGGCGCGCACCATCATGTCGGCCTGCTCACGGCGCAGGGCCGCAGTTTCGAGGGCATTGTTCTTGAACACATCGACGGCGCCGGTGATCTCGCCGACCTCATCCTTGCTGGTGACGCGCGGAATCTCGACGCTCAGATCGCCGCCGGCCAGCTTCAGCATGCTGTCGGTCAGGCGGCGCAGTGGCCGGATCGAGGCAAGGGACCACCAGCAGAACGCTCCGCCGATCAGCAGCGACGCGGCGCACAGGATGATCATCAGGGTCTGGAATTTCTGCGCGATGTTGCGCGCGCCCTGGGCCGCGATCTGGGTTTCCTGCTCCTGCAGATCGATGAACTGGTTGATCCGTGCCAGCCACTCGACAAAGGCCGGCCGGGCTTCCTCAAGGAGGATACGATGCGCTTCCTCGATCCTGTTGGCCTTCCGCGCCTCGCTGACCCGCGCGATCATCGGCATGGTCCGCGCCTCGGTCTGCTTGATGCTGGCCAGGATCGCGCGCTCATTGGCGCTGATATCCGTGCGGCTGGCGAACATCTGGTCCATCAGCCGGGCCGATTCGGCGTAGAAAGCCGCCAGGCGCTCAATATCCGCCAGGGCGGCCGTCAGCTCTGCCGGCTGCTCGACGAGAACGACGTCGCGCAGGGAAATAGCGCGATCATGCACACTGCCCCGGAAATTGATCGCATAGCGCTGCTTCACGCTGTTCACATCGTTGATCTGGGTCAGGCTGGCATTGATCTGGTTGACCTCGCGCACCCCGATTACGGTGAGAATAATGATCAGCAGGAAGACAGCGCCGAAGCCGAACAGCAGGCGGGCGCGGATGGTCAGATTATTGAGCACTAGGCGATTCCTTGTTGGGCGCCACAGCCTAGCCGGCCGGCGCCATATTTCTCGGGGCAGCAGGGGAGCGGAGATATCTTCGAGATGAAGAAACTCAAGGATATCTAAGCTTGATGAAGGCATGGTTAATTCAATGCTCGGGACGCGGCAAAATTGCATACCCCCCATGCCACTTCGATCCATCTGCCTGAATTTTTGGCAGAAGCCGCCTAAACCCTGCTCACAACCCCCGTCAAACCGGGCCGCCAGACAATAGTTATACTTGAAACTATTGGGGTTACGGCTTTTGGCATGGCGCTTGCGGATAACCCTTCGATGCCCTGAATGCGCGGCCTGGTGGGTCGGGCGGCAACAGGCATCCGCATGCAACAACCAAAGCAACACGGAGGGTGGCGCTATGTTTGGGAAACCCCGTAAATCCGCAGTCTTGACGGCAGCTGCAATCGCTCTTGCATCTGCGGCCACCCTGTCCGCCGCCTCGGCCCCTGCCTGGGCGCAGGATGTGCTGCGCATCGGCGCGCCGCTGGCGCTGACCGGCGGACTGGCCGACGAAGGCAAGAAGCAGGAATCGGTCTGGCAGCTCTGGCTCGACAAGATCAATGCGGCCGGCGGCATCAAGGTCGGCGGCAAGACGATGAAGGTCGAGATCATCAAGTACGACTACCAGACTGACGGCAAGCGCGCCGGCCAGCTGGCCGAGAAGCTGATCACCGACGACAAGGTCGATGTGCTGATGGCACCCTTCGGCTCCGGCCACACCAAGATCATCGCCGCCGTGACCGAGCGTTACCAGGTGCCGCTGCTGGCTTGCGTCGCCTCCTCCGAATCGGTGTATGACCAGAGCTTCAAGTACCTGTTCGGCACGCTGGCCCCTAACAGCGGCATGACCGATGCGATGGCCGCGCTGTACAAGCAGAAGCTGCCGACGCTGAAGAAGATCGCGATCTACGGCCGCGACGACGTGTTCCCGAAATCGATGGCGACCTCCATGGCGACCTCCGCCAAGGCCGCCGGCATCGAAGTGGCCTATAACGAGCTGTATGCCGTCGGCACGATGGATCATTCCGCCGCCATCTCGGCGATCAAGGCCGCCGGCGCGGACTGGATCTACATGACCGGCTATACCCAGGACCTGATCCTGGGCCGCAAGCAGCTGAATGATCTGGGCGTAAAGGCGCCGATCATCACCATGGTGACCGGCCCGGCCTACAAGGAATTCACCGACGGCCTGGGCGATCTGGCCGACGGCGTGACAAGCTCCACCTGGTGGCACCATGCCACAGCCTATACCGGTGCGGCGGGCGTCTGGCCGTCGACGGAAGCCTTCTACAAAGATTTCACCACCGCCTTCAAATCCGACCCGGACTACGTCCACGCCTCCTGCGCGGCGGCCGCAGATGTGCTAGTGAATGCGGTGCAGAAGGCCGGCAGCACCGACAAGGCCAAGGTGCGTGACGCGCTGGAAGCCACCGACATGCTGACCTTCTATGGCCCGATCAAGTTCGGCCCGAACCACATGAATCTCGGCCGTGACATGCCGATCATCCAGGTGCAGGGCAAGGACATCAAGGTGCTGTACCCGGCCAGCATCGCCAATGCCGAGATGAAGCTGATCAAGTAACCACGCCAAAACGACCGGCCGGGGGAGGCGATACCGTCTCCCCCGCTTCCGCCTTATCCGCTACGGGTCGCGAAAAGGGAATCGGCCGTGGACATTCTGCAAATCCTCGTCAACGGCCTTGTGCTGGGGGCGCTCTACGCCTGTATCGCCGTTGGCTTCTCGCTGGTCTGGGGCGTGCTGAACATCATCAACATGCTGCACGGCTCCTTCATCATTCTGGGTGGCTATCTGACCTTCTTTGCCTGGTTCTATCTGGGCCTCAACCCGATCCTGGCGCTGCCGGTGGTTGCCCTTGTGCTCTATGCGCTGGGCTATGTGCTGCAATACATCTTCATCAACAAGGTCGTGACTTCCCCGGTCCTGACGACGCTGACGCTGACCTTCGGGCTGGACATGATCCTGTACAACCTGATGACGGTGTATTTCACCGCCACCCCACGGCGCGTGACGATGGATATGGGCAGCGCCGATATCCTGGGCGTCATCATGCCGATGGACCGCGTGATGGGCATGGCGCTGGCCTTCCTGCTGACCGGGCTGCTCTATGTGGTGATGCGCGCCTCGACCATCGGGCGGGCGATTGTCGCCGTCCGCATGGACCGCCAGGCCGCCGCGCTGATGGGCATCCGGGTCAACCGCATCTATGCCATCACGTTTGGTATCGGCGCACTGATGGCCGGTGCCGCCGGCGCCGTCTTCGCCATCGTCTTCCCGGTCACCACAAATCTGACCGGCGTCTTCCTGGGCAAGGCCTTCGTGATCTGCGTGATCGGCGGGCTGGGCAGCGTGCCGGGGGCGCTGGTTGGCGGGCTGGCGCTGGGCATCATCGAAAGCTTCGCCGGCTTTGTCCTCGGTCCGCAACACGCCATGACGCTGGGCTTCGTGCTGATGCTGGTACTGCTGGTGGTGCGCCCGACCGGCCTGATCGGCGTAAAGGGGTATGAATGATGACGCGCCGTCACATCGCCGCGCTCGGCGTGGCCCTCTGGTTTGGCATTCTGGCCCTGACGCCGCTGCTGGCCGATAATTATACAATCCGCATCGCCATCACGATTGCGATGTATTCCGCCATGGCGCTGTCGTGGAACTTCATCGGCGGCTTCGCCGGCTATCCCTCCTTCTCGACCGCCGCCTTTTTTGGCATTGGCTGCTATGTCGGCGCGATTGCCCAGCGCAGCGGCGTGCCGCTGGTCGTCGCCTGGGCGCTGGCCACGGTTTTCGTTACCGTCTTTGCCGTCGCTCTCGGCGCGATCATCCTGCGGCTGAAGGGGCATTACTTCGCCATCGGCTCCATCGCCATCGTCGAGGTGGTGCGGCTGGTCGTCTCCTCCTGGGGCGGGCTGACCGGCGGCGGCGACGGGCTGAATGTGCCACTGCTGAGCGGCGGGCCGGACCGGGTGGCGACCACCGTGCTTTACGTCATGCTGGCGATCATGCTGGCCGCCTTCGTGGTCACCATTCTGGTCGACCGGGCGCGGCTCGGCTTCGGCCTGCGCTGCATCAGCCAGAACGAGGATGCCGCCGATATGGTCGGCATCGACACCACGCGCTACAAGATCGCCGCCTATGCCCTCTCCGCGTTGTTCTGCGGCACGGTGGGCGCGGTCTATGCCTCCTGGGTCGGCTATATCGATCCGACCGACAGCTTCTCGATCCTGCTGTCGGTGAAGGTGCCGGTCATGGTGCTGCTTGGCGGTGCCGGCACGGTGCTGGGGCCGATCATCGGCGCCGGCGCCTTTGTGATGCTGGAAGAATTCTTCTGGGCGAATTTCCTGGAATGGAACCGCGCCATCCTGGGCGGCATCATCGTCTTCCTGATCTTCTTCCTGCCCAGCGGCATCCTGAAGCTGGATTACCGCCGGCTGTTCCGCCGCAAATCCCCAGTTGACCGGACGGAGGCAGCATGACCGAGATATTGCGCCTGGAGAATGTCAGCAAGGCGTTCGGCGGCATCCGTGCCGTCAACGATGTCTCCTTCACCCTGAACGAGGGCGAGATTGTCGGGCTGATCGGCCCGAACGGCGCCGGCAAGACCACGCTGGTCAATCTGATCACCGGCGTACACAAGCTGACCGGCGGCAAGGTGATCTTCGCCGGCCAGGATGTCAGCCGGCAGAAGCCGTTCCAGGCGGCCCGGCGCGGGCTGGCCCGGACCTTCCAGATCGTCCAGCCCTTCCCGGCCATGACCGTGCTGGAGAATGTCGCCGCCGGCTCGCTGTTCGGCGGCGGGCACACGGCGATGGCCGATGCCAGACAGGCGGCGCGCGCCGAGCTTGATTTCGTCGGCCTGGGCGCTGTCGCCGACCAGCCGGCCGCCCTGCTCAGCCTACCCAACCGCAAGCGGCTTGAACTGGCCAAGAGCCTGGCGATGCGCCCCAAGGTGCTGCTGCTGGATGAGGTGAATGCCGGGCTGAACGCCGCCGAGATCGACGGCGCATTGTCGCTGATCCGCCAGATCGCGGCACGCGGCATCACTATCGTCATCATCGAGCATCTGATGAAGGTGGTGCTGTCGATCTCCCAGCGCATCCTGGTGCTGCACCATGGCGAGCTGATCGCCCAGGGCGACCCGACCACCGTGGTCAACGATCCGCGCGTCATCGAAGCCTATCTGGGGGCCAAATTCGCCGCCCGCTTCGGCATGACGCCCCCTGCAGCGCCCTTGGCCCCGGAGCACGGAGCACCCCATGTCTGAGGCTTTCCTGACCATCGATTCGCTGCAATCCGGCTATGGCGACGTCCAGGTGTTGTGGGACATTTCGGTCGCCGTCGAGCGTGGCGGGATTACGTGCATCGTCGGCTCCAATGGGGCTGGCAAGACGACGCTGCTGCGCACCATCTCCGGCCTGTTGTCGCCACGCGGCGGCAGCATCCGGCTGGAGGGCGAGGAGATCGGCGGCATGGGGCCGGATGGCGTGCTGGCGCGCGGCATCGCCCATGTGCCGGAAGGCCGCCGCCTGTTCAAGGGGCTGTCAGTGCAGGACAATCTGCTGCTGGGTGCCTATCTGCGGCGCGACCGGCCGGAGATCGAATCCGACCTGAACTTCGTCTACGACATGTTCCCGATCCTGAAGGAACGCCGCAAGCAGGACGCCACGACGCTGTCCGGCGGCGAGCAGCAGATGTGCGCCATCGGGCGCGGGCTGCTGTCCCGTCCCAAGCTGCTGATGATCGACGAGCTGTCCCTCGGCCTTGCCCCGCGGCTGGTCGAAAAGCTGGGCGACGCCCTGATCTCGATCAACAAGACCGGCCTGACCATCCTGCTGGTCGAGCAGGATGTGATGACCGCCTTCGAGATCGCCCGCCATGCCTTCGTCATCGAGACCGGCCGCGTCTCGATGGCCGGCACGACGGAACAGCTGGGTGAGAATCCGAGAATCCGAGAAGCCTATATGGGCATGTGAGATGTGCCTAATCCATGGGCGAGTGGCGTCAAATTAATCGGCGCGTATGGGGTGCTTCGGCACCCCATTTCCGTTCATAGCGACCATAACTGTTGCATTTACGACTATTAGCCGGTGCTGCATAAACTGGCATGTGAATTGCTGCTCTTTCTCATCCGGTCGTCAGGGGAAACGCGACCGGCCGCGTCGCTGCTCGGACGCGGTCAAACAGGGAAAGGCACGATCATGCAACAGCAGAAATCCCGTACACTCCTTCGTTCGACAGCTCTCGCTCTCGGCCTGATTGCCGGTCTGGCCGGTGCCACGCAGGCGGCCGATACCATCCGCATCGGATCGCCGCTGGCGCTGACCGGCGCGCTGGCCTCCGAGGGCGCCAAGCAGAAGCTGGCCTATGACCTCTGGCTGAAGCGCATCAACGCCGCCGGCGGCATCCAGGTCGGTAACCGCAAGCTGCCGGTGGAGCTGATCACCTATGACTACCAGACCGACGGCAAGCGCGCCGGCCAGCTGGCCGAGAAGCTGATCACCGATGACAAGGTGGATTTTCTGACCGCGCCCTTCGGCTCCGGCCATACCAAGATCACCGCCGCCGTGGCCGAGCGCTATGGCGTGCCCATCGTCGCCGTCGCCTCGTCTGAGCCGGTGCACGACCAGGGCTTCCGCTTCCTGTTCGGCACGCTCGCCCCGTCCAGCGGGCTGATCGACGGCATGCTGGACGTGTTCCGGAAGGCCAAGCCGGATGTGAAGAAGATCGCCATTCTGGGTCGCGACGACGTGTTCCCGAAGATCATGGCCAGCCTGATGGCCAAGGGCGCGGAGAAGGCCGGCCTCAGCGTCGTCTATAACCAGCTCTACCCGGTCGGCACGATGGATCACGCCACCGCGATCACCAGCATGAAGTCGGCAGCACCCGACTGGATCTACGTGACCGGCTATACCGCCGATCTGGTGCTGGTGGCCAAGCAGATGTCGGATCTGGGCCTGAACGCCCCCATCGTGACCATGATCACCGGCCCGGCCTACAAGGAGTTCGTCGATACGCTGGGCCCTCTGGCCGAGAACATCACCAGCGCCTCCTGGTGGCATTACTCCGCCGCCTATGAAGGCGACGACGTGTTCGGCACGACCAAGGCGTTCTATGACGAGGTGCTGGCCGCCTCGGGCCAGGAGCCGGATTATGTTCACGCCTCCTCCGCCGCCGCGCTGATCACCCTGCAGAAGGCCATCGAGAAGGCCGGCTCGCTGGACCGCGAAGCTGTCCGCAAGGCGCTGACCGAGCTGGACATCAAGACCTTCTACGGCCCGATCAAGTTCCGCGCCGATGGGCTGAACGACAATCGCGACCTGCCGATCATCCAGATCCAGGGCGGCAAGCCGGTGGTGCTGGCCCCGGCCGCCATCGCCTCGTCGACGATGAAGCTGAACTGACGCTGAAGGATATCGACCATGACCGGCAGTCTGACCGCGGCGGAAGTCGAGCACTTCCAGTCGCAGGGGTACTTCGTGAAGAAGCGCGCCCTCTCCGCCGCCCATGCGGCGGAGCTCCGCGCCCGCATCGAGGCGTTCGAGGAGACGCTGGGCGAGGAATGCAATGTCCGCATGAAGATCAAGGCGCATGTGGTGTCGCCCTGGATGACCGACCTTGCCCGGCATCCGGCGATCCTGGATGCAGTGGAATCGCTGCTCGGGCCGGACATCATGCTGTTCGGCTCCTCGATGTTCGCCAAATCGGCGCAGAGCAGCAAGTTTGTCTCCTGGCACCAGGATTCGGCCTATTACGGGCTGACGCCGAATGATTCTGTGACGGTGTGGGTGGCCTTCACGCCCAGCAACAAGGCCAATGGCTGCCTGCGCGTGCTGCCCGGATCGCATCTCGGCCCGGAATACGAGCATGACGAGACCTATGATCCGCAGAATCTGCTCGCACGCGGCCAGACCATCCACGGGCTGGACGACGACAAGGCAGCCTATCTGGAGCTGGAGCCGGGCGAGTTCTCCATGCACCATGTCCGCACCGCGCATGGGAGCCTGGGCAATTTCACCGATGACCGGCGCATCGGCCTGGCCTTCTTCTATATCGGTGCGCATGTCGCCTCGACCCTGGGCCGGCGCACCGCGCTGCTGATGCGCGGCGAGGACAGGCACGGCCATTGGGATGCCGACCCGGTGCCGCGCATCGATCTGGACCCCAAGACCCTGCAATTCCTGACCGATATGTGGGGCCGCTACCAGAGCAAGGAAATCCAGCAGGCCGCCAAGGCCGGCCGGGTCTAGGCCCCCGTGTCGGCCATCGTGCCGGCAATCGGTGCCCAGCCGCCCTCGACCCTCTCGAAGATCGGGGCGGCGAAGGCGCCGCGCACCAGCGGGGCCAATGCTGGATCGCGCTCGTTCAGCCGGGCGCGCCAGGCCACACCCTGGCGCATCGCGACGATGACGGCAGCAACCTCGCATTCCAGGCGGTCGAGCAGGTTCAGCACCGACAGCAGCGTCGTGCCGCTGGACACCGCATCATCGACCAGCGCGATGCGCCGGCCGCGCAGGCGCGGCAGCATATTGGGATCGATGAAAACCGATTTGGCGCGGTCCGGGCTGGTGATCGACTGCACCGGCTCCGATAGCTCGTCGCGGTACCAGAATTTCCGCGAATAGCCGAGCGGCAGATAATTCTCATGCCCCATCAGCCGGGCGACCAGCGGCGCGAAGACCAGCCCCAGCGTCGGCACGCCGACGACAAGCTCGGCCCCGGCGTCGCGCGCCTGCTGCGCCATGAAGCCAGCCAGCACGTCGGTCACCGCGAAACTGGCCTGATTGGCGATCAGCGAGGCAACCGCCCGGCTGCCATCCGGCAGGCGGCGCAACGGCAATACGAGAAAGCGCCCATCCGGCAGACGCGCGGGATAGCCGTAGCGAAAGGGCGGCGTCGCCTGCCCCGCCGGATGATCAGCCGGCAGAATTTCCTGCCAGAAGCCGGTGGTCGGCTTGACGAAATCGTCCTGCTCGGGCGGGATGGCCATGGATTTACCTGTGCGCGATGAGGATGGAATGATCGAAAGCTGGCAGGCGGTAGCCCGGCTGGAGGCGCTGGTGCCGGACAAGCCGCAGGAGGCGGTGGTCGGCAACCGGCTGGTCCTGCTGCTGCGCCAGGGCGACGACGTCATGGCCTATCAGGGCCTGTGCCCGCATCAGGCGGCACGGCTGGCCTTCGGCCGGATCGCCGATGGCTGGCTGCACTGCCCGCATCACCAGGCCCGCTTCAATCTGACCGATGGCGCCTGCGGTCCCGGCTGGCGGCTGCCGTCGCTGAAGCGCTTCGCCACCCGCATCGAGGAGGGTGTCATCCTGCTGCCCGATCCGCTGACGCCGCTGGACTAGCCCCTATTGCGGCCATGGTGCGACGCCCCGGCCGATCAGCCCCTCGGTGCCTTTCTCTCCGACCATACCGAGCATCACGCCGAGGCAGGCACGCGGGCGCGTCAGATCGAGACCGACCTTCACCCCCGGCAAGGCCGGATGTGGACCGATAAAGGCGTCATGCGCCGCTTCCGTAAAATAGGCCGCATCGACATGCTGACTCAGCGCCGCCAGATCGGGCGCGAAGCGCAGGCAGGCCGCACCGAAACCGGCGGCATCGATCACAGCACTATCGCCGATGGCCGGCAGCGGCTGCGATTTCTCATGCCCCGGCATGCGGCCGCCGATGGGCCGACTCGCCGGCCGGACGATCCAGCGATCCGGGTCACCGGCCAGCTTGTAGCCATGATCGACGCCATTGCCGCCGCTGGCGACCACCATTTCGCTGCCTGGCACGCCCGCCCCCGCGCCGATCATCAGCGCGGCCGCCGCCATGATCACATTCAGCACGAACTGATTGGCCTGGGTGAGATAGGCCTCGCTCTCGGGCTTCAGGCCGGCGCTGAAGAAGCCGCGCACTGCGCCCTGGGCGGCCATCACGCGGCCATGCAGATCGTCGCCGCCGGCCAGCCCCGTGGCCAGCACCGGCAGTAGCGGCGTGGACTTCAGATTGGCGGCCAGATCCGCGCCGATACCGTCGGTCAGGCTGCGCAGCAGCGCCAGCCCCGCCGGCCTTCCGGTGCCGAGACGCAGGCAATCCGGGAGCGGGCCGTCATTCAGCGGCGAATATTTCACCGCCCCCGTCTTTGCGTCACTCACCGCCAGGCAATAGACGCTGGGGCCGAGGATGAAGGCCAGCGGCGTGACCACGCCGATATCCTGCGCCGGCGACAGAATCACCGCGCCGGAGGACAAGGCCTTGGCAGCGTCTTCCGCCGTATCGGCCCAGCCTTCATGCAGGATCGCCGCGACGGCGCTGTTGTGCATCGGCGCGGGAAGCGGGCCGGTAAAGGGCGGGCCGGCATGGAACAGTGTCTTTTCTGGCAGGCCCGGCACCAGCGCGCCCAGCGGCGCAATGCGGCTGAGAACGGGATCGACGGCCAGCAGCCGTTCGTAGGATTTCAGCGTGGCGGGCGACGATCCGGTCACGGGGCGGTTCTCCCTTCGGGGTCTGGCATCAATCGACGGAATCCGGGTCGGGGGCGACGGCGTCCTTGGCCTCGATGACCCGCATCATCAGCGCGACAAGCTGCGCCTGCTCGGCCGGCGGCAGATCCTCCACCGTGCGTGCATGCGCCCGCTCCGCACGGTCGTCGATGCGGTCGAGCAAAGCGCGGCCCTCCTCGGTCAGCACGGTCAGACGCACCCGACGATCCTTCGGTGCGACCCGGCGGCGGATCAGCCCGCGCTTGCGCAGGCGTTCGAGAATATCGGCCATGTTGGTCTTGTCGATGGCGACCGCCCGGGCCAGCGTCGTCTGATCGACCGGCCCGACCTGCGACAGCGCGGAGAGCACGGAATACATGATCGGCGTGATTTTCTCCTCGCCGCATTCCTCGGTAAACAGGGCGGTGTGGATCTGGTGCAGGCGGCGGATCAGGAAACCCGGGCGGCCCTGCAGCGGGCCACCGCGCCAGTTCTGCTCCGGGTCGATTTTGATCGCTTCTCCCGCCTTGGCGACAGACATGATGTGTCCTGTTCTTGTCGGTTTTGGATGGCACAACATCAGCCGGACTTCACCCCAATCGCAAGAAACGTTTCAGCATCGCCTTCAGCGACGTGCCCAGCAGCGCCAGCCCGTCGAGCGGCTTTGCCGGTGCCGGCGGCGCAGCACCGACCGCCCGCGCGGCCAGGGCAGCAGCGGCATCGGCCAGGATGCGATCCGCAATCTCCGCCACCAGCGCCGGCCGGCCGAACTGCGCCAGCGGCCCTTTCAGCGTATAGAGCATGGTCAGATCGAGCCGCGAGCGGCCATCGGGCAGCGCCTCCAGCGCGAAATCCAGCGCGCCATCGAGGCTGGAGCGGCTGAGCCCGTCGCGGCCGCTGCCGACCACCCGGCCCTGCTGCGTGGACTCGTCCAGCGTCACCTGCGCCGTGCCCCGGAAAGTCGCGCGCATCGGACCGATGGCAATGGTGCACACGCCTTGCGCCCGGCCATTCTCCACCGGCCCGTCCAGGCTGGCGCCGGGGATGCAGGAGACGACTGTGGGAATATCGCGCAGAACCGGCCAGACTTGGTCCGCCGGTGCCTCCAGCACCAGGCTGCGCGACAGGCTGATGCCATCCTTTATTTCCACCACCACCTCGGTCGCCCGGACTGACGCAGACGGCGCCGCCGCCTCGGTTGCCACAGCGGAGACCGCTGCGCGCTGGCGGCGCGGCAGGGGCATGAGACGCGCCGCCGGCGGATCACTCGCCAGCACGTCCTGGATCGCCGCGACGATGCCGGCATAGCCGGTGCAACGGCAGATATTGCCCGACAGCTCACGCCGGATGCGCGCCTCGTCGGCATCCGGTAGGCGGCGCACGATGTCATAGCCGGTGGCCAGCATGCCCGGCGTGCAATAGCCGCATTGCAGCCCGTGATGCCGGCTGAAGGCGGCGCGCAGCCGTGCCATAAGCGGGTCATCCTCAAACCCCTCCACGGTCTGCACGGATGCACCGTCGCAGGCCACGGCGAAGGTGATGCAGGACCGCACCGGGCGACCGTCAACATAGAGCGTGCAGGCCCCGCAGACGCCCTGCTCGCAGCCCAGATGGGTGCCGGTCAGCAGATGATCCTCGCGCAGGAAATCGGCCAGATGGGTGCGCGGCTCGGCCGGCTTGGTGACCGGTGCGCCATTCAGCGTCAGGGTGACTTCGTGCTGGCTCATCTTATTCTCCGTTCGCCTGGGCCAGCGCCCGTTCCAGGGCCGTCGCATGCAGGGCAAGTGCTTCCGGTGAGCGGCCAGGCAGGGCCTGTGTCACCGCATCGCGCGGGCTCAGCCGCCCCTCGATCACCGCCTGCGACTCTTCCAGCACCAGCGGCTGACGACCGAGTGCGCCAAGGACGCAGCGATTGACGTTCTTCGCGGGATCGACCAGAACCGTGGCGCTGGCCTTGGCGAATTCGCCGATTTGCCGGCAGAATTTCCAGTAGCCCCAGCGGGCATCCACCCCCGGCTTCGGCACCTCGATGGCGACCAGAAGATCGCCATCGCCCAGCACCGTGGCGAAGGGGCCGGTGATGAAATCCGCCATGGCGACCTCGCGTCGGCCGGACGGCCCGTCAATGATCGCCATCGCCTCCAGACCGGTCATGACGATCACCCAGTCGGCGGCAGGGTCGGCATGCGCCAGGCTGCCGCCCAGCGTGCCGCGATTGCGCACCGCGCGGTAGGCGATACCCGCCGCCGCTTCCCGCAGCCAGCCGCCGGTCGGGTCCGGCACCTCGCCATCCTCGATCTCGGCATGGGTGATCGCCGCGCCCAGTCGCAGGCCGGTCGCGGTTTCGGTGACCGCGCGAAGCTCCGGCAGCATGGCGATATCGACCAGCCGGCCGGGCCGCGCCAGGCGCAGATTCAGCATCGGCCCCAGCGACTGATTGCCGGCCATCGGCTTGGCACCGGCGGCCAGTGCCGATTTGGCGTCCGCCAGCGCAGCGCCGGCCAGATAATCGAAAGCGGCGGGCTTCATTCGGCGGCTGCCTTGCCCATGGCCAGGGCGCGCAGCACGCGCTCCGGCGTCAGGGGTATCTGGTTGACCTCGGCGCCCAGCGGTGCCAGCGCATCATTCACCGCATTGGCGATGGCGGCCGGCGGGCCAATCGCCCCGCTCTCGCCGATGCCCTTCTGGCCGAAGCGGCTGATCGGCGACGGGGTTTCCATATGCAGGATACGGGTGCGCGGAATATCGGACGCCACCGGCAGATGATAATCCGCCAAAGTAGAGGCCAGCGGCTGGCCCGAGGAATCGAACTGCATCTCCTCGAACAGCGCGGTGCCAATGCCCTGTGCCAGCCCGCCCTGCACCTGCCCGTCGACGATCATCGGGTTGATCATGGTGCCGGCATCCTCGACGATCACGTAATCCAGCAGCTCGACATGGCCAAGCTGAAGATCGACGCTGACCACCACGGCGTGGCAGGCATAGGAGAAGGTGCCGGTGTCGCGCACCGTCTTGTAACCCTCCGTCGCCTCCAGCCCGCGCGGGTCGACATCATTGGGCAGCAACTGCGGCTTCTGGTACCAGGTGCGCGCCACCTCCTCGATGGAGACCGCCGCACTGCCGACCTTGGCGAAACCATCGGTCAGGATCACCTCCTCCGGCCGGGCCTGCAGCAGGTGGGCTGCGATGCGGCGGATGCGATCACCCAGCGCGGCCGCCGCCGTACCGACCGCCCCGCCGGCCATGACGGCGCAGCGCGAGCCCCAGGTGCCGGTGGAATATGGCGTATAGGCGGTATCGCCATGCACCAGCTTAACTTTGGCGGGGTCGATGCCGATTTCCTCATGCGCGATCTGCGCCAGCGTCGTTTCCAGCCCCTGGCCGTGGCTGTGCACGCCGACGCGCAGCTCCAGCCCGCCATCAGGCGTGAGCCGTGCGGTGGCCTGCTCGAAGCCGGGCACCATCGGGATGCCCCAGCCATGATAGACCGAGGTGCCATGCGCCCCCTGCTCGCAGAACAGCGAGAAACCGACGCCGATGCGTTTCACGCCGGACTGGCCCTTCTGCCGGGCGCGCACGCCGTCGATGTCGATGGCCTCCAGCGCGCGTTCCAGCGCCTGGGGATAGTCGCCGCTGTCGAAATACTTGTTGGTGATGTTGGTGAAGGGCATCTGGTCCGCCGTCACCAGATTGCGGCGGCGGATATCCTCCGCCGGCAGGCCCAGCTCACGGGCGATGGCGTCCAGCAGCAGCTCCATGGCGAAGCACACGCCGGTGCGCGCCACGCCGCGATAGGGCAGGATCGGCGGCTTGTTGGTGGTCACCGCCCAGGTCTTGCAGCGGAAGCCGCGCATGCGGTACGGGCCGGGCAGGATGCTGGCGACCTGTGCCGCCTCCAGGCAGGCGGAAAACGGATAGATCGAATAGGCCCCGGAATCGACGATGGCCTGGCAATCCACCGCCAGCAGCTCGCCATCGGGGCCGGCATAGCCGGTGATCTCGTAGGAATGCTCGCGGCAATTGGCGTTGCCGGTCAGATGCTCGCGCCGGTCTTCGACCCAGCGGATCGGCCGGTCCAGCTTCATCGCCAGCCAGCCGGCCACGACTTCCTCGGCCAGCAGGATGCCCTTATAGCCGAAGCCGCCGCCGACATCCGGCGCGACGATGCGCACCTGCCCCTGGTCCAGCCCCAGGCAATCGGCGATGCCGGTGCGCACGACATGCGGCATCTGGGTGGCGCTGTGGATGGTCAGCATCTCCAGATGCCGGTCCCATACCGCGACCAGCCCGCGCCCCTCCAGCGGGGCCATGCATTGCCGGGCGGTGCGGAAGCTGCGCTTTATCACCACGGCGGCATCGCGTGCGGCGTCCTCGAAGCCGATATCGACAGTGGATTCCAGGAAGGCGTTCTCGTCCCAATGCTCATGCAGCAGCGGCGCGTCGGCATCGCGCGCGCGGGTCATGTCATGGACCGCCGGCAACTCCTCGAAATCGACCTCGACGAGCTCCGCCAGATCCTCGGCCAGGGCGCGGTTCTCGGCCAGGCAGGCGGCGACCGGCTCGCCGACATGGCGCACCTTGCCCTGGGCCAGCACCGGCTGGGTCGAACTGCGGAAACCGGGCAGGCCGGAATTGGCGCTGATGCCCTTCACGCCGGTCAGATCGTCAATGGTGAAGACACTGGCACCGCCCTCGGCAGGCTTGGTCACGCCCCGGATGCGGGCATGCGCCAGCGGGCTGCGCACGAAGGCCATTTCCAGCATGCCGGGAAGGCGCATATCGGCGATGAAGCGGCCGCGGCCGCGCAGATAGCGGTCATCCTCGCGCCGCAGCAGGCGCGCGCCGACGCCCTTGCCGGACGTCTTTCCCTCGTTCCCCATTCCCATCGCGGCTCCTCCGACTTTGCGTCCAGACAAGCCCTCCCCCTGCGGCCTTATGGGCCTTGACAGCCGGGCCTTGCTGGACCAGCTTTTTTAAAGAGTTTAAGTGCAACGGTCGGTATTACAACTTTTTTTGATTTTGCCGATTCAGCCTGTGTTTGCGCGCGAAAGGGAAGGCCATGAGCGACAAGCCGACATTCGATACGGTGATCCTGAACGGCACCTTGGTCGACCCCGCCGCCAAGCGCCATGGCCGTTTCGATATCGGCGTGCGCGGCGGCAGGATCGCCGCCGTTGAGCCCGATCTGTCCAGCGCATCCGCCCTGCAGCGAATCAATGCCGCCGGGCTGCATGTGCTGCCCGGCATGATCGACACCCATGCCCATGTCTATGAGCATGTGACCGGCAAATTCGGGCTGAACCCCGACATGGTCGGCGTGCGCTCCGGCGTCACCACGCTGATCGATCAGGGCGGTCCCAGCTGCATGACCATCGGCGGCTTCCGCAATTTCATCGTCGAACCGTCGATCAGCCGGGTGCTGTGCTACATTTCCAGCTATCTCGTCGGCGGGCTGGAAGGCCATCTCTACCCCGATCTCTACGGCCCGAACGGCGTGAATGTCGAGCACACCATCAGCGCCGCGCGGCTGAACCTCGATATCGTTAAGGGCATCAAGGCGCATGCCGAGATCGGCGGCCAGTCGCGCTGGGGCGTGGAGGTCATCAAGCTGGGCAAGCAGATTTCCCGCGAATTGGAGTTGCCGCTCTATATCCATCTGGGCCAGCTCTGGCCGACCGCCGATTCAGCGCCGATCCCCGACCCGGACGAGCTGATCCGCGAGCTGATGCCGATCATCGAGGCCGGCGACATCCTGGCCCATCCCTTCACCCGCCATCCCGGCGGCTTCATCTCGGAGGCCGGAGAGGTGCATCCGCTGCTGCTGGAGGCGGTGCATCAGGGCGGGTTGCATGTCGATGTCGGCCATGGCTCGCATTTCAGCTTCGATGCGGCGCGCCGGGTGCTGGATGCCGGCATCCTGCCCTATACGCTGGGCGCTGACATGCATGGCTATAATGTGCAGGTGCCGAAATCGAACGAGAACAGCGACCGCGAAACCAGCCCGTTCTTCGGCGTCGCCCCGTTCAACCTGACCATTGCCATGACCGAGCTGCTGCATCTGGGCGTGCCGCTGGAACAGGTGGTGGCGATGGTCACATCCAATCCCGCTTCCCTGCTGGGCATGGAAGACCAGCTTGGCACGCTGCAACCGGGGCGCGAGGCGGATGTGAGCGTGCTGAAAATCGAGACCGGCCGCTTCAAGCTGTCCGATAATTCCGGTGTCGAAATGACGAGCGAGCACCTGATACGCCCGGTCTTCTGCCTGCGCGCCGGCCGGCGCATTGATGCAGATTCCTTCTTTGTGCCCGACGCCATCGCCGCGTGACAAGGCTTGCGGCACCCCCTCATGGCGGAAAGGCATGATGTAATTCCCCTCGGAGATGGACATTTAGCCTGATAACGTCATTTCAGACCCAAGAGCCCGCTGCACAGATGGCGCATGATCAGGCTCAGGGCATAGGGGTGAAAAGTGAATCAGGGCCGGTTCTCGTATCTTCGGGCGTTACCCTGGCTTGTTCTCGGCCTGGGATTGCTGGCGACCTACGGGGCGTGGAAGCTTTTCGACACCTCGATTACAAACAGTGCTGACAGGCGCTTCGAGCAGGAGGTGCGGGCAACCGAGCACGCCATTCGCGACCGGTTGCACGCCTATGAAACCATCCTGCGCGGCACGGTGGGCATGTTCTACGCCTCGGAAGATGTCACCCGCGCGGAGTTCAAGACCTTCATCGACATCCTGCAACTTCAGCGCGACTATCCGGGCATTCAGGGCATCGGCTATTCCCCGGTCATTTCCGCCGCCGACCTCGTTGCGCATGAGGCAGACATCCGCGCCGAAGGCTTTTCCGATTATAGTGTCAGCCCACCCGATATGCGGGACGCCTACAGCCCGATTGTCTATATCGAGCCTTTCAACGAGCGCAACCAGCGTGCCTTCGGATTCGACATGAACACCGAACCCATCCGGCGCGAGGCGCTGGAAAGGGCACGCGACAATGGCAATACGGCTATTTCAGGCAAACTGACACTGGTCCAGGAAATCGGCGCGGAGGCACAGCCCGGTTTCGTGATGTTCATGCCGATCTACCGGGGTGCCCGCGATCCGGTCGACCCGGCCCGGCGCCGGGCGGAACTCACCGGCTATGTCCATGCTGCCTTCCGGTCCATCGACCTGATGAACGGTATCCGCCAGGCCGAAGACTCGCTGGTGAATTTTGCCCTGTATGATGGCCCGGCCATCACCCCGGAGGCCCTGCTGTACGATGACCGCCCGGCGATCCGGACCGACAGCGCCCATGAGCAGATTATCCCGCTGGAGGTCGCCGGACGGCGCTGGACCGCAATCTTTACCGAGGCTGCCGGTTTCCGGGTGGCCACGGATTCCGATGAACCGAACATTGTCGTTGCGACCGGCGTGACGATCAGTGTGATCCTGTTCGTGATTTTCCTGATGATGCACCGGATCATCCACGAACGGCGCGTCGCGGCGGAAACATTACTGGCCGCCGAACGCCAGGTGATGCAGGCCCAGAAGATGGAATCGATCGGCCAGCTGACCGGCGGCATCGCCCATGACTTCAACAATCTGCTGACGGTGGTGATGGGCAATGCCGAGCTGCTCAGCGAACAGCTCGAGGCGCAGAAGTCACTGCAGGAACTGTCGGAAACGATCCGTTCGGCGGCCGAACGCGGCGCCGGTCTGACCAGCCGGCTGCTGGCCTTTGCCCGGCGCCAGCCGCTCGACCCCAAAGCTGTGGATGTGAATACCCTGCTGACCGGGATGGAGCCGCTGCTGCGCCGGACGCTGGGCGCCCATATCGAGTTGAAGATGCTTCCCGCAGACGGGCTTTGGGATGCACTGATCGATGCCTCGCAACTGGAAGGGGCCCTGCTGAACCTGTCGATCAATGCGCGCGACGCCATGCCCGATGGCGGCCGCCTGATCATCGAGACCGGCAATGTCCATCTTGACCAGGATTATGCCGACCAGAATGCCGAGATGGTTCCGGGCGATTACATCCTTGTGGCGGTGTCCGATACCGGCACCGGCATGACGCCGGAGGTCATTGCCCGCGCCTTCGAGCCGTTCTTCACCACCAAGCCGCATGGCACCGGCAGCGGCCTTGGCCTCAGCATGGTCTACGGCTTCGTCAAGCAGTCCCGCGGCCATATCAAGATTTACTCCGAACCCGGCCACGGCACCGCCCTCAAGCTGTATCTGCCGCGGCTGAACGGCAAGGCTGAGCGTATCGCGTCGACCAGCGCCGTGCGGACGCCACAAGGCGGCACCGCCAAGATATTGCTGGTGGAGGATGACGATCTCGTCCGGCAGAACGTCACGGCCCAGCTGCAGCGGCTCGGCTATCAGACTGTCGTCGCCAGCACCGGGCCGGAGGCCATCGAGGCGCTGAAGCAGCATGCCGATATCGACCTGCTGTTCACCGATGTGGTGATGCCCGGCGGCATGAGCGGCCGCCAGGTGGCCGATGCCGCCCGGGCGATGCGGCCCGGCCTGCCGGTGCTGTTCACCTCGGGCTATACCGAGAATGCCATCGTGCATAATGGCCGCCTCGATGCCGGTGTTCATCTGCTGAACAAGCCTTACCGGCGACAGGACCTGGCGGACAAAATCCGCGCCGTACTGATCGCGGCGGACAGCAGCGACTGACCGGTCAGGTCTTCAGCAGCGCCGCATGGGTCTTGCGCAGCTTCTCTACCTTCGGCGTGGATACGGCCCGGATATAGGGCTGGTTGGGATTCCGCGCGGCATAGCCGTGATGATCCGCCTCGGCCTCGTAAAAGGCCTCCAGCCGTTCCAGCCGGGTCTGGATCGGACCGTCAAACAGATCGGCCGCCTCGATCTGGCGGATATAGGCTTCCGCCACCTTCCGCTCGGCCTCGCTGGCATAGAAGATCGCCGAACGGTATTGCCGGCCGATATCAGCGCCCTGGCGATCCTTCTGCGTCGGGTCATGGGCGATCGAGAAAAACAGCTTCAGCAGCCGGCCATAGCTGATCCGCGCCGGGTCATAGGTGATTTCGATGACTTCGGCATGATTGGTCGTGCCGCTGCACACCATCCGGTAATCGGCTTTCTCCGCCGTATCGCCGGCATAGCCGGGACGCAGCGCCAGCACGCCGTCAAGCTGGGCATAGACCGCCTCGGTGCACCAGAAGCAGCCGCCGGCCAGCACGGCGGTCGCCGGTGCTGCCTCTGCCGGCAGATCCTGTTCGGGGTCGGGGAAGGACCAGGGGTCAGTCTTCAATGCCATCGCTCACCTCGCCACGGCTCGAAAGCCGGTATCGTCATGGCCCTAGGATATGGGCTTCACCGGCGGCATTTCCAGCGCCACAGGTCAGAGCGGGACATGCAGGCTGATCTGCGTTCCCCCGCCGCTATTCGCATACTTGATCGTCGTGCCCAGATTGCCGGCCATCGCCTTCACGATGCGGCTGCCCAGGCCGCTGCCGAGCGGCTTGCCCTCGCCGCTCCAGCCGATGCCGTCATCCTCCACCGCCAGCCGCGCTGAATCTTCGCCCGCCCGGCGGAAACCGACCCGGATTTCACCGAAGGGCTTGTCGACATAGGCATATTTGCAGGCGTTGATGACCAGCTCGTTCACGATCACGCCGATGGACACGGCCTTGTCGGTCGGCACTGCCAGCCGCTCCACATCCAGCCGGATATCGACCTCGTTACCGGCCGCTTGCATCGAGGCGCGCAGTTCCTCGACCAGGCCTTTCAGATATTCGTCGATCTCCACGAAGCGCACATCGTCGGAGGTATAGAGCCGGCGATGAATGCCGGCGATGGCGGAAATCCGCGCCTGGGTTTCCTCCAGCGCTGCCCGCGCGCCTCCATCGCTGATCGACGAGGCCTGCATACGCACCAATGCTGCGACCAGCGCCAGGCTGTTGGCCACCCGGTGATTCACTTCGCCGAGCAGAATTTCCGCCCGGTCGCGGGCCTCGCGGACATCGCGTTCGGCCTGGGCCTTCTCGCGCTCCAGCCGCGCCTTCACCAGCGCCTGGTCGACCGCACTAGCCAGCAGTTCCAGGAATTCCTCGGCAACGGTTTTCGGCACGTAATCCGCCGCCCCCGCCTTCAGCGCGCCAACCGCAATGGCCGTCTCCACCGAGCCGGTCACATAGACCACCGGCGGGGCGACTTCCCAGCTGCTCAGGCGTTCCAGCACGTCCATGCCTGTGCCGGTCGGCAGATAGTGATCCAGGATGACGACGTCGATATCGCCCTTCTCCAGCCGCTGCAATCCGTCATCCGCCGTGGTGACATGCTCGACCGCATAGCCGTGCCGGCCCAGCACACGCTGCGCCAGGCGCACCAGCGCCGGGTCGTCGTCGATATACAGGATGCAGATCGGCTTGTTCGGCATGGATCAATCGGTCTCCGGCACCTGCATCACGGCGAAGAACAGGCCGAGTTGCCGGATCGCATTGGCGAAGCTGTCGTAATTCACCGGCTTGGTGATGTAGACATTGGCGCCCAGATCGTAGCAGCGCTGGATTTCCCGGCTGTCATCCGTGGTGGTCAGCACGACCACGGGCGAGCGCTTGGTGTGCGGATTGCCCTTCACCTTCTGCAGGATGTCGATGCCGGTCATGTCCGGCAAATTGAGGTCGAGCAGGATCAGCAGGTGCTGTCCGGACTGCACCTCGCCCGAGCCATCGGGGCCGAACAGGAACTGCAACGCATCCGTGCCATTGGTGAAGGGCAGGATTTCGTTGTTCACCCCGGCGCGGCGGATGTTGCGTTCGATAAGGCGCGCATGCCCCTCATCATCCTCGATCATGACGATGGTGACCTGTTTCGCATCCTGACTCATGTTTCATAACTCCTTAGAACCGGCCGCAAATCGCGCGGCAGGCTGATCTTGAACGTGGTGCCCTGACCGAATTCCGATTCGAGCGTGATTTCGCCGCCCAGATTGCGCACCACGGTGCGCACATGGGCGAGACCGATGCCCTCGCCAGGCTGATTCTGCGAGCCTGAGCGGCGGAACAGCTCAAACACCCGCTCGTGATCCTGCGGGGCGATGCCGCGACCATTATCGGCTATCGACAGAAGGACCTTGCCGTCACGGACGCTCTCGGCAGCGATCTTTATCTGCAGCGGCCGCGATGGCTCGCGATATTTGACAGCATTGTCCAGCAGATTGCCGAACACCTGCTCCAGCGCCAGCCGGTCGGTGACAAGGGACGCGACCTTGATCTCCAGCGTCACATCGCCGTCAGCCTCGTTGACCTGGTGCTGCACATTCGCCGCCGATTGTTCAAGAACGGCGTTCAGGTCGATCTGTTCCGGCTTCAGCTTGCGGCGCCCTTCGCGAGACAGCTTCAGGATGGCGTTGATCAGCCCGTCCATCTTCTTGGTCGAGGAGCGGATGAACTCCAACGCTTCGGGGATGTCCTCCTTGGCCGCCAGCCGGACCTCGGCGAAGCTCTCGTCATCCTCCGCGATGCTCGCGTTGGCGACAAAATTCTGGAGGCTGGCGAGACTGGATTCCAACTCACTGGTAAAGCCCATGATGTTGACCAGCGGTGCGCGCAGATCATGCGTCACGATATAGGCGAAGCGCTGTACTTCCTCATTCGCCCGGCCCAGCTCTGCCGTGCGCTCCCGGACCCGCCTTTCCAGCTCGATATTTAACTGCCCTTCATACCGGCGGGCGGCATTGATCTCGCGGGCATAGAGCGTAACCATCCAGGCAGAGCCGATGACCACGGCAAGGATGACCAGCGCGCCGATGATGGTGACCCAACGGACGGCGGCGGCGTTGTCGCGCTGCGATTCGACGCCGGTATTCAGCCGCAGATCCGTCAGGCGCTGCATTTCACCCAGACTCGCTCGCACGCCATCCATCAGCGCCTTGCCACGGTCGGTTTCCACCACCGCCAGGGCTTCGTCCACGCGGCCCTGACGGGCCAGATCGATCGTCCGGGTCACTTCCTCCAGCTTGGCAGTCAGAAGCGGCGCCAGAAGCTCCAGTTGCGCGCGCATCTCGGGTCGGTCGGCAACGCGCTCTTCCAGAAAGGTCAGCGCGCTGGGAATCGCGGTGATGGCCTGCTCATAGGGCAGAAGATAAGCCTCCTCCCCGGTCAGCAGATAGCCACGCTGGCCGATCTCGGCATCCTGCATGCGGGACAGCAGGCCGACCACGACACCCCGCACCTCACGCGCCGCGACGACATCCTCGAAATAGCCTTGCGTACGCTCAAACAGCAGCAAGGTCATCATCACAATGCCGAGCAGGGCCCCCAACCCGATTAAAAGGAAGAGAGCAGAGGACCGGATGAGGGTTTTACTGGAAATCGGCATTCAAAATGAGTGTCTGGAGGAAAGCGCGATTATCAATGCCGGAAATAAGGCTGGACGGCTACAGGAATCGCGATAGTTGATTTGGTTTACTTTAAAATTTGGGAAGTTAACCTTTGGCCTGATGCTTATAACCAAAAGTCGAGGCGCCGGGCGGCTCTGCCGCCGCGCCGACCGAAGGACGATGAAGGGCCTGACGTGATGACGAGTGACGATACCGACGCCTTTCGCCGGCTGATCGACGGTCTGGACGATCACGTTTTCTGCCTGATGGACAGAAAGGGAATTCTGCTGACCTGGCCGGAAACCGCGAACAGGCGCCTGGGATTTACCGACGATATGCAGCCGGGCGCGCATTTTGCCGCGCTGTTTTCCGAAGCCGACCGGCAAACGGGCAAGCCGCAGGAGCTTTTGCACCTCGTGCAAGTGGAAGGGCGCTGCGAGGCAGAGCTGGCGCTGGTCCGGCAGGATGGAACCAGCCTGGTCGTACACCTGCTGCTGCAGGTGCTGCCGGATGGTGCGGGCTTCGGCGCCATCCTGCGCGTCATCGGCGAATCGACGCCGGCGCAGCGGCTTCATGCGCGCAAGATGGAGGCGCTGGGCCGGCTTGCCGGCGGCCTTGTCCATGATTTCAATAACCAGCTGACAGCGATCATCAGCGCCGCCCAACTGGCTGAGCGCCGCCAGACGCTCGACCAGATCCGGCCGCTGATCCAGATGATGCATGATTCTGCCCTGCGCGGCAGCCGGCTTACCCGCCAGCTGATGAATTTCGGCCGCCAGGATGCCGACCGGGCGCAGCCTGTCGATATCGGCGAGATGCTGCAGGACTGCATTGCGTTGCTGAAGCCCTCGCTGGGCCGGGATATCGAGATCGAGCTGAGCGTCGATACGCCCGTCCGCCCGGCCCTCGTGCGCCCGGCCATTCTGGAAATGGCCCTGGTTCATCTGGCCTTCACGCTGCGAGAAGCTTTGCCAGAGCGGGCACGCCTTCATTTCACGGCACGCAGCGATAGCTCCGGCGGCATCGCCATAGACCTCTCCGCCTCACCCGTGACAGCGGGGGCAACACTGAGCCTGTCAGCGGTCACGGCACTTGTCCGCGAATGTGGGGGGAGGCTGAGCCGGGAAACGCTGGCCCCGCAGCAAGCACGCGAAATCGTGACCCTGCATTTGCCGGCCAGCACGGAAGAGCCTTAAGCCAGCGTACCGTTATGAACCATCTGCCGGGCCTGGCTCAGCAGCGCCTCCATCTCGAAGGGCTTCAGGATGATAGCCATGCCGGGCAACAGGCCGGAAGCCAGTTCCTTGTCGGCAAAGCCGGTAACCAGCAGGATTTTCACATCCGGCCACAGCTGACGGGCCGCATCGGCCAGCGCGCGACCATCGAGACCGGGCAGGCGGACATCGGTGATCAGCAGGTCGATTTTCTGGCCGGATTCCAGCAGGGCCAGCGCCGCCGGGCCATCGCCCGCATCCAGCACCGTGTAGCCGTCCTCGGTCAGCAATTCGACCATCAGATCGCGGATGATAAATTCATCCTCAACCACCAGCACCGTAGCACCGGCATTCTCTCGATGCGTCTGCACCATCTCCGCCATCAGCTTTATTTCCAGAACATTCCGCGAAGCCACCACTCGGCTTCACCCGTCGCCCAACATCCATCGGGCCGATTTGTTCATTTCCCCGCTGATATACGGCGTACTGGCGCTGGCCGCAAAGCCTTATAAGAAAACGTTAATCATTAATGATCAAAAGGCATGGCCTGTGGTCAGAGACCCAGCACGAGATTGTCGAGCAGCCGGGTCTTGCCGATGCGCACGGCCAGCGACAGCAGCGCGCCTTCCGCCCCGACCTCGTCGAGTTCCGCCAGGGTCTCCGGATGGGCGGCGCTGACATAGTCAATTGCTGCCAGCGCCTCGCCTGACAGCACCTCGCGCATTGTCGCCCGCAACGCGCCGGCATCCCGCTGGCCGGCCGTGAAATCAGCCTCGGCGGCGCGCAAGGCACGGATCACCACCAGCGCCGCCTGACGCTCGGGCGGGCTGAGATAGGCATTGCGGCTGCTCATCGCCAGGCCATCCTCGGTGCGCACCGTCCGGCAGACGACGATCTCCACCGGCATGTCCAGATCGCGCACCAGCTTGCGCACCACGACGCATTGCTGGGCGTCCTTCTGGCCGAAATAGGCGCGGGTCGGCTGGGTGATGTTCAGCAGCTTCGCCACCACCGTGGCAACGCCGTCGAAGTGGCCGGGGCGCACCGCCCCCTCCAGCATCCCCGTCACACCGCCGATCTCGATCCGCGTATCGAAGCCGGCGGGATACATCACCTCCGGCCCGGACGGCACGAAAGCAAAGGCGCAGCCTTCGGCGCGCAGCAGATCCAGATCGCGCTCCAGTGCGCGGGGGTAGCTGGAGAAATCCTCATTGGCCGCGAATTGGGTCGGGTTCACGAAGATGGTGGCGGCCGCCGCCCCGCATTCCGATCTGGCACGGCGGACCAGGCTGAGATGCCCCTCATGCAGGAACCCCATGGTCGGCACCAGCCCCAGCGTCGGGACGGTGGCGCGCAGAGCGCGAAATTCCGCAATGCTCCGCGCGATCTCCATACCGCTCAGCCCTTCACATCCGCCAGCGCCTGGGCCAGCGCGTCCGGTTCCATCTTCGCACTGTTGGCGGCGGTCGGGAAGGCATGCGACGCGACATCCCCGGCATACTCCTTCAGCGCCGCCTCGATGGCGCTGCCAATCTCGGCATAGCGCCGGGCATGGCGTGGCGACTTGTCACCATACAGGCCCAGAAGATCATGCCAGACCTGCACCTGCCCGGCGCAGCCCACGCCGGCGCCGATGCCGATGGTCGGAATCTCCAGCCTGTCGGTGATGGCTGCCGCCAGTTCGGCCGGCACCAGCTCCAGCACCACGGCGAAGGCCCCGGCCGCCTGCAGCGCCAGCGCATCCTCGATCAGCTGGCGCGCATCATCGGCCTGCTTGCCCTGGACGCGGATGCCGATCTGGTTCTCAGATTGCGGGGTATAGCCAAGATGGCCCATCACCGGCACGCCCAGCTCGGTCAATCGGCGCACAGCGGGAATGATCGGCGCCCCGCCCTCCAGCTTCACCGCCTGCACGCCGGCCTGCTGCATCAGCCGCTGGGCAGCGCCGACAGCCTGCTCCGGCGTGGCATAGGTGAGAAAGGGCAGGTCGGCGACGATCAGCGCCTTTGTGCTGCCCCGCACCACGGCGGCAGCGTGGCGTACGATGTCATCCAGCGTCACCGGCAGGGTGCTGGAGTGGCCATGCACCACCATGCCCATGGAATCGCCGACCAGAATCATCGGTATACCGGCCCGGTCGACGATCTGCGCCGAGGTATAGTCATAGGCGGTGATCATCGGGATCGCCACCTTGTCGGCTGTCATCTTCTGGATGTCGCGAATCGTGATTCGCATGGCATTCCCCCGGAGGATCGTTTTTTTAAGAAACCAGGCTCTGTCGGCCCGGGTCGCACGGTAGCCCGCCAGCAACCGCAGGGTCAATCCGCCCTTCGCAACTGCAAAAACCCGACATTAAAGCAGCAGCAGTATTACTGCCGAATAGGCTGCGAACAGCATCAGCATGAAACGAAGATTCTGCCCGAAGGCGAGCCGCCGGGCCGACACGCCGAACAGATTGGCGCAGATCAGGAAGGCGATGGAGCCCATTGCCGACATCGTGCCAAAGGTCCAGCCGAGCAGACCGGCCAAGGCGAGCAAGGCCAGATGCAGAGCATCCGGCATGCTGGGGCCGAACAGCGTCAGCAGCACCGTGGTCGGCACCACCATATGCACGCCCAGCGAAGAGAACAGGGCAATGCCCAGCAGCGTCGCCACGATCATCGCCGGCGGGCCCAGCGCCGCCACCAGCTGCTGGCTCAGCGCGTTGATCTCCGGCGTCGCCGTCACCCCGGCGGCGAAGACAAGCGCGGAAACGAAGACCGCGATCTCATTATCGAAACTGCCGACAGTCTGCCGGATCATCCCCGCCATGGCGCGACCCCGCCCCTTGGCGGCCGGCACCAGCAGCGGCGATATCAGCGCCACCGCTACGGCAAAGACAGGCACCACCAGAATCGCCGCCTGCACCGTGCTCAGCCCACCGGCGAAGATCACCGTGATATTGGCGACCACGATCAGGAAGACCGGCATCAGCACCGCCCAGAGCGCCTGCCAGAAGCTGGCCGGCAGGCTGCGCGGCAGGCGGGCCTGGCCGATGAGATGCGGAATCGTCAGCACGACCAGGCTGAGGGCGCAGCCCAGACCCATCAGCAGCGGCAGGTCGAGTCCCGGCAGCGAGGCGCCGACAATGCCCATGGCGACGGTGAAGGGCGAGAAGAACACGGCGAAGGACAAGCCGCGCATCCCCCAGGCGGCCGCATCCAGGCGGACTTCCGGGTCGGGCTCCCGGGCGACGAAGGGGGCAAGCACGCTGATCGCGCCGATCGCCAGCGGCAGCGAAAACAGCATGCCGAGCAGTTGCAGCGCGCCGCGCTTGGCCTGCGGCCGGAAGGCGATGAAGCTGTCCTGCACCGTGCGCAGCGAGGGCGAGCTTTGCACAATGGCGCGCAGCAGATGCAGGCAGCCGAGAAAGGCGACGAAGCGCGAGGCGTTCTCCAGCGCGCCCAGCCCGACCATCCAGGCTTCGCTGCGGGCCAGCATCAGCGCCCCGGTCCCACCGAACACCAGCACGGCGAAGCGCGGATAACCGGACCGCGTCGCTGCCGCCCAGAGGCTGAGAACCAGCGCCAATATGCCGGCAATCGATACCGCCAGACGCCAGTCTGTCACCGTCTCGATGGCAGCGAGAAGCCACAGCAGGAAGATGATCGGCGGCACGACCTGCCGGGCAAGGGCCCGGCCTGCGCTTTCACTCCCCGCGCCCTCACTCATTGATTCTGTCCATTTCCGGCTGTGTCATGCCTGCATCATGCAGGGCGCGCCGATGATCCCGCCGTGAAAATATCGCGCCCCTTTCATGCAGGGGCGGCAATCACCCGCCAGCCACACCCTGGGTATTCACATAGAGCGCATAGACCGACTGGCTGGCGGCCATAAACAGCCGGTTGCGCTTCGGCCCGCCGAAACAGACATTGGCGCAGCGTTCCGGCAGTGCGACCCGGCCGATCTTTGTGCCATCAGGGGCGAAGACCAGCACACCGTCCAGCTCCGGCGTGCCCATGCCCCAGCCGGCCCAGATATTACCGTCCACGTCGCAGCGCATGCCATCCGGCGTGCCGCCGGGACCGGCATCGACGAAGACGCGCTTGTTGCGGATGCCCGTACCCTCCGCCGTCACATCATAGGCCAGGATCTTGCGATAGGGCACGCCGCGCGATTCGACGATGTAGAGGATTTTCTCGTCGGGCGAGAAGCACAGCCCGTTCGGCCCCAGCACATCATCGGCGACGATACTGGCCTGCCCGGTCGTCCCGTCGATGCGATAGACCGCGTGGCCCAGTTCCGGCTCCGCCTTGTGGCCCTCGTAATCGCCATGGATGCCAAAGGGCGGATCGGTGAACCAGATCGAGCCATCCGATTTCACCACCACATCATTGGGCGAATTGAGGCGTTTGCCCTGCCACTTGTCCATCAGCACGGTGATGGAGCCGTCATATTCCGTGCGGGTGACCCGCCGTCCGCCATGCTCGCAGGTAACCAGCCGGCCTTGTCGGTCGCGGGTATGGCCATTGGCGTGATCGGATGGCTTGCGGTAGAGGCTGACCTGCCCGGTCTCCTCCTCCCATTTCAGGATGCGATTGTTCGGAATATCGCTCCACAGCAGATAGCGGCCATCGCCGACCCAGACCGGCCCCTCGGCCCAGCGGCTGCCGGTATGCAGCCGCTCCACTGCGGCGCTGAACAGGCGGTATTTATCGAAGCGCGGATCAAGCGTCTCGATGGCGGGATCGGGATAGCGCGGATAGGCGCGCCAGCCCGCTGTGGCGGGATTTTCCTGGGTCATGGGCCTCAGCCTATACCGCGCCCCAACCGCCCGGCAAGCTGCCGTCAGAACACCCTATCGAAAAGTTATATATCAATCCTATATATTCACGATTGATATTATCCCGCCGACTGGATAGGGTGCGCGCCAAGTGAATGAGAGGATGCGGAAATGGACGTGAAGACCCTGTGTCTGTCTGTCCTGAGCCTCGGCGAGGCCAGCGGTTACGAGATACGCAAGCATTTCGAGGAAGGCGCCTTCCGGCATTTCCAGACCGCCACCTTCGGATCGATCTACCCCGCCCTCGGCAAGCTGTACGAGCTGGGCCAGGTCAGCGTCATCGAGCATGAGCAGGATGGCCGGCCCGACAAGAAGGTCTACACCCTGACCGAAAGCGGCCGGACCGCCCTGCAGCAGGCCCTGCTGCGCGACCCGGCACCCGACGCCATGCGCTCCGATCTGCTGGTTCAGCTGTTCTTCGCCCATCTGCTGCCGCCGGAAAAAGTGGCGGCGCTGATCGACCAGCGGATCGCCGAATACCGTGCCTGCATCGAAAAGATGACCGGCTGCACCAAGGCACCCCCCGGGCATGGTTTCGTCCAGGGCATGGGGCTGGCGATCTATTCCGCTGCTGCCATCTACCTGGAACAGAACAAGGCCGGGCTGATGGCCCGGCTGACCGCCGACCGCCCGGAAAAGGATACGGCAGAATGAAATCGTCGCTCTGGATTGCCGTCCTCTTCGCCATCGCCTCCGTGGTCTGGATCGCCTCCGGCCAGTTTGGCGGCAGCGATGCCTCAACCGCCGAGGCCCAGGCCGAGAAAGCCCCGAAGGAAGCGCCGCTGCCGCGCGTCCGGGTGATCGACAGCAAGGCTACGCTGCATCAGCAGATGCTGACCATCAACGGCCACACATCGGCGACCCGCATGGTCAGGCTGCGCGCCGAAACCGATGGCCGGATCGAGGAGATCGTCACCCAGAAGGGCCGGCCAGTCCGCAAGGACGACATCATCGCCCGAATCGCCCTGGACGACCGCGAGCAGCGCCGGCAGGAAGCCATCGGCCTGCTGCGCCAGCGCGAGGTCGAATTCAGCGCCGCCAAGCAGCTTTCCGCCAAGGGTTTCCGCTCCGACACCAGCCTGGCGCAGGCGCAGGCCCTGCTGGATGCGGCACGCGCCGGCGCCGCCCGCATTAATACCGACATCGCCAATACGACGATCCGCGCGCCCTTTGACGGGGTGCTGAATGACCGCATGGTCGAGATCGGCACCTATGTCCAGTCCGGGGACGATGTCGCGCATCTGGTCGATCTGAACCCGGTCCTGGTCGTGATCGATGTGGCAGAGCGCTATATCGGCGCGCTGGCCATCGGCCAGGAGACGGCGGTGGCGACCAGCACCGGCGAAAAGCGGCAGGGCATGATCCGCTATATCGGTGCGGTCGCCAATGCCGCCACCCGCACCTTCCCGGTCGAGATCGAGCTGGCGAACCCGGATCTGCAGATCTTTGACGGGCTGACGGCGTCCGTCACCCTGCCGGTGGAACGGGTCATGGCGCATTTCGTCACCCCGGCGATCCTGACGCTGAACGAGGCTGGCCAGATCGGCGTGAAAACCGTCGGCGCCGACGATGTCGTGACCTTCCAGCCGGTGCGCATCGTCTCCGGCAATGCGTCGGGCGTCTGGCTTGCCGGCCTGCCAGAGGCGCTGCGGGTGATCGTCGTCGGCCAGGAATTCGTCGCCGCTGGCCAGAAGGTGGTGACCGAGGTGGCGGAGGATTTCGCTGCCACGCCGCCCTCTAGCGCGCCGGGAATTGTGCGATGAACCTGATCGGCGCCGCGATTTCCCATGCCCGCACCACCCTGGCGGTGCTGGTGCTGATTCTGATTGCCGGGACCATCGCCTATATAGACATTCCCAAGGAATCCGACCCCGACATCAACATCCCGATCATCTATGTCAGCATGACGCATGAGGGCATCTCGCCCGAGGATGCCGAAAGACTGCTGCTGCGCCCGATGGAGCAGGAGCTGAAAGTCATCGAGGGCACCAAAGAGATGCGCTCCACCGCCTATGAGGGCGGGGCCTTCGTGCTGCTGGAATTCGATGCCGGCTTCGATGCCGACACGGCGCTGAACGATGTCCGCGAGCGCGTCGATATCGCCAAATCCGAGCTGCCGGACGAAACCGACGAGCCGGTCGTCACCGAGGTCAATCTCAGCCTCTTCCCGGTGCTGGTCGTCACACTGTCCGGCCCGGTGCCGGAACGCACGCTGGTGCGGCTGGCGCGCGAGCTGCGCGATCAGGTCGAGAGCGTGCCCTCGGTGCTGAATGTCGATATCACCGGCGACCGCGAGGAGCTGGTCGAGATCGTCATCGATCCGCTGCGACTGGAAAGCTATGGGCTGAAGGCGGAGGAGGTGCTGAATTTCATCTCCCGCTCGAACCGGCTGATCGCCGCCGGTGCGCTTGATACCGGGCGCGGGCGCTTCCCGGTGAAGGTGCCCGGCCTGTTCGAGACCACCGCCGATCTGCTCGACATGCCGCTGAAGACCGAGGGCGACGCGGTGGTGCGCATCCGCGACATCGGCGAGGTGCGGCGCACCTTCAAGGACCGGCAGTCCATCGCCCGGCTGGATGGCGCGCCGGCTGTCGGCCTGCAAATCTCCAAGCGGACCGGCCAGAACATCATCGAGACCATTGAGGCGGTGCGCGCCGTGGTCGAGCAGGAACGCCAGATCTGGCCGGAATCCGTCACCGTCACCTACAGCCAGGACCGGTCCAAGGATATCCGGACCATGCTGTCCGACCTGCAGAACAACGTCATCAGCGCCATCCTGCTGGTGATGATCATCATTGTCGGCGCGCTCGGGTTGCGCTCCGCCGGGCTGGTCGGCGTGTCGATTCCGGGCTCGTTCCTGCTGGGCATCCTGGTGCTGCACGCCATGGGCATGACGATCAACATCGTCGTGCTGTTCGCCCTGATCCTGGCGGTCGGCATGCTGGTCGACGGGGCCATCGTGCTGACCGAATTCGCCGACCGGAAAATGACCGAGGGCTTCACCGCCCGGCAGGCCTATGCCCGCGCCGCCAAGCGCATGGCCTGGCCGATCATCGCCTCCACCGCGACGACCCTGGCCGCCTTCCTGCCGCTGCTGTTCTGGCCCGGCGTGGTTGGCGAGTTCATGAAATTCCTGCCGATCACCCTGCTGGCCACCCTGTCCGGCTCGCTGCTGATGGCACTGATCTTCGTACCGACGCTGGGCGCCTTCATCGGCAAGCCGGGCGGCGCCATCGACCCGGAAAAGGCCCGGCTGCTCAGCGCCGACAGGCTTGCGGACAACGATGGCGACGAGGATACCGCCAGCGACCTGAAATCAGTGCGCGGCCCGACCGGCATCTATGTGCGCCTGCTCGATACCGTGCTGACCCATCCGGGCAAGATGGTGCTGGCCGCCCTCGCCCTGCTGATCGGGGTGCAGTGGTATTACGCGACGCATGGCCATGGCGTCGAATTCTTCCCCGAGGTCGAGCCCGACCAGGCGCAGATCGTCATCCATGCCCGGGGCAATCTGTCGATTGACGAGAAGACCCAGATCGCCGTGCAGATCGAGCGCGAGATCCTGGCCATCGACGCCTTTGATTCGGTCTATTCCGCCATCGGCACGCAGCCGCGCGGCGGCACCGAGCGGCCGGAAGACGTGATCGCCGTCATCACCGTCGAATTCAAGGATTGGCAGCTGCGCCCGAATGCCGATTCGATCCTTGCCCGGATTGTCGAGAAATCGCGCGCCTATCCCGGCATCTTCGTCGAATCGCAGAAGATGGAGGCCGGCCCGCCGGTCGGCAAGCCGGTGGCGCTGGAACTCTCCAGCATCGACCCGGCCCTGCTGAACCCGGCCGCCGCCCTGATCCACGCCAAATTCGAGGCGATGGAGGGGCTGACGAATATCGAGGACAGCCGCCCGGTGCCGGGCATCCAGTGGGCCATCGATGTCGACCGCGCCCAGGCGTCCAAATTCGGCATCGATATCGGGCTGATCGGCGATTACGTGCGGCTGATCACCAACGGGCTGAAAGTCACCGAATACCGCCCGGATGACAGCGACGACGAAATCGACATCGTGGTTCGCTTCCCGGAGGCCTATCGCACGCTCGACCAGTTCGGCAAGCTGCGCATCCAGACCGATGCGGGCCTGGTGCCGATCAGCAATTTCATTACCGAACGACCGGAGCCGAAAGTCGGCGAGCTGAAGCGCGTGGATGGCCGGCGCATCGCCTCGGTGAAGGCCGATATCCTGCCCGGCGTGCTGGCCGACGACAAGGTGCGCGAGCTGCGCCAGTGGCTGCCCGAATCCGGCCTCGACCCCGGCATCCGCGTCACCTTCAAGGGCGAGGACCGCGAGCAGGCCGAGGCCCAGGCCTTCCTGGTCCGGGCCTTCGGCGTGGCGCTGTTCCTGATGGCGATCATCCTGGTCACCCAGTTCAACAGCTTCTACAGCGCCTTCCTGATCCTCTCCGCCGTCATCCTGTCGACCATCGGCGTGATGATCGGCCTGCTGGTCATGAACATGCCCTTCGGCATCGTGATGAGCGGGGTGGGCGTGATCGCGCTGGCCGGCATCGTGGTGAACAACAACATCATCCTGATCGATACCTACGACATCATGCGCCAGAAGGGCGTGCCGGCGCATGAGGCGCTGCTGCGCACCGGGGCGCAGCGCCTGCGGCCGGTCTTCCTGACCACGGCGACGACGATCCTGGGGCTGCTGCCGATGCTGTTCCAGGTCAACATCGATTTCGTCAGCCGCAGCTTCAATATCGGCGCGCCCTCGACGCAATGGTGGGTGCAGCTTTCCGCCGCCATCGTCTTCGGGCTGGCCTTCGCCACGGTGCTGACGCTGCTGATCACCCCGGCCGCTTTGAAGCTGCGGGCCAATGTCGCCGACTGGCGCCAGCGCCGCCGCGAGCGCCGGCTGGACGCGGCACCGCAGCCGGCGGAATAGGCCTACACCTGTGCCCGCACCTGTAATCGAAAACTGGGATGTCGTCGTGGTCGGCGCCGGGGCCGCCGGGCTGTTCTGCGCCTGGGAAGCCGGCAAGCGTGGGCGCTCCGTGCTGGTCATCGACCATGCCGAGGCGCCGGGGGAGAAGATCCGCATCTCCGGCGGCGGGCGCTGCAATTTCACCAATCTGCATGCCAGCCCGGCCAATTACCTGTCCGGCAACCCATCCTTCTGTATCTCGGCGCTGCGGCGCTATACCCAGCATGATTTCATCGCGCTGGTGCAGCGCCACGGCATCGCCTTCCACGAAAAGACGCTCGGCCAACTGTTCTGCGACGGCTCCTCCCGGCAGATCATCGACATGCTGCTGGCCGGGCTCCGCGAGGCCGGGGCCAGCCTGCGCCTGTCGACCCGGGTGGAGCGCGTGGAGAAAAAGGAGCCGGGCTTCGACCTCACCTTGTCGGATGGCACGCGGATCGCATGCGCATCGCTTGTGGTGGCGAGCGGCGGCAAGTCGATCCCGAAAATGGGGGCGAGTGGCTGGGGCTATGACCTCGCCCGGCGCTTCGGCATCGCCGTCACCGAGACACGCCCCGCGCTGGTGCCGCTGACCTTCGAGCCGCAGATGCTGGCCCGGCTGAAACCGCTGGCCGGCATTTCGGTGGAGGCCGTCGTCTCCTCCGGCAAGACCCGGTTCCAGGAAGGCCTGCTGTTCACCCATCGCGGCCTCAGCGGCCCGTCAATCCTGCAGATATCCTCCTATTGGCGCGAGGGCAGCGAGATCGCGGTGCGTATGCTGCCCGGCATCGACCTCTATGAGACATTGCGCGCCACCCGCGCCACGCAGGGCCGCCAGGCGCCGCAGACCGCGCTGGCCGCCCATCTGCCGAAACGCCTCGCCCAGATGATCGCCGAGGAGGAAGCCGCCGAGGCCAGCAAGCCGGCCGGCACTTTGGCTGACCTGTCCGACAAGCGCCTGCGCCGCCTCGACGCCGCCGTGCAGGACTGGCGCATCACCCCGGAGGGCAGCGAAGGCTATCGCACCGCCGAGGTCACGCTGGGCGGCATCGACACCGCCGAGCTGGACTCGAAGACCCTGCAGGCCAAGCGCGTGCCGGGCCTGTACTTCATCGGCGAGGTTGTTGATGTCACCGGTTGGTTGGGAGGATATAACTTTCAGTGGGCCTGGTCTTCAGGATGGGTAGCTGGGCAGGTTGTGTGATATCCCGTTGATGCGGAACCGCTGGAAATCACCCCGTTGCATCCGCTAATGTCGTTGATCTGCCATAATCGATCCCTATCTCACCGTCACCCCACCTCAACGGACGCCCGCAGGAGCACTCCCCCAAGCGATGAAGAATCTTCTCGGAACGGAAGAAGTGAAGACCGCCTATCGACGGTATGCCGCTGTCTATGACCGGCTTTTCGGGGCGGTGTTCGAGCCGGGGCGGCGGGCCACGGTGGCAGCGATCAACACCAAGGCTGACCAGCGCATTCTGGAAGTCGGTGTCGGCACCGGCCTGTCGCTGCAGCATTACCGGGCGGATGCCAGTGTGCATGGCGTCGATATCTCGGCCGAGATGCTGGAGAAAGCGCGCGAGAAGGTGGCGATGCACGGCCTGGCCCAGGTGAAGGGCCTGCTGGAGATGGATGCCGAGGCGATGTCCTTCGCCGATGACAGCTTCGACGTGGTGGTCGGCATGTATGTCGCCTCCGTCGTCGGCGACCCGGCGCGCATGCTGGCCGAGATGCGCCGCGTCTGCGTCGAGGGCGGCGATATCGTGCTGGTCAATCACTTCGCCTCCGAGAACCGGCTGCTGCGCGGTTTTGAGAAGGCGATTTCGCCGATTGCCGGCCAGATCGGCTTCCATCCGGATTTCGAGATGCAGACGCTGATGGACATGGCCGGGCTGGAACTGGTGAAGGTGCAGCCGGTGAACATGTTCGGCTATTGGCGCCTCGTGCATTTCCGCAACCATCTGGTCGATGCGGCCCATCCGCAGCGCCAGATCGGCTACAGCGAGAACTACAAGCTGGCCAGCTCCTCCAGCCCTGCCGAATAAGGCCTCAGCTTTTCACCCGTAGGCAGAGCAGCCCCATCAGGGCCAGGGGCGCTGCCGCCAGGCAGTAGACCAGCGCGTAGCTGCCGGTGAGGGCGACCAGAAACGCGAAAGCCAGCGGCCCGGCCACCGAGCCGAAGAAGCCGAACAAAGCAGCGGCCGAAGTGACGTCGCTGATCCGGCCCTGCGGTGCCAGACGCGCCACCTCTGCCAGATGGATGCCGTTCCAGCTGATGCCGGTGAAGCCGGCCAGCGCGACCAGCGCATACAGCACCGGATCACCCGCCGAATCCGGCACATACAGCGCCAGCGCCACCAGCGCGGCAGCGGCAACCAGCGCCTGCACCGACAGATGGCGCATCGAATTGCCGGTCCGGTCGGCGACCCAGCCCAGGCTGATCCGCGCCACCAGATTGGAGCCCTGCAGCACCGCCGCCACCAGCCCGCCCTCGACCAGCGTGAAGCCGTGCTGCGTCACCACATAGGTCACCAGGAATGCGGTCAGGCAGGCCTGCACCAGCGCGAAGGCAACCCCCAGCCCGGTCAGCATAGGCAATGCCGGATGGTCGCGCAGCAGGGCGACGGCATTCAGCGCGATCCGCCAGGAGACCAAAGCGCGCATCCAGTCCAGGCGGCCGGTCGCGACCCGATCTTCGTCGAGCAGCCGGCGCGAGGGCTGCACCGCCAGGATGGCCAGCAGGCTGATGCCGACAGCCAGCGCTACTGCCGCCTCCAGCCCCAGCCGGTCGGCCAGCGGGGCGATGATCAGGCCGGACAGAGTCGCCCCCAGCGGCACGCCGGCCTGCTTCAGCGAGAAGATCAGCACCCGGTGCGCCGGCGGCGCCGTGCGGCTCAGCGTCTGGCTGCCGGCCGGGCTGTTGGTGCCATAGCCGAAGCCCAGCACCACCGCGCCGACCACCGCCAGCGGCCACCAGCCAAAGCCGATCCCGGCAAAGCCCAGCGCGGTCATCGCCATGCCGATCTGCAGCAGCCGTATCGCGCCAAAGCGCGCCAGCATCGGCCCGCCACTGGCCAGGAACCAGCACACACCGCCCGATATCAGCGAGGACAGATAGCCGATGGTCTCCGCCGATACGCCGGCCTTGGCCGTCAGCAGCGGCCCGATGACCGGCACGGAGAACAGCAGGAACGCGCCCACGGTCTGAATGACGAAGGTCGCGGCGAGCGCGGTCGCCCAGACAGGCACTTTTCAGACTCCTCCGGTAGCGTCTCGCCCGTCAGGCGCGGGCGTTGACTCCAGCAAAGCCCGCCAGCGGCAATGGCGCAAGGGGCCGCAGATGCATAACGCGGTGGCGCATTTGGACAGCCGCAATAGGCGGCGCGCGCTTGCTGCGCCGGATGCCATCGGCTAGCCTCCCCGGCGAAACTCAATCCAAGGCCCAATCCAAGGAGAAACCCCCATGCTGTTTTCCATCGTCTGCGTTGACAAGCCGAACAGTGTCGATCTGCGCATGGCCACCCGCCCGACCCATCTGGATTACCTGAAGGCGCGCGCCGACAAGATCCTGGTCGGCGGCCCCACCCTGGGCGGCGGCGAGGCGAAGGACGGCCCGACCGGCAGCCTGCTGATCGTCGATGTCGCCGACGAGGCCGAGGCGAAGGCCTTCGCCGCCAATGACCCCTATGCGACCGCCGGCCTGTTCGCCAGCGTCGATATCCGGCCGTGGCGCCAGGTCTTCTTCAACCCGGCGCTCGCGAGCTGATCCATGGCCTATTGGCTGATGAAATCGGAGCCGTTCAAATATTCCTGGGACCGGCTGGTGGAAGATGGCCGGACCCATTGGGACGGCGTGCGCAATTATCAGGCGGCCAATAATCTGAAGGCGATGAAGACCGGCGATCTGGCCTTCTTCTATCATTCCAATGAAGGCGTCGAGATCGTCGGCATCGCCCGGATCGTGAAGGAATATTATCCCGATCCCAGCGATGCCTCGGGCCGCTTCGGCATGGTCGATATCGAGCCTGTGAAGAAGATGACCAAGGCGGTCCCGCTGAAGGACATCAAGACCGATGCCCGGCTGGAGGATATCTCGCTGGTGCGCCAGTCCCGCCTGTCGGTGCAGTCGGTCAGCGACGCGCATTGGAAGATCCTGCTGGAAATGGGCGATACGACGCTGTGAGCACCGTTCTCTGCCCCCTGGAGTCGGTGGAGGATGGCGCCTCCAAGGGCTTCTCGGTCGATGGCAAGGACATCTTCATCGTGCGCCAGGGCGGGCAGGTCTTCGGCTATGTGAATGCCTGCCCGCATATCTTCGCTTCGCTGGAATTCATGCCAGACGAGTTCCTCGACGACAGCGGCGAATTCATCGTCTGCGCCACCCATGGTGCGCTGTTCCGCATCGAGGATGGCGAATGCATCGCCGGCCCCTGCAAGGGCGACATGCTGACGCCCGTGCCGGTCAGCGTCCGGGATGGTGAAATCCAGCTGGATTAGACTGGCGCGGCGGCCCGCATCATCCGGGCGATGGCGCTGTTCGCCTCGCCGCCCAGCGCATCGAGGGCATCGGCCGCCCCGGCAATGTCGCCCGGCTTCTTGTTCTGCGACAGCTTCCACTTGCCCTGGATCGTGTCGATCGGGATGTCCAGCCCGACAATGCCTTTGCGCAGACCGGTGAACAGGCTTTCGGGCAGCTTGTCGCTGGTCCAGGGCTGTTTCGGCAGCAGCGTGTTCTCGAACTGCGCCGACAGATCGTCGAGCACGCCGCGCACGGCGTCATCGGCCATGACCTGGGGCCGGCCGGACACATGCACGGCGGCATAGTTCCAGGTCGGCACCTGATGTTCGCTCTCCACATACCAGTCCGGCGAGACATAGGCGTTCTGCCCGCCGAAGACGATCAGCGCGCTAACCTGCCCGTCACAGGCCTTCCAGATCGGATTGGCGCGCGCGACATGGCAGCGCAGCGTGCCCTGCGGCCCGCGATCCCGGTCCAGCACGAAGGGAAGATGCGCCGCCTCCAGCCCGCCCTCCATCTGCAGCACCATCAGCGCGAAGGGATGCGCCTCGATCAGCTCGAACAGCGTTGCCGGATCATCGACCGCGAAATGCCGGGGTACATACATCGCTCTTGTCCCTAAAGAAGCGTTACAGCCGAACCCAGCCACTGCCTTCATGCCCGAAGGCGAAGCGGCCGGGATGCAGGATCTCCGCCAGGATTTCCAGCGTCTCTACGATACGCGGTCCGGGGCGGTTGAAGAACTGGTGACCGTCGGTCACATAGACACGGCCATCCCGCACGGCGCGCAGATCGGCCCAGCCATCCTTTCCGGTCAGCACCGGCAGCTCGGCCAGGCTGCGCGGAATGTCGAAGCCGCAGGCCGAAATGATGATGACATCCGGGTCGGCCATCGCCAGCGCGTCGAATTCCAGCCAGGGGGAATGCTTGCCGGCCTGGCCATACAGGCTGGTGCCACCGGCGCGGGAGATCAGCTCCGGTACCCAATTGCCGGCCGCCATCAGCGGATCGATCCATTCGATGCAGGCGACATTCGGCTTTGGCTCGATCAGCCGGGCCTGCGATTCGATGCCCTCGATGGCCAGTGTCAGCCGGTCGATCAGCTCGTTGCCGCGCTTCGTGACGCCCAGCGCGCGGGCAACGCGGCGGATATCGGTCCAGATCTCGGCCAGCTTCGTCGGCCGGCAGCTGACCAGATCGACATCACTGCCGGTCAGATCGCAGACCGCCTTCTCGACATCCTCCAGGCTGACGGCACAGACCGCGCAGAGATCCTGGGTGACGATCACATCCGGGCGCAGGCTGGCCAGCATCGCGGTATCGACGTCATAGACCGACAGGGCATTGCGCGCCGACTGCATCACCTGGCGGTTGATCTCCGCGCTGGAGGCGTGAATGTCGATGCGCGGCCGGCTGACGATGGGCAGACCGGCGACCTCCTGCGGAAAGTCGCATTCATGGCTGCGCCCGACCAGAAATTCGGCACAACCCAGCGCCGCCACGATCTCCGTCGCGCTGGGCAGCAGGCTGACGATGCGCTGTGGATCGGGCATGGCGGTCTTTCTCCCTAGAGCAACAGATCGATGAGGGCCACAATCCCGAAACCGGTGATCAGGCCGCCGGAAATCCGGTTCATCCATTTCAGATGGTAGATATCAAGGTGGCTCCGCAGCAACCCCGCCCCCATCGCCAGCCCCAGCCACCACAGGCAGGAGCCGATGAACACGCCGAGCACCACCAGCACCGGATCGACCAGCGAATTGCTGTCGTCGATGAACACGCCGAGCGCCACGAAGACACCGGCAAAGGCCAGGATGGTGATCGGGTTGATCAGCGTCAGGAAGAACGTCGTGATGAAATCCCCGAACAGGGAGCGCACGCGCAGCGGCTGCGCGCCCTCCGGCAACGCCTTCGCGCGCTTCAGGAAGGTTTTTATGCCGATGCCCACCAGAAAAACCCCACCGACGAACTGCATCTCGGTCTTGTGCGCCAGCAATGTCTCGGACAGGGCGGCCAGTCCGAAGGCGGCGATGCAGCCATACAAAGCATCGGCGACGGCTGCGCCCAGCCCGGAGACCAGCCCGTGCGACCGGCGCCCCAGCACCGTGCGCTGCACGCACAGCACGCCGACAGGCCCGACCGGCGCCGCGATGGCCAGGCCCGCGAGAACGGCTTTGAGGAACAGGATTTCGGACATGGATGGCGATCTGCAACGAAACGGAGCGGTGCCCATCAATACACGATGGCACCGGGGGTGACCACCTCGCGCAGGCGTGATCACAGACGGGGCTTCGCTTCGCCGGCCGGGTTGCCTATCTTAAGCGGGAACCGATCCGAGGGAGGCAGCCATGCCGGATGACGGCGATATCTTCGGCCAGATCAAACAGAAGCTGGTCGACACCAAGCAGAAATGGGCCCGCGACGGCCGGCTGCTGACCGGCGAGAAGCCGGTCACGGCACCGGTGAACCGCAAGCTGCCGCCCGGCCAGCGCGAGGTAAAGAACTGGCCGGTGCTCGATCTGGGCGTCCAGCCGGTGGTCACGCCGAAGGAATGGCAGCTGACGGTCGGCGGCATGGTCGAAAACCCGCTGACCTGGAGCTGGACCGAGCTGATGGACCAGCCGGTGTTTCAGGACACCTCCGACATGCATTGCGTGACCGCCTGGTCGCGCTACGACAATCGCTGGGAGGGGGTGTCTGCCCGGCATCTCCTGTCGCTCGCCAGGCCGAAGCCGGAAGCGAAATTCGTCATCCTGAAAAGCTATGATGGCTATACGACCAATGTGCCGCTTTCGGCCTTCGACGACGAAGACGTGCTGCTGGCGACGAAATGGGAAGGCAAGGCGATCACCCGCGAGCATGGCGGGCCGGTGCGGCTGATCCTGCCAAAGCTGTATCTCTGGAAAAGCGCCAAATGGCTGCGCAACATCTGGTTCACCGACAAGGATACGCCCGGCTTCTGGGAAGTGCGCGGCTATCACAATACCGGCGACCCCTGGAAGGAAGAACGTTATGGCTGATCGCGGCAAGCTCAGCTTCGCCGGCATGCTGGTCGCCGCCGCCGTGGCGGCGGTGATGCCGACGCCGACCGGTGCCGGCACGGCGAAAGGCTTCGACTTCGCCTTCACCTCGATCGATGGCGAGCCTTTGCCGCTGGAGCAGTATCGCGGCCGGCCGGTGCTGGTGGTGAACACCGCCTCGCGCTGCGGCTTCACCAAGCAATATGACGGGCTGCAGGCGCTGTGGGCGAAATACCGCGACCAGGGCCTGGTCGTGCTGGGCGTCCCGTCGAATGATTTCGGCGGGCAGGAACCGGGCAGCACGGAGCAGATCAAGGAATTCTGCGAGGTGAATTTCGGCATCGACTTTCCGATGACCGATAAATACGCGGTGACCGGCGAGGACGCGCATCCCTTCTACAAATGGGTGGTCGCCGAGCTGGGATCGGGCAAGGCGCCGCGCTGGAATTTCTACAAATACCTGATCGCCCCGGATGGGACGCTGGCCGGGTCCTGGACCAGCACCACAAAGCCGGAATCGGCCGAGATCACCGGCGCGGTTGAGGCAGCGCTGAAATCAGGCTCATAGCGGCAATTCGCCGGCACGGGTGATCAGCCGCACCGGCACCGCCGCCTGCCGGCCGCGCACATCCAGTGCCTCGCCGGGATAGGCGCTGAGGTCGATGCCCGCCAGCCCGGCCACCCGGTCGGAGATGACCAGTTCCACATCGCGCTGCTTGGCGACGCTTTCCAGCCGGCTGGCGGTATTCACCGCATCGCCGATGGCGGTGGCGGTCAGCGCCGCGCCATAGCCCATCACCCCCAGGATCACCGGCCCGCTATGCAGGCCGATGGCGATGCGCAGCGGCTCCGTCAGGTCCTGGTCCAGCGCCTGGTTCAGATGCGCCAGCCGGCGGCCCATCCCGGCCGCAGCGACCAGCGCCTGCCGGCAGGCGCGGGCCGGGTCATCGTCGCCCTCGAACAGCGCCATCACCCCGTCACCGATGAATTTGTCGATCCGGCCGCCGGCCTCGCCCACCGCCATGCCCATCTCGGCGAAATAGCGGTTCAGCAGGAACACCGTGTCAAAGGGCAGCCGGTTCTCCGACAATTTGGTGAAGCCGCGCAGATCGGCGAACAGGATCGCCACCTCCTGCTCGCGCCCGCCCCGGGCATGCCCGCCGGCCAGCGCGTCGCGCACATTCACATCGGGCGGCAGCAACGGCGTGAAGGCGACATCGCCGATGGGACGCGACTGGCAGGCCAGCCGCACGCCGCCGGGTGCGGCGACGCGTTGCAGCACGCGCTGTTCGGCAGCCTCCGCCGCCGGCAGATTGTCGAGGCCGGCATCGATCCGCACCCGGCAGGTCGAACACCGCCCGCGCCCGCCACAGACCGAGGCATGCGGCCGCCCGGCAAGTCGGCTGGCTGCCAGCAGCGTCATCCCCGGCGACAGTCGCAGCCGCGTGCCATCGGCAAAGCGCACCACCGGCGCGCTGCCGGCCTCGCGGATCAGCCGCCGCACGCCGCGCCCGGCCAGGGTCAGGATCACCAGGCCGAGGAAGATCGCCTCACCGGTGCGGGCCATCCGGTCCAGCCGGGCCAGCCCCTCGGCGTCGGGATAGTCGATCTGCTCCCGATAGGCGGCGAGCCAGTCCGGATCGGCGGCCAGCGCCAGCACCTGCAACCCGCCCTGCAGGAAGCCCAGCAGGGCAAGCAGCGGTATGATGATCGCCAGCGTGTAGAGCGGCATCACCGCCGCCGGATACCAGGGCTTCAGGCGCAGCCAGTAATGCATGCCGATCATCGCATGCGTCCAGGCGACCAGCAGCAGCCCGGTCTGGGCGACCATGCCCCAGGGCCGGTCGCGCCACAGTGTCAGCAGGATATGGGCATAGGTGTCGTCCACCCCGGTGGCCAGGAAGGCCAGGTGGGTATCGACGACATGGCCGATCAGCAGGACCGGGATGGTCAGGCCCAGCAGCAGCTGCGCCAGTTCCCAGCGCGGCACCCGCAGCAGCGGCCGGCGGCGATAGAGCGACCAGAGGCCGAGCGACAGATGGGTCAGCAAGGCTGCGTACAGCGTGTACATCGCCAGCGGCTGGCGCCAGACGGCCATGAAGTAAAACCGCCCCTGCTCCATCGCCGCCAGAGAGATCAGCCCGGCAGCATGGTTCAGGAAGTGGCTGATGATAAAGCCCAGCAGGATCAGCCCGGTGGTCAGCCGCAGCCGGCGAACCAGCAGCCCTGTATCCAGCGCGAAGCGAGGTGCGGCAGGGCTTGTCGCTGTCATGAAAGCCGCTCCCTCAGGTGACGGTTTGCCGCATAACTATTGGTTAGAGTTAATCTTACCTGTCGGTTTTTTGCCATATCCTCTTGCAATATCCGCCGCATTAAACACATCTGCCAACCGTGTGTGGCTGTAACGCCGGCTATTGGCCGGCGACTGAAAAACTGTTGAACAACGGGGGAACCGGTCCGTGACCGAGATGATCAGAATCCGCGACCTCGCCAAGCGGTTCGGGTCCATCCTCGCCGTAGACGGCATCTCTTTCACCGTCAACAAGGGCGAGGTTCTGGGCTTCCTGGGACCAAATGGCGCTGGTAAATCCACCACCATGAAAATGATCACCGGCTTTTTGCAGCCGAGCGCCGGCAGCGCCGAAGTCTGTGGCTTCGATGTCGAGCGCCAGCCGCTGGAGGTGAAGCGCCGCATCGGCTATCTGCCAGAGGGCGCGCCGGCCTATGGCGACATGACGCCGCTGGGCTTCCTGGAATTCTGCGCCGATGTGCGCCGCCTCTCCGGCGCGGACCGCCGCGCCAAGATCGAGGCAGCGGTGGAGAAGACCACCCTGCAGGGCGTGCTGTACCAGCCGATCGACACGCTGTCGAAGGGCTTCAAGCGCCGCGTCGGGCTGGCGCAGGCGCTGCTGCATGACCCCGAGGTGCTGATCCTGGACGAGCCAACCGACGGTCTCGACCCGAACCAGAAGCATGAGGTGCGCAACCTGATTCAGGGCATGGCGCAGGACAAGGCGATCATCATTTCCACCCATATCCTGGAAGAGGTCGAGGCGCTGTGCAGCCGCGCCGTGGTCATCGCCTCGGGCCGGATCGTTGCCGATGGCACGCCGGCCGCACTGGAGGCGCGCTCGCGCCTGCATAATGCCGTGACTCTGCGGCTGAAAAACCCGGCCGAGGCCCCGGCGCTGCGCGCCGCTTTGTCGGGCCGTCCCGAGATAGATTCCATTGAGGAGGAGGACGGCCAGATGACCGTGTTCTCCCTTGGCGGCCAGCCGATCCTTGGTCTGGTCGACACCGCACTGCGCGACACCGGCATCGCCGCCGGGGAAATCCGGGTCGAGCGTGGCCGGCTGGACGAGGTGTTCCGCACCGTCACCCTGGCATCCTCTACCGATATACCGGCACGGAGCTGAATCATGGGCATCTGGGCCATCTTCAAGCGCGAGCTTGCGAGCTACTTCGCCACGCCGCTCGCCTATATCTTCATCGTCATCTTCCTGGTGCTGAGCGCCACCTTCACCTTCTTCATGGGCGGCTTCTTTGATCGCGGGCAGGCCGATCTGCAGGCTTTCTTCAGCTTCCACCCCTGGCTCTACCTGTTCCTGACCCCCGCCGTCGCCATGCGGCTCTGGGCGGAAGAGCGCAAGAGCGGGACGCTGGAATTGCTGCTAACCCTGCCGGTCTCAGTGACCGCGACCGTACTGGGCAAGTTCCTGGCCGCCTGGGTCTTCACCGGCATCGCGCTGGCGCTGACCTTCCCGATCTGGATCACGGTGAATTACCTGGGCAACCCGGATAATGGCGTCATCCTGGCCAGCTATATTGGCAGCTTCCTGATGGCCGGCGCCTATCTGGCGCTGGGTTCCGCCCTGTCGGCGACAACCCAGAACCAGGTCATCGCCTTTGTGCTGACAGCGGCGGTCGGCGTGATCTTCGTCTCCTTCGGCGCGCCGCTGGTGCAGTCCTTCTTCAGCGGCTGGGCCCCGGCCGGGCTGCTGGAGGCGCTGCGCGGTTTCAGCTTCCTCACCCATTTCCAGGACATCACGCGCGGCGTCATCGATCTGCGCGACATCGTCTTCTTCGCCAGCGTGATCGCCGCCTTTCTCTGGGCCACCGTCCTGCTGGTCGATCTGAAGAAGGGGCGCTGAGACATGGCCGCACTGAACACCCGCATCCGCACGGCCCATGCCTGGGCCGCCCTGGCGCTGATCGCCATCCTGTTCGTCGCCGTGAATGTCATCACCAGCACGGCCTTCACCTCGGCCCGGCTCGACCTGACGGAAGACCGGCTCTACACCCTGTCGCCGGCCACGCTGGCGACGCTGGAGGAGATCGAGGAGCCGATCACGCTGCGCTATTTCTTCTCCGAACGCCTGGGCCGCGAGGTGGCATCCTATGCCACCTATGGCCAGCGCGTGCGCAATTTGCTGCAGGAATACGCCAATCTGTCGGACGGCAAGATCAGGCTGGAGATGTTCGATCCCGAACCCTTCTCGCTGATCGAGGATCGCGCCGTTAGCTACGGGCTGCAGGGTGTGCCGCTCGACCAGTCCGGCGAGATGGTCTATTTCGGCCTCGCCGGCAGCAACATGACCGATGACGAGCAGACCATCCCGTTCTTCCAGCCGGCGCGTGAACGCTTCCTGGAATATGACCTGACCCGCATCGTCGGCGCGCTGGCCAAGCCGCAGCGCAAGATCATCGGCATGATTTCCAGCCTGCCGCTGGAAGGCCGCTTCATGCCCGGCGGGCAGGCGGCGCCGCCCTGGACCATCCTGCAGCAGATGCGCCAGGTCTTCAGCGTGCGCACGCTGGGCAACAGCGTTGCCACCATCGCGCCGGATATCGACGCGCTGTTCGTCGTGCACCCGAAGGATCTGCCGGCATCGACGCTCTACGCCATCGACCAGTATGTGCTGGCCGGCGGCCGGGCGATGTTCTTCGTCGATCCGAATTCCGAAGCCGATGCGATGATCCCGGACCCGCGCGGCGCGCCGAAGATGGATACCTCCTCCTCGCTGGCCCGGCTGTTTGATGCCTGGGGTGTCAAATTCGACACCAGCAAGGTCGTTGGCGACCGGCTGGCCGCCCGCCGGGTGAATGCCGGCAGCAGTGCCGGCGGCGCGATGATCCCGGTCGATTACGTGCTGTGGCTGAATCTGCAACGCGGCAATCTGAACCAGGACGACCCGGTGACGGGCGATCTGCAGCAGCTGTCCCTCGCCACGGCCGGTGCGGTGGCACTGGTCGAGGGTTCCGGCCTGTCGATGACCCCGCTGGTCAGCTCCAGCCCGCTGGCGGAGATGATCGATATCAACCGCGTGCGGCCAAGGGCCGATCCGATCCGCCTGCTGCGCGAATACAAGCCGGGCGATACCCAGCGTGTGCTGGCCGCCCGCTTCGCCGGTCCGCTGACCACCGCCTTCCCGGAAGGACGGCCGGCACCGGCCGAGGGCCAGCCAGCCACCCCGGAAAACCCGCCGGCGCATCGCAGCGCCTCGGAGCGCGACGCCGCCTTCATCGTCGTTGCCGATACCGACATGCTGGAGGACCGCTTCTGGGTCCAGGTGCAGGATTTCTTCGGCCAGCCGGTTCCCACGCCCTTCGCCAATAACGGCGATTTCGTCATGAACGCCCTGGAGAGCCTGGCCGGCGATGCCCGGCTGCTCGATCTGCGCGGCCGCGGCATCATCGCCCGCCCGTTCAGCGTTATTGACGATATCCGCCGCGAGGCCGACCAGCGCTACCGTGCGGAGGAACAGGCACTGCAGGACCGCCTGCAGGAATCCCTGGCCAAGCTGGAAGAACTGCGTTCCACGGACAGTACCGGTAGCGGCGGGGCTATCCTGAGCGTCGCCCAGCGCGGCGAGATTGCCAGCATCCAGCAGACCATCCTGGATACACGTCAGGAGTTGCGCGGCGTGCAGCGCTCCCTGCGCCAGGATATCGACAGTCTGCAATCGCGGCTGCTGTTCCTGAATATCGGGCTGGTGCCACTGATCGTCGTGGCCCTGGCCATCGTGATCGGCATCTACCGCCTGTCCCGCCGCCGTCGCCGGACCGCTGCCCGGGCCGCTACCCAGGCCGCTGGGGCGAAAGGAGCCTGACCATGACGCTTCGCAGTTTCTACATCCTGCTGCTGGTGACGGCGATTGCCGTCCTCGGCGCCGCTGGCATCGTCTATCAGCGCAATGCCGCCGCCATTGGCGTGCTGGACAGCGACCCGGTCTTCCCGGGCCTGACCGACCGGCTGAACGACGTCACGACCATCACCCTCGCCTCGGCCGAGGGCCGGACGACACTGACCCGCAAGGGCGAGCACTGGGCGGTCGGTGAATCGCATGACTACCCCGCCCGCTCCGATTCGGTGCGCGCATTGCTGCTGGCGCTGGCCGACATGAAGACCATGGAGGCCAAGACCAGCCGACCGGAAATGTTCAGCCGGCTGGAAGTCGAGGCGCAGGAGTCGGAGAAGGCGAAATCCACCCTGATCGCCCTGCGCGACGGATCGGGGGCGGTGCTGGCCGAACTTCTGGTCGGCAAGCGGCGCTTTGGCCGGGGCGGCCAGGGCGATGCTTATTATGTCCGCCGGCCCGGATCGAACCAGGCCCTGCTGGCTGAAAGCCGCCTCGATCCGCGCAGCCAGCCGCTTGACTGGCTGGACCGCCGCATCGCCAGTATTGATCGCGATCAGGTCCGCCAGGTCACCATCACCCATCCGGATGGCGAAAGCCTGAGTGTCGGCAAGGACAGCGCGGAGACGAACGACTTCGTTATCCGCGATATGCCGGAAGGCACGCAAATCGAAAACCAGTTCCAGCTGAACGCCACCGCCGGCACGCTGAATCAACTGGTGCTCGATGCGGTGCGCCCGGCCGAGGGTCTGTCCTTCGGCACCGCAGGCACACGCTACGAGACCTTTGACGGGCTGGTCGTGGAGGTTACCTTCGCCGAAGCCGATGGCACGACCTGGACCCGCTACCGCGCCAGCACGACGGCCGAGGCCAGCGACGACGCCAAGGCAAAGGCCGCGGAGATCAACATGCGCACCGAGGGCTGGGCCTATGCCCTGACCGACTTCAAGATCGAGCAGTTGCGCCGCCGGATGGCCGATCTGGTGAAGCCGGCCGGGAAGTCCTGACGCGAAATACGCTTGGAGAGTGCCGGGCTTTGCTGGCACTCTCCAGAAGCGTTGAGCGCCAGCCAGGCGCGCGCATGATTGGATCGGGCCGATGCCACCGCATGCCACAATCCTGATACCGCTGATCGGCTTCTATATCGGGGTGCTGGGCCTGGCGATCTGGAATCTGGCAATCCACATGCTGGCCGGCCCGGTCGGCTACGAGATTTTCTTCAGCGGCCCCGACGTCTCCCAGATCATGCTGTTTGGCAGCTATCTGCGCCCTTTTGACCTGGAGGGGATGGCGGTGCGCGACGCGGTCATCGCCACAACCGGTTTCGTCCTCACCGTTACGGCGCTGTTCGTCGCGGTGATCATCATGCTGATCCAGATCGCGGAGCGCCGCCGCCGCACCATCATCATGGGCAGCCTGAACGTGCTGCGCCTGCCCTCGCCGCTGATCGTGCCCCTGCCCGACGATGAGGGCGACCCGCGCGTCTACCGGCTGGAAATCGACATCGAGGTGCCGCAGCGCGCCAATAACGCGCTGATCCACGACCTGATCCCCGATCTGAAGCCGGCGCTGGAGAGCGAATTGCAGGTACTGGCGCAGGGCCGGCTGGTGCAGTTGAGCCACCGCGACATGGAGGATTACCTGACTGCCGCCGCGCACAACATCTCCGACGGCATGATCACCCGGGTCAGGGTGCGGCGCGCCAGCTTCGAGCAGGCCGACCCGCTGGCGTATTTCACCGCCGATGCGGAAATCAGCCGGGACGACATGGATATTCCGCCGATGCCGGAAAGCGGTGAGACGGCTGGCGAAGTGGCAGGCAAGCCAGGCAATCAGCAGGCCGCCTGATGAAGACCATCCTGATTCTGCTGGCCTTCCTGGCGGCGCTGGCCGGCGCCTTTTATGCCAGCTACTCGGTCTGGAACCTGACCGGCGAGGCCGAGATGGGCGGCCACGGCATCGCCGCCCTGATTCTCGGAATCGTCTTCACCTTCGCACTGGGCGCCGGGCTGATGGCGCTGGTGTTCTACAGCAACCGCAAGGGCTATGACGAGCAGGCCCGCAGCGACGATTCCGGGCTACCGCCCCCGCTATCGCCCACGCACCGGAGCGAAGCGCAGCAGCAGGAAGCCGCTGATCGCCGAGAGGAATGAGCCGGTCAGCACGCCGATCCGCACATCCGCCTGATAGGCCGGGTCGGCAAAGGCCAGCGTGCCGATGAACAGGCTCATGGTGAAGCCCACGCCGGTCAGCAGTGCCACGCCATAGAATTGCAGCCAGGTGATGTCGCCCGGCAACCGGCTGACCCCTAGCTTCACCGCCGCAAAGGAAAAGCCGAAGACACCAATCTGCTTGCCCAGGAACAACCCGGCGGCGATGCCCAGCGGCACCGGTGCGAACAGATCGGCAATCGACAGCCCGGCCAGCGAGACCCCGGCATTGGCAAAGGCAAAGACCGGCATGATGGCGTAGGTCACCCAAGGGTGCAGATTATGCTCCAGCTGCTCCAGCGGGGAAGTGTCGCGGCCCTTATGCGTGGCGCGCAGCGGGATAGCGAAGGCGATGGCGACGCCGGCCAGCGTGGCATGGACACCTGATTTCAGCACACAGACCCACAGGAACACCCCGATCAGCATATAGGGCGTGATCCGCGTGACGCCGAGCCGGTTCAGCAGCACCAGGCCGACAATGGCGATGGCGGCCAGCCCCAGCGACAGAAGCGAGAGATTAGCGGTGTAGAAGACGGCGATGATGACGATGGCGCCCAGATCATCGATGATCGCCAGCGCCAGCAGGAAGACCTTCAGCGAGGTCGGTGCGCGGGTGCCGACAAGCGCCAGAATGCCCAGCGCAAAGGCAATATCCGTCGCTGCCGGTATCGCCCAGCCATTCAGCGTCACCGGATCGCCGGCATTGAAGGCGACATAAACCAGTGCTGGGATCGCCATGCCGCCCACCGCGCCGATCGCCGGCAGCGATGCTTCGGCCCATTTCGACAGATTGCCGTCGAGGACCTCGCGCTTGATCTCCAGCCCGATCAGCAGGAAGAAGATCGCCATCAGCCCGTCATTGATCCACAGCAGCAGCGGCTTGGCGATGACCAGCGAGCCGATGCTGGCCTGTACTGGCGTCTCAAGCACCCCGTCATACAGCCATCCCAGGGGCGAGTTCACCAGCACCAGGGCGATGACCGCCGCGGCGAGCAGCAGGATTCCGCCCGATGCCTCCATCTTGATGAAAGCACGCAAAGCTGACACCGGCATTGATGACCCCCTGTAGGATGGCGCAAAAAAGCGTCGTGGCCTTCTTAATGCCCCGCACAGGGGACTTCGGAAAGGCTTTTCCAGCAAAGCACCAAATCAGACGGAATGCAGCCGCCGGCGTTCATGGGCCTTCAGGAAGTGGTTCACCGCCTGCTCGATGGCCTCCCGGATTTCCGTTTCCGTCGGCGCTGCCTCAACCTGCAACAGGGCGCGCAGCTGGAAATGCCCCCGCAACGCCCCCAGGAACTGCTCGGCCGACAGCGCCGGATTGGGAATCGCCAGTACTTCCTTGCCGGCCTGCTCCGACAGATAGGCCGCCAGCCGATCAACCGCGCCCTGCGGGCCAATGGTGAAGATCATCTGGCCCAGCTCCGGGAAGCGCGGCGATTCCGAGACGAGAAGACGGTGCAGCGCCACCGAGGACGGCTTCAGCAGGATCGCCATGAAGCGGGTTGCCAGCGCCGTCAGCACCTGGCGTGGCTGGCCACCCTGCTGCGCACTTTCGGCGATAGTGCTCAGCAGCTCCTCGCCGATTTCCTCGACTATCGCGCGAAACAACCCATCTTTGCTCTGGAAATGATTATATACTGTCTGCTTGGCGACACCGGCTTCTGCAGCGACCAGATCCATCGTCGCGGTTTCATAGCCGAGGCGCAAAAACACCTGGGTACCCGCCTCGATGATGGTTTGCCGCTTGCGCGCACTGCAGGATAATTCGATGGGCGCCACTTTTGCAGTTGGCATTCTTGACTCCTCCCGGGAGACTCGCATATCCATGGACTGGACTGTCTAGTCTAAACCTAGTTTAGGAAGCAATGCTGGCGATGGGAAGAGGCTGGAAACTATCTCTCGGACTGGCGGTCATCATCGCCATCGGCGCAGGCGTCATTATTTATCTTGATGGCAGTCAGCAGCCCGCTGTCGCCCAATCCACCCAGACACCGGCCGTCGCCCCACCGCCTGTCGAGGCCGCCAAGGTCACGCTGGATGCCGTGCGCACCGAAATCGGTGCCGTCGGCAGCCTGCTGCCGAACGAGCAGGTCGTCATCCAGCCAGAGATCGCCGGCCGCATCTCCCGCATCCTGTTCGAGGATGTGCAGCAGGTTGAGCGCGGCGCACCGCTGGTCGAACTGGACAAGGAAATCCTCCAGGCCGAGCTGGCGCAGGCGGAAGCCAATCTGGCGCTGGCAAAGGCCAATTTCGACCGGGCAGACACGCTGCTGAAACAGGGTACGGGCACCGTGCGCACCCGTGACGAGGCGCTGGCCCGTCTGCGGTCCGACCAGGCCGGCCAGGAACTGGCGAAGGCGCGACTGGCCAAGACCACGATCCGCGCACCCTTTGACGGTGTTCTCGGCCTGCGCATGCTCAGCCTCGGCCGCTATATCACGCCGGCTGACAGCATCGTGACCCTGCAGCAGATCGATCCGCTGAAAGCCGAATTCCGGGTGCCGGAAATCTATCTTTCATCGGTCAGCGTCGGCCAGAAGGTGGAGATGACTGCCGATGCGCTGGCCGGCCGCAATTTCGTCGGCGAGATATATGCCATCGATCCGCAGGTCGACATCAACGGTCGCTCGCTGCGCATCCGCGCGCTGGTGCCAAACAAGGACAAGGCTCTGTCACCGGGCCTGTTCGTGCGGCTGACCATCATCTCGAATACCCGCGAGAATGCCGTGCTGGTGCCGGAATCGGCCATCACCTCGGTCGGGCGCGAGCGCTTCGTCTACCGTCTGGATGGCACAAAAGCGGTCCTGACCAAGGTCGAGTTGGGCAGCCGCCGCCCCGGCATGGTTGAGGTGCTGAAGGGCCTCGGCCCTGATGATATCGTCGTGACCGCCGGGCAGATGCGCCTGCGCAATGGGATGACTGTCGAAATCGTCGGCACCACACCGGGGAGCTGATCGCCGTGAATCTTTGGGAAATCTGCGTCCGCCGTCCGGTTTTCGCGACGGTGATGAGTCTTATGATTCTGCTGATCGGTCTGGTGTCCTATGACCGGCTGCCGGTGCGCGAATATCCCAACATCGACGAGCCCGTCGTCTCCGTGCGGACCGACTATCTGGGGGCAAGCGCCGAGATCATCGAATCGCAGGTGACACAGATTCTGGAATCCTCGATTTCTGGTATCGAGGGCATCGAGACGATCATCTCGCAGAGCCGCCAGGAACGCTCCAACATCACCGTGCGGTTCCGCCTGTCGATTGATCCCGATGTCGCCGCCAGTGATGTACGCGACCGTGTCAGCCGGGTGCGCGGGCGACTGCCGGATGAAATCGACGAACCCGTCATTTCCAAGGTCGAGGCCGACGCCTCGCCGATCCTGTTCATCGGCTTCTCCGCGCCCGGCCGCACCCAGATGGAGCTGACGGATTATGCCGAACGCTTCTTCGTCGACCGCCTGCAGACCCTTCCGGGGCTGGCCGAGGTACGGATCTATGGCGAGCGGCGCTTTTCCATGCGCATCTGGATCGACCGGGCGAAGCTGGCTGGTTATGACCTGACCGTCCAGGATGTCGAGAATGCGCTGCGCCAGCAGAATGTGGAAATCCCGTCCGGCCGTATCGAAAGCCTCGACCGCGAATTCACTGTCCTGTCGCGCACCAATCTGATCACGCCGCAGCAATTCGAGAACATTGTCTTGAAGGAAGCCAATGGCTTCCAGGTGAAGCTGCGCGATATCGGCCGGGCCGAGCTGGGACCGACCGATTTCCGCCGCGTCTCCCGATATAACGGCACCAATTCACTGACGCTGGGCATCATCAAGCAGGCGACTGCCAACCCGCTGGAAGTGTCGCAGGCCGTTCAGGACGCCTTGCCAGGCATTCTGGCGGATTTGCCCGATGACATGCATGCCGAGCTGGCCTACGACACCTCGGTCTTCATCGAGCGTTCGATCACGAATGTGTTCCACACCATCATCGAGGCGGTGCTTCTCGTCATCCTCGTCATCTTCTTCTTCCTGCGCAGCCTGCGCGCCACGGTCATTCCGCTGGTCACCATTCCGGTCTCGCTGATCGGCGCCTTCATCCTGATGTTCGCCATGGGATTCAGCGTGAACACGCTGACCCTGCTGGCCATGGTTCTGGCCATCGGGCTGGTGGTCGACGACGCCATCGTCGTGCTGGAAAATGTTCACCGCCATCTGGAGGAGGGCAAGACGCCCTTCCAGGCCAGCATCATCGGCACGCAGGAAATCGCCTTCGCCGTCATCGCCATGACTCTGACGCTGGCCGCCGTCTATGCGCCGGTCGCCTTCTCCGAAGGCCGCACCGGACGCCTTTTCATCGAATTCGCGCTGGCCCTGGCCGGTGCCGTGCTGGTGTCCGGTTTCGTAGCGCTGACGCTGACGCCGATGATGTGTTCCAAGCTGCTGAAGGGGCATGAATCACACGGCCGGGTCTATAATTTCTTGGAATCCGTCTTCAACGGCATGGCCAATGGCTATCGCCGCAGCCTGATCGCCTCGCTGAACATACGCTTCGTCATTGTCCTCGTCGGGCTGGCCGTTGCCGGGTGCAGTTATCTGCTGTTCACAAATATCAAGTCGGAACTGTCCCCGACCGAAGATCGCGGCACCATCAATGTCTTCTCCAGCGCCCCGGAAGGCTCGACGCTGGAATTCACAGACCACTACGCCCAGCAGTTCGAAAAGATGCTGCTGGAGACGCCTGAGGTCGATGGCGCCATTGTCATCACCGGCTTCCCGGATGTCACCCAATCCGCTTCCTTCACCCGCCTGAAGAGCTGGGAAGACCGCGACCGCAAGCAGCAGACAATCGTCGAGGAGCTGCAGAAGAAACTGGCCCGGATTGCCGGTGTGCGCGCCTTCGCCATCAACCGCCCGGCCTTCGGCCAGAGCCCGCGTGAGAGGCCGATCCAGTTCGTGCTGCAGACCACCGCCAGCTATCAGGATCTGGAAAAGGCGCTTGGCCAGATGATGGAGGAAGCACGGAAATTCCCTGGCTTCGTCAATCTTGACGACGATCTGAAGCTGAACAAGCCGCAGCTCGACATAGATGTCGACCGCGAGAAGGCTGCCGATCTCGGCATCCCCATTGCCACCATCGGCCGGACGCTGGAAACCCTGCTGGGTGGCCGGCAGGTCACGCGCTTCAACATGAATGGCGAGCAGTATGACGTGCTGGTCCAGGTCGAGGATGCCGACCGCCGCACGCCCGGCGATCTGAGCGACATCTATGTCCGCTCGGCCAGCGGGCAGATGGTGCAGTTCTCCAATCTGGCCACGGTGCAGGAAGTGGTGGCGCCGCGCGAATTGAACCGTTTCAACCAGCTTCGTTCCGCCACCATCACGGCAAATATCGCGCCGGGCTACGCGCTGGGTGACGGTCTCGCCTTTCTTGAGGAAGCTGCCGGACGCATCCTGCCGGTCAATGTCCAGACCGATCTGAACGGCCAGTCGCGTGAGTTCAAGCAATCCGGCCAGGCGCTCTATGTCATCTTCCTGCTGGCACTGGCCTTCATCTATCTGGTGCTGGCCGCCCAGTTCGAGAGCTTCATCGACCCGTTCATCATCATCCTGTCCGTGCCTTTGTCGATAACCGGGGCACTGGCGGCGCTGTATTTCACCGGCAACACGATGAACATCTACAGCCAGATTGGATTGATCACCCTGGTCGGGCTGATCACCAAGCACGGCATCCTGATCGTCGAATTCGCCAATCAGCTGCAGGAACGCGGCATGAAGCTGCGCGAGGCGGTGATTGAATCCGCCGTGCTGCGCCTGCGTCCGATCCTGATGACGACGGGTGCGATGGTGCTGGGCGCGCTGCCGCTGGCGATGGCCAGTGGCGCCGGCGCGGAAAGCCGCCAGGCCATCGGCTGGGTGATCGTCGGCGGGATGACCCTGGGCACGCTGCTGACCCTGTTCATCGTGCCGACTGCCTATACCCTGCTGGCCCGCCCCTACCGCAAGCCGGAGGAGCTGGAGCCCAGTGGCACAGCGTCGGGCCACACAAGCCCCGCGCCCGCCGAGTAAGCTTTAAGCGGACCGCAGCACCGCCAGGAAGGCCTCGCCATAGCGTTCCAGCTTGGCCTGGCCGACCCCCGGCAGGGCCAGCATCGCCGCCAGCGTCGCCGGGCGTTCGACCGCCAGGGCGCGCAGCGTGACATCCTGGAACACGACATAGGGCGGCACGCCCTGTTCCTTGGCCAGACGGCTGCGTTCCGCCCGCAACGCATCGAACAGGGTGGCGGCCTGCTCCGGCAGATCGGCAGCAGCACTGCGGGCCAGTGACCGGCGTACCTCCGCCGCCTTCTGCGGCCGGTCCTTGCGCAGGATCACCTTGCGCTCGTGCCGGAAGACGGCGCGGGATTCCTCGCTCAGCTTCAGCGCGCCATGGGCAGCGTGATCGACCAGGATCAGCCCGGCCGCCGCCAATTGCCGGATCACCGACTGCCAGCCCTTGGCGTCGATATCCTTGCCGGCAGCGAAGACCGGCTGCTGGTCATGGGCGAAGCGGGTGACCTTCTCCGTCACCTTGCCGGTCAGCACGTCGATCACATGACCGGCCCCGAACATCTGCCCGGTACGGTAGATCGCCGCCATCGCCTTGATCGCCGCTTCCGAGCCATCCCAGGTATCGACCGGCGACAGGCAGGAATCGCAGTTGCCGCAACGCTCGGGATAGGTCTCGCCGAAATGCGCCAGAATCGCCTTGCGCCGGCATTCGGCGGTCTCGCAGATACCGAGCAGCGCGTTCAGCTTGCCGCGCTCGACCCGCTTCACCTCCTCCGGTGCCGCGCCTTCGTCGATCATCCGGCGGCGCTGCACGACATCGGCCATGCCATAGCTCATCCAGGCATCGGCCGGTAGCCCGTCGCGCCCGGCGCGGCCGGTTTCCTGGTAATAGGCCTCGACCGAGGCCGGCAAATCCATATGCGCGACATAGCGCACATCCGGCTTGTCGATGCCCATGCCGAAGGCGACGGTGGCGACCAGGCATAGATCTTCTTCCTTCAGGAAGGCATCCTGGTTGGCGCTGCGTATACCGGCATCCAGACCGGCATGATAGGGCAGTGCCCGGATGCCCTGGCCGGACAGCCAGGTCGCCGTGTCCTCCACCTTGGCCCGCGACAGGCAGTAGACGATGCCGCTGTTGCCCTTGTGCTTCGACAGGAAGGACAGAAGCTGCCGGCGCGGGCTTTCGCGCTCGACGATGGCATAGGCGATGTTCGGCCGGTCGAAGCTGGTGATGAAGACCCGCGCGGTGCGCAGCCGCAGCCGGTCGATCAGATCCTCGCGCGTCGCCGGATCGGCGGTCGCCGTCAGCGCAATGCGCGGCACGCCCGGATGCAGTTCGGCCAGCATGGCGAGATCGCGGTATTCAGGGCGGAAATCATGGCCCCACTGGCTGACGCAATGTGCCTCATCAATGGCGAACAACGAGATGTCGATATCCGCGATCATCTGCTGGAAGCCGGATTGCACCAGCCTTTCAGGCGCGACATACAGCAGATCCAGCTCGCCACACGCCAGCGCCCGGCGCACCGCGCCGGCCTCGTCCGGCGACAGCGAGGAATTCAGCGCCGCCGCCCGCACCCCGGCCTGGCGCAGCGCCTCCACCTGGTCGCGCATCAGGGCGATCAACGGTGAGACAACAATGCCGACACCGGGCCGGCACAAGGCGGGAATCTGGAAGCACAGCGATTTGCCGGCGCCGGTGGGAAACAGCACCACCGCATCGCCGCCCTGTGTGACATGGCGCACGACATCTTCCTGCAGCCCCTTGAAGCTGCCATGCCCGAAGACATCGCGCAGCACGACAGCCGGATCTTTCGAATCCGGGCGCAAAGAAGGAAGGATGGTGGATGGGTCAGTCATCGACAGGATATGCTCCGGGTGAGGAGCGAACCATCCTCTGCCCGCAGGCCGTCTGCAACCCTGTCGTAAGATAGAGAGAGAATGGTGCGCCCGAAGAGATTCGAACTCCTAGCCTTCTGATCCGTAGTCAGATGCTCTATCCAATTGAGCTACGGGCGCATTATCGCGGTTTTCGGCCCTGCGAGACAGTGTTTCGCCACGCCGATTGCGATGAGGCGCGCACACTACTCAAAGGGCTGGGCAAACGCAATAGTCATCGCCGGATTTTTTGCCGTGAAACGGAATGCCCCGGATAACAGGCCGGTGGAAGACTAGTATTGTTGTTTTTACCCTCCATAACCTGCTCTATTGGTCATCAATCAGGCGGTTTGCCTAAATCAGCTTGTGACGCTGGCAGGCTTTGGGTAGTATCGTCGCAAAATGAAGCGGTTAGCTGGTTTTACTGATGAAATTCGATTAAATCGATTTCTGAAGTGGGGCGGGGATAATAAAACGGATTGGCTAACCGTATTGGGGCACCTGAAACTAACAAGTGGCAGTCTGGAATGACGAAGTCCCGAAACTGGACCGGTCTGTTGGGGGCAGCGCTGCTACTCTCTGGATGTTCGCTTGCGTCGGATTCGCTTTGGCCGACGCTCGCTGGCGAAGATCCCGTGAGCGCCTCTCCGGGCCAGCAGATCGCGATCGAGCCTTCTCTTGCGGAACGCGGCGCTACGCCGCCGGCGCTGGGGAGCACCAACTTTCAAGTGCAACCGCCGACGCCCGGTCAGCCGACAGGCACGTTTGTCGGCCAGAAGGTGCAGGAGTTGCGCGAGGATTTGCGCCGTCTGCAGGGCTCCATCGCCCAGCATAACGACACGCTGCAGCAGATCCGCAACGTCACCGTCCAGAACGCCGCCGGCTATCACGGCACGGTCGCCGCGATCAATGCGCGCCTGCAGGTCGGCACCACACCGGGCAATCCCATTCTGGTGAACCAGTGGGACCAGGCACAGCGCCAGCTGGAGACCCTGGGTACCGACATTGCCAAGATGAACGAGCTGGCGAACCGGGTTGCCGCCGACAGCAACCTGTCTGCCTATATGCTGCAATCGACCCGCGCCGCCTATGGCCTGTCGGGCGCGGTTGAGGAAGATCACCGCCAGCTGAACATTCTGGAAGACGACGTCAACCGGACCGTGGTGCTGATCGACCGCCTGCTGAACGAGATGAGCGACGATGTCCGTCGCCAGACCCTCTATGTCAGCAACGAACGCAACAACCTCCAGACCCTGGCGCTGGCGATCAAGAACGGCCAGCTCTACGGTTCCAGCCTGGCCAACCGGGCCTTCATGCCGGCCACCATCGCGCAGGGCCAGTCCGGGGGCCAGTCCGGCTTCGGCCCGACGCCCCGGCCCAGCGCCGGCCCCGCCATGGGTGCCCGTCCGCTGGTCGTGATCCGTTTCGACCGCCCGAACGTCTCCTATGAGGAGGCGCTGTACAACGCCGTCAGCACCGCCCTGGAGCGCCGGCCCGATGCCAGCTTCGATCTGGTCGCGGTCAGCACCAATCGCGGCGGCGCTGCGCAGACCTCGCTGAATTCCACCAATGCCCGGCGCAATGCGGAACGGGTGCTGCGCACCCTGACCGATATGGGCCTGCCGGCCGCGCGGGTGAATCTCTCCGCTGCCAGCAGCGGCGACTCGGCGGGCAATGAGGTCCATCTTTACGTTCGCTGATCGGCGCTGACCGGCACCGATATCGGAATGGAGCCGGCGCCCTTCGGGGCGCCGGCTTTCTTTTTGGGCCGGTCTTGTCTATAGCTGCCGGCTGACCTGCTGGAGGATACGCCGTGTCCAACGCCACCCCCGAAAAGGCCTTCCTGGTATCCTGGGAGGAGTTGCATCGCAACGCCAAGGCGCTGGCCTGGCGGCTGATGGATATCGGCCCCTGGACAGGCGTCGTCGCCATTGCCCGCGGCGGGCTGGTGCCGGCCGCCATCGTCGCGCGCGAACTGGAAATCCGGCTGGTCGATACGGTGTGCATCGCCAGCTATGACGACCACAAGGAACTCGGCAAACAAAGTAGCCTGACCATCCTGAAAGGCGTGGCCGGCGATGGCGCCGGGCTGCTGGTCATCGACGATCTGGTCGATACCGGTGTGACCGCACAGGCGGTGCGCGGCATGCTGCCCCGGGCGCATATCGCTACGGTCTACGCCAAACCGCGCGGCCGGCCGCTGGTCGATACCTTCATCACCGAGGTCAGCCAGGATACCTGGATCTATTTCCCCTGGGATCTGGAGGCCCAGCCGATACAGCCCATCGCGCTGGCCCGCAAACCACGCTAACCCTCGCGAGCACCCAAGCCTGTTCCCCCGGCCCGTGCCGGGCGCTATTGTCAGCCGGCACCGGATTGGAGACACCATGCGTCACCTGCTGACGATCTTCCTGGCCCTGCTTCTTCTCACCGCCGCCGCCCCTGCCGAGGCATCCTCGCCGGCGCGGGCGCAGAAATTCATGATCGCCACCGCCAATCCGATGGCGACCGAGGCCGGCCTGAAAATACTGCGCGCCGGCGGCTCGGCGGTTGATGCCGCCATCGCCGCGCAGATGGTACTGGCTCTGGTGGAGCCGCAATCCTCCGGCATTGGCGGCGGGGCCTTCCTGGTGCATTTCAACCGCCAGCAGGGCGCCACCACCAGCTATGACGGCCGCGAGACCGCCCCCGCCGCAGCCACGCCCGACCGCTTCATGGGACCGGATGGCAAGCCGCTCTCGTATTTCGATGCCGTGGTCGGCGGCCGGTCGGTCGGCGTGCCCGGCACGTTGCGCGTTTTGGAACTGGCGCATCGGAATCATGGAGTCCTGCCCTGGGCGCGGCTGTTCGAAGATGCCATCCGGCTGGCCGAGGAGGGCTTTCCTGTCCCGCCGCGCATGGCCGATGCTCTGACGCGCGAGAAGCACCTGATCCAGGAGGCCGCCCGCGCTTATTTCCACAAACCGGATGGCACGCTTTGGGCCGCCGGGGAGAGTCTGCGCAACCCGGCTCTGGCCGACACGCTGCGCCGGGTCGCCGAGGGCGGGCCGGAGGCCTTCTATACCGGTCCCATCGCCCAGGACATCGTCGATGCCATCACCCAGGCACCGCGCAATCCGGGCGACATGACACTGGCCGATCTGGCCGGCTATGAGGCCAAGGAAAGGCCGGCCGTCTGTGGCCCCTATCGGCAGTTCGAGGTGTGCGGCATGGGGCCGCCCAGCAGTGGCGCGCTGACCATGCTGATGAGCCTCGCCATGCTGGAACGCTTCGATTTGCCCGGCCAGACGCCGCTCTCGGTCGATGCCGCCCACTGGATTCTGGAAGCCCAGCGTCTCGCCTATGCCGATCGCGGGCTGTATATGGCCGACAGCGATTTCGTCGATGTGCCGATGGAAGGGCTGCTGGATCGCGGCTATCTGGCCGGGCGGGCAGCGCTGATCGATCCCGCCCGCAGCACCGGCGCGGCGGCACAGCCCGGCGAGGTGCCACGCAAGCGGACGCAGGATTTTGCCCCGGATTCGGCGCTGGAACTGCCGGCGACCAGCCACCTCGCCATTGTCGATGGCGAAGGCAATGCCCTGTCCATGACCACCACCATCGAGGCGGTGTTCGGCTCACGCCTGATGGTGCGCGGCTTCCTGCTGAACAACGAGCTGACCGATTTCTCCTTCCGCCCGGACATCGATGGCAAGCCGGTCGCCAACCGGGTGGAGCCGGGCAAGCGCTCGCGCAGCTCGATGTCGCCGACACTGGTCTTCGATGGTGACGATAAATTGCGCCTCGTTGTCGGCTCGCCCGGCGGCTCGCAGATCATCAATTACGTCATGAAGACTGTTATCGGCGTGCTGGATTGGGGGCTCGACCCGCAAGCCGCCATCGCCCTGCCGAATATCTCCAACCGCAACGGCGCCAGCGAGATCGAGCGCCGTGCCGATGCCGATGCACTGGCCGAGGCACTGGCGGCGCGCGGCCACAGAATCGACCGCGGATCGCTGGTCAGCGGCCTGCAGGCGATCCAGATTCTGCCCGACGGCACCCTGCTGGGCGGCGCCGATCCGCGCCGCGACAGCCTGGCCGCCGGCGACTGAACCCCGACATTCCAGAAAAGATCATGCATCCCACCATCACGCTTACCACCGGCCGCGACAACCGCCTGCGCGGCGGCCATCCCTGGCTCTATGCCAATGAAATCCAGATGACCCCGGCGCTGAAGGAATTGCCGCCCGGCAGCCTGGTCACCCTGGCCGATGCCCGGGGCGACAAGCTGGGCACCGCCTTCTTCAACCCGAAGCCGCTGATCGTCGCCCGGCTGCTCGACCCGCGCCCGAACCTGGCCATCGATGCCGGTTTCCTGCGCGACCGGCTGGCGGCGGCGCTGGCCCTGCGTGACCGGCTGTTCGACGCGCCCTATTACCGGCTGGTCCATGCCGAGGCCGACCGCCTGCCGGGGCTGGTCATCGACCGCTTCGGCGATGCCCTGACCGTGCAGATGAACAGCGCCGGCATGGACCGGCTGGAAGCCCCGCTGATCGAGGCGCTGACCGATTTGCTGCACCCGGCGCGCATCATCCTGCGCAATGACAGCCATGCCCGCACGCTGGAAGGGCTGGACACGCATGTCCGTGCCGCATTGGGCGGGGAGGGGCCAATCGAGCTGGTGGAGAATGGCACGCGCTTCCGCTGCGATCCGCTGGGCGGGCAGAAGACCGGCTGGTTCTACGACCAGCGCGACAACCGCGCCTTTGTCGCCCGGATGGCGCAGGGCAAGCGGCTGATCGATGTCTATGCCTATATCGGCGGCTTCGGGATCGAGGCGGCGATGGCCGGCGCGGCCGAGGTCACGCTGGTCGACCGCTCCGCACCGGCAATGGAGCTGGCGGCACAGACGGCGGCGCTGAACGGCGTCGGCGAGCGCGTCACCTGCACTGTCGGCGATGCCTTCCAGGAGCTGGAGCAGCGCGCCTCGGCGAAGGAAGTCTTCGATGTCGTGGTCTGCGACCCGCCGGCCTTCGTGAAATCGAAGAAGGATCTGGCCGGCGGCCTGCGCGCCTATCAGAAGATGGCGCGGCTGGCCGCCCCGCTGGTGGCACCGGGTGGTATCCTTTTTGCCGCGTCCTGCTCGCATAACGCGCCGGAGGAGGAATTCGCCAAGCAGATCGGCATCGGCCTGTCCAAGGCCGGGCGCAGCGGGCGCATCCTGCGCCAAGCCGGCGCCGGGCCGGATCATCCGGTCCATCCCTTCCTGCGTGAAAGCGCCTATCTGAAATCCCTGACCCTGCAACTCGACTGAGACGACAGACCATGCTCGGAGCGGAGATTGAAAAGCTGATCCAGTTGCTGGCCCGCCTGCCGGGCCTGGGGCCGCGCTCCGCCCGGCGCGCCGCCCTGCAATTGCTGAAGCGCAAGGAGGCCCTGATGCTGCCGCTGGCCGAGGCGATGGCCGAGGCGGCGGCCACCGTGCGCAGCTGCTCGGTCTGCGGCAGCTTCGACACCCAGAACCCCTGCGGCGTGTGCCGGGACGAGCGCCGCGACCCGTCGATCCTGTGCGTCGTCGAGGAAGTCTCCGATGTCTGGGCGCTGGAACGCGCCAGCGCCTTCAAGGGCCGTTACCATGTGCTGGGCGGCACGCTCTCGGCGCTGGACGGCATCGGGCCGGAGGATCTGAACATCGCCAGCCTGGTCCGCCGCGCCAGCGACCCGGCCGTGGTCGAGGTAATCCTGGCAATGGACGCGACAGTCGATGGCCAGACCACGGCGCACTACATCACCGACCGCCTGGCCGACGCCCAGGTCGCGATCTCCCGCCTGGCCCATGGCGTGCCGGTCGGCGGCGAACTGGATTATCTGGATGACGGCACCCTGACCACGGCGCTTAAGGCGCGGCGGCCGGTATAGGCAGGCGGCCCTATTCCCCGGCCAGCCGCTCCGTCGGGGCGGGGACCAGCTGCGGGGCCTCGTCGGGGCCGAGCTGCAATTCCTCGATCCGGCCGGCGCGCTTGGTCACCTTGTCGGTCGAGATGCGGATCTGCCGGACATCCTCATTGGCCTGGTTGAAATGGGTCTGCAGCTTGCCGACTCGCTCATCCAGCCGGTCGACATCGGTGGCCAGCAGCATCACCTCGCGCTGGATGACGCCGGCCTGCTCGCGCATCCGTGCGTCCTTCAGCACGGCGCGCACGGTGTTCAGCGTCGCCATCAGCGTGGTCGGGGAGACGATCCACACCTTTTCCCGGTAGGACAGATCGACAATGTCACCCAGATTGGCGTGCAGCTCGGCATAGACCGCCTCTGACGGCAGGAACATCAGCGCCGAATCCGCCGTCTCGCCGGGCACGATGTAGCGCTCGCGGATGTCGCGCACATGCTTCAGCACTGCCGCGCCCAGCGCCTTGCGGGCGACAGCGCGGGCGGCATCATCGCCGGCATTCTGCAAAGCGCGATAGCTTTCCAGCGGGAATTTCGCATCAATGCCGATGGGGCCGGGCGGGTTGGGCAGGATCAGCAGGCAATCGACCCGCCTTCCATCACCGATCTGGGCCTGGAAGCTGTAGGCGTTGGGCGGCAGGATCGCCTGCACCAGATTTTCCAGCTGCACCTCGCCGAAGGCACCGCGCGCCTGTTTGTTCGACAATATGTCCTGCAGGCCCACCACCTGGGTCGACAGCTCGGTGATGTTCTTCTGCGCCGCATCGATGACGGCCAGCCGCTCCTTCAGCTCGGTCAGCGACTGGGTCGACTGGGTCGAGCTTTTATCCAGCGTTTCGCCAATGCGCTTGGTCATATCGGCCAGCCGGTCCTCGACCGATTTCGACAGCTGGCGTTCCTGCGCCTGCATCTGCTGGGCGAGGCGCGCCTGCGCTGCTGCCTGGCTTTCGGCCAGCTGGCCCAGCCTGCCGGCCAGCTCCGCCTGCGCCGTCGCCAGCCTTTCGGCCATCAGCGCGGCCTGCGCCTGGGCCTGATTCTGCGCGGCGATTTCCGCCTCGCTCGGGCCGCGCCGGTCACGCAAAGCCAAATAGACAGCCAGAACCAGCGCCACCAAGGCGGCAGCACCGGCCAGGATCATGACGAATTGCGGATCGAGGGAGTCAAGCATCATGCCTACTGTATATCGTGGTCTGGGCGCAGGCGTCTACCAATAGGGCGGGGCCGGGGACTGTCAGGCCTGCGACGGGCGAGAGCAAAAGACGCTCTGCGCTTGACGCTTCATCCGCCCCTGCTTAGGTAATGGCCCTGACGCTACTTTATGTGAATGGTTTCCATCATGGCCGTGCTGCCCCTCGTTGTCGCCCCCGATCCGCGCCTGAAGAAGAAGGCGCAGTCTGTCGAACGCGTGGACGATACGATCCGCAAGCAGATGGATGACATGCTGGAAACCATGTATGCGGAAAATGGCCTGGGGCTGGCGGCCCCGCAGGTCGGTATCTCCAACCGCGTCATCGTCATGGATATCGCGCGCAGGGACGAGGAGCCGATCATCTTCAAGATGGCGAATCCCGAGGTGATCTGGGAATCGCCCGAACTGAAAAGCTATGAGGAAGGCTGCCTGTCGGTGCCGGAGCATTACGCCGATGTCGAGCGGCCGGCCCGGATCAAGCTGCGCTATCTGGATTACGAGAATGAAATCCGCGAGATCGAGGCCGATGATGTGCTTGCGGTCTGCGTCCAGCACGAGATCGATCATCTGAACGGCATCCTGTTCATCGACCATCTCTCGGCACTGAAGCGCAACATCATCGCGCGCAAGCTGGTGAAGGCGAAGAAGGCCGCGGCAGAACCCGCTGCCGTTTGATGACCCGCCTGCGTCTCGCCTTCATGGGCACGCCGGACTTCTCGGTGCCGGCCTTGCAGGCGCTGATCGGGGCCGGGCACGACATCGCCGCCGTCTATTCCCAGCCGCCGCGCCCCGCCGGCCGGGGCCAGAAACTCACCCCCTCGCCGGTGCACGCCTTTGCCGAGGCGCAGGGCATCGCGGTGCACACGCCGAAAACCCTGCGCAGCCCGGAAGCGCAGGCGGAATTCGCGGCGCTGGGTCTGGATTGCGCTGTCGTGGTCGCCTATGGGCTGATCCTGCCGAAAGCGATTCTGGATGCGCCCCGGCTGGGCTGCGTGAACATCCACGCCTCGCTGCTGCCGCGCTGGCGCGGTGCCGCGCCGATCCAGCGCGCCATCCAGGCCGGCGACAGCGAAAGCGGTGTCACCATCATGCAGATGGATGAGGGGCTGGATACCGGCCCGATGCTGCTGCGCGAGACTGTGCCGATCACGCCGCAGACCACCGGTCAGGTCCTGCATGACGCGCTCTCCGCACTGGGCGGGCGGATGATCGTGACCGCCCTGGAGGGGCTGGCTGACGGCACGCTGAGCGCCACACCGCAGCCGGAGACGGGCGTTACCTATGCGGCCAAGCTGAGCAAGGAAGAAGCGCTGATCGACTGGACGAAGCCGGCGGTCGAGCTGGAACGGCAAATCCGTGCCTTCGATCCCTGGCCGGGCAGCTTCTTGCTGCATCAGGGCGAGCGGCTGAAAGTGCTGGCGGCCGAACTGGCCGGGGGCAGCGGCCCGCCCGGCACGCTTCTCGACGACCATCTGACCGTCGCCTGCGGGGAAGCCGCGTTGCGCCTCACCCGCCTGCAACGGCCCGGCAAGGGGGCCATGACGGCCGAGGCGCTGCTGCGCGGTTATGCCCTGCCGAAGGGAAGCCTGCTGGGCTAGGCCAGCATCAGGGCGGGTTCGCGGCGCAGCGGCTGCAGCTTATCCCGGTTCACGGCACCGACCGCGTTCGGCCTGAAATACTGCACGACGGCGCCCAGAAGATGCGTCACCTGCTGTTCCGCACCGAAGGGCAGCAACAGCCGCGAATACCGAAACACCGCGCCGGGGGTCTCAAATCCGCTCTTCGAATAGAAAGGCGTGCCCAGGGCCGATACCCGCAGCATCTGGGTAAACACGGCAGATGACAATGTCGCAGGCGTCAGCTCGCGCACGCTTTTCCCGGCGACCCGGCTGCCATAGAACCCCTGAACCTTCTCGCCGGCCAGACGGATCATGAAATCGGTCGGATTGCGCTTCACCTCGATCAGGTAGACCCGGTCGAGCGGGAAGGGGAGAAGGACGGGATCAAGCTGCTCCCGGCGGGGCAGCGGCATCTCCGCCTTGAGATCGTGCCAGTGGCGCAGTAGCGTGCGCAGCTCCGGCTCAATGATGTCTTCTTCACCGGCGTTACGCGCCAGTGTCTGCGATTCCATTTTTATTCACTACCTCCAACCTCCGGGAAAATTCCCCCTGGCCAGCGGAGAATGACGCCGGCCAGGCTGACAAATCGTTAAGCTTGGCTGACAAACAACGAAGTGCGACAAACTGCGCATGCCGAGATATCGCCTTACCCTCGAATATGACGGCCGGCCCTATGTCGGCTGGCAACGCCAGGAAAATGGATATTCCGTCCAGGAAGCGCTGGAGCGCGCCGCCTTCGGCCTGACCGGTAGGGCCACCCCTACCGTTGCCGCCGGACGCACCGATTCCGGCGTGCATGCCACCGGCCAGGTCTGCCATCTGGATATCGAACGGGATTTCGCACCCGACCGGCTGCGCGCCGCGCTGAACGCCTATCTGAAGGATGAAAGCGTGGTGGTGCTGCAGGCCGCGCGGGCAGGGGAGGATTTCAACGCCCGGTTTTCCGCGACGGGACGGGCCTATCTCTACCGCATCCTCAATCGCCGGGCGCAGCCGACGCTGGATAAGGGTCGGGTCTGGTGGCACCCCCGCACGCTGGATGCCGATGCGATGCACGAGGCCGCGCGGGTGCTGCTCGGCACGCATGATTTTTCCAGCTTCCGGGCCACTGAATGCCAGGCGGCCAGCCCGGTTAAGACGCTGGACCGGCTGGATGTCGTCCGGGTCGGGGATGAGGTGCAGATGATCGTTGAAGCGCGGTCCTTCCTGCATCACCAGGTGCGCAATTTCGCCGGCAGCCTGGCCCTTGTCGGCTGCGGCAAATGGAGCGCCGGTGATCTGCAGCAAGCGCTGGAGGCACGGGATCGCCGCCTGGGCGGGCCGACCGCCCCGCCAGACGGGCTGTATCTGACCCGCGTCGAGTATCCCCCGGCCTAGCTGCCGATCCCGCCGATCCCTCGGACCAGCAGGCCGACGACGAGATCGGCAAAGACCACGGCAGCGGCGGCCCCGCCGCTGATCTCCAGCCCGACCCGCGCGATGTACCATTGATAGGCCAGGATCAGGAGGAAGGCGGCGATGGTCACGAAGGAGGCGACCCCCGCCGGCACCAGCCCGGCAACGGACAGCACGGTGACGAACAGGAATATGGCGATCTGCCAGACCCCGGCCCAGTTATACGGCACCATGTAGTCGTAATACCGGTCGGACCGGGCCAGCATCTCCGCGACATAGACCATCACCAGCGGAAAGGCGAGCCAGGACACGGCATAGACCATGGCTTCGGCCAGCAGCCGCCCGAGGCCCAGATCTGTCGCGCCGGTGAAATACAGCAACCCGAAATGCGCCGGTGCCGCGATGGCGGCGGCGAAGAAGCTTTTCCAGAAACCGTCATAGGAACGGTCGAAGAAATTCAGCCCGCTGCGATCCAGCCGGGCCAGGCGCAGCGCGCCATACAGCGCCGCGGTGATCTCCGGCTGGCTGGGAATCGCCATGCTAGCGCGCGGTGCGGGGGTGGGCGAAGAACGCTGTCAGCACGGTCTTGAAGATATCCGCCAACTTGCGGATGTCCTCCACCGCCACGCGCTCGTCCACCTTGTGCATGGTCTGGCCGACAAGCCCGAATTCGGCGACCGGACAGACCGAGCGGATGAAACGCGCATCCGAGGTGCCGCCGGTGGTGGAGAGTTCCGGACGCAGGCCGGTCACGCCTTCCACCGCATCCTGCAGCAGATCGGAGAACCAGCCCGGCTCCGTCAGGAAGCTTTCGCCGCTGACCGAGCATTTCAGCTCGTAGCTGCCGCCATCGCTGCCCAGCCCCTCGTCGAAAATCTGCCGCAGCCAGGCTTCCAGCTTTTCCGAGGTCCACAGATCGTTGAAGCGGATGTTGAACACCGCCTTGGCCTGTGCCGGCACCACGTTGTTGGCCGGGTTGCCGACATCTACCGTGGTGACCTGCACCGAGGAAGGCTGAAAATAATCGCTGCCCTCGTCGATATAGGTCTTCGACAGCGGTGCCAGCATGCGCACCAGCCGATGGATCGGGTTATCGGCCAGATGCGGATAGGCGACATGGCCCTGTGCGCCATAGACGGTCAGCCGGCCAGTCAGGCTGCCGCGCCGACCGATCTTCACCATCTCGCCCAGCTTCGTCGGGTTGGTCGGCTCGCCAACGACGCAGGCGTCGATGGTCTCGCCACGCGCCGCCATCCAGTCCAGCACCTTCCTGGTGCCGTTGATCGCCGGGCCTTCCTCGTCGCCGGTGATCAGCAGCACGATGGAGCCGGGCAGAGTGCCCGTTTCCGCGATATAGGCCTGGGCGGCTGCGGCGAAGCTGGCGATGGAGGATTTCATGTCCACCGCCCCGCGCCCGTACAGCACCCCATCATGGATCTCGGCGGCGAAGGGATCGATGCTCCAGGCCGCCGCATCACCGACCGGCACCACATCGGTATGGCCGGCATAGCAGAACACCGGCCCCGCCGTGCCGATGCGGGCATAGAGGTTATCGACCGGCGGCGTGCCCTCCTCCTCGAAGCGCAGGCGATGGCAGGTGAAGCCGATGCCCTCCAGCACCCGCGCCAGCACATCCAGCGCACCCTCATCCACCGGCGTGACGCTGGGACAGCGGATCAGCGCCTGGGCGAGGGAGACGGGATCGAGTGCGGGGTCCTGGAGAGCCATCGGAGTCAGCCTTAGTCGCGCAGCAGATCGTTGATCGAGGTCTTGGAGCGGGTCTGTGCATCGACCCGCTTCACGATGACGGCACAATAGAGCGACGGGCCGGGCGTGCCGTCCGGCAGCGGCTTGCCCGGCAGATTGCCCGACACCACGACGGAATAGGCCGGTACCCGGCCCATGAAGATTTCGCCGGTGTTGCGATCGATGATCTTGGTGGATTTCGAGATGAAGGTGCCCATCGACAGCACCGAGCCTTCCTCGACGATGACGCCCTCGACGACTTCCGAGCGCGCGCCGATGAAGCAATTATCCTCGATGATGACCGGATCGGCCTGCAACGGCTCCAGCACGCCGCCAATGCCGACACCGCCTGACAGATGCACATTCTTGCCGATCTGCGCGCAGGAACCGACGGTGGCCCAGGTATCGACCATGCTGCCGCTATCGACATAGGCGCCAAGGTTCACGAAGCTCGGCATCAGAACCACGCCGGGGGCGATATAGGCGGAGCGGCGGACCACGCAATTCGGCACGGCGCGGAAACCCGCACCCCGGAACTTCGCCTCGTCCCAGCCGGAGAATTTCGACGGCACCTTGTCGAACCAGGGCGATTCGCCGCGCACCGGGTCGGTCGGGCCGCCGGGGATCGGGGCCATGTCATACAGGCGGAAGGACAGCAGCACCGCCTTTTTCAGCCACTGATGCACGACCCAAGAACCGGTCTCTTTCGAGGCGACGCGGAATTTCCCCGAATCCAAGCCTTCCAGCGCCGTGTCGACGGCATCGCGGATCTCGCCCTTGGTGGTCAGGCCGACATTGGCCCGGTCTTCCCAGGCGGCATCGATGGTGGCTTGCAGGGAGGCGTCGCTCATGGCTGTGTTCTTCCGTTTCTCAAGGCGTATGGACGGGCGTGAGGATGGTACGCCACCCCCGCCCTGTCAACCGGCGGAAGCCTTTCCGGCTGCGGCTTCCAGCCAGGCCGCAAGATCGTCGGTGGTGTGGTGGATATGGTCGCCCGTGGCGCCATCCTTCGCCCAGTCCGGCCCCCCCGCGACCCAGACCGTCGTCATGCCCAGCGCCGCCGCCGGCACCAGATTGCGGGCGATATCTTCGACCATGGCCGCGCGGCGCGGATTTATGGCATGGCGCTTCACGAAAAGGTCGTAGGGGGCAGGGTCCGGCTTCGGGGTGTAGCCGGCGGCAACGACATCGAAAATGCCGCCGAATCCGTCCAGCCCCAGCCGTTCCAGCACGCGCTCAGCATGGCGCACCGTGCCATTGGTGAAGATCAGCTTCTCGCCTGGCAAAGCCGCCAGCGCCGCCTTCAGCCGGGCTGCCGACTGCACCGGCGCATAATCGATGTCATGCACATAATCCAGGAAGGCCGTCGGCTCCAGCCCATGCTCGATCATCAGCCCGCGCAGCGTGGTGCCATGCTTGCGGAACAGCGCCTTCTGCAACGGCCGCGCCTCTTCCGGCGACAGTTTCAGTGCCTCAGCGACAAACGCCGTCATCCGCCAGTCGATCTGCGAGAACAGGTCGCACGAGGCCGGATAGAGCGTGTTGTCCAGGTCGAACACCCAGTGCTCGACCTGGTTCAGTGGCAGGCGCGTTTCGGTCATGGTCATCCCGCCCTTGTGTTGAAAGGGACAAGGGTGGCGCTCATCCCCGGCGGATCAAGGTGCCGGCGCCGTGTTCGGTGAAGATTTCCAGCAGCACGGCATGCTCGCCGCGACCGTCCAGGATGACGGCGGCATCGACACCGCCCTGCACCGCCTGCACGCAGGTCTCGACCTTCGGGATCATGCCGCCGGAGATCGTGCCATCGCGGATCAGGCTGTCGACCTGGTCCAGCGTCAGCTCGTCGATCAGCTTCTTGTCCTTGTCGAGCACGCCCACCACGTCGGTCAGCATCAGCAGGCGGCTGGCATTCAGCGCGCCGGCAATGGCACCGGCCGAGGTATCGGCGTTGATATTGTAGGTCTGGCCATCCGCGCCGACGCCGACCGGGGCGATGACCGGGATGAATTTGGTGTCGGTGAAGACCTTCAGGATATCCGTGTTCACCTGCTCCGGCTCCCCCACAAAACCCAGATCCAGCACCTTCTCGATGTTCGAATCGGTCTTCTGGCGGTGCTGCAGCCGGCGCGCCTGGATCAGGTTCCCATCCTTGCCGCACAGCCCGACCGCCTGGCCGCCCGCCGCCTGGATGGCGCTGACGATCTGCTTGTTGATCGACCCGGCGAGAACCATCTCGACGATCTCGACCGTCTGCTTGTCGGTGACGCGCAGGCCATCGACGAATTCGCTCTGGATCTGCAACCGCTTCAGCATCTCGCCGATCTGCGGGCCGCCGCCATGCACCACGACCGGATGAATGCCGACCTGCTTCAGCAGCACCATATCGGCCGCGAACAGCGCCGCCAGACGGGCATCGCCCATGGCATGACCGCCATATTTCACCACGACCGTGCGGCCGGCATAGCGGCGCATATAGGGCAGCGCCTCCGACAGGACCTTGGCGGTGGACAGCCAGTCACGCGGGCTGATGGTGGGCGGGGTCTGGCTGGTCATGGCGGGTGGGTTCCTCTCAACAACGATACTGCTTCGCCCATGGCTAGCAGCGCTTCGTTACCGCTGCAAGGCGAGCATTGTCAGTTCGGCGCGCAGGGCTTCTATGCCGGTCCCCTCCAGCGCGCTGGTCGGGAACAGCACGGGAAAGGCGGCGGTATGCTTCACCAGCTCCGCCGACAGCTTTGCCATCTGGGCTTCCAGCTCGGCCGGCTTGGTCTTGTCGGTCTTGGTCAGGGCGACAAGATAGACCACCGCCGCCTTGTCCATCAGTTCCATCAGCTCGCGGTCGTTGTCCTTCAGCCCATGACGCGAATCGACCAGCAGGCAGACCCGGCGCAGGGCGACGCGGCCGCGAAGGTAATCCTTCACCAGGAAGGTCCAGTTCTTCGACTGGCTTTTCGATACCTTGGCATAGCCATGGCCCGGCAGGTCGACCAGCAGCAGCCGCTCCCCCAGATTGAAGAAGTTCAGCTGCTGCGTGCGGCCCGGCGTATTGGAGATGCGGGCCAGCGTCTTGCGGCCGGTCAGGGCATTGACCAGGCTGGACTTGCCGACATTGGAGCGGCCGGCAAAGGCAATCTCCGGCAGGCTGTCGGGCGGCAGACGATCCAGCGTCTCAGCCGCCGCGACGAACCGGCAATCCTGAGCAAAGAGCAGGCGTCCCGCTTCGAGGGCGGCGGCCTTTTCGGCGTCTTCCTGCTCTGTCATCCGGTCAGGACTTCTTCTGCTTCTGGGCTTTGGCCTTGGTCGCTTCCGCCTTGGCCTGAACCTTGGCCGAGGGTGCCGCCGGCTTGTCCGAGCCGCCGCCGACCTTCACGCCCATGCGCCGCATGATGACGTATTGCTGCGCCATCGACAGCGTGTTGTTCCACGCCCAGTAGATCACCAGACCGGCCGGGAAGCTGGCCAGCATGATGGTGAAAACGATCGGCAGGAACATGAACACCTTGGCCTGGATCGGATCGGCCGGCTGCGGGTTCAGCTTCTGCTGCAGGAACATGCTGATGCCCATGATGATCGGCCAGACACCAATCATCAGGAAGGTTGGCGGGTCCCACGGAATCACCCCGAACAGGTTGAAGATCGTCGTCGGATCGGGCGCGGAGAGGTCCTTGATCCAGCCATAGAACGGCGCGTGGCGCATTTCGATGGTGACGAACAGCACCTTGTACAAAGCGAAGAAGACCGGGATCTGCACCAGGATCGGCAGGCAGCCGGCAGCCGGGTTGACCTTCTCCTTCTTGTAGAGGGTCATCATCTCCTGGTTCAGGCGCTGGCGGTCGTCGCCGACCTTTTCGCGCAGCGCCACCATCTTGGGCTGCAGTTCCTTCAGCTTGCTCATCGCCCGGTAGGATTTATTGGCCAGCGGGAAGAACAGCAGCTTGATGCCAACGGTCAGCGCCAGGATGGCGAGGCCGAAATTGCCGAGCAGGTGATACAGCCAGTCGATGGCGTAGAAGATCGGCTTGGTCAGGAAATAGAACCAGCCGAAATCAATCGCCAGGTCGAAATTGGTGATGCCGTGCTGCTCCTCGTAGCGGTCGAGCAGCCGCACTTCCTTGGCGCCGACGAAGACGCGGCTGGTCTGCTCCAGCGTCGCACCGGGCGCAACCTGCGAACCATTGCCAAGGAAATCGACCTGATAGCGGTCGTCATTATTGCGCATGGCATGCAGGAAACGGCCCTTCACCGGCGTCTGCTGGTCCGGCACCAGGGCGACGAGCCAGTATTTGTCGGTGATACCGATCCAGCCGCCTGTGCTGTCATATTCGACGCTTTTGCCGTCTTCCTTCAGATCGTCATACTTCACTTCGCGCAGCGTGCCATCCAGCACCCCGACCGGGCCTTCATGCAGGATGAAGAAACCGGCGGTCTTCGGCGTGCCGCCGCGCGACGCCAGGCCGTAATTATGGAGCGAAACTGCGTTGCCAGTCTGGTTCACAACCCGCTGGGTGACGCTGAACATGTAATCCTGGTCGAGCGAGATGACCTGCTCGAAGCGCAGCCCTTCGCCATTGTCCCAGCTCAGCGTTACCGGCTGGTCGGGGCTGAGAACCTCGCGGTCCGCCTGCCAGACGGCATTCCCGCCCGGCACCTTGATGCCCTCGCCCTGCGCCACCCAGCCGAACTCGGTGTAATAGGGCTTCGGCAGGCCGAGCGGCGTCAGCAGCGTGATGTTCGGGCTGCTGCGGTCCGGATTGACGTGATAGCCCTTCAGCGTGATGTCGTCGATCCGCGCACCGGCGAGCGAGATGCTGCCGGACAGGCGCGGCGAGTCGATGCGCACGCGCGGAGCGTTCTCGACGACCGCCTCGCGGTTCTGCGGCTGGGTGACCGCCGTGACCGTCGCCGCCGGGGTGTCGCTGCCGGGTGCGGCAGGCGTCGGCCGGGACGATTCCAGCTGGCGCGCCTGATCGGCGATCTCCGCCTGCTGCTCCAGGGCCTGCTGCTCACGCTGGCGCGGCATCTCGAAGAAATACTGGAAGCCCAGCAGGATGATCAGCGAAGCGCCGATCGCGATGATGAGATTGCGTTGATCGGTCATCTGACGGAACCCGTCTCCGGCAAGGGGGCGGCGGTGCCGCGCAATTTGGAATGATGGTGTGAAGAATCGCAGGCCTTAGGCGGTACCGGATCATAGCCGGAACCGCCCCAGGGATGGCAGCGCAGAATACGGCGCAGGGCCAGCCAGCCACCGCGCAGCGCGCCATGAACCGCCAGAGCCTCCAGCGCATATTCCGAACAGCTGGGACCATAGCGGCAATTCACCCCCAGCAGGGGCGAAATCACATAGCGGTAGCCATGGATCGGCAGGCGCAGCAACCGGACGAGAAGACTCATGATTCCCCCCGGTCGGCAGAGCGGTCACGGAAAGCACCGGTGCGCTTCAGGGCAAGGCGCAGATCGTCGAGCAGGAGGGCATAGTCGCGCGTCGCGGTGTCGCGGCGGGCGATCAGCACATAATCGTGTCCGGGTTTCGCGTGATGCGGCATAACCTCGTCCACTGCCGCTCTCAGGCGGCGTCGGGCCCGGTTTCGGACCACCGCCCCGCCGACTTTGCGGCTGGCGGTGAAACCGATGCGGATACCCGAGGAAAGGGAGGGTGTTTCGGTGTCGGGCGCCCCAGTACCAGGTGTCCCGGTATCAGGCGTAAGCGCCACCTGCAGCAGGACACCGGGGGCCGCCCATTTGCGGCGCACGGCCGCCACCCGCAGAAAATCGGCCCGCTTCTTCAAGCGGCCGATTTGGCTGCGGCCGGTATCGGGAATATCCCGCTCCTGCCGCTCCGTCATGGCGATTTCCGATTCGGCGCGCGCATTCACCTCGAGGAGGCAATGCGCGGCCAAGCCGGATCAGGCCGACAGGCGCTTGCGGCCGCGCGAGCGGCGATTGGCGATAACCTTGCGACCACCGACGGTCGACATCCGCGAGCGGAAGCCATGGCGCCGGGCGCGGACGATTTTACTGGGCTGGAAAGTACGTTTCACGGGTCTTCTCCGTTGGCCAACGTCGAAAAGCTTTAGGAATTTGAGGGCCGGTGTATAAGGGGAACGCACCGCCGAGTCAATCGCGGTGGAACCGATTCATTGGCGCGTATTGTCACGCGCTGCTCTTATAGCAGGGATTATCGTCGCCCATGGCCGAAACCGCCATGCAAAACAACAGCGCGCTCCGGACTCAGCCGATCAAGGGGACCGGCATCCTGTCCGCGCCGATGCTGCGCCATCTGATCGAGACCGGCGAGATTGCCGCCGATACGCCGATCCCGGAAGGCCAGATCCAGCCGGCCAGCCTGGATTTGCGGCTGGGCGCGGTCGCCCATCGGGTGCGCGCCAGCTTCCTGCCCGGCCGCAACGCCACCGTGCAGCAGAAGATCGACCAGTTCGGCATGCATGCCATCGACCTGGAAAAGGGCGCGGTGCTGGAGCGTGGCTGTGTTTATATCGTGCCGCTGATGGAGCGCCTGAAGCTGCGCGCCGGCCTGTCCGGCATGGCCAATCCGAAAAGCTCGACCGGCCGGCTGGACATCTTCACCCGCGTCATCACCGACCATGGCGAGGCCTTCGAGGCGATCCCCGCCGGCTATGACGGCCCGCTCTATGCCGAGATTGCCCCCCGCACCTTCTCCGTGCTGGTCCGCCAGGGCACGCGGCTGAACCAGCTGCGCCTGCGCCGGGGCCAGCCCAGCCTGGGGGCGTCTGAGCTGCACGCGCTGCATCTGGCGCAGCAGCTGACCGACCGGCCGCTCGACAAGGAGGAATTGCTGCGCGGCGTACCGTTCAGCGTCGATCTGGTCGGCGATGCCTCGGCACCGGGCTTCGGCGACGGGGTGATCGGCTTTCGCGCAAGGCGCAATGCCGGGCTGATCGATCTCGACAATATCGCCGGCTATGCGGTCGAGGATTTCTGGGAACCGCTGCACGCGGCCAAGGCGTCACCCGGCGGGTTGGTCCTGAACCCGGATGATTTCTACATCCTGGCCTCGAAGGAGACCGTTGCCGTGCCGCCGGAATATGCGGCGGAAATGGTCGCCTATGACACCTCGGTCGGTGAGTTCCGGGTGCATTATGCCGGCTTCTTCGATCCCGGTTTCGGCCATGGCGTGGCTGGCGGACGCGAGGGTGGCATCGGCTCCCGCGCGGTGCTGGAGGTGCGCTCCCACGATGTCCCCTTCCTGATCGAGGATGGCCAGCTGGTCGGGCGCCTGGTCTATGAGAAACTGGCCGGGGAGCCGGACAAGCTGTACGGCCAGGGTATCGGCTCCTCCTATCAACGCCAGGGGCTGACGCTGGGCAAGCAGTTCCGCCGCTAGCACCTCCCTCACGTCCCCCTTCACGCCATGGTTACTGGCTGTAGGGCGCCGCCGTCTTTATATACGCTGGGGACGATACAGCGGAGACGGCCCCCTATGACCCGAGCCCCCCAGAAGAGCGCCAGAGAGGGAGACGGCAGCAGTGCTGCCGGCTTCAGCCTGTCGCGCCTGTGGCCGGTGGCGGTGCTGGCGCTGGGGGTGATTGGCTTTTTCGCTTTCGGCCTCGACCGCCTGTTCACCTTCGAGGCGATCCGAGAAAATCGCGAGTTGCTGCTGGCGCTGGTCGAGCGCCACGGCTTTGTGGCGATGCTGGGCTTCGGGCTGATCTATATGCTGGCCGTCGCCTTTTCCCTGCCGGCGGCGACGCTGCTGACCGTGCTGTCGGGCTTCCTGTTCGGCGTGGCGGTGGGCGGGACCATCGTCATCATCGGGGCAACGCTCGGCGCCATCGGCGTCTTCCTGGCCGCCCGCAGCGCCTGCGGCGATTATTTCCGGAACCGGGCCGGCCCCTGGCTCGCCCGCATGGAAGAGGGATTCTGCGAGAACGCCACCAGCTATCTGCTGGTCCTGCGGATGATCCCGATCTTCCCCTTCGTCGTGGTCAATGTGGTGCCCGCCCTTCTCGGTGTGCGGCTGCGGCTCTACGCGCTGACAACCTTTTTCGGCATCATCCCCGGCAGCCTGGTCTATGCCAGCGTCGGCAGCGGGCTGGGCGCGGTGTTCGACCGGGGCGAGGAGCCGGATCTCAGCATCATCTTCACCCCGGAGATTTTCGGGCCAATCCTCGGGCTGGTCGTCCTGGCGCTGCTTCCGGTGCTCTACAAGATCATCAAGCGCCGACGCCAGCAGGCGCGCGCATGAGTACCGTCCTGGAAACCGATATCTGCGTCATCGGCGGCGGATCGGCCGGATTGTCGGTCGCTGCCGGGGCCGTGCAGATGGGCGCGCGGGTCGTGCTGGTCGAACGCGGCGCGATGGGTGGCGACTGCCTGAATTACGGCTGCATCCCGTCCAAGGCGCTGCTGAAAGCCGGCCGGGTCGCGCGCAGCGCCGGCAAGGCCAGTGCCTTCGGCATCGACGCCACCGCCCAGGTCGATTTCGCGCGGGTGAAACAGCATGTTGCCGGTGTCATCGCCGCCATCGCCCCGCATGATTCGGTGGAACGCTTCGAGGGCCTGGGGGTCACGGTCATCCAGGCCACCGCCCGCTTCACCGGCCCGGACGAGATCGAGGCCGGCGGCCAGCGTATCCGCGCCCGGCGCTTCGTCATCGCCACCGGCTCTTCTCCTGCCGTACCGCCGATTCCGGGTCTGGCCGACAGTGCCTTCCTGACCAATGAGACGATCTTCGCGCTGGAGGAACGCCCCGCGCATCTGGTCATCATCGGCGGCGGGCCGATCGGGCTGGAAATGGCCCAGGCACACCGCAATCTCGGCAGCCAGGTGACCGTGGTGGAGGCCGCCCGCATTGCCGGCAAGGATGATGCGGAGCTGGTAGGCTTGCTGCGCCAGAGGCTTCTCGCCGACGGCATCGTGCTGTGCGAGCAGACGAAAGTGCTTGCCGTCGGTCCCGCACCGGAAGGCGGCCTGCGGGTCATGGTGGAAAAGGATGGCGTGGCGAGCGACATCGTCGGCAGCCATCTGCTGGTCGCCACCGGCCGCCGCCCGAACATCGCCGATCTCGGCCTTGATGCCGCCGGGATTGCGCACACCAATACCGGCATCACAGTCGATGCCCGGCTGCGCACCAGCAACCGGCGCATCTTTGCCATCGGCGATGTCGCCGGGCCTTACCAGTTCACGCATATGGCCGGCTATCACGCCGGCATTGTCATCCGTAACGCCCTGTTCCGTTTGCCGGCCCGGGTCGATTATTCGGCCGTGCCCTGGGCCACCTATACCGATCCCGAGCTGGCGCAGGTCGGCATGGGCGAGGAGGAGGCGCTGCGCGCGCATGACGATGTCCGGGTGCTGCGCTGGCCCTTTGCGGAAAACGACCGGGCGCAGGCGGAACGCGCGACCGAGGGCCTGGTGAAGGTGTTCGTGCGGCGCAATGGCCGCATCCTGGGGGCGGCGATCTATGGCCCGCAGGCCGGCGAGCTGATCCATCTCTGGGCGCTGGCGATCTCCCGCAAGATGAAGATCGGCGCCATCGCCGGGCTGATCCTGCCCTACCCGACGCTGGGCGAGGCGAGCAAGCGCGCCGCCGGCAGCTTCTATACGCCCAGCCTGTTCGGCGAGCGGACGCGGAAGCTGGTGCGTTTCCTGCTGAAACTGCCCTAGACTGGCGGCATGCCGCTTCGCGCCTTCAACCGTAGCCTTTCCGCCCGCCTGCTGGTGCTGACCATCGGCTTCGTCATGCTGGCCGAGGTGCTGATCTACACCCCGTCCATCGCCCGGTTCCGCGAAGCCTATTTCCTGGAAAAACTCAGCACGGCCCATCTGGCGGCGCTGACCATTGACGCCGCCCCCGACCGCATGGTCACGCCGGAGCTGGAGATCGCCCTGCTGAATCATGTCGATGCCCATGCCATTGGCATCTTCAAGCAGGATGTGATGACCCATATGCTGGGCGAGGAGACGCCCCGGACCGAGGCCAGCTTCGACCTGCGCAGCACCATGGTCATGGATATGATCATGGAGGCCTTCGACACGCTGTTCCAGCGCCAGCCGCGCATCATTGAGGTCATCGGTCGTTCGCCAAAGGATGCCCGCGTCGTGGTATCCGTGGTGTTCGATGAGGCGCCGCTGCGCCGGGAAATGCTCGGCTTCTCGAAGCGTATCCTGGCGTTGTCGCTGGTAATTTCCTTCATCACCGCGGCCCTGGTGTTTTTCAGCCTTCGCCTGCAACTGGTGCGGCCGATGCAGCAGATCACCGCCAGCATGACGCAGTTCCGCCGCGCGCCGGTGGATACGCCTGTCTTCCCGGCGAGCCGGCGGCGCGACGAGATCGGCACGGCGATGCGCGAACTGGCCGCCATGCAGCAGGATCTGAAAACCGCATTGAAGCAGAAGACCCGCCTGGCCACGCTGGGTGCGGCCGTCTCCAAGGTGAATCACGATCTGCGCAACACGCTGGCAACCGCCTCGCTGGTCTATGACACGCTATCGCGCAGCACCGACCCGGATGTGAAGCGGGTCATGCCGACCCTGTTCCGCAGCCTCGACCGGGCGGTGAATATCTGCACCCAGACGCTGAACTTCACCCAGGAACACCCGCCGGTGCAGAAGGAACCCGTCAATCTGCGCCTGATGGTCGAGGAGATCGTCGATGAGATCGACACCGGCTTCTTCCCGGCCGAAAGCATTCCCGAGATCGCTGTCGATATTGACCCGGAGCTGAGCGTTGCGCTGGACCCGCACCAGTTCCACCGGGTGCTGGTCAATCTGGCACGCAACGCGCTGGAGGCAGGGGCCACCCGCATCCGCTTCGCCGCACAGCAGAGGCCCTACGGCACTGAGATCCTGATCGAGGATAATGGTCCCGGCATTCCTGAAACCGTGCAGGCGACGCTGTTCAAGCCCTTCGCCGGATCGACCAAGGCCGCCGGCACCGGCCTGGGCCTCGCCATCGCGAAAGAACTGGTGCACGGCCATGGCGGGACGATAGAATTGGCCCATACCGGCAGCACGGGAAGCGGCTTCCGCATCCTCCTGCCCGGGGCGGTCTAGCCCGGAACGCACAGAGGACATGATGGATCGGTGGAACGCGGATCAGTATCTGAAATTTTCCGGCCCGCGCTTCCGACCCGGCCTCGACCTTCTGGCGCAGGTGCCGCTCGATACCCCCGAAAGCATCATCGATATCGGCTGCGGCACCGGCGATCTGACACTGGCAATCCGGGCGCGCTGGCCGCAGGCGAAGATCACCGGCATGGACATGTCGGCCGACATGCTGGCCAAGGCGCGCAAGCTGGACTCCGATATCGACTGGGTGGAGGCCGATCTGACCCGCTGGCAGCCCGCCAGCCCGGTCGACCTGGTCTATTCCAATGCCGTGCTGCAATGGATCGGCGATCATCCGGCGGTCTTCGCCGGCATCGCCGGCATGCTGAACGAGAAGGGCGCGCTGGCGGTCCAGATGCCGCGCAATTTCGATGCGCCCTCGCATGTGCTGATGCGCGAGACAGCAGCCGAGCCGCGCTGGAAGACCGTGCTGGACGGCGTGCTGCGGCGCGACCCGGTCGCCGATCCCGGTGTCTATTACGGCATTCTGGCCGATCTCGGCTTTCGCCATATCGATATCTGGGAAACCGAGTATCTGCATGTGTTGACCGGCGATGACCCGGTGCTGGAATGGGTGAAGGGCACCGCTTTGACGCCGGTCTTCGCCGTGCTGCAGGGCGAGGAACGCGCCGCCTTCGTTGCCGATTACGCGGCGAAGCTGCGCCGCACCTATGTCCAGCGCAATGACGGCACGACGCTGTTTCCCTTCCGCCGCATCTTCCTGATCGCCCGGCGCTAACCCGCCCCCTGACAGGGTATGGCAGATACGCAGCCATAGGGTCTGGGTTTCCACGCCCGGCCAGCGTATATCAGCGGACCCGATACTTGGCGCGCCAATCATGATCCGACCTTCCTCGCCCTGGACCATCGCCTATCTGACCGTGCTGGTGGCGATGGGCCAGATGGCCACCGGCATCTATCTGCCGGCCATGCCCTCGCTGACCGGCTATTTCGCCACCGATGGCGGCACCGTCGCGCTGACCCTGACCGTCTTCCTGGCCGGCTTCGCGGTGGCACAGCTGGCCTATGGCCCGCTCTGCGACCGCTATGGCCGGCGGCCGGTGCTGCTGGGCGGCCTGGCGGTCTTCGCGCTGGCCAGTTTGGGCTGCGCGCTGGCGCCCAGCATCGAATGGCTGATCGTGGCGCGGCTGTTCCAGGCCATCGGCGCCTGTTCCGGACAGGTGCTGGCGCGGGCGATGGGGCGCGACCTCTATGCCGGGCCGGATTATGCCAAGGTGATGGCGCTGGTCGGCCTGGCGCTGGCCGCCACCCCGGCCGCCGGGCCTGTGCTGGGCGGGGTGCTGGAAGTGCTGTTCGGCTGGCAGGCCAGCTTCTTCTTCCTGTTTGCCTGGGGAGTCATGCTGCTGGCTGTCACCCTGATCTTCGTGCAGGAAACCAACCCGGCGCCGGACCCGCACGCACTGGATGTCGGCGTGATGCTGCGGAATTTCGGCGCGCTGCTGCGTACACGCCTCTATATGGGCTACACGCTGACCCTGGCCTTCACCTTCGGCACGATGTTCGCCTATATGACCGGCAGCCCCTTCATCTTGATTGAGCAGCTGGGCATCCGCCCGGATGTCTTCGGCCTGCTGGCGATCTTCAATGTCATCGGCTATGCGATTGGCAGCTTCCTGGCCAACAGGCTGTCCGGCCGAGTTGCCCTGTCGCGCATGGTCGCCATCGGCTCCGGCATCGTCTTCGCCGCCGGGCTGATCATGCTGGGCGTGGCGCTGGCCGGCATACTGGGCGCCGCTGCGGTGATCGCCCCGATGATGCTGATGCTGATCGGCATGGGGCTGCTGATCCCCAGCGCCATGGCCGGCGCCATCGGCCCCTTCCCGAAGATCGCCGGCGTTGCCTCGGCGCTGATGGGTTTCCTGCAGATGGGCATCGCCATGCTGATGTCCCTGCTGGTCGGGCTGCTGCATGACCTGCATGATAGTCCGATGCAGATCGTCTTCGCCCTGTCCGCCACAGCCGTGCTGCTGTGCTATCTGATTCTGGTGCGGCCCGCGCTGGCGTCCCGCCCGGTCGCGGGCCCATGAGCGACAGCGCCCTGCCGCTGGCCCTGGCCGATGGGCGCGAGCTTGCCGTCGCCCTGCGCCGCAGCCCCCGGGCGCGGCGGCTGATCCTGCGCATCGACCAGACCGGCACGGTGACGCTGGTTCTGCCTGCAATCGTGCGGCTGGCCGAGGCGAAGGCCTTCCTGGCCGCGCATCAGGGCTGGGTCGAGGCGCGCATGGCGAAGATTCCCGGCCGCCTGCCGCTGGCCGATGGCGCCATCGTGCCCTATCTCGGCCGTGACCACCGCATCCGCCATCGGCCGGAGGCCCGCGGCACGGTCTGGCTGGAAGAGGACGAGCTGCATGTCGCCGGCAAGCCGGAATATCTGGAGCGCCGGGTCGCCGACTGGCTGAAGGCGCAGGCGAAGCGCGAATTGGGGGATGAGGCGCGCCGCCGCGCCGCCGCCCTCGGCCGGCCGCTCGGCCGGATCACGGTGCGCGACACGCGCAGCCGCTGGGGAAGCTGCTCATCCAAGGGCGATCTGTCGCTGTGCTGGCGGCTGATCCTGGCCCCGGATTTCGTGCGCGACTATGTCGTGGCGCATGAGGTGGCGCATCTGGCCGAGATGAATCACGGACCGCGCTTCTGGCGGCTGGTCGACCAGCAGGGCGTCGACCGCAAGGCGGCGCAGCGCTGGCTGCGGGTCAATGGCCCCAGGCTGCACCGCTATGGCTGAAGGCCGCCCGCGGGGCCGCCCAAAAGCCGACAGCCTGCTGGTCGCGGCCCTGCTGACCATCTGCGTGTCGCTGGGGCCGATCTCGACCGATATGTATCTCGCCTCGCTGCCGGCGATGACACAGGTCTTCCAGACCGATGTCGGCAGCGTGCAGCTGACCCTCAGCGTCTTTCTGGTCGGCTTCGCCATCGCCCAGCTGGCCTATGGCCCGCTCTCCGACCGGTTCGGGCGGCGTCCTGTCATGCTGGGCGGGATCGCCCTCTATGCCGCTGCAAGCGTCGCCTGCGCGCTGGCGCTGACCATCGAGACGCTGATCCTGGCGCGGCTGCTGCAGGCCATTGGCGCGTGCTGCGGGCCGGTGCTGGGCCGCGCCGTGGTCCGCGACGTCTATGGCCCGGAACGGGCCGCCACGGTGCTCGCCTATATGGCAAGCGCCATGGCGCTGGTGCCGGCCGCCGCCCCCATACTTGGCAGCGTGCTCCATGTCTGGTTCGGCTGGCAGGCGAATTTCTGGGTGCTGACCGGGTTTGGCGTCATGACCCTGCTGGGTATCTATTTCCTGCTTGATGAAACCAACGCCTGGCGCGACCCGCAGGCGCTGCGCATCGGCGCGCTGATCAGCAATTACGGAAGGCTGCTGCGCGACCCGGTCTATATCGGCTATGTGCTGACTATCGCCTTTTCCTATTCGACGATCTTTGCCTTCATCTCCGGCTCATCCTTCGTGATGATCCAGGTGCTGGGTGTGCCGGAAGCCTATTTCGGCTTCTGCTTCGCCGCAGTCGTGCTTGGCTACATGGCCGGCAGCTTCACTGCAGGCCGGCTGGGCAGCCGGTTCGGCATCCAGCGCCTGATCCTGGCCGGCGGTATTCTGGCGGCGACCTGCGGCCTCACAATGGCCCTGCTGGGGCTGCTGGGCATCGCCCATGTGGCGACGGTGCTGGTGCCCTTCGCGCTGGTCATGGCCGGACTGGGGCTGATCTTCCCGAATGCACAGGCCGGCGCCATCGGTCCCTATCCGAAGATGGCGGGCACCGCCTCGGCTTTGCTGGGATTCCTGCAGATGGGGCTGGCCGCCCTGGTCGGGATCGGCGTCGGCCACTGGCATGACGGCACAGTGGTGCCGATGACGGTGACCATCGGCCTGACCACGAGCCTGGCTCTGGCATCCTATCTGCTGCTGGTGCGCCGCCGCCTCACGAAGACGGGGATCAGTCCAGGCGCATGAGCGGGTTGGTGTTGGCGGCCTGCTGGATGCGGACCAGCGAATGCGCGACCAGCGGGCGCGGTGGCAGACCCTGATGACTGCGTTCCATGAAACCCCGCCACAGCATGGCCGGCAAGGTGCCGCCGGTCACCTTGGCCATCGGGCGGCCGTCATCATTGCCGAACCAGACGCCAGTGACGAGATCGCTGGAGAAGCCGATGAACCAGGCATCGCGGAAATCCTGGCTGGTGCCGGTCTTGCCGGCAACCGGCCGTGGCAGGCGCGCGGCGCGGCCCGTGCCGTCCTCGATAACCCGGGTAAGCATATCGGTGATCGACGCGGCCTCCTGCGGCGACATGACCGGGCCGATGCCGGAGCCGCCATGCCGGAACAGCACGGCGCCGGACGCGTCCCGGATCTCGCGGATGCCATAAGGCTGCACACCCTGGCCGCCATTGGCGATGGCGCCATAGGCGCCGGTCAGCTCCAGCAAATTCACCTCGTCGACGCCCAGCGGCAGGCTGGGGTGATTGTCCAGCGTCCCTGACAGGCCAAGGCGGCGGGCGGTTTCGATCACCCGGCCGCGCCCGATGCGCTCCGACAGGCGCACGGTGGCGACGTTGGATGACTGCGCCAGCGCCTGGGTCAGCGTCACCGGGCCGCGATAGCGCCCGTCAATATTCACCGGCGACCAGTTGCGCACGGTGATCGGCGTATCCTCGATCAGGTCAGTTGCCTTCCAGCCGGCCTGCAGGGCCGCCAGATAGACGAAGGTCTTGAAGGCGGAGCCAGACTGGCGCTGGGCCTGCGTCGCGCGGTTGAACTGACTTTCCAGATAATCCCGGCCGCCGACCATGGCGCGCACGCCGCCATCCAGATCAAGCGCCACCAGCGAGGCCTGGGAGGCATTCCGGGCACCGGATTCGCGCGCCAGGATCGCCCTGGTCTCCTCTTCCGCTACGCGCTGCAAGCCCGGCTCCAGCGTCGTCGTGACGATCAGATCCTTGCCGAGATAGCCGATATAGCCGGCCACCTGATCCAGCACCCAATCGGCGAAATACCGGCTGCCGGTATTCCCGCCGGGACCCATGGCCAGCATCGTGCTCTGCTGGGCGGCCCGGGCCGCAGCGGTGGACTCGATGAAGCCGGCCTCCACCATGCTGGCCAGAACCTGACGCGCGCGGTCGTCGGCCGGCTTGCGGTCGCGCGACGGGCTGAGGCGCGACGGCGCCTTCAGCAGCCCGGCCAGCATCGCTGCCTGATAGACTGTCACCTCGCGCGCCGAATGGCCGAAATAGCGCCAGGCGGCGGCATCGACGCCATAGGTGCCAGCGCCGAAATAGACCCGGTTGAGATAGATGGCGAGAATCTCGTCCTTGGTGAATTTATGCTCCAGCCAGAGGGCCAGCAGCATCTCCTTCGCCTTGCGGTCGAAGCTGCGCTCCGGTGTCAGGAACAGGTTCTTGGCCAGCTGCTGGGTGATGGTGCTGCCACCCTGGGCAACACGGCCGGACGTCAGATTGGTCACCGCCGCCCGGATCACCCCCCAGGGATCGACCCCGAAATGCTGGTAGAAGCGGCGATCCTCGATTGCCAGTACGGCGCGCGGCAGATGCGCCGGCATCTCGCGTATCGACAGCGATTCACCATGCACCTGGCCGGATGTGGAGAAGATCGATCCATCCGTCGAGAGCAGCCGGACGCTGGGCGTGCGGCTCTGCGCGCTGAGATTGTCGATATCCGGCAGCTGATAGGCGAAATAAGCGATGGCGCCGCCGACAATAACGACGCCCCAGATGGCAGCAACAGCCGCCCATTTAAACAAAAAACCTAAAATACTTGATTTATGCCGTCTAGTTGCTTTGGACGCGTTTCCGCGCCGTCCCCGGCTGCGCTCGGACGGATCGGCCTTGAGGCCTCTGGCCCCTGCTTTGGAAGCCGTCTTACTCACTGCGATTACTATTCAACCCAGGAACGTTACAAAGCAAATCAGGCATATTCGTTTAAAAGACAGTTCGTATATACGATACCGCCTTCGATTTGAAAGGCGCTAACTGGCATCAACCTGTCATTCGGAAGGTTCTGCCCGATTCGCGCCGCTCAGCCGACCTGCATATTTATAGTATATTCAGTGGGTTGTGAAAAGATGTTAAGACGTCATTCCGCTTTTTGTTCCGCCTTCAGGAGCGCGCGCTTGCGCTCCAGCCCCCAGCGATAGCCGGCCAGCGCGCCATCCTGACGGACCACACGGTGGCACGGGATCACGATGGCGACGGGATTGGTGGCGCAGGCCCGCGCGACCGCGCGTACGGCCTGGGGGTTGCCCAGCGCTTCGGCGATGTCAGTGTAGGAGCGGGTCTCGCCCCGGGGGATCTGCCGCAGCTGTTCCCAGACCTGATGCTGGAACGCCGTCGCCCGGATATCCAGCGGCAGGTCGATATGCGGACGTGTACCGGCGACATGCTCCAGAATCACCGCCAGCAGCGCGCCCAGCCCCTCCTGGTCCGGCGTCTTCACCGCGCGGGGAAATTCCGCCGCCAGATCGGCCAGCGCTTCTGCCGGATCATCGGCCAGGCTGACAGCGCACAGCCCCCGCTCCGTCGCCGCGACGCAGAGCAGGCCCAGCGGCGTTTCCGCCAGAGCATAGCGGATCGCCATACCATCGCCGCCCTTCTTATAAGTGGCTGGCGTCATGCCGAGATACTCACCGGCCTTTTCGTAAAGCCGGCTGGAGGAGCCATAGCCCGCACCATAGAGCGCGCTTCCAATGGCCTCGCCCTTGCGCAGCTGATGGCGCAGGCGGGACTGGCGCCGCGCCTCGGCATAGCGCTTGGGGCTGACCCCGACGATCTGGGCAAACAGGCGCTGGAAATGAAACGGGCTCAGCCCGGCCTGCCCGGCAAGCGCCTCCAGGCCCGGCACGGTATCGGCCTGCTCAATCTGGCGGCAGGCCTGACGGATTGCCACGAGACGCGGATCCTGCGCCTCGGCAATTTCCGGGCGGCACCTTTTGCAGGCCCGGAACCCGGCCTGCTCGGCTGCTTCCGGTACGCCAAAGAAGCGCACATTCTCGCGCTTCGGTCGCCGGCTGGGGCAGGTCGGCCGGCAATAGATCCCGGTCGAGGTGACGGCATAGACGAAAGCGCCCTCTGCGTCGGCGTCGCGCGACAGTACCTGCTGCCAGGCAGTTTCGTCGGTGGTGGTGATATTGGCCATGGCGGGGCCTCCTGAAACGATGATCATTCCAACCCATACCCTGATGCCGCGTCCGACAACTATCCGAAGCTTGCGGCGGAAATTATGACGAAAAGGATTGGCTGAAAGAAAAGCTTCATTTAAATGTCACCAAGTCGTAATGGGACCCGCATACAAGAGCCTAACCGAATTATCGGGTCTTTTATCCCAAAGGGGGGATTGTAACATGATGCTTCGCAAGACCGCGCTCGCCGCTGGCGTTTTCGCCGCGGCCCTCACCGGCGCCAGCGCCGCCTATGCCCAGACCGAGATTCAGTGGTGGCATGCCATGGGCGGCCGCCTCGGTGAAATCCTGCAGGGCCAGGTCGACCAGTTCAACGCGTCCCAGAAGGACTACAAGGTCGTTGCCACCAACAAGGGCAACTACTCCGAGACGCTGAATGCCGGCGTCGCAGCCTTCCGTGCCAAGCAGCAGCCGCATCTGCTGCAGGTCTATGAAGTCGGCACCGCCAGCATGATGGCCGCCAAGGGCGCCATCAAGCCGGTATACGAAGTCATGAACGAAGGCGGCTTCCCGTTCGACCCGAAGAACTACCTGTCTGCGGTGACGGGCTATTACAGCACGCTCGACGGCAAGATGCTGTCCTTCCCGTATAACAGCTCGACCCCGGTCATGTATGTGAACAAGGATCTGTTCAAGAAGGCCGGTATCGACACCATGACCCTGCCCAAGACCTGGGAGCAGGTCGGCGCCGCGCTGGACAAGCTGAAGGCTGCTGGCGTCGAGTGCCCGATGACCGTCTCCTGGCAGTCCTGGACCCAGCTGGAAAACCTCAGCGCCTATCACAACCAGCCCTTCGCCACCAAGTCGAACGGCATGGAAGGCATGGATGCACAGCTGACCTTCAACGGTCCGGTGCAGGTCAAGCATATCGCCAATCTCGGCAAATGGGCCAAGGAAGGCAAATTCATCTACGGCGGTCGCCGGAACGAGGCGGCTGCGCGGTTCCGCAGCGGCGAATGCGGCATGATGTTTGAAAGCTCGGCTGGCTATGCCGGCGTCAAGAAGGAAGCCAAGTTCGAGTTCGCCATCAGCAACCTGCCCTATTACGCCGATGTCGAGGGCGCGCCCTTCAACACCATCATCGGCGGCGCGTCGGTCTGGGTCATGCAGGGTCACAGCAAGGAAGCCTACAAGGGCGTTGCCCAGTTCCTGAACTTCCTGGCCAAGCCGGAAATGCAGGCCTACTGGCACCAGAACACGGGCTACCTGCCGATCACCCCGGCGGCCTATGAGCTGACCAAGAAAGAGGGTTTCTACGACAAGAACCCCGGCACCGACATTGCCATCATCCAGATGACCGGCAAGGCCCCCACAAACAATTCCAAGGGCCTGCGCCTTGGCAGCTTCGACCAGATCCGCACCATCATCGACGAAGAGCTCGAGGGTGTGTGGTCGGGCGAGAAGACTGCAAAGGTCGCCCTGGACAACGCCGTCGCGCGTGGCAACGAGCTGCTGCGTCGCTTCGAGCGCGCCAACAAGTAATCCGCCTGACGGATTAACGGGCTGAAACAGGCGGCGCATTTTCGGATGCGCCGCCTGAGCCTTTGAGCCACCCGATCCGATCATCATTCCAGACCCTATCGAGGACCAGAAGGCGAGATGGAGAAACGTGTCGTCTTTCGCCACAAGCTCTTGCCCTTCGTGCTGGTGCTACCCCAGCTCGTCATCACGGCCGTCTTCTTCCTGTGGCCGGCCAGCCAGGCGCTTTATCAATCCCTGCTGATCGAGGACGCCTTCGGGCTGTCGCGGGAATTCGTCTGGTTCGAGAATTTCGAGAATCTCTATAACGACCCGCTGTATTTCGCCTCGTTCAGGACGACAGCGGTTTTCAGCATTTCGGTCGCCTCGCTGTCACTGGGCATGGCCCTGGTGCTGGCGGTCATGGCCGACCGGGTCATCAAGGGCACGAATATCTACCGCACCTTCCTGATCTGGCCCTATGCCGTCGCCCCCGCCATTGTCGGCGTGCTGTGGCTGTTCATGTTCAACCCGTCTATCGGTCTCATCGCCTTCTGGCTGAAGCAGACCGGTTATAACTGGAACCACGTGCTGAACGGCGACCAGGCCATGGTGCTGATTGTCTTCGCCGCCGCGTGGAAGCAGATCAGCTATAACTTCCTGTTCTTCCTGGCGGGGCTGCAATCCATTCCGAAGTCGCTGATCGAGGCTGCCGCGATTGACGGCGCCGGTCCGTCGCGCCGGTTCTGGACCATCATTTTCCCGCTGCTGTCGCCGACCACCTTCTTCCTGGTGGTGGTGAACATCGTCTATGCCTTCTTCGACACCTTCGGCATCATCCATGCGACCACGCATGGCGGGCCGGGCAAGGCCACCGAAACCCTGGTCTACAAGGTGTTCTCCGACGGCTTCGTGAGCCTCGATCTTGGCGGGTCTGCCGCACAGTCTGTCATCCTGATGTTCATCGTCATCAGCCTGACCGTCGTGCAGTTCCGCTATATCGAACGCCGCGTCCATTACTGAGGAGCGCGCCATGATCGAACGTCGCCCCGGCCTTACCCTTCTCAGCCACGCCATCCTGATCAGCGGAATCCTGATCGTGGCGTTCCCGCTCTACATCACCTTCGTCGCCTCGACCGTGACCCAGAACGAGATCATGCGGCCGCCGCTGCCGCTGATTCCGGGTCCGCACATGATCGAGAACTATACCCGCGCCCTGTTCGAGGGATCGAGGAACGCGATCCCGGTCGGGCTGATGATGTTCAACAGCCTTGTCATGGCGCTGGTCATCGCGGTCGGCAAGATCGTGATCTCGCTGACATCGGCCTATGCCATCGTCTATTTCCGCTTCCCGTTCCGCACGCTGTGCTTCTGGACCATCTTCATCACACTGATGCTGCCGGTCGAGGTGCGCATCCTGCCGACCTTCGAGGTGGTGGCCAATCTGGACATGCTGAATTCCTATGCCGGGCTGACGGTGCCGCTGATCGCCTCGGCGACGGCGACCTTCCTGTTCCGGCAATTCTTCATGACCATTCCAGACGAGCTGCTGGAGGCCGCGCGCATCGACGGCGCCGGGCCGATCCGTTTCTTTTTTGACATCCTGCTGCCGCTGTCGCGCACCACCATCGCCGCGCTGTTCGTCATTCTCTTCATCTATGGCTGGAACCAGTATCTCTGGCCCCTGCTGATCACCACCGACAAATCGATGAACACCATCGTCATGGGCATCAGCCACATGATCGGTATCGACGATTTCACGGATTGGCCGGCTGTCATGGCGACCGCCATGCTGGCCATGCTGCCGCCGGTGGCTATCGTTATCTTCATGCAGCGCCTGTTCATCAAAGGCCTGGTCGAAACTGAAAAATAAGCACCGAATGAGGACATGATGGCAGACGTCCATCTGAAGCAGGTCGTCAAGCATTACGGCGACACACAGGTCATCCACGGTATCGACCTGGATATCCAGGACGGGGAATTCGTTGTGCTGGTCGGGCCCTCGGGCTGCGGCAAGTCCACGCTGCTGCGCATGGTGGCAGGGCTGGAGGAGATCACCGGCGGCGAGGTTTCCATCGGCGACCGGGTGGTCAACGATCTCGAGCCGAAGGACCGGGACATCGCCATGGTGTTCCAGAACTACGCTCTCTACCCGCATATGTCGGTCTACGACAACATGGCCTATGGCCTGAAGATCAAGGGCCTGCCAAAGGCCGAGATCGAGAAGCGGGTTAAGATGGCAGCCGATCTGCTGCAGCTCTCCGCTTTGCTGGAGCGCCGGCCGCGCCAGCTTTCCGGCGGCCAGCGCCAGCGCGTCGCCATGGGCCGCGCCATCGTGCGCGAGCCGGCGGTGTTCCTGTTCGACGAACCGCTGTCCAACCTCGACGCCAAGCTGCGCGTGCAGATGCGCGTCGAGATCAAGCGCCTGCAGCGCCGTCTCGGCACCACGTCGATCTATGTCACCCATGACCAGGTCGAGGCGATGACCATGGCCGACCGGCTGGTCGTCATGCATAGCGGCGTTGCCGAGCAGATCGGCACCCCGCTTGAGGTCTATCAGCGCCCGGCCACCGTTTTCGTTGCCGGTTTCATCGGCTCGCCCGCGATGAATTTCCTGCCGGCGACCCTGTCGGCCGATGGCAAGACCGTCGACCTCGGCGGTGGCATGACCCTGCCGGTGCCGACAGCGCCTGCGGGTGCCGGCGGCCCGGTCACGCTGGGCCTGCGCCCGGAGCACCTTACTGAGCAGGCCGACAAATCCGACGCGACCATCGCCATTGTCGTCGATCTGGTTGAAATGCTGGGCGCCGACACGCTGGTCTATGGCCATATCGAGGGCACGGACTCCAGCCTGACCGCGCGCCTGCCGGGTATCTCGCCGGTGCAGATCGGTGCAACGGTGCATCTTTCCCCGCCGCTGGAGGAACTGCATCTGTTCAACAGCGACAACGGCAAGCGAATCAATTAAGGCTGGAAGCAACGAGATAGTTGCTTTTAGCAATTAACTGGCGAATGCTGCTTCCAGAGGGAGGCAGTAATGTCAGATGCCGTTCTGGAAGCCCGCATTGCCGCGATACGCCGGTTCAGCCGTTTCTATACGCGCCGAATCGGCGTGCTGCATGAAGGGCTTCACAACAGCCCCTTCTCGCTGACCGAAGGCCGCATCATCTATGAGCTGGCCCAGCGCGACGGCGTCACTGCGGCTGATCTGGGCAGCGACCTCGGCCTTGATGCCGGGTATCTCAGCCGGGTTCTGCGCACGCTGGAAGAACGCGGCGTGCTGATCCGCCGACCCTCGAAAAGCGATGGCCGGCAGAATATCCTATCGCTGACTCCCCTCGGCCGCGACGCTTTCGCCGCGCTGAATGCCAGCAGCCATGACGAGATCGGCGCGCTGCTCGGCGCCCTGCCGGAGAGACGGCAGCGCCAGCTGGTCGAGGCGCTGGAAACCGCCGAGACCCTGCTGGGCGGCCCGCCGCCACAAGCAACCGCCTGCCTTATCCGTCCGCACCGGCCCGGCGATATCGGCTGGGTGATCCAGCGCCATGGCGAGCTCTATGCGCAGGAATATGGCTGGGACATCAGCTTCGAGGCGCTGGTCGCCCAGATCGCCGGTGACTTCCTGCGCGACTTCAACCCGGCCGATAATTGCTGCTGGATCGCCGAGAAATCGGGGGAGCGCGTTGGCTCCGCCTTCGTCGTGCGTTCCGATTCAACGACGGCCAAGCTGCGTCTGGTCATCGTCGATCCGGCAGCCCGCGGCCTCGGGCTGGGCCACAGGCTGGTTGAGGAGTGTCTGCGGTTTGCCCGCGCTGCCGGCTACACCCGCATGACGCTGTGGACCAATGACGTGCTGCATGCCGCCCGGCATATCTACCAGAAAGCCGGCTTCACGATGACCGCCTCGGCGCCGCATCATAGCTTCGGCAAGGATCTGGTCTCGGAAACCTGGGAGCGCGATCTGTGAGCACCGCCGCTCCGGTGAGCAGCAGGATTTCATTACTGGCCGCCGGCGCGGCGGCCGCCACCGGGGTGCAGGTCGGTGCTGCGCTGGTCGCCAGCCGCTATGTCGTCGAACAGACCGGCCCGGCGACGCTGGCCCTGCTGCGCTATGCGATCGGCTTCCTGATCCTGCTCGGCCCCGCCTTGCTGGCCCCTGCGGTGCGGTTTGCGCCACGTGACCTCGTCCTCATCGCGGTGCTGGGCATTGGCCAGTTCGCCCTGCTGGTGCTGCTGCTGAATATTGGCCTGCATTACACCACGGCCGCGCGCGCCGCCCTGCTCTTCGCCACCATGCCGCTGATCACGCTGGGGCTGGCGGCGCTGCTGGGCCACGAAAGACTGGGGCTGGCAAAGGGCCTGGGCGGGCTGCTGACCCTGCTGGGCGTCGGGCTGGCGCTGGGCGAGGCCGTGCTGAACCCGCTCACAGGACCGGATGCCTGGATCGGCGTGCTGGCCGTGCTGGGCAGTGCCACGACGGGGGCGATCTGCTCGGTGCTGTACCGGCCCTATCTGCGCCGCTATCCGATCCTGAAGATCAGCACCGTCGCCATGGCAGCGGCCGTCCTGGCGCTGGCGCCGCTGGCCCTGATGGAGCAGCAGGCAGCGCCGCTCCAGGGGCTGGAACTGAGCGGCGTGCTGGCAGTGCTGTTCATCGGCATCAGCAGCGGCGTGTTCTATTTCCTCTGGCTCTGGGCGCTGGGCCATGCCCCGGCCAGCCGCGTGGCGGTGTTTCTGTCCCTCAGCCCGCCGACAGCGGCGCTGCTCGGCATCCTGCTGCTGGGTGAGCCGGTCACCCTGTCACTGCTGGCCGGGATTGCCGCCATCGTTGCCGGCATCGTGCTGGCGCATCGCTAATTTTCCAGAAGGGCTAACTTTCCGGTAGGTGGAAAATCAGCTTTGACAGATTCCAATCATGTTGATATCAACATTCAGCACACAAGGATGGATGCTGAGGATGATGAAGCCTGACATACACAAGGAACATGAATGGCTGACCCGGCTGGTCGGCGAATGGAGCTATGAGCATGAATGCTCCATGGGTCCCGACAAACCCCGCGAGACATTCGCCGGGACCGAGACGGTCCGCGCCATTGGTGATGCCTGGATCATGGCCGAGGGCACGGGCGAGATGCCGGGCGGCGGCACGGCCCAGACGGTGCTGACACTGGGCTACGAGCCGGAGAACAAGCGTTATGTCGGTACCTGGTTCGGCTCGATGATGACCCGGCTCTGGGTCTATGAGGCGAAGATCGAGGAACCTTTCCGGCGCCTTGCCCTGCATTCTGACGGCCCCAGCTTTAGCGGTGATGGCAGCATCGCCTCCTACAAGGATGTCATCGAAATCCTGAGCGACGACCACCGCACCTTTACCAGCTATATGCTGGATGCGGGCGGGAGTTGGCAGGAATTCATGACCGGTCATTACCGGCGATGGAAGTGACGATCATGCTGAACACAATCCTGATTATCCTGGCACTTGGCATTGGTGGTCTGCTGCTCTATGCGGCACTGCGATCAAATATTTTCCGCATCGCCCGTTCGACGATCATCGATGCCGCGCCGGAAACCATCTTCGCGATCCTGAACGATCTGCGGCGGGGCGCGGAATGGTCGCCCTTTGAGCGCCAGGACCCGAATCTGAAGCCGGTCTTCACCGGCCCGGCCACCGGAACCGGCGCCACGATGGAATGGTCCGGCAGCAAGCAGATCGGCGCCGGACGCTTCAGCATCGTCGAGACCGTTGCCCCCACGCACCTCGCCGCGACACTGGACATGTATCGCCCGATGAAATCCAGCAACCGGGTCACCTATACGCTGGAACCCGTTTCCGCCCGCCGCACCAAGCTGACCTGGGCGATGGAGGGCCAGATGAACTTCGTCGCCCGGCTGTTCGGCACGGTCTGCAATTCCGAGAAGATGGTCGGCAAGGAATTCGACAAGGGCCTCGCGGAATTGAAGCGCATCGCGGAACAAGAGACCGCAACCGCCGCATAAGAAAAACCCCCGCTCACCGAGCGGGGGTTCTGCATTTCAGCAATCGGCAGTCGCTTACTCGGCGGCTTTGGCCTGGGTCCCGGGGAAGCGGAAGTTGGTCTGGGCCAGCTTCTCTTCGAGGGCCTCGTAACGCTCGTCCGAGATCGCCACGAAAGGCGGGCGCACCGGGCGCCAACCGCCATCGCCGGTCTGGCGGGCGATCATTTCCTTCATCGCAGAGGCCGCCGGCGCGCTCTCCATGGCGATGCGCTGGGCGGTCATCTCGGCCTGCAGCTCATCGGCCTTGTCGCTCTTCCAGTTCGCGAACACCTTGGCGGCCTGGGCGCAGGTCACGTTCACCGTGGCCGAGATGGTGCCGGGCGACCCCAGACGCAGCACATCCAGCAGGTACTTCTCGGTGCCGGAATACAGCTCGAAGCCGGGATGCTCGGCCAGCATCTTCTTCATATGCTCGAAATCGCCGGAGCTGTCCTTCATGCCGACGACGATGTCGGGATAATTCTTGATCAGCTTCGCGGTGACGGCGTCGGGGATCGGCACGCCGGACATCTGCGGGAAGTGATACAGGAAGATCTTCATGCGCGGATCGTTGATCCGGTCGATGGCGGTGGCGAAGGCGGCGTAGAGGCCGTCCTCCGACTGGTTCTTGTAGTAGAAGGGCGGCAGCATCAGCAGGCGCACGACGCCGGCGGCCAGCGACGCCTTCGACAAAGCGACCGTGTCCGGAATGGCGCAGCAGCCGGTGCCGATCATCAGCTTGTCCTTCGGCAGGTCGGACTTGCCGATCGCCTCAATGACTTCCAGCCGCTCGGCGACGGACAGCGAGTTCGCCTCGCCGGTGGTGCCGAAGATCAGCACGCCGTCGCAGCCATTGGCCAGCAGCCATTTGGCATGCGCGAGGGTGCGCTCGGTATCGATGGAAAGGTCGGGCTTGAACGCGGTAAGGCTGGCGGCGACGACGCCCTGCGGGCCGGTCGGGGTCCTCATTGGGGCTTCTCCTGAAGAGTGTATGTAAGCGCTTTCTTTACAGCCGAGTCATATCGCGGACAAGCGACATTCACTCGCCCGTCGCCCGGATGGCGACGAATCCAACCGCGTTATAGCACCTTGGCGAGGGTTTCCGCCATGCGCTCCGGCGGAGTCTCATGCGTGAAATTGGTGACGTATTTCCCGTCTGGCCCCATCAGGAAGATGATTGAGCTGTGATCGACCAGATAATCCGTGGCGCCCGGCTCCCCGGCTTTCTTGTAATAGACCCGGTAGGCCTTGGCCGCGACGGCGACCTGCGCCGGCGTGCCGGTCAGCCCGACCATGTCGGGGTGGAAATACTCGACATAGCCCTTCATCTGCTCGACCGTGTCGCGCTCCGGATCGACGGTGATGAAGACCGGCGTCACCTGCTTCGCCTTGTCGCCGATCAGGTCCAGCGCCGTCGCCATCGTCTGCAACCCGATCGGGCAGACATCCGGGCAATAGGTGTAGCCGAAATTGATCAGCATATATTTGTCGCGAAAATCCGCCTCTGTGCGGGTCTTGCCATTCTGGTCGACCAGTTCGAACGGGCCACCGATCATCGCGGCGACCGGCTTGCCCTGATCCTCGCTCATCATCCAGTAGACGCGGCCGGCCAGCGCCACCAGCAGGACCAGCGCACCGAAAATAAAGACCAGCAGGGCGCGGCGGAGCAGGGTGGAGGACATGAAGTCGCTTTCGTGGCTTCGCGGAGAATGACCTTCGATATAGCTCCCCTGCGCCGCGCCGGCTATGCGTCGCGGGGTCGCATGGCCGCACAGCAGGTCCTAGAACAGGCCCGTCAGCAGCAGGAAGGCATAGAGCAGCACGAGCATCTGGCCCGCATTCAGCACCACGCTGAGCCGGTGCAGGCCATCGAACCGTGCCGCAGCGGCGGTATCGCCGGCCAGTTGCCGGTCGCGCAAGACGTTGATTTTCGGCATCAGATGCTGCCGGGCATAGAAGAAGCCGCAGATCACCAGGACCAGCGCGGCAGCGGCCGAGAAATCGACGGCCAGCGCCAGCAGCATTGCCGGCACGCAGCCAATGGCCATGGCCAAATAATACACCGGGAAGACCTGACGGATGAACGGGCCGGCCGTCTCCGCCGGTAGCCGGATGAAGACCAGCGGCGCGAAGACAACGGCGAAGCACAGCATGCCGCCCAGCACCAGGGCGCTGAACAGGCTGGCGAGAACGGGAAGGAAGGTGAGATCAGTCATCATGCCAGTAACTATAGGGCGCATGGTCGCGATTGACGATCTCCCCATGCCGCAGGCATCGTGCGCCATGCTTCTGTTCGATGGCCTGACCACGGAAACCCTGATCCTGCTGATCGCCGCGCTGGCGATTGACGCCTATGCCGGCGGGCTGCGCTGGCCGGCGCCGTTATCGGCCATGCATCCCGGAAAACTGGCCGAGCGCGCAGCGCGCTGGTTCGACGACCGGCTTAACCGGGCGGAACGCAGCCCCCTGTCGCTGCGGCTGCGCGGAACGCTCGTGCTGCTGGTGCTGCTGGCCATCGCCCTGGCGGTCGGCGGATCGGTTCAGCTGCTGGCGAGGGTGCACGGGCTGGGCTGGGCCATCGCCCTGATGCTGATGGTCATGCTGGTCGCGCTGCGCCAGCCCTATGACCGGATCGAGCGGGTCCGGCGGACCCTGCAATCCGACAGTCTCGACGCCGCGCGCCAGAGCATCGACAGCCTGACCGACCGCGACATCTACAAGCTGGACGACCACAGCATCGCCCGGCTGGCGGTGGAGGCGGCGGGCGAGCGTTTCGTCCTCGGTGTCGCCGCACCGGTACTCTGGACAATACTCTTCGGCCTGCCCGGGCTGCTGGCCCAGGCGGTGCTGCTGCGCGCCGCCGCGACGCTGCGCCGGCCGGACCGCGATCTCTATGGAAAGGGCCTGGCACTGGCGGCCCGGCTGCTGATTGCGCCGGCAAGCTGGATGGCCGGGGTAATCCTCTGCATCGCCGCCATTGCTGTACCCACGGCGAAGCCGATGGCCGGGCTGTCGATGATGCTGCGCGATGGCGGCAAGGGCAGCCTGCCCCATGCGCGCGCTCTGGCGGCGCTGGCCGGGGCGCTGGATTTCTCGCTCGGCGGTCCCCGCCTCTATGCCCAGCGCAGTATCGAGGATGCCTGGATCGGCAGCGGCCGCGCCCGGCTGCTGCCCGACGATATTCGCCGCACGCTGATGCTCTATGCCATCGCCTGCGTGGTGACCGCCGGGCTGATTGCCGTCGTGATCATCGCCACCCTGCGCAGCTGACCGGCGTGAGAAAAGAAATGCCCTCTCCCGGGGGGGCGGGAGAGGGCAGGTAACCGATCGGATGAGGCTGGGTGAGGGGGCTTGACCTCAATCCGCGGTGGAAAGCACCTGGCGCAGTTTGGCCGCACCAGGATTTTCATGCTGACGGGTCAGCACGATGGATTCGGCCGTTACGGCCGGTGCGTTGTAATAAGCGGCATTCCAATCGGCCTTGGGCTGGATCACGCCACCTTCGATGGCGCCACCGCCGAACAGGCCCTTGGATTTGGAATAGGCGATGATATCGGCCTCGGCATTGCCGACGCTGGAGGCACCCACGCCGGCACCGACCGGGCCGACCGAGATGCTGGCATCCGCGCCCAGCCGGAACTCGTTGCGCATCAGCTTGTTCAGCGCATCGTCTGTCATCACCAGGAACAGGACTTCCTTGGATTCGACGCCGATCTGCAGGCCGACGCTGCCGGCGATGAACTGATAGAAAGCCGGATTGCTCCAGTTACCGGCGCTGTCCTTGGTCACCAGAACGCCATTGCCGCCTTCGCCGCCGACGATCAGGCCGGCCTTCACCAGCTCGGGCACGATCATGATGCCGCGGGCCTTTTTCAGGTATTCCCGGGCCGGCTCCAGGCCTTTTTCGTTCAGCACGCTCTGTAGCGCCGTGGCCGATTTGTCGACCAGGATCTGCTGGTCATTGGCCGAGGCAATCGCCGGCGCACCGACAACGAGGCCGAGCAGCACGGGGAACAGGTAACGCAATCGACGCATCCTCGATCTCCTCTCGAGTGAAACTTTTCTGCCGGATGCGCGATGCGACTGCACCCGGCATATATCTCCCTAACGCCGAACCCCCGGTTATTTGTTCCATGCCGCCGAAAGAAAAACTCAGCGCGGATGGTAATTCACCGTCATTACCTGCCAGGCCGGTTCGGACCAGGTCGCGTCCGCTGCGTGATGGTCGATGCGCGTGACCGACAGATTGTCGATCTGGAAATGCAGGGCATGGACCGCCGGAACGGCCAGCGCATGGGCCAGCGCGGCGCGGATTGTCCCGCCATGGGCAACGCAGACCACGTCGCGCCGGTCATGCGCCAGGGTCAGGCGCTCCACCACCGGCACCACGCGGCCAATCAGCCCTTCGAAGCTTTCGCCGCCCGGCGGCGCCAGATCCGGCGCCGACAGCCAGAAGCGATGGCGCTTGAACTCCACGCTGGCGAAGACTTCATGGCGCGGGCGGCCCTGGAAGGCGCCGAAGCTCTGCTCGCCCAGGCCGATCTCGATGCTGCGCCCCTCGCCACTCTCTGGCAGCGGATAGCCGGCGGCGCCGATGGCGTCCATGGTCTGGTGCGTGCGCATCAGATGCGAGGTGACCCACACCGCATCGCGCGGCAGATAACGCGCCAGCCCGGCAAAGGCCGCCGTATCGGAGCAATCGGCCGGCACGTCGCTGGCGCCATAGACGCGCCCGCCGGCGCTGGTCACCGGGGCGTGACGAATCCACCACCAGCGGGTTGTTGCCGGTGGGGTAGACTGGTTGCTGCTCATCTCAGGCTCTTTCCGCTTTGTTTGACTGGCCTAAGGTTATAGGACAGGGGCGACGCGGCAAGAAACCGCAACCCCGTGACAGACCGATTTTCCAGAGGACCGCATGGCCCCCAGCGACATGGCCCCGACTAATTCCGCCTCCGAAGAGCCCAGCTTCGCCGAAATCCGCCGCATGCTGGCCGAATTGCCGGATGCCGATGGTGCCGCGCGAGACGCCGCCCGCGCCGCCAGCGGCCCCGGCATGGGCCGGCTGGGCGAGATGGCGCTGTTCATGGCCGCCTGGCAGGCCCGCGCGACGCCGCAGATGAATCACCCCCGGCTCTGCGTCTTTGCCGCCAGCCATGGCGTGGCGGCGGGGCTGAACACCGATCCGGCGGCAATGACGGAAGCCGCCGTACAGCGCTTTCTGGACGGCAATACGCCGCTGAACCGGCTGGTCGATACGCTGGATGCCGATCTTCGGGTCTATGAGCTGTCCGTCGAGGTGCCGACCGAGAATGCCGCCGAACGTCCGGCCATGGAGGAGGCGGATTGCGCCCGCGCCATGACCTACGGGATGATCGCAGTCGAACCCGGCATTGATGTGCTGGCGCTGGCCAGCGTCTCGGCGGAAGGTGCTTTGCCCGCCGCCGCCCTGGCCAGCCTGCTTCTGGGTGGCTCGGCGGGTGACTGGCTGGGCCCGCAGGCCGGGCCGGCGCGCCTCGCGCTGGTCGACAAGGCCGTGGCCCTGCATGCAGACGCCAAACCCGACCCGCTGGAGGCGCTGCGCCGGCTGGGCGGGCTGGATATCGCGGCGATGGCCGGTGCCATCCTGGCCTGCCGCTTCGCCCGCACGCCGGTCCTGATCGACGGCATCGAGGGGCTGGCCGCCGCCGCCTTGCTGCGCGCCCTGTCACCCGCCGCCATCGATCATTGCCTGTGGGCGCATGCCGGCGCCGGACCGGACTCCGCCCCCGCGAAGCTCGCCGCCCGTCTCGGCCTCACGCCGCTGGCCGATCTCGGCCTTGCCAGCGGCGACGGCATCGGCTCGGCCATCGCCATCGGTATCCTGAAGGCTGCTATCGCCTGCCAGGCCGAGGCCGGCACGCGGAACTAGCCGCCTATTCGCCCTGCTGCAACAGCAGCCCGCGTTCCCTTGCGGCGCGGAAGGCGAACAGTATCGACAGCGTGGCGAAGCTCAGATAGACGGCGTTCACCGCCATCGCACCGAACCACAGATCCCAGCGGAACACGCCGTCGAACATGACGCTGCGCATGCCCTCGAAGACATAGGCTGCCGGCGTCGCCCAGGCGATGGGCTGCAACCAGGCCGGCAGGGTCTCGATCGGATAATAGATGCCGCTGATCGGGGCGAAGGCGAAGATCGCCACCCAGGCCAGGCTTTCCGCGCCCAGACCGAGGCGCAGGATCAGGCCGACGATGATCAGCCCCAGCGACCAGCCCATGATCATCAGCCCGACGAAGAAGGCAAGCAGCGGCAGCCCCAGGGTGAAGATCGAATAATGATAGAGCGGAATCGCCAGCAGCATTGCCGGCAGCACGCCAATCAGCGTGCGGATCAGCGCCATGATCATCAGCGACAGCGACAGCTCATGCGGCCGCAGCGGGCTGACGAAGAGATGGCCCAGATTGCGCGACCACATCTCCTCCAGGAAGCAGATGGACACGCCCAGCTGGCTGCGGAACACCACGTCCCAGAGCAGCACGGCCGCCAGCAGCACGCCCACCGCTTCCGCCACCCAGGAGGAATGGCCCATGAAGAACTGGGTGATGAAGCCCCAGATGATCATCTGCATGGTCGGCCAATAGGCCAGCTCCAGCAGACGCGGCCAGGAGCCGCGCAGCAGATAGGTATAGCGCAGCACCATCGCCGTGATCCGGTCGAGCGACTGGCTCATGCCGGCACCTTTTCGCTCATGTCTGCGCGGGCGATGTCCAGAAAGACCTCCTCCAGCGTGTCGCGGCCATAGCGCGAAATCAGCTCCGCTGGCGCACCCCGGTCGACGATCCGGCCCTGGCGCATCATCAGCACGCCGTCGCACAGCCGCTCCACCTCCGCCATATTGTGCGAGGCGAGCAGGATGGCCGCCCCGGTTTCCCGGCGGTATGCCTCCAGATAGCTGCGCACCCAATCCGCCGTGTCGGGATCGAGCGAGGCCGTCGGTTCGTCGAGCAGCAAGATCTCCGGCCGGTTCAGCAGGGCCTTGGCCAAAGTGACACGGGTCTTCTGCCCGGCCGAGAGGTTGCCCGCCGGCCGGTCCAGCAGCGCGCCGATATCCAGCTGGCTGACCAGCTGCGCCAGCCGCGCCTTGCGGTCCGGGATGGAATAGAGCCGGGCATAGATGTTCAGATTCTCCGCCACCGTCAGCCGGTGCGGCAGCTCGACATAGGGGGAGGAGAAATTCATTCGCGGCAGCACACGGTAGCGATGCCGGATCATGTCCTCGCCCAGGATGCGGATCGACCCTCCGCTGGGGATCAGCAGGCCCAGCAGCATGGAGATCGTCGTCGTCTTGCCCGCCCCATTGCCGCCGAGCAGCGCCATGGTGCCGCCGGCCGGCACGGCAAAGCCGATATCGGCCACGGCGGTGACATCGCCACGCGGGCCGTGAAACACTTTGCTGAGGGAGTCGACTTCGATGGCGGTTTGCGGCATAGCGGTTATATAGGCCGCAGCGGGACCGCGCGTATAGTCCGGCTTCGGCCTTTCCGGGAGAATACCTGCCATGAGCCTGCCATCCGCTGCGCCCGCCAGTCCAGACGGCATCCTGACGCCCTATGAACTGACCCATCCGGTCCGGCTGCACACGCTGGTGCTGCTGCGCTGGGTCGCCGTGATTGGCCAGGGCGGCACGCTGCTGGCCACGCATCTCTGGCTTGGCTTCGACCTGCCGATGGCGCTTGCGCTTGGCATTGTCGGGCTGTCGGTGCTGCTGAACCTGTCGGTTTCGCTGCGGCGGCCCTCGACGGCCCGGCTGACCGACCGCGAGGCCGCGCTGTTCCTGGGCTTCGATATCCTGCAACTCTCGGTGCTGCTGTTCATCACCGGCGGGCTGACCAACCCCTTCTCGCTGCTGATCCTGGCGCCAGTCACGGTGGCGGCGACCATCCTGTCGGCGCGCTCGACCATCGGGCTGTGCGTGTTCTCGCTGGCCTGCCTGTCGCTGCTGGCCTTCTTCCATTTGCCGCTGCCCAGTGCAATCGGTGGCTCGCAGACGCTGTTCGACCTGCCGCCAACCTATGTGCTGGGAATCTGGGCCGGGCTGTGGATTTCCACCATCTTCATGGCCACTTTCGGCTGGCTGGTGGCGGAAGAGGCGCGGCGGATGCGCGACGCGCTGGCGGCAACCCAGATGGCGCTGGCCCGCGAGCAACGTGTCTCCGCTCTGGGCGGGCTGGCGGCGGCGGCGGCGCATGAGTTGGGCAGCCCGCTTTCCACCATCGCCGTCATCGCCAAGGAACTGGCCCGCGAGGTGCCAACGGACAGCGAGATCGCCGAGGATGTCCGGCTGCTGCAAAGCGAGACCGAGCGCTGCCGGCTGATCCTCGCACGTCTCGCCAACCAGCCCGATACCAGCGGCCATGCCCCCTTCGCCCGCCAGCCGCTCTCGGCAGTGATCGAGGAGGCCGCCGCACCCTATGCCCGCGACGCCATCGACCTGCTGATCGAGCGCGCCGATGCCGAGGGCAACCCGCCTGTGGGCGAGGAGCCGATGCTGCCGCGCACGCCGGAGGTGATGCATGGCCTGGGCAATCTGCTGCAGAACGCCACGCAATTCGCGCGCAGCACAGTCGAGGTGCGGATCTGCTGGGACGAAACCTCGGTGCTGGTCGAAATCCATGATGACGGGCCGGGCTTTCCGCCGGCCATGCTGCCGAGCCTGGGCGAGCCCTTCCTGTCCAGCCGGGCGGGCGAGCAGGGGCATATGGGGCTGGGGATTTTCATCGCCCAGACCCTGCTGGGCCGCACCGGCGCCACGCTCGGCTTCACCAATCTTGCCGGCGAGGCCGGCTCCGGCGCGCTGATCACCGTGCGCTGGGCCGCAGCCAGTTTGCGTTAGCACTGGTTCCGGCGGTACAAAAGACCAAGTATTGTTGCAAGAACAATCGATGGGAAATCGAGCCATGGCCGATGAGATCGCCAATCAGACGGTATCGGTGCGCAAGGCCCCTCCGGCCGGCGCAGAAATGACGCTGCTGATCGTCGATGATGATTCGCCGTTCCGGCAGCGTCTGGCCCGCGCCATGGAAAAACGCGGCTTCACCGTGGCCGATGTGGAAACCGTCGCCGAGGGGCTGACCATCGCCCATGGCAGCCAGCCGCCGGCCTATGCCGTGGTCGATCTGCGCCTCGCCGATGGCAGCGGCCTGGATGTGGTGCAGGCGCTGCGCGAGGCGCGCCCGGACATGCGTATCATCATGCTGACCGGCTATGGCAACATCGCCACCGCCGTCGCCGCCATCAAGGCCGGGGCCGTCGATTATCTGCCCAAGCCCGCCGATGCCGATGCCGTGGAAGCCGCCTTGCTGGACCACAAGGAAGCCCTGCCGCCGCCGCCGGATGATCCGATGTCGGCCGACCGGGTGCGCTGGGAGCATATCCAGCGCGTCTTCCAGCAATGCGACCGCAATGTCTCGGAAACCGCCCGCCGCCTGAAGATGCACCGCCGCACCCTGCAACGCATCCTGAACAAGCGCGCACCGAAGCAGTAAGCCCGCTACCGCTTCGAATCGTTCAGCGCCCAATCATAGCGGTCGTCGGAAATCCGGGTGATGCCAGCCAGCGCATCCGCCAGCGGCCCTTCGGCATAATGGCGCAGATGGGCGATGACGCCCGCATCCGTGCCGCCGAAATCCTCCTTGAACCAGTCATAGATCGAGGAAACGGTCAGCCCTCCGTCTTTCACCTCGGCCCCGCGGGGGTGGTTTACATAGGCGCGGGCACCGGCCTCCAGCAGGGTTTCGGTATTCTGCGCCGTGAACGCGGCGGGCGGCAGATCGGGACAGCCCAGCGAGGCGCAATTCACCGCATAGTGAATCCGGGGGTCGCGCCAGATCGGCCGCAGGATGCGGTGCTCGATATCGTCCAAGCTGATTTCCTCGCCTTCAATGCGGATCAGCTTGGCGCCCCAGGGGCCGCGCGCGAAGAAACCGGGCGAGATGCCGATATCACGGATGCTGTCGACCGGATAGCGCGACAGCACCGTGCGGATGGTCAGGGCGTTATAGAGATTGATCCAGAAGGCGCGCTGTTCGTTCCGGTTCAGTCGCGAGACCGGGACCATCGCCAGGCCGCCGAGATAGAGATCGAGCGCCCCCCGCTCCGCCCGTGCCCGTCCATAGTCGAATCGGACGATGCCGTCTGCCCCGGCAAGACGATGGCGCTTCAGGAAATCATCCCAGTCGCCATGGTCGATCTCCAACGTCGAGGCCGGGTCATGCGCCGTCCAGCGCTGCCACAGATCAGCTTTCGGCGCCGCCCAGGCGGGCAGCGCCGTCAGCACCAGAAGCAGCAGGGCAAGCGTACGAACCATCATTTTTAGATGGGGTGCGGCGGCTAGACGTCCAGATTGGCAACTTTCAGCGCGTTGGTCTGGATGAACTCGCGGCGCGGCTCCACCACATCGCCCATCAGGGTGGAGAAAATCTCCTCCGCCTCGTCGGCGTGGCTCACCTTAACCTGCAGCAGCGAGCGGACATTGGCGTCCAGCGTGGTTTCCCAAAGCTGGTCGGGGTTCATTTCGCCCAGCCCTTTATAGCGCTGGATGGTGATGCCCTTGCGGCCGGCTTCCATCACCCGGTCGGCGAGGTCGAGCGGCCCGTAGATGCCGCTCTCCTTCTCCTTGGTGGACAGCCGTGCGGACTCCTTGAAATCCTGCTGCAATTCGGCTGCCAGCTGGTCGAGGCGGCGGGCCTCGCCGCTGCCCAGAATCGTGGCGTCGATGACGAAACTCTGGCGCACGCCGCGCAGAGTGCGCGAGAAGGTGAAGCCATGCTCGGGATCGGCCGTACCTTCCCAGCCCCGCTCGGTCTGTACTTCCAGCCCATCGAGGCGCTGTGCGACAGCTTGCGCTTTCTCCGATGCCGACTTCTCATCCAGCAGAAGCTGCGCGTTCAGCACCCCGGCAATCGCCGCCTGCTCGACCACGGCGGCACTGCCGACACGGCGGCCCAGCGGCTCGATCAGCCCCTTCATCCGCCGGGCGGCATCGACGATGACCCGCAGATCGGCGCCGATGCGCGTGCTGCCATCGGCCAGGGTCAGCACGGCGTTTTCCAGCCCCTCATTGATCAGGTAATCGTCAAGCTGCCGGTCATCCTTCAGATAGACGCCGGACTGGCCGCGCTTGGCGCGGTAGAGCGGCGGCTGGGCAATGTAGAGATAGCCGCGCTCGATCAGTTGCGGCATCTGCCGGTAGAAGAAGGTCAGCAGCAAAGTGCGGATATGGCTGCCGTCGACATCCGCGTCTGTCATGATGATGATCTTGTGGTAGCGCACCTTGTCGACATTGAAGTCGTCAGGGCCGATGCCGGTGCCCAGGGCGGCGATGATCGTGCCGATTTCGGCTGAGCCCAGCATCTTGTCAAAGCGCGCCCGCTCAACATTCAGAATCTTGCCGCGCAGCGGCAGGATGGCCTGGTATTTCCGGTCACGCGCCTGCTTGGCCGAGCCGCCGGCCGAATCACCCTCGACCAGGAACAGCTCGCTCAGCGCCGGGTCACGCTCCTGGCAATCGGCCAGCTTGCCGGGCAGGCTGGCGATGTCCAGCGCGCCCTTGCGCCGGGTCAGATCGCGGGCCTTGCGCGCCGCCTCGCGGGCGATGGCGGCCTCGACCACCTTGCCGATGATGCGCTTGGCCTCGTTCGGGTTCTCCTCGAACCATTGCTGCATCCGCTCGGAGGCAACATTCTCGACCACCGGCCGGACCTCGGAGGAGACCAGCTTGTCCTTGGTCTGGCTGGAGAATTTCGGGTCCGGCACCTTCACCGACAACACGCAGGTCAGGCCTTCGCGGGAATCCTCGCCGGACAGTGCCACCTTTTCCTTCTTGGCGATGCCGCTTTCCACCGCATAGGAATTGATGGTGCGGGTCAGCGCCGCGCGGAAGCCGGCCAGATGCGTGCCGCCATCGCGTTGCGGGATGTTGTTGGTAAAGCACAGCATGGTCTCGTGATAGGAATCGGTCCATTCCATCGCGATCTCGACCGTGATGCCGTCACGTTCGCCGATCATGTGGATCGGCGGCTGATGCACGGCGGTCTTGGAGCGGTCGATGTATTTCACCATCTCGCGCAACCCGCCCTCGTAATGCAGCACGACCTTGGTCGGCGCATCGACGGAGCGGGTGTCGATCAGTTCCAGATGCACGCCGGAATTCAGGAAGGCCAGCTCGCGCAGCCGGTGTTCCAGCGTGGCGAAGTCGAATTCGCGGGTGGTGAAGGTGTCCAGCGAGGGCAGGAAATTCACCTGCGTGCCGCGCCGCCCATTGGCCGGCCCGATTTCGGCCAGCGGCGCTTCCGCCACGCCGTGTATGAAGCGGATGAAATATTCCTTGTCCTCGCGCCAGATCGTCAGCTCCAGCCGTTCCGACAGCGCGTTCACCACGGAGATGCCGACGCCGTGCAACCCGCCCGAGACCTTGTAGGAATTCTGGTCGAACTTACCGCCGGCATGCAGCTGGGTCATGATGACCTCGGCCGCGGAAATACCCTCTTCCTTATGGATCTGGACGGGGATGCCGCGGCCATTGTCGCGCACCGTCACCGAGCCATCGGCATTCATCTCGACATGGATCAGGTCGCAATAACCGGCCAGGGATTCGTCGATGGCGTTGTCCACCACCTCATAGACCATGTGGTGCAGGCCGGTGCCGTCCTCGGTGTCGCCGATATACATGCCCGGCCGCTTGCGCACGGCATCGAGGCCACGCAGCACCTTGATCGAATCGGCGCCGTAATCCGAATCGTCGTGACGATCGGGATGCCCATCGGGCAGGCTCTGCGGGGCTGGTTCGGTGCTCATCATCTCTATCCCGTCAAACGGAAGAATCCAGGACCACCGTGGCATCGGCCACAGTGGCGTATTGCGCGCGCCCGGCGAAAGGCTCGAACAGCGACCGGTCCGTGCCGGTCAGCCAAGCCTGGGCGCCAAGCGCGCAAATCTCGTCATACAGCGCGGCCCGACGAATCTCGTCGAGATGGGCTGCCACCTCATCCAGCAGCAGGATCGGCACCCGGCCGCTCTCCGCCGCCTGCACCCGGGCATGCGCCAGGGTGATCGCAATCAGCAGCGCCTTCTGCTCGCCGGTCGAACACAACGCCGCCGGCATGTCCTTATCGACATGGCGGGCCACGATGTCGCTGCGATGCGGCCCTTCGGCAGCACCGCCGCTTTCCGCATCCTGCCGCCGGCTGGCGACCAGCGCCTCGCGCAGCCTGTCCTCGGCGGCCAGCGCCGGCATCTCCTCCAGCCAGCGATCGACCGTGCCTTCCAGCGCCAGGGCGGCACGGGGAAACGGCCCCAGCGCCACGTCGCAGGCCTGGTTCAGCCGCGCCACCAGTGCCTGCCGGGCCGCCGCAATGGCAATGCCGCCCGCCGCCATCTGTTCTTCCAGCGCCGCCAGCCAGCGATTATCGCTGCGACCCTGCTTCAGCAGCCGCGCGCGTTCGCGCAGCGCATGGTCATATCCGTTCAGCCGTCCGGCATGGGCCGGGTCGGCGCCATAGACCAGCCGGTCGTAAAATCGCCGACGGCCCGAGGCACCATCGAGAAACAGCCGGTCCATCTGCGGCGTCAGCCAGGCCAACGACAGGTAATCGGCCAGTGCGCTCTGGCTTTTCGCCGGCGCGCCATCGATGCGCACCACCCGGCGCTCCACCCCAGGCGCTGCCGCCATGTCGCGCCCGGTACCGATATCGACTGGCCCCAGGGGCGTCTCCGCCCGCGCGGCCACGACCCAGCCACCGGCATCGCCGCTCAGCCTGTCGACCTCCGACAGCTTCGCCCGGCGCAGGCCGCGCCCGGGCGACAGGAAGGACAGTGCCTCCAACAGATTGGTCTTGCCGGCGCCATTTACACCGGTCAGCACGACCGGCCGATGGTCGATTTCCAGCCGCGCCGTGGCGTAGCTGCGGAAATCCGTCACCGTCAGGCGATGCACCGCCAGCCGGGGGACAGAACCGGCCGGGCGGGATTTGAGGGCAAGGGCGGCGTTCACACTCAATCGCGTCAGACGCGCATCGGCATCAGGACGTAAAGCGCGCTCTCATCGGCCTGGTCGCGCACGATGGTCGGAGAGGCGGAATCGGCCAGGGTGAACTGTGCCTCGTCGCCCTCGATCTGTGCGGTGATATCCAGCAGATAGCGGGAATTGAATCCAATCTCGATGGGTGCGGCGGTGTAGGACACCTCCAGCTCCTCGATGGCGGTGCCATTCTCCGGGCTGGTCGCCGACAGGATCAGCGCGCCATTCTGCAGGGACAGCTTCACCGCACGGCTCTTCTCGGTGGAAATCGTGGCGACGCGGTCAACGGCGTCGGCGAATTCCTTGCGGCTGACCTGCAGCGTCTTGTCATTGCCGGCCGGGATGACCCGCTCGTAATCCGGGAAGGTGCCGTCGATCAGCTTGGTGGTCAGCATGATCTCGCCGAAATTGAAGCGCAGCTTGGTCTCCGACAGGGACACGCCGATCTCGCCCTCGGCATCCTCGACCAGCTTGCGCAGCTCGCCCACCGCCTTGCGCGGCACGATGACGCCCGGCATGCCGGCAGCGCCCTCGGGCAGCGGCATCTCGACCCGGGCCAGACGATGGCCGTCGGTCGCCACGGCACGCATCACCGGCACGCCGCTGGAGGTGGTGGCATGCAGATAGATGCCGTTCAGGTAGTAGCGCGTCTCCTCGGTCGAGATGGCGAAGCGCGTGCGGTCGATCAGCGCCTTCACCGTCGTCGCCTGGAGCATGAAATTATACGGCAGCTCCCCGCCGGACAGGGCCGGGAACTCCTCGGTCGACAGGGTCGACAGGCTGAAGGTGGAGCGGCCGGCGCGAACCGTGAGGCGATTGCTGCCGGGTTCCTCCGCCAGCTCGATCTGCGCGCCTTCCGGCAGCTTGCGGACGATGTCGTACAGCGTATGCGCCGGCGCGGTGGTGGCGCCCGGCTGGCTGATGTCGGCCGCCACGCTCTCGACCACGTCGATATCCATGTCGGTTGCGGTCAGCGACAGAAGATCACCCTCGGCCCGGAGCAGGACATTGCTCAGAATGGGGATCGTGTTGCGCTTTTCGACGACACTCTGCACATGGGCCAGGGGCTTCAACAGAGCGGCCCGGTCGATGATCAGCTTCATGCTGGTGACTGCCTGATTTCCGTGAGGGTCATCGTGTGAACACCGGCGGGCAGAACCCGCCTAAATGGTCGTGGACTATAGCATAAAATGCCGGTTGTCAGGGCAAAAACGCCCAACCGGCGGGCATGCGTCAGGGGCGGCAGCCGACAGGGCCGCGAAGCCCTCGCCAGGGCTGGAGCCGGGGCTGGGCAAGGGGGCAGGCGAAAGGCGAAAGCCGGTCAGCTTTCCAGCATGCGCCGCAGCAATTCGACATCCTCGGCGAAGGACTGGTCGGCGGCGCGCAGCTCGTCCACCTTCTTCACCGCATGCATGACGGTGGTGTGGTCGCGGCCACCGAATTTGCGCCCGATCTCCGGCAGGGAGCGGGCGGTCAGCTGCTTGGCCAGATACATCGCCACCTGGCGCGGCCGGGCGACGGCGCGGCTGCGCCGGGCGGAATGCATGTCGGCAATACGGATGTTGAAATGTTCGGCAACGCGCTTCTGGATTTCCTCGATGGTCACCCGGCGGTCATTGGCGCGCAGCAGGTCCTGCAGCAGCTCCTGCGTGCTCTCCAGCGTGACCGGCCGGCCCACCAGCTGGGCATGGGCGACAATGCGGTTCAGCGCCCCCTCCAACTCGCGGACGTTGGAGGTGACCTTGTGGGCCAGGAACTCCAGCACCTTCTGGGGAATTGGCGGATCGGATTTCTCCGATTTCGACTGCATGATGCCCAGCCTCAATTCATAGCTGGTCGGGTGGATATCGGCGACCAGCCCCCAGCCGAGACGGGAGCGCAGGCGCTCCTCCATCCCCTCCAGGTCATGCGGCGATTTATCGGCGGAGATCACGATCTGGCGGTTGCGGTCGACCAGCGCGTTGAAGGTGTGGAAGAACTCCTCCTGCGTCGAATCCTTGCCGCTGATGAACTGCACATCATCGATCATCAGCACGTCGACCGAGCGGAACTGCTCCTTGAAGGCCACCGTGTCCTTGAAGCGCAGCGCGCGGATGAACTGGTACATGAATTTTTCCGCCGACATGTAGATCACGCGGCGATCCGGGTCGCGCTTGCGGATATGCCAGGCGATGGCATGCATCAGATGGGTCTTGCCGAGGCCAACCCCGCCATAGAGGAACAGCGGGTTGAACTGCGCGGCGCTGGCTTCGGCGACCCGGCGGGCGGCGGCGAAGGCCAGCTCGTTCGGCTTGCCGACGACGAAATTCTCGAAGGTGAAGCGGGCATCCAGATTGGCGTCAAGATCCAGCAGATCAGCCGGCAGCAAAGCAGGGCTTGCCACGGGAGTCACCATGGGTGCCGCATTCGGGCGCGCCGGCATCGAGGGGGTAGCCTCATTCGCAGCAACCGGGGCCGACTCGGTATCCGCGCCAGAGGGGGACACGCCGGAGGAGGCGGCACGGGCAACGATGTCGATGGTCTGGATGGACGGGTCTTCGCTGCCCCACAGGGCGCGCAGACGGTCGGCGTAATGGGCCGCAACCCAGTCGCGCATGAAACGGGTCGGCACGGCCAGCGTCACGCCGCCGGCACCGCCGCCGATCAGCGTCAGCGGCTTCAGCCAGCTTCGGAAGGCGGAATCCCCGACCTCTGTGCGCAGCCGGTTGCGAACCCGCGTCCATTGCGCGCCAAGCTCGCCGTCAAAGACACTCTCCTCAATCTGAGCCTTGCTTAGCTGAACCATTTTTGTGGCCTTCTCCATTCTTTATTTACGATCCGCCTGCGTAGACCCCCGATAAGAGGGTCAGGGTCGCGGCGGGCCCTGTGCCACCGCATTGATTAGGCGTCGCAAGCAATTGGTGAATCAGGACTCTCCAACCACATACGACCAGCAAGTCTAAATTTTAGCTCTTTGCCATTCGGAAGAAATTACAGTCCGCAAGGCAAGGACATGGCGCAAAACTCAAGAAGTGCCAAGTATTTAGATCGCTCCGCCAGATATAGACAAAATATAGGAAATTTAGGGCTTTTTTAGGACAACCTGATTTTCTTTGCTGACCTTAAAACCAAAGGCTCTGCGATGAGAAATTCTGGTTCAGTGCTTTGTTATTTTCCACAGGAGAAATGTATCCAGCCCTTTTTCGACTCGCAACAGGACGAAAGGAGAACGGCGAAAAAACTTCGTAACTGTGCTGTAACGCAATACGACGCCAAGGCCGCGGAAAGCTTCCCGCGACTGGCGTCGTAGCGATTTCTGGAAGGACGCGGCGTGTTTTAAGACAGAGCCGCGTCGAATTTATGAAGGACTCAGAGCGCCTTGATGCGCGTCGACAGACGCGACAGCTTGCGGGCGACGGTGTTCTTGTGCAGAACGCCCTTGCTGACGCCGCGCTGCAGTTCCGGCATCGCCGCCTTGAAGGCGTCCGATGCGGCATCCTTGTCGCCGGAGCCGATGGCCAGCTCGACCTTCTTCACGAAGGAGCGGATACGGCTGACGCGTGCCCGATTGATTTCGGTCCGACGGGTAGTCTGGCGGATACGCTTTTTCGCCGACGCTGTATTGGCCATGGTGCCTTGCCTACTTTAATTAATCATCACCTGATCGAAAGGAGCGCGGTTTATATACCCCGCCCCCTATCGCGTCAAGACCGCTGTGGATATGTTTTGCGGCCCGTTATTCGTCCTTGAAGGCGGGCTTGCGCTTCTCGACGAAGGCCGCCATGCCTTCCTTCTGGTCCGCCGTGGCGAAGGTGGAATGGAACAGCCGCCGCTCGACCCGCACGCCTTCCGACAGGCTGGTCTCATAGGCGCGGTTCACCGCTTCCTTGGTCATCATCGCAATCGGCTTCGACATGGAGGCGATGCGCTCGGCGGTCTTCATCGCCTCGTCCAGCAGCTCGGCGGCGGGGATCACCCGGCTGACCAGCCCGGCGCGCTCGGCCTCCTCGGCATCCATCATGCGCCCGGTCAGACACATTTCCATCGCCTTGGACTTGCCGACGAAGCGGGTCAGGCGCTGCGTGCCGCCGGCCCCCGGCATGGTGCCGATGGTGATTTCCGGCTGGCCGAATTTCGCCGTGTCGGCCGCCAGGATGAAATCGCACATCATGGCAATCTCGCAGCCGCCGCCCAGCGCATAGCCGGCCACCGCCGCAATCACCGGCTTGCGGCAGGTCGACAGCCGCTCCCAGCCCTTGGTGATGAAGTCGTTCTTATAGGCATCCATATAGGAGAAGCCGGCCATCTCCTTGATGTCGGCACCGGCCGCGAAGGCCTTTTCGCTGCCGGTCACGACGATGCAGCCAATTTCGGCATCGGCTTCAAAATCGTCCAGCGCGCGGCCCAGATCGGCGATCAGCCCGGCCGACAGCGCGTTCAGGGCCTTCGGCCGGTTCAGCGTGATGATTCCGACGGCGCCCTTCTTGTCGGCAATGATGTTTTCGTAGCCCATGGTCTGTCCCCAATTCCCGTTGTCGTATCGGGTCTGTTATGTCCGGCCTGTCATGGCCTGGTGGATCAGCGCGGCGACAGGGCGAAACGCACTGTCACCACCCCGTCCTTCCGATTGAATTCCAGCAGCAATTCCTCGCCTTCGCGCCAGTAGCGGGTGGCGGTGTCGGCGGTCCAGCCCAGCTGGGGCAGGGTCTCGGCATAGAAGGCCGCGACCGCGTCCTGCGCCACCCGGCCGGCCGCATAGGCCTCCACGATGCGCCCGGCGGCCGAATCGAAGCTGACCCCGGAATCAGGCACTGCCTCCAGCCCCGGGGCCAAAGGCAGGTCCTCGAAACCGGGAACAAATCCCGCTGCCGAAAATGCCGGTGCCGCCTGCAGCAAGACCAGCATCGCCAGCAGAAAACCAAGCTGCCGCGCTTTCATGAGGACCGTCTATACCATCAGCGCTGGCAGCGCGCACAATAGAAAGTCGAGCGCCCGGACTGCACCAGCCGCAGCAGCGGGCGGCCACACTCCGGCGTGACGCAGGCCAGCCCCTCGCGGTCATAGACCTGGAAGCTGTGCTGGAAATAGCCCAGCTCGCCATCCGCCTGGCGGTAGTCGCGCAGGGTCGAGCCGCCGGCCGCAATGGCCTCCGCCAGCACCTGCTTCACCGCCAGCGCCAGCCGCTCGGCCCGGATGCCCTGCACGCTGGCCGCCAGCCTTCGCGGCGAGATGCCGGCCCGGTACAGCGCCTCGCAGGCATAGATATTGCCGATGCCCGCCACCACGCGCTGGTCGAGCAGCGCCGCCTTGATCGGCGTGCGCTTTCCAGCCAGGGAGGCGGCCAGGATCGGGCCGCTGAAGGCATTGGACAGCGGCTCCGGCCCCAGCCCGGCCAGCATCCTGTGACCGTCCAGCGTCTCCAGCGTCGCCAGGTCCATGGCCCCGAAGCGCCTTGCGTCATTGAAGCGGATCCAGACATCCTCCTCGGTCGCCAGCACGACATGATCGTGCTTTTCCAGCTCTGCCGGGCGGCCCTGGGTGATCAGCAGCCGGCCGGACATGCCGAGATGGACGATCAGCACCGTGCCGTCTTCCAGCTCCGCCAGGATGTATTTTGCCCGCCGGCGTAGGGCGATGATCCGCTGGCCGGTCAGGCGTTGCGTGAAATCGGCGGGAAACGGCCAGCGCAGGTCAGGGCGGCGCTGCTCAACATGCACCAGCCGGCGCCCTTCGAGAAAGGGGGCCAGGCCGCGGCAGACGGTTTCGACCTCGGGCAATTCGGGCATGCGGACGGAACGGGGCTGTTGCGACGGGCGACACCGTAGCGAAACCGGCCCCCAGACGCTATCTTCCTGCTGCATGTCCAGAAAACACCGGGATAGACAGCCGCAGATGCAGGAGACGACGGACCAGGAGACCGCCCCTTTCGGCTTTCGCGAGGTAGCGGCGGCGGAAAAGCACGGCCTCGTGCAGACCCTGTTCGACGGGGTGGCGCAGAATTACGACCTGATGAACGATCTGATGAGCGGCGGTGTACACCGGCTCTGGAAATCCGCCATGCTCGACTGGCTGGCGCCGCGCCCCGGCATGACCCTGCTGGATGTCGCCGGCGGCACCGGCGACATCGCCTTCCGCTTCCAGGATCGGGGCGGCGGGCCGGTCATGGTCTGCGATTTGACGCCGGCCATGCTGGCCGTCGGGCGGGATCGCGCCATCGACAAGGGCCGGCTGAAACGCTTCGCCGAGGGCGGAATCGACTGGGTCGCCGGCAATGCCGAGCAGCTGCCGGTCGCCGACCGCTCGGTCGATGCCTATACTATTGCCTTCGGGCTGCGCAACGTGACCCGCATCGATGCCGCGCTGGCCGAGGCCTACCGGGTGCTGAAGCCGGGCGGGCGCTTCCTGTGCCTGGAATTCAGCCAGGTCGTGCTGCCGGTGCTGGACAAAATCTACGACACCTATTCCTTCAGCGTCCTGCCGGCGCTGGGCCAGTGGGTGGCGCGCGACCGCGAGGCCTATGTCTATCTGGCAGAGAGCATCCGCACCTTCCCGCCGCAGGAGGAGCTCGCAACGCGCATCCGCGCTGCCGGCTTCGAGATGGTCAGCTATCGCAACCTGTCCGGCGGGATTGCGGCGCTGCATTCCGGCTGGCGCATCTGACCGGCATGATCCGCGCCCTTCGCAACACCCTGCGGCTGATCCGCATCGGCCGCATCCTGGCCCGGCATGACGCGCTGTTCCCGCTGGAATTGCTGCCGAGCTACCCGATTCTCGCCTGGATCGCCCGGCGCTTCGCCCGCAAACATGTCCCCGGCCGTCCCGGCGAGCGGCTGGCCGCCGCCCTGCACGAGATGGGGCCAAGCTTCATCAAGCTGGGCCAGACCCTGGCCACCCGCTCCGATCTGATCGGCGAGGCGGTATCGGCCGATCTGTCGCATCTGCAGGACCGGCTGCCGCCCTTTCCCAGCGCCCAGGCCCGCGCGACCATCGAGACCGAGCTGGAACAGCCGATCGACAGACTGTTCACGCATTTCGACGATACTCCGGTCGCTGCCGCCTCGATCAGCCAGGTGCATTACGCCGAGACGGCGGAGGGCGGGAAGGTTGCCGTCAAGGTGCTGCGCCCGGGCATCGAGCAGGCCTTTGCCCGCGATCTCGATCTGTTCGCCTGGGTCGCCGAGCTGGTGGAGCGCACCCAGCCGCAGCTGCGGCGGCTGAAGCCCCGCGCGGTGGTCGCTGCCTTCGCCGCCACGGTGCGGGCCGAGATGGATCTGCGCTTCGAGGCTGCCGCCGCCGATGAGCTGGCCGCGAATTTCACCGATTACGACGGATTCCGCGTGCCGGTCATCGACTGGCAGCGCACCGCCCGCCGGGTACTGACGCTGGAACGCATCGAGGGCCATCGGATCGACGATATCGACAGCCTGGTCGCCACCGGCCAGGACCCCGATCTGCTGCTGAAACGCTCGGCCGAGGTGTTCTTCCTGCAGGTGTTCCGCGACGGTTTCTTTCATGCTGACATGCATCCCGGCAACATGTTCGTCGATGAGGGGGGCGTGCTGCGTCCGGTCGATTTCGGCATCATGGGCCGGCTGGATGTGAAGACCCGCTATTTCCTCGCCGATATGATGGTCGGCTTTCTGAATGGCGATTACCGGCGGGTGGCCGAGGTGCATTTCCAGGCAGGCTATGTGCCCGCCGACCAGTCGCTCGACGATTTCACCCAGGCCTGCCGCTCCATCGGCGCGCCGATCCTGGGCCGCCCACTGCACGAGATTTCCGTCGCCCGGCTGCTCGCCCAGCTGTTCCAGATCACGGAAGACTTCCAGATGGAAACCCAGCCGCAGCTCCTGCTGCTGCAAAAGACCATGCTGGTTGCCGAAGGGGTGGGCCGCCGCCTGAACCCCACCTTGAACATGTGGGAGCTGGCCCGGCCGCTGATCGAGGGCTGGATGCGCGCTCATCGCGGCCCGGAAGCCCGGATTCGTCAAGCTGCGCTCGATGTGGGCGGGGTGATCGAAAGACTGCCGACCCTGCTGGCCCAGATCGAGCGGGCGGCCGACCGGCTGGCCGATCCCGCCGGGGTGAAGCTGCATCCCGACACCGCCGCCGCCATAGTGCGCCAGCGGCGCAGCGGCATGGTGGCGCAATGGCCGCTCTGGCTGGGGTTGGGCCTTGTGTTGTTGATCGCGATTTTGTCCTGATCTTTGGTGTAGAATGCGGCGCGCCGGAAACCGGCGTCCGAAATCGAGGAAATGAGCATGCTGGGCCATCATCTCCGGGGCAAGCGCATCCTGCTGATCGTCTCGGGTGGTATCGCCGCCTATAAGAGCCTCGATCTCGTCCGCCGCCTGCGCGAGCGCAACGCGGCCGTGCGCTGCGTGATGACGCAATCGGCGGAGGAATTCGTCACCCCGCTGTCGCTGCAGGCGCTGAGCGAGGATAAGGTCTATCGCGCGCTTTTCTCCCTGACCGATGAATCGGAGATGGGGCACATCAACCTGTCGCGCCAGGCCGATCTGGTGGTGATAGCACCGGCCACCGCGAACATCCTGGCGAAGATGGCCGGCGGCATTGCCGACGACCTCGCCACCACACTGCTGCTGGCAACCGACAAGGACGTGCTGGCCGCCCCGGCGATGAATGTGCGCATGTGGAACCACGCCGCCACCCAGGCCAATCTGGCCACGCTGAAAAGCCGGGGCGTGCGCTTTATCGGCCCGAATGAGGGCGACATGGCCTGCGGCGAATACGGCCCCGGAAGGATGGCCGAGCCGCTGGAGGTCGTCGCCGCTATCGAAGCCTATTTCGGCACCGATGCGCCGCTGGCCGGGCGCCGCGCGCTGGTCACCAGCGGCCCGACCTATGAGGCCATCGACCCGGTGCGCTTCATCGGCAACCGTTCTTCCGGCAAGCAGGGCCATGCGCTGGCCGCCGCCCTCGCCAGCGCCGGGGCGGAAACCACGTTGGTCTCCGGTCCGACGGCGGAACCGGCCCCGGCCGGCGTCAGCGTGGTGCGCATCGAATCGGCCCGCCAGATGCTGGAGGCCTGCCAGGCGGCGCTGCCGGTCGATATCGCCATCTGCGCCGCCGCCGTCGCCGATTGGCGCGTGGCGTCGGAAGCCCCGCAGAAGCTGAAGAAGCAGGAAGGCGGCGCCCCGCCCAGCCTCAGCTTCGCCGAGAATCCCGATATCCTCGCCACTCTGTCGCATCTGAACGAGGGCCGGCCGCGCCTCGTTATCGGCTTCGCGGCCGAGACGGAGAATGTGGTGGAGAATGCCGTCGCCAAGCGTGCCCGCAAGGGCTGCGACTGGATGCTGGCCAATGATGTCTCGGCCGGCACCGGTGCCTTTGGCGGTGACGCCAACACAATGCATCTGATCACCCCCGACGGTGTCGAGGATTGGCCGCGTCTCACCAAGCGGCAGATCGCCGACCGTCTCGCCGCCCAGATCGCCGCGCATTTCAGGAGCCTACCGGCATGAGCCTTCCCGTTTCCGTCCGCACCCTGCCGCATGGCGAGGGGCTGGACCTGCCTGCCTATCAGACCGAGTTGAGCGCCGGGCTGGACCTTGTCGCCGCCCTGGCGGAGGGGGAGGAGATGGTTCTGGCCCCCGGCGCCCGCGGGCTGGTGCCCAGCGGCCTGGCCATCGCCCTGCCGGGCGGCTATGAGGCACAGATTCGCCCGCGCTCCGGCCTGGCCCTCAAGCAGGGCGTGACGGTGCTGAATTCCCCCGGCACCGTCGATGCCGATTATCGCGGTGAGGTGAAGGTGCTGCTGGTCAATCTGGGCGAGGCCCCGGTCACCATCCGGCGCGGCGAGCGCATCGCCCAGTTGGTCGTCGCCCCCGTCACCCGCATCGCCTGGAACCCGGTCGCCGATCTGGACGATACGGCGCGCGGCGCCGGCGGCTTCGGCTCCACCGGGATAGGCCCCCGCTGATGCTGAAGGCCTCGCGCAAGCTGCTCTTCGCTATCGAGGCGGTGCTGGACATCGCCTATAACGCCTCCGACACCCCGGTACAGAGCCGCGACATCACTGAACGCCAGGGCATTCCCCGGCGCTATCTGGAACCCGTGCTGCAACAGCTTGTCCGCGCCGAGGTGCTGACCGGGGTGCGCGGCCCGCGCGGCGGCTATCGCCTGGGCCGGGAACGCCGCCGCATCACGCTTGGCGAAATCTGCCGCATCGTCGAATCCGGCGGGGTGGAGCAGGAGGAAGAGCAGCAGGACACCGAAGGCTCGGAACTCGGCCGCGAGATCGTCCGCCCGCTCTGGGACGACATGCGTGCCACCCTGCTGGAAAGGCTCGACGCCATCAGCATCGAGGATCTGTGCGACCAGGCCCGCCAGAAAGGCATCGACAGCGCCGACAAGGCCCCGCTGGATTTTACGATCTGAGAGGGTTTTTCAGCTTCCTCAGTCCGTCACCCCCGGCCTTGTGCCGGGGGTCCAAGCCGCAGCTTTCTGGATATTGGTCGAGGAGGCTGAACCCTGGATTCCCGGCACAAGGCCGGGAATGACGAAAGAAGGTACCCCCTACTGCACCTTCTCATCCGGATAGGTGCCCCAGAATTCGATGGGCTGGACCCAGCCATCCAGGCCGCCGGCGCGGACGCGGCACCAGGCGATGCGGCATTCGAGCAGCTCGCCGATCACGCCGGGTTCGGTGCGGGCGACCAGCGGGGCGCTTTCGCGCGGCTCGCGACGCAGGCTGGCCAGAGGGGCGGTGAAGATCACCGTGCGCTTGCCTGACAGCAGACTCTGATGCACCCAGCCTTCCGTGCCCTCAAAATCGCGGATGCGTCGCCAGGTATCGAATTCCGCGACGATCTCGACCGGCATGTTCCGGCGCAGCAGCACCCAGTCGACCGGATAGCGCACGCCCGGCCCGGTGCGGATATTCACCTCGCCGGAGCGCAGCGAGACAAAGCGCGGGATCGGCAGGCCGGATTGCGCCTCGGCCACCGCGACCAATCGCAGGCCGGACGGCCCCAGGCTTCCCCCGCCCAGCAGGACCAGCAGCAGAACGGCGAACGGAACAAACACTCGGGCCATCGGGCAACGGGCTTTCTGGTGGCGTCAGGAGAAGGCGGCGGGATCAATTCTGGTCTGGACCGGGAAATCGGCGGCATTATAACGAAGCCGCCCGCCACCGGGTCAAGAAAAGCCAAACCGGGGTATCTGCGGGGGTGATGCTGCCATGCGTCTCTCATGCTAGGGTCGGAGAGAAAGCGTGGAATGCGCCGTGGAACGAGACCCTAACGGGACAGGGAAGAAGTAATGCCGACCAGCGCCAGGAAGCCGATTGTCGTCGTCACCCGGAAACTGCCGGATGCCATCGAAACCCGCATGATGGAGCTGTTCGACGCCCGCCTGAACCTCGACGACCGGCCACTCAGCCCGGCCGAGCTGATCGAGGCGGTGAAGGTTGCGGAAATCCTGGTGCCCACCGTCACCGACCGGATCGATGCGCGCATCCTGGCCCAGGCCGGCCCGCAGCTGCGTCTGATCGCTTCCTTCGGCACCGGCGTCGATCATATCGATCTCGCAACGGCCCGGCAGCGCGGCATTACCGTCACCAATACGCCGGGCGTGCTGACCGAGGATACGGCCGACATGACCATGGCGCTGATCCTCGCCGTCTCGCGGCGGCTGACCGAGGGCGAAAGGCTGGTCCGCGCCGGCACCTGGGAAGGCTGGGGCCCGACGCTGATGCTGGGCCACCGCATCTGGGGCAAGCGCCTGGGCATCATCGGCATGGGCCGCATCGGCCAGGCTGTCGCCCGCCGGGCGCGCGGCTTCGGCCTGTCGATCCACTATCACAACCGCCGCCGCGTCCATCCCGACATCGAGACCGAGCTGGAGGCGACCTACTGGGAAAGCCTGGACCAGATGCTGGCCCGGATGGACATCATCTCGATCAACTGCCCGCATACGCCGGCGACCTATCATCTTCTGTCATCGCGCCGGCTGAAGCTGCTGCGCCCGACCAGCATCCTGGTCAATACCTCACGCGGCGAGGTGATCGACGAGAACGCGCTGGCCAAATCGCTGGCCGGGCGCGAGCTGGCCGGCGCCGGCCTCGACGTGTTCGAGCAGGAACCGGCGATCAACCCGAAGCTGCTGGAGCTGGATAATGTGGTGCTGATGCCGCATATGGGCTCCGCCACCATCGAGGGCCGGCTCGACATGGGCGAGAAGGTCATCATCAATATCAAGACCTTCGTCGATGGCCATACCCCGCCCGACCGGGTGCTGGAACAGCTGTTCTAGGAATCCGGCCTAGGAATTTGGGTCCACCGTATCGGCAATCCGCTCCTTCACCCGGCGTGGGGCCAGCTTCATCACCAGGATGAAACCAGACAGCAGGAAGCAGATGCCGTTGGACAGCACCAGCGGCCATTGACCGAGCAACGCCCCATAGCCGAGCCACAGCGCAAAGCCCAGCACGGTGATGACATACATCGGCAGGGACAGGTCGCCGGTCTGGCGGGTCTTGATGATCTTCCAGGCCTGAGGCGCGAAGCTGGTGGTCGAGAAGATCGCGGCGGCGAAGCCGATGGCAGTGGCGATGTCGATTTGCATGAGCCTGTAACGCCGATGGCCCCGGATTGTTTCCGCGACAAGAAGCGGATAGCGGGCGCGGCTCACCTTCGATTGAATGCCTTCCTCTGACGGTCAGAGATAAGGCACTGGAGAAAACCATCATGCGCACACCCCCTTCCTCCCCGGCCGGCCCCCCGGCCGCCCCGTTGATGGGGAAGGCGGAATGGGCGCTGCTGATCCTGCTCTCGGTGCTCTGGGGCGGGTCCTTCCTGTTTGCCAAAGTCGCTGTCACCCATGTGCCGCCGCTGGTCGTGGTCTGGCTGCGGGTCAGCCTGGCCGCCGCCATCCTGCTGGCGCTGCTGCCCCTGTTCGGCGTGGCGATCCCGCGGGACGGGCGGTTCTGGCGCGATGTCGCGATCATGGGAATTCTGAACAACCTGATCCCCTTCACGCTGATCTTCTGGGGCCAGCAGGAGATTGGCGCCAGCCTGGCCGGCATATTGAACGCGACGACGCCGCTGTTCACCGTGCTGCTGGCGCATTTCCTGACCCGCGACGAGCGGATGACCGGCGCAAAGCTGGCGGGAATCGCCATCGGCATTGCCGGGGTGACCGTCATGATCGGGCCGGACGCGCTGAAAGGCCTGACGGGGGCAGGCCTCGCCGCGACCCTGGCCCAGCTCGCCATGCTGGGGGCGGCTTTGTCCTATGGCTGCGCCAATATCTTCGGCAGACGCTTCAAAGCCCGGCCGCCGCTGGCCATCGCCGCCGGGCAATTGACCATGTCGACGCTGATCATCACGCCCCTCGTGCTGACAACGCAGGCGCCCTGGACCCTGCCAATGCCGCCGCTGGCGGCGATCTGCGCCATCATTGCCCTGGCGGTGCTGAGCACGGCGCTGGGTTATGTGATCTTCTTCCGCATCCTGAACCGCGCCGGGGCGACCAACATGGCGCTGGTCACCTTCCTGGTGCCGCCCAGCGCCATCCTGCTTGGTGTGCTGATCCTGGGCGAGAGCCTGGCGCCGCGCCATCTTCTGGGGCTGTTCGCCATCGCCTGCGGGCTGGCAGCGATCGATGGGCGGGCGCTGCGCTGGATCGGCGTCAGGCGACCCGGCTGATACTCGGCGCCGTACCGCAAAGCGGGCAATCCGGGTCCTTCGGCACTTTCACGGTCTGGAACCGGCTGGACAAGGCGTCGTAGAGCATCAGCCTTCCGGCCAGGCTGTCGCCCAGCCCCAGGATTTCCTTCAGGATCTCGGTCGCCTGCAGCGTGCCGATGACGCCGGCGACGGCGCCCAATATGCCGGCCTGGGAGCAGCGCGGGATCATGTCGGCGGGGGGTTTTTCCGGGAACAGGCAGCGATAGCAGGGATTGCCCGGCTGATGCGCCTTGAACACGGAAATCTGCCCCTCGAAGCGCAGCAGCGCGCCGGAGACCAGAATCTTGCCGGCGAAATAGCAGGCATCGTTCAGCAGATAGCGGCAGTCGAAATTATCCGACCCGTCGGCAACGATGTCATAGCCGGCGACCAGCGCCGCGACATTCTCCGCCGTCAGCTGCTCGCGATGGGCGATGATCTCGATATCCGGGTTCAGCGCCTTCACCGTGTCGATGGCGCTGTCGACCTTCAGCCGGCCAAGATCGGCGGTGCCGTGGATGATCTGGCGCTGCAAATTGGACAGCTCGACCTCGTCGAAATCGACGATGCCCAGCGTGCCGACGCCAGCCGCCGCCAGATACATCAGCAGCGGCGCGCCCAGCCCGCCGGCGCCAACCACCAGCACCCGGGCGGCGAGCAGCTTTTCCTGCCCCTCCTCCCCGACCTCGTCGAGGATCAGGTGGCGGGCATAGCGGTGGAATTGCTGCTCGCTGAGTTCCATAGAGGCTACGCCGAGGTGTCGATCCGGGCCGGCTTCGCCGCCGGCTCGCCCTTGGCGACGCCGACCATGGCGGCACGCAACAGCCGCTCATGCATGATATAGCCGGGCTGCAGCACCTGGACGACGGAGCCGGCGGGCAGGCCGGTATTCTCCAGCTCGAACATCGCCTGATGCTGGTTGTAGTCGAAAGCCTCGCCCGGCTCCGGGGAGATGCGCTGCACGCCATGCTTCTCCAGCGCGGAGAGCAGCGAGCGCTCGGTCATTTCCACACCCTCGACCAGCGCCTTCACGGCCTCGTTCTCGGCGGCGGAGGCCGGCACGCTTTCCAGCGCGCGGCGCAGATTATCGGCCACCGTCACCATATCCTTGGCGAAATTCGACTGGCCGAATTTGCGGTCCGATTCACGGTCGCGCTCGAAGCGCTTGCGGGCATTGTCCAGCTCGGCGACGGTGCGCAGCAGCTGGTCGCGGGTCGAGGCCAGCTCCTGGGCCAGGACTTCGACACGGTCCGGCTCCGGGGCCTGCTCCTGCTCTGTCGCCTGCTCCTCGCTGGCCAGAGCCTCGGCGATCTCGGCATCCGTCAGCTCGGGATTCTGCGGGTCGAAAGCGGTGTCTTCGGATTTATTGCTGCTCATGGGTCTGTCTTCTTGTTCCGTCTCTGTCTCAACCGATCATGCGGCCAATGATCTTGGCGGTGTAATCCACCATCGGGATGATCCGTGCGTAATTCATCCGGCTCGGGCCGATGACGCCGATGGCGCCCAGCACCTGTTCCCGGCTGTTCGCGTAGGGGGCGACGATCATCGAACACCCGGCGAGGCCGAAAAGTTCGTTTTCCGCGCCGATAAAGATCTGCACCCCTTCGCCCTTATTGGTCTCTTCCAGCAGGCGGATCAGGCTTTCCTTGGTCTCCAGCGTCTGGAACAGCGTCCGGATACGCTCCAGATCCTCCAGCGCCGTCACATCCTCCAGCAACCGCGCCTGGCCACGCACGATGAGATAGCCCGAACCATCGCCGCTCGTCCAGTTCGCCAGCCCGGCCTCGACGACTTTCTGGGTCAGGCTGTCGATCTGGGCGCGGTGCTGCTCCAATTCCTGCGCGATGAACAGCCGGGCTTCCTCCACCGTGCGGCCATGCAGCCGGGCGTTGATGTAGTTGCTGGCCTCCATCAGCGTGGAGGGCGGCATGCCGGGCGGCAGATCGATGACCCGGTTTTCCACCATGCCATTATCCGACACCATGACGACCAGCGACCGGTCCGGCGCCAGGCTGACGAATTCCAGATGCTTCAGCCGCTGGTCCAGCTTCGGCGCCATGACCAGGCCGGCGCAATTGGCCAGGCCGGACAAGGTCGTCGTCGCCTGGTCCAGCACATCGCCGAAGGAACGGCCCAGAGCGGCGCATTTCGCGTCTATGGCAGTGCGTTCGGTCTCGTTCAGCCGGCCGACTTCCAGCAGCCCGTTCACGAACAGGCGCAGCCCCGCCTCGGTCGGCAGGCGACCGGCCGAGGTATGCGGCGAGAACAGCAGCCCGGCTTCCTCCAGATCGGCCATCACATTGCGGATGGTCGCCGGGGAGAGTGACAGATCCAGCCGGCGCGAAAGCGTGCGCGAGCCGACGGGCTCCCCCGTCTCCATATAGGCATCGACGACCTGCCGGAAAATCTCGCGCGAGCGTTCATTCAGCTGGGTGATCGTCGATGGGGCCGAAGAGCCTGAAAATCCGTACAAATCCGTTGACTTCCCGTTACGGCCAAAGCCCTCCGAATCTAGGTACGGCAAGGGGAAGCGTCAATGTGTCCAGAATACCCGGCCGGCCCATCGACCCGTCAGACTGGACGGGCGGGCGCTCAACGGGTAGCTTCCGCCGCCATGATCCAGAAAAATCGGAGGTAAGGATGCGACCGTCAGGCCGTGCGCTCGACCAGATGCGCGCCGTCACCCTGGAACCGGGTGCGTGCAAATATGCCGAAGGCTCCTGCCTTGTGAAATTCGGCGATACCCATGTGCTGTGCAGCGCCTCGGTCGAGGACCGGGTGCCGCCCTTCATGCGCAATTCCGGCAAGGGCTGGGTGACGGCGGAATACGGCATGCTGCCGCGCTCCACCCATACCCGCACCGACCGCGAGGCCGCCAAGGGCAAGCAGAGCGGCCGCACGCAGGAAATCCAGCGCCTGATCGGCCGCTCGCTGCGCGCCATCACCCAGACGGAGAAGATGGGCGAGATTACCATCAAGATCGATTGCGACGTGCTGCAGGCCGATGGCGGCACCCGCACCGCCGCGATCACCGGCGCCTATGTCGCGCTGTATCAGGCGTTCCAGCATCTGAAGCGGCTGAACATGATCAAGGAAATCCCGCTCAGCGATTCTGTCGCGGCGATCTCCTGCGGCATCTACAAGGGCCAGCCGGTGCTGGATCTGGATTACCCTGAGGATTCCGATTGCGGCGCCGACGCCAATTTCGTGCTGACCGGCACCGGCGGCATTGTCGAGGTGCAGGGCACGGCCGAGGGCGCGCCCTTCAGCCAGGCGCAGCTTTCCGAGCTGCTGGCGCTGGCCAACAAGGGCGTGTCCGAGCTGGCGGTGCTACAGCGGCAGGCGCTGGGTCTGTAAGCCATGGCCCGGCTGTTCCAGGAAAACAGGCTGGTCATCGCCAGCCATAATCCCGGCAAGCTGCGCGAGATCGCCGAGTTGCTCGCGCCCTTCGACGTGGAAGTGGTGTCAGCCGGCGATCTCGGCATTTCCGAGCCGGAGGAAACCGGCCTGACCTTCCGCGCCAATGCCGAGCTGAAGGCCCGGCATTCGGCCGAGGCCTCGGGCCTGCCAGCGCTGGCTGATGATTCCGGCCTGGCAGTAACGGCGCTGAACGGCGATCCCGGCATTTATTCGGCGCGCTGGGCCGGGCCGTCGAAGGATTTCCAGATGGCGATGCGCAAGGTCGAGAAGGGGCTGTCCGGCAAGACCGACCGCAGCGCCCACTTCGTCTGCGCCTTGGCGCTGGCCTGGCCGGACGGCCATGTCGAGATCTTCGAGGGCACCGTGGACGGCACTCTGGTCTGGCCGCCGCGCGGGGAAAAGGGCTTCGGCTACGACGCCATGTTCCAGCCGACCGGCCAGACTCTGACCTATGGCGAGATCGAGCCGGCGGACAAGCACGCCACCAGCCACCGCGCCGCCGCGTTCGGCCAGCTGGTCGACAACTGCTTCAGGATTTGACGCCATGACCGGGCAGAACGGCCTCGCGGTCTATGTGCACTGGCCGTTCTGCTTGTCGAAATGCCCCTATTGCGACTTCAACAGCCATGTTTCCGCCGGCATCGACCATGCCCGCTGGCGGGCCGCGCTGCTGCGCGAGATCGACCATTATGCCGACCGCACACCGGGACGGATTGTCACATCCATATTCTTCGGCGGCGGCACGCCCTCGCTGATGGAGCCGGCAACCACGGCGGCGGTAATCGAGCATATTGGCCGGCGCTGGAGTCTGGATGACGGCGTCGAGATCACGCTGGAGGCCAATCCCACCTCCGTGGAATCGGCGCGGCTGGCCGGGTTCCGCGATGCCGGGGTGAACCGCGTCTCGCTGGGCGTGCAGGCGCTGAACGATGCCGATCTGAAATTCCTTGGCCGCGAGCATTCGGCCGCGGATGCGTTGGCCGCGGTCGAGCTGGCGGGCCGGCTGTTCAAACGTTTCAGTTTCGATCTGATTTACGCCCGGCCGGGGCAGAATGTCTATGAGTGGATGGGCGAGATGCGCCGCGCCCTGTCCTATGCGGCGGGGCATCTGTCGGTCTATCAGCTGACCATCGAGGAAGGCACGCCCTTCTATGCCCGGCATGCCCGGGGCGAGTTCCAGATTCCCGACGAAGACACCGCTGCCGCCCTGTATGAGGCGACGCAGGATGTGCTGGGCGATGCCGGGCTGCCGGCCTATGAGATTTCCAACCATGCACGGCCGGGTGAGGAATCGCGGCACAATCTCGCCTATTGGCGCTATGGCGATTATGTCGGCATCGGCCCCGGCGCGCATGGCCGACTGACCCTTAATGGCGAGAAGCTGGCAACCCGCCAGCACCGCGCCCCGGCAATCTGGCTGGACCGCGTCGAGCGCGACGGCCACGCGACGCAGGCCGCCCTGCCGGTGATCGCCGAGGAGCGGCTGACCGAAATGCTGATGATGGGGCTGCGCACCGTCGAAGGCGTGCCGACGGAGCGTTTCCTGCGCGAAACCGGCCAGCCGCTGGAGTCAGCGCTCGATTCCGCCCGCCTCACGCGGCTGGTCGAGGGCGGCTTCCTGATCGCCGATGCCAGTGGCCTGCGGGCCACTGCCGAGGGCCGCCAGCGCCTGAACGCCGTGCTGCCCGCCTTGCTGGGCTAGTTCTTACTGGGCTAGTTGATCAGCGGCGGCGCGAAGCTCTGCGGTGCCGGATCGATGACCCGCTTCATGCCGCCATCAATCTCATAGACCGCCAGGCCCCGCTCATTCAGGCCATTGGCGCGCAGGCGGAAAATGCCGTTTACCCCGGCAAAGCCGTCATCGGCGGTCAGCCGCGCCGCGCTAAATCCACCGATCTTGCCTTCCCGCGCCAGAATCGCCGCCAGCGCCGTGGCGTCATAAGCCAGACCGGCGATGACCGGCGGCGTCGATCCGAACGCGTCGCGGAATCGCCGTTCAAAGGCGATGCGGCTCTCCTCGCCCGGTGCGGCATACCAGCCACCACCCAAGCTCGGCTCCGTGGCGACATCGCCGGCATCCCATTGCGCGGTGCCGAGCAGCCGGATCTGGCGATGGTCGATGTCGTAATAGGCCAGCATCGGCCCGAGGGCGCGCAGCCTTGCCCCGCCTTCCGGCAGCAGGATGGCCTGATAGGGCAGATCGTCCAGCCGCTGCTGGCGTTCGCGCCGCTCCTGCTCGGAGAATTGCTTCACGATGGGCGAGAGATCAGGCGTGGTCGGGTCGTAGAAGGTTACCTTCACCGTTTCCACCCCATGGGCGCGGGTCGAATCCTGCAGCGCCGCGGCGACGGAGCGGCCATAGGGCGTCGAGGGTGCCAGCGTGGCATATTTCGTGATGCCCTGAACCTCGGCATAGCGCACCACCCGGTCGACCTGGTCGCGCGGCAGAAAGCCCAGCACATAGACGCCGTCGCCGGCCACCACCTCGTCATTGGAAAAGCTAATCACCGGCACCTGTGCCGCCCGGGCATAGGGGGCAATCGCCGTGGTCGCGGTGCTGAACAGCGGCCCCAGAATCAGATCGGCCCCTTCGGCAATCGCCTGCTGTACCGCCTGTTCGGCGCGCTGGGCATCGCCGGCGGTGTCATAGGGGCGCAGGATGAAATTCTCATCGGCGGCATCGAACAGCGCCAGTTCGGCGGCATTCTGCAGCGCCAGCCCGACCCGCGCCTCGCGGCCGCTGAGCGGCGCCAGCAGGGCGATGCGGATCCGGCCATCATCGAATTGCGGGCCGGCAACGCCGGGGTCCGGCAGGATTGGCGGCAGCAGGATCGGCTCCGCCTGCGCCGGCGGGGGGCTGGCGGTCTGCGGGCCTTCCGCCTGGCCACCGCCGCGACTGCCGCCGCAGCCGGCCAGGATGACCGCCGCCAGCATCAGGCACAGAGCCCCGGGCGCTGTACGCCGCTTTCTCGCGGCGCCCTGCCGGGTTAGCCTAGAGCAGTTCAGCGCTTCTGCTTTCCGATATGACATCGATCGATCCCATGACCCCGGTTAAAATTCTGGCACCCGGACTGTACATCGTCGCGACGCCCATCGGGAATCTGGGCGATCTGACAATGCGCGGCCGTGACATTCTGGCCACGGCGGATGCCATAGCCTGTGAGGATACCCGAGTCACGGGCAAGCTGCTCTCGGCTTTCGGCCTGAAGCGCCCCCTCATAGCCTATAACGACCATAATGCCGATAAGCTCCGTCCGAAACTGATGGAGATGATCGCGGGCGGCCAGGTCGTCGCGCTGGTCAGCGATGCCGGCACGCCGCTGATCTCCGACCCCGGCTACAAGCTGGTGCGTGACTGCGTCGCTGCCGGGCTGACGGTGACCACGGCCCCCGGCGCCTCGGCCGTGCTGGCCGCGCTGGTGCTCGCCGGGCTGCCGACCGACCGCTTCCTCTTTGCCGGCTTCCTGCCGCCGAAATCGGCCGCAAGGCGGGTGGCGCTGGGCGAGCTGACCGCCGTGCCGGCCAGCCTGGTGTTCTATGAATCCGGGCCGCGCCTGGCCGCCAGCCTGGCCGATATGGCCGACATGCTGGGCGACCGCGAGGCCGCCGTGGCGCGGGAACTGACCAAACTGTTCGAGGAGGTGCGGCGCGGCACGCTGGACAGTCTCGCCGCCCATTACGGGGAAGCCGGCGGCCCCAAGGGCGAGATTGTCGTCGTCATCGGCCCGCCGCTGGCCCGCGAGACGGCGGCGGCGGATCTGGATGCCGCCCTGCGCCGGGCACTGTCCGGCAACAGCACCCGCGACGCCGCCGCTCTGGTTGCCGGGGAAACCGGCCTGCCGCGCAAGCAGGTCTATGCCCGCGCCCTAGCCCTCGCCCAGGAGATCAAGACCGGAGACGCATCCGATTGAGCCGCAGCCGCCAGACAAGACAGGCCGCACGGCAGCGTGGACGCGCCGCTGAAACCCTGTGCGTCTGGTGGCTGCGCCTGAAGGGCTACCGCATTATCGGGCGCGATTTGCGCACCCCGGTCGGGGAGATCGACATTCTGGCACGGCGCGGCGACACGCTGGCCGTCATCGAGGTGAAGGCGCGCGCAACGCAGGATGATGCCGGGGCCGCCATTCTGCCGGCCCAGCAGCGCCGGATCGCGCGGGCGCTCGACTGGGTGGTCCAGCGCAGGGGTGATTTGCAGGCGCTGTCGCCGCGCTTCGATGCCATGCTGATTGGCGGCGGACGGTTGCCCCGTCACCTGACCGATGCCTGGCGCATCGAGTGATGCCTGCCAGGAAACGGAAAAGATGCAGCCCGCCTTCAATTCTGCAACATTTCACGCATGATGCGATCAGCGCCCCGATGCCGCGAGAGAATTCCATGATCCGACTGTCCCGCCTGTTGAGTTTCGCATTGCTCCTCGTCCTTCCGGCCCTCTCCGCCTGTACCCCGCTGGGGCTGGCGGTCGGCGCCGGGGCGACGGCCGGCGTTGCCACGCAGCAGGAGGGCGGGCTGAACACCGCCGCCAATGACACCTGGATACGCAGCCAGATCAACCAGCTCTGGTTCGAGCACGACATCGATATGCTGCGCATGACCGGCCTGTCGGTCAGCGCCGGGCGGGTGCTGCTGACCGGCGTGCTGCCCCGCGCCGAGATGCGGGTCGATGCGGTGCGGCTGGTCTGGCAGGTCGAGGGCGTGCGCGAGGTGATCAACGAGATCAAGGTCGATGGCGAATCCGGCAGCAGCGGCGGCAGCTATGCCACGGATGTCTGGATCAGCACCCAGCTGCGCAGCCGGCTGCTGTTCGACAGCCAGGTCAAGGCGATCAATTACAGTGTCGAAACGATTCACGGCATCGTCTATCTGATGGGCATTGCCCAGAATGCGGCGGAGCTGGAGCGGGTGATCAACCACGCCCGCAATGTGCGCTCGGTCAACCGGGTCATCAGCCATGTCCTGCTGCAGGGCGACCCCCGCTTGCGGACCCCGTCGCGCAATCCGGCCCCGGCCGCCGGTTCTGCCCCGACGGCACCCGAGGCCACGCCGCGTGCGGCACCGCTCGACCAGGCTGCCCCGGTCGACAGCCTGCCGGCTGCACGGTCGGTTCCGGTTGAACGGGCACCGATTCAATAACTGGCCATACAGGCCCAGCGCTTGGACACGCATGACGAAGCCCGCGCCACCCTGGCCGCCCTGGCCGGGGCGGGTGACGGAGCGGTGGATATTGCCCCCGCTGCCCTCGCTCTGGCGGCCTTCGACCGGCCGCGCGTCGGGCTAGAGCGCTATCGCCTGCATCTGGCCGAGCTGGCCGAGGCGGTCGGGGAGGCCGTCGCGGACCAGAAGGGCGCGGGAGACGTACAGATACACGCCGCCCTGCTGGCGATGATCATGGCCGACCGCTTCGACTACCGGGGCGACGAGCTGACCTATGACGATCTGCAGAACGCCAATCTGATGCGCGTGATCGACCGGCGGCGCGGATTGCCGGTGGCGCTCGGCATTCTCTATATGCACGCCGCCCGCGCCCAGGGCTGGCAGGCGGTCGGTCTGAACTTCCCCGGCCATTTCCTGATCCGCATTGATACCGGCGCAGGTCGGGCCATTCTCGACCCGTTCGGCGGCGGGGCAATTGTCAGCCCGGCCGATCTGCGCCGCCTGCTGACCGCCGTTTCCGGCGCGGAGGCGAATTTGCTGCCCGAGCATTACGAGCCGGTGCCGGACCGGGCAATTCTGTTACGCCTGCAGAACAACATCGTGATGCGCCGGCTGCGCCAGGGCGATCTGGAGGCGGCTGCGCGGGCGCTGGACAGCATGCTGATCTTCGCCCCCGACCGCCCGGCGCTGTGGCGCGAATCGGCGCTGGTGCAGGCAAGGCTGGAAAATCTGGGGGCGGCCATTGCGGCACTGGAGCATTTCGCCCGGCTGACACCCTCGGCCGGCGAGAAGCATGAGGCGCTGGCCCTGCTGCAAAGCTGGAAAGGCCGTCTCAACTAGCGTTTGGGCGACCGGGCGGGCGCCGCTATAGTGCGGCAAAACCATTCCTCTTTGGGAGTTATGCCGGTCATGAGCCTCGCCGTCGCCATCCAGATGGACCCGATTGAGCCGATCAATATCGACGCCGACAGCACCTTCGTGATGGCGCTGGAAGCCCAGCGCCGGGGTCACGCGCTGTTCCACTACACGCCGCAGAACCTGTCGCTGAAGGGCAACCGCGCCATCGCCCGCGCCCGGCCGCTGACCGTGCGGCGCGAGAAGGGCAACCATGCCAGCCTGGGCGCGGTGGAGAGCATCGACCTCGCTACCATGGATGTCGTGCTGCTGCGCCAGGACCCGCCCTTTGACATGAGCTACATCACCACCACGCATATCCTGGAGCATGTGCATCCGCGCACGCTGGTGGTGAATGACCCGATCGAGGTGCGCAACGCACCGGAAAAGCTGTTCGTCACGCATTTCCCGGAGCTGATGCCGCCGACGCTGATTACCACGGACCGCGTGGAAATCCTCGCCTTCCGGGCCGAGCACAAGGACATCATCGTGAAGCCGCTGTTCGGCAATGGCGGCTCCGGCGTGTTCCACATCAAGCCGGATGACGAGAATCTCTCGGCCCTGCTGGAAACCTTCACCCAGCTCTACCGCGAGCCGATCATCGTGCAGCGCTATTTGCCGGAAATCCGCCAGGGCGACAAGCGCATTATCCTGATCGACGGTAAGGCGGCGGGCGCCATCAACCGCATCCCGGCCGATGGCGAGGCGCGCGCCAACATGCATGCCGGCGGCAAGGCCATCGCCAGCCAGCTGACCAGCCGCGAGCAGGATATCTGCGACGCCATCGGCCCGGCCCTGCGCGAGCGCGGGCTGCTCTTCGTCGGCATCGACGTGATCGGCACTTATCTGACCGAAATCAACGTCACCTCACCGACCGGCCTTCAGGAAATCAACCGCTTCGACGGTGTCAGCCTGGAAGCCCAGATCTGGGACGCCATCGAGGGCAAGCTGACCAGCCGTACCGGCGTGGCATCGGCGTAGGCGTTTTCTCCTTCGTCATGGTCGGGCTTGATCCGACCATCCATTGACCGAGCGAATTGCACGGGCAGATGGACCCTCGGGTCAAGCCCGAGGGTGACGAGGGAGAGTGTTTATTGCGCTTTCGGAGCGTCATTAATGTAGCCCGCATTATCGGGCTTTGCCTGTTTCCGAAGCGCGAAGATGAATTTCTTTGATCTTACGCGGGACTGTTCAGCATCCCACCTTTTCACTTTTTCTTCTTTGATAGCATCTAGCTGCAAATCCAAATTCTGAATTATTCGCTGCCTTTTTATGTCGTTGCGTCTCCTGTCCTCACTAACGCTTTTTTTCTCGCATTCAATGCGATCAGGCCGATTCAGGAGATAGGCATCTGAACATTTTGAAATGGCATCTAGCAGACCCACATGAAATGCCATTTCGTTTTCGTCCCAGTTAGCTAGTTTTGAATCGCACATGATTTTGTCTCTTTCGTAATTTTATAACTTATTGATATTAAATGGTTTTAATCTTTTTTGTCAAGCGCTCTCTAATATTGAGGAGCGGCGAATGTGCAACTTCGTAAATTCCGCTAGCCCGAAACCCTGCCGCCCCATACCATCATAGGTAGCAGCGGGAGGGCGGATGGTCGCGCGGGTCAATACGGTCGCGTTTCAGGGCATCGAGGTGTCGACGGTCGATGTCCAGGTGCAGATCGCGTCCGGCCTGCCCAGCTTCACCCTGGTCGGCCTGCCCGACAAGGCGGTCGGAGAAAGCCGGGAGCGGGTGCGCGCAGCCCTCGGCGCCATGGGCCTGGCCCTGCCGCCAAAGCGCATCACCGTCAATCTGGCCCCGGCCGATCTGCTGAAGGAAGGCAGCCATTTCGACCTGCCCATCGCGGTCGGGCTGCTGGTCGCCATGGGCGTGCTGCCGGGCGAGGAGATATCCGGCTTCACCGTGCTGGGGGAACTGGCGCTGGACGGCTCGCTGGCCGCCGTCGCCGGGGTGCTGCCCGCCGCCATCGGCGCGGCGGCCGAGGAGCGCGGCATCATCTGCCCGGCCGCCTGTGGCGGGGAGGCCGCCTGGGCCGGCGGCATCGAGGTGCTGGCCGCACCCTCGCTTCTGGCGCTGATCAACCATTTCAAGGGCACCCAGGTGCTGACCCCGCCCGAGCCGAAACTGGCCGAGGCAGAGGATCGCTATCCCGATCTGCGCGACATCAAGGGCCAGGAAACCGCCAAGCGGGCGCTGGAGGTGGCAGCGGCCGGGGGTCATAATCTCCTGATGATCGGCCCGCCCGGCTCCGGCAAGTCGATGCTGGCGCAGCGCCTGCCTGGATTGCTGCCGCCGCTCGACCCGACAGAGGCGCTGGAGGTCAGCATGATCCATTCGGTCGCTGGCCATCTGGAAGGCGGGCGGATGCGACGGCAGCGGCCCTTCCGCGACCCGCATCACTCCGCCTCGCTGCCCTCGCTGGTTGGCGGCGGGGTCCGGGCGAAGCCGGGGGAGATCAGTCTGGCGCATAACGGCGTGCTTTTTCTGGATGAGCTCCCCGAATTCGCGCGCGGCACTTTGGAAGCCCTGAGACAGCCGCTCGAATCCGGCCGTGCCGTGGTGTCACGCGCCAATGCGCATGTGACCTATCCGGCGCGGGTGCAGCTGGTGGCGGCGATGAATCCCTGCCGCTGCGGCCATCTCGACGATCCCTCGCTGACCTGTGGGCGGGCGCCGCGCTGTGCGCTGGATTACCAGTCGAAGATTTCCGGGCCTTTGTTCGACCGCATCGATCTGCATGTCGATGTCCCGGCGGTCAGCCCGTCCGATCTGGCGCTGCCCAGCCCGCGCGAGGGCAGTGCGGAGGCCGCTTCCCGCATCGCCGCCGCCCGGCTGGTGCAGGCCGAGCGCTATCGCCCGCATAACAGCGGACCGGCCCCGATCCGCCTCAACGCCCAGGCTGACGGCACTTTGCTGGAAGCGGTCGCCACGCCGGATGCGCCGGGCCACGCGCTGCTCACCCAGGCGGCCGAGCGCATGAAGCTGTCGGCGCGGGGCTATCACCGCGTGCTGCGCGTCGCCCGCACCCTGGCCGATCTCGACGGCAGCGCCCAGATCGGCCGCCTGCACATCGCCGAGGCGCTGAGCTACCGTCGGGTGGCGCCAGGGCGGTAAACCTGAGACGGCAGCCGCCCCTCACACCACGTTCAGTTCCAGGATCGGCTCGTTGCGGGCGAAGCGTTCATAGCCGAAGCGGGTCAAATCGATGCTGGTGAAGCGGCCCTGGCAGAGCAGTTCGGCAACGGCGCGGCCGACCGCCGGGCTCTGTTGCAGTCCATGGCCAGAGAAGCCATTGGCGAAGACCAGATTGATGATTTCCGGATGGCGGCCGACAATGCCGTTCTGATCGACCGTATTGTAATCATAATGCCCGGCCCAGGCGCCGGTCAGCTTGATCGCCTCGAAGGCGGGGACGCGCTCGGCCAGAGCCGGCCAGACGACCTCCTCGAACAAGCCGTATTCGACATCGAGATCGTCCGAATCCGGGTCCTGGTCCTCGGGCGGGGAGACGCCACCGATGAAGCCCTTGCCCTCGGGCCGGAAATAGACCCCGGACGGATCGATGGTCAGCGGTGCCAGCGGCGTGATCGGCGTGCGGCAGTCGAAGACATAGACAAAGCGCTTCTTCGGCACGACCGGCAGGGCGATACCGGCCAGTGCGGCCACCCGGCCAGCCTGCGCACCGGCTGCATTGACCATCGTTCCGCAGGCGAGACGACCGCCCTCCCGCAAAATGACGGCCTCAATCCGGTTGGCGGCGCGCTCGATGGCGACAATCTCGTCCTTCACATAGGCCACACCCAGCGCGCGGGCCTTGCGCTTGAAGGCCTGCAGCAGGGTGAAGGGGTCGAACCAGCCTTCATTGCGCAGGCCGAGGCAACCCAGCGCGATGCCGTCAATGTTCAGCCAGGGAAACCGGGCCTGCAGCTGCTCAGGCAACAGCAGGGCCGTCTCCACGCCCTGTTCCGCCTGGGTGGCGTGGTTGCGCTGCAGGATCGGCGCGCCGGCCGGGCTGGCAAGGAACAGATAGCCGCCCTCGACGAAATGGATGTCCGGGCGGTCGCCCTCGACCTCCAGCAGATCAGGCACCTGTTTCAGGAAACCGGCACCGAACTGGCCGATGGCGATATTCTCCGGCGTCGAGAATTGCTGGCGGATGCCGCCGGCGGAGAGCGGCGTCGAGGCCCGGGCATAGGTCGGGTCGCGCTCCACCACCGTGATGCTGCCGGCGGTGCCAGTACTGGCCAGAAAATAAGCGATGGCGCTGCCGATCACGCCGCCGCCAACAATGACAATATCCGTACTGAAAGGGCTGGGAGTCACGCGCGAACCTGCCGATGCAAAGGGGCCAAACAGATCGGCCGTGGAGTACGGCCCTTAAATCGCTTACGGTATCGCCTACCTTATAGCCACAGCGACAGCCGCAGAGAAAGGGCGAAGCGCCGCATGCTATCCACCATTCTCGCCAAGGCCGTTCCCGGCAGGGCCGAACCGGAAACCATCCCCACCCCGCCGCGCCGGCGCGGCGCAGGCATGGCCCTGGCCGACAGGGCCGGGCTGATCGATGGCGCCCGGCTGGCCGCCGACATCGCCGCCCTGGCGGCCCGCCAGGATCTGAAGCCGACCGAGCTGCGCAATGGCGTGCTGGCCCGGCTGCGCGATGCGCTGGCCAGCGGCCGCGACGCGGTCGAGCGGCGCTTCATGGCCCAGAAAGCAGGCGAGCGCATCGGCGAAAGAACCGTGCGCAGCCAAGCCTATGTGATGGACGAGCTGATCCGGATTCTGTCCAATTTCACCACCGGGACCGTCTTTCCGGCCGCCAACCCGACCAGCGGCGAGCAGATCGCCATCGTTGCCGTCGGCGGCTATGGCCGGGGCGAGCTGGCGCCGTTTTCCGATGTCGATCTGCTGTTCCTGCTGCCCTACAAGCAGACCCCGCGCGGCGAGCAGGTGGTCGAATACATCCTCTACATGCTGTGGGATCTGGGGCTGAAGGTCGGGCATTCCACACGGTCCATCGATGAATGCCTGCGCCAGGCGCGTGGCGATGTGACGATCCGCACGGCGCTGCTGGAATCCCGCATCCTGTGGGGCAGCGAGGCGCTGTACGATTCCCTCGAACAGCGCTTCCAGGATGAGGTGGTGCAGGGCACCGCGCTGGAATTCGTCGAGGCGAAGCTGGCAGAACGCGCCGCGCGGCACGAAAAGGTCGGCGGCTCGCGTTATGTGCTGGAGCCGAACATCAAGGAAGGCAAGGGCGGGTTGCGCGATCTGCACACGCTGTTCTGGATCGGCAAATACGTCTATGGCGCGGAAGGCATCGACCAGCTGGTGCGCGACAGCATGATGACGGCGACGGAAAAGCGGGCCTTCGTGAAGGCCCAGGACTTCCTGTGGACGCTGCGCTGCCATTTGCATTACCTGACCAACCGGGCCGAGGAGCGCATCACCTTCGACGTGCAGACCGAGATGGCGCGCCGCCTGGGCTATACCGACCATGCCGGCGCCATCGCGGTCGAGCGCTTCATGAAGCATTACTTCGTGGTCGCCAAGGATGTCGGGAATCTGACGCGCATCGTCTGTGCGGCGATTGAGGCGAAGATCCAGCGCCGGCCCCGGCTGCGCCTGCCCGCGATGCCGTTCCGCAAGCGTAATTATGATGGATTCATCCTGGATGGCGAGCGGCTGTCGGTCCCGCGCCCGGATATCTTCGCCACCGATCCGGTGAATTTCATCCGGCTGTTCCACACCGCCCATATGCATGATCTGGACGTGCATCCGGATGCGCTGCTGCTGATCACGCAGAATCTGAAGCGCATCGATGCCGGGCTGCGCGCCGATCCGGAGGCGAACCGGCTGTTCATCGACATCCTGTCCTCGCCCAAGGGGCCGGAACGCATCCTGCGGCTGCTGAATGAGGCTGGTGTGCTGGGCCGCTTCATCCCGGATTTCGGCCGGGTCGTCGCCCAGATGCAGTTCGACATGTATCATGTCTATACGACGGATGAGCACACCATCCGGGCGATGGGCATCCTGCACCAGATCGAATCCGGGCAGCTGGCCGAGATCGCCCCGGTTGCCAGCGAGGTGGTGCACAAGGTGCTGTCGCGCCGGGCGCTGTTCGTCGGGCTTTTCCTGCACGACATCGCCAAGGGACGCGGCGGCAATCACTCGACGCTGGGTGAGAAGGTGGCGCATCGCCTGGGGCCACGCTTCGGCCTGTCGGACGAAGAGACCGAGACCGTCGCCTGGCTGGTGCGCAACCATCTCTGGTTCACCGCCTTCGCCTTCAAGCGCGATATCGGCGATCCGAAGACGATCCAGGATTTCTGCGAGATCATCAAATCGCCGGAACGGCTGCGCCTGCTGCTGGTGCTGACCGTGGCCGATATACGGGCGACCAACCCGGCAATCTGGAACAACTGGAAGGCAGCGCTGCTGCGCGACCTGTATTACCGCGCAGAGGAAGTGCTGTCCGGCGCGGTGTCGGAGGCCGCTTTGGCCAGCGGCAAGCAGAACAACGCCCGCGCCGAGGCGGCCAAGAGCGCGTTGCGCGCCGCGCTGGGCGAATGGAGCCCGCCGGCCATCGATGCGCATCTGGCGCTGGGGCCGGTCGGCTACTGGCTGGGCTTCGATACCGACAGCCATGCCCGGCATGCCCGTCTGATGCGTGAGGCGGCGCTGATGGAAGCGCCGCTGCTCATCGACACACGCATCGACGGGCAGCGCGGCGTGACCGAGGTGACGATCTGCACGCCTGACCATCCGGGCCTGTTCAGCCGGCTGGCCGGGGCCATGGCGGTCGGCGGCGCCAGCGTCGTCGATGCGCGGATTTTCACCATGGCCAATGGCATGGCGCTGGACGTGTTCTGGGTGCAGGACGCGGCCGATGGTCCCTTCGACCAGCCGACCAAGCTGGCCAAGCTGTCGGCGGCGATCCACAAGGCGCTGTCCGGCGAATTGCGCCCGAAGCAGGAATTGCTGAACCGCGCCGGCGGCGTGCCCAGCCGGACCCGCGTCTTCAAGGTGCCGCCCCGCGTGCTGATCGACAACAAGGCCAGCGCCACCCATACGGTGATCGAGCTGAACGGCCGTGACCGGCCGGGGCTGCTCTATGACATCACCCGGGCGCTGACCCAGCTGTCGCTGCAGATTTTCAGCGCGAAGATTTCCACCTATGGCGAGACCGCCATCGACGTCTTCTATGTGAAGGATGTGTTCGGGCTGAAGATCGAACATGCCCAGAAACTGGCCGGCATACGCGAGGGGCTGCTGGCGGCACTGGCCGATCCGGGGGCAAATGCAGGGCAGCCCAGCGCCGAGCGCCGCCGCAAGACGGCCAGCGCACCGGCTGGCCGTGCCGCTGAATAAATAAGATCGCCCTGCCCCGGCAATTCGGCTAGAGATCGCAGCCATGATGCTGCGCCATATCGCCACTGTCGGCGGCTATACGATGCTGAGCCGGCTGGCCGGCTTCGCTCGCGATATCCTTGTCGCCGCCTATCTCGGCGCCGGGCCGGTGGCCGACGCCTTCTTCGTCGCCTTCAAGTTTCCGAATTTCTTCCGCCGGCTGTCCGGCGAGGGGGCGTTTTCGGTCGCCTTCATCCCGATGTTCTCCGGCATGCTGGCCACAAAGGGCCAGCAGGAGGCGCTGGCCTTCGCCCACCGCACCATCGCGGTGATGGCGGCAGTGATGCTGGGCTTCCTGCTGGTCATGGAACTGGCCATGCCCTGGGCGATGCATGTCATTGCCCCCGGATTCAGCGACAATCCGGCACAATTCGCGCTGGCGGTGGAGCTGACGCGCATCACCTTCCCCTATCTGCCGCTGATCTCCTTCGTCGCCCTGATGGGCGGCATGCTGAACGCGACGGACCGCTTCGCCGCGATGGCGGCCGCGCCGATCATGCTGAATCTGTCGCTGATCGCGGCGCTGTTCGCGCTGGTGCCCTATACCGAGACGCCCGGTCATGCGCTGGCCTGGGGCGTGCTGGTTGCCGGTTTCGTCCAGTTCTTCTGGCTGCTGATCGCCTGCCGCCAGGCCGGCATGACGATCCGCCTGGTCCGGCCGCGCCTGACGCCGGATATCCGCCGGCTGTTCCGCCTGATCCTGCCCGCCGCCATCGGCGCCGGGGTCATGCAGATCAACCTGATGGTCGATGTGCTGCTGGCCTCGCTGCTGCCGACCGGGGCGATCTCCTATCTCTATTACGCCGACCGCATCAACCAGCTGCCGCTGGGCGTGGTCGGCATCGCCATCGGCACCGCCCTGCTGCCGCTGCTGTCGCGTCAGGTGAAGCGCGGCGAGGACCAGGCCGCGCTGGACAGCCAGAATCGCGGGCTGGAAGTCGCCCTGCTGCTGACCCTGCCGGCGACCGCCGGGCTGCTGGTGCTGGCCCAGCCGATCATCGAGGTGCTGTTCGAGCGTGGTGCCTTTGTCGCGGCTGACACACGAGCCACCGCCCTAGCGCTGGCGGCCTATTGCCTTGGCCTGCCGGCCTATGTGCTGGTGAAGGTGCTGGCCCCCGGCTTCTATGCCCGCGAGGACACGGCGACGCCGGTGAAGGTCGCGGTCGGCGCCATGCTGGTCAATCTGGTGCTGGGGATCGCGCTGATGCAGGTGATCGCCCATGTCGGGCTGGCGCTGGCCACGGCGGCGGCCTCCTGGGTGAATGCCGGGCTGCTCGGCCTGATCCTTGCCCGGCGCGGCATCTTCCGCGTCGATGCGCGGCTGCGCCGCCGCTCCTGGCGCATCCTGCTGTCCAGCCTGGCGATGACGGCGGTGCTGCTGGGCGGGCTGGAGCTCTATACAGCCACACGCGGCCTGGAGCCGGCACTGCGCGCCCTGGGCCTGGCCGGGCTGGTGGCGCTGGGCGCGCTGGTCTACGCCATCGCCTGCCAGATCACCGGCGCCGCCCGGCTGGGCGAGCTGAAAGCAATGCTGCGCCGCAAGCCCTAAAAGCATGCCGGGCTTGACCCTGCGGCCCTGATGCGGGAATAGTCGCGCCCGCTTATCCACAGCGCCGCACCCGGAGAACCGACCGCGCCATGTCCAAGAACCTGATCTTTTCCGGCATCCAGCCGACCGGAAACCTGCATCTCGGCAATTACCTGGGCGCGATCCGCAACTGGGTGAAGCTGCAGAATGATTTCGACTGCCTGTTCTGCGTCGTTGATCTGCACGCCATCACCATCCCGCAGGACCCCAAGGTGCTGCATGCCAGCATCCGCGAGGTTGCGGCCGGGCTGATCGCGTCCGGCGTCGATCCGAAGAAGAACATCCTGTTCAACCAGAGCCGCGTGCCGGCCCATGCCGAGCTCGCCTGGGTGCTGAACTGCATCGCGCGCATGGGCTGGCTGAACCGGATGACCCAGTTCAAGGACAAGGCCGGCAAGAACCGCGACAACGCCACCGTCGGGCTCTACGTCTATCCGAACCTGATGGCCGCCGACATCCTGACCTACAAGGCAACCCATGTGCCGGTCGGCGACGACCAGAAGCAGCATCTGGAGCTGGCGCGCGATATCGCCCAGGCCTTCAACAGCCAGTATGGCGTGGATTTCTTCCCGCTGCCGGAACCGCAGATCTTCGGCGCGGCGACCCGCGTCATGAGCCTGCGCGACGGCACCAAGAAGATGAGCAAGTCGGATGCCTCGGACCAGAGCCGCATCAACCTGACCGACGGGCCGGACGAGATCGCCCAGAAGCTGAAGCGCGCCAAGACCGATCCGCTGCCGCTGCCGGAGAGCGTCGAGGAGATGAAGGAGCGTCCGGAAGTCGCGAATCTGATCGGCATCTATACCGCCCTGTCGGATCGCGAGGTCGGCGATGTGGTGACCGAGTTTGCCGGCAAGGGATTCGCCGAGTTCAAGACCCGGCTGGCCGATCTGGCGGTCTCCGTCTTCGGGCCGATCGGCACGGAGATGCAGCGCCTGGTGGCCGATCCCGGCTATGTCGATTCCGTGCTGCGCGAGGGCGGGGAAAAGGCCAATGCCATTGCCGCCCCGATTGTCGACCAGGTGCACGACATCGTCGGATTCCTGCGATAAAGCAAAAAGCACCTTGCGCAGAATTCCCTGATTTTGCCGCTTTTGCGCCCCAATCCGCCCGTACCAATCCTGTCGCAGAAAGGCATCCTGCTTGATCTGCGACCAATTCTGGACCATGTAAGTCCGGAATAGGGCGATGAAGGCCCTGACTTCCTGCGGGATGCTGAAAGGTTAGAGACATGTTCATCCAGACCGAATCGACGCCCAACCCGGCGACGCTGAAATTCCTGCCCGGCCGCGAGGTCATGAGCGCGGGCACGGCGGATTTCACCTCCGTGGAAGCGGCCCTGCGCTCGCCTCTGGCGAAGCGTCTATTCGCTGTCGATGGCGTCACGGGCGTGTTCTTCGGCTCGGATTTCGTGACCGTCTCCAAGCGCGAGGACAAGGAATGGTATGTCCTGAAGCCAGCCGTGCTGGGCGCGATCATGGAGCATTTCACCGCCGGTGATCCGCTGCTGCTGGAAGATGCCGACGCCGCCGTAGAAGACGGCAGCGAGGACAGCGAGATCGTGCAGACCATCAAGGAACTGCTCGAAACCCGCGTCCGCCCCGCCGTCGCCCAGGATGGCGGCGACATCACCTTCCAGAGCTTCGATGAAGGTGTCGTCTATCTTCACCTGCAAGGTGCCTGTGCCGGCTGTCCCAGCTCGACAGCCACGCTGAAGATGGGAATTGAGAATTTGCTGAAGCACTACATTCCTGAAGTGTCGGAGGTGCGCGCCGTCATGTAACGGCGTCGCCGCCCTTCTCCCCACCTCTCCCTTCCTTTGCGAAGTGTGAGCGCCCGCTGGCGACCGGCGGGGCGACGGGGCGGCTTTTTGTCTGAAACAACAAAGGAGCGAAGACGGGAATGCGAAAGCCCAGCTTCGTATCGATATCCCTGTCCCTGTTGGGCGTTGCGATCATCACCCTGCAAGCGACGGCTATCCTCGCCGGACCGACCCTGCCTTATTACCCCGTGGCGCAGGTGACACAAGGCCCGGCGAAGACCGCCGCCGTTCAGACCGGGCTCTTTCAGGCCGGGCAACGGACCGCGCTCCCGGTTACCCCGGCAGCCTCGCCCAGCCAGCCGGCCTATCGCCCGTTGCCGCGCGTGAAGCTGTTCAATGGCGACGGACCGGTGCATCTGCCCGGCACGCTCAGCTCGATCAACCAGGCCAGCCAGGCCCGGCAGCTTTTCGACGTTGTCGGCTATGATCTGGCGGCCGTGCGCGAAGGTGCCTCGGAGGTGCCGCGGGTCTATCTCGCCGCCATGCCGGAGGATCTGCGCAAGGTGCGCGAGACCGAGGAGCGCAAGCAGCTTTTCCTGAAGACGGTGCTGCCGCTGATCCTGCGGGTGAATGAAGAAATCGCCGAGGATCGCCGCGCCCTGCTGGGCATCAAGGCGAAGCGCGAGATGGGCCTGTCGCCGCGCTGGGGCGAGCTGACCACGCTCGACCGGCTGGCGACCCTGTACAAAGTGGCGGACAAGGATATCGACGCCCTGTTGCTGCGCGTCGACGAGGTGCCGGTGGCGCTCGCTCTGGCCCAGGCCATCGAGGAAAGCGGCTGGGGCACCTCGCGCTTCGCGCGCAAGGGTAATGCCCTGTTCGGGCAATATGCCTGGAATGATGCTGCCGGCCTTGTGCAGAGCAACCGCCTGCCGGGCGAAACCCATGTCATCCGCAGCTTCGACAAGCTGATCGACGCGGTCGCGGCCTATTCGCTGAATCTGAACACCCACGGCGCCTATGCCGGATTCCGCAAGTCGCGCGCCGCGCTGCGGGCCGAGAGCAAGTCGCTCGACGGCCATGTGCTGGCCGGTCATCTGCTGCGCTATTCAGAACGCGGGCCGGATTACATCCGCACGCTGCGCATCATCATGCGCGGCAACCAGCTGGCGGAGCTGGAACAAGCCTCGCTGGCCAGCAGCCTGACCGTCGCTTCCAACGCGGAGCCGGAGACACGGATGGAAGAGAGCTGAGGCCCCGTCAGCGGCCGGCCGGCACGTAATATTGCAGGCCGAACCAGCGCCAGCGGCCATCCGGCGCCGGCATGGTGCAGTTGATGCGCGAGCGGCCAGCCGGGAAAGCCGTGGTCAGGCGGATTTCGATCCGCCCCGGCGGCAATCTCTCGATACTGGCCCGGCCCTGGCGCGAGGCGAAGCAGTCCAGATTGCTGATATCGCCCACGCCCGACAGCACGGTGAAGCCAACGGCCGGCGGATTGGTGCTGGTCAGCACCGGGTCCGCCGGGGTCAGATCTTCCACCGGCAGCGGCAGGGCAGAGGCAATCAGCCGGAAGCGGTCGATGCCGCCATAATTCTCGTTCAGTGGAAAGCGCGGCAGCTGCATCAGATCGGCCCGGTCATGGGCAACGCCGGAATGCTGGCCGAAACCGGCGGCAAATCCGGCCTCGGCGACGGCATCGCGCAGCGCCAGGCTGTATTCGCCATAGGGATAGGCGAAGAAGGCGGGGCGCTGGCCGATTTCCTTCTCGATCCGGCTGCTGGCATAGCGGATTTCATCCTTCGCCTTGTCCAGCGTGATTTCCGGCAGATGCGGATGGGACGCGGTCTGGTTTCCGATGGCAACGCCACCCCGCGCCAGCTCGCGGATCTCGGTCCAGCGCATGTAATCCGCACCGCCGCCATCAATGGCATCGGTCGAAACGAACAGGGTGAAGGGATAGCCCGCCGCCTTCAGGCGCGGCCAGGCCTCCTCATAGACCGATCGATAGGCATCATCGATGGTGATCGCCACTGTGCGTTCCGGCAAAGGCTGGCGGTTGCGCAAAGCGGTGACGATCCTGGCCAGAGGCAGGACGGTATAGCCGCCACTCTTCAACTCCTCCAGATGGGCCTCGAACTGCTCCAGCTGGATACTGCTGTTCGGCAGATCATCCTCGCCGAAGCGGTGATACATCAGGATCACCGCCGAGGCCGAGTCCTCGCCCAGCTGCTGCGCTATCGCCGGCAGTGGCAGGAACGCCGTCCCCAGAAGCGCTGCGGCCAGGCCGGCACGCAGGGCGCCGCGCAGGCACGAGCGCTTCTTTTCCCCTGTATTTCTACCGGTCGCCATTATCCAAGCCCGCATATCCCTGATCCACGCCAATCAAGGCCATCCTCCTATCGCAAACCAGCGAAGGACCCCAATGCTATTCTAGCACGACAGATTTGACCGGCCCACACTACCCGCCAGCCGGCGGCATGAGGCCGCTGGCCAGCACGCTGTCGCTGAGCACCGGATAGCGCCGGGGCTGGAACAGCTGATAATGCCACCATTCCCTGGCATAGAAATCCCAGCCTGCCGCTGACATGATGCCCAGCAGGATATAGCGGTTGCGCTGCGCCTCGGTCGATACTTCGGTGTCGCCATGCCAGGATTTGGCGCTGGGATCGTCGAAGCCGGTGCCCATGTCGAGTTCCTGACCCTGAAAATCGATCAGCGTCAGATCGACCGCCACGCCCCGGCAATGCGGCACCGATCCGGTGCGCGGATCGGAAACGAAGCCGGGGATGGGAAAGGCGTTCCACAACGCCCATTGCGCCTCGACCGGACGGAACGCATCGAAAATCTTCAGCCGGTAGCCCAGCGGCTGCGCCAGTACCGCCGCCCGGGCCAGCAGCGGCACCGCATCGGCATGCAGGTAGCAGCCGGCGCGGCGGTAGATCGGCTGCCCCGTCAGATTCTCCGGCGTGGCATAGGCCAGCGCCAGTTCTATACCCGGCATCGCCGGCGTGATCTCAACCAGCATCGATATCCCCAGCTGTGGTTTGCCAGTCTGCACCGGGACGTGTATGTCCTGAAAGCCCGTCATAGCATGGGCCCTTCATCAGTGGGATTCTGTCGCCGTGAAGATACTCGCCCTCGATACCGCGCTTGGCGGCTGTTCGGTTGCCGTGCTGCACGACCGGCGGACGCTAGCGCATGAGGCGCAGGCGATGGCGCGCGGCCAGGCGGAAAGGCTGCTGCCAATGATCGGCCAGGCAATGCAGACGGCCGGTCTTGAGTATGCCGAGCTCGACCGGCTGGCGGTCACCATCGGACCGGGCTCCTTCACCGGGCTGCGCATCGGGCTGTCAACGGCGCGCGCGCTGGCGCTGGCGACCGGCAGGCCGCTGGTCGGGATCACCACGCTGGAAGCCATCGCCCAGGGCACGCCGGCAGTGGAGCGGACCGGCAGGACCACTCTGGTCGTGCTGGATTCGCGGCGCGGCGATTTCTTCATCCAGGGCTTCGACAGCGATATCCAGCCCCTGACGCCGCCGCAAGCGGTGGCACCGGAGGATCTGGCCGCGCTGTTTCCCGGTGATGCACTCCTGCTGGCCGGCGATGCCGCCGGGGCGGCGCTGGCGGTTCTGCATACTGCCGGACGCGAAGCGGTGGCGTCCCCGGGTAGCGCCCTGCCGGATGCCCGTCTCGTCGGCGCGCTGGCAGCACTGCAACCACTGCCGGACCGGCCGGTGGCACCGCTCTACTTGCGGGCACCCGACGTCTCCCTGCCCAAGGCGGCCATTCTTCAGGTCGGGCAGCAATGAGGGACGAGAAAACCCCACCGGCTGCCCCGCTCGCGGCTGTCGCCACCCGCCCGGCTGTCGTGGCCGCCGGGCGCTACGATGTCGGGATCATCGCCACCTTGCAGGAAATGTGCTTCGACCAGCCCTGGGGGCGCGATTTCGTCGCCCGGATGTTTGCCGTCCAGGGCGGGTATTCACTGCTGCTGAAAGCAACGACACAGGCCGGGCGCACGCCGATCGGCTTTGCCATGTGCCAGATCGTCGTCGACGAGGCAGAATTGCTGACTTTGGGCGTGCTGCCGCAATTTCGCGGCCGCGGGCTGGGCCGGCTGCTGGTCCTGGACTGTCTGGACAGGGCACAGGACAGGGGCGTGCGCAGCATGTTTCTGGAAGTCTCGGAGCGTAACCGGCCGGCGCAGCGTCTCTACCAATCGGCTGGTTTTTCCATAATTGGGCGCCGGCCCAAATATTACCGCGAAATAGATGGCGGCCTAACCGACGCGTTGAACATGCGCTGCGACTTGCAACGCTAACGCGTTTTTATGGAGTGCGACGAAAGGTCATAGAGATATATTGTCTGTATAGCGCATTTTCTTCTACGCTAAGTATTGAAATCGGCTTGAACAAAGCCTAGTTTTGCGCTGATTCATAGTCTGGAGTGTTTTTATATGTCTATCCAAATGACAGAGGTCACCGAAAAAGACGAATTGCTTCGTCTGACGGTCGATATCGTGTCGGCGTACGTGTCTAACAACAGTGTGGCGATGAACGATGTTCCGTCATTGATCGAACAGGTTCATGCGAAGCTCGGTGGGCTTGGTGAGGCCATCGTCGCCTCGCCGGAGAAACTCCAGCCGGCCGTTCCGGTGAAGAAGTCGGTGACGCCCGACTACATCATCTGTCTGGAAGACGGCAAGAAGCTGAAAATGCTGAAGCGCCATCTGAAGACGGCCTACGACATGTCGCCCGAGGATTACCGCGAGAAATGGGGCCTGCCGGCCAGTTACCCCATGGTTGCGCCGAATTACGCGAAGCAGCGCAGCAAGCTGGCGCGGGCCATCGGGCTCGGCACCCGCGCGCGCCGCGACGCGGCGGAGTAACGCGGCCTTTCCAAACCGCTTCTTGGCATTTACAAAACGGCGTCGCGAACAGATTGGGTTTGCGGCGCCGTTTTGGTTATAGTGACGCAGTTTCGGTTTGGAGAGATGCACGCCCATGGAAGCTTCCCGTCTGGAACGCCTTTGCCAGGAAAAAGGCCTGAAGATGACCGAGCAGCGCCGGGTGATTGCCCAGGTGCTGTCGACATCGAGCGATCATCCCGATGTCGAACTGGTCTATCAGCGCGCCACGGCCATCGATTCCCGCATCAGCATCGCCACGGTCTATCGCACCGTCCGGCTGTTCGAGGAGGCCAATATCCTGGAGCGCCACGATTTCGGTGACGGCCGGTCGCGCTATGAAGAGGCGCCCGAGGAACATCACGACCACCTGATCGATATCGAGGGTGGCACGGTCGTCGAATTCCAGAGCGAGGAAATCGAGAAGCTGCAGGAAGAGATGGCCGCAAAGCTCGGCTATCGCCTGGTCGGGCATCGCCTGGAGCTTTTCGGCGTGCCGCTGAATTCCAAACGGCAACGCGACAAGAAATAGTCCGGAACGGAAAGCGTACCGATGGGTCACAACCCTAATCCGTCCGATGGTGGCCAGACGAATCGCGTCCGCCCCACGCGTGTCGCGGGCGATACCGGCAAGGATATCGGCGAGCTGCGCAACGGCACCCTCGAAGTGCGGCTGTCAGCCACCCAGGCCGATATCGAGGCCGCCCAGGCGCTGCGCTATCGCGTCTTCTATGACGAGATGCATGCCAAACCGACGCCCGAAATGGCCGCTGCCGGGCGTGATTTCGACAGTTTCGACGCGGTGGCCGATCATCTGATGGTAATCGACCATGCGCTGGGTGACGGGCCGGAAGCGGTGGTCGGCACCTATCGGCTGATCCAGCGCGAGGCCGCGAACCGGCATGGTGGCTTCTACACAGCCGATGAATACGACATTGCCAGGATCGTCGCCTGGCCCGGCCCGATCCTGGAACTGGGCCGGTCCTGCACCGATGCGCGCTATCGCAACCGCCCGACCATGCAGCTCCTGTGGAAAGGCATTGCCGCCTATGTCTTCCATCATGGCATCGAGCTGATGTTCGGCTGCGCCAGCCTGCCCGGCAATGATGTCGACGTGCTGGCCCCCGCGCTGTCCTATCTGCACCAGAACCATCTGGCGCCGCCGGAGCTGCGGCCGGTGGCCCTGCCTGATCTCTATACCGACATGAACCGGCTGCCCGCCGACCAGTATGATGCCAAGCGGGTCCTGGCCGGTCTGCCGCCGCTGATCAAGGGCTATCTGCGCCTCGGCGGCTATGTCGGCGATGGCGCCGTGATCGACCGGCAGTTCAACACCACCGATGTCTGCGTCATCGTGAAGACCGACCAGGTGACGGAAAGCTATTACCAGCATTACGCCCGATCGACGCGCGACGCCTGGGGCGAATAGGTAGGCCATGGCGACGATGCGCATGGGCAGCCCGCTGCTTGCCCTGACAAGGCTGGTGATCTACCTGTCCATCACCCTGCCGCTGATGCCGGTGCAGGCACTGGCCGTGGCGTTCAATATGCGGCTCGCGCGCAGCCTGCCGGTCTTCTACCACCGGCGCTGCCTGCCGATCCTGGGCTTCCAGGTCCAGACCGAGGGCGAGCGCACCACCGACCAGCCCGTTCTGTATGTCTGCAACCACACCTCCTATCTCGACATCATCGTCCTGGGGTCGCTGATCCCCGGCAGCTTCGTTGCCAAATCGGAGGTGAAATCCTGGCCGTTCTTCGGCTGGCTGGCGCAATTGCAGCGCACGGTCTTCGTCATCCGGCGCGGCAGCAAGGCCGGCAAGCAGCGTGACAGCATCGCTGAGCGCCTGCAGGAGGGCGGCAATCTGGTGCTGTTCCCGGAAGGCACCAGCAATGACGGCAACCGCACCCTGCCCTTCAAGAGCGCCCTGTTCGCCGCCGCCGACACTCAGGTAAACGGCAAGAAGGTCAGCGTGCAGCCGATCTCGATCTCCTATGCCCGGCTGAACGGCATTCCGGTCGGCCGGACACTGCGGCCGCTTTTCGCCTGGTATGGCGACATGGATCTGGCACCGCATCTGTGGCGCGTGCTGGGGCTGGGTGCGGTAACGGTGGTGGTGCATTTCCACCCGCCGGTCACGCTGGATGATTTCGCCAGCCGCAAGGATATGGCGGAATACTGCCAGCGCCAGGTGGCCCTGGGCGTCGCCGCTGCCAATGCCGGCCGGACGATGACTGCCCTGCCGGCACCGGGGGCGACACCGCCGGAAACGCCGCCCCAACCGCCTGCAGAGCCGCATGCCGAGGCCGGCACCGGCAGCAGTAAGGCCGCCTGAGGCAGAGCAGGCAAAGACCAAATGGAATCGGGGGGCTGGCGTTCCGCCCCCTCAGGCCCTAGATAAGGGCCTTCGGAAATACCAGCGACACCGGTCGGGAAAATTCGTGGCAAAGAAGCTCTTTATCCGCACCTATGGCTGCCAGATGAACGTCTATGACTCCGCGCGGATGGCGGATGTCCTGGCGCCGCTGGGCTTTGAGCCGGCCGATGCGCCCGAGGGCGCCGATATGGTGATCGTCAATACCTGCCATATCCGCGAGAATGCCTCGGAGAAGACCTTCCACGAGCTTGGCCGGCTGCGCCAGATGAAGCAGCGCAAGGCAGCCGAAGGCGGCCAGATGGTGCTGGCCGTGGCCGGCTGCGTCGCCCAGGCGGAAGGGGCCGAGATCATGGCCCGCGCGCCCTTCGTCGACATGGTATTCGGCCCGCAGGCCTATCACCGCCTGCCGGAGATGGTGGCCCGCGCGACACGCAGCGCCGCAGGGCCGGGCGAACGCGGCGTGCTGGACACGGATTTCCCGGTCGAGAGCAAATTCGACCATCTGCCCGAAGAACAGAAGGTCGAGGGCGCCTCCGCCTTCCTGACGGTGCAGGAAGGCTGCGACAAATTCTGCACCTTCTGCGTCGTGCCCTATACGCGCGGCGCCGAATTCTGCCGCCCGGCCGACCAGATTCTCGCCGAGGCAAGCCGGCTGGTGCGCAGCGGCGCGGCGGAGATCACCCTACTGGGCCAGAATGTGAACGCCTATCAGGCCGACGGGCCGGACGGCAAGACCTGGGGCCTGGGCCGCCTGATCCGCGCGCTGGCGGAAATCGACGGGCTGGCGCGGCTGCGCTACACCACCTCGCATCCGCGCGACATGGATGACGATCTGATCGCTGCCCATGGCGAGGTGCCGGCGCTGATGCCCTATCTGCATCTGCCGGTGCAATCCGGGTCCGACCGCATCCTGGAGGCGATGAACCGTAAGCATAAGGCGGCGGATTACCTGCGCCTGGTCGAGCGGCTGCGCGCGGCGCGCCCGGATCTGGCGCTGTCCTCCGATTTCATCGTCGGCTTCCCCGGTGAAAGCGATGCCGATTTCGAGGCGACGCTCTCCCTGGTGCGCGCCGTCGGCTACGCCCAGGCCTTCTCCTTCAAATACAGCGCCCGGCCGGGCACGCCGGCCAGCCTGCTGGAACTGCAGCTCGACGATACGGTGAAATCCGACCGGCTGCACGCCTTGCAGGCGCTGCTCAGTGAGCAGCAGACCGCCTTCAACAGCTCGATGACTGGCCGCACTCTGCCGGTGCTGGTCGAGAAGACCGGCAAATTCCCGGGCCAGCTGATCGGCAAGAGCCCCTATCTGCAATCGGTCGTGATCCAGGGCAATCCACGGCTGATTGGCACCATCGTGCCGGTTGTTATCGAGGCCGGCCACGCCAACAGCCTGGCCGGCACTGTACAGATTGCACCGGAGATGGAGGGGGCGGCTTGAGCCAGACCGATCTGCTGCCGACGCCGATCCATCTGAAGTTCGATGACCCCAGCCTGTTGCCGCTTCTGTTCGGCGACCATGACCGCAATCTGGTCCGCCTGGAGCAGAAGCTGGATGTCGCCATCACCTATCGCGGCGACCTGATCTCCATCGATGGCGGCATCGAAAACGCCAATACCGCCCGTGCGATTATCGAGGCGCTGGCCGTGCGCCTGGGCCAGTCGGGAAGCAAATCCGGCACGAAGCGGGGCGCCAGGCCAGTGACCGAGATCGCCCTGGCCGATATCGACAGCGCCGTGAATTTCGCCCTGCATGGCCCGGCCGAAGCCACATTTCTGGCCGCCGATGCCCAGACCCTGCCGACCTGGAAGCGCGCCATCTCGCCGCGCTCGCCGACGCAGTCGCTCTATCTCGACGCGCTGCAGACCAATGAGCTGGTCTTCGGCATGGGGCCGGCCGGCACCGGCAAGACCTATCTCGCCGTTGCCATGGCGGTCTGGATGCTGAAGCAGCGCCGGGTTGACCGCCTGATCCTGTCGCGCCCGGCGGTGGAGGCGGGCGAGCGCCTCGGCTTCCTGCCCGGCGATCTGAAGGAAAAGATCGATCCCTATCTGCGCCCGCTCTATGACGCGCTCTACGATATGATGCCGGGCGACCAGGTGGAAAAGCGCCTCGAATCCGGGGAAATTGAGGTGGCGCCGCTCGCCTTCATGCGTGGCCGCACGCTCGCCAATGCCTTCGTCATCCTGGACGAGGCGCAGAACACCACGCCGACCCAGATGAAGATGTTCCTGACCCGGTTGGGCGAGAACAGCCGCATGGCGATCACCGGGGATCTGACCCAGACCGATTTGCCGCTGGGCGCTAAATCCGGCCTGCGCGACGCGGTCGAGACGCTGGACGGCGTGCCCGGCATCGAATTCGTGCATTTCAATCACAAGGATGTGGTGCGCCACCCGCTGGTCACCCGCATCGTGCAGGCCTATGACCATCGCGACCGGCCCCTCCTGCCGGGCGGCGAGACGGATAAATCATGACCGAGGCCGATCTGGATCTCGACATTGCGGTCGATGACGCCGATCCGCGCTGGGTGAAGGCCCTTCCGGATATAACCGCTTTGGCCGAACGCGCCATTGGTGCGGCACTGGCCGGCCGCATCGAGGGACCCGCGGAGCTGGCGGTCCGGCTGACCGATGATGCCGAGCTTCAGGCGCTGAACCGGCAATATCGCGGCCAGGACAAGCCGACCAATGTCTTGTCCTTTCCCGCCGATGACTCCGATCATTTCGAAGGCGAACCGAAACCGCTGGGCGATATCGCTCTGGCCTATGAGACGGTGGTGCGGGAAGCCAGTGAACAGGGCAAGACCCTGTCCGACCACACGCTTCATCTGATCGTGCATGGCAGCCTGCATCTGTTAGGCTATGATCACGAGGTCGAAAGCGAAGCCACCCGCATGGAAGCGCTTGAGATTCAGATTTTAGGCGGGCTCGGCATTGCCGATCCCTATCAGCCCGATTCCGGCGCCTCCGGGCCGGACGGGCTTCAACAGGAGGCATAGCGCCGACGCGACGATGAGCGAGGCATCCAGTAGTCCGCCCCGGCTAGACGGGGCATCCGAAGATCCATCGATATGGGGGCGTATCGCCGGCCTGTTCCGCCTGAAGCGCAAACCGCGCAATGGCGAGGCGACGATGCGCGACACCATCGAAGGGCTGATCGAGGGCAATGGTGGTCAGGAGACCGCCATAGGTCCCGATGAACGCCAGCTGATCACCAACATCATTGAACTGCGCGAGATCACCGCCGTCGATGTCATGGTGCCGCGCGCCGATATCATTGCCGTCTCCGAGGACACCTCACTGGGCGATCTGGTGAAGGAGATGACCAAGGCGGCGCATTCGCGCATGCCGGTCTATCGCGAGACGCTCGATGATGTCGTCGGCATGGTCCACATCAAGGACGTGATGCAGTATTGGGGCGCCACCAAACAGGTCGCGCTGAAAAGCCTGCTGCGCAAGGTCATGTTCGTCTCGCCCTCGATGCGCGCGCTGGATCTGCTACTGCAGATGCGCGCCGCGCGCACCCATCTGGCGCTGGTCGTCGATGAATTCGGCGGCATTGACGGGCTGATCACCATCGAGGACCTGGTCGAGCAGATCGTCGGCGAGATCGATGACGAGCACGACATCGTCGAAGGCCCGAAAATCGTCGAGCATGTCGATGCCGATGGCGCACGCTGGCTGCTGGCCGATGCGCGGGCGACCGTCGAGGAGTTCGAAGAGGTGGTCGGCGAGGTGCTGGAAGAGGATGAGCGCGAGGAGACCGACACGCTGGGCGGCCTCGTCTTCATGCTGGCCGGCCGCGTCCCGGCCCGGGGCGAGGTGGTGCGCCACGAAACCGGCATCGAATTCGAAGTGACGGATGTCGATCCGCGCCGCATCAAGCGGCTGCGCGTGCGTAACCTGCCCCAGAGCGAACAGGCGACCGCCCCCGAAGACACCGGCGCATGACACCGTGAGCGGCTTTTTTGGGAAGGATTGGGCCCAGTTGAACCGGCTGGCGGAGCGCACCTCCGCCTTGACCGGCCGCCGGCGCTATGGCCTGGCGTTCGTCCTGGGTATCGGCGCGGCACTGGCGCTGCCGCCCTTTTATGTGCTGCCGCTGCTTATCGTCAGCATCACCGGGCTGATATGGCAGATCGAAGGCGCTGCCACCAAGCGGCAGGCCTTCGCGCTGGGCTGGTGCTTTGGCTTCGGCTTCTTCGTTGCTGGGCTGTACTGGATCGCCAATGCGCTGCTGGTCGACAGCGCGCGTTTCTGGTGGATGGTGCCGCTGGCCGCTGCCGGCCTGCCGGCCCTGCTGGCGCTGTTCATCGCTTTGGTTACGCTGGCGCTGCATCTGCTGCGGCTGCGCGGGCTGGCGCTGGCGCTGGCCTTCGCTGTCGCCTGGACCGTCGCGGAGTGGCTGCGTGGCCATATCCTGACCGGCTTTCCCTGGAACCTGCTGGGCTATGGCTGGGCACCGCTGACGGCGATGCTGCAGATCACCGCCTATATCGGTATTTACGGACTGAGCCTGCTGACGGTGCTGGCCGCCGCCCTGCCGGCCAGCCGCAGTCGCCCGGCCATCGCCGGCGGCTTTGCGCTGCTGCTGGCGGTCGGGGGCTTCGGCGCCGTCCGGCTGGCCGGCGCGCCGGCGCTCGACGATCCGGCCGCCCAGGTGCCCGGCGTGCTGCTGCGCCTGGTCCAGCCGAATATTCCGCAAAAGGAAAAATGGGACGGCGACCGGCGCGAGGCGCATCTGCGCACTCATCTGGCGATGTCAGCCGAAGACCGGGGCACGAAACCGACCCATATCCTCTGGTCGGAAACCGCCATCGCCTATCTGCTGAGCGAGGATGTCCACGCCCGCGCCCTGATCGGCGAGGTCGCCCCGTCCGGCGGCGCAGTGCTGACCGGCGGCATCCGCATCGACCGGCGGGTCGGCCCGACGCCACATTTCTGGAACAGTTTCTACGCCATCGGCCCGGGCGGCACGATCCCGGCCACCTATGACAAGGCGCATCTGGTGCCGTTCGGCGAATATGTGCCGCTGCGCAGCATCTTCGGCTTCATGCCGGCCGTTGCCAGCAGCCTGGATTTCCGCGACGGCCCCGGCCCGCAGACATTGGCCATTCCCGGCCTGCCGCCGGTCAGCCCGCTGATCTGCTACGAGGTCATCTTCCCCGGCGCCGTCACCGATCCGGCGGAGCGTCCGGCCTGGATGCTCAATGTCACCAATGACGGCTGGTATGGCTACAGCAGCGGTCCGTTCCAGCATTTCCAGATCGCCCGGCTGCGGGCGGTGGAGGAAGGGCTGCCGCTGGTGCGGGTCGCCAATACCGGGATTTCCGGGATCGTCGATGGCTATGGCCGGGTCACGGCCCGCCTCGGCCTTGAGCAAAAGGGCGTGCTCGACGCACCGCTGCCCAAAGCTTTGGATGCCGCCACCTTCTATGCCAGATGGCGCGATCTGCCGCTGGCCGCCCTGCTGGCTTTGCTGCTCGCTGTCACAATTGTCATCGGCAGGCGACGGACAAGGTGATATGATTCTGAAGGGCGTGCATCCTTGGTTGACGACATACCAATGTATGGTTAATTAACGTACTGACCGCATCGCATTCGCACGAGCAATCATCAGAAATATAAACGATGGCATTGACGGGACGGGGCCGGCGCAAAGCCGAGGGTGCAGGACGAACCGGAAAACCAAATCCGGTCGATGTGCATGTTGGTGGCCGTGTCCGCCTGCGGCGAACACTTCTGGGCATGAGCCAGGAGAAGCTCGGCGAGGGGCTGGGACTGACTTTCCAGCAAGTGCAGAAATATGAGCGCGGTGCCAACCGCATCGGTGCCAGCCGGCTGTATGATCTGAGCCGCGTGCTCGACGTGCCGGTCTCCTTCTTCTTCGACGACATGTCGAGCGAGACCAGCGGCCAGTCGCCGCGGCGCGCCCCGGCTCTGGCGGAGAATACCGCCCCCAGCTATGAGGCCGACCCGATGGCCAAGCGCGAGACGCTGGAACTGGTGCGGGCCTATTACAAGGTCACCGACCCGACCGTGCGCAAGCGCCTGTTCGAGCTGGCCAAGGCGCTGGCCAGCAATACCGAACCGAAGGCCTGACGCGGCCCTTCCCCTGAATTTCCTTGACCCTCCCGGAAAAGCTTGCGAGTAGTCGCTGCTTTTTGCCTTCCGGGCGGCATTTCCAATCGACGCATCGATGACCGGCTCCAGACGAGCGGTCAGGAAATACCGTGCCTGTTCCGGCGATTGACAATCGGCCCGCAAGGGTCATTTAGAGCACTTCCCTGCCGCGCCGGCCTGATGCCGGAAGAACGGTGGGCAACAGCATACGGGGGCGAGCGTGCCGCAGAAAAGCTATCTGTTCACCAGTGAATCAGTTTCCGAAGGTCATCCGGACAAGGTCTGCGACCGCGTTTCCGACACCATTGTCGATCTGTATCTGGGCGCCGATCCGGAATCCCGCATCGCGGTCGAGACCCTGGCGACCACGAACCGTATTGTGCTGGCCGGCGAGGTACGCGGCCCCGACAATATCGGCCCGGACGAGCTGATCGAGGCTGCCCGCCGCGCCGTGCGCGAGATCGGCTATGAACAGCGCGGCTTCCACTGGAAGACCATGGAGGTCACCTGCCTGGTGCATGAGCAGTCGGCCGACATTGCCATGGGCGTCGACGCCGCCGGCAACAAGGACGAGGGCGCGGGCGACCAGGGCATCATGTTTGGCTATGCCTGCCGCGAAACCGATGTGCTGATGCCGGCGCCGATCCATTATTCGCACGCCATCCTGCATTCGCTGGCCGCCGCCCGTCATGCCGAGAAGGATAGCCCGCTCGGTCCGGACGCGAAAAGCCAGGTGACCCTGCAATACGAGAACGGCAAGCCGGTGCGCGCCACCTCCATCGTGGTGTCGACCCAGCATGCCGACCATCTGGAACAGGCCGAAGTGCGCGAGATCGTGCGCCCGCATGTGCTGAAGGTGCTGCCGGAAGGCTGGATGTGCCCGGAGACCGAGTTCTATGTGAACCCGACCGGCCGGTTCGTCATTGGCGGCCCGGACGGCGATGCCGGACTGACCGGTCGCAAGATCATCGTTGATACCTACGGCGGTGCTGCCCCGCATGGCGGCGGCGCCTTCTCCGGCAAGGACCCCACCAAGGTCGACCGCTCGGCCGCCTATGCCTGCCGCTATCTGGCGAAGAATGTGGTCGCCGCCGGCCTGGCCGACAAATGCACCATCCAGGTGTCCTATGCCATCGGCGTGTCCAAGCCGCTGTCGGTCTATGTCGAGACCCATGGCACCGGCCAGGTGGACGAGGACAAGCTGTCCGCCGTGCTGCAGGAGATGGTCAATCTGAGCCCGCGCGGCATTCGAGAGCATCTGAAGCTGAACCAGGCGATCTATGCCCGCACCTCCGCCTATGGCCATTTCGGCCGGGCGCCGGAGGCGGATGGCGGCTTCTCCTGGGAGCGGACCGATCTGGCTGATGCGCTGAAGCGCGCCTTCTAGGCGCGTTTCCTTCTGATGACACCGGCAGATGACGGTCGCGACGAGAGAAGCGACGCCGAGCCCCCGCGCAAATTCTACGGCCGGCGCCGCGGGCGCCGGCTGCGGCCCTGGCGTGAGGAGCTTTACGATCACGCCCTGCCCCGGCATCGGCTGACCCTGCCGGAAGACCCCCGGCAGCCGCTCGACCCGGCGGCGCTTTTCGACCGGCCGTCCAGCCGGCTGTGGATCGAGGTCGGCTTCGGCGGCGGCGAGCATCTGGCCGCCCAGGCCAAGGCCCGACCCGATGTCGATTTCATCGGCTTCGAGCCCTTCGTGAATGGCGTGGCCAGCCTGCTGCGCTATCTGGAGGAGGAGCGGATCGGCAATGTCCGCATCCACCCCGATGATGCACGGCCGGTGCTGGAGCGGCTGCCCGAGGCCTCGGTCGACCGGTTCTTCCTGCTTTTTGCCGATCCCTGGCCGAAGAAGCGGCATCATTTCCGCCGCTTCATCCAGCCAGAGAGCCTCGCCGTCCTGTCCCGCCTGCTAGGCGACGGGGCCGAACTGCGCATCGCCAGCGACGATATGGGGCTGGTGCGCTGGATGCTGGCCCATCTGACCGATCACCCGGATTTCGACTGGCAGGCGCGTCGGCCCGCCGACTGGCGCATCCGCCCCGCCGATGCCATCGAAACCCGCTATGAAGCCAAGGCCCTGGCCGAAGGCCGCAAGCCAGCCTATCTGACGTTTCGCCGCCGGCCGCGCTGATCGATTCCTGACGGTGGTCCGCTATCCGGCGGTTCCCCTAATCAAACCTTGAAGCGCCGGGGCGAATCGGTATATACACCCTATCCCCTAAGTAGGTGATAAGTTGCGGATTGTATGTAAGTGGGCGGCTGCCCACTTTTTTGTTTGTCGTGTCGCGATCCGCGGCTGTTACCGCAGGACCGACGGGACGGAGACATGGAACTGACAGATCGCATCGCACAGATGATCACCCCTTCGCTCGAAGCGATGGGGTATGAGCTTGTGCGCGTGCAGCTGTCCGGCGGCCAGCACATGACGCTGCAGATCATGGCCGACCGCGCCGATCAGAAGGCGATGACGGTCGAGGATTGCGCCGATATCAGCCGCACCGTTTCCGCCCTGCTGGATGTCGAGGACCCTATTTCCGGGGCCTATACGCTGGAGGCCAGCTCGCCGGGTATCGACCGGCCGCTGGTGCGACCAAAGGATTTTCAGCGCTTCGCCGGTTTCGAGGCGCGACTGGAGGCAAAGGTGCCGGTGGAGGGGCGAAAGCGCTTCCGCGGCCTGCTTCTGGGACTGGACGAGGACGGGGCCGTGTTGATGGATTCCGAAGTCGGGCGCCTGCGCATTGCCTTTGCCGATATCGGCAAGGCGAGGCTGGTGCTGACCGATGAATTGATTGCCGCGTCCCAGGCCGAACAGGGTCCCGATCTCGGGGCCGGACAGGGCGATGACGCCCGAACAAGCAATTAGCGCCGATCAAGTGAGACGCTGAGCCGATGGAAACTGCTGCTATACTGCCCCGTACCGAGCTTCTGCAGGTGGCCGACATTGTCGCCCGCGAGAAGAATATCGACCGCGAGGAGGTTATCCTCGCCATGGAGATGGCCATCCAGAAGGCCGGCCGGTCGAAATACGGTCACGAGCACGATATTCGCGCCACGATCGACCGCAAGAACGGCGAGATCACGCTGGCCCGCTTCCGCGAAGTCGCCGCCGAAATCGAGAACGAGGCCACCCAGCTGACGCTGGCCCAGGCCAAGAAGATCGATCCGACGGTCGAAATCGGTGGTTTCGTGGTCGATGCGCTGCCGCCAATCGATTTCGGCCGCATCGCCGCCCAGACCGCCAAGCAGGTCATCGTGCAGAAGGTGCGCGAAGCCGAGCGCAAGCGCCAGTTCGACGAATACAAGGACCGCGTCGGCGAGGTCGTCAACGGCCTGGTCAAGCGTGTCGAGTTCGGCAACATCACGGTCGATCTGGGCCGCGCCGAATCGATCCTGCGCCGCGACGAGCTGCTGCCGCGCGAAAGCTTCCGCCAGGGCGACCGGGTGCGGGCCTATATCTTCGACGTGCGCGAGGAACAGCGCGGGCCGCAGATTTTCCTGTCGCGCAGCCATCCGCAATTCATGGCCAAGCTGTTCACGCAGGAAGTGCCGGAAATCTATGACGGCATCATCGAGATCAAGGCGGTTGCCCGCGATCCCGGCAGCCGCGCCAAGATCGGCGTGATCAGCAAGGACGCCTCGATTGATCCGGTCGGCGCCTGCGTCGGCATGCGCGGCAGCCGTGTCCAGGCCGTCGTGCAGGAATTGCAGGGCGAGAAGATCGACATCATCCCCTGGTCGCCGGACCCCGCCACCTTCGTGGTGAACGCGCTGGCTCCGGCCGAGGTCGCCAAGGTGGTTCTCGACGAGGATCTGCACCGCATCGAAGTCATCGTGCCCGATGATCAGCTCAGCCTCGCCATCGGCCGCCGTGGCCAGAATGTGCGCCTGGCCTCGATGCTGACCGGCTGGGATATCGACATCCTGACCGAGACCGAGGAATCGGAGCGCCGACAGGAAGAAGTGAAGACTCTGTCCAGCCTGTTCATGGAAGCACTGGACGTTGACGATGTGATTGCCCATCTGCTTATCAGCGAAGGCTTCGCCTCGATTGAAGAGATCATCCTGGTTCCGGCCGGGGAAATCGCCGAGATCGAGGGCTTCGATGAGGATGTGGCCGCCGAGCTGCAGGCCCGCGCCGCCGCCTTCCTGGAACAGCAGAATGCCGCTTTCGAGGCACGCCGGCTGGAGCTGGGCGTCGCCGACGATCTGGTCGGCATCGACGGCATCACCCCCGCCATGCTGGTGAAGCTGGGCGAGGGCGGGGTGAAGACCCTGGACGATCTGGGCGATCTGGCGGGCGATGAGCTGCGCGAGATGGTTGGCGTCAACGCGCTGACCGAGGCACAGGCCAATGAGATCATCATGGCCGCGCGCGCCCATTGGTTCGAGGATGACGCCGAGACGGAGACGAAGGCCTGATCACGCCTGAATCCGACGAGGCGGAGGATACACCTCGGGAAGAGGCCAGGGCGTCGGAACGGCGCTGTCTGGCCAGCGGCAAGAGCTTTCCGAAGGCGGTCCTGATCCGCTTCGTCATCGGCCCCGATGGCACGGTGGTGCCGGATCTGGAACAGCGGCTTCCCGGTCGTGGACTTTGGGTCCAGGCAGACCGGGCGGCGCTTGACAGGGCGGTGGCGAAAGGGTTGTTCTCCCGGGCGGCGCGCGCAACAGTGCGGGCCGATGCCGATCTGGCAAACCGGGTCGAGGAATTGCTGCTGCGGCGCGTGATCGCCTTGATGGGCCTGGCCCGTCGGGCCGGTGCGGCGGTAACAGGGTTCGAGAAGGTGCGGGACTGGCTGAAAACCGGTTCCGCCGCCGTGCTCCTGGCGGCGTCGGATGGCGCCGAGGATGGACGTGGCAAGCTGCGCGGTCTGGCCGAGGAACGGCCAATCATCGCGCTGCTGAGTGCGACGGAATTGGGCGAGGCCTTCGGGCGCGACAGGGCGGTTCATGCCGCCATCGCACCGGGCGGTTTCGCCGAGAAGATTGTAGCGGAGACAGGACGGCTGGCAGGGTTTCGCCGTCTTGACTAAGGTAACGCCGCCGCAGCCCATCGGGGGCTGGCGGCAGCCGGGAAACAGGCATGAGTGACAGAGAACGGACCGAAGCTGATATGAGCAAAGACACCGAGCAGGAAGGCAAAAAGGTTCTGAGCCTTTCTGGGCGCGGCCGCCTTTCTCTGAATAAGAATGTCGAGGCCGGTCAGGTCCGCCAGAGCTTTTCGCATGGCCGCAGCAAGGCCGTGACCGTCGAGGTGAAGCGCAAGCGTGGCGCTCCCGGCAGCCGCCCTGAAGAGATCGAAGAAACCGCAGCGCCTGAGGCTGTCGAGCCGGTTGAGGCCGCACCGGCTCCGGTCGCCGCACCGCCGCGCCCGGCAACGCCGGCACCCGCACCCGTCGCGACCGGCAAGCCGCCGCGTCAACTGACCGCCGAGGAGCGCGCCGCGCGCACCCGCGCTCTGGCCGGTGCCAAGCAGCATGAGGATGACCGCCCGCACGCTGCGGACGAGCCGGAGCTTGAGGCCGCCCCCGAGGCCGTGCCCGAGCCGGAACCCGTCATCATCGACCGCCGCACCGCCGAAATGGCGGAAATGCAGCAGATCGCCGATGCCGAAGCCAAGAAGCGCGCCGATGAGGACGCCAGGCTGAAAGCTGAGGATGACGCCCGCAAGGCAGCCGAGGAGGCCGCACGGCCGACCCCGCGCCCGGCGACGCGCACCGCTGACGATGCCGGCGCCCGTGCGGCGGCAAAGATCACCGATGTCCCGGTTGTCGCCGAAGAAGACGATGATGGCGGACGCCGTCGTCGTGCTGGCGGCGGTAGCGGCCCTGGTGCTGCCAAGACCGAAGTCCGGCGCGCGGCCCCGCCCGCCCGTCGTGTCGAGCCACGTCGTCGTGGCGGCAAGGTCAATATCAATCAGGCGCTGGATGACAGCGAGCGGCAGCGCTCGCTGGCCTCGGTCCGGCGTCAGCGCGAACGTGAAAAGCAGCGCCTCATGGGTGCTGCCCAGGAGCGGCATAAAGTGGTTCGCGACGTCATCATCCCCGAGACGATCACCGTGCAGGAGCTGGCCAATCGTATGGCCGAGCGCGGCACCGACGTGGTCAAGGCGCTGATGCGCATGGGCGTCATGGCGACCATCAACCAGCCGATCGACGCCGATACGGCGGAGCTGCTGGTTGGCGAGTTCGGCCATATCGTGAAGCGCGTTTCCGAATCCGACGTCGAATTCTCGATCCGTCGCGAGGCGGATGGCAATGAGGCGATGCAGGCGCGTGCGCCGGTCGTCACCATCATGGGCCATGTCGATCACGGCAAGACCTCGCTGCTCGACGCGCTGCGCAAGACCGATGTGGCGGCCCGCGAGGCCGGCGGCATCACCCAGCATATCGGCGCCTATCAGGTGAATTTGCCTTCGGGCCAGCGCATCACCTTCCTCGATACGCCGGGCCATGAGGCCTTCACCGCCATGCGTGCCCGCGGCGCCAATGTGACCGATCTGGTCGTGCTGGTCGTCGCTGCCGATGACGGCATCATGGCGCAGACGGTCGAGGCGATCACCCACGCCAAGGCGGCGAAGGTGCCGATCATCGTCGCGGTCAACAAGATCGACAAGCCGGGTGCCAATTCCCAGCGCGTGCGCCAGGAATTGCTGCAGCATGAGCTGGTGGTCGAGGAACTGGGCGGCGATATCCTCTGCATCGACGTCTCCGCCAAGACCGGCGAGAATCTGGACAAGCTGGAGGAAGCCATCCTCCTGCAGGCCGAAATTCTCGACCTGAAGGCCAATGCCGCCCGCCAGGCCGAAGGCACCATCGTCGAGGCCCGCGTCGAGCGTGGCCGCGGCTCGGTTGCCACGGTGCTGATCCAGCGCGGCACGGTCAATGTCGGTGACGTGTTCGTTGCGGGTGCGGAATGGGGCCGCGTTCGTGCCCTTCTTGACGATAAGGGCACGACCATCGAGTCGGCCGGCCCGTCCGTCCCGGTCGAGGTTCTGGGCCTGAACGGCACGCCGCAGGCCGGTGACGAATTCATCGTCGTCGATAACGAGAACACCGCCCGCGACATCGCCGAATACCGGCAGGCGAAGCTGCGCCAGCAGAATGCCGCCACCTCCGGGCGCGGCACGCTGGAACAGATGTTCACCCAGCTTGCCGAGGGTGCGAAAAAGGAATTGTCGGTCATCATCAAATCCGACGTCCAGGGCTCGACCGAGGCGATTCGCGCCAGCCTTGAAAAGCTGGAGAATGACGAGGTCGCGGTGCGCGTCCTCTCTGCCGGTGTCGGCGGCTTCAACGAAAGCGACGTGACGCTGGCCAAGGCGTCCAACGCGCTGATGATCGGCTTCAACGTCCGTGCCAACCCGCAGGCCCGCGAAATGGCGCGCCGCGACGGGGTGGAGATGCGCTACTACTCGATCATCTACAACGTGGTCGATGACGTGAAGGCGCTGCTTGGCGGCATGCTCTCGCCGGTTGTGCGCGAGACCCATATCGGCAACGCCGCGATCCGCGAGGTCTTCAACGTCACCAAGGTCGGCAAGGTCGCCGGTTGTATGGTCACCGAAGGCACCGTCAAGCGCGGCGCCAAGGTTCGCCTGCTGCGCGACAACGTCGTGATCCACGAGGGCACGCTGAAGACGCTGCGCCGCTTCAAGGACGAAGTCCGTGAGGTCAATAACGGCTACGAATGCGGCATGGCCTTCGAGAATTACGAGAACATCCAGCCTGGCGATGTGATCGAATGCTTCGAAGTGGAGGAAGTGGCCCGCGAGATGTGATCCGGGCCGGCGTCTGACGCCGGCCCCGTCACCGCAGGCCCTGTATCGGCATGGTGAAGCAGAAACCCCAGAACAATGCGGGTCCGTCCCAGCGTCAGCTGCGTGTCGGCGAGGAATTGCGCCATATTCTGTCGCAGATCCTGATCCGCGACCTGTTGCGCGACCCGGTGCTGGAGGGTGTGTCCATCACCGTGACCGAGGTGCGCATCAGCCCCGATCTGCGCAACGCCACGGCCTATGTCGTGCCGCTGGGCCAGGGCTCGGATGCCACGGCCGGCGGTCTTGCCAGCGATACCGGCGAGACCCGTGAAATCATCAAGGCGCTGAACCGCTCCGCCGCCTTCATCCGCGGCCAGATCGGCCGGGAAATCGCGCTGCGCCACGTGCCGACGATCAATTTCGTGAACGACACCGCCTTCGCCGTCTCCTCGCGCATCGACAGCCTGCTGCGCCGGCCCGATGTGGTGCGCGATCTCACCTCTGACGATTCCGAGACAGAGACAGAGACTGATACCCCCAAGGGCGGTGCCGATGGCGCGTAAGCGCCGGGGCGAGAAAGTCGATGGCTGGCTGATTCTCGACAAGCCCGAAGGCCTGAATTCGACCCGCGCCGTCGCCATCGTCCGGCGTGTCTTCGACGCTGCCAAGGCCGGCCATGCCGGCACGCTCGATCCGCTGGCCACCGGCGTGTTGCCGATTGCGCTGGGCGAGGGCACCAAGACCGTTCCCTTTGTCATGGATGGCCGCAAGAGCTATCGCTTCGAGGTGCGCTGGGGCGAAGCCCGCGCCACCGACGACCGCGAGGGCGAGGTGACGGCCACCAGCGCCCACCGCCCGGATGCGGCCGCCATCGCCGCCGCCCTGCCCGGCTTCATCGGCGAGATCGACCAGGTGCCGCCGCGCTATTCGGCGATCATGATCGATGGCGCACGGGCCTATGACCTGGCACGCGCCAATGAGGTGGTGGAGATGAAATCCCGCCGCGTCACCGTGACCCGCTTCGATCTGCTGCGCATCGTCGATGCCGATACCGCCGAATTCGAGATCGATTGCGGCAAGGGCACCTATGTCCGCTCGCTCGGCCGCGACCTGGCACTGGCGCTGGGCACGGTCGGCCATGTGCACAGCCTGCGCCGGTTGCGGGCCGGGCCGTTCACCCTGGAACATGCGATTTCGCTTGATTTGCTGGACGGGCCGGAGCATGGTCCCGCCCCTCAGTCGCACCTGTTGCCGATCGAGACCGCGCTGGACGACATCCCGGCACTGGCCTTGAACGGCATGGAGGCAACCCAGATGCGCAGCGGTCAGCCGGTTCCCCTGTTTCGGGCGGTCGATCTGCAGCGTCTGGGCTCCCTGGAAGAAGGCGGCATGGTTTGCGCCATGTCGGACGGCAAGCCGGTAGCGCTTGCCCGTTTTTCCCAGGGACGCCTGCACCCGGTGCGTGTTCTCAACCTCTGATTGGAGGAACTGACGATGTCGATTACGCCAGAGCGCAAGCAAGAGCTCATTGCCGAATACGCCCAGGGCGCCGGCGATACCGGCTCCCCCGAGGTCCAGGTTGCGATCCTCACGGAACGCATCCGCAACCTCACCGACCATCTGAACACCCATAAGAAAGACCACCATTCCCGCCGCGGCCTTCTGGTCCTGGTGGGTCAGCGTCGTCGTCTTCTGGACTATGTGAAGGGCAAGCAGGTCAGCCGTTACGAAGGTCTGATCGGCCGCCTCGGCCTGCGCCGCTAAGCGCACGCTGCTTCGACGGATACAGGGCGCCCCGGGAAACCGGCGGCGCCCTTTCTGCTTTCAAATTGACCTTTACATCGTTCCGTGACATAGAACGGGCGCGCAAAAGAAGAGATAGATAGATCAGGAACCCGACCATATGGGTCGACGACACCGCCCGCATCGCGGCTGACAAGGGTCAGAACCAGCGATCCGGGCCTACCCGCCCCCCATATAGACACCGAAACTCTTCTGACCGGACGCGCGGGTTCCGCACGACGAGGATATATTTGTATGTTTACCGTATACCGTAAAGAAATCGACTGGGGCGGCCGCACGCTGGTCCTGGAGACCGGCAAGGTTGCCCGTCAGGCGCATGGCGCCGTCATGGCCACTTATGGCGAGACCACGGTGCTGTGCACCGCCGTCGGCGCCAAGGCCCCGAAGGAAGGTCAGGACTTCTTCCCCCTGACCGTGAATTATCAGGAGAAGACCTTCGCCGCGGGCAAGATTCCCGGCGGCTTCTTCAAGCGCGAAGGCCGGCCGACCGAGAAGGAGGTTCTGACCTCCCGCCTGATCGACCGCCCGATCCGCCCGCTGTTCCACCCGACCTATCGCAACGAGACGCAGGTCGTCTGCACCGTGCTGAGCCATGATCTGGAGAATGACCCCGACGTCATCGCCATGATCGGCGCCTCCGCCGCGCTGACAATCTCCGGCATGCCCTTCATGGGTCCGATCGCGGCTGCCCGCGTCGGGTACCTGAATGGCGAGTACGTGCTGAACCCGCTGCAGCAGGACATCAAGGAATCGGCCCTGGATCTGGTCGTCGCCGGCACCCAGGAAGGCGTGCTGATGGTCGAATCGGAAGCCCATGAGCTGTCCGAGGAAGTCATGCTGGGCGCGGTCACCTTTGGCCATGACGCCATGCAGCAGGTGATCGACGCGATCATCGACCTGGCCGAGCAGGCTGCCAAGGACCCGTGGGATCTCACCCCGCCGGCTCCGGGCATCGACGCCCTGGAAGCCCGTGTCAAGGAACTGGGTCATGCCAAGCTGGTCGAGGCCTACAAGGAAACCCAGAAGGCCGAGCGCTACGCCAAGGTCGGCGCGGTGAAGGCCGAGGTTCTGGAAGCCGTGAAGGCCGACGAGAGCCTGCCGGCCGACAAGTTCAGCGGCGCCTTCAAGCATCTGGAAGCCGATGTCGTCCGCAATGCCATCCTGGATACCGGCCTGCGCATCGACGGCCGCGACACCAAGACGGTTCGTCCGATCGTCTCCGAGGTTGGCATTCTGCCGCGCACCCATGGTTCGGCGCTGTTCACTCGTGGCGAGACCCAGGCGCTGGTTGTCGCCACGCTGGGCACCGGCCAGGACGAGCAGATCATCGACGCGCTGGAAGGCGAATTCCGCGAAAACTTCATGCTGCACTACAACTTCCCGCCCTATTCGGTCGGTGAAGCGGGCCGCATGGGCTCTCCGGGCCGCCGCGAGATCGGCCATGGCAAGCTGGCATGGCGCGCCGTGCGCCCGCTGCTGCCGGCCAAGGAAGACTTCCCCTACACCATCCGCATCGTCTCCGAGATCACCGAGTCGAACGGCTCGTCCTCGATGGCGACTGTCTGCGGCAGCTCGCTGTCGCTGATGGATGCGGGCGTGCCGCTGAAGCGTCCGGTGGCTGGTATCGCCATGGGCCTGATCAAGGAAGGCGAGCGTTTCGCCGTCCTGTCGGACATTCTGGGCGATGAAGATCACCTGGGCGACATGGACTTCAAGGTGGCCGGTACCGACCAGGGCATCACCGCCCTGCAGATGGACATTAAGATCACCTCGATCACCCGGGAGATCATGAAGATCGCCCTGGATCAGGCGAAGCATGGCCGCCTGCACATTCTGGGCGAGATGGCCAAGGCCCTGACCGGCGCCCGCGATGGCGTGTCCGAGAATGCGCCGCGCATCACCACCATCTCCATCCCGAAGGACAAGATCCGCGACATCATCGGCCCGGGCGGCAAGATGATCCGTGAGATCTGCGAAGTCACCGGGGCGAAGATCGACATCGACGATGACGGCGTGGTCAAGGTTGCCGCCGTCAGCGACGAATCGAGCCAGAAGGCGATCAACTGGATCCGCGAGATCGTGGCGGAGCCGGAAGTCGGCGTGGTCTACACCGGCAAGGTCGTGAAGGTGATGGATTTCGGCGCCTTCGTGAACTTCCTCGGTCCGAAGGACGGCCTGGTCCACATCTCCGAGCTGGCTGAAGGCCGGGTCGGCAAGGTCAGCGATGTCGTCGATGTCGGCGCCACCGTTAAGGTGAAGGTCGTTGGCTTCGATGATCGCGGCAAGGTCAAGCTGTCGATGAAGAAGATCGACCAGGAAACTGGCGAAGATCTGTCGGCCAAGGCGGACGACGCAGCCGAGTAAATCGGACGCTTGTCTGAACGGAACAGAGGCGGCACCTTCGGGCGCCGCCTCTTTCATGTCTGGAGCAAATGCATGACCTACCCCCGGATCATCGGCCATCGTGGCGCTGCCGCCCTGGCCCCGGAGAATACCCTGGCCGGCTTCGCCAAAGCCGCCGCCCTGGGCGTGAAGATGGTGGAACTGGATGCCAAGCTGTCAGCCGATGGCGAGGTGATCGTGCATCACGACGACACGCTGGGCCGCACCGCCAATGGCGAAGGCCCGGTCGCCCAGGCCAGCTTCGCCGCGCTGCGGGCGCTCGATGCCGGCGGCTGGTTCGGCCCGGACTATGCCGGCGAGCGCATCCCGACCCTGGCCGAAGCGCTGGAGGCCATCGCTGCGGCCGGCATGGGCGTGAATGTCGAGATCAAGCCCTGTGCCGAGCGCGAGCGGGAAACCGCCGAGGCGGTCATCGCCGTGGTGCAGGAACACTGGAAGGGCAACGGGCCGTTCCAGTTCTCCAGCTTCCGGCCGCTCTGCCTTGAGGTGGCTCTGGAGCAGGCGCCGGACTATGCGCGGGGCTTCCTGACCGACAGCTTCGCCGAGGGCTGGCTGGAGCGCGCACAGGCGCTGCAGGCGGTCAGCGTGAACGGCAATTACCGGCATTACCGCAAGGACCGCATCGCTGCCGTCCATGCTGCCGGGTTGCTCGCTTTGGCCTATACGGTAAATGACCCCGCCATCGCCCGGCAGCTGCTGGACGATGGCATGGACGGCATCATCACCGATGTGCCGGACCAGATGATGGGGCTGTAGGGGTTATTCTTCCTCGACCGGCTCGCGGTTCGGGTGCGGGATCGCCGTCACGTTGAAGCCGGAGTCAACGTAGAGCACTTCCCCGGTCACGCCCGAGGACAGGTCGCTCATCAGATACAGCCCGGCCCCGCCGATTTCGTCCAGCGTCACATTGCGGCGCAGGGCGGAATTGGTCTGGGTGAAGCGATAGACATAGCGGGCATCGCTGATTGCCGACCCGGCCAGCGTGCGCATCGGCCCGGCGGAGATCGCGTTCACCCGGATGTTCTGGTCGCCCAGATCGACCGCCAGATAGCGCACACTGGCTTCCAGCGCCGCCTTGGCAACGCCCATGACGTTGTAGTTCGGCGTCACCCGCTCCGCACCCAGATAGCTCAGCGTCAGCAGGCTGCCGCCATTGGTCATCAGCGGGGCGGCCCGCTTCGCCACATTGGTGAAGGAGAAGCAGGAGATATCCAGCGTGCGGCGGAAATTGTCGCGCGAGGTGTCGAGATAGCGGCCCTTCAGCTCCGACTTGTCGGAATAGGCAATGGCGTGGATGACGAAATCCAGCCGGTCCCACCGCTTGGTCAGCCCCTCAAAGGCGGCGTCGATGCTTTCATCCGAGCCGACATCGCAGGACAGCAGCAAATCGGAACCGACCGATTCAGCCAGCGGTGCGACGCGCCGGGCGAAGGAATCGCCCTGATAGGTAAAGGCCAGCTCCGCACCATGCGCCGCCAGCGAGCGGGCAATGCCCCAGGCGATCGAATGATCATTGGCCACGCCCATGATCAGGCCACGCTTGCCCGCCATCAGCGGCCGCAGCGCCGTATCGCCGGCACCTGTTTCCGCTGAAAGGGCGGCGGCGCCTGTTGCGCCATTCGGATCAATGCTCATTCAGGATCAGCCGTTAAAGCGCTTGAGGGCGAGAACGGCATTGGTGCCGCCAAAGCCGAAGCTGTTGGAAAGAGCGAGATCGATCTTCCGGTCCTGGCGCTGGCGCACGATCGGCAGATCGGCCACCGCCTCGTCCAGGGTCTCGATATTCGCCGAGGCAGCGATGAAGCCGTGCTGCATCATCAGCAGGGTGTAGATCGCCTCATGCACGCCGGTAGCCCCCAGCGAATGGCCCGTCAGCGACTTGGTCGAGGAGATGGCCGGCATGGTGTCGCCAAACACCTGCCGCAGCGCCTCGGCCTCCTTCACATCGCCGACCGGCGTGGAGGTGCCATGGGTGTTCACATAGTCGACCGGGCCATCGACGCCCTGAAGGGCCATCTGCATGCAGCGCACCGCGCCCTCGCCGGAAGGCTGCACCATATCGGCGCCGTCCGAGGTGGCGCCATAGCCGACGACTTCGCCATAGATCTTGGCGCCGCGGGCCTTGGCATGTTCCAGCTCTTCCAGAACGACCACGCCGCCGCCGCCGGAAATCACGAAACCATCGCGATTGGCGTCATAGGCGCGCGAGGCCTTCTCCGGTGTGTCGTTGTATTTCGAGGACAGGGCACCCATCGCGTCGAACAGCACGGACATGGTCCAGTGCAGCTCCTCGCCACCACCGGCGAAAACGATGTCCTGCTTGCCGAACTGGATCAGCTCCGCGCCATTGCCGATGCAATGTGCCGAGGTCGAGCAGGCGGAGCTGATGGTGTAGTTCACGCCCTTGATCTCGAAGAAGGTCGACAGGCAGGCCGAGTTGGTGCTCGACATGTTGCGCGGCACCATATAGGGGCCAACCCGCTTCGGGCCCTTCTCGCGCGCCGTGTCGAAGGCAATCATCATGTTGCTGGTCGACGGACCGCCGGACCCCATGATCAGCCCGCTGCGCGGATTGACGATATCGGCGCGCTCCAGCCCGGAATCGGCAATCGCCTGCTCCATGGCGAGGTAGTTATAGGCAGCACCCGGCCCCATGAAGCGCAGCAGCTTGCGGTCGATGGTCGATTCCAGATCGATCTTCAGCGAGCCATGGACATGGGAGCGAAAGCCCATCTCCTTGTAATCCTCGGCAGCAGTGATGCCCGACTTGCCGTCGCGCAGCGACTGCGTGACCTCGTCGGCGGTATTGCCGATAGAGGAAACGATCCCTATGCCTGTAATAACAACACGGCGCATGATCAGCTCTCCGTCGCCATGGCGGTATCGGCCTGGAACAGGCCGACGCGGATATCCTTTGCCTCATAGATCACCTGGCCGTCGCATTCGACGCGGCCATCGGCAATGCCCAGTACCAGCTTGCGCCGGATCACCCGCTTGATATCCAGCGAATAGACGACCTTCTTGGCGGTCGGCAGCACCTGGCCGCTGAACTTCACCTCGCCCACGGCCAGCGCGCGCCCCGCGCCCGGCGAGCCGCCCCAGCCCAGGAAAAACCCCAGCAGCTGCCACAGCGCATCCATGCCCAGGCAGCCCGGCATGACCGGGTCGCTCTCGAAATGGCAGGCGAAGAACCAGAGGTCCGGATTGATGTCGAACTCCGCCGTCACCACGCCCTTGTCAAAGGCACCACCTTCTTCGCTGATCTGCGTTATGCGGTCGAACATCAGCATCGGCGGCAGCGGCAGACGGGCATTTCCGGGGCCGAATAATTCCCCATGCGCGCAGGCGAGCAGATCGTCGTATGTATAGTTGTTCTTGCGGTCGGCCATCGCAGCTAGGCATCTTTCCTGTTTGTTTCCAGCCTGATCATGCGGGCCGATCAGGCCATCTTTATGGTGCGGTTTCCCCATCGCTTGCGTGCGACTTTAACGGAATACCCCCCCGAAACGGAACAGAAATGGCAGTCTGCGGGACGCAACGCAACCCGCAACCACATAATCGCCTCTATTGTCCCCCCGGGTGCCCCCCGGGTGCCCCCTCGGGTGCACCGCTCGGGCGCTGATTGCATAGAATGTGGAAATCCCTTAGAAGAACGCCATATGACACTTCGACTAACTCTAAACAGCGGTTTCTCCGAACCGACATTTTCTTAGAGTGGAAGAACACATGGCCGAGCAGAAAATCGAACGCGAGCGTCCTTATACCCAGAGCATCGAGCGTCTGAAGACCGCCGGGCTGCGCCCGACGCGCCAGCGCCTGGCCCTGGCGCGGCTGCTGTTCGACGGTATGGACCGCCATGTGACGGCCGAGCAGCTGCATGGCGAGGCGCTGGGCAGCCATGTCCGCGTCTCCCTGGCCACGGTCTACAACACGCTGCATCAGTTCACCGAGGCCGGGCTGCTGCGCGAAGTGGTGGTCGAGGCCGGCCGGTCCTATTTCGACACCAATACCGGCAGCCATCATCATTTCTTCCACACCGATTCCGGCGAGCTGATGGATATCGCCGCGGAGCAGATCGTTCTCGACCGGCTGCCCGATGCGCCGCTGGGCACCAGCATCGACAGCGTCGATGTCATCATCCGGGTGCGCCGCACTTAGCGAACGGCTTTTGCCTGCGATTGCGGTGGGTTATGGCCTGACAGGCCGCCGGGCATAACTGAGAATGATTTTCATTCAAAATATCCTTTCAAAATAAGCACTTAATATCGTCTTTGGAATGTTTCAAAGGCGTTGACTTGTGGTTAACCACGGTCCATATCCTTTGGCGTTGATTGTGATCGACCGCCCGGAGCATTCCCAGCCCCGTCGATCCGCCTTCCGGCCCCCTGGGTGGGAACAGCGCTCGACTGCAGGCGACTCCGGCCGATGAACCGCGCTATCTGGAAGGAGTAAGCCATGTCGGATCTCAAAGGTTCGAAGACCTTCGATAATCTCAAGGAAGCTTTTGCCGGCGAAAGCCAGGCCAATCGCCGCTACCTGTATTTCGCACAGAAGGCCGATGTCGAGGGCTATAACGACGTTGCCGCCGTGTTCCGCTCGACCGCCGAAGGCGAGACCGGCCATGCCCACGGCCATCTCGAATTCATGGAAAGCGTTGGCGATCCGGCCACCGGCGAGCCGATCGGCGCCACCGACCTCAACCTGAAGGCCGCCATTGCCGGCGAGACGCACGAGTACACCGACATGTACCCGGGCATGGCGCGTACCGCCCGCGAAGAAGGCTTCGACGAGATCGCCGACTGGTTCGAGACCCTGGCCAAGGCTGAGAAGAGCCATGCCGGTCGTTTCCAGAAGGCCCTCGAGACCCTGAACGGGTAAAGAGGCTCCGCCCCCGCCGGCCCCCATTGCGGGCGGCTGGCGGGGGCTGCTTTTTTTGTGGTTGCCCTACCTGTGTAAGCGGCAGCCCGACGATTTGCTGCAGAATACTGGGGAGGGGAAGTCATGAAAGAAGGCAGTCTCGAAGCACCGACACGGCATCCGATTGCCTGGACCGACCCGGATTTCTATGACGAGGCGAAGCTCGACGCGGAAATGCACCGTGTCTTCGACATCTGCCATGGCTGCCGCCGCTGCTTCAATCTGTGCGACAGCTTCCCCCGCCTGTTCGACCTGATCGACGAATCCGCCACCGGCGAGCTGGATTCGGTGAAGTCGGAAGACTTCAAGCCGGTCGTGGATGCCTGCACGCTGTGCGACATGTGCTTCCTGACCAAGTGCCCCTATGTGCCGCCGCATGAATTCAACCTGGATTTCCCGCATCTGATGCTGCGCTACCGCGCCGTCGAGCATAAGAAGCAGGGCACGCCCTTCGTGCTGAAGCAGGTCACCGAGACCGACCGCAACGGCAAGATGGCCGCCCCGGTCGCCGGCATCGCCAATTGGGCGACCGACACCAAGAACGGCCTGGCCCGTGGTGCCATGGAGAAGATCGCCGGCATCGACAAGCGCGCCGATCTGCCGAAATTCCATGCCAAGACCTTCACCCGCGCGGCAAAGAGCGATGTGCCGGTGGTCAACACCGCCGCTCCCGCTTATGGCCGCAAGGCGGCGCTCTATGCCACCTGCTTCGTGAATTACAACAACCCGGATACCGGCATGGCGGCGCGCCGCGTGCTGGCGAAGAACGGCGTCGAGACCGAAGTGGTCTATCCGTCCTGTTGCGGCATGCCGCAGCTGGAGCAGGGCGATATCGCCGCCGTCGCCGAAAAGGCGCGCAATGTGGCCCGCGAGATGAAGCCCTGGGTCGAACAGGGCTACGACATCGTCTCGCTGACGCCGTCCTGCACGCTGATGCTAAAATTTGAATGGCCGCTGATCCTGCCGGATGACGAGGATGTAAAGCGCCTGTCGGCCGCGACAAAGGATATCAGCGAGTACATCGTCGATATCGCCAAGAAGGAAGGCCTGGCCGAGGGCATCCAGGCGCTGGATGGCGGCGTGACCGTGCATATCGCCTGCCATGCCCGCGCCCAGAATATCGGCCAGAAAGCCGCCGAGATGCTGCGCCTGATCCCGGAAACCAAAGTCTCGGTGATCGAGCGCTGCTCGGGTCACGGCGGTTCCTGGGGCATCTTCAAGGAGAATTACGACATCGCCCTGAAGATCGGCAAGCCAGTGTCGCGCCAGGCGTTGAAGGATGCCAATAAATACGTCGTCTCCGAATGCCCGCTGGCCGGGATGCATATCCTGCAGGGCATGGAGGCGATCGACGAGAAGGCGGCCGTGCCGGCGAAATCCGAGCACCCCGTCGAACTTTTCGCCAAGGCCTACGGGCTTTGAGCCTGTCCCGTTAACTGGAGGTCCCCTGATGCCGGCTGCAGCCAAGCAGATCACGCATGCGGATATCCTGCCGCTGCCTGACTATGTGAAAATCCGGCCCGAGCGCCGTCGCGCCATCGTCGCGCTGAAGAAGAACCGGCGCATCGAGGTCGGCCCGCACGCCACCTTCTATTTCGAGAATTTCGAGACGATGCTGAGCCAGGTCCAGGAGATGCTCTACATCGAGAAGGGCGGCGACGCACAGATCGAGGACGAGCTGAGCGCCTATAACCCGCTGATCCCGAAGGGAAATGAGCTGGTCGCCACGGTGATGTTCGAGATTGACGACGAAATCCGCCGCCGCCGCATCCTGGGCAAGCTGGGCGGCATCGAGCACCAGATGTTCATCAAGGTCGATGGCGAGACCGTGAAGGGCGTTGCCGAGGACGATCTCGACCGCACCACGGCCGATGGCAAGGCATCCTCGGTGCAATTCGTCCACTTCCCCTTCACCGAGGCCCAGATCGCCGCCTTCCGCAAGCCAGAGGCCGAGGTGGTCATCGGTTTCAGCCATGTCGAATATCCGCATCTGTCGGTCCTGCCGCCTGCCATGCGCGACAGCCTGGCGCAGGATTTCGACTGACCCGATAAGAAGAAGCGACGCCCCAAGCCTCCCCCGTCCCGCCTTCCGGCAGGGCGGGGGATTTTCTTTTGCCCCTTGTCAGCCGGCGAAACTCTGCTCAAATACGCATCAACACCGTATTTACAGAAATACTACATGACGGGAGCGTATTATGTCCGACCAGGAGCCCGCTTTTCGCGGCAGGATCTATGACAGCATCATCGACACCATCGGCGCCACGCCGCTTGTGCGGGTGAAAAGACTGGCCGATTCCCATGGGGTTAAGGCGGACATCGTCGCCAAGCTGGAATTCTTCAATCCGCTGGCTTCCGTGAAGGACCGTATCGGCGCGGCGATGATCGAGGCCGCCGAGGCGGCGGGCAAGCTCAAGCCCGGCTCCGTCATTGTCGAGCCGACATCGGGCAATACCGGCATCGCGCTGGCCTTCGTCGCCGCTGCCAAGGGTTACCGGCTGATCCTGACCATGCCGGAGAGCATGTCGGTCGAGCGCCGCAAGATGCTGAAGCTGCTGGGCGCGGAGCTGGAGCTGACGCCGCCGGAGAAGGGCATGAAGGGCGCCATCGCCCGGGCCGAGGAGATTGTCGCCAGCACCCCCGGCGCCTTCATGCCGCAGCAATTCCAGAACCTGGCCAACCCGGCGGTCCATCGCCGCACCACGGCGGAGGAAATCTGGGCCGATACCGGCGGGCGCGCCGATGTGCTGGTCAGCGGCGTTGGCACCGGCGGCACGCTGACCGGTGTGTCCGATGTGCTGAAGCAGCGCAAGCCCGGCTTCTGGACCGTCGCGGTCGAGCCGGAGGACAGCCCCGTCCTGTCCGGCGGCCAGCCCGGCCCGCACAAGATCCAGGGCATCGGCGCCGGTTTCGTGCCGGACATCCTGCAGACCGGCCTGATCGACGAGACCATCCGCATCGGCAATGAGACCGCCTTCAAGATGGCGCGTGAGGCCGCCCGAACCGAAGGCCTGCCGGTCGGAATCTCCTCCGGCGCGGCGCTTGCTGCTGCCTTCGAGATCGGCAAACGCCCGGACATGGCCGGCAAGCTGATCGTCGTGATCATCCCGTCCTTCGCCGAACGCTATCTCTCCACGGCGTTGTTTGACGGGCTGTGAGCCGCCATTACGCTCTCGTAACGAGCATTTCTCCGGCCAGGTCATGCCCGGCATGGCGGCGCTGGGCTGCCTCCCGGCCGGAGACGGCATAGCAATAGACGCAGCCATGCGGGCAGGTGTCATAGGCGCCGATATCGCGCGATTCGGCGCAGAGACAGCCGGGCCGGTTGCCCTTCACCCGGGCCGTGATGTCCCGCCCGGCGACATCCGACAGGCGGGTAGCGTCAATACAGGCCGCAGCGCCGACGCCACCGATCAGCCGCTCCGGCTGTGAACACAGCGTCAGTTGCATGCCCATTGCCGCCGCCCGGTCGCGCATTCCGGCCAGCAGCAGCGTCGATTCCCCGGGTTCCGGTATGCGCCAGGAAAATCCGTGATCGCGCGCCGCCCGGTCCAGATTGCGCGCCGTCTTGCGATAGGCATTGGCGATGGACACCACCACCTCATCCACCGCACCGCGCAGCGCCACCGCCAGGGCCTGGAAATTATCCAGATGCCAGGCAGGCGTCAGTTCCTCCGTGAACAGCACCGGATCATAGCGCCAGACCACCGCGCGTGGCCCATAGACTGCGGCCAGATCGCGCATCTGCGCCACGGCGCGCGCGGCCGCGATGGTCGAAATCTCCAGCAGGCGAGGATAGCCGGTCAGGGTGTAGTGCACCACGAAGGGGGCGGTAAGGCGGGGCAGGACCGGCAGCAGCGGGCCGATATTGCGGGTCCAGAACACGAAACCATCGACCGTGCTGTCATCCAGCGCCACGCGGTAGGGCTTTCCGCCATAGGGATTGGCGACATCGCAATAGCCCGCCGCCAGCCGCCGGGCAAACCACTCGGCATAGAAGGCGGGAATGTCGGTTCGGTAGCTGGCAGACACGATCATCGGCTGAATCCATTGCCCTGAAGGCGGGTTATCCCCAACTCACCCGTTGCAGCGCCCTGAACAGCCGCCTATATACCGTGGCAGTCAGGTCAGCACACGACCCTATTTCTAAGGGGGCTCCGAGCGGTGCCTTGGTGGGCCGAAGCGAGCCCTGCTGCTAGAGAGGAAGTAGAATATGTCTAAAGTTATCGGCATCGATCTTGGTACTACGAATTCCTGCGTCGCCGTTCTGGAAGGCGGCAATGCCCGCGTCATCGAGAATGCGGAAGGCATGCGCACCACGCCGTCCATGGTCGCCTTCACCGAAAGCGGTGAGCGCCTGGTCGGCCTGCCGGCGAAGCGCCAGGCTGTCACCAACCCGGAAAACACGCTGTTCGCGATCAAGCGCCTTGTCGGCCGCCGGATCGACGACCCGCTGGTCGACAAGGATCGCGGGCTGGTTCCCTATGCCATCGTCAAGGGCGACAATGGCGATGCGTGGGTTGAGAGCCGCGGCAAGAAGTACAGCCCGAGCGAGATCAGCGCCTTCATCCTGCAGAAGATGAAGGAAACCGCCGAGAATCATCTGGGCGAAAAGGTCACCCAGGCGGTCATCACCGTCCCGGCCTATTTCAACGACGCCCAGCGTCAGGCGACCAAGGATGCCGGCAAGATCGCCGGCCTGGAAGTGCTGCGCATCATCAACGAGCCGACGGCCGCCGCTCTCGCCTACGGGCTGGAGAAGAAGGGCAATGGCATCGTCGCGGTTTATGACCTTGGCGGCGGTACCTTCGACGTGTCCGTGCTGGAAATCGGCGACGGCGTGTTCGAGGTAAAGTCGACCAATGGCGACACCTTCCTGGGCGGTGAGGATTTCGACAGCCGGGTCATTCAGTATCTGGCCGACGAGTTCAAGAAGGAATCCGGCATCGATCTGCGCGGCGACAAGATGGCGCTTCAGCGCCTGAAGGAAGCTGCCGAGAAGGCCAAGATCGAGCTGTCCAGCACTGCCGAGACCGAGATCAACCTGCCGTTCATCACGGCTGACCAGTCCGGTCCGAAGCATCTGACCATGAAGCTGACCCGCTCCAAGCTGGAAGCCCTGGTCGAGGAGCTGGTGCAGCGCACGATCGAGCCCTGCAAGGCCGCCCTGAAGGATGCCGGCCTGACCGCTGGCGAGATCGACGAGGTTATCCTGGTCGGCGGCATGACCCGCATGCCCAAGATCATCGAGACTGTGAAGAAGATCTTCGGCAAGGAGCCGCATCGCGGCGTGAACCCGGATGAAGTGGTTGCCGTCGGCGCCGCCATTCAGGGTGCCGTGCTGAAGGGCGAGGTGAAGGACGTCCTGCTGCTCGACGTGACCCCGCTGTCGCTGGGCATCGAGACGCTGGGCGGCGTTTTCACCCGCCTGATCGACCGCAACACCACCATCCCGACCAAGAAGAGCCAGGTCTTCTCGACCGCCGAGGACAACCAGACGGCGGTCACGATCCGGGTCTTCCAGGGCGAGCGTGAGATGGCGGCCGACAACAAGATGCTGGGCCAGTTCGACCTGGTCGGCATTCCGCCGGCACCGCGCGGTATTCCGCAGGTCGAGGTCACCTTTGATATCGACGCCAACGGCATCGTGAATGTCTCGGCCAAGGACAAGGCGACCAACAAGGAACAGGCCATCCGCATCCAGGCCTCGGGCGGTCTGTCCGATGCCGATATCGAGCAGATGGTGAAGGATGCCGAGGCCAATGCGGCCGAGGACAAGAAGCGCCGCGAGGCGGTCGAGGCCCGCAACCAGGCCGAATCGCTGGTCCACATGACCGAGAAGAACATCGCCGAATATGGCGACAAGCTTCCGGCCGAGGACAAGGCGACCATCGAGGCCGATCTCGCTGCCGTGAAGGAAGCGATGCAGGGCGACGATGCCGCCGTGATCAAGGAAAAGTCGGAGAAGCTGTCGCAATCCGCGATGAAGCTGGGCGAGGCCATGTACAAGGCCCAGCAGGACAGCCAGGCCGGCGGTGACCAGCCCGGTGGCGACGCCGGCACCCCTCCGGGTGGCGACGGCAAAGCTGGCGACGACAAGGTGGTCGATGCCGATTTCGAGGAAGTCGACGACGAGGATCGCAAGAAGTCAGCCTAAAGGGCTCGGCGTAACCGTCTTTTATGTCTGACGGTTCTCGTCATAGCATCCAGGCCAGGCGCCCCGTCCGGTGGAACGACCGGATGGGGCGTCCTGACTTCCGATTTCTGGCTGACAGGGGTGGGGCACTCCGTCAGCGACTGACCCGGGCACGATAATCATGGCGAAACGGGATTACTACGAGACGCTGGGCGCCGATAAGGGCGCGGACAAGGAAGCGCTGAAGCGGGCCTATCGCAAGCTCGCCATGCAGTATCATCCGGACCGCAACCCGGACGACCCGGAAGCCGAGGCCAAGTTCAAGGAAGTGAACGAGGCCTATGACGTCCTGAAGGATGACGAGAAGCGGGCTGCCTATGACCGCTTCGGCCATGCCGCCTTCGAGAATGGCGGCCCCCGCCGCCCCGGCGCAGGCGCCGGCGATTTCGGCTTTGGCGGCGGCGGCGGTTTCGCCGATATCTTCGACGAGATGTTCGGCGAGTTCATGGGTGGCGGCGGCCGGCGGGGCGGCGGCCAGCAGCGCGGCCGCGGGGCCGATCTGCGCCTGAACCTCGAAATCGCCCTGGAAGACGCCTTTAACGGGGCGACCAAGGAAATCCGCATTCCTTCCTCCGTCGCCTGCGAGGCCTGTAACGGCACCGGCGCGGAAAAGGGCTCCCAGCCGGTCACCTGCGGCACCTGCACCGGCAATGGCAAGGTTCGTGCCCAGCAGGGCTTCTTCACCATCGAGCGCACCTGTCCGACCTGTGGCGGTGCCGGCAAGGTGATCGAGAAGCCCTGTCGCCCCTGCGGCGGTGCCGGACGGGTGCAAAAGGAAAAAACCCTATCCGTTTCGATACCGGCTGGAGTTGAGGACGGCACCCGAATTCGCCTGGCTGGCGAGGGCGAGGCCGGGCTGCGCGGTGCGTCCACCGGCGATCTCTACATCTTCCTGTCGATTGCCCCGCACCGCTTCTTCCAGCGCGAGGGGGCTGACATCCATTGCCGGGTGCCGATCCCGATGGCCAAGGCCGCCCTTGGCGGCTCCATCGAGGTGCCGACACTGGAAGGCCGCCGGGTGAAGGTGACGATCCCGGAAGGCACCCAGGCCGGCCACCAGTTCCGGCTGCGCGGCAAGGGCATGACGGTCTACCAGAGCAGCCTGCGCGGCGACCTCTATGTCGAGGTCACTGTCGAGACGCCGGTGAACCTGACCAAGCAGCAGAAGGAATTGCTGAAGCAGTTCGAGGAAGCCGGCGGCAATGGCGAGGCGACCAGCCCCGAATCGGCCGGTTTCTTCGCCAAGGTAAAGGAATTGTGGGAAGACCTGCGCGACTGAGTGAAAAAGCCGTTTTCGGCTCTCTCTGACGCCCGGTAGCTCCGGCACTTCTCCGCTTCTTTGACCTTCGATTTCTACCCTCTTAACGGCCGGTCTTCTCGCAGAGGACCGGCCGTTTTGGTGTCCGGGAAGAGGCCCGCGTAGCGCCAGTAAATCCGCACTGAGCTGTCCGTAGTGCTGCCTTAAGTAATTGAGTATAAATATCTATTTCTGACAGGCATACCCGCTCTCGCCGTGTCGCATCGACTGAGTGTGACTGCCGCTCAGCCCTGCCTGTCGCGCTCGATGGCGCTGGCGATGGCGCGGCCTTCGCCCTGCAGGAAGTCAATCGCCGCCCGGCATAGCACCTGGCCGTAACGGGACACGAAACGCTGCCCCTCCGTGCCGGGACTACCGCGAAATCCCTGGAACTGGGCCATGTCACCGCGCAATTCGGCCAGTCTTTCGTCGATCAGCCGGTCCAGCGTGTCCTTTTTCAGCTGGTCGGCGAAGAACATCGCGGCCATGAATTCGGAGCGCACCTGTTCCTGTCCGCGTGCCGTATCCAGGCTGGAATGCAAGGATTCCCGCCCTTTTTCGGTGATCTTGTAGCTGCGTTTCTCCAGCGTCGAGGCCGCTGCCGCCTCGCTGGAGACGACCTCACCCGAGGCCAGAAGCTTGGCCAGTGCGGGGTAGAGCGCGCCATAGCTGACGCCCTGATAGGGCCCGAAATAGGCTTTCAGCCGCTTTCGGATCTCATACCCGGTGGCCTCCCCCAGGCTGAGGACCCCCAGACACAGGCAGCGCACATCGATCATCACGGTGTCCCTGTTGTTTCTTCGTTATATCGAAATGAATTTATGTTTTAATACAATACTAAATAAGAGGCTTTGGTGCAGCAACCCTGAATTCCACCCGCTTGCGCCAGGGCCGGCACTACGGCTGAGAATGCACCTTTGGTTGGGAAGTGCCGATGGTAATTCCCGCTTTTCTCGTGCAAATTCCATGCTTTAATGGCGCTACCGCTACAGGGGGTACTTGGGATGACGGATATGCGGATCGGAATCGTCGGCGCTGGCGGCAAAATGGGCCAGATGCTGATCCAGACCGTGCTGGCAACACCGGGCGTGACTCTGGGCGGCGCCACGGAGCGTGCCGGCTCGCCTTTGGTCGGCCGCGATGCCGGCGAAACTGCGGGCGTGGATACGCTGGGCATCGCCATCACTGATAATGCCGATGCGCTGTTCCAATCGGTCGATGCGGTGATCGATTTTACCCTGCCGGCGGTCACCGCCCTGCATGCCGGCCTCGCCGCGCGGCATGGCACCGCCCATGTCATCGGCACCACCGGCCTGTCCGATGCCGAGAAGGCCGCGCTGCGCGACGCCGCGACAAAGGCACCGGTGGTTTTCGCCCCGAATATGAGCATCGGGGTCAATCTTCTCTTCGCCCTGACGCAGCAGGTGGCGTCCATACTGGACGATCATTTCGATATCGAAATTGTTGAAATGCACCACCGCCGCAAGATCGACGCCCCGTCGGGCACAGCCCTGGGCCTGGGAGAGGCCGCCGCGGCCGGAAGAGGTGTCGCGCTGGACGATGTTGCCCAGCGCGCCCGCGATGGGCACACCGGCGCGCGCAAGGCTGGCGACATCGGCTTTGCCGTGCTGCGCGGCGGTGATGTCGTCGGCGACCACACTGTGGTCTTCGCCAGCATGGGCGAGCGCATCGAGCTGACGCACAAGGCCAGCAGCCGCCAGATCTACGCCGATGGCGCGCTGCGCGCGGCGCTGTGGACGCGCGGCAAGGCGCCCGGCCTCTATGGCATGAATGACGTGCTGGGCCTGAAACTGTAGCTCTTAGCGCAGATGCGCCGGCAGGCGCTGGCGGGCCAGGGCCGCGACCAGCGCATCGGCCAGATCGGTGCGTTCCTTCTGACCGAGGAAGCTGCCGATCTCCAGGCTGCGGCCATGGCTCGCCAGAACCAGCGGCGAGGGGTATTCGGAGGCCCGGTCATGCCGAACCTGCAGCCAGGCCGGCTGGAAGCTCCAGCGCCGCGCATGGCCGGAAGGGCTGAACCGCTCCACCGCCATCTCGGCATCGTCGAGGCGCAGCACTTCCCGCGCCAGAGCAGAGCGGTAATTCAGCCGGAAGGCGAAATAGAGCAGCGCCACGTCGAGGCCGAGAAAGCCGAAGACCGGCCAGGCGCCCGACACCAGGAACAACACGCCCATCGTCAGCGACACGCCGCCAACCGCGCCCATGAGAATATGGAAGCCCGCCGGCGGCAGGCTGCGATACGGGGTGAGCGTCGCGTCGAAATAGAGCCGGCGCGGCGTGCCCTCGGGCTGAATCGCGGCATCCATGATGGATAAGAAATAGGCCGCCCCAGCGGCCTCGTAAAGCCCTGCATAATCGCCTTGGCCCGGCCCCGGCTTCGGGCTAGAACCGGGGCATGGCGCGCATGACCAAAGCGGAAATCGAGGGCTTCTTCGCCCGGCTCCAGGCTTCCAACCCGGAGCCGAAGGGCGAGCTGGATTACGTGAACCCCTTCACCTTGCTGGTCGCCGTGGTGCTGTCGGCGCAGGCGACCGATGTCTCGGTGAACAAGGCGACGGCGCGGCTGTTCCCCATCGCCGATACGCCGGAGAAGATGTATGCGCTGGGCGTCGAAGGGCTGACGCCGCACATCAAGACCATCGGCCTGTATAATGCCAAGGCGAAGAATGTGATCGAGCTGTGCCGCCTGCTGATCGAGCGGCATGGCAGCCAGGTGCCTCAGGACCGCGAGACGCTGCAAAGCCTGCCCGGCGTCGGCCGCAAGACCGCCAATGTGGTGCTGAACATCGCCTTCGGCCAACCGACCATCGCGGTCGATACGCATCTGTTCCGGCTCGGCAACCGCACCGGCCTCGCCCCCGGCAAGACGCCGCTGGCGGTGGAATTGCTGCTGGAGAAGCGGATACCCAAAGCCTATCTGCAGCATGCGCATCACTGGCTGATCCTGCATGGCCGCTATATCTGCAAGGCCCGCAAGCCGGATTGCTGGCGCTGCGTCGTCGCCGGGATGTGCAAGTTCAAGGACAAGACGCCGGACCCTGTCTCCCCTTAGTCAGGGCCGGCGCAGCAGGGCGACCCCAGCGGCACTGAGTGCATTCAGCGCGAAGCCGATGAACATCAGCCCGGTCACCCGCACGATCCAGATGTCGTAGCGGCGGTAGAGCCGGCGCACCCCGCCCAGACCGACCGCCCAGACCAGGATGATGTCGCCCAGCACGAAGCCGCACATCGCAGCCAGCATCAGCAGCGGCAGCGCCTCCCAGTCCAGCGCCGTGCCGTAATTGGCCAGCAGGGCGGCGAACATCGCCAGCGCCACCGGATAGCCCTTGGGGTTGGTCAGGCCGAAGATCATCCCCCGGCGCAGCGGATGGCGGACGATGATGTTCAGCAGCCCCGACCCGCCGCGCCGCACCAGCAGCGCCCGCAGGCCCAGATAGAAGAGGTAGAGGCCGCACGCCAGTCCCAGCAGGTCGAAGACCAGGGGATCGATCACCCGCGCCCCGATGATCGCCAGCAGCGCCAGGAAGGACCAGAGAAGATCGCCGATCAGATGCCCGGCCAGGAAGGCCGCACCGGCACGGCGCCCCTGTTCAGCGCCGATGCCCAGCAGGGCCAGGAAGGCCGGACCGGGCGTGATGATGTAGAGCAGGGCCGCGGCCAGGGCGGCGATCAGCATTGCCGGCTCAAGGGCCATGGTGGCCGGTCAGCTCTTGCCGAATCCGGCCGTCCGGCTGGTGGCCAGGCCGCTCAGGCAGGGCGCCATCGCCATGGCCGACAGGCTGCGCGGGTCGCGGCTTTCGGCATAGACCACGCGCAGATCGTTCTTGTCCGGGTAGAGGAAGATGTCGAGAACGCAGCGCCCATCGGCATATTGCCAAATCCGTGCCGGGGCTTCGCGCCGTTCATAGCGCGGCTTGCCCAGCAATACGCTGACCTCGTCCGAACTCAGGCCCAGCAGGCTGGGGGCCGGCACCGACATATCGGCCGGCGGCAGGCTGGAAGCCGGCGGGACCATCAGCGCCACCGCCATGGCCGGCGAGGTGAAGGTTGACAGCGACGGGGTTGACTGGCCGGCGGCAGAGGGCGCCGGTGAGGCCTCCATCTGGCTGGCGACGATTGGTGCTTCCCCCGGCACGCCACCAGTCCCGGTGGCTGTACAGGCACCCAATCCACCCCCCAGCAACAGTGTCAGCAGCAGGGCCCGGCAGAAACTTCCACCGCGCCTTGTACTCTCTGTGCGTGCGACTGCCCCACCCATGTCGCGTTACTTCCTCAAAAACATCGTCCGCAAAGAATCCGGCTTATGCCGCGCCATCAATCGTCTGTTCAGAATCGCTCTTCAGCGAGGCAAGGGATTTGATATCGCCATTGATCTCGCCGCCCACCTCGATCTCGATCTGGCCATAGCGGACCTCACCGTCGATCCGCCCGCCATTGCGCACCGTCAGCCGGCCGCGCACCGTGATATTGCCCTCGAACCGGCCGCTGATATCGGCCTCCTCGATCTCGGCGCTGCCCTTGAAGATTCCGGAAGCGGCAATCTCGATGGCCTGGCAATTCTGCAGCTTGGCATCGACCCGGCCTTCGACCACCAGGGTCTCGCAGGCCGTGATATCGCCGCTCAGCACGATTTCGCGCCCGACGATCAGACGGCGGCTCTCGGCGCTGCGCATGGCGACGCTGCCGGCGCCCTCGCTGCTGCGGCGCGTGCTGCTGTGAATATCCAGATTCCGGCGCGGCAATTCCGGCACGAAGGAGGGTGAGGGCGGTTTGGTCGTCGACATGATGATTCCCCGAGCTGCCGTTCTGTCCGCTTGCGTATTGGTCGCCGCCGTCTGGCTGGCCGCTTCGGTTTCTGCCGCACCGCCGAAACCGATTTTCCCCTCGGTGTCGGTGGCGATTACTTTGGAAGAAACTTTTTTGCGCCCAAACATGTAAATATTTTCTTAATTCCGAAGGCGGGAACGCACGAAGCCAGACTGTTATGGCTGCGAAATTATGCCGGAATTCCTTTGCGCCGCAAGCCCTGGAATAGATGAACCATGGTTGCCGTCGCAAATACCGGCACAAAAAGATTCACCAGCGGCACGGTCATAAGGAAAGCGATCACCGCGCCGAAGCCTAGCAAACGCCCGCGATAGGCCCGGCGCATCGACACAATCTCCGCCTTATCGACGCGCCGGATCGCGACCATGTCAAAATATTCGCGGCTGATAAGATAACCGTTCAGAAAGTAAAACAGCACGAGATTGACGGCCGGCAGCAAAAGATAGACCGGCAATGCAATCAGGTTCAGCAGGATGGACAGCGCCAGGAAGCGCGCTGCAACCGCGAAAGCTTCAAGCATTGGCTGGCGCCGCGCCGCCGGCAGCGCCGGATAGTCGCGCTGCTCGATCGCATCGGCGGCGTCATCCAGAAACAGCCCCATCACCGCCGTCGCCACGGCCGGAAACAGCAGCCATGTCAGCACCAGGACGGCCAGCCCGCCCAGAATATCGACCAACAGGCGGAAGGTCCATGCCACCGGCTCGCCGATTGTCGCCGGCAGCCCGACATCATCGGGGCCAAAGCCCGACAGCGACCAGTTCACCAGGATAAACAGCCCGACAAACACCGACAGGGCGACCAGCACGCCGCGCCACACGATGCCCCGCAAACGCGGGTCGGAAAGCTGCTGCAGGGCTTTGGTGAAGGCGGCGAACATGGGGGATACCCTTGGCAATTGTTAGGAAAAGAACATTTGGCATGCCGCAGGTGCACAAACAATGGTGCGGCGGCTTGTTGCCGGCTCGCCGCCCGGTATACTGCTGGCCGATTGCAGAGCGGGGGAACAGGAAACATCCATGACGGAAAAGCAGTTTGACGTGCTGGGCATCGGCAATGCGATTGTCGATGTGCTGAGCCGGGCGGAGGAATCCTTCCTGGTCGAGCAGCGGCTGGACAAGGGCGCCATGCGCCTGATCGAGGCCGGCGAGGCGGAACGCCTGTACGGGCTGATGGGGCCGGGGATCGAGATGTCCGGCGGCTCGGCCGGCAATACGCTGCATGGCATCGCCTCTCTGGGCGGCAAGGCGGCCTTTATCGGCAAGGTGCGGGACGACACGCTGGGCCAGATCTTCCGCCATGACATGCAGGCTGCCGGCGTGCATTTCACCAGCCAGCCGGCAACCGATGGCCCGCCGACGGCGCGCTGCCTGATCCTGGTGACGCCGGATGGCCAGCGCACCATGAACACCTATCTCGGCGCCTGCGTCGAGCTGACGCCCGAAGATGTCGACCCGGTGCTGGTCGCCGCCAGCGCCTTCACCTATCTCGAAGGCTATCTGTGGGACCCGCCCCAGGCCAAGGCCGCCTTCCTGAAGGCCGCCAACACCGCGCATGAGGCCGGCCGCAAGGTTGCCCTGTCGCTGTCCGATTCCTTCTGCGTCGAACGGCATCGCCGGGAATTCCGCGCGCTGGTGGAAAAGCATGTCGATGTGCTGTTCGCCAATGAGGACGAGATCAAGTCGCTGTTCGAGGTCTCCAGCTTCGATGATGCGCTGCAGGCGATTCGCGGCCAGGTCGAGATCGCCGCACTGACCCGCAGCGAAAAGGGCGCGGTCATCGTCGCCGGGCCGGAGGTGCATGTCATCGACGCCGAGCCGGTCGACAAGCTGGTCGACACCACTGGGGCCGGCGATCTCTATGCCAGCGGTTTCCTCTATGGCCTCACCCGCGGCCTGCCGGTTGCGGTCTGCGGCACGCTGGGCGCCGTGGCGGCGGCTGAGATCATCAGCCATTTCGGTGCCCGGCCGGAGGTTTCGCTGGCCGAGCTGATCGCCGACAAGGTCCATTCCGGTTGACCGACACCCCGCCATCCCGCCGGCACCGACTTGGCGGCTGGATTGCGGATTTCGGCATCTACGCTGAACGGCCGGTGCTGGCGCAGCTGTTTCTCGGCTTCGCCAGCGGCCTGCCGCTGCTGCTGACACTCTCCACGCTGACCGTCTGGCTGGCCGAATCCGGCGTGTCGAAGACCGCCATCGGCCTGTTTGCGCTGGTCGGCGCGCCCTATACCTTCAAATTCCTGTGGGCGCCGCTGATCGACCGGTTGCCGCTGCCGCCCTTCACCAGCCTGCTGGGCCGGCGGCGCGGCTGGATGGTCGCCACGCAGCTTGGCCTGGTCGCCTCCCTGCTCGGGCTGGGGGCCAGCGATCCGACGGTGGATGCCGGCCGCACCGCGTTGTTTGCCGTGCTGGTCGCCTTCTTCTCCGCCAGCCAGGACATCGTCATCGATGCCTATCGCGTGGAAAGCCTGAGTGCCCGGCAGCAGGGCGCCGGGGCCGGCATCCTGGTCTTCGGCTACCGCATGGCGATGCTGATTGCCGGGGCCGGGGCGCTCTATCTTGCCTCCTTTTATGGCTGGTTCGCGACCTATGCGATCATGAGCGGGCTGGTTCTGGTCGGCATGGCGACCATCCTGCTGAGCCCGGAACCCGCCCAGTCCGACGATCCGGACGAAAGGCAGCGCACCGACACGATGATCGCGGCGCGCGGCCTGACCGGCCGGCGGGCGGCACTGGCCGGCTGGCTGTACCGCGCGGTGATCGCCCCCTTCGCCGATTTCATGCGCAGCGGCCACTGGGTCGTCATCCTGCTGTTCATCGTGCTGTATAAATTCGGCGATGCCCTGGCCGGGGTGATGGCCAACCCGTTCTATATCGAGATGGGGTTCTCGAAGATCGAGATTGCGAATATCTCGAAGCTGTTCGGCCTGGTCGCCACGCTGGCCGGCGGGCTGCTGGGCGGCATCATGGTGGCCCGGCTGGGCCTGCTGAAAAGCCTGCTGGTCTGCGGCTTTCTGCAGATGGCCTCGAACCTGATGTTCGCGGTGCAGGCGATGGCCGGTTACGATCTGGCGCTGCTGACCGTAACCATCGGGCTGGAGAATTTCACCGGCGGCATGGGCACGGCGGCCTTCGTCGCCTATCTGTCCAGCCTGTGCAATGTCGCCTATACGGCCACGCAATATGCGCTGCTCAGCTCCTTCATGGCGTTTGCGCGGACCATCCTGGCCTCCTCGGGCGGGTGGATCGCCGATCATGTCGACTGGGTCAGTTTCTTCCTGATTTCCACCGCCGCCGCCGTGCCGGGGCTGCTCGTCCTGGTCTGGATGATGCGTGTTTTGCCGCCCCCGATGCCCCGCGCCACAGCGCCAGGCATCGCCGAATAGGGGTTTTCCGCGACTCTTTGTCCGGCGGATTGGCGAAATCGCGCTTTGCTGCGGCGCAACACATGCGTAGGATGCCGGCCACTTCCGCGCGCATTACAAGAGACTCACATGGACATCAGCAAGATTTCTATCGGCAAGAACCCGCCTTATGACGTGAACGTCATTGTCGAGATTCCGCTTGGCGGCGCGCCCGTGAAATATGAGGTGGACAAGGCGTCCGGCGCGATGTTCGTCGACCGCTTCCTGCACACCGCCATGTATTACCCGGCCAATTACGGCTTCATCCCGCATACGCTGTCCGAGGATGGCGATCCGGTCGATGTGCTGGTGCTGGGCAATGTGCCGGTGGTGCCGGGCTCTGTCATGCGTTCGCGCCCGGTCGGCGTCATGCTGATGGAAGACGAGAAGGGCCCGGACGAGAAGATCCTGGCCGTGCCGGTCGACGACCTGCACCCCTACTACGGCAATATCGCCAGCTATCGCGATGTGCGCGAGGTGCTGCGTCAGCAGATCGAGCATTTCTTCAGCCATTACAAGGATCTGGAGCCCAATAAATGGGTCAAGGTCAATGGCTGGGCCGAGGCCGATGTGGCGCGCGAGATGATCCTGACCGCCATCGAGCGGGCCAAGGCCGAAGACAGCAAATAGACGGCGATATCCGTCTTCATGGAAAAGGGGCGCTGATGCGCCCCTTTTTGTTGTTCTGCCGAGAGTGCCTCAGGCGTATTGGCTGGCCATGGCGTCGAGGGCATAGCCGGCGGAGCGGACGGTGCGGATGGGATCATCCTCGTCGGTCTCGTTCATCGCCTTGCGCAGCCGGCGGATGTGGACGTCCACCGTGCGCGGCTCGACATAGACATCGGCACCCCAGACCGCATCGAGCAGCTGCTCGCGTGAGAAGACGCGGCCCTGATGCTCCAGGAAATGGCGCAGCAGACGGAATTCCGTCGGCCCCAGATGCACGTCACGCTCGCCGCGCCGCACCTTGTGGGCCGCGATGTCCATGATGATATCGCCGCAACGCAGGGTCTCCGCATCGGCGGAGGGACGGGCACGGCGCATCACGGCGCGCACCCGGGCCAGCAGCTCGCTCGGGCTGAAGGGCTTGGTCACGTAATCATCGGCGCCGGCATTCAGGCCGCGAATCCGGTCACCCTCTTCACCGCGCGCCGTCAGCATGATGATCGGCAGGCCCCGCGTCTGGGGCGAACGGCGCAGCCGGCGGCAAACCTCGATGCCCGACAGTAGCGGCAGCATCCAGTCGAGAAGAATGAGATCGGGCTTGCGTTCGCTGGCGAGCAGAAGCGCCTCCTCACCATCCCGCGCCTCGATGACGCGGAACCCTTCGCGCTCGAGATTGTATTGCAGCAGCGTCAGGATCGCCGCCTCGTCTTCCACGATCAGGATCAGGGGCTTCATCGTCGTCATCGTCTTTTACTGGTTCCGCACAACGTGCTCGGACCCGTCGGGCTCGACCACGGTGAAGCTGCTGGTGTCGCCCTTCGGCCGCTCGGCCGTCAGCGGCCGGCCGGTGACCTGGTAATACAGCGTCTCGGCGATGTTGGTGGCGTGATCGCCGATCCGCTCGATGTTCTTCGCCATGAACAGCAGATGCGTGCAGGGCGAGATGTTGCGCGGGTCTTCCATCATGTAGGTCAGCATTTCGCGGAACAGGCTGGTGTACATCTCGTCCACCTCCTCGTCCCGGCGCCAGACCTGCAGGGCCTTTTCGGCATCCTGCTCGACATAGGCGTCCAGCATCTCCTTCAGGATCTGCTGCACCATGCGGCCCATGCGCGGAATACCGGCTGCGGGCCGGGCCGGCGGCATTTGGTTCAGGGCAATCGCGCGCTTCGAGATATTGGCGGCGTAATCGCCGATCCGCTCCAGATCGGAGGAAATCTTCAGGGCGCCGACGACGCGGCGCAGATCCTCGGCCATGGGCTGGCGCAGGGCCAGCATGCGCACGGTCAGCTCGTTGATCTCGTATTCCAGCGCATCGATGCGCGGATCATCCTTGATCACCCGCTCGGCCATGGTGCTGTCGCGCTTGGCCAGCGACTGGAGGCAATCCTGAACCTGCGTCTCGACCAGACCGCCCATCTGGGAGATCAGATTCTGCAAGCGCTTCAGCTCTTCATCGAAGGATTTCACACTGTGTTCGGCGGGCATTGGATATCCTCTGATCGATGGGCGGGACACCTCTGCCAGTGGCCCCGGGAAGAACACGCTATCCATAGCCGGATTGCAGGGCATAAATACTACAAACACATGTCTGTTTTATTACATTCCCGCAGATAAATTGCCGCGGCGAAAAAGCCTAGGCTGACCGGGCTGTCACTTCCGGTTGCTGCAGGTCGCGGGCGGCGGGCAGATAGACAGAAAAAATGCTGCCCTTGCCGACGACGCTGTCGATGCCCAGCACGCCGCGATGCCGGTTGACGATGTGCTTCACAATGGCAAGCCCCAGACCGGTGCCGCCCAGATCGCGGCTGCGCGCCTTGTCGACGCGGTAGAAACGCTCGGTCAGCCGGGGAATATGCTCGCGCGCGATGCCCTCCCCCTGGTCCTGAACGCTGATCACCACGGCGCCATACTGCGCCCGGTGCAAAGCGGCAGGCAGATTGTCGGCGCGCTTCGCCGTCACCGCGATATGCGTGCCGGCGCGACCATATTTCACCGCATTGTCGATCAAATTCTGGACGACCTGGGAAAGCTCGTCCTCCTCGCCCAGCACCGGCGGCAGGTCGGGGGCGAGCGCCAGTTCGATGCGCATGTCCTTGGCCCCGGCCTGCATGTCCAGCGTTGCCTTCACACTCTCCAGGATGCGCGTCAGATTGGCCGGCTGGCGTGGCGGGGTGTGCTCGTTCAGCTCGATGCGCGACAGCGACAGCAGATCATTCACCAGCCGCGCCATGCGCAGCGACTGCTCATGCATGATCTCCAGAAAGCGCTCATGCGCCTCGGGATCGTCCTTGGCCGGGCCGCGCAGGGTCTCGATGAAGCCGACCAGCGTGGACAAAGGCGTGCGCAGCTCATGGCTGGCATTGGCGACGAAATCGGCCCGCATCTGCTCGCTGCGCTTCATCGCGGTCAGCTCGTGCAGCATGACCAACGCCCGGCTGCCATCCGGTCCAACCTCCGGCAGAGGCTCGGCGCGGACTGCGAAGCTGCGCTCGACCGGCACCAGCAGGGTCATCTCGGTCGCCTGGCCTTCGCCGGCGGACAGGGCTGCGTCCACCGCCTTCAGCACATCGGGGTGGCGCAGGGTGATGGCGATGCCGCGACCGACGGCATTGCCGCCGAACAGCTCACGCGCCGCCCGGTTGGCGCCGGTCACCGTGGCGTCAGCGGCCAGCAGCAGCATCGGGTCGGGGATGTTCTCAATAACCGTCGTGCCGGCTTCGATTCGCTCGGCCAGCTTCCGGGTGACCGTGGCATGCGCTCGGGTCAGTGCCTTGGCGGCGATGACGATGCCGGAGAGCGGGCTGTCATCCTCAATCTGCACCTCGATCTCCGCCGGGTCGCCGGGGGCGTCCAGAGCCCGGTTCAGCGCCGCCTCGATGCGGTCGATGCGCAGCAGATGCCGGCGCAGGATCGCCGCGGTCAAAGGCAGCATCGCCAGCAGCCCGAGCACCGCCGAGAGCAGGCCGATCTGATCCAGAGCGACCAGCGCCACCAGCATCAACGCCGCCGGCGCGGCCAGCAAAGCCGTGGCGAGAAGCAGCGAGTGGCGTGATTTTGGCGACAGTTTCATGGCGACCGGCGAAAACGGGAAGAATTAAGCATAGCGCCAGAAAGCTAGCCGTGGTCAATGGCAGTCGCGTGACATTTTACATCACGGCGCCAACCTGCCACGGAATGAACTCCGCATCGCCGAAGCCCTGGGACTCGCTCTTGCTCTGCTCGCCGGAGGCGATGCGCAGGATCAGCTCGAAAATCCGCTGGCCCATTTCCTGGATCGACACGCCCTCATCCAGCACCGCACCGCAATTCACGTCCATATCCTCGGACAGCTTGCGGTACATCAGCGAATTAGTGGCCAGCTTGATCGACGGCGCCGGCTTGCAGCCGAAAACCGAGCCGCGCCCGGTGGTGAAGCAGATGACATTGGCGCCGCTGGCCACCTGGCCGGTTACAGAACAGGGGTCATAGCCGGGCGAATCCATAAACACGAAGCCCTTCACAGTCACCGGCTCGGCATATTTGAACACGCCGGTCAGGTTGGTCGTGCCGCCCTTGGCCGCCGCGCCCAGGGATTTCTCCAGAATGGTGGTCAGCCCGCCGGCCTTGTTGCCGGGCGAGGGGTTGTTGTTCATCTCCCCGCCATTGCGCGCGGTGTAATCCTCCCACCAGCGGATGCGCTCGATCAGCTTCTCGCCGACCTTGCGGTCGACCGCGCGGCGGGTCAGCAGATGCTCGGCACCATAGATTTCCGGCGTTTCCGACAGGATCGCGGTGCCGCCATGGCGGACCAGAAGATCGGCCGCCGCCCCCAGCGCCGGATTCGCGGTGATGCCGGAATACCCGTCCGACCCGCCGCATTGCAGCGCCAGGGTCAGATGGCTGGCCGGCACGGTGCTGCGCGTCGCCTCATTGGCGCTGGGCAGCATGGCCGTGATGATCTCGACGCCGCGATCCACCGTCTTGCGGGTGCCGCCGGTGTCCTGGATCGTCATGGTCTGGAAGTGCTGGCCGCGTTCCAGCCCATAGGCCTCCAGCAGGAAGTCGATCTGGTTTACCTCGCAGCCCAGCCCGACCATCAGGATGCCAGCGAAATTGGGATGGCGGGCATAGCCCCACAGCGTGCGCTGCAGATTGGCATAGCCCTCCCCCGTATCGGCCATGCCGCAGCCGGTCGAATGGACCAATGCCACGACGCCATCGACATTCGGATAGCGCGCCAGTATCTCCGGCGTGATCGCGGCGGCGATATATTTGGCCACCGTGGCAGAGCAGTTCACCGAGGTCAGGATGCCGATATAATTGCGCGTGCCGACCGTGCCGTTCTTGCGAACAAAACCCTGAAAGGTCGCGCGCTCCGCCTCTGGCACGAAACCGGTCTGGCGCATATCGCTGGAAAACGCGTAGTCGCGCTCGAAATCCTGCATCTCGACATTATGGACATGGACATGGGCGCCCGCCGCGATGTCCTCGGTCGCAAAGCCGATGATCTGGTTGTATTTGCGCACCGGATCGCCGGATGTGATCGGCTGGGTCGCGACCTTGTGGCCGGCCGGAATGGCAGCGGCGGTGCTGATATCCTCGCCCGGCAAGGGCGTGGCGGGCAGCAGCGCCAGCCGGCTGACCACGACATTATCGGCCGGGTGCAGGCGAACGAAGAGGGCGTCTTTCGGCGCGTCGAGCACGGAGGACATTGGGCTGGCCCCTCCTTCAGGGCGTCACATCAGCGGTAGATCAGGGTCGGCAGCCAGAGTGAGAGCTGCGGAATGAAAGTGATCAGCAGCAGCACCACGACCAGAGGTATCAGGAACGGCATGGTCGCCGTCACGCATCTCTCGAAGGATAGACCCGAAACACGCGACAGCACATAGAGCACCATGCCGACCGGCGGCGTCAGCAGTCCGATCATCAGATTCAGCACCATGACGACACCGAAATGCACCGGGTCGATGCCCAGCTTCTCGATCACCGGCAGCAGCACCGGCACCAGGATGGTGATGGCGGCAATTGTCTCCATGAAACAGCCGACGACGAGCAGCAGCACGTTGATCATCAGCAGCACGAGCAGCGGATTGTCGGTGATGGTCAGCACGATACTGGCGAAATGCTCGGTCACGCGCGTGCTGGTCAGGATCCAGGCGAAGATCGAGGCGCCGGCGACGATCAGCAGGATGATCGCCGTGGTCTCGATGGTGTCCATGCTGACCCGCAGGATGCGCCGCCAGCCAAGCGTGCGATAGACCAGCACGCCCAGCAGCAGGGCGTAGAACACGGCAGCGATGGCCGCCTCGGTCGGGGTGAAGAAACCGAACAGGATGCCGCCGATGATGATGGTCGGCGTCATCAGCGAGGGAAAGGCTGTGACGAAGCTCCTGCCCAGCCGGCGGAAGGAGAAATTGCCGTCGCGCGGATAGCCGCGCACCCGGGCGTAATAGGCGACCATCAGCATCAGGGCCGCCGCCATCATCAGCCCCGGGATCAGGCCGGCAGCGAAAAGCTGGCCGATCGACGCATTGGCCATGACGCCATAGATCACCATCGGCAGCGAGGGCGGGATGATCGGCCCGATGGTCGAGGAGGAGGCGGTGACCGCGACCGAGAAATCATCATCATAGCCGGCGTCGCGCATCGCCTTGATCTCGATGGTGCCGAGCCCGCCGGCATCGGCCACCGCAGCCCCGGACATGCCGGCAAAGATGACGCTGGCGCCGACATTCACATGGCCGAGGCCGCCGCGCATCCAGCCGACACAGGCCTTGGCGAAGCCGAAGATGCGGTTGGTGATGCCGGCCGAATTCATCAGATTGCCGGCCAGGATGAAGAAGGGAATGGCCAGCAGCGGGAAGCTGTCGATGCCGTTGATCATCCGGTGCAGCACCACCACGTCGGGCGCGGTGCCGGACAGCAGGATGTAAATCAGCGACGAGCCGCAGAGCGCGATGGCCACGGGCACGCCCATGATCAGCATGCCAAAAACCATGACGAAAAGGAGCGTCAGCAACAAGGCGGCAGCCTCCTGAAGGAGAAAAGGAAAGGAACGGTGGGGCGGGTCAGTCCATGATCTTGCCGGCAGAGGACGGCTGGGTCAGATCGCTATAGCCCTGGCGCCAGTGCTTGATGGCGATGTGCAGGGCATAGGCGGTCATCATCGCGAAGCCGGCGCACACCACCCAATAGACGATGGATTTCGGCAGATCGACCACCGCCATGTATTGCCGGGTCCGCAGAGCCAGCTTCACGCAGATCCAGGTCGCCATGCCGTAGAAGACGAGATTGCCGAGATCGACGATGGTGGAAAGCCCGCGGCCGATATTGGCCGAGAGGTAGCGATAGAAGAACTGCACCGCGATATGCGTGTTCTTGCGCACCGCGATGACGGAACCGAGGAAACCCACGCCGATCAGCAGATAGCGCGCGATCTCCTCGGTCCAGCCAATCGAATCATTCATCACATAGCGGGAGAAGAATTGCAGGAACACCACGCCCGCCAGCGCCCAGAAGACCAGCAGATTGACGATATCCTCCGGCCGGATATCCGACAGATCGAGATCCGCATCCGATTCGTCTTCGAGATACAGCCCGTCCGCCGGCCGATCCTCATCGATGCCGCTCATATACCGGTCTCCTGGGAATGCGGGATTACTTCAGCGCCTGGACCTTGTCGTAGGTCGCCTTGTCCCAGGTCGCCGACGGACCATTGTGCAGCTTCACCGTGGCCTCGCGGAACGGCCCGCGATCAACCTTGTTCACGTTGACGCCTTCCTTAGTGAACCAGGCCACCAGCTCCTGCTCCGATTTCACGATGTCGGCAGTCGCCTTGGCAGCGGCCTCCTTCAGCACGGTCTCGAAGATCTTCTGGTCAGCCGGCTTCAGGGAATCCCAGCGCATGCCGCTGACGATGGTCAGCAGGGCATCGGTGATGTGGCCGGTGAGGTTGATGTATTTCTGCACCTCATAGAACTTCTTGGCCTGGATGGTCGGCAGCGGGTTTTCCTGCGCGTCGGCCACGCCCTGCTGCAGCGCCAGATAGACCTCGGCGAAGGCAATCGGCGTCGGATTGGCGCCGACGGCTTCCGGGAACATCCGGTAGAGCGGCGCATCCGGCACGCGGATCTTCAGGCTCTTCATGTCGGCGGGGGTGTTGATCGCCTTGTTGGAGGTCACGTGGCGCTCGCCGTAATAGGTCATGGCGAGAACCGGGTGACCGGTCTTCTTGCGATAGCCGGCCGACAGCTCCTTGAACAGGTCGCTGGTGGTATAGGCCTTCCAGTGATTGAAATCGCGGAACATGAAGGGCGCGCCGGAAATCGCAATCGGCCCGTAGAACCGGCCGGCGAACAGGGCGCCGGTCATGATGATATCGACCGTACCGAGGCCGAGACCTTCATTAATGTCGGATTCCTTGCCGAGCGAAGAGGCCGGAAAGACCTCGATCTCATAGCGGCCCTGGGTCTGCTTCTTGATCTCTTCGGCCGCCCAGACCGCCCATTTGTGATAGGGCTCGCTGGTCTCATAGACATGGGCATATTTCAGTTTCTCAGCGGCATTGGCGCCGGTGAGACTGGCTGCGCCCACGAGCAGGGCAGCCGTCAAAGACAGCATTGTACGTTTCATCGGTATCCTCCCTTGCCCCGGGTGTGCGCAGAAAGAATCTACGACCTCGGGTTTCTTTACTTAACGCGCATACGTTAAGGCGCTTTATAAGCAAAGGGCAAGGGCCGCATGCGCAGCCCTTGCCCTGAGAGGTTTGGTGGCGTCAGGAATCAGCGGATGGCGTCGTAGGCCGCCAGTGCCGCCGAATTCACGATGGCCGAGACATTGGCGCCCATCTGGACGATCTGCGCCGGCTTTTCCAAGCCGATCAGCAGCGGCCCGATCACCGAGGCACCCGACAGCTCCTGCATCAGCTTGTAGGAGATGTTGGCCGAATGCAGCGCCGGCATGATCAGGATATTGGCCGGGCCTGTCAGGCGGCAGAACGGGTAGAGCTTGTGCAGCTCGGCGTTCAGCGCCACATCGGCCGACATTTCGCCATCATACTCGAAATCGACCTTGCGGCTGTCCAGTATCTCGACCGCCTCGCGGATGCGCTGCGCCTTTTCCCGGTTCGGATTGCCGAAATTGGAGAAGGACAGCAGGGCAACGCGCGGCTCATGGCCCAGCTGGCGTGCCTTGGCCGCCGTCTGGATTGCGATATCCGCCAGCTGCTCGGCGCTCGGCAGCTCATGCACCGAGGTATCGGCGATGAACACCGTGCGGTTGGCCGCCACCACCATGGCCAGTGCGAAGAGCAGCTGGCCCGGCTGCGGGTCGATGACGCGGGTGACATCCTCGAAACAGACCGAGAAGCTGCGGGTCAGGCCGGTGACCATCGCATCGGCATCGCCATTCGCCACCATGCAGGCAGCGAAGACATTGCGGTCCTGGTTCACCAGGCGCTGGCAGTCGCGGTAGAGCGAGCCCTTGCGGTTCACCCGGTTGTAGAGGAAGTCGGTGTATTTCTTGTTGTTGGTCGACAGCCGCGCATTATGCACCTCGATGCCACCCGGATCGTTCAGGCCGATCTGCGCCATGGTGGCGCGCACCCGGTCCTCGCGGCCGACCAGGATCGGCGTGCCATAGCCCGCCGTCTTGAACAGCACGGCGGCGCGGATCGTCGGTTCCTCCTCGCCCTCGGCGAAGACGACGCGCTGCGGGTTTTCCGTGATGCGGTCGAAGATGCGCTGCAGGCTGGCCGAGGTCGGGTCCAGACGGGCCGACAATTCCTTGCGATAGGCCCGCATATCGGTGATCGGCTTGCGCGCCACGCCGCTGTCCATCGCCGCCTGGGCAACGGCCGAGGACACGGCGACGATCAGGCGCGGATCGAAGGGCGCCGGGATGATATATTCCGGACCATAGCGCAGGCGCTGACCGGAATAGGCCTTGTCGACCTCGTCCGGCACGTCCTCGCGCGCCAAAGCGGCAATGGCCTCGGCGGCGGCGATCTTCATGGCGTCATTGATCGTGCTAGCCTGCACATCGAGCGCGCCGCGGAAGATATAGGGGAAGCCCAGGACGTTGTTGACCTGGTTGGGATAATCCGAGCGGCCGGTCGCCACAATGGCGTCGGGGCGCACCGCCTTCACCTCTTCCGGGGTGATCTCCGGGTCCGGGTTGGCCATGGCGAAGATGATCGGTTTGTCGCCCATCTTCTTCACCATCTCCTGGGTCACCGCCCCCTTGGCCGACAGGCCGAAGAACACATCCGCCCCTTCCATGGCGTCGAGCAAAGTGCGCGCCGGGGTCTCGGCGGCATGGGCCGATTTCCACTGGTTCATGCCCTCGGTGCGGCCCTTGTAGATGACGCCCTTGGTGTCGCACATGATGACGCTGTCATGCGGCATGCCCATCGCCTTGATCAGCTCGGCGCAGGCAATGCCGGCAGCCCCGGCGCCATTGATGACCATCCGGGCCTTCTTGATGTCGCGGCCGGAGATGTGCAGCGCGTTCAGGATGCCGGCGGCGGCGATGATCGCCGTGCCATGCTGGTCGTCATGAAAGACCGGGATATCCATCAGCTCGCGCAGGCGCTGTTCGATGATGAAGCATTCCGGGGCGCGGATATCCTCAAGGTTGATGCCGCCGAAGCTGGGCGACAGGAAGCGCACGGCGTTGACGAATTCCTCGACATCCTTGGTATCGACTTCCAGATCGATGGAATCGACATCGGCGAAGCGCTTGAACAGCACCGCCTTGCCTTCCATCACCGGCTTGGAGGCCAGCGCGCCGATATCGCCCAACCCCAGCACCGCCGTGCCATTCGAGATCACCGCCACAAGGTTGCCCTTGGAGGTGTACTCATAGGCCAGACGGGGGTCTTTCTCGATATGCAGGCAGGGCACGGCCACGCCCGGCGAATAGGCCAGCGACAGATCGCGCTGGGTGGTCAGCGGCTTGGTAGGCGCAATCGAAATCTTGCCCGGCCGACCCTCGGAATGGAAGGCCAGCGCCTCCTCGTCGGTGATACGCTTGTTGGTCTTGTTTTCGCTGTCCATCGGGGTTTCCTCGGCGTTTCCTAAGGAACGGCCCTGGGGATATGCCCGGGCGCGTTCTTCTTTCTCGTTCGCTCTAGGCTACGCGGCGGCCGGTGGCAATACCAGTTCGTGTTTGGCCGCTATGTTCGGAAAGCGGAGTTGGCTCAGGCGACGCTTCGACAGCGGCCTGCCAGATGTTATGGTCGGCGGCCCTTTCCGATCCGACGCAGAAGCACGCCTTGAACGCCCAGACAGACAATCACCAGGAACCTGCCGCCACCACGCCGATGCTGGCGCATTACATCGAGACCAAGCGGGCGCACCCCGATTGTCTGGTGTTCTATCGCATGGGCGATTTCTACGAGCTGTTCCTGGATGACGCGGTAACCGCCGCCGCCGCGCTCGACATCACGCTGACCAAGCGCGGCCAGCATGCCGGGCAGGACGTGCCGATGTGCGGCGTGCCGGTGCATGCCTATGACGCCTATCTCTCGCGCCTCGTCCGGCAGGGCCACAAGGTGGCGATCTGCGAGCAGGTCGAGGACCCGGCCGAGGCGAAGAAGCGCGGCGGCAAATCGCTGGTGAAGCGCGAAGTGGTGCGCATCGTCACCCCCGGCACGGTGACCGAGGACACGCTGCTCGACGCAAGGCGCAACAATCATCTGGTCTGCCTGGCCGATGCGCAGGGCAAGCTGGGCCTGGCCTGGGTCGATATGTCGACCGGCGAATTCTCGGTCCAGCCGGTGGCCGAGGCCGGCGTGGCCGCCGCCCTGGCCCGCCTCGACCCGCAGGAGCTGCTGCTGCCCGACCGGCTGTTGCAGCGCGACGCGCTGTTCGAGGCCTTTGCCGACTGGAAATCGGTCATCACCCCGCAGCCCGGATCGCGCTTCGACAGCAGCGCCGGGGAGAAGCGGCTGATGGCGCTGTACGAGGTGCAGGCCCTGGATTCCTTCGGCATCTTCGAGCGGGCCGAACTGGCCGCTGCCGGGGCGCTGGTCGATTACGTGGAGCTGACGCAGAAGGGCAAGCTGCCGCGCCTGTCTGCCCCGCGCCGGTTGCAGGCCGGCGCGGTCATGGAGATCGACGCCGCCACCCGCCGCTCGCTGGAGCTGACCCGCACCCAGACGGGGGAGCGCAAGGGCAGCCTGCTGGCCGTCATCGACCGCACGGTGACCGGGACCGGCGCTCGGCTGCTGGCCGCCTGGATCGCCGCCCCGCTGACCGACCGCTTCGCCATTGAGGACCGGCTGGACCGGGTGCAGTTCTTCCGCGACCAGGAAGCCCTGCGCGGCAAGACCCGAGAAACGCTGAAGCGCTGCCCGGATATCGAGCGCGCGCTGACAAGGCTGACGCTGGATCGCGGCGGCCCGCGTGACCTGGCCGCCATCCGCGATGCGCTGGCCGAAACCGCAACCCTGCGCGAGATGATCGGCCGGCCGGCACTGGCCCCGCTGCCCACCGGCATCGCGCGGGCGCTGGATGATCTCGGCCAGCATGGCGCGCTGGTCGAGCGGCTGGGCCGCGCTTTGGCCGCCGAGCTGCCGGTGCTGAGCCGCGATGGCGGCTTCATCGCCCCCGGCTATGCGCCGGAACTGGACCATCTGCGCAGCCTGCGCGACGAAAGCCGCCGGCTGATCGCCGGGTTGCAGGCCCGCTACCAGCAGGAAAGCGGCGTCTCCGCGCTGAAGATCAAGCACAACAACGTGCTGGGCTATTTCATCGAGGTCTCGACCAATCACGGCGACAAGCTGCTGCGGCAGGAGGATTTCATCCACCGCCAGACCATGGCCAGCGCCGTGCGCTTCACAACGGTGGAGCTGGGCGGGCTGGAGCAGAAACTCTCCAGCGCCGCCGACAAGGCGCTGGCCGTCGAGCTGGCGCTGTTCCGCGATCTGGTCGGCGAGGTGGTGGCACGCGCCGATGCCGTGGCGCTGGCCGCCAGCGCGATTGCCCGGATCGACGCCGCCGCCGCCCTGGCCGAGCTGGCGGTCGACGGCCACTATGCCCGCCCGGAAATGACCGGGGATCTGTCCTTCGCCATCGCCGGTGGACGGCATCCGGTGGTCGAGGCGGCCTTGCAGGCGGAAGGCGCGCGCTTTGTCGGCAATGATTGCGTGCTGGAGGAGGAAAAGCGCCTCTGGCTGCTGACCGGGCCGAACATGGCCGGTAAATCCACCTTCCTGCGCCAGAATGCGCTGATCGCCATTCTGGCGCAGATCGGCAGTTTCGTACCGGCCGAGACAGCGCGCATCGGCACCATCGACCGGCTGTTCAGCCGGGTCGGGGCCGCCGATGATCTGGCCCGCGGCCGCTCCACCTTCATGGTCGAGATGGTCGAGACCGCCGCCATCCTGAACCAGGCCAGCGAGCGCTCGCTGGTCATCCTGGACGAGATCGGCCGGGGGACGGCGACCTATGACGGCCTCTCCATCGCCTGGGCGACGGTAGAGCATCTGCACGCGGTGAACCGCTGCCGCACGCTCTTCGCCACGCATTACCACGAGCTGACCCAGCTTGCCGAAAAGCTGGATCATCTGGCCTGCCACACCATGCGGGTAAAGGAATGGCAGGATGATATCGTCTTCCTGCACGAGGTCGCACCGGGGGCCGCCGACCGCTCCTATGGCATCCATGTCGCCAAGCTGGCCGGATTGCCCGCCCCGGTCCTGGCCCGCGCCGAAGCCGTGCTGAAGAAACTGGAGGAAGGCGAGACCGGCACCCGCCCCGGCGGCGGCGCCCGCCGCATCGCCGATGATCTGCCGCTCTTCGCCACCCTGGCGCCAAAACCCGCCGCCGCGCCTGCGGGGCCGTCACCGGCGGAGGTGGCGCTCACCGAGATCAACCCCGACGAGCTGACGCCCCGGGACGCGCTGGATGCGCTTTACCGGCTGAAGGGGCTGCTGGGCTAGGTCGCCCAGCTCGACCGGCATGCCAGCAGGCGGCAACATGGACCCCCGGCACAAGGCCGGGGGTGACGGTCTCAGGAGGTGGCGATAAAAGCCGCCTCTACTCCGGCAGCTGCACGCTGCCGTCTTCGGCGATGGCGAAGCCGGGGTTCCAGGCGATTTCCCAGAGGTGGCCATCCAGATCGGCGGCGTAGCCGGCATAGCCGCCCCAGAAAGCCTCCTGCGCCGGTTTCACCAATGTCGCGCCGGCGGCGATCATGTCGGCCAGCACGGTATCGACCTCGTCATGGCTGCGGGTGTTATAGGCCAGGGCCGTGGCGCGGAAACCGTCACCCTCTGCTGGCAGGCCGGCATCCCCGGCCAGGTCGGCGCGGGCGAAAAGCGACAGGATCATGCCGCCGCACTGGAAAAAGGCAACGCTGCCATCGCCCAGGGTCGAGGCGGTCCAGCCCAGCGCCTCGTAGAAGGCGCGGCTGCGCGCGACATCGGCAACGCCCAGCGTGATCAGGCTGACCCGCTGTTCCATTGCCCTATGCCGTCACCTTGGTGAGCATCCGGCCCAGCGACGCGCCACCGAAGACATGGATGTGCAGATGCGGCACTTCCTGATGCCCGTTCTGCCCGATATTGGAGAGGATGCGGTAGCCATCCTCGTCGCAGCCCAGATCCTTCGCCACCTTGCCGACGGCACGCACCAGCGCGGCAATCTCGGCATCAGACGCCTTGGCGGAGAAATCGGCGAAGGAGACATATTCCCCCTTCGGGATCACCAGCGCATGCACCGGGGCCAGCGGATTGATGTCGTGGAAGGCGAGGGTGTGTGCGTCCTCGTGAATTTTCTTGCAGGGAATCTCGCCGCGCAGGATGCGGGCGAAGATGTTGTTGGGATCGTAAGCCATCGCGTTTCCCCTTCCTGTCGGTCACTCACCCTTGCGGGATTTCTTCTCGTCGATGCCGGAGCGGCCGGTGCGGGCCTCCAGCGCCTGCCAGACCTGGTCCGGCTTCACCCCCAGCGCCACCCAGGCGACCAGCAGGTGATACAGCACATCGGCACTTTCCGAGACCAGCTTGTCGGCATCGCCACGCACGATCTCGATGGCCGCTTCCACGCCTTCCTCGCCCAGCTTCTTGGCGATCTTGTTGCGGTCGGCCAGCAGCTTGGCGGTATAGCTTTCGGACGGATCGGCACCCTTGCGGGCCTCCAGCGTCGCGAACAGCGCGTCCAGCGTATGGGTCTTCATGCGGCGGCCTCCGTGATCGGGCGCACGGCGATGCCGGCAGCGGCCAAAGCAGCCTTCGCCTCGGCGATTCGGAATTCGCCGAAATGGAAGATCGAGGCAGCCAGCACCGCCGAGGCATGACCCTCGGTCACGCCCTCCACCAGATGCTGCAAAGTGCCAACACCGCCCGAGGCGATGACCGGGATCGGCACCGCATCGGCAATCGCGCGGGTCAGCGGCAGGTTGAAGCCCTGCTTGGTGCCGTCGCGGTCCATCGAGGTCAGCAGGATCTCGCCGGCCCCGTATTCCGCCATGCGCCGCGCCCAGGCGACGGCGTCGATGCCGGTCGCGTTGCGCCCGCCATGGGTGAAGATCTCGAAGGCATCCGGCCCGGTCTGCTTGGCGTCCAGCGCCACGGTGATGCACTGGCTGCCGAATTTCTCGGCGGCCTGGCGCACGAAATCCGGGTTGGTAACGGCAGCCGTGTTGATCGACACCTTGTCGGCCCCGGCCAGCAGCAGCTTGCGGATATCGTCCAGCGTGCGCACCCCACCACCGACGGTCAGCGGCATGAAGCACTGCTCCGCCGTATGCGCCACCACGTCGAGGATGATGCCGCGATTATCGGAGGAGGCGGTGATGTCGAGGAAGCACAGCTCGTCCGCGCCCTCGCGGTCATACAGCTTGGCCTGCTCGACCGGATCGCCGGCATCGCGCAGCCCGATGAAATTGACGCCCTTCACGACGCGCCCATCCTTCACGTCGAGGCAGGGGATGATGCGGGTCTTCAGCATCTAGGCGGCTTCCTTTCCGGCCAGCACGGCCACGGCCTCGGCCAGATCGATGCGGCCGTCATACAGCGCCCGGCCGCTGATCACGCCCTCGATGCCGGAGTCAGCCTCCGCCATCAGGGCATGCAGATCATCCAGCGAGGCAACCCCGCCCGAGGCGATGACCGGGATGGAAATGGCGCGGGCCAGATCGGCCGTTGCCTGGACATTCACGCCCTGCAACGCGCCGTCGCGGTCGATATCGGTATAGATGATGGCCGCCACGCCGGCATCCTCGAAGCGCCGCGCCAGATCAAACGCGCTGACATCCGAGGTCTCGGCCCAGCCTTCCACCGCCACCATGCCGCCGCGCGCATCGATGCCGACGGCGATCTTGCCGGGGTGTGCCTTGCAGGCCTCGATGACCAGCTGCGGGTTGCGCAGTGCCGCCGTGCCCAGAATCACGCGGGAGATGCCGGCCTCCAGCCAGCGATCAATGCCGGCATGGTCGCGGATGCCGCCACCCAGCTGCACCGGCACGCGGACATTGGTGAGGATCGACTTCACCGCCGCCTCGTTCACTGCCTTGCCGGCAAAGGCGCCATCCAGATCGACGACATGCAGCCACTGGCAGCCGGCAGCCTGGAACTTGGCGGCCTGCGCGCCGGGGTCGTCGCCGAACACGGTGGCCTTGTCCATCTCGCCGCGCAGCAGGCGCACGCACTGGCCGCCCTTCAAATCGATGGCGGGGTAGAGGATCATGACAATTCGATCTCCTGCTTCGGCGCGTCGGTCTCGCTGAGGTCTTTGTAATAGCAATGCCCGGCCACGATGCGGCCATCCACGCGGGCATAGCTCGGATGCGTGCCCCAGCGCACATAGCCCAGCGATTCGTAGAGCTTCAGCGCCGCCGACTGGGTCTCGCGGACATCCAGATTGATGACCCGGAAGCCCCAGCCGCGCGCCGCCTGCTCGGCCGCAACCAGAATGGCGCGGGCAAGGCCGTGGCCGCGCGCCCAGGGGGCGACGAAATGGCCGGTCAGCTGCAGGGCGAAGGCCTGCGCCTCGTTGTTACGCGCCGGGCGGATCAGTTGCGCCGCCGCGGCGATGGCCCGGTCCAGCCGGCCGACAAAAAGATGGCGTTCCGGCACCAGCAACACGCCGCGCCAGTAGGATTCCAGCACCTGGCGCGGCGGCGGCGTCAGCCAGCCGAATCCGCCGCCCTCGATGATAGCACCTTCGCTGGCATCGCAGAGATCCTCCAGATCGGTGCCGGAGAATTCCTCCAGCCGCTCGGCGGAGACCTTGGTTTCCGAAACCGACATCAGGGCCGCCAGCCCAGGAAATTGGCGATCAGGCGCAGCCCCGCCTCCTGGCTCTTTTCCGGGTGGAACTGGGTGCCGACCAGATTGTCGCGGCCAACCATGGCGGTCAGCGGACCGCCATAATCGACACTCGCCAGCACATGGTCCGGATGGGTTGCCGCCAGCTGGTAGGAATGCACGAAATAGGCATGGTCGCCGGTCGAGATGCCGGCCAGCACCGGATGATCGCCGCTGCGGATTTCCAGATCGTTCCAGCCCATATGCGGCACTTTAAGCGCCGGGTCAGAGGGCTTCAGGACCACCACATCGCCCGGAATCCAACCCAGCCCCTGGCTGGTCTCGAATTCCAGCCCGCGATCGGCCATCAGCTGCATGCCCACGCAAATGCCCAGGAACGGCTTGCCGCCCCGGATCACCTGTTCCTCAAGCGCCTCGATCATGCCGGGGACCGCGGCCAGGCCGCGCTTGCAATCGGCAAAAGCGCCGACGCCAGGCAGCACGATATGGCTGGCCCCGCGCAGCGCCGCCGCATCGGCGGTAACGGTGACGGTGGCATCGATGCCATTATCCCGGGCCGCCCGCTCGAACGCCTTGGCGGCCGAACGGAGATTGCCCGAGCCGTAATCGATGATGACGGCCCTGGTCGAAACAGCCATCTGGACCTCCTAGAGGGAGCCGCCGAGCACGCCCTTGGTCGAGGGCACGGCATCGGCCTTGCGCGGGTCGATCTCGATTGCCTGGCGCAGGCTGCGGGCCAGCGCCTTGAAGCAGCTCTCGACGATATGATGGTTGTTCTCGCCATACAGGTTTTCGACATGCAGGGTCACGCCGGCCGCCTGGGCGAAGGCCTGGAACCATTCCTTGAACAGCTCGGTGTCCATCTCGCCCAGCTTTGCGCGGGTGAAATTCACCTTCCAGATCAGATAGGGCCGGTTCGAGCAATCCAGCGCCACGCGGGTCAGCGTCTCATCCATAGGGATGAGTGCCGAGCCATAGCGCGTGATGCCCTTGCGTTCGCCAAGCGCCTTGGAGAAGGCCTCGCCGATGGCGATGCCGCTATCCTCGGTGGTGTGGTGATAATCGATATGCAGATCGCCCTTGGCGCGGAGCTTCAGATCGATCAGCGAATGGCGCGACAGCTGCTCCAGCATATGGTCGAGAAAGCCGATCCCGGTGCTGACGTCATACGTCCCGGTGCCGTCGAGATTGAGCTCGACCTCGATCGCGGTTTCCTTTGTGCTGCGCACGACGCTGCCAATGCGCATCGGCACTCTCCCCGGCTGGTATGATCAGAATGCGGATTATGTAGCAGGTGCAGCCGCTCAGGCCAATAGGCGGGGGGCCAAGAGGGGGCCATCTTGATCCGGGGATCGCCCGCACCAACATGCTTTGCTAGTCTGGCCGGGCATATGCATCGCCCCCGCCCCCCGAAACAGAAGCCGCACCCCCATGTCCGATAGCAATTCCACCGTCTGGCACGGCACAACGATCCTGTCTGTCCGCAAGGACGGCAAGGTGGTCGTGGCCGGCGATGGTCAGGTCAGCCTGGGCCAGACCGTCATCAAGTCGAATGCCCGCAAGGTGCGCCCGCTGGGCGATGGCTCGGTTCTGGTCGGCTTTGCCGGCGCCACGGCCGATGCCTTCACCCTGTTCGAGCGGCTGGAAGCAAAGCTGGAGCAGTATCCCAGCCAGCTGACCCGCGCCTGCGTCGAGCTGGCCAAGGATTGGCGCACCGACCGCTATCTGCGCCGGCTGGAAGCCATGATGGCCGTGGCCGACAAGGATGTGTCGCTGATCCTGTCCGGCAATGGCGATGTGCTGGAACCGGAGGATGGCATTATCGCCATCGGCTCCGGCGGCATGTATGCGCTGGCGGCCGCAAGGGCGCTGATCGACCGCGACGACATGGATGCCGAGGCGATTGCCCGCCGCGCCATGGGCGTGGCCGCCGATATCTGTGTCTACACCAACACCAACGTCACGCTGGAAAGCCTGTGAAAGCCCCGCTGATCGCTGCTCTGGCGGCGGTGCTGGCCGCCGGCCCGGCCTTTTCGTTTGATCTGCAAGGCCATCGCGGCGCGCGCGGGCTGATGCCGGAGAACACGCTGCCGGGTTTCGCCAAGGCGCTCAGCCTGGGCGTGACCACGCTGGAGCTTGACCTGGCAATGACCAGCGACGGAACGCTGGTGGTTACCCATGATGCGAAGCTGAATGGCGATGTCGTACGCGGCCCGGACGGCGCCTATATCGGCGAGGCGGGCGCGCTGATCCGCGAGCTGACGCTGGACGAGGTCCGGAAATACGATGTCGGCACGCTGCGCGCCGGCAGCGGCTATGCCGGCACCTTCAAAGACCAGCAGCCGGTGCCCGGCACCCGCATGCCGACGCTGGCGGAAGTGGTTGCCCTGGCCGAGAAGGCCGGTGCCGCCGGCATACGCTACAATATCGAGGTGAAGGTCAATCCGACCCAGCCGGAGCTGACCGCCGACCGCGCCGCCTTCACCGAGGCAGCCGTGGCGGAGATTGAGCGGCTGGGTATCCGCGACCGCACCACGCTGCAATCCTTCGATTGGGCAGTGCCGATGCAGGCGCAGAAAATCCAGCCGGCATTGCAGACCGCCTATCTGACCATTGCACGTGGCCGCAACGACAATCTCCAGCGTGGCCGGCCAGATGCATCGCCCTGGCTGGGCGGGCTGGATATCGATGACTTCGCCGGCTCGGCCCCGAAGGCCGTCGCCAAGGCGGGCGGGGCGATCTGGTCGCCCTTCTTCCGCGACATGACAGACGAGGACATCGCCACTGCCCGCGATCTTGGCCTGAAGGTCATTCCCTGGACGGTGAACGAGCCGCAGGACATGGCCAATCTGGTCGATCGCGGGGTTGACGGCATCATCACCGATTATCCCGACCGGCTGCGCGCCGTCCTGATCGAGAAGAAGAAGCCGCTGCCGATGGCCTATCCGGTGCAGCCCTAGTTCCGGCGCGCCGCTCACCCTATCTGACGCATTCCGTCCCGAACCGGTAAAAGCCCCATGACCGCATTCAGCCCCCGCGAAATCGTTTCCGAACTGGACCGCTATATCGTCGGCCAGAAGGACGCCAAGCGCGCCGTCGCCATCGCCCTGCGCAACCGCTGGCGCCGCCAGCAATTGCCCGAATCGCTGCGCGAGGAGGTTCTGCCGAAGAACATCCTGATGATCGGCCCGACCGGCGTCGGCAAGACCGAGATCGCCCGCCGCCTGGCAAAGCTGGCCCAGGCGCCCTTCATGAAGGTGGAGGCGACGAAATTCACCGAGGTCGGCTATGTCGGCCGCGATGTCGAGCAGATCATCCGCGATCTGGTGGAAATCGCCATCGCCATGACCCGCGAGCGGCTGCGCCAGGAAGTCGAGGCCAAGGCCCAGCTGGCCGCCGAGGAGCGCGTCATCACCGCGCTTGTCGGTGACGGCGCCTCGGCCGAGACCCGGCAGAAATTCCGCAAGATGCTGCGCGAGGGCCAGCTCGACGACAAGGAGATCGAAGTCGAGGTTGCCGATACCGGCGGCGCCGGCATGCCGACCATGGATATCCCCGGCATGCCCGGCGCGCAGATGGGCATGATCAATCTGAATGATATCTTCGGTAAGGCCTTCGGCCAGCGCACGATGAAGAAGAAGCTGTCGGTCGCCGAAAGCTATCTCGTGCTGATCGAGGAGGAGGCCGACAAGCTGCTCGACCAGGACAAGGTGGTGAAGGAAGCCATCCAGTCGGTCGAACAGAATGGCATCGTGTTCCTGGATGAGATCGACAAGATCTGTGCCCGGTCCGAGCGCGGCGGTGCCGATGTCAGCCGCGAAGGCGTGCAGCGCGATCTGCTGCCGCTGATCGAGGGCACCACGGTGGCGACCAAGCGCGGCCCGGTGAAGACCGACCATATCCTGTTCATCGCCTCGGGCGCGTTCCATCTGGCCAAGCCGTCCGACCTGCTGCCCGAATTGCAGGGCCGCCTGCCGATCCGCGTTGAGCTGCAGGCGCTGAGCCGCGAGGATCTAAAACGCATCCTGACTGAGCCGGAGGCCAGCCTGATCAAACAGTATGTCGCCCTGCTGGCGACCGAGAAGGTGACGCTGGATTTCACCGACGACGCCATCGAGGCGCTGGCCAGCCTGTCGGCCGACATCAATGGCTCGGTCGAGAATATCGGCGCCCGCCGGCTGCACACCGTCATGGAACGCCTGCTGGAGGAAGTCAGCTTCACGGCCACCGACAAGCCCGGCGAGACCATCACCATCGACGCCGCCTTCGTCCAGAAGCAGGTCGGGGCGCTGGCCAAGAACGCCGATCTCAGCAAGTTCATCCTGTAAGGAAGAAACCCGCCCTCGTCATAGTCGGATCAAGTCCGACTATGACGAAAGAGGAGGGGCGTATGCCAGCCAGGCCTCGTCTCGGTACCGGAACATCATATCAGCAAATTGCGTAAAAAGCTGATATATCGCTTTTTATCGAAACGTCATTCCGACTGGACCGGCCCTTCGCCGGCGATGCGCTGCATCAGGGCGACCAGGGTTTCGCGGTCCAGATGGCCGATCCGCTGGGCCAGCAGATGGGCGAGTCGGGTGGCTTCCGGCGACAGGCCGGCGGTGTCGATGACCACGCGCGGATGGGAGATTTCGGCGAGCCGGGCAAGCGCCTCGGCATCATCCCAAATCAGGCCGAAATAGCCGCAGATCTGGTGGATCAGCCCATCGGTCGGCCGGCCGCGATGGCCATGCTCCAGCGCCGACAGATAGGCGGAGGAGACCTGCAAAGCGGCCGCCATCTGTTTCAGCGTTGCCCCGCGCTCGGCGCGCAACTCACGCAGCCTCTGGCCGAAGGGCGTCATGATTCGTCCCGCACCCGGCGCAGCAGCACATACAGGGCCCCGCCGGCACCATCCCTCGGCTGGGCGGCGGTGAAGGCCAGCACCTTCTCGCGCGTGCCAGCCTGGTTCAGCCACCGTGGCACCTCGCGTTTCAGCACGCCGGCCTCGTAACGGCCGAATTCATCGCGCTTCGTGCCCTTGCCGGTGATCACCAGCACGCAGCGCAGCCCGCGCGCCTGCGACCGGGCGATGAAGCCGGTCAGGGCGGCATGGGCGGCATCCTGGGTCATGCCATGCAGATCGATGCGGGATTCGATGGGCATCTGGCCGCGCTTCAGCCGAAGCTGGCTGCGCTTGTCGAGGCCGGGCGCGGTATCATGCTTCAGCGAGGGCAGGGGGATCGGGGTCTTGGGCGGCGGGGCAGCCGGCACGGGCAGCGGATCATCCTTCGGCACCCGTCCGCGCTTGCGCTTGGCTGGGGCGACGCCCTCCGCCATGGGTGCGACCGGCAGGGCCTCGATATCGGGCGGCAGATCGAGCGCGCCCAGCCGGCGCTTGGCCTTCTCGGCCAGCGGCTTCGCATCCTTCACGACGATCCGGAACAGCTCCGTTTCGTCCTTCGTCGCGCGCCGCCGGACCATGGATCAATCGTCGATCAGGACGACATGCAGCCGCTGCGGGCCATGCGCGCCCATCAGGATTTTCTGCTCGATATCGCCGGTGCGCGACGGCCCGGTGATGTAGTTCATGGTGCGCGGCAGCTGCGCCGGATAGGCGGCGCGCAGCTTTGTCCAGCCCTCCTCATAGGCGCCGACAATCTGGCTCGCCTTCAGCACGACCATATGGGTTTCCGGCAGCAGATTCAGCGTTGTCGGTGTCTTCGGGCCGGAGGTCAGCATCAGCGTGCCGGTTTCCGCCACGCCGGCAAAGGCCGGGGTAACGCTGACAGGATCGGGCTCCTCGGCGCGGCCGGTACGGATCGTCAGCATGCTCCGGCTCTCCCAGGGCAGGCCGGTCAGCCAGTCATCCGGGGCCAGGCGCAGCTCGGCCGGCAGGTTGTGCTGCTTCAGGTAATCCGCCACCGCCCCCGGCACATCGGCCTCCGTGGCAACGCGGGTCACGGTGGTCTGCACGCCCTCGGCCATGGCAACGAACAGGTCGACCTGTTCGGCATGCGGTATCTGGCTGCGCTTCGGCACAAGATTGGATTGCGAATTATCCAGCCGCCGGGTCAGCGCCTCGGCCTGCTCGCCCTCGATCCGGGGGCGGCCGAGCGAGCGGCGGATACCGGCCAGGATCTGGTCGCGCGGCGACATGTCCGGCATCAGGCGGCCCTCTTCTTCTGGCGATAGAGCTGCTGGAAGGTCTGGCCCTGCGGCGCCGGCATGTCGCGCACCGAGGTCCAGCCGCCGGCCAGCGGCAGGCTGCGGAACCGGCCCTTGCCCCGGCCCAGACGGCCCAGCACCCGCATGGCGAGGCCGGTCGCCGCCTGATACAGCGCCGGCCTTTTGGCGAAAAACGCCCAGAGGCCGAGGCCGGTGCGGTAGGTCGTGGGCGACAGCTTCTTCTCGAATTCCCGCTTTCGCCATTGCCGCATCATCTTCGGCAGCGGAATGCGCATCGGGCACACGCTCTCGCAGCGCCCGCAGAAGGTGGAGGCATTCGGCAGATGCCCGGCTTCCTCCACGCCGACCAGCGTCGGCGTCAGTACAGCACCCATCGGGCCGGGATAGACCCAGCCATAGGCATGGCCGCCAACGGCGCTGTAAACCGGGCAGTGATTCATGCAGGCGGCACAGCGGATGCAGCGCAGCATCTCCTGGAATTCGGTGCCCAGCATGGCGCTGCGGCCATTATCCAGCAGCACGACGTGATAGGCCTCCGGCCCGTCCAGATCCTCCGGCCGCTTCGGACCGGTGGAGAAGGTGGTGTAGACCGACATTTCCTGGCCGGTGGCGGAACGCGCCAGCAGCCGCATGATCGACGCCGCGTCATCCAGCGTCGGCACCACTTTTTCCAGGCTGGCCAGGACGATATGGATTTTCGGCAGGGTCTGGGTCAGGTCGCCATTGCCCTCATTGGTGACGATGACGGTCGATCCGGTCTCGGCGATCAGGAAGTTGGCCCCGGTAATACCGACATCGGCGTCGATGAATCGGTTCCGTAGTTTCGCACGGGCCTCGTCGAGCAGCTGGCGCGGTTCCGACAGCGGCCGACCGGCCGGCAGGTCGGTGTGAATCTTCCGGAAGCTTTCCTCGACATCCGACTGGTTCAGATGCACGGCCGGCGCGATGATATGGCTCGGCGGTTCCTTGCGGATCTGGATGATATATTCGCCGAGATCGGTCTCGATCGGCTCGATGCCGCTTTCTTCCAGGAAATCGTTCAGCGCGATCTCCTCGGCGATCATCGACTTGCCCTTGGTGACGGTCTTTGCGTCCACCGAGCGGCAGATTTCCAGGATTTTCTCGCGGGCTTCCTGCGGCGTGCGCGCCCAGTGCACATGGCCGCCATTCTCGATCACCTTCGCCTCGAAGCGCTCCAGATAGAAATCGAGATGCTCCAGCGTATGGTTCTTGATGTCCCGGCCGAGGTCGCGCAGCGCGTCGAATTCCGGCAGCTTGTCGATAGCCGCCTTGCGCTTGTCCTGGAAGCCGACGCGCATATTGCCCAGCGCGCGCTGCAGGCGCTCGTCATGCAGGGCGGTGGTGGCGTTGCTCTTGAAGGCATGGCTGGTTGATTGCATTGCCTGGCTCCTATTTCGCGTCGCCGATGGGGGCGTCCTGGGTCATACCGGCCAGGATTTCCGCGACATGCCGCACGCGGGTCTTCTCGCCGCGCCGCTTCAGCTTGCCGGCCATGTTCATCAGGCAGCCCAGATCGCCGGCCAGCAGCGTATCGGCGCCGGTGCGGGCGATATCCTCGGCCTTGTCGGTGACCATGCGGTCGGAGATATCGGGATATTTGATGCAGAAGGTGCCGCCAAAGCCGCAGCAGATCTCCGAGCCCGGCAGCTCCCTCATCGTCAGTCCGCCGACACTGCCCAACAGCTGGCGCGGCTGTTTCTTCACATTCAGCTCACGCAGGCCGGAGCAGCTGTCGTGATAGGTGACAATGCCGTCATAGCGCGCGGCAACGCCGGTCATGCCCATGACATCGACCAGGAAGGACACCAGCTCATGCGTGCGCTTGCCCAGATGATGGGCGCGCGGCCCCCATTCGGCATCATCCTTGAACAGCTCCGGATAATGCTCATGCAACATGCCGGCGCAGGAGCCGGAGGGGGCGACGACGTAATCATAGCCCTCGAAGGCCCGGATGGTGTTGCGGGCGATATCGCGGGTATCGGCGAAATCGCCGGAATTATAGGCCGGCTGGCCACAGCAGGTCTGGGCTTCCGGCACCTCTACGGTGCAGCCGGCCTCTTCCAGCAGCTTGATCGCGGCGAAGCCGACGGAGGGGCGGAACAGATCCACCAGGCAGGTGACGAAAAGCCCGACACGCGGGGTTTTCTGGGGCGTTTCCTCGGCCATTACCGGTTTTCCCTGGCGTTTATTATCGGACAACCCCGACAAGATGACGGGTGTCGGTAAAGATAACAAGCAGCGGCGGTATTACCAGTCGGGGCGGTTCAGCTGCCAGGCGTCAGGGCCTTGGGCAGCAGCAGGTAATAGAATCCGGTGGATTTCATCCGGCCCGCCTTGTCAGCGGCATCCTTGCCATGGCCCCAGAACAGGTCGCCCCGCACCGGGCCGCGAATGGCCCCGCCGACATCCTGGGCGACGACAAGCTGGCGCAGCCGGGGGGCGCCGCTGTCGGGATGATCGACATCCAGCCAGACCGGCGTACCCAGCGGCACGAAGCGGCGATCAACCGCCAGGCTGCGCAGCGGCGTCAGCGCCACGCCCTGCGCGCCGACCGGACCCTCGCCTGGCAGTTCCCGGAAGAAGACATAGGAGGGGTTGCTGTTCATGATCTCGTCGGCGCGGCCGGGATTGGCCGCCAGCCAGGCGCGGATCGACTGCATGGAGACATTCTCGCGGGTCAGCTCCCCCTTGGCGATCAGCTCGCGGCCAATGGCGACATAGGGGTGGCCGTTCTGCCCGGCATAGCCGACGCGGATGACCCGGCCATCGGCCAAAGTGACGCGGCCAGACCCCTGGATCTGCAGGAAGAAGGCATCGACCGGATCATCGACCCAGAGGATTTCAAGACGGCGGGAATCAAGTGCCCCGCCGACGATCTGCTGGCGGCTCTCATAGGGCTTGAGCGAGCCATCGATCACCCGGCCGGCGATGCGCTGGCCTTTCAGCTCCTCGCGGAACTGGCCCAGATCGACCATGACCAGATCGTCGGGCCGGCGGTGCAGCGGCACAGTGTGGCGCGCCGTGCGGGTTAGCGATCCGCTCAGTTCCGCCTCGTAATAGCCGGTGAACAACCCCTTCGCCTCGGCATTATTGGCGGCGCGATAGGGCTGGAAATTGGCTTCGAAGAAGGCGCGGGCCGCAGCAGGATTGGCTGCCGGCAGTTTCTCGGCAGCGGCGCAGGCCGGCAGCCAGTCGGCGATCTTGCCGAAACGGGCATCCGGGCCGAAGGCGCGGTCCGCCGGTTGTGGCTTCAGGCGGCCGCAGGATTTCAGCAAGGCAGGCAGGGCCGCCGAGGCATCATCCGCCGACCAGCCCGGCATATCGGCATAGCGCGCCGGTGTCAGGATCAGCGCTTCGGCTGGCGGTGCCGGCGGCTTGGCCTGTTCGCAGGCGGCGACGAGCAGGGCGAAACCGGCGAGCAGGTTCCAGAAAATGAAACGATTCATTCCGTAAATCAGACCGGGAAATCAGGTCGGGGTGCGTGTAGCGACCAGCAACCAGTTCGGATCATCCGAGCGCGTATCGCGGGCAAAGGTCCAGATATCGACGATGGTCTCGCCATCCTCTGGATCGCCCTCGATGGGCTTGCCGTCGGCATCGCGGGTCACGTTGATCTGCTCGGTGACGAATTCGACTGTGATGTGGGACTGGCTGCCCTTCATCTCCGCCTCGGTGATATCGGCGGCCTTGATCTCGACCAGCGTTGTCTCCAGCGTCTCGCCGCGCGCAACGCGCTGGTCGATGGCGGCGGTGAAGCGGTCATAGACATCATCATCAAGCAGCGGCCGCAGGGCGTCCTTGTCGCCGCGGGCGAAGGCATCGACGATCATCTCGAAAGCCGCCTGAGCGCCACTGGCGAAATATTTCTCATCAAAGCTGGGATCGGCGATCTTCACCTGGGTCAGGGCTGCGGCCAGTGAACCCGGCGCTGCCGTCATGCCCTCAGGGCGGACACCATCGCGCTTCGGCAGGCTGACGACATTATCGGAATCATCCGCATCCTGTTCCGGGCGAGGCTGGAACGGGTCCTGGCGCGGGCGTTCATTGCCAGTCCGCTTGCCGAGGACGCTGCGCAGGCGCAGGATCAGAAACGCGGCCACCATCGCAAAGAAGATGATGTCCAAAAAAGGAAAACCGTCGCCCATTCTGTTTTCGGGCTGGCCTTGCTGGACCTATACCCGCCCTGTGCGCTAAGTACGTTGGGTCTGCCGCTGGCTGACAAGCCATCGACAGGACGATGATTGTCATCGTCGCCTTAGTTCCTACATAGGCGTGACTCAACGAAAGAGCAAGCATGCGCCTCCTTATCTTCCTGTTTCTGATCGCCATCCCGATTGCCGAAATCGCCGTCTTTATCGAGGTCGGCGAGGAGATCGGTGTCTGGCCGACCATCGGCCTGTGCCTGGCAACCGCGCTGGCCGGCAGTTTTCTTTTGCGACAGCAGGGGCTTGCCACGCTGAACAGCGCCCGCATCCAGCTTGACCAGGGCAAGATGCCGGTCGGCGAGATGCTGCATGGCCTGGCGCTGATGCTGGCCGGCGCGCTGCTGCTCGTGCCCGGCTTCGTGACCGATACGGTGGGGCTGTTGCTCTTCGTGCCGGGCGTACGGCGCTGGCTGATGGGCGGATTGCTGGCCGGGCTGGTCAAGACGGGCGCGGTGTTTACCGCCTCGGCTGGTTTCAGCGGGCCGGGCCAACGGCAGGGGCAAGGGCGGCCAGGCGGCGTGATCGACGGCGATTACCAGGATATCACCCCGCCCAACCCGGATGACATCACCCCCGGCGGCACGAACCCGGATTCACCCTGGCGTCAGCTGCCCGATGACACGAGTGCGCCGGATGACAGTGATCCGCGCGGAGAGAAAAAATGATTTTCGTCCGGCATGGCCAGTCCGAATTCAATGTGCATTTCGCCAAGACCCGGCAGGACCCCGGCATTCCCGATCCGGCGCTGACCGAGGAAGGACGGCGCCAGGCCCGCCAGGCCGCAGAGATACTGCGCGATCTGGATATCCGGCATTTGCTGGCCAGCCCCTTCACCCGCGCCCTGCAGACCGCCGAGATCATCGCCGATACGCTGCGCCTGCCGGTCGAGATCGAACCGCTGGTGCATGAACATGCAGCCTTTATCTGCGATATCGGCACACCGGCCAGTGCGCTGGGCAAGACCTGGCCGAACTGGCGCTTCGATCATCTGCCGGAGCGCTGGTGGCCGGATGACGAACAGGAAGACGCGATGCTGGCCCGCTGCCAGCGCTTTCGCGAGCGCATGGCGATGGCCGAGATGTATGAGCACACGGCCATCGTCAGCCATTGGGGCTTTATTCGCGGGCTGACCGGCCTGCGCGTCACAAATGGCGCGGTCGTGCGCGTCGCGAAGCAGGGTGAGGCCGAATTGCTGCACCCGGTCGAGCCGGCCTTACCGTAACCGTCCTGCGCTTGTACCTTATCCATGATCCGTGTTAGCGACCGGATTTCCGCGCACCCATATTGCGAAGAGAGTTTTTATCGATGAGCGATACACCCATCACCCCGGAAGACAACGAGACCGCCCAGGCCCAGGCCAGCGCCATGCCGATTGTCGTCCATGCGCAGTATGTGAAGGATCTCTCCTTCGAGAATCCGAACGCGCCGATGAGCCTGCAGCCGGCCGACAAACAGCCGGATGTGTCGGTGAAGGTCGATGTCCAGGCCCGGCGGATTCGCCAGGATGATCCGGTCTTCGAGGTTCTGCTGGTCATCAATGCCGAGACCCGGAATGACGACCAGCAGCTGTTCCTGCTGGAGCTCACCTATGGCGGCGTCTTCTCGCTGCGCGGTGCGGCGGAAGAACATCTGCATCCGCTGGTCATGATCGAATGCCCGCGCCTGCTGTTCCCCTATGCCCGCGCCATGGTGTCCGAGACGACCCGCGATGGCGGTTTCCCGCCGCTGATGCTGCAGCCCATCGATTTCGTCGAGCTGTATCGCCGCCGCCTGGCGCAGCAGGACCCGACCGCCGACAGCGAGGTCGCCGGCCACGCCTGATCCTGCCTGAGGGTGATCAGCCCTCGCGCAGCCAGATCGACTCTTTGATCCTGGAGAGCATGGCGGCATGGGCCGCCAGCTCCGCCTCGCTGGGGACATGGATGCGCGCCGGCCGCTTCTGGCGCGCATCTTCCATCTGCTGCATCTCGGCGGCGCTGATCTTCTCATTCGCACCAAGCAGCAGGCCGGGCTCCCGGCCGCCGATCAGCTCCAGATAGACCGCCGCCAGAAGATCGGCATCGACCAGCGCGCCATGCAAATTGCGGTGGCCATTATCGATGCCGAAGCGCTTGCACAGCGCATCCAGGCTGGATTGTGCGCCGGGATATTTGCGCCGCGCCATGGCCAGCGTATCAACCGCGCGGGTGGAGGGCAGCGGGGCATGGCCCAGCGCCGAAATCTCCGCATTGATGAAACGCATGTCGAATTCAGCATTGTGGATGACCAGCAGCGAATCCCCGATGAAATCGAGAAAATCGCCGCAGATATCCGCGAATTTCGGATGGCCGGCCAGGAAATCCGCCGACAGGCCATGGACCTTGAAGGCCTCCTCCGGCATGTCGCGTTCCGGATTGATGTATTGCTGGTAGCTGCGGCCGGTCGGCAGATGATTATCCAGCTCGATACAGGCGATTTCGACGATCCGGTGACCTGCCTTGGGATCAAGGCCGGTGGTTTCCGTATCGAGGACGATTTCACGCATGGCGGCTCCGGCGGGTTTTGTAGCGGCTGGAATTGTCGCGGGTGAGTCTGACGATCTGTTTCAGCTGGCGCAAGCTGTGCGCGCGGCTGAGACCGGTGGTGACGACGAAATCGGCATGGCGGCGTTTCTCGCTGTCGGAAATCTGTTTGGCCAGGATGGCCCGGAATTTCTGTGGCGTCATGCCCGGCCGGCGCAGCACCCGCAGCGCCTGTATCCGGGCCGGCGCGCTGACCACGATCACCGCGTCGACACGGGCCTCACCACCGGTTTCATAGAGCAGCGGGATATCCAGCACGGCGATTTTCCGGCGCTGGCGGCGCATCCGGCCCAGAAAGCGCCGCTCCGCCGCGCGCACCATCGGGTGCAGGATTTTTTCCAGCCGGCGTAGTGAAGCGTCATCGCCGAACACCCGGTTGCCGAGCAGCCGGCGATCCACGGCACCCTGGCTGACCACACCGGGGAAAGCCGCGTCAACTTTCGCCACCGCCGCTCCGCCCTTGCCCAGCAGGCGGTGGACCGTCGCATCGGCATCGTGAACCGGCAGGCCGAGGGCGCGCAGCATGGTGGCCGCCGTGCTTTTCCCCATGCCGATAGAGCCGGTCAGGCCGAGCAGGATCATCAGCGCGGCACCACCCCATGGAGTCGCAGGAAATCCAGCAGCGGCAGCAAAGGCAGCCCCAGAATGGTGAAATAATCCCCCTCGATGCGGGTGAAGAGATGCGCCCCCAGCCCTTCCAGCTGATAGGCCCCGACCGAGGACAGGATCGGCTCCCCCGCGGCATCCAGATAGGCCTCAATGAAGTCCGGGGAGAGCGGGCGCATGGTCAAAGTGGCCACCGACAGATTGTGCCAGAGCCGCTGGCCGTCGCGGACCACGACCACCGCGCTCAGCAATTGGTGGTTCCGGCCGCCCAGCGCCTGGAGATGGGCGCGGGCATGGGCGCGGTCGACCGGTTTTTCAAACCACACGCCGTTGCACTCCAGCATCTGGTCGCAGCCGATGACCAGCGCGCCGGGATGCCGGCGGGACACGCGCTGCGCCTTGGCTTCGCCCAGGCTGATGGCGGTCTCCCCTGCCGTCGCCTTTTCGGCCTGCATGGAGATGCGGATTTCCGCCTCATCCACTGGTGCTGTCTCGACCGAGAACGCCACGCCAGCGGCGCGCAGCAAATCACCGCGAATCCGGCTGCCCGAGGCGAGCACGACCGGCAGGCTTTTCGCTGCCGGGCCATGCAGGGGAGGCGTATCAGGCATCATCTTCCTGGTCCCGCTTGTCCTGATGAAGGGAGAGAATCTCGGCTGCCGTCTCCTCAATGGAGCGGCGGCTGACATCGATGATCGGCCAGCCCTGTTTCTCGAACAACCGGCGCGCCTCGGCCACCTCGCGGCGCACCTCGTCCAGATTGATATAATCGGTATCTGCGCCCTGATTGAGCATCAGCAGCCGGTTGCGGCGGATCTGCACCAGGCGGTTCGGATCATTGGTCAGGCCGACGATCAGCGGGGCGGTCGCGGTCATCACCTCGCGCGGCAGCGGAACCCCCGGCACCAGCGGCACATTGGCGACTTTCAGGCCACGATTGGCGAGATAGAGACAGGTCGGTGTCTTCGAGGTACGCGACACGCCGACCAGGATGATGTCGGCATGGTCGATATCATGCAGCTGCTGGCCATCATCATGGATCAGGGTGAACTGCATCGCCTCGATCCGGTTGAAATAGGCGGCATCCAGCTCGTGCTGCCGGCCCGGCCGGCCCTTCGCCTTGCGGCCGAGATAGGTGTGCAGCGCCCCCAGCACGGGATCAAGCACCGAGATCACCGGCACGCCGAGCTGGCGGCCGGCGGCCTCCAGGCGGATCAGCAGCTGGTGATCGACCAGTGTGACCAGAATCGGGCCGGGATGCGCCTCGACGCCGGCGATCACCTTGTCGATATGGCTCGTCGTGCGGACCAGCGACCAGACATGCTCGATGGCCTTGATGCCCTCGAACTGCACCAGGCAGGCGCGCGATACCTGATGGATCGTCTCGCCGGTCGAATCCGACACCAGATGCAGATGGATTGTCTCCGTGCCGGGCATGCGGCTCTCACTTGGTCTGGGCTAAAACAGGCTGGGGAGGAAGGAAGTATAGCGGGGATAAGTCGGGGTTTTTCCAGATACCGGAAATTCCGTCCCCCCTGGGCGTTTTTTCCGCATCAGCTTGCCCCGCTCGGGATTAAATTCCGCTGCCTCACGGGATAACATCTGTGCGGCCCGCCCGGCAACGACTACTCCCCGTTTTCCACAGGCTGGGCGAAACCCCGCCGGCCGGCGATTCCAGCGCTTGCCGGGGAGTCTTCCACAAATCGGCGCTGGCCGGTTCCAGCTGTGCCCAGCCCTGTGCAGAAAACCAGCTGCGACAATAATCCCCAGCTTCCAGCCGATACACTACTACCACCCCCTATTTTTAAGATTCTCTTTTGTGTAAGGAAGGCAGACCCATTTCTACACTGCCCTCTCACGCAGCAGGCAAGGAAGCCCGCCATGTCGAGCAGCGAAACCAAGCCGATGCTGCGCGTTCTGCGCGGCGAGACACTGGCCCGTCCACCCTTCTGGCTGATGCGGCAGGCTGGCCGCTATCTGCCGGAATACCGCGAGCTGCGCGCCGAAGCGGGCGGATTCCTCGATCTCTGCTTCAATCCGAAACTGGCCTGCGAGGTCACCCTACAGCCGCTGCGCCGCTATGGCATGGATGCCGCGATCCTGTTTTCAGACATCCTGATCGTGCCCTATGGCCTTGGCCAGAAGGTTGCTTTCCAGCAAGGCGAAGGCCCGGTGCTCGAGCCCATCCGGGCAACAGAGGAGCTGGGGCGCATCTCGCTGGAAGGTTTCCATAAGCGCGTTGAAGCCGTGTACGAGACGGTCGAGCGCATCCAGGCATCCCTGCCCCCCGAAACAGCGCTGATCGGCTTTGCCGGCTCTCCCTGGACCGTGGCGACCTATATGGTCGAGGGGGGTGGCAGCAAGGAATACGTCGCCGTCAAGAAATGGGCCTATGGCGATCCGGAAGGGTTCCAGAAGCTGATCGATCTTCTGGTCGACTCGACCATTGAGTATCTGGATCGTCAGGTTCTGGCCGGCGCTGAAATCCTCCAGCTTTTCGACAGCTGGGCCGGGGTGCTGCCGGAGCCGGCTTTCCGGCGCTGGGTCATTGCCCCGACGCAGCGCATTGTTGCGGCGTTGAAGCAGAAGCATCCTACCGTACCAATCATCGGATTCCCGAAAGGCGCTGGTGCGCTGTACCGGGCCTATGTCGGCGAGGCGGGAATTGATGCGGTGTCGCTGGATACCGCCATGCCGATCGACTGGGCGGTGGAGCATCTGCAATCAAAAATGCCGGTACAGGGCAATCTCGATCCGATTTTCCTGGTCGCCGGCGGGGCCATGCTGGAAGCGGAAATCGACCGGATTTGCGACGGTTTCAGCGGTGGACCGCATATCTTCAATCTGGGCCATGGCGTGACCCAGACCACGCCGCCGGAGAATGTCGATATCCTGGCGCGGCGTTTGCGCGCATGAGGCTGGACAATCGCCGGCCGACAGCCATCTTGGTGCGATGACAAAAACAGCCATAATCCTGTTCAATCTGGGTGGTCCGGACGCACCTGAGTCGGTGAAGCCGTTCCTGTTCAACCTGTTCAATGATCCGGCGATCATCAGCCTGCCGAATCCGCTGCGCTATCTGGTGGCGAAGCTGATTTCCGGCCGCCGGGCGCCGATTGCCCGCGAGATTTACGAAAATCTCGGCGGCGGATCGCCCTTGCTGCCGAATACCGAAGCGCAGGCAATGGCGCTGACCTCGGCGCTGGGGGATATCGGCACGGTGAAAACCTTCATCGCCATGCGCTACTGGCATCCGATGACCGAGCAGACGGTACAGGAGGTGAAGGAATTCGCCCCGGACCAGATTGTGCTCCTGCCGCTGTATCCGCAATTTTCGACAACCACGACGGGTTCTTCATTACGAAAATGGAATGAAGAGGCCCGCAAGGTCGGTCTCAGCGTGCCAACCCATGTCGTGGGCTGCTATCCGCGGGCCGATGGCTATGCCGATTCCGTGGCGGCGCTGACAAAACAGGCGATGGAAACCATACCCGGCAAGCCGCGCGTGCTGTTTTCGGCCCATGGCCTGCCGAAGAAGATCGTCGAGAAGGGCGATCCCTATCAATGGCAGGTCGAGCAGAGTGCCGCCCGGGTCGTCCAGGCCATGAATCTGCCGGATCTGGACTGGGTCGTCTGCTATCAGAGCCGTGTCGGGCCGCTGGAATGGATCGGCCCCTCGACCGATCAGGAGATCCGTCGGGCCGGGCAGGACGGTGTGCCGCTGGTCGTCTGCCCGATTGCGTTCGTCTCAGAACACTCTGAAACGCTTGTAGAAATCGAACTGGAATATCGGCATCTGGCGGAAGAATCCGGGGTTCCCGCCTTTGCCCGCGTGCCGACGCCGGGGGATGACCCGCTGTTCATTGATGCGCTTGCCCAGGCTGTCCGAAAGGCGCTGGCGCGTCCGGCTGGCATATGGTCGGATGAGGGGGCGCGTCTGTGCCCGGCTGAGTTCGGGCGCTGTCCGTGCAGGGAAGCAGCATAATCAGGTGGGTTTGAATAATGGGCGGTGATCTCTACAGCTGGATCAAGGCACTGCATCTGATCAGCGTCATCGCCTGGATGGCCGGGATGCTGTATCTGCCGCGGCTCTATGTCTATCACGCCGGGGTTGCCGCCGGCTCTCCTGAGTCCGAGGTTTTCAAGGTGATGGAGCGGCGCCTGCTGCGGGCCATCATCAACCCGGCGATGGGCGCCACCTTCATTTTCGGCATCTGGCTTCTGGTGCTGTACGGTCCGGATATCTGGTCGCAGGGCTGGTGGCATGCGAAGCTGACCTTTGTCATCCTGATGACGGCGGCGCATGGTTTTCTGTCGCGCTGGCGCAAGGATTTCGAGGCGGATCGCAATACCCGCAGTACCGTCTTCTATCGCGTCGCGAATGAAGTGCCGACCGTGCTGATGATCGTCATCGTCGTTATGGTGATCGTGAAACCATTTTGATCTTTAGCGACACCAGACGAAACGCCGATTGACTTGGCCGTCCGCAGCTACTATTTCTCAGGGAATGTCCTGGCGCTCACGCCCGGCGAATAAATCCCAGAAAACATGTTTCCCCTCCAGCCATCAGTGCTGACTGTCCTATCCAGGAAGGTGCAGGGGCTCGTGGCTTTCCATTTTTCCCCCATCACTGGCGCAAGTATCCCTACATGTATTTGCAGGAACTAAAATCCAAAACCCCGGCAGAACTTCTCGCTTTCGCTGAAGAGCTTGAAATCGAGAATGCGAGCACGCTGCGCAAGCAGGACATGATGTTCGCCATCCTGAAACGGCTTGCCGAGAAGGATGTGCCGATCTTCGGCGACGGGGTGCTCGAGACGCTGTCGGATGGCTTCGGCTTCCTGCGCTCGCCCGAATCGAATTACCTGCCAGGGCCGGATGACATCTATGTCTCGCCCAGCCAGGTGCGCCGGTTCAGCCTGCGCACCGGCGACACGGTGTCCGGCCAGATCCGTGCGCCGAAGGATGGCGAGCGCTATTTCGCGCTGCTGAAGGTCAATGAGATCAATTTCGAGCAGCCGGAAGCGGTCCGTCACCGGATCAATTTCGACAATCTGACGCCGCTCTATCCCGACGAGAAGCTGAAGCTGGAGCTGGACGATCCGACGCTGAAGGATCCGACCACCCGCGTCATCGATCTGATCTCGCCGCTCGGCAAGGGCCAGCGCGCGCTGATCGTGGCGCCGCCACGCACCGGCAAGACGGTGATGCTGCAGAATATCGCCCATGCGATTTCGGCCAATCACCCGGAAGTTTATCTGATCGTGCTGTTGATCGACGAACGGCCGGAAGAAGTCACTGACATGGATCGCTCGGTGAAGGGCGAGGTCATCAGCTCGACCTTTGACGAACCGGCCAGCCGCCACGTCCAGGTGACCGAGATGGTGCTGGAAAAGGCCAAGCGCCTGGTCGAGCACAAGCGCGATGTCGTCATCCTGCTGGATTCCATTACCCGCCTGGCGCGCGCCTATAACACGGTCGTGCCGTCTTCCGGCAAGGTGTTGACCGGTGGTGTCGACGCCAATGCGCTGCAGCGTCCGAAGCGGTTCTTCGGTGCCGCCCGCAATATCGAGGAAGGCGGCTCGCTGACCATCATCGCCACGGCGCTGATTGATACTGGCAGCCGCATGGATGAGGTCATCTTCGAGGAGTTCAAGGGTACCGGTAACTCGGAGCTCATCCTCGACCGCAAGCTGGCCGACAAGCGCAGCTTCCCGGCCATCGACATCACCAAGTCGGGCACCCGTAAGGAAGAGCTGCTGGTCGACAAGGCCACGCTGTCGAAGATGTGGGTCCTGCGCCGCGTGCTGATGCCGATGGGCACCATCGATTCGATGGAGTTCCTGCTCGACAAGCTGAAGCACTCCAAGACGAATGCCGATTTCTTTGACTCGATGAACACGTAGTCGGCTCAACCGCCGACTCAGGAAAATCGATCAGGATGCAAAAAGGGCGGGGAAATTTCCCCGCCCTTCATGTTTCACGTGAAACAGTATCAACAGGTTACGGCAGCATCACGCTGGAACCGGTGGTCTTGCGACCCTCCATATCCTGATGTGCCTTCACGGCATCCTTCAGCGCATAGGTCTGGTTGATGTCGATCTTCACCTTGCCGGTCTTCACCGCATCGAACAGATCATTGGTGGTCGCCACCAGATCGTCGCGCTTGGCGGTATAGGTCATCAGCGTCGGGCGGGTGACGAAGAGCGAGCCCTTGGCCGACAGAACGCCCAGCTCCAGCGGCGGTACATTGCCGGAAGACTGGCCGAACGCCACCATCAGGCCGAGCGGCGACAGGCAATCCAGCGACTTCATGAACGTGTCCTTGCCGACACCGTCATAGACGACCGGCACACCCTTGCCGCCGGTGATTTCCTTCACCCGCGCCACGAAATCCTCGTCCTTGTAGAGGATGGTGTGGTGGCAGCCATGAGCCTTGGCCAACTCGGCCTTCTTCTCATCGCCAACCGTGCCGATGACAGTGGCGCCCAAAGCGGCCGCCCACTGGCACAGGATCAGGCCGACACCGCCGGCAGCCGCATGCATCAGGATCGTGTCGCCGGCCTTCACCTTGTAGGTGCGGCGGATGAGATACTGGCTGGTCATGCCCTTCAGCATCATGGCGGCGGCCTGCTGATCGCTGACGCCGTCTGGAATCTTCACCAGCCGGTCGGCCGCAATGATGCGGGCTTCGGAATAGCTGCCCGGGGGGCCGGCGGCATAGGCGACCTTGTCACCCTCGACCAGATCGGTGACGCCGGCACCAACGGCCTCGACGACACCCGCACCCTCCATGCCGATGCCAGCCGGCAGGGGCAGGGGATACAAGCCGCTGCGATGATAGGTATCGATATAGTTCAGGCCGACAGCGGTATGCCGGACCAGCGCCTGGCCGGGGCCGGGGGCAGGCAGGTCGACATCCTGCCATTCCATTGCTTCCGGGCCGCCCGGCTTCTGGATACGAAACGCTTTAACCATGGTCTTTCCACCCTTATGAGAGATTTGTTTTGAGGAACTCGGCGCTACGCTGATTGGCCAGCATGGCGGCACTGCGGTCGTAATGCTCGCCACCGACACGGGCAAAGGCGTGATCCACGCCAGGATAGACGTGGATGGTGACGTTACTAATGGGTTTGAGGCCAGCCAGAATCTTCTCCTGCGCCGGCGCCGGGACGAATTTGTCCTGTTCGGCGACATGCATCAGCATCGGCCGGCGGATGGTGTTGGCCTCATTCAGCAAGCCCTCGATGCCGACGCCGTAATAACTGATATTGCAGTCGGTATCGGAGCGGGTCGCCATCAGAAAGGCCAGCTTGCCGCCCAGGCAATAGCCGATGGAGGCGACCTTGCCGCTGCCACCCTCTATGCCGCGGGCCGCCTCGACGGTCTGGATCAGATCATCGACGCCCTTGTCGACATCGAAGCCATTGAACAGCTCGAAGGCGCGGGCCCATTCGGCCTCGCTCTTGTCGGTGATCTGGATGCCAGGCTCCTGGCGCCAGAACAGATCCGGACAGATGGCGATATAGCCTTCGGCGGCGAGATCGTTGCAGATATCGCGCATGACCTCGTTGACGCCGAAGATTTCCTGGATCACGACGATAACCGGCGCAATCGGCTGTTTGGGCTTGGCGACATAGGCCATGAAGGAACCGCCATCGGCGGCCTTAATGGTGATTTCAGGCATGGGTTTCCTCCCCGTATCGGATGGGAATTTCAGATGGCCTAGATCATGGCGGCTTGGCCGAAAGATTCAAGCCGCAGGCCGGAGAAGCGTCAGGAAAAGGACAGCAGCGGCAGGGACGGGGCTTCAAGATCGAGCAGCCGGGCCTTCGTCTTCTTGCCATCGCCGCCGCTGAAGCCGACCAGCTTGCCGTCTTTGCCGACCACGCGGTGGCAGGGGATCAGGATCGGGATCGGGTTGCTCCCGCAGGCCACGCCAACGGCGCGGGCGTTGGACCCAATTTCCTCGGCGATATCGCCATAGCTGCGGGTCTCGCCATAGGGAATGCGCAGCATGGCATCCCAGACGGCCTTGTTGTGGGCCGAGCCGGCCGCCTCCAGCGGCAGCTCGAAGCGGGTCCGTTGCCCGGCGAAATAGGCGGTCAGCTGTTCCGCAGCTGTGTTCAGCAGCGGGTCATCAACCACACTCTCGCCGTCCTTGCTGCCGAAGCGAACCCGGGTGATCGCCCCGTCTGTGGCGTAAACCGTTACCGGGCCAACGGGCGTATCGAGTGTCAGGGTGGTCATGACGGCTTGCGGGCGCGTCGCAGCGCCTCGCTCAGGCTGGCAGGGTCCGTGAAGGGCAGGGAACAGACCGGGCCAATGCAGAGATAGCCGGCGGAACGGCCATCCTTCGGCTTCTTCGCCGATGCCGGGTGGCTGGGCGGCAAGGCGGCGGTCATCGGGATCTGCTGATAGACAAGATCGGGCAGGGAGGTTGCCGCCGCAGCATGGCGCAGCGCCTGGGTCGATATCTGCTCTGACGGGCCGGCCACCACCAGCTGGATCGGGCGTTGCAGGAATTCCGCCGCGTTGATCAGGCCGGCCAGCGGGAAGAAATTTCGGGTCACCTCGCCGGAAAACGCCTTCAGCAGGCGCTGGGCCTTTTGTTCATGGGCGGGGTCGCCGGTCAGCAGCGACAGGGTAACCAGATTGCCCAGCATCGTGCCATTGCCGGATGGCGTGGCGTTGTCATGAGCGTTCTTGGCCCGCAGGATCACATCATCTGTATCATCGGCCGTGGCGAAATACCCGCCGGAGGGATCGGCGTAATGGGTTTCCAGCGTGCCCAGCCAGCGTTTGGCCTGGTCGAGAAACCGGCGCTCCGTGGTGATCTGGTGCAGGGTCAGCGCGGCGGCGATCATGTTGGCGTAGTCTTCCAGCGTCGCCGGGTGCTTCAGGGTGTCCTGGCGCCAGCTATGGCGCAGACGCCCAGTCTCCACCATGCGGGTCGCCACGAATTCGAAGGCGGTGGCGGCCATACGCAGCCATTCCGGCCGGTTGAAGGCAAAGGCGGCGCGGGCGAGGGCGCGGATCATCAGCCCGTTCCAGTCAGCCAGCACCTTGTCATCCCAGCCCGGCCGGACCCGCGTATCGCGGCGTTCCAGCAGTGCTAGGCGTGCCTTGGCCAGCAGGCTTTCCAACCGGCCATTGCCGAGTTCTGGCTGGCGGTTCCGGTGCAGGATGGTCTTTTCCTCCCAGTTTCCGCCGGGGGTGACGTCATAGGCTTGCTTGAAGGCCTCGCGCTCTTCACGGGAGAAATCGGCCAGGACGGCATCGATCTCGGCCTCGCTCCAGACATAGAACCGGCCTTCCTCGCCCTCGCTATCGGCATCAAGCGTGCTGGCAAAGCCGCCTTCCGCCGTCACCATCTCGCGCTGCAGCCAGTCGATGGTTTCCTCGATGCGCTGGCGATAGAGCGGGCGGCCCGTCTCCTGCCAGGCATGGGTCAGGACCTCGATCATCTGGGCGTTGTCGTAGAGCATCTTCTCGAAATGCGGCGCCAGCCATTCAGCATCGGTCGAATAGCGTGCGAAACCGCCGCCAAGATGATCGTAGATGCCGCCCTGGCACATCCGGTCCAGGGTCAGGGTCACGGCGCGGCGGAAACGCTCCTCGCCGCGCCGCAGATAGGCGCGCCACAGCAGCATCAATATGCCAGGCTGGGGGAATTTCGGCGCCTGGCCGAAGCCGCCATGCACCTTATCCATGGAGACAAGCAGCTGCTCGGCGATCTGGTCGATAACGGGGATCGGCAGGCCCTCGCCGGGTACAGGCTTGGACAGGTGGGCCAGGCCCTCGCGCAGCCCCTGCACATTGCGCTGGACGCGCTCCGGGTCCTTGGCATGGGCCTCGGCGATGGCCTCCAGCACCGAGGCGAAGCTGGGCCGGCCATAGCGCGCCTCGGAGGGAAAATAGGTGCCGCCCCAGAACGGCTCGCCATCGGGGGTCAGGAACATGGTGAGTGGCCAGCCGCCCTGTTCGCCCAGCATGGCCAAAGCGGATTGATAGATATGGTCGATATCGGGGCGTTCCTCCCGGTCGACCTTGATGTTCACGAACAGCCGGTTCATCAGCGTGGCGGTCGCCTCATCCTCGAAGCTTTCATGCGCCATGACATGGCACCAATGGCAGGCGGCATAGCCCACAGACAGCAGGATCGGCTTGTTCTCCGCCTTGGCGCGGTCCAGCGCCGCCTTGCCCCAGGGCTGCCAATGCACCGGGTTGTCCTGATGCTGCAACAGATAGGGGCTGGTTTCCCGCGCTAATTGGTTGCCGGCGTCGCTCATGAGTATGCTAGGCCTTTCGCATGATTACTGGCCGCTATAGGGTGAGGCCGTTTTCGCCCTCATAGTTGGAGATGCTCTTCGCCCGCACAACCCCGTCTCTGTGCCGGCGCGTCTCTGGAGAGAGGATTGCACCGATGAAGGTTACTGTAGACATCGATTGTACGCCGGAAGAAGCCCGGCGTTTCTTCGGCCTGCCGGATATGAAGCCTATGCAGGATGCGGTGATGGCCGAAATGCAGGAACGACTGATGCTCGGCATCAAGCAGATGGACCCTGACGTCGTGCTGAAGGGCTGGTTTCAGGGCGGGCAGGCCGGTATGGCCTCGATGGAGGCCCTGCAGAAAATGTTCTGGGGCCAGTTCGCCGAAGGCGGCGGCAAGGGAGAGCGGAAGTCGTGACCACTGACCCGGAGCTGTATTACCGCTGCCACGTCTTCGCCTGCGTGAATCGCCGGCCGGATGGCCACAAGCGCGGTTCCTGCGCGGCCCATGATGCCGAGCCGCTGCGCAATTACATGAAGGCGCGGGCCAAGGAGCTGGGCGTCGAGGGCGTGCGGGTGAACAATGCCGGCTGCCTGGATCGCTGCGAACTGGGGCCGGTGATGGTGATCTATCCGGAAGGCGTCTGGTATGGCTACCGGAACGAGGCGGATATCGATGAAATCCTGCAGACCCATCTGGTCGAGGGCGGCCGGGTTGAGCGGCTGATGCTGCGGCCGGAAGACGGCCCGCCCAAGGCTGGGTGATCAACCGAGCGGCATGACCGGGCAAACCATCTTCGCGCTGGCGAGTGCACCCGGACGGGCCGGGATCGCGGTGCTGCGTGTCTCAGGCCCTGATGCCGGTATGGCGCTTCAGCAGCTGACGGGGCGAGTGCTGCCGGAGGCGCGTCAGGCCAGCCGCCGCCGCCTGGTCGACCCGGCGACACAGGAAGTCCTGGATGAGGCGCTGGTGCTGTGGTTTCCCGCACCGCACAGCTTTACCGGTGAGGATGTCGCGGAGCTGCATCTGCATGGCAGCCGCGCGGTCATCGACGGTGTTTCGGGCGCGCTGGCCGATCTGCCCGGGGTGCGTCTGGCCGAGCCGGGCGAATTCACCCGCCGGGCCTTCCTGGCCGGCAAGCTGGATCTGACCGAGGTCGAGGGGCTGGCCGATCTCATCGATGCCGAAACTTCTGCCCAGCGTCGGCTCGCGCTGCGCCAGATGGATGGCGCCCTGTCGGGCCTGTATGAGGGTTGGCGGCAGCGTCTGATGGGCTGCCTGGCGCATATGGAAGCCGCCATCGATTTCCCGGATGAAGAATTGCCGGACGATCTGATCTCCGGTGTGGCGGCAAAGACGCAGAGTCTGCGCGCGGAGATGGCGGCGCACCTTGCGGATGGCCGGCGGGGCGAGATTCTGCGCGACGGGTTCCGCATCGCCATCATCGGCGCCCCCAATGCCGGCAAGTCCAGCCTGCTGAACTGGTTGGCCCGGCGCGAGGCGGCGATTGTCTCGGAGACGGCCGGGACCACACGCGATGTGATCGAGGTTCATCTGGATCTGGGCGGCTATCCGGTGGTCCTTGCCGATACGGCCGGCTTGCGGGACACAACGGATAGTATCGAGGCCGAGGGCATCCGCCGGGCACGACGCTGGGCCGAGGCCGCAGACCTCCAGCTTCTGGTGATTGATTCGACGCGGCCTGAGCCGGCGGAGGCCGAGGGGTCTGCCCGGGTGCTGCGGGTTTGGAACAAGGTAGACCTCTATATGCAGGGGCATACTGAAAAGACTGCCCCAATGAATGCGATCCCGGTTTCCGTGGGAACTGGGCAGGGATTGCCGGAATTGCTGGCCACCCTGTCCGATATTGTCGGTAAGGCCTTGTCTATTGGGGTCGCCCCGGTCCTTACGCGGGAGCGTCATCGCCGGGCAATCGAGGAAAGCGTCTCGGCGCTGGACCGGTTTCTCGACGCCGGGATGGTGGATCTGGCGGCGGAGGATCTGCGGGTGGCGATGCGGGCGCTGGGCCGGATCAAGGGCCGGGTCGATGTCGAAGATCTGCTGGATGTGATCTTTCGCGACTTCTGCCTTGGAAAATGATGGCAGGGTCTTGATATAACGAAGCTCCCGTCGATTGTTTCACGTGAAACATCACTTTAAGCCGGCGGCTAAAACCGGTAGGGTCCCTTTATGCGCAATTATGATGTCATTGTGATCGGCGGCGGCCATGCCGGCTGTGACGCTGCGGCTGCGGCGGCCCGGATGGGCGCCCGGACGGCGCTTGTGACCCATCGCCGGGATACGATTGGCGTCATGTCCTGCAACCCCGCGATTGGCGGGTTGGGGAAGGGGCATCTGGTCCGCGAGATCGATGCGCTGGACGGCATCATGGCGCGGGCGATTGACCGCGCCGGCATCCAGTTCCGCATGCTGAACCAGAGCAAGGGGGCGGCGGTGCGCGGCCCCCGTGCCCAGGCCGACCGGGCGCTGTATCGCAGCGCCATTCAGGCGATCCTGGCCGAGCAGGAAAATCTGGAAATCATCGAAGCCGGGGTTGAGAATCTGCTGATCGGTGCTGCCGGTGAGGTCGCGGGCATTGTGACGTCCACCGGCGAATCGATTGCGGCCCGCAGTGTGATCGTAACGACTGGCACGTTTCTCCGGGGCGTCATTCATCGCGGGGAGGAGCGTACGCCGGCCGGACGCATCGGCGAGGCACCGGCTATTGGCCTGGCGCAGCGGCTGGAGGCGGCGGGCTTTGCGCTGGGCCGGCTGAAGACCGGCACGCCGCCGCGGCTGGATGGCCGGACCATCGACTGGGCCGCGCTGGAGGTGCAGAAGGGCGATACGCCGCCCGTGCCGTTCTCCTTCCTGACGGACCGGATCACCGTGCCGCAGATCGATTGCCATATCACCGAGACCGGGCCGGACACCCACGCGATCATCAGGGAAAACCTGCACCGCGCGCCGATGTATTCCGGCCAGATCACCGGCATCGGGCCGCGCTATTGCCCGTCCATCGAGGACAAGGTGGTGCGCTTCGCCGACAAGACCCGGCACCAGATCTTCCTGGAGCCGGAGGGGCTGAACGACCACACGGTCTATCCGAATGGCATCTCCACCTCCCTGCCGGCTGAGGTCCAGAAAGCCCTGATCGCCACCATGCCGGGCCTAGCGCGGGCGGAGATTCTGCAGTCGGGCTATGCCATCGAATATGATTTCGTTGACCCTCGCGAGTTGCTGCCGACGCTGGAAACCCGGCGCCTGCCGGGGCTGTTCCTGGCCGGCCAGATCAATGGCACGACCGGCTATGAGGAGGCGGCGGCGCAGGGTCTGATGGCTGGCATCAATGCGGCGTTGCGGGCAGGGGGCTCTGCAGAGGGTTTCGTCCTCGACCGCGCTGATGCCTATATCGGCGTGATGATCGATGATCTGGTGACGCGCGGTGCGGATGAGCCCTATCGCATGTTCACCTCCCGAGCCGAATACCGGCTGCTGCTGCGCGCCGATAATGCTGACCAGCGCCTGACCGCTAAGGGTGTGGCAATCGGCGTGGTTGGTTCCGAGCGGGCGCGGGTGTTTGCGGCCAAAGGAGCGGCGTTGCTTGCCGGCCGAGAGCTTCTGGCGGGGTTCCAGGCAACGCCGAACGAACTGGCGAAACACGGCATTGCCGTGAACCAGGATGGCGTGCGCCGCTCCGCGGCGGATTTGTTGTGCCATCCGGATATCGATCTGCCGCGCCTGTCCGTACTGTGGCCGGCGCTGACAGCGATCGAGTCCGCCATCGTCCAGCAGCTGGAGATTGACGGGAAATATGCCGGTTATCTCGACCGGCAGAAGGCGGATATCGACGCCTTCCGCAAGGATGAGGCGCTGATCCTGCCTGTTGAGCTGGACTATCTGGCCGTTGGCGGCTTGTCGGCTGAGATGCGGGCGAAGCTGGACCGCGCGCGGCCTGCAACTTTGGGCGCGGCATCGCGGATTCCGGGTGTCACGCCGGCGGCGCTGATTGCCCTGCTGCGTCATGTGCGCAATACCCAGGCCGGAAACCGGAAAACGGCCTGATATGTCCGCTGTCACCGCGCCGGATACGGTTGTTTCCTCGCTTAATGTTTCACGTGAAACGCTGGAACGGCTTCAGGCCTATGTCGATCTGCTGTGTAAATGGCAGAAAGCCGTCAATCTGGTCGGCCCGAAGACATTAGATGAGGTCTGGACACGGCATATCCTCGATTCCGCGCAGCTTCTCCCGTATATTCCCAAAGACAGCCGTAACTTGCTCGATATCGGCAGCGGCGCAGGGTTGCCGGGTCTGATCCTGGCGATACTGGGGGTACAGGATGTTCACCTGATCGAGGCGGATGCCAAGAAGATCACCTTCCTGCGGGAGGCGGCGCGGATAACGGAGGTAGGGGTCACCCTGCATCACGGTCGGATCGAGGCGATAGAGCCGTTTCCGGCCGATGTTATCACCGCCAGGGCGCTGGCTTCGGTCGATGGACTACTGGGGTATACGAGGGCTTACCGGCACGAGACTACCGTCTGTCTTTTCCTGAAGGGGCGGGGCGTCGAGCAGGAGTTGAAAGAGGCGGCAACGCATTGGAAGATGACGGTAAACCACCTTCCCAGCGCGACCGCCGACGACAGTGTAATCCTACGGCTGGAGGGCATACGGAATGCTTGATGAGCAGGAATACGACGCCTCGGTGGTAGCGCTGGCATCCGGTGCCCGCGTGATCTCCGTGGTGAACCAGAAGGGCGGGGTGGGCAAGACCACGACGGCCATCAATCTGGGCACTGCACTTGCCGCCTGCGACAAATCGGTGCTGCTGATCGACCTCGACCCGCAGGGCAATGCGTCGACCGGCCTCGGCATTCCCAAATCGGCGCGCAGCCGCGATATCTATGCCGTTCTGACCGATGACATGCCGGTCGATACGGCGATCACGAAAACCATCATTCCCGGCCTCGATGTCATTCCCTCCTCGATGAACCTGTCGGGCGCGGAAATCGAGCTGGTAAATATGGAGCAGCGCGAATTCCGTCTGAACACGGCTCTGGCGGCCATGACCGGCCAGTATGATTACATATTGATCGATTGCCCGCCCTCGCTTGGCCTGCTGACGCTGAACGCGCTAGTCGCCTCCGATGCCGTGCTGGTGCCGCTGCAATGTGAATTCTATGCACTGGAAGGCCTCAGCCATCTGCTGAACACGATCAAGCGGGTGAAGCAGCATCTGAATCCGCGCCTCGAAATCCAGGGCGTGGTGCTGACCATGTTCGACCGGCGCAACAATCTCTCGGAAGCGGTGGCGGCCGATGTGCGCAGCCATCTCGGTGACAAGGTCTATATGACGGTCATCCCGCGCAATGTGCGGATTTCCGAGGCGCCCTCGCATGGCAAGCCGGTGATCGTCTATGACATGCGCTGCCCGGGGGCGCAGGCCTATATTCACCTGGCCAGTGAAGTGATGAAGCGGGAACGGAGTCTGGCAGCCTGATGGCGCGCGAAAAACGACAGAATCTGGGGCGCGGCCTCGACGCCCTGCTGGGCGAGGATACGGATGATTACGCCGAGCTCGACCGGCTGCGGCAGACCAAGGCTGTGCCGGTGGAATATCTGGAACCCGGCCCGTTCCAGCCCCGGCGCTACTTCAACCCCGAGGATATGGCCGCGCTGATCGAATCGGTGCGCGACAAGGGCGTGCTGCAGCCGATTCTGGTGCGCCGCCACCCGGCCGACCCGACGCGCTACCAGATAATTGCCGGCGAACGCCGCTGGCGTGCGGCGCAGGAAGCGCAGCAGCACGAAGTTCCGGTGGTCATCCGCGATTTCGACGACCGCGAGGCGCTGGAAGTCGCCCTGGTCGAGAATATCCAGCGCCAGGATCTGACTCCGATGGAGGAGGCTGAGGGCTACCAGCGCCTGATGGAGGAATTCGGTCATACCCAGGAGGAGCTGGCCAAGGTCATCGGCAAGAGCCGCAGCCACATCGCCAATATGCTGCGTCTGCTGGGCCTGCCCGATCTGGTCCGCATTGCGGTGGAGGAGGGCAAGCTGACCACCGGCCATGCCCGCGCCCTGCTGGGCGCCCCGGAGATCGAAAGCCTGGCCGCGCAGGTGATCAGCAAATCGCTGAGCGTGCGCGAAACCGAGCGTCTGGCGCAAAAGGCCAAGGAAGGCGGCGGTAGTGCCAGCCCGTCCAAGCGCCGCGCCGGTGGCTCAGGCGGCCGGGCAGGGGCCGAGAAGGATGCCGATACGTTGTCGTTGGAGCGCGATCTGTCGAATCTGCTGGGGCTGACCGTTTCGATCGATTTCGAGGCCGGCGCCGGCGGGATGCTCAGCATCCGCTACCGCACGCTGGAGCAGCTGGACGATGTGCTCTCCCGGCTCAGCCGGGGCGGGCGCACCGATGTGGTCGAGGAAGAATCCGCGCCGGATTTCGATGCTGAGGACCCGCTGGTCCCGCGCTTCGAGGACGAGGACGAAAATTAGCCGTAGGCACCCGGCGCGTTGCGCGCCCGGGCGCGGGCTGACAGCGCCAGCGCGAGGATGGTCTGGCTGGTGACCGTATCGGCGGGCATGCCGGTGGTCTTGCACAGCATTTCGGCCTCCATCAGCCGCTCCATCGCTTCGCCAAGGCGGCGCGACGGCCAGTTGCGCAGCTGACGCGACAGCCGGTCGGAGACTTTCCAGAGAAGACCGCGAAACCCGGCCGCCTTGAAGGCCGCGTCGATGGACTGGCCCGCGGCGACCAGCTCACCGGCCACCTGCAACACGCGCAGATGCTGCTGCGCGGCGCGCAGGATCGGCTGGAAGCTCATGCCCTCCGACCGGGCCCGCGCCAGTGCGCTGTCGGCACCCTCGGTATCGCCCTCGGCCATGGCGAAAATGATGTCATCCAGCCGTAGTGCCGCGCTGTCGCCAATGCCGGCGCGGGCATCCTCCAGCGTCAGCGTGCCGCCCGGCCCGGCATAAAGCACCAGCTTTTCCAGCTCCATGCGGGTTTGCATGCGGTCGGCGCCGAGATGCGCACCAAGAAAACTCAGCGCGTCCTCGTTGCAGCGTATCCCGGCCTGCTGGAAGGTGGTGCGGATAAACGCCTTCAGGTCGCGCTCGTCATCGGCATAGCAGGCGACCAGCCCGGCATTGCGGGCCGACTCGAACAGCTTGCGCAGCTTCGAGGCGGGGGTGAGGTTGCCGGCCTCGGCGACGACCAGCGAATCGCCCTTGGCATCGGCCAGGAAAGCGGCGAAAACCTCGGCATTACCGTCTGCCGCGTCGCGCACCCGGATCAGGCGGCGGCCGCCGGTCATCGACAGGGCGGCGGCCTCATCCGACAGCAGGGCAGGGTCCTCGCGCAGCTGCGCGCCGGTCAGATCGGCCAGGCGGAAGGGGTCATTCAGGTCCGGCAGGATGGATTTGCCCAGTTTCTCGGCGAAATCCTTCACCTTGCCGATATCCGGCCCGAACAGCAGGATCGCCCGGATCGCCGGATCGGGTGCCTTGAACAAGGCTTCCAGCTGGCGATCATTTAGTTTCATGGCGCCCGTTCGTCAGTTTTGCTTGCGATCAAGCCCGTCAAAATAAATGCCGAGGCGCAGGCGGATATCCTCGCTGATCGCCTCGACCGCGCGGTTGCGGGCATCATCCTCGGCGACCAGGCTGGCGAATTGCGAGCGCACGATGTTGTAGCTGGCGGCCGAGCGGCTGAGCCCCTGATGCAGTACTGCCCCATCCGAGGCCTGGCGCAGGCGGTAGGTCGCGCGCACCTGCAGATTGCCTAGCGTGGCCGAGGCGTCATCGCGGATGGCGAGGTCCTGGCGCAATTCGGTGATGCCGATCTCCAGGATATACTCGGCGCGGCTGGGCGGGCCGTTCGGCGTCAGGCGCAGGCGCAGATCATTGCGCAGCTGCTGGCCGATCCGCTCCGGAATCGGGGCGATATTGATGCTGGCCAGCTGCTTGGCCGTGCTGGCCGCGTTAGGCCGCTCGCCATAAAGCGGCCGGAACCCGCAGCCGCCCAACGCCAGAGCAGGAACAGTCAGGGCCAGCGCCGCGACGCTGCCGCGCAGAAACCCGCGTCTGCCGAGCTTAGCCAACGATATTCACGATGCGATTGGGCACGACGATCACCTTTCGGGGTGCTTTCCCGTCAAGCTGCTGCATCACGGCGGGAAGCGCAAGTGCGGCCTGCTCTGCCTCTTCCTTCGGGCAGTCGCGCGGCAGGTCGATGGTACCGCGCAGCTTGCCATTCACCTGGATGGCGATGGTCACGCTGTCATCGACCAGAAGTGCCGGGTCGGCCTCCGGCCAGGGCGTCTCGGCCAGCAGGGTGGTATGACCGAGCAGCAGCCAGAGTTCTTCCGCCAGATGCGGCACCATCGGGCCGATCAGGCGGACCAGCGTCTCCAGGCCCTGGCGGAGTGCCCAGGCCTCATCCGCCGCCGTGCCATTCAGGCCTTCCAGCAGATTGCTCAATTCCCGGATGCGGGCGACCGCCTTGTTGAAATGGAAGCGGTCCAGATCGTCAGAGACGCCGGCGATGGTCTTGTGGATCGCCTTCTCCGCCGCCGCGGCCTTCTCGCCCAGGCTGGAGGGCCGCTGGGTGCCGGGGGCTACCAGGGGGGCGGAGGGTTCGTCAATCAGCCTGTACAGCCGGTTCAAATAGCGCCAGGCGCCATCAATGCCGGCATCGGTCCAGTCCAGATCGCGCTCCGGCGGGCTGTCGGACAGCATGAACAGCCGGGCAGTGTCCGCGCCGTAGCTGCCGATGATGTTCACGGGGTCGACGACATTCTTGCGCGACTTGCTCATTTTCTCGGAGCGGCCGATCGTCACCGGCAGGCCGGTATCGACCATCACGTTATTGCCGTTCGAATCCTTCGTGACCTGCGACGGAAACAGCCATTTACCGTCCGGGTCCTTGTACGTCTCATGGCAGACCATGCCCTGGGTCAGCAACCCGGCGAAGGGCTCTTCGACATCGGTGTAGCCGCAATGTTTCAGCGCCCGCATGAAGAAGCGGGAATACAGCAGATGCAGCACGGCATGCTCGATGCCGCCGATATACTGGTCGACCGACAGCCAGTAGCCGGCCTTGTCGCGGTCGAAGGCGGTCTCGCCCCGGGCATCGGCGAAACGCGCGAAATACCACGAGGATTCGAAGAAGGTGTCGAAGGTGTCGGTCTCGCGCTGCGCCGGCTTGCCGCAGGTCGGGCAGGGGACGTGTTTCCAGCTCGGGTGGCGGTCCAGCGGATTGCCCGGCGCGTCAAAGGTGACGTCCTCCGGCAGTTCAACCGGCAGATCGGCCTCCGGGACCGGCACGATGCCGCAATCGCCGCAATGGATGAAGGGGATCGGGCATCCCCAGTAGCGCTGGCGCGACACGCCCCAGTCGCGCAGCCGGTAGCTGATATTGGTCTGGCCCAGGCCCAGCGCCGTCAACTTTTCGGCCATGACCTTCTTGGCCTCTTCGACAGGCAGGCCGTCCAGGAAGCGGGAATTGAACAGCACACCCTCGCCGGGGAAAGCGGTATCGCCAATCTCTACGGTTTCGGCATCGGCCGGCTTCACCACTGGCACGACCGGCAACCCGTATTTCCGGGCGAAATCCAGATCGCGCTGGTCATGCGCCGGGCAGCCGAAGATCGCCCCGGTGCCATATTCCATCAGCACGAAATTGGCGACATAGATCGGCACCTGCCAGGACGGGTCCAGCGGGTGGACGGCCTTCAGCCCGGTGTCGAAGCCCTTCTTCTCGGCGGTTTCGATGGCCGCCTCGCTGGTGCCGATGCGGTTGCATTCAGCGATGAACTCGACCAGCGCCGGATTGCCCGCCGCCAGCTCGCCGGCCAGCGGATGGTTCGGCGAGATCGCGCAGAAGGAGGCGCCAAACAGTGTGTCGTGGCGGGTGGTGAAGACTTCCAGCTTTTCGTCACGGCCTGCAATCGGGAAAAAGACGCGCGCGCCCTCGGACCGGCCGATCCAGTTGTGCTGCATCAGGCGCACGCGGTCCGGCCAGCGGTCCAGCGTCTGAATCGCCTGCAGCAGATCCTCGGCATAATCGGTGATCTTCAGGAACCACTGCGACAGCAGCTTCTTCTCGACCGGGGCGCCGGAGCGCCAGCCCTTGCCGTCGATCACCTGCTCATTGGCGAGAACCGTGTTCTCGACCGGGTCCCAGTTGACCCAGCTTTCCTTGCGATAGGCCAGACCGGCCTTATGGAAATCCAGGAACATCTTCTGCTCATGCCGGTAATAGCCGGGATGGCAGGTCGCGATCTCGCGCTCCCAGTCATAGGACAGGCCCATGCCCTGCAATTGGGTACGCATTGAGGCGATGTTCTCATAGGTCCATTTGGCGGGATGGACCTTGTTTTCGATGGCGGCGTTCTCGGCCGGCAGGCCAAAGGCGTCCCAGCCCATCGGGTGCAGCACGTTGAAGCCGCGCGCCTTCTTGTAGCGCGCCACCACATCGCCCAGCGTGTAGTTGCGGACATGGCCCATATGGATGCGCCCCGACGGGTAGGGGAACATCTCCAGGACGTAGTATTTCGGCCGGGACGGATCAGCCTCGACGTTGAAGCAGCGCTTCTCCGCCCAGGTTTTCTGCCACTTCGCCTCGGTTTCCTTGAAATTATAACGCGCCATCTGATCGAGCCTGATTCGCCTGCGGGCCGCATTCCACGGCAATGGCGGCGATTATTCGCCTAAGCGGGCGGCGGAATGCAAGCCGTGTGATGGAAGGGAGCGTTTCGCGATGAACCCTTAACGCTGCGCGCTGGCCACGCGCAGCTGCCGCGCCCGGGTCAGGATGGTGTTTTCCAGATCGCTGCCCATGCCCGGATCGACCGGCACATCGACCCACTGGCCGGTATTGGCCCGGCGCTGGCGGAAGATCGAGGCCCGCACGCCGTCGGCGCGCAAGGTGCGGTCGAGGATATACAGGTTGATCTTGTAGCGCTCCGCCTGGTTTTCCGGCGGCGAGTACCAGTCGGTGATGATGACGCCGCCGAACGGATCGGCCGAGGCGACCGGCATGAAGGAGACCGTGTCCAGCGAGGCGCGCCACAGGAAGGCGTTCACGCCGATGCCGCTGCCGCCCCCGGCCTTGTCCTCGTCATCGCCGCCCAGGATGCTGAGGCCGCCCGGGCCGAGCAGGCCGGGATCTTCCTGGCCGAAAATGCTGGTCTGGGTCGCACCCGGACGCATGGTCGGATATTCATAGCGTGTGTCCGAACCGCTGGAGCAGGACGCCAGCACCGCCACGAGCAGGGCGGGGAGAAGGAACCGCATCATCATTTTTGGGCCGGACACAGGCATTTCCATTCTAAGGACGCTATAAGAAATCAGTTCATACCTAATCTTAATGCCTCAATTGGGTCAAGCTTGAGGCGGCCTTTCCGCGCAAGCTTTATGCGCAGAGTGAACACGTATACGCTAAGCACTTGACCTATAGACATTCATTTCAGCGCCCCCGGTTGTGTCTTTTGGGCAACATCATGGCGCAATTGTCACGGCGATGAGGCGAGTTTGATTGACTACGCCGGCTCCATGGGTAGCCTGCTGTCAGTCCATACGGGAAGCAGGCGTTGTTCTGCGGGCACCGGAGGGCAGGCGCGGGGGGAGGTCCTTCGCGTTTGTGTGTGAGGCAAAACCTAATTTTAAGTAGGGGGCACCAAATGAAGAAGATTCTCCTCGGTTCGACCGCTCTCGTCGCTGCTGGCCTTCTGGCCCAGCCGGCGTTCGCTGCGGACCCGATCCAGCTGCAGGTGAAGGGTTACTATCAGAACCTCGTCACCTATTCGGACGTCAGCGACGCTCCGGCCGGCACGAACTACAAGGACTTCCAGTTCCGCCATGAGGGCGAAGTCCATTTCATGGGCAAGACCAAGCTCGATAACGGCCTGACCGTCGGTTTCGACGCTCAGCTCGAAATCGTCAACGTCGGCCTGTCGGGCGGCCAGCCGCGCGACATGGACGAGACCTACATGTGGCTCGAAGGCGGCTTCGGTAAGCTGCAGCTCGGTGCCGAAAACGGCGCTGCCTATCTGCTGCACGTCGATGCCCCGTCCTTCGGTCTCGGCTTCGACGACCGTAACTTCGGTCCGGTTGTCCAGACCGGCGGCTTCTCCCGTCCGAACATCGCTGGCGACACCCCGAAGGGTACCTACTTCACCCCGCGGATCGCTGGCTTCCAGGCTGGCGTCAGCTACAGCCCGAACCTCGACGGTCAGGATCTGTCGGGCTACGGCTTCGGCGTGATCTCCGTGCCGACCGGTTCGGTTGAGGACATCTATGCCCTCGGCCTGAACTACACCGGCAAGTTCGGCGATTTCGGCCTGCGCGCTTCGGCTGGCTACGAGACCGGCGATGTCGTCGGCGGTGGTCAGGATCCGGAGACCTGGGCCCTGGGCCTGAGCGTTGCTTTCGGCGGCTTCACCGTCGGCGGCGCGTACAGCGACTCCGAGAACTACAACAGCGGTTCCGTGTCCCCGGGTGCTGACGGCAACGTCTACAGCCTCGGCCTGTCCTACCAGACCGGTCCGTGGGGCATCAGCGGCGTCTACCAGAACACCGACTTCGACGTTGCTGGCGTGACCACTGCCAACAGCTCGGACGAGTATGAGCTGGCCGCCATGTACCAGGCTGGCCCTGGCATCCAGTTCCGCGGCGGTATCACCTACACCGATACCGACCTGGGCACTGTTGCCGACACCACCACTGTGTTCGTCGGCACCTTCCTGTCCTTCTAAGGTCAGGCAAGTCCCGACACATTGTGTCGGAAAGGGCGCGGCTTCGGCCGCGCCCTTTTCTTTTTGGGGGCTTTTCAGCCGGCCTCTTTCCGCCGATCATCGCATTGAGCGATCCCCGAACCGGAACAGCGCCGCACGATCATGGGCCAGTTGATCTGGCTCGCCTCCTACCCCAAATCGGGGAATACCTGGATGCGGGCCTTCCTGCATAATCTGTTCCGCAATCCGCCGCGTCCGGCGCGGATCAACGAACTCGACCAGTTCTGCCTCGGCGAATCCAAGCCGCAATGGTACCTGCCCTATACCGGCGGGCGCCCGACGCAGGAGATGAGCCTGGCGGAGATCATGGCGCTGCGCCCCCGCGTCCAGCAGGACATGACCCGCGCCTTCCCCGATTCGGTCTTCGTGAAGACGCATAATTTCCTCGGCGAATCGCATGGCCATCCGCTGGTGAATTTCAGGGTGACAGCCGGGGCGATCTATATCGTGCGCAACCCGCTGGATGTGACCGTCTCGGCCGCCGATCATTTCGGCCTGTCAATCGACGCTGCCATCGATTTCATGGCGAAGGAGGGGGCCACCACCGGCAATGATTCGCGCAATGTGCCGGAAGTGCTGGGCAGCTGGTCGACGCATGTGCGCAGCTGGACACAGCAGCCGCATCCCGGCCTGCTGGTGCTGCGCTATGAGGATATGCTGGCCAAGCCCCGGGCGGCCTTCGCCCAGGTGACCGATTTCCTGCGCCTGCCGCGCGACAAGGCCCGGCTGGACAAGGCGATCCGCTTTTCCTCCTTCAAGGAACTCTCGACCCAGGAGGAAACCGGCGGTTTCAACGAACGCAGCGTGAATTCGAAGAGCTTCTTCCGGGCCGGAAAGCGCGATCAGTGGCGCGACGCCCTGACGCCGGCGCAGATCCAGCGCATCACCAGCCTGCACCGCGAACAGATGACACGCTTCAACTATGTCCCGGCCGATCTGTAGCGGCTAATTCTCGACCCACATGCGCAGCGTGTTCTGGTGAATGCGCCCGAAGCGCTCCAGATAGGGGCTGTCCGGCAATTCGCGGGCCAGGTCGCGGCGCAGCCGGTCCATCTCATAGGCCATTTCGCGCTGCAACGGGTCACGGATGAAGGATTGCGCCCAGCCGATGGCCGCCAGCCGCACGCCGCTGCGCACCGGCTCGACGCGGTGCAGCACCAGCGACGGATAGACGACGACGGTGCCGGCCGGCTCCTTGCAGAAATGCTCGCCATAGGGCGTGACCATCACCAGCTCGCCGCCCTCATAAGTCGAGGGATCGGCCAGGAAGACGGTGAAGGAGACATCGGAGCGCACGGCGCGGTCCTGTGACGGGCCGATCAGCGCGGCATCGATATGCTCGCCATACTGCATGCCGGTCTCATACCGGTTGAACACCATATGCAGCTTGCGCGGCTGGGCATACATGGTGAAACCGTCGGTGCGCATCAGCCCGTTGGTGACGAGCTGGAGCAATTGCGGTAATTGCTGGCCGGTCTGGTCGGATTGCAGATTTTTTTTCAGGCTTTTCTTGCCGGTCAGGCTGCCGTCTCGGAACTGCGTGCGGTTCAGCTCGATACGCAGCTTGGCGATTTCCTCGCGGCTCAGCACATCCGGGATCTTCAGCAGCATCTGGCTCGTTCCTTAAACTAAATCCGCCCAGACCTATGCAAGCCGGGCAGCCAAGGCTAGCGTTGTTTGCCGCGAAACTCCACCACCCAGGACCGGAGACGATCCATGCCCCTTACCCCCGCATCCGAGAGCCTGACCCAGGCCATCCGCGAGAATATCGAGGCGATCCACGCGGCCATATCCAAGGAGGCGCGCGCCGTGCGCCGCGCCCCGACCGATATCCGCCTGATTGCCGTCAGCAAGGCACAGCCGGCCGACCGCATCGCCGCCGCGCTGGCTGCCGGTCAGCGTGTCTTTGGCGAGAACCGGGTGCAGGAGGCGGAAGCGCGCTGGGCCGGCCTGCGCGAGGATTATCCCGATCTCGAACTCCATCTGATCGGCCCGCTGCAAAGCAACAAGGTGCGCGAGGCGGTGGCGCTGTTCGACGTGATCGAAAGCCTGGACCGCCCGAAACTGGCCGAGGCGCTGGCAAAGGAGATGGAGAAGACCGGCCGGTCGCTGCCCTGCTATGTCCAGGTGAATACCGGCGAGGAAGAGCAGAAGGCAGGAATCCTGCCGGAGGCGGCGGATGCCTTCATCGCTCAAGCAAAGGGGTTGGGCCTCGATATCATCGGGCTGATGTGCATTCCGCCTGTCGAGGAAGAACCGGGGCTGCATTTCGGCTTGCTGCGCGAGATTGCCCGGCGCAACGGTCTGACCCGGCTGAGCATGGGCATGAGCGCGGATTACCAGGCGGCCATAGCCTTCGGCGCTACCGACATCCGGGTCGGCACGGCCATATTCGGGCTGCGCGGCGACTGGAAGGAGATTATCGCCAAGGAAAGCGGGACTGATTCTGCCTAATCGGCCCGCCGGATAATCATCCGGCTTTCCGGCCCGCAGAGGCGCAGGACCGCCAGCAGATCCGCCTCGGCCAGGGCGACGCAGCCCTCGGTCGGCAGATAGCCGTCGCGGGCGATGTGCAGGAAGATCGCACTGCCTGATCCGGGCTGCACCGGATCGTCGTTATAGCCCAGCTCCACCACCAGATCGTAGACCGCGTCCTGCCGCCACATTTCCTCATGGCTGGCCGGATAAGGCAGCGTTACCAGCCGGTTATAGGCCGAATCGGCCGGAGCATCGCACCAGCCATGCTGCGGCGTCAGCGGAACCGAAACCAGGCCGGTTTCCGGTGTTGGCAGACGGTCCGGGCGATAGAACAGCCGGCGCAGCGGCCAGATGCCCAGCGGCGTGCCGCCATCGCCCTCGCGCTTCTCCGTGGCGCGGATCAGCCCGGCGCGGCCGAGCGCACAGGGGAAAACGGCATCCCCCACCATCAGCCGGCCGCTGGTCGCGCCGCTGTCTGCGGTGACAACAAGGTCACTCATGATTGAAACTTCCGATCCGGTCAGCTGTCGTCACGGCGCGATATGCCGTTGCGGGCCCGCACCATCTCCTCATATTTGCTCAAGGCATCATGCATCATCGAGGGCACGACCGGGGCATCGCTCTGTCTTGTGGCGGCCGCCGGTTTAACGGCAGCCTGGGGGGGAGGCTGGGTTTTCAGCGAGTCCGGCACGGAGAAGCTGGCAACAATCCCCGGTGCATCAGCGGCAAAGACGGGGGCTGCCGGCCGGGAGAGCGGTGCGGTCGACGGCGGTGTCGCCCCGCTCATCTTGCGTTCACTGGCGGCGATGAAGGCGGAGAGACGGTCGCCCTGGCGCTGGTTCAGGGCAACAGCCGGCTCGGGGGCGCTCGCGGGCGGGTTAGCCGGGGGGCTTGCGGGGGTGTTCGGGGCGCTGTCAGCCAGCGCAGGCACGGTTTGCGCCGTCGCCTGCTGTGGTACTGCCTGTGCCGGGGCGTCCGGCGTGTCGGAGCTGAACAGCGCCATGACAGTCTTGTCCAGGTTTTCGCCGTTGATCTGCTCGATCACCGCCTTGGAGGCGGCGGCGAGCAGGCCGATCGGTCCGCCGATCAGGGCGGCACCCATGACCTGCACATCGGGGCGGATCGTATCGCCGGTGAGGTTCCGGTAAACCGTTGCAACGCCGGGAATGTGCTGCAACGGGTTGATCAGGTCGAGAAAATCGAAGAAAGAGAGCCCCGGTTTCTCCTGCGCCGCCGCCATGGCGCCGACTTCCGCATTATTCTCCGGAGAGAATGAGAAAGCGTCGTCTGACCGGTGTGAGGCACCCATGCTCGGGGCAGGAGCAGGGGCGGGGATGGTCAGATGCGTCGCTCCCTTAGGGGCGGATTCATCGGCGGCCGGATAATAACCGGACGGCGGATACAGGGAGGTCGTAGAAACCGAGGGCATAGTGGACATGGCAATCCTCTCTTCACCCCTGTTCTACGCAAGCGGGGTGCCAAGTGGAAAAGCCTTTAAGCAGAAGGGCTTGGAGATAGACAGGCTCCAGGCTCCGCTGCCACCCGGCAAGACCGGTACGGCAGATCGGCACCTGTGGGCAGAATCTGCCGGGGCTTCTAGAACAGATGACCGGAGCGCTGCGCCTTGGTTTTCAGATAGGTCTCGTTATGCGGATTGGTCGGGAAGCTGTGCGCCACACGCTCCACCACCTCGATGCCATGCTGGCCCAGACCCGCGACCTTTTCAGGGTTGTTGGTCAGCAGCCGCACCTGCTGCGCGCCCAGCTGGCGCAGCATTTCCGCCGCCGGGGCAAAGGCCCGTTCATCGGCATCGAACCCCAGATGTTCATTGGCATCCACCGTATCCAGCCCCAGATCCTGCAGCTGATAGGCGCGCAGCTTGTTCACCAGGCCGATATCGCGGCCCTCTTGCGCCAGATAGAGCAGGATGCCGTCGCCTTCCTCGGCCATGGCGCGGATCGCACCGCGCAGCTGGTCGCCGCAATCGCAGCGCAGGCTGCCCAGAAGATCACCGGTGAAGCATTGCGAATGCAGCCGCACCAGAACCGGCGCCCCGGCGGCGATTCTATCCTCGGGCCGGCCGATCAGGATGGCCAGATGCTCGACCCCGCCATCTTGCGGGCGGAAGGCGACGATGCGGGTCTCCTCGACATCGGCCAGAGGCACGCGGGCCTCGCAGGCCTTGACCAGGCGCGATGCCGACAGCCGGGGATAGGCGGCAATTTCCTCGGCATCGACAAAGACCAGATCCTCGGCCTGGGCGAGCAGCCGCAGACTGGCATTATCGGTATGCCCGACCAGCGCTACCAGCGCCGCCGGGATCAGCCTGGCCTGCTTCATCAGCGCCAGAGCGGCAGCGGCAGCGCTGTCTTCCGGCTCCGGCAGGATGGCGACTGTGCGGTCCAGCGGCGGGGTCGGGCCGGCGGTCGGATCGGCCAGCCGGCGGATGAAATCGGGGTCGGCATCGCCCGGTAGTGCCACGCTTTCCACGCCGCCCGGATGGCTGCCGGGCTTCAGCGCAGCCGCGCGCCGGGCCGTGACCGCCAGCATCGGCCGGGAGCCGGCCAGGCGCCGTAGTGCCGACAGGCTTTCCGTCGTCACCATTTCCGCCGCCATGATGATGGCAGCCGCTTCGCGCGACCGGCTGCGCACCAGGACCTGGCCGCCGCGCCGCAGATCGGACAGCGCCCGCTCCACGGTCTTCAGCGCCCCCGGACGGGTGGCCGGTGACGGGGCTGGGCTGGTATTCATGGACATGAGGCGGCCTTGAGGTTTAAGCGTGAGCCTACAATCTAGGCATCGCCTGTCGTCGTGAAAAGACGCGACTGACACAGCATGGGGCAGGGCAGGGGAAAGCAACAGGCATGGCGGCAGTTTACGGGGCCTATGACCAGGCGGCGCTGGATAAGGAATATGATAACCGCGCCCGGGTGGCTGAGCATCCCCGCCATATTGAGGGCTGGGCGCAGCGCAGCGCCGAAATCCGCAACCAGATGACGGTCGATCTCGACCTTGCCTATGGTCCCGATGCCCGGCACAGGCTGGATTTCTTTCCGGCCCCGCAGCGAGATGCGCCGCTGCTGGTCTTCATCCATGGCGGTTATTGGCAGGCGCTGGACAAGAGCTTTTTCAGCCATATAGCGCCGCCCTATATCGCCTCGGGCATTGCGGTGGCGGTGCTGAACTACCGCCTGGCTCCGGCGCATCGTCTGGATGATATCGTCGCCGATATGCGCCTGGCCGTGGTCTGGCTGGCGCAGCAGGCCCGCGATCTGGGCATTGATGCCGCGCGGATTCATGCCGCTGGCCATTCCGCCGGCGGGCATCTGGCGGCCTGCCTGCTGTCCGACGGGCTGGTGCGGGGGGCCTGTGGCATCAGCGGGCTGTATGATCTGGAGCCGATCCGCCTGTCCTATCTGAACCAGGTGCTGGCGCTGGATGCGACGGCCGCCCGGCGGCTCAGCCCGATTCATACGCCGCCGGCGGAGGCAAGGCCGATCCTGCTGGCGGTGGGCGGGCTGGAAAGCGCTGAATATCATCGCCAGCAGGCCGAGTACGTGGCCGCCCTGCGCGCGGCACGGCGCCCGGTGATTGCCCTCACCCTGGCGGGGCGGCACCATTTTGACAGCGTCGATGCGCTGTGTGACCCGCAGGATGCCTTGTTCGATGGCATGCTGCGGCAGATTCTGGCTCCTTCCTTCTGATCCGGCTACACTCTGCCCGGCTGCTACGGGAGACTTCATGACCACCGGCAAAAAAATCCTTCTGGTCGAAGACGAGGACATGCTGCGCCAATCCCTGGCCGAGCAGCTGAAGCTTCACGAGGAATTCATCACCATCGAGGCGGTTTCCGGCGCGGCGGCGCTGGAAGCGGCGAAACACGAAACTTTCGACCTGGTGCTGCTGGATGTCGGCCTGCCCGATATCGATGGCCGCGAGGTCTGTCGCCTGATGCGCCGCGCCGGGCTGAAATCCCCGGTGATCATGCTGACCGGGGCGGCGTCGGATGCCGATGCCATTCTCGGCCTTGATTCCGGCGCCAATGACTATGTCACCAAGCCGTTCCGCATGAATGTGCTGCTGGCCCGCATCCGCGCCCAGCTGCGCCAGCACCAGCAGAGCGACGATGCCGTCTTCGTCATCGGCCCCTACAGTTTCACGCCCAGCCTGAAGCTGCTGCTCGATTCGGCCAGCAACAAGAAGATCCGGCTGACCGAGAAGGAAACCGCGATCCTGAAATACCTCTACCGCACCGGCGACAAGACGGTGGCGCGCGAGGTGCTGCTGAACGAGGTCTGGGGCTATAATGCCGGTGTGACCACGCATACGCTGGAAACCCATGTCTACCGGCTGCGCCAGAAGATCGAGCGCGACCCTTCGCATGCCACCCTGCTGGTCACCGAACCGGGCGGCTACCGGCTGGTGCCGTAACGGCTCACGCGCTCTTGAGCAGGCGAGAGCGGCCATCCCACCTATGATCCCCTGCGGGATAAACCCGCCAAGGCGCCGCCATGAGCCTGCCGCAGAGACTTGCCACGATCTTCCGCGCCAGTAGCGGGGCCAGTAACGGGGCCGGCGACGCGGCCCTGCCGTTGCGCCTGCGCAGCGCTATCGAGGCCCAGCAGGCCGGCAGCGAGATTCTGATCGGCTGGATTCAGCTTGGCATCGTCGCCACCTTCGCCGTGCTCTATTCGCTGGCGCCCAAGACTTTCCACCCCGATGTCCTGCTGCAGCCCGTACCGTGGGCGCTGGCGCTTTATGCCGGCTTCACGCTGTTCCGGCTGGTCCTGGCCTATCGCCGCCGCCTGCCTGTCTGGTTCCTGTATCTGTCGATCGTCGCTGATATGGCGCTGCTGCTGGTGACGATCTGGAGCTTTCATCTGCAATACCAGCAGCCGGCCTCCTTCTATCTGAAGGCGCCGACCGTGCTGTATATCTTCATTTTCATCGCCTTGCGGGCCTTGCGCTTCGAGGCGCGCTTCGTGCTGGCTGCGGGGCTGGCCGCCGCTCTGGGCTGGCTGGCGCTGGTTGGCTATGCGGTGTTCTCGGTCGAGAACAACCCGATGATCACCCGCAATTACGTGACCTACCTCACCTCCAACAGCGTGTTGCTGGGGGCCGAATTCGACAAGGTGATCAGCATCGCGCTGGTCACGACGATCATCGCTCTGGCCATCCTGCGGGCCCGAAAGCTGTTGGTGCGGGCTGTTGTCGGCGCGGCAGCGGCGCAGGATCTGTCGCGCTTCTTCGCACCGGAGATTGCCGCCCGCATCACCGGCGCGGAACACGATATCCGGGCCGGGGAGGGCGAAATCCGCCGGGCGGCGATCCTGACCATCGATATTCGCGGTTTTACCCGTCTGTCGATGGAAGTGCCGCCGCGTGAGGTCATGGCGCTGCTGTCGGAATACCAGTCGCGCCTCGTGCCAGTTATCCAGAACCACGGCGGCTGTATCGACAAATTTCTCGGCGATGGCATCATGGCGACCTTCGGCGCAGCACTACCCACGCAAACCTATGCTGCCGATGCCCTCCGCGCCGTGGAGGCCATCATCGCCGTCGTGGCAGACTGGAATGCCGAACGCCAGCGCACCGGCCTGCCCGCCATCCGGATCGGCGCGGCGGTGGCCGTCGGCCCGGTCCTGTTCGGGGCCGTGGGCGATGCGACGCGGCTGGAATACACGGTGATCGGCGAGGCGGTGAATCTGGCCGCCAAGCTGGAAAAACAGACCAAGGCGGAAGGGGTGACGGCGCTTACCACCGCCGAGACGACGGCACAGGCCGAACAGCAGGGCTATCGCCCGGCAACCGGTCATCGCCCTTTGCCGCACCGCCCTGTGGAGGGCGTCACCGGGGCACTGGACCTCGTGGTCCTGGCGGAATAGCGGGGAAATGGCTGGGGCGCCAGGATTCGAACCTGGGATGACGATACCAAAAACCGTTGCCTTACCGCTTGGCGACGCCCCAACGCGGGCGAAACATAAGCGGAAATATCCCGCCGTGCAAGATTCCGCCGTGCAAGAATCCAGCGCGTCTCACGCGGCTTCGCTATCATCGCCGGCTTAACAGGGCGCATGCGATCTGCTAGGTGTTGGGTAGTGCTGTATCGCCGGGCAGACGGAAAGCTGGATGGCCAAGGACAAGCGCACCATACCCTGGAGCATCAAGGGGGTCTCACCGGAGGCGCGGGAGGCGGCGCGGGATGCTGTCGAGGCTTCCGGCAAGACCATGGGCGAATGGCTGAGCGAGGCTATACAGGCCACCGCTCTGGCGGAGACCGCCCCCCGCATGCCGGAAACACTACCGGCCGCGCCCCTGCCGGCAGAACGCCCCATAGAGGCCGCGCAAATCGCCGAATGGCAGGCGCTGGTCGAGCGTATCGAGGCGGCGGAACGGCGCAATGCCCTGATGGTGGCCCCGCTGCATGAGGTGCTGACCACCATTGCGCGCCGGCTGGAATCGCTGGAAAGCCGGATCGACAAGCAGACCGCGGTGCCGGCAGAGGAAACCCCTGAAGAAGACACGCCTGAGCCCCTTGAGGAAGACAGCCCCGAGGATCGGCAGTAGCATAGGGTAGCGCCGTTTTGACGCCGTGCCCGGGGCTGGTTCCGCCAGCCCTACCACGGCTCCGGCGAGAAGGAGGGAAGCGGCATGGCACAGATTTCACCCTGGAGCGTCAAGGGCGTTCCCTATGAGGACCGGGAGGCGGCAAAGCTGCTGGCCCGGCAGGCGGGCCTGCCGCTCGGGGCCTGGCTCAGCCAGTTGATCCGCCGGATGAGCGAGGGGACGGGTGACAGCTCGGCGGCTCTGCCAGAGCCCTTTCTGGACCAGGACATGCCTGAGGCGCTGGAACCGGCAGCCGTAGCGCCAGAAGCCGCTGAAGAGCTGGAGCGCCGGCTGGCGGCGCTTCAGGCCCAGATCGATGCGCTGAATGCCGTGCTGCGTGACCTGCCGGTATCGGGCGCGCAGCCGGAGGGCTCGGCGCCGATCGAACGGGCGGTCATGCGGCTGTCGGAGCGGGTGCAGCGCCTGGAACAGACTGTCTTTGAGGAGGAAGATGCGCAGGGCGGCGTGATGTCGCGTTTCTTTGGCCGGCGATAAAGGCACTACTTCATCAGGCCATTGCTCCGCGATTTCATCCGGGACTTAACAGCACGGCCCTGTCGGTAGTAGGATGGCAGGAACGGAACTACCGGCTTAAATCGGGGAGGGCTCTGCAGGCCCCGCAGAATGGGAAAACCCCAGGAAAATGGGAAAGCTGAGCAAGATCACGCCCTGGAGCGTCAAGGGAATTGACGAGGAGACCCGCGACACAGCCCGCGAGGCCGCACAGGCCGCCGGGCTGACAATTGGCGCCTGGGTCGACCGCGCGATTCTGCGCCATGCCGGGCTGCTGCCGGACGATGCTCCGCCGGCCAATGATGATGCGGCTCCCGCTTCGGAAGAGATTGCCGAGTCTGCCGGCGCTGAGCTGACCGAGACTTTGGCCCAATCCGCCGCCGACAGTGAAAAGCGCCTGAAATCCAGCCTGACGCCGGTAGCGCTGCAGATTGCCGGTGCGGCGCAGCGCATGGTGGCGCTGGAATCTTCCTATCGCGGCGGCACGCCCTTCAAGCCGAAGCCTGTGGCCAGTGCCGAGGAATGGGAGGAGCGCTGGACCCAGTTCCGCAAGGAACTGGCCTCCGAGGAAGATTCCGATGCGCTGGATTACAGCCAGATAGAGCCGCCGGCAGAGGAGGGGCCTCCGGCGCCGGACCCATTGGTTGCCGAGCTGGAGGCCGCCGCTGAGGCAGCCGCGGAAGCCGAACGGCTGGAAGAGGAGGCCGCTTTAGCGGCGGCGGCAGAGGATACGCCCGCGACGGAAACCCCGGCTGCCCGCGCTGATGACCGGCCCGCACGGCGTCCGGTTCCGGGCAAATTCATCGTTGGCGCCGCTGTCCTGGTGCTGGGCATCGCCGCCGGCATCGGGGTCATGAGCCAGGGCAACCGCCTTGGGCTGGGTGCCGCGCTGGAGCGGGTCGAGGACACGGTTGGCGACTGGGCGGACTCGGCGAAGCGATCCGCCGCCACGGGCAGCGCCTGGGTAGAGGAGCGGCTTGCGGCGCTTACCGCAGCACCTGTCGAAACACCCGCTCCCCAGCCCGCCGTCTCCTCGGCCCGGACCGAGGCTGTCGCACCGCCGGCGCCCGCCGCCGCACCGGCTGTCCGGCCGGTTGAGGAAACGGCCCCCAGCACTGCCCCACTGGCGCCGCGCAAGGAAACCGCCGCCTTGCCGGATGCGCCGGCCAGCACGCCGGCGCCCCGGGCGTCGGGGAGCGCGTCCGTTAGCCTGCCCGATCCGGCGCCAGTATGGCCGCCGCCCTCGTCACCAGGCCTGGCCAGGCCTGATGCGCCGGCTGCGGATACGGCCTCTGCCGCACCGCCTGATCTGTCGAGCGTGCGGCTGAATGACAGGGCCGTGCCGAAGGATGCGGCGGGTTTCGGCCGCTGGGTCGAGGACCGCGCGAAGCAGGGCGAGCGCATGGCGCAGCATGATCTGGCGGTGCTCTACGCCCAGGGCGAGGGCCGGCCGCAGGATCTGGAACGGGCCGCCTACTGGTTCCGCGAGGCGGCGGTACAGGGCGTCGCCAGCGCCCAGTATAATCTGGGCGTGCTGTATGAGACGGGCCGGGGTGTGCAGCAGGATGATGTGCGCGCGCTGCTCTGGTATCACAGCGCCGCCGAGCAGGGCCAGGCCAGGGCACAGTTTCATCTCGGCCGCTTCTATGCCGCCGGAAGGGGCATTCCGGTCAGCTATGACGAGGCCCGAAAATGGCTGCGCCGGGCGGGTGAGCAGAATTTGCCGCAGGCCCTGAACGATCTCGCGCGGATGGAGGAAAAGGGGCTGGGCGCCCCGCCGGATACCGACAAGGCACGCGCGCTCTATGCCCAGGCCATGGCGCTGGGCGATGCCGAGGCGATGAAGCGGCTTGCGGCTTTGCCGGCGGCCCCGAATGGCGCGCTGCCGGTGGCCACGGGCGCGGGAACAGGTGGCGAATCGATCATCCTGTCGCCAGGGGCGGAGCGCGAGACGGTACGTGCCATCCAGCATCTGTTGGCTGCGGCGAAATACGACATCACGGTCGATGGGCTTGTCGGCGAGAAAACCCGGCAAGCGATCCGCGATTATGAAAAAAGGGCCACTATGCCGGTTACCGGCGAGCCTAGCCTGCGGCTGATGAACCACATGATCGCCCGCTCCACACGCAGCGCCGGAATCGTCGACAGGGCCACCCTGACGCGCTAGAGCCTCCGCAGGGAGGTTGGCACGACCCACCAGCCGGGATGGCTGCGCGCCAGGCTTCGGGCGGCGGCGGCGGCGCTCTCGCCATCCTGCATCAGGGCGAAGCAGGTCGGCCCGCTGCCCGACATCCGGGACAGCAGGCAGCCCGGCAGGCCGGGGAGAATCGCCAGAATATCCGCAATATCCGGCAGCAGGCCGGTGGCCGCTGCCGTCAGATCGTTGCGCTGGGCATGCAGAAACGCGATCAGCTCCGACGTCGTATCAGGAATCGCCGCGGGGGCTGGTGCACTGAACCCCGGCTGCCGGGCCTTGAAGACGGCGGGGGTGGAGAGCGGCAGACCGGGATTGACCAGCAGGACCGGCAGCGCCGGCAAGGCAGGCAGCGGTGTCAGGGTCTCGCCGATGCCGGTCATCCGGCAGGGTTGCCCCAGCAGGCAGGCCGGGACATCCGCCCCGAGCGACAGGGCCAGCTTTGCCAGCTCGCCGGTCGGCAAATCGATCCGCCACAGCGCCGCCAGCGCGCGCAGCGTGGCCGCCGCATCGGCCGAGCCGCCGCCAATGCCGGCGGCGATGGGCAGCCGCTTCGTCAGATGCAGCGCGGCTTGCGCCGGCACGCCGGCGGCCTCCGCCAGAAGCCGGGCGGCGCGCAGCACCAGATTATCCGGCTCTGCCGACAGGCCGCCCGCGAAACCGCCGGAAAGCTCCAGCGACAGCGTGTCGGACGGCGCCGCCTGAACGGTGTCGCCGTAGTCGGTGAAGGCGACGAGGCTGTCGAGCAGGTGATAGCCATCCGGCCGCCGGCCGGTGACATGCAGGAACAGGTTCAGCTTGGCCGGGGCGGGAAAACCTCCAGCATGTGTGGCGTCCGGCATGGTGGGGTTACTTGGAGGCAGCCAGGCCGTCGGCCAGCTTGCGCTGCACGGAGGCTTCCAGCTCGGCATCCTCCGGCTTCAGCGTCAGCACGCGCTGCCACTGGAACCGGGCCTCGACCCGCCGGCCGACCTTCCAATAGGCGTCGCCCAGATGATCATTGATCGTCGGATCGCCGGGCCGCAGCTCGATGGCGCGCTCCAGCTGGCGCACCGCGTCGTCATAGCGGCCCTGCTGGTAGAGCACCCAGCCCAGGCTGTCGATGATATAGCCATCGGTCGGGCGCTGGGCGACGGCGCGCTCGATCATATCATGCGCCTGATCCAGCTTGATGCCCTGCTCGGTCCAGGAATAGGCCAGGTAATTCAGCACCAGCGGCTGTTCCGGCTGCAATTCCAGCGCCCGCAGGAAGTCGCGTTCAGCTTCGGCCCATTGCTTGGCGCGCTCATGGGCAATGCCGCGCACATAGAACATCGACCAGTTGCGCTGCGTCGGCTGCGGCACGCGGGCGATGGCCCGGTCATAGGCCGCGATGGCGGCGGCGTAATTCTCTTCTCCACGGCGCACATCGCCAATCCGGACCAGCGGCTCCGGGCGCTCGGTGTCGCGTGTCGCCAGATCCTCGAATTTCGCGATGGCCTCGTCGCTGCGCTTCAGGCCGTTCAGCGATTCGGCGATGGCCATATCGACTTCCCAGCGATAGGGCGAGTCGGCGGGAATGGTGTCAAAGACCTCGATGGCCGGCGCGAAGCGCTCCTGATCCTGCAGCAATTCGCCGACAAGGATACGGCTGGCGGCATGGTCGGGGCGGATATGCACCGCCAGCCGGCCATAGATCAGCGCCACCTCCACCGCCCGGTCGCGGCGCAGGCCGGTGGCGATGTCGTACAGGGCTTCCGACAGCCCCTCGATCGGGGTCTTGGCCAAGGGCACCGGCTTGGCGGCACCCGGCGCCTTGCCGTTCACCCGGGCCAGCCAGCCCAGAACGCGCTCATCCTCGCCCTGGCGGCCGATGTAGTCGGTGTAAAGGTTGCGGGCCATCTCCGTCTTGCCGGCGCGTTCATAGGCACTGCCCAGCGCCTGGACCAGCCGCAGCGGCGGCGCCTGCACCAGCGCCACCGTGCGCTCGAAGGCAGCTTCCGCCTGATCCGGCCTTCCGGCCAGATCCATGATCAGCCCGGTATGGAAATCCTTCAGCAGCGACAGGTTGGGGTCGCCCGCCAGGCTGTTCAGCGCCGACTCCGCGCCCGCGATGTCGCCCTTGCCAAGATGCAGCCAGGCCAGGATCAGCGGCCGGACGAATCGGCCCAGCCCACGCGGGTCAATCGGGTCGATGGTGGCGATGGCGGCGGCGTAATCGGTTGCCCGCGCCGAATCCAGGGCCAGCAGCAGGGCAGCGACCGGATCTTCCGGGTTGGTACGCGCAACGCGCTGGGCCAGCGAGCTGAGCGAGGCAATCCGCCCCTCGGCCACCTGCAGCACCAGCACCCGGCGCAGCAAAGGCTGGTTATCGGGATCGGCGGCCAGCGCCCGCGACATGTAATCCGCCGCCGCGGTGAAATCGCCCGCGCGATAGGCATGCTGCCCGGCCAGATAGCTGCCGCTCGAATCGCTGGGCCGGGCCATCGCCGGGGTCAGGACCGGCAGAAGCACGCCCAGAGCGACCATCGCCGTCAGGGCTAGCCTGGAGGGCACCTGGACCGCCTGTGATGCGGGGCGAGAGGCAAAGCGGAGTGTCATGCCGGTATCCTTATGAGGGCTGCCCGCCGGGGCAGCCCGTGCTGTTGCCTACATATTGGGATAATTTGGCCCGCCGCCACCCTCCGGCACGACCCAGTTGATGTTCTGGGTCGGGTCCTTGATGTCGCAGGTTTTGCAATGCACGCAATTCTGCGCATTGATCTGCAGCCGTGGATTGCCACCATCATCATCACGCATGATCTCGTAGACGCCGGCCGGGCAATAACGCTGTTCCGGCGCGTCGTAGAGTTCGAGGTTGACCTCGATGGGCACGCTGGGATTGCGCAGCGTCAGATGGGCCGGCTGGTTTTCCTCGTGATTGGTGTTCGAGATGAACACCGAGGACAGCTTGTCGAAGGTGATCTTGCCGTCGGGCTTCGGGTAGACGATCGGCGTGCACTCGGAAGCCTTCTTCAGCTGGGTGTGGTCGGCGTGGTTGCGCATCGTCCAGGGCGCGCGTCCCCGGAACAGGTAGGTGTCGATGGCGGAATAGGCAATGCCGGCCCACAGCCCGTAATGGAAGGAGGGCCGGATATTGCGCACGCCGCGCAATTCTTCCCAGACCCAGCTGGCCTGTACCTTCTCCGGATAGGCGGAAAGCTCGATGCCGTTGCCGGCGCCCTCGACCGTCAGCGCCTCGAAGGCGGCCTCGGCGGCCAGCATGCCGGATTTCATCGCGGTATGCGTACCCTTGATCTTCGGCACGTTCAGGAAGCCGGCAGCACAGCCGATCAGCGCGCCGCCCGGAAAGACCAGCTTCGGGATCGACTGCCAGCCGCCCTCGTTCAGCGCCCTTGCACCATAGGAGATGCGCCGCGCGCCCTCGAAGAAGGGCTTCACCTCGGGGTGCAGCTTGAAGCGCTGGAATTCGTCAAACGGGCTGAGATGGGGATTCTCGTAATCCAGCCCGATGACATAGCCGACCGCCATCTGGTTGCCTTCCAGGTGATACAGGAAGGAGCCGCCATAGGTGCTGGTGTCCATCGGCCAGCCGACCGAATGCCAGACCAGCCCCGGCTTGTGCTTTTCCGGGTCGATTTCCCACAATTCCTTGATGCCGATGCCATAGGTCTGCGGATCGACGCCCTTGCGCAGGTCGTATTTCTGGAACAGCCCCTTCGACAGCGAGCCGCGGCAGCCTTCGGCGAACAAAGTGATCTTGGCATGCAACTCGACGCCCGGCGTGTAATTGGCGGTCTTCTCGCCATCCTTGCCGATGCCCATATCGCCAGTGGCGACGCCATAGACCGCACCAGCCTCGTCGTAGAGCACCTCGGCCACGGCGAAGCCGGCATAGATCTCCACGCCGGCTGCCTCGGCCTGCTCGCCCAGCCAGCGGCAGACATTGCCCAGGCTGACGATGTAATTGCCGTGATTGTTCATCTGCGGCGGCGTCGGCAGCTTGAACGCCTTGGTTTCGGTCAGGAACATGAAGCGGTCGTCGCTCGCCGGGGTGTTCAGCGGCGCGCCCTTCTCCTTCCATTCCGGGATCAGCTCGTTCAGGGCGCGCGGCTCCAGCACCGCGCCGGACAGGATATGCGCGCCGACTTCCGACCCCTTGTCGACGACACAGACGCTGAGCTCTTTGCCCTGCGCCTCACAAAGTTGTTTCAGCCGGATGGCCGCGCTCAACCCCGAGGGGCCGGCGCCGACAATCACGACATCATATTCCATGCTTTCGCGTTCCATGGGGGGTCCCGTTCTGCTGCGCAAATCATTCGTGGCGGGTCGAGGGAGCCTATGTTTCCCTACTCGATGATGCTTGTATAGGTTCCTACCATCTGTTGCGAGGAAAGCACAAATCCAACCCCCTGCGGTATTGCTCCCATGACTCAGTTACAGATCGCAGATCCGGCCGCCCTGCTGCGCTGGTATGTCGATGCCGGGATTGATGAGGCGATCGAGGATCAGCCGATCGATCGCTACCGGATCGCCAGCTTGGCGCGCGACAGCGCCGCTGCCGGGCCGCAGGCGGCACCCGTGCGTGCGCCGCTGCCCGCCACAGCCCGGCCGGCCCCATCCGCCGCCCTCCCGGCCGGCACACCGCTGGATGATGGTGTCGCCACCGCCCGCCGCCTGGCCGAAGCCGCCGGATCGCTGGAGGCTCTGCGCGCCGCCTTGGCCGAATTCGATGGCTGCGCGCTGCGCCAGACGGCGATGAACATGGTCTTTGCCGATGGCAACCCGGCGGCGCCGGTCATGATCATCGGCGAGGCGCCGGGCCGCGACGAGGACCGGCAGGGCAAGCCCTTTGTCGGCCGTTCCGGCCAGCTGCTGGACCGCATGCTGGCGGCCATCGGCCATGACCGGCAGGCCGAGGATGCGGCGAAATCCGTCTATATCACCAATATCCTGCCCTGGCGGCCGCCCGGCGACCGCACGCCGACCGCCGGCGAGGTTGCCGCCTGCCTGCCTTTTATCGAGCGCCATATCGCGCTGGTGAAGCCGCGTCTGGTCCTGATGCTGGGCGGCACCGCGGCGAAGGCCCTGCTGGGCCGCAGCGAGGGCATCATGCGGCTGCGCGGGCGCTGGCATGAGATTCCGGTGGCCGGGCTCGATGCACCGGTCCCGGCGCTGCCAACATTCCATCCAGCCTATCTGTTGCGCTCCCCGGCAGAGAAGCGGGCGGCCTGGCGTGATTTTCTCGAGCTAAAGTCGAAATTAGAGAAATCTTCATAAGATACTGAGTTGTTGGAGGAAGCAGATTCAACGCCTTTTCCGCGTGGAATTTGCATTCATCACAAGTGATTCAACTGCTTGCCTTCCCGGGCATCTTCTGTTTTACCTAGCGGACTATGCGATCATCTATTTTTGCAAAAATTGCAGCAAAATCAGGGACATCGGCATTAGTGGCCTGTTTGGCTACACTGTTGTCGATACAGGCGCCGGCGGCCGAGCCGATCTCGATCGAAACGGCGCTTTTGTCTCCTGGTGCGATCGACAAGGCATTGTCACAGCGGACCCAGTCCCTGCCGGCCGTGCTCAGTCAGTCCGATGTGCTGCTCTACCGGCGGATCTTCTCATTGCAGGAGCTCGGCCAGTGGGCAGCGGCTGACCGCGAGATCGCCAAGCTGAAAGACCAGGTGCTGATGGGCCATGTGCTCTATCAGCGCTATATGCACCCTACTGCCTATCGCTCCACCTATGAAGATCTGCGCGGCTGGATGGAGGCTTATGCCGACCATCCCGAGGCAACGCGCGTCTATGGGCTGGCGATGAAGCGCAAGCCGGCAAACGCCAAGGCGCCGGTTGAGCCGGTCAGCGGTTTCCTTGCCGGCAATGGCGTCGAGACGCTGGCGGTGTTCGACCGGATCAATGTCAGCGCCCGTGCCGCTCAGCTGACCCGGGACAAGAGTGCCTCCGGGACATTCCGCCAGGTTTCCGAGCTGGTGCGCAAGGGCTCGCCCTCCAGCGCGCTGGAACTGCTGGATGGCAATCTGAAGGCCAAGGCCGGCCCCGTCGCCTTTGCCGTGGCGCAGAGCGAGGTCGCGGCGGGGTACTACCTTGCCGGCGACGACAAGAAAGCGCTGGAGATGGCGCGCGAATCCCTGCCCCGCACGGGCACGGAAAGCACCATGGCGGCCTGGATTGGCGGGCTGTCCTCCTGGCGGCTGGGTAAATACGACGAAGCGGCGAAGATGTTCGAGCGCGTCGCGCTGGATTCCAGCTCCGCCGACTGGACGATCTCGGCCGGTGCCTATTGGGCGTCGCGCGCCCATCTGGTCAGCCGCCGCCCGGCCGAGGCGACACGCTGGCTGGCCCGCGCCGCGACCTTCCCGACGACTTTCTACGGCCTGCTGGCGCGCCGCGCGCTGGGTGTCGAGACGCCAGTGAATTTGACCGAACCGGCGCTGACCGATGCCGATATCCGCCGCTTCATGGCGCAGCCCAATGCGCGCCGCGCCTTCGCGCTGGTGCAGCTGAACATGATCGACATGGCGGAGCTGGAGCTGCGCAAGCTCTATCCGCGGCTTGATCCGGCGATGGGGCCGGCGCTTCTGGCGATTGCCGGGCGGGCCAATATGGCCGGGCTGACCCTGCGGCTGGCCAGCCGGCTGCAGACCGAGACCGGCGAGCGCTTTACCCTCGGCCTGTTCCCGATGCCGCATTGGGAGCCGCCGGAGGGCTTCACCGTCGACCGGGCGCTGCTGTTCAGCATCATGCGCCAGGAATCCGGTTTCGACGCCCGCGCCCAGAGCGGCAGCGGCGCCCGGGGGCTGATGCAGCTGATGCCGCAAACCGCGCTCTTCATCGCCACCGACAGGGAATATAACGGCCGCGACCGCAGCGATCTGCTCGACCCGCAGCTGAACCTGGCCCTGGGCCAGCGCTATGTGCAGCACCTCATCGACCATGCGCCGTTCAGCGGCAATCTATTCCTGGTCGTCGCCTCCTATAATGCCGGTCCCGGCAATGTTGGGCGCTGGATGAAGGAAGTGGATCACCGCAATGATCCGCTGCTGTTCATCGAATCCATCCCGTCGCGGGAAACCCGCATGTTTGTCGAGCGCGTGGTCGCCAATTTCTGGACCTACCGCATGCGGCTCGGCCAGCCTTCGCCCTCGCTGGAGCAGGTGGCGTCCGGGCAGTGGCCGATGTATGAATCCTTCGAGGCTCTGAAGGACCTGCCCGCCAAGGTGCAGCCGGTTTCCCTCACCCGCTGATCGGGGATACTACTCCATGGGCAAGATTGACGAGCGTATTCCGTTCGTGCCGGTGCGCATTGCCGCGCTGACCGTTTCCGACACCCGTTCCCTGGCCGAGGACCGCTCCGGCGACACGCTGGTGCAGCGGCTGGAGGCGGCAGGCCATCTTCTCGCCGACCGGGCCATTGTGAAGGACGAGATCGCCGATATCGTCGCCCAGCTGACCTGCTGGATCGACGATCCGGCCATTGATTGCGTGATCTCCACCGGCGGCACCGGCGTGACCGGCCGCGATGTGACACCGGAGGCCTTCCAGTCGGTGTTCGAAAAGGAAATCCCGGGCTTTGGCGAGCTGTTCCGCTATCTCAGCTACCAGAAGATCGGCACCTCGACGGTTCAGTCGCGCTGCGTTGCCGGGGTGACGCGCGGCACCTATCTCTTCGCCCTACCCGGCTCGACCGGTGCTGTGAAGGATGCCTGGGATGGTATTCTCCAGGACCAGCTGGATATCCGCCACCAGCCCTGCAATTTCGTCGAGCTGATGCCGCGCCTGCGCGAGCATGAAGGCTGGGGCCGCAAGGCCTAAGGCGCTTTTCGTCCGGCTTTCCAGCGCGCCAGATCGGCGCCGGTATCGATATCCTCCAGAATTGCCGCATAGCCGATGTCGGTGCCGATGCGCGCCCGCGTATCTGACAGGGCCTGTGCCGTTGACCAGCGCACGCCGTCCAGCGCCGGTAGACGGCGTGTCCGGCGGAACCCGATCAGCCAGTAGCCGCCATCGCCGGACGGCCCGAGCACCGCCTCATGGCGGCGCAGGCGCTCGAAGGCGGCGGCGATATGGCTGCCGTCGATATCGGGGATATCGCTGCCAATCAGCACCGCCGGGCCGGGCGGGCGCTGGCCCAGCGCCCGGATCATCCGCCGGCCCAGATCGCCCTGACCCTGGCCGATGCGCCGCAGACCCTTGGGCCAGCCCCGGTCACGGACCGCCGGGTCCGGGCTGAGCGCCAGCCAGCAGACCCAGCGTGGATCGCGGCCCAGCCTGCGCAGCAGCCGGGCCAGTTGCTGGCGGTAGAAGCCCCAGGCGGCGACAGGGCCGATATCGCGGGCCAGCCGGCTTTTCACCCGCCCCTGCCGGGGCCGCTTGGCAAAAACGATGAGATGCCGCTTCATCGGTAGAGCCGGGCAAAACGGGTTGGCGGGACGCCCAGGAAATACAGCGCCAGACAGCCCAGATTCCGCAGCACCCGCTGCGTCGCCCCGGCCCGGTAGCGTGTGGCCGAGGTGGTGGCGACAGCATCCAGGGCGACCAGCCGGTGGCGGCCTATGCGGCGGGCCAGATCGACATCCTCCATCAGCGGGATCGGGCGGTAGCCGCCCAGTTTGGCCAGGAAATCGCGGCGGATCAGCAGCCCCTGATCGCCATAGGGCAGGCCCAGCACCCGGCTGCGCCAGTTGGCGGAACCGGCGATGCGGCGCAGCGCGGGAGTATCGTCGTCGAAAGCGAGCCGGAAATACCCGGCTTTCCAGTGGTTTTCGGGGCTGGCGGCGAAAATTTCAACTGTTTTGCGCCAATTGGCGGAGAGCACGGTATCGGCATGCAGGAACAGCAGCCATTCGCCCTGCGCCGCCGCCGCGCCGGCCGCCAGCTGGCTGCCCCGGCCCTTGGGCGTGGTCAGGACAGTCGCACCGGCGGCAGCGGCAAGCGCGCGGCTGTCATCGACCGATCCACCATCGACCAGCAGGATATCGGCACCCTGTATGGCCGCCAGGCAGGCGGGCAGCCGGTCGGCGGCATTCAGGGCCGGGATTACGATGGTCAGGGAGAGCGGCGGCATCACATTCCGGTGCGTCGGCAGGGCGGCGATTGCATCGCCTGATTTCCTACCATAGAGAGGAGAATGGCAATCTACACAAATGGGTGTACAGGATGATCGATCTGCCGGTCCTGTTGGCCGCGCTGCAGCGGCTGCCCGGTTTCGCGGCGGTGGCCCTACCCGATCTCCTGCCCCTGCCGGAGAAGGGCCTGGCCCATGACCATGTGCGGATCGCGGGCACTACCTGGCTGCTGCGCATTCCCCGGCAAAGCCAGTTCAGCTTTTCTGCCCTGGACAACCTCTCCTACCAGCAGGCCTGTTTCGAGCGGGCCGCTTTCAGTGGCCATACGCCGCAATTCCGGGCCGTCCTGCCACCTGGACCGTGTCTGCCAATGGGTGCGCTGCTGGTCGAGGCGATTGACGGCGTGCCGCTTGATCTGCCAGAGGACATGGCCGGCATTGCCGCCTGTCTTGCGGCCATCCACAGCCTGCCAGTGCCATCGGATTCCAACCGGAGACCGCTGGAAAATCATGGCGATGCGGTCGCGGGGACGCTGGCCTTCATCGAGCGCCAATCAATCGCCCTGACGCAGGCCCTACCTGCGTGCGATGCGCGTCGGCAGATCGAGTCGGAGTTGGAATGGGCGCGTGGATTCGCAGCAGAATCGGCCGGCCAGTCCCAGCCACTGACGCTGGTGCTGAGCGACACGCATCCGGGGAACTACCTGCGGCGCAAGGATGGTCGGGTGATCTGCGTCGATCTGGAAAAGGCGCTGTATGGCGCGCCGGGAATCGATCTGGCGCATGCAAGCCTCTATACCTCGACGAGCTGGGATATCGCCAGCGCCGCCACCCTCACCCGCCCTGAAATCGAAAGCTTCTACCGGCACTACCTGTCGCTTCTGCCGGGTGGTATGGCCGATTCGCTGCGGGTTTGGCTGCTGCCTTTGCGCCGCCTGACCTGGCTGCGCTCGGTCACCTGGTGCGTGCATTACCGGATGGAATCCATCAAGGCCCGGCAGCGCGACAAGGCGGTGGCCGCCTCCACTGAGGATTGGTCGACAGAGGATGTCGATGCCGCCCTGATTGCGCATGTCGAGCACCGGGTGGCGGATTATCTCGATCCGCAGACCATTGCGCGGATTCGTTGCGAATGGGTTGGAGAGCGCCCGCTCAGCCTCTAGAGTGAAGGCATGTCGGCAGAAATCATCAATCTGAAGGATTTCCGGAAACGTCAGGCGAAGCTGGAAAAACAGCGCCAGGCCGAGGAAAATCGCGTCCGCTTCGGCCGCAGCAAGGCCGAGAAACTCAAGGAAAGCGCCGATAAAAAGCGCCATGATGCCGATCTGGACGGCAAGAAACGCGACCCGGAAAGCTGACTTTCTGATTCTGTGTTCTTGATTTGTTCTATGCGCGGGCTTAGCGTTCCGTCATGGTTGACGAAACCCCCTCTCTGCCGAAAAAGGGCCGTGGCGCTGTCCGCAATGACAGTGGCCGCTACGAGCGCTATGGCCGCATCGCCATTGATGATGGCTGGGAACGGCCGGCAGAGGTGGAATTCCCCGACGAGAACCGCCCGGTAACGATCATCGGGCTGGATACCAGCCGCACCATCATCAGCCACAACACCTCCCCCGATATTCCCTTCGACCGGTCGATCAACCCGTATAAGGGCTGCGAGCATGGCTGCATCTATTGCTATGCCCGGCCGACCCATGCCTATCTCGGCCTGTCGCCGGGGCTGGATTTCGAAACCCGCATCTTCGCCAAGCCGGACGCCGCCTTGCTGCTGGAGAAGGCGTTCCGGCAGCCGCGCTACCGGCCGGCGGTGATCTCACTGGGGGCGAACACCGATCCCTACCAGCCAATCGAGCGACAGCGCGGCATCACCCGTTCGGTGCTGGAGGTGCTGGAGCGGTTCGGCCATCCGGTCGGCATTGTCACCAAATCGGCGCTGGTCACCCGCGACATCGATATCCTGGCGAGGATGGCGGAACGGCGGCTGGTCTCGGTCTTCCTGTCGATCACCACGCTGGACCGCGACCTTGCCCGGTCGATGGAGCCGCGCGCCGCGACACCGCCGCGCCGGCTGGAGGCGCTGCGGCTTCTGTCCCAGGCCGGCATCCCGGTCGGCGTCATGGCTGCGCCGATGATCCCGGCGCTGAATGATCACGAGCTGGAATCGATCCTGGAAGCGGCGGTCGAGGCTGGTGCGCGCTCCGCCTCCTATGTGCTGCTGCGCCTGCCGCTGGAGATCAAGGATCTGTTCGCCGACTGGCTGACCGCCCACCAGCCGGGCCGGGCGAAACATGTGCTGTCTCTGGTACGCGATACCCGTGGCGGCGCGCTCTACCGGTCGGATTTCGGCACACGCATGCGTGGCGAGGGTCCCTATGCCCAGCTTCTCGAACAACGCTTTCGCGCCGCTGTCCGCCGCTACGGCCTGAACCGCCACCGCTGGGATCTGGACCTTTCTCAGTTTAGCGTGCCGCCGCTCGCCGACGGGGCTGAAGCGGGTGGCCAGTTGACGCTGTTCTAGCCTGCCCCCTATCCTGCGCCGACAGAGACGCCACAGGGATGACATGCCGCATCTGGAGCTGGAGCGCGCGGCTGGCGGGATCGTCGCCGGCATAGACGAGGTGGGACGCGGGCCCTGGGCCGGGCCGGTGGTCGCGGCTGCCGTGGTGCTGGACGAGGCGCGCCTGCCGCCGGATATCGCCGCCGCCATCGATGATTCCAAGAAACTGACCGCCGAGCGCCGGCTGGCGCTGCTGGAGGCGATCCGCTGCTGCGCCTGGATCGGCATCGGCGCCGCCAGCACGGCGGAGATCGACCGGCTGAACATCCTGCAGGCAACCTATCTTGCCATGCAGCGGGCCTTGCGCCGGCTGCCGGTCTTGCCCTGCCTGGCGCTGGTCGATGGCAACCGGGCGCCATCCCTGCCCTGCCGTGTGCAGACCATCATCGGCGGCGACGGGGTGTCGCTGTCGATTGCTGCCGCTTCCATCGTCGCCAAGGTGACGCGCGACCGGGCGATGCAGCGTCTCGATCTGCGCTATGCCGGCTATGGCTGGTCGACCAATGTCGGTTATGGCACGGCGGAACATCAGGCCGGCCTGGCCAGTCACGGGCCGACGCGGCACCACCGGCACTCCTTCCGCCCGATTCAACTGCTTCTGGCGCCTGCTGTAAGCGACGCTTTAGCATAGTCCCGTAAGTACTTTAAACTTGACGGCGAATCCCGCTCGACTCAGAGTGGCGCGATGAGCCCTGAGAAGAATCTTCCGCTCGACCAGATCCTGGTCGGCGACTGCATCGCGCTGATGAACCGCCTGCCGGAGCGGTCGGTGGACCTCGTCTTCGCTGATCCGCCCTATAATCTCCAGCTCGGTGGCGATCTGCTGCGCCCGAATAACAGCCGGGTCGATGGCGTCGATGATGCCTGGGACCAGTTCGACGATTTCGCCACATATGACAAATTCACCCGCGACTGGCTGACCGCCGCCCGGCGCGTGCTGAAGGATGATGGCGCGCTCTGGGTCATCGGCAGCTATCACAATATCTTCCGGGTCGGCAGCATCCTGCAGGATCTGGGCTACTGGATGCTGAACGACGTCATCTGGCGCAAGACCAACCCAATGCCGAATTTCCGCGGCCGGCGCTTCACCAATGCGCATGAGACGATGATCTGGTGCGCCAAGAGCAAGGACCAGAAGCGCTACACCTTCAATTACGAGGCAATGAAGGCGCTGAACGAGGACCAGCAGATGCGCAGCGACTGGCTGCTGCCGCTCTGTACGGGGTCGGAACGATTAAAGGGCGAGGATGGCAAGAAGGTGCATCCGACGCAGAAACCGGAAGCCCTGCTGTATCGCGTGCTGCTGGCCAGCAGCAATCCAGGCGATGTGGTGCTCGATCCCTTCTTCGGCTCCGGCACCACGGGCGCTGTCGCCCGCGCACTGGGCCGGCGCTATATCGGGCTGGAGCGCGATTTGACCTATGCCGAGGCGGCGCAGAACCGCATCGCCGCCGTGAAGCCGATGACCGAGGGTGATATCATCGCCCTCCGCGCCCGGCGCACCGAGCCGCGCGTGCCCTTCGGCAGCATCGTCGAGCGCGGCCTGCTGAAGCCGGGCGAGGTGCTGTTCGACGAACGCCGGCGCTGGTCCGCCCGGATTCGCGCCGATGGCACGCTGATCGCCCCGCTGGGCCGCGATATCGAGGGCGGGCGCGATGGCGATGGCAGCCCGGATGGCGGCGTTGTCGGCTCGATCCACTCTGTCGGTGCCGCGGTGCAGGGGGCAACGGCCTGCAATGGCTGGACCTTCTGGCATGTCGCGCGTGACGGCATGGCCCTGCCGATCGACATCTTCCGCCAGCAGATCCGCGCCGAACTGGCCGGGCAATAGGCGCCTCTACCGCGCCTTCGGTTCCTTCAGCGGCAGCAGGAGGACGAGGCCGATCACGAAGAACACGATGATCGTCGCCATGCCGGCGCGCTGGCTGTCGAACATCAGCGTCACCCAGCCCAGCAGCATCGGCCCGGCCCAGGCGGTGGCCTTGCCGGACAAGGCGAACAGGCCGAACATCTCGGCCTCGCGGCCTTCCGGGGACAGCCGCGTCATCAGGCTGCGCCCGGCGGCCTGCGCCGGCCCGACGAACAGGCCCAGCGTCAGGGTCAGTATCCAGAACCAGGTCACATCCTCGACCAGCAGCACCGGAATGCCGAAGCCGATCAGGCAGACCAAAGTGATCAGGATGGTACGCTTCGGGCCGATCCAGTCATCAATCCAGGCAAACAGGAAGGCGCCCAACCCGGCCGTCACATTCATGGCGATGCCGAACTGGATGATCTCCGCGAAGCTCATGCCGAAGGTGCCGGCAGCATAGATGCCGCCAAAGGCGAACAGCGTGGTCAGCCCGTCGACATAGAACATCCGGGCCAGCAGGAAGCGCACCATCGGCCCGTGCTGGCGGATATCGCGCAGCAGTCGCACCAGCTCCGCCAGCCCCTGACCCGTGGCGGTGGCCAGCGGCAGGCCGGAGGCCGCGCGGTCGGGCGTCCAGATCAGCAGCGGCACCATGAAGACGAGATACCAGCCGGCGACCAGCAGGGCGGTGGCACGTACCGGCTCCGCCGCGTCGGGGTCCAGGCCAAAGGGTGGCGGGTCGGCCTGCACCAGGCCAAACAGCGCCACGACCAGACAGGCCAGCCCGCCGCCATAGCCCGCCGCCCAGCCCCAGCCGGACAGCCGCCCGACCCGGCCCGGCGTGGTCAGATCCGGCAGCATCGAATTATAGAAGATGGTGGCATATTCGTAGCCCAGCGCGCCCAGCGCCACTAAAGCCAGGGCCAGCGGGATATCCCCGGCATCGGGCTTCACGAACCACAGGCCGGCGCTGGCAACGATGCTGAGCAGGCTGAACCAGATGATCCAGGGCTTGCGCGCCCCGGCGCGGTCGGCGATGGCGCCGAGGATTGGCCCGGTCAGGGCCACGGCCAGTCCGGCCAGCCCGGTGGTCTGGCCCCACAGGAAGGTGCCCTGCTCCGGCGTTTCGGCGACGCCGCGGGTGAAATAGGCGGCGAAGATGAAAGTGGTGATCACCGTCGGATAGGCATTGTTCGCCCAGTCGAACAGGCACCAGGAAAACACCGCCCGGCGGCTGGGGCGGGGGGATGCGACGGAGTGGGTCAAGGGCGTGTCCTACCCCAGCAGAAGCGCGCGGATCTGCGCATTGGCGACGGTCAGCATGGCAAGATCGACACCGCCCGGCGTGGCCCGCAGATCGGCCAGAAGCTGCGCCGCCTTGGCGGTCGCCGTGTCGTTGGCCGCCGCCCAGGAGTCGATGGCGTCGGTGTCGAGCGCCAGGGACTGCGCCTTCGCATGATCCAGCACCTTGCGGGTGAGCAGCGACTGATGCTGGTACAGATCATCAATGGCGGTTGTCAGAGCGATTTTCTGCCAGTGTGTGTCGACCGGCAGCGCGCCGGCGGCACTGCGCAGCCAGTCCAGCCCGAAGCGGCTGCCGATGGCGAAATAGATGCGCGCCACATCGGCGGTATCCGCCTTGTCCGAGGCGGCGGCGATGCGCACGATATCGGGAGCACTGGCCAGGTAATCCACGGCGGCCACCTCGGTCGCCAGCGATGCCGAGATGCCGTGCCCGGTATAGGCGGCGGCGCGCTGTTGCAGCCCCTCCAGCTCCTGCGGTGACATCACGCGGTCGAGCGCCGATTGCAGGGCGCCGATGCCCGGCCCGAAGGCCTTGATCGACTGGCTGATATCCAGCGGCTGCTCGCCATGGGCCAGGAACCACAGGGTGGCGCGTTCCGTCAGGCGGCCCAGCTCCAGCAGCATCTCGATCTGCACACTGGCCGGCACCTTGCCGTCCAGATCCTCGATCTCGCTCCAGCGGTCGCGCAGGGCGAAGGCCTCGCGGCTGATCGTATAGGCGCGGGCGATGTCGCTGGGCGTGCGGCCGGTCTTTTCCTGGATCGCGGTGACGAAGCCGCTGCCGACGCGGTTCACCATGGAATTGGTGGTCACGGTGGTGATGATCTCGCGCCGCAGCCGGTGCTGGGCGATGTGATCCTTGTACTGGGCGCGCAGGCGTTCCGGGAAATAGCGCAGCAGATCCTCGACCAGCAGCGGATCGTCCGGCAAATCGGAATCGAGCAGGTCGTTATACAGCGCGATCTTGGAATAGGAGAGCAGGATGGCCAGTTCCGGGCGGGTCAGGCCCTCGCCGCTGGCTGCGCGCTCGGTCAGCGCCTCGTCATCGGGCAGATATTCGATGGCGCGGTCCAGCTTTCCGCCGCGCTCCAGATGGCGCATCAGGCGGGCATGCGTGTCCAGCAATTCCGGGGCGACAGTCTGCTCGATGCTGATTGCCTGGGTCTGCAGGTAATTGTGGCGCAGCACATGCTCGCCGACCGCCTCGGTCATCTCGGTCAGCAGCTTGTTGCGCTGCTTCTCCGTCATGTCACCGCCGGACACCACGCCACCCAGCAGGATCTTGATGTTCACCTCATGGTCGGAGCAGTCGACACCGGCGGAGTTATCAATGAAATCGGTGTTGATGCGCCCGCCGCGGGCGGCATATTCGATGCGGCCGCGCTGGGTCATGCCCAGATTGGCGCCCTCACCGACCACCTTGGCGCGGATATCCTGGCCATTGATGCGGATGGCGTCATTGGCGCGGTCGCCGGCCTCCGCATTGGTCTCGCCGCGGGCCTTCACATAGCTGCCGATACCGCCGAACCACAGCAGATCGACCTCGGCCAGCAGAATCGCGTTCATCAGTTCGTTCGGCGTCACCGTCTCGCGGGTGATGCCGAGGGCGGCGCGCGCCTCGGGCGACAATTTCAGCGATTTGGCCTTGCGGTCGAAGATCGCCCCGCCCTTTGACAGCAGCGCCTCATTGTAATCCGTCCAGTTCGAGCGCGGCAGATCGAACAGCCGCTGGCGCTCGACCAGGCTGGTGGCGGCATCCGGGTTCGGATCGATGAAGATGTGCAGATGATTGAAGGCGGCGATCAGCCGGATATGCGGCGACAGCAGCATGCCATTGCCGAACACGTCACCCGACATGTCGCCGACGCCGGCCACGGTGAAATCCTCAGACTGGATATCCCGCCCTATCTCCCGGAAATGCCGTTTCACGCCTTCCCAGGCGCCGCGCGCGGTGATGCCCATCTTCTTGTGGTCATAGCCGGCCGAGCCACCCGAGGCAAAGGCGTCGCCCAGCCAGAAGCCATATTGCACCGAGACCGAATTGGCGATGTCGGAGAAGGTTGCCGTGCCCTTGTCGGCGGCAACCACGAGATAGGGGTCATCCTCATCCAGCCGGATTACATTATCCGGCGGCAGGATCGTCGTGCCCTTCACATTGTCGGTGATGTCCAGCATCCCGTACATGAAGGTCTTGTAGCAGGCGATGACCTCTTCCATCAGCGCCTCGCGGCCACCTTCGGCGGGCGGACGCTTCACGACGAAGCCGCCCTTGGAGCCGACCGGCACGATGACGGCGTTCTTCACCATCTGCGCCTTCATCAGGCCCAGCACCTCGGTGCGGAAATCCTCCTTGCGGTCGGACCAGCGGATGCCGCCGCGCGCGACCTTGCCGCCGCGCAAATGCACGGCCTCGACCCGGGGCGAATAGACCCAGATCTCGACCATCGGCCGGGGCAGCGGCAGCTCGTCGATGCGCTGGCTGTCCAGCTTGAAGGAGATATAGGGCTTTGGCTGGCCCGCCGAATCCGGCTGGAAGGCGTTGGTGCGCAGGGTGACATCAACCAGATTCACGAAGCGCCGCAGGATGCGGTCCTCGTCCAGATTGCTGACCGCGTCCAGCGCATGTTCGATTTCGACCAGGATGCCGCGCGCCTTGGTGGCCGCAGACTTGCTCTGGTTCGGATCGAAGCGCGTGGTGAACAGATCGACCACCAGCCGCGCGACATGCGGATATTTCGCCAGCGTCTGCTCAATATAATCCTGGCTGAAGGTGAAGCCGGTCTGCTTCAGGTATTTCGCATAGGCGCGCATGATCGCGGCCTGGCGGGCGGTCAGCCCGGCGCGCATCACCAGCCGGTTGAAGCCGTCATCCTCGGCCTCGCCCAGCCAGACCGCGGCGAAGGCCTCGTGGAAATTCTGCTTGGTGCGGGCGATGTCGATGCTGCCGCCATCGGCGGTCTGCAGCCGGAAATCGTGAATCCACACCGCCTGGTCCATGGTGCTGGGCTGGATCTCGAAGGGCACCTCGCTGATCGCGCGCAGCCCCATATGCTCCAGCATCGGCAGGATATCGGACAGCGGCACCGGCTGGCCGGCGCGGTAGACCTTGAAATGCACGGCGTTGTCGGCGGCCTCGATCGGCCGGTACAGATTCATCGCCAGCGGGGCACCCTGGCGCAGCGTCTCGATACGCTCGATATCCAGCAGCGCCGACTGGGCATTGAAATAATCGGCATAGCCCGGCGGGAAGGCCCGGCCATAGCCCTGGAACAGATGCAGCCCCTGTTCCTCGCCCTTGGCCTCGACCAGCGCCTCGGACAGCTTGTCAGACCAGGAGCGGCCCACGGCGATCAGCCGCTGCTCCAGCTCGCGGACATCGTAGGGCGGGATGCTTCCCCGTGTCGTTTTGATAATGAAATGAACCCGCGCCAGCACGGAATCGGAGAGCTGGGTATAGAAGGCCGCCAGCGTGCCGTTGAAGGTTTTCTCCAGCAGCTTCTGGATGCGGATGCGCAGATCGGTGTTGAAATTGTCGCGCGGCACATAGACCAGGCAGGAGATATGGCGCTCGAACGGGTCGCGCCGGACGAACAGCGCGATGCGCTGGCGTTCCTGCAGATGCAGGATGCCGAGCGACATTTCGAACAGCTCGTCATCATTGATCTGGAACAGCTCGTCGCGCGGGAAGGTCTCCAAGATATGCACCAGCGCCTTGCCGTCATGGCTGGCCGGCGGGAAGCCGGCACGCAGCAGGATGCGCTCGACCTTGCGGCGCAGCAGCGGGATGCTGTGCGGCGGCTGGTTATAGGCGACCGAGGTGAACAGCCCGACAAAGCGGTGCTCGCCGATCACCTTGCCGGCGGCATCGAACCGCTTCACCGCGATGGAATCCATATGCACGGTGCGGTGCACGGTGGCCAGCCGGTTGGTCTTCACCACATCGATCAGCGAGGGCTGCAGCAGATAGTCGCGCACATCATCGGGCAGCTGGCCCAATTCGCGCATGCCATCGAAGACCCGGATCTCGGAATCGCGCAGGATGCCCAGGCCGCTCTCGCCGACGACATTGCGGGTGGCCTGCTTGCCGCGCCCTTCATAGGCGTATTCGCGGTAGCCCAGGAAGGTGAAATGGTCATCCTCGACCCAGCGCAGGAAGGCGCAGGCCTCGGCCATCTCCTCTGCGTCAAGCCCGGCGGGTGGTGCCTTCTCGATGGCGTCGATCTGCGCCAGCATGGCCTGGCGCATCTTGCGCCAATCCTCCACCGCCGCCCGGACATCGGCCAGAACCGTCTGCATCCGGGTCTCGATGTCGCGCAGCACGGCCGGGTCGGATTGCTCCGACACTTCCAGATGCATGACCGATTCGCTGATCACATCCTCGGGCAGGGGCTTGGTCTTGCCGGGTTTTCCATTGTGCTCGACCAGTTCAATCAGCTCGCCCTTGGTGTTACGGCGTATTTTGGCGATGGGGTGGATGACCAGATGCACGGTCAGCCCGCGCCGCGTCGCCTCGGCCGTGACCGAATCGACCAGGAACGGCATGTCGTCGTTCACCACCTCGATCACGGTATGGCTGGAGCGCCAGCCATGCGATTCGAAATGCGGGTTGAAGGCGCGCACCTTGGCCTCGCCGGGCTTGCGCTGGGCGGCGAAGCTCCAGGCGGACAGCGCCGCGCCCAGGATATTCTCGGGCTCGCGCTCGATCAGATCATCCGGCGGGACATTGGCATAGAGCAGCCGCAGGAAGGCCTCGGCCGGTCCGGCCTGCTCCGGCTTCAGCCTGTCGTGGACCAGGCGTGCGACATCATTGATGACGTCCTGCTTGCGGCTTTCGAGCTTACCGGCCATGACCCCTCCATTGGCGCCCGCCATCCCCGGCCCTGCCGCCATTCCAGCGGCAGGCCGTTGGGCGCAATTTGGCTCAAGCTAACGCAAACCGGTGCGGGAAAGAAGCCACATGCGGGGGAGCCAAAAAGAAACGCCCGGCCCAAAAGCAAACGACCGGCAGGGGGCTGCCGGTCGTTGCCGTTGTCAGGTCGAAGCAGAGAGCGTCAGAAACTCAGGAAGGTGCCGAAGTAAACGGCAAACGCCTTGTCATCCGCTCCCGTCGCCGGTGCCGGGCTGAAATCGCCCAGGATCACGCCGGTGGCGAATTTAACGCCCTCGATCGGTGTGTAGGAAGCGGCAATGTCGACCAGCTTGGATTCAGCACTGGTGCCTTCATCCTCGCCGTTGAAATAGGTCACGCCGAAGCCATAGGGCCCGGTTTCGTAGATGATGCCGACATCCCAGGCCTTGCCGTCATTGCTGCCGGACAGGCCATTATTGAACTTGGCGTAGGAACCGCCGACGGTGAAGCCGGCGAAGCCGACATTCAGGCCGAAGGAATAGGCCTTGTAATCGTCGAAGGTACCGGCCGCGTCATTGGCGCCCAGCGTGGCGAATTCATAGCCCGCCGACATGCCCAGCTCGACCGCGCCGATCTCACGGGTATAGCTGGCGCCAAGGCTGAACCAATCCTGCTGCTCGCCCATCACATTCTTCGGCAGAACGCCGAAGCCCTGGGTGTTGCCGCTGGTGTTGGAGACGTCCGGCACATAGGAAACGCCGAACTGGAAGCCGGAGAATTCCGGGGTGAAATAGGTGATCTTGTTGGCATCGTCCGACTGCACCAGATAGGTCGATGTCGGCGCGCCGTTATTCTCGTAAGGCGCGAAATTCGGCGTGTTCACGCCAATGCCGACATAGGGCGCCTGGTAATGCATCAGGAAGGCGGCGGTTTCCTTCGATCCCAACTGCACCTTACCGAAACCGCCTTCGAGGTACATGTAGACCTCGTCCATCGGGCCGTTGGTGTCGCCGGTGTTGACGATTTCCAGTGCCGCAGAGAAGCCGACCGTCAGGCCGTTATCCAGCTTGGTCTCGCCATTGAAGTCCAGCTCGCCCTCGTGGCGGAAATGGACCTTCTTAAAATCAGACGCGCCGTCCTGGCTGGTATAGCTGACGACATTTTCGTAATAGCCGTTGACCGACAGGCTGATCGGATCGATCGCCATGGCGGGCTGGACGGCGCCGCTCACTGCCATACCGGCAGCCACCAGGCCGGTGGTCCCCAACAATGCATGTTTCATCTGGTCTGCCCCTCGCTGCAATAGCCCCTGTTTCAGATCATATCGGCCCCATTCCACCGACATGACCGGCACTTATAGCGCCATGAGAGTATGATGAAATTGCAATAAATATGCCGCGTCAACTTACTTCTTGTTCACTCTCGACAAGAACAGAAAATCTCTATCAAGAAAAAGGCGAATGAGTGTTTGCAATGCAGAAACAAGCACAAGAAAGTAGCATCTGGCGAAAATTTGCGCAGAAGATGTGGCGGCGGGAGTGGTGGCGTGCGGGGGGCATCAGGCCCGAAACGCAAAAAGGACCGGCGCTGGCCGGTCCTTTTCGTATTTGGAGCGGGCGAAGGGATTCGAACCCTCGACCCCAACCTTGGCAAGGTTGTGCTCTACCCCTGAGCTACGCCCGCATTGGGTACGCCAGAAGCCGACAGGCCTTGGCGAGGCCGCGATAATACTCATTGCGAGGCCCTTTGCAAGCGGTGTTTCGCGGAAAATTTCAGTGGCCTGCCAGCCTTTCCGGTCGCCTCTTTCCGGTTGAGGCAAGGGCAGGGGATTGGCTAGGCTGCCTGCCCATGAGCACAGATCATCATGACAGCGCGGCCGAGGCGCCGCCAACCTCCCCCGACGCGCTGCTGGCCTTCCTTGCCGATCTCGGCATCGAGGTGGCCGTGCATCGCCATCCGCCGCTGTTCACCGTGGAGGATTCCAAGGCGTTGCGCGGCGATCTGCCGGGCGGCCATTGCAAGAACCTGTTCCTGAAGGACAAGAAGGGGCAGGTCTGGCTGGTGGTGACGCTGGAGGACCGGCGCGTCGACATGAAGAGCCTGGACAAGAGTATCGGCGCGGCGCGGCTCTCCTTCGCCAGCGCCGACAGGCTGTGGGCCATGCTGGGCGTGCGGCCGGGCGCGGTGACGCCAATGGCCGCGATCAACGACCGGGACGGGGCGGTGCGCGTCGTGCTGGACAAGGCGATGCTGGCGCGTGACCCGCTGAACTACCACCCGCTGGTGAATGACCAGACCATCGCCATCCGTCCGGACGATCTGGTCACTTTCCTGAAGGCGACCGGCCATGACCCGCTGATCGTCGATCTCGACGGCTGAACGCATGTCGATGGGGTTGTCAGCCCCCATCGCAACAGCCACATTGCGTTTGCTCCGGTGCCACGGGCGTTTTCGGGCACCCAACAGCTCTCCCGGCGGTTCACCGCGGGCGGGCAACAATGCGACCAGGACGATAAAGCCATGGATATTATTCTGGGTGGCCCTAAGCCGGCTGCGACCGGTGCCGCCGGGGCAAATGCCTATGTAAAGGACAGCTCGACCGCCGCCTTCATGGTGGATGTGATCGAGGCATCGGCGCAGCAGCCGGTAATCGTCGATTTCTGGGCGCCCTGGTGCGGCCCGTGCAAGCAGCTTGGCCCGGCGCTGGAGAAGGCGGTGGCGGAGGCCAAGGGTGCTGTCCGCATGGTGAAGATCAATGTCGACGAGAATCCCGAGCTGTCGGCCCAGCTGCGCATACAGTCGATCCCGACCGTCTATGCGTTTTTCCAGGGCCAGCCGATCGACGCCTTCCAGGGCGCGCTGCCGGACAGCCAGGTAAAGACCTTTGTGAAGCGGCTGATCGAGCAGGCCGGTGCCGCCGGTGGGCCCGATGCCGCTGTGGCGGAGGCGCTGGAGCAGGCCGCCCAGCTGATGGAGGACGGCAATGCACCGCAGGCCGCCGCGCTGTATTCGCGCATCCTGCAGCATGATTCGGAGAATGCGCCGGCCGCCGCCGGGCTGATCCGCGCCCTGATCGCCACCGGCCGGGCCGACCAGGCCAAGGCGATGCTGGCGCAATTATCGCCCGAGATGCTGAAGCTGCCGGAACTCACCAGCGCCGCCCAGGCATTGGCGCTGGCCGAGGAGGCTGCCGCGGCGGCGGGTGAGCTGACCGCGCTGCAGGAGAGACTGGCGGCCGATCCGAACGATCATGAGGCGCGCCTGAAGCTGGCGATGGCGCTCTATGCCACCGGTGACAAGGAGGCCGCCGCCGAGGCGCTGCTGGAGAGCATCCGGCGCAATCGGAGCTGGAATGAAGAGGCCGCGCGCAAGCAGCTGATCAAGTTTTTTGAGGCCTGGGGGCCGATGGATCCGGTCACGGCCTCGTCGCGGCGCATGTTGTCCTCCATATTGTTTGCATGACAGACTCACCCTTCGACCCAAAATTCGAGACTTTGCCGGCCTCGCTGCCGATTTTCCCGCTTCAGGGCGTGCTGCTTCTGCCGCGCGGAAGGCTGCCGCTGAACATCTTTGAGCCGCGCTATCTGGCAATGGCCCAGGATGCGCTGGCCGGCGACCGGCTGATCGGCATGGTGCAGCCGAGAACGGAAAACGCCTCTGGCGACACAGGCGTGCCCGACATTTATCCCATCGCCTGTGCCGGCCGGATGACCGCCTTTGCCGAAACCGATGATGGCCGCTATCTGATCACGCTGACCGGTCTGTGCCGTTTCCGGGTGGTGGAGGAGATCGCGACCATGCGGGGCTATCGCCGGGTTGCCGCCGATTGGGCGCCCTATGCGCTGGACATGGAGCTGGATTCTGTCTCCGGGCTGGACCGAGAGAGCTTTGAGCACAGCCTGGCCGATTATTTTCGCCTGCACGGTATCCAGGCGGATTGGGCGACGATCAAGGATGCGCCGGATGAACGGCTGATCACCTCGCTGGCGATGATCTGCCCCTTCGAGCCGCCGGAGAAACAGGCGCTGCTGGAGGCCGCCACCCTGGCCGACCGGGCGCAGATCATCACCACTTTGGTCGAGATGGCCGTGGCGCAGCGCGGCGGCGCCGAGCCGGCGCGGCATTGACATAGAACGGACGGGAAGACAGCCATGAGCGAGACAAAGCCGGCGTCATCCGGGGGGATCGACCCCCGGCTGCTGGAAATACTGGTCTGCCCGCTGACCAAATCGGGGCTGCGCTATGATGCGGACCGGCAGGAGCTGATCAGCGACCAGGCCGGGCTGGCCTATCCGATCCGCGACGGCATCCCGATCATGCTGATCGACGAGGCGCGTCAATTGGCCGATGGCGAGACCAGACCGAAATGAGTGATGGCTTCGACACCGAGTTCTGGCCAACCGAGGTCAAGCTGAAGAAGGCCGAGAAGGCGGTCGAGATCGTCTTCGACAATGGCCGGCGCTTCGTGCTGCCGGCGGAATACCTGCGGGTGGAAAGCCCCTCGGCCGAGGTTCAGGGTCATGGCCCGTCGCAGAAGAAGATCGTCGCCGGCCGTGCCCATGTCGGCATCATGGCGCTGGAGCCTGTCGGGAATTACGCCATCCGCATCAAATTTGACGATCTGCACGACACCGGCATCTTCTCCTGGCGCTATCTCTACGAGCTGGGCGAGCGCCAGACGGAGCTTTGGCAGGCCTATCTCGACGCTATCGCGGCGCAGGGCCTGTCACGGGAGCCGAAGCGCCGGCAATAAGCGTCGTCGGCGTCTGCCCAAGCAGCGCCCCCAGGCTGCCGCCCATCGTGCCCATGGCGTGGCGCATGAAGAAATGCTTCAGCGGCGGCACCCGGTTCACGGCGGCGAGGCCCAGCCGGCGGGCCAGCCGCACCGGGGCGATATCGTTGGAAAACAGCCGGTTCAGCCCATCGGTCGCGGCGATCAGCCCCAGCGTGTCGACGCGTCGGCGCCGGGCATAATCCTCCAGCACCGCTTTGTCACCGAGATCGAGGCCGAGCCGGCTGGCCGCGCCCAGCACATCGGCCAACACGCCGATATCGCGCAGCCCCAGATTCAGGCCCTGACCGGCAATCGGGTGGATGGCATGGGCGGCATCGCCGATCAGCGCCAGACGGTGATCGACCATCCGCGCGGCCATCAGCAGCGACAGCGGATAGCTCCAGCGCTGGCCGATCAGGCTGAGCCGGCCATAAAAATCGCCAAAGCGCTTGGTCATTTCGGATTCGAAATCATTTGTGTCCAGCGCCAGCATCTGCGGTGCCAGCTCGGTCTTCTCGGTCCAGACGATGGAGGCGCGGTGCGGGTGGCCGGGAATCCCGCTCATCGGCAGCAGCGCGAAGGGCCCGGCCGGCAGGAAGCGCTCATGCGCGATGCCGCGATGCGGCTTCTCCAGGCCGACCGAGCAGACAATCCCGGTCTGCGGATAATCCCAGCGGGTCGAGCGGATGCCGGCGGCCTCGCGGATCGGCGAGTTCTTGCCATCGGCGGCGACGGCCAGGGCGGCCCGGATCACCCGTCCATCGGCCAGATGGACTGTTACCCCGCCGGGCGTGCGGTCCAGCCGCTCGACACTGGCCGGGGCGATGAGTGTGATCTCCGGCGTCCGCTCCAGCGCGCGGGTCAGGGCGCGGCGGGTCACCAGGTTTTCGACGATCCAGCCCATAGGCTCCGTGCCGACCTCTGTATGGTCGTAATGCAGGAACAGGCGGGAATCGCCGTCGGAGACCCGGATGTCGAGGATGGCACCGGCCTCCGGCGCGATATCCGCCCAGAGGCCAAGGGAATCGAGCAGCTGCTTGGAGCCCAGGGCGATGGCCGAGCCGCGCCCGTCATAGGCCGCATCACTCATCACAGCCAAAGGCTGGCGGTCGATCACGCAGGCGGCGAGGCCGCGCTGCGCCAGCGCCAGGCCCAGTGTCATACCGACCAGCCCGCCGCCGATCACCACGACATCCATCCGCTTATCGTCCTGCCGTGCCGCCATGGAAGGGCTGATCCCTCTGTTCCGGTGGGGTTTCTCCGTGCCTCTTAAGTCTGGGCCGGGGCAGGGCTGCTGTCCAGCGAGGCAGATTGCCGCAAAGCCCCCGCCTATGAAACGCGCAAATCCAAAAATACAGCCCAAAAAATAGGCATATCAGTGCCTTTCTTTCGGGCATTTCTGGCGCTATCCAGCTCAGATATGGGGCAAATGCCGGCTTTTTCCTGTCCCTGCCACAAACGGCACGGTTCTTGGATTGGAACTCCAAGTCCGGCCGTGTGGCCGGTAAAGGAAACCCGATGGGAAGGGGAGCGGGCGACATGAAGCTGGTGATAGCGATCATCAAGCCCTTCAAGCTCGATGAAGTGCGTGAAGCACTGACCGAGCTGGGGATTCAGGGCCTTACGGTCAGTGAAGTCAAAGGCTTTGGACGACAGAAGGGACAGACGGAAATCTATCGCGGCGCCGAATACGCCGTGAATTTCCTGCCGAAGGTCAAGATCGAGGTCGCCGTGACCGGCGATCTGGTCGAGCGGGTCGTCGAGGCGATCCAGAAGGCAGCGAATACCGGACGAATCGGCGACGGCAAGATCTTCGTTCTGGAGATCGCCCGCGCCATCCGCATCCGGACCGGTGAAACCGACGCGGACGCGCTTTAAGATTTTTGCGAGGAGGCAATGATGAAGGGGTTTTGCAAGGGGCTCGCGAAAAGCGTCGGTGTTCTGGCGCTACTCGCCGCACCATTGGCGCTGACGGCGTCGCCCGCTCACGCCGAAGTCTCGGGAGAGACGGCGTTTATTTTCAACACGTTCCTGTTTGTGATCTGCGGCGCGCTGGTCATGTGGATGGCCGCCGGTTTCGCCATGCTGGAATCGGGCCTGGTGCGCTCGAAGAACACCGCGACGATCTGCCTGAAGAACATCTCGCTCTATTCCGTGGCCGGCATCATGTACTACCTGATCGGCTATAATCTGATGTACACGGATGTCACCGGCTGGATCGGCAGCTTCTCGCTGCTCTACAACACGTCGGATGCCGAGCTGGCGCTGCTGGGCGCCGATGAATCGACCGAGGCGCTGATTGCCGCCGTGGTCGAGAATGGCTATTCGGTGATGTCCGACTGGTTCTTCCAGATGGTCTTCGTCGCCACCGCCGCCTCGATCGTGTCGGGCACGCTGGCCGAACGCATCAAGTTCTGGCCGTTCATCATCTTCACCACGGTCCTGACTGCCATCATCTACCCGATCCAGGGTGCCTGGACATGGGGCGGTGGCTGGCTGTCCGAAATGGGCTTCAGCGACTTTGCCGGTTCCACCATCGTCCATTCCGTGGGCGGCTGGGCGGCTCTGGTCGGTGCGATCATCCTGGGCGCGCGCAAGGGCAAGTACGGGGCCGATGGCCGCGTCACCCCGATGCCGGGTTCCAACCTGCCGCTGGCCACGCTGGGCACCTTCGTACTGTGGTTCGGCTGGTTCGGCTTCAATGGCGGCTCGCAGCTGGCCCTGGGCTCGGCGCTTGACGCCTCGGCCATCGCCATCCTGTTCGCCAACACCAACCTCGCGGCCTGCGGCGGCGTGGTGGCGGCCTGCATGCTGACGCAGCTGATGTATGGCAAGATCGACCTGACCATGGCCCTGAACGGTGCCATTGGCGGGCTGGTCTCGATCACTGCCGGTCCCGATCTGACCAATCATTTCTGGTCGATCATCATCGGCGGTATCGGCGGCGTGCTGGTCGTGCTGGCGGTTCCGCTGCTCGACAAGCTGAAGATCGACGATGTCGTCGGCGCGATCCCGGCCCATCTGGTCTGCGGCATCTGGGGCACGCTGGCTGTCGGCATCTTCGGTGCCGGGTCGCTCGTTACCCAGGCCATCGGTGTCGTGGCCATCGGTGCCTTCATGATCGTCACCAGCGCGGTGCTCTGGCTGATCCTGAAATACACCGTCGGAATCCGCGTCAGCGAGGAGGAAGAGGTGATGGGTCAGGACAAGGTCGAGCTGGGCATGGAGGCCTATCCGGAGTTCGGCCGCAACTAAGCAGCCGGTCTTTTCGACCCCGGTCTTCGGACCAAAGGAGGCCCGGGCAGGAAACTGCCCGGGCCTCCTGCGTTTGGTGCTGCCCGGCTACGCTTCATAAAGACTCTGAACGAATCGCTTTACCCTTCTGTATTGTCTTTCTTTTTACTCTGGCTATAGTGAGGGAATGGGGCGAGCGGGTGGTCCGTGCGCCCATTTGTCATTCTGCCAGGCATCGCATGTTCAACGACCGGCTCGACCCGCTCGCCGATTATCCGTTCCGCAAGCTCAGCACCTTGCTGGATCCGATCCAGCCGGTCAGCAATGATGCGCCGCTGATGCTGTCCGTGGGTGAGCCGCAGAACCAGCCGCCGGCCTTCATCAAGGATGTGCTCAGCGAGAATGCGCATCTGTGGAACAAATACCCGCCATCGCTGGCCACGCCGGCCTACCGGCAGGCGGTCGCCGACTGGCTGACGATGCGCTACAAGCTGCCCGCCGGCTTCGTCGATCCTGACCGCAACATCGTTCCCGTGCCAGGCACGCGCGAACCGCTGTTCATGCTGGCGCTGGTGGCCATCCCGGCGGCCAAGGGCGGCGGAAAGCCGGTGGTGCTGATGCCCAGCCCCTCCTATCACGTCTATCGCGGGGCGGCGATGGCCGCCAATGCGGAGAGTGTCTATCTGCCGGCGACCGCCGAGAGCAATTTCCTGCCCGATCCGGCGACGGTGTCGAAGGAGGTGCTGGACCGCACCGCCCTCTGCTATCTCTGCACGCCGTCCAATCCACAGGGCACGATGGGCGATCTCGCCTATCTGAAAAGCTGGATCAAGCTGGCCCGCGAGCATGATTTCGTGCTGGCGGTCGATGAATGCTACGCCGAGATCTACGACGTCGTGCCGCCCTCCGGCGCGCTGGAGGCTTGTGCCGCGCTGGGCGACGGGCCCTATGGCACGCCAATGGACAATGTCGTGGTGTTCCATTCGCTGTCCAAGCGCTCCTCCGCGCCGGGCCTGCGCGCCGGCTTCATGGCCGGCGACGCCCGCGTTATGGCGCGCTATGCCGAGCTGATCGGCTATGCCTGCACGCCGATGCCGCTGCCCATCGTTGCCGCCGCCACCGCCGTCTGGCGCGACGAGGAGCATGTGGTGGCGAACCAGAAGATGTATCGCGGCAATTTCGACATTGCGAGCCGGCTGCTGACCGGCAAGGCCGGCTATTTCCGGCCGCAGGCGGGGTTCTTCCTGTGGCTTGATGTCGGCGATGGCGAGGCGACCTGCGCCCGGCTGTGGAAGGAGGCGGCAATCCGCACCATCCCAGGCGCCTATATGGCCGTACCGGACGCCCAGGGCGTCAATCCCGGCGCGCCCTATGTCCGGGTCGCCCTGGTCTATGACAATGACGTGATGGAGGATGCGCTGGCCCGGTTGGCCCGCGCCCTGTGACGGCGACGAGACGAGGAGGGGGCATGGCGACCACCGGCAGGGCAAGCATCGGCAGCAGCGCCAATCGCAGCGTTCTTTTTCCGCCCGGTTTCGGCGCATTCGTCCGGCGCCGGCTGCGCGAGGCGGCGGGCATTGCCCTGATCGCCCTGGCGCTGGCGCTTGTCGTTGCCCTGCTCGGCTATCAGCCGGGCGATCCCTCGCTGAACACGGCGACCACCGGTCCGGTGCAGAATCTGCTTGGCCTGCCGGGCGCGCTGACCGCAGATCTGCTGTTGCAGACGCTGGGGTTGGGCAGCGGTCTGATGGCGCTGGTCATTGCCGCCTGGGGCTATCGCCTGGCCGCTGGCCGGGGGCTGGCCAATGCCTGGCTGCGCGCCGCCCTGCTGCCCTTCGGACTGCTGGCGGGCGCCGTGGCGCTGGCCACCGTCACACCGCCTCTGGGCTGGCCGCTGGTCAGCGGGTTGGGCGGTTTTACCGGCACGCTGATGCTGGCCAAGATCAGTGCCTTCCTGCCGATGCTGGGGGCCAGCGTGTCGCTGGCGCTGGTCGGGCTGGTTGCCGCCTTCATCGCCACCATCGTGCTGATCTATGTGCTGGGCTTCTCGCTGCGTGAATGGTGGGTCCTGCTGCGCAATACCGCCCGGATGATCTGGGCCGGCGGGCGGCTGACCTACCGGGCCGCTGCCGCTGGCGGCCAGATTGGCGGCGCCGCGGCAAAAGCCGGTTTTGACATGGCGACGCGCGGCGTCCGACAGGAGCCGAGCCTGGCCGGCCGGCCGCTGTCGCGCGACCGGCTGTCCGCCCGCGACGATGATGAAGACGAGGATGCCGGGGACGAGGCACCGGTCGCACGCTCCAGCCTGCGCGCGCCGCGCATCGAGGTGCCGCAGGAGCGTGCCGCCGCCCGGCCGGAACCGAAAGTCGAGCGCAAATCCGCGAAACCGCCGGTCAAGCAGACCAGCCTGGATCTTGCCCCGGATGGCGAATACCAGCTTCCCTCGGTCGATCTGCTGGAGCCGGCAAAGCCAGGCCGTCGCATCGGCCCCGACCAGGACGCGCTGGAGGCCAATGCCCGGCTGCTGGAAACCGTGCTGTCTGATTTCGGCGTGAAGGGCGAGATCGTGAAGATCCGCCCCGGCCCGGTCGTCACCTTGTACGAGCTGGAGCCGGCACCGGGCACGAAATCCTCGCGAGTCATCGGCCTGTCGGACGATATTGCGCGCTCGATGAGTGCTGTGTCGGTGCGCGTGGCCGTGGTGCCGGGGCGCAGCGTCATCGGCATCGAGCTGCCGAACCAGAACCGCGAAACCGTGCTGCTGCGCGAGACCTTCGAGGCGGAGAGCTATGACCGCAGCGCCGCCAAGCTGCCGCTGGCGCTGGGCAAGGATATCGGCGGCGTGCCGGTGATTGCCGATCTGGCCCGGATGCCGCATCTGCTGGTCGCGGGCACCACCGGCTCCGGCAAGTCGGTCGCCATTAACGCGATGATCCTGTCGCTGCTCTACAAGCTGCCTCCGGAGCGCTGCCGTTTCATCATGATCGACCCGAAGATGCTGGAACTGTCGATCTATGACGGCATCCCGCATCTGCTGGCGCCGGTCGTCACCGACCCGTCCAAGGCGGTGGTGGCGCTGAAATGGACCGTGCGTGAGATGGAGAACCGCTATCGCGGCATGTCCAAGCTCGGGGTGCGCAACATCGACGGCTACAATCTCCGCCTCGCGGAGGCGCGCAAGAAGGGCGAGGTGCTGAAGCGCCGTGTCCAGACTGGCTTCGACGGCGAGACCGGCAAGCCGGTCTTCGAGGACGAGCCGCTGGATCTGGAGCCGCTGCCCTATATCGTCGTGGTGGTCGACGAGATGGCCGATCTGATGCTGGTCGCCGGCAAGGATATCGAGGCGGCGATCCAGCGCCTGGCGCAGATGGCGCGCGCGGCGGGCATCCATATCATCATGGCGACGCAGCGCCCGTCGGTCGACGTCATCACCGGCACGATCAAGGCGAATTTCCCGACCCGGATCAGCTTCCAGGTCACCTCCAAGATCGACAGCCGCACTATCCTGGGCGAGGGCGGCGCGGAAACCCTGCTGGGCCAGGGCGACATGCTCTACATGGCCGGCGGCGGCCGCCTGACGCGCGTGCACGGGCCGTTCGTCAGCGATCTGGAGGTCGAGGATGTGGTGCGCCATCTGAAGGCGCAGGGCGTGCCCGACTATATCGAATCGGTCACCGAGGATGAGGATCTCACCGGCGAGATGGCCGGCATGGGCGGCAGCGATGACGGCGAGCGTGACGAGCTGTTCGACAAGGCGGTCGAGCTGGTATCGCGCGAACGCAAATGCTCGACCAGCTTCATCCAGCGCTATCTGCAGATCGGCTATAACCGCGCCGCGCGACTGGTTGAGCGGATGGAGGCCGAGGGCATGGTTTCCAAGGCCAACCATGTCGGCAAGCGCGAGGTCCTGCTGCGCGACCCCGATGAATAAAATGCGGGTGCTGTCTCCGGCGGCAGAGACCGCTTCGCGGCGTTTTAGCGGCATTCCGGGGGCAGCGCTTGCGGCGGTGCGCCGGCCTGCCTATTTCCAGTCCATGCGAAAGATCCCCCTCCTCGCAGCCCTGGTCGCCGGTGTCCTTGGCCTGCCTGCTTTGTCCCCCTCCGCGAGCATGGCTGCGGAGCCGGCGACCCCTTCTGCCACCCTCATCGCCGCTGTCGATCTGAAAGCCTCGGATCGTGAGCTGGTCCAGCGGGTGGAAGACTATCTGAACAACATCAAGACCATGCAGGCGGATTTCCTGCAGATCGCCTCGACGGGCCAGACCGCGAATGGCACGCTCTACCTGTCGCGCCCCGGCAAGATCCGGGTGCAGTACAGCGAACCGGAGCCGGCCTATCTGATGGCGAATGGTACGATGATGGTTTATTTCGAGGAAACCCTGAAACAGGAAAGCTTTGTGCCGGTCAGCGCGACGCCGGTTGCCTTCCTCCTGGCCGATACGATCCGGCTGTCGGGCGATGTGACGGTGACCGACATCACGCACCGCGACAATGTCATCCGGGTCAATCTTGTGCAGACCAAGGATCGCGAGGCCGGCTCCCTGTCGCTGGTATTCTCCGACGTGCCGCTGGAATTGCGGCAATGGACGGTGACCGATCAGCAGGGCATCCAGACCCGCATCTCGCTGAACGACACCCGCTATGGCGGGCGCATCGATCCCGAGCTTTTCCGCCACGATCAGGCGAAAATCGACTCCCCCCGCAATTAGGGTCTTGTCCTGAAGGGGCGCATCAGCAGCGCCCGGATATCATCGTCCCGTCCTACCCCTTCCAATCCGATGGGCAGGTCCGGGGTGCGTCTGGTCGCACTGCGGGAACCAAACAGCCTGTCCCACAGGCTGAGGATGGTGGCGTAGTTCGAATCGGTGTTGCGGCGCACCGCATGGTGATGCACCCAGTGGATCGAGGGTGTGACCACCAGCCGGGCCAGGAATTTTTCCAGCCCGGCCGGCAGGCGCAGATTCGAATGGTGGAAGACCGAGGCCATCAGCACCAGCGCCTCGAAGACCAGCACCGAGGCCAGCGGAATATCCAGCAGGATGATGACCAGCGCCCGGAACCCGGCCGACAGCAGCACCTCGCCGAAATGAAACCGCAGGGCGGAGCTGGCATCGAGAAACCGGTCCAGGTGATGCACCTCATGGAAGCGCCAGAGCAACGGCAGCTCGTGATTGGCCCGGTGCCACCAGTAGATCAGGAAATCCAGCAGCAGCAGGTCCAGCAGCAGGAACCAGCCGCCCTGCCATTCTGGCATCCGCCAGCCCAGCGTGTGCTGGCTGGCCCAGAGCGAGACCGGAATCACCAGCAGCGGCGACAGCACCGCATTCAGCAGCCACAGCCCACCATTGCGTCCCAGACGGGCCAGGCCTTTTGCCTCGGCCGGCACCACAGCCATCGGACGCAGGCGTTCAGCCAGCAGGAACAGGGCGATCCAGACCCCGACCGCGAGCGTCTTGTAGGCAAGCAGTGTCTCGATGGTCAAACCCGTGTATCCCCTGCAATGCGCCTGCACCCCTTGCCCTGCGGCGCCGGGAATGCTAGCAGAATCGGTCATGATGAAGACTAATATAGTGCCCCTGATCGGCGTGACCGCCTGCCGCAAGCAGCCCGGCGACCATCCGCTGCATTCGGTGTCGGAAAAATATATCACCTGCGTGTCCGATGCGGCGGGCGGCCTGCCCGTGCTGATCCCGGCGCTGGCCGAAAGGCTGGACCTGCCGACGCTGGTCGAGCGGCTGGACGGGTTGATGCTGACCGGCAGCCCGTCGAATGTCGAACCGCATCATTATGGCCGCCCGGACCTTGATGCGGGCGATGATTGCGATGCCGGGCGCGATTCAACGACCCTGCCGCTGATCCGCGCCGCCATTGCCGCCGGCGTGCCGGTTTTCGGCATCTGCCGCGGCATCCAGGAGCTGAATGTCGCGCTGGGCGGCAGCCTGCACCAGAAAATCCAGGAAATTCCCGGCAAGTTCGACCATCGCATGCGACGCGATGTCGATTTCGACGCGAAATACCGCCCGGCCCATCCGATTGCGATCACGCCCGGCGGGGTGCTGCACGGGCTGCTCGGCGTCGAGAGCGCGCTGGTGAATTCACTGCATGCCCAGGGCATCGACCGGCTGGCGCCGGGGCTGACTGTCGAGGCGGTGGCGCCGGACGGCATCGTTGAATCGGTCAGCGTCACGGAGGCCAAGGCCTTCGCTTTGGCCGTGCAATGGCACCCGGAATGGCCAAACCTGGAGGAGCCTGTCTCCAAGGCGTTGTTCGCCGGTTTCGGTGCGGCCTGCCGGGCGCGGGCGGCGGCCCGTCTTGCCGCCCAGGTTGCGGCCTGACCCGTGGCTGAGTCGATACCGGAACAAAAGCTGACCTGCCCCGTCCTGATCGTCGAGCCGCTGGCCCGCGCGACACGGCGCGTCCGGCTGGATCTGGCCGGCCTAACCTTCGATTTCCGGCCTGGCCAGTATGCGTCGCTGGGCTTCCCCGAACAGGCGCCGCGCGATTTCTCCATCGCCAGCCCGCCCGGCCAGCCCCATCTGGATTTCCATATCCGGCAGGTGGAAGGCGGGACGGCCAGCGCCTTTGTGCAGCGAGAGCTGCGTCCCGGCGACATTGTCACCCTGACCGGCCCCTATGGCGATTGCTACTGGCGGCGCGCCCATACCGGCCCGATGCTGTGCATCGCCGGCGGCACCGGCCTGGCGCCGATGGCGGCCATGGTGGAGGCGGCGCTGGCTTCCGGCCATCAGGGCGATATCCATGTCTATGCCGGTTTCCAGGACGAGCCGGATCTGTATTACGAAAAGCGCTTCACGACGCTGCGCGGCATGCACCCCAATCTGTCGGTGGTCTATGCGCTGTCGTCGCCTTCCGGCATGACGACGCGCCGTACCGGATTCATCCATCAGGTGGCGGCTGCCGATTTCGCGGATTTCACCGGTTGCAAAGCCTATCTTGCGGGCGCGCCTCCCATGGTGGAAGCTGCGACCGCCATGCTTGTGGCGCGCGGCGTGCCGCGTGGCGATATCCATGCCGATGCCTATTTCAGCAAAGCCGAGCGCCAGCGCCTCGGCCTCGCCTGAGCCCCATCTGACGGTCCCTATCGTGAGGAACTTCCAATGACCTACGTGATCCCCGCCCCGGCCCAGATCAGCATTCCCGTCGCCGGCGGAGAGGGCGAATTCCCGGTCCGCCGCATCTATTGCGTCGGCCGCAACTACGCTGCCCATGCCCGCGAGATGGGCCATGATCCAGATCGCGAGCCGCCCTTTTTCTTCGCCAAGCCGGCCGACGCCATCGTGCTGTGCGAAAAGGGCGCCAATGGCGATACACCGGCGGTTGCCCCCTATCCGCTGGCGACCAAGGATCTGCATCACGAGATCGAGCTGGTGGTGGCGCTGGGCAAGGGCGGGGTGAACATTCCGGCCGAAAAGGCGCTGGAGCATGTCTATGGCTATGCCGTCGGCATCGACCTGACCCGCCGCGACATCCAGGCCGAGGCGAAGAAGCTGGCGCGCCCCTGGGACATGGCCAAGGGCTTCGACCATTCCGCCCCCTGCGGCCATATCGTGCCGGCCTCGAAGATCGGCCATCCGACCACCGGCCGCATTCAGGTTTCCGTGAATGGCGCTGTAAAGCAGGATGCCGATATCTCGGCAATGATCTGGAATGTGCCGGACACCATCGCCTATCTCTCCACTCTGGTAGAGCTGTTCCCCGGCGACCTGATCTATAGCGGCACGCCGGAAGGCGTCGGCCCGGTCGCCAAGGGCGAGGTGATGGAAGGCAGCGTCGAGGGCGTTGGCAGCATCATCGTGAAAATGGGCTGATCTGATGCCGTTGCGTATTGCCACCTGGAACATCAATTCCGTCCGCCTGCGCCTGCCGCTGCTGCTGAAGCTGATGGCGGAGCACCAGCCCGATGTTGTCTGCCTGCAGGAGATCAAGGCAGAGAACGGGGTGTTTCCCGGCGAGGCGATCGCGGCGGCCGGCTATGAGCATCAGGCGGTGGCCGGGATGAAGGGCTATAACGGCGTCGCGATCCTGTCGCGCCGCCCCTTCGCCTTCGCCGGCCCCCGCCACTGGTGCGACAAGGAGGATTGCCGCCACGTCTCCGTCACGCTGGAAGACGGGGTCGAGCTGCATAATTTCTACATTCCTGCCGGCGGCGATATCCCCGACCCGGCGATGAATGTGAAATTTGCCCATAAGCTGCAGTTCCTGCAGGAAATCACCGCCTGGTTCGGCGCCATGAAGGGCGATGGGATCAAGCGCATCCTGGTCGGCGATCTGAACATCGCGCCGCTGGAGCATGATGTCTGGTCGCACAAGCAGCTGCTGGACGTGGTCAGCCATACACCCATCGAGGTTGAGCATATGGCGAAGCTGCAATCGACCCTGGACTGGGTCGATGCGGTTCGTCATTTCGTTCCCGAAACGGAAAAGCTGTATTCCTGGTGGAGCTACCGGGCGAAGGATTGGGAGGCGTCCGACCGGGGTCGCCGTCTCGACCATATCTGGGTGACGCCCGACCTGAAGCCGGCCCTGCGGGACTGGCAGATCCTGAAACCGGTCCGGGGCTGGGAAAAAGCCTCCGACCATGTGCCCGTGCTGGTCGATCTGGCCTGAGGCATGACCATGCAGGCAGAGGCATCGTCACCTGACATTCAGGTGCTGCGCTATCAGGATAACGCGATCCGCTGGGACTACATCCGGGCCGTCGCCGGGTTGTGCTTCACGCTGGGGCCGATTCTGGTGGTGCCGGACATCCATGGCGGCTTTCTGGTTGTCCTGGGCGGCCTGGCGCTGCTGTTCCTGGCGTTCGGCATCCGCACCTGGCTGCGCCACCGCACCCGGGTGACGGTGACGGAGACCGGCATCGCCCTGGTCGATACACGGCGCCGGCAGCTCGACTGGGCGGATGTGGAGCAGGTGAAGCTGGCCTATTTCTCGACCCGGCGCGACCGTTCCGAAGGGTGGATGCAGCTGACCCTGTCAGGCGGCGGCACGAGCCTGAGCGTCGATTCACCGCTTGAGCGCTTCCTCGACCTGGCGGCCGAAGCGGCCCAGCTGGCGCGCGCCAAGGGCATGGCGCTGGACGATGCCAGCATCCGCAATTTCGAATCCCTGGGCCAGCACGGCCTGCGCCCGGACGATCCTTTCGCCAAGGACCGATAGGTCCGGACCCATTTACAGCGCCGCCGCGTTATGCTTGTAAACCCGCGACGCGCCTTCTTATCCGAGATACAGGGACATTCCCCCATGGCCAGCTTCAAGACCCTCGACGACCTGTCCGTTGCCGGCAAGCGCGTGCTGGTGCGCGCCGATCTGAACGTGCCGATGCGCGATGGCAAGGTCAGCGACGCCACCCGCATCGCCCGTCTGGCGCCGACTCTGACGGAGCTGGCCGACAAGGGCGCGCGCGTGATCGTGCTGTCGCATTTCGGCCGGCCGAAGGGGAAGCCGGATGCCGCTTTCTCGCTGCAGCCGCTGGTGCCGGCGCTGTCGGCGGCGCTGGGCGGCCGCAAGGTGTCCTTCGCGCCGGATTGCATCGGGCCTGCCGCCAAGGCGCTGGTCGACAGCCTGGAGAATGGCGACATCGCCGTGCTGGAGAACACCCGCTTCTATGCCGGCGAGGAAGCCAATTCCCCGGAAATGGCGCGGGAGCTCGCCAGCCTGGGCGATATCTATGTGAATGACGCATTTTCCGCCGCACACCGCGCCCATGCCTCGACCGAGGGCGTGGCGCGGCTGCTGCCCTCCGCCGCCGGCCGGTTGATGCAGCAGGAATTGCAGGCGCTGGAAAAGGCGCTGACTGCGCCGACGCGCCCGGTCATGGCCGTGGTCGGTGGCGCCAAGGTATCGACCAAGCTGGATCTGCTGGGCAATCTGGTCGCCCGGGTGGACAAGCTGGCGATTGGCGGCGGCATGGCCAATACCTTTCTCTATGCGCAGGGCGTCGAGGTCGGCAAGTCGCTGTGCGAACGCGATCTCGCCAACACAGCCCGCGACATCCTGAAGAAGGCGAAGGCCGCCAATTGCACGATCCTGCTGCAAACCGACGCGGTGATCGCCGAGACACTCGCCGCCGGGGTGGAGACCACCGTGGTCGGCATTGATGCCGTGCCATCTGACCGGATGATCCTGGATATCGGCCCGGCCACGCAGCTGGTCTGGGAAAGCGCCATGGCCGAGTGCCACACGCTGGTCTGGAACGGCCCGGTTGGCGCCTTCGAGACGGCACCCTTCGATCAGGGTACCACGGCGCTGGCCCAGGCCGCTGCGCGCCTCACCCAGTCGGGCAAGCTGCTATCGGTGGCCGGCGGTGGCGACACGGTGGCCGCGCTCGCGCATGCCGGGGTGGAGGAGAAATTCTCCTATGTTTCCAGCGCCGGCGGTGCCTTCCTGGAATGGCTGGAAGGCAAGACCCTGCCGGGGGTTGCGGCGCTTCAGCGGTAACAACCTTGTAACGAATTTCGATCAGCACTATCTTATGGAAAGAGGTATGAGATCGAAATGCAACCGTTAGCACCACCCCCTCCTGCGGTAACCCCGACGGCGCTGGCCTCAGCACCGACAGCGGCGGCTATTCGCGGCGAGACGGTGCAGATCCTGCGCGATGCGGTTCCCAACACCAAGCAATCGGTGGAAAAGCAGCGCCAGGACGAGCGGGCGCGCGAAAACGACCAGCGCAATGGTGGGCGGGTCTTCGATGCCCGCAACGCCCTTTCCTCGCGGGGGTCGCGCGGCTCCCAGGGCGAGCGCGGCTCGCAGATCGATATTCTGGTTTAGCGGCGACTCCCCCACGCGATACACAGAAAGGCCGGCCCCTGCGCCGGCCTTTGCCTTTAATGCTTGCCGCCACGGCCAAACACCGCCAAATCTAGCCGCATGAGCCGCCAGACGCCCGAACCTACCCCGCCTTCGCCGGCGAAGGGGCCTGTGAACAGCCGTGTGCCGGACGGCGATAACCGGCCGCGTCTGGTCTGTGACGATTGCGGCTTCATCCAGTATGACAATCCGAAAATCGTTGTCGGTGCGGTCTGCCTGCAGGACGACCGCATCCTGCTGTGCCGCCGCGCGATCCAGCCGCGCCGCGGATTCTGGACCCTGCCGGCCGGCTATCTGGAGCTGAACGAGAGTACGGAAGCCGGTGCCGCGCGCGAAGTCCGCGAAGAAGCGCTGGCCAACATTGCCATCGAGCGGCTGCTGGCGGTCTACAGCATTCCCCGGATCAGCCAGGTGCAGCTGATCTACCGCGCCCGGCTGGTCACGCCCGATTTCGGAATTGGCGAGGAATCACTGGAGGTCGATCTGTTCCGCTGGGATGATATTCCCTGGGACGACATCGCCTTTCCCAGTGTCCACTGGGCCTTGAATCATCATCGGGAAACGGCCCATCTGGCCGATTTCCCGCCTTTCGGCAATCCCGACGGCGCGACCGGAAACTACTAGTTCATGAGCCAGAAATACGCTGACCGCGCCGTGGCCTTGGCCACGCTGAACGCCGTTCTCGACCATTCCCAGTCGATGGAGGAGGCGTTCGATATTGCCGCTGCGGGCGCTGCCGGCCTGGAATCGCGCGACCGCGGCTTTGCCCGGATCATGGTGGCGACGACGCTGAAACGGCTGGGCCAGATCGACGTGCTGCTGGACGGCTTCATGGAACGCAAGCTGCCGGCCTCGGCCGGGCCGGCGCGCAATGCCCTGCGGCTGGGGGCGGTGCAGCTGCTGTTCCTGCAGGTGCCGGCGCATGCCGCCATCGATTCCATGGTCAGCCTGCTGGCCAATTCCCGCTATGCCGGGTTCAAGGGGCTGGTGAACGCCGTGCTGCGCCGGGTCGACCGTGAGGGCGCGGCCGTGCTGGCACAGCAGGATGCCGCCATGCTGAACCTGCCGGGCTGGCTCTGGCACAGCTGGGTGAAGGCCTATGGCGAGGATACCGCGCGGGCGATTGCCGCAACCAACCTGACCGATCCGCCGCTCGACATCCAGGCCCGCGAGAACCCGGCCCATTGGGCACAGATTCTGGAGGCCACGCTGCTGCCGACCGGGGCAATCCGGCGCGGTTTCGGCGGGCATATCGGCGAGCTGCCGGGCTATGACGAGGGCGCCTGGTGGGTGCAGGACGCCGCCGCCGCCCTGCCGGCCCGCCTGCTGGGCGATGTTGCGGGCAAGAGCGTCATTGATCTGTGTGCAGCGCCCGGCGGCAAGACCGCCCAGCTGGCCGCTGCCGGGGCGAAAGTGACGGCGGTGGACCGCTCCGCAAGGCGGCTGGAGCGGTTGAGCCAGAACATGGAGCGGCTGGGCTTCGAGGTGCCGGTCGTCGCCGCTGATGGCGTGCGCTGGCAACCGAAAGCCCCCGTCGATGCCGTGCTGCTGGATGCGCCGTGCAGCGCCACCGGCACGATCCGCCGCCACCCCGATGTCGCGCTGGGCAAGACCCCGGCAGAAATCGCCAAGCTGACCGCCTTGCAGGACCGGCTGCTGGCCAATGCGCTTGCCATGCTGAAGCCGGGCGGCATGCTGGTCTATGCCACCTGCTCCCTGCAGCCGGAGGAGGGGGCGGCGCGCATCGAGGCGCTGCTGGAAAGCGGCACCATCGCAGCGGAGCGGGTGCCGGTCGATCCGGCGGAGATTGGCGGCTGGTCGGACTGCATTACCGCTGCCGGCGATCTGCGCACGCTGCCCTGCCATCTGGCCGATCAGGGCGGTTTCGACGGTTTCTATGCCGCCCGCTTGCGGCGGATTGGCTAAAGGATTAAGGAAGCGCCTATGTCACTAGCGATCAAGATTGCCCCGTCCATCCTGTCCGCCGATTTCGCCCGGCTGGGCGAGGAAGTCCGCGCCATCACCGAGGCCGGGGCGGATTACGTGCATGTCGATGTCATGGACGGCCATTTCGTGCCGAACCTGACCATCGGGCCGCTGGTCGTGAAGGCGCTGCGCCCGCACAGCACCCTGGCTTTCGATGTGCATCTGATGATCGCGCCGGTCGATCCCTATGTCGAAGCCTTCGCCGAGGCCGGGGCGGATATCATCAGCTTCCACCCGGAGGCCGGGCCGCACCCGCACCGCACCGTGCAGCTGATCAAGTCGCTGGGCAAGAAGGCCGGCATCGTGCTGAACCCGGCCACGCCGGTCGAGGCGGTCGAGTATCTGCTGGGCGATATCGATCTGATCCTGGTGATGAGCGTGAATCCGGGTTTTGGCGGGCAGGGCTTCATCGCCAGCCAGCTTGACAAGATCGCCCGGCTGCGCCGCATGATTGACGATAGCGGCCGGGTGATCGAGCTGGAGGTCGATGGCGGGATCAATACCCGCACCGCCCCGCAGGCGATTGCCGCCGGGGCCGATGTGCTGGTGGCCGGCACGGCGACCTTCGCCGGGGGGGCTGCCACCTATGCGGCGAACATACGGACCTTGAGGGGCGACTGAGCTTGACGGCGGAACGCGATGGCGCAGGTCGGAATGGGGGCTTCTGGGGGGCTATCCAGTCCTTTACCTACGGCACGCCGCTCTACCGCTACATGCTGGCCGGCCGGGTGCCGGATGCGCTGCGCCCGGTGCCGACTGATACCTGGCCCGGCGATTCCGACCATGGCCGGCTGATCCTCGAAGGGCGGTTCTCGCTGCTCGGCCATGTCGCCCTGATGTCGGCCGATCCGCAGGATGAGGATGTCTGGGTGCCGGCCGGCACCACGGGCGACTGGCAGGCGGCGCTGAACGGCTTTGCCTGGCTGCGCGATCTGCGTCAGGTCGGCGGTGACATGGCACGTCGCCGGGCGCGCGAGCTGGTCGCCGACTGGATCGACCGCTATGGCGACTGGGACGGCTTCGTCTGGGAGCCTGATATTCTGGGCGAGCGCATCGCCAGCTGGATCGGCCATTACGATTTCTTCTGTGCCAGCGCCGATGACGAGTTCCGCTACCGCTTTCTCGACAGCGTGGCGAAGCAGGCCCGCCACCTGACCCGGGTTGCCCGTCAGGCCGGCGGTGGCAGTGCGGCGATACGGGCGGCCAAGGGGCTGGTCTATGTCGGCACCGCCCTGCCGGAATGCGAAAAGCTGCTGGCCCAGGGCATCCGGCAGTTGCAGAACAGTCTGGCGGGGCAGTTGCTGCCCGATGGCTGCCATATCTCGCGCAGCCCTTCGCGGCATCTGCTGGTGCTGCGCGACCTGATCGACATCCGTGCCTGCCTGCGTGCCGCCAGCGAGCCCTGTCCGCCGATGCTGGACAGCGCGATAGAGCGGATGGCCTCGCTGTTGCGCTTTTTCCGCCATGGCGATGGCGGGCTGGCGCTGTTCAATGACAGCAATGAAGAGGATTTCCTGCTGGTCGATGCCGTGCTGGCGCAATCCGAGGCGAAGATCCGGCCGCTCAGCGATCCCGGCGCGTCCGGCTTCCACCGGCTGGCCGCCAGCCGCACGCTGGTGATCCTGGATGCCGGCCCGCCCAGTGATGTCGATGGCTGCGCCCATGCCGGCATGCTGTCCTTCGAAATGAGCGTCGGCAAGGAGCGGCTGATCGTGAATTGCGGCGCTGCCGCCGGCCGGCCGGACTGGAATCTGGCCCAGCGCTCGACCGCTGCGCATTCCACTTTGGTGGTGGACGACGTGAATTCGGCCGAGATCCTGGCCGATGGCAGTCTGGGCCATGGCCCGTCCGACGTGCATGGCGAGCGCCAGGAGCAGGACGGCAATATGTGGGTCGAAGCGAGCCATGACGGCTATGCCGAGCGGCTGATGCTGACCCATCGGCGGCGGCTCTACCTCTCCGCCGATGGCGATGATCTGCGCGGCGAGGACACGCTGACCGGCACCGGCGGCAAGGTCTTCACCATCCGCTTCCACCTGCACCCCAAGGTCAAGGCCTCGATGAGCCAGAATGGCGCGCTGGCCCTGCTGCGTCTGCCGAGCGGGTTGGGCTGGAAGCTGCGCGCCTCGGGCGGCACGCTGGATGTGGCCGACAGCATCTATCTCGGGCGGCGGGGCGAGATGAAACGCTGCCAGCAGCTCACCATCACCGGCGATCTGCAGACCGGCGGTGCCAGCGTGAAATGGGCGCTGCGCCGGGAAGACAAGAAGCCATGAGCTGGCTATGGAGCCTGATGGCGCCGCTGGCCGTGCTGCTGCTGGCCGCGCTGGCGACACGCGGCGTGCTGGTTCTGCTGCACCGCAAATCCGTGCTCGACCACCCCAATCACCGGTCCAGCCATTCAGCACCGGTGCCGCGCGGCGGCGGCATCGCCGTGATGGCGGCGTTGTCTGCCGGCTGGCTCGCCTATGGCCTGACCGCGCCGGAGATTCTGGCGCCGATGCTGGTGGTGCTGGCGGCGGCGGTGATGCTGGCGGGGGTGTCCTTCATCGACGATCTGCGCGATCTGACGGCACTGACCCGCATCCTGTTCCAGCTCCTCGCGGTGCTGCTGGGCCTGATGGTGATTGCGGAGCAAGGGCTGGTATTCCAGGGCTGGCTGCCGCCGATGCTGGATCTCGCGCTGGTGGCGCTGGTGTGGTTGTGGTTCATCAATTTGTTCAATTTCATGGATGGAATCGACGGGCTGGCCGGGCTGGAGGCGATCTGCCTGTCGCTTGGGCTGGTGCTGGCGGGCGCGCTGGCTGGATTCCAGCCGCCGGCGCTGATGCTGGCCGCTGCCGCCGCCGGGTTCCTGCTGTTCAACTGGTCGCCGGCGCGGGTTTTTCTGGGCGATGTCGGCAGCGTGCCGCTGGGGTATCTGCTGGGCTTCCTGCTGCTGGCGGCCGCGACAGAGGGGGCCTGGGCGCCGGCGCTGATCCTGCCGCTGTATTACCTGGCCGATGCCACCCTCACGCTGGGCCGCCGTGTCCTGCGTGGTGAGAAATTCTGGCATGGCCATCGTCAGCATTTCTACCAGCAGGCGGTGCAGCGCGGCTTCAGCCATGCCGCCGTCAGCCATCGCGTGCTGGTCGCCAATACGCTGCTGATCGCTTTGGCCCTGCTGGCCGGGCACGGGCATGTGCTGCTGGCCCTGCTGGGCGCGGTGCTGGTGGTCGCCGCGCTGCTGCTCTGGATGGCACGTGCCCGGCCGGCGGTTCCCGCCTCCGCCCCGGCGGCATAGCATGACGATCCTAGTGACGGGTGCCAGCGGCTTCATCGGGCGCGGGCTGGTGCGGCATTTCCACGCTGCCGGCCGCCCGGTCAGGGCTGCCCTGCGAAATGCGCAGCAAGGCACGACCTCGGGCGTTGATGCAGTGGTCATCGGCGATATCGGGCCGGCCACAGAGTGGCGGGCGGCACTGGACGGCGTCAGCGCCATTGTGCATCTGGCGGCCCCGGCCGAGCAGGGCGCGCTGTCCGAGGCTGACCTGCACCGGGTGACAGTGGAGGGGGCGGCAACCCTGGCACGCGCGGCGCAACAGGCTGGAATCCGCCATTTCCTGCTGTTCAGCAGCGCCAAGGTGATGGGCGAGGAATCGCCGCCGGGCCAGCCTTTCCGGGATGAGGATGTGCCCCGGCCGGAATCGCCCTATGCCCGCGCCAAGCTGGCGGCGGAGGCGGCGGTGCTGGCCGAATTTCCGGATGCGGTGATCCTGCGGCCGCCACTGGTCTATGGTCCGGGGGTTGGCGGTAATTTCGCCAAACTGCTGCGCCTGGCTGATATCCCGCTGCCCCTGCCGCTTGCTGGTATCGACAACCGGCGGGCCATGCTGTATCTGGGTAATCTAGTAAGTGCTGTTGAAACATGTCTTGAGGCGCCGGAAGGCAAGGGACGACATTTTCTGATCCGCGACGGGGAAGAAATGTCGGTTTCGGCGCTGATACGTCAGCTTCGTCAGGCCAGGGGGCGTTCCGGGTTTCTTCTGCCGGGTGGTCCTGGGCTGATAAATCTGCTGATGGGCAGGGACGCGGCACGTCGGTTATGCGGCGATTATTCTCTCGATGGCGGCAATTTTATTGCAACCTTCGACTGGCAACCGCCGTTTGATGTTCAAAGGGCATTCCGTCTCACCGCATCAGGCCAGCAATTGTAATGGCTTATAGCGGGTTCCTGAGGGGGCGTGCTATTGTCCGTTGCAGCTATAGCGAGCGAAAGAAACCTCAGCCATGGTAAACGGGTCTCGGCAGTGACAGGCCGCCAAGTACAGCGGATTATTGTCACCTACCTGCACGACATCGTGATGGCGGCGGCAGCCTTCATGCTGTCGCTGTATCTGCGTCTGGGCGCCGAGATGTTCAGCTACAGCCCCGCTGTCGTGTATCTCGGCCTGGCTGTCTTCGTCAGCGTTTCCACCGCCGTGTTTGTCGCCTTCCGCCTGGACCGGGCGATCTGGCGCTATGCGTCGGTCTGCGACGTGGTGCAGATCATCCGCGCGGTGGTCCTGGCCAATCTGCTGTTTCTCGCCGCGTTGTTCCTGATCACCCGGCTGGAGGATGTGCCGCGCTCGCTGGTGGTCATCAATCTGTTCATCATGACGGCGATGCTGGCCGGCCCCCGGCTGCTCTATCGGGTGATGAAGGATCGCGGCATTGTCGGCGTGCTGGAGCGCGACGGCCAGCGCCGGGTGCCGGTGCTGCTGGTCGGCGCCGGCGACGAGGCCGATCTGTTCATCCGCGAGATGAGCCGCCTGCGTCTGGCGCCTTACCGGGTGGTCGGCGTGGTCGATCGCAAGCCGGGCCGCGTCGGGCGCAAGATCCGGGGCATCGATGTTCTGGGTACCTTCGACGAGCTGCCGGAGATCGTCCGGGTGCTGGATGAGCGCGGCGCCCGGCCGGAACGCATGATCATCACGCCGCGCCGGGTCGATGGCACCGATGTGCGCACCCTGCTGGAGATTGCCGATACGCTGGGCATCAAGCTGTCCCGCCTGCCACGCCTGACCAATCTCGAAGGTCATTTCGGCACCGAAATCGAAATCAAGCCGATTGATGTCGAGGATCTGCTGGGCCGGCCGCAGAATGTGCTGAACCGCGATGCGGTTGCCGCGCTGATCGGCGGCCGCCGCGTGCTGGTGACCGGCGCCGGCGGCACCATCGGCGGCGAGCTGGTGCGCCAGATCAGCGATCTTGGCCCGGCGCATCTGATCCTGCTCGATAATTCTGAATACCAGCTCTACGAGATCGACCTGGAAATGTCGGAACGCCATGAAGACCAGTCGCGGGTCGCCATACTGGGCGATGTGCGCGATAGGCTGCGGATGTCCGACGTGTTCCGTCGCGAGCGCCCGGATGTGGTGTTCCATGCCGCCGCCCTGAAGCATGTGCCAATGGTAGAGGCGAATCCGAATGAAGGCGTGCTGACCAATGTGGTTGGCACCCGCAATGTCGCCGATGCCTGCATCGAGGCTGGTGTCGAGGCGATGGTGCTGATCTCGACCGACAAGGCGATCAACCCGGCCAGCGTGATGGGCGCGACCAAGCGCCTGGCCGAGGCCTATTGCCAGTCGCTGGATATCGTCGAGCGTCGCCGCCCCGGTGGCCCGCGCACCCGCTTCACCACGGTCCGCTTCGGCAATGTTCTGGGCTCCACCGGCTCGGTCGTGCCGCTGTTCCAGCGCCAGCTGGCGCGCGGCGGGCCGCTGACCGTCACCGACCCGGAGATGAAGCGCTATTTCCTGACCGTGCGCGAGGCGGTGGAGCTGGTCCTCCAGGCCTGCACCCTGTCCGACCCGCATGTCGAGGAGGGCGGCGCTATCGTCGTGCTCGACATGGGCGAGCCTGTGCGGATTCTCGATCTGGCGCGGCAGATGATCCGTCTGGCCGGGCTGACCCCCGGTGTCGATGTCGATATCGTCTTCACCGGCATGCGGCCCGGCGAGAAGCTGTATGAGGAGCTGTTCCACGGCTCCGAGGCGCTGCTGCCGACCAGCCAGACCGGGCTGCAGCTCGCTACGCCGCGCACCGCCGACCACGCGCTGCTCAGCCGGGCCTTCGACGAGCTGTCCGAATCGGCCCGCAATCGCCGGGGCGAACAGACGCAGATTCTGATCCACCGTCTGGTGCCGGAATATCAGGGCGACGGCGTGCTGCTGAAACAGGCCCAGCCCGGCGAGTAATCCGGATATCGCCGTTTCAGGGTGATGCCGGCGGCTTGCATTTGCTATCAACAACAGGCGCGCCGCCGCCGGGGTGTGGCGCCTGCGGCGAGGGGCGGCCTTGTTCGGCTTCTACAAAAGAATGCCGGCGCCGATGCGGGGCGCCCTGATGATGCTGGTGGCAACGGCCGCCTTCTCCGGCATGCATGCCAGTATCCGCGCGGCCTCCACCGGCCTGCACCCCTTCGAGATCGCGTTTTTCCGCAATTTCTTCGCGCTGTTCGTGCTGCTGCCGATTCTGGCGCGCACCGGCTTTGCCGTGCTGCGCACCCAGAGGCTGGGCCTCTATGTCCTGCGCGGCACGCTGAACACCGGGGCGATGCTGTGCTTCTTCTTCGCCTTGTCGATCACGCCGCTGGTACAGGTGACGGCGCTCAGCTTCACCGCCCCGCTTTTCGCCACGCTGGGGGCGGCGCTGGTGCTGGGCGAGGTGGTGCGCGGCCGGCGCTGGGCGGCAATGTTCGTCGGGTTTCTGGGCATGCTGGTGATTTTGCGGCCGGGCCTGGTGGCGCTGGATACCGGCTCGATTCTGGTGATCGGCTCCTCGGCGCTGTGGGCGCTGGCGATCTTGTGCATCAAGCGGCTGTCCTCGACCGAATCGAGCGTCGCCATCACCGCCTATATGGCCATCGTCATGGCGCCGCTGACCGGCATCGCGGCGATCCCGTTCTGGCAATGGCCGAGCGCGGAGCAATATCTGGTGCTGGGCTTCATCGCTTTGCTGGGCACCATCGCCCAGACCTGCATGAACCAGGCACTGCACGAGGCTGACGCTTCCGCGGTCCTGCCGCTGGATTTCGCCAAGCTGATCTGGACCAGCATCCTGGGCTATGTGCTGTTCTTCGAGATACCGGATATCTGGGTCTATGTCGGCGGGTCGATGATCTTTGGCGCGGCCACCTATATCAGCGTGCGCGAATCCCGGTTGAAGAAGCAGGGCAAGCTGTAGGCTGCGACGATGCGGTGCTTGTCACCCCCGGCCGCATGGTCTAGACGGTGCGCGAAATATCCATTCTCGCTTATTATTGCTGGAGCAGCCCATGGCCGATGCCGATCTGGTAACCATCCGCCGCGCCCTGATTTCCGTGTCTGACAAGACCGGCCTTGTCGAGCTGGGCCGATTCCTGGCCGGCCAGGGCGTCGAGATCCTGTCGACCGGTGGGTCCGCCAAGGCGCTGGCTGCCGCCGGCGTGCCGGTGAAAGAGGTCGCCGACCATACCGGCTTCCCGGAAATCATGGATGGCCGGGTGAAGACGCTGCACCCGACGATCCATGGCGGGCTGCTGGCGCGCCGCGACCTGGCCGATCACGTGCAGGCGATGGAGGCCAATGGCATCGCGCCGATCGATCTGCTGGTCGTGAACCTCTACCCCTTCGAGGCGACCATCGCCAAGGGCGCCGGTTTCGACGAGGCCATCGAGAATATCGACATTGGCGGCCCGGCGATGATCCGCGCGGCGGCGAAGAATCACGGCTTCGTCTCCGTCGTGGTCGATGCCGCCGACTACCAGCCGCTGATCGACGAGATGACCGCCAACAAGGGTGCAGTCACGCTGGCGCTGCGCAAGAAGCTGGCCGCCACTGCCTATGCCCGCACCGGGGCCTATGATGCGGCGATCTCCACCTGGTTCGCCGGCCAGCTGGGCGAGGCCTTCCCGCGCCGCATCGCCATCGGTGGCGAGCTGAAGCAGGTGCTGCGCTATGGTGAGAACCCGCACCAGCAGGCCGCCTTCTATACCGGCGGTGCCGCCCGGCCCGGCGTTGCCACGGCGACCCAGATTCAGGGCAAGGAGCTGAGCTTCAACAATCTGAACGACACCGATGCGGCCTTCGAGCTGGTATCCGAGTTCGAGGGGCCGGCCGTCGCCATCATCAAGCACGCCAATCCCTGCGGCGTGGCAGAGGGTGGCAGCATCGCCGAAGCCTATGCCCGCGCCTTCCGCTGCGACCCGGTCAGCGCCTTTGGCGGCATCATTGCCGTGAACCGCACGCTGGACGCCGCCACGGCCGACCAGATCTCGGCCATTTTCTCGGAAGTGGTAATCGCACCGGACGCCGATGAAGGGGCAAAAGCCGTTCTGGCGGCGAAGAAGAATCTGCGCCTGCTGCTGACCGGCGGCATGGCCGACCCGGCCAGCGCCGGGGTGACGCTGCGTTCTCTGGCCGGCGGCTATCTGCTGCAAAGCCGCGATAATGGCCGGATCTCGGCCAGCGATCTGAAGGTGGTGACGAAGCGCCAGCCGAGTGCGGCGGAGATTGCCGATCTGCTCTTCGCCTTCCGGGTCTGCAAGCATGTGAAGTCAAACGCGATCATCTACGCCAAGGATGGGGCCACCGTGGGCATCGGCGCCGGCCAGATGAGCCGCGTCGATTCCTCGCGCATCGCGGCGCGCAAATCGCTCGACGCCGCCCACGCTGCCGGCGAGACCGAGGCCTGGACCAAGGGCTCCGTCGTCGCTTCGGACGCCTTCTTCCCCTTCGCCGATGGCCTCATGGCGGCTGTCGAGGCCGGGGCGACGGCTATCATCCAGCCCGGCGGCTCGATGCGCGACGCCGAGGTCATCGCCGCGGCCGACGAGGCCGGCCTCGCCATGGTCTTCACCGGCATGCGCCACTTCCGGCATTAAAGGTAATTCTGGTTTCTCTCCAGTCCGTCACCCCCGGCCTTGTGCCGGGGGTCCATGTTTCCGCTGACTGGATGTTGGTCGAGTAAACTGCACCTTGGATTCCCGGCACAAGGCCGGGAATGACGGTCTGTGCCTTCCAGCCTATTCCGCCGCTTTTGACAGTCCCACGGCATAGTGCCGTTCCATCGCCCGGCGATAGGTGGTGGCGTCGTCTTCCTTGGCCTCGACATCGGACCAGGTGACCGGCTGGCCGGCCTTTACCGGCTTGGTCATCCTGATGCCATGGGCGAGGCCGATGGGCACGCCGCCCAGCTTCAGCGAGGTCTCGGCCGGCAGCAGCTTGCCCCAGACCGTGTAGCCACCTTCGCCATCTAACGTTTCGCCAGCGGAAAGATCGCGCTTGGCCGTGGCCACCACATCGCCGCGGAAGGCGCGGGGCTGGCCGGTCGGCTCCTTGCGCAGGGCAGCCGAGGCGACGGAGATGCCGAGTTCCAGCCCGATCAGGTGATAGGGCTTGTACATCGCCGTATAGACGCCGCTGTCGTCGGTCAGCAGCCCATATTGCGCGAAGCAGTCATGGACATAGGCATTGGCGCCCTTGAAAACGACATAGACGCCCCAGCGCAGATCACGGAACACCTCGCTGCCGTCGCGGTTCAGGCTGGAGATCACCTCCACCATGCCTTCGCCTTCCAGCACGCCGCCCTTTGCCTTGGGGCGCAGAATGTTCTGCAGATCATCGACGCCGACCGGCGGGAACAGCAGCCCGTCCGAGGGCGGGGTGAGGCCGCAGGCATTGGCGACCGCCGCCATCTCGATGCCGGATTTGGTGCCATCGAGGAAGGAGTTGAACATCTGCGGGTTGAAGTCGCCCTTGGCCAGCTGCTCCTCGGTGAAGCCGTAATGCGACCAGACGGTCTGCGGCGTCGATTCGTGATAGGCCGGCAGGTATTTCGTGCCCTTGCCGGCAGCGACGATCTCGAAGCCGGCGGTGCGCGCCCAATCCACCATCTCGGCGATCAGCGCCGGCTGGTCGCCATAGGCCAGGCTATAGACGATGCCGGCCTTGCGGGCTTCCTCGGCAAGGGCAGGGCCGGCGAGGGCGTCGGCCTCCACATTCACCATGACGATGTGCTTGCCCTGGCGGCAGCATTCCAGCACATGGCGGATGCCGGCGGCGGGGTGGCCGGTGGCATCGACGATCACCTCGATGCCGGGGGTGGATATCATCGCCATGGCATCGTCGGTGATATGCGTCTTGCCGGTTTTCAGCGCTTCGCCGATGGAGCGCGCATCATATTGTTCCGCCGGCCAGAAGGTACGCTTCAGGGAGGCCCGCGCCCGGTCCGGCGACAGATCGGCGATGGCGGCGATCTGCATTCCCGGTGTCAGCCGGGCCTGGGCCAGGAACATGGAGCCGAACTTGCCGGCGCCGATCAGCCCGACCGTGACCGGCCGGTTTTCGGCGGCCCGGGTTTGCAGCATGCTGTGGAGGTTCATCTGCCGGGCCCTTATTCGGCGGCCGAGCGGCGATGCGTCAGCAGGCAGTCATCGGCCTCCAGCTCGATCGGGGTGAAATCGCGGTGGGCGATGTAGTCCGGCCGCTTGAACTGGCGGATCGCATTGTCGGTGCGGTTGGCGGTGACATAGACCACCCAGCGATCCCAGGGTGACATGTTGCTGGTCGAGCCATGCACCAGGCAGCCATGGAAGAACAGCGCGGAACCCGGCCCGCCCTTGGGGGCGACGATGCCGCCCTCATCCACCAGCTGGCGGATCGTGTCGTTGTTGATGACCCAGAGCGGATAGGAGGTGGTGGACAGATCATGCGCCGCCGGGATGGCGCCCTTCTTGTGGCTGCCGGGGATCAGCATCAGCGGGCCGTTATACTCGTTCACCTCGTCCAGATAGACGGCGAAGTTCATGGCGCGCGGCTCCGGCATGGCATCGTCGGCCTGCCAGGTGCCGTAATCCTGGTGCCACTGCCAGATATCGCCGTCGAAGGCGGCTTTGCCGTTGATCTTGAACTGGTGAATGTAGACCGGCCCGCCGAGCAGCTGCTGCGCCGGCCCGATCAGCCGCGGATGGCGGCCGACCTTGTTGTAGACCTCGTTATAGGTATGGGCGGCGAAATTGGTGCGCACCTTGCCGGAAACGCGCTCGCGCACGTTTTCCGGGCGCTGGTCGGCAAACAGCGTCGGCACCTCGCCCTTCATCACGGCGATTTCCTCGACGCTGAACAGATCGGGGATGAAGACATAGCCGTCGCGCTCGAACTGGTCGAGCTGGTCCTGGGTCAGTTCCATGACATTTCCTCCGGTGTTGTGCGCGGTCTTACGCCGCGTCGGTCTGGCCGCCCTGTTTCAGGGCAGCGATAAGGTTTTCGGCGGCGCGCGCCGTATGGGCGCGGGCCAGTGCCTCGGCGCGGTCGCCATTGCCGGCGATGATGGCGTCCAGAATGGCTTCATGCTCGTCCCAGACATCGCGGGCGCGGCTGCGGGCGCGCAGCACGCTGCCCATGATCCGGCGGCTGTGCTGCATATGGGTGGAGATCGCATCCTCGATCAGCGGATTGCCGCTCAGCGCATAGAGGAAGCGGTGGAAGGCCAAATCCTGTGCGGTGCGCTCGGCGACGCTGCCGGTCTCGGCCCCGGCGCGGCCGGCGGCGATCAGCGCCGGGCCATCGGCGCGGGCGCGGCCGGCATTGCGGGCGGCGGCGGCGCGGGCGGCCAGCCCGTCCAGCGCGCCACGCACTTCATAGACATGGGAGATCGCCGCCTCGTCCAGCGGCACCACGCGCAGGCCGCGTCGGCCGGCTTCCTCCAGGAAGCCCTGGCGCTTCAGCAGCATCAGCGCCTGGATGACCGGCTGGCGCGAGACATTCAGGCTGGCCGCCAGCTCCTCCTGCGTCACCCGCTGCCCGGCCTCCAGCTGGCCATCGCAGATCGCGTCCAGAATCGCGGCATAGACGCGGTCGGCAAGCTGCGGCTGCAGGGTGATCGGTTTCATCGGCGCTTCCTCATTCGCATACTGTATACAAAATGCGAAGACGCGCGGAGTCAAGGCCCGGTTTTCGATTTCTCAGACCTTACAGCCGGCCGCCGGTGACCTGGATGATGGTGCCGGTGACATAGCCGGAAGCGGGGGAGAGCAGCCACAGAATGGCTTCCGCCACCTCATCGGCGGTGCCGACGCGGCCCATCGGCACGCCGGGCAGCAGCCGGTTCATCCGGTTCATGTCGCCGGTCGAATTATGGATATCGGTATCGATCAGGCCGGGGGAGACGGCGTTAACCCGGATGCCCTCGCCGCCGACTTCCTTGGCCAGGCCGATGGTCAGCGTGTCGATGGCGCCCTTGCTGGCGGCATAGGGGATCAGCTCCCCGGTGCCGCCCAGCCGAGACGCGGCAGAGGACAGGTTGACGATCCCGCCGCCGGTGCCGCCATGGCGGGTGGACAGGCGCTTCACCGCCTCGCGGGCGACCAGTAGCGCGCCGGTCACATTCAGGTCGATGACGGATTTGATGGTGTCCAGGCTGACGTCTTCCAGCCGGCTGCCGGCGCCGGTAATGCCGGCATTGTTGACCACGCCGGTGATCGGCCCCAGCGCCGCCGTGGTCTCCTCGAACAGCCGGAGGATATCCGCCTCCACCGCCATGTCGCCCTGGATGGCGATGGCGCGGCGTCCGGCGGCTTGGATATCCGCGACCACGGCCTCGGCGGCGGCTTCATTGCCCTTGTAGTTCACTGCGACATCCCAGCCGCGCGACGCCGCCATGCGGCTGGTGGCGGCGCCGATTCCCCGGCTGCCGCCCGTCACCACCAGTATCCCCGCCATGTATCCCTCCCGTTTTTTTGTCTGATTACGGCGTCTTGCCGGCCCCCGGTGCGACCGCGCCCAGCACCACGGTGGCGCCGACGACCATGCGGCGGCTGACCGCGAAACCATCGCCGCCGGCAGAATCAGCGGCCGGCATCGAGGACGCCTCGCTCTTGGACATCATCAGCTGCGGGCGTGCCATGGGCTGCTGGTCGCTGCTCTGGAAATCGATCATGCGCAGGCGATAGCCGCGCTCCGGAAAGGCCTTGTTCAGCCGGTCCAGCTCGGCTTTCGCCTGATCATAGATCTGGGCGCGCAGGGTCGATTCGACGGATTTGCGCTCGGCCAAAGTCGGCGTGAAGTCGATGCCGGCGACGCGGATGTTCAGCCCCGGCTTGCTGGCTGCCTTGGCCTTGTCCTGAACGCCGGCCAGCTTGGCCTCGGCCACGCGGGCCTCGGCGATGACCTGCCAGCGCTCCAGCCCGGCGGCGTCCATCTGCCGGTTGAAGCGGGTGGTGCGCCATTCGACGCCCTCGACCAGCGCGTTCAGCGTGCCATTCACCTGGTCGCGCGCATCGGCCATCTGGCCGCCCTGCAGCGCCATGTCGATGGCAACCACCAGATTGGCGGTCTTGGTCTCGACCCAGCCTTCGACCTCCAGGCGCAGCATCACCTCGTCATCGGCCTGGCCGGTGCGCTCGATGGCGGCTGTCTGGCCCGCAGTCTGAGCCTGCGCCAGCAGCGGCGTTGCGGCCAGGAATACGGCCGTCAGGCCGGGAAGCAGAAAGCGTCGCATGGGCGTATCTCCCGTTGGGTTGTTCCTGTTGTGCCGGATACCCCGGCCCCATGGCAAGACTGCGACCGGATTGCGGCTTCGGCGCGACATCACAACAGGATCGTGACCGGCAGCAGATCGGGTGGGCGGCAGATCCGCTCCAGCGCCGGGACCAGCGCCAGCTCGGCCGGGCCTGTAGCGGGCGATCCGGTGCGGATGGCGAGTGCCTCAGTCGCAGACACGGCCTCGGCCAGGCCGCTGGCGGCCAGCGCCAGCGCGCGTGCCGGATCATTGGCGCCATTCAGCCGGTGGCCGAGTAGCAGGGCGCTGAGCAGATCGCCAGTGCCATAGATGGCGCGGTCGACCAGCCTTGCGCGCACCGACCATGCCCCGGCCCTGGTGATCGCCAGCGTGGCGATCTCCTCCGCGCCCAGCCGCAGCCCGGTGACGATGACCAGCGATGGCCCGATGGCCAGCAGCGCCTGCGCCGCGTCAACGGCAGTCGCCTCATCGGTCACCGGCCGTCCGGCCAGCAGCGACAGCTCGAAGGCGTTGGGCGTGACGATATCGGCCAGCGGCAGCAGAGTCTTTTCCATCGCCGCCGGCACGCCGTCGCGGACATAGATGCGCCCTGCATCGCCCATCACCGGATCAAGCAGATAGAGGGCATGGCGGTTGGCCTGCTTCACCGCCGTCACCGCCGCGACCACGGCGGCGGCCGTGCCGGGCTCGCCCAGATAGCCGGACAGCACGGCGTGGCATTCCTCGAACACGCCCAGCCCGGCCAGGCCGCGCAGGAGGTCTGCAATCTCCTGCGCCGGGCGCACGATGCCGGTGAAGGCGCCATGGCCGGGATGGTTGGAAAACCCGACCGTATCGACGCGCCAGATTTCATGGCCAAGCTGGTTCAGCGCCGGCTGGGCGGCCGAATTGCCGACATGGCCATAGGCGACGGCGGACTGGATCGAGAGCACATTCATGGGCAGGAGACACCGGTTCCGGGCGCGGGGGGCAAGCTTGCCATGCCGGGGGCGATCATGAATAGTCTCGTCCGCTTCAAGACCCTGTAGGAGGAAACCATGCCCGCCACTCTTCGCCCGCGCCGCAGCATGCTCTACATGCCGGGATCGAATCCGCGTGCGCTGGACAAGGCGCGCGGGCTGCCGGCCGATGCGCTGGTCTTCGACCTGGAGGATGCCGTTGCCCCCGACACCAAGGCCGAGGCGCGCGAGACGATCCGTGCAGCATTGGCGCAGGGCGGCTATGGCGGGCGCGAGCTGATCGTCCGGGTGAACGGCCTCGCCACGCCCTGGGGCTATGATGATCTGGCGGCGATGGCGCGTGCCGGGGCACATGGCGTGCTGCTGCCGAAGGTTGAGAGCGCCGATGCGGTGCGTCAGGCGGAAGCTATCCTGATTGCCCGGGGCGCGCCCGAGGATCTGGCGATCTGGTGCATGATGGAGACCCCGCTGGCGATGCTGAATGCCAAGGAAATCGCCGGCGCCTCGCCGCGATTGGGCGGGCTGGTCATGGGTACCTCCGACCTGGCCAAGGATCTGAATGCGCTGCATGTACCGGGCCGGCTGCCCTTCATCACCAGCCTGGGGCTGTGCCTGCTGGCGGCCCGTGCCTATGGGCTGGCAATCCTGGACGGGGTGCATCTGGATCTGAATGATGAGGAGGGCTTTGCCGAGGCCTGCCGGCAGGGGCGGGAGATGGGCTTCGACGGCAAGACCCTGATCCACCCAAAGACCATCGCCGCAGCCAATGCCGCCTTCGCCCCCAGCGAGGCCGACATCGCCTGGTCGCGGAAGATCATCGCGGCCCATGCCGAGGCCGAAAGTGCGGGCAAGGGCGTGCTGCTGGTCGATGGCAAGCTGATCGAGAATCTGCACGTCGTCAGTGCCCGCCGCCTCGTCGCCCAGGCCGAAGCCATCGCGGCGCTGGAGGCTCAGGCGGCCTGAAACTTATCGGTACCCTAGCGGCAGGCCCCGATGGAGCCTTCCGAGCATTCGCGTTCGCCATCAATCCAGATGGCGCCGCTGAGATCGGCGCGGAAGAAATCGGCGTCGCGGATTTCGGCACCGGTGAAATCGGCCTCGCGCAGAATGGCGTTGTTGAAGCGGGCGCGCGACAGATTGGCATCGCGCAGCGACGCGCCGGTCATGTCGGCGCGCGAGAAATCGGCATAGGTGAAGCGACCCTTGTCGAGCTTGGCGCCGGCCATCTTGGCTTCCATGAACATCGACCGGTTGGCGTCGGCACCGCTGAGATCGACCCCGGTCATGTCGCTGCGGTTGAGGCTGGTCTGCCACAGGGTCGCCTTTGTCAGGTCGGCCCCGGTCATCTCCTGCCGGCTCATATTGCAGTTGCGCCAGTCCACACCCGGACCGGGCGGATCGCCACAGCCGGCAAGAACAGGGTCGGCCAGCAGCAGGGAAAAGCCGAAGGCGGCGGCGGTTATGGCGCGCTTGCGATTCATCATGGCCCTGCGAATGTAGCGTCTGATCGCGGCCAGACAATGACCCATGACGCAAAACATCACGCAAATAGCGGATGCTGCGGTTAAACCCACCAGATGTGGTTGTTCGTTCAGGGGTGATTTGGTAAAAAGAAAAGGCGTCGAGGATTTAAGGCAGTAATGCCCGGCCCGGGAAGGCAAATCCTCGACGCCTCTCTTTTCAGGGTCCCGGCAGACCGCAGACCCCAGCCTCATACAGCGGGCGGCACGTGGCTCGCAAGCCGAAGCCTGGGCTGGGAATTCCGAAGAACGCCCCCGATATCCTGCTGTCCGGCGGTAATCTTGGCACGGACCCGCCAGACGGATATCGACACGCCTGGTTTCCTGTCCCCGTCATCCGCCTTGGCGACCCGAAGGCCACCCGACTTCCAGCCGGATCAAGGAAACCGGAAAGGCAGGGCCTCCGAGGAAGCCAATCCCGCCATGCCCGCCCCGCCGGCAAAGCCCTTGGAACAGTGGATCGCGGAACCTGCCGGGACCGGCCCGTCAGACCGGAAAATCCGGCTTCGGGGGCAGAGCGGCAGGACCTTTCGCCGTCGCGCTATATGCGCTTGTTCTGATGGTCGGGGATTTTTATTTCGCCGGCAACAGAAAAAATGCATCATCTGCTAATATTTACTATCGTATTTTATAATTCTATTTCGCGCACAGCCTGTACCCGCTTTATCCCCAGCAACGTTACTGCATCGACATACTGCAAGTGCCGTAAGACGAAGCATTTTTCCGGGAGTGTGGGCGGGTAGGTCGCTTTTATCCCGCCCTGTGGATAAACCCCGCCGAAACCATCCCCAGATGAAGCGAATATACGGCCTGAACGCAGGGCAGCTCCAAGCCCGCTCAGCGGCAAGGCGCGTTGACTTGATGCCGGACGCGGTCTAAATCAAACCCAATCAATCATCCGGGCATCACCCGGCGAACAACTTTCCATCGCGCGAAGGCGAAGGGGGCACCATGCAGACCGGCGGTAAGGCGGCACGTCCGCTGTCACCCCACTTGCAGATTTATCGGCCGCAGATCACCTCGATCCTGTCGATCCTGCATCGTATCACGGGTATTGCGCTGTCGGTCGGCACGCTGATGCTGACCTGGTGGCTGCTGGCCGCTGCGGCCGGCCCTGAGCAATTCGCCACGGCGCATGGCTTCATCACCTCGTGGTTCGGCTGGCTGCTGCTGTTCGGCTGGTCGGTGGCGCTGTTCTACCATCTGGCAAACGGCATAAGGCATCTTGCCTGGGACGCCGGCTGGGGCTTCGAGCTGCCGCAGGTCTATACCACCGGCTATGCCGTGCTGGCGGCGACCGTGATCCTGACGGCGATCGCCTGGATCGCCGGCCTGACGATGGGGGGCTGAACCATGGGCATGCAATCCAATCTCGGCCGCGTGCGCGGCATGGGTTCGGCCAAGGACGGTGTGCATCACTGGTGGATGCAGCGCCTGACGGCGGTTGCCCTGGTGCCGCTGCTGCTGTGGCTGGTCATCTCGATCATCGCCCATGCCGGCGCCGGCCACGAGGCGGTCAGCGCCTGGATGGGCCAGCCGGTGCCCGCGATCCTGATGATCCTGCTGATTATCGCCGGCTTCTATCATGCCCAGCTGGGCGTGCAGGTGGTGATCGAGGATTACGTTCATAACGAGGGTGTCAAATTTGCCATCCTCATCGGCTTGAAGTTGCTCACCGTGTTGCTAGGTGTCGCTTCCGTGTTCGCCATTTCGAAACTGGCTTTCGGAGCTTAACCCCATGCAGTCCTATAAGATCGTCGATCATGCCTATGACGTCGTCGTCGTGGGGGCTGGCGGCGCCGGCCTTCGCGCCACCATGGGCGCCACCATGGCCGGTCTGAAGACCGCCTGTATTTCCAAGGTGTTTCCGACCCGCAGCCACACCGTGGCGGCGCAGGGCGGCATCGGCGCCGCGCTGAACAACATGAATGACGGCGATAACTGGCAGTTCCACATGTACGACACCGTCAAGGGGTCGGACTGGCTGGGCGACCAGGACGCCATCGAATATATGTGCCGCAACGCGATTCCGGCGGTGATCGAGCTGGAGCATTTCGGCATGCCGTTCAGCCGCACCGAGGAGGGCCGCATCTACCAGCGCCCGTTCGGCGGCCACACCACGAATTACGGTGAGGGCATGGCCAAGCGCGCCTGTGCCGCTGCCGACCGCACCGGCCATGCGCTGCTGCACACGCTTTACCAGCAGTGCCTGAAGCACAAGGCCGAGTTCTTCATCGAATATTTTGCCCTCGACCTGATCATCGATGAAGAAGGCGAGTGCCGCGGCGTCACCGCTTTGTGCCTGGAGGATGGCACCATCCATCGCTTCCGCGCGCATCAGGTGGTGCTGGCGACCGGCGGCTATGGCCGGGCCTATTTCTCCTGCACCTCGGCGCATACCTGCACCGGTGACGGCAATGCCATGGTGCTGCGCGCCGGCCTTCCGCTGCAGGACATGGAATTCGTGCAGTTCCACCCGACCGGCATCTATGGCGCGGGCTGCCTGATCACCGAAGGCGCGCGCGGCGAGGGCGGGTATTTGACCAATTCCGAGGGCGAGCGCTTCATGGAGCGCTATGCCCCGAACGCCAAGGATCTGGCCAGCCGCGACGTCGTCAGCCGGGCCATGACCATCGAGATCAACGAGGGGCGCGGCGTCGGTCCGAACAAGGACCATATCCACCTGCATCTCGAGCATCTGGACCCGGATGTGCTGCATACCCGCCTGCCGGGCATCTCGGAGACGGCGAAGGTGTTCGCCGGTGCCGAGGTGACGAAGGAGCCGATCCCCGTGGTGCCGACCGTGCATTACAACATGGGCGGCATCCCGACCAACTTCCACGGCGAGGTCTTCCGTCCGACCAAGGACAATCCGGATGCCACCATCCCCGGCCTGATGGCCGCGGGCGAGGCGGCCTGCGTGTCGGTCCATGGCGCCAACCGCCTGGGCACCAACTCGCTGCTCGATCTGGTTGTGTTCGGCCGCGCCTGTGCCAATCGCTGCGGCGAGACGCTGCGCCCGAACATGCCGCACAAGCCGCTGCCGGCCAGCGCCGGCGAGGATGGCATTGCCCGTCTCGACGCCGTGCGCAACAACAAGGGCTCGACCAAGACCGGCGAGCTGCGCCTGAACATGCAGCATCTGATGCAGCGCCATGCCGCCGTGTTCCGTGACGACAAGATCCTGTCCGAGGGTGTGGCCAAGATCCACGATGTCGCCAAGGGCCTGGTTGACCTGACGGTGACCGACAAGTCGCTGATCTGGAACACCGATCTGGTCGAGGCGATGGAGCTGCACAATCTGATGGGCCAGGCCGTGGTCACGCTGCATTCCGGCGAGGCCCGCAAGGAAAGCCGCGGCGCGCATGCCCGCGACGACTTCCCGGACCGGGACGACGAAAACTGGATGAAGCACAGCGTCGCCTGGTGCGATGTCGACAAGGATTTTAAGGTGGAGCTGGGCTATCGCCCGGTGCATCTGAACACCATGTCGAACGAGATCAAGACGATCCCGCCCAAGGCCCGCGTTTACTAAGCCGGACCCGTCTGACGGCCCGTATCACGAGGATAACTCATGGCCCAGTTCACGCTGCCCGCCAATTCGAAGATCACCGACGGCAAGACCTATCCGGCGCCGGCCGGGGCGAAGCGGGTAAAGAAGTTCAAGATATACCGCTACGATCCGGATAGCGGCCAGACCCCGCGCGTCGATACCTATGAGCTGGATCTGGATGATTGCGCGCCGATGATCCTGGACGCGCTGATCAAGATCAAGAACGAGGTCGACACCACGCTGACCTTCCGGCGCTCCTGCCGCGAGGGCATCTGCGGCTCCTGCTCGATGAATGTCGACGGCACCAACACGCTGGCCTGCCTGAAGCCGATCGACGAGATCGAGGGCGACGTGAAGATCTATCCGTTGCCGCATATGCCGGTGATCAAGGATCTGGTGCCCGATCTGTCGACCCCCTATGCCCAGCTTGCCGCTGTCGAGCCCTGGCTGCAGACCGATTCGCCGCCGCCGCCGGACAAGGAGCGCCAGCAGAGCCCGGCGGAGCGCGAGAAGCTCGATGGCCTCTGGGAATGCGTGCTGTGCTTCTGCTGCTCCACCTCCTGCCCGAGCTACTGGTGGAATGGCGACCGCTATCTCGGCCCGGCCGTGCTGCTCCAGGCCTATCGCTGGATCGCTGACAGCCGCGACGAGAAGACCGGTGAGCGCCTCGACGCGCTGGAGGACCCGTTCCGCCTCTATCGCTGCCACACCATCATGAACTGCACCAAGACCTGCCCGAAGCATCTGAACCCGGCCAAGGCCATTGCCGAGATCAAGAAGATGCTGGTGATGCGTCGCTAGGCGTTTGCAGGTCCAGAATAAAACAGGGTCGTCCCGCAGGGGGCGGCCCTGTTTCTTTGGCGGGCAACGTTTCTTTGGAAGCCAACCGGGACTCTCTGGCATCACCCGGCGGTTTCCGCTACACCCTGAGTGACTGATTTCACAGCAAAAGCGACCGGAATGTCCGACGGACCGCTGCAGAATTACCGGCAGAAACTGGCCAGTGGCGCGCTGAAGCCAGACCAGCATCAGGCGCTGGCGGTGGATAAGCTGCAGAGCCTGCATAATGCCCTGAAGAATTACCGGCCCTCGGCCGCGCCGGACAGCTGGTTCGCGCGTTTCGGCTTTGGCCGGCGGCACAAGGATATCGATCCGCCGCCGCAGGGCATCTATTTCTATGGCCCGGTCGGGCGCGGCAAATCCATGGCGATGGATCTGTTCTATGCCACCGCCCCGGTGGAGAAGAAGCGCCGCGTCCATTTCCACGAATTCATGGCCGAGGTGCACGCAAGGCTGCATCGGCTGCGCCAGAAGGCGAAGCGCGAGGGCGGCGACCCGATTCCGCCGACGGCGCGGGAGATTGCCGCCGATGCCTGGCTGCTTTGCTTCGACGAATTCGACGTGAACGATATCGCCGATGCGATGATCCTGGGCCGGCTGTTCGAGGCGCTGTTCGAGCTGGGCGTGGTGGTGGTGGCAACCTCCAACAAGGCGCCCGACGATCTGTACCGCAACGGCCTGCACCGTGAGCGTTTCGTGCCCTTCATCACGCTGATCAAGCAGAAGCTGGATGTACTGTCGGTCAGCGGCGACACCGATTTCCGGCTCGACCGGCTGCGCGGCATGCCGGTCTATCACGCCCCGCTGGACGACACGGCCGCCGCCGCACTGGCTGATACCTTCGCCCAGCTGACCGATGAGGCGCCGGGCGAGCCGGACAGTGTCTCGGTGCTGGGCCGGCGGATTCCGGTGCCGAAGGCGGCCCGGGGCGTGGCCTGGTTCAGCTTTGACGACCTGTGCCGCAAGGCGCTGGGGGCCGGCGATTACCTGGCGGTTGCCGACCGCTACCATACGGTGATCGTCGAGGGCATCCCGCGCCTTGGCAAGGAGAACCGCAACGAGGCGCGGCGCTTCATCCACCTGGTTGATGCGCTGTATGAGCGCAAGGTGAACTTCATCTGCTCCGCCGAGGCCCCACCGGAAGCGCTGTACCGCGAGGGCGAGGGCGCCTTCGAATTCCAGCGCACGGTCAGCCGGCTGATGGAAATGCAATCGGCCGAGTATATCGCCGCCGCCCATCTCGGGCGGGCCGAGGAGGCGGAAAACCCGGCCCCGGACACCGTTACGGCTGCGCAATGAAACCGGGCGGTTTGGAATACCGCTTTCCCTTGCCCCTGCGGGCGAATCGCGCTAGTAACCCGACACTTTTCCGTGCGGCGCGGCAGGTTGACGCAGTTGCAGGGGTGGCGGCGTACAGGCCTCCCCCGTCCAGCCCCATCTGGCGCTACGCATGCGCAGATTCCTGCGACAGGGCTGTTCCCTAACTTGCAACCAGCGGAAGTGACCATGGCACGCAACAAGATCGCACTCGTCGGCGCCGGCAATATCGGCGGTACCCTTGCTCTTCTGGCAGGGCTGAAGGATCTCGGCGACATCACGATGTTCGACATTGCCGAGGGCATGCCCCAGGGCAAGGCGCTGGACATCGCCCAGGCCTCGCCGATCGAGGGCTTCGACGCCGTGCTGACCGGCGCCAATGACTACAGCGCGCTGAAGGGCGCCGATGTGGTCATCGTCACCGCCGGCGTGCCGCGCAAGCCCGGCATGAGCCGCGACGATCTGGTCGGCATCAACACCAAGGTCATGCGCGCCGTCGGCGCTGGCATCAAGGCAAACTGCCCCGACGCCTTCGTGATCTGCATCACCAACCCGCTCGACGTCATGGTCGGCGTGCTGCGCGAGGCCTGCGGCCTGCCCTATGAGAAGATTGTCGGCATGGCCGGCGTTCTGGACTCGGCGCGCTTCCGCTATTTCCTGGCTGAGGAATTCAAGGTCTCGGTCGAGGATGTCACCGCCTTCGTACTGGGCGGTCATGGCGATACCATGGTGCCGCTGGTGCGCTATTCCGCCGTTGCCGGCATCCCGGTTCCCGATCTGATCAAGATGGGCTGGTCGACGCAGGAGAAGATCGACCAGATCGTCCAGCGCACCCGTGATGGCGGTGCCGAGATCGTCGGCCTGCTGAAGACCGGCTCGGCCTTCTATGCCCCGGCTTCCTCGGCGATCCAGATGGCCGAGAGCTACCTGAAGGACAAGAAGCGCGTCCTGCCCTGCGCCGCCTATGTGAAGGGCGCCTATGGCCTGGACGGGCTGTATGTCGGCGTGCCGGTCGTGATCGGCGCCAAGGGCGTGGAGCGCATCGTCGAGATCGAGCTGAACGACGAAGAAAAGACGATGTTCAAGAATTCGGTGGCAGCCGTGCAGGCGCTTGTCGATATCGTGAAGAACATGGACGCGACAGCCGGTTGAACCAGTTTCGCCGGGTGTTAGAGTAGCAGCAAGAGGATGACCGCCATGGAGGGGCTCCTGCCGGCGGTCATTCGTTCCAAGATAACCGGGTCCGTTCAGCGGGGCCTGCGCCATATCGACAAGCCGGGAAGGCGGATCGTATGAATATCCATGAATACCAAGCCAAGCAATTGATGGCGAAATACGGGGTGGCGGTGCCCAAGGGCGGCGTCGCCTACACCCCCGACGAGGCCGTGAAGGTCGCCAAGGATCTGGGCGGGCCGGTCTATGTCGTGAAGTCGCAGATTCATGCCGGTGGCCGCGGCGCCGGGCGCTTCAAGGACGATCCCAACGGCAAGGGCGGCGTGCGCGTCGTGAAATCCGTTGAGGATGTCGCCGAGAGCGCCAAGGCGATGCTGGGCAAGGTGCTGATCACCAAGCAGACCGGCGACGAAGGCAAGGAAGTCACCCGCGTCTATGTCGAGGAAGGCTGCGATATCAAGCGCGAGCTGTATCTCGGCCTGCTGATCGACCGTGCGACCAGCCGGATCACCGTGATGGCCTCGACCGAGGGCGGCATGGAGATCGAGGAAGTCGCCGAGGCGCATCCGGAGAAGATCCTGAAGGTCGCCATCGACCCGGCAACCGGCATGCAGGCCTTCCACGCCCGCCAGATCGCCTTCGGCCTCGGGCTTGAAGGCAAGCAGGTGAACGCCGCCGTCAAGTTCATGCTGGCCATGTACAAGGCCTTCACCGAGCTGGATTGCTCCATCGTCGAGATCAACCCGATGGTCGTGACCGGCGACGGCAAGATCATCGCGCTCGATGCCAAGGTGAATTTCGACGACAACGCCCTCTACCGCCATCCCGATATCGAGGAACTGCGCGACGAGGACGAAGAGAATGCGATGGAGCTTGAGGCCGCCAAGCACGGCCTGAACTATGTGAAGCTCGATGGCGCCATCGGCTGCATGGTGAACGGCGCCGGCCTCGCCATGGCGACCATGGACATCATCAAACTGTATGGCGGCGAACCCGCCAACTTCCTGGATGTCGGCGGCGGGGCAACCCGCGAGCGCGTCACCACGGCCTTCAAGATCATCCTGTCCGATCCGAATGTCGAAGGCATCCTGGTGAACATCTTCGGTGGCATCATGCGCTGCGACGTGATCGCGGAGGGCGTTGTCGCCGCCGCCCGCGAAGTCAGCCTGCATGTCCCCCTGGTCGTGCGCCTCGAAGGCACCAATGTAGAGCTTGGCAAGAAGATCCTCGCCGAATCCGGCCTGCCGATCATTTCCGCCGATAATCTGGCCGATGCGGCCGCAAAGGTCGTCAAGGCCGTGAAGGAGGCCCAGTAAATGGCGGTTCTGATCGATCGCAACACGAAGGTTATCTGCCAGGGCTTTACCGGCGCGCAGGGCACTTTCCACTCCGAGCAGGCGATTGCCTACGGCACCAAGATGGTTGGCGGCGTGACCCCGGGTAAGGGTGGCAGCAGCCATCTCGACCTGCCGGTGTTCGACACTGTTGCCGATGCCGTCGAGCGGACCGGTGCAGATGCCTCCGTGATCTATGTGCCGCCACCCTTCGCGGCCGATGCGATCCTGGAAGCCATTGATGCCGAGCTGCGCCTGATCGTGTGCATCACCGAGGGTATCCCGGTGATCGACATGGTTGCGGTGAAGCGCGCGCTGGCGGGTTCCGCCAGCCGGCTGATCGGGCCGAACTGCCCCGGCGTCATCACCCCGGACCAGTGCAAGATCGGCATCATGCCGGGCCATATTCACCGCGCCGGCAAGATCGGCATTGTCAGCCGCTCCGGCACGCTGACCTATGAGGCTGTCGCACAGACCACGGCGGCCGGCCTTGGCCAGTCGACCTGCATCGGCATCGGCGGTGACCCGGTCAACGGCACCAATTTCATCGATTGTCTCGAAATGTTCCTCGGCGATCCGCAGACCGAGGGCATCATCATGATCGGCGAAATCGGCGGCTCGGCCGAGGAAGAGGCGTCGGAATTCTTGAAGCACAGCAAGGTGAAGAAGCCGGTCGTCGGTTTCATCGCCGGCGTCACGGCCCCTCCGGGCCGGCGCATGGGCCATGCCGGCGCGATCATCGCCGGCGGCAAGGGCGGTGCGGGTGACAAGATGGAGGCCATGAAATCGGCCGGCATCACGATCACCGATTCGCCGGCTGGACTGGGCAGCACCATGCTGTCGGTCATGAAGGGCTAGCTGCAACAGCATAGTTAAGGGAGCGCGGCGGACGCGCCGCGCCGGACCAATGGCAAGCAATAGTGATATCGATACGGTTCTGAGCGGGGCAAACGCCCCGTTCATTTCCGAGCTCTATGCCCAGTACCTGGAGAATCCCGGTTCCGTCGATGCCAGCTGGCAGAGTATTTTCGGCGAGCTGGGCGATATCAACGGCACTGCCATCGAGGGGCCAAGCTGGGCCACATCCCGCACCCGGGTCATCGGGGTTCCCGATCCCGAGGCGGTCGCCAAGCCGGCCAAGGGCAAGAACGGCCAGGCAACTGGCGGTGTCAGCCCGGAGCAGGTGAAGGCCTCGGCCATCGATTCGATCCGCGCGCTGATGATCATCCGGGCCTACCGGGCGCGCGGTCATCTGCTTGCCACCCTTGACCCGCTGGGGCTTGCCGGAACGCGCTTCAACCATCCCGAGCTCGACCCGGCGCATTTCGGCTTCACCGAGGCCGATTGGGACCGCCCGATCTACCTGAACAACGTGCTGGGCCGCGAGACGGCGACCCTGCGCGAGATCATGTCGATCCTGCGCGACACCTATTGCGGCAATATCGGCGTCGAATACACCCATATCTCCGATCCGGCGAGGAAGGCCTGGCTGCAGGAACGCATCGAGGGCATCCGCAACCAGACCGATTTCACCGAGAACGGCAAGAAGGCGATCCTGGAGCGGCTGACCGCAGCCGAATCCTTCGAGCGCTTCCTGCATGTGAAATACACCGGCACCAAGCGCTTCGGCCTGGATGGCGGCGAGGCGGCAATCCCGGCGCTGGAGCAGATCGTCAAGCGCGGCGGCCAGCTCGGCGTGCAGGAAATCGTCATCGGCATGGCCCATCGCGGCCGGCTGAACGTGCTGACCAATTTCATGGGCAAGCCGTTCCGCGCCGTCTTCTCGGAATTCCAGGGCAATCCGGCGAACCCGTCGGACGTCCAGGGCTCGGGCGACGTGAAGTACCATCTGGGCACCTCCACCGACCGTGAATTCGACGGCAAGAAGGTGCATCTGTCGCTGACCGCCAACCCGTCGCATCTGGAAGTCGTCGATGCGGTGGTGCTGGGCAAGGTGCGCGCGAAGCAGACGCAGCTGAAGGATACCGACCGCCGCAAGGTGCTGGGCCTGCTGATCCATGGCGATGCCGCCTTTGCCGGCCAGGGCATCGTCGCCGAATGCTTCGGCATGTCGGAGCTGAAGGGCTACCGCACCGGCGGCACGATCCATCTGATCATCAACAACCAGATCGGCTTCACCACCAGCCCGGCCTATTCGCGCTCCTCGCCCTATCCGAGCGACGTGGCGAAGATGGTCGAGGCGCCGATCTTCCATGTGAATGGCGACGATGCCGAGGCCGTGGTGCACGCCACCCGCGTGGCCACCGAATACCGCCAGGAATTCGGCGTCGACGTGGTCATCGACATCTTCTGCTATCGCCGCTTCGGCCATAATGAAGGCGACGAGCCGGCCTACACCCAGCCGCTCATGTACCAGGCCATCGGCCAGCATCCCTCGGTGCGCAAGCTCTATGCCCAGCGCCTGGTCGAGGAGAAGCTGCTGACCCAGGACGAGGCCGACCAGGTCGAGAAGGATTTCATGGCGCATCTGGAAGATGAATTCCAGGTCGCCAACAGCTACAAGCCGAACAAGGCCGACTGGCTGGAAGGTGCTTGGAGCGGCATGGAGACCGCCTCGGGCGACGACCGCCGCGGCGAGACCGCCGTGCCGCTGGAAAAGCTGCGCGAGATCGGCCTGAAGCTGTGCGAAATGCCCGAAGGGCTGGACGTGAACCGCAAGCTGGTGCGCCAGCTGGAGGATCGCAAGAAGCGCCTGGAAGCCGGCGAGAATCTCGACTGGGGAACCGGCGAGGCGCTGGCCTTCGGCACGCTGCTGACCGAGGGCTATCCGGTGCGCCTGTCCGGCCAGGACAGCGGCCGCGGCACCTTCTCGCACCGCCATGCCGTGGTCATCGACCAGACCACGGAAGAGCGCTATGTGCCGCTCGCCAATCTGTCGGAGACCCAGGCCCAGTTCGAGGTGATCGACAGCCCGCTGGCGGAAATGTCGGTACTCGGCTTTGAATATGGCTACACCCTGACCGAGCCGCGTGCCCTGGTGCTGTGGGAAGCGCAGTTCGGCGATTTCACCAATGGCGCCCAGGTTGTCATCGACCAGTTCATCAGCTCCGGCGAGAACAAGTGGCTGCGCATGTCAGGCCTGGTGATGCTGCTGCCGCATGGCTATGAAGGCCAGGGGCCGGAACATTCCTCCGCCCGGCTGGAGCGTTATCTCCAGCAATGTGCGGAAGACAACATGCAGGTGGTGAACGTCACCACCCCGGCCAACTACTTCCACGTCCTGCGCCGCCAGCTGCACCGCAAGTTCCGCAAGCCGCTGGTCATCATGACGCCGAAATCGCTGCTGCGTCACAAGCTGGCGGTCTCGAGTCTGGCCGACATGGCGGAGGGCACGACCTTCCACCGGGTGCTCTATGACAACGAGATCCTGTGCGACGACAAGGACGTGAAGCGCGTCGTGCTGTGCTCCGGCAAGGTCTATTACGATCTGTATGAGGAGCGCGCGAAGCGTGGCCTGAAGGATGTCTTCTTCCTGCGCCTGGAACAGCTCTACCCGTTCCCGCACAAGGCGCTGGCGGATGAGCTGAAGCGCTTCCCGAAGGCCGAGGTGGTCTGGTGCCAGGAAGAGCCGGAGAATATGGGCTCCTGGACCTTCGTCGACCGCCGCATCGAGGCGGTGCTGATCGAGGTCGGCGCCAAGCAGAAGCGCCCGGTCTATGTCGGTCGCCCGGCGGCGGCGGCAACGGCCACCGGCCTGCTGAAGCGGCATAATCTGGAACAGGCCAAGCTGGTCGACGAGGCCCTATCAGGCAAGATCTGACGGCCCACGATACATATACCGGCGTCGGGATGGCGTCGTAAAACAGACCAACCGGCCCCTTCTCGGGGGGAGGTGCCGGCTAACGAAGCGGAGAAGGCATGGCAACCGAAATCAAGGTCCCGGCACTGGGCGAATCCGTCAGCGAGGCGACCGTCGCCAAGTGGATGAAGAAGGTCGGCGACGCGATCGCGGTCGATGAGCCGCTGGTCGAACTGGAAACCGACAAGGTGACGCTGGAGGTGAATTCCCCGGCCGCCGGCGTGCTGGTCGAGATCGCCGCCCAGGAAGGCGCCAATGTCGAGGTCGGCGCCCTGCTCGGCACCATAGATGGCAAGGCAAGCGCTGCTCCCGCCAAGTCCGAGGAGCCGAAGAAAGAAGAGCCGAAGGCCGAGGCCCCGAAGGCTGATGCCCCCAAGGCTGAAGCACCGAAGCCTGCTGCCGCGCCGGCCCCGGCTGCGGCGCCGGCTTCCGCCACTTACGACAAGGTTCTCTCCCCGGCGGTGAAGAAGCTGATCGACGAGAACAATCTCGACCCGCGCAAGATCCAGGCTTCCGGCAAGGATGGCCGCCTGGTGAAGGAAGACGTGCAGAAGGCCATCGAGGCCGGTACGGCGAAGGCGAGCTATGGTGCGGCCCCGGCCGCCGGTGGCGCTGCCCCGTCCGCCCCCAAGGCCCCGCGCGCCGACCGCGAGGGCGAGGAGCGGGTGCGCATGTCCCGCCTGCGCCAGCGTATCGCCCAGCGCCTGAAGGAAGCGCAGAACACCGCGGCAATCCTGACCACCTTCAACGAAATCGACATGACCAACGTCATGGCGCTGCGCAACCAGTTTAAGGACGAGTTCGAGAAGAAGCACGGCGTGAAGCTGGGCTTCATGTCGTTCTTCGTGAAGGCTGCAGTTGCCGCGCTGAAGGAATTGCCGGCGGTGAATGCCGAGATCGACGGCGACGACATCATCTACAAGAACTACTACGACATCGGTGTCGCCGTCGGCACGCCGCAGGGTCTGGTGGTACCGGTGCTGCGCGGGGCCGATCATCTGTCCTTCGCCGGCGTCGAGAAGGGCATCAACGCGCTGGGGCTGAAGGCGCGCGACGGCAAGCTGTCGATGGAAGACATGTCGGGCGGCACCTTCACCATCTCGAATGGCGGTGTCTATGGCTCGCTGATGTCGACCCCGATCATCAACCCGCCGCAATCCGGCATCCTGGGCATGCACAAGATCCAGCCGCGCCCGATGGCAATCGGTGACAAGGTCGAGATCCGCCCGATGATGTATGTGGCGCTCAGCTACGACCATCGCATCATCGACGGCCGCGAGGCGGTCACCTTCCTGGTCCGCCTGAAGGATGCCGTGGAAGACCCGCAGCGCCTGCTGCTGGACATGTAATCGGCTTACGGAAATCTAAGGAACCATCATGGCTGACAGCTTCGACCTCGTGGTGATCGGCAGCGGCCCCGGCGGCTATGTGGCGGCGATCCGCGCCGCCCAGCTCGGCATGAAGGTCGCGTGCGTCGAGAAGCGCGCCACCCTCGGCGGGACCTGCCTGAACATCGGCTGCATCCCGTCCAAGGCCCTGCTTGCGGCGTCCGAGAAATTCCACGAGGCGGAATCCGGCCTGGCCGCTTTCGGCGTCGATGTCGGCAAGCCGAAGCTGAACATGAAGCAGATGATGGCGCATAAGGACGGCGTCGTTGCCGCCAACGTCAACGGTGTCGCCTTCCTGTTCAAGAAGAACAAGATCGAGCATGTCATTGGTACCGGCTCCATCGCGAAGGCGGGCGAGGTGCTGGTGACCGGTGAGGATGGCAAGAAGCGCACGCTGACGGCCAGTAAGATCCTGATTGCCACCGGTTCGGAATCGACCCCGCTGCCGGGTGTGGAGATCGACGAAAAGCAGATCGTCACCTCGACCGGCGCGCTGGAGCTTTCTTCCGTGCCGAAGCATCTGGTGGTCATTGGCGGCGGCGTCATCGGGCTGGAAATGGGCTCGGTCTGGCGCCGTCTCGGGTCCGAAGTGACGGTCGTCGAATATCTCGACCGCATTGTGCCCACCATGGACCAGGATATCGGCAAGCAGTTCCAGCGCGTGCTGGGCAAGCAGGGTTTCAAGTTCATGCTGGGCAGCAAGGTGACCGGCGCCAAGACGGCGAAATCCGGCGTCACCCTGACGGTCGAGCCGGCTGCCGGCGGCAAGAAGGAAGAGCTGAAGGCCGATGTGGTGCTGGTTGCCATCGGCCGCCGCCCCTTCACGCAGGGCCTCGGCCTCGACAAGCTGGGCGTGGCGATGGACAAGCGTGGCTTCATCCAGGTCGATGAGGACTACCAGACCAGCGTGAACGGCATCTACGCCATCGGCGACGCGATCCCCGGCCCGATGCTGGCCCATAAGGCCGAGGAAGATGGCATCGCCGCCGTCGAGATCATGGCCGGCGAGGCCGCGCATGTGGACTACAATCTCGTGCCGGGCATCGTCTACACCTGGCCGGAAGTCGCCTCCATCGGCAAGACCGAGGAGGAGCTGAAGGCGGCAGGGGTGGACTACAAGGTCGGCAAGTTCCCGTTCACCGCCAATGGCCGCGCGCGGGCGATCAACATGACCGATGGCCTGGTGAAAATCCTGGCCGATGCCAAAACCGACCGGGTGCTGGGCTGCCACATCCTGGGCGCCGAGGCCGGCACGCTGATCCACGAGGTTGCCACCGCCATGGTCTTCGGCGCCTCCGCCGAGGACATCGCCATGACCTGCCACGGCCACCCGACCCTCAACGAGGCCGTCAAGGAAGCCGCCCTCGCCGTCCACGGCCGCCCTATCCACATCTGAGTGGTCGCTTCTTAGCGGCGCACGAAACCCCGGCCATCGCGCCGGGGTTTTTTGTTAGGTTGGTTCTCTGCGTCAGAGCCACCCCTCCATCGTCACCCTCGGGCTTGACCCGCCCATGGCACTTGGGGGTCCATCCGTCTGTGCCAATCGCTCGGTCAATGGATGGTCGGATCAAGTCCGACCATGACGATGTTTCTTTGTCGCAGTCCCTCAGGCCGTCACCCCCGGCCTTGTGCCGGGGGTCCATGCTTCCGCCTACTGGATGTCGGTCGAGGGGGCTGAACCTTGGATTCCCGGCACAAGGCCGGGAATGACGATTAGAGAGGAGAGTGCGACACCTCCACTCACAGCGGCCAGAAGTAGAGAATGGCCGGCAGCGAGACGATGAGGATGAGGATTTCCAGCGGCAGACCCAGCCTCCAGTAATCGCCGAATTTATAGCCGCCCGGCCCCATGATCAGGGCGTTGTTCTGGTGCCCGATGGGGGTCAGGAAGGCGCAGGAGGCGGCGATGGCCACGGTCATCAGGAAGGGGTCGGCGCTGACCTCCAGCGTGCGCGCGATGCCGACGCTGATCGGCGCCATCACCAGCGCCGTGGCGGCATTGTTCATGATGTCGCTGAGCGTCATGGTGACGACCATCAGCAGCGCCAGGATCACCACCGGTGGAGCGCCGAAGGTCAGGTCGACCATGGCCTGGGCCAGGAATTCCGTTGCCCCCGTCGTTTCCAGCGCTGCACCGACCGGGATCATCGCCCCCAGCAGCACGATCACCGGCCAGTCCACGCTTTCATAGATTTCCAGCGGCCGCACGCTGCCCATCGCCACCAGCAGGATGGCGGCAATGCCCAGGGCGACGGTCAGATCGATCAGGTTGAAGCTGGACGCAATGATGGCGCCGGCAAAGATGCCGATGGTCGCCCAGGCGAGGCGGCGGCTGGCGCCCAGCAGCTTGCGCGGGGCCAGCGGCAGGCAGCCCAGCTCCTGCACGATATCGGGCAGATGGTCGGTTTCACCCTGCAGCAGCAGCACGTCGCCGATCTGGAACCGGAAGGAGCGCAGCCGGCCGCGATAGGGCTTGCCCTGGCGCGACACGGCCAGAAGATTGACGCCAAAGCGGCGGCGCATCCGCGTCAAGGCCGGCGTGCGGCCCTCCAGCGGTGAATTCTGTGCCACCACCGCTTCCAGCAGCGTCATGTTCTCGGCGCTGAGCCGGCTGAAGGCGGAGGCGTGGACGTTCTCGTCATCCTCCTCTTCCTCTTCCGATTCCGCCTCGCCCTTGTCGCCGGGCAGTGCCAGTTCGAGCACATCGGAAACGCGTCCGATGGCTTCCGGCGAGGCTTCGATCAGCAGCACATCGCCCGGCTGCAGCCTTTCGTCGCGCCGACCGGACAGGATGAAGCGATTGCCGCGCGCCAGGCCGATGACCACGGCGTCGATTTCCTCGATCTCGCTTTCCAGCTCATGGAAGCTCTTGCCGACGATGGAGGATTTCTCCGTCACATTCATTTCGGTCATGTAATTTTCGATGTCGAACATTTCCGTAGAGGAGGCGCTGCGGCGCTCCTTCGGAATCAGCCGCCAGCCGATCAGCATGATGAAGGCGATGCCGGTGACAGCGACAATGCCGCCGACCGGCGTGAAATCGAACATGGTGAAGGCGCCTTCGCCGATCTCCGCCCGGTAGGTGGCGATGATGATGTTCGGCGGCGTGCCGATCAGCGTCACCAGCCCGCCCAGGATCGCCCCGAAGGACAGTGGCATCAGCAGCAGGGCGGGCGAGCGCTTGGCGGCCAGGGCCGACTGGATCGCGGCCGGCATCATCAGGGCCAGCGCGCCGACATTGTTCATGAAGGCGGACAGCACCGCAGCCGTGCCCGAAAACGCGCCGATATGGGTGATGACGCGTTTTGAGGCCGGTTGAATCACCGCGGCCAGCATGTCGACGACACCGGTATTGGACAGCCCCCGGCTGATGATCAGCACCGCCGCCACGGTGATCGTTGCCGGATGGCCGAAGCCGAGAAAGGCGTCGGCGGCCGGCACCAACCCCAGCGCGGTCGCGGCCATCAGCGTGGCAAAGGCAACGATATCGTAGCGAAACCGGCCCCAGATGAAGAGCCCCATGGCGATGACGAGCAACGCGCAGATCAGGATGATTTCAGTCGTCATGGCGATGGGGTGATCCATTGGGTGCGACAGGATGAAGAATGCCTCGGGCATACAACGCCCGGCCAGAGCTTATGTTGCTCTCAGGCCTTCCAGAAATTCGGGCTGAACAGGATCAGCACCGTGAAGAATTCCAGCCGCCCGAGCAGCATGCCGAAACTCATCAGCCATTTGGCGGTGTCGGGAATGGTCGAGAAATTACCGACCGGTCCGACCACCGGCCCCAATCCGGGGCCGATATTGCCGACCGCGCTGAAGGCCGAGCTGGCCGCTTCCAGCGCCGGCATGCCCAGCACCGCCAGCGCCAGGCTCAGCGCCGTCGCGGTGGCGAGATAGAGGAAGATATAGAGCAGCACGGCCCGGCCCAGCTCGTCGGTGACCGGGCGGCCATTATACTGCGGCACATTCACGGCATGCGGCAGGATCAGGGTGCGGATATAGCCGCGATACAGCTTCACCGCGATATCCAGCCGGAACATCTTGATGCCGCCGGTGGTCGAGCCCGTACAGCCGCCGACCACCATCAGCAGGAAGACGAACACGATGACAAAGCCGCCCCAGAGCGAATAATCCGCCGAGGCGAAGCCGGTCGTGCTGACGATGGAGACGACATTGAAGCTGGCTAGGGTCAGCGCTTCGCCGAAGCCGATATCCGCCTCGGTGATCATCAGCGAGATTGTGACGGCCAGGCAGCACAGCGCCAGGAAGCCCAGGAAGCGCGTCACCTGGCGGTCGCCGAACAGCTTCATCGGCTGGCCCAGCACGGCGCTGATGAACAGCACGAAGGGCAGGCTGCCAATGGTCATGAAGATGATGCCGACCCAGTGAATGGCCGGCTCATCGAAAAAGGCGAAGGAATTGTCGTGGTTGGAATAGCCGCCGGTCGACAGCGTGGTCATGGCATGGAGCAGGGAGTCGAAAGCACTCATCCCCGCCGCCCAATAGGCCAGGGCACAGATCACCGACAGGGCCAGATAGACCAGGCTGATGGCCGCACCCAGCCGGCCCACCGAGGGCAGGATCTTCTCTGTCGTGTCGGAGGATTCGGTCTTGAACAGCTGCATGCCGCCGATGCGCAGGAACGGGAAGATCACCAGGCTCATGCCGATGATGCCGATGCCGCCCAGCCATTGCAGGATCGAGCGCCAGAGCAGGATGCCCGGCGGGGCGGTGTCCAGCCCGGACATCACGGTGGAGCCGGTGGTGGTCAGCCCGGAGATCGTCTCGAAAAAGGCATCGGGGAAGCTCATCTCGAATTCCGAGAGCATGAAGGGCAGGCAGCCGAAAATGCCGGTCGAAATCCAGGCGGAGGTGGTCAGGAGGAAGGTCTGCTGCCGGCGCAGCACGATGGAACGCCCGCCCATGGTCAGCACCAGGCTGACGCCAATGAAGCTGGTGATCACGCCGCCGGCCATGAAACTGGTCCAGTCCGGATGATCGAGCAGAAGGTCGACCAGCATCGGCACGAGCATGGCAAGGCCCAGCACAGTCAGCAGCCAGCCGAGAACGTAGAGGATGGGGCGCAGATCGAGAGCGGGGGACAAGGAGACCCTGGGGTTGCCCGGTACGATGGGGCGAACCATTAGCCAGAATCGCCTGCTTGGCAAGCCGAATGGTAACAGGCGGGCTTCCAGCAGGTTCCTTGAGGGGGTAGTGTCGGCACCCCTCTGACTGGCTGCACCCCCCCGCTCATGTCCGTACCCGACCCCTCCTCCATCCGCAACGCGCTGCTTTCGCCGGAATGGAACCGCCGGGTCTGGATGCTGGCCGGGCCGATCATCCTGTCGAACATAACCGTGCCGCTGATTGGCGTGGTCGATACCGCTGTTGTCGGCCATCTGCCGGAACCGCATCACATCGGCGCGGTCGCGGTCGGGGCGCTGGTCTTCAGCTATCTGTTCTGGAGCTTCGGCTTCCTGCGCATGGGCACGACCGGCCTGGCCGCCCAGGCCGCTGGCGCCGGCGATCTCGACGAGGTGCGTTCCACTCTGGCCCGTGCCCTGCTGCTGGCGGGCGCTCTGGGGCTGGCCGCCATCCTGCTGCAGCGCCCGATCCTGGATCTCGCCCTCTGGGCCATCGGGGCCAGTGCGGATGTCAGCGCCGGGGCGGCGGATTATTTCCTGATCCGCATCTGGTCGGCCCCGGCGGCGCTGGCGAAATTCGCGCTGATCGGCTGGTTCCTGGCCCTGCAGAAGGCAAAGGTGACGCTGCTGATCCAGCTGGCGATGAACCTGGTCAATCTGGTGCTGGATCTGCTGTTCGTGCTTGGCTGGGGCTGGGGGGTGGAAGGCGTGGCGGCGGCCAGTGTGATCGCCGAATATGCCGGTCTGGTTATCGGCCTTCTCTTCGCTCGCCGGCTTCTGGCCGATATGGGCGGGCGTTTTCAGCAGGCGCGGATTCTCGATGCCGCCCGGCTGCGCCGGATGATCGTGGTCAACCGCGATATCTTCATCCGCACGCTCTGCCTGCTCGGCGTCTTCGGCTATTTCACCGCCAAGGGCGCGTCGATGGGTGATATCACGCTCGCCGCCAATGCGATCATGCTGCAATTCCAGTCGCTGATGGCCTATGCGCTGGACGGATTCGCCCATGCTGCCCAGGTGCTGGTCGGCCGGGCGGTCGGCCAGCGCGACCGGAAGGTGCTGCGCGCGGCGGTTGGCGTGTCCTTCCTGTGGGCGCTGATCTTCGCCCTGGTCTTCACGGTGGCGTGGTGGCTGGGCGGCCCGCTGCTGATCCGGCTGCTGACCGGCATCGAGGATGTGCGGCTGGCGGCCTATGCGCTGCTGCCCTGGGCTATCGCCGCCCCGCTGATATCGGTCTGGGGCTACACCTATGACGGCATCTTCCTGGGGGCGACGCGCACGGTGGAGGCGCGCAACGCCATGATCCTCTGCCTGGCATTCAGCGTGGCGCTGGGCGAGGTGCTGATACCGATCTGGGGCAATACCGGCCTGTGGAGTGCCTTCATGGCGTTCATGGTGGCGCGTGGCATCAGTCTGGCGCTGTATTACCCGCGTCTGGCACGTGCCCTTGAGAGGGGCGAGTCCTGACCGCGACAGTATGCCGCGTGCCGGCAACATCCGGCGATACAGCGCGTTAGGTCAGTATTGGCAGCAGTAAGTTCTGGACCGGCTGGCCGCGTTAACGGTTTTTTACGGTCCTGGCCTTACTGTTGTCATGGTGATGCGCTGATATGGCGCGTGTGTTGCATGTTTTCGGGGCAGATCGGTCATGGGACCGGAACCGGGGCAGGCAGGGTGGAGACGCCGGTCGATGAGCAAGCAGATGGCGACAGAGAATTCTTCCGGTGCGTTCTTCGGGCGTCGCCGAACGGCCCTGGTCGCGGGTCTGCTGACCCTGGCGAGCGGCCTTGCCGCCGGTCTTGTGGCGACATCAGGCGCGGCGCAGCAACTGGCCCAGGGCGAGGGCACGATTTTCCTGCGCATCGCCACCGGCTCGACCAGCGGTTCCTATTTTCCCATCGGCACCCTGATCGGGTCGATCATCAGCAACCCGCAGGGTTCGCGGCCCTGCGACCGGGGCGGCAGCTGCGGCGTGCCGGGCCTGATCGCGGCGGCAAAGACGACCAGCGGGTCGGTTGAGAATGTGCGCGCCATCAGCCGCGGCGAAATCGAATCAGGGTTGAGCCAGGCGGATATCGCCTATGCCGCCTTTCATGGCACCGGCCAGTTCAAGGGCCAGCCGGAAGGCGGTAAGCTGCGCGCCATCGCCAGCCTGTACCGCGAGGCGGTGCATGTCGTTGCCCGCGCCGATACGCCGATCAAGTCCATCCGCGACCTGAAGGGTCGGCCCGTGGGCATGGGCGACAAGGGGTCGGGCACGCTGGTCGATGCGCAGATTCTGCTGAATGCCTATGGCCTCAGCGAAAAAACGGTGAAGCCGTTTTACGCCCAGCCGGGGCCGTCCATCGACCGGCTCGTCGCCGGTGATCTCGATGCCCTGTTCTTCATCGCCGGGCCGCCGACGGCGGCAATTTCCGAGCTGGTCGCCCGGCAGCCGGTGCAGCTGGTGCCGATCGAGGGTGCGGCGGCGGAAAAAGTGACGAAGGCATATCCGTTTTTCGTCGCCGAGAGCATCCCGGCCGAAACCTATGCCGGCCTGCCGGAGACGCCGACCCTGACGGTTGGCGCGCTTTGGGTCATTTCCGCCGATGTCAGCGAGGAGCTCGTCTACCGCATGACCCGCGCGCTGTGGCATGAAAATGCCCGCGCCATGCTGGATCGCGGGCATCCTCTGGGCCGCCGCATCCGGGTGGAAACCGCGCTGGAGGGGGTCGGCATCCCCCTGCATCCGGGGGCGCTGCGCTATTATCAGGAAATCGGCCAGCAGATCGACGATACCCCCGCCGTTCCAAAGACCAACTAAGCGGAGTCTATTCCGCGTCTTCCCGCTCGATGATCCAGGGTTCCTTTTTGCCGCTGGCAACCCAGGCGGCGATTTCCGGCATGTCGAGGATGGTCTGGCAATAGGCCAGTGCATCCTCGCCGATTTCCGGCTTGTAGGTGTTGAAGCGCAGCACGACCGGCGCGAACATCGCATCGGCGATGGTGAAATGGCCGAACAGGAAGCCATTATCGCCGCCAAAGCGCCGCCGGCAGTCACGCCACAGCGCGGTGATGCGATTGATATCGTCCTGCACGCCGGGCGCCATGCCCTTGCCGGGCAGGCTTTCGCGCGCATCCATCGGCATGTTCTGGCGCAGGGCGACAAAACCGCTATGCATCTCGGCACTGACCGCGCGGGCCACCGCGCGGGCGGTCGGATCGGCCGGCCAGAGCGTGGCGTCCGGATAGGTCTCCGCCAGATATTCGCAGATCGCCAGGCTGTCCCAGATGACCAGCTCGCCCTGCTTCAGTACGGGCACCTGCCCCGAGGGGCCGTGCCGCAGAAGCTGCTCGCGCGTGTTGGACTGGTTCAGCTGGATCAGTTCTTCGGTGAAATCCTCGCCGGTCATCTTCAGCGCCAGCCAGGCGCGCAGCGACCATGAGGAATAATTCTTGTTGCCGATGACGAGCGTCAGGGCGCCCTCGGTTTCGGTCGACTCGCTCATTTTCTCTTCTCCCCCTCGAACTGCCGGCGACATGACGGGCCGGGGCAAAACCCCGCAAACCTGCCTGCATCCGCCGTGCTCTGCAACCATCTGCGCGCCGGGGGCGCTAAACGGCCCTTTGCACGCCTTTAAAACCGCGCCATTCTCTGGCCCATTCCATCCCCAGATCGCGTGACCCGGTCTTGCCCCATGGGCAGCTGAGTCGTTGCCGCAACAGGAGCCTGCATCGTGTCCCATTCCCCCTTCGCCAACCGCCCGAATGCCGACACCGTGACGCTGCTTCCGATCCTGCAGCGTGACCTGAAGAAATGGGTGGCCGGGCAACCTGCCGGGCGGCAGGCCTGGGTGAAGGCAACCGGCTTCAAGGCGGAGGCCGGCGAGATTTGTTACCTGCCGACAGATGGGAAAGCCGGCGGTGTTGCGCAAGCCTTGATCGGCATCGAGGGCGGCTGGGGCGATTGGGGCGTGTGGTCCCTGGCCGGCCTGCCGGAGCGCCTTCCGGCCGGGCGCTACCAGCTGGAGGGCGAGCTGCCGGCGGAGATCGCCAGCCGCGTCGCTTTGGGCTGGGCGCTGGGCTGCTACCGCTTCGAGCGCTATCGCAAATCGGAGCGTGCGCTGCCGGTGCTGGTCTGGCCGGCGGGCGCGGACAAGGCGGCGGTGGAGAGCATGGCGGGGGCAATCACCCTGGTGCGCGATCTGATCAACACGCCAGCCGGCGATCTGGGCCCGGCCGAGCTTGCCGAGGCGGCCGTCGCCCTGGCCAAATCGGCGAAGAGCAAGGCGAAGGTGATCGTCGGCGACGAGCTGCTGAAGCAGAATTATCCCGGCATCCATACGGTGGGCCGGGCGGCGGCGCAGGCGCCGCGGCTGATCGACTTCTCTTGGGGCGACAAGAAGCACCCGAAAGTCACGCTGGTCGGCAAGGGCGTGTGCTTCGATACCGGCGGCCTCGACCTGAAGCCTTCTTCCGGCATGCTGCTGATGAAGAAGGATATGGGCGGTGCGGCGCAGACCCTGGGCCTCGCCCGGATGATCATCGAGGCCGGGCTGAAGATCCGGCTGCGTGTGCTGATCCCGGCGGTGGAGAACGCGGTCTCCGGCAATGCCTTCCATCCGATGGATATCATCCGCATGCGGAACGGTCTGACCGTGGAGGTTGGCAACACCGATGCCGAGGGTCGGCTGATCCTGGCCGATGCGCTGACCGAGGCGGATTCGGAAAAGCCGGATCTGCTGATCGACTTCGCCACCCTGACCGGGGCGGCGCGGGTTGCCCTCGGCCCGGATCTGCCGGCGCTGTTCAGCAATGACGACACACTGGCCGGCGATATCCTGAAGGCTGGCGAGGCAGAGGGTGATCCCTGCTGGCGCCTGCCGCTCTACCAGCCCTACAAGCGCATGCTGAAGGCGAAGATCGCGGACACCTCCTCGACCGGCAGCGGTGGGTTCGCCGGCTCGGTAACCGCGGCGCTGTTCCTGCAGAATTTCGTTTCCGACACCACGCCCTGGGTGCATTTCGACGTTTATTCGTGGAATCCGGGCGATCGCCCCGGCCGACCGGAGGGTGGCGAAGCCCAGGCGATCCGTGCCGTCTTCGCCTATCTGAAGGGTAAATACGCCTGATCTGACCTTTTCAAGGGAACAAAAAGCTGCCTGACCGAATTCTTCTTTGCCGAAAGAGGTTTCGGCGCTACATTCAGTACGTATCCGTAACGAGCTGAATGGCCTGGGTCGTTCCGGAGAAAGGCGATGGCACTGTTCCGTATGGGTTTGACAATGGCGATGCTGACGCAAAATCAGGCGCTTGATCTATGGCGCGCGGCGCTGGTGAACAGCGTGCGCGCCGATGCCCCGGATCTGTCGGCCCGCCAGATGGCGGTCCTGCTGACGGCCTATCTGACCCCGCCGCCGCATACCGTGCGCGGCCTGGCGCAGACGCTGAACATCTCCAAGCCGGCAATCACCCGCGCGCTCGACCGGCTGGGCGAGCTGGGGCTGCTGAAGCGCCGGGTCGACGAGGCCGACCGGCGCAGCGTGCTGGTCCAGCGCACGGTGAAAGGCTCGGTCTTCCTGTCCGATTTCTCCACTTTGGTGATCGATGCGGCCGCCGCGCAGGATGCGCCGCCGGTGTCCCCTGCCGCCGCCCAGGCCCCCCAGGCCTTGGCCTAGATGGCGCTGGTCTCAGTCGCGCGCTATTTCGACCTTGCCGTCAATACCGCCAAGCGCTTCCTGATGCATGAGGGGATGACGCGCGCGGGCGCCATTTCCTTCAGCAGCCTGTTCGCCCTGTTCCCGTTTCTGCTTTTCCTGACCGCGCTGGCGGCGATGGTCGGTGAAACGGCGGCGGTGCGCGATTTCGTCAATTACGCGATGAAGATTCTGCCGCCCGACGTCGCCGGCACGCTGCAACCGGCCATCGAGCAGGTGCTGGGGGCCAGCGAGGGCGGGGTGCTGACCTTCTCCATGCTGATGACGCTGTGGGCCGCCACCTCAGGCGTGGAGGCGCTGCGCGATGCGCTTAACGTGGCCTATGATGTCGAGCAGCAGCGGCATTTCCTGATGCGCCGCCTGCAGGGCACGCTGATCGTGCTGATGTCCTCGGTGGTCATCCTGTTCGTGATGACCTCCTTCGTCTTCCTGCCGCTGCTCTGGGAGCCGCTGGCGCAATGGCTGCATATCGCCGAGGCGACCTTCTGGATCGTCAATGGCGTGCAGATCGGCCTGTCGATCCTGCTGGTCTGGGCCGGGATTGCGCTGCTCTATCGCTGGCTGCCCAATGTGCCGCAGAATTTCCGCGATGTCATTCCGGGGGCGATTCTATCCGGCGTGCTCTGGTTCGCGATCCTGGCGGTTTTTTCCTGGTATCTGCGCAGCTTCGGGCGGTTCACCGTGATCTATGGCAGCCTGGGCGGCATCGTGGTGACGCTGATGTTCTTCTACCTCTCCGCCACATCGCTGATCATCGGGGCGGAATTCAACGCCGCGCGCCGGCTGCAGCGGGTCTCGCGGGAGACGGCCGAGGCCGCCGCCCGCAATACGCTGCTGCCGAAACCCTAATAGCCGGCCGCCCGGTCGACCAGGTTGAGCGGCGGCTTGCCGGCCATGACCCGGCGGATATTCTCGGCCACCTGTTCGCCCGCCGTGCGCGGGTTGGTCAGGGCCGCCGCATGTGGCGTCAGCAGCACCTTCGGGTGCGCCCAGTAGGGATGCTCGGCTGGCAGTGGTTCCTGCCGGAAGACGTCCAGCGCCGCGCCGGCAATATGGCCGGCATCCATGGCGGCGATCAGATCCTCATCGACGACATGACGGCCGCGCGCCGAATTCACCACATAGGCGCCCTTGGGCAATTCGGCCAGCAGCTTGGCATCGATGATGTTTTCCGTCTCCGGCGTCAGCGGCAGCAGGCAGCACAGGATATCGGTACGGTTCAGAAACGGTTTCAGCCCCTCCGGCCCATGGAAGCAGTCGACGCCGGCAATCTGCTTGGCGCGGCGGCTCCAGCCGGCGGTAGGGAAGCCATGGCGGGCCAGCTTCACCGCCGCATCCTCGCCCAGCGCGCCCAGGCCCAGAATGCCGACCCGGCGCTGCGCGGTGTCGGGGAAGGGCAGGGTTTCCCAATGCTTTTCCTGCTGGAAGCGGGCATAGGTATCGCCCTGGCGGTGGAAGCGCAGCACCTGGAGCAGGACATATTCGCTCATCGCCTCGGCCATCCAGGGATCGACCAGGCGGGTGATGGCAACACCTTCCGGCAGATCGGTATCGCGGAAGATATGGTCGACGCCGGCCCCCAGCGAGGAGATGCAGCGCAGATTGGGGAATTTCTGGAATTCGCCGATCGGCATGCCCCAGACAAGCGCGAAGGTGATGTCCGCCGGGTCGCCATAATCCGGCCAGATGCGGAAATCGAGATCGGGAATGCGGGACCGGATCTCACGCTCCCAATGAGCGGCGGAATCCGAGCCGGATTTGAACAGGACGGCCATCGACGAACCTCGGTATGAACATGGAGAGGAAGGAATAGTTGTAAGTCTAGCTGTCAGGTCTTTACCACGCCATCCTCGACCGCTTCCAGATCGAAGGCCGCTTTCATCAGCGCTTTCGTATAGGGATCGGCCGGGTGGTCGAAAATCGCCTCGGCGCTGCCGGTTTCCACGACCTTGCCATGGCGCAGCACGATGACCTTATGCGCCATGGCGCGCACCACCTTCAGATCATGGCTGATGAACATATAGGCCAGGCCGTGGCGGCGCTGCAGCTCGCGCAGCAGCTCGACGATCTGGCCCTGCACGCTCATATCCAGCGCGCTGGTCGGCTCATCCAGCACCACCAGCCGCGGCTTCAGCACCATGGCGCGGGCGATGGCGATGCGTTGGCGCTGCCCGCCGGAGAATTCATGCGGATAGCGGAAGCGCCAGGCCGGGTCGATGCCGACCTCCTCCAGCACCGCATCGATCATCCGGTCGCGCTCGGCGGCGTTATCGGCCAGGCGGTGCACGGACAGGCCTTCGCCGATGATATCGGCTACCGAGAGGCGCGGGCTGAGCGAGGAGAAGGGGTCCTGGAAGACGATCTGCATCTCCCGCCGCAGGGGGCGCAGCTGGCCGGTGCGCAGCCCGGCAATGTCGCGCCCGGCAAAGCGGATCGCCCCCTCGCTGCGTTCCAGCCGCAGCAAGCCGAGGCCCAGCGTGGTCTTGCCGGAGCCGGATTCGCCGACCACGCCCACCGTCTCGCCCTCGCGGATGGCGATATCGACACTGTCCACCGCCTTCACATGACCGATGGTCCGGCGCAGCACGCCCTTGCGGATCGGGAACCAGATTTTCACCTGTTCGCCGAACAGCATTTCCGGGGCGTCTTCCGGCACAGGCTCCGGCCGGCCCTTCGGCTCCGCCGCCAGCAGGCGCTTCGTATAGGGATGCTGGGGGTTGGCGAAGATATCGGCGACCGGTCCGTGCTCCACCACCTCGCCCTGGGTCATCACATAGACCCGGTCGGCCATCTTGCGCACGATGCCCAGATCATGGGTGATGAACAGCATCGACATGTCGGTGTCGCGCTTCAGATCGCGCAGCAGCTTCAGGATTTGCGCCTGGATGGTGACATCCAGTGCGGTTGTCGGCTCATCGGCGATCAGCAGATCGGGCTGGTTGGCTAGCGCCATGGCGATCATCACGCGCTGGCGCTGCCCGCCCGACAGCTGGTGCGGATAGCTGGACAGGCGCTGCTCGACATTGTCCAGCCCGACCTGGGTCAACAGCTCGATGGTGCGCGCCCGCGCGGCCTCCGGCGCCAGGCCGCGATGGATGAACAGGATTTCCGTGATCTGCTTTTCCACACTATGCAGCGGATTGAGCGAAGTCATCGGCTCCTGGAAGATCATCGATATCTCGTTGCCGCGCACCTTGCGCAGGGCATTCTGGTCCTGGCCCATCAGCTCGACATCGCGGTAGCGCACCGAGCCGCTGGGGTGCTGTGCTGCCGGATAGGGCAGAAGCTGCAGGATCGACAGCGCTGAGACCGATTTGCCGGAGCCGGATTCACCGACCAGCGCCACCGTCTCGCCCTTGCCGATGGAGAAGGAGACATGCTTCACCGCATCGACCACCCGGTCGCGGGTGACGAAGCTGACCGACAGGTTTTCGACCGCGAGCAAGGGGGTGTCGGTCATTGCAGGGTCTTTCGCGGATCGAAGGCATCGCGCACCGCCTCGCCGACGAAGATCAGCAGGCTGAGCATGAGCGCTAGCACCATGAAGCCGGTGATGCCCAGCCAGGGGGCCTGCAGATTCGCCTTACCCTGGGCCAGCAATTCACCCAGCGAAGCCGATCCCGGCGGCAGGCCGAAGCCCAGGAAATCCAGCGAGGTCAGCGTGGTGATCGAGGCATTCAGGATGAAGGGCAGGAAGGTCAATGTCGCCACCATGGCATTGGGCAGGACATGGCGGATCATGATCATGGTCGATGACACGCCAAGCGCCCGGGCGGCGCGGACATAGTCGAAATTCCGGGCGCGCAGGAATTCCGCACGTACCACGCCGACCAGCGACATCCAGGAAAAACACAGCATCAGCAGCAGCAGCCACCAGAAATTCGGCTCCACCACGCTGGCCAGGATGATCAGCAGATACAGTACCGGCAGGCCGGACCAGATTTCGATGAAGCGCTGCGCCAGCAAATCCAGCCAGCCGCCGAAATAGCCCTGCACCGCGCCCGCCGCCACGCCGATGACCGAGCTGAACAGCGTCAGCGTCAGGCCGAACAGCACCGACAGCCGGAAGCCGTAGATCAGCCGGGCCAGCACGTCGCGCGCCTGGTCATCCGTGCCCAGCCAGTGCCGGCTGTCAGGGGGCGAGGGGGCGGGGCCGGTCAGGTCATTGGCGACGGTGTTGTAGCTGTAGGGGATCAGCGGCCAGATCATCCAGCCCTTTTCCTCGATCAGCTCGACCACCTCGGGATCGGTGTAATCCGCCTCGGTCGGGAAGAAGCCGCCAAAGGTGGTTTCCGGATAGGCGGTCAACACCGGGGAATATAATCCGCCATCGTAATAAATGACCAGCGGCCGGTCATTGGCGATGAATTCGGCGAAAAGCGAGGCGCCAAACAGCGCCAGGAAAATCCACAGCGACCAGAACCCCCGGCTGTTGGCCCGGAAATTCCCCAGCCGGCGCCGGGTCAGCGGGGTGATTGCGATGCCCAGGAACCGATCCTGAACCGGCGTGACCCGAGGCGTATTTGGGGGCGTGTCTATTGCTGCATCGGTCACGGGATCAGACCTCCCGGCTTTCGAAATCGATGCGCGGATCGATGAAGACATACATCAGATCGCCCAGCAGGTTCAGCAGCAGCCCCAGCAGGGTGAAGAAATACAGCGTGCCGAACATGATCGGGTAATCGCGGTTGATCGCCGCCTCGAAGCCCAGCAGCCCCAGCCCGTCCAGCGAGAAGATCACCTCGATCAGCAGCGACCCCGTGAACAGCACGCCGATAAAGGCGCTGGGGAAGCCGGCGACGACGATCAGCATGGCGTTGCGGAAGACATGGCCATACAGCACGCGGTTCTCGGTCAGCCCCTTGGCGCGGGCGGTGATGACATATTGCTTGTTGATCTCCTCCAGGAAGGAATTCTTGGTCAGCATGGTCAGGCTGGCAAAGCCGCCAATGACCATGGCGGAGATCGGCAGGACCATATGCCAGAAATAATCGCCGATCTTCTGGGTCCAGCTCAGCTCGTCCCAGTTGCTGCTGGTCAGGCCGCGCAACGGGAACCAGTCTAGGAAACTGCCGCCGGCGAACAGCACGACCAGCAGGATGGCAAACAGGAAGCCGGGAATCGCATAGCCGATGATGACCACGGCGGAGGACCAGATATCAAAGGCGCTGCCGTCCCGCACCGCCTTGCGGATGCCCAGCGGGATGGAGATCAGATAGACCAGCAGCGTGGTCCACAGCCCGAGCGAGATCGAGACCGGCATCTTCTCCAGCACCAGATCGACGACGCTGCGGTTGCGGAAGAAACTGTCGCCGAAATCGAAGACGATGTAGTTGCCAATCATCTGGGTGAAGCGTTCCAGCGGCGGCTTGTCGAAGCCGAATTGCCGTTCCAGATCCGCGATCAGCTCTGGCGGCAGGCCCCGCGCACCGCGATAGCGACTGGCGGCGTCGCTTTCCCGGTTCTGCAAATTGGTTGGAGCCTGTGCCTGCTCGCTCTGGCTGCCGGTGATGCGCGCCGTGGCATCGACGGCAGTACCGCGGATCTCGGCGATCATCCGCTCGACCGGCCCGCCGGGGGCCGCCTGCACGATAACGAAATTGATCACCATGATGCCGAACAGGGTCGGCAGGATCAGCAGCAGCCGTCTAACGATATAGGCGAGCATGGCGCGCTACCCCCTGTCCCAGTAAGTGATCGGTAGCAGCCGGTTAATTGCGGCTTCGGCGGAAGGCAGCCACCTTTTCCGCCTTGTCCGGATCGACCCACCAGGTATCGAGGAAGCCGAGGGCGTATTTCGGAGTGACTTCAGGGTGGCTGAACTTGTTCCAGTAGACCACCCGGAAGCTCTGGATGTGCCAGTGCGGCACGACGTAATGGCCCCAGAGCAGCACCCGATCCAGCGCCTTTGTCCGGGTGATCAGGCTGTCGCGGTCTGGCGCCTGGATGACCAGATCAATCAGCTGCTCGACGACAGGGTCGTCAATGCCGGCGAGGTTCCGGCTGCCCGGCTCCTTGCCCTTGGCGGCGCCCCAGAAATCGCGCTGCTCATTGCCGGGCGACAGGGACTGGCCCCAGAGGCCGACAGTCATATCGAAATCGTAATTATCCATCCGGTTCTGGTACTGGGCGGTATCCACCGTGCGCACGCTGGCGCGGATGCCCAGGCGCTCCAGCCCCTTGGCATAGGGCAGGGCGACCCGCTCGAAGGCCGGGCTGTTCAGCAGAATCTCGAATTCAAAGGGTTGGCCCTGTGCATTGACCAGCCGGCCTTTCTCTACCTTCCAGCCGGCCGCCTGCAGCAATTCCAGCGCGGTGCGCAGATTGGCCCGGTTGTTGCCGGACCCATCCGTGGTCGGGGCCTTGTATTCACTGGTGAAGACCTGTTCCGGCACCTTGCCGCGGAAGCGTTCCAGTATCGCCAGTTCCTCGCCCGTCGGCAGGCCGGAGGAGGCCAGTTCGGAATTCGAGAAATAGCTTTCCGTGCGCTTATAGGCACCGAAGAACAGCGTCTCGTTGGACCATTCGAAATCGAAACCGTAATTCAGCGCCTGGCGGACACGCGGATCCTGGAAGATCGGCTTGCGGGTGTTCATGACGAAACCCTGCATGCCGGTCGGCAGGGAATGCTCGATCTCCTCCTTCACCACCATGCCCTGCTGCAGGGCCGGGAAATCATAGGCGGTGGCCCATTCCTTGGCGTTGTTCTCCTGCCGGAAATCATAGGCGCCGGCCTTCAGCGCCTCGATGCCCACCGTCGCGTCGCGATAGTAATCGAAGCGGATGCTGCCGAAATTATGCCGGCCGCGATTCACCGGCAAATCCTTGCCCCAGTAATCCGCCACCCGCTCATAGGTGATCGCCCGGCCCGGATCGGAATTGGCCACCCGGTAGGGCCCGCTGCCGGTGATCGGCTCCAGCGAGCCGCGGTCGAATTCCTTGTCGGCGAAGAAATGCTTCGGCAGGACCGGCATCTGGCCGATGATCAGCGGCAATTCCATGTTCACGATATCGCCGAAGCTGAAGCGCACCGTGTGAGGGCCCTGGGCCTCGGCCTTCAGCACATCGGCGTAATAGGCGCGGAAGAACGGCGCGCCCTTGGTCTTCAGTGTGTCGAAGGTCCAGACCACATCCTCGGCCGTGATCGGCTTGCCGTCATGGAAGCGGGCCTCCGGGCGCAGGGTGAAGGTGACCGAGCGATGGTCGGGCGCGACCGAGATGGTCTCGGCGATCAGCCCGTATTCGGCGAAGGCCTCGTCGCTGCTGCCGGTCAGCAGGGTGTCGAAGGTCAGGCTCAGCCCGCCGGCGGCGACCCCGCGCAGGATATAGGGGTTCAGGCTGTCATAGGTGCCGATGGCCGCCAGGATGACATCGCCGCCCTTCGGTGCGTCCGGGTTCACATAGTCGAAATGGGAGAAATCCGGCCCGTATTTCGGGTCGCCATGCAGGACCAGCGCATGTGTCGCTCCGGCGCCCTGCGCCTGAAGGTCGGTCTGGGCGGCGAGGGTCAGAAACCCCAGCCCGGCGGCGAAAATGGTGGCGAAGACCCGCATATGTTCCCGTCGCTCCCCTGAAACGTGATCCGATCCGAATAGCTCATCCTCAGGGCGATATAATGGCAGATCGCCGAGGATAAAGGAGCGGCTTCGTACTAGGCCGCCGAATTAATCAGATTTAAGGAAACGGAAAGGTTGGGGCGATAGCGGCGTCTCGAAGGACACGGCGGCCGAAGGACTAGCCGTTCAGCAGGGCGATGACCGGATCGAGTAGGGCGCTGTCGCCGCAGGCGATGACGTCGAAATTGCCGTCGCGGATTTCCAGCTTCCGGCCCTGCCAGTCGGTCAGCATGCCGCCGGCATTCTCGATGATCGGCGCCAGGGCCACCCAGTCATAGAGCTGCAGCGAGGATTCGATGGCCAGGTCGATGAAGCCGCTGGCCAGCAGGCCGAAGCCGTAGCAATCGCCGCCCCAATGGGTGAATTTCGTCGCTGCGCCAACGCGATCGAAGGCGGCGTAGCGGTCACCCTTGAACATGTCGGGGGAGGTGGTCTGTAATATCGCGCGGGACAGCCCACCCTCGACGCGCCGGGTGCGGGCGGGGATGCCGTTCAGCGTCGTCGGATAGCCGGTGGCGCCGATCCAGCGGTCATGGATGATCGGCTGGTTGATCACGCCCAGAATCGGCTGGTTCTTGTACAGCAGCCCGATCAGCGTGCCGAAAAGCGGCTTGCCGGTCAGGAAGGCCTTGGTGCCGTCAATCGGGTCCAGCACCCAGACCCAGTCGGCATCGCGGCGCACGGAGCCATGCTCCTCGCCGATAATGCCGTGTTCGGGGAATTCCTTCTCGATGCGCGCCCGCATCACCGCTTCTGCCGTCCGGTCGGCAATGGTGACCGGGCTTTCGTCGGCCTTGTCCTCGGACACCACACCGCTGCGGAAATAGCGCTGGGCCACCGCACCCGCCTCGTCGGCCAGCAGGCCGGCGAAGCGGATCAGTTCGGCAGGGCAGTTCTCGCTCACCTCAGGCAGCCTGCGATGCGCCGCTTACTGCGGCAGCGGGGCGGGGCTGTCGGCGAGGCTGCGCAGATAGGCGATCAGATTGGCGCGGTCCTTGTCGCTGCGCAGGCCGGCATAGTTCATCTTCGTGCCGGGCACGTAGTCGCGCGGGCTGAACAGGAAGCGGGAGAGGTTCTCGTAGGTCCACTCGCCCTCAGCCTCGGCCATGGCGGTGGAATAGGCAAAGCCTTCCAGATGCGCCTTGCTGGTGTTCACGATGCCATAGAGATTCGGGCCGACGCGGTTCGGGCCGCCCTTGTCGAAAGTATGGCAGGCGGTGCAGCGGCGGGTCAGCGCCTCGCCGGCCGCGGCATCAGCCGACGCCAGCAGCGGGGCGATCGGCTCCGGCCACTGGACTTCCTGCGGTGCGGCGGCAGTCGCGTTCGCCTCTTCCGCGACCTCGACCTTATAGGCGTTTTCCTGCAGCGGCTTCGGCGCCACCAGCATATGGCCCAGCGTACCGGTGACCATGAACAGGAGGGCGCCCAACAGGATGCCGGCTGCGATCTTGTTCAATTCGAAAGTCGACATGGGAGACCTCGTACACGTCCCGTATTGCTTAATCTCAGGCGGCGGAGATTAGTGGTTTCCGCCGGTCCTGTCCAAAAAAAGCCGCATCCCGCCGCCATGGGGCATCGGGCTATCGGCAATCCGGGGATCGATATATCGTCTTTCGCCGGTCAGGGGACGCAAAACCGTCACCGGACCGGCAGATTTTATGCGGCATTCTGTCGCAATTCCTGTCTCAAGCTGCTGGGAGACCGCGATTTCATGGCTGCTGATGCCACCCCCGCCAATCCGATCATTCTGATTCCGGCCCGCATGGCCTCGACCCGGCTGCCCGGCAAGCCGCTGGCGGATATTCACGGTGCGCCGATGATCGTGCATGTCTGGCGCAGGGCGATGGAGGCCGATATCGGCCCGGTCTGGATCGCCGCCGCCGAGCCGGAAATCGTCGCGGCGGTGGAGGCGGCGGGCGGCAAGGCAGTCCTCACCGATCCCGATCTGCCCTCCGGTTCCGACCGGATCTGGGAGGCGCTGGGGCGCATCGACCCGCAGGGCCGGCATGATGCCATCGTCAATGTGCAGGGCGATCTGCCGACGCTCGACCCGGAAATCGTCGCGACGGTGTTCCGGCCGCTCGCCGACCCGTCCGTCGATATCGCCACGCTGGCCGCGCCGATCCGCGTGGCGGAGGAACGCAGCGCCAGCCAGGTGGTGAAGCCGGTGGTGGCCTGGAATGCCGCCGAAACACAGGGCCGCGCGCTCTATTTCACCCGCGCCACCGCGCCCTGGGGCGAGGGGGAATTGTTCCATCACATCGGCCTCTATGCCTATCGCCGCGCGGCGCTGGCGCGTTTCGTCGCCTTGCCGCCCAGCCCGCTGGAGCTGCGCGAGAAGCTGGAACAGCTGCGCGCGCTGGAGGCCGGCATGCGCATCGACGTGGCCCGCGTTGACACGGTTCCGCTCGGCGTCGATACTCCCGCCGACCTCGAACGGGCGCGGCGTATTCTCGCTGGCGCCCAGGAATAAGAGCTCCCATGTCCGATCCGAAAAACACCATCGCCTTCCAGGGCGTCCTCGGCGCTTTCTCCCATATGGCCAGCAAGGCAGCGATGCCGGAGATGGCGGTCCTGCCCTGCGCCAGCTTCGAGGAGATGCTGGACGCGGTGAAGAATGGCGATGCGCGCTTTGCCATGGTGCCGGTGGAGAATTCGGTCGCCGGGCGGGTGGCCGATATTCATCATTTGCTGCCGGAATCTGGCCTGCACATCATCGGTGAGCATTTCCAGCGCATCGAGCTGGCGCTGCTGGCCCCCCGGGGCACGAAGATCGAAAGCCTGAAGCGGGTGCGCAGCCATTCCATGGCGCTGGCGCAATGCCGCAAGCTGATCCGCGAGCTGAAGCTGCAGGCCGTCGCCAGCACGGATACGGCGGGTGCCGCGGCGGAGCTGGCCGATCTGGGCGATCCGGAATGCGGCGCGCTGGCCTCGCCGCTGGCGGCGGAGATATATGATCTCGATATCCTGCGCCGCAATGTCGAGGACGCCACCCACAACACCACCCGCTTCCTGATCATGGCACGCGAGGGCATCATCCCGGCCATCGACAGCGGCACCATTGTCACCACCATCGTCTTCGCCGTGCGCAGCGTGCCGGCCGCGCTCTACAAGGCGCTGGGCGGTTTCGCGACGAATGGCGTGAACCTGACCAAGCTGGAAAGCTACATGGTCGGCGGCTCCTTCGAGGCGGCGCAATTTTACGTCGATGCCGAGGGCCACCCCGAGCAGCACTCGATGCAGCTGGCGCTGGAAGAGCTGAAATTCTTCTGCCCCAAGGGCGCGGTAAAGATTCTCGGCGTCTACCCCGCCGATCCTTACCGCGTCATCGCCAAGCAGAACGGGGCTTGAGGCTTTAAGGAAACCCTGAACCTCACCCGGTGCCGTCGATCCAGTCCTCGATCAGGCGGCGGGCGATGGAATCGGGGCGGGGCAGGCGCTTGCCGACGCTTTCGAAATCTCGCATTTCGGCGCGGGTGAACCAGGCGGCATCGACCAGCTCTTCCGGGTCCACGGTGATCGCGGTGCTTTCCGCGCGGGCATAGAAGCCCAGCATGATCGAGGACGGGAACGGCCAGGGCTGCGAGGAGTGGTAGCGCACGTCGCTCACCTTCACCCCGGTTTCCTCCTCGACCTCGCGGGCGACGGCCTCCTCCAGGCTTTCACCCGGCTCGACGAAGCCGGCCAGGGTGGAATACATGCCGTCGGCGAAGCGCGGCGCGCGGCCCAGCAAGGCGCGGTCGCCATCCTCAACCAGCATGATCACGGCCGGGTCGGTGCGCGGGAAATGCTCGGTCGCGCACTCCGGATTGCTGCATTTCAGCACATGGCCGGCCTTCTTCGACATGGTCGGCGATCCGCACAGCCCGCAGAACCGGTGGCGCAGCTGCCAGTACATCAGCCCGCGCGCATAGGCCAGCAGCGAGCCTTCCTGTCGGCCCAGCAGCGGGCCGACGCTGCGCAGATCGGCAAAGGCGCCGAGCGGCGCGAATTGCTCCTGTGCATCCGCCTCCTCAAGGTCGGAAACATCGACCGCGACATAGGTGATGCCATCCTGGATGCCGAGCAGGGCGGTGTGCCGCTTGCCGTCGATCAGCGCCCGCGCCGCCTCCGGCTCCAGCAGAACGGCGCGCGGCTCCGCCCCCTCGACGACCAGATTGCGGCTGCGCCAGACTGGCACCAGCCGGGTTTCCGGCTCCATCAGGCTGCGCTCCAGCCATTCCTCGCGCTGACGCAAGGCGGCGGCGCGGTCAAGCCCGCCATAGGCGTAGAAATTCATTTTCGGCATGGGGAGTTTCCTGGAATGCGGCGTTTGTTTTTATGCGTACGAGAATAACGCAATCCGAGGATGACGCCACCAGCCCTTGCACTGCGCCGCGCCTTGCGCGATATAGGGGCCGGGAGGCTGGCGCGGACGGAGTTCTCGCCAACCCGGTCAGATCCGGAAGGAAGCAGCCGTAACGAGTTTCGCTTCGGGTCGTTGCCAGTCTCCTTATTTCCCCCGGCCCTCCATCCGTTTCCTTCGAGACGGCGCTACGCGCCTCCTCAGGACGAGGGTCGCTTGGGAATGACGGCGGAACCTCTTATCATTGTCCTATCGGTCGTGGCTGTCGTAGCTTAGCGGACGCCTTCACCGTTCCCGCAATCCGTACCGGGTGATGACAGAACCGACCGCCGCTTCCCCGCAGACGCCCTACCGCGTTCTCGCGCGCAAATACCGGCCGCAGACCTTTGCCGAGATGATCGGTCAGGAGGCGCTGGTGCGCACGCTGGAGAACGCGATTGCGTCCGGCCGGCTGGCGCATGCCTTCATGCTGACCGGGGTGCGCGGCGTCGGCAAGACGACGACGGCGCGGATTCTGGCCCGTGCGCTGAACTGCACCGGGCCGGACGGCACCGGCGGGCCGACCGTCAGCCCCTGCGGTGTCTGCGATTCCTGCCGGGGCATTGCCGAGGACCGGCACCCCGACGTGCTGGAGATGGATGCCGCCAGCCGCACCGGCGTTGGCGACATACGCGAGCTGATCGAGGGCGTGCGCTACCGGCCGGTCTCGGCGCGCTACAAGGTCTACATCATCGACGAAGTGCACATGCTCTCCAATGCGGCGTTCAACGCGCTGCTGAAGACGCTGGAGGAGCCGCCGCCCGATGTGAAATTCATCTTCGCCACCACGGAAATCCGCAAGGTGCCGGTGACGGTGCTGTCGCGCTGCCAGCGTTTCGATCTGCGACGGGTCGAGCTGGACGTGCTGGCGAAGCATTTCGCGGCTATTGGCGGCAAGGAGGGCATTGCCATCGAGGAGGGCGCGCTACGCCTCGTCGCCCGCGCCGCCGATGGATCGGTGCGTGACGGGCTGTCGATCCTCGATCAGGCGATTGCGCTCAGCGGCCTCGGCGGCGAGGCTGGTGCGCAGGTCACCGAGGAACAGGTCAGGGGCATGCTGGGCCTGGCCGACCGCGACCAGGCGCTCGACCTGTTCGATGCGGTGATGCGCGGCGATCCGGGTGCGGCGCTGGAGCGCCTGGCCGGGCTGCATGGCGTCGGCGCCGACCCGGTGGTGGTGATCCAGGATCTGCTGGAACTGACGCATTTCCTCACACGGCTGAAGGTCGCCCCGAAATCGGTGGCCGAATCCGGTCTGTCCGATGCCGAGCTGGCGCGCGGGCAGGAGATATCCTCGAAGCTGGGCATCGCTGCGCTGGCGCGGGCCTGGCAGATGCTGCTGAAGGGGCTGGGCGAGGTGCAGACCGCGCCGAACCCGCTGCAGGCCGCCGAGATGGTGCTGATCCGGCTGGCGCATGTCGCGGAACTGCCGCCGCCGGCCGATCTGATCCGGCAGATTCGCGAGGGCGGTCCCGCTGTTGCGGCGACTGCTGCCGCCCCGGTTCAACCGGCAAGGCCATCTGCGCCCTCCGGGCCGGCCGCTGTCTCCGCCCCTGTGCCGGCCCCCGTAGGCGGTGACGAACCGCCGCCCTGGGTAACGTCCAGCCAGGGCGGCTCCGGCGGTGCGCAGGCGCTGCGCAGCCAGCCGCAGCCGGAAGCCGAATCCGGCCTGTCGCCGAACCCGCAGAGCTATGAGCAGGCGGTTGCCCTGTTCAGCACCAATCGCGAGGTGCTGCTGCAGACCGAGCTGGAGATGAAGGCGCATCTGGTGCGCTTCGAGCCGGGCCGCATCGAATTGCGGCTGGAGCCGACGGCGCGCCCCGACCTGGCCAATCAGGTCGGCCGGTTCCTCACCGAATGGACCGGCCAGCGCTGGGTCGTCAGCCTGTCCAACGCTCCCGGCGCGCCCAGCCTGACCGAGCAGCGCCAGGCGGTGGAGAATGAACGGCTTGCCCGCGCCGGTGAACATCCTTATGTGCAGTCGGTGAAACAGCACTTCCCCGGAGCGGTTATCGCGGATGTGCGGGTTCTGAAACCCGCAATCGCGCCGCCGGTGCCGGAAGTCACCCTGTCAGGGGAGCTGGAAAGTGATGTCCCGGACGATCTCGAAGAAGAGGATTAGGCGTTGAAGAATCTCGCCCAGATGATGAAGCAGGCGCAGCAGATGCAGTCCAAGATGGCCGATATGCAGGCCGAGCTGGAGCGTCAGGAAATCGGCGGCCAGTCCGGCGGCGGCATGGTCAGGGTGACGCTGAACGGCAAGGGCGAGATGCGCGGCATCAAGATCGACCCGGCGCTGGTCCAGCCCGATGATGTCGAGGTGCTGGAGGATCTGATCATCGCCGCGACCAACGACGCCAAGGCCAAGGTCGAGGCCCATATGGCCGAGGAAATGCAGAAGCTGACCGGCGGCCTGTCCCTGCCGCCCGGCATGAAGCTGCCGTTCTGAGAATTAGCCGACCTTCTTACTTACCCCATTTCACTCGTCATTCCCGGGCTTGTCCCGGGAATCCAAGGTTCAGCTTACTCGACCTACATCCAGATAGCGGAAGCATGGACCCCCGGCACAAGGCCGGGGGTGACGGGTAGAGCGTATGGATATGGGTATGTGAAGGATGCCTTTGCCAGACAGCCTTTAAATCCGGCGGCCCTCGGCCAGCAGCTTGTCGACATGCCGGCCCTGGAACATTGTGATGCCGAGCGACTGGCCGAAGCGGACCGCCTCGTCGCTGTCGCAGCGGCACAGGATGATGCGGGCCCGGCCGCAGCGGTCGACATGCTGTTTCAGCTCGCCAACGCGCGAGCCGGCAGCGTCATCGGCCATGTCCGGCGACCAGATCACCTTCAGCAGGTCGAGGCCGAGGCGCTCGCGGTCGATGAACTGAATGGTCAGGTGGTTCAGCCCGTCCAGGCAGATGCGGTAGCCGCGTTCGCGCAGGAAGTCGCGGGCGAAGACATAGGCGCCCATATCGCCGAAAATATCGATCTTCTGCAATTCGACGACCACCGTGCCGCGCGCCACGGCCTTCAGGCTGGAATCGAAATTCAGGAAATGCGGCGACAGGATCGTCGAGACATTCAGGTTGATCGAGAAGGAACTGGCGATCGAGCTGTCGTCGTTGCGCATCAGCAATGACAGCATGCGCACGTCCAGCGTCTGCGTCAGATGCTGGAACAGCCACGGATTCACATGGATATCGTATTCCGGCAGCATGGTCTGCTGCAGATCGGCGATGGAGATATACAGCTCCTGGAACACCGGCTGCGGCGGCATGCCCGGCGTGATCGCGCAGATCGACTGGCGGCGCATCAGGTTCGACATGTCGGCGCGGGCGAGGAACTGTTCCAGCTTGCCCAGCTGTTCCGGCTCGATCGGGCGGCGGCCGGTCTTCTTCGGCGCGCCCTTGGCGTCTACCGCCGTCGCCATGCGGGACTGGCGCTCGCGTTCCCGGTGCAGCTTTTTCGAGACTTCCAGCACGTCGTCATACTGGGATTCGAGATTGTACCAGGTGCAGAATTTGTGGATGTCTTCCTCGTCATCGCCCTGCGCCAGCGGGTCTTCGCTGAACAGGAAACGCACCTTCATCACGGCGGTGTCGATATCCTGCAGCGACGCCCCCTTGCAGATGAAGAAGATGTCGGAGGTCGACAGGATGAAGGTCTGGCCCTCGTAATTCTGGACGATGCCCTCGAAGGTCGCGGCGGCGATGCGGATATGGTGGTCGCGCCGGTTGTTCGGGCGCAGGCGCGACAGATGCAGATGCACGGCCATCCGGCCGGCAAGATTGTTGCGGCTGAGGCGCTGCAGGTAGTCCAGGAGCATATATTCCTGGCTGGGGCCGCGCGTTCCGGACCCCTGCACGGCCTGTGTCAACATTGCCATCTAATCCCACTCCCCGCTTGCGGGTTTGTTCCACCACCACCAAAGAGCCGGCCCCGATAATCAGGACCGGTTTGTTGCTCCGGCTCATCGACCGGATTCAACTAATTTAGGCTGTCATATGCTCGATAGGGAAAATTGTATAGAATTTCATGGATATTTGGAATGGCTGGTATGAGCGGATCGGTTCGGATGAGCAAAAAAACCTCCAATTTTCCGATGCACGCCCATAATCCGGGGGGTAAATATTGTCACGCTGTCGAAATGACCGGCCTGCTTGCAAGTCTAGGCGATTGCGGCGACCATGATTCAGGAACAGGCTTATGAAGTTGGGGACAGAGTAATGGGCCGGTGGAAGGCGATGGCGGCAGCGGCATGTATTGGCGGTGGCCTATCCCTGGCAGGCTGCGCCGCGCCGGCTGCTCCAACTGTGGCACAGCCTGCACCGGCCATGGCACCTGCCGATATCCTGTCCGCCTACCGGCTGGCTGCGGGTGATTCCATCCGGGTCGTGGTCTGGGGCCAGAACGACCTGACCACCGAGGCGACCATCGGGACGGGCGGCAGCGTCGCGATGCCGCTGATCGGCGACGTCACCGCCAGCGGCCGCACCGCCCCGGAAATCCGCCAGGAGATCGCACAGCGCCTGGGCGCGCGCTATCTGGTCGATCCCGATGTGCGGCTGGAGGTGATGGAATATCGCCCCTTCTTCATTCAGGGCCAGGTCGCCCGTCCCGGCCGCTATGCCTATAGCCCGGCGCTGGATCTGCGCCAGGCCGTGCTGCTGGCCGGCGGCTATACCGATCGCGCCCGGCCAGAAGGCCTCACCATCATCCGCGATACCGGCGAGCGCCGCGTCGAGCTGCGCGCGGAGCCGGCATCCTCCGTGCTGCCGGGCGATGTGATCGATGTGCCCCGCAGCGGTTCTTAAAGGAAGGGCAGCTGCATGAGCACGCCTTTGGCCCCGTTGCAGCCCGCCTTCTTCCGGCCGGGTGCCGCCCTGCCGCCGGTCGACCGGCCGGTGCCGCTGCGCCGGGGGCTGCGCCGCAACAAGCTGCTTTTCGCCGTCAGCTTCCTGGTCCTGGCCGGCATCGGGCTGGCGATTGTCGCCGCTTTGCCGGATCGCTACCGCGCCACGACGGAGCTGGTGTTCCAGGACCGCAGCTCCGGCTTTGGCGGCAGTGCGCCGCTGATGCTGGACCGCAATGCCATCGAGACCGAAGCCGCGATCATCGGGTCGCGTGAGCTGGCCCTGCGCGCCGTCGATGCGCTGGGGCTGGTCGAGGATGCCGGCTTCAACCCGGCCCTCCAGCCCAGCCTGTCCTTCGCCTTCGGGGCCTGGCTGCGCGAGCAGGTGCTGGTGCCGCTGGGCATGACCCCGCCGCTGGCGGCCCAGCCGATGCCGCCGCGCGGCTTTCTGGTTGAGCGCGCCGGCGATGCCTATCTGGCGCGGCTGTCGGTGAAGCCGGCGGAGAATGCCCGCATTGTTGCCGTGACCTTCACCGCCGACAGCCCGGCTTTGGCCGCACGGGCCGCCGACATGACCGCCCGGCTCTATGTCGAGGGGCGGGTGCAGGAGCGTGCCGCCGGCGCGCGCCGGGCCGATGAATGGCTGGGCGGCCGGCTGGAGCGGATGCGCGAGGATGTCATGGCCGCCAATGGCCGGCTGGATGCCTTCCGGCGCGAGACCGGCATGCTGGAGGCCAATGGCGCCTCGATCTTTCGCGAGCAGCTGGCCCAGGTGAATGCCCAGCTTGTCGTTGCCCGTGGCGCGCGCACCGAGGCCGAGGCCCGTGCCGCCCAGGTGCGCCGGCTGATCGCCCAGCCCGGTGGGCTGGAGACGGCGGCGGCGGTGCTGAATGCCGATCTGGTGCGCCAGCTGCGCCTGCAGGAAACCGCACAGCAGGGCCGTATCGCCGAATTGCGCGTGCAGTACAAGGACGACCACCCCCGCCTGCAGGAAGCGCTGCGCGAGCTGGACGGGCTGCGCCGGAGCATTGCCGACGAGGTCTCGAAGATCGGCATCAGCCTCGGCAATGAGGTCGAGGTGGCGCGCGCCCGGGAGAACGCCCTGCAGCAGGAGGTCGAGCGCCTGCAGCTGCTGGTCGATGCCCGTAACGAGACGCTGCTCTCGATGCGCGCGCTGGAAAATGACCTGCGCTCGCGCACCCAGCTTTACGAGGTGATGCTCGCGCGCTTCAACGAGGCGAAGCTGCAGGATGAAAGCCTGGCCGGGCCGGAGGCGCGGGTGATCTCCGCCGCTGTGCCGCCGGCCGAGCCGGTCTTCCCCGACCGTGCCACCCTGGCCGGGCTGGCGCTGCTGCTGGCGGCCCTGCTGGCGGCGCTGGTCGCCGGGCTGCGCGAGCGGCTGCGCAGCGGCTTCGGCAGTATCCGCCAGGTTGAGGCGGCGACTGGCCTGCCCGTGCTGGGCACGCTGCCCAGCCTGCCGCGCAATGTGCTGAGCGGGGCGCAGCCGCATGAGCTGGCGCTGGATATTCCGACCTCCGATTATGCCGAGGCGATTCGCGGGCTGCGCGCCGGGCTGACCCTGGCCGGCGGCGAACGGCCTTTGCGCAGCGTGCTCGTCACCTCCTCGCGCGATGGCGAGGGCAAGACGACGACGGCGCTCAGCCTCGCCGCGCTGGCCGCCAAGGCCGGCCGCCGGGTGCTGCTGATCGACGCCGATATGCGCGACCCCGGCATTGGCCCGGCGCTGTATTTCCCGCATGAGCGGGGTCTGTCGACCTATCTGTCCGGCGAGGCGACGGCCGAGGCGGTGACCGAATTCCATCTCGCCTGCGGCTTCTATTTCATCCCGGCGGGGCGGATCGAGGAAGACCCGGCCTCGTTGCTGTCCAGCCCGGCCTTGCAGGCGCTGTTGCAGCAGAAATCCGGCGAGTTCGACCTGATCGTGATCGACAGCCCGGCCGTACTGGACGCGCCCGATGCGCTGCTGGTCGCGCGTCTGGTCGATGCCACGCTCTATGTCGTGGCGGCGGAGACGGTGCGGCGCGACCGGGTGCGCGCCGGGTTGCAGGCGCTGCGCAATGCCGGCGGGGCGGTGCTGGGCACGGTGGTGACGCGGCTCGATTCGCGCCGCCAGGCCGCCGAGGATTCGGCCTATGTGCCCACTCTGATCGAGGATCGCCGGCAGCCCGCCGGCTGACCGCCGTGCTGATCGGCGAGGCCAGCGCGCCGCCGGATACCCGGCTCTATGCCATCGGCGATGTGCATGGCCGGGCCGATCTTCTGTCCGAGCTGCTGGAGCTGCTGAAACGCGACGCTGCCCGCGCGCCGGAAAGCCGGCGCGTGCTGGTCATGCTGGGCGATTACATCGACCGGGGCGAGTGGCCGCGCCATACCGTGGACATGCTGCTGGAAGACCCGCTGCCGGGGGCGGAGCTGGTGCTGCTCTGCGGCAATCACGAGGATTATTTGATCCGGTTTCTCGACGACCCCTCGGTCGGGCCGCACTGGCTGGCCAATGGCGGAGATGCGACGCTGCGTTCCTACGGCATCGAGCCGGGACGGCATCTCCGCATGGCCGATGGCTGGCGCCGGATGAGCCTGTTGCTGGGCGAGGCGCTGACCCCGGCGCACCGCGACTTCTATGCCGGGCTGAAGACCCATCATATCGAGGGGGATTATCTGTTCGTCCATGCCGGCATCCGCCCTGGCGCGCCGTTGGACGGGCAGTCGCGCGAGGAAATGCTGTGGATTCGCGATCTCTTCCTGTCCTCGACGGCGGATCACGGCGCGGTGGTGGTGCATGGCCACACGGTCAGCTGGGCGCCCGAGGACCGGCCGAACCGCATCGGCATCGACACCGGCGCCTTCATGACCGGCCGCCTGACCGCCGCCATCCTGACCGGCACGGAACGCCGCTTCATCGCGACGTAGCTGGGGGATATTTCGGGCGGCTAAGAAAGCTCCCAGATTCCTCTCGGGGATTCCGAAACCTGTTTAAGGATACCCTTGCGGCGCAACCGATTTGCTGCCCACCTCATATCGTATTGCCATGTGTAAAGTAGTTCGCCAGATTTCTCTAATTCTGACTTATTATTTTCCCAAATGAACTCGGATATTTTGACGAGTTTGTTTTTTCCACCAGAGCTTTTTAAACACTTAACTATTAAATCGTCTAGGTCGTGGCGGGTCACTATTCATTCCCCCAAGCTATTAAATGCATAAGCAAAAGTAGCACAGTGGAATTTAAGCTTTAACTGTATAATTCCGGCAGCCGGCCAGATCGGGCGCCAAGGCGAAGGGCGACAGCGCGTCGGTGGCGGCCTGGCGCAGGGCCTCATCGGCGGCGATGCGGGTGACGAGGCCCTCGGCGGTCTCGGCGAAGTGGCGGCGGGCGATGCCGGCGATGACCTCGCGCCCGGTCGCCTGCGGCAGGCTTCGGCCCTCAACCTCGATACCGGTAAAGGCGATGGGGCCGGCCACTCCATCCAAAGCCCGGCCGCACAGCGCCCCCTGCAACGCCAGATAGACCAGCGGATCGGCCACCGTGCCGCGCAGATCGCAGGCGGCAGTGGCGAGAAGGCGGATGCCGTAGCGCGGGGCCGCGACCGGCCCGCCATCGGGGCGCATCACCCCTTCGGAGACATGCATCACCCGCAGCTGGGAGTCGTCCAGCCAGGTCAGATGGAGGCGCGCCCGTACGCCGGGCACCGGCCAGAGCGTTGCCGGGATCGCACCATACCGGGCGAATTGCGCGGCGAAGACAACGTCATACCCGTCCAGCCAGATCGCCGTGACCGGGATTTCCCCGACCGCGCCGAATTTGCGGAAAAGCTGCGCCGGGGCACGGTTGGAGCCATGGGCGATGACCGGCACCCGCCCGGCGAACTCATAGCCGCCCGGCAGCGCCTCGGCCCGGCCGTCGCGGAACAGATAGGAGCCGCCCGGCGCCTCATAGGGATAGTCGAGCGCGCGGGCAATGGGATCATCGGCCGCCGCCGGCGCAAAATTCATCGCTGAACCCGGCGTCAGACGCGCTCGATGCGATAGCGCGTGTTGCAGTCATCCACCGTGGACCAGGCCTTTTCCTGCCAGGTCTTCTTGGCCTGCTCATAAGTCTCGAACGGGCCGTGGCGTTCTTCCACCCGTCCATCGGCAGTCTCGACGAAGCGCGTATCGGTATAGGTGCCGCCGACCACCCAATAGGCCCGGCCATCCTCTTCCAGAATGCGGAACCGGGCATGCGCATCATCCACCGCCGCCCAGGTGCGGTTGGCCCATTCCTTCTTGGCCAGTTCGTAATTGTCGAACGGCCCGAAACGCTGCTCCTCACCCCGCGCCAGCTCGCGGAAGGAGGTATCGGTATATTCGCCGCCCACCACCCAGTATTTCGCCATGGCGGAATCTCCTGATTCTCGTCGCAAAGGGGTGGCGCGGTTGTAGCGAAAATGCGGGGAGGCGGCAAGGGAGGGGGAATTTATGCCCCCCACGCTTGACGCCCGTGCCGCGCTCGGCCATGCATAATTCCGCATTCCGAGACCTGCCCCGAGGCGGAGTACCCCATGCCCTATGCCAGCCTGCGTGACTTTATCGACCGTCTGGAATCCAGCGGGCGGCTGGTGCGTGTCTCGGCGCCGGTCTCCACGCATCTGGAGATGACGGAGATCCAGACGCGGTTGCTGGCCGAGAAGGGGCCGGCGGTGATCTTCGAGAATCCGGTCGGGCCGGACGGCAAACCCTACGGCATGCCGGTGCTGGTCAATCTGTTCGGCACGGTGGAGCGGGTGGCCTGGGGCATGGACCGCGAGCCGCACCAGCTGCGCGAGGTCGGCGAGACTTTGGCCTTCCTGCGCCAGCCGGAGCCACCGGGCGGCTTCCGCGAGGCGATGGAGATGCTGCCGCTGCTGAAGACCGTCATGGCGATGAAGCCGAAGACGGTGTCGCGCGCGCCCTGCCAGGAGGTGGTGTTGCAGGGCGAGGATATCGATCTCTCGGCGTTGCCGATCCAGGGCTGCTGGCCGGGCGAACCGGCGCCGCTGATCACCTGGCCGCTGGTCGTCACCAAGGGGCCGTCGGGCAAGCGCGAGGATGCGTTCAACCTCGGCATCTACCGCATGCAGGTAACGGGCAAGAACACCACGCTGATGCGCTGGCTGAAGCATCGCGGCGGGGCGCAGCATCACCAGCGCTGGAAGAATGCCAAATCGGAGCCGCTGCCCGCCGCCGTGGTTATCGGCGCCGATCCCGGCACCATTCTGGCGGCGGTGACGCCGGTGCCGGACACGCTGTCGGAATACCAGTTCGCCGGGCTGCTGCGCGGCCGCAAGGTGGAGCTGGTCGATTGCAAGACGGTGCCGCTGAAAGTGCCGGCCGAGGCCGAGATCGTCATCGAGGGCCATGTCTCGCTGGACCAGTATGGCGATGAGGGGCCGTATGGCGACCATACCGGCTATTACAATTCGGTGGAGCAATTCCCGGTCTTCACCGTGTCCTGCATCACCATGCGGAAAAAGCCGATCTACCTCTCCACCTTCACCGGGCGGCCGCCGGACGAGCCCTCGGTGCTGGGCGAGGCGCTGAACGAGGTGTTCATCCCGCTGTTCCAGCAGCAATTCCCGGAGATCGTGGATTTCTGGCTGCCGCCCGAGGGGTGCAGCTACCGCATCGCCGTGGTGTCGATGAAGAAGGCCTATCCCGGCCATGCCAAGCGGGTGATGCTGGGCGTCTGGTCGTATCTCAGGCAGTTCATGTACACGAAATGGGTCATCGTGGTGGATGACGATATCAATGCGCGCGACTGGAAGGATGTGATGTGGGCGCTGTCCACCCGCATGGACCCGGCGCGGGACATCACGGTCATCGAGAACACGCCCATCGACTATCTGGATTTCGCCAGCCCGGAAAGCGGCCTCGGCAGCAAGATCGGCCTCGACGCCACCAACAAATGGCCGCCCGAGACCAAGCGCGAATGGGGCGAGAAGCTGTTCATGGACCCGGATGTGGTCGATACCGTCACCCGCCGCTGGGCCGAGCTTGGCCTGCCCGGCACCGGCAAGCCGATCTGGAAGTGAGGGCGTCTTTCTCCTTCGTCATAGTCGGGCTTGACCCGACTATCCATTGACCGAGCGAGCCGCACAGACGGATGGACCCCCAAGCGCCATGGGCGGGTCAAGCACGAGGGTGACGATGGTAGAGAGACAGCCAGTGACGATCATCAGGAGCTTCACATGACCGACATCATTTTCCGCGACGCGACACGGGCCGATGTGCCGGAGATCGTGCGCCTGCTGGCCGATGATGCGCTGGGCGGGGCGCGCGAGCGTTACGAAGACCCTTTGCCGGCGGCTTATTATGATGCCTTTGCGGCGCTGACGGCGCAGGCCGGCAATTGCATCGTGCTGGCGGAGACGGCGGGCCGGGTGGTCGGCTGCGCCCAGCTGCTCTTCCTGCCCGGCCTGTCGCTGGTCGGCATGAAACGCGCACAGATCGAAGGGGTGCGGGTCGATTCCTCGACACGCGGGCAGGGCCTTGGTGAGAAACTGGTGCAGTATTGTATCGCGCTGGCCCGGCAGGAGGGCTGCGGTGTGCTGCAGCTGACCACCGACAAGAGCCGCGCCGATGCGCATCGCTTCTATGAAAAACTGGGCTTTACCGGCAGCCATCTCGGGATGAAGCTGAAACTCTAGCGGCTGGAGGGCGTCATGATCGTCGATCCCACATTGCTTGGCGTGTTCGTGCTGGCCTGCCTGGCGCTGACCCTCACGCCCGGGCCGGACATGATGTATGTGATGTCGCGCAGCATCGGCCAGGGCCGGGCCGCCGGGCTGCTCTCCGTGCTCGGGGTGATCGCCGGCTCGTCTGTGCATGCGCTGGCAGCCGGGCTGGGCCTGTCGAAGATATTCGAATGGTCGCCGCTGGCCTATGACGTGCTGCGCTATGCCGGGGCGGGTTATCTGGCCTGGCTCGCCTGGCGCGCCTTCACCGGTGGGGATGCCTATTTCGGCGTATCCGCCAGGGCGCCGGCATTGTGGCGCACGATTTTCAGCCAGGCGATGCTGAGCAATCTTTTGAATCCGAAGGTGGCGCTGTTCTACCTCTCCTTCCTGCCGCAATTCATCCGGCCCGAAGCCGGCTCGGTCGCGGTGCAGATTTTCGTGCTGGCGCTGGTGCTGAACCTGGTGACGCTGGTGGTGAAGGGGCTGCTGGCGATCTTCGCCGGGGGAATGGGCGACTGGCTGGCCGCCCGTCCGCGTTTCCGGCGCTGGCAGCGCTGGTTCATGGGCTCGGTCATGGCGGCGCTGGCGATCCGGATCGTCCTGCCCGACAGGCGCTAGGCGAAACCACCCGGTTGCGGCATCGCGCGTCCCGGCCTATCTGTTGAGGCAGCTTCCTGCCCCGTTATCCAAATCGAGACATCATGACCGCACCCGGCAAGATCGATTCGCTCTCCATCCTCTCCGACATGATCGCCCAGGCGAAGAAGGCCGGCGCCGATGGCGCCGATGCCGTTCTGGTCGAGGGTGATTCGCTGTCGCATGGCCAGCGCCTCGGCAAGCTGGAGAAGATCGAGCGGGCCGAGGGCAAGGATCTAGGCCTGCGGGTCTTCATCGGCCAGCGCTCGGCCATCGTCTCCTCGACCGATTTCAAGCCGGATGCGCTGCGCGAGGCGGTGGAGCGGGCCGTCGCCATGGCGCGCCTGGCGCCGGAAGACCGCTATGCCGGGCTGGCCGAGCCCGCGCAGCTCGCCCAGACCTGGCCGGCACTGGACATGTTGGACAGCGTCGAGCCCAGCCCCGAAATCCTGGCCGAGCGCGCTGCCGCTGCCGAGGAGGCCGCTCTGGCCGTGGCCGGGGTGACAAATTCCGAAGGGGCCGAGGCCAGCTGGGGCAAATCCACCGTCACGCTCGTTACCTCCAACGGCTTCGCCGGCAGCTATGCGCGCTCCAGCCAGGGCGTCAGCGTCTCGGTGCTGGCGGCCAGGGATGGCGCGATGGAGACGGATTACGATTTCACCGCCGCCGTCTATGCCGCCGATCTGGAGGATGCCGCCGAGATCGGCCGCCGCGCCGGCGAGCGCACGGTGCGCAAGCTGTCGCCGCGCAAGGTGAAGACCGCGCAGGTGCCGGTGATCTTCGATCCGCGGGTCTCGCGCGGGCTGATCGGCCATCTGATCGGGGCGATCACCGGCCCGTCGGTGGCGCGCGGCACCAGCTTCCTGAAAGACAAACTCGGCCTGCGCATTTTTGCCGAGGGCATCGTCATCACCGATGATCCGCACCGGGCGCGCGGTCTGCGCTCCAAGCCGTTCGACGGCGAGGGGCTGGCCAATGGCCGCACTGACATCATCCAGGACGGCGTGCTGACGACCTGGCTGCTCGATCTCTCCAGCGCCCGCCAGCTTGGACTGACGCCGACCGGCCATGCCGGGCGCGGCACCGGTGGTCCGCCCTCGCCGACCACCAGCAATCTGCATCTCGCCGCCGGCACGCTGACGCCGAAGCAACTGATGGCGGATATCGCGCAGGGCTTCTACGTCACCGATCTGATGGGCATGGGCGTCAATGGCGTGACCGGCGATTACAGCCGCGGCGCCTCGGGTTTCTGGATCGAGAAGGGCGAGATCGCCTATGCGGTCAGTGAGGTCACCATCGCCGGCAATCTGAAGGACATGTTCCTACGGATGACCCCTGCAGATGATCTCGATTTCCGCACCTCCGTCACCGCGCCGACCGTGCGGATCGACGGCATGACCGTGGCTGGCAGCTAAAGCTAAGCCGGCAGCACCTTCCAGACGGTGGTTTCGCGCTGTTCCCGGTCTTCCAGATCCAGGCTGACCGGGACAGTGTATTCGGCGATGGTTTCCAGACCGTCGGCCGGGGCGTAGCTGCGCCCCGGATCGCCCAGCATCACCAGCTTTCCGGTAGCCGAGGCCGCCCGCATCCAGGTCAGGACACGGCCGGCCATCGGCCGTTCGTAGCACAGATCGCCGGCCAGGATGATGTCGCAGGCGGGGGGAGGCCGGTCCAGCAGATCGCCGCCCAGGCTATCCACGCTCACGCCATTGGCCGCTGCGTTCAGCTGGATGGCTGCCAGTGCGAAACGGTCGATATCATTGGCGCGCACGGAGGCCGCACCGGCCATCGCGGCGGCAATGGCGCCGATGCCGCCGCCGGCACCCAGATCCAGCACATGCCGGCCGCGCACCAGCTCCGGCTGGTCGAGCAGCAGCCGGGCGATGGCCTGCCCGCCGGGCCAGGCAAAGGCCCAATAGGGCGGCGGCACGCCCTTTTCCTGCAATTCCACCTCGGTCATTTCCCACAGCGCCAGCACGGCATCGGCCAGATGCAGGCGGATTTCCGGTACCAGTGCCGTCGGGCCAAGAATCGTGTTGTCGAGAATGAAGCGATCCGGATCGGCCGCAGCGGGGTTGGTCACGCAGCGACCTGACCGGCCACAAGGGCCGCTAGGACGATCAGACCGAAATCGCGGTTTGATTTGAATGTGGCTAGACAGTCGGCGGGATTATCAATGTCGATCCGCCTGGCCTGCCAGCAGAGCTGTATGGCGCCGACGGCGAGAACAGCCCAGAACGGCCAGGCGAGGCCGGCCATCCAGCCGGAGGCAGCAATGCCCAGCAGGGTCAGCGCGTAGAAGCCGAACAGCGCCGTCCTTGTGTGCCGGCCCAGCGCCAGGGCAGAGGATTTCACCCCCACCTTCAGATCATCCTCCCGGTCCTGATGGGCATAGATCGTGTCATAGCCCAGCGTCCAGGCGATGCTGGCGGCGTAGAGCATAAGGGCGGGCAGATGCAGCTGCCCGGCAATGGCGGCATAGCCGATCAGGATGCCCCAGTTGAAGGTCACGCCCAGCACGAATTGCGGCCAGTAGGTGATGCGCTTCATGAAGGGGTAGAGCACGATCAGCCCGACCACCCCGGCCCCCAGCGCCCAGCTATAGGGGTTCAGGGTCAGCAGGACGGCCAGGCCGATGGCGCACATCGCAGCCAGGAACAACAGAGCCTGCTTTACCGATAGCGCGCCGCTGGCCAGCGGCCTTGTGCGGGTGCGCGCCACCTTGCGGTCAATGTCTCGGTCGGCGAGGTCGTTCACCGTGCAGCCGGCCGCGCGCATCGCCAGCGACCCCATGACGAACAGGACCATCAGCAGCAGGTCCGGCCAGCCGTCTGTCGCCAGCGCCTGTCCCCACCAGCACGGGATCAGCAGCAGCCAGGTGCCGATCGGCCGGTCGAAGCGGCCCAGCCGCAGATAGGGCTGCGACCAGCTGGGCATCCAGCGATCGACCCAGGATTCGGCCGGAATATCGATGCGGCTGTCGCGCGTATTTTCGATCTGCTGTGAACTTCCGGGCTGGTCCCGCATGGGTTACTGTTCGCCCAATGTAAGTGAATATCGAGATGGCGCATCGATCATGGCCAGTTTGTATCAGACCCGCCTCCATGCTGGCGAGAGACTAGCACAGGGCCAGGCCGTGGCCCTGCCGAAGGAGCAGGCGCATTACCTGCGCAGCGTGCTGCGGCTGACGCCCGGCGCCAAAGTGGCGCTGTTCAACGGCCAGGATGGCGAATGGCTGGCGGAGATTGCCGATCTCGGCAAATCCTCGGCCATCCTGACCCCGATCCGGCAATTGCGACCGCAGGCCGAGGAACCCGATCTGTGGCTGGTCTTCGCCCCGGTGAAGCATGCCCGCATCGATTTCCTGGCCGAGAAGGCGACGGAGCTGGGGGTGTCGGCGCTGTGGCCGGTCTTTACCCAGCGCACCATCGTCAGCCGGGTCAATGAAGACAGGATGCGCGCCAATGCCATCGAGGCGGCGGAACAGTCGGAACGCCTGACCGTGCCGCAGGTTCTGCCACCGGCGAAGCTGGCGGCGGCGCTGTCCTCCTGGCCGGCCGACCGGCGGCTGATCGTCTGCGATGAAACCGGCAAGGGGCCACCCGTGTCGCAGGCCCTGGCCGACAATGTCTATTTGAGAAATGCTGTATTGATCGGGCCGGAAGGCGGGTTCACGGAAACGGAACTTGACGGGTTACGGAAACTGCCTTTTGTTACGCCCGTCAGCCTGGGCCCCCGGGTTCTGCGCGCTGATACAGCGGCCCTGGCGGCGCTGGCCTGCTTTCAGGCTGTGGCCGGCGACTGGCAGTCCGGGCGTCCGGATTTCAAGGCCGATTTCAATTTATAGCCGGGTACCGGCAGTTTCTCTCCAGCTCAAGGATCAGCTCGATGTCCCGTCCGCCCGAGAGTCGCGGTGAACCGATCACCGACAAACGGCAGTTGGTGGAATATATGGAGGGCGGCAGCAAGCCGAAGGCTGACTGGCGCATCGGCACCGAACACGAGAAATTCGCCTATGACCTGAAGACGCTGCAGGCGCTGCCCTATGAGGGCGAGGCCGGCATCAAGGCGATTCTCGAAGGCATGATGCGCTTCGGCTGGGAGGCGATCCGCGAGGGCGAGACCATCGTTGCCCTGTCGAAGGACAAATGCGCCATCACGCTGGAGCCGGGCGGCCAGTTCGAGCTGTCGGGTGCGCCGCTGGAAACCCTGCATCAGACCTGTACCGAGGTGCATGATCATCTGGCCCAGGTGAAGGAAGTCTGCGGCGAGATCGGGGCCGGCATGATGGGCCTCGGCTTCAACCCGAAATGGCCGCGTGCCGACATCCCCTGGATGCCGAAGGGCCGCTACAAGATCATGCGCGAGTATATGCCCAAGAAGGGCAATCTCGGCCTCGACATGATGCTGCGCACCTGTACCATCCAGACCAATCTGGATTTCCTGGATGAAGCTGACATGGTGAAGAAATTCCGTGTCAGCCTGGCTTTGCAGCCGATTGCCACGGCGCTGTTCGCCAATTCGCCCTTCACCGAGGGCAAGCCGAACGGCTTCCAGAGCTTCCGCAGCCATATCTGGACCGATACCGACCCCGACCGTTGCGGCATCCTGCCCTTCGTCTTCGAGGATGGCATGGGCTTCGAGCGCTATGTCGACTACATGCTCGATGTGCCGATGTATTTCGTCTACCGCGATGACCAGTATGTCGATGTCTCGGGCCAGTCCTTCCGCGATTTCATGCAGGGCCGCCTGCCGGGCCGCCCCGGCGAGCTTCCCGGCATGGGCGACTGGGTCGATCACATGACCACCGTCTTCCCGGAAGTCCGCCTGAAGCGCTTCCTGGAGATGCGCGGCGCCGATGGCGGCCCGTGGCGCCGGATATGCGCCCTGCCGGCTTTCTGGGTCGGGCTGCTCTATGACGATACGGCGCTGAACGCGGCCTGGGATCTGTGCAAGAGCTGGTCGCTGGCCGATCATCAGGCGCTGCGCGATTCGGTCCCGCGCCTGGGGCTGAAGACGCCGTTCCAGCATGGCACGGTGCGCGATATCGCGCTGGAATGCCTGAAGATCGCCCGGGGCGGGCTGCGGGCCCGCGCCTATCGCGATTCGATGGGCGATGACGAGACGCATTTCCTCGATACGCTGGTTGCCATCGCCCAGTCCGACCGCACCCCGGCGGAGGAATTGCTGGAAGCCTATAACGGCCGCTGGCAGGGCTCCGTCGACCCGGTCTTCAAGGAATACGCGTATTAGGGGCTGCCTCGCCTGCAAGCGGGCCTGACTGCAACGCTCTTGACCTCTCTGTCAGGCTGCGGCTAGCTGTCTGAAATTCAGACCAGTGAACGCCCGCATGCACTCCACCGATGTCCGCTTCCAGGAATTGCCGCGCCAGCGCGTCGCTGACCGTATCGCGGCCGAGCTGATGCGCCTGATCGCGCGGGGCGAGCTGGCGCCGGGCGAGCGCCTGCCGGGGGAACGGCAGCTGGCCGAGATGATGAATGTCAGCCGCGTCTCGGTGCGGGCCGCCTTGCAGCAGTTGAAGGCGCAGGGGCTGATTGATGCGGTGCAGGGGGGCGGTACGCGGGTGCTGTCCAGCGTCAGTAGCCTCGATGGTCCGCTGACCGAATTGCTGAAGGTGAATGTCACCAGCCTGCATGATCTGATGGAAATCCGCGCCGCGCTGGAAGTCTGGGCCGCGCGCCGCGCCGCCAGCCAGGCGACGCCGGAACTGATCGCCCAGCTCTCGGCTATTCTCGACGCCATGGCCGATGCCTGCCGGTCGCGCACCTTCAAGGCGACCGATGATCTCAGCTTCCATCTGGCCATCGCGCGGGCGACCGGCAGCGGCGTCTACATGCATATCCTGGAACTGATCCGGGAAATCCTGATCGAGATGATCGCCTTTCACCGCTATGCGCTGTTCTCGACGCCGGAGGATGACGACACGGTGCTGTCCCATCACCGCGCCGTCTTCGCCGGCATCCGGGACCGCGACCCCGAGGCGGCGGGGGCTGCGATGAGCGAGCATCTGAACTGGGTGCTGGCGCAATACGCCCATGAACGTCAGCGCCGCGATGCGGAGCAGGCGGCAGAGTGAGCCCGCTGCCGCCAAATGCCTGCCTGCTGCTGATCGATTTGCAGCAGGCCATCGACGATCCGCGCTGGGCGGCGGCGGGGCCACGCAACAATCCGCGTGCCGAGGCGCATATCGCCCGGCTGCTGGCCGGCTGGCGCCGCACCGCCCGGCCGGTCATCCATATCCGCCATGATTCGCGCAACCCGGACTCGACCTACCGGCCGGGCCAGCCGGGCCATGACTTCAGGCCGGAAACCCAGCCCGAACCGGGCGAGAAGATCATCGGCAAGGAAGTGAACAGCGCCTTCATCGGCACCGGGTTGGAGCGTCATCTGCGCCAGCGCGGGATCGAGATGCTGGTCATCGCCGGTGTCATCACCAACAACTCGGTCGAGGCGACAGTGCGGATGGCCGGCAATCTGTCCTTCGATACCTGGCTGGTCGGCGATGCCTGCTTCACCTTCGCCCGGCGTGACCTGTCGGGGCGGCTGTGGCGAGCGAAGGAGGTGCATGCCCTGTCGCTCGCCAATCTCGACGGTGAATACTGCACCGTCACCGATACCGCCGCGATGCTGGCGCGGCTGGGGTGAACTAAGCCCCCAGATAGGTCCCCATCAGCCAGCGGGCATGGCCGGTCACCTTGGCGTCCTCATGCGGGAAGCCGACCAGCTGCACGCCCAGCGGCATGCCGTCCACGGCCAGAAGCGGCAGGCTCCAGGCCGGTGCGCCGGTGATCGACATGGCAGCGTTCATCGACGGGTTGCCGGTGCTCTCCAGCCCCTTCGGGGCCGGTCCGGGCGAGGACAGGGTGATGAAACCGTCAGCCTTGCTCTTCAGCGCGGCAAAGGCGGCCCGGATTTTCTCGCGCCGGGCCAGCATGTCGCGGTAATCCTCCAGCGTCTGCTTCTCGGCATCGGCCAGCCGGCCCAGCATGAAATCGCTCAGCATGCCCGGCCCGCGCTCCCGGTAGCCCAGCAGCGGCCAGCGCAGCTCGAACATGCAGATGATGATGGACAGCTCCAGCGCCTCGGCGCTCAGCGCCTCATAGGCGGCGACATCGGCATCATCGGCCTTGCCGATCACCGTGACGCCCTGCTTGCGCAATTCCGCGACCACGCCCTGCAGGGCTTCCTTGCTGGCCTCGTCGGCCTGTGCCCAGCCGGCGGTTTCCAGCTGGATCAGACGGGCCGGCTTGGCCGGTGCGGCGGGTTCCAGCGCGCCATACAGGCCGGGATGGCCGACATCGCCGCCGGCGATATTGGCGATGTTCCAGCAGGTCGCCCAGGCATCCTCGATGGAGCCGGCATGGACGCCGATATGGCTCTGGCTCAGGCTGGAATGGCCGCCGCCGCGGTTCAGCGCGCCGAAAGTCGGCTTGATCGCGACATTGCCGCAATAGCCGGCGGGGCGGATGACAGAGCCGACGACCTGGCTGCCGATAGCGGCGGGCAGCATGCCGGCACCGATGGCCGCCGCCGAGCCAGAGGAAGAACCGCCGGGAGTGCGGCCGGAATCAATGGGGTTGCGGGTCTTGCCGGGGAAGGAGAAGCCCAGTTCCGTCGTCACCAGCTTGCCGAGCACCACGGAGCCTGCCTTGCGCAGGCCGCGCACATGGGCGGCATCGCGGCCGGATTCCCAGCCCTTCCAGACCGGGCTGCCCATCTGGGTCGGCATGTCCATGGTCTCGAACAGATCCTTGATGCCGATCGGCATGCCGTCGATGGTCGAGAGCGGCTTGCCCTCGGCATAGCGCTTGCCCGATTCGTCAGCGGCCTTGCGCGCGCCGTCGATGTTCAGGACCACGAAGGCCTGCACTTCCGGCTCGCGGGTCTCGATCACATCCAGGCAGCGCTCCAGATAGGCGCGCGGCGTGTCCTTGCCGTCGCGGAACTTCGCGACCGCATCGTGAAAGGTCAGCAGCTTGAAGGTTTTCGGATCGTATGACGCCATGGCTCAGCCTCCCTATTTGTCAGATTTGCTGACATCTTAAGGGCAGGGCGACCGGATGCCAGCCCCTTCTGGGGCAGGGCAGGAATGCGGGCAGTGGATTTAGCGGGTGGGCCGGCCGCCGACGGCGCGGGTGATGGTCTGCGCGGCGCGCGCCACCATGTCGCCCAGCTGGCGCAGGCGCGGGTCTGTCATCCGGGCGGACGGGCCGGACAGCGAGATCGCGGCCATCGGCTCACCATGCTCGTCATGCACCGTGGCGGCGACGCAGCGCAGCCCGGCGGCGTATTCCTCGTCATCGATGGAATAGCCGCGCTGGCGGATCGCCGCCAATTCGCGCTGCATGGCCTCGGTCGTGGATATTGTTTTGTCGGTAAATCGCGCCAGCCCCTTGCGAGAGGCGGTGCCGGTCAGCATCCGGCTGGCCTGATCGTCGGGCAGGGCCGCCAGCAGCGCCTTGCCCATGCCGGAGCAATGCAGCGGCGCACGGCCGCCAGGCCGGGCCAGGACGCGCATCACCTCGCGGCATTCGACCTGGGCCAGATAGACCAGCTCCGCCGCTTCCAATATGCCCAGATTGACCGATTCGCCGGATTCCTCCATCAGCCGCCGCATATGTGGCCGGGCGATCTCGACCACGTCGCGGTTGCGCAGGAAGCCATTGCCGACGGTGAAGGCCTGGACGCCGACATGCCACAGCGCGCGTTGCAGATCGTGCTGGACGAAGCCCTGCTGCTCCAGGCTCTTCAGCAGCCGGTGCGCGGTGGAGGGCGGCAGGCCGACCCGGTGGGCAAGCTCGCTCAGCGAGGCGCCGCCATCGCTGTCGGCAATCTCCACCAGCAGGCTCAGCGCACGGGTCAGGGACTGGACATGATTGCCGTCGCGCGTCGTCTTGCCGCTGGCCGGACGGCCGCGCCGGCGGGTCGGGCTTTCGCTGTCCGGGTCGCTGGTGGTGGGGGAGGGCGGGCTGTCGATCTGCGCCAAATGCTTGGCAATATCCTCGGCCATCGGGCGGTCCCGCCATTTTTGCCCTGTCGCACGGCATGACAGGAGGTTTCGTTTCTGTGACCGAGTGTAGCATACTTTGCCCAACGACACGAAAGACCCCACCGGATAATGACCCAGAATGCCGACCCTGCCGCCGATCCGCGCGGCTTCCTCCTCGCCTTGTTCAAGACTGCCCGCCGCGCTGCCGATCCGGCTCTGTGCGTGGCTGCCCATCTGCCGCCGAAGCCGAAGGGCCGGACCATCGTGGTCGGCGCCGGCAAGGCCGCCGCCGCCATGGCGCATGCGGTCGAGCAGGCCTGGCAAAGCGAGATCACCGGCCTCGTCGTCACGCGCTATGGCCATGGCGTGCCCTGCCAGCGCATCGAAGTGGTGGAAGCCAGCCATCCCGTGCCCGATGCTGCCGGCCAGGAGGGCGCGCGGCGCATGCTGGAGATGGTGCGCGGGCTGGATGCCGATGACCTGGTGCTGTGCCTGATATCGGGCGGGGCCTCGGCACTGCTGGCGCTGCCGGCCGAAGGCATATCGCTGGATGACAAGCAGGCGGTGACACGCGCACTGCTGAAATCCGGGGCGACCATTGGCGAGATGAATATCCTGCGCAAGCATATGTCGGCGGTGAAGGGCGGGCGGCTGGCTGCTGCCGCCTGGCCGGCGCGGGTGGTGACGCTGGCGATATCTGACGTGCCGGGCGATGATCTGGCGGTGATCGGCTCCGGCCCGACCGTGCCGGACCCCAGCAGCTTCGCCGATGCCCGCGCCGTGCTGGCGAAATATGGCGTTACTCCACCCGACTCGATCCGCCGCCATCTCGAAGCGGCGGTCGAGGAAAGCCCGAAACCGGGGGATGAGCGGCTGTCCCGCACCGAGACGATCCTGGTGGCGAGGCCGCAGGCCTCGCTGGAGGCGGCGGCCGATCTGGCCCGCAAGGCCGGGGTGGCGCCGGTCATTCTGGGCGATTCCATCGAGGGCGAGGCGCGCGAGGTTGCAACTGTCATGGCTGGTGTTGCATTCCAGGTGGCACGGCATGGCCAGCCGGCCCCTGCACCCTGCGTGCTGCTGTCCGGCGGCGAGACGACGGTGACGGTGCGCGGTACGGGCCGTGGCGGGCGCAATGTGGAATTCCTGCTCGGCCTGGGCGTGGCGCTGGGTGGCCATGCGGATATCTGGGCGATTGCCGGCGACACGGACGGTATCGATGGCACCGAGGATAATGCCGGCTCGGTGCTGACCCCGGACAGTATCGCCCGGGCGGCAGCGAAGGGGGTATCGGCGAAGGAAAGACTGGCCGACAATGACGGCTATTCCTACTTCGAGACTGTCGGCGATCTGGTCATGACCGGACCGACGCTGACCAATGTGAATGATTTCCGGGCGATCCTGGTTTTGCCCGGAACACAAAAATGAGGGGATGACCATGCGGCGTCAGCGCAGCACCAAGATTGTCGCGACTTTGGGGCCGGCCTCGGCCACGGCGGAGCAGATCCGGGCCCTGTTCGCTGCCGGGGCCGATGTCTTCCGGCTGAATTTCAGCCATGGCGCGCATGAGGACCATGCCGAGCGCGTGCGCACCATCCGCGCGCTGGAGGAGGAGACCGGCCGCCCCATCGGAATCATGATGGATTTGCAGGGGCCGAAGCTGCGGGTTGGCACTTTTGCCGCCGGCCGGATCGAGCTGCATGCCGGGCGGCATTTCCGGCTCGACCTCGACAAGGCGCCGGGCGATGACAACCGTGTCTGCCTGCCGCATCCGGAAATTTTCAAGGCGATTGCGCCCGGCGACGCGCTGCTGCTCGACGATGGCAAGATTCAGCTGAAAGTCCTGGCCTGCGATGCGACCTCCGCCGATACGGAAGTGATCGCCGGCGGGCCGCTATCGGACCGCAAGGGCGTCAACGTGCCCAATGCGGTGCTCGATCTGTCGCCGCTGACCGACAAGGACCGCCGCGACCTGGCCTTTGGCCTGGATCTCGGCGTCGACTGGGTGGCGCTGTCCTTCGTGCAGCGGCCCGACGACATTGCCGAGGCGCGCAAGCTGATCGCCGGCCGGGCGACCATCATCGCCAAGCTGGAGAAGCCCTCGGCCATCCGCTATCTGAACGAAATCATCGAGATGACCGATGCCGTCATGGTGGCGCGTGGCGATCTCGGCGTCGAGATGGCGCCCGAGGATGTGCCCTCGCTGCAGAAGCAGATCGTCCGGGCCTGCCGGATCGCCGGCAAGCCGGTCATCGTCGCCACCCAGATGCTGGAATCGATGATCGTCGCCCCGGCGCCGACCCGCGCCGAAGCCTCCGACGTGGCGACCGCCGTCTATGACGGGGCCGATGCGGTGATGCTGTCGGCCGAATCGGCGGCCGGTAAATACCCGGTCGAATCGGTCGGCATGATGAACCGCATCATCACGCGGGTGGAGCGCGACAGCCTGTACCGCACTATCATCGACGCCGTGCATGGCACGCCCGACGCCACCGGCCAGGACGCGATCACGGCGGCGGCCCGGCAGGTGGCGGAGACAATCTCCGCCGTTGCCATCGTCACCTACACCACCTCCGGCTCGACGACGCTGCGGGCCTCGCGGGAACGGCCGACCGTTCCGATCCTGTGCCTGACCTCCAAGCAGGAAACCGCCCGCCGGCTGTCCATCGCCTGGGGCGTGCATTCGATGAAGACCCGCGATGCCCGCAATTTCGCCGATATGGTGCAGACCGCGCAGGGCATCGTGCTGAAGGAAGGCTTCGGGCAGAAGGACGACAAATTCGTCGTCACGGCCGGCGTGCCCTTCGGTACACCTGGCGCCACCAATGTGCTGCGTATCGCCAGGGTATGATGGTCTGTGCTAGGCAACGAGCCATGCTTCCGCAGTCTGGACGAGGATAAGATGGATCTGGCGGCGTTCTATGCGCGCGAATTCGACGAGCATGAGGCGGTCGTGGCGGCGACGCGCGCCGCCCTGGCCGAGTCCTTTGCCCGGCTGGTCGAGGAATCCTGCCGGTCGGTGCAGGCCGGCGGCAAGCTGATCTTCTTCGGCAATGGTGGCAGTGCCGCCGACGCCCAGCATCTGGCGACCGAATTATCGGTGCGCTACATCACCGACCGCGCGCCGATCCCGGCGCTGGCGCTGACCACCGACAGCTCGGCGCTGACCGCCATCGGCAATGATCTGGGCTTCGATCTGCTGTTCGCCCGCCAGATCGAGGCGCTGTGCCGCAAGGAGGATATGGTGATCGGCATCACCACCTCGGGCCGCAGCGCCAATGTGACAAAGGGGCTTGAGGCGGCGCGGCGCATTGGCGCCACGGCGGCGGCGCTGTCGGGCAAGGATGGCGGCGACCTGCCGGGTCTTGCCGATCCGCTGCTGATCGTGCCGTCGCGGACCACCGCGCGCATCCAGGAGATGCATATCACCCTGGGCCAGATGCTCTGCGGTGCGCTGGAACAGCGGCTGGGGCTGGTCTGATGCCAGACTCACACACCACGCCGACGGCGGATTTCGCCGGACATCTGGAGCAGATCGCCAAGGCCAGGCTGGCCTGTATCGGCGATGTGATGCTGGATCGTTTTATCTACGGAACGGTTGACCGCATTTCCCCCGAGGCGCCAATCCCGGTGCTGCGGGTGGAACGCGAGCGCGCCATGCTGGGCGGCGCCGGCAATGTCGCGCGCAATCTGACGGCGCTGGGTGCCCGCACCTGTTTCCTCACCGTTGTCGGCCGTGACGAGGCCGGGCGCATGGTCACCCAGCTGGTTGGCGAGGAAGAGAGCATCGAGGCGCATCTGCTGGTCGAATCGGAGCGCCGGACCACGATCAAGCTGCGCTACATCGCCGGTTCGCATCAATTGCTGCGCGCCGATGACGAGGAGGTGCGGGCGATATCGCCGGCCACCATCGCGGATCTTCTGGTCCGGGCAGAGGCCGATCTGGAAACCAGTGGCGGGCTGGTGATCTCCGATTACGGCAAGGGTGTGCTGACCGATGCGGTGCTGACCCGTCTGGTCGAACTGGCGCGGGACAAGGGCCGGCCGGTGGTGATCGACCCCAAGGGCGCTGATTACAGCCGCTATACCGGCGCCACCATCCTGACCCCGAACCGCAAGGAACTGGCCGAGGCCAGCCGCATGCCCATCGGCACCGACGAGGAGGTCGTGGCGGCGGCGGAGAAGATTATCCGGGACTGTGGCGTCGGGATGATCCTGGTCACCCGCAGCCAGGACGGCATGACGCTGGTGCGCCGCGATGCCCCGCCGCTGCATCTGAAGGCTGCGGCGCGTGAGGTCTATGACGTCTCCGGTGCCGGCGATACCGTGGTTGCCATGCTGGCCGCCGCGCTTGCCGCCGGCGTGCCGGTCGAGGCGGCGGCGGAGCTGGCGAATATTGCGGCCGGAATCGTCGTCGGCAAGACGGGCACGGCGGTCGCCCAGGCGGCGGAGGTGCTGAGCGCCCTGCATGCCCGCAGTCTGATGTCGATGGACCACAAGAGCTGCACCCTGACCGAGGCGGCCGAGACGGTGCGCGGCTGGCGGGCGCAGGGGCTGAAGATCGGCTTCACCAATGGCTGCTTCGACCTGCTGCATCCGGGCCATGTCTCGCTGCTGCGCCAGGCCCGCAATGCCTGCGACCGGCTGGTGGTCGGGCTGAACAGCGATGCCTCGGTGAAGCGCCTGAAGGGCAAGGAACGGCCGATCCAGTCGGAAGCGGCGCGCGCCGCCGTGCTCGGCTCGCTGGCCTCGGTCGATATGGTGGTGGTGTTCGGCGAGGATACGCCGCTGACGCTGATTGAGGCGCTGAAGCCCGATGTGCTGGTGAAGGGGGCTGATTATACGGTCGATACCGTGGTCGGCGCCGATATCGTCCAGGCCTATGGCGGCCGCATCGTGCTGGCGACGCTGGAAGACGGCTTCAGCACCACCGGCACCATCGCCCGAATGACCGGCAAGGGGTAAGGGCTTTCGAGCACGGGCTGTCGCCGTCTTCACAGACCGTCACCCCCGGTCTTGTACCGGGGGTCCAAGCTTCCGCCCGCTGGATGTCGGTCGAGTAAGCTGAACTCTGGATTCCCGGCACAAGGCCGGGAATGACGGCTTTATAAAGAGCCTCTCCCCCTAAACCCCGCACTCCGGGTCGAGCAGGCGGGTCAGGCGCTGGCTGCCGGTCAGGGCAAATTTCTGGATCAGGGCCTTGCGCCGCGCCGGGGCGAGCGGGGTGGCCGGAGCGTCGCGCAAAATCACCGCGCCGAAGCGGTCGGCGATGATGAGGCCGGGTTCGGGCGGCAGGATCTCCGTCGGGAAAGTCTCCCCGACGGCAAAGAAGAAGCGGTCGCAGAATTCCAGATAGTCCCGCCATTTCCGGTCGCTGCGGTAATCCTGCAGCGAGGATTTCACCTCGACCACGGTCAGCGTGCCATCCGGGGCCAGCGCCATGACATCGACCCGCCGCCCGGTGCGCAGGGTGATTTCCGCCAGCGTGCCATGGCCATGTGCTGCGAGCAGGCGGCAGACGCCGCGCACGATATCGGCCGCTGTCGCCGGCGGCAGACCCAGACTCACAGCTTCATGCCGAGCGCCCCGCGCAGATCGGCCCCTTCCAGATTGGCGCCGCGCAGATCGGCATCGGAGAAATTGCAATCCTGCAAATCGGCCCCGGACAGATCGGCATTGCGCAGGATCGCGCCCTGAAAATTGGCCGAGATCGCGACCACCTTGCGCAGATCGGCGCCGGACAGATCGGCATCGATCAGCCGGGCATTCTCCAGATGGGTCGGCCAGTATTGCGTGACCGCTCCCAGGATCGGCACCGGGTTCATCTTCGCCGCTATCAGCTTGGCCTTGGTCAAATTGGCGCGCTTCAGCGTCACGCCGCGCAGGTCGGCGCGCGACAGATCGGCATTGCGCAGATCGGCGAAGCCCATATCGGCCATCAGCAATTCGGCCTTCTGCAGATCGACATTGCACATCACGGCGAACTCGAAGGCACCGGCGGACAGGTTCAGCTCCGACAGTTTCATGCCGGTCAGGTCGACACGCGTCAGATTGGCGCGCTTGCCTTTCTTGCCGGCGGTCCTGATCCAGTCGACATGCTGCGTGACAAGCGTCTTCAGGGTGATGTCCAGCGTGTCGAAATGCACCGGCCGCTGGGCGTTCTTGAAATTGTTCGAGCTGTAATCGACCGAGCCGAAAACCGCGCCGGCAAGGTCGGCCCCAGCGAAGGAGGTCTCGCTGAGGATGGCGCCGATCAGGATGGCGCCATTCAGGATGCAGCCATCAAAGGTCGCCTCGGTCAGGTCGGCCCCTTCCAGATTGGAGCCGGTGAGGTTGGAATTGCTGAGATCGGCGCGCACCAGCTTCACATTGCGCAGGATGGTGTCGGTCAGATCGGTCTGAACGATGAAGGCGTTCGACATTTTCGCATTCGACATGTCGGCCCGGGTCATGATTGCCGCGCCGACATCGGTGGTCTTCGGCCCATGGCCCAGGCCAATCAGATTGCCGTTCTTGTCGGGGCGCATCATCAGCCCGTCGCGCAGATCGCAATCCACCATGATGGCGTCTGTCAGATTGGCGCCGCGCAGATGCACGCCGCGCATGTCGGTACGGGTCAGGTTGCAGCCGCGCATATCGGCATAGGCCAGATCGGCAGCGAACAGGCTGGCCGAATTCAGGGTGCAATTCTTCAGGATGGCATTCTGCAGCCGGGCGCCGGACAGGTCGGAATTCGACATGTCCCTGCCGGAAAAATCCAGATAGGACAGGTCATGCAGCGTGAAATTGGCGCGCTGCCCACCCATCCGGCCGGCGGTGTATTGCTCATGCAGATGCAGGGCGTGATCCAGCTCCTGCTGGGTCAGGCGCTTCCAGGTGAACTCAGCACCCCGGTTGCGGTCGGGCGGTTGGGTCTGGTCTGCCATGAATCCGTGTCCATCCAGTCGGGCGGCAAGACCAGACTACACCGATCCGGGTCAGCCGCTGCGCGTTTCCGCGAAGGCCACAAGCTCCTGCCCGCCCTGATACATCATCGCCAGCGCCACATAGAGGATGATGACAAGCCCGACATAGGCGATCCAGCGATAGCGCGACAGCAGGTTGGCGATAAAGGTCGCTGCCAGCCCCATGAAGGCCACAGACAGGACCAGGCCGACGATCAGAACATTGGGGTGATCACGCGCGGCGCCGGCGACGGCCAGCACATTGTCCAGCGACATCGAGACGTCGGCGAGAACGATCTGCAGGGCAGCCTGGCCGAAGCTCTTGCGCGGCGCTTCTGGGGCCGTGTGCGTGGCCGGATCGTCGATATCGCCATCGGCGCGGTCAAGCGCCGCATTGGCCGCCGCCTGCGTGCGGGCATGATCGGCCCGCAGCTCGCGCCACATTTTCCACGAGACCCAGAGCAGCAGGATGCCGCCGGCGAACAGCAACCCGACGATCTGGAGCAGCTGGGTTGTCATCAGCGCGAAGACGATACGCAGAACGGTCGCCGCCGCGATGCCGATGAGGATGACCTTGGCGCGCTGGTCCTTCGGCAGGCCCGCCGCCGCCATGCCGACGACGATGGCATTGTCGCCGGCCAGCACGATATCGATCATCAGCACCTGGAAAAAGGCCGAGAGAACGTCGGGCGTAAGCCAATCCATTCCGAACATTCCGGAATCCTCACCGTGCAGAAGGGTCGCCGACAGGAAGCCGGTCGGGTTCAGATGGGCGTTTACATTGCATGACCCCTCACATCCGGCAAGCCTGATTAAGGCTTACCAGCCAATAGCCTGCGGCAGCCAGGTTGTCGTTTGCGGAAACAGGAAGACGATGGCGATGCCGATCATTTGCAGCAGCACGAAGGGTACCACGCCGCGATAGATGTCGCCGGTGGTCACGCCGGGCGGGGCGACGCCCTTCAGGAAGAACAGCGCCCAGCCGAAGGGCGGCGTCAGGAAGCTGGTCTGCAGATTCACGCAGATCAGCGCCCCCAGCCAGACCAGATTCACGTCATTGGCGATGAAATAGGGCAGGAACAGCGGCACTGCGATGTAGCTGATCTCGATCCATTCCAGGAAGCAGCCCAGCACGAACAGCAGCATCATCAGGAAGATCAGGCTGCCGGTCAGCCCGCCGGGCGCCCAGTCGAACATGTGCTCGACCAGCTTCTCGCCGCCCAGCCCGCGAAACGCCAGGCCGAAGACCTGGGAGAGGATCAGGATCAGGAATACCATGCCGGCGATGGTCAGCGTGGAACGCGCGGCATCGCGCAGCAGCGCATAGGAGAGCTTGCCGGTGGCGGCGCAGACCAGGATCGCCCCCAACGCCCCCATCGAGGCCGCCTCGGTCGGGGCGGCGACGCCGCCGATGATGGCGCCCAGCACGGCGACCACCAGCAACAGCGGCGGCAGCACCACCTTGAACAGTTTGGCGTAAAGCGCACGGCGCGGCAAAGCGGCGCGTTCCTCGGCGGAGATGGCCGGCGCTCGGTCCGGGTAGAAATAGGCGATGGCGAAAATATAGGCGACATACAGGCCGGCCAGGATGAGGCCGGGAAACACCGCTGCGGCGAACATGGTGCCGACCGATTCGCCGAGGATATCGGCCAGCAGCAGCAGGATCAGGCTGGGCGGGATGATCTGCCCCAGCGTGCCCGAGGCGCAGATCGTGCCACAGGCCAGCCCTTTGTCGTAGCCCCGGCGCAGCAGGGCGGGCAGGGTCAGCAGGCCCAGCGTGACGATGGTCGCACCGACGATGCCGGTCGAGGCCCCCATCAGCACGCCGACCAGCACGATGGCCACGCCCATGCCGCCGCGCATCGAACCGGACAGATGGCCGACCACGTCCAGCAACTCCTCGGCCAGTCTGGATTTCTCCAGCATCACCCCCATGAACACGAAGAGCGGGATGGCCAGCAGCGTGTAGTTCGAGACCACGCCGAAGATGCGCGCCGGCAGCAGATTGAACAGCATCGGCCCGAAGCCGATATAGCCGAAGACGAAGCCGGACACCGCCAGCCCGACCGCGACCGGCACGCCGATCATCAGCATGACAAAGAAGGAGACGACCGTCAGGATCGCCAGAATTTCATTCGGTGACATGGGGAAACCCGGTCAGCGGGAAGAGGGGAATAGACGCAGCACGGCCTTCATCGTCTCGGCTATCGCCTGCAGGAACAGCACGGCGAAGCCCAGCGGGATCAGCGATTTCAGGAGGAAACGATAGGGAATCCCGTCCGGATTGGGCGAGCCCTCACCCATTCGGTATGATTGCAGCACGAAGGGAATCGACAGCTTCACGAGCAAGGCTGCGACAATCACCATCAGCACGCCGGAGGTGATGTCTATCGTCGCGCGCAGCCAGGCGGGAAAGCGCTGGTACAGCCCGTCAACGCGGATCGTCTCCCCGGTCAGCAGGGCATAGGACATGCCGAACAACGCGATCGGCGCGATCAGATGCCATTCCAGCTCCTGCAGCCAGATCGTCCCGGTGTGCAGGAAATAGCGCACCAGCACATTGCCGGCGACGATCAGCACCAGGCCGACGCCGATCCAGGCGGTCAGGCGACCGAACAGCCCGACTACCCGGTCGAGCTGTTCCGCCAGTTTAGCGAGGAAGGGCACTGAAATCAGCCGCCGAGCGCCGCGTTCTGGAACGCGCCTTCGCTCAGCTTCGCCCATTTGTCATGCTTTTTCTTGAAGGCCATATAACTGTCATGGACCTTCTTGGTCAGCGGGTCTTTTGCTGATTCGGCGGACAGGGTGTCATAGGTGACTTCCTTAAGGCGGGCGATAACCGCATCAGGCAGCGGCTTGGCAATCACGCCTTCCTTTTCCACCAGCTCGACCAGGGCCTCGCCGTTCACTGCCTCGCTCCAGGTCAGGCTTTCCAGTACACAGGCCATGGAGGCGACTTTCACCATCTCTTTCAGGTCGGCCGGAAGCTTTTCCCAGGCCGCGAGACCGATGACCAGCTCGCCGGTGGTGGCGGGCTCGTGCCAGCCGGTGGTGTGATAGAACTTGGCCGCCTTCTGCAGGCCCAGGCGTTTGTCCTGGAACGGGCCGACAAATTCCGCCGCGTCGATCACGCCGCGCTCCAGAGCCGGGAAAATCTCGCCGCCGGGCAGCAGCCGGGCATCGACGCCGAGCTGGCCATACACCTTGCCGGCCAGGCCCGGAATGCGCATGCGCAGGCCCTTCAGATCGTCAACGCTGGTCACTTCCTTGCGGAACCAGCCGGTCATCTGAACGCCGGTATTGTTCATCGGAAAGGCGACCATGTTGAAGGGCTTGTAGACCTCCTGCCACAGATCCATCCCGCCGCCGTGATACAGCCAGGCCATATGGCCCTGGAAGCTCATGCCGAAGGGCACGGTGGTGAAATACTGGGCGGCGAACACCTTGCCGGACCAGAAATAGGAATTGGCCGAATTGCTCTCGACCGTGCCGGCGGCAACGGCGTCGAAGCCTTCCAGCGCCGGAATCAGCTCACCGGCGGCGAAATGCTGGATCTTCAACCGGCCGCCCGACATGGTATCGACCTTCTTGATGAAGTCGGTCGGACTGCCCGGACCGGCAACATAGAAGGGCGCGTTCGGGCCGTAGGCATTGGTCATCTTCCAGTTGAAGCTGGTCTGCGCCCGCGCCACGGCGGGGGCGGACAGGGCGGCGGCAGCGCCAGCCGTACCGGCGAGGCCGGCCTTGATGAAGGAACGGCGTTCCATGTGAAGTGCTCCTCTGTTCCGATTTTTGCTTGGGAGCCTCGTATCGAGGCCTCATGGTCCGAATTGCATGGGGCATGCCACTGGTAGGGCCAGTGGACAAAAATGCGAAGGATCAGAGGGTTAGGCGAAAATAACGCCCCACATGGCGCACGTTTCATGCGCGAACCAAGATGAAAGCATGGGCAGAGGTGCACTGCGCTGCACAAATTAGCAGCTTGACCGGCAGGCTAGAGTTCCACATGTCTGTGGAGTATGGTGTGGCATGAACGCGAAGGAACTGAAGCGCTGGCTGAAAAAGCAGGGATGCACCTTCGCCAGTCACAAAGGCGGTTCCGGCCATCTGACAGTCCGCCTTGGTGACAGGAAGACTCAATTGCCGATGCACGGCTCCGCCAAGGAACTCGGAACGGGCCTTGTGAACAAGATCAAGCGCGATTTAGGACTGATCTGATGCTGACTTATCCCGTTGTTCTGACTCAAGACGACAATGGCACTTTGCTCGCCACCTGCCCCGACCTTCCAGAGGTGACAAGCTACGGCGAGACGGCGGAGCAGGCGGTGCGTGAGGCCCGCAATGCCATCGAGGAAGCTATCGCTGCGCGCCTCGATGCGTGGGAGCCTGTCCCGGAAGGCACGGATGGCGTCATACAGGCCACGCTTCCGACGTTGCTGGCTCTCAAGGTCACGCTTTACCGGATCTTGGGGGAGCAGGAGAAGACGCGCGCCGATCTGATGCGGCTTCTGGGCTGGAAGCGCACGCAAGTGGACCGGTTGTTTGACCCCAACCATGCCACCCAGCTTGACCAGTTCGACGCGGCGTTTGCGGCCCTTGGCAAGCGGATCGATGTGGCCCAGAACGATCTGGCCAATTTCCTCGCGCGCTAATAGGCCATCCAGCCGCCATCGACCATCAGGTTCTCGCCGGTGATGAAGCTGGCATCGTCGGAGGCGAGGAACAGCGCGGCGCCGGCGACATCCTGCGGCGTCCCCAGCCGGGGCATCGGAGTGCGGGCCTGCGAATAGGCGATCGCTTCCGGGCTGATCGCCCGGCCAGTCTTGCCGGTCAGAATCTTGCCGGGGGCGACCGCATTGCAGATGATCAGGTGCTTCGCGTAATCGACGGCGATCTGCCGCGTCATATAGACGACACCGCTTTTCGAGACGCCATAGGCGATGTCGCCGGGGGCGGCGACCATGCCGTGCTGCGAGGAGATGTTGACGATCCGCCCGCGCAGGCCGCCCTGCGGTTCCTGGGTCAGCATCTGCTGCACCGCGGCGCGCGCCATCAGGAAGGGGCCGGTCAGGTTGACCGCCATGACCCGGTTCCAGTCGTCCAGAGAGGTTTCGGTCAGCGGCGTATCGGTGCCGATGGCGGCGTTGTTCACCAGGATATCAAGCCGCCCGAAGACCTCCACGGTCGCCGCGACGGCGCGCTCCGCATCTTCCTCGCGGGAGACATCGGTTTCCAGGAAGCGCACGGGCTGGCCCTTGGCCTCGATCAGTGCCCGTGTCGGCTCGCCGCCTTCGCGCACCGTCTCGGACAGATCGGCGATCAGGATCGATGCGCCCTCATCGGCGAAGCGCCGGGCGATGGCCCGACCAATGCCGGAGGCCGCCCCGGTGATCAGAGCAACCTTGCCGCCCAGCCTGCCCATGAACGCGGAATCCTAGCGCTGCGGACGGCGCAGATTCTCTTCCAGCTGGTCCTCGCGGATCTGGAAGCCGAGCAGGATGCGGTGGTTGGGCCCCTGCTTCAGATCGGTCAGCGGGATGCGCTGGGTCAGCTCATCGATGAAGCGCTGACGGTTCTGGGTGCGCTCAAACTCGATTTCCACCGGGAAGACCTGCTTGGCGAGAATCCGGTCAGCGGGATCGGCGATGGCGACGAAATAGTCGAATTTCGCCTTGCGGTCGGTGTTGCCCGGACCGCGTGCCACTTCGATGGAGAGCAGCAAATCGACGATGACCGCATCCCGGTCATAGCTGCATGCACCGGACATCTCGCCGAAGCGGGCCTCGATGACGACATCGGTAAGATCACGCCCCGGCCCGTCGCGGTACTGCGCCATGCGGTTCAGGTTTTCCACCAGCCGGACATCCGGACAGGCCGGCACCGGGGCCTTGTCGGCGAAGGGGTTCAGGCTGCTGCACCCGGCCAGCACAAGGCCGGTCAACGCCACCAGCAATACGGGACGGAAAAGGGTGCGGGCGAAATTCGGTCTGGCGCTCATATCACTCGTGATCCGGTCGTTTTGCTGGGGTGCAGGGCGGTGCCTGGGCGACATCCAGGATGATATGGGGATGGCATGTCGCTCTTTCGCCTCCCGGCGGGCTGTATTAGGGTGGCTGCCGCCCACATTAGGGGAGCGGCCGGCGCGGAACAAGGTGTTGCAGGGCCGCCGCTTTTCTTGATCGGGAAACGCAGGGAAGAACCGATAGCCATCATGTCCCAGCCGCCGCTTACCCTTTTGCTCGCCGGCCCGCGCGGTTTCTGCGCCGGGGTCGACCGGGCGATCCAGATCGTCGAACGCTCGCTGGAGAAATTCGGCGCGCCGGTCTATGTCCGCCACGAGATCGTGCATAACCGCTTCGTTGTCGAGGGGCTGGAGAAAAAGGGCGCCATCTTCGTCGAGGATCTGGACCAGGTGCCGGCCGATGCGCCGGTGGTGTTCTCCGCTCATGGCGTGCCCAAGGCGGTGCCGGCCGAGGCGAAACGCCGTAACATGATTCATCTCGACGCCACCTGTCCGCTGGTCAGCAAGGTGCACCGCGAGGCTGAACGGCATTATGCCGAGGGCCAGCTGATCCTGCTGATCGGCCATGCCGGCCATCCCGAGGTGGTCGGCACCATGGGCCAGCTGCCCGAGGGCGCCATCCATCTGGTCGAGACCCGGGAGCAGGCCGAAACCATTGACCTGCCGGCCGACCGCCAGATCGCCTATGTCACCCAGACCACCCTGTCTGTCGATGACACGGCGGAGATCGTGGCAACCCTGCGGGCGCGCTTTCCCGGCATTGCGGCGCCGAAGAAGGAAGATATCTGCTACGCCACGACCAATCGCCAGCAGGCCGTGAAGACGATTGCCGCGCGTTGTGATGCGATCATCGTGCTGGGGGCGCCGAATTCGTCCAATTCGAAGCGGCTGGTCGAGGTGGCGCGTGTCGCCGGTTGCCCGAAGGCGATGCTGCTGCAGCGTGCCGAGCAGCTGGACTGGTCTTTCCTGGAGGGCGTGCAGCGCCTGGGTATCACCGCCGGTGCCTCGGCCCCGGAAGTGCTGGTCGACGAGCTGATCGAGGCTTGCCGCACCCGCTTCGCCGTAACGGTGGAAGAGGTCATTACCGCCGAGGAGGACGTGCATTTCAAGCTGCCCCGGGTGCTGGTGGCATGAGGCTCGCGTTGCGCCTTCCATCCCTCTCCTTTACCGCAGAATACTGAGCCCATGGCCGTCTATACCGCCGTTTCCGACGAGGATTTGCAGGCATTCGTCGCCAGCTATGATATCGGGGAGGTCACCAGCTTCGCCGGCATCGCCGAGGGGGTGGAGAATTCCAACTTCATGCTGCGCACGACGACCGGCAGCTACATTCTCACCCTGTATGAAAAGCGGGTGGAGCGCGGTGATCTGCCGTTCTTCCTGGGGCTGATGGAGCATCTGGCGGCCAAGGGCGTGGCCTGCCCGACGCCGCTGCATGACCGGCAGGGCCGTGCGCTGCGCGAGCTGAACGGTAAACCAGCGGCGATGATCAGCTTTCTCGACGGCATGTGGCCGCGCCGCATCCAGCCGGCGCATTGCACCGGCGTCGGCATCGCCATGGCGCAGTTCCACACCAGCGGTGCCGATTTCGCCATGACCCGGCGCAACGGGCTGACGCTGGAAGACTGGCGCCCCCTCTTCGACAAATGCGCCGACCGGGCCGACGAGGTGAAGCCCGGCCTGGCCGCCATGCTGCGCGGCGAGCTGGATTTCCTGGAGGCCAACTGGCCGCGCGACCTGCCGCGCGGCGTCATCCATGCCGATCTTTTCCCCGATAATGTGTTCTTCAAGGGCCAGAAGCTCAGCGGCATCATCGATTTCTATTTCGCCTGCACCGATGCGCTGGCCTATGACATCGCGGTCTGCCTGAACGCCTGGTGCTTCGAGCATGATGGCAGCTTCAACATCACCAAGGCGCGGCTGATGCTGACCGCCTATGCCAAGCTGCGCCGGCCGGGTGAGGCAGAGATCGCGGCCCTGCCGATCCTGTGTCGCGGCGCGGCCCTGCGCTTTCTGCTGACCCGGCTCTATGACTGGCTGAACCACCCGCCGGGGGCCTTCGTGAAGCCGAAGGACCCGCTGGAATATGCCGACAAGCTGCGCTTTCACCAGAAAGCCGGCGGGCCGGGCGATTACGGCATCGACGCCATCGCGACCGCGCCATGACGGCGGCAGAGGCAAAACCCCGCGGCGTCGAGATTTTCACCGACGGCGCGTGCAGCGGCAATCCCGGCCCGGGCGGCTGGGGCGCCATCCTGCGCTATGGCGCGCATGAAAAGGAAATCTCCGGCGGGGAGCCGGACACCACCAATAACCGCATGGAGATGATGGCCGCGATCCAGGCGCTGGAAGCACTGGTCCGGCCCTCCACCGTCGATCTCTATACCGATTCCAGCTATCTGCGCGACGGCGTCATGAAATGGCTGCCGGCCTGGAAAAAGCGCGGCTGGCTGACGGCCGACAAAAAGCCGGTAAAGAATGTCGATCTCTGGCAGCGCCTGGAGACCGCGATGGCGCCGCATGCCGTGACCTGGCACTGGGTGCGCGGCCATGCCGGCCACCCGGAAAACGAACGCGCCGACCAGCTCGCCGTCGCCGCGATCCGGACCCTGCGCAAGGGGTAGGGGGCGGCGTCCAGCCAACAAAAAAGGCGCCGTTTCCGGCGCCTTTTCCGTAACCGTCAGGCTGAAGCTTACAGCTGGCCCAGAATGCTCTCGGCGCTGGAAACCTGGAAGGCGCCCGGCTCCTCGACGGCGAGCTTGGTCACCTTGCCGTCATCCACGATCATGGCGTAACGCTGCGAGCGCACACCCATGCCGCGCGCGGTCAGGTCGAGTTCCAGCCCGACCGCCTTGGTGAAGGCAGCACTGCCATCCGCCAGCATGACGATTTTGCCGTCGCTCTTCTGATCCTTGGACCAGGCATCCATGACGAAGGCGTCGTTCACCGACAGGCAGGCGATGGTATCGACGCCCTTGCCCTTCAGATCGGCCGCTTTCTCGACGAAGCCCGGCACATGCTTGGCCGAGCAGGTCGGGGTGAAGGCACCCGGCAGGGCGAACAGCACAACCTTCTTGCCCTTGAAGAAATCGTCGGTGGACACTTCGTTGATGCCGTCGGCAGTCTTGACCTGCAGGTTTACGGACGGAATCTTGTCGCCAATCTTGATCGTCATCGGACGACTCCCTTTTTGTATTTGAGACAGGTGCGGAACCGGCCCAAGGCCAGTTCCGATTTCCGGCGAGACTATAGCGCAGTTGCGTGACGAATCCACGGCAATGCCGCTATGTCACCGGGTGATGGCGTGACTTGCCGGCCCGGTGGGGCTAAATATAGGGAGCGTGGCCCGGAAATGCCCGCTTTGGCGGCTGCTACAGGCCGAAGGCAGATGGATGAGACATGAGTGAGCGTTCGCTGACAGACGATGACGGATATCTGACCGGTCAGTTGCTGATCGCGATGCCGACCATGCGCGACCCGCGTTTCGCGCGCTCGGTGATCTATATCTGCGCGCATAGTGACGAGGGCGCGATGGGGCTGGTGGTCAACCGCCTGATCGGCTCGCTCACCTTCGCCGATCTGATGGAACAGCTGAACCTGACGGAGCCGCAGAGCGATCCGGAAAAGAAGATTCATTTCGGCGGGCCGGTCGAGACCAGCCGAGGCTTCGTGCTGCACACCGCCGAATACAAGCAGGACGAGACCATGGTGGTCGATGGCACCATCGGGCTGACCGCCACGGTCGATGTGCTGCGCGACATCGCCATCGGCGGCGGGCCGCGGCGCAGCCTGCTGGCGCTCGGCTATTCCGGCTGGGGGCCGGGGCAGCTGGAAACCGAAATTCAGGATAATGGCTGGCTCAGCGTCGATGCCGATGTCGCCCTGGTGTTTGACGACACCGATCTCGACCATAAATGGGACCGGGCCATGGCCAAGATCGGCGTCGAGCCTTCCATGCTGTCCGGCGAGGCCGGCCGGGCTTAAGGCACGGCTCAGCCCGGCCGGGTGCGCGACAGGAAGCGCGCCGTCAGGCAGAGGGCGACACTGGCCAGGCCGATGACGAAGCCCAGCCACACCCCGTAGACGCCGCTCCAGCCCTCGCCCAGATCGACCCAGAATCCCAGCGCGATGGCGGCCGGGAAACCCAGCCCCCAATAGCCGAAGATGGCGATCACCATCGGCACGGCCGTGTCGCGCAAGCCGCGCAGCGCGCCCAGCGCGATGGTCTGGGTGGCGTCGAACAGCTGGAAGATGGCGGCGATCACCAGAAGCTGCACGGCGATGCCGATCACCGGCAGGGCAGCCGGGTCCGAGCGGTCGAGGAACAGCCCGGCAATGAAATTCCCGGCCAGCGCGAAGAGCAGCGCGGCGGTGCTGGCATAGCCCAGCCCCATCAGCAGCGAGACCAGCCCGGCGCGGCGCACCCCCGGCCGGTCCTGTGCGCCGATTTTCAGCCCGACCCGGATCGTCGTCGCCTGCGCCAGCCCGTAGGGCACCATGAAGCTGAGCGCCGCGCATTGCAGGGCGATGGCATGGGCCGCCAGCGCGCCGATACTGATGGTGCCGATCAGGAAGCTGGCGGCGGAAAACAGCCCGACCTCCGCCAGATTGGTCAGGCCAATCGGCACGCCGATCCGGAAGATGGTGCGGAACCGCGTCCAGTCCGGCCGCCACCAGCGGGCCAGAATGTGATAGCGCCGCAGCCGCTTCTGGGTCAGGCAATAGCCCAGCAGCACCGCAAACATGGCAATGTTCACCAGCACGCTGCTGATCGCAGCCCCCACCAGTTCCAGCCGGGGAAAGCCGAAATTGCCGAACATCAGCGCGTAATTGCCCAGGATGTTCAGCAGAAAGCCGGTGGTGGAGCTGACCAGCACGATATGCGCCTTGCCATGGGCGGCGATGAAGATGCGCAGCGGAATCAGCCACAGAACGAAGGGAACGCTGACCAATACGGCGCGCAGATACCCCTCGGCCAGCAGGACGGCCTGCGGCTGCTGGCCGAGCAGCCCCATGATCGGGGTGGAGAAATACAGCAGGGCGAAATAGGGCAGTGCGATGGCCAGCCCGGCCCACAACCCCTGCCGCACGCTGCGCCGCACGCCGCGGAACTGCCGCGCGCCCAGCGCCTGCGAGATCAGCGGCGCCACGGCGGCCAGTATGCCCATGCCCAGGAAGAACATCGGGAACATGTAATTGGTCGCCAGCGTGCCGGCGGCCAGCTTCTCCGGCCCCAGCCAGCCGGTCATGACGACATCGGTGGTGCCGATCGCCATCTGCGCCAGCTGCGCGAGGATCAGCGGCAGCGCCAGCTTCGAGGTGGCGCGGGTTTCATCCCACCAGGGCCGGCCGGTTTCGGCGGGCGGGCGGTGATCTTTCAGCAGGGCGGCGGCGACACTCATCTGGGAACCTCCGCCGAGAGGCCGGGCGACAGGGGCAAATCTGCTGTAGATATAGGAGAAAAGCAGCGCGCCGCTATCGGGTCCGGCGCGCTCGGCTGTCTTTCAGGGAATCAGCGGAAATTAGGCGCGCGTTGGACGGACTCGTCCTGTGGAGAGAGACACTCTCCTGCGGTCCGTAGGGCCTGAAGCCGGATGGTGATGCGCTTATCCATGAAATGGTCTGTACGCGGGTTGGGCCCACGGGTCAAGCATGGGAATCCAGCGGCCACCCACTCCGTCCGTCACCCCCGGTCTTGTACCGGGGGTCCATGCCTCAGCTTACTGGATATCGGTCGAGTAAGCTGAACCCTGGATTCCCGGCACAAGGCCGAGAATGACAAGTTTTTACCCCAGCTTGCCGTCCAGCGCCTTGCGGATCAGCGCCACAATGTTGTCGCGGCCGTAGAGCTGCACGAAGGAGCCCATGCGCGGGCCCTGTTCCTGACCCAGCAGCACCTCGTAGACGGTCTTGAACCAGCCGCGCAGATCCTCGGCCATGATGGTCTTGCCGACCTCGTAGAAGATGTTCTGCAGATCCTCGGCGCTGGCATCGACCGGGGCTGCCTCCAGATCGGCGGCCAGCTTCTCGAAGGCGGCGCGCTCGGCATCGGTGGGCGCGCGGTATGCCTTGTTGGCGGCAACGAAGTCCCGGTAGTAGTTCAGCGCGAACCCCACCAGACCGTCGAGCTGCGGGTCGCCCTCCGGCGTCGCCCCCGGCGCATAGGATTTGATGAAGCCCCAGAGCACGTCCTTGCTCTCGGCATGGCAGGCGCTGGCCAGATTCAGCAGGATGCCAAAGGTCAGGCCTGTGCTGTCCGGTGCCGGCGGGTTGCCGTCATGGATGTGCCAGGCCGGGTTTTCCAGCTTCTTCGCCGGCTCCTCCTCGGCGAATTTGCCGATGAAGGTGCGGTAATCATCGACGGCGCGCGGGATCACGTCGAAATACAGCCGCTTCGCCTTGCGCGGGCTCTGGTGCATGTACAGCGCCAGGCTCTCCGGCGGGGCATAGGTCAGCCATTCCTCGACCGACAGGCCATTGCCCTTCGACTTGGAAATCTTCTGGCCCTTGTCGTCCAGGAACAGCTCATAGGCAAAGCCTTCCGGCGCCTTGCCGCCCAGGATGCGCACAATCTTCGCCGACAGCTCGGCCGAGGGGATCAGATCCTTGCCATACATCTCGTAATCGACGCCCAGCGCGAACCAGCGGCCGGCCCAGTCGGCCTTCCATTGCAGCTTTACCTTGCCGCCGGTCACAGGTGTCTCAACCAGCGATCCATCCTCGTTGCGATAGACGATGGTGCCGGCATCGGCGTCGGTCTTTACCACCGGCACCTGCAGCACCCGCCCGGTTTTCGGGCAGAGTGGCAGGAAGATGGAATAGGTCTGCTGCCGTTCCTCGCCCAGGGTCGGCAGCATGACCGCCTGGATTTCCTCGTAATGCCGCAGCATCGCCAGCAACATCGGGTCGAACCGGCCGGACTGGTACCACTCGGTCGCCGACTGGAACTCATACTCGAAGCCGAAGGAATCCAGGAAGGCGCGCAGCCGGGCGTTGTTGGCCGCGCCGAAGCTGGGATATTCGTTCGAGAACGGGTCCGGCACGCTGGTCAGCGGCTTGCCAAGATGCGCCGCCAGCATCTCCTTGTTCGGCACATTGTCCGGCACCTTGCGGAAGCCGTCCATATCGTCGGAGAAGCAGAACAGCTTGGTCGGGATATCGGACAGGCGCTGGAAGGCGTGCCGCACCATGGTCGTGCGCACCACCTCGCCAAAGGTGCCAATATGCGGCAGGCCGGACGGGCCATAGCCGGTTTCCAGCAGCACATAACCCTTCTCCGGCGTTTTGTCGCCTCCCCCTTTGGCTGTCCGTTCCACCAGTTTACGCGCTTCCTCGAACGGCCAGGCGCGCGCGGCGGGGGAGAGCTCTCGCTCGAAAGGCAGGATGCTGGAGGTCATGGTCATGCTTTCCGCTAATTTGAGCCGCGGAAGCTAGGCCGGAGTCCGGTTTCGGTCAACTGCGGCGTCTTGTAGCGCGGTGCTACACCCTTTGAGACGCCTGTTATGAGAGACCAATTCGTGAACAAAACGCGGGCACTCTCTGACTCCGCCCGGTATAGTCCGGCCATGAACGCGATTTCGACCCTTACCCTGCCGAATGCGCCGGTCCTGGTGGCCGGGCGCAAGCAGGCCGCCTGGATCACGCCGGATGGCGAGATGGAGTCTCTGCCCCTGGCCGAGGCGGCGCGCCGCGTGGTGCTGGAGCCGCCGATCCTGTGCCATGCCCGCGCCACGGCGGAACGGCTGGGGCAGCAGGGCTTCGCCGCCTATGACCTGCTGGAACTCTATGCCTTCGTGCATCCGGCGCGCTTCTGCCTGCCGACGCCGCGCGGGCTGATCGCCGCGCTGGGCCTGCCGGTGCCGGCGGATGCGATGGACGAGGCCACCGGCCTGCTGGATGCCGCAAAGCTGATGATCGAGACGGTCGCCAGCCCGGCGCGCGGCTCCGGCGGCATCGCCTATGACCGTTCCGCCCGCGCCGTCGCCAAGGCGATGCAGGCCTGTGGCTGGCGCTGGGCGCCCTTCCTGCTGGCAGCATTGGGTGAGCCGGTCTCCGCCGAGCCGGGGCCGGTGCGGCCGGTCGGGCTGGATATCTGGCGCGATCTGCCGGAATGGTCCGAGGATGCGCCGCCACCCAGTCCGAGCCACTTTCCCGTCGATCCGATGGAGGCGCGTGACCGTCTGGCGCAGCTGCTGGGCGAAAATGCCGAGCCGCGCCCCAGCCAGGCCGATTACGCCTCTGCCGCCACCGCCGCCTTCGCCCCGCGCGAGGAGGAGGACCAGCCGAATGTCGTTCTGGCCGAGGCCGGCACGGGCGTCGGCAAGACGCTCGGCTATGTCGCCCCGGCCAGTGTCTGGGCGGAGAAGAACAAGGGCACGGTCTGGCTGTCGACCTATACCCGCAATTTGCAGCACCAGATCGATGGCGAGCTGGACCGGCTGTTTCCCGATCCGGCGGTGAAGGCGCAGAAGGTGGTCATCCGCAAGGGCCGCGAGAATTATCTCTGCCTGCTGAATCTGGAGGAGGCAGTGCGCGCTTTGCCGATGCGCCCGCAGGATGGCGTGGCGCTGGGGCTGATGGCGCGCTGGGCGGCGGCAACGCGCGATGGCGACATGGTGGGCGGCGATTTTCCGGCCTGGCTGGCGCATCTGCTGGGCCGGGCGCGGACGCTGGGCCTGTCCGACAAGCGCGGCGAATGCATCTATTCCGCCTGCCAGCATTATCACAAATGCTATGTCGAGAAATCGATCCGCCGGGCGCGCCGGGCCGAGATCGTCATCGCCAATCATGCGCTGGTGATGATCCAGGCGGCGCTGGGCGGTGGGGACGGTGCCGGTGACGGGCCGAGCCAGCTGCCGACCCGCTATGTCTTCGACGAGGGGCATCACGTCTTCGACGCGGCCGACGGGGCCTTTGCCGGGCATTTGACGGCGCAGGAGATGATCGAGCTGCGGCGCTGGCTGCTGGGCTCCGAGGGGCGCGGCGCCAGCCGGGCGCGGGGGCTGAAGACCCGCGTCGAGGATCTGATCGCCAATGACGGGCCGGCGGCGGATGCCCTGCGGGAAATCCTGCACTCCGCCCGCGCTTTGCCCTCGGAAGGCTGGAACACCCGCATCACCGAAGGCAAGGCTGAGGGACCGGCGGAAAGCCTGCTCGCCGCGATGCGCCAGCAGGTCTATGCCCGGCAGGAGGGCCGTCCCAGCGCCTATGGCATGGAGACGGAATCACACCCGCCGGTGGACGGGCTGCTGGCCGCTGCCGCCGCGCTGGAAGCGGCGCTGGGCGCGCTGCTGCGGCCGATCCAGACGCTGAAGCAGCGTATCGCCGCCATGCTGGACCGCGAGGCCGACCAGCTCGATACCGCCACCAAGCAGCGCATCGAGGCGGTGCTGCGCAGCCTGACCCGGCGCGGCGAGGTGCAGCTGGGCGGCTGGCGCTCCATGCTGAAGGCGCTGGGCGAGGACACGCCGGCCGAATTCGTTGACTGGTTCGCGGTCGACCGGATCGAGGGGCGCGATATCGATTACGGCATGTACCGGCACTGGGTCGACCCCACCGTGCCCTTCATCCGCACCGTGGCGGAACCGGCGCATGGCGTGCTGATCACCTCGGCCACCTTGCGCGACGGCTCGGGCGAGGTGGAACGCGACTGGGCCGCCGCCGAGGCGCGCACCGGCAGCCGCCATCTGGCGATGCCCGCCGTGCGGGTCGCCGTACGCTCGCCCTTCGATTATCCGGCCCAGACCCGCGTGATGATCGTGAACGATGTGCGCAAGGATGATCTGGACCAGGTCGCCGCCGCCTATCGCTCGCTGTTCCTGGCCTCGGGCGGCGGCGGGCTGGGGCTGTTCACCGCGATCAGCCGGCTGCGCGGCGTGCATGCGCGCATCGCCGGGCCGCTGGATGGTGCCGGCATCCCGCTCTATGCCCAGCATGTCGACGGGCTGGATACCGCGACGCTGATCGATATTTTCCGCGCCGAGGAAGCCGCCTGCCTGCTCGGCACCGATGCGGTGCGCGACGGGGTGGACGTGCCGGGCCACTCACTGCGGCTGCTGGTGTTCGACCGCGTGCCCTGGCCCCGCCCGGACATTCTGCACCGCGCGAGGCGGGAATATTTCGGCAAGCGCGCCTATGACGACATGATCACCCGGCTGCGCCTGAAACAGGCCTTCGGCCGGCTGGTCCGGCGCGGCGACGACCGCGGTGTCTTCGTGCTGCTCGACCCGATGATGCCGTCGCGGCTCTGCGGCGCCTTCCCGGAAGGCGTGGAGGTCCAGCGCATCGGCCTGGCCGAGGCGGTATCGCGGACGAAGGAATTCTTCGGGGAGGCGGCGACGCCGGCGCAGCTGCGGGGGTGAGGCTTCCCGGGAAGCCGCCCTACTCGATCCCGAAATAGACCAGGATGGCGGAGACGGTGAAGACCGACAGCACGGTCGAGACCAGGATGGTGGCGCTCATCCGCTGGGTGTAGATGCCGTAGCGCAGCGACAGCACGAAGGCGAGGCCGCCGGTCGGCAGGGCCGCCATGATGACCGCCGAGGCGGCCCAGAACGGGTCCATCCCCATCACCGGCACGGCCAGCCACCAGGTGACCAGCGGCATGACGATCAGCTTCAGGAAGGTCATCAGCCCGACCTCGGCCCGCCCGCCTTTCAGCGGCTTGCCATAGAGGAACAGGCCCATCGAGAACAACGCCGCCGGCCCGGCTGCCGCGCCCAGTATCTTCGAGAAATTTAGCAGCGGAATCGGCACCGGAATGGCGAAGGCGGAGAAGATCAGCCCGACCACGGCGGCCATCACCAGCGGGTTCCTGGCGATGGCGATGCCGACATCGCGCATGATGTGCAGCGGCTTCGAGCCGGCCTTCATGTCCAGCTCGATCAGGATGATCATCACGCCGATATACAGTGCGCCATTATACAGCGTGGTGATGAAGGCCGGCAGCAGCATCTGGTCGCCAAAGGCGGCGATGAACAGCGGCACGCCCATATAGCCGGTATTGGCGAAGGTGGCCGCCATGCCCTGCATCGAATGCAGCGCCGGTCTGCCGGGAAAGAAGATCAGCCCGGCCACCACGGCGATGACGAAGACCGCCAGCACCCCGCCGGTATAGGCTGCCAGGAAGGGCCAGTTGAAGATATCGCCCAGCGGCACCTGCGCGATTGACAGGAACAGCAGCGGCGGCATGGCGAAGTAATAGACGAAGCTGTTCAGCGCCTGGGACGCGGTATCGCCCAGCAGCCCGGCGCGGCCGGCGAGATATCCGGCCAGCATGATTCCGAAGACGGGAAGGGCGACATTGAACACAGCCTGCATGGGGTGCGACCATACAAGTGCTGCAATCGCGGGTCGAGTGCCGCTGGCGGAACCCCCTCATGCACAACGAGGTAGCAGCGTGCCCGCCATATTACGGCCACTCTTTTTTGCGGTATTGGCGTGCTACTCTTCAGACGTTCGTCCTCTCCTCCCGAATTCGCCGAAGGCCATAATGATCTCTCACCACACTGCGCTCATCTACGTCATGGTTCTGGTCTCGGCTGCCGATTCCGATATGACCGATGCTGAATTCTCGACCATTGGCGAAATCGTCACGCATCTGCCGGTTTTCCGCGATTTCGAGGTGAACAACCTGCCCAGCGTCGCGGCCAGCTGCGGCGAGCTGCTGCAGGGCGATAACGGCCTCGATACGGCGCTGGATCTGATCAAGGGTGCCTTGCCGGCGCGGCTCTGCGAGACCGCCTATGCCCTGGCCTGCGACGTTGTCGCTTCCGATGGCCAGGCGAGCCAGGAAGAATTGCGCATGCTGGAAATGCTGCGCCATCGCATCAATGTCGACCGGTTGGTCGCCGCCGCCATAGAGCGCGGCGCGCGGGCGCGTTACACGGCGGCGATGGAGTCCTGATTTAAGGCCACACCCGGTCGGTCAGGACCATCCCGGCGCGCTTGAAATAATCGTCGAAATCGCTGAACGGTCCGGCGAGAAGATGGATCAGCCGGGCCAGATCATGCTGGCGGCGCGGCACCGGCACGGGCTGTGGCCCCGGCTCCCAGTTGTCCGGCAGCGGCAGGATGCAGCGCTGGCGGTCGATTTTCAGCAGCATCTCGCGATGCACCAGCTGGCCGCAATGGAAGCAGTCAAGCAGCATGGTGCGGGCGTTTTCCTCGGCAAAGGCATTGCCGGCGGGCAGGGCGTGGAACGCATCCTGCACCAGCCCGAACAACAGGCTGATCTCGATATTCGGCTTGTAGGCGAAGGCGACCATCGGCTCGTCAATGGTCAGGCGCATCAGCCGGTCCTTCTCGTCCCGCATCTCGGTGAAGCGGTGGCGCAGGGTCGGCCGGTGGATCATCGCCCAATCCTCCGGCTCGCTGCCGGTGACGATGTCCATGTATTTGCCGATTGGCATCGGCGCATCGCCGAGGCTCATGGGCGAGTTGTCGGCGAGAGACATCCGGCTAGGCGCTCAGCTTCTTGGTCGGGTCGAGATGCGGCCAGTCCGGCAGCTTCTCCCCGGTTGCCTGCTCCAGCGTGGCGCGGGCATTGTCGAGGATCAGCCGCGCCTTGCCGAAGACCCGCTGGTCGGATTTGATCGCCTCGGCGACATGCGGCTGCGAGACCAGCTGATAGAGTTCCTGCAGCCCCTCGCACAGATCGGCGGAGAACGAGACCAAGCGCGAATTGCCGGCGCGGTCCTCATTCTTGCCGCTCCAGTACATCTGGCCGATCTGGGAGGGCGCGCCGCCCCGGGGATAGGACCATAATTCCCCATTCGACTTCATGCGCCACGGCCCCGGCGTATATCGCATCTGCCCCACCTGAAGATTTGTTGTCGCTTTGCCGGTGAGTTTATCCCAATCAATCCGTTGCTGCCTAGCGCGCCTTCCGAGTCGCTCCCCAGCGCCGCCAGCCCCGGTCGAGGCCGAGGGCGGCCAGCCCCGCCAGCAGCCCCCAGAAGGCGGAGCCGATGCCGAACAGCGACAGGCCGGACGCGGTCACAGCGAGGGTCAGAACGGCTGCGAAACGATCTGCCTCCACCGTCAGCGCCGCCCCCAGCGCGCCGACCAGCGGACCGGTCAGCGCCAGCCCGGCAATGGTGATCACCAAAGCCTGTGGCAGGGCGGCGAACAGCCCGACCAGCGAGGCACCGAACAGCGCCAGCACCAGATAGCCGCCGGCATAGACCGGTCCGGTCAGCCAGCGCTTGTCCTTGTCGGGATGCGCGTCCGGCCCGGTGCAGAGCGAGGCGGTGATGGCGGCCAGATTGCTGGTATGGGCCCCCAGCGGGGCCGTCAGCAGCGAGGCAAGACCGGTAACGCTGAGGATGGAGCGCGATGGCACCGGATAGCCCGCCGCGCGCAGCACCGCAAAGCCGGGCAGGTTCTGCGAGGCCATGGTGACGATATAGAGCGGCAGGCCAAGGCCGATCAGCACCGACAGCTCGAAGCGCGGCACGATCAGCATCAGCGTCGTCAGGCTGCCTTCCAGCGCCACCTCGCCCAGCAGGCCCTGTGCGCCGGCCAGCAGCACGCCCGCCGCCAGCACGGCCAGCACGGCAAAGGGCGGGCTGGCCAGACGCAGTACCAGGAACAGCGCCACCAGCGGCAGCACCAGCCAGGGCGAGGCGCCGGCTGTCTCGAACACCGCCAGCACGAAACGCAGCAGCACGCCGGCCAGCATGGCGGCGGCGACCGAAACCGGGATGCGCTCGATCAGCGTGCTGATCGGCCGGAAGGCGGCGGTCAGCAGGATCAGGGCGGCGGCAAAGATGAAGGCGCCGACCGCGGCCTCCATCCCCATCGGCGCGGCGGAGGCGGCGATCAGGGCGGCCCCCGGCGTCGACCAGGCGGTGACGACCGGAATGCGGTGGCGGATCGACAGATAGGCGCTGCTGCCTGCCATCGCCAGGCACAGGCCGGTGACCCAGGAGGCGGTCTGCACCGTATCTGCCCCGGCGGCCTGTGCGGCGGCCACGACCAGCGCCAGCGTGCCGCCGAACCCGACCAGCACGGCCACCAGCGCCGAGGAAATGACAGAAAATCGCATGGAAATCTCCTAGCCGGCGCGGCGGCGCCAGCTATTGCTGGAAGGCCGGCGGCCCAGGCCGGCCAGAAGGCTGAACAGAATTTCGACCAGGAACAGGGCCAGCACCAGGCCGAACAGCCCGTAGGACAGGGCATCCAGCGTCAGCGGCAGGCGCGCGCTGTAACTGGCGCTGGCACTCTCGGCAACGGCGGAGAGCGGCCCGGCATCGGCGATCACCAGCCGCCCGGCCACCAGCGGCCGGAACAGCGGCGATGTGGCCCGGATGCGGCTATAGGCGGTTTCATAGAGGATGCGGCGCTGATCCGCCTCCCGCAGCGCCGCCGCATTGGCGGGTTCGCGCTCCACCATCAGCCGGGCGACATCCTCGCGCGGGGCGGTGGCGGGCAGCTCGTAATAGCGGCGCATCGCATCGATCCGGCCATCGATATCCAGCCGCAATTCCTCGGCCCGCTGCTGCAGGGCCGCCGTGTAATGCTCGGTCCAGGCCGGCGCCTGCACGGCCAGCAGGAAGCCGATCAGCCCGGCCGCCATCAGGATCGACTGGCCGAGCCACCGCGCCAGAAACCGCATGCCTTGCCCTCCCTTAAGCCTCCGCTTCATTCATGCCTGCCCCCGCCCCGAACCGCAACCGGTTGGTTTTATTAAGCCAGCATCCCGGTTTCATCCGCCGGATGGCGAGCAGCGCCGCTTTGTGCATAAATGCGCTCCAGCGGCGCAGACAGCGCCGGTCAAGCGCATGCGGAGGAACGCGATGTTGAAGAAAATTGTGGCGCCGATGGTATTGGCGCTCAGCCTGGCTGTGGCCGCGAGCGGCGCGGCTGAGGCGCAGACCCGGGTGACGCTGAAATCGGCCAAGGCCGGTTCATCCTATTACGTCATGATGGTGCAGCTGGGCGAGCTGATGAAGAAGGAAAGCGGCGGCAAGATCCAGCCGACCGTGGAGGAGAGCCAGGGCTCGGTGCAGAATGTGAAGGAAGCGGGCCGCCGCCCCGGCAATTTCCTGTTCACCTCACCGCCGAATCTGCTGGCCGATGCGCGTGCAGCCAAGAAGCCCTTCGAGGGCGAGACCGGCTACGACAAGATCCGCACCCTGTTCGTCATGCCGTTCGTGACGATCCACATCGTGGTCCAGAAGGACAGCGGCGTTACCGATGTGATGCAGCTGGCCGGCAAGAAATTCATCGCCGGTGGCAAGGGCACCTTCTGCGAGCGGCGCACCACGCGCATCTTCGAATTGCTCGGCCTGGACGGCAAAGTCGATGTTGTCGATGTAGAGCTGGATGCCGCTTCCAACGCGATGCGCAACGACAAGGTGGCCGGTTTCGCCACCTGTTCCTCGCATCCGACGCCGCAGCTGGTCGAGTTGGCGACGACCACGCCGCTGGTCGTGCTGTCCTTCACCGACGCCCAGCGCAAGGCCATCCTGGCCGCCGATCCGCTGTCCGGCCCGCTGAGCATCGCGGCCGGGACCTATAAGGACCAGTCACAGGCGGTGGAAACCGTCGGCGTGCCGGTCGGCGCCTTCACCACCACGGCGATGGATGACGAGACCGCCTATTTCATCACCCGGAATTTCTGGCAGAAGCGCGACCAGCTGGCGAAGGAAAACCCCTGGTGGGGCGGCGTCAGCCCGGAAATGGTGAACCAGCTGGGCACCAAGCTGCATCCCGGCGCGCTGAAATACTACAAGGAAGCCGGCATCAAGGTTGACGACAGCCTGATGTAAGGCCTATTGGCTGCCCGCCCCGGTGTTCTGCGCCGGGGCGGTTCTTCTTCTGGCCATGGCGAGCGATCCGGATCATGCGTTTTTCCCTGAAGGCCGCGACAATGCTGTTCTTCGCGGCCCTGTCGGTTGGCTTCCACCTCTATCTGATCTTCAGCGGGCTGTTGCCCAATCTGGTGTCGCGGCCGCTGCATCTGATGCTGGCGCTGCCGTGGATATTCTTCATCGGCGCCGACGGGTCGCGTGCCGCGCGCCTGACCGGCTATGCCACCGGGCTGATCGGGGCGGCCTGCGCTGCTTATATCGTCGTCAACCGGGCCGCGCTGATGGACCAGTATGGCGCGATCCAGGGCTGGCTGCAGTATGCCGTCGCCATCCTGATGATCCTGCTGGTGCTGGAAATGGCGCGCCGCTCGATCAAGGCGGTGCTGCCGGGCATCGCGGCGCTGGTGCTCGCCTATGGCCTGCTCGGCCAGTATATCCCCGGCAGCTTCGGCCATGCCGGCATTCCGCTGGATTATTTTCTGGGCACGCTGGTCATTGCCGAGGGCGGGCTGTGGAGCAGCCTGACCGGCATCTCGGTCGAGGTGATCGCGCCCTTCATCATCCTGGGTTGTTTCATCTCGGCGGGTGAGGCCGGTACCGGCTTCATGTCCTTCGCCACGCAATTCGCCGGGCGGATGCGCGCCGGGGCCGCGAAGGTGTCGATCATCGCCTCGGCCCTTTATGGCACGATTTCCGGCTCGGCCTCGGCCAATACGGCGTCGACCGGCACCGTCACCATCCCGGCGATGAAGCGCCTGGGCTATCCGCCCAGCTTCGCCGCTGCGGTGGAGGCGGTGGCCTCGACCGGCGGCCAGATCATGCCGCCGCTGATGGGCGCCGGTGTCTTCGTCATGGCCGAGCTGCTGCGCCGGCCCTATACCGACCTGATGATCCTGTCCAGCCTGCCGGCTTTCCTGTTCTTCCTGGCGGCCTGGGCGGGGGTGCATCACTACGCCGTGCGGCACAATCTGGCGGCCATGCGGTCGGAGGATCTGCCGGGCTGGAGCCTGGTGGCGCGCACCGCCCCCTTCTTCCTGGCGCCCTTCACGCTGCTGGTGGTGATGCTGCTGTTCACCCGCTTCACGGCGCCCTATGCGGCGGCGATGGCGACGCTGATGACGGTCATCCTGCTGCTAATCGATTCCTCGGGCCGGCCCTCGCTTGGCCGGTGGCTGCTGCGGGTGCAGGACGGGCTGGTCTCCTCGGCGCGGCAGATTGCCAGCATCGCGGCGATCCTGATCTGCGCCAGCCTGATTGTCGGCGTGTTCCACATGACCGGGCTGGGGGTGAAGATCACCTCGGTCATCCTGTCGCTGTCGGGCGGGGAATTATGGCCGGCGCTGCTGCTGACCGCGCTGGCCAGCCTGGTGCTGGGCATGGAGCTGCCGACCACGGCGGCCTATGTGATCTGCATCGCCGTCGCCGGGCCGGCGCTGGTCGAGCTGGGCCTGCCGGAGCTGCACGCGCATCTCTTCGTGTTCTGGTATGCGCTGCTTTGCACCATCACCCCGCCGGTCTGCGGCAATGTGTTCATCGCCGCCGGCATCGCGGAAACGCCCTGGGGGCCGGTGGCGGCCAATTCCATGCGCATCGGTGTCGGGCTGTTCCTGGTGCCGCTGGGGTTCATCGCCAACCCGTCGCTGCTGCTGGTGCTGGAAAGCCCGGCGCTGGCCTTCCTGGCGATGGCGAAGGTCGGGCTGGGCGTCTGGCTGCTCAGCTTCGCCGCCATTGATCTCGGCCGCCGCCCGCTGCTCAGCCTGGGCGCGCTGGCCAGCGGCGTCATCCTGCTGCTGTTCTTCGGCATATAGACGCGCGACCGCCCAGATCCCCGTTAGGGGAAGGGCAGATCGTCGTCGTCTGAAGGGGGATGGTGCCGGTGGAGGGATTTGAACCCCCGGCCACCCGCTTACGAAGCGGATGCTCTACCGCTGAGCTACACCGGCGCCAAGGCGGCGGACATTAGCGGCATGGCGCCGCTTCTGCAAGCCCTACCAGCCGTGAAAATGCAGGCTCAGGCTGGCGGGCGCGGCGGCGTGGCCATGGGGGTTGCGGGCAGGGCGGTGCCGACCGGCGGTTCGATGGTCGCCGGCAGGTCGCGTGGCGGTGTGGTGATCGGTGCTTCGGCATCCTCGGGCGTCGCGGTGGTGGCGATGCGCGGCGGGGTGCGCCATTCCTGGCTGTCGAAACTGCCGCAATTACCGCAGAGCGACGACCATTCCTCGGCCTGCGCGCCGCAGGAATGGCAGATCCAGGCGGGGTCGGGATGGGCAAGCGCAGCCTTGTTCAGCCAGTCGCGTGTGCGGACAGCATCGCCATATTCAGCCTCGACCACGGCGGCCATGACGCGGTAGGTGCGCGCCGTGGCGCCGCCGGCGGCATTCTGGGCGGCAATCGCCTTGTCGAGATGCGCCCGTGCCTCGCCCCAGAGCTGGGCGGCCAGCGCCGCCTCGGCGACAGCGATCAGGCTTTCAATATCATTCGGAGCAATTTCTTCCAGTTTCTGGAACCGGCGCAGGCGCAGAAGGGCATTTTCGCCCGGCCAGCACTGGTCATAGAGCCGGGCGAGGTCAGGATGGGCGGCCTTTGCCCAGGCGGCCTCGATCAGCTTGGCGGCGCGCTTGTGCTTGCCGGCATCGATCAGCAGCCGGGCCTCGATGGCGGTGGCGGGGATGAAATCGGGCGCCAGGGAATGGGCGCGCTTTGCCTGCTCCAGGGCGGCGGCGGCGTCGCCGGCCGTGCTGGCGGCGCGGCTGCGCTCGACCAGAAGGGCAGCCCGGTTGTGGCTTGCCTGCGCTTCCGGCAGCGCCTTGGCCTGGGCCGATTCGCGCACCGTCAGCAGCGCCTCGTCCCAGCGCCGGTCCTTGACCTGAAGGTCGAGCAGGGTGGTCAGCACCCATGGCGTGTCCGGCCGGATTTTGTGGGCGCGCTTCACCAGCGCCAGTGCGCGGTCACGGTCGCCCTTGCGCATCGCCTGGGTCAGCAGGCCGCGAAGGCCGAGGAATTCGGTTTCCGGGCGTTTCAGCATGGCAGTGAAATAGCGCTCCGCCGCCTCGTCATCGCCATTCAGCTGCGCGGCCTGGGCCGAGAGCAGCATCGTCAAGGGCGGATCTTCCAGCAGCGAATCCGCCTTGCGGGCGAGGCGCTTGGCCTCCTCCGGATCACCGGCAGCGACGGCCACCAGACCCTGGGTGAGGGCGAGATAGCCCTGGCGGCGCTTCTTCTCGGCCCGGTGGCGCATATAGGCAAGCGGCGAGCGCAGCAGCCCGCCATAGAGCCTGAACAGCAAGGTCAGGATCAGCGCGACGACCAGCAGCAGCAGAACCAGCATGCCGAAGGAGGTGTCGAGCCTGTAGCCCTGCCAGTTGATCTGTACGACGCCCGGATTCTCGGCCAGCCAGACCGCCGCCGCAATCAGCAGCGTCAGCTTTATGGCGAAGAAGATGGCCCATTTCATTGCGTGTTACCCCCGGCAGCGGCCTTGGGCTGTGACAGGGCGGCCACGGCATGGCTGCGCAGGCTGGTCAGTGCGGTATCGACTGCCAGCCGGGCGCGGGCATCGGCCAGCCAGCCGGCAATGGCCTCGCCGGCGGGGCCGTCCAGCGCCGCCATCTCGGTGATGGCAGCGGGCAGGTCGTTGCGGTCCAGCGCCTCCTCGGCGCGTGCAGTGCGGGCCTCGACCGTCTCGCCCTCGACCTGGCCGGTGCGGCGCAGCGAGACAAGCCCGGCGATGCGGTTCAGCGTCTCGCCCAGCACGCTCTGGCTTTCGCCGGCACGGTCGGCCCGCACGGCGGCAGCCGCCGCCTCGGGGAAGTGGGTGCGCAGCACGGCGAGGGTCGGCACGCCGGTCGCGGCATGGTCGCGCAGGACGGACAGGGGCTCGGTCATTGCCGGCTCTTCGCCGGCCAGACGGGTTAGCGCTGCCATCTCGGTTTCATAGCCGGTGCCCTGCTGTACCGGGGTGGCGATATGGGCGACCGCCAGCATCAGCGCCTCGCGCCGGCCATCCAGGGCGGCGGCACGGGCCACGCCGTCCCGAAGCACGCCGATTTCTTCGCGCAGCCGGCCGATTTCCGCCGGATCGGTGCGCGGCAGATCGGCCAGCGCGGTTTCCAGCGCCCGCTGCCGGCCGCGCATTTCGTCCAGCGCGGCGCTCTGGCCGTTATCCTGGCCGGCGGCTTCCGACAGGCGGCGGGTCTCGGCCTCAAGGGCTGAGAGGCGTTCATTCAGGGGGCCGGTATCGCCAATCGCAGCGCCGGCTTCGCCCGCCAGCATCTCGCGCACCAGGCGGATTTCGTCGCTCAGCGCGGTCTGGCGCTCTTCCAGCGTGACAATGCGGGCTTCCAGCGCGGCAATCTGCTGCGCTGCCTGATCATTCGCAGGAGCGTCGGTCGGGGGCGTGGCGGCCTGGGCGGCGCGCTGCTCCAGCGCTGCGATCCGGTCGGCCAGCGGGGCGATGCGGCTGTCATCCTCGGCGGCGGCAAGATTCGGCAGGGTGATGCCGATCTGGCCGAGATAGGGCTGTACCGCCGGCCGCCAGAGCGGCAGGGTGCCGAAGGCGATGATGCCGAGCAGAATCACCGCGACCAGACCATAGCCATAGAGTTTCGCCCGGCTCTTGCGAGGGGCAGCCGGTGCAGGCCGTGCGGAAGCCGGGGCCTCCGGCTTTGCGCCGGGTTTCGTTTCAGGCCGTGTGCTGGCGGTGCTGGACGCACTCGCCGCGCTGGTGGAGCCGGCTGTACTTGCCGCACCGGGCTTCGGGCTGGCCGTGCCGGGTTTCGCCGGCTGGGCGGCGGGCGGGGTCTTTTTTCCGTCGCTGGCGTCGGTCATGGCCTTGTCCGTGGATTGCGGCTGCGGGGTATCGTCAGCTTGGGGTGGTGTCGCATCTGCCCCTCCCTTCGCCTGGTCATGCTGGTTAAACGTACCGAGCGCCGCAACGATCCCGTCTTGCGTCGGTGTTGCGGCGATTATCACGCTGTGCCAGGGCAGCGCCCGGCACGGGGCCGCGGCAGCCTCGCTGATTGCCACCGCCGTCAGGCGGCTGAAAGCGGAAGCGAGGCCGGCTTCCCGGGCCAGCGTAACAAAGGTCTCCGCCGTGCGGGGAGAGAAAAACAGAATTGCGTCAAGCCGCCCGCGCTTCAGCGCCGCGGCAGTACCGGGGCTTATCTCCATCGCCGGCCTGGCCTCGTAGAGGGTGACGCGGTGCAGCGTGAAGCCGGCGGCCTGGAGCGTGCCGGCCATGTCGCCGGCCACGGTCTCGCCGGCGGCATGCAGCAGCGGCCCCTGCGCCGGGTCGAGGGTTTTGATCGCCAGAGCGGCCAGGTCATCGACCGCGCCATTGGCGCTGCTGACGCTGGAAAAGCCCAGCGCGCGCACTGCCGCCGCCGTCGCATCGCCGACCGCCAGAACCGGCACGTCGCGCCGTTCCGTCAGGGCAGGCAGCCGCGTCGCCCCATTGGCCGAGGTAACGAGGATCGCCTGCACCGCCGCCATTTCGACGGGCAGCGGGCCGGGGTCTAACGGCACGATATCCAGCATCGGCTCGACCCGGCATTCGAAGCCGCTCCCGGCAAGCTGTCGGGCCAGCGCGTCGGATTCGGGTTTCGGCCGGGTGAGCAGGATGCGCATCATCCGCTCTCCAGCAGCCTGAAGAATTCCGGCCCGGCGGCGGCTTTCAGCGCCGCCCCGGCGTCGCGGCCCAAAGTGGCGGCCTCCGAGGCCGGGCCGTCGCGGGTCACGTCATGGCGCTGCGTGCCATCGGGCAGCACGATCAGCCCGCGCAGGGTCAACTGGTCGCCGGTCACGCGGGCCAAAGCGGCAATCGGCGTGCGGCAGGAGCCGTCCAGCTCCGCCAGCAGCGCGCGCTCTGCGGTGATCCGGATCTGCGATTCGCCATGGTTCAGCGGCACCAGATAGGCGGCGATCCGCCCGTCATCCTCCCGGCGCTGCACGCCGATGGCGCCCTGCGCCACTGCCGGCAGCATCAGGTCGGCCGGGATCGGCGCCATGCCGGGCGGTGTGATGGCCAGCCTTTTCAAGCCGGCCATGGCCAGCAGCGTGGCATCGACATCGCCGTTTTCCAGCTTGCGCAGCCGGGTACCGACATTGCCGCGAAAGGAAACGACCTTCAGGTCGGGCCGGCGGCTGAGGATCAGCGCCTGGCGCCGCAGCGAGGCGGTGCCGACGACGCTGCCGGGCGGCAGCTCGTCAATGCCGGCAGCCCGGGTCGAGACGAAGGCGTCGCGCGGGTCCTCGCGCTCCAGAATGCAGTCGATGACCAGTCCGTCGGGCAGGAGTGTCGGCACGTCCTTCATGGAATGGACGGCGATGTCGATGCTGCCGTCGAGCATCGCGTCCTCGATCTCCTTGGTGAACAGGCCCTTGCCGCCCAGCTCGGAAAGCGGCCGGTCCTGCACCCGGTCGCCGGTGGTGCTGATGACGACGATCTCGATGGCGTCGGGGGCCATCAGCTCGGCATGGGCGGCGGCAAGGCGCGCCTTCACCTCGCTCGCCTGGGCGAGGGCGAGCTGGCTGCCGCGCGTGCCGATCCGGATCAGGGCTTTGTTCTGCATAATAGAGCCAGAGATAGACGCATGAGGCCGTGAAGGAAAGCCCGTTGGAGCGGAAGGCCGGCTCCGCTAGAGTGCGCGCCATGATCATTCTGGGTATCGAGACAAGCTGTGACGAGACCGCCGCCGCCGTGGTGACCGCGGACCGGCGCATCCTGTCCAATGTCGTGCTGTCGCAGCTCGACGAGCATCGCCCCTATGGCGGCGTGGTGCCGGAAATCGCGGCGCGCGCCCATCTCGACCATATCGACCGGCTGGTCGCCGAGGCGATGGAACAGGCGGGCATCGGCTTCGGCGATCTGTCCGCCGTGGCCGCGACCGGCGGGCCGGGGCTGATCGGCGGGGTCATCGTCGGCGTGATGACGGCCAAGGCCATCGCCGCCGTGCATGGCAAGCCCTTCCTGGCGGTCAATCATCTGGAAGGCCATGCGCTGACCGCGCGGCTGACCGATGATGTCGCGTTTCCCTATCTGCTGCTGCTGGTCTCCGGCGGGCATTGCCAGCTGCTGCTGGTCGAAGGGGTGGGGCGGTATTCCCTGCTCGGTTCCACCATCGACGATGCGGTCGGCGAGGCCTTCGACAAGACGGCGAAGATGCTGGGCCTGTCCTATCCCGGCGGCCCGGCGCTGGAGCGTGCGGCGCGGGGCGGCGATCCGGCGCGTTTCGCCCTGCCGCGCCCGATGGCCGGCCGACCGGGCTGCGATTTCTCCTTCTCCGGGCTGAAGACGGCGGTGCGGCACATGGTGGAGAAGATGCACCGGCCGCTCAGTGAGAAGAACCGCGCCGATCTGGCCGCCAGTTTCCAGGCGGCGGTCTGCGACAGCATGGCCGGGCGTGCCCGCAATGCACTGCGCGGCCTGTCGCGCAGCCATCCGGAGGTCAGGACGATGGTGGTCGCCGGCGGCGTCGCGGCGAACCAGACGATCCGCGCGGCCCTGACCGAGCTTTGCGCGGAATTCGATTATCGGTTCGTCGCCCCGCCAATGGCGCTGTGCACCGATAATGCGGCAATGATCGCCTGGGCCGGGCTGGAGCGTTTCCGACTCGGCCAGGCCGATACGCTGGATTTTGCGCCCCGCCCGCGCTGGCCGCTCGATCCCAACGCCATCTCCGCACAAATCCGGGCCACCGCCCAGTAGAGGCCCCGAAAGGGGGCCATAGTGATTTTCCGATTCTCAGTTGCAAGTTCAACTCAGAATCGTTTGCAACTGAGAAAAACTGTCCTTATTGTCAGCGCATGTCGGCGGGGAGCCGATTTTTGCGCGACAAGTAAGGGGCTTACAGATGAAACGCGGAATGGGAGCCGCCAGCGCGGCGGCGGTCATGGCCTGTCTGGCGATGCCGGCATTGGCCGATACCTACAAGCTGGAACCGGTGCTGGTTGAGGGTGGGGCGGCGCATCCGTCGCAGGAAACCCGCGACTCGGTCGACAGCGCCTTTGAGGCCAACCGCAGCGGCAGCTTTGTTGACGGGTCGGTGATCCAGAATCTGAATTCGGTCAATTCCGGCGATGCGCTGCGCTATTCGACGCTGGGCATCATCAATGATCCGGGGACTGGCAACCGCTTTGGCGGCGGCAGCAAGATCCGCGCCTTCGGCAACTGGAATTCGGCAACCTCGATTGACGGCATGCCGGCCTTCAAATCAGCCGATGAAGAAGGCGGCGGTTATATCAACACGCTGATCCCCTCCATCTCGATCGACCGGATTGGGGTATTGCGCGGCGGGCGCGGCGTCGGCTATGGCGACGGCACGGATAGCGGGCTGATCGAAACCCGCATCAAATCCGGCCGGGGCTACAAGGACCATGCCGCCGTCAGCCTGGACGCCAGCAGCGCGCGTGAGGCCAATGGCCAGGCGGAATTCGCCAGCAGCGGCGAGAAATGGGATTACTACGTTGCCGGCAATCTGCTGCAGGCCGATTTCGACGGCGACCCGGATAATCTGGACGGCCAGCATGTGCGCGGCGGCCTTGGCAAGTTCGGCCTGAATCTCAGTGATGATACGCGGCTGGAATTCCTCGGCATCGGCAGCCGGTCGGAAACCGACATCATCCGCAGCGGCAATCTGGAGGCGATCCGTTCCTCCTCCAATGTCTATGCCGTTACGGCGGATCACCGCCTGACCGACAGCAGCAGCCTGCGCGGCGGGTTCTTCCACAATGACAGCCATACGCTGTGGAACGCGCGCGGCCGTGACCGCTCGATCAACAATAATACGGCTTTCGCCGATTATTATCTCGATACGCCGCTCAGCCCGAATCTGCGCTATATGGGCAGCGTCGGGACCGAGGTGAAGCGCACCGAATATCTGCGCGACAACCAGTGGGACGCGAATTTCACCGATGTCTCGCTGAAATCCGAAAACACCCTGCGGATTTACGACAATCTGGCGGTGACCGCCGGGCTGCGGCACACCTGGTTCGAAAATGACATCAAGCTGAACGGCGTCGACCAGGCGGACAACCTCGCTGAGGACCAGATCACCTCCTACGAGCTGGGCGTGTCCTACAGCGTGCTGAAGGACACCCGCGTACGGGCCTCGGTGGCATCGGGCTATAACCGCTTCTTCGAGAAATATGGCAATTTCGGCTCGGATGCGCTGAACCCGAACGGCGCCGGCGACGAGATCGTCGAATCGCTGAATTACGAGATCGGCGTGCGGCAGAGCTTCGGCTTCGGCTATCTCGATGTCGCCCTCTATGACATCGAGCAGGATGGCGTGCCGCGCCGGGCCAGCGGGGCGGCCATCGAAAGCGTCACCGTCAAGCAGCGCGGGCTGGAGATCGAGGGTCTGGTGCGGGCCACCAAGGACCTCACCTTCACCGCCAATTTCATGAAGGTGGTGGATGTCGAGGCGATCCGCGCCGATGGCAGCTCGTCCGGCGGCAATATCTTCTTCGGCGCCAATGGCGTCTCGGTGCCGGATTACCAGCTCAGCTTCCAGACCACCTACGCCCTGACGCAGGACATTAATCTGTGGGGCCTCGTCTATCACACCACCGGGTATCAGGCGGAGAATCTGGACGGCACCATCACCGACCGTGAAGGCTTCACCAAGCTGGATATCGGCGCGTCCTGGTGGGTAAAGCCGAGCTGGGCCCTGCGTGCCCGCGTCGAGAACGTGTTTGACGAGCGCACCTTCGGCTCGACGATTTCCGGCACCAGCGTCAATGATGGCGGGAATCTCGGCACCGTGTTCTGGATCGGCACCGACTACACCTTCTAACAAGGGGCGGCCATGCCGTATCTCTGGCTTCGTCGACTCCATCTGACCCTGCTGATGATCGCAGGGTTGCCCATCCTGCTGTTGAGCCTGACCGGAACCTATCTGGTCTATGGCCATGACATACAGGAGGCGCTGGAGCCCTCGCTCTGGCGGGTGGAGCCGGCGGGGCGGACGCCGCTGGGGTATGAGGCGCTGCTTGCCAAGGTGGGCGAGCAGCGCCCCGACCTGAAGCTCTGGGCGCTGGACAAGGGCTATACGCCGGACCGGGCCTGGCGCATCTGGCTGGGCGGCGGGGCGGGGGCGGTCAATGTCGACCCCTTCACCGGCGACATCCTCGGCCAGTACAGGCCAAATCGAAATCTGAATGGAATTATCGAGGGGCTGCATCGCCGCTGGCTGGTCAATGACCGGCAATGGGCGCCCTGGGTGCGCCACTTTGTCTCCGCCTGTTCGCTGGTGCTGATGATCCAGGTTCTGGTCGGGCTGGCGCTGTGGCTGATACCGGGCCGCCGGCTATCCCGCCTGAAAATCGACTTCTCGCACCGGCCCCGCACCATCGTCTTCCGGCTGCACCAGCTGGCCGGCGTGATCAGCCTGCCCTTGCTGCTGATGGTTGCGTTCACCGGCCTGGCGATGTACTGGACCGCCCCCGCCCGTACTGTCGTCGAGGCGCTGTCGCCCGGTGTCATCGAGGACAGGGCGGAGCCTGATCCCGGCGCATCGCCGCTGCGCGCGCTCGACAGCGCCGTGGCGCTGGGCCAGGCGGCGTTCCCCGATCTGCCGGTGCGCGGCATCCGCCTGCCAAATGAGTCCGGGCGGCCTGTCATGATGCATCTCTATGCCCATGAAGGAGCACCCCCGGTGCGGGTCTGGGTCGGTGATGACCCGCCGCGTGTGCTGGACGTACACGATACCCGCACGGCCAGCGCCGCGACCTGGATCTGGCATATGCGCGATCCCCTGCATATGGGCACTTTCGCCGGCCCGCTGGTCAAGGCGCTCTGGGTGCTGGTGGCCCTGATGCCGGCGGCCTTCGTCGGGACCGGACTGTGGCTCTATGGCAACCGGCGCAACTGGAGCTGGGCATCGCCGGGTGCGGCGCGGGCTTCCGCCGCGAAGCCAAGTTGACTTTCGCCACCACCCGTCACATCTTGCCCCTAGTCCGCTGAACCTTGCGGGAGAGATCGGCAACAGCCGGCGCCGAAGGAGCAATCCACCCCGGAAACTCTCAGGCAAAAGGACCGCAAGGGAAGGACTCTCTGGAAAGCAGGCGTGCCCGCTTGGCGTGCCTCACCCAAGGTGAAAGCTGCGAGGGCCTTGGTCCTTTCGGTCAATCTCTCAGGTCCGACGACAGAGGGGGTGCCGGTCTGTAGAAAGCGCAATCCATCGCGCCTGCCGGCATCGTCACACGTGTCGGGAAGGACCTTTTGCCCATGAGCGCCGAGACCCTGTTCACCACGCCGCTGAATGCCCTGCACCGGGAGCTGGGCGGCAAAATGGTGGAATTCGCCGGCTACGAGATGCCGGTACAGTATCCCGCCGGCATCATGGCCGAGCATCTCCACACCCGCGACAAGGCCGGCCTGTTCGACGTCTCCCACATGGGCCAGGTGAAGCTGTCCGGCGAGAATGTGGCCGCCGCGCTGGAAACCCTGGTGCCGGGCGAGATCCAGGCGCTGAAGCCGGGCCGCCAGCGCTATACGCTGTTCACCAATGAGGAAGGCGGCATCCTCGACGACCTCATGGTCACCTGCTTTACCGATCATCTGTTCCTGGTCGTGAATGCCGGCTGCAAGGCCGAGGATATCGCGCATATGCGCGAGCACCTGCCCTCCGGCGTGACGCTGGAGGTGATGTTCGAGCGCGCGCTGCTGGCCCTGCAGGGCCCGGCTGCCAAGGACGTCATGAACCGCCTGGGGCCGAAGGGCGCGGAGCTGACCTTCATGGGCGGCGCGCGGGTCGAGATCGGCGGCATCTGGTGCACCGTGACGCGCAGCGGCTATACCGGTGAGGACGGTTTCGAGATTTCCGTGGACGAGGACAAGGCCGAGGCGCTGGCCCGCCTGCTGCTGGAGCAACCGGAGGTCATGCCGATTGGCCTTGGCGCCCGCGATTCGCTGCGGCTGGAAGCCGGCCTGTGCCTCTATGGCCATGACATCGACACCACGACAACGCCCATCGAGGCCGGCCTGAACTGGGCCATCGGCAAGCGCCGGCGCGAGGAGGGCGGCTTCCCCGGCGCCGATATCATCCTCGACCAGCTGAAGACCGGCACCAAGCGCAAGCGCGTCGGCATCCGCCCGGAAGGCCGCGCGCCTATGCGCGAGCATACCGAACTGACGGATGCGTCCGGCAAGACCATCGGCGAGATCACCAGCGGCGGCTTCGGTCCCAGCGTCGGCGGCCCGGTCGCCATGGGCTATGTCGATACCGCCCTTGCCTCCGAGGGCACGGAGATCACCGCCATGGTCCGCGGCAAGGCGCTGCCGGCCAGGGTGGCATCCATGCCTTTCACCCCCCATCGTTATCATCGCGGCTAGGAGTTGCGCAGCATGACCCGGAAATATACTGAAGATCATGAGTGGCTGGAAATCGCCGGCGACATCGCCACGGTCGGCATCACCGACTATGCCCAGCAGCAGCTGGGCGATGTGGTGTTCGTCGAGCTGCCGTCCATCGGCAAGAAGGTGACCAAGGGCGGTGACGCCGCCGTGGTCGAATCGGTGAAGGCCGCCAGCGAGGTCTATTCCCCCGCCACTGGCGAGGTGGTCGAGGTGAACAGCGATCTCGAAGCCGCCCCCAACACGGTGAATGACGACCCACATGGCAAGGGCTGGTTCTTCAAGATGAAGCTCAGCAATTCCGGTGAGCTGGACAGCCTGATGGACGAGGCCGGCTACAAGGCCTTCGTGGAAGGGCTGGCGTAACATGCGCTATCTTCCGCTGACTGAGTCCGACCGGCGGGCCATGCTGGCCGCCATCGGCGTGCCCTCGGTCGACAGCCTGTTCCGCGACGTGCCGGAATCGGCCTGGCTGAAGAAGCCGGTCGAGGGCCTGCCGGATCATATGGGCGAGCTGGCGGTGGACCGCGCGCTGACCGCCATGGCGGCAAAGAGCGTGACCGCCGGCAGCGCGCCCTTCTTCATCGGCGGCGGGGCCTACAAGCATCACGTGCCGGCCTCGGTGGATCATCTGATCCAGCGCGGCGAGTTCATGACCTCCTACACGCCCTACCAGCCGGAGGTCACCCAGGGCACGCTGCAATATCTGTTCGAGTTCCAGACCCAGGTGGCGCTGATCACCGGCATGGATGTCGCCAATGCCTCGATGTATGACGGCTCGACTGCCGTTGCCGAGGCGGTGGTGATGGCCAACCGCGTGACCCGCCGCGAGAAGGCGGTGGTGTCGGGCGGGCTGCATCCGATGTACCGGGAGGTCATCGACACCCATGCCCGCTTCCTCGGCTTCGAGGTGGTGGCCGGCCGGATCGACCCGACCAGTGCGGAAGATCTGATCGACCGGATTGACGACAAGACCTCCTGCGTTGTCGTGCAGAACCCGGATTTCTTCGGCAATCTGCGCGATTTCACCAAACTGGCCGAGGCCTGCCAGGCCAGGGGCGCTTTGCTGATCGTGGCAGTGACCGAGATCGTGTCGCTGGGGGCGGTGAAATCGCCGGGCGAGATGGGTGCTGATATCGTCGTGGCCGAGGGCCAGTCGATCGGCAATGCGCTGAATTTCGGCGGCCCCTATGTCGGGTTGTTTGCCACGCGCGACAAATATGTCCGCCAGATGCCGGGCCGTCTGGCCGGGCAGACGGTGGATGCCGATGGAAGGCGCGGCTGGGTGCTGACGCTGTCCACCCGCGAGCAGCATATCCGCCGCGAGAAGGCGACCAGCAACATCTGCACGAATTCCGGCCTGTGCGCGCTGGCCTTCACCATTCACATGTCGCTGCTGGGCGAGGATGGCTTCACCCGGCTGGCCGCGCTGAACCATGCGGCGGCAGCAAGCCTGGCCGGCAAGCTGGCCGGCGTGAAGGGCGTGGAGGTGCTGACCGGCAGCTTCTTCAACGAATTCACCGTGAGGCTGTCGAAGCCGGCGGCGGAAGTGGTCGAGGCACTGGCGGAGAAGAACATCCTGGCCGGCATTCCGGTCTCGCGCCTGATCCCCGGCCGTGACGATCTGGCAAATCTGCTGGTCATCGCCGCCACCGAAGTGAATACCGAGGCTGATATGGACGCCCTGGCAAAGGGCCTCACAGAGGTGCTGTCATGAGCGACTGGAGCAAAGCCGTCTCCGCCTTCAAAAGTGCCGGCGAGGGCGCGCCGACCATGACCGGCAATCTCGGCCTGCAGCTCGAGGAACCGCTGATCTTCGAGCAGGGCGAGGACGGCCGCTGCGGCGTCGACCTGCCGCCGGTGCCAAAGGTGGAGAGCAAGCTGGGCGGCCTGGCGCGCAAGGGCCGGATCGGCCTGCCGGGCCTGTCCGAACCGCAGGTGGTGCGGCACTACACCCGCCTCAGCCAGAAAAATTACGCCATCGATGCTGGGCTCTATCCGCTGGGTTCCTGCACGATGAAGCATAATCCGCGGCTGAACGAGAAGATGGCCCGCCTGCCGGGCTTCTCCGATGTGCATCCCCTGCAGCCGGTCTCGACTGTGCAGGGCGCCCTGGAGCTGATCGACACGCTGGCGCACTGGCTGAAGACCCTGACCGGCATGCCGGCCGTTGCCATGTCCCCGGCCGCCGGCGCGCATGGCGAGCTGTGCGGCATGATGGCGATCCGCGCTGCCATCGAGGCCAAGGGCGAGCGCCGTACCCGCGTTCTGGTGCCGGAATCGGCGCATGGCACCAACCCCGCCACGGCGGCGGCCTGCGGCTATATCGTCGATCCGATCCCGGCCAATGCGCGCGGCCGCGTCGATATCGAGGCCTTCAAGGCGAAGCTGGGCGATGATGTCGCTGCCGTCATGATCACCAACCCGAACACCTGCGGGCTGTTCGAGAGCGAGATCATCGAGATTGCCGAGCTGATCCATTCGGTCGGCGGCTATTTCTACTGTGACGGGGCGAACTTCAACGCCATTGTCGGCCGGGTGCGTCCGGGCGATCTGGGCGTCGATGCCATGCACATCAATCTGCACAAAACCTTCTCCACCCCGCATGGCGGCGGCGGGCCGGGCGCCGGCCCGGTCGTGCTGTCGGAGGCGCTGGCGAAATTCGTGCCGATGCCCTACGTCGTGCAGGAGGCTGGTAGCTACAAACTGGTCGAGCATGAGGGCGAGGGCGGCCAGAATTTCGGCCGGCTGAAGGCCTTCCAGGGCCAGATGGGCATGTTCGTGCGGGCGCTCACCTACATGATGAGCCATGGGGCGGACGGGCTGCGCCAGGTCGCCAGCGACGCGGTGCTGAACGCCAACTACATCCTCGCCCGGCTGAAGGACGAGATGTCGCCGGCCTTCGACGGCCCCTGCATGCATGAGGCGCTGTTCGACGACACCTTCCTGAAGGGGACGGGCGTCACCACCCTCGATTTCGCCAAGGCGATGATCGACGAGGGCTACCACCCGATGACCATGTATTTCCCGCTGGTCGTCCACGGTGCCCTGCTGATCGAGCCGACCGAGACCGAGAGCAAGGACGCGATAGACCAGTTCATTGCCGTCCTGGGCGGTCTCGCCCAGCGCGCCAAGCAGGGCGATCAGGCCGACTGGTTCCGGGCCGCCCCGCGCTATACCCCGCGGCGCCGGCTGGACGAAACCTCGGCCGCCCGCAAGCCGATCCTGCGCTGGATGCCGGAAACGGAATCCAAGGAAGCGGCGGACTGACGCTGCGGTTTTGCTGATGATGGAAAAGGGCGGCTCTTACGGGAGCCGCCCTTTTTTATCCCGGAACCCGTCCGAGAAAGACGAAGCGGGCGGCGCCATAGCGGCGGTCGTCGAGCACAGTTAGGCCAGCGGGAAGGTCGTAGGCCTCGTCCTTCGCCAGTTCGATAACGATCAACACGTTGGCGGCGAGCCAGCCGGCGGCGTCGAGTGCCGCCAGTGCCGGCCAGGCAATGCCGCTGCGATAGGGCGCGTCCATCAGCACGATATCGGCGTGGGGGCCAGTTGCCGGGCCGGGGCGTGTCGCATCGATGGCCAGAACCCGGCAGCGATTCTCGACCTTCAGATGCTCGATATTGTGGCGCAGGGCCGCCAGCGCCGCGCGGTCTTTTTCGATGAAGGCAGCCTGCGCGGCCCCGCGTGACAGCGCCTCCAGCCCCAGCGCCCCGGTGCCGGCGAAGACGTCGAGCACGGCGGAGTCAACCAGATCGATATCGAAACGACCGCCGGTCAGCGTATCGAACAGCGCCTGGCGCGCCCGGTCGGCGGTCGGCCGGGTGGTGTCGCCGGGCGGCGCCTCCAGCCTAGCGCCGCGATGCCGGCCGGCGACGATCCGCATCTTTTCCCTGCTGCTTGGAGGCATCCTTCGGCTTGTCGTCCCGGCGGGTATGGCCCTTCGGCTTCGGCTTGGCCTTGGCGAAGCCGGTGCGGTCGCCCTTCGGCGTATCGCCCATCTGTTCGTGCAGCACCTTTCCGGGCACTTCCTCGACCTCGCCGCGCTCCAGCTTGCCGAGCTGGAACGGGCCATAGGCGACGCGGATCAGCCGCGAGACCGGCAGGCCCAGATGCTCCATGACACGGCGGATTTCGCGGTTCTTGCCTTCGCGCAGGCTCATCGACACCCAGGCATTGCTGCCCTGCTGGCGTTCCAGATGTGCCTCGATGGAGCCATAGCGCACGCCATCGACGGTGACGCCCTTCACCAGCTCGGCCAGCGCCGTCTCGTCGACCCGGCCATGGACCCGCACCCGGTAGCGCCGGATCCAGCCGGTCGCCGGCAGTTCCAGCTTGCGGGCCAGCGCGCCGTCATTGGTCAGCAGCAGCAGCCCCTCGGATGTCAGGTCAAGCCGGCCGATGGAGATCAGCCTCGGCAGATCGGCGGGCAGGGCCTGGAAGATGGTTTTGCGGCCCTCCGGGTCCTTATGCGTTGTTACCAGTCCGTCGGGCTTGTGATAGCGGAACAGCCGTGTCTGCTCGGCATCCGGCAGCGGCTTGCCGTTCACCGTGATCCGGCTGGCGGCGGTGACGATGGTGGCCGGGGTGTCCAGCACCTTGCCATCGACGCTGACCTTGCCCTCGGCGATCAGCTTCTCCGCATCACGGCGCGAGCAGATGCCGGCGCGGGCGATGCGCTTGGCGATGCGCTCCCCGTCTTTGGCGCCGTCCTTGGCGCCTTCTTTCTCGGGAAGATCGGTCATGACCGGCACGCCGCGATAAGCGCGTCGAAAATCTTCGAATCGCCGGTGCTGATGGAAAATTCCGGATGCCATTGCACGCCGATGCAGAATCGCCGCGACGAATCCTCGATGCCCTCGATCACGCCGTCCGGGGAATGGGCATTGACGGTGATATGGGCCGGCACATCCTTCACCGCCTGGTGATGCGCGCTGTTCACATGCAGCAGCGTTGCCCCGCAGATCGCGTGCAGCTGCGTGCCTTCCTTCACGGTGACATGATGGCCCGGCTCGTCGCGCGGATTGGGCTGTTCATGCGCCAGCGCGCCCTCGATCTCGTCGGGGATGTGCTGGATCAGCGTGCCGCCCAGGGCGACCGCCATCAGCTGCTCGCCGCCGCAGATGCCCAGGATCGGCATGTCTCGTTCCAGCGCGCCCATCACCATGGCCAGCTCGAATTCGGTGCGGCGGTCCTTGGTGGTCACGCTGTCATGGCGCGACTTTGCGCCGAAGAGGGCAGGATCGACATCGAAGGCGCCGCCGGTCACCACCAGCCCGTCCAGCAGGTCGAGATACTGCGGCACAAGGGCAACCTCATGCGGCAGGACGAGCGGCAACCCGCCGGCCCGGGCCACGGCCGAGCAGTAATTCTGCCGGATCGCGTACCAGGGAAAATTGGAAAAGCCGCCGGGCTCTTCGGAATCGAGGGTCAGGCCGATAAGGGGCTGTTTCATGCGGGCATCCTAGGGCATCGCGTTTCGGGCGGAGAGTAGGCGCAAGCGTGTTCGGGGGCAATGGCTGCGCTTGACGTGGCCGTGGGAGCGCGCCACCGTCGCGCCATGCAGGAAGACAGTACGGATTTCATGGCCGCCGCTCTGGCGCTGGCGCAGCAGGCCGCAGAGGCAGGCGAGGTGCCGGTGGGCGCGGTGCTGGTGCGCGATGGCCAGATCATCGCCGGCGCCCATAACCGGGTCGAGACCGACCGTGACCCGACCGCCCATGCCGAAATGCTGGCGATCCGGGCGGCAAGCCGGCTGATCGGCGATGTCCGGCTGACCGGTTGCGATCTCTATGTAACGCTGGAGCCCTGCGCGATGTGCGCCCAGGCGATCAGCCTGGCGCGGCTGCGCCGGCTGTATTTCGCCGCCTATGATCCGAAGGGCGGGGCGGTCGAGCATGGCCCCCGGCTCTATACCCAGCCGACCTGCCACCATGCGCCGGATGTCTATGGCGGTATCGCCGAGGCGCCCGCTGCCGCCCTGCTGCGCGGGTTCTTCCTGGCCCGGCGCTAGCTCTGCCCGCCGCCTGACGCGATGGCGCAGATTTTTTGCGGCGGCGCACTGGCGAAGGCAAGGCCGGAGGGGTCGCTCTTGGCCTGTTTCTTCAGCTTGGCGACCTGGTCCAGAACGGCGTCCGGGGTGTCGCCGCGCGTGCCTGCCGGCACATGCAGCACGGCAGCACTGCAGCCCATCAGCGGGAAACGACGCTTCTCGCCCTGGCGGTCGGTGGCTTCGATATAACCCTGCTCACGTGCCTCGGGATCATAGAAGCTGGCGATATCCTGACGGAAGGTCGCCAGAAGGTCGCGCACCCACTCCGTCACCTCCTCGGCATCGCGATCGTCGAAGGCGGCAAAGAAATCATCGCCGCCGATATGCCCCAGGAAACCGTCGAACCGGCTTCTGCCCAGCTGCTTATGCATCAGTTCGGCGAAGAGCAGGATGGCCCGGTCGCCCTGGCGAAACCCATAGGCATCGTTGAACGGCTTGAAATTGTCGAAGTCGAAATAGACCAGCGTGCAGGCCCGTTCCGTACCGGTCAGGGCGTCGGCGATATAGGCGTGGATCGAGTTATTGCCCGGCAGCTTGGTCAGCGGATTCTGGTCGCGCGCCACGGCGATGTTCTTCTCGTTGATCAGGCGCAGCATCGAGGTGGTGGACAGAAACCCGACATAGCGCTGGTCGGCGACGATCAGGATGCCCTCGTTGTTTTCCGCCATGGCGAAGATTTCCAGAATCTTCGTCGTATCCTCGCTGGCCTCGGCAACCGGGCAGGGGGTGACGAAATCCCGCAGCGTCTTGCCATAGGCGCGGTTGTGGATCAGGTCGCGGCCATAGGGCGAGTAGATGTAATCCTTCAGCGCTTCCTCGCGCACAATGCCCAGCGGCTCGCCCTGCGGGTCGATGACCGGGAAGAAGGTGCGGTCCTTGTTCTTCCGGAAGGCCTCGAACACCTCGATCATGTCGGCGCCGACGACCAGAGGCTGGATGAATTCGATCTCCTGCGGGGTGTCCCGCGGCGTGCTGCGGGCCTTGCGGCGGTCGTTCAGGGTCAGCTGCGCGACATGCTCGTAGCGCGACTGCAAAGCCGTCAGCTCGGTCGTCGGCCGGGCGATGAAATAGCCCTGCGCCATGTCGCAGCCGATATCCCGGCAGGTGATCAGCTCCGCCTCGGTCTCGATGCCCTCGGCGATGACCATGATCCCCAGCACATGGGCGAGATCGACGATGGTGGAAACAAACAGCTTCTTCTTCGGGTCACGCTCGATGCCGGTGATGAAGAAGCGGTCGATCTTGATATTGTCCGGCTGATAATCGTAGAGCAGCTTCAGGCCGGAAAAGCCGGTGCCGAAATCATCGATGGCCAGCCGGTAGGATTGCGCCCGGTAGGCCTTCAGTATCCGCATCGAATCGGCAATGTTGCTGGTGTCATGGCGCTCCGTCAGCTCGAAGCAGATCGAGCGCGGATCGATGCCATAGCGCTCCAGCACGGAGAGCGTCTGCTTGGGCTGGTAATCCGGGGATTCCAGCAAGCGGGGGTCGAGATTGAAGAACAGCTTGTTCTCGCGCATGAAAGGCAGCCGGGAGAATTTCTCGATGGCCTTCTCGCGCAGCAGGATATCCGCCTTGTGCAGCAGGTTTTCCTGATAGGCATGATCGAACAGATGCTGGATGGACGGAAAGCCCATTTTCTCGGAGCCGCGCAGCAGCGCCTCGAAGCCATAGCAACTGCCGGTGCGGATATTGACGATGGGCTGATAGGCGTAGTCGATCCGTTCCTGAAGGAAGGACAGGAAACGGGCGCCAGTGCTTTCCGCGCCGGTCGGTGTCGTGACCAGCGGAAGGCTCCCGATCCGATTGGCAGCGGTGTCGTCTTTCCCGAATGACATTCACACGACCCTAGGTTTCAAAACGACGTGCATGTGGCTTCTACAGCAGGAGGCCCACGCATGAAAAGCAAGACAGGGTCATGAAACAAAAAATTAATTTATATATGGTAAATATTCAGATGCCTTAATGAAGGATTGCAGCTTAGGTTATATGGTTAATCTCAATTAACCATATGCTCATCATTTCTTCAGCGCGCGCCAGCCAATATCCCGTCGGCAGAATCCTTCCGCCCAGTCGATCCGGTCAATAGCGGCATAGGCTTTTTCTTGCGCAGCGGCAATATCCGCACCCAGCGCCGTCACCCCCAGCACCCGGCCACCGATCGCCAGCAGGCGGCCAGCCTCGTCGCGGGCGGTACCAGCGTGAAAGATGACGCGCTCCGCCGTGTCGGGCAGGGCGTCCAGCCCCTTGATCTCGGTACCCTTTGCGTAGCTGCCGGGATAACCGGCGCTGGCCATGACGACGCATAGGGCGGGCCGGTCATGCCAGCGCAGGTCGAAATGGCCAAGCTGCCGGTCGGCGGTCGCCAGCAGGGCCGGCATCAGATCGCTTTTCAGGCGCATCATCAGCACCTGGCATTCGGGATCGCCGAAACGGACATTGTATTCGATCAGCCTTGGCCCCGCCGATGTGATCATCAGCCCGGCATAGAGCACGCCGGTAAACGGCGTACCTTCCGCCTTCATGCCGGCGACGGTGGGGTGGATGATCTCCGCCATGATCCGGGCGGCCAGCGCCTTGTCGACGATGGGGGCGGGGGAATAGGCGCCCATGCCGCCGGTATTCGGGCCGGTATCGCCGTCGCCGACGCGCTTGTGGTCCTGCGCATCGCCGAAGGGGATGGCGGTCTCGCCATCGGCCAGGGCGAAGAAGCTGGCTTCCTCGCCTTCCATGAATTCCTCGATCACCAGCTCTGCCCCGGCGGCACCGAAGGCCTTGTCGCCCATCATCATGTCGATGGCGTCCAGTGCTTCCGCCTCGGTCATGGCGACGACCACGCCCTTGCCGGCGGCCAGCCCATCAGCCTTCACCACGATGGGCGCACCCTGCCGGGCGACGAAGTCCTTCGCCTGCGCGATATCGGTGAAGCGGCCATAGGCGGCTGTCGGGATGTTGTGGCGGGCGCAGAAATCCTTCATGAAGCCCTTGGAGCCTTCCAGCGCGGCGGCTGCCTTGCGCGGACCGAAGGATTTGATGCCCGCCTCGTCCAGCGCATCGACCAGCCCGGCGACCAGCGGCGCTTCCGGGCCGACGACAACGAAGTCGATGGCCTGTTCCGTGGCGAAGCCCACAATGCCCGCGATATCATCGGCGGCGATGGCGACGCATTCGGCAACCTGTGCGATGCCGGCATTGCCCGGCGCGCAATACAGCGCGTCGCACAGCGGCGAGGCCGCCAATGCCCAGGCCAGCGCATGTTCGCGACCGCCTGATCCGACCAGTAGAAGCTTCATGCCTGTATCGCTCCCGCGCATTTCCCTTGCTGTGGCCGGTCTTGTATCATAGGCCGCATGATGACTGACAGCCCTCAAGACTCCCCCACCAATGTCCCCGTCTTTTCCGTCGGCGAGTTATCGCAGGCGGTGAAGCGCACCATCGAAGGCACGTACGAGCGGGTGCGCGTGCGCGGTGAGATTTCCGGCTTCAAACGCCATTCCTCCGGCCATCTCTATCTGTCGCTGAAAGATGACCAGGCGGTGCTGGCCAGCGTATGCTGGCGCGGCTCGGCGGCGCGGTTGTCAATCCAGCCCGAGGATGGGATGGAGGTGATCTGCGTCGGCCGGCTGACCACCTATCCCGGCCAGTCGAAATACCAGCTGGTCATCGACCAGATGGAGCTGGCCGGCGAGGGCGCCCTGCTGAAGCTGCTGGAGGAGCGCAAGCGCAAGCTGGCCGGCGAGGGTCTGTTCGATGCCGAGCGCAAGCGCGCCATCCCCTATCTGCCGCGTATCATCGGCGTCGTCACCTCGCCGACCGGGGCGGTGATCCGCGATATTCTGCACCGGCTGTCCGACCGCTTTCCGCGCCATGTGCTGGTCTGGCCGGTGGCGGTGCAGGGCGAGACCTCGGCGGCGCAGGTCGCGGCCGCGATTCACGGCTTCAACGCGCTGCCGGAAGACGGGGCCGTGCCGCGCCCGGACGTGCTGATCGTCGCGCGTGGTGGCGGCAGCCTGGAAGACCTCTGGGGCTTCAACGAGGAGATCGTGGTGCGCGCCGTTGCCGACAGCGCCATCCCGGTGATCTCCGCCGTCGGGCATGAAACCGACACGACGCTGATCGATTTCGTTGCCGACCGCCGCGCCCCAACCCCCACCGCCGCTGCCGAAATGGCCGTGCCGGTACGCGCCGAGCTGGAACTGGCGGTGCGCAACGCCGATCTGCGGCTGTTGCAGGCGCTGTCGCGCGGGCTGGCCGACCGGCGCAAATATCTCGACGCGCTGGCGCGGGCGCTGATCGACCCGCAATCCCTGCTGGGCACTGCGGCGCAGCGGCTGGATGTGGCGACAGAGCGTCTCGGCAATGGCATCACCACCTATCTGCGCCAGCGAGCGGCGGATGCGGCGGCGCGGGCGGCGCGGCTGACCCACCCCCGGCATTTGCTGGTGGCGAAGACCCGCGAGCTTACGGCGCAGGACCGGGCGCTCGACCAGGCAATGGCCACGGTGCTGGAGCGCCAGCGGGGCCGGCAGGAGCGGCTGGCTGCCCGGCTGCGCCCACAACTGGTTGCGGCAGAGCTGCGCGACGGGAGAGAAAAGCTGGGCCGTGCGGCGGCCGATCTGGACGCGACACTGGCGCGCCGCCTGCGCACCGCTTCCGACCGGCTGGAGGCACGCGGCCGGCTGCTGGAAAGCTTCTCCTTCAAGAAGGTGCTGGAGCGCGGCTTCGTCGTCGTGCGCGATGCCGGGGAACGGCCCATCACCCTGGCCTCGGCGACCGAGGCGGGTCAGGCGGTCGCTTTGGAATTCAGGGACGGCAAGGTCAGTGCCGTGGTCGGGGCCACCGCCGCAAAACGGCCGGCACCGACAACCAGACCGACAAAACCGATGGATCAGGGAAGCCTGCTGTGAAAACTCTGTTGATCCTGCTGCTGGCGCTTTTCGTCCCCTCCCTTGCCGGCGCGGCGGAGCTGACGCTGACCGGCAAGGCGACTCAGGGCGGCCTGCTGATCGGCCAGACCGAACCGGGCGCCAGCGTCGTCTTCGAGGGCCGCCGGATGCGGGTGACCGAGGATGGCCGTTTCCTGATCGGCTTCGGCCGCGATGCCGGGCCGGCCTCGGCGGTCGAGGTGACTCTGCGTTCCGGTGCGGTGATCCGTCGCGAGATCACGGTCACCCCGAGGGAATTCGATATCCAGCGTATCGATGGCCTGCCGGAGAAGATGGTCACCCCACCCGCCGCGGTGCTGGCGCGCATCAAGGCGGATAACGAGGAAGTACGGCGGGTGCGCGAGACCGATCTGGCGGAGCCGCTGTTCTCCAGCGGTTTCGTCTGGCCGTCCATCGGGCGGATCAGCGGGGTCTATGGCTCGCAGCGCATTCTGAATGGCCAGCCGCGTCAGCCGCATTACGGCATCGACATCGCCGCCCCCACGGGCAGCCCGGTCGTCGCCCCGGCTGATGGCGTGGTCACGATGGCGCATCCCGACATGTATTTTACCGGGGCGACCATCATCCTGGACCATGGCCATGGCCTCAGCTCGACCTTCCTGCATCTGGACACGATCCAGGTGAAGCCGGGCGACCGGCTGCGCCAGGGACAGCCGATTGGTACGCTGGGAGCCAGCGGCCGGGCCACCGGCCCGCATCTGGACTGGCGCATCAATTTGTTCGATATACGGATCGATCCGGCGCTGCTGGTCGGGCCGATGCCCTAGTCGCGCCAGCGCCGGTGCAGCCACAGCCATTGCGCGGGCTGATCGCGGACCCAGCGCTCGATGATCTGCGTGCAGGTTATGGTCAGGGCCTCGATATCGGCCTTGCGGTCGCCGCTATCGGGCAAAACCAAAGGCGGCTCGACGGTGATGCGGAAATGGCAGCCTTCCAGCCGCTCGACCCGCGCCGGGATCACCGGGCAGCGATAGCGCAGCGCGAAGGCGGCCAGCGCCGTGCCGGTCATGGCCGGGCGGCCGAAGAAATCGACCGGAATGCCCTCATTCATCTTCTGGTCGATCAGCAGCCCGACATGGCCCTGGGCACGCAGGGTCTCCAGAATCGCCGTCGCCCCCTCGCGGCCCTTGGGCACCAGATTTCCCTCGATACCGCGCCGCCCCCAGAGGATCAGCTTCTCGATCAGCGGGTTGTTGGCGGCCCGATAGATCCGGGTCAGCGGCAGGCCGCGCTGTGTGGCGGCCAGCGAGATCAGCTCCCAATTGCCGATATGGCCGGAGAAGAAGAGCGCCGGCTTGCCATCCTCGCGCGCGGCATCGACATGCTCGATACCCTGCAGCTCGACGCGCTTTCCATCATAGATGGCGAGGTTCGGGAGATGCGGATATTCGCCGATCAGGCGGCCCAGATTGTCCCACATGCCGGTCAGCAGGGTGTCGATCTCGGCGGCGGATTTTTCCGGGAAGGCGCGTTCCAGATTGCGCCGGGCGCGCCGGCTGATCCCCACCCTTGTGCCGATATTCCGACCTAGCCAGCCGCCGAGCGCCGACGCCGTGTCGATCGGCAGCACCGCCATCAGCAGGTACAGCGGCGCGATGGCTGCCGCTTCCAGCGGGTGCACGATCCAGCGTTTCGTCCAGGGGCGGGGGGTCATGTCAGACATCGGATCAGGTCAGGAGAAGAGAATCGAACAGCGGGGTCAGCCCGTCGGGGTCGTCCCAGACGAGCTGAATGTCGAGAACCTCAATTTGCCGCTTTTGTTCCGGCGGCAACCGCACCCAATCCTTGCGCGTGGTGATGGGCGCGGCCCCCTGCGACCGGGCGCGGCGGGCCAGTCTGTCGATTTCTGCCGGGTCATAGGGGTGGTGATCGGGATAGGCGATGGCCTCCACCAAAACCGCGTCGTTCTGGCGCAGGGTGGCGAAGAATTTCTCCGGCCGGCCGATGCCGGCGAAGGCCAGCAGGCGGCGGCCCTCAAGGGCCTGCCCGGCCAGCGGCTCTAGCCGGGCTGTCAGGACCGGCAGCCGACCGGCAAGGCTCTCGGCCGTTCCCGTCGCATCCTCCCCGACCAGGACCACGGCCTGCGCCCGGGCAAGGCCGTCCTCCACCGGCTCGCGCAGTGGCCCGGCCGGCAGCACACGCCCATTGCCGAAGCCATAGCCGCCATCGACGACGATCAGGCTGACGGTCTTTTCCAGCCCTGGATTCTGGAACCCGTCATCAAGAATAAGCGCCGGCGCCCCCGCTTCTATGGCGGCCTTTGCGCCGGCGGCGCGGTCACGGGCGATCCAGGCCGGGGCCTGCGCGGCCAGCAGCAGAGGCTCATCGCCGACATCGGCGGCGCTGTGGCGGTCCGGATCGACGCGCAGCGGCCCGGACAGTCTTCCGCCATGGCCCCGGCTGAGGAAATGGGCAGCGAGTCCCCGGTCGTTCAGATAGTGCTGGATCGCCAATGCCACGGGCGTCTTGCCCGCACCGCCGGCCACCAGATTGCCGACACAGATGACCGGCACCGGGGCCGTCCAGCCCGGCTTGCGCTGCCGCGCGCGCGCCGCCAGCGCATAGGCGCCGGCCAGCGGCGCCAGCAAAGCTGCCTGCCAGCCGGCATCGCGGCCCCAGAACTCAGGCGCGCGCATTTTCTGGCTTCTGCGGAGGCAGCGCGTTGAGGAAATTCGCCAGCTCCGCCATCACCCGGTCGAGCACGCCGGCATTGCGCTCGGCAACATTGGCGGCGGCTTCTGCCAGCCGCGCCTGCTCCGCCGGGTCGTCGAGCAGCCGGCCGATGGCTGCTTTCAGCGCCGCCGCATCGGTGACGCAGAGCGCCGCCTGATCGGCCTGCAGCGCCTCCGCCATCTCGGCATTGTTGCGCATATCGGGGCCATGCAGGATGGCGCAGCCGAAATGCGCGGCCTCCAGCGGGTTATGTCCGCCCTTCGGCGCCAGCGACCCACCGACGAAGACAATGGGGCTGCTGGCGAGGAACAGCCCCATCTCGCCCAGCGTATCGGCGACATAAATGGCGGTTTCCGGCGTCGGGGCCTGGCCCAGCGCGCGGCGGGCGACGGTCAGCCCGGCCTCGCTGGCCAGGCTGGCGACAGCTGCACCGCGCTTCGGGTGGCGCGGCATGATCAGGGTCAGCAGATCGGGGTGGCGGGCGGCGGCTGCCCGATGCGCGGCGATGGCGGCCTGTTCCTCCCCGTCATGGGTGCTGGCAGCCAGCCAGTGCGGCCGGTCGCCGATCATGGCGCGCAATTCAGCCAGCGCCGCCGGATCGGCGGGCAGGGGCGTGGCGGCAAATTTCAGATTGCCCGGTACGCGCACGGTCGGCGCGCCCAGCCGGCGGAACCGCTCGGCCTGCTCGATGGAGCGCGCCAGGCATAAATCGAACCGGCCCAGCACATCCAAAGCGAGGCCCGGCAGGAACCGCCAGCTCCGGGCCGATTTTCGCGACATGCGGGCATTGATCAGCACCATCGGGATGCCGCGACGGTCGGTTTCGACGATCAGCATCGGCCAGAGCTCGGATTCGATCCAGAGGGCGAGATCCGGCCGCCAGTGATCGAGGAAGCGCTCCACCCATTCCCGGCGGTCGACCGGCACATAGTGATGAAGGGCGCGGGGCGGCAGGCGCCCGGCCAGCAAGGCGGCCGAGGTGACGGTCCCGGTGGTGACGAGCAAGGTGAGGTCGGGCCGCTGGGCCAGCAAGGCATCGACCAGGGCAAGCGCCGAGGTCGCCTCGCCGACGCTGGCGGCATGCAGCCAGACCAGCACGCCCGGCGGCCGGGGCCGCGAGGCAATGCCCATGCGTTCGGGCAGGCGCGCCGGATCTTCCTTGCCCTGGCGCAGCCGGCGGTCGAGATAGGCCTCGATCAGCGACCCCGCCGTGTCACCCAGCAGCCGATAGGCGCCCAGCAGGCTCATGACGCTTCCGGCCTGGGCGTTGCGGGTTCTGCCGGCTCTATCGGGGTATGACCCATCCGCCGGTCAACATCGGCGCTGAGAAGATTCAGCGCCTCCTCCACGCGCAGCCGGGCGCGCTCTATGGACGGGGCGTCGATGGCGTCGGAGACGTCTATCGGATCGCCGAACAGGAACATGCCGCGTCCGAAAGGCAGCGGCAGGATGAAGCGGTCCCAGCTTTTGACGACGATGCAGTGCCGGACATTGGCGGCCATCGGCACGACCGGCACGCCGGCGCGCGCCGCTGCCATGACGACGCCTGGGGCAGCGCGCATGCGCGGCCCGCGCGGGCCGTCCGGCGTGATGGCGATGGTGTTGCCCTGTTTCAGCTCGCGGATGATGGTGAGCAGGGCTGACGCGCCGCCGCGCGAGGTCGAGCCTTCGACCGAATCCATGCCGAGATTGCGGATGATGGCGGAGATCAGCCTGCCATCACCATGCCGGGAGATCAGAACCTTGATCGGGCGGCCATATGGCCAGGCCGGGGCGACGACCATCATGCGGCCATGCCAGAAGCAGCCGAGAAAGGGTTTCCTCTCGTCCCAGAATTTCTGCGGCACCGCGCCATTGACCGATTCCCAGCGCGTGGTACGCCCGACAAAGCCCATATAGCTGGCCGCGATCCGGCAGATGATGGTGTGGGCGCGTGCATTCCGGAGAAGAGTCTTGATCGACTTCATCGCGCCTACCCGCTGGCGCGCAGCGTGGCCGCATCCTTGGTAAGGGGGACCGTATCATCGTCCGGGGCAGCTGCCGCCTCGGCGCTGAATTGCAGCCCGTGCAGGCGGGAATACAATCCGCCTTTGGCTATCAGGGCCTCATGCGGCCCCTGTTCGACGATGCGGCCTTCATCCATGACGAAGATTATGTCGGCATCGACGATGGTCGACAGCCGGTGGGCGATGACAATGCTGGTGCGCCCGACCATCAGCTTCTTGAGGGCGGCCTGGACCAGCCTTTCGGACTGGGTGTCGAGCGCCGATGTCGCCTCGTCGAGCAGCAGGATCGGGGCGTTCTTCAGCATGGCGCGGGCAATCGCGACGCGCTGGCGCTGCCCGCCGGACAGCTTCACCCCGCGTTCGCCGACAATCGTGTCATAGCCATCGGCCAGCTCGCGGATAAAATCGTCAGCGGCGGCGTTGCGCGCGGCGGCGACGATCTCCTCCTCCGTCGCATCCGGCGTGCCATAGGCGATATTGGCGCGGATCGTGTCGTCGAACAGCGTCACTTCCTGGCTGACCAGGGCGATGTTCTGGCGCAGGGAATGCAGCGTCACATCGCGGATATCGGTGCCGTCGATGGTGATGCGCCCGCCCGTGGTCTCGAAGAAGCGCGGGATCAGGTTCAGCACGGTGGATTTACCTGCCCCGGACAGGCCGACCAAAGCGGCGGTCTGTCCGGCCGGCACGGTCAGGTTGACGCTGCGCAGTGCCGGGATGCCCTCGTCATAGCTGAAATCGACATTTTCCAGCGCGACCTCGCCTTCGGTGACGGCAAGGGGGCGGGCATCCGGGCGGTCGACGATGCTGGCCGGGTTGTCCAGCGTGTTGAAGATGCGCTGCGCAGCGGCCAGGCCTTCCTGCAGATTGGCATTCAGCGACACCAGCCGCTTCAGCGGCTCATAGGCCAGCATCAGGGCGACGACAAAGGAGAAGAACGAGCCCGTGGTGCGCACGCCCTCGATGACCTGCCAGCCGCCATAGCCGATGACGACGACGATGGCGAGTCCGCCCAGCGTCTCCATGATCGGATGCGACAGGCCGCGCGTCCGCGCCGCCTTCACGCCCAGCGTCGCCACTGTGTCGGTCAGCCGGCCGCTGCGCTGGATTTCGTAGTCCTCGGTCGTATAGGCCTTCACATGGCGGATGCCCTGGAACACCTCGTCCAGATGGGTGGTCAGGCGGGAGATTTCCGACTGGGTGTTGCCCGACACCTTGCGCATCCGCTTGCCGATACGCGCGATCGGCAGGATCGCGGTCGGGAAGGCGAAGAAGGCGGCCAGCGCCAATTGCCAGTCCTGGTAGAACATCACGCCGACCAGCGCCATCAGCGTCAGCATGTCCTTGCCGAAGCCGGTCAGCGTCTTGCCCACCGCCATGTGCAGCAGGGCGACATCATTCATGACCCGGCTGATCAGCGCGCCGGTCGAGGTGCTGTGGAAGAAGGCCAGATCGGCATGCATCAGATGGGCGAACAGCCTTTTGCGCACATCGGCGACGATGCGCTGGGTCACGCCCTCCATCACCACCTGCTGGCCGAAATTGGCCAGACCCTTGACGATGAAGGTCAGCAGGACAAGGCTGGCGACCAGGACCAGCTGGTCGCGGTTCTTCTGGGTGAAGACCTCGTCCAGCACCGGTTCCATCAGCTTCGCCAGCGAGGCGGTCGACACCGCGACGACGATCATCATGCTGAGCGCGATGAGGAAGCGGCTGGCATATTGCCGGACATGCTCGCGCAGCAACCGGCCGACCAACGCCTTGGTCGACTGGTTCAGGACGTTTTCAAATTTGGTGCCGGCGATAACCTTCATCCACGCTGCGGCGCCGGGACGGCGCCTTCCTTCCTTCGGCCCTTCCTTCGGGCGGATGTACTACGGGCCGGCTCTTACTGGCCGGCTTCGGCGGCAGTACGTTCGAAATAGACTACATTTTTCCGGGTTCGAGAGAAATGCAGCGTGAAACCCGCGTCGATCAGGCCGGCGACGAGATCGGATATCGGCTTGTCGCCGACAATCTCGGGATGCACTTCCAGGCAGATCTTGCGGATGCTCCCCATCTTGGCCCCCGGCAGCAATTCAATCTCGCCCCCTTCAATGTCCATGATCAGGTAGGTCGGCCGGAAGCGTTCCACAAGCTCCTCGAAGCCGGCGGCCGGCACCTGGACGCGCTGCGTCGCCTCACCGGGCCGGCCATGCAGGCCCGAGGAGGTGTAGGAGGGATCGACATTGAAGGTTACTTCGCCGGCCTGTTTCGCCGCCGCCAGGGCGTGCAGGTCGGGGCTGACGCCATTCAGCGCGAAATTGCGCCGCAACGCATCCTGCAGATTGGGGTTGGCCTCGAACACATGCACCTGCGCTGCATCCTTGACCCGCTTGGCGCAGAAAACCGAGACCAGACCGATGCCGGCCCCCAGCTCCAGCACGATGTCGTCGCGTCCCAGCGTGCCGTCCAGCACGCCGATCTCGGCTTCTTCATACTGGTCGCGCAGGATCTGCCGGCGATGGCCCTTGCGCAGCATCGGCGCGCCGAGCCACAGCTTCACGCCATGGGTTTCCACGAAGTCGGGCTGCCAGAATTTCAGGCCGAGAACCCGCAATTCCTGGCGCAGCCGGGTCAGGATGCGCTGCGCCTTGCGCGGTTTGCGGCGGGTAGCAGGGGCGAGCGACGTATCGGCGGCGGGCAGGGTCACGCAGCGTTATCCTCGATAGGGGCGGGCGTCATCAGGCCGGCGTCCTCAGGCTCGATAAAAGCCAGCCAGCGCGCGGTGTCAATCTTGTGCCAGCCATGGGCGCCGAAGGGAAGGGCCTCGCGGCTGGCCGGAAAATCGCCCTCGGCCGAGCGTTCGCGGGCGAATTTCAACGCGGTCTCGACCGGGGCAATGCTGTAGCCGGGGTCGAGCAGCGGCGCGTAATAGGACCAGAACATATCCTCTGCCTGGTCGAAGCGCCGCCGGATCGTATGGGCGGCGGGCTTGCGCCCGGCCTGAAACAGGCTGGCCAGCTTATGCGCCATCAGCCGCTTGCCCTGGCGCCAGCTGTTGAAAAACAGGCAGGATTGCGGGCTCTTGCCGTGCAGGTTCAGCGAGTGAGCCTGCAGGACGCGCAAATGATCGCCGACATGGCGCAGCGACAGACCACCATTGCCGACCGCCAGATAGCGCCGCCGCTGCTTGTCGCGGTCCTTCCGCAGCCAGGGCGCGCCAATATAGGAATAGCCGGTATCGCACCACTGGCTCAGCTCGTCGCGGAACACCAGGCAATCGGTCTGGTAGATCAGGATGTGCCGATAGTCGCGGAACAGCCGGTAGAAATCCGGGCTCATCAGCATGGCGCTGTAGGCATTGATGCTGCGGAAGCGGCGCGGCGACAGGGCGATCCGGCGGAATCCATCGAATTCCGGCGGCAGGGCCAGCCCCATCGGATGCAGGGCGATACGGTCATACCCGCCCAGATGCCGGTCCAGCGAACGCAGGGAAACCCGTTCCGTCGCGTCCAGCGTGGGACGATAGACGGGAACTACGATGGCGACCTGCTTCGAGGCATCCGTCACTCTCGGTCGTTCCCTGTTTGCTGCGGTATCGGCGGTCGGTCGGGACTACCTAATAGCGCATGCCGCCGGGCGTGGCAAAAGCGGAGATGGGGGCGGCCAGGGTATCCGGCTGCCCTAGAGTGGCACCAGGGCGTCGATCAGCTGCCGGGCGCAGGCATCCCAGCCATTGGCCAGCGCATAGGCGCGGCAGGCATCGCGCGGAATGTCGAGGGCGGCCAGGGTGGCGGCGCGCAGATCCGTGTCCATCACGCCAACCTCCGGCGTCAGCACGTCGAGCGGGCCGGTCACCGGGAAGGCGGCTACCGGCACGCCGCTGGCCAGCGCCTCCAGCATCACCAGACCGAACGTGTCGGTCAGGCTGGGGAAGACAAAGACATCGGCGGCGGCGTAATGCCGGGCCAGTTCCGCGCCATGCTTGGCGCCGACGAAGACCGCGTTGGGGTAGCGGCGCTTCAGCGCCGCCAGCTGCGGTCCGTCGCCGACGATCACCTTGCTCCCCGGCAGATCGAGATCGAGAAAGGCGCCGATATTCTTTTCCACCGCCGCGCGGCCGACGCACAGGGCTATGGGGCGCGGCAGGTCGCGCAGCGCCTCTGCCTGCTCCTCATAGGGCCGGGGATGGAACAGCGCGGTATCGACACCGCGTGTCCAGCGCCGCACGGTGTGGAAGCCGCGCTGCGCCAGATCCTGGCGCAGCGTCTCGGTCGCCACCAGCATGCCCTTGCCGCCATTATGGAACCAGCGCATGCCGGCATAGCTCCAATCCGTCGGGATGGGCAGCCGGGCGCGCAGATATTCCGGGAACTTGGTGTGGTAGGAGGTGGTGAAGGGCAGACCCTTGCGGCCGCAATAGATCCGCGCGGCCAGACCCAGCGGGCCTTCCGTGGCGATATGGATCGCTTCCGGCCGGCTGTCGCGGATCATCGCGGGCACCTTGTGCAGCGGGTAATAGCTGATCGGGATTTCCGGATAGCCGGGGCAGGGAAAGGTGCGGAACCGGTCCGGCGCGATGACGGTGACGGTATGGCCCTCAGCCTCCATCATCGCCCTGATCGTTGTCCAGGTGCGGACCACGCCATTGACCTGCGGCGTCCAGGCATCGGTCACCAGGGTGATGCGCATCGGCGCGCGCGGCGACATGGATGGCGGCGCCTCGGCCACATCCGCCATGGGCAGCGTCAGGGTGTCAGGCATTCTCAGGCCACCGGGTGCAGGGCTGTGCTGTAGGCAGCCGGATGCATCTGGCGGATATCGACCCAGTTCAGGATCTCCATCCGGCCATCGAAATGCTCGACCAGGGCGGTACAGCTTTCCACCCAGTCGCCGTCATTGCAGTAGATGACGCCGTCGATCTCGCGGATTTCGGCGTGGTGGATATGGCCGCAGATCACGCCGTCCACGCCGCGTCGGCGGGCTTCGTCGGCGACCGCCTCTTCGTAGCGGCTGATGAACTCGACCGCGTTCTTCACCCGCAGCTTCAGATAGGCTGACAGCGACCAGTAGGGGTAGCCCAGCTTGCGCCGCACCGTGTTGAAGACCAGGTTGATGCGCAGCATCCAGTTATAGGCCCAGTCGCCGATCAGGGCGAGCCAGCGGGCATATTTCACGACGCCGTCGAAGCGGTCGCCATGCAGCACCAGATAGGTCTTGCCGTCGGCCGCCGTGTGGATTGCCTCGTCGGCGATCTCGATCTCGCCGAAGGTCAGGCCGATATATTCGCGGAAGATTTCGTCGTGATTGCCGGGCACGAAGATGACCCGCGTGCCCTTGCGCGCCTTGCGCAGCAGCTTCTGGATCACGTCGTTATGGCTCTGCACCCAGTACCAGGACCGGCGCAGCCGCCAGACATCCAGGATGTCGCCAACCAAATAGAGCGTGTCCGATTCGGTGTATTTCAGGAAGTCGAGCAGCAGGTCGGCGTTGCAGCCCCGCGTGCCCAGATGCAAATCGGATATCCAGATGGATCTGTACTGGCTGACGCCGCGCTGAACATTCATCGCGTCACTCCCGGTCCCAGCTACCAGATGCCGGTATCCGACCGATCGGATGCCCTATATCTGGTTCTGCCTTACGGGGGGAAAGATGCGCAGATTCACGTTACGCATTCGCGACGGATAAATGACAATTGACGGAAATTTTCTGTCGCCCCTAGGGTCACGCCGGGTTTGTCCTATCTGTAAGCCCGCCGTAGCACAGGATGTTTTCCGTGGTTGATCAGCGCCGCTTTCTCGTCATTCACAATCCGACAGCCGGTCGCCGTCGCCGCCGCCGCCTCGATGTCGTCCTGCATCTGCTGGCCGAGGCGGGGTGCCGCATCGATCTGGCGCCGACATCCAGACGCGGTGATGCGGAGGAATTCGCCGCCGCTGCCGGGGCGGTCGATGCCGTGGTCGCCGCCGGCGGTGATGGCACGATCAACGAGGTCGCGAACGGCCTGCTGCGTCGGCAGGCTGCCGGGCAGGCGCCAATTCCGCTGGGCATCGTGCCGCTGGGCACGGCCAATGTGCTGGCGGCGGAGATCGGGCTGGCGACAGACCCGGACTCAGTTGTGCGCACACTGCTGCACGGGGCGCCGCGGGCGATCCATCCCGGCCTAGTCAATGACCGGTATTTCCTGTGCATGGCGGGGGCCGGGCTGGATGCCTTCGTGGTGCAGGATGTCGACCTCAGGCTGAAATGGCTGCTCGGCAAGCCGGCCTATGCCTTCCAGACCGTGAAGCGGCTGCTGCAGCCACAGGAGCGCTGCTACACCGTCACGGTCGATGGCGTGGCACATCAGGCGGCACAGGTGATCCTGGCCAAGGGGCGGTTTTATGCCGGCACTTTCATCATTGCCGGGGCGGCCCGTCTGACCGAGCCGCTGCTCTATGCCTGCCTGTTCCACCGCGCCGGGCGCTGGCCGGCGCTGCGCTATATCGCCGCCGTGCTGCTCGGTTTCAGCCATCGGCTGTCGGATGTCTCCATCCTGCCCGCCCACAAGGTTCAGATAGACGGGACAGCAGGCCACCCCGTGCAGGGCGATGGCGATTGCATCGCCCTGCTGCCGGCCGATGTTTCGGTATCCGCGACCGGCCTGCCGGTGCTGTATCCGGCGTGAAGGCGTTTATTTCGGCGGCGGGTTGGCCTTCCAGACGGCGACGATCTCGTCTTCCAGCACCGGGCCGATGACCGGGATCGGCTTGTTGCTGGCGCCGACGACCTCGGCGCAGCGCACCGAAATCCGGGTGCGGGTCGGGGCGTTGTCGAATTCCCGCTGCTGGCGCGGGATCGACAAGCCATAGACGACGCGGCCGATGCCGCTCCACACGATGGCGGCAGAACACATGGTGCAGGGCTCGCCGCTGGCATAGATGGTCGCCCCCACCAGTTCCTCCGGCGTCAGGTGATTGCCGATGCCGCGAAGGATGTTCAGCTCGGCATGGCCGGTCGGGTCCTTCGCCGTGTAGACATTGTTCATGCCCTCGAAGAGCGGCCGCCCATCGGCAGTGACGATCAGCGCGCCGAAGGGGCGGTCGCCATTCTCGCGCGCCTGCCGCGCCAGATCGAAGCTCTGGCGCAGCCAGCGATGGTCGTCTTCGGTTACGTGGTCGGTCACGGTGCTTCCTCCCCTGCGGAATAAGAGGGGATTCTAGGAACTACCGGGCGTTCTTGGCCAGCCAGGATTTCAGGAAGGCGATTTCTGTTTCCTGCGCGGCGATGATCTCCGTGGCCAGCTTGCGCATTTCCGGGTCGGTGCCGTGCTCCAGCTGGATGCGGGCCATGTCGATGGCGCCCTGATGGTGCGGGATCATGCCCTGCGCGAAATCGATATCGGCCCGCCCGGTCAGGGAAATGTCCATGTCACGGTGCATCTTCTCATTCGCCGCCGCGAAGGCGGCCTTCACCGCATCGGCTGACGGGGTGCCGTGCCCGGCCCCATGCCCGCCATGGCTGCCCCCGTGGCTTCCCTGGGCGAAAACTGGGCCAGCAAGCAGCAGGCTGGCGGCGAAGGCAGCGGACAGCAGCGAAGCGCGCATCGGTCTCTCCTGAAAAAGCGGGTTCAGGAGACAGATCGGGTTTCCCCTAGATGGAAGGTCAAGCCTTCTCGGCCACATATCCTTCCGGCAGCATCGCCACATGGCCGGGATCGGCGGCAACCCGCGCCAACCAGGCCTGGATTGCCGGATAGCGCGACAGCTCAAAGCCGCCATCCTCGGCCGCATGGGTATAGGCATAGAGGGCGATGTCGGCGATGGTCAGCGTCTCGCCGACGAAGAAGGACCGCCCGGCCAGATGGCGTTCCATGACCGCCAGCGCCGCCTCGCCGCCCTTGCGTTTCTCTGGCTCCAGCGCGCGGCGCTTCTCGTCCATCGGGCCGTGCCGGTACCAGAAGCGCAGCACGGCGATGAAGGGCTCGTGGCTGTACTGCTCGAAGAACATCCAGTGCAGCACCTGGGCGCGCGCCAGCCGATCCTCCGGCCAGTAGCGCGTGCCCTCCGCGAGGTAATAGAGAATGGCCCCGGATTCGGCGATCACCGTGCCGTCCTCCAGCGCCAGCGCCGGGATACGGCCATTCGGGTTCTTCGCCAGGAAGTCCGGCGTGCGGCTTTCGCCCCTCAGAATATCCAGCTCGACCAGCTCATAGGCGAGCCCCAGCTTGGACAGCAGCAGCCGGGCCTTATAGCCATTGCCGGAATCGAGGTAATCGTACAGGCGCAGCATGGGCAAGCTCCGATCAATGAGCCGGCAGACAGATCGTCAGCCCCGGCACAACCCGGGGCTGACGGTCAGATTACGCCCGCATCTCGCGTGCCTCGATGGAGAGCGGGTGCGGCAGCATGTTCAGCATTTCCTTCGGCACCACCTGCCAGAAGGCACCGACCTCCAATTGCCAGTCGATCAACAGGCGCTGGGCGAATTTGGAATGCGTTTCCTCGACATGCTGGCGGATGAGGCTTTTCAGCATCTCTTCCCAATAGGGGGCGTCGATGCGCTGCCAGACGACGGTGTCCGGGTTCACCCGGCGCTCGAAGGAACCGTCGCTGTCATAGACGAAGGCCATGCCGCCGGTCATTCCGGCCCCGAAATTATCACCCACAGGCCCCAATATCGCGACATTGCCACCGGTCATGTATTCACAGCCATTCGAGCCGCAGCCCTCGACCACCGTGTCGGCGCCGGAATTGCGCACCGCGAAACGCTCGCCGGCCTGGCCGGCGGCGAACAGCTTGCCGGCCGTCGCACCGTAGAGAACCGTATTGCCGATGATCGTGTTCTCATTGGTGATCAGCGGGCTGGAGGTCATCGGCCGGACCACGATGGTGCCGCCCGACAGCCCTTTGCCGACATAGTCATTGGCGTCGCCGAACACTTCCAGCTTCACCCCCTGCACCGCGAAGGCGCCGAGCGACTGGCCGGCGGAGCCGCGCAGCCGCACGGTGATATGGCCGGGTTGCAGCCCGCTCATGCCGTATTTGCGCACGATATGGCTGGACAGCCGCGTGCCGATGGCCCGCATGGTGTTGGAGATGGTGTAGGTCAGCTGCATCTTCTCGCCCTCCTTCAGGAAGGGCTTGGCGTCGAGCAGCATCTTGGCGTCCAGCGTGTCGGGCACCTCATTGCGGCCTTCCAGCGTGCAGTAGCGCGGATATTCGCCGGGATCGGCCTGCGCCAGGATGGCGTTCAGGTCGAGTGCGTCGACATCGTCAGAGCCGCGCTTCACCTGGGCCAGCAGGTCGGAGCGGCCGATCACCTCGTTCAGTGATTTCACGCCCAGCGCGGCGAGGATTTCGCGCACCTCCTCGGCGACGAAGCTGAACAGGTTCACGACCTTTTCCGGCGTGCCCTCGAATTTGGCGCGCAGCGCCTCATCCTGAGAGCAGATGCCGACCGGGCAGGTGTTGGAATGGCACTGCCGCACCATGATGCAGCCCATGGCGACCAGCGAGGCAGTGCCGAGACCGAATTCCTCCGCCCCCAGCATGGCGGCGATGACGACATCGCGGCCGGTCTTCATGCCGCCATCGACGCGCAACGTCACCCGGTGGCGCAGGCGGTTCAGGGTGAGAATCTGATGCACCTCCGACAGGCCCATTTCCCAGGGAATGCCGGCAAATTTGATTGAGGTCTGCGGGCTGGCACCGGTGCCACCGGAATGACCGGAGATCAGGATGGTGTCCGCCTTGGCCTTGGCCACGCCGGCCGCGATGGTGCCGATGCCGCTGCGCGCCACCAGCTTCACACAGACCTTGGCTTCCGGGTTGATCTGCTTCAGGTCGTAGATCAGCTGCGCCAGATCCTCGATGGAGTAGATGTCGTGATGCGGCGGCGGGCTGATCAAAGTGACACCCGGCACCGAATGCCGCAGGCGCGCGATCAGACCGGTCACCTTCATGCCGGGCAGCTGGCCGCCCTCGCCGGGCTTCGCGCCCTGGGCGACCTTGATCTCGATCTCGCGGCAATTGGTCAGATATTCCGCCGTGACGCCGAACCGGCCCGAGGCCACCTGCTTGATGGCGGAGCTGGCATTGTCGCCATTCGGACGCGGCTTGTAGCGTGCCGGGTCTTCGCCGCCCTCGCCGGAATCGGATTTGGCACCGATCCGGTTCATGGCGATGGACAGGGTCTCATGTGCCTCGGGCGAGAGCGCGCCCAGCGAGATGCCGGGGGCGACCAGGCGCTTGCGGATCTCGGTGATCGAATCGACATCATCCAGCGCGATCGGCTCGCCGCGCGGCTGGAAATCCAGCAGGTCGCGCAGGTTGATTGGCCGCATCTGGTGGATCGCATCAGCGTATTTCTTGTAGGTGAAATAGCTGTCATTGGCGCAGGCATATTGCAGCGTGTGGATCAGCGTGCCCTCGAAGGCATGCTGCTCGCCGCCCTTGCGGAAGCGGTAGAAACCGCCGACCGGCAGAGTGGCGAATTCCTCCGAATAGCCGCGCCCATGCTGCGCCAGGACCTGGCGCTGGATGCCGGGCAGGCCGATGCCGGAGATGCGGCTGGGCATGCCGGGGAAGAATTCGGCGACCAGCGCGCGCGACAGGCCTATGGCCTCGAAGTGATAGCCGCCGCGATAGCTGGACAACACAGAGATGCCCATCTTTGACATGATCTTCAGCAGCCCTTCATCGACCGCCTTCTTGTAGCGGCGGACGCATTCCTCCAGCTCCAGATTCGGGAACAGGCCGCGTGAATGCCGGTCGGCAATCGCCTCCTGTGCCAGATAGGCGTTGACCGTGGTGGCACCGACGCCGATCAGAACGGCGAAATAATGCACATCCAGGCATTCGCCGGAGCGGATGTTCAGCGAGGTGAAGGTGCGCAGATTCTGCCGCACCAGATGGCTGTGCACGGCACCGGCGGCCAGGATCATCGGAATCGCCGAGCGGCCCTCGCTGACCTTCTGGTCGGACAGGACGACATGGGCGCAGCCGCCGCGCACGGCTTCCTCCGCCTCGCGCCGGATGCGGGCGATGGCGTCACGCAGGGCCGTGTCGCTGCCATTCTCGGCGTTGAATGTGCAATCCACCTCGACTGCGGTCTCGCCCATATAGGCGCGCATCGCCTCGAATTCGGCATTCGACAGCACCGGGCTTTCCAGCAGCAGATGCTGACACTGGGTCTGGTCCTCATCGAGGATGTTGCCCAGATTGCCAAGGCGGGTCTTCAGCGACATCACCCGACGCTCGCGCAAGCTGTCAATCGGCGGGTTGGTGACCTGGCTGAAATTCTGCCGGAAGAAATGATGCAGCCCGCGATAGGTCTGCGACAGCACCGCGACGGGCGTGTCGTCGCCCATCGAGCCGACGGCCTCCTTGGCGTCATCCACCATGGGCTGGAGGATCAGCTCCAGATCCTCCAGCGACCAGCCATAGGCGACCTGCCGGCGGCGCATTTCCTCGCGCGCCAGCACGCCATTTTCCTTGTGATGGCCGCGAATCAGCCGGTCCAGCTTCACCGAGCTGCTGATCCATTCGCCATAGGGGCGCTTTTCCGCCAGGTGGTCCTTCAGCTCGCCATCATGGAACATCCGGCCGGTTGCCAGATCGACGCCGATCATCTCGCCGGGGTCGAGCCGGCCCTTTTCCAGGACGCGGCTTTCATCGACCTTCACCATGCCGGTCTCGGAACCGGCGATCAGCAGCTTGTCCCCGGTGATGGTGTAGCGCATCGGGCGCAGGCCGTTGCGGTCCATGCCGCCGATCACCCAGTCGCCGAAATAGGCGGCAATCGCCGCCGGCCCGTCCCAGGGCTCCATCACGGCGTTGCAATAGGCGTAGAGATCCTTCACCGGCTGCGGCAGGTCGGTATGTTCGCCCCAGGCTTCCGGCATCATCATGGTCTTGGCCATGGGCAGTTCACGCCCGGCCTGGCACAGCAGCTCGAATACCGCATCCAGCGCGGCGGAATCGGAGCTGCCGGACTGGATGACCGGCTTCAGATCCTCGGTATGGTCGCCGAAGGTCGGCGAGGCCATGCGGGTCTCATGCGACATCATCCAGTTGATGTTGCCCTTCACCGTGTTGATCTCGCCATTATGCGCCAGCACGCGGAAGGGCTGGGCCAGGCGCCAGGTCGGGAAGGTGTTGGTCGAATAGCGCTGGTGATAGATCGCGAAGCGCGAGATGAACCGGCTGTCGAGCAGATCGGGATAGAAGATCGTCAGCTGTTCGGCCAGGAACATGCCCTTGTAGATGATCGAGCGGCAGGACAGCGAGCACATGTAGAACTCGGTGATATGCGCTTCCAGCACCCGCTTCTCGATGCGCCGGCGGATGATGTAGAGATCACCCTCGAACTGCGCCTCGTCGGAGCCCTTGGAGTTGCAGATCATGATCTGCTCGATCTCCGGCCGGCTGGCATTGGCCTTCTCGCCGATCACGTCGATGCTGATCGGCACCTGGCGCCAGCCATAGATCGTGTAACCGAAATTCAGAATCTCGGTCTCGACGATGGACCGGCAGGTCTCCTGCTGGTCAAAGCTGGTGCGGGGCAGGAAGACCTGGCCAACGGCCATGCGGCTGCCATCGGTCTTGAAGCCCAGCTGCTCGACCACGGCGCGGAAGAAATCCTGCGGGATTTCGATATGGATGCCGGCGCCGTCGCCGGTCTTGCCATCGGCGTCGACCGCGCCGCGATGCCAGACCGCCTTCAGCGCGTTCACCCCGGCCTCGACCACGTCGCGCCGGGCGGTGCCGTCCAGCGAGGCGATGAAGCCGACGCCGCAATTATCATGCTCGTCGGTCGGATCGTAGATGCCGGCCTCGGCCAGATGGGTGGCGTTGCGCTGCCATTCGGCAACGAAGCGTTCGCCACCGGTGAGCGCGGTGGTGGCCAGAAGGGCATAATGCCGCGTGCGTTCGATTCCCATGGGACGATCCTCCCTTACGACGCCAGAGCGAGCGACTTGTCGCCCGTCTTGGTCTCAGTCTTGGCCTGGATGAAGCGGTGGATATTCTCGGCCACGTCGCGGCCGTCGCGCACGGCCCAGACGACGAGGGACGCGCCGCGCACGATGTCACCGGCGGCGAAGACGCCGTCCAGCTTGCTCATCATGGTGCGGTGATCGACCTTCACAGTGCCCCAGCGGGTCACTTCCAGCCGCTTTTCGCCGAACAGGACCGGCAGATCCTCGGGGTCGAAGCCCAGCGCCTTGATGACCAGATCGGCCTCCAGAACCTGCGCCGAGCCTTCGATCGGCTGCGGCATCTGCCGGCCGGTCGCGTCCGGCACGCCCAGATGCATGCGGATGGCGCGCACGCCTTCCACCGAGTCGCCGCCGACAAAGGCCTCGGGAGCCGACAGCCAGACGAACTCCACGCCTTCTTCCTCGGCGTTATGCACTTCGCGCTGGCTGCCCGGCATGTTGGCCCGGTCGCGGCGATACAGGCATTTCACCGATTTGGCCCCCTGGCGCACGGCAGTGCGCACGCAATCCATCGCCGTGTCACCGCCGCCGATGACGATGACATTCTTGCCCTCGGCATTCAGCGAGCCATCCTCGAAGGCCGGCACATCGTCGCCCAGCCCCTTGCGGTTGGAGGCGATCAGATAATCCAGCGCCGGCACGACATTGCCCAGCCCGACGCCCGGGGCCTTGATGTCGCGCGCCTTGTAGACGCCGGTGGCGATCAGCAGCGCATCATGCTTCTCGCGCAGCTCGGCCAGCGTCACATCGCTGCCGATATCGCAGTTCAGGTGATAGGTGATGCCGGCATCCTGCAGCAGCTTCGTGCGGCGCTCGACCACGTCCTTTTCCAGCTTGAAGCCGGGAATGCCATAGATCATCAGCCCGCCGCCCCGGTCATAGCGGTCGTAGATATGAATCTGGTAGCCCTTCTTGCGCAGCTGCTCGGCCGCTGCCATGCCGGCCGGGCCGGCGCCGATAATGCCGACCGACTGGGCCAGCTCATGCTTCGGCTTCGGCACCTTCACCCAGCCTTTTTCCCAGGCGGTGTCGGTGATGTATTTCTCGACCGAGCCGATGGTGACCGAGTTGAAGCCCTTCTCGATGACGCAATTGCCTTCGCACAGCCGGTCCTGAGGGCAGATGCGGCCGCAGATTTCCGGCATGTTGTTGGTCGCCGAGGACACCTCATAGGCCTCCTCCAGGCGCCCTTCGGCGGTCAGCATCAGCCAGTCAGGGATGTTGTTCTGCAACGGGCAGTGAATCTGGCAGAACGGCACGCCGCATTGCGAGCAGCGCGCGGCCTGCATCGCGGCATCCTGCGGCTGGAACCGGGCATAGATTTCGTCGAAATCCTCGCGCCGCAGCTCGGCAACGCGCTTTTCCGGCATGCGCTGCGGCACATCGACGAATTTCAACATCTTGCTGGCCATGGGCTGGCTCCTCTCCAAACATCTGTTGCGCGCCATTCCTTCCGGGCGCGCGCTTTCTTCCCCGCGGTCCGTTGGCCGGGCGGGAAAAGTGCTATACGCCCAGTTTTCCACAGTGGCGAGGGAAAAATGATAAATAGGTCAGTATATGTGACCTATTTACGAGTCTCGAGGCCGCGTAACATTGTTTCGTGTAGCGCGGCGAGTTGTCAGCAAGGCAGATAGGTAACAAAACAGACCTATATTCCGCGATTGGGCGCGGCATCCTCTAATGCTATACAGGCGCTGCCTTTTATCCCCTGACCCCGGTGTTTCCCGTGCCTCTGCTGCATCTTTTCGTCCTGGCCGTCGTGCAGGGCGTAACCGAATTCCTGCCGATCAGTTCCTCGGCCCATCTGATCCTGGTGCCGCTGGTGGCTGATTGGCCGGATCAGGGGCTGGCGATGGATGTGGCGGTGCATGTCGGCACGCTGTTCGCCGTGATGCTGTATCTGTGGCGCGACATCCGGGACATGCTGACCGGCCTGCTGCGGGCGCTGTCCGGACGGCGGACGGCGGGTCTCTGGATGATCTGGTATCTGCTGGTTGGGACGGTGCCGGCGGTGCTCGTCGGGCTGGCGATCCATAACTATGCCGGCGATGCGCTGCGCAGCGTGGAAATCATCGGCTGGGCGACCCTTGTCTTCGGTGTCGTGCTCTATGCTGCCGACAAGATCGGCATGACGATCCTGCGGCTTGAGCATCTGAACACCCGCTTTGCCTTCCTGATCGGGCTGTCGCAGATCCTCGCCTTCATCCCCGGCACCAGCCGGTCGGGCATCACCATGACGGCGGCGCGCTTCCTGGGCTTCGAGCGGGTGGAGGCGGCGCGCTTCTCGATGCTGCTGTCGATCCCGACCATCATTGGCGCCGGCTTGCTGGCGACACTGGACATCATCGAGGCGGGCGATGCGCAGCTGACCAATGATGCGCTGATCGCCGGCGGGCTTGCCTTCCTGGCGGCGCTGGGCGCCATCGCGCTGATGATGGGCTGGCTGCGCCGTGCCAGCTTCACGCCCTTCGTGATCTACCGGATGATCCTGGGCGTGGCGCTGTTGAGCTGGGTGTATTTCTTCTAGCGCGTGGTCCGGCTGTAGCGCCCGCCGGTGCGGAAGCGGTCCATATAGGTCGGCAGGATGACTTCCAGCGTGGTCTGCCCGATACCCAGATCGGCCAGGGTCAGGGCGCCATCGGCCACCACATTGTCGCGCTTCAGCAGCACGACCTGGTCGCGGGTCAGCATCGGCTTCGGCAGCATGCCGAGGATGGTGCCTTTGATCTCGGCCAGGCAGAAGGGGATCGGCACCAGCAGCCGCTTGCGCCCCGTCTCCGCCATCATCAGTTCCAGCAATTCCCGGAAGCTGTAGGTTTTCGGCCCGCCCAGCTCATAGGTCTTGCCCTGGGCGTCGGCACTGGCCAGCGCCGCCAGGACGGCATCGGCGACATCGCCGACATAGACCGGCTGGAAGCGCGTATGCCCGCCGCCGATCAGCGGCAAGGCGGGGCTCAGCCCGGACATCGCTGCAAAGCGGTTGAAGAAGCCGTCCTCGGGGCCGAAGACAATGCTGGGGCGCAGGATGGTCGCCTCGGGGAAGGCGGCGCGCACGGCCTCTTCGCCGGCCGCCTTGGAGCGGGCATAGGCCGATTCCGATGCGGCATCGGCGCCGATGGCCGAAAGATGCACGAACGCCTTGGCACCAGCTGCCTTCGCCGCCTCGGCAACGATGCGTGCGCCTTCGCCATGGATATCGTCGAAGCCACCGCCATGGCCGGACGGGTAGAGGATGCCGACCAGGTTGATGACGGCATCCGCCCCGGCCAAGGCCCGGGCCACGGCCTGCGGGTCGGTGACGGAGCAGGCGAAGGGCGTGACCTGCCCGACACTGCCCATGGTCTTCAGGAAGCGGGTCCGCTCGGGATGGCGGGCGGCGACATTCACGCGCGCACCGGTCTTGGCCAGGCGCTGCACGACATACCGTCCGACAAAGCCGGAGCCGCCGAAAACCGTCACCACCGAGTGTTTCATGTCCCGATCCCTTCCATCCGGCTGCGCGGATGCCACCTTTTGGCCCGCCGCCGGTCGTCGCCCCTGTTTGGGAGTGCGCCCCTCATACTACACGATTGGCGGTCAGGTAAATCGGTGCTGGTGCCTTTGCAAAGAGATATCCACCGGCATTCTGTCGAATACGAAAGAATCGTGTTGACAGGAGGGCCGCACTTCACGATTTTACGGCGCTCCAAGCCGTGCCCAGGTGGCGGAATTGGTAGACGCGCAGGTTTCAGGTACCTGTGGCCGTAAGGTCGTGGAAGTTCGAGTCTTCTCCTGGGCACCATTCTCCCGAGCCGGTTACCGGCGGGAGCAGCTGGCAAACTGATTGGCCGGCGGTCGATGATCCGGCGCCTGCCGGAACCGACCGGAGGTCATGTTGAATATCCATCTGCACAAGGGCGATCTGCCCGACGGTCTCGACCTTGGTGGCTGTGTTGCCATCGACAGCGAAACCATGGGCCTGCGCCCCGGTCGCGACCGGCTCTGCCTGGTGCAGCTGTCGGCCGGTGATGGCGAATGCCATCTGGTCCAGTTTGCGCCGGAGCAGTATGACGCGCCGAATCTGAAGCGGCTGCTGGCCGATCCCGCTGTCACCAAGCTGTTCCATTATGCCCGGTTCGACATCGCGGTGTTCCGCCATTATCTCGGCGTCGAGACGACCCCGCTCTATTGCACGAAGATCGCTTCCAAGCTGGTGCGCACCTATACCGACCGCCATGGGCTGAAGGATCTGTGCCGGGAATTGCTTGGCGTCGATCTGTCGAAGCAGCAGCAATCCTCCGACTGGGGTGGTGCCGAGCTGACCCAGGACCAGCTGGCCTATGCCGCGTCCGACGTGCTGTATCTGCACCGACTGAAAGAAATCCTGGACGAGCGTCTGGCCCGCGAAGGCCGCAGCGAGATTGCCGCCGGCTGCTTCCGCTTCCTGCCGTTCCGCGCCGCGCTCGACCTGTCGGGTTGGTCGGAAGAAGATATCTTCGCCCATTAATCCGCCCCAATCCGCCCGCATCTTTACCGCGCGTGGGTGCGGCGGATTTGCCGCTGCCTCGGCGTTACATTGACCCTGAGGGGGCGGCTACCCATAATCCAGGGGTCCGCGAATGCGCGGCCATTGGCGCAGACAGTGCCGGTGGTGGAAAATGACCGGGAAGAAACGTGACGAATTCCAGCGATATGGTTGGCCCTGGCTATGGCGGGGGTGGCGATGGCAATCCCGGACGCAATCCGGGCGGCCTGTCGGCGCGTGCGCGCTGGCGGCTCTGGCGGCGGCGCACCGCGCGGCCGGCGGGCTATAGCCGTGTCGTCTTCTTCCTGAAGGTGCTGCTGCCGGCGGTTGCTGTTGCGCTGGTCAGCCTGGTCGTGGTCTGGCCGGATTTCCTGTCCGATGAATCGCGCTTCCGGCTGAATGCGGTGAAGGTCGATGTGCGCGACGCCGAAACGCTGAACATGCTCAATCCGCGCTTCGTCGGCACGGATGAGCGCAACCGGCCCTTCATCGTGACCGCCGATTCCGCGTCGCAGGCCCGTGCTGACAGTGCCACCGTGACGCTGGCCGCCCCGAAGGCCGATCTGACGATGGATGATGGCACCTGGGTGGCGCTGACGGCGGTCGATGGCGTGTATGATCGCACCGGGCAGGCTGTCGATCTGGGCGGAGGGGTGAATATCTTTCACGATTCGGGCTATGAATTCCGCTCCGACACGGCGCGGATCGACATGAAGAACGGCACCGCCAGCGGCCAGGAGCCGGTCGAGGGGCAGGGGCCGCTGGGCGCCATCCAGTCGCAGGGCTTCACGATCCTGGACCGTGGCGCGCGGATCGTCTTCACCGGCAAGGCCAGGATGGTCACCTATCCCCAGGAAAAAACGCCCAAGGCGGGAGGCACACGGTGAGACAGAGCGCCAGCTGGTTCTTCCTGCTCGCTGCCCTGCTGGTGCTGCCGCTTGCCGGGACGGCGCGGGCCCAGGGCATGGCAACGCTGAGTGGCGGCGATGGCCCGGTCACCATTGAGGCTGATAACGGCATCGAATGGGTGCGGGACGAGCAGAAATACATCGCCCGCGGCAATGCGAAGGCGATCCGTGACAATGTTACCATCAACGCCGATGTGCTGACGGCGACCTATCGCGACGCCAAGGATGGCAGCGGCACGGAAATCTGGCGGCTGGAGGCCAGCGGCAATGTCGTGATGTCGACCCCGACGGAAACCGCCTATGGCGACCGGGCGGTCTACAACATCGATCTGCAGCGCCTGCGGCTGACCGGCAAGGGGCTGCGGCTGGTTGCCGGCGACGATATCGTGACGGCGCGTGACAGCATCGATTACTACCAGGGCAAGCAGGTTGCCGTGGCCAATGGCGATGCGCTGGCGGTGCGCCAGGACCGCAAGATCAGCGCCGATACGCTGACGGCGGCGTTCAAGCCGGACCGGACGGGCAAGCTGCAGCTTGCCGAGGTGCAGGCCGATGGTAATGTGGTGATAACGACGCCTAACGAAATCGCCCGCGGAGCGCAGGGTGTCTATAATGTGCCCAAGGAAATCGCGACGCTCACGGGGAATGTGCGGGTCACGCAAGGCAAGAATCAGCTGAACGGCCAGCGCGCCGAGGTCAATATGAAGACCGGCGTCAGCCGGCTTCTGGCCGGGAAGGCGGGCGATGGCCGGGTGCGGGGCCTGTTCGTGCCCGACGAGAGCAGCCGCGGGTCGACCGGCCGTTCGCAGTAGCGGCGCCGTAAGAGAACGGGGACGGGGAAGGAGAAACGCAGGATGGATCTGGTCTCACGGCCTGGACAGCATCCCACGGAAACCGGCGCCACGACGGCGTCTGGCGGCCCGCGTCTGGTGGCCGACAATAAGGGGCTGGTCGCCGGCAATCTGGGCAAGCAGTACAAGAAGCGCCCGGTGCTGCGTGGGGTCAGTGTCTCCGTCCAGCGCGGCGAGGCGGTCGGCCTTCTGGGCCCGAACGGCGCCGGCAAGACCACCTGCTTCTACATCATCACCGGCCTGATCGCGCCGGATTACGGCACCATCACCCTGGATGGCGAGGACATCACCGATCTGCCGATGTATCGCCGCTCGCGCCTGGGCATTGGCTATCTGCCGCAGGAAGCCTCGATCTTTCGCGGGTTGTCGGTCGAACAGAATATTCGGGCCGTGCTGGAGGTGGTGGAGGGCGACCCCGCCCGCCGCGAGGAATATCTGGACGAGCTGCTGGCCGAATTCTCGATCTCCCATCTGCGCCGTACCCCGGCCATGGCCCTGTCGGGCGGTGAGCGGCGGCGCGTCGAGATCGCGCGGGCGCTGGCATCACGGCCCAGCTTCATTCTGCTGGATGAGCCGCTGGCCGGCATTGATCCGATTGCGGTGGGCGATATCCGCGATCTGGTCCGGCACCTGAAGGACCGCGGTATCGGCGTGCTGATCACCGACCATAATGTGCGCGAGACGCTGGAGATCGTCGATCGCGCCTATATTCTGCACGATGGCCATGTGCTTATGGAGGGCGCGCCCTCGGAGATCGTCGTCGACGAGGATGTTCGCCGGGTCTATCTCGGGGAACGGTTCAGTCTGTAGCGGCGCGGCACGGGGCGGGGGGCAGAAACGACCATGGCGTTGGCGCAGCGGTTAGACCTGAGGCAGTCGCAGGCGCTTGTCATGACGCCGCAGCTGCAGCAGGCCATCAAGCTGCTGCAACTCTCCAATCTGGAGCTGGCCGATTATGTCGAGCGTGAGCTGGAGCAGAACCCGCTGCTCGAACGCGACGAGGGCGATTCGCCGGAACGGCTGATCGAGGGGCTGGGCATTGATGGCGACCCCGATGGCGATGCCGCCCGGCCCGCCGTTGACCGGATGGACACTGCCACCCTCTCCAACACCGACACCCTGCCATCCAGCGGCGAAAGCCCGCTGGATTCCAACAGCGATGACGGCAATCTGTGGAGCAGCAACGAGGCGCCCGCCGGCGGCGAGGATTACGATGGCGGTGAATCGCTGAGCTGGAAGACCAGTGGCGGCCGGGGCGATTTCGATGATGACGAGAGCGGCTTTGACCGCACGCTGAGCAGCGAGAAGAGCCTGCGCGAGCATCTGACCGAGCAGATCGGCATCGATTTCACAGACCGGGCCGACCATCTGATCGCCACCTATATGGTCGGGTTGCTGGATGAGTGCGGCTGGTTTACTGCCGAATGCAGCAGCGTGGCCGAGACCCTGCTTTGCCCGGTCGAGCGGGTGGAATCGGTGCTGGCTCGGCTGCAGCGCCTCGATCCGCCGGGCATCTTCGCCCGCTCGCTGAAGGAATGCCTGGCGATCCAGCTGCGCGAGCTGGACCGGCTCGACCCCGCCATGCAGGCAATGCTGGATAATCTGCATCTGCTGGGGATGCGCGACCTGGCCGGCCTGCGCAAGATCTGCGGCGTCGATAATGAGGATCTCGCCGATATGATGGCCGAGATCAAATGCCTGAACCCGAAGCCGGGTGAAGCCTTCTCGCGCAATATCTCCCAGACCCTGGTGCCCGATATCGTGATGCGCCCCTCGGTCGAGGGCGGCTGGCATATCGAGCTGAACAGCGACAGCCTGCCGCGCGTCCTGGTGAACCGGCGCTATTATGCCGAGATCACCCGCGTGGCGCGGCGGCGCGAGGACAAGGATTATCTGACGGAGCAGTTCCAGTCGGCCAACTGGCTGGTGAAATCCCTGCACCAGCGCGCCACCACCATCCTGAAGGTCGCGACTGAGCTGGTGCGCCAGCAGGACGCCTTCTTCCGATTCGGGGTAGAGCATCTGCGTCCGCTGGTGCTGCGCGACATCGCCGATGCCATCGGGATGCATGAAAGCACGGTCAGCCGGGTGACCACGAATAAGTACATATCCGGCCCGCGCGGCGTTTTCGAGTTGAAATATTTCTTCTCCGCTGCCATCTCGGCAATGGATGGGGCAGCGTCCCATTCGGCAGAGGCAGTACGCTTCCGTATCAAGACGCTGATCGATGGAGAGCCTGCCGGCGACGTGCTCTCGGACGACAAGATCGTCGATATCCTCCAGGGTGACGGTATCGACATTGCCCGGCGGACAGTTGCCAAGTATCGGGAATCAATGCGGATTCCGTCCTCCGTTCAGCGCCGTCGGGAGAAGGCTTTCCAGCTCTAGGCTGGATTCCTGTTGGCCGGTTTTGTCAAGGCCTTGCCAGCGGGCGTCGGCTGCGCTTGACTCGCTGATGGAAGCGCACCTATGGTCCGCGCCTCTTACGGAAATCGCCCGGTGGCAATCGCCACCCGGCCTCTGTTTAACAGCAAACGGGGCGCTCATGCAGCTCACCGTCAAAGGCAAGCAGATCGATGTCGGCGACGCCCTCCGGGGTCATATCGACACCACTCTGAACGCCGAAGTCGATAAGTATTTCGGCAAAGCCCTCGAAGCATCCGTCGTGGTTTCCCGGGAAGGATCGATGTTCCGATCCGACATCTCGGTGCATGTCGGCCGGGGGATCGATGTCCAGGCCAGTGGCGAGGCGGGTGATGCCTACATCGCCTTCGACAATGCCTGTGACCGGGTGGCCAAGCAGCTTCGGCGCTACAAGCGGCGGCTGAAGGATCACCACAAGGAGTCCACCAAGGGCGATTTCGTGCCGGCGCAATATTACATCATGGCGCCCGAGCCCGAGGAAGAAGTCGCCGAATCGGCCGATGGAGATGCCGTCATCATCGCCGAGATGACACGTGAAATTCCCACGCTGACGCCGCGCGACGCCGCGATGCGGATGGATCTGGGCGGCATGCCGGTCCTGATGTTCCGCAGCTCCGCGAATGGACGCATCAACGTGGTCTATCGCCGTAACGACGGCAATATAGGGTGGATTGATCCCCAGGAAGCGAAAGCGGTCTGAAACCGCTTCATTCAACCGGACGGGGCGAGAAAAGCATGGAGATAACGGATTTGATCACGCCGGACGCGGTGATCGCTAACATGCGCGTAACCAGCAAGAAGCAGGCCTTGCAGGAACTGGCGCGCAAGGCGGCGGAGTTGACCGGGCTTGAGGAGCGCCAGATTTTCGACGTGCTTGTCGAGCGCGAGCGGCTGGGGACGACAGGTGTGGGCAATGGCATTGCCATTCCGCATGGCAAGCTGCCGGAGCTGGACCGGCTTTACGGTGTCTTCGCGAAGCTGGAAAAGCCGGTGGATTTCGATTCCATCGACGAGCAGCCGGTCGATCTGATGTTCCTGCTGCTGGCCCCGGAATCGGCGGGTGCGGATCATCTGAAGGCGCTGGCGCGGGTTTCCAGGCTGCTGCGCGACCGCAATATCTGCGGCAAGCTGCGCGGCTGCGACAGCGTCGATGCGATCTATGCCCTGCTGACGGAAACCCAGGCAAGCCACGCCGCCTGATTGCGGCGTTGCCTGGAAGTCGCCGGGCCTGGAAGTCGCCGGTATCTGCCGCCTGCGCTTAGTGCAGCGGCACCGGTTCCATGTCGTTCTGGCGGATCGTCGCCACGGCCACGCTGATATCGTCGACCACCAGCATCTGCGTGCCGTCAGCGGCATGGATGGCGAACTGCCCCTGCCCCTGAATCTGCACGGGCCGCACATAGGCCACATCGTTCATCCCCAGCAGCGCCAGATCGTTGCGCGACAGGTGACGGATTTTTTCCAACTGGTTCATCACTTACCTTCCCACCCGGTCGCCGGCCCCGTCAAGGCACCGGCTCGAGTATCTCAAGTGCTCACCGACAGCAACAGGATGCGCTGTCAGTCCCTACGCATTGGTTAATGCGTGAATTGATTTATCGATTTTCCGTTCGCAGCGCCGCTGGCTTGGTGCCGGGCGCGGTGGTGATCTCGATGCGACGGGTCTTCACCTGCGGCTCGGGCCGGTTCAGCGTGACATGCAACAGCCCGCTATCCAGCTCGGCGCCGGTCACCGTCATGCCTTCCGCCAGAACGAAATTACGCTGGAACTGGCGGGCGGCAATGCCACGATGTACGAAAACGCGCTCTGTATCGTCAGCCTGTCGGCCGCGGATCAGCAGCTGGCTGTCTTCCACCAGTATTTCAAGATCATCGGGGCGGAAGCCGGCCACGGCCAGGCTGATGCGCCAGTCATTGGCGCCGATCTGCTCGATATTATAGGGCGGATAGCCGTCCGGGGAGGCTTTGTTGATGCGATCGATGGCCCGTTCGAAATGATCGAAGCCAAGAACGAAGGGGCTGTTGAAGACGGACATGCGTGTCATATGACCTTCCTCCTCCGATGAGCGAGACGGTCAGGGTGGGATTTGCAGGACCCGTTGGCACGGCGTCCGAAACCAGCGACCCAAGGGGCATCGCCGCTATTAATGTAGGAAGAAGAAAAGCCCGATCAAGATAATCTGATCGGGCGAATGACGTCGCACACCGGCATGTCTTCCCGGGCGGCGCCAGGGCAGGGACAGGATGTGTCTCTGGGGGGATCAGACGGCGACGGCGCCCGGGCGAATCCTAAAACGCTGCTTATCGGCCAGAACGGAGACCGCCAGGGTTATCGGGTCCCGCGTGTGATCGACGGAGAGCAGGCGCGCATGGGCGATGCCTTCCATTTCAATCACGCTTTCAACTTTCCAGCGGACTTCACCCCAGCGGCAGATCGTGTCGATCTGCATGCCGGGTTCTACATGAATATTGCGACCCCATCCGAACATTTGCCCCTCCGTGAACTGTGTTCAATGGAAGTATCAAAGGTGACAATACCAATTTCGCTTGAATCTGTTAAGAGACAGTTAACGTAAGGTTCTAGGAAAATATTTAGTCCGAGTGGCTTATGTATTCGCAGTAAATTTATATTGCTTTTTATGTTTATTGGGGCTGAGTGGACTGCTGTTCCCTTACGAGGCTGAAGCCGCTGATGCGACGTTCCGCTGCTGATAAATAAAGCCATGGGCTGGATAAACGCTGCCAAATGTTCCCAGTGTATTCATCAGGCGAACTTCACTCCAATCATTGTTGGGTGAAACATCGACCACCGGCTGGCGCGAATGGATTTTGCCGCGTGTGCTGGAATCGCCGCCCCAATTGGCATGGCTGACCAGGATGCGCCGTGAATCCTGCACGGCAACCACGACGGCGACATGACCCAGACGCATCCGCTGGGTCGGGCGCAGCGACAGGACAGCGCCGATCTGCGGCCGGTTGCCTCTTGCATAGTCCCGGGCCGCCTTGTCCCACCAGGTACCGGCATCGCCATAGATCTGGATGCCGGAAACGGCGCGGGCAAACGGCACGCATTGCAGGAAGGCATCCGTCTCCGGATAGGGGCGCAGGGGCGAGGGGGCCAGATTTTGTGGTGCATAGGCGACACTGCCACCAGAAGGGGCGGCGGGCGGCGTTTTCGGCCCGGCGGCGCAGCCAGCCAGAATGAAAACCAGAAACAGTGTTGCGATCACCCGCATGATGGCCCCTCTTTGATCCAGTTCTGTGTGTACCGAAAAAATGCACCCTTATCAAGCAATTGAGTGATTTTTCTAATCTTGACTATGAGAGTGTGCTGTTAGGAAATCTGCCAGGCCTTGCGCCGAAGCCTGTCGCGGCAGATGATTTCGCCGGAAAAAAGAAAGGGGAGAGAGCCATGAACGTTGCTGCACTGGACGGGGTGAAGGCACTGACCTTCGATGTGTTCGGCACGGTGGTGGACTGGCGGTCCTGCATCGCGCGCGAGGGCGCGGCCTTTGGCCGGGCGCAGGGCATCGATCTGGACTGGACCGCCTTTGCCGATGCCTGGCGCGGGCAGTACCAGCCCTCGATGGAGCAGGTGCGCAGCGGTGCCCGGCCCTGGGCCCGGCTGGATGATCTGCAGCGCGAGAGCCTGGTCGGGCTGCTGGCGCGTCATGGCGTCACCGGCCTGCCTGCCGAGGCCATCGAGCAGCTGAACACGGCCTGGCATCGCCTCGACCCCTGGCCGGAGGTGGTGGCCGGGCTGACCCGGCTGAAGCGGCGCTACATACTGGGCACCATGTCGAACGGCAATATCGCGCTGATGGTCAATATGGCGAAGCATGGCGGCCTGCCCTGGGACGTGATCCTGGGGGCGGAGATAGCGCAGGCCTACAAACCGCAGCCGGAATGCTATCTGCGTGGCGCCGAGGCACTCGGTCTGAAGCCCGGGGAATGCGCCCTGGTCGCCGCCCATAATGGCGATCTTCACGCCGCAGCGAAGGTAGGGTTCAAGACTGTCTTCGTGCCGCGCGTGACCGAGCATGGGCCGGGCCAGACCAAGGATCTGGCGGTGGAACCCGGCATCGACCTCGCCGTGCGCGACTTCCAGCATCTGGCCGATCTGCTGGAGTGCTGAATGGTCGAGTGGTCGGATTATACGCGCTTCCTGGTCACGCTCTTCGCCGTGCTGACGCCCTTCGCGGCGATACCGATCTTCCTGTCGCTGACCGGCACGAGCACGCGCCGTGAGCAGATGGACACCGCCCGCACCGCGGCGCTGACCGTCTTCGCCGTGCTGGTCGGCGCCGCCCTTGCGGGGGATGTCATCCTGCGCGCGCTGGGCACCAGTCTGGACGCTTTCCGGGTCGGCGGCGGCATCGTCCTGCTGCTGATGGCGCTGTCCATGCTGAACGCCAAGGTCTCAGGCGTGCAGCAGACCCGCGAGGAAGCGATAGAGGCGGAGCAGCGGGAAACTGTCGGCGTCGTGCCGCTGGGCATCCCCCTGCTGGCCGGGCCGGGCGCGATTTCCACCACCATCATCCAGATGCAGCGGGGTGAGGGGCTGCTGCATGCCGGCATCATCATCGGCTGCATCCTGATCATCTGCCTGATGCTGTGGGTCTCGCTGCGCCTTGCCTCGCCGATCGGCGCCAGGCTGGGGCGCACCGGGCTGAACATCCTGAACCGCCTGTTCGGCCTGCTGCTGGCGGCGATTGCCGCGCAGATCCTGGCCAGTGGTCTGCTGGGGCTGTTTCCCGGCCTGCGATAGCATGTGACGGTGGGGGTGTTGCGACGCAGCCGGATACTATATTGAAGCGCAGCTTTCACAGTATCAGGGGGCGGCAATGGACCATCTCTTCAAGCAGAATATCGCCTGGGCGGCGGCGCGGGTGCAGGAAGACCCGGAATATTTCAAGCGCCTGTCCGGCCTGCAGACACCGGAATATCTGTGGATCGGCTGTGCCGACAGCCGCGTGCCGGCGAATGTCATCACCGGGCTGCAGCCGGGCGAGGTGTTCGTGCACCGCAATGTCGCGAACCTGGTCAATCCGGGCGACCTGAACTGCCTGGCGGTGCTGCAATTCGCCATCGACGTGCTGAAGGTGAAGCATGTCATCGTCTGTGGCCATTATGGCTGCGGCGGCGTGCGCGCCGCGCTGAACAATGAGCGCCACGGCCTGATCGATTATTGGCTGCATCCGGTGCGCGATCTGTCGGAAGCCAACCGCGCCGAGCTGGATTCCATTTCCGACCCGGAAGAGCGGGTGAACCGCCTGTGCGAGCTGAGCGTCATCGAGCAGGTGCGCCAGGTCGCCGATACGCCGATCATCCGCGATGCCTGGAACCGCGGCCAGGAGCTGACCGTGCATGGCTGGTGCTACAGCCTGGTCGACGGCCTGATCCGCAATCTGGACTGCACCCGCAGCGCACCGTGAGGCCAGGGGGCTGGAGGGTACTTCCCTCCAGCCCCTGCTAAACCAGCCTTAGCTGTTTATTATCGTTCCGTTACAACACCCTGTGGCCGGCTATAAGGCTTTATCAACTTGTTGTGTTTCAGGGCGTGGCGGGATATGGATATGCACGTCTTCTAATCGCCGCGCCGACACGGGCGCAGCGGCAAGCTGATGGGGGTTGTCTTGGCGGTGACCACGCAGGATTGGCCGGCCCTGGTGCTGAACGCGGATTTCAGGCCGCTCAGCTATTTTCCGTTGTCGCTGTGGAACTGGCAGGACACGGTGAAGGCGGTATTCCTCGACCGGGTCAATATCCTGGCGCATTACGACCAGTCGGTGCATTCGCCCAATTTCGAGATGCAACTGCCCAGCGTGATCTCGCTGAAGCAATATGTCCCCGCCGCCCGCCGGCCTGCCTTCACCCGCTTCAACGTCTTCCTGCGCGACCATTTCTCCTGCCAGTATTGCGGCGATCCGTTTCCAACGCCGGAACTGACCTTCGACCATGTCATCCCGCGTTCGCGCGGCGGGCGGACCAATTGGGAGAATGTCGTGACCGCCTGCGGCGCCTGCAATCTGGACAAGGGCAACCGCCTGCCGCGCGAAGTCGGCATGTTTCCGCTGGTCGAACCGCACCAGCCGACCAGCTTTGAATTGCAGGATAATGGCCGGTCCTTCCCGCCCAATCACCTGCACAAGAGCTGGCAGGATTTTCTCTACTGGGATTCCGAGCTGGACGAGGCCTGATCGCCCTCCAGCCGCAGCCAGGGCCAGCGCTCCCGGTAGCTCGCCGCCTTGCGGGCGAAGGCTGTGGGGTCCGGGCAGGCCGGATTGGCGGCCAGCCGCCCGGCATAGAGCGCTTCCAGCCCATAGGGCGCCAGAACCTCTCCCGTGCCGCTGATGCCGACACAGGTGCAGGCCACCGGAAAGCGGCCGATGCCGTCAATTGTGCTGGTGATGGGGGCGCATGGCACGCCGAAGCGGGCCTCGTACCACAGATGCACGCGCGCCTGGTTGCGGATATCCAGGGTCAGATAGGGGTAGAGCGCGCGCAACTCCGCCTGTATGGCCTTCTCCGCGGCCTCCGACAGATCGGGGTCGTAATAGAAGATGTCGTAATCCTTCACACCGGCATCGACCGGGCGGCGTTGCAGCCCGTTCCACACCGCCTGGACTACGGCACCGGCGACCAGCGCGCCCTCCGGCAGCCCCATGGAGGAGATTGCGTAGAGCAGCGAGGCGTTGGTCGGGCCGGACCGCACGCGGCGCAGCAGATCTGCTTCCAGGCTCATGAATCGAGGCGGCGGTCGACGGTGAAATCGGCGGATTCGATGGCGGCGGTCAGCCCGGCGGCATCCTCGCTGCCGGTTATCGTTACTCTGCCCTCGCGCAGATCGACGTCAATCTCAGTTTGCGGATAGCGCGTCAGGATCGCCTTGCGGATAGCGGTAACACAGCCGCCACAGCTCATGCCGGAAACCTTGAAGGCGGGCATGGCGGTCAGACCCGCTGCGATAGCCAGATGGCCAGGCGAGAGCCGGCCTTCACCGCGCCGCGCAGCAGCTCGAAACCCGGTGCCTCGGCGGCGCCATGCTCATAGCCGATATCACGGTGCTCCAGCTCCTCGGCGCGGAAGCGCTCGATGGTGCCATGCAGTTCGGCCTCATCCTCGCCCAGCTGGGCCGCCTGCTCGCGGTAATGCTCGTCGATCACTTCCTCGACCGCGACGGTGCAGGCCATGGCCGCCTTTTCGCCCATCAGCGCGGTTGCTGCCCCAAGCGCGAATCCGGCGACATGCCAGACTGGCTGCAGTGCGGTCGGGCGGACCCGGCGCTCGACAATCATCCGGCTGAACGTGTCGAGGTGAACCTGCTCCTGCTCGCGCATGTGTCGGATGGTGGCGGCGCTGGCGGAGCGGCCGAGCACGGCCAGCTGGCCCTCATAGATGCGCGCCGCCCCGTATTCGCCGGCATGGTCGACGCGGATCATCCGCTCGACCAGTTCGTGCGCATCGGGGTCGCCGGGAAGGCGGTTCTCGCCGGTCCTGCGTGGCCGGGGTGTCTGTTTCGTGCTCATGCCCGCTCCTTCAGGCTGGTCGTGCCGGCCCAGAGCGAGAACGCCGACAGGGCCAGGGAGACAAGGAAATTATAGCCTGCCATGGAGATTCCCAGCAGGGACCACGCCACATCGTCGCAGCGCACCACGGGGGCGGCCAGAATTTGCGCCTTCAGATCGGCCAGGCTGGCGGGGCCAGCCCCACCCGTTGCACCGCCGCAGGAGGAGGTGCCCTGCCACCAGCCCTGCTCGACACCGACATGGAAGGCCGCGATGCCGCCGCCGGTCAGGAAGGCCAGCCCGGCCAGCACCAGCAGCCCGCCGGCAAGCCGCGGATCGCGGCGGCCGATCACCCCGGCGGCCAGTCCCAGCAGGATGGTCGCGACATAGGGCCAGCGCTGATACAGGCACAACACGCAGGGATGCAGCCCGCCGACATATTGCGATAGCAGCGCCGCCCCCAGGACGAGGGCGCTGGTCAAAGCAACAAGCCAGCCGGCGCGGCGCAGCGGCCAGCCATGGAGCGAGGAAGGTGTCATGGAAACCATATAGGGTGCCTAAAGCAGATATTTCAGCGCCACGAAGCCGCCGACCAGCAGGACGAAGAACAGAATCGTCAGCAGCCCCAGATGCTTTTCGATGACACGCTGGATCGGCGGGCCGAAATACCAGAGCAGGGCAGCCACGAGATAGAAGCGCGCGCCCCGCGACAGGGTGGAGGCGATCATGAACACGGCGAAATCCATCTGGGTCACGCCGCTGGCGATGGTGATGACCTTGTAGGGGAAGGGCGTGAAGCCGGCCCCGGCAACGATCATCCAGCCCCATTCATTGTAAAGATGGCTGAATTCCGTGAATTTCGCGGCATAGCCATAGAACTCCAGCACCGCCTGGCCGACACTGTCGAACAGCAGCAGACCGATGGCGTATCCCGCCGCCCCGCCCAGCACCGAGGCGATGGTGCAGATCGTGGCGATCCAGAAGGCATTGCGCCGGTCGGCCAGCACCATCGGGATCAGCAGGATATCCGGCGGGATGGGAAACACGCTGCTTTCCACGAAGGACACGCCGAACAGCGCGACCCGCGCCCGCTTGTGGGCGGCCCAGTGCAGCGTCCAGTCATACAGCCGGTGCAGCAGGGAGCGTCGGACGGGCGGGGGAGAAGAGGCATCCATGATCGTGCGATCTGCCGGCAGGGAAAGGGTGGCCCATGGCTGTATCAGCCCGGTCCGTCGGGAGCAAGGGGCGGGGCAAGCATGTCGCCGCACTTCTCATTGACGTCCGGCTTCTGCTGGCTAATATGCCGCCACCGCGATGGCGGGCCCCTGTGGCGGAATTGGTAGACGCGACAGACTCAAAATCTGTTGTCTTAACAGGCGTGCTGGTTCGAGTCCGGCCAGGGGCACCATCGGGCGGCAACCCATTCTTCAATTCCCTGTTCGCAAGTAACCGCCCGGTACCCGGGCGCGGTGTCAGGGCACGGCATTTTATGGGGAACTTCCTTTTGACTGGAGAGTTATCCAGTCAGCATCGCAACGCTGTCGCGACGCCTAAAAAGCAATAAAGGATGTATCCCATGCTCAAGCTGTTTCGCTTCAAAGGTATTCTCTCCGTCGCTCTTCTCGCCGTCGTGCTGGCAGCCTGCTCGGTCGTCGAAGGCCGCCAGACCACTGGTCAGTATGCCGACGATACCGGCATCACCGCTTCCGTGAAGGCAGCGCTGGTCGAAGATCCGCAGCTGAAGGCCACGCAGATCAGCGTCGAGACCTTCAACAACGTCGTTCAGCTCAGCGGTTTCGTTGATACGGCCGCCTCCAAGTCCAAGGCGACCCGCGTTGCCGCCGGCGTGACCGGTGTGCGCAGCGTGAAGAACGACCTGGTCGTTCGCTAACCGCCTGCACTGACTAGGCCCGGCAGCCCCTTATTTGCCGGGCCTCACACGCAGGAAACCCCGCTTTCGCAAGAAGGCGGGGTTTCTTTTGCCCGGCAATATATCCCATTGAACATATCGCCCTGACGGGTATCATCCCCCTATATCCGGGCAGATACAGTGGATGGTAAATGCGCTTCAGGATGATCCTCACAGCCTTGATTCTGCTTGTCGTCGCCGCTTCCCAGCCGGCTATGGCTCAGGGCAAGCCGGTGACGGTTTTTGCCGCCGCCAGCCTGAAGACCGCGCTGGATGAGGTGATGGATGCCTGGAGTCGGGAGAGCGGCAAGCAGGCCCGTGTCTCCTATGCCGGCAGTTCGGCGCTGGCCCGGCAGATCGAGCAGGGCGCGCCGGCCGATCTGTTTATCTCCGCCGATATCGACTGGATGGATTATCTGGAGCAGCACAAGCTGATCCGGGCGGAGACGCGCGGCAATCTGTTGGGCAATTCCATTGTGCTGATCGCTTCCGGCGCCCATGCCCCGGCGGTGGCGATCACTCCGGGCTTTCCGCTGGCCAGTCTGCTGAAGGGTGGGCGCCTGGCCATGGCCGAGACAAGCGCGGTGCCGGCCGGCAAATACGGCAAGGCCGCGCTGGAGTCGCTGGGGGTCTGGACTTCCGTAGCGGACCGGCTGGCCCAGGCGGAAAATGTGCGCGCTGCTTTGCTGCTGGTGTCGCGCGGCGAGGCACCTTACGGCATCGTCTATGCCACGGATGCGGCTGCCGATCCGAAGGTTTCCGTGGTCGGCACCTTCCCGGCCGGCAGTCATCCGCCGATCCTCTATCCGGCCGCCATCCTGGCGGGATCGAAGAATCCCGATGCCGCCGCTTTCCTTGCCCATGTAAAATCGCCCAAGATGAAGCCTGTCTTCGAGAAGCAGGGTTTCACAGTTCTTGGGCAATAGACCGTACCGCCGAATCGCTGTCGCCGGCTGTCTCCCGCCGGGGGGGCTGCCATGGACTGGCTGACCCTCAGCCCGGATGAGGTGACGGCAATAAAGCTCAGCCTGAAGGTGGCGCTCTGGGCCATGCTGGCGAGCCTGCCGCTGGGAATCGCCGTGGCCTATCTGCTGGCCCGCTGTGACTTCTGGGGCAAGTCGCTGTTGAACGTGCTGGTGCATCTGCCGCTGATCCTGCCGCCGGTTGTGACCGGCTATATACTGCTGCTCGTGTTCGGGCGGCGCGGGGCGGTTGGTGAATTCCTCGACCAGTATTTCGGCATCGTCTTCGCCTTCCGCTGGACCGGGGCGGCGCTGGCCGGCGCGGTGATGGGCTTTCCGCTGATGGTCCGGGCCATGCGGCTGTCTATCGAGGCGGTGGACAGAAGGCTGGAACAGGCGGCCGGCACGCTGGGGGCCAATCCGGCGATGGTGTTCCTGACCGTGACCCTGCCGCTGATCCTGCCCGGCGTGATCGCCGGCATGATCCTGTCCTTCGCCAAGGCGATGGGTGAATTTGGTGCCACCATCACCTTCGTCTCCAATATTCCCGGCGAGACCCAGACGCTGCCGACGGCGATCTATGTCTTCACCCAGGTGCCGGGCGGCGATTCCGGGGCGCTGCGCCTGACGCTGGTATCAGTGGCGATCTCCATAGCGGCGCTGCTGGCCTCCGAATTCCTGGCCCGCCGGGCCGCCAGCCGGATCGGCCTGTCATGAGCCTGTCGGTCGATCTCCGCCACAGCCAGGGCAGCTTCACCCTCGATGCGCGCTTCGAGAGCGCGGGCACGCTGACGGCCCTTTTCGGCCGGTCCGGCAGCGGCAAGACCACGCTGGTCAACATCGTTGCCGGGCTGATCCGCCCGAATCGCGGGCGGGTGGTGATCGGCGATCAGGTGCTGGTCGATACCGAACGTGGACTCTTCCTGCCCGCGCATCGCCGCCGCGTCGGCTATGTGTTCCAGGAAGGGCGGCTGTTCCCGCATCTGACTGTGCAGCAGAACCTGCTCTATGGACGCTGGTTCGCGCCCCGCGCGGGCCGGCATGGCAGTCTGGAGTCTGTCGTCGATCTGCTCGGCATCGCGGCGCTGCTGGAGCGGCGGCCGGCGCTGCTGTCGGGCGGGGAGAAGCAGCGCGTCGCCATCGGCCGGGCGCTGCTGGCCAGCCCGCGCCTGCTGCTGATGGACGAGCCGCTGGCCGCGCTGGATGAAGGGCGTAAGGCCGAGATTCTGCCCTATATCGAAAGGCTGCGCGACGAGACCCGCATCCCCATCCTCTATGTCAGCCATGCGGTCGGGGAAGTGGCACGCCTGGCCCAGACGGTGGTGCTGCTGAATGAGGGCAAAGTGGCCGCCGCCGGGGAGACGGCGGAGATCATGGGGCGGCTCGACCTGTTTCCCATGACCGGCCGGGCAGAGGCCGGTGCCGTGCTGGAATCCCGTATCGAGGGGCAGGAGGAGGCCTATGGCCTGACGGTGCTGCGGGCAGCCGGCGGGGTGTTGCGCGTGCCCCGGATCGATCTGGCGGTCGGAACGCCAGTCCGCATCCGCATCCGCGCCCGCGATGTCATGCTGGCGCTGGAAAAGCCTGTCGGGATCAGCGCGCTGAACATCCTGCCGGCGACAGTTACCGAGCTGCGCTCCGGTGACGGCCCCATCGTTGATGTGCGCCTGGACTGCGGCGGCGACGCGCTGCTGGCCCGCGTCACCCGCCGCTCGGTGGAAGTTCTGGGCCTGCGGCCGGGCCTCGCCCTTTATGCCGTGGTGAAAAGCGTCGCCTTCGACCGGCGCAGCGTCGCCCCCGGTGGCGAGGGCGGCGGCGACGCGGGGGATGTGTGAGAAGGGCGTCTGCCGCCTAGGCCGACCTCTCCGCCAGCGCGTCCGTCAGCGCGGTCAGGTGGGATGCTGTGGCGGCGGTCGCGGCTGCTTCCATCGCGCGATAATGGCGGATGATGGACTGGCCAAGCGGGGAGAGCGCCGCTCCGCCGCCGCCGGGTCCGCCATGCTGGGTTTCGACCAGCGGTGAGGCGAAGGCCTGGTTTAGCCCGTCGACCAGCAGCCAGGCCCGCCGATAGGACATGCCCATGGCCTTGCCGGCGGCCGTGATCGAGCCTTGCTCGGCAATCAGCTCCAGCAACCGCACCTTGCCCGGCCCGAGCGCCCCCTGGGCGCCGAAATCGACGCGCAGCGTCAGATGCGCGGCGGCATCGCCCCGGCCGGGCGGCGTGGTTCGGCGGGTGACGCCCTTGCTGGTCTGCTGGGTCATGGCCCCCTGATTGCTCCCGTTATGATGCCGCAGGACACGATAAAGCCGGTGCCTTGATCAGCACACACGTTTCGTTAAGGATATTGCGTTAGCACTACGCGATATGCCGAGGCAGAAGGGCCGGAGCGCGAGATGGATGGGATGAATGCCCGGTTTTCATGTTGATGTTACATCGGCGGTTTCTACCCCGCTGCCACTCGATTCGGCGGCGCTTGATGAGCTGCTGCCGGTCTATGAGTGGTGGCAGGGCCTGCCGCAAACGGACGGGTTGGCCAGCCGGGACGATATAAGGCCGGAGCAATTGCGCCGGATGCTGGGCCGCATCAGCCTGATTGACGTGCTGGCGCCTATCGGCGCCGCGCGGTGCTATCGCTACCGTCTCTTCGGATCGACCCTTGCGCAATTGCATGGCCTGAACCGCCAGGGCACCTATCTCGATGATCTGACGCCCGAAATCTACCGGTCGATGGTCTGGCGCGATTATGACGAATGCCGCCGCCAGAAGACCCCCAGGCTGAGCGATTGCCTGCTCACAGGCGGCGGGGGCAAGCGCCACTATCTGCGCCTGCTGGTGCCCTTTAGCGGCAGTGAGGCGGGGGGCGATGTCAGCCTGCTGCTCTCGGCGACCGCCTTCCTGGATGCGCAGGCGCGCGATCTGCAGACCACCAACTATTTCTACAGCGTCGTCTAACCGGCGATGGTGGAATAGAAAACGGCGCGGGGTTATCGACCCGCGCCGTTGTTTTCGTGATCTCCGGCGGTCAGGCGGCAGCGCGGATGCCGGCGGCCTTCACATTCTCGGAGACATGCTCCTCGAACTGCTCGAAGTTCTTCTCGAACCGGCCGCGCAGATCATGGGCCGTGCTGTCATAGGCGCCCTTGTCCGACCAGGTCTTGCGCGGGTCCAGCACGTCGGATGGCACGTCCGGGCAATTCTCCGGCACCAGCAGGCCGAAATTCGGGTCCTGCCGCACGCCGACCTGGGCCAGCGTGCCGTTCAGCGCGGCGGCCACCATGGCGCGGGTATAGGCGATCTTCATGCGCTGGCCGACGCCGGCCTTGCCGCCGCTCCAGCCGGTATTCACCAGCCAGCACTTGGCGCCATGCTTGGCGATGCGGTCGCGCAGCATCTCGGCATAGACGGTCGGGTGACGCGGCATGAAGGGCGCGCCGAAGCAGGTCGAGAAGGTCGCCTGAGGCTCGTTGCCCAGGCCTTTCTCGGTGCCGGCGACGCGGGCGGTATAGCCGGACAGGAAGTGATACATCGCCTGCTCGGGCGAGAGCTGGCTGATCGGCGGCAGAACGCCGAAGGCGTCGGCCGTCAGCATCACCACATTGTCGGGATGCCCGCCCATGCCCGAGAGATCCATGTTGGGGATGAAGTCGAGCGGGTAGGAGGCGCGGGTATTCTCGGTCAGGCTGGCATCGTCCAGGTCGAGCATCCGGGTGACCGGGTCCATGACCACGTTCTCCAGGATGGTGCCGAAGCGCCCGGTGGTGGCGAAGATTTCCGGCTCCGCCTCGGGCGACAGTCGGATCACCTTGGCGTAGCAGCCGCCCTCGAAATTGAACACGCCATTATCCGACCAGCCATGCTCGTCATCGCCGATCAGGGTGCGGGTGGAATCCGCCGACAGGGTGGTCTTGCCAGTGCCCGACAGGCCGAAGAAGATCGCCACATCGCCGCGCTGGCCGATATTGGCCGAGCAATGCATCGGCAGCACGCCCTGGGCCGGCAGCAGGTAATTCAGGAGGGTGAAGACGGATTTCTTGATCTCGCCGGCATAGGAGGTGCCGCCGATCAGCACCAGGCGCTTGGCCATGTCGACAAGGATGAAGGTCTCGGAGGCCAGATCGTCGGCCTTTCCCCGGCCCAGCAGGCTGGCGACGTTCACGATGGTGAATTGCGGCTGGAAGCCCGGCAGTTCCTCCAGCTTAGGCTGGATGAACATGTTGCGGGCGAACAGATTGTGCCAGGCGCTTTCAGTGATCACGCGGATCGGCAGGCGGAAGGCGGGGTCAGCCCCGGCATAGCAATCCTGCACGAAGATTTCGCGGTTCTGCAGATAGGCCTGCACGCGGGCCAGAATTTCATCGAACCGGCTCTGGGAGATCGGCCGGTTCACCTCGCCCCAGTTGATGTTCTTGGTGGAGCCGGGCTCATCGACGAAGAATTTGTCCTTTGGGGCGCGGCCGGTGTGCTTGCCGGTGTTGGTCACCAGCGCACCGCCATGGCCGATCTGGGCCTCGCCGCGACGGATCGCCGCTTCGTACAGCGCCGGCGTCGTCAGATTCCAATGGGCTGCTTTCAGATTGATCAGCCCGTGATTGTCCAGGCCGTATGTGGCCTGGGTGCCGGTGATCTGCACGGCGGGTCTCCTCCTGTGGTTTCTCTTTATGTCGGCGCGCTGTTTGGATGAACGCCCTCTAGATAATGGCCCGCCATGGGGCCATGCAACATCCTTGTAACGTTAATTAGGGGATTCGGTTTCCGGCTGTGTCCTTACGTCGCGCCGTGCACGCTTTGCCAGCCGCACCAGCGCAACCCGGGCGGCCTCGGCATCGGCGACCGGTTTGTCGAAATCCAGCCGGGCAACCTGCCCCCTCAGCCGGAGATCGCAGCCCTCGGGATCGCAGCCGGTCAGTTGCCAGCCCTTACCGGACAGGCCGAGCAGCTGGCTGGCATAGAGATCGATGGCGTCGGCATGATCGGCGTTCATATGCGCGACGATATCGGCCTCCCGGCCGGCCAGCGCTTCATGACCCTGCAAATCGAAGAGGAACTCATCGGCGGGCATCCAGTGGATGCGCCCGAAGCCGGCGACGAGATGCGCGCGCTCCGGCATCACCCGGTACAGGGTAAAATCGGGAAACCCGGCATAGAGCGCCGCACTGGGGTGCCGGGCGAGGAAGCGCAACATCAGCAGCGGATCGTCGCCGGCCGGCGCGATGCGGCCCTGGATCGTCGCGCGCGGGCCGGTCAGCGGCTCCTCCAGCCCGGCCGTGCCATCGACCAGCAGCGAGACCCGGGCATCTTCCTTCAGGTTCTTCGTGTGGTCGGCCAAATCGGAGAGCAGCAACAGCGGCCGGCCGGAATGGTCGCAGGCCAGCAGCACCAGCGAGGCATAAGGCCAGCCCCCGCCTGCCATGCCCGTTGCCAGGCTGGCGCGGTCGGCCGCGCGGGTCAGCCGCCGGACGATATCGCCCGGCGCTTGCTCAGCGTCAGTGGGTATGGGCTTTGCCATGCCCGGACGGCTCGGTGGCGCCGATCGGCAGCACCTCGGCGCTCACTTTCACCTCGCCGGCGGTCTCATAAACCAGCGTCAGGTCGATCCAGGTACCGGCGACCAGCGGCTTCTTCAGGCCGATCATCATGACGTGCAACCCGCCCGGCTGGAAGACGACCGGGGTGCCCGGCTCGACCTCCACGCCCTCGATGCGGCGCATGCGCATGATGCCGCCTTCCATCAGATGGGTGTGGATTTCAACCTTCTCCGCCACGTCGGACTTCACAGCGACCAGCTTGTCGGTCTTGCCGGTGTCATTGCTCAGAATCATGTAGACGGCGCCGGTCTTGGCGGTGGGCGGAGTGGCGCGGCTCCAGACCTGCGTGGCCTCGACATGATCGTGATGGGCGCTGGCCGCCACCGGCGCCAGAATCGTCAGTGCCGCGAGAAGGAATACAGGGAACAGCCGCATGGTAAATCTCCCGGTCGAGAAACAGTATTTCTGCCACAATGCCGTCGCCTGGGCCATCGGGCAACCGGTCAAAGCGCCGCATCGTGCGGTTTTCACCGGGTGAGACAAAACTTGGCAGACTGTACAGAAAAAGCCTAAATCCTCTGCTAGTCACTTGCACGACGTGCAGAAGGCACGGCGGGCCGGCCATTGCGGGCCAAGTTAATCGGGGACGTTCGTCAGGGGGTATTATCGTGGCACACACCATTGCGTTGGTGGATGACGACCAGAACATCATCACCTCCGTGCAGATTGCACTGGAGGCCGAGGGCTTTGAGGTGCGTACCTATGCCGATGGCGAGGAGGCGCTGCTGGGGATCAGCCAGCGTCCGGTCGATCTGGCCGTTCTCGACATCAAGATGCCGCGCATGGATGGCATGGAGCTGCTGTCGAAGCTGCGCAAGAAGACGGCGATGCCGGTGATCTTCCTGACCTCGAAGGATGACGAGGTCGATGAGGTGCTGGGTCTGCGCATGGGCGCCGATGACTACATCACCAAGCCGTTCTCCCAGCGCCTGCTGATCGAGCGTATCCGCGCTTTGCTGCGGCGCCAGGATCTGGCCCAGGAAACAACCGAGCCGGGCAAGGAGAACGTCGTCGTGCGTGGCGATCTGGTGCTCGACCCGCGCCGCCATATGTGCACCTGGAAGGGCGGGCCGGTGAACCTCACCGTTACCGAATTCCTGATTCTGAAGGCGCTGGCACAGCGTCCCGGCCATGTGAAGAATCGCGACCAGCTGATGGACGCGGCCTATGGCGAATCTATCTATGTCGACGACCGTACAATCGACAGCCACATCAAGCGGCTGCGCAAGAAATTCAAGGTGGTCGACGATGATTTCCAGGAGATCGAGACCCTGTATGGCGTCGGCTATCGCTATCGCGAGGGCTGATGCGTTTTTCCGAGGTAAGCCCCGAGACCAGGACGGCTTAGGATAATGTCTGCATCCGCCGAGCAACCGCGCGACATCCGCCGTCCTGCGCCGACGCCGACGGACGGTGCTGTGCGCCCGGTGCCGGTGTCCGATGCCGGTGGGGGGGCGTCGGCGGAAGAGTCGGTCAGCCATTTGTCGCTGCCGGACACCGAGGCGCGGCTGCGCCGGCGGCGGCCCTGGAGCTGGTCGCCGCTGACAACCCGGATATTGGCGATCAACCTGCTGGCGCTGGCGCTGCTCGTCGCCGGCGTTTTCTATGTCGATGAATACCGCCGCGGGCTGATCGAGGCGGAATTGCAGACCCTGCGCCTTCAGGCCGATCTGTTTGCCGAGGCACTGGGCGCCGGCGCCGTGCAGGATCTCGGCGATGACACGGTGAACATCTCGGGCGAAATGGCGCGCCAGCTGGTGCGTCGCCTGGAAGGCCCGCTCTCCACCCGGTTGCGGATTTTCGAGCCGGAAGGGGGCCTGATCGCCGACAGCCGGTTGCTCCGGGGGCCCTATGGCATGGTGCAGATCGAACCGCTGCCGGTCATCACCGAACGGCCCGGCTTTCCGGCCCGCGTGGCCAATCAGGTCTATGACTGGGTGATGAACTGGCTGCCGACCAATGATCACCTGCCGCCTTACAGCGAAGCGCCGTTGCAGAGCGGAGACGATTATGCCGAGGTCCGCAGCGCCTTGCAGGGTGAGCCGGCGACGGCGCTGCGCCAGGCCGAGGATGGGCGCATGATGCTGTCTGTCGCGGTGCCGGTGCAGAGCTATCGCCAGGTGCTTGGGGCCCTGATGGTGACCGGTACCGACAAGAGCATCGACGACCGGGTGCGCACCGTGCGGCTGGACATCATCAAGGTGTTTTCGGCTGTGTTCTCGCTGACGGTTCTGCTGTCGCTGTATCTGGCCAGCAGCATCACCCGGCCGATTTCGCGGCTGGCGGTGGCGGCGGAGCGCATGCGCCAGGGCATGAACCGGCAGTTCAGCATCCCCGATTTCCGCCAGCGCCGCGACGAGATCGGCGATCTGTCCGGCGCCCTGATCGACATGACCGAGGCGATCTGGCAGCGCATGGACGCCATCGAGCGTTTCGCCGCCGATGTGTCGCATGAAATCAAGAATCCGCTGACCAGCCTGCGCAGCGCCGTCGAAACTGCGGCCCGCGTGAAGGACCCGGAACAGCAGAAGCGCCTGATGGCGGTCATCCTGGACGATGTGCAGCGTCTCGACCGGCTGATCACCGACATCTCGGATGCGTCGCGTCTCGATTCCGAATTGTCGCGGGCCGGCACCGAGCCGGTCGATGTCGGAATCATGCTGAACACCCTGGTCGGGGTCTACACCACCGTGCCGCGCGAGGACGGGCTGGTGTTCAAGCTGCATCTGCCGTCCCGCGAGAAGCTGGTCGTCGCCGGGCTCGAAACCCGCCTCGGCCAGGTCGTGCGCAACCTGATCAGCAATGCCATCAGCTTCTCGCCGCCGGGTGGCACCATTGCCGTCTCGGCGCAGCGCAAGGGCAATGTAGTGCTCTTCACCGTCGAGGATGACGGGCCGGGCATCCCCGAGAACAAGCTGCAGGATATCTTCAACCGCTTCTATACGGAGCGCCCGAAAGGCGAGAAATTCGGCCGCCATTCGGGGCTGGGCCTCAGCATCTCCAAGCAGATCATCGATGCTCATCACGGCTCGATCCAGGCGGAAAACCGCCGGGATGCCGAGGGGAATGTGATTGGCGCGCGCTTCACCGTGTGTCTGCCGAAGGCATAGGCGGGTGTGACAGAGCAGCTGATCCACGCCACCGCGATTGCCCTTAATGGAAAGGCCGTGCTGCTCTGCGGGCCGCCGGGCAGCGGCAAGTCGGATCTGGCGCTGCGGGCCATCGAGGGGCGCGCGGTGCTGATCGCGGACGACCAGACACGGCTGCACCGGGCGGGCGATCTCCTGCTGGCCTCCTGCCCGGAGAGTATCCGGGGTCGTCTGGAAGTGCGCGGCATCGGCATCGTCGCCATGCCGATGCGCGACCGGGTGCCGGTCGTGCTGGCGGTCGATCTGGTGTCGTCCGTGGACGTGGAGCGCATGCCGGAGTACGACAGCCGCGATTATATGGGCATCAGCATACCGCTTTTGCGCCTTGCCCCCTTCGAGGCCTCGGCACTGGCCAAGCTTCGGCTTGCGGTTGCCCGCCTTGCGGGGGAATAATGCGCGCCTCATGACCGACATGACGCCCGCCCCCGCTTCCGCCTCATTGGCGACCCTGAGTGACCGGATCGTGCTCGTGACGGGCCTCTCCGGCGCAGGCCGCACCGCGTGCCTGAAGGCGCTGGAGGATATCGGCTATGAGGCTATCGACAATCTGCCGATCGGCCTGCTGCGCCTGCTGATCGATGGTGGCTGCAGCGGCCCGGGCGGCCGGCCGCGCCCCATTGCCATCGGCGTCGACATCCGGACCCGCGATTTCGAGGTCGAGCGTGTGACCGCCCTGATCGACCAGCTGCGCGCCGATAGCGGCCCGGAAATCCGGCTGCTGTTCCTCGATTGTGATACCGAGGTGCTGGCCCGGCGCTTCACCGAAACCCGCCGCCGCCATCCGCTGGCGGCCGACAGGCCGGTGATTGACGGGATCGAGCTGGAGCGCCAGCGCATCGCCCCGCTGCGCGAGCGTGCCGACCAGGTGATCGACACCACCGATCTGGCGCCTGGTGATCTGCGCCGCCGGCTCTGGGCCGAATACGCGCTCGATCCGCGCCAGGGCGTGACCATCACGGTGCTGTCCTTCTCCTATCGCGAGGGGCTGCCGCGCGAGGCCGATCTGGTATTCGACGTACGTTTTCTCGACAATCCGCATTATGATCCCGCGCTTCGGCCACTTGATGGGCGCGATGCCGCCGTCGCCGCCCATATCGAGGGCGATAGCGGGCTTCAGCCTTTCTTCGGCCATCTGACCGCGATGCTGGGGCCGCTGTTGCCGCGTTATTACCAGGAAGGCAAAAGCTATCTGACCATCGCCATCGGCTGCACGGGCGGGCGCCACCGCTCGGTCTATGTTGCCGAAAGGCTGGCGGTATGGCTGGAGCAGCAAGGCCAACGCGTCATCGTCAGCCATCGCGATGTCGAGCGTTGGGAAAGCCGCCAGAAGAGCGGCATCTGATACCCGGACAAGGACAGAGTAGGGGAGTCCACATGATAGGTTTGGTGCTGGTGACCCATGGCCGTCTGGCCGCGGAACTGATCGCCGCCCTGGAACATGTCGTCGGCAAGCAGGAGCGGGTCGCCGCCGTCTGCATCGGCCCGGAAGACGACATGGAACAGCGGCGCCAGGAAATCCTCGACAAGGTCGGCGGGGTCGAGGAAGGCCAGGGCGTCGTGGTGCTGACCGACATGTTCGGCGGCACGCCCTCCAACCTGGCGATCTCGATCATGAACAAGGCCAAGGTTGAGGTCATCGCCGGCGTCAACCTGCCGATGCTGATCAAGCTGGCCAGCGTGCGCACGACCGAGGATCTGGCCCGCGCGGTGGAAAGCGCCCAGGATGCCGGGCGCAAATACATCAATGTCGCCTCCAAGCTGCTCGCCGGGGAGGCCTCTTGAGTACCGATACGGCCATCTGCCGGACCCTGACCATCCTGAACAAGCGCGGCCTGCATGCCCGCGCCGCCGCGAAATTTGTGAAGCTGGCCGATACATTCGAAGCCGATATCCAGGTCTCGAAAAGCGGCACCACGGTTTCCGGCCTGTCGATCATGGGGCTGATGATGCTGGCCGCCGCCCCCGGCTGCACCATCGACATCGCCGTCACCGGCCCGCAGGGCGCCGAAGCGGCCGACGCCATCGCCCAGCTCGTCGCCGACAAGTTCGGCGAGGAATAGGCGCTTCGCCCGGCTCGCATAACTATATAAAGATATCTTTATTCTTGCTCCCGCCATTGCCCTCTGCTATAGCCCGCGCCAGCTTAGACAGATGATTTTTTTGCCCAGGGAGACAGCCGATGAGTTCCTTCACCGACTATAAGGTCGCAGACATAAAGCTGGCCGACTGGGGTCGCCGCGAGATTCGCATTGCCGAGACCGAGATGCCGGGCCTGATGGCGCTGCGCGAGGAATATGGTGCCTCCAAGCCGCTGGCCGGTGCGCGCATCGTCGGCTGCCTGCACATGACGATCCAGACCGCTGTGCTGATCGAGACACTGACCCATCTGGGCGCCACCATCCGCTGGTCGTCCTGCAACATCTATTCGACCCAGGATCAGGCCGCTGCGGCCATTGCCGCCGCCGGCATCCCGGTCTTCGCCTGGAAGGGTGAGACCGAGGAAGAATTCTGGTGGTGCATCGAGCAGACCGTGAAGGGCCCGGATGGCTGGACCCCGAACATGATCCTCGACGATGGCGGCGACCTGACCGTGCTGATGCACGACAAGTACCCCGAGATGCTGAACGATGTGCGCGGCGTCTCCGAGGAGACCACGACCGGCGTGCATCGCCTGTATGAGATGGCGAAGAAGGGCACGCTGAAGGTGCCGGCCATCAATGTGAATGACAGCGTCACCAAGTCGAAATTCGACAATCTCTATGGCTGCCGCGAAAGCCTGGTCGATGGCATCCGCCGCGCCACCGACGTGATGATGTCGGGCAAGGTCGCGGTGGTTTGCGGTTATGGCGATGTCGGCAAGGGTTCGGCCGCCTCGCTGCGCAATGCCGGCGCCCGCGTCATGGTCACCGAGATCGACCCGATCTGCGCGCTGCAGGCGGCGATGGAAGGTTTCCAGGTCGTGACCATGGAAGACGCCGCCCCGGTGGCCGACATCTTCGTCACCGCGACCGGCAACAAGGACATCATCACGCTGGACCATATGCGCCAGATGAAGGACCGCGCCATCGTCTGCAATATCGGTCACTTCGACACCGAGATTCAGATCGGCGCGCTGTCCAACTACAAGTGGGAAGAGGTCAAGCCGCAGGTTGACGAGGTCGTGTTCCCGGACAACAAGCGCCTGATCGTGCTGTCCAAGGGCCGCCTTGTGAATCTGGGCAATGCCACTGGCCATCCCAGCTTCGTGATGAGCGCTTCCTTCACCAACCAGGTTCTGGCGCAGCTGGAACTGTGGAAGAACCACGCCAATTACGAGCGCAAGGTCTATGTGCTGCCGAAGCATCTGGACGAGAAGGTGGCCGCGCTGCATCTCGCCAAGGTTGGCGCCAAGCTGACCAAGCTGACCCCCGACCAGGCCAGCTATATCGGCGTCGACGAGCAGGGGCCGTACAAGGCGGACCAGTATCGCTACTGATCCTCTTCCCCCATTGGCTTTCCGGAAGGGCTGGCGCCTTGGCGCCGGCCCTTTCTGTTTGTCCGCCATTAAGGGACTGACTACAGTTCTCCCATGCAGTTTCGCCCGTTCCCCCTTCTGCTTCTTATGGTCATGGCCGGCGGCGTGCTGTCTGCGGCCGCCCGGCCCGTGCTGGCCCAGCCGGCGCCATCCTCCGCTTCCCTTCCCGTGCCGCCTGATCCGCTGCTGATCGGCATTATCCTTCTGATCGCCTTGGGCGGTCTGCTGGTGGGCGTGTTGTTTCTGCTGCGCCGGGCGCGGCGTGAGGTGCGGGAAACCGAAACGCAGCTGCGCCGGACACAGGAAAGCCTGGCTGCCGCCGAGGACCGCCTGGCCGGAGCGGCCGGGCGCGATGCCATCGCCGCGGCAGCCGAGACCCTGACCCTGCCGCTGTGGCGACGCGATAGCGAGGGGCGCATCGTCTGGGGCAACCCGGCCTATCGCACCCTGCTGACGGAGGCTGGTGCGGTCGCGAAGGGCGAGGCGGAGCCGGATCTGGAGATCGGCGGGGCGGGCGCGCCGGAGACCGGCGGCGAGCTGGCGCATCGCGCGCTGCGCAGCGGCCATCCGCAATCGGCCAGCCGGCATATCGTGGCCGGCGGAAGACGCCGCCTGATGGAATTCACCGAGACACCGCTGGCCGGCCGAACCGGCACAGTCGGCCATCTGTTCGATGTCTCCGCGCTGGAGCGGGCCCAGGCGGAGTTGGAACGGCATATCGCCGCCCAGGCCGATGTGCTGGAAAACCTGCAGGTGGCGATCAGTATTTTCGGGCCGGACCGGCGGCTGCGGTTTTTCAACGCGACCTATGCCAGCCTGTGGAATCTCGATTCCCGCTTCCTGGCCACCGATCCGACGATTGCCGAGATACTGGAAGCCCTGCGCGAACGCCGCCGCCTGCCCGAGGTGACGGATTTCCAGGCGATGAAGCGCGCTTTGGAGAAGCGCTTCACCTCCCTGCTCGGTCCGGAGGAGGAATTGCTGCATCTGCCCGACGAGACGACGATCCGCCGGGTGACGACACCGCATCCCTTTGGTGGTCTGGTCTTCGCCGATGAGGATGTGACCGACCGGCTGGCGATGGAGCGCAGCTACAACACGCTGAACGCTGTCCAGCGCGAAACCATCGACAAGCTGCATGAAGGCATCGCCGTGTTCGGTGGCGATGCCCGGCTGAAATTGTGGAACCCGGTATTCGCCCAGCTCTGGAGCCTGTCCGCCGCCCAGCTGGAGGGCGAGCCGCATTTCTCCGAGATCATGCAGGCGATGCATGGTTATTTCCCGCCGGAGGAATGGCCGCATTTCAAGGCGGAGGCGATGGCCCGCCTCAGCGAGCGCGAGACCACCGGCGGGCGCTATCTGCGGGCCGATTCAACGGCCGTCGATTACACCTTCGTGCCTCTGCCCGATGGCGCGACGCTGGTCAGCTATGTTGATGTCTCCGATTCGGTGCGGGTCGAGCGCGCCTTGCTGGAACGCAACGAGGCACTGGAGGAGGCCGACCGGCTGAAGAGCGAGTTCGTCGCCAATGTCTCCTATGAATTGCGCACGCCGCTGAACGCCATTGTCGGCTTCTCGGAAATCCTGGCGCAGGGCTATTTCGGGCCGCTGAACGAACGGCAGCGCGAATACAGCCAGGCCATCCTGTCTTCCTCGCAGCGGCTGATCGAGCTGGTGAACGACATTCTCGATCTCGCCAGCATCGAGGCCGGCTATATGACGCTGGCGCCGGAAGAGATGAACGTCGCCGAGATGATGGCGTCTCTGGTGGTGCTGTCGGGCGAGGGCGCGCGCAATCACGAATTGCAGGTGCTGCTGGACTGCCCAGACGATATCGGTGCGATCCGCGCCGATGAGCGTCGCCTGAAGCAGGCGCTGTTCAACCTGATCAGCAATGCGATGAAATTTACTTTGCCCGGCGGCACCATCACCCTGTCGGCGCAGCGCCCGGATGCCGGGCATGTCACGCTGACGGTCAGCGACAATGGCGTCGGCATCCCGATCCAGGAACAGAACCGGGTGTTCGGCAAGTTCGAGCGCGGCCGCAATCAGCGCGAGGCCGGGGCCGGCCTTGGCCTGTCGCTGGTGAAAAGCCTGGTGGAGCTGCATGGCGGCACGGTGGAGATGATCTCCGATATCGACCAGGGCACCACGGTGCATATCCATTTGCCGGCCGGGGGCCCGCCGCAGAAGACAGAGGGACTGCCGGAAGCGGGCTCGATATAGAGGCCTCGGGCTTACCCGCCGGCTGGCACGCCCCGCGTCGTGGAATATTCGAAATGCAGCGCCTGGTCGGGCCGCAGGATCGGGTGGATGGCATGCGCCGCCTGCGCTGCTTCCGCAAAGCCGGTCAGGATCAGCTTCAGCTTGCCCGGATAGGTGTTGATATCGCCGATGGCGAAAATGCCTGGCACGCTGGTGACGCAGGTCGCGGGATCGACCGTCACCATGTGGCGCTCCAGGGCGACACCCCAATCGGCAATCGGCCCCAGATTCATCGACAGGCCGAAAAAGGCCAGCAGCGCATCGGCCTCCAGCCGGCGCGGCGTGCCGTCCAGCGTGGCGACATTCACCGCCTCGATCTGTCCGTTGCTGCCTTCCAGCCCCTGCAGCTGGTAGGGCACCACCAGTTCCAGCACGCCCTCGGCATGCAGCTGCTCCAGCCGGCAGACATTCTCATAGGCGGCGCGGAACTTGCCGCGCCGGTGGACGACCATGACTTTGGCGATCTCCGACAGCGACAGCGCCCAGTCGACCGCCGAATCACCGCCGCCGGCAATGACCACGCGCTTGCCGCGAAACTGTTCGCGCCGTGTCACCATGTAGTGCAGCGACTTGCCCTCATAGGCTTCGACGCCGGGAATGGGCGGCCGGTTCGGGCCGAAGGCACCGGCCCCGGCGGCGATGACCACCGCGCCAGCCTCGATGCGGGTGCCGGCGGATGTCTCGACCAGCCAGCCACCAGACTCGGTCCGGGTCAGGCCGGTTGCCTGCTGGCCCAGATGGAAGATCGGCGCGAAGGGGGCGGCCTGTTCCTCCAGCTGGCGAATCAGCTCGGCGGCGTCGATCTTCGGATAGCCAGGAATGTCATAGATCGGCTTTTCCGGGTAGAGCGCGATGCATTGCCCGCCGATGGCATCCAGCGTATCGATCACCTGACAGCGGAATCCCAGCATGCCGAGCTGGAAAATGGCGAACAGCCCGACCGGGCCGGCGCCGATGATGACGACATCGGTTTTCTGCGGAGGGGTCATGAACACTTGCTTCTGCGCCGCGGATGAGAGAGGCCGCTACCATGGCCGGGTGCTGCGGTCAGATCAACCCCAGGCAAAATCCGGGCATGTCCTGTTGCCTCAGGCAGGCGGGATCGGTACAACCGGGGACGATGTTCCTTTGCCGCAGGGCTGCCTCCCGCGTGTCTGATGACTCCGCCACGATTGCCGAATTCGCGCTGGCCGGTGAGGCGGCGACCCTGGCTTTGGGCGCGGCGCTGGCACCGCGCCTGAAAGCCGGCGATGTCGTGGCGCTCTGGGGCGATCTCGGTACCGGCAAGACGGCGCTCAGCCGGGGCCTGATCCAGGCGCTGGCCGGCGACCCGGTCGAGGTGCCCAGCCCGACCTTCACGCTGGTGCAGACCTATGATTTCCCGGACTCGCCGTCGCTCTGGCATTTCGACCTCTACCGGCTGGAAGATCCCGAGGAAGCCTTCGAACTGGGCATCGAGGATGCCTTTGCCGATTGCATCTCGCTGATCGAATGGCCGGACCGGCTGGGCGGCTATCTGCCCCCCAGGCGGCTGGATGTGACGCTTGCCTATGCCGGGGAGGGTCGGACCGCCCGCCTTGCCGGGGGTGGCGACTGGCCGGCACGGCTGAAAGGGTTGAGCCTGTGAGTGCAGCGACCCGCGACGCTTTGATTGACGCCTTCCTGGCTGAGGCGGGCTGGGCTGACGGCCTCCGCGAGAAACTGCCCGGCGATGCCTCCTTCCGGCGCTATGAGCGTATCCGGCGTGGCAACGCGACCGTCATGCTGATGGACGCCCCGCCGCCGCAGGAGGATGTGCGCCCCTTCGTGGCTCTGGCCGAGCATCTGGCCGGGCTGGGCTACAGCGCGCCACGCCTGCTGGCCCGCGATGTCGATTCCGGCTTCCTGCTGCTGGAGGATTTCGGAGACACCACCTTCACCCGCGCTTTGCAGGCCGATGCGGATGAGGCGGCGCTCTATACTGCCGCCGTCGATCTTCTGGCCGATCTGCATGCCCGGCCCGGTGCCGCCGATATCGATATCCCGCTTTATGACGATGCACTGTTCCTGCGCGAGGCACATCTGCTGACCGACTGGTATCTGCCGGCCATCGATCCGGCGGCGGATGCCGGGGCTGCGCGTGCCGGGCTGAGCGAGGCGCTGACGCCGCTGCTGGCGCTGGCGCGGCGCATGCCGCAGACATTGGTGCTGCGTGACTACCATGTCGATAATCTGATGGTGCTGCCCGGCCGGCCGGGAATCGCCGGCCTCGGCCTGCTGGATTTCCAGGACGCGGTAATCGGCCCGGTGACCTATGACCTCGTCTCGCTGCTGGAGGATGCCCGCCGCGACGTGCCGGCGGCGCTGGCCGACAGTCTCCTTTCGCGCTATGCCGCCGCCTTCCCGGCGCTCGATCCGGCAGCGCTGGAGGTGTCCTACCGGGTCATGGGCGCGCAGCGCGCCCTCAAGATCATCGGCATTTTCACCCGGTTGTCGCGGCGCGACGGCAAGCATCGCTATCTCGGTCATATCGACCGGCTGTGGCGGCTGGTCGACCGCGACACCGACCATCCGGCGCTCGCCCCCCTGCGCGCCTTCCTGGCTGAAACCTTCCCGCCAACCCGGCGGCGCGTCCCGGAGATTCCTGCATGAGCCTGCCGATGAAAGCGATGATCCTGGCTGCCGGCGAGGGCCGCCGCCTGCGCCCGATCACCGACACCTTGCCGAAACCGCTGGTGCCGATCTGCGGCAGGCCGCTGATCGACTATGCGCTGGACCGGATGGAGGAAGCCGGCATCGGCACCGTGGTGGTGAACAGCTGGTGGAAGGCCGAGGTGCTGGAAGCCCATCTGGCGCAGCGCAACAGCCCGGATATCAAAATCTCGCGGGAAGCGGAACTGCTGGAAACCGGTGGTGGCGTGAAAAATGCGCTGCCTTTGCTGGGCGACGACGCCTTCATTGCCGTGAATGGCGACAGCCTTTGGGTCAACGGCTTGTCCCCGGCACTGGCGCGGCTGGCCGCCTTCTGGGACGATGAGCGGATGGATGCGCTGCTGATGCTGTTTCCGACCTATGGCGCGCCGGGCTATCGCGGTCCGGGTGATTTCTTCCTGCATCCCGACACCAGCATCCGCCGCCGCAAGGAGCATGAAATCGTGCCCTTCGCCTATATGGGCGTGCAGATATTGCATCCGCGCCTGTTCGAGGGCGCGCCGGAGGGGCCGTTCTCGCTGAACATCCTGTATGACAAGGCGGCCGAGGCCGGGCGGCTGCACGGCATGGTGCATGACGGCATGTGGTATCACGTCAGCATCCCCGAGGATGTGGCCGAGACCGAAACCGCCTTCCTCGCCGGCCACACCCTCAAGATGGTGTGATGGCGCAGGGCGCCGCCCTTCCGATCTACACCATTCCGCCCCGCACCGGGCCGGGGGCGGGTTTCGTCGATGCGCTGGCGGCCGGGCTGATGGCCCGCGCCGGGGGCGACCCGCTGGCGCTGTCACGGATGCTGATTCTGCTGCCGACGCGGCGCGGTGGCCGAAGCCTGCGCGATGCCTTCCTGCGGCTGGCCGATGGGCGGCCGATGCTGCTGCCGCGCATGATGCCGCTGGGCGACCTCGATTCCGAGGAGATCGACCTGCAGGGCGGCGAGGAGATGTTGTCCGGCGAGGGTCTGGACATCGCACCGCCGATTCCCGGATTGCAGCGGCAATTGCTGCTGGCCCGGCTGATCCTGAAGCTGGGTGAAAAGCTGGAGGATGGCCCGCGCCGGCCGGACCAGGCGGTGCGGCTGGCGGTGGAGCTGGCCCGGCTGCTCGACCAGGTGCAGACCGAGCATCTCTCCTTCGACAAGCTGGCCGGGCTGGTACCGGCGGAATATGCGAAGCACTGGCAGATCACGCTGGAATTCCTGCGCATCGTTACCGAGGCCTGGCCGGCTTTGCTGGCGGAGATCGGTGCGCTGGACCCGGCTGAGCGGCGCAACCGCGTGCTGGCGGCGCAGGCCGATATCTGGCGCGCCAGCCCGCCGGATCATCCGGTGGTGGTCGCCGGATCTACCGGCAGCGTGCCGGCGACTCGCGATCTGATGGCCGCCATCGCCGGCCTGCCGCAGGGCATGATCGTGCTGCCTGGCCTGGACAAGGACAGCGACGACGCCACCTGGGCGGTCATTGAGGAGGATGAAAGCCATCCGCAATTCAACCTTGCCCATCTGATCCGCCATCTCGGCATCGCCCGTGCGGATGTCCGCGACTGGGTGGAAAACCCGCCCATGCCGCGCCAGCGGCTGATCGCCGAGGCGCTGCGCCCGGCCTCGACCACCGAGGCCTGGCGGCAGGCAGCGCCCTTCAGCGAGGCTGATCTCGCCGGCATCTCCCGCATCGATTGCGCAACGGCGCAGGAGGAGGCGGGGGTGATCGCCCTGCTGCTGCGCCAGGCGCTGGAGGTTCCAGGCCGGACCGCCGCACTGGTGACGCCGGACCGCGCACTGGCGCGCCGTGTCGCCGCCGAGCTGGCGCGCTGGGAGGTGCAGGTCGATGATTCCGCCGGCGTGCCACTGATGGAAACCCCGCCCGGCAGCTTCCTGCGCCTGACGGCGGCGCTGGCGGCCGAACGGGCCGCACCGCTGGCGCTGCTAGCGGCGCTGAAACATCCGCTGGCGGCTGGCGGCGAAGACCCGGCGGATTTCCGCCGTCGCCTGCGCCTGCTGGAGGAAGCCGCCCTGCGCGGCCCGCGCCCGCAGGATGGCGTCGCTGGCATCCGCTTGGCGCTGGAGCAGAATATCCGCGAGATCGAGGAGCGTACCCAGCGCCCGCACCGCCCGCGCTTCGCCGCCTTGTTCCCCTGGCTCGACCGGCTGGAGGCACTGCTGGCGCCGATGGCCGCGCTGATGGCGCAGGACAGTGTCGATCTGGCCGAGCTGCTGGAAACCCATGGCCGGCTGGCCGAGGCGCTGGCCGCCAGCCGTGACGCCCCCGGCCCGGTGCGGCTGTGGCAGGGCGAGGCCGGCGAGGCGGCAGCGAATTTCCTGGCCGAATTGCGTGAGGCCGCCGGCACGCTGGGCTCGGCTGATCCGGGGCTGTATCCGGCCTTGCTCGACGCGCTGCTGGCCGGCCGCGTTGTGCGGCCGCGCCAGTCCAGCCACCCCCGCCTGTCGATCTGGGGGCCGCTGGAGGCCCGGTTGCAACAGGCCGATCTGGTGGTGCTGGGCGGGCTGAACGAGGGCACCTGGCCGCCCGCCGCCGGCTCCGATCCGTGGATGAGCCGCCCGATGCGCGCCAGCTTCGGCCTGCCACTGCCGGAACGCCGCATCGGCCTGTCGGCGCATGATTTCGCGCAGGCCTTCGCCGCGCCGGAGATCGTGCTGACCCGGGCGGAAAAGGTGGAGGGCGCGCCGAGTGTGCCGTCGCGCTGGCTGCTGCGGCTGGATACGGTGCTGGGCAGCGCCGCCCCGGTGCTGCGGCAGGCGGAGCCGGTCTGGCGTGGCTGGTGG
>JAHJHR010000013.1 GCA_018823745.1 Alphaproteobacteria bacterium
CCACAAGCGCTATATCCGCGCCACAGTCACCCCTGGGTCTATCCCCGCGCCTGCGGGGGAACCATATCTTCGCCCGGCTCCAAGCTGAAGGCCGTGGGTCTATCCCCGCGCCTGCGGGGGAACCAGGAACTGGCCGAAGGAACGCAATATTTCCGGGGGTCTATCCCCGCGCCTGCGGGGGAACCATGACAGACACGTCAACAGCCGCGCCCGCCGAGGGTCTATCCCCGCGCCTGCGGGGGAACCAGGAACTGGTGGACGCGGTGACAACCACTAGTGGGTCTATCCCCGCGCCTGCGGGGGAACCCTTTATTGCAATGCGTCCTCTGGTATGTAGTAGGGTCTATCCCCGCGCCTGCGGGGGAACCTCGGTGCCGATCAGATCGGCATCGGCCACGGCGGGTCTATCCCCGCGCCTGCGGGGGAACCTGGTCGACGACGCCGGAGCCCACCTGAAAAGTGGGTCTATCCCCGCGCCTGCGGGGGAACCTCGGGAGTTGTTGCCCGAAGCGCGGGCCACGCGGGTCTATCCCCGCGCCTGCGGGGGAACCGCATGTGGCCTTTTTTGATAACTTCATATGCCGGGTCTATCCCCGCGCCTGCGGGGGAACCTCGGCCTTTTCCTCTCCTAGTCAGCCACATTGGGGTCTATCCCCGCGCCTGCGGGGGAACCCCCTTGGATTGTGTAGAGCGCATGTAGATGCAGGGTCTATCCCCGCGCCTGCGGGGGAACCACGAAGAAACCCCACTTTCGGCCGCAACGATCGGGTCTATCCCCGCGCCTGCGGGGGAACCCTTTTCACGCCCTATTTGCCACCGCTGCTGGGGGGTCTATCCCCGCGCCTGCGGGGGAACCTGGAGGCGATTGCGGAACGGCTGAATTCTGCGGGGTCTATCCCCGCGCCTGCGGGGGAACCTATCGCAATACCTTTGCTAAGTACCGGATGGCGGGTCTATCCCCGCGCCTGCGGGGGAACCCGCAAGGGCGCGGAGCAGATGGGGCTGTGCCCGGGTCTATCCCCGCGCCTGCGGGGGAACCCGCTACCGCATTGCCAATCTGCCGCGTCACCTGGGTCTATCCCCGCGCCTGCGGGGGAACCGTGTCAATACCGGCCGTCAGAATAGCCGTACCGGGTCTATCCCCGCGCCTGCGGGGGAACCACACCGGCACCGCCGGGACGATCACCAACGCCGGGTCTATCCCCGCGCCTGCGGGGGAACCCGCGGGGAGATTGCCAGCCCAATCTCGCTGAAGGGTCTATCCCCGCGCCTGCGGGGGAACCGTGGATGCGTAGGTAGGGGGAGGTCATGCCGCGGGTCTATCCCCGCGCCTGCGGGGGAACCGTTGGGCGAAGGCGCGCAAGGAAGGCTGGCGAGGGTCTATCCCCGCGCCTGCGGGGGAACCACTGGCACAATGGAGCCGGTGCGATGATCGAAGGGTCTATCCCCGCGCCTGCGGGGGAACCTCGGTATCGGGGGAGGGGGTGGCCTTTGCTTCGGGTCTATCCCCGCGCCTGCGGGGGAACCTCTATCCTTTAGCCTGCTGATTTTTATATACAATGTCAAAGAGCGCCGAGGCCGTTCAGGTCGGTGGCCTCGAATCGGCAAGCCGCCGACGTACCAGCAGCATGGCGTCGTGGGCGACGATATCCTTGGGCGGCTCGCCCAGCGATGAGAGGCCGAGGCCGCCATGCGACGCGCTGTCGGCCCAGGTCATCACGATACTGCCGCGCCCGAGCTGGCCGTACCAGTCGGCCAGCACTGCCCAGACCCGAGTGCGCACGCCGGCACTCATGCGCGGGTGGGCATAGACGCCGGCGGAGAGTTCCAGCATGACGGAGCCGAGGAACCCGCGGTAGCGGCCTTCCACATCGCGGGTAATGACCACCACCATCGGCATCAGCCCGCCTCCTCGTGATCTGCTTCTCCCGGTTCACCAGTCGCCTTCTCAGGCGCTTCCTTGTCCTTCTCCGGCCCGACCAGACTTTTGATCCTGTCGATCATCGAGGGAATGACAGCCTGCTGCCGGAACAGCCTGGCGGCGCGCTGGCGTGTTGTCCGTTCGATGATTTCGCCTGTTTTCTGGGCCTCCTTGACGGCGCCGAACGCGATGTCGAGCGTCACATCGTGGCGGTAGAGATCGGCGATATCGAGCACGAAGGACTGACCGGAATCCTCATGGATGAACCCCAGTTGCGGAATCGCACCCACGGCCGCCACGGCCACGCAGGCGGCCGCGCGCATGGCGCTTGCCGCATGGTTGATCGCCTGGTTGGGCAAATCGCCAGCATTCGGATTGTCGCGGTCGTAATTGCGCCCTTTCCAGGAAATGCCGAAACGCTCGGCGGCAAGCTGGTAGCTGCGCTTGATCCTTGCGCCCTCCTGGCCGCGCAGCACAGCGATGTCGCGTGTCCGCACGATCTCATCGAAACGCAGCGCATACATGGCGCGCGCCACCTCCATGCGGGTTTTGGGGTCTGCCCAGAGCGTCACTTGAGCGCGCGCGATGGCGGAGCTGTCGGGCATCAGCGGCGGTGCAGTATAGAAGCGCACCGCCCCTTCACCGATGGCCGCCAGGGCACAGCCATGCCGGGCGAGCAGGCGCAGGGCATCATGGGTCACGCTCGACCCCGGCCCCAGCAGGACAATGGACAGGGACTGGTGGGGAATCTGGTAGTCGCCCGGCGCCAGCTCGCCGCCGCCTGCGGTGACGAAGCGCAGGCACCCGTCCTCAACCTCCAACCGGCCCCGGTCGAGCCAGACCAGCCCGTGCCGGTCGGCATGGGGAATGCGCGCCTTTTCCAGGCCAAGCCGGCCGCTCAGCATCCTCTACCCTCCCGCTCCCTATCCACTTGCCGGGCGCAACAGCAGCATGCCGTAGCCATAGGCCGTGTGCCGGCCGACGCCCCTCGCGAGCAACCGGGCGAGTGCGACGCCATCGGTCACGGTCAGTTCCCCGTGAAAGACAGCGTCCGGGCCTTCGGCGACCTTGTTCCGCGCGATCCGGGTCCGCTCCAGACGCACCAGGCGGGCGCCGTCCAGCCGCGCCGCGCCAGCAAGCCGCTCGGCGAGCCAGTCGCGATAAACCGCTTCGCGTGTCATTCGCGTATCCAGGGGGCCAGACTCGCCATCGGCAGAATGGCGCAGCGCGGCGACCAGGAAGGCATCCACCTCCGCGCCCTTGCGGAAGGGCTTCGCCGATCCGCCCTCCGCCCCGTCCAGCGGCTTCAGCAGACGCCGTACCGGACGGACGCGCACATCGAAGGCGAAGCGTCGTCCCTCCGTCCAGGCCTCCGGCATGATTTTGGTGTCCAAATGCACCAGATCGATCAGCGCCAGCGCATCCGGCATGCCGGTTTCTGATGCGGTCTGACGCAAGGCCGTCTGATCCGCCTGCGTATAGGCGTAGAGCGTTGCCTGACGCGCATCCTTTCCGACCATCAACCGGAAGGGCTGCAAGACGCCCTTGCCGAAACTCTCCGACAACAGGTGATGCAGGGCCCGCCCCTCATCGGCGGCAAGGCCCCGCGTCGCCATCCAGCGCCGGAAGGGTTCCAGCACCAGGGGCAGGCTGACCATGTGCAGCGCGCTCATGCCGCCGCCCTCTCCAGCAGGAGCGTGCCTTCCACCACGCGGCGGGTGCCGCCATGCAGGCCGGTGCGCCAGTTGCGCAAATCCGGAAGATCGATAATCCGGTGGACGGATTCGCCAGATTCGGGCCCCTCCCCCGCCGGCCATAATGCCCGCAACGGCTCGGTGGCGTCGCCTGGCACCCGCCGCAGCGCCTCGAATGCCGTCGCGGCATGCACGAAGCCACCATCCAGCGGCGCCGAGGGCAGGCAGGGTTTGCGGCCGATGAAGAGCGGCCTGGCGGGCAGGGAGAGCGCCGCGGCAAGGCTGTCGAGACCGGGATCACCCTCCGCCGGCGAGAGGCGCAGCACCAGCGTGACGCATGCATCCATGTGATAGTCGCGCCGGCGGCGATGAGGGCCGCTATAGCTGTCCCCACCGCGCCCTTCCGGAATGCCATAGGTCGTCCAGCCTTCGTCATACTTGTCTATCTGGACATTCTGGCTGTCGGTCAGGATACCCGCCGGGTGTTCGCGGTCGCGGCGCGCGGCGAAGACCAGCCGGTCCTGCAGCGCCTGATGCTTCTCCCACTCGGTGCGGCGATAGCCCAGCGCATTGGCCAGCAGGCCAGTCAGCATGGACAGGGCCGGGAAGTCGCGCGTGATGCCGACATGATCGATGGCGACTCCGCCGAAGGCCAGCAACGGCGCCTCCAGCCGCAGCACGAGCCATCGATGCGTGTGTGGGTCGCTGTCAGGCATCGGGCGCCCCCGGCACTCGGGCAGCCGCCCATTCGGCAAGCGGCGTCAGCGCCAGTTTCTCGATACCGTCCAGCGCCCCATCCACGCAGAGATGCCGGCGCGCCTCGCCGGTGGCGTAGCTTTCGTCGTAGCGGTTCAACTCGTCCTGCAGCGCGTCGCGTGCCTTATCGAAATCATGCCTTACCGCCTTCCGGTAGGCGCTGGCGAGCGAGCGCGGCTGCCGGGCGCCGGCCTCGATCAGCATCATCCCGGCCCGGCCATAGGGCGCGGTCGAGCCCAGCTTGGCGCCCGGCGACACCTCGGCGATGAGATGGATCAGATTATGCACGATGCGCGAGGCAAGGTCGCGGTCGCCGCCGCAATTGCCGATCAGCCCCGGCATATCGATCACCGCATAGCCGTAATACAGGCCGGAGGTCAGTTCCGTTTCCTGAATGGTGTCAGCGCCAGGCTCGTCCTCGCTCAGATCGTCCACGGCGGTGAAGTAATCATCTTCGCTTTCCGATTTGTGCACGGTGAAGGCGTGGGCGACATGCACGGGGGCGTCGATATTGGCCGCCGGGTCGGATGTCACCATGCGCCCGAACAGGGCCGCTGCGATGCCACCGGGCAGAGAGGCATTCTCCGCCATGGCCTTGAAGTTCTTGTCTTTCGTCCAATCGGCGACGGCCTTTTCGGCCGCCTTGGCATCAGCGAATTCGGAAGCGATGCGCTCCGCCTGCCCGGCGAGCCAGTCGAGTTCCGGCTGACCCAGCAGCAGGGTCTGGCGGCTCTTCTTGCCCTTGTCAGCGTTTTTGCCATAGACGAGTTGCTGGAAGGCCGGCTCCAGCGCCTGCACCACCTCCTCGGGATATCGGCCCAGCAAGGGCTTTATGACCTTCTCCGTCACCAACTCGCGCGACCGGAAGGAGGCGACATAGTCGGTCAGGGTCTGCAAGGCATGGGGATCGTCCGCCGCCATCCGCCAATGGCGCTTCAGGCATTGCGAGGAAATCCGCGTGCGGACATCCCCGCCATAGACCAGCCGCTTGGCCTGCCCGGTATCATCGCGGTTCAGAAGGGCGGCGGTGTAGGAATGCAGCGTATGGATCTGCAGGAAACGCGGCGGGGTCATCAGGCGGCCTCCTCTGGTGTTTCGGTCTTTGTGCTTTGGAAATCGAGCCGGCGGTAATAGTCGCGGGCGATCTGGCGCAACCTGCGCACGGGATCGGGGAACAGGATCAGCTCGGCGATCTCGGCACAGTTGACGCCGCTGTCGCTGTTGCGATGGGCCGCCAGCCAGCGCATCAGCCGCTCCAGCGCCTCATAGCGGCCCGCTGGCGAGATTTCGAGGAAACGAGCAAAACGCGTCTCCGACAGCACGGGACGGCCATCGCCTGCCGGACCGGGCGACCAGTGCAGATCGCCGCCGTCGCACAGCGCCGCGCCCAGGCCGCGCCTTGTATCATGCAGCGCACCGCGCTGGCCGACCTCGCCCTTGCCGCACATCAGCGCCATCAGTTTGACGATTCGCCGCCATTTGTCCTGATTCTGCTGGAGAAAGCCGCATTGCGCGGCGAGCCGCCAATAATCGGCCTCACCCGCGCTATCCACCTCCATGCGCCGCAGCCGGGCCATGGCGCCGGGGTCCAGATCGAATCGCATTTGTTTAGAGAGGTCGACAACGATCTTCTCGTGGTAGTCAACCTCGTCGCGTTCAGTTGGCATGCTCTCCCTCCCCTTCGGTTTCTCGGGCAGCTTTTTGAAACAATTCGGGATGGGTCTTGCGGACCATTGCCCGCAGCGCCGACTCTGCACGCGCCTCGGCACGGTGACGATAAAGTGCGGCGCAGGGCATGGCGGGCAGGAATTGCCAGAAGATACCGTCCGTGCGTTTCCAGAGTTGGCCGGCAAAATCCAGCCATTCTTCCTGCTGGCGGGCCGAGTCGCCCGCCTCCTTGACCTCGAATCGGCGCCAGAGATGCGGGAAGAAGATGTCATCCGCGAACCGGTCGAGATGAGCGCGTGGCTCTCTCAGCCGCTCATATAATGCAGGCTTGACCTTGCCACTCTTATCACGAGCCTTTTCATGCTCACCGTTCGCAAGCACAAGAGCCAACGCAAAAGATAATGCCCGCTCAAAGCCGGCGATGGCCTGGACCTGCTCCTTTGCCAGTTCGTGCAGTTTTTCGCGCTTGTCCGTCGTCCGCAGCGCCGCCGACACCGCCGCCGACAACGGAACGAAGCGACTTTGGAATCCGCCGGTCTTCTGCCCACGCGCCAGCGCCGCCGCCGCAAGTAGCAGAGGCCCATCTTGCCTCTCGAAACTGGCCGGCCGCGCCAGCAGCGGCAGTTCCCAATCGCCGCTGAATAGCAGATCGGTCAGCCGGGCATAGTTGAAACGGCCGTCTTCGTTCAACGACAGACTCGTGTTTTTCGTCTTGTGAACCGGCGCCCAGGGGTCACACAGCACACCGTTGGCCTGCTTGGCATCGATGCGCGCCGCCTTGGAGGTGCCGCGCACACCGTTCAGCGAACCATCCTTCGCCACGAGACGCACCCGGCGGCAGGCCTCGATAAACCAGAGATCCAGATCGCGCATGCGCAGTTGCGCGCCCTCGGGCCAGGGCTGCAGCCAGGTCAGGCCGATACCGCGATCCGGATAGTCGATCCCGCAGAAATCCGACACATCCTCGCGCGTCTCCAGCAGATAGCGCAGATCGCGGCGGAACCAGGCGCCGGGCCGGGGTGCCAAATCCTGCTGGGATGGGGCGCGCAAGGGCGCCAGCCCCAGCAACACACGCGACGAAAAATTCCCGTTCATCCGCGTGATGCCATAATTGTCCCTACCTCCCCATCCGCCTTGGGTTTGCAAAGAGATCAGGGCGAACAGCCAGTCCTCCGGCGCGCTTTCGCGGGCAACAGCCTTTTTCAGATCGTGGTTCTTGGAAGTCATAAGGACATCCAGCGCATCCGGCGTCGGCACATCTTTCGGCTTCGCGTCCTCCGGCATCGGCGGCTGCAAAAAGGCCGGCTTCGAGCGGTCCTCGACCGCCAGGCACCATGGCTCATCCGCTGGATAGTCAGCCGTCAGACCGCGCAGCAGCTGGCACCATTCCGCTTCTTCCTCGGGGATATCCACACGCCCTGCAGCGTGCAGCGACAGCGCCGCGAGCTGCACCAGGAACATGTGCCAGGCCGGCATCTGGTGCGGCCGCAGGGCAGGAAAGCTCTCAATCTCGTCGCGTGCCAGCCCGGCCAATACGCCCGGCAAACTCAGCGCTGCGGTCGGCGTAGTGTGGATAAGAAGCTCATTAAGAAGGTTGTGTGCCCTCTCCATTGTGCCGCCCCCTCCTGAGCCCCTGCCTGTCATACAGGAAATTTTTATTATCAATATTAATTGATATTTTATCCAATATCACAATCGGAAATATAGGCGCTTCCGTATCGATTCCCTGCGACCAATGGCTGGGAAGGGTGACGCTTTGAACAGGTTGACCGAAGGGCCCTGGTACCGCTTCGGCAAAACGAATGACAGCACCCTCGCCGCCCAGCCGGGTGCGGATACGCGCCTCGTCCTGTGGAAACGTTAACTCCGCGAAGGGCCGCCGGACGGGCAAGGCTACATTCTGGGCGGCCTGGCGCTCGCTCATTTCCCGGCCATAGGCCTTCTGCTCGTACTCCTGCCAGTCCCGCCCCTTTTCCTGATTGAGCGCCTCAATGGCGTCCGGATGTGTGGCGCTTTCCACCAGAAAGCGGTTCATCGCCGGAATGGTCCATTCCGGGAAGTCCTGGATCAGCCGCCGAGTCAGCTCGCAGGCATGCAGGTTGGTGTAGATGCCGCCGCCCTCCCTCTTGAAGCTGCCGATTCCGTTCTCGAAAGCCGGTGCGGCCAGATGATCGAGCCCATTGGCCGGGGCCAGAACCACGCAGCGCGGCACCGCATAGCCGGAGGGGCGCGGAACATTGAGATGCCGGTGCAGCCGGCCGATACGCTGTAGCAACACATCCACCGGGCACAGATCCGTCACCAGGAAGTCGGCGCAGATATCCAGCGACTGCTCCAGCGTCTGGGTACCGATCACGATGACACCGCCGGATGGGCGTTGCTCCCTGTCCGGCGACAGCGCCACTTCCACCGCCGTATCCAGCAGCCGGCGATCCTCTGGCGCGAAACGGGAATGATGCAGCGCCGGGCCACCTGCTACCTGCCACAGCAGGTCACCGCCGCCGGCTGCTGCGACCGCTTCGAAACTCTCCAGCGCTGCTTTCACCGTGTTGCGGATGACGAGCACGCGCGCGCCCTGCCGGGCGGCAGTAATGGCGTGGCGCGCTGCCTCCGCCGCTTCCCACCCGGCGGCTAGGGTCATATGCACCCGCTTTTCCCGGTCCTCCTCCCGCATCTTGACGGCATGGCACCCCTCATTGCTGCCCCAGACCGCGGGATAGGGTGCCGCAATGGCCTCCGCCAGACCGGGCACTGCCGCTCTTCTACCGCCGAGCCAGCGCGCCCGCGCCGACGAACCCAGCGTCGCCGACATCAGCATGGCATGGCCGCCACGTTCCAGATGCAGCGACAACAGATGACCCTGGACACCGGTCATGTAGGAATCGGAGGCATGGACTTCGTCGATCACCAGCAGCGCTCGCGACAGTGCCGCCGCGCGCAGATGCGCGTGCTTGACCTGCAATCCCGCCAGCATCGCCTGATCGACAGTCCCAACCGCAACCGTGGCGGCGAGATAGCGGTTTGCGCTCTCTGCCGCCCAGCGGGCAAGGCGCTTGGCCTCGCCCGGCCCATCCTCATCGTCCCAGCGCACCTCGAACCCAGGCAGCGCCTGGCCCTGAACCTCACCCACCTTAAGATAGCCTGGCACGGCCAGCACGGCCTCCGGCGCGCCCTCGCCCAGCAGCCTGCCAATGGCGTCATTCACCCGCCCGTGAATCTGCTTCGCCGCCGCGCGAGTCGGCAGGGCGAAATAGAGGCTGTCCACCTTGCCTGCCTCGAACAGCCGGGCGAAGCGCCAGAGGGCCGCCTCGGTTTTGCCGGAACCGGTTTCGGCCTCCAGGATGACCAGCGGGTCGTCGAGAGACCAGCCACCGACCAGCGATTGCGCGGCACGCGGCTGCCTGCCCGGCGCCAGTGTCGGAAAATCGGCGCGTCCCTCTATCGCCGCACGCCAGCGACCGACATCGAGCCCGACCTCGGCCATGGCCGCTTTTGCCTTGCGGCGGGCCTCGTCAATATAGGCTGCGTCCAGCACCGGCACGAAATCGAATACCGTGCGCGTGGAACCCAGCCAGTCAGCCAGCGAGACCAGACCACACAGAAGATGCTGGAAGTCGGGCGTGTCTGGCAGCGGCGCACTGCCCTCAGAGAAAGCCGGCGCAAACCAGCGCGGCAGCAGCGCACCGATCTCCGCCGATGCCGCCACGGGGTCGTAACCCAGGACCGGCACGCTTTCCCAGTTCTTTGAATTCCGGCTCTCCACCTGGAAGGGCCGGCCATGATGCGCCAGCACCGCATACAGCAGGCTCGTGGACACGCCCCATGACGCCAGGCGATCGACATGGAGATTAGCGGCGATCCGTTCCTGCACCGCGCCGCTTCCGAAGATCGTGGCGCCCTCCGCCACATGTCCGTGAGGGCCATGCGGCCAGACCTCGTATGGCCAACCGGCCTTGGCCTGGAAACCCGGATGCAGCTTGCCACAATCATGCAGGAAGGCGAGGACAGCGAGGCGCACAATATCAGCCGCCAACAGGGTACGCCCCGCCGAGCGCTCCAGCCGGGCGCGTACTACCGGCAGTGCCGCGATGACCTCGAAGCAGGCCGCAACATCCGCGCAATGATGGGCTAGGTGGTGGAAATAGCCGAAGGGCAACCCGGTCACGCTATCGCGATGAGCGTCCAACTTCCCCCATGGAGAAATTACCACCACGCGTATCTCCTCGCTTCCTATGACGTTCTAGCCATACTAACCCAATAGCAGGCGATCTCCATTTGGCGTCATCTTCGCCATGTCGGAGACAAGACCCTAAGCCAAGCTCATCGATTTGAACCATTATCTGGCGGCGCTGGGGAGGCGGACATTACCGGCGAGGCTTTTACCGGGGCGATCGTGCGCGCCAAAGATGTGGGCAGGCCGTGGGGTGATCACAGGCAGAAGCAGGTGAAAGCGGCGGAGGCGGTCATGCCGAAGGGGCGGAACTTCAGGTGAGTTCTACGCAGCTGATTAAAAAGGCCGGACTGAGTCCCCTCACCTCCGCCCGAGCCATTCGAGCATGATATCCAGCGGGTCGGCGCCGATGGCATCGCAGTAGCGTACGAGGTCGATGACGTCGAGGCGGCGCTGGCAGCGTTCGAGCTTGGAGATGCCGGCCTGGTTCTTCTTCAGGCCGTCGATCAGGTCGTTCTGGGTGAGGCCGGCTGCGCGGCGCCTGGCGATCAGCAGCTCGATCAGCCGCCGATAATCCCGATCTGATATGTCGCGCGCGCCCACCCGTCTCTCCCGCCGGGTGGCATTACGAATTGGCACTCCTAAGGGTCTGTGGGCACTATTCCGTATTGGACTATGCGGAGGCACGCATGTCCCTTACCCCCACTGGTCATCCGACCCGCGATCAGATCGCCGCGATCCTCGCGCCGATGATCTGCGCCCCCCCCTCACCCCGGCCGCCCAGGCGGCGGGACACGACCGAGCCTTCGCCATCCGCTCGCTGACCAAGGCGCTGCTGGATTGCTGGAACGGCGCCAGTGGTCAGCAGGGCGGTTGGCAGGAGAAGGTGCCGTTTGCTTTGACGCCGAGCCTCTATCTGCAGCTGATCGAGCAGAGCGGCATCTAATTTTCCACGGTTCCGTCTTGGTTGAAGCCACCTTAAAGGTATGAATTAGATGCTTTGAATGGAGGGGCCGCGATGATATGGGAATCTGGACCTTGGAAAAAAACGTTGCTTGAAGATGCCGACATTTTGGAGCGGTGGGCAACAAAGACATCGAGGAAATCACAACAGGCAATAATATTCGAAAAAAAGATATTACTAGCCGCGTATGCGATGCGAAAATTAAAAGATGCAGATAAAATCTGCACCGCCTTACATCACAAAAAAATCAACTTTAAAATCTATGAACGAACAAACTCTAAGTTCACTCCATCAAACTGGCACCACATAGATAAGCATTACAATCTTAATTCAAAAAAATCCGGCACCAAGGGTATATGGGAGGTATTTGATCGAATAATTCATAGCCATATTTTCCTTTTGCGTTTCGATGATCAGGAAAATGTAGACGGGTTTTTCATCGCATCAGACACAGACATAAAAGAGAATAATGATCTTAGATTTATCGATCTTGGAAATTTCCTGAAAATTGTGAGAGAAATTGCCTGCGATGATCCTACAGGTTTTCAGAGCAGTATGGATAAGGACTCTAAATGGTACACGAAAAGATGGTGCTCGCGACATCCACTTTGAAAAGATGAACCATGCCGATTGCTGATATTTTCTATGACCGAAACGATGGTGCCTTTGTATTCACCAGACATGACTCCCATCAACGGGCATTTCATCAAATCGGAACTATGATATTCGAACGTGCATTTCCTCTTGTTCATAATGTCGAGAATACGTGTGAAAATTGCTATACTACCTTATGCAGGGAAATTGGCGTCGAAGAGATAATGGATCGCCATACTGGAACGTATTATGAAAGACATTTGATAAGTTATAGGGATGCGTGCAAAGAATTCATCGGAAATGTTCCAAATCTAGCTTTAGCTCATTCATGCCCAGCACCGAAATTATTGAGTATCAGGTTGAGTTTAGCAGAATTGATATTGCGGAATGTGGATAATAAGGCAAGACGAGGAAACCGCAGCGATGACTTTGACCTAGTTTTGGGAGAACTCAACGAACGGCTAAAGCGGCTCGACTTCCCCTTTAGGTATCATGGGGGCGTGTTTCAGCCTGCCCAAGACGACCTGTCGGAAGTCGAATTAGACACGCCATTTTGGAGTTTGGTCGCGGCACCAGTTTGGAAAAACGTCGACGACGAGATGAAAGATGCCTTCGACGCCCGGGCCAACAATCGCGATGACGCCGTTTTTAATGCCTCCAAAGCCCTAGAAAGCACCATCAAGATAATCAGTGAAAAAAAAGGATGGTCCAGAGGCAACGAAAAAGGGGCTGCCAACTACGTCGATAATCTTGTATCGGCGGCCAATGGTCGATTCGTGGAAACTTGGGAAGGCGAGATGTTGAAGGCGTTTTTCAGGGATGTTCGTAACCCGATGGGTCATGGCAGCGGCAGCGGCAATCGTCCAAACTTGAATGCTCATCAAACCGACTGGGCAATCGATTTTTGTATCGGATGGATCAAGAACCTCGTCAGGCGTAGTGGAATTTAACTGGCGCTGGGCAGTGTGTTCCGGGCCACGCTGGCGCCGGAGGAGATCCAGACGGCGGATATGCCGACGCCCCGGCTCGGCGACCCGGATTGGCGGGTGCCGCTGCTGCCGCATAACCGGCGGCCCTTCACCCGCGCAGAGGCCGAGCGGCTCGTCCTGGCCTATGAAGCCTTCGGCGAGGAAAGATCGACGACGCTCTCCTGAACGATCCGGAGACACAGTGGAGGATGCCGAATGTCCATCGCCATGCAGACCAGGCTGCGGGAGCGTGCCGCGGAACTCGCGGAGATTGCCCGGACCCACAACATCTATGCCGAGCCCGAGGGCTTCCGGTACATCTCCATCGCCACCGCTTGTGATGACCATCTCCGGGCGGGTCGTCATCTGATGGTGATTGCCCCCTATGATCCGGCGGGCTGGCCCCCGTCGAGTACCGAGATGGTGTTCGACCATGACAATGCCCTCGATCCCGAAGGCCGGACGATTATCGGCTGTGTCGAACTGGAGGGCCTCGCCTTCGAGCCGAATGGCGGGACAGCGCCCGTCCTCGAGGACAGGCTGCTCACCCCTGCCCTCATCGCGCGTGCCGCCGGGATTGTCAGGGCCCGGGTGCGCAGCGGTCAGCTGAGAGGCTTCACCCTGACCAGGCTGCCCTTCGGCATCTTCTATTCCCCCTATCGCGGGGATCTGCCGGCCCTGATCGCCGATATGACCGGGGTCGAACCCGGCGAGCCGCCTGTCGATGAAGCCAGCCTGATCGGCGAGAGGCTCTGCCCCGCCGCCATCCGCACGGGCCGCAGCCCCCAGTGGAGCGGCAATGTCTATCTCGGCGCGCTCACACCAGCCGACCTCGATGCCGTCAGCCGCCTCCGGATCGTCGAGACCGCCCCAGACTGGCGCCGTCCCACCTCGGACTGGGTGCCGATACGACCCAGGCTCATCGGGACTTAGGGGGCAGAGGCCGTCTCGGCGTGTGAGTCGGTTTTCCCGGCGGCCTGTGACCCGACATCTTCGTCCTGCGCAGCTATAATCCCCGCTTTCCCGGTGCCCTGCTCCAGCCCAGCATCACCGACACTAGCAGGCAGCGACAGGATCACCTTCGGCAGAATCGACTGGCCAGAGCGGCGAGCAGATCGGGCCGCCCGGGGCCAGGGAGAGGACGCGAGCATCCCCAAAAATCGACAACGCCAAGCCCAGCCCACAGAGAATAGCGTTATACTACAGTAACTTATGGAAACGACAACCCGGCTTTACCAGAATGAGAGATACGCTGTGGCAGGATTCCTGGGTCCATCACCAGACCCAAGGATAATCCGATGCGCATTTCTGATCTCTCCCGAGCTACCGCACATCCCCGCCGTAAGATCCAGAACCGCCGACGCCCTGCTGGGCGGAAGGACACCCGGCCGAAGATCCCGCGGCTCTGTTATTCCATCGACGATTTCTGCAAGGCAACGAGCCTCGGCAGGACGCTCGTCAAGGAACTGATCAAGAGCGGTGAGCTTCCGCACTTCAAGCTTGGCAGAAGAGTCCTGATCCCCCTGAAGGCCGCGATCGAGTTTCTCGCGAGCTGCCCGCCGGCCCGCGATGAGTAGGCCCCTATCGCGGCGCCCCCTGGCGCTGCGCCTTGGGGGCAAAATAACCATAATCCCGGCACCGGGGCCGCTTGCGCCGCTGGCCATCCGTCGCACAGTGCCGGGCTCGACCGCCAGTGCTCACGGGTGCCGAGGGATTACCGTCAGGCAGTGGCTCCCACGCTACCGCAATAAGCGGCGAACTCCCGCATCATCTGGCGGCGGCGGTCGAACAGATCACCCCGGCGATAGGCGGCCTCAACTTTGTTGCCGATGGTGTGGGCCAGCGCCATCTCTGCCATTTCGCTCGGGAAGCTGGTGCATTCCGCCGCCCAGTCCCGGAAGGTGGACCGAAACCCATGCGTCGTCAGATGGCCGCAGCCCATCCGCTTCAGCACGCCCAGCATGGCCATGTTGGAAAGCGGCTTGCCCTTGCGCAGGCCAGGGAAGACAAATGCGTTCATCCGCCCCTCGCGCATCATGACCAGTATTTCGGCGGCACGATAGGAGAGCGGCACCCGGTGTTCCTTACCGGCCTTGATCCGTTCGGCCGGCACTGTCCAGATATGTGCGGGCAGGTCGATCTCATCCCAGGTCGCCCCGATCGCCTCTCCCGTCCGCGCCGCCGTCAGTATCGTGAATTCCAGGGCCAGAGCGCCAATGCTGTTCTGGCTGCGCAGCAGATCGATAAAGCCAGGCAATTCCTTGTAGGGCAGCGCCGGGTGGTGCTTTACCCGTTTCACCCGCGTCGGGGCTGGCAGCAGCTTCTCAAGCTGGCCCTTCCAGCGCGCCGGATTATCACCCTTCCGGTAACGATGCACGCCGGCCCAGTCGAGAACGGATTCTATACGGCCCCTGACCCGGCTTGCCGTCTCGGTCTTCACCGTCCAGATCGGTTCCAGGATCTTCATCACATGGCCAACCTCCACCAGATTGACCGGGAGGCTTCCGATGGCCGGATAAACGTAGTTCTCCAGAGTCGCCGCCCACTGCTCCTTGTGCTTCTCGTTCTTCCAGCCGGGGGCCTTTGATTTGATGTAGCGTTCGGCGGCATCCCGGAAGCTGATGGTTCCCGCCGCATCGGCGGCGCGCTGTGCCCGCCCCTGCTGGCGCTGTTCAAGCGGATCGACTTTCTCCAGCAGCAGCTTCCGCGCCTCCTGCGCCTTACTGCGCGCTTCCGCGAGCCCCACCAGCCGGACCGGCCCCAGCCCCATATCGCGGGGCGTTTTGCGCCCGTTAAGCCGGTACCGGAATATCCAGCTCTTGCTGCCGCCAGGCGCAACCTGCAGATAGAGCCCGTCGCCATCCGGGTACATGCCTGGCGTTTTGGCATGCGTTACGGCAAGGGCATTGAGGCGCTGATACTGTCTGGCCATCGATTTTCTCCGTCGAAGGCCATTTCGGCAGCGGCCTATAGGAGAGTCAAGAAAATCTCACCCATCTTTTCCACCATCCCATTTTTATGATCATCAGCGGTCCTTCTAACTCTTCAGCGACCCTAAATAAGGTTTAATCAGCTGATAAATAACGATACACAGCTTTCTCTGATACTCAGCGACCAACCCGTGAGAGGACTCCCCCTCCGCCAATTTACAGTATTGATCTCATCGGGACGAAGCGCTCAGCGCCTGGCAATGGCCTCCGCGATATTGATTTCGCCGGCGGCCAGTCGCGCCAGCAAGGCGACATGGACATCCAGCGCATCGATCACCGGGTAGCCCGGATCCTGGTCGTCAAAGGCGAGGTTCAGATCGGTCCCGGCAAGGACGATGGCCTCAGCACCCAGGGTGCTGACCATCTTTTGACCTGCCTCCAGGAAGGCTTGCCGCTGCACCGGGGTGCATTCTCCCGCCACCGCAACCTCCTGGTAGGTTTGACCAAGGGTCTCGATGTCATCGTCCAGAGCGACCGCCTCGGTCTGCGAGAGTTGGCCGTAGAGCCGGGTGCGCATCACAACACGGGTGCCCAGCAGGCCGATGCGCCGCACGCCTTGTGATGTAAAATAGGCATCGAGAGGGGCAACCCCGGAGATCAGAGGCAGTGCCGATATCGCCTCAAGTTCTTCAAAGCAATAATGCGCGCCCAGCGATGTGAGCGCCGCCACCTCTGCCCCGGCCGCCTTCAGCTCTTCTATCTGGCGCGCAAAGATTTCTGCCTGCGGTTGACGCCGATCAGCGAGATTATTCGCGATAAGGGTATGGATGTCCCCATGCGACAGCGTCAGGCGCAGGCGCGCCTTCTTCGCCTCGGTCGCTGCCGCAAGGCGCTGGTAATAGACAACGCTGGCGGCAACCCCGATCCCCCCGATAAGCCCTATGTGCATTTCTCTCTCCCCGGCAAATTCGAGGAGGAATTAATCACCCAGGCCGAGGCCAAAGCAATCTGAGGATTGCATCGCCGCGTCACGGCGCCTCGTTGCAATAGGCCTCGATGCGGTAGCCATCGGGGTCGGCGATGAAGCCCGCATAATAGCCTGCTCCATAATCGGCCCTGAGGCCCGGCTTGCCATTGTCGTGACCGCCCTGTGTTAGGGCGGCGGCATGGAAGGCGTCGACAGCTTTGCGCGTGGGGGCAGCAAAGCAGATATGAAGGCCCGAGGCCGCGTCTGCCGGAACCGGCATCTCGCGCAACAGCACCCAGAACGCGATGTTTTCCGCGCCATAGCCAAGCGACGTGTCGTCCTGCGAAAGACAGCGATACCCCAGCGGCGCCAGGGTCGCGTCATAGAAGGCCTTGGCCTGTGCAAGGTCGCGAACCCCGATTGAAATGTGATCTAACATGGAACCCTCCTCGATTTACTGAGGGGGCAGTCATAGCGCGAGGCCTTCGGGGGAAACTTGGGGAAAGTTGCTGTATGGCGGAAAGACTGCGGTCTAGCCCACCTTGATTTTACCGCACCGACCCTCCACATATCCTTCCATGTGCAAGACCGTACGCCATTTTCTGATGTATTTCAGGGTGTGCCCGATAGCGGGCATCTGACCCCCGGCCCGGTCGCGTCGCGCCCCCGGCCGTGGGGCGTAGGCTTGCTACCGCTGCGCGGTTGATCGCAGCAGGACTGCGACAAACCAATCCAAAATTTTAACCATCCCGCGTTGGCGCAGCTATTGCGCCTGCGGTTGATCATTTCAAAAAAGAGATCTGACAATGTCTACGACTATGAGCAAGCGTAAGCCTGCCATCACGATGACCCATTCCGACCATGAGAGCCTGTCGCGCCTGGCCGAAGCCCGCGCCATCCGGGACCCCGAATCCGCCGAGGAGCTTCTCGCCGAACTCGACCGCGCCCGGCTGGTCGATGACCGGCGGATCGCGCCCGGTGTCGTCCGCATGGGCTCCACCCTGCGTTTCACCACCGATGCCGGCGAGGACAGGGTTGTCACGCTGGTCTTTCCCGCAGAGGCCGACATCGCCAAGGGCAGGATATCGATCCTCACACCCATCGGCGCGGCGCTGATCGGCCTGTCCGCTGCCCAGTCCATCGACTGGACCGCGCGCAACGGCCGTACCCACCGGCTGACCGTCGTCAGCGTCGATCCGGTGGCCCCTGTCTATCCGGCGCAGCCGCAGGCCGAGCTGCGCCCGGCATAACCCCCTGCCCTAGGCCTCGGAACAGGAACAAAGCCCGTTCCGAGGCGTTGTTTTCCCAGACCTCCGGGGGAAAACACATGGCGCCGCGTTCGTTCTGGAAAGGCTATCTCAAGCTCTCCCTCGTCACCTGTCCGGTTGCGATGACACCGGCAACTACAGAGGGGGAGAAAGTCCGCTTCCATACGCTGAATGCCAGGACCGGCAACCGGGTGGTCAGCCAGTATGTCGATGCCGTCTCCGAAAAGCCCGTCGATGAAGATGACGAGGTCAAAGGCTACCAGCAGGGCGAAGACACCTATGTAATGCTTGAGGATGAGGAGATCGATGCCGTCGCGCTGGACAGCACCCGCACCATCGATATCGACAGCTTCGTCCCCCGCGATAGCATTGAATGGGTGTGGTACGACAAGCCGCATTACCTGACCCCCAATGGCCCGGTCGGCGAGGAAGCCTTTTCGGTCATCCGTGACGCCATGGCCTCCACCGATACGGTCGGCATCTCGCAGCTGGTGATGTATCGCCGGGAGCGCGCCGTCATGCTGGAGCCGCGCGACAGGGGCATCATCCTCTGGACACTGCGCTATGGCGACGAGGTGCGCGACGAAAGCGACTATTTCGGCCAGATCACGGACAGCAAGCCCGATGCCAAGCTGATGACCCTGGTCAAGAAGCTGATCGACGAGCGCACGGCGCCCTGGGACCCCAAGATGGTCGATGACCCGGTCCAGGACAGGCTGCTCGACATCATCGCCGCCAAGAAAAAGGGCAAGAAGCGCGTGGCCAAGGCCAAGCCTCAGGCCGAGGAAGCCCCAAGCAACGTCGTCAACATCATGGATGCGCTGCGCAAAAGCATCGGCTCGGAATCCAAACAGAAGCGCAAGTAAGGCACTATTTCGTTTTGCGTGAAGCGACCAGCGGCGCTTCTGCCGCCCGGAAATCCTCCCAGGGGTCCGAGGCCAGTGACGCCAGCCGCGTCGGGGTGTTGGTCACGGTGAAATAATCTGGCCCGATGCCGGAAGTCAGCTCCTCCCAGGCCAGGGGCATGGAGATGGCAGCCCCCGGCCGGGCACGCGTCGAATAGGGCGCCACGGCCGTCATGCCGCGCTGGTTGCGCAGATAGTCGATCAGGATCTTGCCACGCCGCTTCGCCTTGGCGATGGTCGAGACATACAGATCCGGGCTGTCGGCCGCCATGCTGTCCGCCATCGCCTTGCAAAAGGCCTTCACGGCCGGCCAGTCGGCTTTGGGCTTTACCGGGGCGACCACATGCAACCCCTTGCCGCCGGATGTCTTGACGAAGGCGTTGAGCCCGGCATCCTTGAGGCGCTGCCGGATTTCCCCGGCGGCCGTGATGATCGCCTCCCAGCCAATTCCCTCGCCGGGATCGAGGTCCATGACGATCGTATCGGGCCGCTCCCAATCCGCCACCGTCGAGCCCCAGGGGTGGATTTCCAGCACGGCGGACTGGACCAGCCCCATCAGCCCGTCGATATCGTTGATGGCGATGAAAGGGTCGCCGTCCTTGTCCTTCGGGTCCTTCACCAGGACGATGTTCTTGTTCAGCCCTTTCCAGGCATGTTTCTGGAAGAACATCTGGCCGGTGATGCCGCTCGGACAGCGCAGCAGCGCCAGCGGGCGTCCAACAATGAACGGCGCGATGTAGCGCCAGATGTCGCTGTAATAATCAGCCAGCCCTTCCTTGGTCACGCCCTCATCGGGCCAGTAGACCCGGTCGGGGTGGGTCAGCGTCACCGTCCGGCGCTGCGGCTTTGGCGCTCCCGATTTGGTTTTCGGGGTTTCGCGGATGATCTCGCTGGCCGGCTTGTCTTCGCGCACTCCCCGGAAGGAGGCGTGGCGCAGATGCCCCTCGCCCGTCCAGGCCCGGAATTCGACCTCGGCGACAAGCTCGGGCCGCACATAGCGCACCATCCGGGCTTCGTCAGCGGTCAGCGTGCCATGGAACGGGCTTTCGGGGATGCGCAGGCGGTCAAGCCGCTTGAACAGATCCTCGGCGACGGCGTTGCTGAACCCGGTGCCGACGCGCCCGACATGCTCGAACTTGCCCTTGTCATGGACGCCCAGAACGAGCGAGCCGATCGCCTTGCGGGATGTGGAGGACGGCATATAGCCGCCGATGACGAATTCCTGACGCGCCGAGCATTTGGATTTGACCCATCCCTTGCTCCGGCCGGATCGATAGGGCGCATCCCTGAGCTTGGAGATAACGCCTTCGAGGCTGAGCCGGCAGGCATGGCGCAGGACCAGCCCGCCATTCTCATCGAAATGGCTGCTGTAGCGGATCAGCCCGGATTCGGCCCCGACCAGTTTCTCCAGCATCTCCTTGCGTGCCAGCAATGGCGTGGCCCGCAGATCATAGCCATCCAGATGCAACAGATCGAAGACGTAATAGGCGAAACGGTCAGATCGTCCGGCACTCAGATCGGCCTGCAACGCGGAGAAATCCGACGCGCCCGACCCGGTCTCGACAACCAGCTCGCCATCGATCAGCGCCGTGCCGAGGGGCAGCGCCTGAAGGGCCGCGACGACCTCCTTGCCGAATTTCCGGGTCCAGTCGAGACCGCTGCGGGTCAACAGTTTCACCCGGCCGGCCTCAATCCGGGCCTGCAGCCGGTAACCGTCAAATTTGATCTCGTGAATCCAGCGCTCGCCCGCCGGCGGGGCCGGTGACAGCGTGGCCAGGGTCGGATCGACGAAATCCGGCAATCTGGCTTTTTTGGCCCCTTTGAGGGAGGCCGGATCAGGGAGGTCTGCCACAGTCTCAGCCTCGGGGGCCTTCTTCGCCTTGGCGGGTTTCCGTGCCACCGGCGGGATGGCTTTCCCGGTTTTCGACGACCAGCCGGGGGCTTCGCCCGCGACATCACTGATAGCCCGGCCGGTCTTGGCTGATTCCGGGCGTTCCTCCAGAATATCGGGGTCGCGGGCCGTTCGGGCTGAGTCGTCCTCGACCTTGATGAGCAGCCAGTTTTCCCGTTTCTCGGATGGTTTGCCCTTCATCCTGACGAGATGCCAGTGGCCCGACAGCTTGTCGCCCTTCAACTCGAATTCGAGATGGCCCTTGGCGTAGCCTTTCTTGGCATCATGGACCGGAACCCATGTCCCGCTATCCCAGACGATCACCGTGCCGGCGCCATACTCGCCCTTGGGGATCGTGCCCTCGAAACTGCCGTATTCCAGCGGGTGATCCTCGACATGGACTGCGAGGCGCTTCTCATCCGGCACGAGGCTCGGGCCTTTGGTCACCGCCCAGCTCTTGAATACGCCGTCCATTTCCAGGCGGAGATCGTAATGCAGCCGCCGTGCAGCGTGCTTCTGGATGACAAAGCTGTAGCCGGCCTTCCGGGCTTTCCGGCCCTTTGGCTCGGAGGTTGATTTGAAATTGCGCTTCTGGCGGTAGGTTTCGAGCGTCGCCATGCTCAGCTTGCTTTACGCCGGGCCGGTGCAGCCTTTGCTTTGGCTGTGGCCGCCTTGGATTTGGCGGACGCTTTCTTCTTCGCTGTCCCGGCGCTTTCCCGCAGGGCCGCCATCAGGTCGACCACCTTCTCGTCCCTGGGCTCCTTGCGGGTCTCGATCTTCCGGCCTTCGCTCTTCGCCCGGACCACTTCTGCCAGCGCCGCCTCATAGCGGTCCTCGAAGTCCCTGGGATTGAACTTGCCGCTTTTGGTCTTGATGATGTGCTCTGCCAGCTCGAGCATCTCGCCCTTGATCTTGATGTCGGGAACGCTGTCAAACGCATCCCTGGCCGAGCGCACCTCATAGTCGAAATTGAGCGTCGTCGCGATCAGGCCGGTGCCATGCGCCCGGATCAGGACGGTTCGGACGCGGCGGAACAACACAGTCTGGGCGAGCGCGGCAACCTTCCTGGCGCGCATGCCGTCGCGGATCAGGGCATAGGCCTCTTCAGCATGCTTGTCGGACGGCGCCAGGTAATAGGGCTTGTCGAAATAGACATCGTCGATGTCGCTGCAGCCAATGAAGGTGGAGACCGAGAGGGTCTTGTCACTCTCCGGCACCGCTGAGGACACTTCCTCAGGGTCCAGCATGATGTATTCGCCCGACGCGATCTCGTAGCCCTTGACCTGCTCGTCCCGGTCGACAGGCTTTCCGGTCTCGCTATCAACGAACTGCCGGCGCACCCGATGGCCGGTGGCCCGGTTGAGCGTATGAAAGGCGATCCGGTCCGAAGTCGAGGCAGCCGTGTAGAGGGCCACCGGACAGCTGACCTCCGCAACCTTCAGAAAACCCTTCCAATTTGCCCTGGGCGCCAACACCGCTCTCCTGCAAAGCATCTGCAGGACAACGGCATCATCGGGGGCTTTGTTCCAGATGCTGCCTGATCCCTATATTCCGCTTCTCGTTTGTAATGGCTGGTGGATGAACCGGACAACCGCACAGAACGCTTCGGCCGTCATCGAAACATCATCCAGCCCCCTGCCGGCATAATCGGGACATCACAATCGAGAGCTCCCGATGACAAGCCTTCCTTCGTCCGCGATCCGCCCGTTCTTCGGCTGGCATGTGGTCGCCGCGACATTCCTGCTGGCCATTTTCGGCTGGGGCGTCGGATTCTACGGACCACCGGTGTTCCTCTACGCCGTTGTGGCACGTACCGGCTGGCCCGTCGCGATGGTGTCTGCGGCGGTGACGGCGCATTTCCTTGTCGGCGCTGTCGTCGTTGCCAATCTCCCACGGCTGTACCGGCGGATCGGCGTGCCGCAGGTGACGGTCCTTGGGGCAAGCCTGCTGGCGGTGGGAGTATTGGGCTGGGCCGTGGCACAGCAGCCCTGGCAGCTGTTTCTGGCAGCTTTCGCCAGTGGCGCCGGCTGGGTTGCCATGGGGGCCGCAGCCGTGAATGCACTGATCGCGCCCTGGTTCAGCCAGCGGCGACCGGCAGCACTGGGCATGGCCTATAACGGGGCCAGCCTTGGCGGCGTCATCTTCTCGCCGCTCTGGATCGCGCTGATCAGCACCATAGGCTTTGCCCCGGCGGCACTGGCCGTGGGCGGAATCATGGTGCTGGTGGTCGTTCTCCTGGCGGTGCGGGTGTTTTCCCGGACGCCGGAAAGCCTGGGCCAGGCCCCGGACGGGAACGACGCCCCTATCGCCCTGCGAAAGCCCCTGAATGCCGCTCCGCCTGTCAGGCAATCACTCTGGCGGGATCGTCGGTTCCTAACGCTTGCGGCCGGAATCATGCTGGGGCTGTTTGCCCAGATCGGGTTGCTCGCCCATCTGTTCTCCCTGCTGGTCCCGGTGCTGGGCGAAGCTGTGGCGGGGCTTGCCATGGGCGGTGCCACCCTGGCCGCCATCGCCGGACGCTCTGCCGTTGGCTGGCTGATGCCCGCCTCGGCCGACCGTCGCCTCGTTGCCTGCCTGAGCCATGGCGTGCAACTGCTGGGATCGCTGCTGTTCATGGTGTCAGCCGGCGACAACGGCCCCTGGCTGTTCCTGGGCATCGTGCTGTTCGGCCTGGGGATCGGCAATGCCACGTCGCTGCCGCCGCTGATCGCCCAGACCGAGTTCGCGCCGATCGACGCCGCGCGGGTGGTGCCACTGATCGTCGCCATCGGCCAGGCCGGCTATGCCTTCGCCCCCGCGATCTTCGGACTACTGCGCAGCGACGTCGTGACCGATGGGGCTCTGACCACGACAGGCGGCGGCACCCTGCTCTTTGCCGCCGCTGCTGTCATTCAGCTGGCGGCGATCATCTGCTACCTCGCCGGGCGTGGGCGATAGATGCGTCATCGCAGGCGCCTCCGAGGTTTTCCCCGAAGAGTAAGCGGCTAGTGCGTTGAATACGCCTTCCTTCGCAGCAATGATCGCTCGCCCATCGTCAGGCAAGGCGTCAGCGCGGAGGATAAGCTGAATGCGGTACCGGGCGATTCGATTGGTCGCGGCGAACATCTTCAACACCTCGACGATCCGGCTTATCGCCAGCTTCAGCCTGATGGGCACCGTGTTCGCCGGGGTTGCCTTCGGCATGACCGAGTATGGCGATACGGCACGCCTGATCGGCGCCGCAATAGCAGCTTGTCGAGCGTTCGTCAGAACCAGACAAACAGCTTCCGGCCAGAAATTACCGCTGCTACTGCTGCGATTTCCCCTTCCGATCGCGCACCAGCGCGCTCATGGCGATCAGCCCGATTACCGCGAAGGGTACGCATGACACAAAGACCCATCGGGCAACCTGCGTGGCGTCTGCGGCCGTCTCCATGGACAGCAGGCCCGAATCATTCGCCACGATCCCGACATAGGCCGCGCCGAGAGCGTAGCCGAGCCTCTGTATCGTGGGGATCGCTCCGGAAACGCGCTGGACCTCGTCCGCATCGGCGAGCGCTATCGTTCGCCTGAGAATGAATGTCCACGCCATCCCGAACCCGCCGCCCTCCATGGCTGCGAACACGACGATCAGCCAGACAGGGCCGCTGGGAACCGCATAGAGAAAGCCGAGGATGCTGAGGGCCACGATTGTCATGCCGAGGGTAATCATCAGCCGGTCGAAGCGCTCGGGCAATCCGCTGACCAGAACGGCGATGACCGCCCAACCGATGGACGAACAGGCAACGATGTAACCGGCGGTCAGCGCGGATACGCCATGGATCACCGTGACCAGAAGTGGCCCGAACGCCGTGATGGGAATGGTCGCCATCGACATGGACAGGATCATCAGCAGCGAGGCCCCGACCGGACGCCACGGATCGAACGGGCGGCGCGGCAGAAGCTGAGAGTCGCCTGCGCGCTGGTCCAGCCACAAAAACCCGATCAGGCAGACCAGACCGGCGGCAACCGAAGATACCGTTCGCGGGATCGAGACCTCGACGCCACCTAAGGCGACCAGAACGACGGCGAGACACAGCAAGGACAGACGCCTGGCAGGGAATTCGGTAGCGTCGGCCGTAGGCTGTGCCGTGCCCGCGTCGCGTCGCAAGACGATCCAGAGGGCGAGAGCGAATGCCTGGCCAGCAAAGAAGGCGAAGCCCCAACGCCAGGTCGCATATTCCACGAAGAAGCCGCCAACCAGCGGTCCGGCGAATGCCGAGGCGCCCCAAAGAATCGAAACCGCCGCCATGGCGCGCGCGATATAGCGGCGCGGGAAGACCTGGCCGACGGCGACGAAGCCCATCGCCATCAGACCGCCGCCGCCGAGCCCCTGCAAGGCGCGCCCCACGAGAAGCCAAGGCATGGTCGGGCTGACGGCGCTGAGGATACAGCCAAATCCGAACAGGATGGCGGCCATGCTCATCGGCGCACGCAGGCCGAAGCGTAGAGTCAGCAATGCGCTGGCCGCCCCCGCGACGATTGAACCGATCTCGTAGAGCGAGACGGACCAGCCCACCAAAGCGACCCCGCCGATCTCGGCCACAATGGCGGGGAGCATGGTGGCGACGATCAGGCTGTCAGCCGCGTGCAGCCAGACGGCCAGGCAAACCAGGGCCAGAGAGGCCGCGTAGGGGCTCCCAAGAAACTCTCTCCATGACACGAATGTCTCCGTGTCCTTCTCCGCGTCGCTGACCATGTCCGCCATGCCCGTCTCCTCTTGACGGGTATGGTGCTACAACGTCAACATTGGTTGAGATAAAGGGGATTCAGAATGGCGAAGAAGGAATTGTCCGTTGGCGAACTCTCGCGCCGCAGCGGATTGCCGGTTTCCACGCTCCATTTCTATGAGCGCAGGGGGCTGATCGCCTCCGAAAGAACGTCGGGCAATCATCGCGTCTATCGGCGGGAAATCCTGAGGCGTGTGACAGTCATCAAGGTCGCGCAGAGCGCGGGCATCCCGCTTGCGCAGATTTCCGAAGCGCTCTCGCAATTGCCACGTGACGCGTCGCCCGACACAAACGATTGGGAGCGCATCGCTGAAAACTGGCATGACGATCTCACACGGCGGATCGAGCTTCTGACGGCGCTGCGCGACAAGATGGCCATGTGCATTGGCTGCGGATGCCTGAGCGTGCAGCGCTGCCCGCTGGTCAACCCGGACGATCAGTTGGCGAAAAACGGCCCCGGTGCCCGGCTGCTTTAGGTCCGGACCATCTGCCCTGGAGCGAAACAGGACGCACCCACCCCGCGCCTCAGGTTCGACCCTCCGCACCGGACGAGCCGCCCAGCATCTTGCGATCGAACCAATCCCGCCATTTCCGCATCAGCTGGCGCAGATCCGCTTCCATCTCAGCATCCAGGCGGATATCTCGGAATTCGCTTTCGTTGCGGACGACCTCCAGCAGGTAGGGCTCGTTTGAAAACGGTGACGCCAGATCGCCAAAGCTCCGGCTGCACGCTAAAGTCACTGCATGAAACTCCGCCTCCATACACGGCACCAGAACTCGGCGGGTCAGCGGGTACGCATCGTGCTGAACCTGAAGCGGCTGGCATATGAGTATGTGGCGATCCCTTCGCTGTCGTCTGACG
>JAHJHR010000014.1 GCA_018823745.1 Alphaproteobacteria bacterium
CCGTAAACGTCGCACCACCGGTCTCGGCCAGCACCTTCGTGATCGCTGCCGTCAGGGACGTCTTGCCATGGTCAACGTGACCAATCGTCCCGATATTGCAATGCGGCTTATTCCGCTCAAATTTCGCCTTGCCCATCTTGGCACGCTTCCTGTTTTAAAGTTCAACCAAACAACCGGGCTCAACCAACAGCAGCTGGCCGCCGGACGCGGAACTGGAGCGGGTGAGGGGAATCGAACCCCCACCACCAGCTTGGAAGGCTGGGGCTCTACCTTTGAGCTACACCCGCCCAACGACCCTCTGTACCCGCCGAAACCGCGCCCCCGGTCGCCCGGTCGGCATGGCCCCTTAGGGAAACCCTTCGTTTCCGACGACCAACCAGCCGGAAACACGCATCGCATAAAGGTGGTGGAGGGGGCAGGATTCGAACCTGCGTACGCTATGCGGGCAGATTTACAGTCTGCTGCCTTTAACCACTCGGCCACCCCTCCGCCTGACGATTTAGGCAATCGTACGGCGTCGCCTTCATACCCCGGCGCTGCGGGAGTGCGAAATATGGAGAAACAGACCGGCTTGTCAATGCGAAAACGCCAATCGGCACGTTCCACCGGAGGATAAACCGGATGATCCTTGCCGGCTGCCCTGACTGGTCATATGAAGAGGCCATGACACGCAAGCACCCCCATCCCGGCAAGTCCCCCAACCGGCCCACCGGCAAGCCATCTGGAAAGCCTCAGGGCAAGTTTGGCGGCAAGCCCCAGGGCAGGCCTGAGGGCACCCGGCCGGTTGCCGAGGCTGCCGCCGAGACTGCTGCCCCCCGGGGCAACCGCCCGGCACGGAATGCCCGACGCGGCGGGGGAGACCCGGAACGCTATGTCTGGGGCGTGCATGCAGTGCGTGCAGCACTGGCCAACCCGCAGCGCCGGTCGAAGCGCCTGCTGGTCACCGCCCAGGCGCGCGACAGCGTGGCCGATTTGCTACCCCCCACCCTGACGGTGGAGATCGTGGAGCGCGGCCAGATCGACGATCTGTTTCCCGATGCCGTGCATCAGGGCATCGCCCTGCAGGTCGATCCGCTGCTGGAACTGGGGCTGGACGATGTGCTGGGCGGCATATCCGAGACCGAGCCGCTGCTGCTGGTCGTCCTCGACCAGGTTACCGATCCGCATAATGTCGGTGCCATCCTGCGCTCCGCCGCCGCCTTTGGCGCCGCCGCGCTGATCGTGCAGGACCGGCACAGCCCGGCCCTGACCGGCACGCTGGCGAAATCCGCCTCCGGTGCGCTCGACATCGTGCCGGTGGTGCAGGTCACCAACCTGGCCCGCGCGCTCGACCTGCTGAAGGAAAGCGGCGTGTTCTGCATCGGCTTCGATTCCGAGGCCGTACATGACCTGCATGATGTCGAACCCGGCCGCCGCATCGCTCTGGTGATGGGCGCCGAAGGCCCCGGCCTGCGCCGCCTGACGCGCGAACGCTGCGACACGCTGGCGCGCCTGCCGACCGCCGGCCCGATCGCCAGCCTGAACGTCTCCAACGCCACCGCCATCGCGCTATACGACATGGCCCGCCGGCGGTAAATTCTGACCGATTTATACCGCCGATAGCGTGAAAGCCTCATTCTCTGCTACAAGGCCCGCATAACGAAAAGTACTAACCACACGCCGGACGTGCCATGAGCGATGCGCCGCATACAGACGAACAACTGGCCAAGGCCGCTCATTGCGCCGCACCGGATGATTTGTATTCCCTGAATGCCCGTGAGCTGATTTCCAGGACGTGCCGGGCCTTCCTGGATGGGGTGCGCGCCACCCCGACGGAATTGCTGTTCAACGCCGATCTGCAGCGCAAACTGTCGGATGCCGGGACGAATTATGCCGGCGCCGTGCAGAAGATCGCCATCGCCCAGGTCTCCGGTGTCAAGAATCGCGACGTCGCCGGCCGCATCAAGGAAATCTTCGCGCTGTGCGATACGGTGCGCGACCGGCTGCTGAAGGCCACGGCCGACGCCCCCGTCGACATCCTTGTCGCTGCCACTCTGGCGCAGCAACTGGGCAGCCTGCCGGCCGATCCTCAGGAGCGCGAAATCCGGCTGAGCATGATGCTCGCCAAGACATTGCAGGAGGACAAGGACTGGGCGGGCAAGGCCCGGCTGATCCTGAGCTTCCTGGCAGCGATTCCCGAGGGCCGTGACGCCCTGGCGGATCAGGTGCCCTTCGACAAGGCACTGGGTGAAATCCTGCGTATTCCGATTGGGCTGGATGCGCTTCTCGGCAAGCACCAGAAGAGCATCGGCGCGCGCATCCAGCTGCTGCACAGCCTGGCGCTGGGCAAGCCGGGGGCGGCCGATCTGTCGGCCTGCCCGCCTCTGGCGCGGGATCTGGCCGATCTGCTGGCCCGGCATGCTTTGCCAGCGACCCGTGCTGCCCTGCGCAGCCAGATGGTCGCGGCCACCATCGGCACCTACCCCCTGACCACGGGGAGCGCAGCAACCGAACTCTCCGCCCTGTTCGACCTCACGCCGAAGCTGCGCGAGAAATCGGGGCAGTATATCGGCGGCGAGGAGGTCGAGGCGGCGCTGGCCCGGCGCATGTCGCGCCTGATCAATGACCAGACGATCTACGACATCATGGGCAACACGCCGCGCCTGGCCGACCGGCTGCAGCGCTGCCTGGATATCTATGGCCGCACCATTGGCGACCAGAATCTCGATTTCCTGAAGAAATATATCGATTATCTGCTGCAGGAGCGCACCGTTTCCTCCGATGTCGCCCCGAAGGACACGCCGATGACCCAGCGCCTGCGCGGAGTCACCGAACTGCACCAGATCGTCTCGGCCTCAAATCTGAGCGCGGTGTTCCGCGGCAAGCTGGCGATGCGCCTGGAAGAGGTGCAGGCCCATATGCTGGAGGAAGGCGCCGTGCTCGACCGCATCGTGAAGCGCGGCAAATCCTCGGCCGACAAGGCGGTGGCGCTGATGGATCTGTGCCGCCCCGGCACGCTGATCAAGGGGCCGGAACTGCGCCGCGCCCAGGAACTGGCGCAACGCTATATCAAGCAGGATGACTTCCTGCCCTCCTTCATGGCTGGCGCCACCAGCGAGGAGGACAAGAAGCGGCTGCTGATCGACCTGCACAGCCGGCTGGCCGAAATCGGTCTGACCGACTGATTCGGCGCAACCGGGCGTGTCTTCTCTTTACCTGCACGCCCGCAGGCATTAGGAGAGGGGCGGGAAACGGTAAGCCGGCTTAGCACAGTGGTAGTGCAGCGGTTTTGTAAACCGAAGGTCGGGGGTTCAAATCCCTCAGCCGGCACCACTCCCCGTCCCTTGCTGCCGCTTAGCGGCGCTCTTTGCCGGTCACGGGGTCAAGCTTCACCTCGACATCGCGGCCGGCACCGGTGCGGTATTCGACCTCGTAATAGCCGTCGCTGTCCCAATCGACTTCCTTCACGAACTGGAAGTCCGGAAGCTGCTCGACCTGAGCGATGATCTTCGACAGGGTCATCGCATTGTTCGGCGGCATCTGATCGGCCAATGCCGGGGCGGCCAGAGCCAGGGCAGCGGAGAGGGTGAATGTCGCGGGAAGCATTTTCATGGGGTGTCTCCATCTTTTTGATACCCCCTTCCTAAGCGCCCTTTGTGGCGGGAAGATGCCGTTTTCCAGGCGTTTTATATCGGCTAGGCGCCGGCGACATCGGCCAGCATGCCGAGTGCCCGCCGGTCCAGCACCCTGACGGCCTCCACATCGCGCGACCAGTCGACCTGTTCCAGATCCATTCGCAGGACACGCTGCTCGACGCGGACAAGTTCCAGCCCGCCAAAGATCATGCCGATCCTCGCCTCTTCCAGCCGCATCGGCATGGCCAGATGCTCGGCGAAGAAGTCCCGGCCGGTGTTCAGGGTGATCTGCTTTACCGTCAGTACCGGCGCGCCGGCCTCCAGCACCATAAGATGGGCGTCGCGGATATGATGCTCCCAGCCGCCGAGAAGCATGTCGCGGACATACAGCCCGGTGGAATCCTGATGGAAGGTTTCGACCAGGCTGGAGCCGACGAGACGAAAGGGGAACCGGATTTCCTGGCCGATCTGGGCGACATTGCACAGATAGACGATCGGCAGAGATGCCGTGATGGCGCTGGGGTCCAGTTCCGCCCGCGACGGGACGCCGCCAGCCTGATGAAACAGCGCCGCATAATAGCTGTACAGGCGCTTCAGCCTGACGCTCTGCAAACCCTCCGGCATGCCCCCGCTCCGTGGTCTGACGCTAGAATGCCCTGACATTCAGCCCGCGAAAGGGACGCGCGCCGAGTGATTATTAGCAATTGAACTGTCCGGCCGCCATACACTTATTTTGTAGCGCTGTTTTAGGGGTCTCTGAAGGAACGAAAACGCCGTCAGCGCCTCAGGTCAGGCGGCTTTGCCGCAGGCCGCCTGACTGTTCCAGCAGCGGATAAGCGGTGGCCGCGATATGCGATTCGATGCGCTTCAGGTCGCGTACGATATCGAGATGCAGCTCCGTCGTCTCGATGGTCTGCGGCACGCCCTCGCGCAGCCGCTCGAAATGCCGCTCGGTGGCGAGGCGCTCCAGCTCGCGGAACTGCTCCTTCTCCTGCACCAGCCGGCGGGCGGAGTCGAGATCGCCGGCCATGAAGACCGAGATCGAGAGCTGCAGATGGTTCAGCAGCCGCTGGTGCATCTCGCGGATTTCCTGCAACCCCTCGTCGGAGAAGCTGAGCTGCCGGCGGATCTTCTTGTCCGCCAGCTCCATCAGGTTCTTGTCGACGATATCGCCGATATGTTCGAGGTTGATCGTGAAGGCGAGGATTTCGGACAGGCGCTGGCTTTGCTCCTCGTCCAGCCCTTCCCGGCTGATGCGCATCAGGTAGTGCTTGGTCGCACTGTGCAGGCGGTCGAGAATATCGTCGATGGCGCAAATCCGGGCGACCTGCTTGCGGTCGCCGGTCTCGAATGCCTCCAGCGAGCCGCGCAGCATGCGTTCCACCACATCGGCCATGCGCAGTGATTCGCGCGCCGCATTGGTCAGGGCGATGCTGGGGACCGGCAGCGCGCCGGGATCAAGGTGACGCGGCACGCTGGGGTCGTCCGGGGTCGCGCGCTCCGGCACCAGGCGCTCCAGCAGCCGGGCGATCAGCGGCAGCGGCAGAATGAACAGCAGCGCCAGCGCCAGATTGAAGCCGGTGTGGAAATTCGCAACCATCCGCCCGGCACCCTCGCCCAGCACCGGCAGCAGATCGGCAATCCACCCGATAAAGGGCAGAACCAGCGCCGCGCCGATGATCCGGTTCAGCAGATTGCCGATGGGAACGCGCAAGGCGACGCGGTCGCCACCCAGCGCCTGCATCAGCGGATTGATGGCCGTGCCGAGATTGGCGCCCACCGTCAGCGCCAGCGCCGTCGGAATATCAACGATGCCGACGGCGGCCAGCGAGATGATCAGCAGCACCACGGCCACGCTGGCATGCGCCGCCCAGGCGAAGATCGCCGCCGCCAGCACGCAGATAATCGGGTCGCTGGTGACCATTTCGATCAGGTCGCGCGTGCGCGGTGCGATTTCGGTCGGGATCACCGTGTCGGTCAGCAGATGCAGGGCCAGCAGCACAAGGCCCAGCCCGACGGACACCCGCCCCAGGTCGCGCACCCGGGTCTGGCCGCCGCGCTTGAAGGCAATCACACCGACCAGGATAAGCACCGGGCTGACCAGCGCGATATCGAAGGCCAGGATCTGCACGATCACCGTGGTCCCGACATTGGCGCCCAGCATGATGGCCAGCGCCGGCACCAGATCGACAATGCGCCCGGCCGCGAAGGAGGTCGCCATCAGCGCGGTGGCGGTGCTGCTCTGCAGGATGGCGGTGACGCCGAACCCGGCCAGGAACGCCTTGTAGGGGCTGTCGAGGCCCCGGCTCAGCGTGCGGCGCAGCGTGGCACCAAAGGCCCGCAGGATACCGCTCTGCACCATGTGGATGCCCCAGAGCAGCAACGCAATCTGGCCGAGCAGGTTGATCAGGATATGGGTCGCGGACATGCCTAAATATCATCAGCGCCGTAAGGGCTTGCCGGCCGGGCTGACGGTATCGGCAAGGCGGCTACTGTATGCACTCCTTTTTCTGTAACAAAAATGAAATATTTTTATTCGGCCCTGCGGCGCGTGCCTCTTTCTTAACCTGTCCGGCATCGCTTATAACCGCGCGATCCTAGCCATCAGGGGCCAGCAGGGGGCAACCGCATGACCGACACCAACACGACCATTCTCGACGTCCATGAACGGCCCCGGCCGGGCCTCTGGGGGTTGCTCAGCCTGCAGCATCTGTTTGCTATGTTCGGCGCCACTGTTCTGGTGCCGCTGCTGACCGGCCTCGACCCCTCGGTCGCGCTGGCGACCAGCGGCCTGGGCACGCTGCTCTTCATTGCCGTCACAAAGGGCCGTATCCCGGCCTATCTCGGTTCCTCCTTCGCCTTCATCGCGCCGATCCTGGCCGCCGCCGCCCTGCCCGGCCCGGATGGCCAGCCGCTGGGGCCGGTCGGTGCCATGCTGGGTGCCTTCCTGGCCGGCGTGGTCTATCTGGCCGTGGCGCTGTGCATCAAGGCCTTCGGCGTGGGCTGGCTGCTGAAGCTGCTGCCGCCGGTCGTCACCGGCCCGGTCATCGTGGTGATCGGCCTGGGGCTGGCCCCGGTGGCGGTGAACATGGCCTTCAACGAACCGGGCACCGCTGTCTATAGCGGCCAGCACCTGCTGGTGGCCGCCGCGACGCTGGGCCTGGCGCTGCTCTTTGCCGTGGTGCTGCGGGGCATCTTCAGCGTGGTGCCGATCCTGCTGGCGGTGCTGGGCGGCTATGTCGTCGCCGCCCTTGCCGGGCTGGTGCCCTGGGGCGGCGAGGCCGGCCTGGCCACGAAGCTGGCTGCGGCCCCGTTCCTGGAGATGCCGGATTTCGCCATTCCCTTCGTCACCTACGACCTGCCCTGGATGCATGCCGGCGCGATCACCCTGCTGCTGGTGCCGGTGGCCATCGTCACCATTGCCGAGCATATCGGCGACCAGATGGTGATCAGCCGGATCATCGGCCGCAACACGCTGGTCGATCCCGGCCTGCACCGCTCGCTGACCGGCGACGGCCTGGCGACCATGCTGGCGGCGTTTCTCGGCGGCCCGCCGAACACCACCTATGGCGAGAATGTCGGCGTGCTGGCAATCACCCGGGTGTTCTCGGTCTATGTCATCGGGGGTGCAGCCGTGCTGGCGCTGCTGCTGGCCTTCCTGGGCGATTTCCGGGTGGTTCTGCAATCGATCCCGGTGCCGGTGATCGGCGGCGTCGCCATCGCCCTGTTCGGCGTCATCGCGGCCTCCGGCCTGCGCACCCTGATCGAGGGCAAGGTCGATCTCGGCGACAAGCGCAACCTGCTGATCGTCTCGATCATCCTGGTGCTGGGCATTGGCGGTGCCGTGGTCCATGTCGGCACGGTCGCCCAGCTTTCGGGCACGGCGCTGGCCGCCATTGTCGGCGTGGTGCTGAACGCCGTGCTGCCGCACAGCCGCGAACAGGCTTAAACAGCCTTCCCTTCTTGTGTCATGCCCGGGTCAGGCCCGGGCATGACACATAGAGGCCTTACCGGCCGGCCAGCTTGTCCTCGACGAAATCGAGCCGGTCCTGGCCCCAGAACAGCTCGCCATCGATCCAGTAGCTCGGCGCGCCGAAGACATCGCGGGCCATGGCTTCCTCGGTGGCGATCTGGAAATCCTGCTCGACATCGGAATTGGTCTCGGCGGCCAGCCGCAATCCCTTGCCATCCATGCCCAGCTTGTTGGCCACGTCCACCAGCACGTCCCAGTCAGCGACGTTACGGTCCTCCGCCCAGAGAGCGGCGCCACAGGCATTGGCCAGTGCCAGTGCGTCGTCGCCATTCATACGCGCGGCGATAATCATCAGGCTGGCCGGCTTGCCGTCGCCGGGGAAATTCGTTGGATGAGTCACCAGCGGCACGCCCAGCTTCTTCTTCCAGCGCGCCAGTTCCTGCAGCCGGTAGGCCTGGCGCTGCGGCGGGCGCTTGGCCAGCGGCAGACCGCCGGAAACGGCGAAGGCCTTGCCAAGGTCAATCGGCTTCACCGACACCGTGGCGCCGTGCTTCTTCGCGATCTCGGCAAAGCGCTTGCCGCCCAGATAGGCCCAGGGGCTTTGCGGGGTAAAATAATAGTCGACGATGATGCTCATGATCGGTCTTGCCTTTCGATTTCCTTGGCCCGGAGCTCCCGGCGCATGATCTTGCCGGTGGCTGTCATGGGCAGAGTATCCACGAATTCCACGTGGCGGGGATATTCATGTGCTGCAAGGCGGGTCTTCACGAAGTGCTGTATCTCCGCCGTCAGCCCGGCATCGGGAATTACGCCCGGTTTCGCCACCAGGAAGGCCTTCACCGCCTCGGTGCGCAGAGCATCGGGCACGCCGATGACCGCCGCCATCGCCACTGCCGGATGCTTCAGCAGGCAATCCTCGATCTCCGCCGGGCCGATGCGATAGCCCGACGAGGTGATCACATCATCGACCCGCCCGACAAACCAGAAATACCCTTCCTCGTCCTGCCGCGCCTGGTCGCCGGTCAGCAGGAAATCGCCGGCGAACTTCGCCGCCGTCGCCGCCGGGTTCTTCCAGTATTCCAGGAACATCACCGGATCGCCCCGGCGGATACCGACATTGCCAACGCTGCCGGCCGGCAGGATAGCCCCCGCATCGTCGACAATCTGCACATCATGCCCCGGCACCGCGCGTCCCATCGCCCCCGGACGGACCGGCAGGATGGAGGCGCAATTGCCGACCACCAGATTGCATTCGGTCTGGCCATAGAATTCATTGATGGTGAGGCCGAAGGTTTCCTGCCCCCATTCCAGCAGCTCCGCCCCCAGTGTCTCCCCGCCGGAACCGATGGAGCGCATGGCATAGTCCCAGCGAGTCTTCGGGCTCTCCACCTGGCGCATCATCTTCAGCGCGGTCGGCGGCAGGAAGGCATTGCGCACGCCATGTTTGGCAATCAGGTGAAAGGCATGCTCCGGGTCGAATTTCCGCATGCGGTGCGACAGCACCGGTACGCCGTGATGCCAGCTTGGCAGCAGCACATCGATCAGCCCGCCGATCCAGGCCCAGTCAGCCGGCGTCCAGAACAGGTCGCCGGGTTGCGGGAAGAATTCCTGAGGGAATTCGACCCCCGGCAGATGGCCCAGCAACGTGCGGTGCGCGTGCAGCGCGCCCTTCGGCTGGCCGGTCGTGCCGGAGGTGTAGATGATGAGGGCGGGATCGTCGGCGGCGCTGTCGATGGGCGTAAAGCGGTCGCTGGCCTGCGCCATGGCAGCGGAGAGTGAGCGGAAAAAATCACCATCCTTCGCCGCATCGGCCGCCAGCACCAGCGACAGCTCCGGCAGGTTCGGGCGGATTTCCGCGATCACCGGCAGCCGCTCCGCATCCGTCACCAGCGCCCGGCAGCCGGCATTGCCGAGGCGGTATTCAAGCGCCTCGGGGCCGAACAGGGTGAACAGCGGCACGGCGATCAGCCCGGCCTTGTAGCAGGCGACATGGGCAATCGCCGTCTCCGGCCGCTGCGGCATCAGAATGCCAACCCGGTCGCCCGGTTTCAGCCCGCCCGCCAGCAGCAGATTCGCCAGCCGGTTGGAGAGCTGCGCGATCTCGCCGAAGCTGTAGCGCCGGACCGACCCGTCCTCATTTTCATGGATCAGTGCGAGCGCCCCCGCATCCTGCCGGTCGCAGACATCGACGCCGATATTGTAGCGCTGCGGCACCTGCCAGCGAAACGCAGCCACCGCCGCCTCATAACTCGCCGCCGGTTTCAGCATTGTGTTTCCTCCCGTTTTCTTGGGGAGGATGATAACGGCAATGGGGAATTAGGCTACCAGAGAGGCGGATGGCCAAGCACACCCACCCGGTACGTCAAGCGCCGACTTACACCCCCAGCAGCCCGCGCACCTTCTCGGCGATGGCGAGGGACGAGGTCACGCCCGGCGATTCGATGCCGTAGAGGGCGACATGGCCGGCGATGCCGTGATCACCCGGGCCCTGGATCATGAAATCCTTGGCCGGTTCGCCCGGTGCCTGGATCTTCGGGCGGATACCGGAATAACCCGGCTGCAGGGCGCCATCCGGCAGGCCCGGCCAGTATTTGCGCACGGCGGCATAGAATTTCTCCGCCCGCGCCGGATCGACATCATAGCCGATCTCGTCGACCCATTCGACATCCGGGCCGAAGCGGCATTGCCCGCCCAGATCGAGCGTCACATGCACGCCGAGGCCGGCCTGCTCCGGCGCCGGATAGATCAGCCGCTTGAACGGCGTCCTGACGCCCGACAGCGTGTAGTAATTGCCCTTGCAGAAATAGGCTGGCGGCACGGTTTCCGCCGGTATGCCCTCAATGGCATGGCCCAGCGCCTGGGCATGAAGCCCGGCGGCATTGACCAGGATATTGCAGGACAGGCTCATCGGGCTGTCGCCACCGGTCTCGATCTCGAAGCCGCCATTTCCCCTGACACGGCCCGAAACGACAGGTGTGTAGAAGGCCAGCATCGCGCCGTGATCCTCGGCCTCGCCCTGCAAGGCCAGCATGTAGGAATGGGTGTCGAGAATGCCGGTCGAGGGCGAAACCAGCGCGCCGACACTCTCCACCGCCGGCTCCAGCTGCGTCACCTGTTCCGGCGTCAGCCAGTCCAGATCGGGCACGCCGTTCAGCGCCGCGCGCTCCTTGATCTGGGTCAGCGCCGCCATCTGGTCCTCGTCAGTGGCGACGATCAGCTTGCCGAGCCGGCTGAACGGCACGCCCCGGCTGTCGAGATAGTCATAGAGCAAATGCTTGCCGCGCACGCACAGCTCCGCCTTCAGGCTGCCAGGCACGTAATAGATGCCGGCATGGATGACCTCGGAATGGCGCGAGCTGGTCTCGGTGCCGATGGCCTCGGTCTTTTCCAGCACCACCACCTCGCGGCCGGCCAGGGCCAGTTCACGGGCAATGGCGAGGCCGACGACGCCGGCACCGACGACAATGCAGTCGACATGATCGGTCATGAGATAAGCCCAGACAGGATGGGGGACAGGATTCGGGAATATTTGCCGTGCCGAAGCACCTTCGATAGAGTCAGTAACTTGTAATAAAGGATCACAGCCGATGCCACTCGATATCGTTCATTCGGTCTGCCCGCATGACTGCCCCAGCACCTGCGCGCTGGAAGTCGAGGTTCTGGACGCACGCACCATCGGCCGGGTCCGGGGTGCGGCGGATAATAGCTACACCGCCGGGGTTGTCTGCGCCAAGACCGCAAGATATGCCGAACGGGTGCATCATCCAGAGCGCCTGTCCCGGCCGCTGCAGCGCACCGGTGCGAAGGGCGAGGGCGACTGGCGTGAAATAAGCTGGGACGCAGCCCTCGACAGCATCGCTGATGCCTTTGTGAAATCGGCGCAGAAGCATGGCAGCGAATCGGTCTGGCCCTATTACTACGCCGGCACGATGGGGCTGGTGCAGCGCGACGGCATCAACCGGCTGCGCCATGTCATGGGCTATTCGGAGCAGTATTCGACCTTCTGCGTCACGCTGTCGGATGCCGGCTGGCTCGCCGGCACCGGCGCCAAGATGGGCAGCGATGCGCGCGAGATGGCGGAAAGCGACCTGATCGTGGTGTGGGGCGGCAACCCGGTCCACACCCAGGTCAATGTCATGACCCATGTGTCGCGGGCCCGCAAGGAACGCGGCGCCAAGCTGGCGGTGATCGACACCTACCGCACTTCAACCGCCGAGCAGGCCGATATCTTCCTCTGCGTCAATCCGGGCACCGATGGCGCGCTGGCCTGCGCGGTCATGCATGTGCTGTTCAAGGAAGGCTTCGCCGACCGGGAATACCTGGCGAAATATACCGACGCCCCGGCTGAGCTGGAGGCGCATCTGGCGACCCGGACGCCGGAATGGGCCTCGGCCATCTGCGGCGTGCCGGTGGCGGAGATTCTGGCCTTCGCCCGGCTCTACGGCGCCACCCAGCGCAGCTATATCCGCGCCGGCTACGGCTTCTCGCGCAGCCGCAACGGGGCGGCGCAGATGCACGCGGTAACCTGCCTGCCTGCCATCACCGGCGCCTGGAAGCATCGCGGCGGCGGCGCGCTCTATGGCCAAGGCAAGATCTATCACTGGAACAAGACCCTGATCGAGGGGCTGGACCGCATCGACCCGGCCATCCGCAGCCTCGACCAGTCGCAGATCGGCCGTATCCTGACCGGCGATGCGGCGGCCCTGCGCAATGGCCCGCCGGTGACGGCGATGCTGATCCAGAGCACCAACCCGGCCACGGTGGCCCCGGAAAGCCTGCTGGTGAATAAAGGCTTCCGCCGCGACGATCTGTTCGTCGCCGTGCATGAACAGTTCCTGACCGATACGGCGAAGCTGGCGGATATCGTGCTGCCGGCGACCACCTTCCTGGAGCATGACGACATCTACCAGGCCAGCGGCCATTCCTTCATCCAGATCGGCCGCAAGGTGATCGAGCCCCTGGGCGAGGCAAAGGAAAACCACTGGGTGGTCTGCGAGCTGGCAAAGCGGCTGGGGGCCGAGCATCCCGGTTTCGGCCTGAGCGCCTGGGACATGGTTGATGAGACGCTGAAAGCCTCCGGCTGGCCCGATGCCCAAACCATCTGGGCCGGGCGCTGGCACGACGCCATCCCGGATTTCGACAGCGCGCATTTCGTGAACGGCTTCGGCCATCCCGACGGCAAGTTCCGCTTCAAGCCGGACTGGCACCAGGCCGGCGTCGATCCCTCCATTATGCCGGTGCTGCCTGACCATGCGGATATCATCGACAAGCCGGATGCGGCGCGACCCTTCCGTCTGGTCGCCGCTCCCTCGCGCAGTTTCCTGAACACCAGCTTCAGCGAAACGCCAGGCAGCAAGAAGCGTGAAGGCCGGCCGACGCTGCGCGTGCATCCCGAGGATCTGGCCCGGCTGGGGCTGGAAGACGGCCAGCGCGTGCGCCTCGGCAATGACCGGGGCAGCGTCGTGCTGCATGCCCGCAGCTTCCCCGGCCTGAATGCCGGCACGGTGATCTGCGAGGGCATCTGGCCGAACGACGCCTTCGAGGAAGGCATCGGCATCAATGCGCTGACCAGTGCCGATCCGGGCTATCCCAAGGGCGGTGCCGTGTTCCACGACACGGCGGTATGGCTGCGGGAAGCGTAGGGGCGCGCGCATCTCCCCTCTTTACTGTAGCCACAACCCACAGTATGACGGGGCGAGGCCAGCAACAACAAGTTGAGGCGTGATGACCACCCTCCAGCCTTCCCCGACCAGCGACGCGGCTTTGTGGCCGCCCGTCCAGCCGGCCCATATCATCGTGGTCGGCAATGAGAAGGGCGGCTCCGGCAAATCGACCACGGCGATGCATGTCATCGTCTCGCTGCTGCGCGACGGTTACAGCGTCGGCTCGCTCGATCTCGATGCGCGCCAGGGCACGCTGACCCGCTATATCAACAACCGCAAACGCTCCGTCGAAGCCGGCGAGGCGCTGCCCCTGCCGCGTCACGCCTTCCTGCAGCCCAGCGAATTGCCAATCCGCGCCGAGGCAGAGGAAGAGGACCGGGAACGCTTCGACCACATCTTCAACGACCTGCTGGCGCGCTGCGACTTCCTGGTGGTCGATACGCCGGGATCGAACACCTTTCTCGGCCGGCTGGCACATTCCCACGCCAATACGCTGCTGACCCCGCTGAATGACAGCTATATCGATCTCGACATGCTGGCCAATGTTGATGCCAGCGGCCGCGATATCGTGAAGCTGTCGGTCTATAGCGAAATGGTGTTCGAGCAGCGCAAGGCCCGGATGATGCGCGACCGCGGCGCCATTGACTGGGTGGTGATGCGCAACCGGCTGTCCAATCTGAACGCCCGCAACAAGCAGGACATCGCCGATGTGATGACGGCGCTGGCGCGGCGCATCGGCTTCCGCATCGCGCCGGGCTTCAGCGAGCGCGTGATCTTCCGCGAGTTGTTCCCGCGCGGGCTGACCATGCTGGATCTGCTGGAATCGGGCGAAAGCGCCAGCATGTCGCATCTCTCCGCCCGGCAGGAAGTGCGCAATCTGATCGAGGCGCTGAATTTGCCGGAACGCCGGCCGAAACCGCAATCATCGGCTGCCTGACCGCTCTGCGGACTGGAACTCGGCCGGTTTCCGCCAACATAATGGGGAACAGCCCCTTCCGAATCCGGCGGAGCAGCATGGCGACGGGACCGAAGCTACCCAACAGCGACACCAGCAGCGGCACCACCGTGTCGCCGCGCAACGCCGTGGATGCCTTCCTGCGCCAGGTGGCGGCGGCACCGAAGCCGCTGGCGACCGGTGCGCGCGGGCGGCTGCTTTTCGCCATGGACGCCACCGCCAGCCGCGAGCCGAGCTGGGACACCGCTTGCAAGATACAGGGCGAGATGTTCCGCGAGACAGCCGCGCTGGGCGGGCTGGATATCCAGCTGGCCTATTATCGCGGCTTCCAGGAATTTGCCGCCACACCCTGGCTGTCCGACAGCGAGACGCTGCTGCGCCGGATGACCAGCGTCACCTGCCGGGGCGGCCAGACCCAGATCGAACGCCTGCTGCGCCACGCTGCGAAGGAAAGCGCCAGCCAGCCGGTCCAGGCGCTGGTGTTTGTCGGCGATTGCTTCGAGGAGGATATCGATGCGGTCTGTCACGCCGCCGGTGAACTCGGCCTGCGCGGTGTACCCGCCTTTATCTTCCATGAGGGCGGCGAGCCGCTGGCACGCCGCGCCTTTGAGGAGATCGCCCGCCTGACCAAGGGCGCCTATTGCGCCTTCGACGCCAGCAGCGCGCAGCAATTGCGCGATCTGCTGGCCGCCGTCGCCGTCTATGCCGCCGGTGGCCGCCGGGCGCTGGAGAATTATGGCCGCAAGCAGGGCGGGGCAGCGCTGATGCTGACCAGCCGCCTGGGTAAGGCCTAGTCCCCGCCATGCCCTATGTGATTCTCGGCCTGGCGCTGCTGGTCGGCCTGCTGCTGATCAGCAAATGGTATGTGAACGCCGACCCCAAGGCTCTGGCCAGCGTGCTGAAATGGGTTGGCGGTGTCGCACTTTTCGGCACCCTGGCGATTCTGCTGGTGCGCGGCCAGCTTGGCTATCTGCTCGCCATGGGTGGGGCGCTGCTGCCGATGCTGCTGCGCTGGCGCGCCGTCCTGCAGGGGGTGCGCAACGCCGCCAAGACAGCGCGCGGGCCGAGCCAGGGCAAGGCTTCCGAGATTGCCACCCGCTTCCTCGCCATGCGGCTGGACCATGATACCGGCGCCATGACCGGCTTCGTGCGCGAAGGCCCGTACAAGGACCGCTCCCTGGAAACGCTGACCCAGCAGGAGACTATGGAATTGCTGGCCCAGTGCCGGGCCGAGGATGCGCAATCGGCGCAGATTCTGGAAGCCTATCTCGACCAGATGCACGGGCCGGACTGGCGCGATGTCGATGACGGTCCGCGCCAGCAGCAGGCCGGCGGCGGCGGGCGCAGCGGCACGATGAGCCGCGAGCAGGCCTTCGAGATACTGGGTCTTACCCCCGACGCAACGGCGGAGGATATCCGCGAGGCGCATCGCCGGCTGATGATGGTCAACCACCCGGATCGCGGCGGCTCGACCTATATTGCGGCCCAGATAAACCTCGCCAAGGATGTGCTGCTGGGCGGGAAATAATCCCTCGTCCGACTTGACGACGGTATCTCACTGCCCTCAAATCTCCCGAATCGCGGGTTAAGACCCTATTCTCAACTGGAACATTCTCCGTCCGGAGGCGTTCCCGAAGTCCCGCCCAAAAGAATAATCAGGAGCTCCCCATGGCAAAACCCGTGCGCAAGGCAATCTTCCCGGTCGGTGGACTGGGAACACGCTTTCTGCCGGCGACCAAGGCGATGCCGAAGGAAATGCTGCCCGTCGTCGACCGTCCGCTGATCCAGTACGCCGTTGACGAGGCGCGTGCCGCCGGCATTGAGGAATTCATCTTCGTGACCGGCCGCGGCAAGAGCGCGATCGAGGATCATTTCGACCATTCCTATGAGCTTGAGGACACGCTGCGCGGCCGTGGCAAGGAGCGCGAGCTGAAGCTGCTCGACGACATGCTGATGCGCCCGGGCCAGGTTGCCTATCTGCGCCAGCAGGACCCGATGGGCCTGGGCCATGCCGTGTGGTGCGCGCGCAACATGATCGATGATGACGAGCCGGTCGCCGTGCTGCTGGCGGACGACCTGATCCTGTCCGAGGAATCCTGCCTGGCCCAGATGATCGAGGCCTATCACGAGACCGGCGGCAACATGCTGGCGGTGATGGATGTGCCGCAGGAACAGACGAAGAGCTATGGCGTCGTCGCGCCCGGTGCGACCTCTGCCGATGGAAGGCTGGTCGAGGTGAAGGGGCTGGTCGAGAAGCCGCAGCCGGACAAGGCGCCCTCCACTCTGGCCGTCATCGGCCGCTATATCCTCCAGCCCGAGGTCTTCAAGCATCTCGCCAAGGGCCAGAAGGGCGCGGGCGGTGAAATCCAGCTGACCGACGCGATGGCCGAGATGATCGGCACCCACCCCTTCCACGGGCTGCGCTTCGAGGGCAAGCGCTTCGATTGCGGCTCCAAGATCGGCTTCCTGGAAGCCAATATCGCCTTTGCCCTGGATCGCGCCGATCTGGGTGACGAGCTGCGTGCCATTCTGAAGGATTACAAGTAATCTCCCCGCGTCTTTAGCGGCAGAGGGGACGGCAGATGCGCGTGGCGATGATCGGTACCGGCTATGTCGGTTTGGTGTCCGGTGCCTGTTTTGCCGAATTCGGCTTCGAAGTGGCCTGCGTCGACAAGGATGTGGGCAAGATCGAGCGCCTGAAGCAGGGCGAAATCCCGATCTATGAGCCGGGGCTGGAGGCGCTGGTCGCCGCCAATGTGAAGGCCGGGCGGCTCAGCTTCGGCACCGATCTGAAAAGCGCTGTCGCCAAGGCCGATGCTGTGTTCATCGCGGTCGGCACGCCCAGCCGGCGCGGCGATGGCCATGCCGACCTCAGCTATGTCTACGCCGCCGCGAAGGAGATCGCCGAGGCGCTGGACGGGTATACGGTGGTGGTTACCAAATCCACCGTGCCGGTCGGCACCGGGCGGGAGGTTGAGCGCATCATCCGCGAGACCCGGCCGGATGCCGATTTCGATGTCGCCTCCAACCCGGAATTCCTGCGCGAAGGGGCGGCCATCGGCGATTTCATGCGCCCCGACCGGGTGGTGATCGGCGCCGAGACGGAGCGCGCTCAAAACGTGATGCGCGACCTGTACCGCCCGCTCTTCCTGATCGAGACGCCTATCGTCATGACCTCGCTGGAAACCAGCGAGCTGATCAAATACGCCGCCAATACTTTCCTGGCGACCAAGATCACCTTCATCAACGAGATGGCGGATCTGTGCGAGAAGCTGGGCGCCGATGTGCATGGCGTGGCCAAGGGCATCGGGCTGGATGGCCGGATCGGCCGGAAATTCCTGCATCCCGGTCCCGGCTATGGCGGGTCCTGCTTTCCCAAGGACACGCTGGCCTTGGTGCGCACAGCGCAGGAAGCCGGCAGCCCCCTGCGCATTGTCGAGACGGTGGTCGAGATCAACGACCGCCGGAAACGGCAGATGGCTGACAAGATCATCGATTTCTGCGGCGGCTCGGTCGCCGGCAAAACCCTTTCGGTGCTGGGGGTCAGCTTCAAGCCGAACACCGACGACATGCGCGACGCCCCAAGCCTGGTCATCCTGCCGGTGCTGCAGGAAGCCGGCGCCACGATCCGCGCCTTCGACCCGGCGGCGATGCACGAGGCTGCAAAGCTTTTGCCCGGCATCGAGTGGTGTGACGGCGCCTATGAGACGATGGACGGGGCCGATGCGGTGGTCATCCTGACCGAGTGGAACGAGTTTCGCGGCCTGTCCGTTGAAAGAATGAAGCAGCGTCTTGCCCGGCCGGTCATGATAGACCTGCGCAACATCTACGAGCCGCGGGAAATGGTCGAGGCCGGTTTCCGCTATACATGCGTCGGACGGCCCGAAAAGGCCGTCGGCGCGGACTGACAGAAGGGATTTTCATCAGATGGACGGTGTGGCAGCAAATCAGGGCCATCGTTTCGACCCCACGATCCTGCGCGAATACGATATTCGCGGGATCGTCGGCAAGACATTGCAGCCCGAGGATGCCACCGCCATCGGCCGCAGCTTCGGCACGCTGGTGCGCCGCAAGGGCGGCAAGTCGGTTTCTGTCGGCTATGACGGGCGGCTCAGCTCCCCGATGCTGGAGGAAGCGCTGGTCGAGGGCCTGCGCGCCAGCGGCGTCGATGTGCACCGCATCGGCATGGGGCCGACGCCGATGCTGTATTTCTCCGTCCATCATCTGCACACCGATGGCGGCATCATGCTGACCGGCTCGCATAATCCGCCGGATTACAACGGCTTCAAGATGATGATGGGCCATGGCCCGTTCTTCGGCGAGGACATCCAGGCCCTGGGCGCGCTGGCCGCCGCCGGCGATTTCACCACCGGCGAAGGCAATGTCACCAAGCACGACATCATTGACGCCTATGGCGACCGGCTGATGCGCGATTTCAGCGCCAAGAAGCAGCTGAAGATCGTCTGGGACAGCGGCAATGGCGCCGGCGGGCCAATGGTGAACGAGATCGGCATGCGCCTGCCCTCCAACCATATCCTTCTGAATGTCGAGGTCGACGGCACCTTCCCGAACCACCATCCGGACCCGACCGAGCCGAAGAACCTCGTGCAGATGATCGCCGCGGTGAAGGAACGCGGGGCCGATCTGGGCATTGCGCTGGATGGCGATGCCGACCGCATCGGTGTGGTCGATGGCCAGGGGCGTATCCTCTGGGGCGATCAGCTGATGATCATCCTGGCCCGCGCCGTGCTGGCCGAACGGCCGGGCTCGACCATCATCGCCGATGTGAAGGCCAGCCAGGTGCTCTATGACGAGATCGCCAAGGCTGGCGGCGTGCCGCTGATGTGGCGCACCGGCCATTCCCTGATCAAGACCAAAATGAAGGAAACCGGCTCCCCGCTGGCCGGCGAGATGAGCGGCCATATCTTCTTCGCCGACCGCTATTATGGCTTCGACGATGCGCTCTATGCCGCCATCCGGCTGATCGAGATCATCGCCAATGGCGACAAGTCGCTGGCTGAACTGCGCGACACCCTGCCCGAGACGGTGAACACGCCGGAACTGCGCTTCCCCTGCTCCGACGAGCGGAAATTCGCGGTGATCGACGAGGTGAAGGCCTGGCTGAACGGCAAGCCGGGCATGGAGGTGAACACCGTCGACGGCGTGCGCGTGAAAACCGCCGATGGCTGGTGGCTGCTGCGCGCCTCCAACACCCAGGACGTGCTGGTCGCTCGCTGCGAATCCAGCGACGAGGCCGGCCTCGCCCGCCTGAAACAGGCCCTCAGCGACGCGCTGCGCGCCGTTGGCATGGAACCGCCGGCGCTGTAACCGGGCCCACCCCCTGCTCCCTCGTCACCCTCGGGCTTGCCCCGAGGGTGCAGTGGCTGCGCCGTTCGCTGGATGGCCGGATCTAGTCCGACCATGACGAGACAGGCAGTGACACATGCTTTCCTCAGGATTTTAGCTAACTACGTTTAATTCATTTTAGTGATTATAAATAAATGAACGGTATTATCTCCCGATAAGAATGCGACATCATCGGGAGGACAGATGGCGGAAATAGCGAGCGTAACCGAGCCCCTAGGCGACAGCCTGCCCCATGAGCGCGAGGCCCTGCAGAAAATCGCTGGCATGGTTGGCGATCTGGGCATCGAAATCGCCGATATTTCCGGAAATGTCTCCGATGTCGACACACGGATACGCCGGCAGGCCGATATCTTCGGCGAGATTCAGAAGGCGGCCGAGGATATGGCGGCGCGCAATCACGGGGTTTCGACCGCTGCCCGTTCCGTCTTCGAGGTTTCCGACGCGGCCGCCCGCCAGATTGCCGGGTCGCGCGAGCAGATCGGCGCCTCGGTGCGCGATATCCAGGAACTGGTGAGCGCCGTTGCCGAGATCAACGCCCAGGTCTCCACCCTGCGCGAGGCACTGAACAAGGTCGGCAGCGTCGCCCAGGAAATCGCCAGCATCGCCAAGCAGACCAATCTCCTGGCCCTGAATGCCTCCATCGAGGCGGCGCGGGCCGGCGAGGCCGGGCGCGGCTTCGCCATCGTCGCCGGCGAGGTGAAACAGCTTGCCGCCCAGACAGCGCGGGCGACGCAGGACATCAATGTTACGCTGGGGCATCTGGCACAGCAATCCGGCGATCTGCTCCAGCGCAGCGATTCCGCTGCCGGCAAGGCCGATGCGGTGCGCGAGGGCGCCGATGCCATCGACCATGTGATGGGCAGTGTCGGCCAGGCCATCGAAGGGGTCGGCAATGAAACCGCCGCCATCGGCGCCGCCGCCAACGAGATCGACGACCGGTGCCGGCAATTCATCGGGCATGTCGAGGCGATGGCCGAAGATGTCGAACGGTCCAGCCAAGACTTGACCCAGGCCCGCGACCGCGTCGGCAAGCTGGTCACGGTCACAGAAAAATTGATCGGCATCACTGCCGGGGCTGGGGTGGAGACCATCGACACCCCCTATATCACTTTGGCGATGGACGCCGCCCGCAGGATCGGCCAGGCCTTCGAGGATGGCATCGCGCGGGGCACGATCACCATCGGCGATCTGTTCGATCGTGACTACAAGCCCATACCGGGCAGTGATCCGCAGCAATTCATGACCCGCTTCACCCTGTTCACCGACAGCGTGCTACCCGCCATACAGGAACCGGTGATGGAATCCGACCCGCGCATCGTGTTCTGCGCCAGCGTCGACGAGAACGGCTATCTGGCGACCCACAACAAGAAGTTTTCCCATCCGCAGGGCAAGGATGCCGCGTGGAACGCCGCCAACAGCCGCAACAGGCGCATGTTCAATGATCGGGTGGGGTTGGCCGCCGGGCGCAGCACAGCGCCCTTCCTGTTGCAGACCTACCGGCGCGACATGGGCGGCGGGGCCTTTGCCCTGATGAAGGATTGCTCCGCCCCGATCATGATTCAGGGCCGGCATTGGGGCGGCGTACGGGTGGCCTACAAGATCTGAGCCACCCTAAAGGCGCCTCGTTTATCCCCGCGAGGCGATCGAGACGCCGGATTCCGGCGGTACGGGAACGCAGGGCATCTTCTTCGTCTTCAGCACGGTGCAGGCCTGACGGGCCTCCGACTCACTGAGACCGACCAGCCGGGCACGGAACAGCGGCTTGCTGTCCGGCTTGGCGCGTTCGATCATGCGCTGGGCGCCACCGAGAACCTTGGGCGCGTAATCCTGGGCGCTAGCGACGGCCTGGCGGGCCGCAGTTTCCAGACCAAAGGCACCGACCTGCACGCCCCAGAGCGCGGTGTTCGACGGCAGCGGCGCGGTATCGCCTTCGGCGGTTGCATCCTCTTCGGCCATGACGACGCTGGCGGCAGCATCGGCCACGACGACCTGCGGACGAACCTCCGGCATCGGCTTGCGCGACGGGATCGGCGCTGCCTTGGCAACGCGCAGATCCTCGACCTGGGCGAAGCCGACATCGAGAATATCCATCATATGCGCATCGCGAGCCGCGCCCGTGCGGCCGCCCATTACGACGCCGATCAGGCGGCGGTCATTGCGCTTGGCGGAGGCGACCAGATTGAAGCCCGACGCCCGGATGAAGCCGGTCTTGATGCCGTCCGTGCCCTCGTAATTGCCGAGCAGCCGGTTGTGATTGGCATAGGTGCGGCCCTGATGGGTGAAAGAGCGCACCTTGAACATGTCGTAATATTGCGGATAGTCGCGCATCAGCCGGATCGCCAGTCGCGACATGTCGCGCGCCGTGGTCATCTGCTGGGTATTGGGCAGGCCAGAGGCATTGCGGAAGGTGGTGTTCGACATGCCGATCTTGTGCGCCCGGTCGGTCATCATCTGGCCGAACTTGATTTCCGTGCCGCCCTGGGCTTCCGCCAGCACGACGGCGATGTCGTTGGCCGAGCGGGTGATCAGCGCATAGATGGCGTCGCGCACGGTGATGGTCTTGCCGGCCGGAATGCCCAGCTTGGAGGGCGGCATGCCAGCGGCACGCTGGGAGACCGTCAGCTTCTGGTCGAGCTTCAGGCGGCCGCGCTCCAGACTGTCGAACGTCATGTAGAGCGTCATCATCTTGGTCAGGGATGCCGGATAGCGGCGGGCATCGGCATGCTTGTCAAACAGCACGGCCCCGCTCTCGTAATCAATCACGAAGGCGGCGTAGCGCGAATCGCTTTCCATGGACTGCGCCTGCACCACGCCGGGAACGGCAAAGACAGCGAAGGCGATCAGGAACATCGCTGCGGTAGAACGAACAGCGGCACCATAGGCACCGCGCGCAGTCTGGCAAATCCTGCTGTCCATAGAGATATCCCCGCTCGCTGCAGCCCCAATTCAGGCACAAATTAGACACTATAAGCCTGAACTTAATACAGCCTTGAGCTTATGTCTACAACCTATTGAATTGAATGCAAATCTTGGCATTGGCGATTGCCATACCGGAGTAGCGCGCTTTGCCTAGTCCTCACGCACCAGGCTGAAGCGTGGCAGGGCCGGAAGGTCCGCCTTGTCGAGCAGCAGATCGGTCAGCCACGGCCCGTCCGGCAGATGCGAGGCCAGCTCGGTCAGCTTACTGTTCCACCATTCGCGCTGTTCGCGGACATCATCATATTCATAGCGCGCGCTGCGCCAGATCTTCTCGCGCTTCAGATAGATGCTGATATCAACCGGGAATCCGACGGTGGACGCGCTGAACCTCGTCGAATCGAAGGACAGATAGGCCAGGTTCAGCGCCGTGCGCATCGGCTTGTCGAAGGTCAGGGCACGATCCAGGATCGGCTTGCCATAGCCGGTGGCGCCGATGCTGAAATACGGCGTGCGCGGCTCCATCTCGATCCAGTTGCCTTCCGGATAGATCATGAACATCGCCGGCTCGCGGTCATGGGACAGCTGGCCGCAGATGATGGCGTGCAGGTTGAAGGACAGCTGGCCGGTCTCCAGCGCCTCGCGATCCTCCTCCATCACCACGCGCAGGCATTTGGCGTAGCTGGCGACGGCGTCGAGGATGCTGCGATAGCCCTCATCCTGCTCCTCGCGCATGGCGCGGCGCAGATAGGCGACCGTCTTGTCCCGCAGTGAGCGCAGGCCGGAGGTCATGATGACGAACTGAGCGCCCGGCTGGCCCAGAATAATCTGCTTTTTCGCCTGGGTGACTTCGGTACCGCTTGTGATACGGCCATCCGACAGGGCGATGAGCCCTTCCTCAATGGCAATGCCAAGGCAATAGGTCAAACCGGCTACCCCAATACGCGGAAACTGTCATGTGCTGGACATAAAGCTACAGCATTATCGCTACAGGTCTGCATGGGAAATGCAGAAAAATAGATTTTTGCTGCACTGCACAAAAAAATCATTGACTCCACATGACGATTTCCTAAATTAAGGACATGTTGCAGTGCAGCATAACGGATGAGCTGATCCAGACCAGACGGGTTTCTAGCCTCGCGGGTTTTTGGATCGAGCCGTACGCCCGGGATATATCCCGGGCAAAGCACCCAAAATGCGAGATTGGAGAATCACGATGAGCGCCACCAAGAAAACCGCCGTCCAGCAGGAAGCCCTGAAGCAGGTCGAGACCATGGTCGCCACCGGCAAGGACACCCTGGAGACCGTTGTGAAGACCGGCAGCGACGCCGCCACCAAGGGCTATGAGCAGGCCCTCAGCCTGACCAAGGAGCAGGTCGCCAAGCAGAGCGACGCTTTCTTCAAGAGCTATGACAGCGTCGCCAATTTCAACAAGCAGAATTTCGACGCCCTGACGGCCAGCACCGCCATTGCCAGCAAGGGTCTTGAGGATATCAGCACGGCGTGGTTCGGCTTCACCCAGTCGAGCGTCAGCCAGGCGACCGACACGCTGCAGGCGCTGATGAGCTGCAAGACCCTGCGCGATGCAGTCGAGATCCAGAACGGCTTCGCCAAGAACAGCTTCGACCAGCTGATCGCCGAAAGCGCCAAGCTGTCGGAAATGAGCATGAAGCTGACCAACGAGGCCATCGAGCCGATCAAGGCCCGCGTGAACAGCGGCGTCGAGCTGGCGATGAAGCCGCTGGCAGCCTGATTTTCTTCCCGGCGCGTCCCCTTCAGGACGCACCCTCCGGACGGCGCGTCTTCCCCCTCGCGCCGGCCCCGGCCAAAAAGGCCCGGCCCCAAGCCGGGCCTTTTTTAGCGTTCGTTACGCGGCCCCCTCTCGCAAATTGCCGCGCCCGCATCACATCTATGCGTGTAGCCACAGCTGGTTTGAGGGGTGGCGGCGCGCGAAGGCCGGTTTCGATGACCCTTTGCGAAGCGCAAGGCAATCCCTATCATCAGATCGAAGATGGGCCGCCGCGTCGAAGGACGCTTTCGGAATGGAAGGGGTGAGTGCATCCTGATGAGCGACGATGAGCAAGAGGGCGGCAACGGGTCCGGTGGTACCGGAGTCGCGCTCAAGACAAAGCCCAAGACCAAGAAGCCCTCGCTGTATAAAGTTCTGATGCTGAATGACGACTACACCCCGATGGAGTTCGTCGTCCATGTCATCGAACGCTTCTTTCAGAAGACACGCGAGGAAGCAACGCGCATCATGCTGCATGTGCACCACCGGGGAGTGGGCATCTGCGGGGTCTTTACCTACGAGGTGGCTGAGACCAAGGTTACCCAAGTGATGGATTACGCCCGGCAACACCAGCATCCGTTGCAATGCACGCTGGAGAAGGATTAGCCTCCTATGCTATCCCGCAATCTGGAAAAGACCCTGCACAGGGCGCTCGATTTCGCCAATGAACGGCGTCACGAATACGCAACCCTCGAACATCTGCTTCTCGCGCTTACCGAGGACCAGGACGCGCTGGCCGTACTCAAGGCCTGCGGCGTCGAGGTCGACAGGCTGCGCGGCGAGTTGACAGGTTACATCGACACCGAGCTTGCCAATCTGGCGACCAAGCGCGAGGAAGACGCGAAGCCGACCGCCGGCTTCCAGCGCGTCGTCCAGCGCGCGGTCATCCATGTGCAATCCTCCGGTCGCGCCGAGGTCACAGGGGCCAACGTACTGGTCGCCCTGTTCTCCGAGCGCGAGAGCCATGCCGTGTTCTATCTGCAGGAACAGGAGATGAGCCGCTTCGACGCGGTCAACTACATCTCCCACGGTATCGCCAAGGTGCCGAAACGGGCCGAGAACCGGCCCGTCAGCGGCATTGACGAGGAAAAGGAAGCGCCGGGCGAGAAGCCGGGCGGCAACACTGGCACCACCGGCCCGCGCAACAAGGGCGGCGAGGCGCTGGACACCTATTGCGTCAATCTGAACAAGAAGGCGCTGGCCGGCCGCATCGACCCGCTGATCGGCCGCGCGGCCGAGGTTGAGCGCACCATCCAGATCCTGTGCCGGCGCACCAAGAACAACCCGCTTTATGTCGGTGATCCCGGCGTCGGCAAGACCGCCATCGCCGAGGGCCTGGCGCGCCGCATCGTGCAGGGAGAAGTGCCGGACGTCCTGAAACCGTCGATCATCTTCCAGCTCGATATGGGCGCGCTGCTGGCCGGCACGCGCTATCGCGGCGATTTCGAGGAGCGGCTGAAGGCCGTCGTGACCGAGCTGGAGGCGCATCCCAACGCCATCCTGTTCATCGACGAGATCCACACCGTCATCGGTGCCGGCGCCACGTCAGGCGGGGCGATGGATGCCTCCAACCTGCTGAAGCCGGCGCTGGCCTCGGGTTCGATGCGCTGTATCGGCTCGACCACCTACAAGGAATACCGCACCTATTTCGAGAAGGACCGGGCGCTGGTCCGGCGCTTCCAGAAGATCGACGTGAACGAGCCGTCAATCGAGGATGCGGTGAAGATTCTGATGGGGCTGAAACCCTATTACGAGGAACATCACCATGTCCGCTACACCGCCGATGCGGTGAAGGCGGCGGTCGATCTGTCGGCGCGCTACATCTCCGACCGCAAGCTGCCGGACAAGGCCATCGACGTGATCGACGAGGTTGGGGCGGCGCAGATGCTGGTCGCCCCCTCCAAGCGGCGCAAGACCATCGGCGTGAAGGAGGTCGAGGCCGTCGTCGCCAAGATCGCCCGCATCCCGCCGAAGAGCGTGTCCTCGGATGACCGCACCGTGCTGCGCAATCTGGAGCGCGACCTGAAGAATGTCGTGTTCGGCCAGGACAAGGCCATCGAGGCGTTGGCAAGTGCGATCAAGCTGTCGCGCGCCGGGCTGCGCGAACCGGAGAAGCCGATTGGCTCCTACCTGTTCTCCGGCCCGACCGGCGTCGGCAAGACCGAGGTGGCGCGCCAGCTGGCCGCCATCATGGGCATCGAGCTGACCCGCTTCGACATGTCGGAATATATGGAGCGACACACGGTCAGCCGGCTGATCGGCGCACCACCGGGCTATGTCGGCTTCGACCAGGGCGGGCTGCTGACCGACGCCATCGACCAGCACCCGCATCAGGTGCTGCTGCTGGACGAGATCGAGAAGGCACATCCCGACCTCTACAACATCCTGCTGCAGATCATGGATTACGGAAAGCTGACGGACCATAACGGCAAGACGGTCGATTTCCGCAACGTCATCCTGATCATGACCACCAATGCAGGGGCCGCCGATATGGAAAAGCCGGCCATCGGCTTCGAGCGGGCGGCCCGCAGCGGCGAGGATACCGAGGCGATCAACCGCATGTTCACGCCGGAATTCCGCAACCGGCTGGACGCCGTCGTCCCCTTCGCGCATCTGACGCAGGAGGTGATCGACCGGGTGGTCGACAAGTTCGTGATCCAGATGGAAGTGCAGCTGGCCGACCGTGGCGTGACCATCGAACTGACCGATGCAGCCCGCAAATGGTTGGGTGAGAAGGGTTATGACCGGGCCTATGGTGCCCGGCCGCTATCCCGGGTCATCCAGACCAACATCAAGCAGCCGCTGGCCGAGGAATTGCTGTTCGGCAAGCTGGCCAAGGGCGGGATCGTGCTGATCGATGTGCAGGACGGCAAGGTCGTGCTGAGCTACCCGGATGTCCCGCCAGCCCCGCGCCAGCCGGCACGGGAGCCTGAACTGGCAAGCTGATTGCGGCACCGCTTGCCGGCGGCGTGTATCTCAGGGTACAGGCCGACCGGCAAGCGGCCCTTCCTGATCCGGCCGCAGGGCGAAGCAATTCGCTCCCATCAGCATGTTCACCGGCCCATCCCCCTCCGACAGGGGCAGGACAAGGCGCTGGTAGTGCCATTTGCGCCCGGCGCTATCGACATAGCGATAGGCGCCCGTCACCGGCTGCCGCGTGGTCACGCAAGCCGTGTAATCGGCAACAATCTCGTCATAGGACAGCCGGTCCTTGAGTGTGTCCAGATATCGCCCCGTCAGGTCATAGCCATAGCGGTCAACCAGGCGCGTGCCGATCAGCCGATAGCGATAGCGCAGATCCCGGTCAGCATCCCGCAGGACATCCACCAGAAAGATGAACGGCAGCAGGGTCGGTATGTCCAGCGGGTCGATATCCTGACGCGAGGGCAGCCCCTGCTCTGCGCTTTTGCCGCGCCAATAGGTCAGGAGCAACGCCAATTCATCGCGCAACGGCTCGTCACCGAGCCCCGCGATGTGACTTTTCTCATATGAATCAGATTGCGTCATTGCGACGTCATTTGGCGCTTGTTTGTTATTCTGATTCTCAAGCTATACGAAAGATTATTAAGATTTCCCTTACCATATCTCCATCCACTGAAAAAAGTGGATGGCTCAGCTGTGGACGTGCCGTACCGTTTCACGACTGACCGCCGCGGGATCAGCTTGTACTCTTTATCCGCAAACCTGCTTCCGGCATCATAATTATGCGCGCTTATTGAAAATTCAGCCATCACGTCAAATTGATTGATAGGGCCATGGCCTGGTCGCTTAGAAGACGACACAGTCCCGGAATGTCTATATTGTTGGAAACGCTGAATTTTCTCTTTTGTGTTTCGTGGATATTTTCTGAATGACGGAACGGCCCGCTGACAACCCGGAACGACTCGCCGCCCTTCGGCGATATTCCATATTGGACACCGCGCCGGAACCGCAATTTGACGAGATCACCGATCTCGTCTCGGAAATCTGCGGCACCCCGATCGCGCTGATCAGCTTCGTCGACGAGCACCGGCAATGGTTCAAATCCGCCAAGGGCGTGACAGTTGCGGAAACCCCGTTGGAAACTTCCGTCTGTTCCTTTGCCATACAGCATGACGGCGTCTTCATGGTCGAGGACACGCTGGAGGATTCTCGATTCCAGAGCATGTCGCTGGTCACCGGCGCTCCCTTCATCCGCTTCTATGCCGGCGCGCCGCTGGAAACCAGCGATGGCCACCGGCTGGGCATGCTCTGCGCCATCGACCAGAAACCACGGCTGCTGACCGAGACCCAGATCAAGACGCTGAAAGTCCTCGCCCGCCAGGTCATGGTGGAACTGGAGCTGCGGCGCACCCTTCTGCTGCAGCAGGAGACGGTCAGCGAGTTGGAAGCACGCGGCAAGGAGCTGGAAACCCTAGCCGTCTCGCTCTGGCAGGCGCGCGAGGAGGCGGAGATGTCGAACCGCGCCAAGACCGAATTCCTGGCCTATATGAGCCACGAACTGCGCACGCCGCTGAACGCCATCATCGGCTTTTCCGACATCATGCAGAAACAGATGTTCGGCCCGCTGGGCGGCCCGCGCTACCCGGAATATGCCGCATCGATCCATGACAGCGGCCGCCATCTGCTGTCGATCATCAACGACATCCTGGATATCTCCAAGATCGAGGCCGGCAAGATGAAGATCGAGCCGGCGCCGATTGATGTGCGGGCACTCGCCCGCTCCTGCCAGAATTTGATGGAAGGCAATGCCCGCGAGGCGCTGATCCAGCTGCGCAATCAGATTTCGGCGCCACCGCCTGCGCTGTATGGCGATGAGCGGGCGATCAAGCAGGTCATCCTAAACCTTCTGTCCAACGCGGTGAAGTTCACCCGCACCGGCGGCACCGTGACCTTCAGCTTCGGGATGGACACGTCAGGCGGCACGCTGATCGAGGTGCGGGACACCGGCATCGGCATGAGCGAGGCAGAACTGCAGCAGGCGCTTGCCCCCTTTGGCCAGGTCGACAGCGAAATCGGTCGCCGCCATCAGGGCACCGGGCTGGGCCTGCCCATCGTGCGCGCCCTGGTGGCGCTGCATGACGGCAGCTTCACCATCGACAGCGCGCCGGGCAAGGGCACCATCGTGCGGATGGTCTTCCCCAAGGCACCCGAGCCGTCGGAAGAGGCCGCAGCGGCGCTGTAGCCCCGCCTAAAGCCCGACCACGCCGGAGGGACGCCGCCGGTCGGCGCCGCCGGCCTTCAGCCCGGTCTTCGGATCGGCGACGATGGCGCAGACACCGCCGGCCTTCCAGGTCCAGTCCGGCCAGCGCACGACCTCATGGCCCAGCGCCGACAGCGCCTCGGCCGTCTTGCCCTCGATCCGACCCTCAATGCTCAGCCGCCCCGGATAATAGGGGTGCGGGGCAAAGGAATCCGGGAAGCTGTAGGTCGCGAAGCGCGGTGCATCGATGGCGCTTTGCGTGTCCAGGCCGAACACCGCGACATTCAACAGCACCTGCAGCATGGCCTGTGACTGCACATCGCCGCCGGGCGTGCCGAAGGGCATCAGCGTGCCATTGTCGAACACCGCCAGTGCCGGGTTCGGCGTCAGGCGCGGACGCTTGCCGCCCATCACCTCGCTGGCATGGCCTTCCTGCGTGAAGCCCTGCGAGCCGCGCGAGGACGGGCAGATGCCCAGGCCGGGTATGACCGGCGTATCGTTCGACGTGTCACTCGGCGTCGCGGAAAACACATTGCCCCAGCGGTCGACGACGCTGACATAGGAGGTGTCGGGGGACATTGCCGGTTCATCCTGGCGCACCGGCGCGGCACTACCGCTATTGCCAAGGATCGCGCGCATGTTGCGCGGATCGCCGGCCGGCGGCATTTCCGGCCAGGCCTTTGCCGGGTCAATCAGCCCGCGCCGCAGATCGGCATAGGCATCGGACAGCAATTCGGCCATCGGCACATCGACGAAGCGCGGATCGCCGTAATAGGCCTCGCGGTCGGCGAAGGACAGTTTCATCGCCTCGGTCAGCAGGTGGATATAGGCCGGGCTGTTATGCCCCAGCGCCCGCAGATCGGTCCCGGCCAGCAGTTTCAGCATCTGGATCAGCACCGGCCCCTGGCACCACACGGCGCAGGTATAGACCTCCATATTGCCGAAGCGCCCCTTCTCCGGCGCCTCGATGGCGACCGAGAAATCGGCGAGATCCTGTTCGGTCATCCAGCCGCCATTCTCGGCATGGTAGCGCGCGATGCTGCGGGCGATATCGCCCTTGTAGAAGGCGTCGCGCGCGGCCTTCAGCCCGTCCTCTCGGCTGCCGCCCGCAGATTTTTCCTGGTCCGCCATATAGGTCAGCGTGCGCGCAAGGTCGTCCTGCACGAACAGTTCGCCCAGACGCGGCGGCCGGCCCTTGGGCAGGTAGATCGCCTTGTTGGCGTCCCAGCGGGCGAATTTATCCTCATTGGTGGCGATGAAATCGGCCAGCAGCGCATGCGTCGGGAAACCCTCGGCGGCATAGCGGATCGACGCGGCAGCGACATCGGCAAAACGCATCGTGCCGAATTTCGCCAGCGCCGTGATCCAGGCATCGGGTGCCGCCGGCACCACCGTGCGCAGCAGCCCGCTGGGAATATCGCCACCATGATGCTGACGGAAATAGGCCGCGCTGGCCTGCTTCGGATAGCAGCCAAGCCCGCTGATCGTCACCACCTCGCCGGTCTCCGCCATGCGGATCATGGTCGGCGCGACACCGGCCACATTCACCAGATCGGGCTGCAGCACACCCAGCGCCATGCCGGCGGCGACACCGGCATCGACCGCATTGCCGCCAGCCTCCAGGATCGCCAGACCAGCCTGGGCGGCGGCGTGGTGGCCGGCCGCCACCATATGCCGGCTGCCCAGCGTCACCGGCCGGTGCGCGCCTGAACCCAACCCCAATCCGTCGCCGGGAAACCCACCCGCCTGACCGCTCATGTCATCCTCCTGAAAGCACCCTCTTTGCCGGCAAGCAAAGCGCCCCCCTGACTCGATTGCAAGCAGGATGCGCATCGGCGCGCCGCATGCCTCCTCCCACAGACCGTCACCCCGGCATTGCGGGACACCCGGTTAAGGGGGTATTCACCTTCCACACAGCAGGAGAGGCAGATGATCCGCACCGCCCTTGCCCTGATCGCCACGATACTCCTTGCCGGCGTGCAGGACGCCACCGCGCAGGAGGTTACGCTGCGCCTGCAGCATTTCCTGCCCGCCACCTCGCATACCCATGCCGGCTTCATCGCCCCCTGGGCGAAGCGCGTGGAGGAAGCCTCGCAGGGCCGCATCAGGATCGACATCTACCCCTCCATGCAGCTGGGCGGCCGCGCGCCGCAGCTCTACGACCAGGTGCGCGACGGCGTGGTGGACATCGCCTGGACCCTGCCGGGCTACACGCCGGGGCGCTTCCCGAAGGTCGAGGTGTTCGAGCTGCCCTTCGTCGCCGGCACCGCCACGGCGACCAGCCAGGCCGTCCAGGCCTTTGCCGAAAAGCACCTGGCCGAGGAATTCGCGGCGGTGCATCCGATCCTGTTCCATGTCCACGCCGCCGGCGCCTTCCATATGCGCGGCAAGCCGATCCGGACGCTGGGCGATCTGAAGGGGCTGAAGATCCGCGCACCCAGCCGCATCTCGAACAGGATGCTGGCGGCCATCGGCGCCTCGCCGGTCGGCATGCCGGTGCCGCAGGTGCCTGAGGCCCTGTCGAAGGGCGTGATCGACGGCGCGCTGCTGCCCTATGAGGTGACGACGGCGCTGCGCATTCATGAACTGACCGACAGCAATACCGAGATAGCTGGCCCGCGCGGCATCTATACCGCCGTCTTCCTGCTGGCGATGAACAAGCAGCGCTACGACTCCCTGCCGGCCGATCTGAAGGCGGTGATCGACGCGAATTCCGGCCTCGCCACCGCGCAATGGGCCGGGGAAGCGTGGGACAAGGCCGAGGAAGTGGCCCGCCAGACCTCCATTGATGCCGGCCATACGATCCAGAGCATCGACGGCCCGGAACTGCTGCGCTGGCAGCAGGCGGCCCAGCCGGTGATCGATGAATGGCTGGCCGAGATGGCGGGCAAGAACATCCCCGGCGACCAGTTGCTGGACGATGCCCGGTCGCTGGTCAGCCGCTACACCGATGGGAAGTAGCGTCGGCCACTTGCTGCATCGCCTGACCGCCGCCGGGGCGATCTTCGGCGGGCTGGTGCTGGTGGCGCTGATCCTCGTCACCATCGCCAGCATCCTCGGCCGCGCGCTCTTCGCCCTGCCCGTCCCCGGTGATTACGAACTGGTGGAGCTGGGCGTGGCGACCACCGTCTTCGCCTTCCTGCCGTATTGCCAGATGCAGCGCGGCCATGTCGTGGTCGACCTGTTCACGATGCGCGCACCGCCGGTCCTGAAAGCCGCCCTGGACCGGCTGGGCGGGCTGACCTTCGCCGGCATCGCGGCGCTGCTGTGCTGGCGGCTCTGGCTCGGCGGGCTGGATTACCGGCTCTACCAGGAAACCAGCATGATCCTGAGTCTGCCGGTCTGGTGGGGCTTCGTGCCGGCCACCTTCTTCTGCGCCCTACTGACCCTGACCGCGCTGTATACCGCCTTCGGCCCGGCTTTGGACGAAGAGCGCCAGAGATGAGCGGCATGACCCTGGCGTTGCTGGGCTTCCCGGCGCTATTGCTGCTGCTGGCGCTGCGGATTCCCATCGGGGTGGCGCTGCTGACAATCGGCGGGGCCGGCTATATCGCCATGGCCGGCTGGATGCCGCTGCTCGGCTATCTGAAGACCGGGCCCTATGCGCTGTTCTCCAGCTATACGCTGTCGGTCGTGCCGCTGTTCCTGCTGATGGGGCAGTTCGCCGCCAAGGCCGGTATCAGCCAGGCACTGTTCACGGCGGCGGCTGCCTTTCTCGGCCATAGGCGCGGCGGCATCGCCATGGCGGCCATCGGCGGCTGCGCCGGGTTCGGGGCGATCTGCGGTTCCTCGCTGGCGACCGCCGCGACCATGGCGCAGGTCGCCCTGCCGGAGCTGAAGCGCCATGGCTATTCCGGGCGCCTCGCCACCGGCACGCTGGCCGCTGGCGGCACGCTGGGCATCCTGATCCCGCCCTCGGTCGTGCTGGTGATCTACGCCATCCTGACCGAGCAGAACATCGCCAGCCTGTTCGTCGCCGCCTTCGTGCCGGGCATTCTGGCGGCGCTCTTCTACATGCTGGCCATTGCCGTTGTGGTCCGCCTCGACCCCGCCGCCGGCCCGGCCGGCCCGCGCCGCAACGCTGCCGAAAGACTGGCCGCACTGGCCGCTATCTGGCCGGTCGGGCTGATCTTCCTGCTGGTCATTGGCGGCATCTATGGCGGCTGGTTCACCCCGACCGAGGCCGCCGCCGTCGGCGCCTTCGGTACCGGCGTGCTCGCGGTACTCCGGGGCGGCATGCGCCTGGCCGGGCTGGTCGCCTGCATCAAGGGTACCGCCGAGGCGACGGCGATGATCTTCCTGGTGCTGCTGGGGGCGGAGCTGTTCAACGCCTTTCTGGCGCTGACCCGCATGCCGGTCGAGGCCGCCGGCATCATCGGCGGCAGCGGCCTGGCGCCGATGATCGTGCTGCTGGCCATACTGGCGCTCTACCTGCTGCTCGGCTGCGTCATGGACAGCCTGTCGATGATCCTGCTGACCGTGCCGATCTTCTTCCCCATCGTCATGGCGCTGGATTTCGGCCTGACGCCGGACGAGACCGCGATCTGGTTCGGCATCCTGGCCCTGACCGTGGTCGAAATCGGGCTGATCACCCCGCCGGTCGGGCTGAACGTCTTCATCATCAACCAGGCCGCCCGCGACGTGCCGATGCTGGAGACCTTCAAGGGCGTACTGCCCTTCCTCGCCGCCGACGCCCTGCGCATCGCCCTGCTGCTCGCTTTGCCTGGCCTGTCGCTCTGGCTGCTGCGGGTGATGTAATAGCGCATTGCGCTAATAGCGCGATACGCTATTATTATCCGTGATCGTCAGCTTTCGCGATAAACGGACAGCCGCCCTGTTTCTCGGCATTGTGCCAAAGGGCATCGGTCGTGATATCGCCAAAGCCGTCCAGCGAAAGCTGGCCCAGATACAGGCATCCGCTGATATAGCCGATCTGGCTGTGCCACCGGGCAATCGTCTGGAGCAACTGAAGGGCGACCGCAGCGGGCAATGGAGTATCCGGGTAAATGCCCAATGGCGCCTCTGCTTTCGCTGGCACGACGGCAATGCGCTGGATGTGGAACTGGTGGATTACCACTGAAGGAAGCACGGGATGACACGTATTCAACGCAGCGATCTTGAACAGGGGCGAGTCGATCTGTCCGCACTGGATAGCGGCGACCGTCTGCCGCCGGTTCATCCGGGCGATGTGCTGCGCGAAGATTTCCTGGCCGCGATGGGCATGACGCAATATGCGCTCGCCAAGGCGATGAAGGTCGATCCCCGGCGGATCAACGAAATCGTCCAGGGCAAGCGGGCTGTCAGCGCCGATACCGCCCTGCGCCTGTCGTTGGTTTTCGGCACCACGGCTGAATTCTGGATGAATTTGCAAAGCCAGCACGACCTTGCCACCGCCCGCACCACCCTCGGCGACACGCTGTCGGACGTGAAACCGGTCGCGGCGTAACTGCTCTAGTCCGTGAATTCGCTTGTCTCAGGGATGCGGTTGAAGGCGACCTTGGCGCCGGCATAGTCCAGATCGACCGCCGGCAGCAGGCCCAGCATGACGGTGTCGGAGCCGAACCGGCGGTTCAGCGTGTCCATCGCCCCGGACAGGCGTGACAGCCGGGCCTGGCGGTGCTGCCAGGCCGGATCGGCGGTGGCGAACAGATCGGGCATGTATTCGGCCAGCGGGGCGAGGCCGAGCAGGGTGATCCCCACCTTCTTCAGCCGGGGCCTTCCATGCTGGGCCGTCAGGTCAGGCCAGCCGCGCTCCAACGCCGCCAGCAGCGGCACGCTGTCCTGGGTCGGCGCGAACCGGGCCTCGATGGCCCAGCCTGCGCCACTTTCCAGCCGGGCGCTGATGACCAGCACCCGCGCCGTGCAGCCATAGCGCCGCAGCCGCACCGCCGCCTTGGCCAGCAGCCGGCGGGCGACCTGCCTTGCCTCCTCCGGCGGGCGCAGGGCGGGCGGCAGGATGCGGCTATGGCCGATGCTGTGGCGGTCGGTAACCTCCCCGGGCATTGGCACATCCACGCCCTGCAGCCCATACCAGAACCGCTCCCCGGCGACGCTGCCCCAGATCTGGCGGGCATGCTTCGGCGCGATGCCGGCCAGGTCGCGCACGCTGTGGATGCCGGCGGCGTTCAGCCGGCGTTCCATATTCGCGCCGATACCGGCCAGATCGCGCAGTTCCAGCGTGAAGAGCCGGTCGGGCATCTCCCCCGGCTCGATCACGGTCAGCCCGTCGGGCTTCTGCATGTCGCTGGCGACCTTGGCGCCGAAGCGGTTGGGCGCGATGCCAATGGAGCAACGCAGGCACTCCCCGACCCTGTCCAGGATGCCGCGCTTGACCTGCCGCGCCAGCGCCATTGCCGCCGGCCGCTCGCGCTGCGGGCCGAGCAGTTCGCAGGCAACCTCGTCGATCGAGCCGACATGGGCGATGGGAATATGCCGGTCGATCTCCGCCACGATCAGATGATGATACTTCACATAGAGTTCGTGGCGCGCCGGCACCAGCTGGATATCCGGGCAGAGCTGCCGGGCCTCGCGCACCGGCGTGCCGGTCTTGATGCCGAAGGCCTTCGCCTCGTAGCTGGCGGCGATGATGCAGGTCCCCTCCGATTGCAGCGGCAGCACGCCGACGGGGCGACCGCGCAGCTCCGGACGCGCCTGCTGCTCGACGCTGGCGAAATAGGCGTTGAGGTCTAGAAACAACCATTTCAGATGGGGGCTGCGGGGCAGCATGGTCCGGTCCTTTCCTGCGGCACGGACTCGGCTTCCTAGCATAAGAACAAAATAGGAACAATGAGAATTGGAATGCCCGCTTGACGGCCCATCAGGGAAGGCGCATCTATCTGCCGTTCCCGCCGGATGAACCAGCGGGACCCTGCGTGCGAGCGCTCTCCGACATGGCTTCCGCCACCCCCGAGTTTCCGCCCTTTCTGGCCCTTCTGCCGGGCGATGAGCCGTGTCTGCCTTCCGGGACGCCCGAGCCTGCCGCACTTGCTGCCGATGCCGCTCTGGCGCTGCGCGAGGCCGGGCTGGCCGGAGCGGCGCTGGACCGGCTGATCGCTGCCGCGCGCCACGACCCGGCCGATGCCGAGACGCATGTACTGCTGGGCGAGACGCAGCTGGAGCTGGGTCATTCGACGGCCGGAGCCGACAGCCTGGAGCGCGCCATCGCCCTCGACCCCGGCGCGCTGCGGCTGCGCCAGGGCTGGGCGGCCGCACTGGCGCAATCTGGGCGCCCAGCCGCCGCCATCGCCGCCTATGACCACCTGCTGGCGCTGCGTCCGGGCGAGCCGCGGGCGCTGAAGGCGCAGGCCCGGCTGCTGGTGGTGACTGCCGAGAAGATGCGCGCCATCGAGCGCTATCGCGACCTGTGCATGGTCGACCGGGGCGATGCCGAAGCGCTGGTCGAGCTGGGCTGCCTGCTGATCACGCAGGATGCCGCGCCGGAGGCCGTGCAGATGCTACAGCGCGCGCTGCGGCTGATCCCCGACCAGGCGGCCGCGCATCATCATCTGGGCCGCGCCTGGAGCGCGGTGGGCGAGCCGGAGAAGGCAGCCCAGAGTCTGGAGCGCGCCCTCGACCTAGATCCTGAAGACCGGCTTGGCAGCAGGCCGGCTCTGGCGGCCCTCTCGGGGGATGGCCTGCCGGCCAGCTATGTCCGGCATCTGTTCGACCAATATGCCGAGGGCTTCGACACGGCCTTGCTGGGAACGCTCGATTATCAGGGGCCAGGACTGCTGCGCGGGGCACTGGATCGTCTACTGCCGGCCGAAACCACCGGGCTTGCCACGCTCGATCTCGGCTGCGGCACCGGGCTGATCGGCCGCGCCGTGAAGCCCTTCACCAGCTATCTGGAAGGCGTCGACCTGGCACCCCGGATGATCGAGCAGGCGGCCCTGACCGGGCTGTATGACCGGCTGGCGGTCGGCGATGCGGTGGCGGCGCTGGGCGATGGCCGGCGCTGGGATCTGATCCTGGCCGGCGATGTTCTGGTCTATATCGGCGACCTTGCCCCGCTGGTCGAGGCACTGGCAGTGGCGCTGACACCCGGCGGGCTGTTCCTGGCCACCATCGAGGCCCTGCCGGCCGGCGACGACGCCCCCTTCCGGCTGAAGCCGAGCCGGCGCTTCGGCCATGGCGAATCCTATATCGCCGGGCTGGCCAAGGCGCAGGGGCTGACACTCGCCCTGTTCGAGCCAGCCATACTGCGGCAGGAAAAGCGCCAGCCGATCGACGGCATCGTCTTCGCGCTGCGCCGGTAAGGCGGCAGCCCTGCACGCATGACGCTGGACCGGGTTGCGGCGACAGCGCAGTGTAACGGGAAGCCCTCCCCAAGCCCCACCAGGACGCGACCCAGACATTGACTTCCAGCCCCAGCGCCGCCCCCGACCTGATCCGGGAGGCGGACCGCCCCTTCCTTGCCATCGGCTTCGTGCTGTCGGCCATGGTGATCTTCAGCGTCATGGACGGGATCGCGAAATTCCTGACCGGCGGCTTTCCGGCTATCCAGGTCGTCTGGGGCCGGTATTTCTTCAATGGGCTGTTCCTGATTCCCTGGCTACTGGTGATGTGGCGCGAGCGCCCGATGGTCACCGGCCAGCCCCGGCTGCAACTGGTGCGCGGGCTGTTCATGCTGGGCTCCAGCGCCTTCTTCGTCACCGGCCTGTCGCATCTGCCGCTGGCCCAGGCGACCGCCATCGGCTTCGTCGCCCCGCTGCTGGTCACCGCCCTGTCAATCCCGCTGCTGGGCGAGAAGGTCGGGCTGCGGCGCTGGATGGCGGTCTGTGTCGGCTTTGTCGGCATGCTGATCATCATCCGGCCGGGGACGGATCAGTTCGACCCGGCGGCAATCTTTCCCGTTCTGTCGGCGACCAGCTGGGCGCTGGGGCTGATCATGACCCGCCGGATGCGCCATGCCGAACGGCCGGTGACGACGCTGTTCTACACCGCCCTGGTCGGGCTGCTGCTGATCAGCATCGCCGTACCCTTTGTCTGGGTCGAGACGACGCCGCAATACTGGGTTCTGATGGCGGTGATGGGGCTGCTGTCGGTGACCGGGCAATATCTGCTGATCCGCGGTTTCAACATCGCCTCGGCCTCGCTGCTGGCGCCGTTTTCCTACAGCAACCTGATCTGGACGACGATCATCGGCTATGTGCTGTTCCGCTCCATCCCGGATTTCTGGACCTGGATCGGGGCCGGCATCGTCATCGCCTCCGGCATCTATGTCTGGCATCGCGAGCGGGTGAACGCCCGGCCCGTGGTGGTGCCCGGCGCCTCGATCAGCCCGACCGCGACGCGCCGCCGCTGGCCCTTCCGCCAGAATTGAGACTGGCGCGTTGCGCGCGATGCCGGCCACGGGTAGGTTTTGCCGGAATGCCTAGCCGCAAAGGGATGCCCCATGCCGGAAATCAAGCCCTTCGACCCGCTCTGGGAGGAGGAGAACATCCTCATCTGCGTCACCCTGCCGGCGCCGCTCGGCAAGACCGGCTGCTACACGGTGATGAACTGGTGCCAGAAGGGCAGCGGCAAGCTGGAGGTGAAGCGCGTTGCCGACCAGCTGATGGCCAGCCGCGAGGAGGCCCTGGCCGCCGCCGGCCAGTTCTGCGACCAGAACGCCATTCCGATCCTCTATGACGCCGATTTCCACGCCGAGGATTTCTCCCGGCTGGGCCAGGAGATCGAGGCAGCGATGGGGGCAGCACAGGGCAAGGCTTAACGCCTTAGCCCTTCGCAGCCTGCTTGGTATCCATGGTGAAGCGGGTGCCGACGTAATCCAGCAGCATCGCCACCGACTGGTCGATGGACTGGTCTGAGGTGTCGATCACCAGATCGGCCGCTTCCGGCGCCTCATAGGGAGCGGAAATGCCGGTGAAATCCTTGATCTCGCCGGCACGGGCCTTCTTGTAGAGGCCCTTCGGATCGCGGCTCTCGCAGGTCGCGACATCGGCCTTCACATAGACCTCGTGGAACAGCTCGCCGGCGATCTCCCGCACATGGTCGCGGTCGGCCCGGTAGGGCGAGATGAAGGCGGTCACGACGATCACCCCGGCCTGGGCGAACAGCTTCGAGACCTCACCGACACGGCGGATATTCTCCGCCCGGTCATCCGGCGAAAAGCCCAGATCGGCCGACAGCCCATGGCGGATATTGTCGCCATCCAGCACATAAACCTGATAGCCGCGGCGGTGCAGCTCATGCTCCAGCGCCAGCGCCAGTGTGGTCTTGCCGGCACCCGACAGGCCGGTCAGCCAGATCACACCGCTCTTGTGATGGTTCTTCAGCCAGTGGTCTTCCATCGAGACCCGGCTTTCGACCGCATGGATATTGGTCGATACCACCGTGCGCTGGCCCCGCTGGTCCGGGTAGCCATCCATCGAGATGATGCCGCCGCCGACAATGTCGTAGCCCTCGACCAGCACGAAGCGGCCGGTGCGCGGATTGGCGATGAACTCATCCACTGCCAGCATCGAGCGGCAGCGCAGCACGATCTCCGCCACGTCGTTGCGCTCGACAGCGGCGGTGTCACCAGCAGACAGGTCGGCAACGTCGATCACGCTTTCGACCTGCTGCACCTCGACCGGGAATTCACCGGTCGCCAGCTTCATCTTATATTGCCGCCCGCGTGTCAGCGGCGCATGGCCCAGCCAGAACAGCCGGGCGCGGAAGACATTGGTCTCGAACGGTGCCGATTCGACATGGCTGACGATCTGGCCGCGCTCGACGAAAATCTGCTCGTCCAGGGTGATGCCGACCGATTGGCCGGCGCTGACCTGAGTTACCGGCGCCGCAGCGCCCCAGGCTTCGATGGAGGCGACGCGCGCGGTCTTGTTCGAGGGCGAGAACAGCAGCGTGTCGCCAACCCGCAGCCGGCCGCTTTCGATGCGCCCGGCGATGATGCGCCGCTGGTCGAATTTATAGACATCCTGCACTGGCAGGCGCAGCGGCAATTCATCGACCGAGGGCGGCATGGTGCAGCGGTCCAGCGCCTCAGTCACGGTCGGTCCGGTATACCAGGGCATGGCGGCGGACCGGCTGGCGATATTGTCGCCTTCCCGCGCCGAGACCGGCACGACAAAGGCCGGGGTCACGCCGATGGAACCGAGATAGCGGCGGATATCGCCCTCCACCTCGGCGAATCGCTCCGCGCCATAGCCGGCCAGGTCCATCTTGTTGACCACCACCGTGACCTGCCGGATGCCCAGCAGATGCAGCAGATAGCCATGCCGGCGCGATTGCTCCTGCACGCCATCCACCGCATCGATCACCAGCAGCGCCGCCGAGGCGGCCGCCGCGCCGGTGATCATGTTCTTCAGGAATTCCTTGTGCCCCGGCGCATCGATGATGAGATAAGGCCGGGTCTGCGTGCGGAAGCGGATCTGCGTCGTGTCGATGGTGATGCCCTGGTCGCGCTCGGCCTGGAAGGCATCCAGCAGGAAGGCCCATTCGAAGGGCATGCCACGCTTTTCCGACATCGCCTTGATCGCGGCCAGCTTGCCATCGGGCATCGAGCCGGTGTCGTGGATCAGCCGCCCGACCAGCGTCGACTTGCCGTGATCGACATGGCCGACGATGACGATGGTCAGCGGGACGGCGCCCTGGGTCGCGTCCTGGGTCTTGTCGCTCATCACATATACCCTGCGGTGCGCAGCCGCTCGAAGGCGTCCTCGGTCTCGCTGTCCATGGCGCGGCCGCTGCGCTCCGGCACGCTGGTCTGCTCCAGCTCGGCGATGATCTCGTCGATGGTGGCGGCCTCGCTGGCCACCGGATGGGTGATGTCCATATCACCCAGGCTGCGATAGCGCTTGCCGTTGCGGGTGTAATACAGCGGCACGACGGGAATGCCCTCGCGCCGGATATAGCGCCAGATATCCAGCTCCGTCCAATGCAGGATCGGGTGGATGCGGACATGCGTGCCGGGCGCGAAATCGGTCTTGTACTGGTCCCAGAATTCCGGCGGCTGGTCCTTGAAGTTCCAGTTCGCATCGGTGCCGCGCGGGCTGAATACGCGCTCCTTGGCGCGGGTCGGCTCCTCGTCGCGGCGGATGCCGGCAATCACGGCCTGGAAGTCGAACTCGGCGATGGCGCGCTTCAGCGCCTCGGTCTTGCGCGCGGCGGAACGGGCGGCCGGCGGCAGGGTCGGGTCGATTTCCTCGATCGGCGGGCAGTCGCGCAGGATCAGGTTCAGGCCCCATTCGGCAGCATAGCGGTCCCGGAAATCGTACATCTCCGGGAATTTCTTGCCGGTATCGCAGAACAGCGACGGGAAGGGCATATGGCCGAAGAACGCCTTCTTGGCCAGCCAGATCATGACGTTCGAATCCTTGCCCAGCGACCACAGCATGGCCAGCCGGTCGAACCGGTTGAACGCCTCGCGGAAAATATAGATCGACTGGCTTTCGAGCGCGTCGAGATGATCCATGAACGACAAACCTTCGCAAACGAATGCGGCGTTCTACGGGAAGGGCGGGTGATTGTCCAGCAGCGGACCGGGATAGCGGCCTATTGTCCCACAACGTGCCGGGTGCGCGCCAGGTTCCCGGCACGCTTGCCGGGGTCTGGTGGGGCGGTGTCAGAGGGTGGTGAAATTCCGGACGTCTTCCTCGACGCGCCACTGTTCGGCCGTGACAAGCTGGCGGTCGGTCGGATACAGGCCGAGCAGGATCTGCTCGATACGGTCCCCACCACGACGCAGCGGCAGCATAAGGCGGTCATAGCTGTAACTGCGGAACAATCCGTGCAGGGTGCGCCGCGAATAAAGCGGCTGCCGCCCTTCCGCCGTCTGGCGATAGGCCGCCAGCGCCTCCTTGCGGACCGATCCGCGATAGACCTCATCGACATAGCAACCGGTCAGTTCCCGCCCGAACAGATCAACCAGCCGGCTGCCGACGAGACGGTAGCGCGGCCGGAAAGGGTCAGGCTCCAGCTCGATCACCGCCAGATGGGGCAGGCAGAACGCCATATCGACCGGATCGATATCGCCCCGGTCCGGCACATCAGCCTGTGCGCAGCGACCGCGCCAGTACTCGTGCAGCCGAAGCAGTTCCGGCGGGGCACTGGCCGTGGGGGAGACAGGGTCCTGCAAAGACATTCATACCATCCGATCACGCAACACCGTCTATACGGCACAGCGATAGTATCGGCAGATGTAATTAACATCCGGTAAACCTATGATAACCCTGCCCGCTAGCGGATCACTGCGCCGCTGCCTGGTAGTTGGGCTGCCCGCGGATGGTTTCGTGTTCCGACCCATGTCGCGCCGCGTATTCCTGACGGATTTTCGCTTCCGCCTCGCCATAGAAGAAGGACAGCAGCACGAAGCGCCTTCCCTTGGTCACCGGCATCGCCTCATGCATCAGATAGCCGGAGAACAGCACGGCCTGGCCGGTGGCAGGGCGGTAGAGATGCGGACCGAATTCCGGGAATTTCAGATAGCCGCCCTCATACTCGCCTTCGTTCAGATTCAGCGTCATAGCGAAGGCGCGATGCGATTCCGGCCCACTGAAATCCCGGTGTGGCTTGAAATAGCCACCGCCATTATCGCCGTCATAGCAGGCGATGCAGAAACGCTCCACCCGGGTAATCGGGTAGTGATAGGCCCGCCGGACCAGCGGCACCACGCGGTCGGCGACCGCGCGGCTCAGCTCCGCATAGAGCTGCGATCCGGGCGGGATGAAATGGTCACGCCGTCGCTTGCGGGTATAATCGAGATAGCCAACCATCTTGCCGCTGGCATCGCGCTCCATATAGCCGGAATCCTCGTTGCCCTGTTCTTCCCAGGTGCGGATCAGGGTGCGACACATCTCCGGACTCAGCACATCGGGAATGATCAGCACCGGCGCGGTCTCGGTGATGTGCCGGGGTTCCGGCTTGGCCGGGATTGCCCGCAGCCGGGCCAGGACGCGCGCGACATGGGTGGCCGGGTCGCCCAGCGGCACCCAGTTGATCACCCGCAGCATCTCGTCCAGCAGGCAGCAGGCCGGGGTGTAATTCCACTTCGCCTCGCTGTCGGCAGTGCGGCTGGCGGTGCCGAACTGCGCGCTGAGCCGGAAATCCTCGTCCCACAGCGTCACGAAACTCTTGCCAACGGCCTGCAATGTCTGGTTCTGGCGGTCCCGGGCATCGACGCTGACCCCAGCCACCCGGAAGCCAAGATCGTTCAGGGCCGGGCGTGCCTCGCACAACCCGTCCCACACCGTCTGCATACCGGGCAGCGACAGCGACCCGAAGAAGAACAGCACAATAGGCTTGTCGGCAACCGACGGAAAATTGAAGCGGGCATTGGCGGTCGAATCGATGGTGAACCAGGGGACAAGATCACCGGGAAGCAACGGCATATCGAACTCTCTACATAACCATCCGGGAACAGGAGACCGTATCCAGTGGCTCAGCCCTGGGTGCTGTCGGTGAATTCCTCGATCTCATGGGCGTAATGGACGAGGCTGCCTTCCGCCAGATCGCCGCTCAGCACATAGGCGACGCGCCCTTTTTGCCAGAAGGCGACCGGCACGCCGTTGATCCGGGCGGTGCGCAAGGCCTGGTCCGCGCCATTGGCCACGGCCACGAACAGCGTCACGCGATGGGTGCTGGCGCTGTCCTCGAAGACGAATTGCAGGGCCGTGCCGTAATCCCAGGGAACCAGCTGCGCCCCCAGAGTGTGCAGGCCATCGACCTTGATATCGCGGAGCTGCAGCGTGGTGTCGCCATGCCGGGCCAAGAAGGCGGCCAACGAAGCCGGCTCTGCCATCAGCACCTCCCATATCGGCATGTCGAGGCCGACAATGGTGGAATGCGCATCCGCCGCCTCATTGGCGAAGACCGGTACGGCACCGTTCGATTGCTCGATCTGGCGCAGCGCCTCATTGCCCCCCCAGCCCAGCGCGATCAGCAGCGAGGCGGCGACCGCGCGGCCGATCCACGGATTGACCCGGCGCAGCCCCATCGCCCCCTGCAGGCGACGGCGCAGACGTTCCGTCTGCAGCGGGACCGGCCCCGGGGCGGCCAGATAGGCGGCGATCTCGGCGCGCTGCCGGGCATAGGCCCGCAGCTTCTCGGCCTCCTCCGGATGGGTCTTCAGATAGGCTTCGACCGTCTGGATGCCGGCGTCGTCCAGCATGCCGTCGATATAGGCGTGCAGATCGTTCTCGCTGATCGCGGGGTTCATGCGCCTACCTCACAATATGCAGTTTTGAATCGGATTTCTGTGCCCCAGCTTTCTGGCCCCCACCCGGCCGGTCGACGGCGAGGCGCAGCGCCTCGCGTCCCCGGGCCAGGCGCGACATCAGCGTGCCGAGGGGGATGTCGAGGCGGGCCGCCGCCTCCTCATAGGAAAGATCGTCCAGCGCCACCATGGCCAGCGCCTGGCGCTGCTCTTCCGGCAGGCGGTACAGCGCATCAATGGTCTCGCTGACCTCCGCCCTGTCGCGCGCACCAGCCTCGGCCGTGCTTTCCCCGATCAGCCCGATATGGTGCAGGGCGCGCTGGCGCGTCTGGCTGCGCCGTATCCGGCTGACATAGAGATTGTGCAGGATGGTGAACAGCCAGGGCCCGACCGGACGCGTGCCGTCCCAGCTGGAAGACCGCTCGATGCCCCGGAGCAGGGTTTCCTGCACCAGATCCTCGGCCTCGTCACCAGACGCGCTGCCGCCCCGCACGAGGGAGCGTGCGTAGCGGCGAAGGCGGTCAACCTCGACGGCGAGGTGGGTACCCAGGGATGGACGAGACATCGAGCAGCGGCCTTGCGGGTTAAATCCTGGCGAGCACGGCGCTTTTCGCCGCTCTCATCAAGGTATACGCCCGGGCCGAGGGGAATAATCCCGCACGCGGCGGATTATTTCTGGCTGTCCTGAATTGATGCCGGCAGCCGGTTGAAGCGGGAGCGGAAGCCGAAATCGACAATGCCGCTGCCATTATAGCCGCGCTCTGCCAGCACGGTGAACATCAGCGCGTCGGTGATCCGGTGCAGCGGCAGGCGCTCGCCATGATGCAGGCCGGAGCAGCCGACGCTGACGAAGAAGCTCTCGCGCAGCAGCCGGCAGGAGAACACATGCTCCACGGCGACTGTCTCGCCGGCGCGGACCAGATCGATGGTCTGGCCCTCCTTCAGCAGCGAGCCGCCGCCCAGCATGGTGCCGTTCACCGTCTGGATATTCGACGAGAAGGCAACCTGATGCGCGTCTTCGAGGAATTTCACCGTATAGCAGATCGCGTAATCCCGGCCGCGCACCAGCGTGTTGACCGCCCGGCCCAGCGCGCCCTCCCCGTCAACCTCGCGAATCTGCGGCGCCTCGATCAGCGCGCCATGGGAATCATGGATGACGATGCTTTCAGGCACGAGGTTCGGGTCGAAATAGGAATCCAGCGCCGCTGCTCCCGCCTTTTTTTGATTTTCGCCGGAGAGTTGCAGCTTCGACTTGTTGGATTTTCGGCTTTCGCCCTGCGACAGGAAATCCGGGTCCCGGTCGCGCACCAGCGCCCTGTATTCCGCTGCCTTTGCCGCATCCATGTGGCTGAAGCGCTGATAGGCGACCATGACCTCGTCCGGCGGGCCATCCATCAGCATGTCGCCGCGATCCAGCCAGATCGCCCGGTCGCAGAGTTCGGTGACACTGCGGGCCGAATGGCTGACGAACAGTATCGTCGTGCCGGCCTCCTTCAGCTTTGTCAGGCGCATCATGCATTTGCGCTGGAACGCCTCGTCGCCGACCGACAGCGCCTCGTCAACGATCAGGACTTCCGGGTCGATGCAGCTGGTCACCGCGAAGGCCAGGCGCATCGCCATGCCCGAGGAATAGGTCTTCAGCGGCCGGTCGATGAAGTCGCGGATGCCGGAAAATTCGATGATGTCGTCCAGACGCGCCGTGATCTCCGCACGGCTTAGCCCCAACATGGAGGCATAGAAGAAGATGTTCTCGCGGCCATTGAATTCCGGGTTGAAGCCGGAACCGAGTTCAAGCAGCGCCGCCACGCGGCCCTGTACCCGGACCGTGCCGCGCGTCGGCGACAGCGTATTGGCGATGATATAGAGCAGCGTCGACTTGCCCGACCCGTTGCGCCCGATAATGCCGACGCATTCGCCCCGCCGGACGGTGAAGGAGACATCCGACAGAGCATTGAAAATCTCGATACCGCGGGGGGCGATGCCCAGCCCGACATGCAGCAGCCGCTCCAAAGGCGATTTGTAGAGGAAATACTGCTTCGACACCCCGTCGACGGCAATCTTCACATCGGCCATGTCAGTTCATCCCACCAGACGGTCGCGGATACGGTCGATCCAGCCGCGCGGGCAGGCGGCGATGGCCTCGTCGGCGTCGCGCAGCCAGGCCGACAGGTCGCATTTCAGGTAATCCTGCAATGACACAATCTTGGCGCGATAGACCCGGCCCAGATAGGCCTTGAGCGGCGGGCGGATCGGCGCGCCCGGCCCCTCATTATGACGCTCGGTCAGATCCGCCGCCGGCAGGGCCGCGAAGAAACCGGGATCGACACCGATATGCCGGGCCGTCTCGACCAGCACATGGCGCGGATCGGCCACCACCTCATCGTACAGGAACCAGCGCATCTGTTCCGCCGGGAAGATCGACAGCCAGGCCTTCAGGCAGGCCTCGTAATTGCCCCGCGCGGTCGATCCGGCAGAGCGGAAATGGTCGATGAACCAGCGGTCGGAGGCCTCGTCCGGCGTCATCTCGGCCTTGGTGAGCGCCATCAGCGCGCCGGACCAAGCCCGCTCGATCGGGTTGCGCATCAGATAGACCAGCCGAAGGTCGGGGAATTCGCGGCGGATCTCGCCGATCCGCTCATAGGACAGGATGGCATAGGCGGGGGTGATCTCGCCCTTCTGCAGCCCGCGCGGCGCGTCGGCGAAATGGCCGCGATACCAGTCCAGCCCATTGCCGTGATGGGCATCCCAGAAATGCAGTTCCTTCACCGGCGGCAGGAACACGCCGGGATGCTTGCGCAGCATGAAATACAGCCAGGTACTGCCGGCCTTCTGCGCGCCCAGACCCAGGAAATCCGGCATCAGCCCCTCGCCTCGAACAACGCCACGGCATGATCGTAGAGCGCCCGGTCCAGCTGGTTCAACGCCTCGGCCCGGCGCAGCCCGGCCGGGCTGAGATCGCGCCGGTCCAGCTGGTTGGCCCTGCCCTCGCGCGGGTTCTCGGCCGAAACGTTGAGACGCGGCACGGGACCATCCAGCACCAGGCCCCGCCACGCGCTCAGCCGGGCGACCGACTCGGCCATACGCTCGGTCAGGGCGATCTGTTCGCAGCCATCGAGCAGGCTTTTCGCCGCCGCCAGCATGTCCGCCGGGTCGGCATCCCGCGCCGCCTGCGCCACCAGCTCCTGCAACCCGGCATAGGGCGGGCCGTTTTCGCGCAGCCGCGTCAGATCGACCGGCAGGCCCAGCGAGCGGGTCTGGTAATCGGCCAGGAAATGCGCAATCGCCGGATCGGTCAGACAAGCTTCGAGATCGCCGCCGCGTGCCAGGATCGCCGCATGCAGCGCCGTGCCCGGATTGCGCAGATGAGCGTTGAATTGCGAGATCATACGGTCAACCGGGTCGCGCAACAGCGTGATGAGGCGCGGCTTGCGGCCCAGCAGCCCCAGCAGCCCACACCCGAAATGGCCGTGGTAATAGTCATAGCTGTCGATGCTGTCCGCCGGCAGGGCCAGCAATTCCGGCACCAGCCCGGCCGGGCAGCATTGCGCCGCCGCGAAACCCCGCCCCGCCACTGATGCCAGCGAGGTGCCGCCGGTCTTATTGATATGCAGGAAATAGATCGGCGGTTTCGGCACGGGTCTGTCCTGAACGCAATGACATACGGCTCGCGGTTTACGCCACCTGCCCCCGATTGCCAAGGTTTGGGTTTTTCTGCCTCCCTGTCCCCTTGCAAAGCCACCCCCGTCAGGCGCATGTGTCCGGGACGACAAGCAAGCGAGCGAGAGCATGCCCGACAGCATCTTCAACGGCATTTTTATCGGCGGCACGACAGAGGGCGCGGAAGCGCAGCGCCTGCCTTTGTCCCGGGCGAACCGGCACGGGCTGATCGCCGGCGCTACCGGCACCGGCAAGACGGTGTCGCTGCAGGTGCTGGCGGAAGGCTTCTCCGCCGCCGGTGTGCCGGTGTTCCTGGCCGATGTGAAGGGCGATCTGGCCGGCATCAGCCAGAAGGGCGAGGCCAAGCCGGTTTTCACGAAGCGCGCCGAGCAGATCGGCCTGAACCCGTTCGAGCTGCGCGGCTTTCCCACCGTGTTCTGGGATCTCTACGGCATTTCCGGCCATCCGATCCGCACGACGATCAGCGAATTCGGGCCGCTGATGCTGTCCCGCCTGCTGGAACTGACCGAAGCGCAGGCCGGTGTGCTCGACATCGCCTTCCAGGTTGCCGATGACGAAGGCATGTTGCTGCTCGACCTGAAAGACCTCCGCGCCATGCTGGCCTTTCTGGGGGAGCAGGGCGAGGCGCTCGGCACGCGCTACGGCAATGTCGCCAAGGCATCGGTCGGCGCCATCCAGCGTGCCCTGCTGGGGCTGGAACGGCAGGACGGCGAGATGTTCTTCGGCGAGCCGGCCTTCCAGCTAGCCGATTTCATGCGTCAGACCTATGACGGCTTCGGCACGGTGAACATCCTGGCCGCCGACCGGCTGATCCAGGCGCCCCGGCTCTATGCCACCTTCCTGCTCTGGCTGCTGTCCGAGCTGTTCGAGGAGCTGCCGGAAGTCGGCGATGTCGACAAGCCGAAGCTGGTCTTCGTCTTTGACGAGGCGCATCTGCTGTTCACCGACGCGCCGAAGGCACTGGTCGCCAAGGTGGCGCAGGTGGTGCGGCTGATCCGCTCCAAGGGCGTGGGCGTCTATTTCGTGACGCAAAGCCCGGCCGATATTCCCGAGGAGGTGCTGGGCCAGCTGGGCAACCGCATCCAGCACGCGCTGCGCGCCTTCACGCCGAAGGAACAGCGCGCCGTGCGCAGTGCCGCCGATACCTTCCGCCCGAACCCGGCATTCGATGCCAGCCGGGTCATCACCGAGCTGGGGGTGGGCGAGGCGCTGGTCTCGCTGCTCGACGCCAAGGGCGCGCCGGGCATTGTGCAGCGCACGCTGATCCGCCCGCCTTCGGGCCTGCTGGGGCCGATTGCGCCGGCCGAACGCCAGCGGCTGATCGGGCTGAGCCCGGTCGGCCCGCGCTACGACACGCTGGTCGACCGCGACTCGGCCTATGAGATGCTGGCGCGCCGCGCGCAGCAGGCGGCGGTCGATATCCCTGCACCCACTCCCGCCAGCAAGCCGGCCCGCACCCGCGAAAGCCCGGTCGAGGCCTTTGCCAAATCGGTTGCCCGTGCGGTCGGCAGCCAGATCGGCCGCGCGATTTTCCGCGGCGTCCTCGGCTCCCTCAGCAAGAAGCGCTGACCATGTCGATTGCCGAGCCCGACTACGAGGCCCAGATATCCACCGCGATCCGGCGTTTCTATACGCTGGTGCGCCGCGACGATCTGATCGGCCCGATCTTCCGCGCCGCCGTGCCGGATGATCACTGGGATGCGCATATCGAGAAGATCACCAGCTTCTGGCACAAGGTGATCCTCGGCAAGCAGGGCTATGACGGATTCCCGATGCGCGTGCATGTCATGCTGCCAGGGCTGGAGGCGGAGCATTTCGAGCGTTGGCTGTCACTGTTCAGCCCGTCCTGCCGCACCGCCTGCGACGGCGAGCTTGCCGAACGCATGATCTCCAAGGCCGAAATGATGGCCCGCTCCTTCCGCATGGGCATCGCCTTCTACCGTGAGCAGCAGGCGAAGGCGGTTTAGGAACTGCAACCTCCTGAGATCGTCACCCCCGCACTTGTTGCGGGGGTCCAGGGCGCAGCTTGCTCGACCGGCATCCAGTAAGCGGATGCATGGACCCCCGGCACAAGGCCGGGGGTGACGGACTGGGGGTGGGACATGCACGGAGCACTCGTTCCACACCGCCTGATTGTGCATTGCAAAAATTTCAGCCCCCTCCTGCGTGAATTTCCGGTTGACGGAAAATCGGGCATGCCTATCTTGGTTGGCAGACAGGGCAACCTGTCTCGCGGTGATTTGAGGGAGCAGCTTGCGCCGCGTCAAAAAACGCTAAAGCGCCACGGAAGTGTATTCGTGGTTTTCCCGTCGGTTGATGGAGCAAAGCCATGCGTACACTTTTTTTATTGCCTGAATTTCCGGCCCTCGGCGTGACCCGCCGAATGCGCCGCTGCCGCTGTCGGGCCTGACAGTCGGCCTGGCCCGGCCCTCGCCTTAGAGCGCCCGGCCCTTTCCCTATTTCCCATAGCGACCGACCCCGTCCTCAGGCGGGAACCGCTCGACATTCCTACGTCAGGAGTCCCAAGGCATGATCCAGCTCGATCAGGTCTCCAAGCATTACCCCCCGCCCAAGCGCGGTGGTGCCGGTGTCACCGCACTGGATGAGGTCAGCCTCACCATCGAGGCCGGCGAAATCTACGGCATTATCGGCCGTTCCGGTGCCGGCAAATCAACGCTTATCCGCGTCGTGAACCAACTTGAAAAACCCACTTCCGGCCGGGTGCTGGTCGATGGGGTGGAGATATCCTCCCTGTCCGGGTCCGCCCTGCGCCGGGAGCGCCGGGGCATCGGCATGATCTTCCAGCATTTCAACCTGCTGTCCTCGCGCAGCGTGTTCGACAATGTGGCGCTGCCGCTGGAACTGGCTGGCGTGTCGAAGGCCAAGATCAAGGCCAGAGTCGAGCCGCTGCTGGAGCTGGTCGGCCTGTCCGACAAGCGCGACCGCTACCCGGCCGAATTGTCCGGCGGGCAGAAGCAGCGTGTCGGCATCGCCCGCGCCCTGGCGACCGAGCCGAAGGTGCTGCTGTGCGACGAGGCGACCAGCGCGCTGGACCCGGAGACCACGCGCGATGTGCTGCGGCTGATCGCCGAGATCAACCGTAAGCTGGGCCTGACGGTCGTCCTCATCACCCATGAGATGCATGTCATCAAGGAGATCTGCCACAAGGTGGCTGTGCTGGAGGCCGGCCGCGTCATCGAGCAGGGCGCCGTGTTCGAGGTGTTCACCCGGCCGCAGCACCCGACCACCCGCTCCTTCATCGGCATGGTGACCGGCATTGATCTGCCGCCGGTTCTGGCCAACCAGCTGCGCGCCGATCCGCAGCCGGGCGGTGAGGCGGTGCTGCTGATCCGCTTCATCGGCGACAGCGCCGACCAGCCGATCCTCAGCCGGCTTGCCCGGCATCACGGCATCGACGCCAACATCCTGTCGGGCCGCATCGACCATATCCACGGCCAGCCCTTCGGCACGCTGGTGGTCGCCATCCCCGGCGGCGAAACGCTGTCCACCGCGCTCGCCTTCTTCGAAACGCACAAACTTTCCGTGGAGGTACTGGGCCATGTCGCACCAGCTCTTCTTGCTACTGGTTAACGCCACGCTCGACACGCTCTACATGGTCGCGGTGGCCGGGGCCATCGGCACGGCGCTGGGCCTGCCGCTTGGCGTCTGGCTGGCAACCTCCGGCCGGGGCGAGCTGCTGGCAGCGCCGCTGTTCAACCGCATCGGCGGGGTGCTGGTGAACGCCACCCGCTCGACGCCGTTCATCATCCTGGTGGTGGCGATCATCCCCTTCACCCGGCTGGTCGCCGGCACCTCCATCGGCACCAGTGCGGCCATCGTGCCGCTGACCGTGGCCGCCGTGCCCTTCATCGCGCGCATCGTCGAGACGGCGATCCGCGAGGTCGACCGCGGTCTGGTCGAGGCCGCCGAGGCGATGGGCGCCACGCCCTACCAGATCATCGCCAAGGTGCTGGTGCCCGAAGCCCTGCCCGGCATCCTGCTGGGCCTCACATTGGCCATCGTCAGCCTGATCGGCTACTCGGCCATGGTCGGTGCGGTCGGCGGCGGCGGGCTGGGCGATCTCGGCATCCGCTACGGCTATCAGCGCTTCATGCCCGAGGTGATGGCCATCGTCGTCCTGCTTCTCATCGTTCTGGTGCAAGGCATCCAGTCGCTTGGCGAACAGCTCGCCCGGCGGGTGAACAAGCGCCTGCGCACCGCCTGATTCAGTCACATCCAAACCAAAGGAGTATCTCTTATGAACACGCGTATCCTGCGCGGCCTCGCCGCCGCTTTGCTGCTGTCCACTGGCCTTGCCACGGCAGCCTCCGCCGAGACCATCCGAATCGGCGTTTCCGCCGGCCCGCACGCCGAAATCCTCGACCAGGTGAAGAAGGTCGCGGCGAAGGACGGTCTGGACATCGAGATCATCGAATTCACCGATTACGTGGTGCCGAACACCGCGCTGGCGTCCGGCGACATCGAGGCGAACTCGTTTCAGCACCAGCCCTATCTGGACAATCAGGTGAAGGATCGCGGCTTAAAGCTGGTGTCGGTCGGCCAGACCGTGGTGTTCCCGATGGGCTTCTATTCCAAGAAGGTGAAGTCCTTCGAGGAGTTGCCGGAGGGTGCCACCGTGGCGATCCAGAATGACCCGACCAATGGCGGCCGCTCGCTGCTGCTGTTGCAGGCCAAGGGCGTGATCACGCTGCGCGACGGCGTCGGCCTGAAGCCGACCCTGCTGGACATCGCGGAAAACCCGAAGAAACTGAAGCTGATCGAGCTGGACGCGGCGCAGCTGCCGCGCTCGCTCGATGACGTCACGGCGGCGGCGGTGAACACCAACTACGCCGTCGAGGCCGGTCTCGACCCGGTGAAGGACGCGATTGCCCGCGAGAACGCCGACTCGCCCTACACCAACATCATCGCCGTGCGCGAACAGGACAAGGGCAAGGCCTGGGTCGCCGCTTTGCTGAAAGCCTACCACACCCAGCCGGTGAAGGATTTCATCCAGACCCGCTTCAAGGGCGCGGTGGTTACCAGCTGGTAAGCAGAAGCGGCCGTATGCTTTGAGATGGTCGAAAAACCCCTCTCCCGTCACTGGAGAGGGGGTTTCCTTTGGACCAACGGTCCTTCCCTAGAACTGCGCCTTCTCGGTCGAGTCGGCCATCGCCGTAGTGGCGCTCTGCCCGGATATCACCGCCATCGACACCGCGTCGAAATAGGAAGTGCCGACCTCACGCTGGTGGCGCGTCGCCGAGAACCCGTCCTTCTCCGCCGCGAATTCGGCCTGCTGCAGCTGGCTGTAGGCAGCCATGCCGTCGGTCTTGTAGCGCC
>JAHJHR010000015.1 GCA_018823745.1 Alphaproteobacteria bacterium
CGGCACGTCGAAAGGCGCGGGCGTGCCCCCCTCGCACCAGGCTTTCCACATCTGGCGCAGGGCGGTGCCATAGTGCCGGGCGAAGCCCTGTTCGTCCATCAGCGGCGAGGCGCGCATGCGGCTGCGCATGCCGGCGCGCAGGGCGTCGAGGGCCGCGATGTCGCCAGCCAGCGTCACGGCGCGCTCGACATAGTCGGATTCGCTCTGTGTGACCCAGTCGGCGAGGCCCAGATTCATCATCAGGCTGGTGCCGATCCGGCCGACCGGCGGACGCCCTGCCAGCGTCAGCGCCGGTACCCCCATCCACAGCGCGTCGAACAGCATCGTCCCGCCGCTGTGCGGGAAGCAGTCCAGCAAGATGTCGATATCGCCCAGGCCCTTGAAGATGTCGGCGCTGTTGCGCATCTCGACGCGCGCTGTGTCTACCCCATGCTGCGCCAGATAGTCCCGGTAATAGGCCTGGGTCTGCGGATCGGCGAAGGCCCGGAAATCCAGGATCAGCCGTGCCTCGGGCAGCCGGGAGAGTATCTCCCCCCAGGCCCGGAAGACGCGCGGGTTCAGCCGTTCCGTCCGCCCGGAATAGCCGAAGGTGACATGCCCGGTGCGCAAGGCCGGCAGGGGCGCCACATCTGGCGTGCCTTCCGGCGGGCGGTAGGCGATGAAGCAGCCCGGCAGCCGCATGATCTTCTCGCGCGCCAGCGTGCCGTCAGGTGCCAGATACGGGTCGAACAGCACGTAATCCACGGTCGGAAGGCCCGTCGTCCAGGCCGCCCCCAGCCAGGTCGCCTGCACCGGCGCCGGCTTCAGCGTGAACACCCCCAGCCGGTGGTCCTGCATGTGGTTGCAGGCGTCGATCAATATGTCGATGCCGTCGGCGCGGATCTGTTCCGCCACCTCCGCATCCGACAGGCCCCGTATCTCCCGCCAGCCCGACGACCAGCCCCGGAATCTCTCCGTCCACTCATCCGGCTGCTGGACATTGGAATAGCCGATCAGCTCGATCGCCTCCCGATCGTGATGCTCGAACAGCGCCGAGAAATAGAAGCGCGAGGTGTGACGCCGGAAATCCGGCGACACGAACCCCACCCGCAGGCGCCGGTTCGGCTCGCGCGCATTGGCGTAGGCGGATGGCACCGAGACCTTCTGCCCATCTCCCCAGCGCACGAACTCAGCAAAGATATCCGAGGCCGGAAGATCAGGGTGGTAGCTGAAATTATACAGCCGCTGTTCCCATATCTCGTCTTCCCAGGGTGCCAGCGCCAAAGCCTCGTCGCTCATCGGCTTCACCTGGGTGTAGTCCGACAGCATCGACATGATCGAGGCCAGATGCGAGAGCAGCATGCCGCGCTCGCGGAACTTCGCCTGTGGCAATGCGCGCAGGGCATAGTCACGCGCCTCGGCCACCCGCCGCTGCTTGTAGAGCTTCATGCTGAACATGCGGTTGGCCAGCGGCGAATCCGGGACCAGTTCGATGGCCCTGAGATACTTCGCCTCGCCCTCAATCCCGCGCCCCTGTTCGATCAGCGCATAACCAAGGCTCATCAACGCTTCCGGAAAATCGGGACGCAGCTCGATCGCCTTTTCCAGATGCGCCTGGGCCTCGTCATACCGGCCCCAGTTCGCGAGGATCGTCCCAAAATTGCTGTGCGCATCGGCAAGCCTGGGATCGATTTCCAGGGCTTTGCGAAAACACGCCTCGCATTGCTCCATATGGCCGAGCTTGTGATGCATCGTCGCCAGATTGGTCCAGATTGTTGCCGCTGCCGGTGCCAGTTTCAGCGCGTGCTCATAGGCGACAAGGGCACCGTTGAAATCGCCGGTGGCCTTCAGCGCATTGCCCAGATTGTTGGCGGCGTCCGGATAGGCGGGCCTGATCTCCAGCGCACGGCGAAAATGCCCGGCCGCCATCGGCGCGTCACCGCTTTCCAGCAGGACAACGCCCAGATTGTTGTGCGCATCGGCGAAGTCCGGATTCAGCTCGAGCGCCTCGCGATACGCGATAATCGCCTCCGCCCGCCGCCCCATGACCCTCAGCGTATTGCCGCGCGTCATGCGGTAGGGCGCCGAATCCGGTCGCAGGGCGACCGCCCGGTCGATCATCTCCAGACCGGCCTGTGCGTTCCCCTTGTGCCGCTCGATCTGGCCGAGCAGATGCAGCGCGTCCGGCTGTTTGCCATCGAGCGCCAGTACCTGCCGGTAAAGCGCCTCGGCCTCGGCCAGCCTGCCCTGCTGATGCAGCGCGATGGCCTGGTCCAAAAGCGGATGCGCCTGCTGAGGCGGCTGGTGCGGGCGAGCGGGGAGTTTCTTCTTAGACATTCTGCTTCTCACTTACCGGCTCGGGCACCCTCGCACCAGGCTTTCCACATCTGGCGCAGGGCGGTGCCATAGTGCCGGGCGAAGCCCTGTTCGTCCATCAGCGGCGAGGCGCGCATGCGGCTGCGCATGCCGGCGCGCAGGGCGTCGAGGGCCGCGATGTCGCCAG
>JAHJHR010000016.1 GCA_018823745.1 Alphaproteobacteria bacterium
AGTCGGGCTTGACCCCACTATCCATTGACCGAGCGATTGGCACGGACGGATGGACCCCAAGTGCCATGGGCGGGTCAAGCCCGAGGGTGACGATGGAGGGGAGGCGATGAAGAGTTAGCGAGAGCGACGTGTGTGCCCCCCTACTCCGCCGCTTCGACCCCGGCCTGGTAGGCCTGTTTCAGATGCTGGTACTTGTTGCGCAGATGGTCGGAGAGCAGGCGCGACAGCAAAGTGGCATCGCGCTTCGTCAGGGCCGAGAGAATCTCGTCATGCTCGGCGACGGCGTGGTCCCAGCGTTCGCCCGACAGATTCGCCATGTAGCGGAAGCGTCGGACCCGGCCGTTCAGCGCGCCATAGGTCTGCACCAGCGTGGCGTTGCCGGCCCCGGCGATGATCGCCAGATGGATCGCCTGGTTCAGCTTGAAGTAGCTGTGCAGATCGGCGCGGGCATGGCAGGCCAGCATCTCGTAATGCAGGGCCTTCACCTCCGAGATCGCAGCATCGCTCATCCGGCTGGCGGCGAGCATGCCGGCCAGGCCTTCCAGCGTCACCATCACCTCGATGATCTCGTCCAGCTCGGTCACGGTCAGCGGGGCGACCACCGCGCCGCGATTGGGCAGCAGTTCGACCAGCCCTTCCGAGGCCAGCACCTTCAGCGCCTCGCGCAGCGGCGTGCGGGAGATGCCGAAGCGTTCGCACAGCACCCGTTCGGGCACGCGCTTGCCGGGCTCCAGCTCGCCCTCGACGATCAGGTCGCGCAGCCGCTCCACCACCTCGTCATGCAGCGAGCGGCGGGCGATACGCTGTTCGGGCGGGCTATGGGGAATAACGGTGGCCATGGCCTATCCTATGCCTTCGCCAGCGCCATTTCGAGCACGCGCACGACATGCACCGCCTCGCGATTGGCGCCATCGTGAATCTGGTGCCGGCAGGAGGTGCCGTCGGCAACCAGGATCGCGTTTGCGTCGGCCTTGCGGATGGCGGGCAGCAGGGCGGCCTCGGCCATCTTCATCGAGACCTCGTAATGCTCGGCCTCATAGCCGAAGGCGCCGGCCATGCCGCAGCAGGAGCTGTCGATGGTTTCCACGGTCAGGCCGGGCACAAGCTTCAGCACCTGCTGGACGGCAGGCATGACAGCAAAGGCCTTCTGGTGGCAATGACCGTGCAGCAGCGCCTTGCTGGCGGCAATCGGCTTCAGATCAAGCTTCAGCCGGCCGGCCTTCGCTTCGGCGGCCAGGAACTCCTCCAGAAGCATCGCCCTGGCCGCCAGCGCATCGGACTCGGCGCCGGGGTGCATCGAGCGGAACTCGTCGCGCAGGGTGAACAGGCAGGAGGGCTCCAGCCCCAGCACCGGCACGCCGGCCTCGATATAGGGTTTCAGCGCGTCCAGCATGCGGCGCGATTCGGCCTTCGCCTCATCGACCAGACCGGCCGCCAGGAAGGTACGGCCGCAGCACAGCGGACGGTCCTTCGGCGGGGTGGCGAAATGCACGCGGTAGCCGGCAGCGGTCAGCACGGTGACGGCGGCGCGGGCATTCTCCGCATCGAAATAGCGGTTGAACGTATCGACGAACAGCACGACCGCCTCGCCATCCACCGGGCCGGTGGAGATGCCCGGCGCGCGGAAGGAATCGCCACGCCATTGCGGCAGGCTGCGTTTGGCGGACAGGCCCAGCAGCTTCTCGGTCAGTTTCGGCAGGCCCGGAATCCGGTCGCGCAAATTCAGCAGCGGCGCCAGCTTGGAGGCGATCCCGGCATAGCGCGGCAGGAAGGCGACCAGCCGGTCCTTCAGCCGCAGCCCGTGTTTCTTGCGATAGTGATGCAGGAATTCGATCTTCATCTTCGCCATGTCGACGCCAGTCGGGCATTCGCGCTTGCAGCCCTTGCAGCCGACGCAGAGATCCATGGTCTGGTACATGTCGTCGGACAGCAGCGAATCGGGGCCGAGCTGGCCGGACAGCGCGAGGCGCAGGGAATTGGCCCGGCCGCGCGTCACGTCCTTCTCCTCGCCGGTGGCGCGGAAGCTGGGGCACATGACGCCGGGATCGGCCTTGCGGCAGGCGCCATTGTTGTTGCACATCTCGACCGCCCCCGAGATGCCGCCCCACTCGCTCCAGTCCAGCGCCGTCTCCAGCGGCTGGATGGCATATCCGGGCTTGAAGCGGAACAGGCTGCGGTCATCCATCTTCGGCGCGCGGACGATCTTGCCCGGGTTCATCATGCCCTCGGGGTCGAAACTGTCCTTCACCTCCTCGAAGGCGCGCACGATGCGGCTGCCATACATCGGCTCGTGGAATTCCGAGCGCACGATGCCGTCGCCATGCTCGCCGGAATGGCAGCCCTTGTATTCGCGCACCATGGCGAAGGCTTCCTCGGCGATGGCGCGCATGTTTTTGGCACCCTCCTCGGTCTTCATGTTCAGGATCGGGCGCACATGCAGCGTGCCGACCGAGGCATGGGCGTACCAGGTGCCCTTGGTGCCGTATTTGCTGAAGATGTCAGTCAGGCGTTCGGTGTAATCGGCCAAATCTTCCAGCGGCACGGCGCAATCCTCGATGAAGGAGACGGGTTTGCCGTCGCCCTTCATCGACATCATGATGTTCAGCCCCTGCTTGCGGATCTCCCAGATCTCGCTCTGGAATTTCGGGTCGGTCGCCTCGACCACCGCACCGGGGAAGCCCAGATCGCCCATCAGCTCGACCAGGCTGGCAAGCCCGCGCAGTTGCGCCGCCTTGTCCTCGCCGGCGAATTCGACCAGCAGCAGCGCCTCCGGCTCGCCAACGACGAATTTGTCCACCGTCCCGCGGAAGGCCGGGATGTCGCGAGCCAGATCGATCATCGTGCGGTCGACCAGCTCCACCGCCGTCGGCCCCAGCTTCACGATGTGCTGGGTGGCCTCCATCGCCTTGCGGAAGGTCGGGAAGTGGCACACGCCCAGCGTCTTGTGCGGCGGGATCGGCTTCAGGTCGAGCTGGATGCGCTGGAACCAGCCCAGCGTGCCCTCGGAGCCGACCAGCAGATGGGACATGTTGTGCCCCTCCGGCTTGATCGTCTCGATGTTGTAGCCGCCGATCTTGCGCAGGATATCCGGGATGCGGGCCTTGATCTCGTCGGCCTCGCGCAGGCCGAGGGCGCGCATCTTCTGCACCAGAGCGATGTAGGCGGGGTCGCCGCCCAGCCCGTCCAGATTGCCCGGCACCGGGCCAAAGCGCGCCTGGCTGCCATCGGCCAGCACGGCATCGATGGCACGGACATTATGCACCATATTGCCGTAGCGCAGGGACCGCGAGCCGCAGGAATTATTGCCGGCCATGCCGCCGATGGTCGCCCGGCTGCCGGTCGAGATATCGACCGGGAAGAACAGGCCGGTGCCCTTCAGCTGCTTGTTCAGCTTGTCTAGCGTGATGCCGGGATGCACCCAGGCGGTCCGCGCTTCCGGATCGACCGAGATGACGTCATTCAGGAAGCGGCTGTGGTCGATGACCAAGGCCTCATTCACCGTCTGCCCACATTGTGAGGTGCCGCCGCCGCGCGGCAGCACGGGGATGCCCTCGGCCCGCGCAATGTCCAGCGCGCGCAGCACATCCGCCTCGCTATGCGGCACGACCACGCCCAGCGGCTCAATCTGGTAGATCGAGGCGTCGGTGGAATACCGCCCGCGGCTGAAGCTGTCGAACAGCACATCGCCCTCAATCTCCCGGCGCAGGCGCGCGGCAAGGCTGCTGTCGCCCGGCGTGATGCGGGCTTTGGCTTTCGAAAGGCCGGGGGCGGGCTTGGCGGAAGGCAGGGTGGCGGCCACGGCGTCAGCTTTCGGATTGAGGGCGGTTTCTGAAACATGCTCCGTTTCGCCAGCGATGCAAGAGCGGAGCAACTGTAGGCTATCATTTTGAATGCAAAATTCAATGGAGCTGCATGCCGCCCGGCAGCGCCACCCCCGCACACCCTAAAATACGGCGCTTTTTATATTGTTTATGCTGCGTTGCGGTATATCGCATCTTCCCAGACTCACCTTGACACCGCCCTTGAAATTGAATGCACTATGCAAAATTCGTCGAAATCGGGTTGGCCCCTCTGACCCCAGGCAAGAGAAGAATCGATCATGACCTACCGTTCCGGCCGCCATTTCCTGCAGATTCCCGGCCCGACCAATGTGCCCGACCGGGTGCTACGCGCCATTGATGCCCCGACCATGGATCATCGCGGCCCGGAATTCGGCGTGCTTGGCAAGACCGTGCTGGAAGGCCTGAAGCCGGTGTTCAAGACGAAGAACCCGGTCATCATCTTCCCGGCCTCGGGCACCGGCGCCTGGGAAGCCGCCCTGGTCAACACCCTGTCGCCCGGCGACAAGGTGCTGATGGTGGAGACCGGCCATTTCGCCAGCCTGTGGCAGGAAATGGCGGGCCGTCTGGGCCTGACCGTCGATTTCGTGCCGGGCGACTGGCGTCATGGCGTCGACCCGGCGCTGATCGAGGCCAAGCTGAAGGAAGACAAGGGCCACACCATCAAGGCCGTGTGCGCCGTGCATAACGAGACCTCGACTGGCGTGACCAGCCGCATCGGGCTGATCCGCAAGGCAATCGACGCGGCCGGTCATCCGGCGCTGTACCTGGTGGACACGATCTCCTCGCTCGGCTCCATCGACTATCGGCATGACGAATGGGGCGTCGACGTCACCGTCGCCGGCTCGCAGAAGGGGCTGATGCTGCCGCCGGGCCTGTCTTTCAACGCGATCAGCGACAAGGCGATTGCCGCCTCGAAAAAGGCCGGGCTGCAGAAATCCTACTGGGATTGGGCGCCGATGCTGACGGCGAATGAGAAGGGCTATTTCCCCTATACCCCGGCGACCAATCTGCTCTATGGCCTGAAAGAGGCTCTCGACATGCTGCTGGAGGAAGGGCTGGACAATGTCTTCGCCCGTCATGACCGCCATGCCGAGGCAACCCGCCGCGCGGTGCGCGGCTGGGGGCTGGAAATCCTGGCCAAGAACCCGGAGGAGTATTCCAGCGCGCTGACCGCCGTTCTGCTGCCGGACGGGCACAATGCCGACGCCCTGCGCAAGGTGATCCTGGAGAAGTTCGACATGTCGCTGGGCCAGGGCCTTGGCAAGGTGTCGGGCAAGGTATTCCGCATCGGCCATCTGGGCGATTTCAACGATCTGGCGCTGGCGGGCACTCTGTCGGGCGTCGAGATGGGCCTGAAACTGGCCGGTGTACCAATACAGGGCAGCGGTGTTTCCGAGGCACTGGATTATCTGGGCGAGGCCAACACCGGGGCCACAAACGCCGCAGCCTGAAGACTTCGGACTGGATAAAATGCGCGACAACTAATGATGGCGAGGCACATCGAAATACCAGCATAATCGAATGGAAGAGCCGGCATTAAGACCGGCCCCATAAATCAAAACAGATGGAGGAACGTCATGAGGAAACTGTTTATCGCAAGCGCCCTGCTGCTGAGCGGCGGGCTGGCCCTGCCGGCCCAGGCACAGATGGAGCTGAAATTCGGCCATGTCGGCGGCCCCGGTTCGCTGTTCGAGCTGTCGGCCAATGAATTCGCGAAGCGGGCCAATGCCAAGCTGGGCGACAAGGCGAAGGTCGTCACCTTCGGCTCCAGCCAGCTTGGCGGCGACAAGGAGCTGATGCAGAAGCTGAAGCTCGGCACCGTCGAATTCGCCCTGCCCTCGACCGTCATGTCTTCCGAGGTCGACGCCTTCGGCATGTTCGAGATGCCGTATCTGGTGAAGAACCGCGATCACATGAAGAAGATCGAGGCCGAGGTGATCTGGCCGACCCTGGCCCCGATGGCCGAAGCCAAGGGCTTCAAGATTCTGGGCGTCTGGGAAAACGGCTTCCGCCACATCACCAACAACGCCCGGCCGATCGTGAAGCCCGAGGATCTGAAGGGCATCAAGCTGCGCGTGCCGCAGGGCAAGTGGCGCGTGAAGATGTTCCAGATCTACGGCTCCAACCCGTCGCCGATGGCGCTGTCGGAGGTGTTCGTCGCGCTGCAGACCGGCGTGATGGACGGCCAGGAAAATCCGCTGACGCAGATCTATTCCTCGAAATTCCAGGAAGTGCAGAAGTACCTGTCGATGACCGGGCATGTCTACACCCCGGCCTATATCGTCGCCGGGGCGCGCAAATGGGCCTCCCTGCCGGCAGATGTGCGCAGCATCCTGGAGGCAACGGCCAAGGAAACCCAGGCCTATGTCTATGAGCAGGCGGAAAAGCTGGAAGGTGACCTGCTGGCCAAGATCAAGGCCGCCGGCGTCACGGTGAACGAGGCCGACAAGGACGCCTTCATCGCCGCCAGCAAGGACGTCTATACCGAGTTCGGCCAGGACGTGAAGGATGGTGCCGCAATGGTCGATAAGGCCATCGCCCTCGGCGCCGGCCTCTAAAGTACAGCGTCAGGCCCCGCCGGCATCCACCGGCGGGGCCTTTCCTTGTTCATAGCGACAAAAATCAGGACAGAGAGGGCTCCCTCACCGTGTTCGTCTCGCTCAGAACCATCTTCGACAGGACATTATCGGCCTTTGTCATCCTGTTGCTTGCCAGCCTGACGGTCATCATCGTGATGGGCGTCGTCTATCGCAAAATGGGCTGGTCACTCGTCTGGTATGACGAGGTGGCGTCCATCATGCTGGCATGGCTGACCTATTACGGTGCCGCGCTGGCCGCGCTGAAGCGCGCCCATATCGGCTTCCCCGGGATGGTCAATGCCATGCGCCCTCAGTTTCGCGTGCCGGCCGTTCTGTTCGGCGAGGCCTGTGTCATCCTGTTCTTCGCCCTGATGGCCTGGTTCGGCTACCAGGTGCTGGTCATTCTTGAGGGCGATACGCTGGTCACCCTGCCCGGCATCACCACCGCCCTTGCCCAGTCGGTCATCCCCGTCGGCGCGGTGCTGTTCATTATCGCCCAACTGCTGAGCCTGCCCGAAATACTGGAGCAGGCGCGCGGCCAGGGCGTCATCGACGCAGAGCAGAAGGCGCTGCAGGAGATCCTGAAATGATCATCGCCCTGATGCTGGTCAGCCTCGTTGCCCTGATCCTGATGAATGTGCCCATCGCCGTCGCCCTCGGCATTGTCGCCATCGTGGCGATGGTCAGCGCCTCCGGCATGGATGCGCTGCTGAATGCGGCACTCGTCCTCTTCAATGGCGCGACCAGCTTCCCGCTGCTGTCGATCCCGCTGTTCATCCTGGCCGGCGCGATCATGAATTCCTCCAGCCTGTCGCGCCGGCTGATCGCCTTCGCCTCGGCAATCTTCGGCTTCGTGAAGGGCGGGCTGGCGATGGTGAATATCGGCACCTCGCTGTTCTTCGCCGAAATTTCCGGCTCGGCCGTGGCCGATGTGGCCGCGCTTGGCTCGATCCTGATCCCGGCGATGAAGAAGAAGGGCTACCCGAAGGAATTCGCCGCCGCTGTCACCTCCTCCTCCGCCACGCTGGCGGTCATCATCCCGCCCTCGATCCCGATGATCCTCTACGCCGTCATGGCGGAAGCGTCGGTCGTGCAGATTTTCGTCGCCGGCATCGTGCCCGGCATCCTCGGCGGCGGCGGCATGATGGCCTTGGCCTACTGGTATGCGCGGCGCTACAATTACCCGGTCGAGGAAGTCTTCAGCCTGCAGCGCGTCGGCCACACCTTCCGCGAGGCGGCCTGGGCCTTCCTGCTGCCGCTGATCATCCTGGGCGGCATCTTCGGCGGCGTCGTCACCGCGACCGAGGGTGCCGGTCTTGCCGTCCTGGCAGCCTTGTTCATCGGCGGCGTGGTCTATCGCGATCTCGACCTGCGGCATCTGTATAATTCGATGATGGAAGGCGGCATCCAGACCGCCGTCGTCATGCTTCTGGTCGCCACCTCGGCCCTGCTCGGCGTCTATCTGACCGAACAGCAGATCCCGCAGAAGCTGGCCCTCCTGCTGTCTTCCTTCACCGACAATAAATACGCGGTGCTGGGCATCCTGAACGTTTTCTTCCTGGTCATCGGGCTGTTCCTGCACTCGGCCGCCGCGATCATCCTGGTGGTGCCCATCGTCATGCCGCTGGTCCACTCGGTCGGCATCGACCCGGTCCATTTCGGGCTGGTCGTGACGCTGAATCTGGGCATCGGCCAGCAGACACCGCCGGTCGCCAGCGTGCTGATGACGGCCTGCTCCATCGCCAAGGCGGATATGTGGGAGGTCACGAAGGTGAACCTGCCCTTCATCGGCATTCTTCTGGCAGTGCTGATCCTGGTAACCTATGTCCCGGCCGTGCCGATGGCGCTGGTCGAATATTTCTACCGCTGAGCAGAAGGATAGCCTCACAGCATGCCAGGACGGCAGATCGGGCCGCTTTCGGGCCTGAAGGTGATCGAGTTGGCGCATATCATGGCCGGCCCGGTCTGCGGGCTGATGCTCGCCGATATGGGCGCGGATGTGATCAAGGTGGAGAAGGTGCCGGGCGGCGATGATTCACGCCGTTTCGTACCGCCGCTGATCGAGGGCGAGCCCGCCGCCTATATGATGATGAACCGCAACAAGCGGGGCATCGCCCTCGATTTGAAGACCGAGGCCGGCAAGCAGGCGGTACGCCGGCTGCTGGAGACAGCCGATGTGGTGATCGAGAATTACCGCATGGGCACGATGGAGAAGCTGGGCCTCGGCTATGAGGATCTGCGCAAGATCAACCCCGGCCTGATCTATTGCGAGATTTCCGGCTTCGGGCGTACCGGCCCCTATGCCGATCGGGGCGGCTTCGACCTGATCGCCCAAGGCATGAGCGGTCTGATGAGCATCACCGGCGAAGGTGAAGGCCGGCCGCCTGTGAAGGTCGGCGCGCCGGTCACCGACATCACCGCCGGCATCATCGGCGCCATGGGCGTGCTGGCGGCCTATATCCACCGGCTGAAGACCGGCGAGGGCCAGAAGGTCGATACCTCGCTGTTCGAGGCCGGCATCGTGCAGACCTACTGGCAATCGGCGATCTGCTTCGCCACCGGCGGGACTCTTGGCCCCATTGGCTCCGCCCACCCGCTGAATGCGCCCTACCAGGCTTTCCCGACCGAAGATGGCTGGATCAATATCGGCGCCGCCAACCAGGGCAATTGGGAAAGGCTGCTGAAAGCCATTGAGGCGCCGCAGTTGAACGATGATCCGCGCTTCTCCGCCAATGCGCTACGCATGCAGAACCTGCCGGCGCTGGTCGATATACTGAACCCGATCTTCCGCACCCGCCCGACTGCAGACTGGCTGGAGCGGCTTGCTGCCGTCGGCCTGCCCGCCGGTCCCGTGCTGTCCATCCCGGAAATGCACCGCGACCCGCAGGCGCTGGCCCGCGGCGTGGTGACCGAGGTCGCGCATTCGACGCTCGGCCAGGTCAAAACGCTCGGCCTGCCCATCGCCTTTTCCGGCACGCCGGGCGGCCCGCAATCCGGCGCCCCGGTGTTTGGCGAGCATACAAGAGAGGTCTTGATCGAAGCCGGCTACAGCGCCGGGGAAATCGACGCCATGCTGGCCGAGGGCGCGATAAAGGCTGCCGGCTAGAGGCGGGCGGCACCAGAAGTTATCCCTTCCATCCTCGGCGATGCCTCCCATCTGAAAGGCATGAAGCCGGCACCTGCCGGCACCGAGGATAGGAGATTTCTCATGACCACCCCATTCCTTTTCGTCATTACCGGCCATACCGAGCTGGGCGATACCGGCAAGCAGACCGGCTTCCATTTCGAGGAGCTGAGCACCCCCTATTACATCCTGCGCGATGCCGGGCATGAGGTGATCTTCGCCTCGCCCGCCGGCGGAGAGGTGAAGGCCGATCCCGGTTCCCTGAAGCCGCGCGGCGACAATGTCGCGTCGGTCGAGCGCTTCCTGGATGATGAAGAGGCCATGGCTGCGCTGAAGAACACCCAGCGCACCAACGCCGTGAAGGCCAAGGACGTCTCCGGCATTTATTTGCCCGGCGGCCATGGCACGATGTGGGATCTGCCCGAAGATGCCGCCCTGGCCAAGCTGGTCAGCGCGCTGGACAAAGCCGGCAAGCCGGTTGCCGCCGTCTGCCATGGCGCGGCCGGCCTTGTTGCGGCCAAGCGCGCCGATGGCGAGCCGCTGGTGAAGGACCGCCGCGTCAACAGCTTCACCGACGCCGAGGAGCGCAAGGTGGAGCTGAAGGAAGTCGTCCCCTTCCTGCTGGAAACCAGGCTGCGGGAGCTGGGCGGGCAATTCGAGCATGCCGGCCTGTTCGAGGCCCATGTGACGCGCGACGGCAATCTGATCACCGGCCAGAACCCGGCCTCGGCCAAGCGGCTGGGCGAAGCTCTCCGTGGCGCGCTCGCCTCCGCTACCGCCGAGCAGGCGGCCGAATAACCGTTAGCTGATCGTTACCGATACGCTGCCGACGCCCGACAGGCTGGCCACGATCCGGCCGCCCTGGGGCGCCGGCAGCATGCCGATATAGGAGCCGGTGGTGACCACCTGGCCGGCCCTGATCGGCTGGCCGCGCGCGATCAGGTTGTTCGCCGCCCACAGGGCCAGCCAGCGCGGGTCGCCGGCCGGGTTGGCGCCGGTCTTCTCGATGACCTCAAAGCCGTCAATGGTGACGCTGGCGGTGATGCCCTTCAGATCCAGCGCCTGCCAGTCGCGCAGGGCCGGCCCGACGACCAGCGCGCCATTCATCTGGAAATCCGCCAGCTTGGAGAAGGCATCCAGGCCGTCGATCTCGGCAAAGCGCGTATCGACAATCTCGATAGCCGGATGCGCGCTCTCGATGGCGGCAAGGATTGTCGCATCGTCATAGGGTGCGCCATTGGCCGGCAGATCGCGTCCAAAGCGGAAGGCGACCTCCGCCTCGATGATCACGATGTTGAACCGGTCGCGCGGCAGGCTGGCCCCGCTGTCGATCACATCGGCCTGCTGGATGGATGCGGAAAGCGGGGTATCGGTCGGTGATTTGGCACCGATCTTCCAGGCACCAACCGGCCCCAGCGCCTGCGCCACCGCATCCTGCACCGCATAGGCCTCGGCTACGGAACCCGGTCGCTCGGATTCAGACAGCGCCGTCAGACGCTGGCGCGTGCGCCGTGCTTCGAGCAGCCGCGCGGCGGCGGCGGACACATCGACCATCGAAAACCCCTCCCTGCTTTTTGTCGTTGCCGGTTTGTCGCAGGTCAGGCCGCGTCGTTCAAGTGGCAGGCCGAGAAGCGGCCGGGCGCAATTTCCTTCAGCGCCGGCACCTCGGCCTTGCACCGTGCATGGGCGTGCGGGCAACGCGGATGGAAATGGCAGCCGCTGGGCGGATTCAGCGGCGACGGGATTTCCCCCTTGATCGGCACGAAGACCCGGCGCTGCGATTCCAGACGCGGCACCTCGGCCAGCAAAGCCTGGGTATAGGGATGGTTCGGCGCCTCGAACAGCTCGCCGGTCGGTGCGCTTTCAACCACCCGGCCCAGATACATGATCACCACCCGGTCGCTCAGATGCTCGACAACGCCGAGATCATGGCTGATGAACAGATAGGTGAGGTTGAAATCCGCGCGCAGCTTCATGAACAGGTTCAGCACCTGCGCCTGGATCGACACGTCGAGCGCGGCCACCGCCTCGTCGCAGACCAGGAAATCGGGCTTCACCGACAGCGCGCGGGCAATGCCGATGCGCTGGCGCTGGCCGCCGGAGAACTGGTGCGGGTAGCGTTTCTTGTAGATGGGGTCGAGGCCGACGCGCAGCAGCATCTCGTCGACATAATCCGACAGCTCGCCGCGCGCCACGATACCGTGAACCTGCGGCGCCTCGCCGACGATCTGCTCGACCCGCAGGCGCGGATTAAGCGAGCTCATCGGGTCCTGGAAGATCATCTGGACCTTCAGCTGGACCTCGCGGGCCGCCGCACCGGTCAGGGTGGAGACATCCACGCCCTTGTAGTGCAGGCTGCCACTGCTGGCTTCATGAATGCCGGCGACGACGCGTCCCAGGGTGGACTTGCCGCAGCCGGATTCGCCGACCAGGCCGACGACTTCGCCCTCGGCGATGGTCATATTCACCGTATCGACGGCATGCACGACTTCATCGCGCAGCGTGCCGCCAAGGCGGTTCACGATCCGGGACGCAAGATCCAGGCGCCTCACGAAGCGCTTGGAGACGTCCTTCATCTCGACAATCGGGGTCGCGGCCGTCATGCCGCATCCTCCAGATGGGGGTGGAAACAACGCGCGAAACGGCCGGGACGATGTTCCTCCACCGGCGGCGTGGTCTCGCAGGCGGCATCGGCCCGGGCACAGCGCGGACGAAACGGACAGCCGGGCGGCAGGTCGATTGGCGTCGGGGCCATGCCCGGAATCTGTGTCAGCGGCTGGCCGCGCGGATTGCGCGACGGCACCGACCCGATCAGCCCCTTGGTATAGGGATGGATCGGGTCATCGACGATCTGCCCGACCGGCCCGCGCTCGACAATGCGCCCGGCATACATGACGCAGAGTTCGTCAGCCAGACCGGCAACGACGGACAGGTCATGGGTGACCCAGATCAGCCCCATATTCTGTTCCGCCACCAGCTTCTGCATCTCATAGAGAATCTGCGCCTGGATGGTCACGTCCAGCGCCGTCGTCGGCTCGTCGGCGATGATCAGCTCCGGCTTGTGCAGCAGGGCGATGGCGATGGCCACGCGCTGGCGCATGCCGCCGGAGAACTGATGCGGATAGGCGCTCAGGCGCTCCTCCGGCGAGGGAATACCGACCTGCCCCAGCGCATCGCGGGAGCGCTGGCGGGCAGTCTCGTGGTCGACCTTCTCATGCGCCTGGATGGTCTCGATCATCTGGGTGTCGATGCGCAGCACCGGGTTCAGCGTCATCATCGGGTCCTGGAAGATCATGGCGATCCTCCGGCCCCTGATCTTGCGCATCTCCGCTTCCGGCAGGCCGACCAGATCCTGGCCATGGAACAGGATGCGCCCGCCGACGATCCGGCCCGGCGGATCGACCAGCCCCATGATCGAGAAGCCGGAAACCGACTTCCCCGATCCGCTTTCGCCGACCAGCCCCATGATCTTGCCGCGGCCGATCTCGAACGACACATCGTCGACCGATTTGACGACCCCGGCCTTGGTGAAGAAATGGGTCTGGAGGTTTTCGACCTTGAGTACCGCGTTACTCATCGCTGCAACCTCGGATTCAGAATGTCGCGCAGCTGGTCGCCCACCAGATTGATGGCAACGATGGTCAGCAGCAATGCCAGCCCCGGAAAGAAACTGATCCAGTAGCGGCCCGACAACAGATAGTTGAAGCCGTTGGAAATCAGCAGGCCGAGAGACGGTTCGGTCACCGGCAGGCCGATGCCCAGGAAACTCAGCGTCGCTTCCAGCGCGATGGCGTTCGCCACCTGCACCGTGCCGATGACAATGACCGGCGGCAGGCAGTTCGGCAGGAGATGACGGAAGATGATGCGCGGCGTGGACAGCGCCAGCGACCGTGCCGCCTCGATATATTCCTTGCGCCGCTCGACCAGGGCGGCGCTGCGCGAGGTGCGGGCGTAATAGGCCCATTGCACGATGACCAGGGCCAGGATCACCTTGTCGACGCCGCGCCCCAGGATCGCCAGCAGGATCAGCGCCACAAGGATGGCGGGAAAGCTCAGCTGCAGATCGACGATGCGCATGATCAGCGTCTCGATCCGCCCGCCGAAATAGGCCGCGCTCAACCCCACCGACGTGCCGATGATCAGGGCAAAGAAGCCACTGAGAATGCCGACCGTCAGGCTGATCCGCAGGCCATAGAAAATGCCGCTCAGCATATCGCGGCCCTGGCCGTCTGTGCCAAGCCAGTAGACCATCCCGGTATAGCTTTCCGAGCCGGGCGGCAGCTTGGAATCCATGATATCGATCTGCGTCAGATCGAAGGGGTCCTGCGGCGACAGCCAGGGCGCAAAAATCGCGACCAGCAGAATCAGGACCAGCCCGACCAGGCCGACAACGGCAAGCTTGCTCTCTAGAAACGCGCTCAGCAGGCGGCGCCACGGCGCAATGGCCTTGCGCGCGCTGGGTGCGACCTCGACCGAGGCGACAGGTTCGCTGTGACTGGTGCTCATGATTTCATATCCGCAAGACGGACCCGCGGGTCGAGCACCGAATACAATATGTCGACCACCAGGTTGATGACGATGAACATCAGGACGATGACGATCAGGTAAGCGACGATCACCGGCCGGTCGAGCACGAAGATCGAATCGATGATCAGCTTGCCGATGCCGGGCCAGGCGAAGATCGTCTCGGTGACGACCGCGAAGGCGATGACCGACCCCAGCTCAAGGCCGATCACGGTGACCAGCGGAATCAGGATGTTCTTGAACACATGGACGAAAATCACCCGGCCGGTGGAAAGCCCCTTGGCGCGGGCGAATTTCACATAATCCAGCAACAGGGTCTCGCGGACGCCGGCCCGGGTCAGACGGATTACCAGCGATGTCTTGAACAGCGCCAGGTTCAGGGCCGGCAGGATCAGGTGTGACCAGCCTTCCGCCGAGAACAGGGTTGATTCCATGCCCAGGAAACTGGCTGTCGGGCCGCGCCCGCCTGCCGGCAGCCATTGCAGGAAGACGGCGAAGATCATGATCAGCATCAGCCCCTGCCAGAAATTGGGCAGGCTGAACCCCAGGATCGACCCGGCCATGATCGAGCGCCCCGCAATGCCGTCCGGCCGCAACCCGGCCCACATGCCCAGCGGAATGCCGACCGTGATTGAGATCAGCATGGCCGCGAAAGCCAGTTCCAGGGTCGCCGGCAGCCGCGAGAGGACAAGCTGCAGGGCAGGCTCGTTGAAGACAAAGGATTTGCCGAGATCGCCCTGCGCCAGATTCCCGAGGAACACGAAATACTGTTCCCAGAGCGGCAGATCGAGGCCCAGCGCCCGCACGGCGCGGTCATATTCTTCCTGGGATGCGTCGGCGGAAATCAGGATGTCGATCGGGTTGCCGATGGCATAGATGCCAGCGAACACGATCACCGTCATGACACAGAGCAGCACGAGGCTCTGCATCAACCGTCGCAGGATAAAAACGCTCATGGCCCCGGCGCTCCCGTGTCGGCCTACGAAAATGTCATAACAAATAAGAAACGGGCGCGACAATCACGCGCCGGATACGCCAAGGGGGAGAGGGCATGCTGCCCCCTCCCCGATAGCGGCATCGTCCAGTTATTTGACGATGGATACGCCCATGGCCTGGGTGCCCTGGTCGGAACGGCCTTCGTATTTGAAGCCCTTCCGGGTGGCCCAGGTCGACACTTCATAATGAAGCGGGATCAGACCGACATCAGCCATCGCGATTTCGGTGGCCTTCTGCAGCAGCTTCTCGCGCGCGGCGTCATCGACGGTGACCAGCGCCTTGGCGAGGGTCTCGTCGAACTCCTTGTTCGAGTAACGGCCACGATTGGACGGGCCCATGCCGGCCGCCTTGTCATAGGTCGCCAGAAGCGACTTCAGCGGCGAGGAAGCCTCACCCGTGCCCGAACCCCAGCCGACCAGCATCAGGCTGAATTCCAGCTTCGAGGCGCGGCCGAAGAAGGTCGAACGCGGCATGGTGTCGACCGCCGTGTCGATGCCGATGCGGCTGAGCATCTGGGCAATTGCCTGGACGATCTGCGCATCGTTGATGTAGCGATCATTCGGGCCATGGATGGTCAGCTTGAAGCCATCCTTGTAGCCGGCCTCGGCCAGCAGCTTCTTGGCGGCTTCCGGATCGTATTTCGGCACCTGGATGTTCGGGCTGACACCGAAGAAACCCTTCGGCAGTAGCTGGCCGGCCGGAATGGCCAGGCCTTCCATCACGCGGTCGACAATGGCCTGGCGGTTGATCGCCATGGAAATCGCCTTGCGAACCCGCACGTCCTTGAACGGATTCTTGATTTCCTTGCCGTCCTTGGCCGTCACATGAGGGGTGACGTCACGGTCGCTGTCGATATGCAGATAGATGATGCGGTTCGACACAGCGTCATCCAGCGAGACGGCCGGATTCTTCTTCAGCTGTGCGATATCGGCAGTCGGCACGCCATCGACCAGATCGACGTCGCCCGACAGCAGGGCGGCGACGCGCGCGGCCGGGTTGGTGACCGGACGGAAGATGACCTTGTCGAATTGCGGCTTCTCGCCCCAATAGGTCGGGTTCGCCTCAAGGATGATCGACTGGCCCGGGGTGAAGCTGACCAGCTTGTAAGGACCGGCGCCAACGGCAGCCTTGCCGCTGTTGAAATCGGCCGTGGTGGCGCCCTCGGCGTTCTTGCGGCTGATGATGCGAATGCCGCTGAGGTCGTTCGGCAGCAGCGGGTACGGCCCATCGGTGATGAAATGAACCGTGTGATCGTCGATCACCTTCATCTCTTTCACCGGCTTGGTGTAGATGCCGAAGCTGGACGGGCTGTCCGGCACATTGCCGGCACGGTTGATCGTGAAGACCACGTCATCCGCCGTGAAGGGCGAGCCGTCCTGGAACTTCACACCCTGGCGCAGCTTGAATTCCCAGGTGTCGTCCTTGATCGGCTTCCAGGACAGCGCCAGACCCGGCTGCAGTTCCTGGGTGGGGCCCTGTTCGATCAGGGAGCCGAAAATATGCGTCGCCAGAGCATTGTTCGGCGACAGATTGTGGTAATGCGGATCGATCGAGGTCGGCTCGGTCGAGAGCGCGACACGCAGATCAGCTGCGGAAACGGGTGCTGAAAAAAGCGCGGCCGCCGTAAACACGCCGGACAACGCATACATCAAAGGTCGCATCGGACCCTCCTGAAATTGGTTCTACCCTGACTGCCTCCAGTTGCCCGCCACATGCTGCCTTGAGTCATTTCGATCGAAGCCGGTGACAGCTTTATCGTAATGCGATAGCTTTGTAGCGAACAACGATGAACGTGTGACAATAGTTACAGATTGTCACCGCGACTGGCAACATGCCACGGCTCTTCAGAAACCCGAAAGGGCAAAAAAATGCGGGCGAAGAAAGAGATCGGCGAGGACGCGACCGAGCCGTCGGACGCGGGGCCGCTCAACGGGCTGGATGCCGATAGCCGGCAGGACCCGCTTTTCGTGAACTCCCTGGGCAAGGGGCTGGCGGTCCTGCAGGCCTTTGGCAGCGACTGGGATGCACTGGGGCTGCGCGAGATCGCCCAGCGCACCGGGCTGAACACCAGCGCCGCCCAGCGCTTCACCCACACGCTGACCCAGCTGGGCTTCCTGCGGAAGGACGAGCGCACCCGGCGCTACCGGCTGGGGCCGCGCATGCTGAACTTCGCCTATTCCTATCTGCGCGCCAATCCGCTCTACGATGTCGCCATTCCCATCGTCATCTCGGTGCGTGACGAATGGCAGGAGACGGTGAATGTCTCGGTGCTCGACGATACCGACGCAGTTGTTGCCATCCGCATGCCGAGCCAGCGGCGGATCAACTCGAACACCGCCATCGGGCGGCGCATGCCGGCCTATTGCGTGTCCACCGGCCGCGCCGTGCTGGCCTGGCTGCCGCCCGAGCAGCGCAAGGCCGTTCTGGACCGCACCGATTTCGTGCGCCTGACACCGCGCACCACAATTGACCGCGCCACACTGGAAGCCTGTCTCGACCAGGTGCGCATCGACGGCTTCGCGATGGTGGAGGAGGAAGCCGATCTGGGCGAGATGGCGGTCGCCGCCCCGATCTTCGACGGCGAGCGCAAGCCCATCGCCGCCCTGGGCATCACCACCTCAACCGCCTATTGGACCATGGAGGATGCCCGCGAGAAGCTGGGCCCCATCGTCATGCAGGCCGCCACCGCCATCAGCCGCTCCCTGCAAGGCTGGCACGCTTTCTAGAGGGAAGAGGGGCGGCCCCGCCCCGTTGACAATCCGGCGCACGCGCCTACGATCATCGAAATCCGTGACATATATATTGCATACCGATAGATCGAGAGTTTCAGCATGGCCGAAGCCGACCGTACCGCCGCCCCGATCAGCCTGGAGATGATTCGCCGGCTGGTCGGTTTTCCGACCGTCAGCCGCGACAGCAATCTGGAACTGATCAGCTATGTGCAGGACTACCTGACCGGTTTCGGGATCGACTCCACCCTGGTGCATGACGAGACCGGCAAGAAAGCCAATCTCTATGCCACCATCGGGCCGAAGGACAAGGGCGGCATCTGCCTGTCCGGCCATACCGATGTCGTGCCCATCGACGGCCAGGACTGGGCGACCGATCCCTTCGAGGTGGTGGAGAAGGACGGCCGGCTCTACGGTCGCGGCACCAGCGACATGAAGAGCTTCATCGCCATCGCCCTGGCCTTCGTGCCGGAATTCCTGAAGCAGCCACTGCGCACGCCCATTCATTTCGCCTTCTCCTATGATGAGGAGATCGGCTGCATCGGGGTGCGCCGCCTGCTGGAAATCCTGGAGAAGCAACCGGTGAAGCCGGCCGCCTGCATCGTCGGTGAGCCAACGCTGATGAAGCCGGTCGTGGCGCATAAGGGCAAGAAGAGCGCGCGCTGCCATGTGCATGGCCTGGAGTGCCATTCCTCGCTCGCCCCGACCGGGGTGAACGCCGTGGAATACGCCGCCGAGATCGTCACCTATCTGCGCGGCATGGCGAAGCGCAAGCGCACGGAAGGCCCGTTCGATCCGGGCTTCGACCCGCCGCACACCACGGTCCATACCGGGCTGATGCATGGCGGCACGGCGCTGAACATCGTGCCGAAGGATTGCTATTTCGATTTCGAGTTCCGGCATCTGCCGGAGGATAATCCCGATGATCTGCTGGGCGAGGTCGAGCGCTTCATCGCGGAAAAGCTGCTGCCGGAGATGCAGGCCATCGACCCGTCCACCGGCGTGCGCTTCGAGCCGATCTCGCAGATCCCCGGCCTGGACATGAAGGATGACGATCCGCTGACCCAGCTGGTCATGGCCCTGACCGGCGCCAATTCCACCGGCAAGGTCGCCTTCGGCACCGAGGCCGGGCTGTTTCAGCAGATCGGCATTCCGACCATCGTCTGCGGTCCCGGCGCCATCGACCAGGCGCATAAGCCGAATGAATATGTAGCACTGTCGGAAATCGCCCGCGGCGAGGCCTTCATGCGCCGCCTGCTGGACCGGGTGCGGGCTTAAAGGCCCGCCCCGTCCAAACCGCCGCCTACATCAGGAAGCGGCGGAGATATTGCTGGATATTCGTGGTCAGGGCGGTGTCCATGTCGCGCATGGTGGCCTCGGTCAGCTCGTACCAGGCCCGCTCGCGCTCGTTGAGAGAGATGTTCTCCGGCACGGTACGGCTGCGCTGGACGCGGGCGACCGCCTCGCCGATTCGCGTCCCGCGATTGTCGACGATCTGCAGTGCCACATCCACCGTCGCGGTATAACGCTCCGACTGCTCATTGCGCACGAACCCGCCGACCCCCGTGGTGGTGCGCAGCTTTTCCTCGACGATGCTGGCCTCGCGGATGCGTAGCACCGCACGCTGGAACTGCGAGCCGCCCGCACTCACCCGGTCGGCCGCCCAGCGTTCCGCCGTACGGCCCGGATTGACCGGGGCCAGATGCTCGACATGCGGGCGCGACAGGGTTTCCTGATACTCGTTCACCACCTCGATGCTTCCGACATCAAGCGTCAGCCTGCCCTTGTTCTGGAAGGTGATATCCGCATAGCGCGGCGCCGGATCGGGTGTTGAGCAGGCGGCGAGCACGAGCACGGCCAGGGCAATCAGCAGGGGCTTGGCGGAAATCGGAGTCACGCGACGCATTCTTGTGTTCCCTCAGGATCAGGCGATGGACTTAAAACCATGCGATGCGTCTGTCCGGCTTTCAAGATGCGCTGTCGGTTTCCGGCCGGTGCAGGGCATCAAGATCGGCATCGTCATAACGATAGGTGCGGTTGCAGAACTGACAGGTAACGGCCACGCAGCCATCCGGTTCCTTCATGTCGTCCAGTTCGATGCGCGGCTGCGCCTGCAGCACGGCATCAACCCGCTCGCGCGAGCAGCGGCAGCGATCGATCAGGTCGCGCGCCTCGAAAACGCGGACGCCATCCTCGTGATACAGGCGGAACAACAGGGCCTCGGCCGGCAGCGCCGGATCCAGCACCTCGGCATCCTTTGCGCTGCTGGTCAGAATGACGGCGCGGCGCCAGCCATCCTCGGCTTCTTCCTCGGTCAGATCGACCACCGCGTTGAAGCCACCCTCGCCCGGCATGCGCTGCAGCATGACGCCGCCGGCGCGCCAGCCCTCGCCACCACCGGGCAGGGCCACCCGCTCGCAGGCGGTTTTCAGGCAGGTATCAATCTGCTCCGAATCGCGGAAATAGGTATGGACGCAATCGGCCAAAGTCGCGCCGGTCAGCTCGACAATGCCCTGATAGCGGTCCGTGGCCCCCGCCTGGTCGACGGTGAAGGCCAGATGCCCCGCCCCGAGCAGCCGGGGGACCGAGCGTTCCACTCCACCGATCTCGTCAGCCGCCTTCACGGCAGCGGCAAAGCGCGCCTTGTCGAATTGCGCATAGGCGCGCATATGCCCGGCCGAGGTGACATCGGCGACCAGCAGCCCGACCGGCCCGTCGCTCTGGATTTGCAGCGTGAACACGCCTTCGTATTTCAGCGCCCCGGCCAGCAGGGCCGTCAGCGCCAGCGCCTCGCCCAGCATGCGGGCGATGGGGACGGGATAATCGTGGCGATTGAGAATCGCATCGACCTCCGCGCCCAGCCGCACCAGGCGGCCGCGCAGGCCCAGCGCCTCGATCTGAAACGGCAGGATCAGATTATCGGCGACGAACTCGGATTCGGGACGGCGGATCGATTTCAGCTCAGGCACCAGACCAACACGCCCTTCTGGCTGTGGAGACGATTCTCGGCCTCGTCCCAGACGACGGATTGCGGGCCGTCGATGACGGCGGCCGACACTTCCTCGCCGCGATGGGCCGGCAGGCAATGCATGAAGATCGCATCCGGCTTGGCATGGCGCATCAGCCGCTCATTCACCTGGAAGGGCTGCAGCATGTTGTGCCGGCTGCCGGTATCGCCGTCGCCCATCGACACCCAGGTGTCGGTGACGACGCAATCCGCGCCAGCCACGGCCGCCTCGGCATCATGGGTGATGACGATCCTGGCCCCCTGACCGCGCGCCCAGGCCACCAGCCCCTCATCCGGGGTCAGCGTCTCGGGGCAGGCGATGCGCAGCTCGAAATCGAAGCGCGCGGCGGCATGAATCCAGGAGGCGGCGACATTATTGCCATCACCGCTCCACGCCACGACCTTGCCCTTGATCGGCCCGCGATGCTCCTCGAAGGTCAGCACATCGGCCATGATCTGGCAGGGATGGCTGCGGTCGGTCAGCCCGTTGATCACCGGCACGGTGGCGTTGTCCGCCAGCTCCTGCAGGATCGCCGGGCTGAAGGTGCGGATCATGATCGCATCGACATAGCGCGACAGCACGCGCGCCGTATCGGCCATGGTCTCGCCGCGCGAGGACTGGATGTCGGCGGTGTTCAGCAGCACGGTCTCGCCGCCCAGCTGCTTCATGCCGACCTCGAAGGACACGCGGGTGCGGGTCGACGGCTTCTCGAAGATCATCGCCAACGTCTTTCCGGCAAGCGGCTTCTCGCCCGCTTCGCCGGCCTTCAGCGCATCCTTCATCGTCCGGCCGCTGTCCAGGATATGGCGCAGCGTGTCGGTGTCGAGAAGGTCCAGATCCAGGAAATGCTTCGGCTGTTTCACTAGCTTGTTCATCGCTCCCCCTTAGCTCACCAGCTTCTGGGCGGCGTTTTCCATCATCGTGACAGCCTCGTCGACTTCCACTGTGCCGATGGTCAACGGCGGCAGCAGACGCACGACATTCTCCGAAGCGCCCACGGTCAGCAGGCCCTCAGCGCGCAGGGCAGTCTGCACGTCGCCATTCGGCACCACGCATTTCAGCCCCAGCATGAGGCCGGCACCGCGCACCGTCTCGAACACGCCGCGATGGCGCGCCACCAGCGCTTCCAGCTTGGTCCACAGCTCGCGGCCGGTCTTGTCGACCTGGGCCAGGAAGGCCGGGTCGTTCACGACATCCATCACCGCATTGCCGACCGCCATCGCCAGCTGGTTGCCGCCGAAGGTGGAGCCATGCGTGCCGGCGGTCATGCCGGCGGCCGCCTTTTCGCTGGCAAGGCAGGCGCCCATCGGGAAGCCGCCGCCGATGCCCTTGGCCACGCCCATGATATCGGGCGCCACACCGGCCCATTCATGGGCGAACAGCTTGCCGGTCCGGCCAACGCCGCACTGGACCTCGTCGAACACCAGCAGCAGGTCGTATTCATCGGCCACGGCGCGCAGCTGGCGCAGATAGTCCAGCGAGGCCGGGCGCACACCCCCTTCGCCCTGCACCGGCTCGACGATGATCGCGCCGGTTTGCGGCGTGATCGCGTTGCGCAGCTCGTTCATATTGCCGAAAGGCACATGGTCGAAGCCGCCCGCGACCGGGCCGAAGCCATCAAGATATTTCTTGTTACCGGCCGCCGCCAGCGTGGTCAGCGTGCGGCCGTGGAACGCACCCTCGACAGCGATGATGCGCGCCTTTTCCGGATTGCCCTTCGATGAGTGGTATTTGCGCGCAATCTTGATCGCGCATTCCATTGCCTCGGCACCGGAATTGCCGAAAAACACCGTATCCGCAAAAGTCGAATCGACTAGGCGCTGGGCAAGCTTCTCCTGCTCCGGCACGCGGTACAGATTGGAAGTGTGCCACAGCTTCGCCGCCTGCTCCTGCAGCGCCTTCACCAGATGCGGGTGGCAATGGCCCAGCGCGTTGACCGCAATGCCGGCGGCAAAGTCGAGATATCGTCGGCCATCCGTCGCGTAGAGATACGCCCCCTTGCCATGGCTGAAGCTGAGGTCAAGCCGATTATAGGTGGGCATGACAGCAGGAAGCATCGGAGTATCCCTTCCCATTGGAAAAAGGGTTGCAACGCGACGGAATTTCGCGAAAGGGCGCGAGTATCGGGGCGCGCCGAGGCTATGTCAATTGAAGTTGCGTTACTTTATTAGCGAACACTCACGCCTTCAACTTGTAGCCGCTCTTCAGCATACGGTGGCAGATGAAGAACAGCACCAGATTGCAGCCGGTCATGACCGCGACACCCAGCAAGGGCGAGGCGTCGGCATGGTCGATGAAGCCATAGCGGAAGCCATCGATCATGAAGAAGAACGGGTTGATATGCGCCAACTCGTACCAGATGCCCGGCAGCCGCTCCGTGGAGTAGAACGTACCGGACAGAAAGGTCAGCGGCATGATGATGAAATTGGTCACCGCCGCGATGTGATCGAATTTCTCGGCCCAGATGCCGCCGATCATGCCCAGCAGGGAGAGCAGCAGCGACGCCGCCAGCGCGTGGAACAGCACATATTCCGGGTTGGGCAGGCGCAGCGGCACGAAGAGCCACATCGCCAGCAGCGCGAAGATTCCGACCATCAGCCCGCGCGTCACCCCGCCCAGCGCAATACCGATGGTCAACTCGCCCGGCCCCAGTGGCGGCATCAGGATATCAACGATATTGCCCTGCACCTTGGCGACCACCAGCGAGGAGCTGGTATTGGCAAAGGCGTTCTGGGCGATCGCCATCATCACCAGGCCGGGGGCCAGGAATTCCGGGAAGCTGACGCCGGAGATCGCCATGTCGCCCCGGCCCAGCGCCAGGGTGAACACCAGCAGGAACAGCAGCGTGGTCACCATCGGCGAGGCGACTGTCTGCACGAACACCTTCAGGAAGCGCCGCACCTCGCGCAGGTACAACGTCCACAACCCGATCCAGTTGACCCGGCCGATCGGGCGCGGCGCCAGCCGGCGGGCAAGGTCTGTCTGCGGCGTAAACTCGGTCATTCTGGTTCCTGATAACTCCGGTAGCGGGACAGACTCATAGGCCGCGCGGCCCGCTTCGGCAACCCGCGGCTGGTACTGCCGGCCCGGCAGTGGCAGCATGGCGGCCATGAGAGAGCCCGACGAAAAACCGCAGAAACCGGCCCGCAAGATTCCGCGCCGGCCCAGCCCGGCCTATCTGGAACGCGCCGCGCTGCATTATCTGGAACGCTTCGCCACCTCGGCGGAAAACCTGCGCCGGGTGCTGCTGCGCAAGATCGACCGGGCGATCCGCCACCACGCGGATGTCGAGCGCGACACCGCCGCCGGCTGGGTCGATGCGCTGATCCTGCGCTATCAAAGCGCCGGGCTGCTGAACGACCAGGCCTATGCCGAGGCCCGTGCCACCAGCCTGCACCGGCGCGGGGCGTCGCCGCGCAAAATCCGCATGACCCTGATGATGAAGGGCGTGGCGGGGGAACGGATCGACGCCGCCATGGAGGATCTCGCCGAGCGGGTGGAAGGCGACCCGGAACTGACCGCCGCCATCGCGCTGGCCCGCCGCCGCCGCCTCGGCCCCTACCGTCCAGCAGAGGGCCGCGCCGATAACCATGACCGCGACCTCGCCACTTTGGCGCGCAACGGTTTTTCCTATGACATCGCCCGGCGCGTCATCGAGGCCGAGGATATCGCCACGCTGGAAGCAGAGGCGCTGGAATAGGCGCTCAATCCCCGGCCTGTTCCTCGCGCTGGCGCAGCAGCCGGTCGAATTCCTCCAGCTTGGCCGCCGCCAGGGCATAGACCTTCTTGGCCGGCGTATCGAGGAAGACCGGCAGCGCTTCATCGATATGGGCGATGCTCCAGACATGGAACTGCCCTGCCGCAATCGCCTCCTCGACCTCGCGGGACAGGACCAGATTGGGCTCGTTGGCGGCCGGCACCACGACGCCCTGGGTGCCGCTCAGCTTTCCGTTCTCCAGGCAGGTGCGGAAGAACCCTTCAATCTTGTGATGCCCGCCGCCGATGGCCTGGGCATGGCCGTGCTGGTTCACCGACCCGGTGATGGCGCGATCCTGGCGTACCGGCAGGCCGGACAGGTCGGACAGGATCGCCACCAGCTCGGCCAGCGATGCGCTGTCGCCCTCGACCCCGCCATAGCTCTGCTCGAAGGTGATGGAGCAACTAAAGGACAAGGGATGCTTCTGTGCGAAGAGTCCGGCCAGGAAGCCCTGCAGCACCATCACACCCTTCTGCTGGATCGGCCCGCCCATCGCGACATCGCGCTCGATATTCGTCACCCCCTTGCGGCCGACCGAGGCCCGCGCCGTCACCCGCGCCGGCGCCCCGAAGGCATGATCGCCCAGATCGCGTACCACCAGCGCGTTGATCTGGCCGGTGCGCGTGCCTTCGGTGTCGATCAGCAGCGCACCGCGGGCGATCGATTCCTGCATCCGGTCCTCGACACGGGCATTGCGCCGCTGCCGGTTGGCGATGGCGGCCTCGACCTCCGCCGCTCCCAGCACCCGGTCCTTGCCTTTGGTCTTGGCTTTGGGGCGCGGCATATGCGCCGCCTCGGTGACGATGTCGTCTATCAGCTCGAACCGCGCGGTCAGCTTGTCGCGATTGGCGGCCAGCCGGGAGGCCTCGCCGAGCAACCGGGATATCCCGGACTCATCGAAGGAGATGCCGCCCGTCGCTGCCGCCATTTCCCGGATCAGCCCGCTGTAGCAGGCGATGTTCTCCGCACTTGCCGGCATATCCGCGTCGATATCGGCCTTCACCTTGAAATAGGCCTGGAAGGCCGGATCGGCGGTGAAGAAGGTGTAGTACCAGTTCGGCGCACCGACGATCACCACCTTCAGATCGAGCGGGATCGGGCGCGGATGCGGCGCACCGGAAATCGGCACGGAGCCGGCCCGGTAGCGCTCCTCGATCTGGATGCAGCGATCCCGCAGCGCGCCCTTCAGGAAGGTCCAGGCACTGGCATCGGCGGCCAGCGCCTCGGCCCGCAGCACCAGCACGCCGCCGCCATTGGCGCGGTGCAGGGAGCCCGGGCGGACCAGCGTGAAATCGGTCTCCATCGTGCCCGCCGCCTGGCGATATTCGATCCTGCCGAACAGATTCTCGTAAGTCGGGTTCGGCTCCAGCACCACATCGGGATGGCCGGCCTCGGCATGGTCGACGAACAGATTCACCGCATAGCGCCGCTCGGCAGACATCAGCGCGGGGCGGCGCTCGCCTTCCTTCGGGGGGTGGAACGCCGCCAGGTTGTCCAGCATGTCCTGGCGCATCTCGATCAGCCAGCGGCGCAGCCCGTCGACCATGCCGAATTCCGTCGTGAGTGCGTCAACCGGCCCGGCAATCGCGTCATCGGCGATGCTCCGGTTCAGATTCGCCACCCATTCGGCCATTTCGTGCTGGCGCTCGCTGGCCCAGCGGTTGATGTCGCCCAGTTCCTCCAGCAGCTTCTGGGCAGCCGCCTGTTTTTCAACTGGCGGCGAGACAGGCGCCTGTTCCGTATCGGCCTTGCCCGGCTGGGGCTCACCCAGATCCTTCGCCGTCTCTTCCGGTGGCGGGGCCGTGACGATGATGCCTTTCTCGGTCTGGACGATATCCAGCCCGCCGGCCCGCGCCTTTTCGCGCAATGCCACCAGACGCTCGTTCACCTCGCCCTGGATACGCTCGCTGACCTGGCGGATCTGTCCCTGGTAGTCATCACCGGTAAAGGCGGTCTTCAGCGCTTCGGCGACCTGCTTCACCAGCGCTGCCATGGCGGCACGGAACGCGCGTCCCTGGCCGGGCGGCAGGCGGAACGGCAAAGGTTCGTGAGGCTGGCGGAAATTATTCAGGATCACCCAGTCCGGCGGGGCGGGGCGATCCTCCATCGCATCCTCGAGATAACGCAGGGTCGCCGTCATCCGACCGCTGCGATCCTCGCCCAGTACGAAGACGTTGAAGCCCATGTCATCAATGCCCAGCGCAAACTCCAGCGCTTCGCGGGCGCGCTTATGGCTGGTGAAGTCGAAGGCGTTGGCCTGCTGGTCGTCGGTAGGCGCGAATCGGGGCAGGCCGACACTGCCGGCAGGCAATTCCTTGGCGGACAAGATGGGTCTCCCTGTTCTCTGATCTTCAGACTAGCCGGTCAGACGCTGCGCGGCACGCACCAGATCGACCAGATCCAGCAATCGGGCGACATAGAGATCGCGCAGTTCATAGGCGCGGTGGTCATCCCCGCGCAGGCTGGTTTCCAGATGATCGATGAAGCGGACAAGGCGGCGCTGATGCAGGCCCAGCCGGCGCTGCACCGGGTCCATCACCAGCCCGGCAAAGGCGGCCACGACCGCCCCGATGCCGATCAGCCCGCCGGTCACCCCGGCCAGCAGCAGCGGCGATGCCGCCGCCGGAAACAGCCCATACCACAAGCCCCCTATCGCAGCACCCGCGGGAAAGCCGGCAATCGCCGCCTTATGCGCCAGCGCCGAGGCCAAAGCCGGCCCCAGCGACAGCATGCCGGGGGTGAAGCTCTGCACGCTGGCCGCGCCGAATCCGGCGGCCAGCAGTGCTGTCGTGATATCGGCGGCAGCCGCCCGGCTGCCGGTATAGGTCGCCATCGCCGCTTCCAGCTTCTGCCGGAAGGCGGGGTCTTCCGCCCGGCCCGCCACTTCCATCAGCGGCAGGCGGAAGGCGGCAATCACCCGGGGATCAGACAGCAGGGCCTCGGCCAGCGCGTCCTTCTCGCTCTGCCGGTCGGACTGGCTGTAGGGCAGTTCCAGCAGATCGGTATAGAGCAGCCAGGAGACTTCCCGCGCGACATCGGTTTCCAGGAAAACCCGGCGGCTGTTCAGCCATTTGGCCGTGTCATGACGGCCGAGACGGCTGGCGCCACCGGCGGCCAGCTTCAGCCCGACAGCCGGCAGGCCCAGCGCCAGATTGGCCGGCGCGCGCAGCACGTCCCAGCCTAGCGCGCGGCGGTGCAGCCGCCAGGCCCCGGCAAAGCCGAAATTGCGGTCGACGAAATCCGGCACCCGCTCCCGGCGTTGCGCGCAATAGCGGGCAATCGCCGCATCGACGATGGCATGCGCACCGTCGCGGTCAAAGGCCAGCGGCAGATTGGCCGGCATCAGCGTATCCGGCGGAAACAGGGGGGCGTCAGGTTGGTTGCTCATATCCGATCATAGATGGGGTCGACCCAGCCATTCGCCAGACGCTTCCAGCACAAGGTTGCACAATACCGCATTGTCGGGATTATGATTTCCCTGGTGCAACAGGAGCCAGACATGAGCCTTTATCCCGTCCCCCAGGATCTGCAGACCGAAGTCGCCTTCCGCCTGCCGGATAATTTCCGGCGTCCAATGCGGTGCAGCTGGGCGGATTTCAACAAGGCCGGGCAGGAAGTGGATTGCTTTCTCGAAGGCCCGTCCTTCGATCATGACGGCAATCTCTATCTGGTGGATATCCCGTTCGGGCGCATCTTCAAGGTAACGCCGAAAGGCAAATGGAGCGTGATCGCCGAATATGACGGCTGGCCCAACGGGCTGAAGCTGCATCGCGACGGCACCATCTGGATCGCCGATTACAAGAACGGCATCCTGCGGCTCGACCCGCGCAGCGGCATGATGGACACGATTGTCGGCACCTATCACAGCGAAGGCTTGAAGGGCTGCAACGATCTGGTCTTTGCCTCGAATGGCGATCTGTATTTCACCGACCAGGGCCAGACCGGGCTGCATGACCCGACCGGCCGGGTCTTCCGGCTGGCGGTCAATGGTCGGCTGGACTGCCTGATCGACACCGTGCCCAGCCCGAATGGCATTGTGCTGAACAAGGCCGAAACCCAGCTCTTTGTGGGCGTCACACGGGCCAATGGCGTGTGGCGCCTGCCGCTGCATGCCGGTGGCGGCACCTCCAAGGTGGGGCTGTTCATCCAGCTATCCGGCGGCACCGGCCCTGATGGGCTGGCCATGGGCAGCGAGGATGAAATGCTGGTCTGCCATGTTGGGCTGGGCAGCGTCTGGGTGTTCAACCGCCTGGGCGAACCGATGTACCGCATCCGCAGCTGCGAGGGGCTGCTGACCACCAATGTCGCCTTCGGGCCGGACGGCAAGACGGTTTATATCGTTGAATCGGATAGCGGCTGTATCCTGAAGGCGACCCTGCCGCTGGCCGGCCAGACGATGTTCGGGCTTTCCCAATAGCGTCCACCAGGAGCGCGAAACCGCAACAGCTTGTGGCTGGGCCGGGAAGACACGCGACAGATCGCCGCATAGATTAGTGTGCAGCAACCTTGAAACCGGACCGGTTTGGCTTTACATAACAGTCCGAGTTTAATCCCCGCGCAACCTCGCTGCCGTTCTCGGCCCTCAGGGCCGAATGGATTTCCCGTCGGCACGGGCGAGTTTACATCGCATGCAGGGCCCGGCCGGGATCGTCCATGAGACGGTCCGGCACGTCCCCTTTGTCAGCTGCGATCAAACGCGACGGGCGCAACAAGAAGGAGTCCAATATGACCAATAACAACCTCGCCGGACGCAAAATCGCCATCCTCGTGGCCAGCGGCTTCGAAGAAGTGCAGATGACCGATCCGCAGAAGACCCTGATCGCCGCCGGCGCGCAGACCAAAGTGATCTCGCGCGAGAATGGCCTGGTCAACGGTTGGCACGAGGATTCCTGGGGTCACTTCTTCCCGATCGATGCCGATCTGTCGCAGACCCTGGCCATCGATTTCGACGCCCTTCTGATCCCGGGCGGCGCGCGTTCCATCGCCAAGCTGTCGGAAGACCCGCATGCCAAGCGCATCGTGAAGGCCTTCCTGAAGGGCAACCAGCCGGTCGCCGCCATCGGCGATGCCACCAGCCTGCTGGCCACGGCCGATGAATTCGCCGGCCGCACCGTCACCGGTTCCGAGCAGTCCAAGGCGACTGTCGATGCCAAGGGCGGCGTGTGGAGCGACGAGCCGATCGTCGTCGATGGCATGCTGATCACTGCCCAGGGCAGCCAGCAGCTCGCCGATGTTCTGGCGCGCCTGCAGGATATCGTCACCGAATATGCCGAGACGCTGACCGACCAGGCTGCCTAAGCCAATTCGGTTTCGACGGACTTCGAAACGCCGGCCTCGCAAGAGGCCGGCGTTTTTCTTTGGGCGCCGCTCCCGCCCTCGCCTAGGCTACGTCCTTTCCCGCCAGTAAGGACCCGCCCATGAGCAGCCCGATCTTCCATATGCTGGCCGGCGCGCCGGCCCCCGTCGCCCCCTACAGCCATGCCGTCGAGGCCGATGGCTGGGTCTTCGTGACCGGGCAGCTGGCCAGCGGCGACGACCCGACCGCCCCGCTGCCTGAGGGCATTGAGGCGGAAACCGAAAAGACCATGGAAAATCTGCGCTTCGTGCTGGCCGGGCTGGGGCTTGGCTTCGAGAATGTCGTGCAGGCGCGCGTCTTCCTGACGCATTTCAAGGAAGACTATGCCGCCATGAACGCCGTCTATGCCCGCTATTTCCCCGGCGATGCCCGCCCGGCCCGGACCTGCATCGGCGTCACCGGCCTGGTGTGTGATGCCCGCGTCGAAATCGACATGATCGCCCGTCGCCCCTGATACGCTTCGATCAGGAACAACAAAAAGCCCGGAGCGGAGACCGCGCCGGACCTTCTGCCCGGCCCTGCCTTATCCAGCAGGGCCGCAGGGATGGGGTGGACGGAAGCGGCGGGCGATCCGGCGGATGCGCAGGTGGGGGGTGCGCAATTTGCAGGTACCGCGCTGACACTGCGGGGAGAGGGGGATCCCGCACAGCAGGGTCAGAGGCTTGCCCGCCGCTTCCTGTCTCAGGAAAAATATTGCGTGATCTTCTGACAGAAATCAATAGTCAATCTACGATATATTCGACTCGCCTTGCCGAGGCCGAAGCGGGCATGTTAAGAGCCGAGCGCAACGAGAGCGCCCCTTTCGCACAACCAAGAGCCCCCCGCATGGACGTCACACCGCTCGACATTCCCGAGGTGAAGCTGATCCACACCAGGAAATTCGGTGATCACCGCGGTTTCTTCTCCGAGACATGGAGCCGCAGCGCCTTTGAGAAGGCCGGGATTGACACCGATTTCCTGCAGGACAACCACTCCCTCTCGGCCACGCCGAGCACGCTGCGCGGCCTGCATTTCCAGATCCCGCCCTTCGCCCAGGCGAAGCTGGTGCGTGTCAGCCGGGGGGCCGTGTTCGATGTCGCGGTCGATATCCGCCGCGGCTCGCCCAGCTTCGGACGCTGGGTCGGCGCCGTGCTGAGTGCTGCGGAATGGAACCAGATGTATGTGCCGAAGGGCTTCGCCCATGGCTTCGTGACGCTGGAGCCCGATACCGAGGTGCAATACAAGGTCGACGCCCCCTATGCGCCGGAGCATGATCGCGGCATTCTCTGGAGCGACCCGGATATCGCGGTCATCTGGCCGCTGAACGGCAATGCGCCGATCCTGTCCGGCAAGGATGAGGCGCTGCCCCGTCTTGCCGATATCCCCGCCTATTTCGAGGTTGAAACAGCCAGAGCATGAGCCAGTTGCCGACCCTTATCGTCACCGGCGGGGCCGGCTTCATCGGCTCCGCTGTCGTCCGCCAGGCGGTGGCCGAGGGCAAATGGAATGTGGTCAATCTCGACAAGTTGACCTATGCCGCCAACCTCGCCTCGGTCGCCCCGGTCTCGAACGCGCCGAATTACCGCTTCGTGCAGGCCGATATCTGCGACCGCGCGGCGGTGGAGACGATCTTTCGCGAGCACCGGCCGGCAGCGATCATGCATCTGGCCGCCGAATCCCATGTCGACCGCTCGATCGACGGGCCGGCCGCCTTCATCGAGACCAATATCGTCGGCACCTATACGCTGCTCGATGTGACGCTGTCCTACTGGCGCGCGCTGGCGGAGGCGGACAAGCAGGCCTTCCGCTTCCACCATGTCTCGACCGACGAGGTGTTCGGCAGCCTGGGGGCGGAGGGGCTGTTCACCGAGTCCTCGCGCTACCAGCCCAATTCGCCCTATTCCGCCAGCAAGGCCTCGGCCGACCATCTGGTCCGGGCCTGGAACGAGACCTATGGCCTGCCCATCGTGATGAGCAACTGCTCGAATAACTATGGGCCGTATCATTTTCCGGAAAAACTTATTCCACTTATGATCCTGAAAGGAATGCGCGGGGAGAAGCTGCCGATCTATGGCAAGGGCGACAATATCCGCGACTGGCTCTATGTCGAGGACCATGCCCGCGCCCTGCGGCTGGTGCTGGAGAAGGGCGCCGTGGGCGAGAGCTACAATATCGGCGGCCGCAACGAGCGCACCAATCTGCAGGTGGTGGATGCGCTCTGCGCCCTGCTGGATGAGCGCCTGCCCGCCTCGCCGCATCGCCCGCATGCCGGGCTGAAAAGCTTCGTCGCCGACCGGCCGGGCCATGACATGCGCTATGCCATCGACGCCAGCAAGATCGAGCAGGAACTGGGCTGGAAGGCCGAGGAGAATTTCGAGAGCGGCCTGGCCAAGACGGTCGACTGGTATATCGCCAATGAATCCTGGTGGCGGCCGATCCTGGATGGCTCCTATCAGGGCCAGCGGCTGGGGGCCGGCTGATGCCGCGCCTCGTCGTCACCGGAGCCGGCGGTCAGGTCGGCACGGAGCTGGTGCGCCTGACGCCGCCGCAGGGCTGGGAGATAGCGGGCTTCACCCGTGCCGAGGCTGATATTGCCGACCCCACCGCCATCGCCCGGCTGGTCGAGGGCGCGGATGTCCTGGTGAACGCCGCCGCCTATACAGCCGTCGACAAGGCGGAGGAGGAGCGCGAGGCCGCCTACCGCGTCAATGCCACCGCCCCCGGCCTGCTCGCCGAGAGCTGCGCGGCGCGCGGCATCCCGCTGATCCATATCTCCACCGATTATGTGTTCGATGGAAGCAAGACCGGCGCCTATCTGCCGGACGATCCGGTTGCCCCGCTGGGCGTCTATGGCGCCAGCAAGGAGGAAGGCGAGCGGCTGGTTCGTGCCGCCCTGCCGCAGCACATCATCCTGCGCACCAGCTGGGTTTATGCCGCGCATGGCAGGAATTTCGTGAAGACCATGCTGCGCCTGGGTGCGGAGCGCGACAGTTTGCGTGTCGTCGCCGACCAGCACGGCGCGCCGACCGCCGCCGGCGACATCGCCGCTGCCATCCTGGCCATCGCGGAAAAGCTGCTGGCCGGCTCCACCGCCTATGGCACCTACCACTACAGCGCCGCCGGCCTAACCACCTGGCACGGTCTGGCCGAGGCGATCTTCGAGCTGTCCGAGCCCTATCTGGGCAAACACCCCAGTGTCGAGCCGATCCCGACCAGCGCCTACCCCACCCCGGCCCGCCGCCCGGTGAATTCCGCCCTGGACTGCAGCAACACAATGGCCACATTCGCCCCGCCCCGCCGCGACTGGAGCGCGGCGCTGGCAGACGTGCTGGCGGAGATTCGAGCCACTGCCAATCTTTGACAAAGCCTGATGCCCCGCTCATTCTTCCATCGGAAACCAGGAGGATGCCATGCATGTATCCCTGACGCCGAAGCTGGAAGAGCTGGTGCGCGAGAAGGTCGAGAGCGGCCTGTACAACAATGCCAGCGAGGTTGTCCGCGAGGCGCTGCGCCTGATGCAGGAGCATGATTCACTGCGCCGGCTGAAACTGGCTCGCCTGCAAGAGGCGCTGGGCGAGGGCGAAGCGGATCTCGCCGCCGGCCGATATGCCGATCTGCCGGACGATGATTCGCTGGATGCATTTCTCGCCAAGCTATGAGAACTCTCCGCCTTTCGCAGGCGGCCGCGCGTGATCTGGCGGCGATTGCCCGCTATACCGAGCAGCGCTGGGGAATACCGGCTAAACAGCGCTATATGAAACTGCTGCGCGACCGGCTCGCGGCGCTGCGCCGGGCGCCGGATCTTGGTGCAGCGCGCGAAGAAATCCGGCCGGGTTGCCGGGCACTGGCGACGGGCCGGCATGTTATCTTCTACCGCGCATCGGTGGATGAAGTGGCTATCATCCGCATCCTGCATTACGCCATGGACATGCATAAGAACATTACGTCAGCGGAGGATACGAGTACGTCATGAAGGGCATTATTCTGGCCGGCGGGTCCGGCACGCGGCTGTATCCGCTGACCCAGGTCGTCTCCAAGCAGCTGCTGCCGGTCTATGACAAGCCGATGATTTATTACCCGCTGTCGGTGCTGATGCTGGCCGGCATCCGCGACATCCTGATCATCACCACGCCGCAGGACCAGCCGATCTTCCGCGCGCTGCTGGGCGACGGCACGCAATGGGGGCTGGCGATTTCCTATGTCGTGCAGCCCTCGCCCGACGGGCTGGCGCAGGCCTTCATCCTGGGCGAGGATTTCATCGGCGGCGATTCCTGCGCGCTGGTGCTGGGCGACAACATCTTCTACGGCGACGGGCTGACCGAGCGGCTGCAGCGGGCAGCCTCGCGCCAGGCCGGCGCCACCGTCTTCGCCTATCTGGTCAGCGATCCGGAACGCTATGGCGTGGTCGAGTTCGACCGCGACAACAAGGCGCTCAGCATCGAGGAAAAGCCGAAGCAGCCGCGCTCGCGCTGGGCGGTGACGGGCCTGTATTTCTACGATAATGACGTGGTCCAGATCGCCAAATCGATCAAGCCATCGGCGCGCGGCGAGCTGGAAATCACCGATGTGAACCGCGCTTATCTGGAACGCGGCGATCTGAATGTCGAGCAGATGGGCCGGGGCTTCGCCTGGCTCGACACCGGCACCCATGATTCCCTCATCCAGGCTGGCGAGTTCGTCCGCACGGTGGAGGCCCGCCAGAGCCTGAAAATCGCCTGCCCGGAGGAAATCGCCTACCGCCTCGGCTTCATCGACGCTGCCCAGCTAGAAGCGCTCGCCAAGCCGCTGGCCAAAAGCGGCTATGGCGAATATCTGCTGCGAATACTGTCGGAGTAATCAGCGCGCGAAGATTTCCGGCAGATCCCGCGCGCCGTGAAGGACACGCAGGATCAAAGCGGGTTGCCGGTCAGCATCATAGACCAGCACATAGGGATAGCCGGTCAGGATCAGGAACCGGATCGGCGGACTGGCCAAAGCCGGGCGTTCGATGCCGAGATGGGGATGCCTGCCGATCCGCAACGCCGCTTCCTTGAGGCTGTCGCGCAATCCCAGGGCGGCGGCCTTGTTGTCCCTGGCAATCCACGAGACAGCCTCCAGCAGATCGCGACGTGCCCTCGGCGACAACACCGCAGGCGGCATCAGCGCGCCTTCCCGATAATCTCATCCAGTTCGGAGAGAACCTCGTCGAGCTGGTGCACACCCTGGCTATCCGCCTCGTCGCGCGCCTCGGCCAGCATGGCCTCGAACCCCTCGCGCCGGCGCTCCGCATCCTGCATCAATCGCAAGGCATGCCGAACGACCTCACTGACGCTGTTATAGCGCCCGGTTTCCAGGCATTCCCGCGCAAACCTCTCCAATTCGGGCGTCAGGCTTACATTGGTACTCATCGCACCCTCATGGCAAAGATTGACATAACCAATATGTCCCTCCTCCCCTCCCGATGCAAATAAGGTTGACGCTCCCGCCCGGCGCCCCGACATCAGTCACACCATGATGATGCGCATTCCTCTCGCGGCCGGTCTGGCCGTCAGCCTGCTCTCCCTGGCCGTACCGGTCTGGGCACAGGATTTCACCGCCCGGCTGCCGATTGGCTGCACCCCCGGCACGGATTGCTGGGCCTTCCAGCTTCCCGATGTCGACCCCGGCCCTGACCGCCAGGATTACGCCTGCGGCAAGCTGGCCTATGACGGACATGACGGCACCGATATCGGCCTCGCCAGCCTGGCGGAGATCGAACGCGGCGTGCCGGTCTTCGCTGCCGCGCCCGGCACTGTGAAGGGTGTGCGCGACGGCATGCAGGATGCGCTGGTCTCCGAGATTGGCAAGGACGCCGTGAAGGACCGCGAATGCGGCAATGGCGTCGTCATCGAGCATGAGGGCGGCTGGCAGACGCAATATTGCCATTTGCGCAAAGGCTCCATCGCCGTGCGCTCCGGACAGAAGATCGAGGCGGGGGCCAGGCTTGGTGAGGTCGGCCTGTCCGGCTCGACCGATTTTGCGCATCTGGAATTCATTGTCCGCAAGGATGGCAAGACGGTCGATCCGTTCCGCGGGCTGGAGGGCGGGCCTGACTGCGGGCCGGGCACAAAACCGATCTGGGATGCTGCCGCCCGGCAGGCGCTGGCCTATGGTCCCGCCCCCCATCACATCGGCGTCGCCCCGCGCGCGCCGACATATGACGAGATCCTGAAAGGCCAGTTTCCCGCCGACACCCTGCCCGGCAGCGCCGAAGCACTGGTGCTCTGGGCGGAGTTCAACGGCCTTGCCCCCGGCGATGTGCTGCATCTGACCCTGACCGGCCCGGACGGCAAGGTCATGGCCAGCAAGGATCTGCCGATGGACGCCGCCAAGGTCCGCCAGTTCTTCTTCATCGGCAAGAAGCGCACGGCGGAATGGCAGAAGGGCGAGTACACCGGTCTCGCCTCCGTCGAGCGCAAGGACGGCTTGGGTGCGGGCAAGCGGGAGATGCGCTACAGCTTCACGGTGGAATAGGTATCACCCCACCACCGGTCACCCCCACTTCGATATTGCGTCGCAGCGGGCGAAGTGCATACTCCCGGCGCTTTCAGGCTGGCCCGGAATGGTCTAGGGTCCGGCCTTTCGAATATTGCCCGCGTTGGAAGACACCATGCATCGCTATCGTACCCATACCTGTGCCCAGCTTCGCGCCGAGAATGTCGGCGATACCATCCGCCTGTCCGGCTGGGTGCACCGCAAGCGCGATCATGGCCAGCTGGTCTTCGTCGATCTGCGCGACCATTACGGCATCACGCAATGCGTCATCGACACCGATTCGCCGGTCTTCCAGGCGGTCGAGACGGTGCGCCCGGAAAGCGTGGTGATCGTCACCGGCCGCGTCGTGAAGCGTGCTGCAGAGACGATCAACTCCAAGCTGCCGACCGGCGACATCGAGGTGCGTGTCGACAGCTTCGTCGTCGAATCCGCTGCCGATGTGCTGCCGCTGCAGGTTGCCGGTGACGAGGATGCCGGCGAGGAAACCCGCCTGCGCTATCGCTTCCTCGATCTGCGCCGCGAGCGTATCCATCAGAACATCCTGCTGCGCTCACGCGTCATCGCCTCGATCCGCAACCGCATGGTCGAGTCCGGTTTTACCGAATTCCAGACGCCGATCCTGACCGCCTCCTCGCCGGAGGGTGCCCGCGACTTCCTGGTGCCGAGCCGCCTGCATCCGGGCAAGTTCTATGCCCTGCCGCAGGCTCCGCAGCAGTTCAAGCAGCTGATCATGATGTCGGGCTTCGACCGCTATTTCCAGATCGCGCCCTGCTTCCGCGACGAGGACAGCCGCGCCGACCGCAGCCCCGGCGAATTCTACCAGCTCGATTTGGAGATGAGCTTCGTCGAGCAGGAAGACGTCTTCGCCGCCGTCGAGCCGGTGCTGGCTGGCGTGTTCCGCGAATTCTCCGACTGGACCGTGCCGGATGTCTTCCCGCGCATCCCCTATGCCGAATCGCTGCTGAAATACGGCAGCGACAAGCCGGATCTGCGCAACCCGCTGATCATCAGCGATGTCACCGACATCTTCGCCGACACTGATTTCGCGGTGTTCCGCAAGAACATCGAGAAGGGCGCCGTCGTCCGCGCCATCCCCGGCCCCGGCTGCGGCAGCCGAGCGGTCTGCGACCGCATGAACAGCTGGGCCCAGGGCATGGGCGCGCCGGGCATGGGCTACATCATGCTGGCCGAGTGCGAGGGCCGCGGCCCGATCGCCAAGTTCCTGTCGCCGGAAAAACTGGCTGACCTGAAGCAGCGTACCGGCATGGGCGATGGCGATGCCGTGTTCTTCGCCTGCGACAAGCCGCTGAAGGCGGCGCAGCTGGCCGGCCAGGCCCGCACCAAGCTGGGCACCGATCTCGATTTGCTGGAAAAGAACGTGTTCCGGCTGTGCTGGATCGTCGATTTCCCGATGTTCGAGCTGGACGAGCAGACCGGCAAGATCGAGTTCTCGCACAACCCCTTCTCCATGCCGCAGGGTGGCAAGGAGGCGCTGGAGACCATGGACCCGCTCGATATCCTTGCCTACCAGTATGACGTGGTCTGTAACGGCGTAGAGCTGTCCAGCGGCGCGATCCGGAACCATCTGCCGGACATCATGAAGAAGGCGTTCGAGATCGCCGGCTATTCCGAGGCGGTGGTGGAAGCGAAGTTCCCCGCCTTGTGGAATGCCTTCCATTACGGCGCCCCGCCGCATGGTGGCATCGCGCCGGGCATCGACCGCATCGTCATGCTGCTGGCGAATGAGCCGAATATCCGCGAGGTCATCCTGTTCCCGATGAACCAGAAGGCGGAAGATCTGCTGATGGGCGCGCCGAACGAGGTGACGCCGGAACAGCTGCGCGAACTGCATATCCGCCCGGCACTGCCGCCGGAAAAGAAAAGCTGAGGATTCATGGCGGGGGATCGCCCGGGATATGAGCTGGAGGCGCAGATCGGGCATCTGCTGCGCCGGGCTCACCAGCGGGCGACCTCCCTCTTCCTCGCCTCGATGCAGGAACACCAGCTGACCCCCACGCAATGGGCGGCACTGGTGAAGCTGCATGAACAGGGCGCGCTGTCACAGAATCATCTCGGCCGGCTGACCGCGATGGACCCGGCAACCATCCAAGGCGTGATCCGCCGTCTTGTGACCCGCGACCTGATCTGCCGCGCCGAAGACCTGAACGACCGCCGCCGTGCCGTGCTGCGCCTGACCGAAGCGGGCACGGCCCTGGTCGACCAGCTCTTCGCCACCGCCGCCGGCATCAGCCGCGAAACCCTCTCGCCGCTCTCCCCCAGCGAACAGGCTGTTTTCCTGAAGCTGCTGCAGCGACTGGCCTAAGCCCCCCCCTCCAGCATCCCTCTTGACGGCGAAGCGCTGACTCCATCAGTATATTCGAAACCATACGTACACGAATAAATCGTGACGTCGGAATAACCGACCGGGAGCAACCCGGCGGCGACAGGGAAGTCAGCTTCCTGGCAGCGAGCCCACCTTGTTTTCCAAGGTGGCCAGCCACGGGGGAGAAGTAGGTGAGCGACGGTCGGTATCTGCGCCCGGAGCGGCTTGACGAGGCTGTATACGCGCTGCAAGGCGGTGGCTGGACCCTGCTGGCTGGCGGCACGGATTATTTTCCCGGCCGCGTGATCGACCAGTCGTCCTGTGACATTCTCGATCTCACCGCCCTGCCCGGCCTGCGCGGCATTGCCGACCAGGGCGATCATCTGCGCATCGGCGCACTGACCAGCTGGACCGACATTATCGAGGCGCCCTTGCCGCCCTGTTTCGACGGGCTGAAACTGGCGGCGCGCGAAGTCGGCGGCATGCAGATCCAGAATCGCGGCACCATCGCCGGCAATCTCTGCAATGCCTCGCCGGCGGCCGATGGCGTGCCGCCCCTGCTGACGCTGGATGCCTCGGTCGAACTCTCATCCGCCGAGGGGGTACGCGTCCTGTCGCTCTCCGAATTCATCCTCGGCAATCGACGGACGGCGCGCCGGCCGGACGAGCTGATGACCGCCATCCTGGTGCCGAAACCCGCTTATCCGGCGCGCGCCACTTTCCTTAAGCTGGGTGCGCGGCGCTATCTGGTCATCTCCATCGTCATGGTGGCCGGCGTGCTGGAAGTCACGGATGGCCTTGTCAGTGCCGCCCGGATCGCCGTCGGTGCGTGCTCCGCCGTGGCGCAGCGACTGCCCCTGCTGGAAGCCGCGCTGATCGGTCAGAAGGCTGATGCGGCTCTAGCGGAGCGGGTGACAGCCGCACATCTGGCCGGGCTGGCGCCAATCGACGATATCCGCGCCGATGCAGAGTATCGCCTTGACGCGGCATTGGTCCTGACCCGGCGCTGCCTGGCCCTTCTGGGAAATCCCGCATGAATATCCCCCTGACCGAGAACCGGATCAGCCTGACGGTGAACGGCACGCCGGTCACCCTGTCCGTGGCACCGATGCGCCGGCTGACCAGCGTTCTGCGCGACCAGCTGGGGCTGACCGGCACCAAGGTGGGCTGCGATGCCGGCGATTGCGGTGCCTGCACCGTGCTGATGGATGGCAAGCAGGTCTGCGCCTGCCTGGTGCCTGCCGCACAGGCGGATGGCGCGGAGATCGTGACAGTGGAAGGCCTGGCCCTGGATGGCCGTCTGAACGCCCTGCAACAGGCCTTCCACAGGCATGGGGCGGCGCAATGCGGCATCTGCACGCCGGGCATGCTGATGGCCGCCAGCGCCCTTCTGGCGACACAGCGACACCCGGATCGCGGGCAGGTCGAGGATGCGCTGGGCGGCGTGCTGTGCCGCTGCACCGGCTATAGCAAGATCGTCGAGGCGGTGATGGATGCGGGCGGTTCTGCCACGCCGGTCATCGCCGAATCCGGTAGCGCGGTGGGCGCGCGAATCCCCCGCAAGGATGGCATCGGCAAGCTGACCGGCGCCGAGAAATTCGGCGCCGACGACACCCCCGCCGATGCGCTGTGGCTGCGCGCCATCCGCTCGCCCCACGCCCATGCCCGATTTACACTGGGCGATCTGGCGGCCTTCACAGCAGCGCATCCGGGCGTCGAGCGGGTCTTCACCGCCCGCGACGTGCCGGGCAGCAACAGCTTCGGCATCTATCCCGATCTGAAGGACCAGCCGGTGCTGGCCGATGGGTATGTGCGCTTCCGGGGCGAGGCGGTGCTGGCACTGGTCGGCGACCGGGCAGTGCTGGAGCGGATCGCGGACTCGGATATCCCCATCGACTGGACGCCGCTGCCCGCCCTCTCCGGCACAATTGCGGCGATGGCCGAGGGCGCACCGGTACTGCATCCGGGCCGCGCCGATAACGTCTTGATCGAGGGCCGCGTCGCGCGCGGCGATCTCAAGGCGGGCTTCGCGCTAGCGGCGGTGCGCAGCGCCGGCCATTTCGAGACCGGCTTCGTCGAGCATGCCTATATCGAGCCGGAGGCTGGCTATGCCCGCCGGATCGGCGAGCGTATCGAGATCACCGCCTGCACCCAGACGCCCTATATGGACCGCGACGAGGTCGCCCATGTGCTGGGCATCGCGAAACACGCCGTGCGCATCGTGCCGACCGCGACCGGCGGGGGCTTCGGCGGCAAGCTGGATATGTCGGTGCAGCCGCTGCTGGCCACCGCCGCCTGGCTGCTGGGGCGGCCGGTGCGGATGATCTATCACCGCCCGGAATCCATGGCATCGACCACCAAGCGCCACCCGTCCCGCATCGATGTCGAGGCGGCGGCGGATGCGGCAGGCCACATCACCGCCTTCCGCTTCCAGGGCGATTTCAATACAGGGGCCTATGCCTCCTGGGGGCCGACCGTCGCCAACCGCGTGCCGGTGCACGCCACCGGCCCCTACAAGGTCGGATCGGCGCTGTGCACCAGCCGGGCGATCTATACCAATGACACACCGGCCGGCGCGTTTCGCGGTTTCGGCGTGCCGCAGGCGGCCATCGCGCATGAGGCGATGATGGACGATCTGGCCCTGAAACTGGGCATCGACCGGCTGGAATTCCGCCTGATCAACGCGCTGCGCAAGGGCGACACCACGCATTGCGGCCAGACCATCGCGCATTCGGTCGGGCTGGATGCCTGCCTGGAGGCGCTGCGCCCGCGCTGGCGCCAGCTGATCGCCGAGAACATCGCCTTCAACGCGCAGAATGCCGAAAGGCGACGCGGCATCGGCATTGGCTGCATGTGGTATGGCTGCGGCAACACCTCGATGTCGAACCCGTCCACCATGCGGCTGGGGCTGAAGCCGGACGGGCGGCTGGTGCTGTATAACGGCGCGCATGATATCGGCCAGGGCAGCTATACCATCATGGCGCAGATCGCCGCCGATGCGGTCGGGCTGCCGGTCGATCTGGTGGACCAGGTCTATGCCGATACCGATCTGACCGCCGATGCCGGCAAGACCTCCGCCTCGCGCCAGACCTTCGTGTCGGGCAAGGCGGCGGAGCTGGCAGGGCTGGATCTGCGCGCCGCCCTGCTGCGCCTCGCCAATGCCGGGCCAGAGGCGGTGCTGGCGCTGGACGGGCCGGTGCTGACGATCACCGACGGCGCCGATATCCGCCGCCTCGACCTGCGGGAAATGCCGGCAGATCAGGGCCATGTTCTGCTGGGCGAGGGGACGTTCGATCCGCCGACCACGCCACTGGACGAGGATGGCCAGGGCGTGCCCTACGCCACCTATGCCTTTGCAGCCCAGATTGCGCAGGTTGAGGTGGATATCGAGCTGGGCACGGTGAAGCCGCTGCTGATCGCCGCCGCGCATGATGTCGGCCGCTCGATCAACCCGATGCTGGTCGAAGGGCAGATCCAGGGCGGTATCGCGCAGGGCCTCGGCCTGGCGCTGATGGAGGAATTCATCCCCGGCCGCACCGAGAATCTGCACGACTATCTGATCCCCACCTTCGGCGACATGCCGCCCATCGAGATTCACCTGATCGAGGATGTCGAGCCGCTCGGCCCCTATGGCGCCAAGGGCATCGGCGAACCGGCGCTGGTGCCGACCGCCCCGGCCCTGCTGGGTGCGATCCGCGACGCGACCGGGGCCGTCATCCGCCAGGTGCCCGCCTTGCCGCACCGGGTCCGCAAGGCGATGCGAGAACAGGGCAGGCCGTTATGAACGACGCCACGCCCACACTGGATCAGGAAGAGGGCGAGATCGTCCGCTGCGATGCCTGCCCGGTGATCTGCCGCATCCGCAAGGGCCGCTCCGGCGCCTGCGACCGCTATGGCAATGTCGAGGGCGTGCTGATGCGCCTCGACCCGTTGATGGTGACGCAGCAAATCGAGCGCAAGCAGGGCGCGGTGGTGCCGTTTCTGACCGACGCATGGGATGGTTCGCTGATCGCCGGTGCGCCGACCTTCCTGACCGGCATCGGCTCCGGCACCACCTATCCCGACTACAAGCCGGCCCCCTTCATCGTCTCCACCCCGCATCAGGGCGTGGATACAGTGACCGTGGTGACCGAGGGAATCTTCAGCTATTGCGGCGTGAAGGTGAAAATCGACACTGACCGCTATGTCGGGCCGGAACAGGCGCTGGTGCGCCATGAGGGCGAGGCGGTCGGCCATGTGACGACCGCCGAATACGGCTCGCAGATGCTCTCGCTGGGCGGCGTGCATCACCTGACCGGCGGCAGCAAGAAGGAAGGCAACGCCACCTGCGCGGCGCTGCTGGCGCTGTGCAACAAGCAGGCGGTGGAGCTGACCGTCGATGGCGGCTCTGCGCTGATCCTGCAAGCCGGCATGGCGCCCATCGTCGACACCCGGCAGGAACAGCGCATGCGTGTCGGCTGCGGGTCCGCCACCATCGGCATCTTCGCCAAGCAATGGCACGAGCATGCCGACGAGGTGATCGTCGTCGATGACCACATCACCGGCGTCTTCACCGAGCACCAGGCCGGCAAATACCTCGACGTGCGGCCCGCCGGCATCCGGGTGCGCGGGCGACGCTCGACGCCGGGGCGCTATTTCCAGGTCGCCAGTCCGGGCAGCGGCTGGGGTGGCACCGACGTGACCGACCCGCTGTCGATCATCGACCGGATCGATGCGAAGACCGCCTGGCCGGGCCTGCGCCTGCTGATGGTCTCCACCACCGGCGAGGACCATGCCTATTTCGTGCTGGACGAGAATCTGGTGCCGGTGCCGCAGCCCCTTCCCACCAGCCTGAATCCGGTGGTCGAGCGCATCGAGGAGAATTGCGAGCCGGCGATGACCTCGGTGCTGTTCATGGCCGGGGCTGGCGGAAGCCTGCGCGCCGGCGTGACCGAGAATCCGGTGCGCCTGACCCGCTCCGTCCGCGACCTCGTCACCCGCGTCACCTGCGGCGGTGCGCCGGTCTATGTCTGGCCGGGCGGCGGGATCACGCTGATGGTCGATGTCACCCGCATGCCGGAAAATTCCTTCGGCTATGTACCGACACCGGCGCTGGTTGCCCCCATCGAATTCACCCTGCCGCGCGCCGATTACGAGGCGATGGGCGGGCATGGTGGCTCCATCCGGCCGCTCGACGACGTGCTGGCGGAAATGAGCGGCGCCGTCTCGACGCCGCAGCCGGTGGATAATCCCTGGCCGCTGGCCCCGCAGGACCGACCGCAGGACCGTCTGGGGGAGAAAGCGCGATGAGCGTGCAGCGCGCCTTCCTGCCCGATGGCCGGCTGCATCTGCAGCACGGGCCGATCGATCTGGTCATCGGGGCCACTGGTGCCTTCGATGAGGTTCGGCTGGCCTATCGCCAGTCTATCCGCGCCTTTGACGGGCTGCTGGAGGAAATCGCCGCTGAACTGCCGGTGCTGCGCCAGCCGATCGGCGAGGCCCTGCCCCCTTTGCGCGGCCCGGTCGCCCGGCGCATGGCGGCGGCGGTGCATCCGTTCCGCGGCCTCTTTATCACGCCGATGGCCGCCGTCGCCGGATCAGTCGCCGACCATATGCTGGCGGCGATGACATCTGGCCGCCGGCTCGCCAAGGCTTATGTGAATGATGGCGGCGACATCGCCTTTCACCTGGCACGGGGCCACAGTTTCCGTACTGGCATTGTCAGCGATCCGCAAGATGAGGCGCTGGCCGGCATGACGGACATCCCCTTCGAATCCGCCGTGCGCGGCATTGCCACCAGCGGCCGCGATGGCCGGTCCTTCTCGCTGGGTATCGCCGATTCGGTGACCGTGCTGGCCGGCAGCGCCGCCGAGGCTGACGCGGCGGCGACGCTGATCGCCAATGCCGTCGACCTGCCGGGCCATGCCGCCATCCATCGCGCCCCGGCCAACAGCCTGGCCCCCGACAGCGATCTGGGCGATTTGCCGGTGACGCTGGAGGTGGGCGCGTTGAGCGAAGCGGAGATCGCCACCGCCCTGCAATCCGGCCTGGACAGGGCCCATGCGCTGCACGGGGCTGGACACATAAGGTCGGCAATGCTGTCATTGCGCGCTCGCGTCAGGCTGTGCGGCGCCCCCCACATGCTGGAATCGTTGGAAACGCCATGAGCGACCTCGTCCAAATCCGCAAGATCGTCACCATCGTCGAGGAAATCCGCCATGATGGCGGGCCGACCCCCGACCGGCCGGTCCGGCGCGCCGCCTGCCTCGCCGTCATCCGCAACCCCTATGCCGGCCGCTATGAGCCCGACATCACGCCGCTGATGGAGGCGCTGAAGCCACTGGGCATGGATATGTCGCAGCGGCTGATCGCAGCGCTGGGCGGCGATGTGACGAAGATCGAAAGCTATGGCAAGGGCTCGATCATCGGCCTTGCCGGAGAGCTGGAGCATGGCGCGTGCTGGCATGTGCCGGGCGGCTATGCGATGCGCGAATTGCTGGGCAGCGCCAAGGCCATCGTGCCCTCGGCCACCAAGGTCGGCGCGGCGGGCGCGCGCCTCGACGTGGCGCTCGGTCACAAGGACGCCGCCTATGTGCGCAGCCATTTCGACGCGATGGAGGTCGGCATTCACGACGCGCCGCGCGAAGACGAGATCGTCTATTGCCTGGTGATGACCGATGGCGGGCGCATCCATGCCCGCGTCGGCGGCTTGCAGGTACAGGATATCAAGGGGGTGGACGGCCTCCGCTAAAACGGAAACGCCAAACCGTCCGGGACAGTATCGCCGAGATTCTCACGAATGGGGACGAGCATGATGAACCGTAGAGCCTTTACCGGACTGGCGCTTGCCACCGGGCTTACCGCCGCCCTCGCCGGCACCGCCACCTTGGCGCCGGCGCTTGCCGCCGACAAGATCGTGCTGGGCGACATGAATTCCTATACCGGTTTTGCTTCCTTCACGATTCCCTACAAGCAGGGCTGGGAACTGGCGCTGGAGGAGATCAACGCCTCCGGCGGCATCCTCGGCCGCCAAGTGACGGTGGTCAGCCGTGATGACGGCGCCAAGCCGGCCGATGCGGTGACCGTGGCCAACGAGCTGGTCAGCCGCGAGGGTGCGACCCTGCTGTTCGGCACGCTGCTGTCGCATGTCGGCCTTGCCGTCTCCGACTTCGCCAAGCAGAAGAAGGTGATCTTCATCGCTGCCGAGCCGCTGTCCGACACCATCGCCTGGCAGAAGGGCAACCGCTACACCTTCCGCCTGCGTCCCGGCACCTATGTGCAGGCGGCGATGCTGGCCGAGGAAGCCGCCAAGCTGCCGGCCAAGCGCTGGGCGACCATCGCGCCGAACTATGAATACGGCCAGTCAGCGGTTGCCGCCTTCAAGGAATTGCTGAAGGCCAAGCGCCCCGATGTCGAATTCATTGCCGAGCAGTGGCCGGCGCTGGGCAAGCTGGATGCCGGTGCGGCCGTCCAGGCGCTGTCGGCGGCCAATCCGGATGCGATCTACAACGTCACCTTCGGCCCCGATCTGCTGCGCTTCGTGCGCGAGGGCAAGGTGCGCGGGCTGTGGGAGAAGCGCCCCGTGGCCAGCATGCTGAGCGGTGAGCCGGACTGGATCGACCCGATGAAGGACGAGGCACCGGAAGGCTGGCTGGTCACCGGCTATCCCTGGTATGCCATCGACACGCCGGAACACAACAAGTTCCGCGATGCCTTCCAGAAGAAGTTCAACGATTATCCGCGCCTCGGTTCCGTGGTCGGCTATGCCGCGCTCTATTCGGTGAAGGCGGCGATGGAAAAGGCCGGCACGACCGAGACCGAGAAGCTGGTGGATGCCTTCGCCGATCTGAAGCTGGGCACCCCGGTCGGGCCGATTGTCTACCGCGCGATCGACAACCAGACCACCATGGGCGCCTATGTCGGCACGCTGACCGTTAAGGACGGCATGCCGCGCATGGTCGACTGGCGCTTCGGCAAGGGCGAGGATTACCTGCCCTCCGACGAGGTCGTCAGGACGCTCCGCGCAAAAGACTGAGCCTCGGGCTCCCCCGCCCCGGCCCTGCCCCACAAGGGGGGAGGGAGCGCGCCTTAACCCTCCCCCTTGAGGGGGGAGGGTTGGGGAGGGGGTGACCGCCGCACCGACCGCCGATAACGGAACCCCGCCCTTGGAATTCTTCCTCTCCCAGCTGCTGACCGGGCTTGCCAGCGCGTCCGCCCTGTTTCTCGTGGCGTGCGGCCTGACCATCATCTTCGGCGTCACGCGTATCGTGAATTTCGCCCATGGCAGCTTCTACATGCTGGGCGCCTATATCGCCTATTCGGCGATCACGGCGCTGGGCGGCGGCTTCTTCGGCTTCTGGGGCGGGGTGATTCTGGCCGCCCTGGCCGCCGGGCTGATCGGCGTGGCGATGGAAATGACCATCCTGCGCCGCATCTATCACGCGCCGGAGCTGTTCCAGCTGCTGGCGACCTTCGGCGTCGTGCTGATCGTGCAGGATGTCGCCCTCTATCTCTGGGGGCCGGAAGATCTGCTGGGGCCACGCGCGCCGGGGCTGACCGGGGCGGTGGCGATGGGCAGCCAGCGCATCCCGGAATACGACATTTTCCTCATCCTCTTCGCGCCGCTGGTGCTGGGCGTATTGTGGCTGCTGTTCCACCGCACCCGCTTCGGCATTCTGGTGCGCGCCGCAACGCAGGACCGGCAGATGGTGGCGGCGCTCGGCGTGAACCAGAAATGGCTGCTGACCGGGGTGTTCTTCCTGGGGGCGGCGCTGGCCGGGCTGGGCGGGGCGATTCAGCTGCCCAAGGGCAATGCCGGGCTGACCATGGATCTGGGCATTATCGCCGAGGTCTTCGTCGTTACCGTGGTCGGCGGCATGGGATCGATCCTGGGCGCCTATCTGGCGGCCCTGCTGATCGCGCTGATCCGTGTCTTCGCAGTCGCCAATGCCGGCAGCAGCCTGCTCGGCATCCAGCTCTGGCAGGTCGAGCTGGTGCTGATCTTCGCCGTCATGGCGGTAGTGCTGGTGGTCCGGCCCTGGGGGTTGCTGGGCAAGCGCGAGACGCTGACCGGCCATCATGGCGCGGTGGAGCCGCCCTTGCTGGCCGCCCCGGCGGCGCTGAAATGGTTCGCTCTGGCGGTCCTCGCTCTGCTCGTCGCCCTGCCCGGCATGGCCGGCACCTACAGCCTGGTCATCGCCACCGAGATCCTGATCTTTGCGCTGTTCGCCGCCTCTTTGCATTTCCTGATGGGCGTGGGCGGCGTCATCTCCTTCGGCCATGCCGCCTATTTCGGGCTGGGGGCCTATGGGGCGGCGCTGATGGTGAAGCATTTCGCCTGGCCGATGGAGGCCGCCCTCTTCGCCGCCCCGCTGGGCGGGGCGCTGGGGGCGCTGATCTTCGGCTGGTTCTGCGTGCGCCTGTCGGGCGTCTACCTGGCCATGCTGACGCTGGCCTTCGCGCAGATCGCCTGGGCGGTGGCCTTCCAGTGGATCGACGTGACCGGCGGCGATAACGGCATTCTCGGCATCTGGCCCTCCTCCTGGGCCGCGACGACACCGGCCTTCTACGGGCTGGTCCTTGTGGTGGTGATCGTGATGCTGCTGGCGATCCGCCGCATCGCCTTCTCGCCCTTCGGCTATGCCCTGCGCGCCGGGCGTGATTCACCGCTCCGGGCCGATGCCATCGGCATCGATGTGCGCCGCATGCGCTGGTTCGCCTTCACCCTGGCCGGCTTGTTCGCCGGCGTAGCGGGCGGGTTGTTCGCCTTCCTGAAGGGCAGCGTCTCGCCCGATCTGATGGGCATTCCTTTATCGGTCGATGCGCTGGTCATGGTGCTGCTGGGCGGCGTGCAGACTTTGGCCGGCCCGCTTGTCGGCGCGGTCACCTTCACGGCGCTGAAGACCGAGCTGGTCAGCCTGACCAATTACTGGCGGCTGCTGCTGGGGCTGGTCATCGTCGGGCTGGTCATCGCCTTCCCGCAGGGCATTGCCGGCTTCGTGCGCGACCGCTTCATGGCGAAGGAGACAAGGGCATGAGCGCGGTTCTCGAAGTCGCCGGCCTGTCGAAGTCCTTCGGCGGGGTGAAGGCGGTCAGCGATGTCTCCTTCAGCCTTGCCGCCGGGGAATTACTGGCGCTGATCGGCCCGAACGGGGCCGGCAAGACGACCTGCTTCAACATGCTGATGGGGCAGCTGCGCCCCGATACCGGGACCATAAAGCTGGCCGGTCGGGATATCGCCGGGCTGGCGCCGCGCCGCATCTGGCGGCTGGGCGTCGGGCGTACTTTCCAGATCACTGCCACCTTCGCCTCGATGAGCGTGCGCGAGAATGTGCAGATGGCGCTGCTGTCGCATCACCGCCGCCTGCTGTCGCTGTTCGCCGATGCCGGCAGCCAGTATATCGACGACGCCATGGCGCTGCTGACCCTGGTCGGCATGGAGGCGCAGGCGGAGCGGCCCTGTGGCGTGCTGGCCTATGGCGATCTGAAGCGAGTCGAACTGGCCGTCGCGCTGGCCAACAACCCGAAACTGCTACTGATGGACGAGCCGACCGCCGGCATGGCCCCGCGCGAGCGCATCGCGCTGATGGAGCTGACCGCCCGCATCGTGAAGGAGCGCGGCATTTCCGTGCTGTTCACCGAGCATGACATGGATGTCGTCTTCGCCCATGCCGACCGCATCTTCGTGCTGAATCGCGGCCGGCTTCTGGCCGAGGGCACGCCGCAGCAGGTGCGCGACAATGCGCTGGTGCAGGAAACCTATCTCGGCAGCGGCGCCATGTTCGCCGATGGGGGGCAATGATGCTGGTTGTCGAGGGTATCAGCGCCTATTACGGCCGCGCCCATATCCTGGCCGATGTCGGGTTGAGCGTGGCGCGCGGCGAGGTACTGGCGCTGCTGGGCCGCAACGGGGCCGGCAAGTCGACCACGCTGAAATCGATCATCGGGCTGGTGCCGCCCGCCGCCGGCAGCGTGCGCTTCGAGGAGCGCGAAATCGCCAGCCGTCCGTCTTATGAGATCGCACGGCTCGGCCTCGGCTATGTGCCGGAGGAACGGCGCATCTTCAGCGAGCTGACAGTGCTGGAAAATCTCGAGGTCGGCCGGCAGAAGCCGCGCCCCGGCGTGCCGGAATGGACGCCCGAGCGGCTGTTCGCGATTTTCCCGAACCTGGCCGAAATGCGCAACCGGCCCGGCGGCCAGATGAGCGGCGGCGAGCAGCAGATGCTGACCATCGCGCGCACGCTGATGGGCAACCCCTCCCTGGTGCTGCTCGACGAACCGTCCGAGGGCCTGGCGCCCAAGATCGTCGAGCAGATGGCCGAGACGCTGAAGGCGCTGAAGCAGGAGGGGCTGACGCTGATCCTGTCCGAACAGAATCTCCACTTCGCCCGGCTGGTCGCCGACCGGGCCACCATCATCGAAAAAGGCCGCATCCGCTTCACCGGCACCATGGCCGAGCTGATGGCCGATGATGATGCAAGGACGGCCTATCTGACGGTGTGAGGGGGGCGTACTTTGTTGCCGCTTTCTAAGACCGTCACCCTCGGGCTTGACCCGACTATGACGAAGAGAAAGTGGCCCCCCTACAACAGCGCCTGCACCCGCTGGCGCAGTTCCGGTACGACCTCGTCCAGGAACCAGGGGCGCTGGCGCAGCCAGTTGCGGTTGCGGGGGCTGGGGTGGGGCGTGGGCAGGAAATCCGGCAGATACTCGCGCCAGCGCGCCACCGTCTCGGACACGCTGGCGCCGCGACGGGGGCCAAGGTAATAGGCCTGGGCATAGGCACCGATCAGCACTGTCAGTTCGATGTTCGGCAACAGGGCCCGGACCTGCGCATGCCAGTGCGGTGCGCATTCCGGGCGGGGCGGAGAATCACCGCCGCGCACATCGCGGCCGGGATAGCAGAAGCCCATCGGCATGATGGCGATGCGGTTCTCGTCATAGAAGGTGGCGCTGTCGATGCCCAGCCAGTCGCGAAGCGTGTCGCCGCTGGGATCGTTGAACGGAATGCCGCTCTTGTGCACCTTCGTGCCCGGCGCCTGGCCAACCAGCATCACCCGCGCCGTGGCCGAGGCCCGCAGCACCGGCCGCGGGCCCAGCGGCAGATGCGCCGCGCACAGGCGGCAGCCCGATATCTCGGCCAGGAGAGCCTGTAAACTGTCCTCTACCATCCCCTCGTCAGCACCCGCTCCACAAAAGCCGGTACGATATCGGTCGCCGGACCGTGGATCGCCTCGTCGAAAGCACTGACCCCCAGGGAAGGTTCCAGGTTCAGCTCCACCGAATGGGCATGGCCGTGCCGCCGTACCTCCTCGACGAAGCCAGCCGCCGGATAGACAGCGCCGGAGGTGCCGATGGAGATGAAGAGATCGCAGGCATCCAGCGCCGCATAAATCGCCTCCATGCCCAGCGGCATCTCGCCGAACCAGACGACATGCGGGCGCAGGCCGGCGACATGCCCGCAGGACGGGCAGGGCGTGCCGACGCTGGCATCGCCGCGCCACTCCAGCACCACCTGGCAATGGCCGCAGCGCAGCTTCAGCAATTCGCCATGCATGTGCAGCACGGCGTGGCTGCCGGCGCGTTCGTGCAGATCGTCGATATTCTGGGTGACCAGCAGCAGCTCGCCCGGCCATTCGGCTTCCAGCCGGGCCAGCGCCACATGGGCGGCATTGGGCTGCACGGCAGGATCGGCCATCTGCCGGCGGCGGGCATTGTAGAAATCATGGACCCGCACCGGATTGCTGCGAAACGCCTGCGGCGTCGCCACATCCTCGATACGCACCGTGGCCCAGAGGCCATCGGCATCGCGGAAGGTGGACAGGCCGGATTCCTTGGAAATGCCGGCCCCGGTCAGAATCACGATCGATCGGCCGCTGCGGTCGTCCATGATTCCCCCCTCGCCTTTTTATATGCCCAGACGATTCAGCCCGTCGCATCATGCCGTTACAGGCTGGCGGGGGAAAGCAAAGATACGCGGCCGCCTAGTTGCGGCCTTCCAGCTTGCGCGACAGCAACCCGCGCCCGACGACATGGGCCTGAATCTCGGCCGCGCCCTCGAAGATGTTCAGGATGCGGGCATCGCACAGCACCCGGCTGATCGGATATTCATGGGCATAGCCATTGCCGCCATGCACCTGCAGCGCATTGTCAGCATTCGACCAGGCGACGCGGGCGGCCAGCAGCTTGGCCATGCCGGCCTCGATGTCGCAGCGCCGGTCGCTGTCCTTCTCGCGCGCGGCGAAATAGGTCAGTTGCCGGGCGATCATGGTTTCCACCGCCATCCAGGCCAGCTTGCCGAAGACGCGCGGGAAGGCATAGATCGGCCGGCCGAATTGCTGGCGCTCGCGGGCATAGGCGAGGCCCAGCTCCAGCGCGTTCTGCGCCACGCCGACGGCGCGCGCGGCGGTCTGGATGCGGGCACTCTCGAAGGTCGCCATCAGCTGCTTGAAGCCCTGGCCCTCGATACCACCCAGCAGATTCTCCGCCTTCACCTGGAAGCCGTCGAAGCCCAGCTCGTATTCCTTCATGCCGCGATAGCCCAGCACATGGATCTCGCCGCCGGTCATGCCCTCGGCCGGGAAGGGGTTCTCTTCCGTGCCGCGCGGCTTTTCCGCCAGGAACATCGATAGACCCTTATAGCCGCTGTCCGGCGAACCGGTACGGGCCAGGATGGTCATCATGTCAGTGCGGGCGGCATGGGTGATCCAGGTCTTGTTGCCCTGGATGCTATAGGCGTCGCCGTCACGGACCGCGCGGGTGCGCAAGGAGGCGAGGTCGGAGCCGGTATTCGGCTCGGTGAACACGGCGGTCGGCAGGATTTCGCCGCTGGCCAGCTTCGGCAGCCAGTGTTCCTTCTGCTGCGGCGTGCCGCCCAGACGGATCAGCTCGCCGGCAATCTCCGAGCGGGTACCCAGCGAGCCGACGCCGATATAGGCGCGGGATAATTCCTCGGTCACCACGCACATCGCCATCTTGCCGAGGCCGAGGCCGCCATTCTCCTCCGGAATGGTCAGGCCGAACACGCCCAGCTCGGCCATCTGCTCGACCACCGCGATGGGGATCAGTTCATCCTTCAGATGCCACTCATGGGCATGCGGCGTCACCTGCTCCGCGCCGAAGCGGCGGAACTGGTCGCGCATCATCTCCAGCATCTCATCATCGAAGCCCAGCGCGCCGAAATCGCCGCTCGACAGACCGTCTTCCATCAGCTCGGCCAGGCGCAGGCGGGTGGCATTGGTGGTGCCCGCCGCAATCAGCGCCTCGACCTCGGCGGTATGGAAGGCCGTGACCTCGGCCGCCGCGACACCAAAATCGCGGGGCCGCACGATCTCGACCTGCGAGATGGCGATCCCGCCCTCGATCTGCGCCAGATATTCGCCGAAGGCCGCCTGCAGGATCAGCGCCTCGAATTCGCGCAAGGCCCCCTGCGCCTCCAGCCTTTCGGCCCAGCCCAGCATCTGGCGCAGCGCTTCCGTATAGGTCGCCAGCCAGGAGACGCCATGCACTGCCAGCTGCTCCTGATCCAGCAGGGCGCTGCTGATCCGGCCATCCTGCGCCACCCGTGCGGCAACGCTGCGCATCGCACCGTCAGTCAGGCGGTCGGCGGCCTCCACCGCCATCCGGCAGGTCGGCAGCAGATCGGCGAGAAGGAGATTGGCGGTTTCGGTCTTCGGCGCGGCGGCGGACATGGCATTCGCAGTCGTTGGGAGTGGGATGGCTACTACATGGCACAAATCGCCCGGTTTGCCAGCCCCTCACCGGCGCCGGGCGGCTGTGCGTATGCGCCTGACCGTACCGAGATAGACTGAGAAAAGGGGGCATTCTGCCCCAAGCTCTGTTGGCCGTTACCCCTCGCGCGCCTGGTCCAGCGTGCGCATGCCGGGGCGTTTGGCCTGGACCAGCACGGCCATGTTGCCGGGCTTGTGCTCGTTCTTCATCATCTTCACATGGGCGCGCGGGATATCGGCCCAGGAGAAGACTTCCGACATGCAGGGGTCGATGCGGCGTTCGATCACCAGCCGGTTGGCCTGCGAGGCCTGCATCAGATTGGCGAAATGGCTGCCCTGGATGCGTTTCTGGCGCATCCAGACGAAGCGGGCATCGAAGGTGATATTGAAGCCGGTGGTGCCGGCGCAGAACACGACCATGCCGCCGCGCTTCACCACGAAGCAGGAAACCGGGAAGGTCTGCTCGCCGGGATGCTCGAAGACGAAATCGACGTCATTGCCCTTGCCGGTAATCTCCCAGATCGCCTTGCCGAAGGCGCGGCTGCGTTTCATGTAGTCGCCATAGGCCGCCGTGTCCAAGACGTCGGGCATGCGGCCCCAGCAGTCGAAATCCTTGCGGTTGATGACGCCTTTCGCGCCCAGGCTCATGACGAAATCGCGCTTGGTCTCGTCCGAGATCACGCCGATGGCGTTGGCGCCAGCCGTCGCGATCAGCTGGATCGCCATCGAGCCGAGCCCGCCGGACGCGCCCCAGACCAGGACGTTATGGCCCGGCCGCAGGATATGCGGGCGATGGCCGAACAGCATGCGATAGGCGGTCGCCAGCGTCAGCACATAGCAGCCGCATTGCTCCCAGGTCAGATGCTTCGGGCGCGGCATGAGCTGGCGGCCCTGCACCCGGCAGAACTGTGCGAAGGACCCGTCCGGCGTCTCATAGCCCCAGATACGCTGCGAGGGCGAGAACATCGGGTCGCCGCCATTGCATTCCTCGTCATCGCCATCGTCCTGGTTGCAATGGACCACGACCTCGTCACCGACCTTCCAGCGCGTCACCCGCGCGCCGACCGCCCAGACCACGCCGGCCGCATCGGAACCGGCGATATGGTAATCCGCGCCATGCACGTCGAAGACCGAGATCGGCACGCCGAGGCCGGCCCAGACGCCGTTGTAATTCACGCCGGCGGCCATCACCATGACCAGAACCTCGTCATCGGCGATGAGCGGTGTATGCAGCACCTCGACCTGCATCGCCTGGTCCGGCGGCCCCTGCCGGTCGCGGCGGATCGCCCAGCCATACATCCGCGGCGGCACATGGCCGAGCGGCGGGATCTCGCCCACCTCATACAGATCCTTCAGCACCGGCGCCTCCGCAGGCAGATCGGGTGTCAGGGCAAGCACTTTTGCGCTGGCGTCGCTCATCATCGTCTCCCACGTCACGGCCGGTTGGCGTATCCTCGAACCGCTTTCTTTGCCGAGCATTGAAATTGCCCGTTTTCTAATGTTTCGGTTTTAGGTGATTGGGTTTCTGTTTGCAATGCAAAAACGACAGTTTATTTCTCATTTATATTTTCTATAGAAAGAATGCATCTTTCATGAGCATTATTGAGAAATGAAGCGCCAAATTTTGCGGTAATGCCGATGACTCAGACGCCTGACGACACAATCTCTACCGCAGCGCAGCGTGACCAGCCCTGGCTGTTCCGCACCTATGCCGGCCATTCCTCGGCCAGCGAGTCGAACCGGCTGTTCCGCACCAATCTGGCGCGCGGCCAGACCGGGTTGTCCGTCGCCTTCGACCTGCCGACGCAGACCGGTTACGATTCGGATCACACTCTCGCACGCGGCGAGGTCGGCAAGGTCGGCGTGCCGATCTCGCATCTGGGCGATATGCGCATGCTGCTGGATGGCATCCCGCTGGACCGCATGAACACCTCGCTGACGATCAACGCCACCGCCCCCTGGCTGCTGGCGCTGTATATCGCCGCCGCCGAAACGCAGGGCGTGGCGCGGGCCGCGCTGAACGGCACGACGCAGAACGACATCATCAAGGAATACCTGTCGCGCGGGACCTATATCTTCCCGCCCGCCGCCAGCCTGAAACTGACCGCCGACACCATCGCCTTCACGGTTGCCGAGGTGCCGAAATGGAACCCGGTGAATGTCTGCAGCTACCATCTGCAGGAGGCCGGGGCGACCCCGGTGCAGGAACTGGCCTATGCGCTGGCCAATGCCATCGCCATCCTGGAGGCGGTGAAGGCGACCGGGCAGGTGGCCGATGCGGATTTTGCGAAGGTCGTCGGGCGCATCAGCTTTTTCGTGAATGCCGGCATCCGCTTCGTCACCGAAATCTGCAAGCTGCGCGCCTTCACTCGGCTTTGGGACGATATCTGCCGCGACCGTTTCGGCATCACGGAGGAGAAATACCGCCGCTTCCGCTATGGCGTGCAGGTCAATTCGCTGGGCCTGACCGAGCAGCAGCCGGAGAACAACGTCCACCGCATCCTGCTGGAGATGCTGGCCGTGACCCTGTCAAAGGATGCCCGCGCCCGTGCCGTGCAACTGCCGGCCTGGAACGAGGCGCTGGGCCTGCCGCGCCCCTGGGACCAGCAATGGTCGCTGCGCATGCAGCAGATCCTGGCCTATGAGACCGATCTGCTGGAATTCGGCGACATCTTCGCCGGGAACCCGGCCATCGAGGCCAAGGTCGCGGAACTCGCCGCCGCCGCCCTGGCGGAACTGTCGGCGATCGACCGGCAGGGCGGCGCCGTCGCTGCCATCGACAGCGGCTATATGAAACAGCGGCTGGTTGAATCCAATGCCCGCCGTCTGGCCGCCATTGAAAGCGGCGAGCAGGTGGTGGTCGGCGTAAACCGCTATGCCGACACCGCCCCCTCGCCGCTGACGCTGGGCGAGGATGGCGGCTTCCTGACCATCGACGAGACAGCGGAACGCGATCAGCTTGCCCGGCTGGCGGAATGGCGCACGGCCCGCGACCCGGCGGCGGTCGCCCGCGCACTGGCGGCGCTGGAAGCAGATGCGCGGTCCGGCGCCAATATCATGCCGGCCTCCATCGCCGCCGCCCATGCCGGGGTGACGACCGGCGAATGGGCGCAGGCGCTGCGCGCCGTCTTCGGCGAGTACCGCGCCCCGACCGGCGTGGCCAAGGCTGCCATTGCCAGAGCGGAAGGGATGGCGGCGGTGCGCACCCAGGTCGATGCGGTCTCCGCCCGGCTCGGCCGGCGGATCAAGATGCTGGTCGGCAAGCCGGGGCTGGACGGTCATTCCAACGGCGCCGAGCAGATCGCCATGCGCGCCCGCGATGCCGGCATGGAGGTGGTCTATGAAGGCATCCGCCTGACCCCGGCGCAGATCGTGAACGCCGCGCTGGAGGAAGGCGTCCATGTCATCGGACTGTCCATCCTGTCCGGCTCGCACGCCGTGCTGGTGGCGGAGGTGCTGGAGCGCATGCGCGCCCTGGGCATTGACGACATCCCTGTCGTGCTCGGCGGCATCATCCCGCCCACCGATGCCGAGGCGCTGACCCGGGCCGGCGTGGCGCGCATCTACACGCCCAAGGATTACGACATGACCCGCATCATGGCCGACATCGTCGCCGTGGTCGACACCGCCTGGCGCGACGCGGCGTAGGTCCGGCCTACTTACCGCCGAAGGGCAGGTAGGTCAGCAGCATGAAGGGCTGGCCGGGAGCAGGCTCTCGATAGAGCGCGATGGAATCGACGGTCAGTTTCTCCCCGGCGAAGCGGTCGACCATCGGGTCCAGCACCTCTTCAAATAAAGCGCGCTCCTCTTCCTCCAGCCGTTCGGTCAGGGTCATGTGGAAGCGGAAGGCCTCCATGACGAAGGGATAGCCCCAGCGGGCCAGCAATTCCTCATGCCGGGGCGTCAGGCCGCTGCTGCGGCGCCGCGCGATTTCCGCCGCACTCGGCGGGGCGCGGAAATGATCCAGCCCGGTCACGCAGGCGGCCGCCAGCATCTCCATCTCCACCGAGGGTTCGGAGAGTTGCAGCGCCAGGAATCCGGCCAGATCGCGCAACACCAGCGGCGGCGCCTCAAAAGCCGTCAGCCCGCCGGCAAAGCGCTGTGCGGCCTCCACCAAATCCGCCTCGCCCAATCCGTCGGCCAGGCGGAAAGGCGGTTTCAGCGTGGCGTGAAACCCATAGCGCCGGGGGCTGGCCGTCGCCGAGCGCAGGCGTTCCGGCGAGATGGCGAACAGGTCCGGCTGTTCCAGATCGGCCCCGGTGACCACGTCCCGGCCCAGCCAGCGGCAGCCGAAGCGATAGAGCATGCTGCTCTGCTGCGGGCAGAAATACAGGGCATAGCGCGGTTCGCTCATCGTTTCACTTCCTCGCACGGCGCCATTGCGCCTGGGCCACGCCAACCAGAACCAACGCCCCGCCGATCACCTGCCCCATCGTCGGCAGCGCACCCACCAGCATGGCGATCAGCACGGCGAAGACCGGGATCAGATTCATGTACAACGCCGCCACCGGCACGCCGACGATACCGATACCCGTATGCCAGAGGAAGGTGCCGAACAAGGTAGGCAGCAAAGCGACATAGACCAGCAGCCCGATGATCAGCAGCGACGGCATCGCCGCCGGCATCTGGGCGATGCCCAGCAGCATCAGCATCGGATAGAGAAGGATCATCCCCACCCCCGCCGCCGTCATGGTGAAGCCGGTGATCTGCAGCTGCGAATAACCAGACAGCCAGCGCTGTGCCATCACCGAATAACTGCTCCAGCAGATCATGCCGCAGACCAACAGGAACTCACCCAGGATCGGCACGCGGTGTTCCTGCCCGGCCCCCGGCGCTTCGCGGCTGAGCACGGCGATCATCCCGCCGATCACTGCCAGGACCAGCGCCAGCCACATTTCCCGCCGGGGCGGAATGTGCTCGATGGCCCAGGTGATCAGGGTGGCGATGACGGGGGAGCAGGTGGCGATGATCGCGGCGGGGATCGGCCCGGCGAAATACACCCCCATCGCATAGAAGATCGCGAAGCCCAGAAGGCCGGGCCCGGCAAGCAGCAGGATTCGGCCCAGCGGCAGCTTGCGCGGCGGTCCCGGCTCGGTCGGCTGGAACGGTCGCGGCGTGGAGAGCGTCAGCCAGCCGAAGGCGACCGGGATCAGCACCATGTAGCGGAACAGCGCCAGCGTCCACGGATCGAAGGTGCCAAGCAGCAGGTCGAGCGCCGGGATGTGCGAGCCCCACAGGAACGCCACCCCCAGCAGCAGGGAGTTGGCGAAGAGCAAACGGCCGAGCGGAAGTTCCGCCCGGCCGCTGCCTGTCACCGGTTTGGGACTGGATGTCACTTCATCGTCGGCATGATGAATTCAGCACCGGAGCGGATGCCGGTCGGCCAGCGCTGGGTGATCGCCTTCATGCGGGTGTAGAAGCGCACGCCTTCCGGCCCATGCATGTGATGATCGCCGAACAGCGAGCGCTTCCAGCCACCGAAGGAATGGAAGGCCATCGGCACCGGGATCGGCACGTTAATGCCGACCATGCCGACCTTGATGCGGTTGGCGAATTCACGCGCCGCGTCGCCATCGCGGGTGAAGATCGCGGTGCCGTTGCCGAATTCATGCTCGTTGACCATCTTCACGGCGCTCTCGTAATCCGGCGCGCGGACGACGGAGAGCACCGGGCCGAAGATCTCTTCCTTGTAGATCGTCATGTCGGTGGTGACGTTGTCGAACAGGCAGCCGCCCATGAAGAAGCCGTTCTCATAGCCCTGCAGCTTCAGATCGCGGCCGTCGACGACCAGCTTCGCACCTTCCTTCACGCCCTGATCGACATAGCCGCGCACCTTGTCGAGGTGCTGGCGGGTGACCAGCGGCCCCATCTCGACCTCGCTGTCGGTGCCCGGACCGACCTTCAGCGAGCGCACCTTCGGGGTCAGCCGCTCGATCAGCGCATCGCCCACCTTGTCGCCGATGGCGACGGCGACCGAAACCGCCATGCAACGCTCGCCGGCGGAGCCATAGCCGGCCCCCATCAGCGCGTCGGTGGCCTGGTCCAGATCGGCGTCCGGCATGACGATCATGTGGTTCTTGGCACCACCCAGCGCCTGCACCCGCTTATTATGCGCGGTGCCGGTGTGGTAGACATATTCGGCAATCGGGGTGGAGCCGACGAAGCTGACCGCCTCGATGCCCGGATGGGTCAGGATCGCATCCACCGCCTGCTTGTCGCCATGCACGACGCTGAACACGCCGTCCGGCAGACCCGCCTCTTTCAGCAGTTCAGCCAGGATCAGGCCGGCAGAGGGATCACGCTCCGACGGCTTCAGGATGAAGCAATTGCCGCAGGCCAGCGCCACCGGGAACATCCACATCGGCACCATGGCCGGGAAGTTGAACGGGGTGATGCCGGCGACCACGCCCAGCGACTGGCGGATCGTCCAGGCATCGATGCCGCCGCCGACCTGCTCGGTATATTCGCCCTTCAGCAGATGCGGGATGCCGCAGGCGAATTCCACGACTTCCAGACCGCGCGTCAACTCGCCCTCGGCATCCGGCAGGGTCTTGCCATGCTCGGATGTGATCGCGGCGGCCAGACGGCCCATGTTCTTTTCGATCAGTTCCTTGAATTTGAACATGACGCGCGCCCGGCGCAGCGGGGCAGCGGCAGCCCATGCCGGAAAGGCGGCTTGGGCCGTGGCCACAACCTTGTCGATCTCGGCCGGGCTGGCCAGCGGCACGCGGGCCTGGACTTCGCCGGTGGCGGGGTTGAACACGTCGCTGAAACGGCCGCTGCTGCCGTCAACCAGCGCCCCGTTCACATAATGCTGCAGCGTTTTTGTCATTGGGTTTCCTCCGAAATGCGTGACGCCGGTACCGGCCCTGCGGTCCCCTGCTTATCTGTCAGGGCTTGGTTATAGCGCCGCTTGCCGTTGGATAACAACGGGGCGGTGGTTCTCTGCTGCCATGTCGTTACCGGCCTTGTGCCGGGAATCAAGGCCGGGGGTGACGGGGATGTTGAAACCGCCTTATCCTGCGCAAAAGAACGAACCGGGAGAGAAGATGATGATCGCGCAGATTTTGACGCCGCGCCTGATGCTGGTCGGCGGTGGGGCAGTGTCCGAGGCGCCTTCAGTGCTGCAGAAGCTGGGCGTGCATCGCCCGCTGATCGTCAGCGACCCCTATATGCGCGATTCCGGCATGCTGGCCCATCTGACCGACCCGCTGGATGCTGCCGGCATCCGCTGGGATCTGTTCGCCGACACCGTGCCCGACCCGACAACGGATGTGGTCGAGCAGGGGCTCGCCCGGCTGCGGCTCGGCACCTATGACTGCATGATCGCGTTTGGCGGTGGCAGCCCGATGGACACCGCCAAGGCAATGAATGTGCTGGCAGCCCTGGGCGGCAAGATGCGCGACCACAAGGTGCCGCAGGCCGCCGACAAGGCCGCCGTGCCGCTGATCTGCGTGCCGACCACGGCGGGCACCGGATCGGAGGTCACGAAATTCTGCGTCATCTCCGATACCGAGACCGACGAGAAGATGCTGGTCATGGGGCTGGGCTGCCTGCCGACGGCGGCGCTGGTCGATTACAGACTGACCATGAAGAAGCCATTCCGCCTGACCGCCGATACCGGCATCGACAGCATTACCCATGCGATGGAGGCCTATGTCTCCAAGAAGCGTAACCCGATGTCGGATTCCTATGCGCTGACAGCGATGAAGCGGCTGTACGAGAATATCCGCACCGCCTGTTTCGAGCCCGGCAATGAGGCGGCGCGCGAGCAGATGATGCTGGGGGCGACCCAGGCCGGCATGGCCTTCTCCAACGCCTCGGTAGCGCTGGTGCATGGCATGAGCCGGCCGATCGGTGCCTTCTTCCATGTGCCACATGGCCTGTCCAACGCCATGCTGCTGCCGGCGATCACGCAATTCTCCGCCGAGGCGGCGCTGGACCGCTATGCCGATTGCGCCCGCGCCATGGGCATCGCCAGTGCCGAGGAGGGCAACCAGTCCGCTGTGAACCGGCTGGTCGAGGCGCTGCGCGTGCTGAACACCGACCTGAAAGTGCCGACACCCAAGGATTACGGCATCGACGCGGCACGCTATACCGAGCTTCTGCCAACCATGGCGCGCCAGGCGCTCGCCTCCGGCTCGCCCGGCAACAACCCGCGCGTTCCTACCGAGGCGGAAATCGTGGCGCTGTACGAGCAGGTCTACGCTTAAAGGGCGCTTTTTGCGCAGATAGAAAGTGCGCGTGACGCTCGGCGCGCTTGGCGGTATACCGAAGCTCACCCCCCGGCGCCCTTTCGGCGCGCCCCTGCCCTATCCGGAGACTCCCCACGATGGAAAAGCGTCGCCTTGGCCGTACCGATATCGATGTCAGCGTCATCTGCCTCGGCACCATGACCTTCGGGGAGCAGAACACCGAGGCGGAGGGGCATGCGCAGCTCGATTACGCGCTCGACCATGGCGTCACCTTCATCGATACCGCCGAGATGTATCCGGTGCCGCCCAGCGCGAAGACCTATGGCCGCACTGAGGAAATCGTCGGCAACTGGATTTCAGCGCGCCGGAACCGTGACAAATTCGTGCTGGCGACCAAGGTGATCGGCGCCAGCCGCAGCGGCTTCGAGCATATCCGCGAGGGCAAGGCGAAGCTGGACCGCAAGAATATCGAGGCCGCCATCGATGCCTCGCTGCGCCGGCTGAACACCGATTACGTCGATCTCTACCAGCTGCACTGGGCGGACCGGCAGACCAACAGCGCCGGCCAGTTCGGCTATGTGCACAAGGAATCGCCGGACGCCACCCCCATCGAGGAAACGCTGGAGGCACTGGCCGGGTTGGTAAAGGCGGGCAAGATCCGGGCGGTCGGCGTATCGAACGAGACGCCCTGGGGCCTGCACGCCTTCCTGCGCGCGGCGGAGGAAAAGGGCCTGCCGCGCATCGCCAGCATCCAGAACGCCTATAGCCTGCTTTTCCGGCCGTTTGAGGTCGGGCTGGCGGAAATGGCGATCCGCGAGGATGTCGGGCTGCTCGCCTTCTCGCCGCTCGCCATGGGCGCGCTCAGCGGCAAATATCTCGGCGGGACGGTGCCGCAGGGCACGCGCATGGCGCTCTACCCGACGCGCTATGGCCGCTATATCGCGGAAAAGCCGATGGCGGTGACCGGGAAGCTGGTGGCGCTGGCGAAGGAACACGGGCTCAGCCCGACCCAGATGGCGCTGGCCTATGTGAACAGCCGGCCCTTCGTGACCGCCAACATCATCGGGGCCAGCACGGTCGAACAGGTGGCCGAGAATATCGGCAGCGCCGACATCACCTTATCGACCGAAATTCTGGAGGGTATCGCCGCCATCCTGCAGCAGGAGCCGATGCCGGTCCTGTAGGCAGCGGGTCTATTCCAGCCCCATCAGGTTGCGGGCGAAAGTGCGGGCCTCGAAGGGGCGCAGATCATCCGCCCCTTCGCCCACGCCGACCGCATGGACCGGCAGGCCGAAGGCATCGGCCAGCGCCACCACCACGCCGCCGCGCGCCGTGCCGTCCAGCTTGGTCATGACCAGGCCGGAGACATTCACCATGCTGCGGAAGGTCTCCACCTGGGCATGGGCGTTCTGGCCGGTGGTGGCGTCCAGCACCAGAATGGTGGAATGCGGTGCCGCCGGGTCCATCTTGCCAATGACGCGGATCACCTTCTTCAACTCGTCCATCAGGGCGGCCTTGTTGTGCAGCCGGCCGGCGGTGTCGATCAGCAGTACATCGGCGCCGTCCGCCTTTGCCTGCTTCAGCGCGTCATAGGCCAGCGAGGCGGATTCGCAATTCTCCGGCCCGGAGATGACCGGGCAGCCGGTGCGCTCGCCCCAGATTTTCAGCTGCTCCACGGCGGCGGCGCGGAAGGTATCGCCGGCGGCCAGCATGACCTTCTTGTTCTGGTCGCGGAACTGCTTGGCCAGCTTGCCGATGGTCGTGGTCTTGCCGGTGCCGTTCACGCCGACCACCAGCACGACATGCGGCTTCAGCGCCGGGTCGATGACCAGCGGCAATGCGACGGGGGTGAGGATTTCCGCGATATCATCGGCAAAGGCCTGGCGGACTTCCTCCGACGTCACTTCCTTGTCGAAGCGTTCGCGGGCCAGATTGGCGGTCAGCTTGGCCGCCGTCTTCACGCCGAGATCGGCCTGGATCAGCAGGTCTTCCAGCTCCTCCAGCGTGGCGTCGTCCAGCTTGCGCTTGGTGAACAGCCCGATAATGCCGCCGCCCAGCTTCGCCGAGGTGCGGGCCAGCCCCTGCTTTAGGCGCGCCAGCCAGCCGGGCTTGCGGGCTTCTTCCTGCGCCGCGCCGGTCGGATCACTCTCATCGCTCATGCTGCTGTCCGGATATCCACGGTCTGGCCGGTGAGCTGGTCTGCCCCGGCCCCGGTAATGCGGGCACGCAGGATCGTACCCGGTGCGACATCGGTATCGAGCAGGACGGGCGCGAAATGCTCGGTCCGCCCCATGCCCGGCTTCTCCATCAGCACCTCAGCCTCCGTGCCGATGCGCGAGGCCAGGAACGTCGCCTGCCGCGCTTCACCCGCCGCGCGCAGACGGGCCGCGCGCTCCTTGCGGATTTCCACCGGAAGCTGCGGCATGCGCGCCGCCGGCGTGCCGGGGCGCTCGCTATAGGGGAAGACGTGCAGATAGGTCAGGTCGCATTCCTCGACGCTGCGCAGCGTGTTCTCGAACATCTCGTCGGTCTCGGTCGGGAAACCGGCGATCAGATCGGCGCCGAACACCATGTCGGGGCGCAAGGCCTTCACCTTCTCGACGAAGGCGATGGCGTCGGCGCGCAGATGGCGGCGCTTCATGCGCTTCAGGATCATGTCGTCGCCGGCCTGCAGGCTGATATGCAGATGCGGCAGCAGACGCGGCTCCTCGGCGATCAGCCGGAACAGATCATCGTCGATCTCCACCGGGTCGAGCGAGGACAGGCGCAGGCGCGGCAGTTCCGGCACATTCGCCAGCAGCCGGCGGATCATCTGGCCCAGCGCCGGCTTGCCCGGCAGATCGGGACCATAGCTGGTGATATCGACGCCGGTCAGCACCACCTCGTTATAGCCGTTGCGCACCAGTTCGCGCACCTGCTCCACGACACGGCCGATGGGCACAGAGCGGCTGTTGCCCCGGCCGAAGGGGATGATGCAGAAGGTGCAGCGATGGTCGCAGCCCTGCTGCACCTGCACGAAGGCGCGGGCGCGATCCTCGAAGCCGGCGATCATGTGCGCGGCGGTCTCGCGCACGCTCATGATGTCGTTCACCCGCACCCGGGCATCGTCATCCAGCCCGTAACTCGCGGCCTGCAGCTTCTCCTCATTGCCGAGGATGCGGTCCACCTCCGGCATGGCGGCGAACTGCTCCGGCTTAACCTGGGCGGCGCAGCCGGTGACGATAATCTTTGCGTTCGGATTCTTGCGGCGCAGCTTGCGGATGGTCTGGCGCGCCTGGCGCTCGGCCTCGGCGGTGACGGCGCAGGTATTCACGATCACCGTGTCGGTCAGCCCGGCCTGGGCCGCCAGATCCTTCATCACCTCGGATTCGTAGGAATTGAGGCGGCAGCCGAAGGTGACGATCTCGACGCCCATCACGTGGCCCCGATGACAGCGGGTTCCAGCTCGCCCCGGTAGGAGATGGCGACCGGCCCAGTCATCAGCACCCGGCCATCCTCGGTCCATTCGATGGTCAGCTTGCCGCCATCGAGGATCACATCGGCCTTGCGTTCGCTGAGGCCGCGCCGCACGGCGGCGACCAGGCTGGCGCAGGCGCCGGTGCCGCAGGCGCGGGTAATGCCCACACCGCGTTCCCACACCCGCATCCGCATCTTCGTCGGCGAGAGAATCTGCACCGCCTCGACATTGATGCGCTGGGGGAAGAGCGGGTCATGCTCGATGCGCGGGCCGATCTCGGCCATCGGGATGCTCTCGACATCATCGACGAAATAGACCGCATGCGGGTTGCCGACATTCACGCAGGTGGCTTCCAGCAGCGGTGCGACACCGGCGGAAACCTTCAGCGTGTCCATCTCCCGGGCCAGCGGAATCTCGTCCCAGCCGAGCCGCGCCTCGCCCATATCGACGGTCACGGTGCCATCCGCATTCACATTGGTCAGCAGCGTGCCGACCACGGTCTCGATGGACAGTGCCGGGCGATCCGCCTCAGCCGACAGCCAGGCGGCGACGCAGCGCGTGGCGTTGCCGCAGGCCTCCACCTCGCCGCCATCGGCATTCAGGATGCGCATATAGGCATCGGCGCCATTCTTCGGCGGCTCGATGACGATCATCTGGTCGAAGCCCACGCCGGTGCGGCGGTCGGCAATGGCGCGAATCTGCGCCTCGCTCAGCGCGATGGGCGCATTCCGGCCATCGAGAACGACGAAATCATTCCCCAGCCCGTGCATCTTGATGAAAGGCAGCGTTTCCATGATCCGCCTTATATGGCGATGCGGGGGTCGGAGTCCATGAATCTGACACAGGCCAGCCGCGCGGGAACAACCCGGCGCCAGAAGCATTAGGTTCCTGTGTTCTCCATTACCGCTATCTAAAGGAGCCTGCTATGCCCTATATACTGATGTGGCTGATCGGTCTGCCGATCCCCCTGATCCTCATCCTCTGGCTCGTCCTGAGTTGATGGAAACCATATTGGGCTTGCCTTCTGGCGCAGTTATCGCCATGTTGGGGGAGTCATTCTGCTTTGGACTGCCGGCTTGCTACGCCCCTTCGGGTGTCCAGTTCGCGCTATCCCTGGACACAGTGTGATGCGCCGCCCATTCGGTGTGGCGCCAACGGACTAAACGAAGGAGGCATTTATGCCTATCGGTACTGTAAAGTGGTTCAATGGGACCAAGGGTTATGGCTTCATTCAGCCGGAAAACGGCGGCGCGGACGTTTTCGTCCACATTTCCGCTGTTGAGCGCGCTGGCATGCGCGGCCTCGATGAAGGCCAGAAGGTCTCTTATGACGAGCAGCGCGATCCGAAGCGCGGCAAGACCTCGGCTGAAAATCTGAAGGCCGTCTGATCTTACCGGTCAGAGCCTAATGAGAAAGGGCACCGGGAAACCGGTGCCCTTTTCGCTTTTTAGTCCCGGAGACACACATGGCGTTCAAACCGAACTACAATCAACAGCGGGCCGAGCGCGACCGGGCCAAGGAACAGAAGAAAAAAGAAAAGCTTCTGCGCCAGGAAGAGGAAGTCGCACGCCGCAAGGGCCAGCTCGATGACGAGGCCAATGGCGGCGAAACTTCTGCTGACGAGCCTCGCGACGACAATGACGGCAGCGGCGACATCACCACTGGCCCCGCTTCCGGCGATACCCCGCCGGACCGCAGCTGACCAACACCAACATCGATAGCGCCGGAGAATCAGCGTGGGACGCCAGAAGAAACAAGTAGCACCCGCCAGCTTCGTGCTGTTCGACGTGCTCTATGAGGACGGCAACCGTACCTCCAACCGTAAGGTCCCCGGCGATCTGCTGGACGGGCTGGACGGCGACGACCCGGCCCGTACCTTCATCATGAGCCAGGACCAGAAGATCGCCGACATGTCCGGCCAGCCACGCGGCCAGATCAAGAGCCTGAAGCGCTCGGGGAAATAACGCGCCCTTAGGGGTGGTCAGCCCGGTCTGCCATTTCCGGCGGCCAGACCACCTCGAAGCGCTCGCACACCACCTCGATCCGGTCGTGCATGGGGAAACCCTCGCGCGCGGCCTGCCGCCCGAAATAGCGGCTGTGGCCCTCCCGCCAAGAGGCGAGGCTGCCATCCCCCTCGCCCTCTGCCGCCGCGAAATCCTCCCCGACCTCGATAAACGGCCGGATGTCGATCTGCACGGTACGCCAGATGCAGGCCGGGTTGCCGGCGCCATCCAGCACCAGCACATGATCCCCCGGCTTCGGCACGGTATCCGCCGTATAGTCGCGCAACAGCGACGCCGTCCCCCGCTTGCGCCCGGCCCGGACCAGCGCCAGCAGCTCATCGGCCAGCGCCGGTGAATCGCCGAAGCTCACCACCTCATAGGGCTGCTCCGCGACACCAGATGCGGCGCGGTAAGATGCCCAGAACTCTTCGGCTGCTTTGCTGGGCATGGAATTCCTCTAAGCTAACTTCGCGCCACTGCGCACGCCCACAGACTGGCCGGGGCAACGCCGCGTCTGGCGCGGCGGGCGCGATCCGTATAGGTCAGCAACAAAGGCCAAGCGGTCGGCGCGGGTACGTTATATTGCGTATGAAGCATTTCCCTGCGGTCAGGGCGGTAGACGCGGTCGCCCGTTATGGCAACGAATGTATGGCTGCCCGGGGCTGTCTCCTGCAGTGTCTCCACGCTGAACCACGCCGCCCTGCGGCGTGACTTGGCGCTGTGGTAAGTCGATGCGACCAACTCTCGGTCCTTCCACTCACGGAAATACAGATTGGCATCGCAACGAACAGCCTGCAGCTCGTTAAAGGCGGCCACGTCCGCGACACGGTCAATGACGCCAAGTTCGCCTAGCCTTTTCTTTAGCTGGTAGATGGCCGGGTCGAATGACATCAGCAGGAGCTCCGGCGTCAGCGGCATCAGTAGCATTGCGCCCGGACTTCTGAAACCTGCACCTCCCAGCACGTCCTTTTGCAGATGGAAGCGGTTCGTGTAGACCACCGGATCATCGGATGTGAAGAATGGCATTGCCGTGCGATTGAGGATAATCCGCGTCTGTAGGTGGGCCGTACTTCCTATGCTGTCCTTGAAAGCGTTCAGCGCGAGATGAAGGGCCATCTCGTGCGTCACAACTAGGCTTTCCAGCAGCTCAGATGTAGCCTGGTCTGCTATCATTGCCCGTTCCGCGTCCGCTAGCCGGATTTGGCTGTCGATCCACGCTGCGCTCCTGTAGGACTGCAGCAACATGAAGGCGTGGAGGCGGCGGACGTCTACTGGTGTCGCGGCGGCGGGATCGTTGACGACGCGCTGCATGATCTTGCCGTATTCACCTTCGGGCTCTTGCAATGCCCGCTCCAAGACGCCGTCGCGCCCATAGAAATATGGCTTTGCGCACTGTCCTTTCGCCGGCGCCGCTTCGACCGACCGTTCGCGGGAGATGTTGAACAGATTAACAGCGGCCCCCTCACTGTCCGCGCAGAAAGCGCGGAGATAACAACGGGGCACGAAGTGCTGGGATTTGTTCGCGGGCATGGTGGTCGGATGATGTGGCGCCTAGGTCGACGACGCAACAAATGTCGTCTGTCGGCTGCTTCACACGCGAAATCGCGGGCTTCGCGGCGCCCATTTGCAGCACCGACTACGCCTTCCTTGGCTTCTCAGGCATCCTCAGCGGCGGATTCTTGATCTGCATTTCCAAAAGCCGCGTGTCCGCCCAAACCCAAAACTCAACCCGCCCCCACCATGATTGACTCCAGCGGCGCTTTCCCCTAGGTTCCGCCTCGTTCAACGGCATATTGGCCGCCCATACAAGCCCTGAGGGGCACCGTCCGTCCGCGAGTTTCGCGCACGGGCGATTTTTCGTTTGGGCGGATCGGTGGCTGACGACCCTGGAATTTATCGATCTGCGGCAATGGGATAGAGCCTTTGTTCGATGGTCTGACTGGCAAGCTCGGCGATGTTTTCGAGCGGTTGAAGCGGCGCGGCGCTCTGTCGGAGAGCGACGTCCAGGCCGCCATGCGCGAAGTGCGCGTGGCGCTGCTGGAGGCCGATGTCGCCCTGCCGGTCGTGAAGGATTTCATCGCCCAGGCCACCGAGAAGGCAATCGGCAAGGAAGTCCTGCGCTCGGTCACGCCGGGCCAGATGGTCGTGAAGATCGTCCATGACACGCTGGTCGAGATGCTGGGCTCCGAGCCGGAGCCGATTGACCTGAACGCCCCCTCCCCGGTGCCGATCCTGATGGTCGGCCTGCAGGGCTCGGGCAAGACCACCACCACCGGCAAGCTGGCGCGCCGCCTGACGCTGCGCGACAAGAAGAAAGTGCTGATGGCCTCGCTGGACGTCTACCGTCCGGCAGCACAGGAACAGCTGCGCATCCTGGGCGAGCAGACCGGTGTCGCGACCCTGCCCATCGTGAAGGGCGAGCAACCGGTTTCCATCGCCAAGCGCGCCATGACCGTTGGCCGGTTGCAGGGCTATGACGTGGTCATGCTCGACACCGCCGGCCGGCTGCATGTCGATGAAGGGCTGATGGCCGAGGTCGCTGCGGTACGCGAGACGGTCAATCCGCATGAGGTGCTGCTGGTCGTCGACGCCATGACCGGCCAGGACGCGGTGAATGTCGCCACGGCCTTCAAGGAACGCGTCGGCGTCACTGGCATCGTCATGACCCGCGTCGATGGCGATGCGCGCGGCGGTGCGGCGCTGTCGATGCGCGGCGTCACCGGCTGCCCGATCAAGCTGATGGGCGTCGGCGAGAAGATGGACGCGCTGGAGGATTTCCACCCGGAGCGCATCGCCGGCCGCATCCTCGGCATGGGCGATGTCGTCTCGCTGGTCGAGCGCGCCGCGGAGACCATCGAGAAGGACGAGGCCGAGAAGCTTGCCCGCAAGATGTCGAAGGGCGAATTCGACCTGGACGACATGGCCTCCCAGCTGCGCCAGCTGCGCAAGATGGGCGGCATGGGCGGGGTGATGGGCATGCTGCCCGGCATGGGCAAGATGCAGAAGCAGATGGCCGGGGCCAATCTGGACGACCGGATGCTGGTCCGCCAGGAAGCCATCATCACCTCGATGACCAAGAAAGAACGCAAGGACATCAAGCTGCTGAACGGGTCGCGCCGCAAGCGCATCGCGGCCGGCAGCGGCACCAGCGTTCAGGACGTCAACCGGCTGCTGAAGCAGTATCAGGATATGAGCCGGATGATGAAGATGATGGGCAAGAAGGGCATGCTCAAAGGCCTGATGGGCGCCATGGGCGGCGGCGGCGGTGGCATGCCGCAGATGCCCCCCGGCGGCCTTGGTGGCCTGGGTGGCGGCATGGGTAGCGGCGGCCCTGGCCTGCCCGGCCTGCCGAAACTGCCCGGCGGCAAGCTCCCCCCCGGCTTTGGCCGGCGCTGAGATTTCGAATTCGCATACAGATAACCAGAACAGCTCAACCTAAGGACATACAAGACAATGGCACTGAAGATTCGTCTGGCCCGTGGCGGCGCCAAGAAGCGCCCGTTCTATCGCATCGTTGTGGCGCAGAGCACCTCGCCGCGCGACGGCGCCTTCATTGAGCGCATCGGCTCCTACAACCCGATGGTCGATCATGGTCATCCGGACCGCCTGAAGGTCGATGCCGAGCGCGCCACCTACTGGATCTCCGTCGGCGCCGTGCCGACCGACCGCGTTGCCCGCTTCCTGTCGACCGTTGGCCTGGGCGAAGCCCCGGCCCAGCCGGCCCAGACCAAGAAGAGCCAGCCCCGCGCCAAGACGCAGGAGCGCATGAAGGAGCAGGCTGCCCTGGCCGAGAAGGCCGCTGCCGCTGCCGAAGCCGCCAAGGCTGCCGCCGCTGCTGAAGCCGAAGCTGCTGCCGAGGCCGCCAAGGCCGCTGCTGCTGAAGCCGCTGCCGCCCCGGCCGAGGAAGCCCCTGCTGAGGCCGCTGCCGAAGCCCCGGCCGAGGAAGCTGCCGCCGAGGAGGCTCCGGCCGCCGAGGCCGAGACCGACAAGCAGAACGCCTAAGTCGAGGTGTCGCGTGGTCGTCCGCCTTCTGCGTCACCGGGCCGCCTGGTCATGGACAGCCCGCGAAAGCGCAACCCGTCGCCAGCAGATGCTGGCGGCGGCAGCGCTGACACCGGCTCCGGCGACACGGGAGGTTTCATCCTCCTCGGTATCGTCGTCGGCGCCCAGGGTATCCGGGGACAGCTTCGCCTGCGCAGCTTCACCGGCGATCCCGACGCCCTCTTCTCCTACGGCGCCCTGCTTGCCAGACGCCATGACGGAGACGAAGGACGCCGCCTGACCCTGCGCCGCACCGGCCAGGCAAAGGATGTGGTGATCGCGTCGGTGGAGGGTATCTCCGACCGGACCGCCGCCGAGGGGATGAAGGGCCTGCGCCTCTATATCGAGCGCGAGGCCCTGCCGCCCCTGGAGGAAGACGAGTTCTACCATGCCGATCTGATCGGCCTGTCGGTCGATCTGGCCGATGGTGCCCGGCTCGGCCAGGTAAAGGCGGTGCATGATTTCGGCGCCGGCGAGATGCTGGAAGTGGTGATCGAGGGGGGACGCAGCGTGTTCCTCCCCTTCACTCGCAAGGCAGTGCCGGTGGTGGATATTTCGGCCGGGCGGCTGGTGGCCGATCCGCCGGAGGGACTTCTGGATGAAGGCGGCCCCGAGCCGCTGGAACTGGATGGGGAAGAAGACGGCGCGGCAAACGCGCGGGAAGGAACGGAATGAGCTGGCGGGCGACCGTGCTGACGCTGTTCCCGGAGATGTTTCCGGGACCGCTGGGTGCGTCGCTTCCGGGCAAGGCGCTCGAAAAGGGCCTCTGGCTTCTGGAAACGCTGGACATTCGTGACTTTGCGCGTAATAAACACCGCTCCGTCGACGATACCCCGTTCGGCGGCGGCGCTGGCATGGTTATGCGGCCGGATGTCGTCGATGCGGTGATCGAGGCGGTCAGCGACCGTCCGGGACCTGTGATCTATCTGTCGCCGCGTGGCCGGCGACTGGACCAGGAACTGGCACGCGAACTGGCGGCAGGCCCCGGCGTGACGCTGCTCTGCGGCCGTTACGAAGGGGTTGACCAGCGGGTTCTCGACTCGCGCCAGGTCGTTGAGGTCAGCCTCGGCGACTTCGTGCTGTCCGGCGGTGAGCCGGCGGCAATGGCGCTGATCGATGCCTGCGTGCGGCTGCTGCCGGGGGCGCTGGGCTCTGAAGAGAGCCTGAGCGAGGAGAGTTTCGAGCGGGGATTGCTGGAATATCCCCACTATACGCGGCCGCAGGCCTGGGTCGGCCATGACGGGGTCGAACGCGTGGTGCCGGAGGTGCTGACCTCGGGCCACCACGAAAAGGTGCGGCAGTGGCGCCTGGCCGAGGCGGAGCGGATAACGGCCGAGAGACGGCCCGACCTCTGGTCGGCCTATGAGGAAGACAGGAATTCGGCGTCGCAGTGACGCACAACAACGGCGCCGCAAGGCATGGTTAGCTAAGGAAGAGAACGATGAACATCATCGAGACGCTCGAGCAGGAGCAGATTGCCAAGGTCACGGCGGATCACGCCATTCCGGAATTCGCGCCCGGCGATACGCTGCGCGTGAATGTGAAGGTCGTCGAAGGCACGCGTGAGCGTATCCAGGCTTTCGAAGGCGTGTGCATCGCCCGCCGCAATGCCGGCGTGAACTCCTCCTTCACCGTGCGCAAGATTTCGTACGGCGAGGGCGTCGAGCGCGTCTTCCCGCTGTATTCGCCGCGCCTGGCCTCGATCGACGTGGTGCGCCGCGGCGATGTCCGTCGCGCCAAGCTGTATTATCTGCGCGGCCTGACCGGCAAGGCAGCTCGTATCCGCGAGAAGCAGACTTTCCGGCCGACCGCAGCCACCGCTCCGGTTGCCGAGACACCGGCGGCCAGCGAATAACACCGCGTATCCTGTGCGGCGACGGGCGGAAACCCTGCCCATCGCCGCATAGCAGACCGGATTGCATGCTGCTTGGTGCGCCCGCACCGGCGGGTCTAAGCTAGGCGGCTAAACGCCGGGGCACCAAGCCCCGCGTAGCGTCGAAGACCAGCCAGTGAGGGATCGCCAGTCGTGACTACATCATCCAAGCCCCGTACCCTGTTCGACAAGATCTGGCAAAACCACCTTGTCGACGTCCAGGAAGACGGCACCTGCCTGATCTATATCGATCGGCATCTGGTGCATGAAGTCACCAGCCCGCAGGCCTTTGAAGGCCTGCGCACCTCCGGCCGCAAGGTCCGCCGCCCGGAATACACCCTCGCCGTCGCCGACCATAACGTGCCGACCAGCGACCGTTCCGCCGGCATCGCCGACGAGGAAAGCCGCATCCAGGTCGAAACGCTGGAATCCAACGTGAAGGCGTTCGGCGTTCCCTATTTCGGCATGACCGACGCGCGCCAGGGCATCGTCCACATCATCGGGCCGGAGCAGGGCTTCACCCTGCCGGGGATGACCATCGTGTGCGGCGACAGCCACACCGCGACGCATGGCGCCTTCGGCTCGCTGGCCTTCGGCATCGGCACCTCGGAGGTCGAGCATGTGCTGGCCACCCAGACGCTGGTCCAGGCCCCGGCCAAGAACATGCGCGTCACCGTGCAGGGCGACCTGCCCTTCGGCGTGACCTCCAAGGATCTGGTGCTGGCGATCATCGGCAAGATCGGCACCGCCGGCGGCACCGGCCATGTGATCGAATATGCCGGCGAGGCGATCCGCCTGCTGTCCATGGAAGCCCGCATGACGATCTGCAACATGTCGATCGAGGCGGGTGCCCGCGCCGGCCTGATCGCGCCGGACGAGATCACCTACGAATACATCAAGGGCAAGCCGATGACGCCGAAGGGCGCCGCCTGGGAACAGGCCGTGGCCTTCTGGAAGACCCTGCCCTCCGACGAGGGTGCGGTCTACGACAAGGAAGTCGTGCTGAACGCCGCCGATCTGGTGCCGACCGTCACCTGGGGCACCAGCCCGGAAGACGTCGCCCCGGTCACCGGCGTTGTGCCCGATCCCGACAAGGCGGCGACCCCCGGCAAGCGCGAAGCCATGCTGCGCTCGCTGGCCTATATGGATCTGAAGCCGGGCATGAAGCTGTCCGAGGTGAAGGTTGATACCGTCTTCATCGGCTCCTGCACCAATGGCCGCATCGAGGATATCCGCGCTGCCGCCGAGATCGCCAAGGGCCGCAAGGTTGCCTCCCATGTCCGCGCCATGGTGGTTCCCGGCTCCGGCCTGGTGAAACAGCAGGCCGAGGATGAAGGCCTGGACGTCATCCTGAAGGAAGCCGGCTTCGACTGGCGCGAGCCGGGCTGCTCCATGTGCCTGGCGATGAATGCCGACAAGCTGCAGCCGGGCGAGCGCTGCGCCTCCACCTCGAACCGTAATTTCGAGGGCCGCCAGGGCCGCGGCGGGCGCACCCATCTGATGAGCCCGGCCATGGCCGCCGCTGCCGCTGTCACCGGCCATATCGCCGATGTCCGCGAATTGCTGAGCTGACCGGACAGAGGGAGAGAAAAAAATGGAAAAGTTCAATACGCTGACCGGCATCGCCGCCCCCCTGCCGATGGTCAATATCGACACCGACATGATCATCCCGAAGCAGTATCTGAAGACGATCAAGCGCACCGGCCTCGGCCAGTTCCTGTTCGACGAGATGCGCCGCGATTCGACGGGTAAGGAAAACCCCGATTTCGTGCTGAACAAGGAGCCCTACACCAAGGCGCAGATCCTGGTGGCCGGCGATAATTTCGGCTGCGGTTCCTCGCGCGAGCATGCCCCCTGGGCGCTGCTGGATTTCGGCGTGCGCTGCGTCATCGCGCCGGATTTCGCCGACATCTTCTATAATAACTGCTTCAAGAACGGCATTCTGCCGATCCGCCTGCCGCAGGAAATCGTCGATCTGCTGATGGATGATGCCCGGCTGGGCGCCAATGCCCGGATCACGGTCGATCTGGAAAAGCAGGAAATCACCCGGCCGAATGGCGAGATCATCGCCTTCGAGGTCGACAGCTTCCGCAAGCATTGCCTGATCAACGGTCTGGACGATATCGGCCTGACCCTGCAGAAGGACAGCAAGATCGCCGGCTATGAGGAGAAGCTGAAGCTCTCCCAGCCCTGGCTCGCTGCCTGATACCCTTTAGGAAAGAAAAAGAATAATGGCTTCCAACAAGAAACTGCTGGTCCTGCCGGGCGACGGCATCGGCCCCGAAGTGATGCGCCAGGTGCGCCGGGTCGTGGACTGGATGGACAAGCGCCGCCACGTATCCTTCGACATGCAGGAAGGCTTGTGCGGCGGTGCCGCCATTGATGCGCATGGCACGCCGCTGACCGACGAGACCATGACCGATGCGCTGCATGTCGATGCCGTGCTGTTCGGCTCCGTCGGCGGCCCGAAATGGGATGATCTGCCCTTCGCCCAGAAGCCGGAACGCGGCCTGCTGCGCCTGCGCAAGGAAATGGATTTGTTCGCCAATCTGCGCCCGGCGATGGTCTTCCCGGCGATGGCCGATGCCTCCTCGCTGAAGCGCGAGCTGGTCGAGGGCCTGGACATCATGATCCTGCGCGAGCTGACCGGCGGCGTGTATTTCGGTGAGCCGCGCGGCGTCGAGACGCTGGCCGACGGCACCAAGAAGGCCGTCGATACCCAGGTCTACACCACGCCGGAGATCGAGCGCGTCACCCGCGTCGCCTTCGAGCTGGCGCGCAAGCGCGGCGGCAAGGTGCATTCGGTCGAGAAGGCCAATGTCATGCATACCGGCGTGCTCTGGCGCGAGACGGTGACCAAGCTGCATGCCGCCGAGGGCGAGGGCATCGAGCTGCACCACATGTATGCCGATAACTGCGCCATGCAGCTGGTGCGCAATCCCAAGCAGTTCGACGTCATCGTCACCGACAATCTGTTCGGCGACATCCTGTCCGACTGCGCCGCCATGCTGACCGGCTCGCTCGGCATGCTGCCCTCGGCCTCGCTGGGCGCGGAAGATCCGACCACCGGCCGCCGCATGGCGCTATATGAGCCGGTGCACGGCTCCGCCCCGGACATTGCTGGCAAGGATATCGCCAACCCGCTGGCCGAGCTGCTCAGCTTCGCCATGCTGCTGCGCTATTCCTTCGACATGCAGGAAGATGCCGATTTGATCGAGCAGGCGATCACCAACGTCCTGAATGCCGGGTTCCGCACCGCCGACATCTATGCGCCGGGCACCGCCAAGGTCTCGACCACCGTCATGGGCGACACCCTGCTGCGCGAACTGGATAAGCTGGCCGCCTGAGCCGGTTCGGTTCTGCCGATACGAAAGGGCGGCTCCGCAGGGAGCCGCCTTTTTTCATGTGCCGGGACAGAATGTAAACTATTGCAGGACGCCCGGTCAGGTGCCCGCCGGCCAAACCGGCAAGACTTCCTCCTGTCATCAGAGGGAGGATACGCTATGTCACTTGAGCAATTCGGCGGTTTTGTACAGACCCTGCAACAGGACGCGGCGCTGAAGCAGCGCTTTCAGGCAATGATCGGCAGCCTGCCGGAGGGCACTGACGCAGCCCCGCATGTCATCGCCTTCGCCAAGGCTGAGGGTCACGCCATCGGCAGTGCTGATATCGATGCCTTCAATACCCTGCTCATCCAGGCCAAAAACGGGGAGCTGGACGACGCGCAGCTCGACGCCGTGAATGGCGGCATCTTCGGCGCGGGGCTAAATCTAGGCCTCGGCGCCCTGAGTCTGCCTGGCGCGGTGTATGGCAGCATCTCGAACACCCAGAATGGCTTCGACCCGTCGAAACGCGAATTCTGGCTGGGCTTCTGACGCACGCAGGATTCAACTATTCCGCTGCCTTGACGGTTACACGGCGTACCGCGTCGGGTTCCTTCTCCATGACATGCAGCAGGGTGCGGGCCGCGCCGGTCGGCTGGCGCTGCCCCTGCTCCCATTTCCGCAGCCCGGAAACACTGACGCCCAGCAATGCCGCAAAATCGGTCTGCGGCAGTCCCAGCCGCTTGCGGATTGCCACCACATCGACCGGGCGTATTTCGACCTTGGTCACACGCAAGCCGCTGCGCTGGCCTTTGCTATGGTCCAGCGCCTCTTGCATCGATTGGATCAGCTCGTCACCAAGATTGCTCATAGCCCCAATAACATACCCCATTGGGTTAGTTTTCAATCCGCCGTCTGTGCCCAGGCGACCAGCTTGCGCAGGAAGGCCTCGCCGGCATCGACCTGGGACAGGGTGATATATTCGTTCGGCTGGTGGGCCTGCACGATGGAGCCGGGGCCGCACATGATGGTCGACATGCCGGCATCCTGGAACATCCCGCCCTCTGTGGCGAAGGCAACGACGCCGGTCTGGTTGATGCCGGTCAGATGCTTCAGCAGCGCCTCGGCGGCGCCATCGGTCTCGGGACGCAGCGGCGGCACGCCGGCTTTCAGGCTGACGCTCGCCCCGGCCAGCGGGTGCTGCGCCTTCAACGCCGCATCCAGAGCCGCCACCTCGCTGAACAGCGCCGCCTCAAGCGCGGCCGCATCGTCTTCCGGGATGACGCGGATCTCGACCGCGAAATCGCAATCCTGGGCGATGATGTTGCCCGCTGTGCCGCCCTCGATGAGGCCGATATTATAGGTGCTGTAGGGCGGCTCGAAATCTTGCGCGCTGAGGCGCTGTTTCGCCTCCTCCTGCATGCGCTTCACCGCCTCGATCACGGTGGAGGCCGAGAAGATGGCGTTCACGCCGTTCTGCGGCATGCTGGAATGGCCGGCCACGCCGCGCACCTTCACCCGGTAGTCGGACACGCCCTTATGGCCGGTGATCAGCCGCATCTCCGTTGGCTCACCGATGATCACGGCACGCGGCATCGGCAAATTGGCAAGGATATCGGCGATCAGATGCTTCACGCCGAAACAGCCCACCTCCTCGTCATAGGACAAAGCGAAATGGATCGGCACCTTCAGATCAGCCTTCACCATCTCGGGAACCAGGGCCAGGCCAAGGGCGATGAAGCTCTTCATGTCGCAGGTGCCGCGGCCATACAGCCTGCCGTCCTTCTCCACCACCTCGAACGGGTCGGTGTCCCAGGGCTGGCCTGTTACCGGCACCACATCGGTATGGCCGGACAGTACGACGCCGCCCTTATCCTTCGGGCCGATGGTGGCAAACAGGTTGGCCTTGCCATGATGCTCGTCATAGGTCAGCCGGCTCTCGACGCCATACCCGGCGAGATAGGCTCTCACATCCTCGATCAGCGCCAGATTGGACAGGGCCGAAGTGGTGTCATAGGCAATGAGACGGCGGATCATGTCGAGAGATGCGGTGCTGGCCACGAAACAACCTCCAGGAAGAGAAAAAAGACTCAGCCGCGCCAGAAGGATGGCGCGAGCAGAATAAGCACGGTGAACAATTCCAGCCGCCCCATCAGCATGGCAAGCGACAGCGCCCATTTCGCCGCATCCGGCAGGGTGGAGAAATTGCCGGCCGGGCCGATGACATCACCCAGACCCGGCCCGACATTGCTGATCGCCGTCGCCGCCCCCGACACCGCTGTCACGAAATCCAGGCCAAGCGCACCCAGCACCATCGCCAGCACCAGGAAGCACAGCATATAGACGACCAGGAACCCCATAACGGAATTGGAGACTTCGTCCGGAATCGGCTTGCGGTTGAAATGCGGGATGAACACGCCGTGCGGGCGCAGCAATCGGCCAAGCTGCGCCCCGGCCGTCGCATAGGCGATCTGCACCCGGAAAATCTTGATGCCGCAGGTGGTCGAGCCGGCGCAGCCCCCGATGAACATCAGGAACAGCATCAGCGACATGGCAAAGCCGCCCCACTGGCTGAAATCCGTGGTCGCAAACCCGGTGCCGGTCAGCACGGAAACGCAGTTGAAGAAGGCATAGCGCAGCGCATCCAGGGGATGGGCGCTCAGCATGGCGACCTGCCAGATTGTCGCCACCAGCCCCGCCGAAAGGGCGATGGTCAGGAACCAGCGGATCTGGCTGTCATGCAGCAGCATCCGGCTGTCGCCGCGCAGCATCTTCAGATAGGCGATGAAGGGCAGGCTGCCCAGGATCATGCCGGCGGTGATAATCCAGTCGACAGAGGCGCTGTTGAAATGACCGACGGAGGCATCCTTCGTCGAATAGCCGCCGGTGGCGATGGTGGTCATGGCATGGGCGATGGCATCGAAGCCGCTCATCCCGGCGATATACAGCGCCAGTGCGCAGAGCGCCGTGATCCCGACATAGACAAGGCTGAGCCAGCCGGCAAAGCGGGCGGCGCGTGGCAGCACCTTTTCCGGCGTGTCGAAAGCCTCGGTCTTGAACATCTGCATGCCCCCGACCGACAGCATCGGCAGCAGCCCCATCGCCATGACGACGATACCGATCCCGCCCAGCCATTGCAGCAGGGCCCGCCACAGCAACAGCCCCGGCGCGGTATTGTCCAGCCCGACGATCACCGTCGATCCGGTGGTCGTCACCCCCGACATCGCCTCAAAGAAGGCATCGGTGTAGCTGAGTTCCAGATCGGAAAACATGAAGGGCAGTGCGCCGAAAAGGGCGACGACCACCCAGATCAGCGTGGTCAGCAGGAAAGCCTGCCGCAGATTGAGCACGGTTGTGCGCTTGCCCTGCGTGGTCAGCATCAGCGACACGCCGCAGAACAGCGTGACTAGCGCCGACGCCGCAAAGACCTGCCAGTCGGCATAGCCCATCATCAGATCGACAAGCGCCGGCAGGAGCATGGCAGCGGCCAGACCGGTCAGCATGATGCCGACGATGTAGAGCACGGGGCTAAGGGCGAACAAGGAAATCCCTGGCTAGGCTGAGGGCGATCCGCCCGATGAAAGGCGAATAGCAGCGCCATGTCCAGCGGAACGCTGCTGCGGCAACGCAAATAAAAATGGCCGCAGCGGTGAGGCTGCGGCCATGCAGACGCAATACGACGTTCAGAACATCGCGATGCTTTGCGGGTTGCCGATCATGGTCAGGAATTCCCGGCGCGTGCTGGGGTCGGTGCGGAAGGCGCCCAGCATGCGGCTGGTCACCATGGAGGTGCCGTGGGTGTTGATCCCGCGCGAGGTCATGCAGCCATGTTCGGCTTCGACGACCACCGCCACGCCCTTGGGCTCAAGTACGTCGTTAATGGTGTTGGCGATCTGGGCCGTCAGCCGCTCCTGAATCTGCAGGCGGCGGGCATAGGCATTGACCACGCGGGCCAGCTTGGAAATTCCCACCACGCGGTTCAGCGGCAGATAGGCGACATGCGCCCGGCCGACGATGGGCGACATGTGATGCTCGCAATGCGACACGAAGCGGATATCGCGCAGCAGCACCATTTCGTCATAGCCATCGGTCTCGTCGAAGGTGCGTTTCAGCATCTCGACCGGATCGATGGTGTAGCCGCCGAACCATTCCTCATAGGCCTTGGCAACGCGCTTGGGCGTGTCGAGCAATCCTTCGCGCGCCGGGTCTTCGCCGGTCCAGCGCAGCAGCGTGTGCACGGCAGCCTCGGCTTCCTCGCGGGACGGGCGCACCAGCGGCGCCTGCGACGTCAGGGCAAGGGCGGCAGCTTCCTCGGTATGCGTAACCAACGGGGTGCTTTCGGCACCTGCCGATATCTTCTTCATTCTGACCCCCAGCATAGTACCGCCCGGATTGGAGTGGAGGAGCGGCGTGCGGTCGATGGTGACGAAGTGGCGCCAGCCACCGACGCTTCAAGCGTTACCATAAAAAAAACTTTTAATTGCAGTGCCGTGTGAACCGGTCAGCCATTCCGTGCGTATCAAATGCCCTAATTCAGGCGAACCGATTGATGCGGGCTGTCCAGCGAGAAGGCCGGAATGGCGATGTCGAAGTGATCGCCCGTCTCGGTCTCCATGGTGTAGGCCCCCATCATGATGCCCGAGGGCGTGGTCAGCGGCGTGCCGCTGGTATAGTCGAAACTGTCGCCGGGCCGCAGGACAGGCTGCTCTCCGACAACGCCCTCGCCGCGCACTTCCTGCGTCCGGCCCAGCGCATCGGTGATCTGCCAGAACCGGCTGCGCAACTGCACGGTGCGGTCGCTCTGGTTTTCGATATGAACCTGATAGGCCCAGACATAGTGGCTTTCCGCCGGGGAGGACTGATCCTCCAGATAGACCGGGCGGACCGTAACGCAGATCGATTGCGTGGTCTGGCTGTACATGGCGGTTCTCTCCCGCATCGGAACGGACGACGCTGTCCGTCAGCCTGTCATCCTTGAAGTCGTCATGACAGGATATTTAAAACGGCGAAAGTTTTTTTCCAGATTTGCGAGTGCGCTTACCGTAAGCGCGCGCTTGGCCGGAATGTTCCAAATCTGATTTTCACGCAATGAAAAACGCCCGGCGCAAGCAGCGCCGGGCGTCCTTGTGTCAGTAGCTGTCCGGGATTAGCGGAACAGGATCACGACACGGCGGTTGGCCGGCTCGCGGACACCATCAGCGGTCGGCACGGCGAGATCGCTCTCACCCTGGCCCGAGGTGGTGATGCGGGTGGCCGAGACACCGTCGGCAACCAGAGCGTCACGCACCGCTTCCGCACGGCGCATCGACAGACGCATGTTGTAGTCGTTCGGGCCGGAAGCATCGGCATGACCGACTACACCGATCGGCAGGTTCTGGCGACGGGCGGCGTCAGCACCCTGACGCACCATGCGCAGACCTTCCGGAGTCAGCTGGGCACTGTCAAACGCGAACAGCACCGTGTACGGACCGGCCGGGGCCGGAGTAGCCGTCGGAGTCGGCGCCGGGGCAGCGGCCGGAGCCATCGCCGTATCGACAGCCTGCATGGCCTGGAGGAACTGGCCGCGGCAGGAAGCGATATGATCCCACTGCCAGTTTTCTTCCTGCTGCTCGACCCAGCAATCAAACATTGCCTGGGCACGCGCGGCCGGGGCCGGCGCCTTGATGCGCGCCGTGCTGTCCAGCGCCGTCATCAAGCGGGCACGCGCCTGGGTCAGCTCAGGCACCTTGTCGCTCGGCAGGCTCCAACCGCTCAGCTGCTCCGGCAGGACCAGCTCATTGCGGGAGGCGGCGAGGCCCTTTTCCGACCACCGCACCGAATCACGCCAGTCGAACATCTCGTCGGCTTCATAGGCAGACAAGGCCTTGTATTCGGTGGTGAGCGACTGGTTGAAGGCGGATGCACCGGTCGGCTGGACCTGGCGGACTTCCTTGATAGCGCCGTAATTGGCGCAACCGGCGGCGAGCATTGCGACTGCGCCGACGGAGAAAAACTTCATCGTATTGAGAGTCATGGGGACCCCTTTCTGGTTCCTAGTCCGCTGCCAAGACGCAGGCGAGCGGCGTTATTCCTCTGACATCGTCTTGTGCTTGCGGGCCGGTCGTGGTGTGCGGTCGGAAAATCGCAGCGCTTCGAGGCGGATGTCGTGATGGTCTCTAAATCCTCGATACCTATAGGAACCGAATATCCCAGCCAAAGTTCCGGGGGTTATGTCGAATATACAAAAAAACTAACCGATCAGAATACCGCGCCCGGCCGCCTTACCGGCGCAACCCGATACCGTTCGGCGAAGGCGTCAAGGATTCCAATCGGATAACCTGCCCGCCCTCGGGCGCGTCCTGGATATCGTGCGTGACCATCAGGACCGGTAATTTTCGCCGCGCCGCGTGATCAAAGACGAAATGACGGAACCGTTCGCGCAGATCGGCGTCCAGCTTGCCGAAAGGCTCGTCCAGCAACAGCAGCTTCGGATCGGACAGCAACAGGCGCATCAGCGCCACCCGGGCGCGCTGCCCGCCCGACAGGGTGGCCGGGTCGCGGTCGGCGAAACCCGCCATATCAGCCTCCACCAGCGCTTCGTCGATCCGCGCCCTCCGTGCGGCCCGGTCGCGCAGGCTCGCCGGCAGGCCGAACCCCAGATTGCCGCCGACCGAGAGATGCGGAAACAGCAAATCATCCTGGAACAGGATGCCGATGCGCCGATGCTCCGGCGCCAGAGACGTGACATCCCGGTCCTCGATCAGTACCTGTCCTTCAGCCCGGAAGGCCGGGTCCAGGGTGCCGCACAGGAAGGCCAGCAGGCTGGATTTCCCGACGCCGCTGGGCCCCATCAGCGTCGCCACCTCCCCCGCCCCCAGCGCCAGGTCGAGACGCTCGATCAGCGGTGCGTCCTGCAGCCAGAGCCGGACACCGCACAGACGCAGCCCGGCCGTCATGACACCCCCCTGAGGCCGGAGCGGTGGCGATACAGCCAGGCCGGTAGCAGCAGGGCCAGCCAGAAGCCCAGGAACGGCAGCGCGCCCTGCAGGAAGGCATAGATGCCGATGACGCGCCGATTGGCCCCGGAGGCCAGGCTGACCGCTTCCGTCGTCAGCGTGGCATAGCGCCCGGCCCCGGCGAACAGAGTCGGCAGATACTGGCCGATGGAAACCGCGAAGCCGATGGCGGCGGCAATCAAGATCGGGCGCAGCAGGATCGGCAGTTTCACCTGCCAGAACACCCGGAACGCCCCCGCCCCCAAACACTGTGCCGTACGCGTGTAGCGCGCATCCAGCGCCCGGTAGGGATCGGCCAGCGCCAGAAACACATAAGGCAGGACGAAAAGCAGATGGCTCCAGACCAGCGCGATGGCCGTACCATCCAGCCCGACCCGGACCAGCAGAATTTGCGCCCCGAAGAGAAAGCCGATCTGCGGCACCAGCAAGGGCGCATAGAGCAGCCATAGCCCGCGCTGGGAGAGCCCATGGCCGCGGCGCTGTTCCTGCTCCAGGCAGCCCAGCACCAGCAGCAGCGCCGCCAGCGTGGCCGCCCCCGCCAGCCAGAGCGTGGTGGAGAGCGGCATCGCCACCGCATCGGCCTGCCGCATCCAGCCCTCCAGCGTCACTGTCGGAGGCAAGGCGTCGGGATAGCGCCAGGCACCCGCCAGCGACCACAGCCCCAGCACCGCCATCGACAGGATGGAAAGGGTCAGCGCCAGCCCGCCAATTGTGCCGGCCAGCACTGCCGGCAGAATACGCGCCACCCAGCCAGCACCGCGCCCGCCAGCGGCGGCCCAGATGATACCGAGCCGGGCGATGCCGGTTTCGATGCCCCGGCATAGCAGAATCGCGGCGACGACGAGTCCGCACAGCAGCACCGCCCCGGCGGCAGCCTGGAAGCGCATCGCGAGATCGGGATCGTTGAACCAGCGCAACACCAGCACGGCCAGCGGTGGCGGCGTGCCGGGGGCCAGGATGATCGCCATGTCGACGGTCGACAGCCCATAGGCCAGCACCGCGTAAAGCGGCAGGCGTATCTGCCGGTAGACCAGCGGCAGCACCGCCTTCAGCCAGGCGGTCGCCGGGCCATAGCCGAGCGACCGGGCAACCCGCAGCATCTGCGCCGCCGGCACCTGGTTCAGTGCGGCAATCATCAGCAGCAGCAGGAAGGGTGTCTCCTTCATCGCCAGCGCCAGGGTCAGCGACAGGCCGAGCGGATCGGCAACGCTGGCGATATCCGGCGGCCTGTCCCAGCCGGTCAGCCAGGGCGAGATCAGCCGGGCGAGCCAGCCGCTGGGCGCGATCAGGAAGGCGAAGCCGATGGCCAGCGCGGCATGCGGCAGAGCAAGCAGCGGCGCAAGCACCCCGCGCAGCCGGACAAACCAGCGCGTCTCATGAAACGCCGCGCAGATCCCGACCGCCAGAAACAAGGCCAGCACTGTGGAAAGAATTCCGCTGGCAAGGGTCAGCGACAGCGACCGGGCAATGCCGGGATAGTCCAGCAGAGCCTGCCACGGCGCCAGCACGCCGATGCCCGGCCCCAGCGCCGGCAGATAGCCGAAAGCCGGCAGCAGCGTGCCGGCCAGCCCGGCCACCACCGGGCCAAGGAACAGCAGCAGGGTCAAGGGCGGGACAAGGCGCAGCATGTCAGCGGTTATAGCGCGCCAGCCACTCCGCTTCGATGCGTGTCATCCAGCTGGGATGCGGTTCCGGCAGGGCGGTGCCGAGTTCCGCATCCGACAAGGTGGCGATGCCGCGCTCGATGGCGGCGAAACGCTGCTGCCCGGCTGCGGGCAAGGCGTCGAGGTCGAGCACGGTGAAATCACCCCAATGGGCCGGGTCCTGCTTGCGGGCCTGGGCTTCCGGCGACAACAGGTAATTGGCGACCACCATCGCCCCCTGCTTCGCCCGGGCATTGAACGGAATGGCGACGAAATGCGTGTTGCCGATGGTGCCGCCCTGCAGCACGAAGGTCCGCACGGTTTTCGGCAGCCTGTCCTCGGCGATCAGCGCCGAGGCCTCGCCCGGATGGAAGGACAGCGCCATATCGACCTCGCCATCATCCAGCAGCTGGCGCAGCGCCGGCCCGGTCTTCGGGAAGCCCTGGCCCTGGCGCCACAGATGGGGGTGCAAGGCATCGAGATAGGCCCAGAGTGGCGCGCTCACCCCGGCGAAGGACGCTTCATCCACCGCCCGCAGCAGCACCGACGGATCGGCCGCCAATTCGCTCAAGGCCTGTTTCAGGAAGGTGGAGCCGATAAAATCCGGCGGCGCCGGATAGGTGAAGCGTCCGGGGTTTGCCCGCGCCCAGTCGATAAAGCCCGGGATAGTGCGCGGTGGTGCTGAAACCCGCGCGGTGTCGACCATGAAGACGAATTGCGCCATGCCCCAGGGCGCTTCCAGCCCGTCGGTCGGTACAGTGAAATCGACCAGCGTGGTCGGCTTGCCCATCACATCGACCAGCGCGAAATTCGGCAAGGCCTGGGTGAAGGGGCCGTGGAGCAGGCCGTTCTGCTTCATGGCAGCAAAATTCTCGCCATTCAGCCAGATCAGATCGACCGATCCGTCGCTGGTCCGCCCCGCCGCCTTTTCCGCCAGGACGCGGGATACCGCCTCGCCGGTATCCGACAGCTTCACATGCCGCAGGGTTACGCCGTATTCCGCCTGCACCTTTTCTGCGACCCACTGGATATAGCCATTGATACGCTCATCGCCGGCCCAGGCATTCCAGTAGACGGTCTGGCCGCGCGCCGCCTTCAGCGTGTCCTGCCAATCCGCCGCCTGTGCCGGGACAGAGAAGAACGCCGCAAGGGCGAGCACAACTGCCCCTATTCGTGCCTGACCGCGCAGCCAGTGCCTCATCATCATCCCCCGATGGCTGTAAACCTGCATCCTGTCATACAGGGATTGCCGGTGGGATGTCAGGGGGCGGACAGGCCTATCACGCAGCTTTGAAGGCGCGTACGACAGGCTGCCGGCTGACTCTTGCCCGGCCTGACGCCATCGCCTATAAAGGCTTCAACAAAAGCGGGTGTAGCTCAATGGTAGAGCAGCAGCTTCCCAAGCTGACGACGAGGGTTCGATTCCCTTCACCCGCTCCAGAAGTCAGCTCCAGATATTCCCGGCGTTGGTTCCGGCCCTGAACCTGCCAGCGCTGAAGCGACCCCAAATGCGACGACCCCGCCCGATTGCTCGGGCGGGGTCGCTGTTTGTCGGGGCGCAGGGATGAGGCGGACCGGCAAACATTGCCTGATCGAATGAAATCCGATCAGTCGTCCTTGTTCTTGTCGTAGATGTAGCCGCCAGCCGCACCGGCAGCACCACCCAGAAGGGCACCGCCCACGGCACTGCCGCCGGTGATGGCGCCGATCGCCGCGCCGCCCGCAGCACCGGCGGCGCCGCCGGTCAGCGTGCGCTGCTGGGTGGAATTCATGTCGGAACAGGCGCCGATACCAACGCCGGCGATGATGGCGAGCACTGCCAAAGGTTTCATGGTCATAATTGCTTCCCTTCTGATTAGGGGACAGATGACGGGGAGGCCGGGCAACGCCGTGCTTAGCGCACGACCTTGACCTGAGCCTCTACCGCCTGGTTGAATTGAAGTTCGGTCATCCCGACGATCATGGTCTTTGACGCCTCGTCGAACCGGATTTCGCTGGGCGGCAGGGTCAGCTGCTTTTCACCAAGCCCCATCAGCCCGCCGGTTCCGATCACGACTTCCTGGATCATCTTGCCATCGGCGCCCAGGACAACGTCCTTGACCTGGCCAACTTTCTTGCCGTCGCTGGACTGCACATCCTTGCCGACAATCGCGGCCAGATCGGCCGTAAAGCCGGAAGTGGCCTTGCCGGCCGCCTTCATGTCGCCATCCGAGCCCAGGGCAACCGCATTCTCGACGGTCTTCTTGAACTCGGCCTCGCTCATGTCGATGCGGACCGTGCCATCAATCTCATTGGTGGCGATCTTGTCGGCGGGCACGGCAACCTGCTTTTCGCCCAGCCCCAGAACGCCGCCGGTGCCGATAACGACCTGCTGAACGCGCCCGGCACCCTCGGTGGCGACAATATCCTTCACCGTACCGACCGATTTGCCGTCGGTGGTCGTGACGGTCTTGCCGACAATGGTATTGGCCAGGCCGCTGGTGCCAGAAACGACATTCTCGCCCGACTTGACCACGCTATCGACAGCATTGCCGATATCCTTGCCAATGCCGCGGACAGTGCTGCCCAGCCCGCCGGTTGCGTTACCGGTATCGGTCTGCGTGGTGGCGCTGCCCGAGACACCGGCACTCTGGGCCATTACAGGGCTGGCTGCGAGAAGTGGCGCCGCAAGCGCGATGGCGGAAACGGTGGCGATAAGTTCCTTGCGCATGAGTCCCTCCTTTCAGGACCGTCTCGCCCCCGGAAGGGGCGGCTATGCATGATGCAAGGAGAGAATCGAGACGGCCGTCCGGGCACACGAAATCGCTCAATACGGCGGCACAGGATTCCTCCTAGCTCAACCATATCAACGCCACCGGGAAGAACTTCGTTCCGCCCGCCCCAACAATGCCCAAATCAATACCGGAATACCGGAGACCAGTAGCCTCAGATTTTCTTTTCCGTATCCTGGGATTCGCGCGCTTTGGCCGCTTCTTTTTCGGCATCTTCCTTGGCGGCCTGCGCCTTAGCCTGCGCCTGGTCGCGCAGCTCCGGCGGTGGCGAGACAGCCTCGCCCCCCTCGCCGCCCTCTTCCACGGCCGCATCGAGATCGTCGGAGGACGCCTCCTTGCCCTCGATGGTGCGCGGTTTGTCGGTCTCTCTGGCCTGCGCCATTTCCTCCAGCAGGATGCGGGCGGCGGGCGCCTTGCCCTCCTGATCGACACCGAAATACAGCGTCTGGTGCGGGAACGGGATTTCGATGCCCAGCGCGTCGAAGGTGTTCTTCACCCGACGATACATCTCGCGTTCAATGGCCCATTGCATGCCGGCCTTGGTGGTGAAGCGGCAGCGGATGACGACAGCCGAATCGCCCAGCGCCTGTACGCCGAATATCTCCATCGGCGCGGTGATGCTGTCCTTGTAGGCCGCGTCCTCGGCCAGCTCCTCGCCGATCTTGCGCATCACCCCGATCACATAATCGACATCCTCGCGGTAGGCGATGCCGACATCGACCAGCGCCCGGCTGAAATCCTTGGTCATGTTGGTGATCGTATCGACCGAGCCGAACGGGATGACATGGACATTGCCGCTGACATCGCGCAGCCGGATGGTGCGGATCGACATCGCCTCCACCGCGCCTGACTGGCTGCCGACCTGCACCACATCGCCGACATTGATGGTGTCCTCGATCAGCAGGAACAGGCCAGTGATCACATCCTTCACCAGCGCCTGGGACCCGAAGCCGATGGCCAGGCCAATGACGCCAGCGCCGGCCAGAAGCGGCGCGATGTTGACCCCCAGCTCCGACAGCACGATCAGCGTGACCATGGTGATCAGCACGATCAGCAGGGCATTGCGGATCAGCGGCAGCAGGGTCTTGGCACGGTTGCTCGACTGGCCCTGATCGTCCAGCCGCTTCAGATAGCGCTCGACAAACAGGCTGACGAATTCCCAGACCACGGCGGCAACCGCCAGAATGATCACGATACTGATGATCGTGCCGAACAGCTTCTGCCCGCCGCTCGACGTGATATAGCCGAAGGCGTCGAAGCCCCAGGCCTGCAGGATCGCCACCAGAACGACGATGATGATGGCGGTGTGAAACACCGTGTTCAGGATCGGCACGTAGCGGTTTGTGCGCATCTCCAGGCTGGGGAAGGCGCGCACCAGTTCCGGGCTCAGCGAGAAGCCGCGCTCGACCAGCCGGTCGGCCAGCCCCCAGATCACCCGGCCGATCACCAGCGCCGCCAGCGTCAGCAGCGTTGCCCGGCTGATGAAGGCGAAGCCGCCCTTGATGTCCAGGATGAGGACGGAAAAGGCTGCCACGACATACAGCAGAGCCAGCATGTGCCAGATGCTGGCGACCCGACGGCGAAAGCGCATAAGCGCGGTCTTCCGGGGGGCTTCAACAATAGGCATGCCGGGGGCGATATCGGGCGCAGCATCGGGCCCGCGCAACGCATCGGCCACCGGCTTGCGGTTCTGCAGGATAAAGATGACCGACATGGCGGCGAGGGTCAGATGCACGATCTTGCGCAGCACGCCATAGACGGTCGGTGGGAAGCCCAGCAGGGCGGCCGCATGCGCCCCCATCAGGCCGAACACCGCCAGATAGGTGAAGCGGCGCGCCCAGATATGCAGGTAATGCGCGGTTTCATCGGTCAGGGGCAGGCGCCGCCGTTCCGGGTGGTCAGGCGCCAGCAGCAGGGTAAAGCCAGCCATGATCGCCTGCGACAGCACGAAGGCGAAAATCAGCGCAATGGAGGCCAGCCGTATCTGCGGCGCCATCTGCGCCAGCACGATCACGGCCTGCGCGGCCGCGAAAAACGCCGCAATCGGAATCAGTTCCAGCAGCCCCCGCAACAGCAGCAGCAGCCACCCGAAGATCGGATGGCTGGCCTCCCGCGCCGCCAGCGAGCGGCGCGGCCGCGTCAGTGCCCACCGCGTGATGTAATGCGCAACATAGCCCGAGGCGACGACCAGCAGGATCTTGCCGAGGGCCAGCAGCAGCCTTTCGCGATGATCGGCATTGGACAGGATCGACACCCACCAGCCCCAGAACCTGTCGAGATCGAAGATCGTGTCGATTCCCTCGACCAGCACACCACTTACCCGACCAACCTGCGATGAGAGGTCGTGCAGCGTACTATCCAGCAGGGTTTGTTCCTCTGCGGCAGCCGCGGCCGCCGCCTTGGCCGTGACGGGAGCTTTGGCCTGTCCAGCCGCCGGCAATTGTGTCAGCGCCTCGATCTGGCGGATCAGCTGTTCGCGCTTCTGGTCGTCCTTCAGTGTCTCGACCAGGGATTGCAGTTCTGCCGTCTCGGGCCTTGCCACCGGCTCTGCCTCTTCTGTCGCAGCAGGAGCGGACGGCGTTGCAGAAGGCAGGCCGGGCAGGCTCTGTGCACCTGACGGGTTTGCCTGGACGCTCAGCAGGAGGGCCAGGATCACGGCCGGCAGAAGACGAAATGCGCGATAGATCATGCGGTACAACAATCCGAATTGGTTTGGCCCGACTATAGCCCCCTGACCGGAAGGCTCAAGTCCGGGCGGATAATTTCCACAGCGCGGACCTCTGCTTGCCAGTCGTGACCTTATGGCCTGCCCTGGGAAACGTATTATTACCTGCACTTGTTTCCCGGCGGCCCAACATGGATAATCCCCCTGCCTGTTGGCGATGCGTTGCCGCAGCCAATCGCGTTGCCCGGCCATATCGGGTCAAAGACGCACCGCAGAGAGGGAGATGTCCAGACAATGTCAGAAGCCACCGTGTTGCCAATCCGCGCAGACCGGGCGAAATCCGCCTGGATCGACGAGCCCGGCTATTTCGCGATGTATGAGCGCTCGGTCAGCGACCCGGAGGGTTTCTGGGCCGAACACGGCAAGCGCATCGACTGGATCAAGCCCTATAGCAAGGTCAAGGATGTCTCCTTCGACAAGAAGGATTTGCACATCAAATGGTTTCACGACGGCACGCTGAACGTTTCTGCCAATTGCATCGACCGGCATCTGGCGAAGCGCCGCGACCAGGTGGCGATCATCTGGGAAGGCGATGATCCGAACGAGCAGAAGAATATCACCTATGGCGAATTGCATGAGCAGGTCTGCCGCTTCGCCAATGTGCTGAAGACCCAGGGCGTCCAGAAGGGCGACCGGGTGACGATCTACATGCCGATGATCCCGGAAGCCGCCTACGCCATGCTGGCCTGTGCGCGCATCGGCGCGGTCCATTCCGTGGTGTTCGGCGGCTTCTCGCCCGACGCGCTGGCCGGCCGCATCGTGGATTGCGATTCCACCGTATTGATCACTGCCGATGAAGGCCTGCGTGGCGGCCGCAAGGTGCCACTGAAGGCCAATGCCGACGAGGCGCTGAAGAAGTGCCCGAATGTCACCGGCGTCGTGGTGGTGAAGCGCACCGGCGGCAAGGTCGACTGGAAGGACGGCCGCGACATCTGGTATCACGAGGCCGCCGCCAAGGTCTCCGCCGATTGCCCGCCGGCCGAGATGAATGCGGAAGACCCGCTGTTCATCCTCTACACCTCCGGCTCGACCGGCAAGCCGAAGGGCGTGCTGCACAGCTCCGGCGGCTATCTGGTCTATACCTCGATGACGCATCAATATGTCTTCGACTATCACGAAGGCGATATCTACTGGTGCACCGCCGATGTCGGCTGGGTCACGGGGCACAGCTATATCGTCTATGGCCCGCTGGCCAATGGCGCCACGACGCTGATGTTCGAGGGCGTGCCGAATTATCCGGATGGCTCGCGCTTCTGGCAGGTGGTCGACAAGCACAAGGTCAGCATCTTCTACACAGCACCAACCGCCATCCGCGCCCTGATGCGCGACGGCGAGGAGCCGGTGAAGAAGACCAGCCGCAAGAGCCTGCGCCTGCTGGGCTCGGTCGGCGAGCCGATCAACCCGGAAGCCTGGCTTTGGTACTACCGCGTCGTCGGCGACGAGAAATCGCCCATCGTCGATACCTGGTGGCAGACCGAGACCGGCGGCATCCTGATCTCCCCGCTGCCCGGCGCCACGCCGCTGAAGCCCGGCTCCGCCACCCGCCCCTTCTTCGGCGTCGTGCCGGAGCTGGTCGATAATGACGGCAAGACGCTGGAGGGAGCGACCGACGGCAATCTGTGCATCACCGACAGCTGGCCGGGCCAGATGCGCACCGTCTATGGCGATCACCAGCGCTTCTTCGACACCTATTTCGCCACCTTCCCCGGCAAGTATTTCACCGGCGACGGGGCACGGCGCGACGAGGATGGCTATTACTGGATCACCGGCCGCGTCGATGACGTGATCAACGTGTCGGGCCATCGCATGGGCACGGCCGAGGTGGAAAGCGCGCTGGTTGCCCATGCCAAGGTGGCCGAGGCCGCCGTTGTCGGCTATCCGCACGACATCAAGGGCCAGGGCATCTATGCCTATGTCACCCTGACCGCCGGCGAGGAGCCGACCGAGGAACTGCGCAAGGAACTGGTGCAATGGGTGCGCAAGGAGATCGGCCCGATCGCCAGCCCGGACCTGATTCAATGGGCACCGGGACTGCCAAAAACGCGTTCAGGCAAAATTATGCGTCGCATTCTTCGGAAAATTGCAGCAAATGAATATGAGGCTCTGGGTGATACCTCGACCCTCGCCGATCCCGGCGTGGTCGACGACCTCATCGAGAACCGCATGAACCGTTCTTCGTGAAGGGAGAGGGACTTCACCGAACGGGGCTTGAGAGCGCGTAGTCATACGCGAACGCACACCGACATTCCTGCCCGGGGAGCCCTCTCCCCGGGTGTTTTTTTGTCTGGATGCCTACCCTCTTCTTTCGTCATGGTCGGGCTTGACCCGACCATCCATTGACCGAGCGAACCGCACGGACGAATGGACCTTCGGGTCAAGCCCGAGGGTGACGAGGTAAATAAGAAGACCAGCGGGCGTACATTTCAGGGGCAAGAACCCCCCTCACCCGCACTTTGAATAGCCGCACGACGTGCAGGTGTCGCAGCCTTCCTGGCGGAGCAGGCTGGGCTGGGCGCATTTCGGGCAGTAGCGCAGGCGCTGGTCGGCCAGGCCGACAACCTTGCGCTCGGCCAGATGGCCCTGGCGCTTTTCCTCGGGCTGGGGGATGAAGCCGATATCCATCAGATGGCGTTCGATCACATCGCCAATGGCGGCCAGCAGCGAGGGCACATAGCGCCCGCCGACCCATTGCCCGCCGCGCGGATCGAACACCGCCTTCAGCTCCTCGACCACGAAGGAGACATCGCCGCCGCGCCGGAACACGGCGCTGATCATGCGAGTCAGCCCGACGGTCCAGGCGAAATGCTCCATGTTCTTGGAGTTGATGAAAATCTCGAAGGGCCGCCGCCGGCCATCCTGGATCACATCGTTGATGGTGATGTAGAGCGCATGCTCGCTCTCCGGCCATTTGATCTTGTAGGTCTTGCCGGGCAGTTCCTCCGGCCGGTTCAGCGGCTGGGTCATGTAGATCACGCCGCCGGCCTCGAAGGCGTCGGCCGGACGGGTCTCCGGCGTGCTGAGCGCCAGCTCGGATTGCTGCGTGCCTTCCACCGTGTCCGGTTTCACCTGCAGGACCGCCCCGGTGATCTCGTTCGGCCGGTAGGTGGTGCAGCCCTTGCAGCCCATGTCATAGGCCATCTGGTAGACGGTCTTGAACTGATCGAAGGGCAGATCGACCGGGATGTTGATGGTCTTGGAGATCGAGCTGTCGATGTATTTCTGCACCGCCGCCTGCATCACCACATGATCGCTGGGGGCGAGCCGCTGGGCATCGACGAAGGCATCGGTCAGCCGGGCGGTCTCGCCCTTCAGCCGGCGATAGAGGCGCAGCGCGTAATCGGTGACCGCCTCTTCCTTCCGGCTACCATCAGGCATCAGTACCGTTCGGGTATATTCAAAGCTGAAGACCGGCTCCAGCCCCGAGGAGACATTATCGGCCAGGATGGAAATCGTGCCGGTCGGCGCGATGGAGGTCAGCAGCGCATTGCGGACGCCATGCGCGGCAATCGCTTCCTGCACATCCGCATCGAGGTCGCGGATGGTTTCCCCGGCCATGTATTGCTCGCGGTCGAACAGCGGGAAGGCGCCCTTCTCCTTCGCCAGTTCGACCGAGGCGAGATAGGCCGCGCGGCGCAGCGCCGCCAGCCATTTCCCGGTCAGTGCCACGGCATCGGCACTGCCATAGCGCGCGCCGCAGAAGATCAGCGCATCGGCCAGTCCGGTCACGCCCAGCCCGATGCGGCGCTTCGCCAGCGCCTCCGCCTGCTGCTGCGGCAGCGGGAAGCGGGAGGCGTCGGTCACATTGTCCATCATGCGCACGGATGTCGCGACCAGCGTCGCCAGCCGGTCCATGTCGATTCCGGCATCCGCCTCGAAGGGCCGCTCCACCAGCTTCGCCAGATTGATCGAGCCCAGCAGGCAGGCGCCATACGGCGGCAGCGGCTGCTCGCCGCAGGGATTGGTGGCGGCGATGGTCTCGCAGTAATGCAGGTTGTTGCGCCGGTTGATCCGGTCGATGAAGATCACCCCCGGCTCGGCATAGGCATAGGTCGCGCGCATGATGGCTTCCCACAGTGCACGGGCCTCGATGGTGCGATAGACCGTGCCCCGGAACACCAGATCCCAGGACGACCCCTCCTTCACCGCCTGCATGAACGGGTCGGTGATCAGCACCGACAAATTGAACATGCGCAGCCGCCCCGCCTCCTGCTTGGCAGCGATGAAATCCTCGATGTCGGGATGGTCGCAGCGCATCGTCGCCATCATCGCGCCGCGGCGATAGCCGGCGCTCATGATGGTGCGGCACATCGCATCCCACACATCCATGAAGGGCAGCGGGCCGGAGGCATCTGCCCCCACCCCCTTCACCGGCGCGCCCTTGGGCCGCAGGGTGGAGAAATCATAGCCGATGCCGCCGCCCTGCTGCATGGTCAGCGCGGCTTCCTTCAGATGCTCGAAGATGCCGGCCATGTCGTCCGGGATCGTGCCCATGACGAAGCAGTTGAACAAGGTGACGCTGCGCGCCGTCCCGGCCCCGGCGATGATGCGTCCGGCCGGCAGGAATTTGAAATCCTCCAGCGCCTCGTAGAAGCGGTCCTCCCACAGCGCCTTGTCTTCTTCCGGCTCGGCCAGTGCTTTGGCGATGCGCCGCCAGCTATCTTCCATGGTGCGGTCGAGCGGCGTGCCGGCGGCATCCTTCAGCCGGTACTTCATGTCCCAAATCTGCTGAGAAATCGCCGCTATGCCTGCCATTGTAACCGCTCCTGCGGGGGACTTCAGGGTTCGACTGCCGGTGCAGTTTACCATGCGGCAGCGCCCGGACAAACGATATGTTCCCGTTATGTTTCCACGTTCGCTATCAGCGATAACCATCCCATCTTATTGAAAAGATCGGATTTGTCCCCGTTATCCACAAGGGGCGATTGTGCACAGGGTGATTTCATCCCCACCATCCCCGCAATCCACAGGCTTGCGCACAGGAAGGCTAAGGAGCTTCCCGCCGGCCTTCGACCAGAAGCTTTTCCGAGGCGGCTTCGGTGCGGGCCTCCAGCTCGGCCATGAAACTGGCCTTGTCCAGGCCGGGGGCGATCGGTGGCAGATATTCCAGCACAATGGTGCCGGGCTTCTTCAGGAAGGCGACGCGGCCCCAGAACAGGCCGGAATTCAGCGCCACCGGGACCACCGGCACGCCCAGCCCCTTGTACATCGCGGCAATGCCGGACTGGTAGGGCATGACCGCGCCAGGCGCCGTGCGCGTACCCTGCGGGAAGATGATCGGCACCATGCCACGTTCCAGCGCCACCTTGCTGTCAGCCAGCAAATTGCGCAGAGCCTTCGACCCGCCCTCCCGGTCGACGACGATGTGGCGGGCGCGCTTCGCGTACCAGCCATAGAGCGGGATCTTCAGCAATTCCTTCTTCAGCACATAGGCCGGATAGGCCACTTCCTTGAAGAAGACGATGGTCTCCCAGGCCGATTGATGCTTGGCGGCGATGATATACGGCCCGTCCGGCAGGTTTTCCCGGCCGCGCACCTCGTAATGCAAGCCGGCGACGTAGCGCAGCAGCACCAGCACGCCCCAGGCCCAGGCCCGCTGGCCCAGTGTCACCACGCCGGGTGGCCCGGCGAGCAGCGGCAGGCCGCCGATATTGATCAGCGCCGACCACACATAGAAGCAGGCATAGAACAGCAGCGAGCGAAGCCAGGTCATGGCGCTTCGCTCTGGCGGATCTGGTCGGCGATGAACAGCCGGAACCGCGCCATGAGGAATTTATTGTACTCGCTGAAGATCAGCGCCGCCGTACCGGGCCAGCGCCACCAGGCCTCGGCCCGGAACTCGCTGGGGAAAACCGGATGCGGGATAATTTCTATGTCGGGCATGGCGGCCGAAAGCTCCAACAGGCTGCGTCGCATGTGATAATTCGCTGTCACCAGCTGGATCGAGGTGAAGCTATTGCGCGTCACCCAATCGGCAGTTTCCGCGGCATTGCCGATGGTATTGCTGGCGGCGTAGTCGATATCGATCCGGTCGTTCAGCGCCGCACTCCAGGCCGGCTGCAATTGCAGCAGCGTCTCGCGGGTGACGCCAGTATTCACGCCGGAAACCAGCAGCCGCTGCCCCCGATTGTCGCGCAGCAATTCCAGCCCCGCTTCCAGGCGCAGGGCGCCACCGGTCAGCACCACGATGCCATCGGTCTGGCGGGGCGGCGCATCATCCTCGGCGGGGATATCCTCGGCGAAGGTAAACAGCCCGCCGATCCACAGCGCCAGCAGGATGGCAGCAGCCACGGCAAAGCCGCGCCACCGCGGCTTGCGCCGCTTGGCAAAGAAAAAACGTTTGGGCTCCGACACCAATAGCCTCTCAGACGAGACGGGACAGCGCCCGCATGACCGATAGTCGCGCGGTTGCTACGGAGAGCAGGATAGCGGCTATCGGCACTGCCGCCAGAATGATCCACTCCCGCGCATCGAATCCAATGCTTAGCATGTCGGCCAAGGCTTCCGGATCACCCGCCGGGGAGTTGCCGCCAATGGTCTGGAGCGCCAGCAGCGCGCCGCCGCCCAGCACAGCCCCCAGCAGGCTGCCGAGCAGGCTGAGCGTGAAGGCCTGGCGGGCGAATTCCCGGGCGATATAGCTGTCGCGCGCACCGATCAGATGCAGCAGGTCGATGACCTCGCGGTGGATTGCCAGCCCGGTGCGCACGGCAAAGACGACGGCCGCGATGCCGGCCAGCGCCACCAGCAGGACGATGGCAGCGGCCACCGCCTCGACGGAGCGCGCCAGGCGCACCAGGTCGCCCAGCCAGCGGCCATGATCATCCAGCGTGGCGCCGGGGGCCTGTGCCGCCAAACGCCCCTCCAGCGCCGCGAAATCGACCGTAGCGCCGGGGATCAGCGTCACATCGATCAGGCGCGGCACCGGCAACCCGTCAATCGCGGCGCCGGCGCCCAGCCAGGGCTCCAGCAGGGCGCGGGTCTCCGCTTCCGACAGCGCCTCGGCCGAGGCAACGCCCGGCGTGCGGCGCAGCAGCTCCACCGCCTTGCCGATCCGGTCTTCCATATTGGTCGCACCCGCCGCATCGACCGGCGGCGGCACCTGCACCGTCAGCGTGCCGCTGAGCGCCCATTGCCAGCGCCCGACCACCTCCTGTGCGGCCAGCAGCCCGGCGACCGCCAGCACGGCCAGGAACACCATCACGGCGACGATCCAGGGCAGGAACCGGCTGGAGGCATCACCGCGCAGCGGCAGATCGGAATGTCGGCGCCAGAACATCGGCTCAGGCCACTTCGCTGTCTTCGCCCGGCCCGATCAGCCGGCCGCCGCGCAGAAAAAGCTGCGGATAGCTGAAACGGTCGACCAGCCCCTGATTATGCGTGGCGATCATCACCGTCGTTCCCATCCGGTTCAGCTCCTCGAACAAATACAGCAGGCGCATGGCGATCTGGTCGTCGACATTGCCCGTCGGCTCGTCGGCCAGCAGGAGTTTCGGCCGGCTGATCACCGCGCGGGCAATGGCGACGCGCTGCTGCTGCCCGCCCGACAGGGTCGCGGGCAATGCGTCCATATGCGCACCCAGGCCGACCCAGTCCAGCAATTCCGGGACGTGGCGGCGCACCATTGCCTCCTTGGCCCCGGCGATGCGCAGCGGCAGGGCGACATTATCGAGCACGGAGAGGTGATTGATCAGCCGGAAATCCTGGAACACCACGCCGACCTTGCGGCGCAGCGCCGGCAATTCGGCGCGCGCGATGCCGGCGACATCCCGGTCAAACAGCCGGACCCGGCCGGAGGTCGGCTTCAGCCCCAGATACATGATCTTCAGCAGGGTCGATTTGCCGGCACCGCTCGGCCCGGTCAGAAAGTGGAACGAGCCGGCCTGCAGAAAGAAGCTCACTTCTTCCAGCACGGTCGGTCCGTCGCGGAATTTCATCCCCACCTTCTCGAAACGCACCACCGTGTTTCAGCCCCCTCTGCGGCTTAAGGCCAGCCTCGCGCACCCTGCTCTTGTGGCTTGGTAAAGCGGCGGCAAGATGGCATAGGCCATGGGTAGCGTCCAGCACACCCCGCGCCCCAACCCTGCAGGCCGCTACCCGCTTTGCTTGTCAGCGCCCCCCCGGACACGATACAAGCAAAGCACGCAACGAGGCCGCGTCGTCCATGATCCTGTCCTGTCCCCAATGTTCTGCACGCTACGCCCTGAGCGAGGCCCAGCTTGGCCCGTCCGGGCGCAAGGTCCGTTGCCGGGAATGCGGCCATACCTGGTTCCAGCAGCCAGCAGCCCCGGAACCGCCGGTGCGCGTAGGCGCCAAGCCTGCGGCGAAAGCGCCTGAGCCTGCCCCCGAGCCGGCCTTCGACCCCTTTGCCGATGAGAACACGCCAGCCCCGGAGCTGGAGAACGATTCCTTCGAGGATGAACCCTGGCACGAGCCGGAAACGGAAGCCGATTTCGCGGATGCCATGGCCGCGGTCGAGGCTGACCGGGACGATCCTGCCCTTCATCCCCGCATTCCCCGCCTGCCGCGCATGCCGCAGGAGAAGAAGAAGTCGAGCCGCGCCGGCTGGGTGGTCCTGCTGCTGCTGATCGCCGGGCTGGCGGCGGGCGGGTATTTTGCCCGCCAGCAGATCGTTGCCGCCTGGCCGCCGGCGGCGCTGGGCTATGAGAAGATCGGCCTGCCGGTGCCCGTACCCGGCGACGGGCTGCTGATCCGCAATGTCCGCGTCGAGCGCCTGCTGGAAGGCACCACGCTGATCCTGGTGGTCGAGGGCGAGGTCGCCAATCTGAGCGACCAGCCGCAGCCCGTGCCGACCATGCGTGCCGCCCTGCGCAGCATCGAGCGCAAGGAAGTGCAGGACTGGATGTTCGACGCCGACATGGCTGAGCTGGCCCCCGGCGAAATCACCCGGTTCCGCACTGAATTCGTCAATCCCAGCGGCGAGGCCGCCGATATCGTCGTCACCTTCAGCGCGGCCCCGGTCTCTTAAAATCGAGGCAGGGGCCGGCTTCCGGTTACAGAATCAGACGCAGCGGCCGCCATCGACCTCCATGGCGAGGCCGGTCAGGAAGCTTGACGAATCCTCGGCCAGGAACAGCGCCGCATTGGCCATGTCGGAAGGCTGGCTGAACCGGCCCATCGGGATCACCGAAACGAATTTCGCGCGTTTCTCCGGCGTGTCTTCGCCCATGAAATCGGCCAGCATGCCGGTCTCGCCGGCCACCGGGCACAGGCAGTTCACCCGGATCTGCTCCGCCGCCAGCTCGACCGCCATGGATTTGGTCAGCGTGATCGCCGCCCCCTTGGAGCCGTTATACCAGGTCAGGCCCGGCCGCGGCCGCAGTCCGGCGGTGGAGGCGGTGTTGATCAGCACGCCGCCCTTGCCCTGCTTGCGGAACACCGGCACGGCATATTTCGCCGACAGGAAGATCGCCTTCGTGTTCACCGCGAAGCAGCGGTCGAATTCCTCCTCGGTTACCTCCAGCATCGGCTTGTTCTTGTGGGTATAGCCGGCATTGTTGACCATGATGTCCAGCCGGCCGAAGGTCGCCAGGGTCTTCTCGACCAGCGCCTTCACATCGGCATCCCTGGACACATCGGCCTTCACAAAGATCGCCGTGCCCTGGCCCTGCGCCTTGTCGATCTCTGCGACGACCCGGTTGCCGCCGGCCTCGCTGAGATCGTTGACCACGACCATCGCGCCTTCCTGCGCGTAGAGCTTTGCAATGCCCTCGCCAAAGCCCGAGCCGGCACCGGTGACGATCGCGACCTTGTCCTTCAAACGCATGGTATCCTCCTGAAATGTCCTCTGCGGGGCTTTTGTCGGACAAACTCTAGCCGGGCCGGGACAGCCCCGCCAGCCCGGTACGCTTTTCCGGACGGTGAGGCTGCCATGCAACACAGTGGCAGCGCGATACCGCAACCAGAGATTCCTTTTTCTCAATGGGTTGCAGGCTTGTGTTGAGAGTGGCATAGTGGCGAATATTAGGCGTCACGAGGGCGCCCCGATGGCGAGGACACAGCGCCCGGGGTGTGATGGGGGGATGATGAGGGGCTTGATCGGAAAGAAGAAACTTGCACTCGCGCTCAGCGCGGTGCTGGTGCTCGGCGTCTCCGATGCGGCGTTTGCCGCCTGCGCCATGCCGAAGGAAAAAGCCGCCCTTGAGGCGCGGGTCCTGCAAAGCGAACTGATGATCGCGGCACTGAGCTGCAACCAGCGCCCCCACTACAACGCCGTCGTCACCAAATACAAAGGTGAGATGGCCGATACCGGCAAGACGCTGAAGCAGTATTTCACCCGCGTTTATGGTGGCAAATCCGCGCCTGAGCTGAATGGCTTCGTGACCCGCATGGCCAATGAGGCCTCGCAGCGCAGCCTCGCCGAACTGAATGCCTTCTGCGGCGCCGCCGCGCAGGCCTTCGCCGTTCTTATGGACAGCAAGGCCAGCAGCTTCGAGGAATTTGCTGCCCTGCAGCCCACCGCCGGCGCGCATGGTGTGTCAGTCTGCCAGTATACGGCTGCGAAGACGCGCTGAACCAACGCCTGCTGAGAACAGCCCCAAGGCCGGCCCCGCAAGGGAACCGGCCTTTTCTTTTGCCTACAGCCGGGCCGCGACCTTGCGCGCGACATCTAGGCGTTGCTGCTGGAAGGCCGCACTGCCCTCGCGCACGCCGGCAATCAGGGCCGGTTCCGCGCTGGCCGGCGAGCCACCGGCGAAGGGCGGGGCCGGGTCGTATTCCATGGCAAGCTGAACCCGCCGGGTGCGTTCCTCCCCGAATATCTGCGCGGCCAGGGTCAGCGCGAAATCGATGCCGGAGGTAACCCCCGCCCCGGTGACGCGGTTGCGGTCGATGACCACACGCTCGGCCACCGGCTCGATCCCGAAACAGGCGAGCTGCTCCAGCGACAGCCAGTGGCAGGTCGCCTTGTAGCCGGTCAGCAGCCCGGCCGCAGCCAGCACCAGCGAGCCGGTGCAGACCGATGTCACATAGGTCGCCCCTGCCGCCTGGCGGCGCAGGAACTCCAGCACCTCTTCATCTTCCATCAGCGGCAACTGGCCCGGCCCGCCCGGCACGAACAGGATATCGGCCTGCGGACAATCACCCAGCGACACGCTGGGCAGCAGCTTCAGCCCGGCCCCGTCGGTCACCGGTTCCGTCGTCTTCCACGCCAGATGCACGGTCAGTTCCTTGAAGCGCGAGAACACCTCGAAGGGGCCGGTCAGATCGAGCTGGGTAAGCCGGGGATAGAGCAGCATGACAACATTCATGGTTCATCTCGCATCTTGAGCAGGACGGGTTACGCCGGGCACCTTAGCCGATGGCTGGACAAAAAAAACACCCGGCCAATCGCTTGGCCGGGTGTCTTCTTTAGCTTGGCTTGGAAAGGCGCCTCCCGGGAGAGACGCCCCATCCAGCAGATTACTGCAGGATGATTTCCACGCGCCGGTTCTGCGGCTCGCGAACGCCATCGGCAGTCGCGACCAGCGGATCGGACTCACCGCGGGCTTCCACGCCGATCTGGTTCTGGCCGAGGCCTTCCTGGACCAGAGCGCCCTTGACCGATTCGGCACGGCGCAGGGACAGACGCTGGTTGTAGGTGGCCGGACCGGAGCGGTCAGCATGGCCGACCAGCTGCAGGCGGGAGATGCCGCCCTTCTTGGCGTTATCGGCAGCGAGCTTAACGATCTGGCGCGCATCGGCGGTCAGGTCGGAACGGTCGAAGTCGAAGAACACGAGGTAGTTACGCGGGACCGGCGGCGGAGCCGGAGCAGCGACCGGAGCCGGAGCGGGCTGCGGGGCCGGAGCAGCGACCGGAGCGGCGGCCGGCTTGGCCGGACCGTTGAAGAAGTAGCGCACGCCGACCATGACGGTATGGGCGGAATACTCGCCATCAACCGAACCCGTCGGGCCGTTGAAGCTGCTGTCTTCGGTGGCGAAGTAGCGATAATCGGCGAACAGGTCGAGCTGCGGGCTCAGCGCGTAGCCCACGCCGGCAATGCCCTGGTAGGCCAGGACGATGTCGGAATCATTGACCGAGCTGCCAGCAACCGGGCCGACGCCATCAAACTTCACGCTGGCGCCACCGATACCGACACCGATATAGGGCTTGAAGCCGCCGAAGTGGAAGTCGTACAGGGCGTTCACCATCAGCGCGCCGGCGCGGGCTTCGCCGCCGCCATTGGCACCGCCGACCTTGTCGACGTCATTCACGCGATAGCTGAATTCGAGTTCCAGGCGGGGACCGCCGAAGGAATAACCGAGAGTGGCGGCGCCCATCGGGCCCCAATCAAACTCCGCATCGGTGTTCACACCGCTGCCGCTGATGTCGGAATCTTCGAGGAAGTTTCCGCCCAGACCGAAGCCGATATACGGACCCGGCTGCTGCGCCAATGCCAAGGACGGCATGGTCAGGACGAGTGCCGCCGCGAGAAGACGAGCCTTAGTAGCCATAGCCCATTACCCCAGATGCTGTTTAAGTTAACTTTATAGCCTATTTTCCGCTGCTTTTGCAGCGAGATAGGCACTGTCCTACTGGTACCAGAAAAACCCGGAAGGCACACGACAAACACTGGTTCTGTTGCTCAAAAGTTGCGAACGCGGCATATATGCCACAGTCAGCAAGCGCAATCCCGTCAATATATCGCGAAGTTATGCCTTACATAGCAAAACAGGTTCCGTAACAGAAGAAAAATATTACCGGGCCGGTGGCCCCTCCGGTTCAGGCCCTTCGCCAGGTGGCGGCGGGCGATGCCCATCTCCTCGGCGGGGCCGGTCGAGTGCCTCGACAAAGGCCGCGCGTTCTTCCGGCGTCAGGGCCTCGGTGACAGCCAGCATGAGCTGGTGGAAAGCATTCTGCACCGCAACCGAGCGGTCCCGCAGCTGGTCCAGAGCTGCCGCCGCCGCCGCACCGTCATAGGGCGTGCGCTGCATCGCCTCGCGCACTGCCGCCCGAGCCTCGCGCAACTCACGGAAACTCTGGCGACGGGTTTCCCGGTCACGCTCGAACACGGCGGAAACCTTCGCGCGCGCCGGTTCGGGCACGGCCTGCTCCAGGGGGTTGAAGCCGATGCGCCCGCCATCGCGCCCCGGCGGACGGTCATGCCCGGCGAGCATGCCACCGGCCAGAATGCCCAGCAGCAGCAGGTTTACGGCCAGCGAGGCCGGTAGCGCCCAACGGCGCCAGCGCCCAACCCTGCGGGAAACATCACGCTCACTCATCGCCATACACTCCATTTTCCGCCAGGGGACCGAACGCCAGGGCGACAACTTCCTGCTGGTCCAGCGAGGCCAGGTCGCCAGCCGTCGCGTTACCGGTCAGCGGCCCTGCGGCAATGCCAACCCAGAGGCCGATTGCCGCCGAGGCGGCCAGCGCCAGCGCCATCGGCCAGGACCGGACATTGCTGTTGGCTGCCGCCGGAACCGGCACCGGCTGACGATCAGGCATTGCGGCCATGATCCGGGCCGCAAGATCGACCGGCAAAGGCGGCGGCGTCAGCGTGTCCAGCATGGCATCGAAAGGCAGTGCCTGGCGCCGGGCCGCACGGGCCATCGGATTGACAGCCATGAGCGCCTCCGCCGCCGCACGCTCTGCCTCGGGCCAGCGGGCCGGCGACGCGCCATAGGCATCCAGAAGTGCGTGAAAACGGGCCATATCCATCGGCGTGCTCATGTCATTTCCCCCAGCAATTCCCGGCCATCGGCCGCCAGTAGCTCGCGCAGCTTGCGCCGCCCCCGGGCGAGCAGTGATTCAAGAGCCTCTTCGCCGATCTCCATGATCGCGGCAGCCTCGGCCTGGCTCAGCCCCTCGTAGTAACTCAGGACAAGGGCGGCGCGCTGCCGTTCAGGCAGGGCATCCAGCGCCCCCTTCACGCGGGCATTACGCTCGGCTTCCATCATGGCTGCCCCCGGTGCATCCGACGGATCGGTCGGCACTTCGGGCACCGTCTCGACAAAGACGACGCGGCGCCGGCGCAACCGGTCCTGGCACAGATTGAATGCAACCCGGTACAGCCAGGTACGCGGGCTTGCGCCCTCGTCCCGCCAGTCGGGTGCAAAGTTCCAGAGTTTCAGAAACGCTTCCTGGGCCACGTCCTCGGCCTCCGTCGGCTCCCCCAGCAGCCGCCATCCAAGCCGGTGAATGACCGGCAGATGGCGGCTGAGAAGGGTGGCAAAGGCCGTGCGGTCGCCCGCCGCGAGTTTGCGGATCAAGGTGGTGTCGGTATCGTCCGACGCGGTGTCCTGCACGCCTGATCCTCATCCTTGGCGGAAACCGAACGGCATTGCCACTTGGCCTGGGTTAGCGCTTGGGCGGACTGGCGCGCAGCTCATCAGCAGTGATCGACCCGTCGCCATTCTTGTCGAGGCGCTTGAACATCGCGTCCTGATGCGCCTGACGCTCGCCGGCATCGATCTTGCCGTCCTTGTTGGCGTCGAGCCTGTCGAAGGTCCGCTCGGCCATCTTCTGCGTCCGGGCCATGAACATGGCCTGGTATTCTTCCTTCGACAGCGCGCCATCGGCATTCTTGTCGAAATCGGCGAATTTATCGTCCTTGCCGCCGGGACGACCGGCCTCGAATTCCTCGCGGCTGATCTTGCCATCCTTGTTGGCATCAAGGTGCTCCATCATCTTTTCGGCGCGGGGGCCGCCCGGCTCCTTCGCGTCACCGATCGTCGCAGCCTGTGACAGGGACGGGGCGGACACCACCAGCGCAGCGGCGAGGGCGAAGGGGATAAAGGCGAATTTGGTCTTCATGACAAATCCTCTCGTCAGGGTCATTCCGGCGCTGTGAAAACTTGGATCAATGCCGGACTTACCCTTTACACGCGGGAGGGGGCGATTTCCGTCGCAGGTCTTTTTGAAAACTCAGCGGCGGCCAAACAGCCGCTCGATATCGGCCAGTTTCAGCTCCACATAGGTCGGCCGGCCATGGTTGCACTGGCCGGAATGCGGGGTCGCCTCCATCTGGCGCAGCAGGGCATTCATCTCCTCGCCATTCAGCCGGCGGCCGGCCCGGACCGAGCCGTGGCAGGCCATGGTGCCGCAGACATGGGCCAGACGGTCCTCCAGCGCCAGCGCCTGGTCCCATTCCGCCAGATCATCGGCAAGGTCGCGCACCAGGCCGGCGGCATCGACCTGGCCCAGCAGCGCCGGCACCTCGCGCACCACCACCGCGCCGGGACCGAAGCCTTCGACGACAAGGCCGAGGCGCGCCAGATCCTCCGCCCGCGAAATCAGCCGCTCGACGGCCGGCTCATCCAGCTCCACCACTTCGGGCAGCAACAGCGACTGCCGGGCCACGCCGCTCTCGCCCAGCGCCTGCTTCATGCGCTCATAGACCAGCCTTTCATGCGCGGCGTGCTGGTCGACGATGACGATGCCATCCGCCGTCTGGGCGACGATATAGGTGCCATGCACCTGGCCGCGCGCCACGCCGAGCGGCAGATCATTCTGCGGGGCCGTGTCATTGACCGGCGCCGGCGGCGCGGAAAGCGATGTATCGAGATGCGGCAGCGGAGCGTGATAGCCGCGCGCCGCGTCAGCCAATGCCGGGGCCATTGCAGCGGAAGGATAGGCATAGCCACCGCCGCGATAAGGCTGGGGTGCATATCCGGGCTGGCTGTTGAACGCGCCCAGCGCCGCCAGCGACACGGTGGTCGAGGCGCGATGCCCGGCCTCGGCCAGCGCATGTTTCAGGGCGGAGACAATCAGCCCGCGCACCAGGCCGGCATCGCGGAACCGCACCTCGGCCTTGGCCGGGTGGACATTCACATCCACCACTTCTGGCGGCAGATCCAGGAACAGCGCCAGCAGCGGATGCCGGTCATGCGACAGAAAATCCTGATAGGCACCCCGCACCGCGCCCTGCAACAGGCGGTCCTTCACCGGCCGTCCATTGACGAACAGATACTGCATCTGCGCATTGCCGCGATTGAGCGTCGGCAGCCCGGCATAGCCGGTCAGGCGGATGCCCTCGCGGGTAGCATCGATGCGCAGCGCGTTATCGGCGAAATCATCGCCCATGATGGCGGCCAGCCGGCGCAGGCGGATATCGAACAGCTCGCCCTGCCCGGCCGCGAGCTTTACGGAGGTACGGGCGCCGTCGCCCAGCGTGAAGCCGACATGCGGATGCGCCATAGCCAGCCGGTTCACGACATCGATGGCCTGGGCATATTCGCTGCGCGGGGTCTTCAGGAATTTAAGCCGCGCCGGCGTGGCATAGAACAGGTCACGCACCTCCACGCGGGTCCCCTGCCCCTGCGCCGCTGGCTGCACCGGATGCTTGCGCCCGCCCTCGATCTCGATGCGCCAGGCATTCTCCGCGCCGGATTTGCGCGAGGTCAGCGACAGCCGGCTGACCGCGCCGATGGAGGGCAGCGCCTCGCCGCGAAACCCCAGCGTGGCAATCCGCACCAGATCGTCATCCGGCAGCTTCGAGGTGGCATGGCGTTCGATGGCCAGGTCCAGCTCCTCCGGTGTCATGCCGCTGCCATCATCGCTGACCGTGATCAGCGACTGGCCGCCATCGCGCAGCACGATATCAACGCGGGTGGCGCCGGCATCCAGCGCGTTTTCGACCAGTTCCTTGACGGCGCTGGCCGGCCGTTCCACCACCTCGCCGGCGGCGATCTGGTTGACCAGGATATCGGGCAGCCGCCTTATCGCCATGGCAGGCCTATTTCGCCATAGCGGCGAGGTATTCGCGGGTCAGCACCTTGCCTTCTTCCACCGCCGGCTGGTCGAACGGATCGACGCCCAGAAGATCGGCGGCGATGATCGTCTCCAGCATGAAATGCATCATCAGCGCGCCCATCGTCGCCGCATCGACGGCATCGACATGCAGGATGCGGGTCGGGCGCTTGTTGCGGATCAGGGTTTCCGCCGTGGCGCGCTGCTCGGCATCCAGCAGATCGCCCATGGTGCGGCCCTGCAGATAGTCCGGCGTGACCGACCCGGCGACGCCATCGGCAACCCGCGGCCCGGTACCGGCGGCCTTGCCCATGATCACCGTGAACATCTTGTCGGCCGGGCCGTCGAGATAGAGCTGCACCTGGCTGTGCTGGTCGACCGTGCCCAGCGCGTTGATCGGCGTCGTGCCCTTGCCGCCCTTGCCCAGGCTTTCGGCCCAGAGCTGGCGGTACCAGAAGGACAGGTCGTTCAGCTGGTCGATATAGGGCATCAGCACGGTCTGGCTGCACCCCCGCTCCGCATCCAGCAGCAGCGACAGCGCCGCACCGACGGCCGGCGGGCAGTCAGCCGGATCTCCCCCGGCCGCCCCGGCAAGGGCCGTATCCATCACCGATTTCGCCCCCTGCCGCAGGGCGCGCACATCGATGCCCGCGATCAGGGAGGGCAGCACGCCGACGCAGGACAGCACGGCATAGCGCCCGCCGACCTTCGGGTCATGCTCCACGGTGGGGATATTGTATTTCGCCGCCAGCTTGCGCAGCGGGTTGGACGTCTTCTCGCTGATCGCCGTCACATGGGCGTGGATATTCTCCTCGCCGACCGCCAGCGTCAGCGGCTCCAGGCAGATCAGGAACTGCATCAGCGTTTCCGATGTACCGCCCGATTTGGAAATGACGATGATGCCGGTGCGCTTGAAATCGATGGCCTGGAACAGCGCCTCGAAAGTCACCGGATCGACATTATCGAGAAAATGCATGCGCGGCGTGCCGGAAGGCGGACCGAAACCCTTGTCGACCAGCCGGTACAGCGTGCGCCCGCCCAGGCTGGACCCGCCGGTGCCCAGCACGATCACATCGTCGAAGCGCGCCCGGTAATCCGCGGCAATCGCCTCCAGCTCCGGCAGATCATCCTCGCGCTCGGTCAGGCGCAGTAGCGGCAGGCTGCCATCCGCGTACCAGCCCGCCAGCGCCTTCAGCGCCGGCTTTGTCTGCGCCACACGCGCCGCCAGCATGGCCTGGGATATCCCGGCCTTGCCGATGCGGCCCTCAAGAGCGCCCTCAATATCTTGCTTGTAGAACATCTGCTAACACCATTTCTTGTTGGCCACAGGGTAGCAAGCGGCTGCTCCCCCGCCAAGGGCGGCGGCGGGCCTTCTCCCATCATAACGGGGCAGAAAGGCGAAAGCTCCGGCCTCAGGAATCCTGTCCGGGTGCCGGCCTGGTCGCGGTCACGCCTTCCGGCTTGCCCACCACGACGAAGGTCAGCGCCTTGGCGTCGAACAGATCGCGGGCGACGCGCTTCAGATCCGCCATCGTCACCGCCTCGATCTCGGCGCTGCGGCGGTCAAGATAATCAATGCCCAGGCCTTCGCGCTGGATCGCCACCAGCGTGCTGGCGATCCGGCTGGAATTATCCAGACCGAGCCAGAAGGAGCCGGTCAGATAGGCCTTCGCATCGGCCATTTCCTCCTCGGTCGGCCCCTCCTCGGACAGCCGCGCCCATTCCTGGCGGACCAAATCGAGCGATTCGGAGACGCGGGCATTGGCGGTGCCGACATTGCCGATCAGCATGGCCCCGCGATCCAGCGATGCCAGCCCGGCATAGACGGAATAGGCCAGCCCCCGCTTCTCGCGGATTTCCTCGGTCAGGCGGGAGCCGAAGCCGCCGCCGATCACCTCGCCCAGAATGCTGACGGCGAAGAAGTCAGGATCGCTGCGCTTCACGCCGCGCTGGCCGAACAGCACCGTGCTCTGTGGGATGTTGCGGTCGATCACCATGACATCGCCGGCAAAGCTGGGCTGCACCTCCGGCACCTCGGGGATATTCGCGCGTTCCGGCAGGCCGGCGAACAGCGCATCCAGCCGCTCTCCCAGCTCCGCCGGGGTGATGTCGCCGACCACGCCGACCAGCAGATTATTGCGGGCAAAGCGGCGGCCGATGAATTCCTGCATGTCGGCGACGGTCAGCCCATCGACCGATTCCGGCGTGCCGCTGGGCGAACTGCCATAGGGATGGTCCGGGAAGGCGGCGCTCCAGAAGGCGCGGCTGGCGATGGAGCCGGGACGTTCCAGCTCGCGCTTCAGGCCGACCAGCATCTGGCTGCGCGCCCGCGCCACCGCCGGCTCATCGAAGCGCGGCTCGGTCAGGGCCAGATGCATCAGGGAGAAGGCCTCGTCGCGATTTTCCGTCAGGGTGCGGAAACCGGCCTGCAGCGAATCCCGGCCGGAGGAGAAATACAGCGAGATCGACAGATCGGCGAGGCGCTTCTGGAAGGCCTGGCTGTCTAAATCGCCCGCCCCTTCGGTCAGCAGATCGGTGGCCAGGCTGGCAAGGCCTTCCTTGCCCGCCGGCTCGCTGGCACTGCCGCCGCGAAAGGCTACTTCCAAAGCGATGATCGGGTTGGTGGGGTCCGCGACCAGCCACGCCTCGATGCCGCCGGGGCTGGTGACGCGCTGGATGTCGATGGCCCTGGCTGGCAGGGCGAGCAGTGGCACCAGAAGAAGCGCCAGAAGGAACCGGGAAAACACCTGTGTCATGATCGGTTCCTAGCTGGTCGGCTTCGGGCGCAGGATGCCGGTGACGGAATGCTCCGGCACCAGCACGGATTTGGCGGCGGCCTCGATCTCCGCCTCGGTCACGGCGTCGATGCGTTCCGGCCAGCTTTCGACATCCTCGATCGACTGGCCGAGGGTCAGGGCACGACCGAGGATGTTGGCCGGGCCGCGAATGCTGTCGACGGCAAAGACAGCACTGGCCTTCAGGCGCTGCTTGGCATCGGCTATTTCCGCCTCGGTCACGCCATCGGCCAGCAGCCGGGCGATCTCGGCATCAATGCCGGCCTCGACCGCCTCAACCTCGACACCGGGGCGCGGAGAGCCGGCGAAGCCGAAGCTGCCGGGGCCGATGGCATCGCCGCTGTAATAGGCACCGGCGGATACGGCAATGGCATCCTCGACCACCAGCTTGCGATACAGCCGGCTGGTCGGCCCGCCGGACAGGATCTCGGCCAGAACCTCCAGCGCATATTGATGCTGCGTCTCGCCCCATTGATGCGACGGGGCGAGATACTGCCGGCTCACGCTGGGCTGCTGCACGCGGGCGTCGATGCGCTCAATGCGGCGGGCGGCCTGCTGCGGCGGCTCCTCGACACGGTCGCGCCGGGCGATCTCGCGCCGGGCGACCTTGCCGTAATATTTCTCGGCCAGCGGGCGCACCTGATCGACGGTGACATCGCCGGCAATGACCACGATGGCGTTGTTCGGTGCGTACCAGCGGTCATACCAGGCCAGCGCATCCTCGGTGGTCAGGGTGCGCATCTCCGATTCCCAGCCGATGATCGGCACGCGGTAGGGGTAGTGCAGATATTGCGCGGCGCGCATCTGCTCGCCCAGAACGGCATTCGGGTTGTTGTCGATGACCTGGCGGCGCTCCTCCAGGATCACGTCGCGTTCCGGCAGGACAACCTCATCCGTCAGGCGCAGATTGGCCATCCGGTCGGCCTCCATCTCCATCACCAGCGCCAGGCGGTCGGCGGCGACGGACTGGAAATAGGCGGTGTAGTCCCAGGAGGTGAAGGCGTTGTCATTGCCGCCATTGCGGTTGACGATGCGGCTGAATTCGCCGGGCTTCAGCGTCTCGGTGCCCCGGAACATCAGATGCTCCAGGAAATGCGCGATGCCCGATTTGCCGCGCGCCTCATCGGCCGAGCCGGTCTTGTACCAGACCATATGGGTGACGACCGGAATGCGGTGATTCTCGACCACCACCACCTGCAGCCCGTTTTCCAGAGTGAAGCTTTTCGGGCTGAACACCGCCGCCGAGGCCGGCAGCGCCGGGGCAAGGCCGAGGCCCAGGGCCAGAAGGCCAATGATGAAAGTGAAGCGGTGTCGCATGGCGCCTCTTCCTGGTTCGGCTGTGTTTAGTGGGCGAGTTGCTCATAGCAATATGGCGCGGCTATGGCGTCATGACGAGACGTGCGTACTTGGTCCCTGCGGAAATAAGTTCCATAGTTCCGGTCCCGCACCATCCACCCGCGAGTCCATGGCCATGAAGATACCCGCCCTGCCCTTCACCACGACCGACTGGAGCCAGATTCCCGCCACCCGGCATACCGGGGAGACCGGCGAGGCGCTGTGGCGCACGCTGGAGATCGGCGATATCCGGGTCCGCATGGTCGAGTACACGCCGGGCTATCTGGCCGATCACTGGTGCGACCGGGGCCATATTCTGTTCGTGCTGGACGGCCAGCTCGACACCGAGCTGAAGGATGGCCGGAAAGTCACCCTGACCGCCGGCATGAGCTACCAGGTCTCCGATTTCGGCGATGCCGCCCACCGCTCCTCGACCAAGGACGGCGCCAGGCTGTTCATCGTCGATTAAGCGGAGCGTCTGGCGCATAAAAAACCTCCCCGGCAACCGGGGAGGGTCTTGCATCAGCCCATGCGGTCGTTACGACGCGTAATGCACCGTGCAGCCATAGGCGCGGGTATTGGCGTTGGGGATTGCCGCCCCCTTCTCCATCGCGTCCAGCGCCTCGCGGACATAGTTCACCGCCTGGGGAATATCACTGGAGCGGGCCGAGGGGATCGAATCGATGCCGCCCTTGTAGACCAGCACGCCCTTGGGATCGACGATGTACATATGCGGCGTGGTCTGCGCGCCATAGGCCTTGCCGATGCTGCCATCGACATCCAGCACGGTGTTGGCGACGGCAGCACCGCGATCCTGGTTCAGCTTGATCGCGGTCGGGCCATCGACATGGCCCTGCTTGCCGGGGCCGGAGGAGATGACCTGCAGCCAGACGATGTCCTTCGCGGCGGCTTCCTTCTGCACGCCCTGCATGTTGTCGGCGCTGTAATGCTTCCTCACGAAGGGGCAGTCATGATTGGTCCATTCTAGCACCACCGTCTTGCCGCGCAGGGCTTCGAGGCTGACGGTGCTGCCATCGGCACCCTTGCCGGTGAAGACCGGGGCCGGCTGGCCGATCTCGGCAGCGGCGCCAACGGCAAGAGCGCTGCCGGCGCTGAGGGCGAGAGTGATACCGAGGGCGGTACCGGTGAGCATTTTACGCATCAACATGGCATGTCTCCTGATGTCAGTGGTGACGCAAAGCCGCCTCAACCGGCGCCGATATCCTTCAGGATTCCGTCAACGGTCAGAATCTGCGGCAGAACGACCGGACGGGCATTCTTGCCCGCCGGGTAAAACAGATAGAGCGGCACGCCGGACCGGCCGAACTCGGCCAGTTTCTCGGTGATCGCCTTGTCCTGGTTGGTCCAGTCACCCTTGAGATAGGTGATATCGCCGCTCTGGAAAGCCTCGGCTATGGCCGGACGGTTCAGCGCCACGCGCTCATTCACCAGGCAGGTGATGCACCAGGCAGCGGTGAAATTCACGAAGACCGGCCGGCTCTCGGCGCGCAGGGCGGCGAGCTTTTCCGGGGTGTAAGCCTCCCACGGCGTGACCGCCTCTGCGCCGCTCTCCACGGCGCTGGCTTGCGCGCTCATCAGCTGTGCCCGGTCGGCCGCGACATAGCCGCCGATGATCGCCGCCAGTGCCGCCAGCGTGGCGAGGCCCGTTCCGGTCAGCCGTCCGACCCGCCCGGAACGGCGCGTCGTGTCATAGAGCCAGGCGGCAAACGCAATCAGCAGCATGCCGGCCAGCGCGATCAGCACGCCATCGGCCCCGGCCTGCAACGACAGCACCCAGACCAGCCAGACCGCCGCGCCATACATCGGGAAGGCGAGGAACTGCTTGAAGCGCTCCATCCACGGCCCCGGCCTGGGCAGGAAGCGCAGCAGCGGCGGGAACAGCGACAGCAGGATATAGGGCAGTGCCAGGCCCAGCCCCAGCACCAGGAACACGGCGAACAGAACCGGTGTCGGCGCGGCCAGCGCGAAGCCCATCGCCGCCCCCATGAAGGGCGCGGTGCAGGGCGTGGCCACGATGGTCGCCAGCACGCCGGTGAAGAAGCTGCCGGCATAGCCCGACCGCGCTGCCAGGCCGGAGCCGACACCCGCGACCGATGCGCCGATGGTGAACACGCCCGACAGGCTCAGCCCCACCGCGAACAGCAGATAGGCGACCAGCAGCACGAAGACCGGCGACTGGAACTGGAAGCCCCAGCCGATCTGCTGGCCGGCCGCCTTCAGCGCCACCAGCAGGGCGGCCAAGGCAGCGAAGCTGGCCAGCACGCCCGCCGTATAGGCAAAGCCATGCAGCCGCACCACGGCAGGCTCGGACCGTGCATGGCTGACGAGGGAGAGCGCCTTCATCGACAGCACCGGGAAGACGCAGGGCATCAGATTGAGGATCAGCCCGCCCAGCAGGGCAAACAGCAGCGCCGTGCCGAAGCCAATTGAGTCAAACCCGGCAACACCGCCACCGGCCGCAACGGCGCCCGCCGGTGCGGCAATCGTGAAGGCCTGGGTCAGCACGCCATCGCCGGTGCGTTCCTTCACCACCAGCACGCCGGTCAGCGCGGCAAGGTCGGCCGGCAGGGCATCATCGGCCCGCACACTCATGACAATCCGGCCGGGTTCGACCGACAACGCCTGCGGGGCGGCGTGGTTCTGCACGCCCCATTGATCGGCATAGAACCAGATATCCTCGATGGACTCGGCACGCAGCCCGGCAACCTCGACCGCCAGCACAATGGCGCCGTCACGCGCCTGGAAGCTGGCCGGCCAGGAGCTGTCCACCGGTAGCCGCGCCTCGGCGGCGGCAATCGCCGGGTGGGCCAGGCCGGGATCGCTGCCCGCCGCGATTATGGGCAGATCAAGGCCCAGCGTCACCTGTTCGGGGATGCAGATTTCCTCGCAGACCAGCCAGTCGACGGTGGCGCGGATCGGGAAGCTGCCCCCCACGGCGGCAGTGGCCGGAATGGCGATATCGGTCAGCAGCGTGACCTCGCCCTCATAGCCGTAATTCATGATCGGGCCGACGGCGATACGCTCCGGCGCCGGCCATAGAATCTCGCCGGCCGTGGTACCCTCGGGCAGCTTCCACTCAATGGTGGTCGGCAGGCCGGAATCGCCGGGGTTTTCCCAATAGGTATGCCAGTGCGGGATGATCTGCTTGTGCAGGCCGATGCGGATGGTCTGGCCGGGCACCGCCGATTGCGCGCCGGCCACCAGCTCGGCCGTCACATGATCGGTCGAAACAGGACCGGTTTGGGCACGCGCCATTCCGGCCGTGCCGATCAGCACGACGAGAAGGGCCGCTACTCCGCGCAATCCGATCATCCTATCCCTGCCGCAGCGCTTTCGGGTCGCGCACATGATTTGGGGAAGGCACGGCGCGGGGCAAGTGCTTTCCCCGCATTTCACGCGATATTGAAGCCGGGGCTTGATCTTCGCACCCGGCAATGGACATGGTGCGACAAAATCAACGCGGGGGAGAGACTTCCATGACATTACGCTGCGCGGTGCTGGATGATTACCAGAATGTCGCCACCCGGCTGGCCGACTGGTCAAATCTGGGCGATGCGGTCGAGGTGACCGTGTTCGACCGCTACATGGCCGACAGCCCGGATCTGGCCGCGACTCTGCAACCCTTCGACATCATCTGCATCATGCGCGAGCGCACGCCGTTCCGCCGCGACCTGCTGGAGAAGCTGCCGAACCTGAAGCTGCTGATCACCACCGGCCCGCGCAATGCCGCCATCGATCTGGCTGCGGCGAAGGAGCGCGGCGTGACCGTCTGCGGCACCGACAGCCTGGGCCATCCGACGGCGGAGCTGACCATCGGCCTGATGCTCGCACTGGCCCGCCATATCCCGGCGGAAACCCGCCGGCTGGGCGAGGACGGGCAGTGGCAGAGCACGCTGGGCATCGATCTGAAGGGCCGCACGCTGGGCATTATCGGCCTCGGCAAGCTGGGCAGCCGGGTCGCCCGCGTCGCTCAGGCGTTGGAGATGAAGGTGCTGGCCTGGAGCCAGAACCTCACCCCCGAGGCCTGCGCCAAGGCAGGCGTAACCTACGCCGCCAAGGAAGATTTGTTCCGCCAGGCCGATTTTGTCACCACCCATCTGGTGCTGAGCGACCGCAGCCGGGGCATCGTCGGGCCAGCCGAGATCGCGCTGATGAAGCCGACCGCCTTCCTGATCAACACCTCGCGCGGCGAGATCGTCGATCAGCCGGCACTGATTGCCGCCTTGCGCGATGGCCGCATCGCCGGGGCTGCGGTCGATGTCTATGACCAGGAGCCGTTGCCGCAGGGTCATCCGCTCTTCGGCGTGCCGAACCTGCTGATGAGCCCGCATCTGGGCTATGTGACGGAGGATAATTACCGGGTTTTCTACAGCCAGACCGTCGAGGCCATCGCCGCCTGGATGGCAGGTACGCCGGTGCGGCTGCTGGGGTAAGCCACAGGTGAATTACCGCCACGCCTATCACGCCGGCAATTTCGCCGATGTGCTGAAGCATCTGGTTCTGGTCCAGGTGCTGCAGCATCTCGGGCGCAAGGAAAAGCCGTTCTTCGTGCTGGATACCCATGCCGGGCGCGGGCTGTACGATCTGGCCAGTGTCGAGGCCGAGAAGACCGGCGAATACCGTGAGGGCATCGGCCGGCTGCTCGCCTTGCCGGAACCGCTACCGCCTGCCCTGGCCGAGTATCTGGCGGCGGTGCGGCCCTTCCTGGCGAATAACACCTATCCCGGCTCGCCCTTGCTGGCGCAGGCGCATCTGCGCGACGGCGACCGGGCGCATTTCGCCGAGCTGCATCCCGAGGAGCATGAGGCGCTGGACATCGCGCTTGGCCGCGACCGGCGCTGCAAGGCCGAACGCCGCGACGGCTATGAGGCGCTGCGCGCCACCCTGCCGCCGAAGGAAAGGCGCGGCGTTGTGCTGGTCGATCCGCCCTTCGAGGAAAAGGGCGAGATGGACCGGCTGGGCATCGCCCTGCGCGAGGGGCTGAAACGCTTCGCCACCGGGCAGTATCTGCTGTGGTATCCGATCAAGGCCCGCGCCGATGTGCGCCGCCTACACGATCTGGTGCGCTCGCTGAACCCGAAGGAGGCGCTGGTCGCCGAGCTGACGATCTTCCCGGAAGAGACCGAGCTGCGGCTGAACGGCACCGGCATGGTGATCGTGAACCCGCCCTATGGCCTGCCCGACTCCCTGGCCGAATGCCTGCCGCTGCTGGCCCGCACTTTGGCGCGCGAGGGCGCGGGCGGCTGGAAGCTGGAGCAGCTGGCCTAGCCCCGATGGCGCAGCTGGTACATGCCGCCCCAGAAATTGCGCTGGCCCTGCCAGCGCGGATCGGCGACCGGGCTCTCGTCCAGATCATTGCCATGGCGCACGACAAGCCCGACATCGATCCAGTTGCCAGTCGGCAGCGCATCCTGGATCGCCGCCGCGATCGGGGGATTATAGGCGTCGTGGATCAGCACATGGCCGCCCGGCGCCATGAAGCGCGCCGCCATCTCGATATCGCGGTAGGCACCGTCATAGCTGTGATCCCCATCGATCAGCAGAAAGTCGATGGGCGCCGCCTCGGCCGCCTTGGGCAGCATCTCCAGCGACGGGCCTTCATGGAAAACGGCACGCCGGGCCAGCATCTGGCGCGCACCCTTGTCGAGGTCGAAGGCGATGTCGATCAGGCTCATCCGGGCATCGTGATGCCCGACATCGAACAGCGCAGATTGCGCGATCAGCGCCGAGCCACCCTGCGCCGTGCCGATCTCGCAGTAATGCCGGGGCCGCGAGGCATAGACCAGACTGTAGAGAAACAGCCGCTCGCCCAGCGACATCTGGCACGGCGCGGAGCGCACCGCCGCCAGGTTCAGGGGGCCGAAAGCGGCATTATAGAGCAGGGGGCTGTCTGTCATGGCGCACTCCGGCGGTCAGGATGGTGTCCCCGGCAGGACTCGAACCTGCTACCTACAGTTTAGGAAACTGTCGCTCTATCCTGATGAGCTACGGGGACGCCGGGACTGTTTTGCCAGCAAATCGCCGGCGGATAAAGAGTCTTGGCGTATCTGCCGGCGGAGCAAGCGCACAGAATTACTCGTAGGGTTTGTAGGATTTTTCCTCGACCAAGGCGGAGCCGAGCAGGGTGTTGATCTCACGCTTCAGCTCGGCGCGCTTGTCGTTGGTCTTGTAGACGGCGCGGGCGAGGGCCACGAAGCGGTCGCCGAAATCCCTGGCGCGCTCGCAATCGCGGATGTCGTCCTCGATCTCCCACAGCGCCTCGTTCACGGCCTTGATGTCGGCCATCAGCCGGTCGAGCGCATCCAGAGTCGGCCGGTCAGCCGGCAGATTGGCGCCGCGCACCCCGGCCAGCGCCGTCAGCTCGGCGCGCACATTCACCAGCTTCGCCGCATCATCGATTCGTTCCGACTTGATCTCCAGAATGGAAATCTTGTCCATCAACTCGCCCCAGGAGACGGGAACCTGGATCGCCATGCTCATACACCCTCATCCATCGAAAGCGGCGCATCCTAGTCGTCGGGGCCCATTGGGGCAACAGTCGCTTCCCTTCTGGTGCGCCGCCCGGTATACGCGAAGGCATGTCCGAACCAACGATCCCCCGCCCCCCGCACCGCATTCTCGTCATCAAGCATGGCGCGTTCGGCGATTTCATCATGGCGCTGGGCGCGTTCCAGGCGCTGCGGCGGTTTCATGCCGGCGATCATCTGGTGCTGCAGACCATCCCATCGCTGGCGCCGCTGGCCCGCGCCAGCGGCTGGTTTGACGAGATCTGGACCGACCCGCGCGACAAGGGGCTGGGCGCGCTCTACGCCATGCGCCGGCAGATCAAGGACGGGCGGTTCGACCTGGTCTATGACCTGCAATGCTCCGACCGCACCAATCTGTATTTCCAGCTCCTGCGGCCCTTTCCGCCGCGCTGGTCGGGCAAGGCCTGGGGCTGTTCCAACCCTGATCCGAACCCGGACCGCAACGCCACCCATGGCACCGACCGCTATGCGATGCAGCTGCGCGATATGGGCATTGCCGAAGTGCCGCCGCCCGATGCCGGCTGGATCGATGCCGATGTCTCGCGCTTCGGGCTGCCCGCCCCCTATGTGCTGCTGGCCTCCGGCTGCGCCCCGCACCGGCCGGAGAAACGCTGGCCGGAGTCGCACTATGCCGACCTTGCCAACCGGCTTGCCGCGCGCGGCGTGACGCCGGTGCTGGTCGGCACCAAGTCGGAGGCCGGGACCACCGCCGCCATCGCCGCCGCCTGCCCTGCAGCCCGCGACCTGACCGACCAGACGACTCTGTTCGAGCTGGGTGGGCTTGCCCGCAAAGCGGCCGGTTCGGTTGGTAATGATACTGGGCCGATGCATCTTCTCGCCGTCACCGGCTGTCCCAGCATCGTGCTCTATTCCCACGCCTCGACCCCGACGCAGAGCGGCCAGCGCGGCCCGAAAGTGACCATCCTGCGCGAGCCGTCTCTGGCCGATTTGCCGGTAGACCGCGTCGAGACGGCGCTTCTGGAACTGATGGGGTAAGGGGCTTACACCCCGCGAATTACGTAGAGCGCCTTATAGGCCAGCGTATCCAGCCAGTGCTGGCGATGCGCCGTGCCGGTGAAAGCATAGCGCAGCCGGCTGATAAGCCCGTGTTCGCTGTCCAGCAGGGCGTCGATCGTGGCGCGGTCGGCCGGGGACAGCCGGTCGGCGAAGAGGCGCCGCAGCTCCGATGCCTGGTGCCGGCGCAAATCGGACTGGCCGGCGGTGAGCTGGCGGCGCACCTTGCCGATCAGCCTGTCCAGCGGCGTGAAGCCGGCGCCGATGGCGTTGCCGCCATGCTGCCGGTATTTCAGCGCCGGGCGGGGGTCATAGATCACCTGTCCCAGCGCGCCGATCACCTGATAGGCCCACCAGTCATGAAACACCGGCGGGGCCGGCCAGGAATTGCGCAGCAGATCGATGGCGGCGCGGTTCAGCAGGATGGTGCAGCCGATGGCGATATTCTCGACCAGCGCATTCGCAAGGCTCGGTCCCCGTACCGGCAGCGGCGACAGCCCCCGGCGGACAAGCTCTTCATCGACGATGACGACGCGCGCGCAATACAGTGCGGGCATTTCTGCCGGCAACGCCGACAAGGCGGCCACGCCGCGGGCCAGCTTGTCGGCTTCCCACACATCGTCCTGATCGGCGAAGCCGGCGAAGGCGGCGTCATCCTCCACACTGTCAAGCAGCCGGAAGAAGCTGCCGCACGGTCCCAGATTGCGGCTGCCCGGACGCCAGATGATCCGCGCATCGCGTTCCGCCCATCGGGCCAGCAGTTCGGGAGTGGCATCGCGGGAGCCATCATCGCGGATGCACAGGCGAAAATTGCCATGGGTCTGGCCGAGGATGCTGGCGATCTGGTCATCCAGCCAGGCCGCGCCGTCATAGGTCGACAGCAGGATATCGACCCGGGATTCCTCAGCCATCGCCGCCCACTCTGCCGGTCGCCGGTTCCGGCGCGCTGCGCAGCACGATGATGAACAGGGCCGCCGCGGTCAGGAAGCCGGTCATCCACCATGTCTGCCAGCTGCCATAGGCCGTGCCGCTCATGAAGAAGCCGCAGATCAGCAGCGGATAGGCGAAAAGCTGGGCAGTCTGCGGCAGGCCCCGAATGGTGCGCAGGATCATCAGGGCCATGACGAGGGCGAGAATGGCGCCGACGCCGCCCAGTTCCAGCCAGACCTGCAGGAAGGCGTTATGCGGATGCAGCGGTAGCAATTCCACCGTGCCGTCGAACAGCACCGGCGGTGCCACGCCGAAATTATTCATCCCGCGCGAGGCTTCCAGCCCCCAGCCGAAGATGGGGCGCTCCATAACCCGGTCGGCGACGAAATCCCAGATCATCACCCGATGCCCTATCGAGAAGGGCAGGCCCTCCACCTCCGCCAGCCCTACGGCATCGAACAGGGTGGCGATCGGCACCATGAACAGGAACCCCACGATCATGATGCCGCCGGCCAGGTAACAGGCGGCCCGGCGCGACAGGGCCGCAATCGCCAGAAAGCCAAGGCCGACCAGCAGCCCGCCCGATGCCGACTGGCTGCTGGACCCGAGGATCAGGGCGGTCAGCACCAGCGGCAAGGCGATGGCGGATTTGCGCCAGCCCTGCTGCCACAGGGCAAAGGCCAGCGGCCAGACGAACAGGGCGCACAGGGCCGCCGGCCGGTTGATCGAGTTGGCGCCGAGCGTGACGGAGAAATCCAGGCCGCGCGTCAATCGATAGAGCGGCTGGTCGGCCAGCAATTCTAGAGAGAACAGCGCGATTCCAAGGGCCAGTCCGATCATCAGGCTACGGCGCGCCAGACCTTGCGGGTCCAGCCTTGCGCTCAGCAGCACCTGGAAGAAAAACAGGGCCGGCCCGAAGACGGCGATGAACTGGGCCACCTGTTCGCGCGCCTCCCCCGGGACGGCGCTCCACAGCGCCGTGAGACAGGCATAGGCGATGAACAGCGCCACCGCCCAGGCCACATGGAAACGCGGCACCGGCGGCTGGCGGACGGACACCCAGGACAGGATGATGCTGAAGCAGGCGACGGCGAACAGCCCGACCGCGACGACGCGCGGTGACCAGGCCAGCAGCAGCCCGACCGCCAGCATCCAGGCGCAGAGAACGGGGCCGATACCACGGATCAATCTGCTGTCGTCTTGCAAGCGCCGGCCATTTCGTGACGGAATGGGATCGGGGCCGAAAAAGCCCGATCCGCGCGACTAGACCAGCACCATCGGGCAGCGTCAAGACCATGGCGATGCTTTACAAGCCGCCCCCCGATCCCGTAAGCAGCCGGAATGGCAAAGTGATTGCGCTGCCCAACCCAACGAGGCCCTGCCCCTTGACCCGTCGGCTGCTCTATCTGGTGACCGAGGACTGGTACTTCTGGTCGCACCGCCTGCCGCAGGCCCGCGCCGCGCGCGATGCCGGCTTCGAGGTGCTGGTGGCGACCCGCATTGCCGATCATGGCGCGCGCATCGCCGACGAGGGGTTTCGCGTCCTCCCTTTGCCCTGGCGGCGCGAGGGCGGGCTGATCGGCCAGATACCCGTGATCGCCGAACTGGTGCGGCTGTACCGCCGGGAACGTCCGGATATCGTGCATCACGTGGCGCTGAAGCCGGTCGCCTTCGGGGCGCTTGCCGCCCGCATCGCCGGTGTTCCGGCGGTGGTGAACGCAATCACCGGCTTCGGTTTTCTGGCAACCTCCGCCAGCCTGAAGGCGCGGCTCCTCCGCACTGCCATCGGCCTTGTCCTGCCGCCGCTGACCAATCGCGCCCGGGCCCGCATGATCCTGCAGAATGACGACGATCTCGCTTTGGCGCTGGCCCGCGGCCTGACGTGCCGCGACCGCGCCGTCGTGATTCGCGGCTCAGGCGTCGATCTGACGCATTTCGCCGCCCTGCCCGAACCGGCACAGGGGCCGGTCACCATCGCCATCGTCTCCCGCATGCTGCGCATCAAGGGCATCGATACGCTGGTCGATGCCGTGCGGCTGCTGCGCACGCGCGGGCTTGATGTCCGGCTGCTGCTGGCCGGCGGGCCGGACCCGGCCAACCCGGCCTCCTTCACCGAGGCGACGCTGAAGTCCTGGGCGGCGGAACCGGGCATCGACTGGCTCGGGCCGGTCGAGGATGTCCGCACGGTCTGGGCGCAGGCGCATATCGCCGTGCTGGCCTCACGCGGTGGCGAGGGCGTGCCGAAAAGCCTGCTGGAGGCCGCCGCCTGCGGCCGCGCCATCGTCGCCACCGATGTGCCGGGTTGCCGCGACGTCACCGGCCGGGAGGGCGAGGCCGGATTCCTGGTGCCGCCGGGCGATCCTGAAGCGATGGCCGAGGCACTGGCCCGGTTGGCACAGGATGCCGGCCTGCGCCATCGCCTGGCCGCCACGGCGCGCCAGCGAGCGGAGACATTGTTCGGGGCCGAGAGCATCGGCCGGGAAACCGTCGCGCTGTATGAAACCCTGCTGCGGGAGACACACTGATGTGCGGCATTGCCGGGCTCTGGGACCGCAACCACCGCCTGTCGGGTGAGGCGCTGTCCGCCAGCTCTGCCGCAATGACGGCGGCGTTGAGCCGGCGCGGGCCGGATGATGAGGGGGTGTGGGACGATGCCCCGGCCGGCATCGCGCTCGGCCATCGCCGGCTGGCGATCATCGATCTGTCACCGGCCGGACATGAACCGATGGTCAGTGCCGATGGCCGGCTGGTCCTGACCTATAATGGCGAGATCTATAATTTCGTCGAACTGCGCCAGGCCCTCGAACAGGAAGGTGCGCGCTTCCGGGGCGAGTGCGATGCCGAGGTGATGCTGGAGGGCTTCGCCCGCTGGGGCATCGCCGCGACGGTCGAAAAGCTGATCGGCATGTTCGCCTTCGCCGTCTGGGACCGCCGGGACCATCGCCTGACACTGGGCCGCGACCGGCTGGGGGTGAAGCCGCTTTATTGGGGCGTGGTCGACGGCCTGGTGCTGTTCGGCTCGGAGCTGAAGGCACTGACCGCCTGCCCGCACTGGACGCCGCAGATTGACCGCGACAGCGTCGCTGCCTTCCTGCGCTATGCCTATGTGCCCAGCCCGGACAGCATCTATCGCGGCATCCACAAGCTGCCACCCGGCTGCCTGCTGGAGATATCGGAGAATGCGGGCGAGCCGGTCCTGACCCGCTATTGGGATCTGCAATCGGTCGCATTGGCCGGCCTGGCCGACCCGCTGCCCGAGCAGCCGGACGCTGCCCTCGACCTGCTGGAGCCTTTGCTGAAGGACGCCGTGTCGCGCCGCATGGTTGCCGATGTGCCGCTGGGCGTGCTGCTGTCCGGCGGTATCGACAGCTCGCTGGTCGCGGCGCTGATGCAGACCGCCAGCCCCCGCCCGATCCGCAGCTTCACCATCGGCTTCCAGGACAGCGATCTCGACGAGGCGCCGATGGCCGGCGCCATTGCCCGGCATCTCGGCGCCGACCACACGCAGCTCTATCTGTCGGAGGCCGATGCCCGCAACACCGTGCCGGAACTGGCGGAGATCTACGACGAGCCCTTTGCCGATGCCTCGCAGATACCGACCCTGCTGGTCTCCCGCCTGGCGCGGCAACAGGTGACGGTGGCGCTGGGCGGCGATGGCGGCGACGAGATGTTCGGCGGCTATCACCGCCAGCGCGTCGGTGAGGGCATCTGGACTCGTGTCGGGGATGTGCCGCGCCCGCTGCGCAAGGTCGCCTCGGCGCTGCTGAAGATGCCGTCCTCCAGCGCCTGGGCAAAGGTGGCGGAGCAGATACCCGCGCGCTACCGCCCGCCGATGCTGGGCGACAAGATCGGCAAGCTGGCCGCCATATTGCCGCTCGACGGGCCGGATGCGATGTATCGCCGGCTGGTGACACACTGGCCCTCGGCTGAGGCGCTGGTCCCCGGCGCCGGCGGCAGGCTGTCCCCGCTCGGGCATGCCGGCCTCGCCACGGCCATGCCGGATGCGTTCCACCGTGCCCGGCTGATGGATGCCGCCAGCTATCTGCCCGACGATGTGCTGACCAAGGTGGATCGCGCCAGCATGGCCTGCGGGCTGGAAGTGCGCGTGCCGCTGCTCGACCACCGGGTCGTGGAACTGGCCTGGCGTTTTCCGAAGGGCCTGCTGCACCGCGATGGCCAGAGCAAATGGCCGCTGCGCCAGATACTCGCCCGCCATGTGCCGCGCGCGCTGTTCGACCGGCCGAAAGCCGGCTTTTCCGTGCCCATCGATGCCTGGCTGCGCGGCCCCTTGCGCGACTGGGCGGAGAGCCTGCTGTCAGCCGAGGCGCTGTCGAAGGACGGGCTATTGCAGGAACAGCCGATCCGCAGCGCCTGGCGCATCCATCAGGCCGGCCAGCGCGATCTTGGCGGCCAGCTCTGGCCGGTGCTGATGCTCCAGGCCTGGCGGCAGCGCTGGAACCAGTGAGACGCGATTAGCGCCCGAAAAGAGCGTCAGTCGGCATCGAATAGGTCAGCACCACGGATTCAGTGCCGGGATTGCTGTCGCCCAGACCGGCATTGGAAATATGATGCACGGCAAGGCCAAGGCGCGAGCGGTTGTCGAAGCGATAGGCGAGCTCCAGCCCGGTGCGGAACTCGACGGTATGGCCCAGATCCTTGCCATCGCCATCGTGATAGGCACCGACAGCCGCGCTCGGGATCAGCACCACCCGCTGGCCGAGGGGGATATCCACGCCAAGGCCGACATAGCCGTAGACCGCTTCGTCCGTGGTCGCCATGACGCCGATGAAGGGGGTGAATATCCAAAGCTTGCTGGCTTCTGAGAAGCGATACTCGGCCCGGAATTCACCGGCGGTAAAATCGTCATTTACATCATAGGCGCCGGCGGACAACGCCAGAAAGGCCGGCTCCTCCGCCTTCGCGGCGCCAGCAGAAACACCCAGCCCCAACCCCAGGACGGCTGCTGCCGCCCACGACAAAACACCCCGCAAACTGGTACGCGTCATGACGGCCCCTCCCTACTGTTGGCCATCATGTCCCAGACAACAGCCAACCCCTTGGTATAGCGCATAATACTCACACGGAACCGCCGCGCAAGCATGCCGTTTTCAACGCAGTGACTGGGCCATGGCCCGCGTTGCCTCGACCAGGGCCGAGCGGATGCCCGGCTCCATCGCCGAATGCCCGGCATCGGGGATGATGCAGTAACGCGCCTCCGGCCAGGCCTCGGCCAGCGCGTCGGCGGTGATGATCGGGCAGACCATGTCGTAGCGGCCCTGCACGATGATCGCCGGCAGGGCACGGATGCGGTCGATCCGGCGCAGCATTTCCGTGCCGTCAAGGAAGCAGCCATTGACGAAGTAATGCGCCTCGATACGCGCCATGCCCAGCGCGTGGCGCTCCTCGGAAAAGCTGCCGACAAGCGCCGGATTGGGCAGCAGAGTGGAACACGAGCCTTCATAGACGCTCCAGGCGCGGGCGGCCGGCATATGCACGGCCGGGTCGGGATCGACCAGCCGCCGGTGATAGGCCGCCAGCAGGTCACCGCGCTCCGCTTCCGGCAGATACCCGGCGAAAGCCGACCAGGTCTCCGGGAAAACCGTGCGGATGCCATAAAGGAACCAGTCGATTTCCGCCGGCCGCCCCAGGAAAATACCCCGCAGTACAAAGCCCAGGCAGGCCTCCGGATGGGCCAGGCCATAGGCCAGCGCCAGGGTTGATCCCCAGGACCCGCCGAAGACCAGCCAGCGGTCGATCTCCAGCCGGCGGCGCAGCATCTCCAGATCGGCGATCAGATGCGCCGTGGTGTTATCGGCAAGGCTGCCCAGCGGGGTCGAGCGGCCGGCACCGCGCTGGTCAAGAATCACGATCCGATAAACAGCGGGATCGAAGAACCGGCGATGCACCGGCGCAGCGCCGGAGCCCGGCCCGCCATGCAGGAAGACGACCGGGATACCGTCGCGGTGGCCGCTCTGCTCCCAATACAGCGTGTGGCCGCCGCCCACCGGCAGCATGCCGGTGTCGAAAGGCTCAATCTCCGGATAGAGCGGCGTATCATGGTCGAGCGGCATGGCGGCACCTGGTTGCGACAGACAAGCCGATGGGACGACGCCCGGCACCCTGCGTCAAGAGGGCGAGCCAGGGTTGTTTTTACCAGCGCTTTGCCGCATGTCTCGGATCATGATGCTGCGCCTTGCCCTGCTGCTCCTTCTGCTGCTGCCCCTGCCTGCCCAGGCGGAGCTGGTGCGCGACGGGGTGGCGCGGGTGACGTCCGTGGTCGATGGCGACACGCTGCTGCTGGACACCGGGCGGGAGGTCCGGCTGGTCGGCTTGCAGGCGCCGAAATTGCCGCTGGGCCGGCGCAATTTCCAGAGCTGGCCATTGGCCGAAGACGCCAAGGCCGCGCTGGAGGAACTGACGCAAGACCGCGCCCTTGCCCTGTCCTATGGCGGCGCGCGGCAGGACAGGCACAATCGTCTGCTGGCGCATCTGCACCGCAGCGAGGACGGGCTGTGGATTCAGGGCGAGATGCTGCGCCGGGGCATGGCGCGGGTCTACAGCTTCCCCGACAACCGTGCCGTGGTGGGCCAGATGCTGGCGCTGGAGCGCGCGGCCAGGGCAGCGCGGCGGGGTATATGGGGACACCCCTATTACCGCGTGCTCGATCACACCGAAGCCGGCCGCTTCATCGACAGCTTCCAGCTCGTCGAGGGCCGGGTTTTAGCGGCGCAACGGCGGGGAAATCGCGCCTACCTTAATTTTGACGCAGATTGGCGGTCTGATTTCACCGTGGCGCTGGATAATCGCGCGCTCAGGCTGTTCGAGCAGGCTGGAATTGACCCGACCGAAATGGCGGGAAAAAAAATCCGGATCAGAGGCTGGCTGAAATCGTTTAACGGACCAGCGATAGACGCCACCCATCCGGAACAAATAGAGGTGCTGGACGAATGACCCTGAGACAGAATTTCCCCGCTGCCCGAGTCTCCCGCCTGCTGGCTGTCGGCGCCGTGCTCGGCCTCACGGCAGCTTTGCCGGCCTGTTCAACCAACCCGGCCACCGGCGCGCAGCAATTTGCCGGTCTGATGTCGCCGCAGCAGGAAAAGCAGGTCGGCGACGAGCAGCACGCTCAGGTCATGGCCCAGTTCGGCGGGGCCTATGACAATCAGCAGGTCGCCAGCTATGTGAACCAGATGGGCCAGACCCTGGCCGGGCAATCGGAGATGCCGGATCTGACCTTCACCTTCACCGTGCTGGATTCGCCCGTCATCAACGCCTTTGCCCTGCCCGGCGGCTATGTCTATGTGACGCGCGGTCTGGTCGCGCTGGCCGAGAACGAGGCGGAGCTGGCCGGCGTGGTTGCGCATGAGATCGGCCATGTCACTGCCCGCCACTCGGCGGTGCGTTACAGCCAGAGCGCCGTTGCCGGCGTCGGCGTGGCCCTGCTCGGTGTGCTGACCGGCTCCAGCGAATTGGCAAATGTCGCCGGCTATGGCGCGCAGGCCTATCTGCAGAGCTATTCGCGCGGCCAGGAATTCGAGGCCGATACGCTGGGCGTGCGCTATCTGACACGCGCCGGCTATGCCCCCGATGCGATGGCCAGCTTCCTCAGCAAGCTTGACCAGCATTCCCGCCTGCAGGCACAGCTCGCTGGCAAATCGCCGGATGTCGTTGACCAGACCAACATTATGGCGACGCATCCGCGCACGCTGGATCGCGTTCAGGCCGCCCAGGAGGCAGCCGGCGTCGCCGCCGTCGCCAATCCCCGTATCGGCCGCGACACCCATCTGGCCCGGATCGATGGCATGCTCTATGGCGAGAATCCGAAGCAGGGCTTCGTGCGCGGCCAGGAGTTCATCCATCCTGACCTCAGATTCCGTTTCACCGTGCCTGAGGGCTATACGATGGTGAACGGCCAGACCCAGGTGCAGGCAACCGGGCCGAACGGTGCCAGCATCGTTTTCGACCTGAACAAGGCCCAGGGCAATCCGGCCCCGCGTGATTATCTGGCCGCCTGGGGCAAGACGCTCCAGATCTCCGGCATCGAACAGATCGACGTGAACGGCCTGCAAGGCGCCACCGGGGCGGCCCGGGCCAACACCAATCGCGGCCCGGCCGATGTGCGGCTGGTGGCGATTGCCGCCGGCGATGGCAGCTTCTATCGCTTCGCCTTCATCACCCCGCCGCAATCGACGCAGCAGCTTTCTGCCGGTCTGCGTGAGACCACCTACAGCTTGCGCCGCCTGAGCGCGTCCGAGGCCGGGTCGGTGAAGCCGCAGCGCCTGGATATCTACCGCGTCCGCCAGGGCGATACCGCCGCCCGGCTGGCGGCCCGCATGCCGGCCGGCCCGCTGGCCGAGCAGCGCTTCGCCGTGCTGAACGGCCTGGAGCCCGGGCAGAATCCCGCCGTGGGCAGTTCGGTCAAGCTGGTCGTCGAGTAACCCCCTAGCCGCCAGGCGCCGCCCGAAGATCGGGCGGCGTTTCGGCGCGCCGGTGCATCCCGTAATCACGCAGCACCGAGGCAACCCGCAGCCTGTAATCGCTGAAGATGCCGCCCCGCCCCAGCGCCTGCGCCGCGCGGTGTTCTTCCATGCGCCGCCAGGTGATCACCGCCGCCTCATCGCGCCAGAAGGACAGCGACAGCAGCTTGCCGGGCTGGGTCAGGCTCTCGAACCGCTCAATGCTCAGGAAGCCGTCTATGCCGTCGAGCAGCGGCCGAAGCTCGGCAGCGCTGTCGAGATAGGCCAGCCGGCGCCCCGGCGCCGGCTCAACCTCAAAGATGACGGCGATCACTGCCCATCCTCCACAGGGGCCTCAACAGGCACCAGGAAGCTCCGCTCCTCGCTTAGGATGAAGCGCAGTTCCTGCGCCATGCGGAAATTCGCCGCGCCCGCCGGATCGGTCTTCAGCCGGGCGCGATAGGCCTCGTACGCGGCCAGGCTGTCGAAGGAGATCATCGCCATCGCGATGTTGTTGGTTCCCTCATGCGGCAGGAAATAGCCCAGAAGCCGGCCGCCACAGGCCGGGATGATGGTCAGCCAGTTGCGCGCATAGGCCTCGAACGCATCGCGCTGGAACGGGTCGATCACATAGCGGATGCAGCAGGTCACGGTCATTTTTCTCTCCAATAAGCGGTATCGACTGGCCGGAGAGTAGCGGCTTGCCTGACGTGAATGCTTCGGCTAGCATCGAAGTATGAAAACAGGTCCCGATATCGCGCTTGTCGCTGCCCTGCTGGGCGACCCCGCCCGCGCCAACATGCTGACGGCCCTGACTGCCGGGCAGGCGCTGACGGCGGGGGAGCTGGCGGCCCAGGCCGGCGTGACCGCGCAGACCGCCAGCTCGCATCTGGCAAAGCTGGAGGCAGGCGGCCTCATAACCCTGCGACGGCAGGGCCGGCATCGTTATTTCGCTTTGTCCGGGCCGGATGTGGCGGCGGTTCTGGAGGGGCTGATGGGGCTGGCGCTCCGCGCCGGCCATCAGCGCACCCGCACCGGCCCGAAGGAACCGGCGCTGCGCGAGGCGCGCATCTGCTACGACCATCTGGCCGGCGACAGGGGAGTCGAACTTCTGGATGCGATGATCGGGCGCAAGCTGATCGCAGAGCACGGGGAGACGCTGGAGCTGACGCCCTCGGGCCAGCACTTCGTCCGTGATTTCGGCATCGATCTGGCCAGAATCGACAATTCGCGCCGGCCGCTGTGCAAAAGCTGCCTGGATTGGAGCGTGCGGCGCAGCCATCTTGCCGGCGCGCTGGGTGCTGCCCTGCTGACCCGGTTCCAAGCGCTGGGCTGGGCCCGGCAGGTCACCGGCACCCGGATCATCCACTTTACCCCGGCCGGGCTGAAAGATTTCCGGCGGGTCTTTCCAGCCTGAAAAAAAGGGCGTCCGAAGACGCCCTTGTGAGGATATCGAGGGGAAACCTGGATAGCGTCAGTCCTCGATGAACAATTCATCGGGGCTGGAGACATTGCGCATCATCGAGACGCGCAGCTTGTTCATGGCCCGGCTTTCCAGCTGACGCACGCGCTCCTTGGAGACGCCGAGTTCGCGGCCCAGCTCCTCCAGCGTCGCGCCGTCATCGACCAGCCGGCGGCGCTCGATGATGACCCGCTCGCGCGGCGACAGATCGGACAGCGCCTCGGCCAGCCATTTCGAGCGGCTGGCGGAATCGCGCAGGCCGGTGACGACAAGATCGGGGGTCGGACGCTGGTCCGGCAGGAAATCCTGCCAGCTATCGTCACCGGCCTCGGCAATCGGGGCGTTCAGCGACTGGTCGCCGCCACCCAGGCGCACTTCCATGGATTCGACTTCCTGAAGGCTGACCTTCAGTTCCTTCGCCACTTTGAGGCGGGCATCCTGGCTCATGGCGCCGGCATTGATGTCGTTGATCTTCGCGCGCAGCCGCCGCAGGTTGAAGAAGAGTGATTTCTGCGCCGCCGTGGTGCCGGTGCGCACGATCGACCAGTTACGCAGGATGTAATCCTGTATGGCCGAGCGAATCCACCAGGTGGCGTAGGTCGAGAAGCGCACCTCGCGATCCGGCTCGAAGCGGGCCGCTGCCTGCATCAGGCCGACATTTCCCTCCTGCACCAGATCGCCCATCGGCAGGCCGTAATTGCGGAAGCGCGACGCGGTGGAGATCACCAGGCGGGTATAGGAGCGGACCAGTTCATGCAGGGCGCGTTCATCGCTCTTGTCACGCCAGCGCAGCGCCAGATCCTGTTCATGTTCGCGGCTCAGCAGAGGTTCCTTCATCGAGGTGCGGATGAAGGAAAGATTGGCGCGCTGTGTCTCCGGATCGTCGATATAAGCCATGTGCCGTATCCCCTCGCTGCGCAGGCGGACCTCGCAAGAAGCCGAGGGACCGATGCATGTCGCTGTCTACAAGGGAATACGCAGCGGGCTGGCCGGCGGATCACAGAAAATCCGGTGATTTGGAAAGAAATTTAGAGCGACTCAAAAAATCGCGCAGATTCAATGTATTAGAGAATCAGCCTTCAACCCAGTCCAGGATGGCGCCGGATGAATCGAAGCAGGCCGCCGCCAGCGGGCCGCCGAAGCCGCAGCCGGCATCGATGGTCGCGGTGAACTCCCCCTCCGCCTGGCCGCCATGCGAGGGGTCGAAGCCGCGCACGACCCTGGCAAAGCCGGCATAGCTGCTGGTGATGCTGCCGAAGCGCCCGCCGCCCCACCAGAAACTGTCGCTCTGCGCGGTCAGCGGCCGGGACGGGTCGATGCCGGCATTGACGAAAAGCAGCCCGCCATCATCGCTATAGGCGGCCCGCTTCAGGCTGTTCAGCAATTTGCCATGGCCACCGCGGGCCTGCATCCGGGCGCGCAGCTGGCCGGTCCAGCGCGAAATGGCGACCGCCCCCTGGCGCGAGATGCCCAACGCTTCCTCCGCACTGCTGCCATAGGCCGCCAGCGTGCCCGCCAGCCCCTGATGCAGCATCCAGCCCAGCACTTCCGGCGGGCTGGGCGCGAATTGCAGTTGCAGCAGCTTGTCCCACATCTCTTCCTGATTGCCGCGCAGATAAGCGACATCGCAGGCAAAGGCGCGCGGTCGGGCAAGGAAAGCGATACGGAAGCGCAGCAATTCATCCATCGTCTCGGCCACGCGCTGGCCATGCCCGATCAGATTGCCGAGATAGACGAGCCGGTCGCCCTCAACCAGGCGCTCGGCGATCCGGTCATGTACGCCGGACAGCCGGCCGGCCTCGCCATGGATCGCCGCCACCGCCCAGACACGGGTGCCGCCCCGCAAGACGGCAAATTTCTCACGGTCGGTCATGACGCTGTGTTCCAGTACAGGCGAAGTGGCTTGAGACGCAGGCTCGATACCGGTCAGGGTTTCTTCCTTTATCACGGATAAGTAACGAAAGGCGGCCCCTCCAGACGGTGCCGCAGATTGGACCAAAAGAAAAGGGGCGCCACCAGTGCATTTCTGCATTGGTGACACCCCCTATTGATACCTAAACGTCGAAACCCACCAAATGATCCCGAAAACAGGATCAGGCGGCGCTCATCATCTCCTCAAGGCGCTGGGCGGCGGCCTCGGGATCAATGCTTTCTATGGCGGCGAATTCCCGGGCCAGGCGGTCCAGGGCGGCCTGATACATCTGGCGCTCGCTATAGGACTGATCGGGCTGGGCGGCGCTGCGGTGCAGGTCGCGGACGACCTCCGCGATGGAAGCCGGATCGCCGGAATTGATCTTGGCTTCGTATTCCTGGGCGCGGCGGCTCCACATGGTGCGCCGCGCACGGCTCCGGCCCTTCAGCTTGGCCAGCGCGGTCTGCATCTGCTTCTTGCTGCTCAGCGCGCGCAGACCTGAGGTACCGGCCTTCGCAACCGGAACCCGCAGGGTCATCCGGTCCTTTTCGAAATCAATAACGAATACCTGCAACTCCGACCCGGCAATCGTCTGGGTCTCGCGACCGACGATCTGGCCAACGCCATGGGACGGGTACACCACGAACTCACCAGTATCGAACTCAATTTTTTTGGACATCGTCGTCAAACGTCCTTTCTTAAAAGCACGCCCCAGCAAAAGAAACGAAGGTCCCGCCCTTCGCGGCGCCGGAACGCCGCTGACCGATGAATCCCACAAGGGGTTGAAAACAGGAAAATATCTGCAGCGCGAGAGGACGAAGCCCTCATCACAAAAAAACTTTAACACAAAAACGCTTTTATAGGTAGGAGAGTCGCGCAATCCGCCTATGCATGGCTAAAACGCCAAGTACCGCAACGGGCTTTTTGCCCGTGCGGCTGGCTGTTCAGTCGGCCTCTAGGTGCTGGGGTCAGCCCTTGCCCGGCTTGTCGGAGAAGAACTTCTCGAACTTGCCGGCCATGCCCTTGAATTCATCCGCATCGGCGGGCGCTTCGCCCTTGCGGGTGATGTTCGGCCATTTCTCGGCGAATTCCCGGTTCACCTCGGCCCAGCGCTCGACCTCAGGCTCGGTATCCGGGACGATGGCTTCGGGCGGGCATTCCGGCTCGCACACGCCGCAATCGATGCATTCATCGGGGTGGATGACCAGCATGGTCTCGCCTTCGTAGAAGCAGTCCACCGGACAGACCTCCACGCAATCCATGTATTTGCACTTGATGCACGCTTCGGTCACCAAATAGGTCATTGTCCACTCCGCCTAGCGCTCTTCATCCGATGACAGGCCTAGCGGCCCGTCAGTCCCAATTTCGCCATCACCCGCTTGCGCGCGGCACCGCTTTCCTGATCCTCGACATAGATCAGACCGCTGATCCGACGCAAGAGTCCCGCCTCGTAATCATGCAGAACGCCATCGGCGTAGACGACTTCCCACAGCATCTCGATGATCTGCACCCGATCTTCCGGCGGCATCTGCTCGCGCACCGTGCGGGTGAAGCCATAAAGCTCGCTGGTGTCCTTCGCCTCTTCCTCGGCCTCGGCGACCAGCTCTTCTGCATCAGTCTGGGTCAGGCCGAACCGGTCGCGGCACAGCGACACGATCACGTCACGCTGCGACGCCCCATAATCGGCATCCGCCGTCGCGGCCTCAACCAGCAGCCCGGCTGCTGCCAGATGCAGCGGCTTGGCCGAATTGACCGTCGTGCCCGATTCGTCGGGCTTGAAGAAATTCATCAATTTACGAAGCATGCCGATTGCCTATCATACCGTTTGTATACCAACAACCCTATCCGGAATGGGCCTATTCGCGTCAGGCGCGGTCCGCCAGCCCGTCCACCAGATCATCGACGATTCGGGCGACCTGGGTACGGATGTCGGGGACGGCGGTTATCTCCCAGAAATTGCCGCGTGTCACCGGTCCCAGGCCGATCAGCGTCTCGACCGGCTGACCCGCGGCGTTGATCAGCCGGCACGCCGGGGTGACATCCAGACCAAGGCGCAGCGGGTCCGGCCGGGCATGGCCGGCGGCAAGAAGATCGCGCACCAGCGGATCGGCGATGCGCCCGTAATCGCTTTGCGGGCCCGTGCAGTTGACGATCCAATCGACACGCAGCGTCTCAGGCGCTGACGCTTTGCGCGGGGCGTGATGCAGCGCGATATGCTCGCCTGCCCGCTCAATGCCGAGGATGCGCCCGGCGCGGATATCCAGCCGCCCGGCCTCCAGCATTGCTGCGATCCGGGCGGCGACGGAAGGCGCCATGCGATGGCGCCGCACCTCCCAATAGGGCCGCAGATGCCGCATTAAGCGCTGCCGCTCGCCAATCCCCATGGCCTGCCACAGCGTCTGGGTCACCGGCCGCAACCCGTCGATCACCCCGCGCCAGTTCGACCCGTCACCGGCGACCGCGCGGATCTGACGCAGCAGCCCGCGCGCCGTCACCGGTTCCGCCAGCAGTTCCGGTGCTGCCGGCACCGCCGTGGCGGGCGCATGCTCGAAAGGCAGGAATCCGCGCCGCGACAAAGCGGTGATCCGGCCGCGATGGCCCTGGTCATTCAGCATCAGGGCGATATCGACCATGGTCAGGCCGGCCCCGATGATGGCAACGGAATCCTGTTCCCCGATACGATCGAACGCACCGGGCCGCCAGGGATCGTCGATATAGGCGGCGGCCAGCGCCGGCTGCTCCAGCACCGAGGCCGGGGCCACCGGCGGAAAATTGCCCAGGCACAGCAAGGCGCGGTCGGCGTCCAGGGTCTGGCCGCCGGCAAAATGCAGCGTGACGCCCCCAGACAAAGGCTCGACCCGAACCACATCGCCATAAACGGTTTCCAGTTCCGGCCCGCCCTCGGCAGCGGCCAGACGCCGGGCATCCGCCAGCACGTCCTGTATATAACGGCCATACAGCGTGCGCGAGACGAAGGCCAGGGCGCCCGCCCCCTCGATATCGCCGGCATCGCCGTCGCGCAGGCGCTCCTCCAGCCAGCGCACAAAATGGCCGGGGTCATCGGCCAGCGCGCTCATATTGCCGGCCCGCACATTCAGCAGATGGGAGGCATTGCCGGTCGAATAGGCCAGGCCGGGGCCGAAATGGCCCCGCCGGTCAATCAGCTGGATGCGCCCCGGCTGCCGGCTGCGCTGCAGCAACCGCGCCGCCGCCAGACTGCCGGTAAAGCCCGCGCCGACAATTGCTATTCGCATAGGCAACCCGTCTCCCCTATGGGGGCAACGCCCCATCCTGTGTCACAAGCGGCAGCGATCATGCCCAATCAGGCCGTAAAAGACGAGATCATGCCCGAAGAATATTATATGGTATTTTATGAAAAATTAACTTTCGGTGCGTATAAAGCCGTAAAGACGGCATCAGGACAGGCAGGCACGTGTTCGGTAAATCCATCATGAAAATCAAGGCAGCCGTGGAGCGGCGTGGCTTCATGCGCCTGCGGCCCAAGGGCGATGCCTTTGTGCGCATCGACGGCCAGGATTATCCGCTGCACAACTGGACGCCGAGCGGATTCTATATCCGGCCCTATAGCGGCAGCCTTATCGCCGGGCAGAAGGCCACGGTGGAAATCGTCATCCGCGATCTGCATGACAAGGATGGAGAAATCCGCTTCAACGGCCGGGCCACTGTCCTGCGTATCGGCCAGGAGGGGCTGTCGGCGCGCTGGTGGCTGCTGGACCCGGACCAGCGGCAGAGCCTGATCGGCTATTACGAGAAAAAGCGACCGGCCCCAAAGGCTGGATAACCGCAGCTGGATTAGTCGCGGATCGCCCGAGTGAGGGAGACATCCGCCAGATCCGTACCCTGCAGGATAGCGTCGGACAGATTCGCCGCATCCATGACGGTCTGCTGCACGCGGCCCGTCGGCCGTCCCTCCGACGACAGGATCGGCGCGGGGGCAAGCAGCGCCCCGGTCAGATCGGCATTCACCAGACACGCACCCTGCAGGCGCGCACCGGCCAGATTGGCCCCGACCAGGCTGGCCTGGGTCAAATCGGCCCCGGACAAATCGGCCAGCACGAGCAGGCTGTTGTTCAGCAAGGCGCCGCGCAGGATGGTGGCGCGCAACACCGCACCGCTCAAATTGAAGCCGCGCAGATCGGCATCGACCAGGCTCGCCCCGTCCAGTTCAGCCCGTGCGCCGCGCTCGCCGCCGCTGGTCACCCAGCGGTCGTGATCGAACAGCAGACGCCGGATTTCCAGATCGAAGGCGCTGAGCGGCGGCGCAAAATTCGCCTCGGTGGTATCGACATGGGCCAGCGCGCCATCGCTCAGGGTCACACCGACCAGACGCGCGCCGGTCAGCCGGGCGCCGTCCAGGCGAATATTGGTGAGGTTGGCCGCACTCAGAATGGCCTGGGTCAGATCGGCGCCCGTCAGATTGGCATCCGTCATATCCGCATTGCGCAGATTGGCCGCCGACAGATCAGCCCCGCGCAGATCGGCACCGACCAGCCGCGCCCCGGTCAGATCGGCACGGGCCAGACGCGCGCCGGACAGATCGGCACCCGAGAGGTTGGCGCTTTGCAGGGACGCCCCTTCGAAGCGCGGCCCCGGCATATCCTGGCCACGACGCGCCCGGGTCAGATCGACCGACTTAAGATTGGCCCCCTGGAAACTGGTGCCGGAAATTTTCGCATTCACCATCCGCGCCTTGCTCAGGCAGGCGGAATCGAGCACGGCAGCCGTCATGTCAGCGCCACCCATATCGGCGCCGGACAGATCCGTGCTGCGCAGATTAACGCCCTGCAGCCCGGCGCCGGAGAAATTGGCGCCCGCCAGCTTCAGGCCGGACAGGTCCATGCCGAACAGATTAACCCCCGCCAGATCAGCAGGATAGGCCTGCGGATTACCCGCCAGCCAATGCTGATGCGTCTCGATAGCAGAGATAATGAATTCGCGTGAACGATAAGAATTCTGGCTCATGAGAACATCTATACGGAAAAAACATTAATCGCGGGTTAACGCCGACAGGCATTCACTCCGCTGCCGGAAGCCGTGGAATTTCCCGGTAGAAACCGATCAGCAGCATATCGACATTCGCCCCATCGGCCGCAAGAGGCAGGACAAGACGGTGATACGTCCCGACAAAATTTACCGATAGCGGAAAGGCATGCGCCTCATAGACCGGGGCACGGTCAGTGACGATCTTCTCATAGGACCGGATCGCAACCTCGCGCAGATAGGTGATCCCCGGCTCGTCGATATAGCGCCCGGTCAGATCGGCGCCGCGGATCTTGCAGACCTCCGTGCCATAGAGCCGGAAACGGAATCGCATCCCGCCATCGGGTGCCGTCCCCCGCTCGACATCGATGAGGATCAGGTTCGACAGCAGCGCCGGAATATCGACCGGATCGAGATCGGAGCGCGCCGGCAGCAGCCTGTCGCCGCGACACCGTTCCCAATAATCGTAGAGATTACGCAGGCGCGGATGGCCGATATCCGCCTTGTTCACGATATCCGTTTCAGGCGCTGCGGAGATGTCGCCGACAAGGCCTCGTCCTCTGCCCCCGCCTCGAACGCCGCGATGTAGTCGCGCGTCAGGGGCACGGTGTCGAGCTTCCTGGCCAATTGTATCTGGAACACCATCAACTCGCCGCTCCTGAATCCGATCTCGCAGGCCGTCAGGTAGAACTCCCACATGCGGCAGAAGCGTTCATCGTAGATTTCGCGCACCTTGTCGATATTCATGAAGAAATTTTTCCGCCAGGCCAGCAGCGTATCAGCATAGTGGATGCGAAGAATCTCGATATCGGTGATGAACAGATCCGATTTTTCTATCGGCCGTGTGACCTCGGATATGGTGGGCACATAGGAGCCGGGAAAGATGTATTTCCGAATCCAGGCATTCACCGGCCCCGGATGGTCGAAACGGCCGATGGAATGGATCACCGCAACACCGTCCTCTTTCAGGAGACTGGCGATCCGCCGAAAGAAGGTGCGGTAATGCGGCTTGCCGACATGCTCCAGCATGCCGACCGAGACGACCCGGTCATATTTCGCCCGCTCGTGCCGGTAATCGCGCAGATGAAAGCCGACCCGGTCGGCAATGCCAGCCTCCTGCGCGCGCCGGGTTGAGACCTTGTGCTGCTCCTCCGACAGGGTGATGCCGGTCACCTTCACCCCGTCCGTCTCCGCCAATGTCAGCCCCAGCCCGCCCCAGCCGGAGCCGATATCCAGCACCTGCTGGCCGGGCTCCAGCAACAGCTTGGCGGCCAGATGCAGCTTCTTGCGCCGCTGCGCCATTTCCAGCGTGTCCGAGGGATCGGCGAAATAGGCGCAGGAATACTGCCGGTCGGGGTCGAGGAACAGATCGAACAGCCGGCCATCCAGATCGTAGTGATGGGCCACCTGCCTTTTGGAAAATTTGATCGGATTGAAATCGCTGAAAAACGCCAGCAGGGAACGCAGCCGCGTCAGGATTTCCAGGATAGGGTCATGGTGACTGACCCGCAGGCTGCTGACCCCGATCTCGATGAAGCCCTCCAGCGTGCCTTCCTCGATCACCAGCTTACCGTCCATATAGGCTTCGCCAACGGCAATCTGGGGATTGCGGAACACTTTCCAGTGCAGCCCCGGATCGGTGATGCGGATAGTAACCTTCGGGCTTTCAGTCGCCTGGAACCGGTACGACTGCCCCTGTGCATCGATGATCGTCAAATCACCGACCTTGATCAGTCTGTTAAACAGCCACATGGCAAGCATAGCGCTGCTACCTCGCTTCTTTGGCTCATCCCCAAGGAAAGCCTAATAGAAGCAACGTGACTTCCGCAAGTCTTTGCAGAATGCCTGTTTTGCATTGCCGGTATTCGCCAGCCCCGCCACAGCCGGAGGGGCGGAAATTGCATCGTCATGAAAGTGAAGCTGAACGGCAAAAACCCTGCAACGAGACTGCCTTACACAGACTGGGACAATCGGCATTCGCCGTCTTCCGTACAGCGACAGCATCAATAACAGAGAGACTGAAAATGGCTAGCTACGGCAATCAGCTTGGCTTCACGACCGTATGGACAACCGATAACAGCGCTTCGACCGCCGGCACGGCGGAAATCGTCGCCATCGATCCGGCCAGCGGCCGTCTCTTTTCCGTCGGCGGCGGGGGTGTCGATGTGATGGCCGGTGACACCGGCGCAATTCTGTTTGGCATCGACACGTCCGCCTTTGGCAATGCGACCAGTGTCGCGGTGAAGAACGGCGTCGTCGCCATTGCTGTAGCGGCTGCCGACAAGACCGATCCGGGCACCGTGCGGTTTTACGACACGAACGGTAACTTCCTGCGCAGCGCCACCGTCGGCGCCAATCCGGACATGGTGACCTTCACGCCAGACGGCACCCGCGTGCTGATCGCCAATGAGGGTGAGCCGTCGGATAACTTCGTGGCCGATCCGATCGGCTCCATCGCCATCGTCACCGTCGCGACCGGCGCGGTCACCATTGCGGGCTTCGAGGCTTTCGAGAGCCAGCAGGCCGCGCTGAAGGCCGAAGGGCTGCGCATCTACGGCCAGAACGCCAGCTTCATGCAGGATCTGGAGCCGGAATATATCGCGGTCTCATCGGACGGAACGCGCGCCTATGTGACCCTGCAGGAGAACAACGCGATTGCCGTGGTCGATCTGACGACCAACAGCGTGGTCGATATCCTGCCGCTGGGGTTCAAGGATCACTCTGTCGCCGGCAACGGCATCGACGCCAGCGACCGCGACGGCATCAACATCGTGAATGTGCCGGTCTATGGCATGTACCAGCCTGACGCCATCGCCGCCTATGACGTGGGCAGCACGACCTATCTGGTCATGGCCAATGAGGGCGATGCCCGCGAATGGGGCGATTTCGTCGAAGAGACCCGCATTAAGGACATGGTGCTCGATCCGACCGCCTTCCCGAATGCAGCGGCGTTGCAGACTGACGAAGGCATCGGCCGGCTGAACGCCACCAACAAGCTTGGCGACACCGATAGCGACGGCGATTTCGACGAGATCTACGTGCTTGGCGGTCGCTCCTTCACCATCCGCGACACCGCAGGCAACATCGTCTTCGACAGCGGCGACCAGATCGAGCAGATCATCGCCGAGCGGTTCCCGGAATTGTGGGTGGAAGACCGCAGCGACAGCAAGGGGCCGGAGCCCGAGGGGCTGGTGGTGGGCCAGGTCGGCAATGCCACCATGCTGTTCCTGGCGCTGGAGCGTACCGACGCGATCATGGTCTGGAACATCACCGATCCGAATGCCCCCAGCTTCGTGGACATGATCCGCGTCGCCGGCACTGACGCGCCGGAAGGCCTGGCCTTCATCTCTGCCTCGGACAGCGCCACCGGCAATCCGATGCTGGCCATCGCCTATGAGGATAGCGGCAATACGGTCTATTACGAGATCAAGGACCCGACCAATCTGGGCAATGGCGGCGTGACCTTCACCGTCACCAATGCCGGCGGCGAACTGGTCAATGGCGGTTCAGGCAATGACGTCATTACGGGCGGTGGCGGCAATGACACGATCTTCGGTGGCGCTGGGGCCGACACAATCGAGGGCGGCGAAGGTGCCGACCGGCTGGATATCGCCGACAATACCGGCAATGGCAATGCGCTGCAGGGAAATCGCGGGGCAGATACCGTGGCCGGCGGCGCCGGCAATGACGAATTGCGCGGCGGCAAGGGCTTCGATCAGCTGACCGGCGGTGCTGGCAACGACACCCTCTTCGGGGGTCAGGGCGGTGACACGCTGACCGGCGGCAACGGGGCGGATGCCTTCGTCATCGACGCCCAGAGCGGCGCCGATGTGATCACCGATTTCACGGCCGGTTCGGATGTGATCCAGTTGACCGTCACTGTGGCCATTGCCGATCTCGTTGCTTCCGCGACCGACAATGCCGACGGCAATGCGATCATCACTGTCAGCGCGGGCAACACCATCACGCTGCAGGGCATCGCAGCCGCCGATGTTACGGCGGAGTTCTTCGCGCTGGTCTGACCGACTTTGAGCCAAAGAGAAAGGGCGGCGTTTCGCAACGCTGCCCTTTTTCGTGGCGATCGAGGAATTATTCCGCGTCGACAAATGCCGGAGTGAATTCCCGCATCGGCGGTGTCCGGCGCACAATCTCATCCAGCACGACATCCAGCGCCTTTATCCCGCGTTCCAGATTGGCGTCTGGTTTCCACTCGGCTGCCTGGTAGGCAGCCTTCTCCGCTTCGCGCTCCAGCATGTCGCGCAGCATTTCGCGATGCTCGGTGCAGCGTTCGTGACCGCCCAGATAGACCATATCGCGGCGCAGCATCAGGCGGTAGAAGACATTGGCGACATCCATTGCGGCCCGGCTGACGCGGCGGTCCAGCCCGTCGATATGCTCCAGCAGATGGCGCTGCTCAGCCGGCGAGACATTCAGCATCTCAATCTTGCTGCGCGTGAAGGCGGCAAGCACGAGGAAGGATTTCACCGTCTCGAAGAAAGCCCGGTAGCGGGTGAAGGAAAATCCGGCAACATCACGCTTGGCCCGCGCGCAGCGCGCAAGGATTGCCTTTGCCTCCGTCTCGAAGGTCTGCAGAAGCTGTACCGCAATGGCCTGTTCGCGCCGTGCTTTTCCCATTCATCCGCTCGCATTCAAATGATCCGGGCCTATATACCGTAAGTGACAACAGAAAAGGCAGATTCGATCCGAAAAGGCAAAAAAATCTCGGCATCCCGAAATTTTCTTGTCGATTGCCCTCCCGTCCCGTACGCAGGCTGACAGCCATTGGCTCAGACGTCGCGCCGGGCGGGAACGCAAACCGGGTCTCACCGGCCTGACGGAAACGTCCTCCCACATAGAGGAGGCAACGATAATGGAGGCAGACGCATGACCAAAATGACATTCCGTACAATGACATTCCGTACTCTGGCCACATCGGCGGCGATCATTGCCGCTGCGGTCACGACCACCCTGCCCGTCATGGCGCAGGATGCGAAATCCTATGTCCTCAGCACAGCCACCACCGGCGGCACCTATTATCCGGTCGGCGTCGCCCTTGCGACCCTGATGAAAGTGAAGCTGGAGCCGACCAAGAAGATCGGCATGTCGGCGATCAGCTCGGCCGGATCGGGCGAGAATGTGAAGCTGATGCGCGAGAAGCAGGCGGAATTCGCCATTCTGCAGGGCCTGTTTGGTCTGTATGGCGCAAAGGGCAGCGGCCCGCTGGCCGCCGACGGCCCGCAGCCGCATATCCGCTCGGTCACCATGCTGTGGCCGAATGTCGAGCATTTCGTCGTTCAGGCCGGTGATGCCCCGACCGGCACCGTCTCGGATATGACCGGGCTGAAGGGCAAGAAATTCTCGATCGGCGCGCGCAACAGCGGCACCGAGCATTCCAACCGTTTCATGCTGACCAATATGGGCATCAACCCGGAAGACTATGATCTGGTCTTCCAGGGCTATGGCCCGTCCGCCGATTCGCTGCAGAACGGCGCCATCGCCGCTGCCAGCATGCCGGGTGGCCCGCCGGTCTCCGTCATCACCCGCGTCTTCGCCCAGATGGGCGACAAGGTGAAGGGCCTGGAATTCACCGATGAGCAGGCCAAGAAGGCCGATGGCGGCACCGGCCTCTACTACAAATACACCATTCCGGCCGGCACCTATCCGGGCCAGACCAAGGACTGGAACACCATCGCCCAGCCGAATTTCCTGGCGGTGCATGCCGATGTGCCGGAAGCCCATGTCTACGAGATCACCAAGACGATCTTCGAAAACCTGGCCTTCCTGAACAACATCCATGCGGCGACCAAGGAAGTCTCGCTGGAGACCGCGATGTCGGGCCTGCCGGTGCCGCTGCATCCCGGTGCGGCGAAATACTACACCGAAAAGGGCCTCAAGATTGCGCCGGCCCTGATCGCGAAATAAGTCAAAAGACGGTCACTGGAGAGCGCGGGGCGAGGCATTGCCCCGCGTTTTCTGTATAAAAAGACCGCTTGTCAGTGAGGGCCGCAAACGACGGCCACAGGGTCTTCTGGGAGCAAGACGTGACAGAGTCCAAGATTTCCACATCGACGGGTGCTGCGGTTCCTGTCTCCGATGCCGAGATGGATGCGACCGCCGGTTTGCGCAGCTCTGACTCCTTTGCCGGAAAGATCGCCTTCTGGTTCGGTATCGCCCTGGCGGTGCTGCATATCTGGGTGAACACTTTCGGCACGATTTCCGAACTCTGGATGGCGGTCCTGCATTTCGGCGGCTTCGGCATGCTGTGCACCTTGCTCTATCCGGCATGGCACAGCCGCACGCCGACCGGTCGCCGCATCGCCCTGACACTCGATATTGTGCTGGGCCTCGCCGCCCTGTCGCTCTTCGCCTATCTGGTTCTGGGGGAGCCGACCTTCTATGCCCGCAATGGCAGCTTCGTCTGGTATGACTGGATTTTCACCGCCATGGCGGTGCTGCTGGGCATTGAGTTCACCCGCCGCACCACCGGCCTGATCATTCCGATCCTGATCATCCTGGCCTTCACCTATGTGACGACCTGGGGAAGCTGGCTGCCGGGCATGCTCACCTTCTCCGGCCTCGGCTTCGAGACGATGCTGTTCCGCAGCTTCTATTCCGATGACGGCATGTTCGGCCAGATTGCCCAGATTTCCTTCAGCTTTGTCTTCATGTTCATCCTGTTCGGCGCCTTCCTGGTCCGCTCCGGTGCCGGAGATTTCATCATCGATTTCGCGCGCGCCGTCGCCGGCAAGATGATCGGCGGTCCGGGCTTCGTCGCCGTCATCGGCTCTGCCCTGATGGGAACTATTTCCGGCTCGGCTGTCGCCAATACGGTCTCGACCGGCGTCATCACCATCCCCCTGATGAAGCGTGCCGGCTTCCCGGCGAAATTCGCCGCCGGCGTGGAGGCGACCGCCTCAACCGGCGGCATGCTGATGCCACCGATAATGGGCGCCGGCGCCTTCGTCATGGCCAGCTATACACAGATATCCTACCTGACGATTGCCGCCGTCTCGCTGCTGCCGGCGCTGCTGTACTTCTTCGGCGTCGCCTGCTTCGTGCGGGTCGAGGCGAAGAAGCAGAACATGCGCACGACTGATGAGGATGCGCCGCCCGTCCTGGAGGTGCTGAAGAAGGGCGGGATTTCCTTCTTCGTGCCGATCGGCCTGCTGGTCTACATGCTGGTTGATGGCTTCACGCCGACCTATGCCGCCGGCTATGCGATTCTTGCCGCCATCGCGGCGTCCTGGTTCGGCCCGTCCAGGATGGGGCCAAGGGCGGTGCTGGAGGCGATGGCGACCGGTGCGAAGAACATGGTCCTGACCGCCGTGCTGCTGGTTTCCATCGGCATCGTGGTCAATGCGGTGACGATCACGGGCATCGGCAACACCTTCTCGCTGATGATCAATGAATGGTCGGGGGGCAACATGCTGATCGCCCTTGTCCTGATCGCCCTGGCCAGCCTGGTGCTGGGCATGGGCCTGCCGGTCACCGCGTCCTATATCGTGCTGGCGACGCTGTCCGCCCCGGCCCTGGCCGACATGATCGTGCAGAGCCAGCTTGTCACCCAGTTCGCCGCCGGCAATATCCCGGACATGGCGAAGGCGGTGATCATGCTGGCTGCGCCCGACCAGATGGCCAGCCTGGGCCAGCCGATGAGCGAGGATGCGGCCCGGAGCCTGCTGGCCGCCATTCCGCCGGAGATGATCGGCCCGATCAAGGATGCCACGCTGACCCCGGCCATTCTGACCACGGCGCTGCTGTCGGCGCATATGATCATCTACTGGTTGAGCCTGGATTCGAACGTCACGCCGCCGGTCTGCCTGACCGCCTTCGCGGCAGCGGCCATCGCCAAGAGCCCGCCCATGGCGACGGGCTTCACCGCGTGGAAACTGGCCAAGACGCTCTACATCGTGCCGGTCCTCTTTGCCTATACGCCGTTCCTGTCGGGCGATTACATCGTCGCGCTGGAAATCTTCGGCTTCGCGCTGATCGGTATCTACGCGCTGATCGGCGCGATGGAAGGCTATCTTGAAGGCCCCGTCGCCTGGCCGTTGCGCATCGTGCTGTTTGCCATCGGGGTCACCATCCTGTGGCCGAATGACTGGACGGTGAATCTGATCGGCACCGCGCTGTTCCTGGCCTTCTTCGCCTGGAATTTGCGCAGCGACCGCAGGATGCGGGCGGCTGCCACGGCATAGCCCCACAAAGAAAAACCCCGCCAGGCTGGCGGGGTTTTTTGATAGAGGCCGGCGATCAGTAGAAGATATGCGCGCCCAGGCCGACATATTCGAGGCGGCGTTCGTAGAACTGACCGTTCGGATTGTGGCCGTTGTAATACTCCAGAAGCAGCATGACCCGCCGGCCACCCAGCACCGGGTTGGTGAATTCGATACCACCGCGCAGCGAGGTATCGGTCGACCAGTCGTTCTCCTCGCGATGCTGGAAATCAGCGGCGAAGATCGGCTTGGCCAGGCCATTGAAATAGGTGACTTCCGGCGTCAGCTCGAAACCGACCTGGCTGGTCCAGGGCTTCAGCTCGGCCGGCTCGCGATGGAACATATAGCCACCGCCGCCATAGATCCGGATCTCGTCCGTCACCTCATAGGACAGCAGCAGATCGACCACCTCGTAGCTGAGGTTCACCCGGTTATTCTGGTTGATGTTCTCCCGCAGGATATATTCGTCGCCGAGATGCGAGCTCTGGTGATACAGCCGCGCCATTGCCGTAAAGGCGTCACGGCGATAGGTGACCGGAATGCCGACCCAGTAATCGGCGTTCACCAGATCCTTCGATTCCGACTTCAGATCGAAGACGGCGAAGACGCCGGCCTGAAAGCCCACTTCCCAGCTGCCATCGAACGGCGCCGGGCCGCGCACTAGGCTGAAAGTCTCGCCAAAGCTGGTGGAGCCGGCATGGGCGACGTCCTCATCCCCCATGTAATACTGATAGGATGCCGAGAAATGCGCCCAGCGCGGATCGGCCAGCAAGGCGTTGAAAAGCGGCTTGCCCGGCGGCAGCATGATGGTTTCTTCCGCCACCGAAGGCTGGGGCGATACGGCCGTACCCTCGGCCGCCGGACGCGCCAGCGGATCGGTCGGGGTCGGCCCCTGCGCAATGACGGCTGCCGGCGGCTGCGTCCCGGCGGAAAGAGTCTGCACCGACTTGACACCGCGCAGCTTCTGGATCGCCCCGGTAATCTCCGACCGGGATTTGCCGCTGATCGATTCTTCCTTCAGGTAGACCACGCCGTCGCGCACGACCACCGCATCGGCGGGCAGCGCGTAATCGCGTTCCAGCACGGCGGAGATATAGCCCGCCAGGAACACATCCTGGCGCGCCGGCAGGGTGGTATCAGCCTGGGCCGCCAGCGGCGTCAGGATCGTGGCGGCAAGCAACCCGGCCCAAAGGGTTGCGCGCGTGCCACGCTTCAAATTCAGGCGGCTGGCATCGGCAGAAATTGTCATGGCGTCTCTCCCCACGCGAGAACGGGCCGGCAATGTGCCGACCCGCAGTATGCTCCCTTAATCCCCACCATTCCATCCTGTGAGGCAGGGGAAGATGGAACGGCGGGTCAGGGCAGATTGTTCCCGGCTTTAGTCCAGCTTGACCTGCTTGTCGCTGGTCAGGGCGCCGGCCGCAGCACCACCGGCACCACCGATGACGGCACCGGTCACCCAGCTGCCGGTCAGCAGGCCGACAGCACCACCGGCCGCAGCGCCCAGCGCGCCGCCGGACAGCGCGCGCTGTTCCTGATTATTCATGTTCGAACAGGCGCTCATCGCCACCAGCGCGAGAGCGGCAGCAAAGCCGATCAGCAGCTTGTGGCCAACACCATTCTCATTCTGCGAAGCGATGGCATTCGACTTGGTCGTGAACTTGCTCATCTAACCCTCCTACGTCTAACCGCAGCATTCTGCGCGGGCACTTTAAATCCAAACTGATGTTTCCATAAGACGGGGGAATTGAGGCCGTACTGGGGCTGGCAAAGGGCGGTATGAAGGTATTCCGCCGGCTGGAATTGGGCAGACCGGAATACCTCAGCGCCGGCAGCCCGGCGCGCCAAGCAGTTCCGCCACGGCCGACAACCCTACGGCGGCGCTGTATTCGCCGGGCTCCGCGCCGACCATGATGCCGGCCAGATACGCCTTGCCGTCGCGCTCGACCAGCACCGGGCCGCCCGACTGGCCGTGATTGGTGTCGCAATCCGTATGCAGCATTCCGTCACCCTTGCGCAGCACCCGGCAGTGCCGGTGTGCCGTCAGCGCATAGGGCCGGTCCAGCGCATAGCCGGCATGGGCCACCGCCATGCCCTCCACCGGCTCCTCCGGCAGGAAAGCCAGCGGGGCGATCTTCTTCACCGGCTTGGCCAGTATCACCAGCGCGACATCGGCATGCGCCGCCCGCCGGATGCAGCGCCCCTGGCCATAGGCCTTGTGCCCCTCGGGCGTCAGCCCGGCCAGGAAATGCACCCGTGTCGCGGTGACAGCGTCCCCCGAGCGCCGGTCGGTCACGCAATGCGCCGCCGTCGCCACGATGTCGGGCGCCACCAGAACCGCCGTGCATTGCGTGCGCCTGGCGAAGCCGGAGATATTCAGCCTTCCGATGGCGGCGGGCATATCGCTGACCATCTTCCGGTCATCCGCGCCGATGACCAGCCGCGAGCGCGGCAGATCCTGCGCCGTGGCCCCCGGGCTGAGCGCCAGCAGGCCGAGGCACAGGACAAGACAGGCAATCGGGAAATGCTTCATCGCGCGACTACACGCGCCGCAGCAGCCGCGGTCAACCCTATGCGGGCTGACCGGCGCCCGCTAAAGTCTCGTCAAGCCGCTGTACCAGTACCTCCAAGGGAGAACCCCATGAGCGCCACCGATCCGAACCGCGTCATCCTGACCGGCGAAAACCCCTTCCTCCGCCTCAGCCTGAAGGATGGCGATCCCAATTCCACCGATGCCAGCTTCTGGCGCATTATCTTCAGCCCGGCCGGCCCCGGCCATGTGCTGTATCTGAAAAGCGAGCTGACCGAGAATCGCTGGCGCATCTATTCCGACAATATCGCCATGGCGCGCTGGCTGCAGGGTACGGTGCAGGGCATGCTGAACGCCGAGCTGGCGGACCAGTCCATCCCGGTGACCGATGCCGAGTTCAGCCAGTCGGGCGACCCGCGCTATTTCCTGAGCGAGCGCGTAGAAACGGATGAGGATGACATCCTGCTGACCTGGTACGAGATCGGCGATCCGCTGCTGATCCACACCCAGCCCAACGAGGTGCCGGGCCGGCAATACGGGCTGTCGACCATCCTGGTCCCCGCCGGCCGGGCGCAGCTGACGATGAATGGCGAGGTCGCCCTGGGCCAGCCCTGGCCGCGCGAGCGCGACGGCCGCCCCTTCAGCACCTGCGCGCTGGCCTTCTCCGAAAGCTGGACCGAGCCGCGCTGAACGCAAAACTGCTGAAACGAAAGAAGGCCGGAGAGATGCTCTCCGGCCTTCTTGCTATTTGGTGGAGCCAAGCGGGATCGAACCGCTGACCTCTACAATGCCATTGTAGCGCTCTCCCAGCTGAGCTATGGCCCCGAAGTGGCGCCGGCCGGTTGGGGCCGGTCGGCGCAGGCGGATGTGTTTAAGCCCTTCGACCCGACAACGCAAGACCGTCATTCAGGTTTTTTTCACGAGAGAGACTCAGCGGTCGCGGTCCTCGTCCTCGTCGTCTTCCGCGACGTCGAGGTCTTCTTCCTCGTCATCGTCGACATCGGCTTCGAGCAGCTCGTCATCATCGTCATCGTCGAGGTCGAGGTCTTCTTCTTCCTCTTCCGCGTCGGGCTTGCGCTTGGCGCCCACCACGACGACATCGGCGAGCGTATCGTCGGTATCGTCGTCATCGGGCAGGACATCATCCTCGACGTCTTCGACATCCTCGACGTCTTCGATATCCTCGAGCTCGGCATCGACCAGATCATCCTCGACAACCGGTTTCGCCTTGGCCTTCACCTTCTTGGCGGCAGCCGGCTTGGCGTCGTTATTCGAGGTACGGACCTTGCGGCTCTTCAGCGCGGCCTCGAAATCGAACACGGTACCGCATTTCGGGCACACGATCGGCTCACGGGTCATGTCATAGAATTTGACCCCGCAACTCTGACAGGTGCGCTTGACGCCCCACTCGGGTTTGACCACGAAGCTCCTCCGATACTGTGAGCTGTAAATGAGGCGTGCGACTTGCCACGATCACCGGGCTTGAGTCAAAGCCTAAAGTGATGCGGGGCTTCCGCCTCCCCTGCCATATCCCCATTCTGGCCCTGCCCGCGAGGATGGCGACAGGGGACCAGACTATGGGCGCGGCCCATCCTATGTGTTAGAGACTGCCGCGAACGATCCTGCTGGAATACCCTTTAGGAGGCCATCTTGCAACCGCTCACCTCTCGCCGTGCCGACGCCCTCAGCGGCAGCGTCACTGCCCCCGGCGACAAGTCGATTTCCCACCGGGCGCTGATGCTGGGGGGCCTCGCCATTGGCGAAACCACCATATACGGCCTGCTGGAAGGCGAGGATGTGCTGAATACCGGCAAGGCGATGCAGGCTTTCGGCGCCTCGGTGCGGCGCGACGAGGACGGCGTCTGGCACGTCCAGGGCGTCGGCGTGGGCGGGCTGGCGGAACCGGCCGACATGCTGGATCTCGGCAATTCCGGCACCGGCGCGCGGCTGCTGATGGGCCTCGCCGCCGGCCATCCGATCACCACCTTCTTCACCGGCGATGCGTCCCTGCGCCGCCGGCCGATGGCCCGCGTGACGAACCCGCTGGCCGAAATGGGGGCCCGCTTTGTTGCCCGCGAGGGTGGCAGGCTGCCGCTGGCCGTCACCGGCTCGGCCACGCCGATGCCCATCGACTACACCCTGCCGGTCGCCTCGGCGCAGGTGAAATCGGCGATCCTGCTGGCCGCCCTGACCGCGCCGGGCGAGACCACCGTGGTTGAGCCGCAGCCGACCCGCGACCATTCCGAACGCATGCTGACGCATTTCGGCGCGACCGTCCGCGTCGAGGATCGCGCCGATGGCAGCCGCGCGGTCACGCTGGTCGGCCAGCCGGAGCTGGTCGCTGCCGTGGTGCGGGTGCCGGGCGATCCCTCCTCCGCCGCCTTCCCGACGGTGGCCGCTTTGCTGGTGCCGGGTTCCGATGTGACGATCCGCAATGTCGGGGCGAACCCGCTGCGCTTCGGCCTGTTCGAGACGCTGCTGGAGATGGGCGCCGACATCACGCTGGAGAACCGCCGCGAAGAAGCTGGCGAGCCGGTGGTCGATCTGCGTGTGCGTGGCGGCAAGCCACTGAAAGGCATCACCGTTCCCGCCGGCCGCTCGCCCAGCATGATCGACGAATATCCGGTCCTGGCCATGGCCGCCGCCTGTGCCGAGGGCACGACGATTCTGGAGGGCCTGGCCGAATTGCGGGTCAAGGAAAGCGACCGCCTGGGCGCCGTCGCGCGCGGCCTGGCCGCCTGTGGCGTCGCGGTCGATGAGGGCGCCGACCGGCTGGTCGTCCATGGCGCCGGCTGCCCGCCGGTCGGCGGGGCTGTCATCGCCAGTGGCCTCGATCACCGCATCGCCATGGCCTTCGCCGTGCTGGGCATGGTCAGCGACAAGCCGATCGTCATCGACGATGCCGAACCGATCGCCACCAGCTTCCCCAGCTTCGTTGCCATGATGAACGGGTTGGGCGCGCACATTGTCGAGGGCATCGAAGAGGAAGAGGCATGATTGTCGCCGTCGATGGTCCGGCGGCCTCGGGCAAGGGCACGCTGGCGCGGCGCATCGCAACGAAGCTGGATTTCGCCTATCTCGATACCGGCCTGCTCTATCGCGGCGTCGGGATGATGGTTGTGGATCGCGGCGACAGCCTGGACGATGCCGAGGCGGCGACCCGCGCCGCCCTGGCCTTCGACCCGGCGATGATGGATGACCCGCGCCTGCGCGAGGACGCCGCTGCCCAGGCAGCCTCCCGCATCGCCGGTGTGCCGGGCGTGCGCGCCGCCATGCTGGACTTCCAGCGCAAATTCGGCACCTTCCCGCCCGAGGGCAAGAAGGGGGCGGTTCTGGACGGCCGCGACATCGGCACGGTCATCTTTCCGAACGCCGATGTGAAGCTGTATGTAACCGCCGATGTGACGGTGCGCGCCCAGCGCCGGCATAAGGAGTTGCTTGGCCGCGGGACTCCTTCTATATATGCGCGCGTTCTGCAGGAGATGCAGGAACGGGATCAGCGCGACCGGTCACGATCGGCAGCGCCCTTGACGATAGCGCCAGACGCCATCGTCATCGACACCTCGACAATCGATGTCGAGGCCGCCTTTCAAAAGGCGATGGCCCCGGTCCTGGAAAAAATCTCCCGGCAGAACAGAGCCCAGTGACCGGCGGCCTGGCCGCCGCCGCAGGAACTGGGCAACGCCCTGGCCCCTCAGGATATGAGGCAGGGCGGTTGTCCGCCGGCTTTCGTGCGGCTCCGGAAATCCCAAACCCATCCGGGGGCGCGCCGACGGGCATATGGAAGGAGATACTTTTTACATGGCCACACAGACCGCATCGGGCGCTTCGCTCGAAAAGGAAAGCTTTGCCGCGCTGCTGGACGAGTCCCTCGGTTCCAGCGACGGCCTCGAAGGCACCGTTGTCAAAGGCACGGTGATTTCGGTTGATGGCGATTTCGCCCTCATCGATGTCGGCCTCAAATCTGAAGGCCGCGTCGCGCTGAAGGAATTCGCCGCCCCGGGTCAGAAATCAGAACTGAAGCCCGGCGATACGGTCGAAGTCTATCTCGAGCGTATGGAAGACAAGAACGGCGAAGCGATGCTGAGCCGCGAGAAGGCCCGCCGGGAGGAATCCTGGATTCTGCTGGAACAGTCTTTCGAGCAAACCCAGAAGGTCACCGGTATCATCTTCGGGCGCGTCAAGGGCGGCTTCACGGTCGACCTTTCCGGCGCCGTTGCCTTCCTGCCGGGCAGCCAGGTGGACATCCGCCCGGTGCGCGACATCGGGCCGCTGATGGGCACCCCGCAGCCGTTCCAGATTCTGAAGATGGATCGCCGTCGCGGCAACATCGTCGTCTCCCGCCGCGCCGTCCTCGAAGAGAGCCGCGCGGAAGCCCGTTCGGAGCTGGTTGCCTCCCTCAAGGAAGGCCAGATCCTCAGCGGCGTGGTCAAGAACATCACCGATTACGGTGCGTTCGTGGATCTGGGTGGCGTCGACGGCCTGCTGCATGTCACCGACATCGCCTGGCGTCGTATCAACCATCCGTCCGAGGCGCTGCAGATCGGCCAGACCGTCCAGGTCCAGGTCATCCGCTTCAACTCGGAAACCCAGCGCATCAGCCTTGGCATGAAGCAGCTTGAGGCGGATCCGTGGGAAGGCGTCGACGCCAAGTACCCGGTCGGCACCAAGTTCACGGGCCGCGTGACCAACATCACCGACTACGGCGCCTTCGTGGAGCTGGAGCCGGGGATCGAAGGTCTGGTCCATGTCTCCGAGATGAGCTGGACCAAGAAGAACGTCCATCCGGGCAAGATCGTCTCCACTTCGCAGGAAGTCGACGTGATGGTCCTGGACGTCGATCCCGTGAAGCGTCGCATCAGCCTGGGCCTCAAGCAGACCCTGGCCAATCCGTGGGACGAATTCGCCGCCAAGTTCCCGCCCGAGACGATTGTCGAAGGCGAGGTCAAGAACATCACCGAATTCGGTGTGTTCATCGGCCTGCAGGGCGAGATCGACGGCATGGTCCACTTCTCCGACCTCGACTGGCAGCGCCCCGGCGAAGAAGCCGTCAAGGACTACAAGAAGGGCGATATCGTCAAGGCGAAGGTCCTGGAAGTCGATGTCGAGAAGGAGCGTATCTCGCTGGGCATCAAGCAGCTCACCGAGGACACCTTCGCCAAGGCAACGGCCCCGGCAGCTTCCGGCGGCAGCGCTGCTGCGGCGACCGGTGGCGTGCGCAAGGGTTCCGTCGTGACCGGCACCGTTACCAAGATCGAAGAGAATGGTATCGAGGTCGAGGTCAGCGGCGCCATTGGCTTCATCCGGCGCGCCGATCTGTCGCGTGACCGTTCGGAGCAGCGCCCCGACCGTTTCGCCGTCGGCGAGAAGGTCGATGCCAAGATCACCAATGTCGACGCCAAGACCCGGCGCATGACACTGTCGATCAAGGCCCGCGAGATCGACGAGGACAAGCAGGTGATGGCGGAATTCGGCTCGTCCGATTCCGGCGCCAGCCTGGGCGACATCCTCGGCCCGGCCCTCGCGCGCGGTGGCGATGCGGACGAAAAGAAGTAACACAGCCTAACAGCTGTATTACCTGCGGGAATGCCCGGACCCCTTGCGGTCCGGGCATTTTCGTTTGTGCACCCCGCTGACCTCCTGTGGACATAAGGGAAAATCCCTTTGATCCGAGGGGTTTACTTGACCCCTCATGGATATTCTGTCAATTTTCAGAAAGATGTCGGGAATAGTCCGGCAGAAACTGGCCCAAAAAACAGGCCAAGCGGGGAATGGGGCCGGTATCGCCAGACGGGCGTGCAGGCGAAGGCAGGACGAGCATGGGGGCGCCGCGATGACGAAATCTGAATTGATCGCGCGATTGGCGGAACTCAATCCGCATCTGTATCAGCGCGATGTGGAGCGGATCGTCTCGACGATTTTCGACGAGATCACCAATGCCCTGGCGCGCGGTGACCGGGTGGAGTTGCGCGGCTTCGGCGCCTTTTCTGTCAAGAAGCGCGATGCCCGTGTCGGCCGCAATCCGCGCACCGGCGATGCGGTGAAGGTCGATTCCAAACACATCCCCTTCTTCAAGACCGGCAAGCAGCTGCGTGAACGGCTGAATTCGGACTAAGCTAACCAGATACGTCCTCTGCACTTGACGGGCCGCATTGCGCGGTGTGGAGTGCGGCCATGGCCCAAAGATCCCGAATTGCGAAAATACTGACAGCGGCCGTCACCATACCGGTGGCAATCCTGCTGATCCTGTTTGCCGTGTCCAACCGGGAGACGGTTGACCTGACCCTGTGGCCCCTGCCCTACAGCGTGACCTTGCCGCTGTTCCTGGTGGTGCTGGGCTTCCTGTTCCTCGGCTTTATCCTCGGCGCCCTGTTCATGTGGGTGGAGGTGCTGCGCGCCCGCGGCCATGCAAGGGCCGAGGCAAAGCGCGCCGACAGTGCCGAACGCACGCTGGAGGATCTGCGCCGCGACCGCCGCCTGGCCGTCGACCCCAGCGGCATTCCCTCACAGGGCACCCTGCCGGCCAGGACCGAGCCCACCCCGCCACCGACAGTCATCTAGCCATGCGCCTTATCAATGCCGCCTCGGTTGAGGCTGCCCTCGACTATCCCAGCCTTGTCGATGCCCTGCGCGCGATGTTCCGCGACGGCTGCACCGTGCCGCTGCGCCATCACCACGGCGTCGAGGTGCCGGGCAAGGCCGAGGCGACGCTGCTGCTGATGCCGGCCTGGGTGCCGGGCGGCTATATCGGCATCAAGATGGTTACGGTTTTTCCGTCAAATGGCGAGAAGGGTCTGCCGGCGATCATGGGGCAGTATCTGCTGCTGTCGGGCGAGACCGGCGAAGTGCTGGCGATCCTGGATGGCCAGACGCTGACGGCGCGCCGCACCGCTGCTGCCTCGGCGCTGGCCGCCTCCTATCTGGCACGCGAGGATTCAGCGAAAATGCTGATGGTCGGCGCCGGCGCGCTGGCGCCGCAGCTGATCCGTGCCCATCTGGCGGTGCGTCCCTCGATCCGCGATGTCGCGATCTGGGCGCGCGATACCGCCAAGGCGCAGGTACTGGCCGACCGTCTGGCCGCCGAAACCGGGCTGGCAATCCGCGCCGCGAGCGACATCGAGACGGCAGCGCGCGAGGCCGACATCATCTCCTGCGGTACTTTGTCGAAACAGCCGCTGGTCAGGGGTGCCTGGCTGAAGCCCGGCGCACATCTCGACCTGGTCGGCGCTTTCACGCCGGAAATGCGCGAGAGCGACGATGACGCCGCGCGCCGGTCCCGCGTCTTCGTCGATACCCGTGAGGGCGCGCTGAAGGAAGCCGGCGACATCGTGCTGGCCGTGAAATCCGGCGCACTGACGGCCGACGCCCTTCAAGGCGATCTCTACGATCTCTGCCGGGGGGTATCGAAGGGCCGCGAGAGCGCCGATGAGATCACAATGTTCAAATCCGTCGGCACGGCGCTGGAAGATCTCGCCGCCGCCCAATTGGCGTTTCAGCGCGCATAGGCTATAAGCCGCCCATGCCTGAAATGAACAACGCCCTCGCCCGTGTCTTCTGCGCCATCGACACGACCGATCTGGACCACGCCGCCGCCCTCGCCCGGAAGCTGGGGCCGAGTCTTGGCGGGGTAAAGCTCGGCCTGGAATTCGTCAATGCGCATGGCCCGAACGGCGTTCGCAAGGTGGCGGAATCCGGCCACCCGATCTTCCTGGACCTGAAATACCACGACATTCCGAACACCGTGGCCGGCGCGGTCCGCGCCGCCATCAGCACCTGCCGGCCCTTCATGCTGAATGTGCATGCAGCGGGCGGCAAGGCGATGATGGTGGCGGCCCGCGACGCCGCCGAATCGGTCGCGCATCAGGAGAATATCGCCAAGCCGCTGGTCATCGCCGTGACCGTACTGACCAGCCTGGACGATGCCGATCTCGCCGCTGTCGGCCAGCAGGGCCCGGCCACTGAGCAGGTGGTACGCCTGGCGCGGCTGACACAGGATTGCGGGCTCGATGGCATTGTCTGTTCGGCCCGCGAGATTAGCGCCGTGCGTGCTGCCTGCGGACCCGATTTCAAGCTGATCGTGCCCGGCATCCGCCCGGCCTGGAGCGATACCGGCGACCAGAAGCGAATCATGACCCCGGCCGATGCAATCCGTGCCGGCGCAGATTATCTCGTCATTGGACGGCCGATCACCGGCGCCGCCGACCCCGCCGGGGCCGTCGCCCGCATCGCCGCCGAGATCGCGTCGGCCTGATCATGACCCAGGTGAAAATCTGCGGGCTGTCAACGCCGGAGAGTGTCGCCGCCGCGATTGAGGGCGGGGCGGATTATCTGGGCTTCGTCTTCTATCCCCGCTCGCCGCGCAATGTGACGCCGGAACAGGCCGCCCTGCTGGCTGCCCCGGTGCCGCTGTCGGTGCAGACCGTGGCGCTGACCGTCGATGCATCTGACGCTTTGCTCCAGACCATTATCGACACGATGGGGCCGGCGATTCTGCAGCTGCATGGCCATGAGACGCCGGAACGGGTGACCGAGATTCGCCAGCGTTTCGGCGTGCCGGTGATGAAGGTGCTCTCGGTCGCCGGGCCGGAGGATGTCGCCGCCGCCCATGCCTATGAGGATATCGCCGATCGGCTGATGTTCGACGCCCGCCCGCCCAAAGACATGGCCAATGCCCTGCCCGGCGGCAATGCACTGCGTTTCGACTGGACCCTGCTGGCCGGCACCAGCTGGAAGAAGCCCTGGCTGCTGGCCGGCGGCCTGACCCCCGACAACGTCGCCGAGGCAATCCGCATCAGCGGCGCACCGGGCGTGGACGTCTCCTCGGGCGTTGAAGATGCGCCCGGCCGCAAATCGATCCCGCTGATCCAGGCATTTCTCAAAGCCGCGAAGACGGCCTGATTTTCTTGTTATCCCCGGGGCAAGACCGGCAATGACACAGAGCCTTTGACCGCCCGCCTTGCGCCCGAGGGGCAAGGTCTGCATTATGCGGCGTTTCTCTGAACCCTGATGATTGGCGTATTATCGATGGCCAGCTCCATCCCGAATACCTATCGCACCGGCCCGGACGAATCCGGTCATTTCGGCATCTTTGGCGGCCGGTTCGTTGCCGAGACGCTGATGCCGCTGGTCCTGGAGGTCGAGGCAGCCTACAAGGCGGCGAAGGCGGACCCGAAATTCCAGGACGAGTTCGCCTATTACCTGAAGCATTATGTCGGCCGCCCCTCGCCGCTGTATTACGCCGAGCGTCTGACCCGGCATTTCGGCGGCGCGAAGCTGTACTTCAAGCGCGACGAGCTGAACCATACCGGCGCGCACAAGATCAACAACTGCCTGGGCCAGGCGCTGGTCGCCAAGCGCATGGGCAAGACCGAGATCATCGCCGAGACCGGTGCCGGCCAGCATGGCGTGGCCACCGCCACGGTCTGCGCGCTGTTCGGCATGAAGTGCAAGGTCTTCATGGGTGCGGAGGATATCGAGCGCCAGCAGCCCAATGTCGAGCGCATGCGCCTGCTGGGCGCCGAGGTGGTACCCGTCACCTCCGGCACCTCGACGCTGAAGGATGCGATGAACGAGGCGCTGCGCTACTGGGTGGCCATGGCCGAGACGCATTTCTATATCATCGGCACCGTGGCCGGCCCGCACCCCTACCCCGCCATGGTGCGCGACTTCCAGTCGGTCATCGGCACCGAGACGCGAGAGCAGATGATGGAGGCCGAGGGCCGCCTGCCCGACAGCCTGATCGCCTGCATCGGCGGCGGCTCCAACGCGATGGGGCTGTTCTTCCCCTTCCTCGACGATGCCAGCGTGAAGATGTATGGCGTGGAAGCCGCCGGCCTTGGCCTCGACACCGGCAAGCATGCCGCCTCGCTGACCGGCGGACGGCCGGGCGTGCTGCATGGCAACCGCACCTACCTGCTGCAGAACGAGGACGGGCAGATCATCGACGCCCATTCGATCAGCGCCGGGCTGGATTATCCCGGCATCGGGCCGGAGCATTCCTGGCTGCACGAGACAGGCCGCGTCTCCTATGTCAGCGCCACTGACGAGGAAGCGCTGGATTCCTTCAAGCTGTGCGCGCAGATGGAAGGCATCATCCCGGCGCTGGAGCCGAGCCACGCCCTGGCCTATGTCGCCAAGCTGGCGCCGACTCTGCCGGCGGATCATCTGATGGTCATGAATCTCTGTGGACGCGGCGACAAGGATCTCGCCGCCGTGCTGAAACATCTGAAGGCCCGGGGCAAGATCTGATGAGCGCTACCGATTCCCGCATCACCCGCCGTTTCGCCCAGCTGAAGGCCGAAGGAAGGGGCGGTCTCGTCACCTTCATCACTGCGGGTGATCCCGATCCGGAGGTTTCGGCGAAGATCCTCCAGGGCTTGCCGGCCGCTGGCGCCGATCTGATCGAGATCGGCATGCCGTTTTCCGATCCGATGGCTGATGGTCCGGCGATTCAGGCGGCCTCGCTGCGGGCCCTGAAATCCGGCATGTCACTGGCCAAGACCATCGCGCTGGTGCGGGGTTTCCGGGCCAGCGACAGCGACACGCCGATCATCCTGATGGGCTATTACAACCCGATCTACATCTATGGCGTCGACCGGTTCCTGGCCGATGCCAAGGCGGCCGGGGTGGACGGCCTGATCATCGTCGACCTGCCCCCGGAAGAGGATGTCGAGCTGTGCCTGCCGGCGCTGAAGGCCGATATCGCCTTCATCCGCCTGGCCACGCCGACCACTGACGACAAGCGCCTGCCGACGGTGCTGTCGAACACCTCGGGCTTCGTCTACTACGTTTCCTTCACCGGGGTCACCGGCACGAAATCCATCGACAGCCAGCATGTCGGCCAGGCGGTTGAAAGATTGCGTCGCCATACCGATCTGCCAATCGCGGTCGGTTTCGGTATCAGGACTCCGGAACAGGCCCAGGCCATTGCCTCCATCGCCGATGCCGCCGTCGTCGGCTCTGCACTGGTCCAGGTGATCGAAAGCAATATCGACGAGGCCGGTCGTGCCCTGCCGGGGCTGGTGGATGCCGCCCTGGGTTTTGTCGCTGCACTGGCCGGGGGCGTGCGCAACGCCCGTTCCGCCGCTTGAGGAGCTAGAGTACCAACATGGATTGGCTGACCAATTTCGTCCGCCCGAAGATTCGCGCCTTGGTCCAGAAGACCGAGGTGCCCGATAATCTGTGGGAAAAATGCTCCAGCTGCGGGCAGATGATCTTCCACCGCGAACTCGACGAGAATCACCGGGTCTGCACGCATTGCGGCCATCACATGCGCCTCGGTGCCGTGGCCCGGCTGAAGATGCTGTTCGACAATGGCGCCTATCAGGCCATCGAACTGCCGAAACCACCGGTTGATCCGCTGAAATTCCGTGACCGCAAACGCTATGGCGACCGGCTGAAGGAATCGCAGAGCAAGACCGGACGGCATGACGCGATCATCGTCGCCCATGGCACGATGGACGGCCACAAGACCGTCATCGCGATCTTCGACTTCGACTTCATGGGCGGTTCCATGGGCATTGGCGTCGGCGATGCGCTGGTCGCTGCGGCCGAGCTGGCCGTGCTGCAGGACGCGCCGCTGATCGCCATCCCGGCCTCGGGCGGCGCGCGCATGCAGGAGGGCATCCTGTCCCTGATGCAGATGCCGCGCTCGATCATCGCGGTCGAGAAGGTGAAGGAAAAGGGCCTGCCCTATATCGTGCTGCTGACCGACCCGACGACCGGCGGCGTCACGGCCTCCTTCGCCATGCTGGGCGATATTCATATTGCCGAGCCGGGGGCCGTGATCGGCTTCGCCGGGGCACGCGTCATCGCCGAGACGATCCGCGAACAGCTGCCCGTCGGTTTCCAGCGCGCCGAATACCTGCTGGAACACGGCATGGTCGACATGGTCGTGCCGCGCAAGGATATCCGCGACACGATCGCCCGCATCCTGGGCCTGCTGCGCGACCGCAAGCCGACCGCGCGGATCGTGCCCTTGCCGCGCAAGGATGCGGATACACCCCGGGAAGCCCCCCGGCCGCACTGATCTCTCTCCTTTTAGGCCGGTCCGAGACCGGCAGGCGGTAGCCGGTGGCCGGTACAAACGCGATTCTGGAGCGCCTGAAGGCGCTGCATCCGAAGCTGATCGATCTGTCGCTGGACCGGGTGTGGCGCCTGCTCAATGCGCTAGACCATCCGGAGCGCCGCCTGCCGCCGGTCATCCATATCGCCGGCACCAATGGCAAGGGCTCGCTGCTGGCCTATCTGCGGGCGATCTACGAGGCGGCAGGCTATACGGTCCATGCCTATACCTCGCCGCATCTGGTGCGTTTCAACGAGCGTTTCTACGTCGCCGGGGCGGAGATCGACGATGCCAGCCTTGCCGCCTGCCTTGAGGCCTGCGAGACGGCCAATGCCGGGCTGCCCATCACCCTGTTCGAGATCACCACGGCCGCCGGCCTGCTGGCCTTCGCCCGCACCCCGGCCGATGTGCTGATCCTGGAAACCGGGCTGGGCGGCAGGCTGGACGCCACCAATGTCGTGGACAAGCCCCTTGCCACCGCGATCACCGCCATCTCCATGGATCACATGCAGTATCTGGGCGACACGATCCGGGCCATCGCCGGGGAGAAGGCCGCGATCATGAAACCGGGCGTGCCCGCGATCTGCTCAGTCGAGACGCCGGAGGTTCTGGCGGTGCTGGAGGCCTATGCCGCGCAGATCGGTGCCCCGCTGGCACGCGGCGGCATCGACTGGACGGCGGAGGCTGAAGGCAACGGCTTCACCTATCGGAGCCCGGCGGGGACGCGCCATCTGCCGCTGCCGGTGCTGCCCGGCCTGCACCAGATCGGCAATGCCGGCACCGCGCTGGCCGTGGTGGAAGCGGCGATGCCCGCTTTGCCGGTTGACGACACAGCCATCCTCAAAGGCCTGCAAACCGCCCGCTGGCCGGCCCGGATGCAGCGCCTGGCGCATGGCCCGCTGATCGACACCCTGCCGCAAGGCTGGGAGCTGTGGCTCGATGGCGGGCATAATGGCGGCGCCGGGCAGGTCATCGCCGCCAGCGCCCGCACGCTCTGGGCGGACCGACAGCTACATCTGGTCTTCGGCATGCTCGACACCAAAGTGCCAGTCGAGTATCTGCGGCCCTTCGCCGGCCTGGCCGAGACAGTGCAGACCGTGACCATCCCGGAGGAGGCCATCGCCCTGCCGGCCGAGCAGACGGCGGAGATTGCCCGGACGCTGGGCCTGTCCGCCAGCCCGGCCGACAGCGTGGCCGAGGCCGTGCGGCAGATTACCGCCAGCGCTGACCGGCCCGGGCGAATCCTCATCTGCGGGTCGCTCTACCTGGCGGGATATGTGCTGCGGGAGAATGCGTAGGCCCAACGAAAAAGGCCCGCTTTGCAGCGGGCCTTTCGTATTCTATCGCAGGTGAGGACGCCTTAGACGGCGGCCTTCTCCTGGGCCTTCTGCAGGCGACGCTTCAGCTGGCGCGACTCGGTGGTCAGCGCCGTGTCGCGGGCGGTCAGCAGATAGGCGTCGATGCCGCCATTCTTCTCGATGGTGCGGATCGCGTTGGTGGTGATGCGCATGCGCACATTGCCCAGCGTGTCCGACAGCATCGTGATTTCCTGCAGATTCGGCAGGAAACGGCGCCGCGACTTGTTATTGGCGTGGCTGACGTTGTTGCCGACCAGCACACCCTTACCGGTGATCGCGCAGCGTTTCGCCATGATAACTCTCCGACTTGCCTTGCGGGGTGGAAGCCCCGACGGGTTGAAAGGGGCTGGCCCCAAGAATATGATTCCGCGCCGGCTACCCGGCTCGGGGAGCGCGGTTTGTAGCGGTTTCAGGCAAACCCGTCAAGCCATCGCCAGCGGAATCTTCATCTGCCCATGCAGATAGCGTCTCACGGCCCAGAAAACGCGCGACAAGATCGCGTGCTGCCACCGCCGGCGGCAGGGTTCCATCCAGCACGCTGGCCTCCAGCGCCGGCAATGCCTCGCGCACTGCCGGGTGCTGGCGCAACGCCTGGATCAGGCTTTCTTGCACCTCGTTCCACATCCAGGCGCGGGCCTGCTCGGCCCGGCGCTGCCCGAACGCGCCCGCGGCCTGCATGGTCTCGCGGTATTGCCCGATGGTCTGCCAGATATCCGCGATGCCGGTTCCCTCCAGCGCGGAGCAGCGCAGGATCGGCGGCTTCCACAAGGCGGAGCCGGCGCGGATCAGGGCCAGCGCATTGCGGTAATCGCCAACTGCGCGGGTCGCCGCCTTCTCCATCTCGCCATCGGCCTTGTTAACGACGACCAGGTCGGCCAGTTCGACAATGCCCTTCTTGATGCCCTGCAATTCATCGCCGCCGCCGGGCAGCAGCAGCAGCACGAACATGTCGACCATATCGGCCACCGCCGTTTCCGATTGGCCGACACCGACCGTCTCGACGATCACCACGTCGAAGCCGGCGGCCTCGCAGAGCAGCATGGCCTCGCGCGTGCGCCGGGCGACGCCGCCCAGCGTACCGGCAGCCGGGGAGGGCCGGATGAAAGCGGCAGGGTTACGGGCCAGCAATTCCATCCGGGTCTTGTCGCCCAGGATCGAGCCCCGGCTGCGCGCCGAGGAGGGATCGACCGCCAGCACCGCCACCCGGCGCCCCTCGGCAATCAGATGGCCGCCGAAGGATTCGATGAAGGTGGATTTGCCGACGCCCGGCACGCCAGAAATGCCCAGCCTTATGGATTGCCCCGATTTCGGCAGCACGGCACGCAACAGCGCCTCGGCCTGGGTACGGTGATCCGGGCGGGTCGATTCGACCAGCGTGATGCCCCGCGCCAGCGCACGCCTGTCGCCCGACAGAAGGTCGGCGGCGATGGCATCGGGATCGAAGGCGGGACCGGTCATGGTGGCAATCGGGTTTCGGGAAACGGTGCGCTCAACCCTAGCCGATCACGGCTCGATGCGCACGCTGGGACCGGACAGCACCATCTTGCTCTTCACCGGCGAGGACAGCACGATCGAACTGCTGACCTGCCCGAAATGGCGAAGCTGCGCGATCACCGCTTCGAGATGAGCGGGGGAGGAGACCAGCACCTTGAACAGGAAGCTTTCCTCCCCGGTCACATGATGGCACTCGATCACCTCGCTCAGGTTGCGCGCGATCTGCGATACCTTGCCATAGTGATCGCCCATCGTCGTCAGGCGCACAAAGGCCGTCATCGGGAAGCCCAGGCGCATCGGCTCGATGCTCGCCCGGTAGCCGCTGACGATGCCCAGATCCTCCATCCGGCGCACCCGCTCCGCGATGGCGGGGGAGGACAGACCGACCCGGCGACCCAGCTCGCTGAAGGAAAGACGGGCGTCTTCCTGCAATGCTCGCAGCAATTGCCAGCCCACCTTGTCCAATACGCTTTCAGAATCGAAAGCCATACTTTCTCTCAAGCTTAGGTTTATGGAAGATTTTTTGAGCGTACTTTCAATCCACAATTCCATCAACATTTTCCACAGGCTATTGTGGAAAGTATTGTGGATGAAAGCGGGATAGCCGTTTGTCAGGGGATGGGCGCCATGGAAACGGGGTTCTTACTGAACGGGATAGCGGTCGGCTTCGCTATCGCCGCCCCGGTCGGCCCGATCGGCACGCTGTGCATCCGGCGCAGCCTGGAGGGCGGCTTCTTTGCCGGGCTGGCCATCGGGCTGGGGGCGGCACTGGCCGATGCGCTGTATGGCGTCATTGCCGCCTTCGGCCTGATGGCGCTGACCGATTTCCTGGTGCTCTGGCATGACACGCTGAAGCTGAGCGGCGGCATCTTCCTGATTCTGCTGGGCGTGCGCAGCATCCTCGTCGTCGGCGATCCCGGCCCGCCGCGGGAACGCCCGCTGCGCGCCGCCGGGCTGGCAGGCGGTCTCGCCACCAGCTTCGTGCTGACCGTGACCAACCCGGTCACCATCCTGTCCTTCGTCGCCATCTTCGCCGGCATGGGGCTGCTGCATGCCGGCGGCGAGCCATCGCAATCCATGGCCCTGGTGCTGGGCGTCTTTACCGGCTCGCTGCTGTGGTGGCTGATCCTGTCCGGCGGCGTCGGCGGGCTGCGCCGGCATATTCCCCGCGCCGCCCTGCCCTGGATCAACCGCTTCGCCGGCGCCCTGCTGATCGGCTTTGGCGCGGCCGCCATCACCAATTGAGGGGAGCGCAAATGGCCGGTCCGGTTTTCCCTGTTTCCGTGAAAGGCGTGATCCTGCATCGCGGCGAGGTCATCCTGCTGAAGAACGAGCGCGGCGAATGGGAATTGCCGGGCGGCAGGCTGGAGCCGGGAGAACAGCCGCAGGCCTGCCTGCACCGCGAAATCTTCGAGGAGTTGTATCTCGATGTCGCCATCGGCCCGTTGCTGGAGTGCTGGAACTACCCCATCGCCCAGGCCGGCAAGGAGGTGGTGATTATCGCCTATCTATGCCGGCTGAAACACGATCTGGGCGCGCTCAGCTTCAGCCATGAACATCACGATGTCGGGCTGTTCCCGACCGATTCCCTAACGGACCTGCCGTTGCCGGAAGGCTATCGGCAGGCCATCGGGAAAGCGGCCGGGCTGTAGTGCCTCAGGCACCGTGGGCGAAGTCCCAATACAGGTCGCGGGCGCGCTGGTAGATCGGGCCGGGCTGCAGGCTGCGGCCATTGATGCCGGTGCAGGGCTGGACCTTGGCGTAATTGCCGGTCGAGAACACCTCGTCGGCATCCAGCAATTCCTTCACCGTCAGCTGCGCCTCATGCACGGTGATGCCGGCCCCGCGCAGCAGCTTGATGACGCGCTGGCGGGTGATGCCGTTCAGGAAACAGCCATTCGGCGCCGGGGTGATGACCTGGCCGTCCTTCACCGCGAACAGATTGGCGGTGGCGAATTCCGCGACATTGCCGATCTGGTCCAGGATCACGGCATTCTCGAAGCCGCTCTCGCGGGCCAGCCGCATGGCCCGGCCGCTGTTCGGATACAGGCAGGAAGCCTTGGCATCCGTCGGCGCACTCTCCGGCGTCGCCCGGCGGTAGGGCGAGATCATGGCGCTGGAGGGGGCCGTCGGGTCCGGCATCGGCGATTCATAGACCGACAGCATGAAGCGGGTCGAGGCCGGGTCCGGGTCGATCCAGCCGGTTTCGGCGAAGAACATCGGCCGGATATAGAGCTGCGTGCCGCTGGGGAATTTGCGCACGCCCTCGGCGCACAGTTCCAGCACTTCGCCAGCCGTCAGCGGCGCGCACAGGCCCATCGCCTTGGCCGAACGGATCGAGCGTTCGCAATGCAGGTCCAGATCAGGCGTCACACCGTCGAAAGCGCGCGCGCCGTCGAAGACGATTCCCGACAGCCATGTGGCATGGCTGAGCGGACCCAGCACCGGCGGATTGCCGTCATGCCACTTGCCGTCCACATAGCTGTAAGCCTGCATCGGTCGATTCTCCTGAAACCATCTTGTTTTTGTGTCGCCAGCATAGACCGGGATATCGGGCGAGGCCAAGTCATGCCAGCCCCGACAGATGGTCGCATCACTCCGCCTGCTCCAGCATGGCCCGGTAAACCCGCGCCACCACCTCCTGCGGCAAGCCGCAGACAGCTGCCCCCGCCTGCAGCATGACCGGGCTGGGAGTCCAGGGCACCACGGTCAGCCCGAGGGAATCGAGGGTCGCCACAGCCTCAAGCGCCGCCTCCAGCGCAGCGGAATGGCTCATCACCTCATCGTCCTGCATGAAAATTCCTTCTTTGCCGACAGCCGCTGCGCTGTTGGCAATGCCTGCACTTGCCCGATTCGGGTGGTTTAACTACTGTCGCGCCAATGGCGACGAGGATCATCTATACCATGGCGCGAAATGTCGACTGGCGTGAAGCCGAGACGCATGGCGCCTATCAGGGTTCGACCAATGACAGGGCCGACGGCTTCATCCATTTCTCCACCGCCGCGCAGGTGGTTGCCAGCGCCGCCAAGCATCGCGCCGGAGAGACCGACCTGCTGCTGGTGGCGGTCGAATCGGACAGGCTTGGCGCGGCGCTGAAATGGGAGCCGGCGCGTGGCGGCCAGCTTTTCCCGCATCTCTATGCCGCCTTGTCGCTGAATGATGTGTTGTGGGCCAAGCCGCTGCCGCTGGGCAGTGACGGGCAGCATTTGTTTCCGGCTTTCGAGGATAAGTGCTGATGGATATCGGCTCCCTGGCCCTTCCCCTGCTCCGCCTGCTGCCGCCGGAAACGGCGCATGACGCGACGATACGCGCGCTGGCCTGCGGCCTGGCGCCCCGCACAACAATGGCGGATGACCCGATTCTGGGTCTCGATCTGTGGGGTCGGCGGTTTGCCAACCCGATCGGCCTGGCCGCCGGCTTCGACAAGAATGCCCAGGCCTTCCGCGCCATATTGGCCATGGGATTCGGCTTCACCGAAATCGGCACGGTCACGCCGCGCCCGCAGGAGGGCAATCCGAAGCCCCGGCTGTTCCGGCTGGCCGAGGATGGCGCGGTGATCAACCGCATGGGTTTCAACAATCAGGGGCTGGCGGCAGTGCGCCGCCGGCTGGAAGGCGGCTGGACCGGGATCCTCGGGGCCAATATCGGGAAGAACAAGGACAGCACCGACGCCGTCGCCGATTATGTGCTGGGCGCGCGCGCCTTCGCCCCGCTGGCCGATTATCTGGTGATCAATGTCTCCTCGCCGAACACGCCGGGGCTGCGCGACCTGCAACGCCGTGAACCGCTGCTGGAACTGGCCCGCGCGGTGCGGGCCGAGCGCGATGCGGCATCCGGCGACATCCCGCCCCCGCCCTTGCTGCTGAAAGTCGCCCCCGACCTCGACGAAGCGCAGATCGAGGATGTGGCCGAGGTGGCGCTGTCGGCCCCGGTCGATGGCGTGATCATCTCCAACACCACCATCGCACGGCCGGAAACGCTGCGCTCGCCCCACCGGGCCGAGGCTGGCGGCCTGAGCGGCGCGCCGCTGCTCGCGCCCTCGATCGAGGTTCTGCGCCGGATCGCCCAACTGACCGGCGGCCGGATGCCGCTTGTCGGTGTCGGCGGCATTGCCAGCGGGGCGGATGCCTATGCCAAGATCAAGGCCGGCGCCTCGCTGGTACAGCTTTACTCCGCTCTGGTCTATCATGGCCCCGGCCTGCTGCCCCGCCTGAAGCGGGATCTGGCCGATCTGCTGCGCGCCGATGGATTTGACAGCATCACCTCCGCCATCGGCGTCGAAGCGGGCCGATCATGACAAAGGAAAACCGGCGATCTTCCTCCATCTCCTCATAGCGCTGGCCTATCTCGGCCTTGCGGCGGCGGTCCTGCTGCTGGGGCCGCGCTATGCCATGGTGCTGATCGACCCGGTGCCGCTGTTCATGCTGCTGGCCGTGGTGATCGTCCTGCTGGGCATCATCCTTCATGCCGGTGTCGTGCTGCGGGCCCGGATCGGCCGGCAGAGCCGCCAGTTCTCCGCCCTGCACCGCGAGGTGAAGGCGCTGCGCAGCGGCATCGAGATCGCCCTGCAGAAGCTGGAGACGCTGGAAGGCACGTCGCCGCCCGACAGCGAGCCGGGACGCGACCTGAACGAGGTGGTCGCCGAGGTTCGCGTGCTGCAAAGCCTGATCGAGGAGCTGTGGACCAAGCGCGAGGCCTCTGCCGGACACGCCGACGATACGGCCGAAACCGCCGAGGCCGAGATCCTGCCGCCCAAGCAAAAGACCCGGCAGGCCGTCCTGGCCGGCCGCGAAAGCAGCACCGACGACCCGATGCTGTCAGCCCGCGAGATTCTGGAGATCGTCCGCGAGGGGCTGCGCAACAACCGCATCGAATTGATGATGCAACCCATCGTCACCTTGCCGCAGCGCCGCGTGGCACATTACGAGTGCCTGTCGCGCATCCGCACCAAGAGCGGGTTGCTGATCACCCCCAGCCATTATATCGGTCTGGCCGAGGAAGAAGGGCTGATCGGCGCCATCGACAATATGACGCTGTTCCGGCTGGTCCAGCATGTGCGGCGGCACCGCCCGCCCGCGCCGGATGGCCGGTTCTTCTGCAACATCTCGATCCATTCGCTGGCCGATGCGGGTTTCTTCAAGCAGTTCCTGGAATTCCTGACGGCCAATGCCTCGCTGTCGAAATCCATCGTCTTCGAATTCAGCCAGGCCAATTTCCCGGCGGTCGGCGATGTTGCGCGCGACAATATGTTGAGCATGGCGGCGGCCGGATACCGATTCTCGCTGGACCATGTCGAGAATCTCGATATAGACCCGGAGGAATATGCCGCCCTCGGTTTTAAATTCCTGAAAATCGAGTCCGGTCTGCTGCTGTCCTATGCCGAGCATGAGCCGCCCTTGCTCGATATCGGCCTGCTGAAAGGGGCGCTCGACCGCGTCGCCATCGATCTGATCGTCGACAAGGTAGAGAGCGAGGCGCTATTGCTGCGCGTGCTGGACCACCCCATCGATTTCGGCCAGGGCTATCTGTTCGGCGGCCCGCAGGTCGATGGCAAATCGGCGCGCTGATTTTTTCTTCCTTCTTTTTACCGGTGCCTCATGTCCGTTTCGATTCCCCCCATTCCCCTCCTGTCCGGCGTCGGCGCCATTGCCGATCAGTTTGACGGCTTCATCCTGGATGTCTGGGGCGTGCTGTATGATGGCGGCAAGGCCTATCCCGGTGTCGTCGATTGCCTGGAACGGCTGAAGGATGCCGGCAAGCGCGTCGTCGTGCTGTCGAACGCGCCGCGCCGCTCGACCGTGCTGATCGACCGGCTGACCGGGCTGGGCATTGCGCGCCATCTCTATGACGAGGTCCACACCTCGGGCGAGGAGACCTTCATCGCGCTGCGCGACCGGCCGGACGCATTCCACAAGAGCCTGGGCACCACCTGCATCGACACCGGCGGCGACCGTTTCCTGGGCCTGGTCGATGGTAGCGGTGTTTCCCTCGTGGAGAGTGTGGAGGACGCCTCCTTCGTGCTGGCGAACGGGCCGCTGGACGGTACCGACAGCATCGAGATGTATGATGATCTGCTGCAACGCAGCCTGGAGCGCGGCCTGCCGATGCTGTGCGCGAATCCCGATCTGGAAGTGCTGCATGAGGGCGAACGCCATCTCTGCGCCGGCTCCATCGGCGCACGCTACGAGGCGATGGGCGGCCGGGTGCAGCATTACGGCAAGCCGCATGCGCCGGTCTATGAGCGCTGCCTGAAGCTGCTGGGCGTCGCGGATCGCAGCCGTATCCTGGCAGTCGGCGACAATCTGGAAACCGATGTGCGCGGCGGGCGCCTGCAGGGCACCGGCTCGCTGCTGATCGCCGGCGGCATTCATTGCAACCTGTTGGATATCACCATGGGCGAAGTGCCGGACACCGCGAAGCTGGACGCGCTCTATGCCCGCTATGGCGAGCGGCCGACGGCGACAATTCCGGCGTTTGCGTGGTAATGGCATGACCCCCGGCGCCCGCATTACCGCCGCCATCGAGGTGCTGGAGATCATCCGCGCCGGCGATACGCTGGCCCCTGCCGATTCGGTGCTGGGCGATTATCTGCGCCAGCGCCGCTATATCGGCAGCAAGGACCGCACCGCCATCTCCTCGATGATCTACGGCCTGTATCGCCATCGCGCCCGGATCGGCTGGTGGCTGGACCACGCCCGCAGCAAGCCACGGCCGCGCACGCTGATCATCGCCATGCTGCTGCTGGTCGAGCGCATGGACGCCAGGCAGCTGCGCGCGCTGTTCGATGCCTATCACTACAATCCGGCGGTGCTGGAAAAGCCGGAATCAACGCTGGTCGATCGGCTGGAAGGCCAGCCGATCAACCATCCCGACATGCCCGAGGCGGTGCAGGGCGAATGCCCGGCCTGGGCCGAGGCCGGTTTGCGCGCGGCGCTCGGCGAGCGCTTCATGGAAGAACTCCAGGCGCTGAACCAGGAGGCCGCGACCGATCTGCGCGTGAACACACTGGTCGGCAGCCGGGAAGACGCGATTGCGGCGCTGGCCGCCGACGACATCTTCGCCAAGCCGTCGCTCTATTCGCCCATCGGCCTGCGCGTGTCGGGCCGTCCGGCGCTTGGCGGCACCAAGGCGCTGACCTCCGGCCTGATCGAGGTGCAGGATGAAGGCTCCCAGATGCTCGCCCTGCTGGTCGGCGCCGAACCCGGCATGCAGGTGGTGGATTTCTGCGCCGGGGCCGGCGGCAAGACCCTTGCACTGGCCGCCCAGATGCAGAACAAAGGCCGCATCATCGCCTGCGACGTGAATGAAAGACGGCTCGACCGGCTGGCGCTGCGCCAGCGCCGGGCAGCCGCACATAACATTGAGCGTCGCCCGCTGGCCAGTGAGCGCGACCCCTGGGTGAAGCGCCATAAGGACCGCTTCGAACGCGTACTCGTCGATGCGCCCTGCACCGGCACCGGCACCTGGCGGCGCAATCCCGACGCCAAATGGGGCCGGGGCGGCGTCGATCTGGCGGAGCTGACTGCGTTGCAGGCGGAAATCCTGGACAGTGCGGCGCGGCTGGTAAAGCCCGGCGGCCGGCTGGTCTATGCCACTTGCTCCCTACTGGCGGCGGAGAATGAGGATCAGGTGGCCGGCTTTCTGGCGAACCATGCCGATTTCCGGCTGGTGCCGCTGACCGAGGCCTGGCGCCAGATAACGGGCACCGAGCCACCAGCCGATGCCGATATTGGCGGCTATCTGCGTCTCAGCCCGGCCCGCCATGGCACTGACGGCTTTGTCGCCGCCGTGCTGGAACGCGCACCCGTCGAGGCACCCGTCGAGGCACCCGGCGAGAAATAGGGTCAGTCGGCCGGCTCCGTCGCGCCGTTTCCAGCAGATGGCGGACGGGGACGCCGCCCGGCATCGAACCGGTCCAAAGCGGATTCCAGCAGGCTGGGGAAACCCAGCTGCGGCTTGGATTCGGCCAAGCCCTTGCCCGCCCGTGCTGGATTCAGCCGCCCTTCCAGAACGCGGAAATAAACCAGCGAGAAGATGCGCAGCGCCGAGGCCAGGCTGGCGCCCCCGCGCCGTCCCTCGACGGCATCACAGAGCAGGTCGAGCGGGATCTGTTCCCGCCCGCAAATCTCCGCCAGCGCATCCCAGACCGCTATTTCCAGGCTGACGCTGGTGCGCCGTCCCGAGACCTTCACGTTCCGCCGGATACGGCGGCTGCTGCGATGCGCGTGGGCCGCTTCGGCTATCCCGGTCATGGTCGGTTTCACGCGCTCGGTCATGGCGCTGTCTCATTCTGCGGTTCGGTACTGCGCCCCATCGACGCGCCCCATGTATTGCGGGAAATCTCTGGCGACACACAATCGTAGGCTACTGTGCCGCAAGGCCGCACGCCGCACAACCTTGCGTTTTTCAACCCAGAATTGTTCGCCCATGGGTTGCTGCTGACAAGGCCTCATCTGCGATGGCTGGCAAAGGCGCGCGTTTACCTGACGGCGGCAGGCGCTATATACTGACCTGTAAATAATATGAGGGAATCGTGATGGTGGACTTCCCGAAGAAGACACTGGAGGAATGGCAGGCGCTCGCCCAGAAGGAGCTGAAGGATCAGCCGCTGGAGACGCTGGACTGGCTGACGCCCGAGGGTATCCGGGTGAAACCGCTCTATACCGCCGCCGATCTGGAGGGGCTGGAGGATCAGATGGCCGGCCTGCCCGGCTTCGCGCCCTATCTCCGCGGCCCGCGCGGCACCATGTACGCCAACCGGCCCTGGACGATCCGGCAATATGCCGGCTTCTCCACCGCCGAGGAATCCAACGCCTTCTACCGGCAGAATCTGGAAGCCGGCCAGAAGGGCCTGTCGGTCGCTTTCGATCTGGCCACCCATCGCGGCTACGACAGTGACCATCCGCGTGTCGTCGGCGATGTCGGCAAGGCCGGCGTGGCCATCGATTCCGTCGAGGACATGAAAATCCTGTTCGACGGCATCCCGCTCGACACGATGAGCGTGTCGATGACGATGAACGGTGCCGTGCTGCCGATCATGGCCTGCTACATCGTGGCCGGCGAGGAACAGGGCGCGCCGATCGCCAAGCTGTCCGGGACCATCCAGAACGACATCCTGAAGGAGTTCATGGTCCGCAACACCTATATCTACCCGCCGGAACCCTCGATGCGGATCGTCGCCGACATCATCGAGTATACGGCGAAGAACATGCCGAAATTCAACTCGATCTCGATCTCCGGCTATCACATGCAGGAGGCCGGGGCGACCGCCGTGCAGGAGCTGGCCTTCACCCTGGCCGACGGGCTGGAATATGTCCGCGCCGCCCAGGCCAAGGGGCTGCATGTCGATGAATTCGCGCCGCGCCTGTCCTTCTTCTTCGGCATCGGCATGAATTTCTTCATGGAGATCGCCAAGCTGCGCGCCGCCCGCCTGCTCTGGGCCGAGTTGATGCGCCAGTTCGAACCGAAGAACCCGCTGAGCCTGGCGCTGCGCACCCATTGCCAGACCTCGGGCGTCAGCCTGACGGCGCAGGATGTCTACAACAACGTCGTGCGCACCACGGTCGAGGCGATGGCCGCCGTGCTGGGTGGCACGCAGTCGCTGCACACCAACGCGCTGGACGAGGCGGTCGCCTTGCCGACCCGCTTCTCCGCCCGCATCGCGCGCAACACGCAGCTGATCCTGGCCGAGGAAACCGGCATCCCCCATGTGATCGACCCGCTGGCCGGCAGCTATTACGTCGAGAGCCTGACCGCCAGCATCGCCGCCGAGGCGCGCAAGCTGATCGGCGAGGTTGAGGAGCTGGGCGGCATGACCAAGGCAGTCGACAGCGGCATGCCGAAGCTGCGCATCGAGGAGGCGGCTGCACGCCACCAGGCGCGTGTGGACCGCGGCGAGGCGACCATTGTCGGCGTGAACAAATACCGCGCCGACAAGGATGAGGAGATCGACATCCTCGATATCGATAACAGCTCGGTACGCGAGCAGCAGATCGTCCGGCTGAAGAAAATTCGTGCGACCCGCGACGAGGCTGTTCTGGCGAAGGCGCTCGACGCCATCGCCGAGGTGGCGAAAACCGGCAAGGGCAATCTTCTCGCCGCCTGCGTCGATGCGGCACGCGCCCGCGCCACCGTCGGCGAGATGTCTGACGCGATGGAGAAGGTATTCACCCGCCACCGCGCCGTCATCCGCTCGATCAGCGGCGTCTATGGCTCGGCCTATGATGATGATGACGGCTTCCGGCGCATCCAGAAGGAAACCGATGATTTCGCCGCCGAGGAGGGCCGACGGCCCCGCCTGCTGGTGGTGAAGCTGGGCCAGGACGGGCATGATCGCGGCGCCAAGGTGATCGCCACCGCCTTCGCCGATATCGGCTTCGACGTCGATATCGGGCCGCTGTTCCAGACCCCGGAGGAAGCCGCGCGCCAGGCCATCGAGAATGACGTGCATGTCGTCGGCGTCTCCAGCCAGGCCGCCGGCCACAAGACGCTGGTGCCGGAATTGCGCACCGCCCTGGATGCCATGGGCGGCGGCGACATCCTGATCGTCTGTGGCGGCGTCATCCCGCCGCAGGATTATGAGTTCCTGACCGCGCATGGCGTCTCGGCGATCTACGGCCCCGGCACCAACATCCCCCACGCCGCCGCCGAAATCCTGACCCTGATCCGCCGGCGACGGAAGGCGGCTTAACTCCGCCCGTCACCCCCGGCCATGACAGAGAACTCTTATTGGCAGCCTCCCCAGTCCGTCACCCCCGGCCTTGTGCCGGGGGTCCAGGCCTCCGCCCGCTGGAAGTCGGTCGAGTAGGCTGGACCCTGGATTCCCGGGACAAGCCCGGGAATGACGGTTGAGGTAAAGGGGGAATGACTCGCCCCTAAAGCGCGTCCACCCCGTCGCTGCGCAGCAGGGCGAAGAGTAGATGGTCCTGCCAGCGGCCATTGATCTTCAGATAGCCGCGCGCGATGCCCTCCTGCTGGAAGCCGGATTTCTCCAGCACCCGGCGGCTGGGGTCGTTATGCAGCAGGCAGGCGGCCTCGATGCGGTGCAGGCCCAGCGTGCCGAAGCCGAAGCGCAGCGCCAGCGCCACCGCCTCGGTCATGAAGCCTTGCCCGGCATAGGGCACGCCCATCCAGTAACCGAAGCTGCCGGTCTGCGCCACGCCGCGCCGCACATTGCCCAGCGTGATGCCGCCGATCAGCTGGTCGTCATCCTTGCGGAACAGGAAGAAGGCATAGCCCTCGTCGCGCTCCCATTCCTCGGCATAGCGCTGCAGGCGGCGGCGATAGGCACCCCGGGTCAGCGCATCCTGCGCCCAGACAGGCTCCCACGGGACCAGGAAATCGCGGCTGAGGGCGCGCAGTTCCGCCCATTGCCGCCAGTCGCGCCGACGCGGCGTCCGCAGATAGACCCGGGCGCCCATCAGGGCGGTCTCCGGCGTCGAGGGGGAGAAGAGCGTCAATACCACGCAAATATAATGGCATCGCCGAACCGGACGGGGAAGTGGGTGCCGCGTTTGGCCATCCGCTAGGCCGTAATCTCCCAGAACAGCGTCCGGATGCCCCGGTTCCTCGGATTGTCGAACTCGGCCACCTTTGTCATCCCGATCTTTTCGGCGACGCGCGCCGAGCCCGCATGGTCATGGGCCATGTTGGCGACCAGCCGGGGCAATCCCAGCACGCGGAAGCTGTAGTCGCGGATCGCGGTGGCGGCCTCCTCGGCGAAGCCCTGACGCCAATAGGGGTGATGGATGATGTAGCCAAGATCGACGACATCCTGTTCCATCAGCCTTGTGGGGATCAGCCCGGCATCACCGATGCGCGTGCCGGTCGCGGTCTCGAACAGCGCCCAGCGGCCATAGCCATGACTGCGATAGGTCTCCAGCCAGCGCGCCACCCAGCCCTCGACCCCGGCCCGGTCATAAGGTTGCGGCCAGAAGCGCATGGTGACGGGATCGGACAGGATTGGATACAGCGCCCCGGCCTCGCCCGGCGCATAGCAGCGCAGGGTGAGCCGGCGGGTGCGCAGCACCTCCGTCGCATCCGCCTCATAGCGCGTCAGCATGCGTCCGGTACTGGGCGAATTGTGGCTGCCAATGCGCTGGCAGCCCATGCGTTCATAGAACGGTTCCGCATTCGGGTCGGCATCGAGGCGGATGCGGGCATGGCCCAGCCGGCGTGCCTCCCCCATCATGTCCTGCCAGAGGAGGTGCCCGATTCCGCTGCCGATCAGCGTCGGGTCGGCGAACATCAGCGCCACCTCCGGCACCGCGTCCGACAGATCGAGCGCCCAGATTGCGACCGGCCGCCCGTCCCGCTCCAGCACACGGCAGGGCTGGGCAGCCAGCCGTTCGGGCGTGACCGCCAGCTCCTCCCGGCAGGACTCCATAAAGACGTCGCTATAGCGCCAATGCGCCTTGGAGCGCAGGACGAGATCGCTCAGCGCCGCGCACTCCTCGATCCTGGCAGGGCGCAACATCAACCCTGGGCGCGTTCCAGCATGGCGTGCAGCAGCACGTTGCAGCCGGCTTCCAGATCCTTCGGATCGGCGTTCTCGACCTCGTTATGGCTGATGCCATCCTCGCAGGGCACGAAGATCATGCCGGTGGGGGCCACCTTCGCCATATAGACGGCGTCATGACCCGCACCGGAAACGATGTCCATATGCTCGTAGCCATAGAGCCTGGTGCCATCGCGAACGGCGGCGACGCATTTCTCATCAAAGGGCGTGGGCGGGAAATACCAGAATTCGCTGACCTGGGCCTCCAGCCCGGCTTCCTGGGCGATCAGAATGCAGGCATCGCGTAGTTCCGTGTCCATCTTCGTCAGCACGGCATCGTCGGGATGACGGAAATCGACGGCGAAGAACACCCGGCCCGGAATCACGTTGCGCGAATTCGGGCTGACCTGCAGGAAGCCGACCGTGGCACAGGCATAGGGCTGGTTGGCGAGGCCGATGCGGTTGACCTCCTGGATCATGCGCGAGGCACCGACCAGCGCATCGCGGCGGCGCGCCATCGGCGTCGGGCCGGCATGGGCCTCCTGGCCGACCACAGTGATCTCGTACCATCGCTGGCCCTGCGCGCCGGTGACGATGCCGACGGTCTTCTTCTCCGCCTCCAGAATCGGCCCCTGCTCGATATGCGCCTCGAAATAGGCCTTCACCGGCTTGCCCATGGGAGCCGTGCCTTCATAGCCGATGCGCTTCAGCTCCGCGCCCAGCTTCAGCCCATCGATATCCTGCTTGGCCTGGATCTCCTCCAGCGGGAACACCCCGGCGAACACGCCGGAGCCCATCATCGCCGGGGAGAAGCGCGAGCCTTCCTCATTAGTCCAGACCACCACCTCGACCGGGGACTCGGTCTCGATGCCGGCATCGTTCAGCGTGCGCACGACCTCCAGCCCCGCCAGCACGCCATAGACGCCGTCGAAGCGTCCGCCGGTCGGCTGGGTGTCGAGATGGCTGCCGGTCATCACCGGCGGCAGGTCGTTATTCTTGCCGGGGCGGCGGGCGAAGATATTGCCGATGCCGTCCACCGTCACGGTGCAACCGGCTTCCTCGCACCAGCGCACGAACAGATCGCGGCCATCCTTGTCCAGATCGCTCAGCGCCAGGCGGCAATTGCCGCCCTTCTCGGTCGCGCCGATCTTCGCCATCTCCATCAGGCTGTCCCACAGCCGATCGCCCTTGACCTGGATATTCTTCATCGCACCGCTTCCCTTTTCGTCCTGCGTGTCACCGCAGCCTATCCTGTGCTGCGACACGTTGCATCTGTTCTACTTGTCACTGATACTCACAACATCCACAGCAGCCAAGCACAAGCGAACAGGAGACGGCATGCCCGATACCGAACTGACGACAAAGATCATGAAAGCGGTCGATGCCGGACTTCAGGAGCAGATCGACTACACGTCGGAACTGGTGAAGCTGCCCTCGCTGCGCGGCCAGGAAGCGACGGCGCAGGATTTCATGGCACGGTCCATGAAGGAACGCGGTCTGACCGTTGATCGCTGGAAGATCAATATCGAGGATATCCAGAACCTGCCGGGTTTCTCGCCGGTCCATATCTCGTATGACGATGCCTGGAACGTCGTCGGCTCGCACCGGCCCAACAGCCCGAAGGGCAAGTCGCTGATCCTGAACGGCCATATCGACGTGGTGCCGACCGGCCCGCTGGATATGTGGACCCGCCCGCCCTTCGATTCCTATGTCGATGGCGACTGGCTGTATGGCCGGGGTGCGGGCGACATGAAGGCCGGGCTGGCGATCAACCTCTACGCCCTGGATGCGCTGAAGCGGATTGGGCTGGCCCCGGCCGGCGACATCCATTTCCAGTCGGTGGTCGAAGAGGAATGCACCGGCAATGGCGCGCTGGCCTGCCTGCAGCGCGGCTACCGCGCCGACACCGCGATCATCACCGAGCCTTCGGGCGACCGGCTGGGTTCCGCCCAGGTCGGCGTCATGTGGTTCCAGGTGAAGGTGCGCGGCCGGCCGGCCCATGTCGCCTATGCCGGAAAGGGCTCCAACGCCATTGAAGCGTGCTTCCCGATCATCGAGGCGCTGCACGTGCTGGAGGAGCAGTGGAATAAGGACCGCCACCCGATGTTCCATGACGAGGAGCATCCGATCAATTTCGTGGTCTCGAAGATCGAAGGCGGCGACTGGACCAGCTCGGTCCCGGCCTGGTGCACCTTCGACATGCGGATTTCCTGCTATCCGGGCCAGGATCTGGCCGATGTGCGCCGCACCGTCGAGGAGACGGTGGCGGGTGCTGCACGCAAGAGCAATTTCCTCGCCAACAACCCGCCGCAGATCGTCTATCACGGCTTCCAGGCGGAAGGGTACATTCTGGAAGGCGGCGAGGAAGGCCAGAGCCTGCTGAAGAGCTGCCACAAGGCGGTCTATGGCGAGGAATTGCAGAAGCGCATCTTCACCGGCACGACCGATGCCCGCTTCTATGGCCTCTACGCCAATATCCCGGCCATGGTCTATGGTCCGAAATCGACGGAAATCCACGGCTTCGACGAGCGCGTCAGCATCGATTCCATCCGCAAGGTCACGCAGTCGGTGGCGCTGTTCATCGCCGACTGGTGCGGTGTGGAGAAGGCGGCCTGATGTCCATTCCCGTCTTCTACGCCCCGCAGCAGGAACGCCACGACCCCCGGACCTTCATCTTCCGGGGGCAGGTGACGCAAAGCCCGGAACAGGCCGAGCGCGCGCACGTCTTCCTGAAATCGGCGAAGGCCGCCGGCCATGACGTGCGCACGCCGGAAGATCGGGGGGAAGCGCCGATCCGCGCCATCCACGATGACGGCTATGTCGATTTCCTGAAAACCGCGCATGCCGACTGGTCCACTTTGCCGAACGCCTCGGCGGAGATCACGCCGAACGTGCATCCCAGCCGGCACATGGCGGATATTCGCGGCATCAGCGCGAAAGCCTCCATCGTGTCGCGCGTCGGCTATTACACCACCGACACCGCCTGCCCGATCGGCGCCGGCACCTGGGAAGGTGTGTACTGGTCGGCGCAGACCGCGCTGGCGGCAGCATCCCATGTCGAGGCAGGTGCCAGGGCGGCCTATGCGCTGTGCCGGCCGCCGGGGCATCACGCGTATCATGATTTGTCGGGCGGCTTCTGCTTCCTGAACAACAGCGCGATTGCTGCCGAATCCCTGCTGGCCAAGTTCGGCCGGGTGGCGATCCTGGATGTCGACGTGCATCACGGCAATGGCACGCAGGGCATTTTCTACGAGTGCGACGATGTACTGACGGTCTCGCTGCATGGCGACCCGACCAGCTTCTACCCCTGGTATACGGGCTTCGCCGACGAGCGCGGCGAGGGCATCGGCACCGGCTGCAATCTGAACATCCCGCTGCCGCAGGGCACCGGCGACGATGCCTATCTGACGGCGCTGGAACCGGCGCTGGCGGCGGTGAAGGCGTTTCAGCCGGGCGCGTTGGTTATAGCGCTGGGGCTGGATGCGTCGGAGGCCGATCCGCTGCGCTTCTTCCACATCACCACAGCCGGCTTCGCCCGCATTGCCGGCGCCATTGCCGCACTGGGCCTGCCCAGCGTGCTGGTGCAGGAAGGCGGCTACCCGTCCGACATTCTGGGCGACAATCTCGCCAGCTTCCTGAAGGGGTATGGAGCTTAAGCGGCGGTCAGAACAGCCCTTCGATCTGGCCGCTCGCATTCACGAAGATTGCGTTGGCGGCGGGCGTGCGGGGCAGGCCCGGCATGGTCATGATCTCGCCGCAGATGACGACGATGAACTCGGCGCCCGCTGACAGCCGCACCTCGCGGATCGGCACGATATGGCCGGACGGCGCGCCCTTGGCCGTGGCGTCGGTGGAGAAGCTGTACTGCGTCTTGGCGATGCAGACCGGGAAATGCCCGAAGCCATCGGCCTCCAGCTGCTCGAAGCGCTTCATGACGGCGGCATCGGCGGCGATGTCCTCGGCACCATAGATGGTGCGCGCCACCTTCTGTACCTTCTCGAACAAGGGCAGGCTGTCTTCATAGATCGGCTGGAAACGCGCCGTGCCGCCATCCGCCAACTCGGCGACGCGATGCGCCATCGCCTCGATGCCGGCCCCGCCCTCGGCCCAGTGGTTGTTCAGGAAGCAATCGACGCCCAGCGCCCGGCAATAGGCCGTCACGGCGTCGCTCTCGGCCGCCGTGTCGCTGGTGAATTTGTTGATGCCGACGACGACCGGCACGCCGTATTTCTGCACATTCTCGATATGCCGGCCGAGATTGGCGAGACCGACCTGAACGGCGGCGACATTCTCCTGCCCCAGCTGGTCCTTCGCCACGCCGCCATGCATCTTCAGCGCCCGGATGGTGGCGACCACGACAGCCGCCGCCGGGGCGAGCCCGGCCTTGCGGCATTTGATGTCGAAGAATTTCTCCGCCCCCAGATCGGCGCCGAAGCCGGCCTCGGTGACCACGTAATCGGCCATTTTCAGGGCCGCCTTCGTGGCGATGACCGAGTTGCAGCCATGCGCGATATTGGCGAAGGGGCCGCCATGCACGAAGGCCGGGCTGTTCTCCAGCGTCTGCACCAGATTGGGCATCAGCGCATCGCGCAGCAGCGCCGTCATCGGACCGGCGGCCATCAGCTCCGCCGCGCGCACCGGCCGGCGGTCGCGGGTATAGCCGATGACGATGCGGCCCAGCCGCGCGGTCAGGTCTTCCATATCCGTCGCCAGGCAGAAGATCGCCATCACCTCGGACGCCACCACGATGTCGAAGCCATCCTCGCGCGGATAGCCATTGGCCACCCCGCCCAGAGAGCTGACGATCTGGCGCAGCGCCCGGTCATTCATATCAACCACCCGGCGCCAGCTGACGCGGCGCGTGTCGATGCCGATCTCGTTGCCCCAGTAGATGTGGTTGTCGATCAGCGCCGCCAGCAGGTTGTTTGCCGCTGCAATGGCGTGAAAATCGCCGGTGAAATGCAGGTTGATGTCTTCCATCGGCACGACCTGGGCATAACCGCCGCCCGCCGCCCCGCCCTTCATGCCGAAGCACGGGCCAAGGCTGGGCTCACGCAGGGCGATCACCGTCTTGCGGCCGATCCGGTTCAGCCCGTCGCCCAGACCGACGGTCGTCGTGGTCTTGCCCTCGCCCGCCGGGGTCGGCGTCATGGCCGTCACCAGGATCAGCCGGCCATCCGGACGGTCCTTCAGCGAGGCGATATAGCCGAGATCGATCTTCGCCTTGGTCGGGCCATAGCGATACAGCCGGTCGGCCGGGATACCGATGCCGGCTGCGACCTCCTCGATCGGCTTCAGGCGCGCTTCGCGGGCGATTTCGATGTCGGATTTCACCATGGGGAGTTCCTTTTTGCGGGCGCGTTGATGGTGCTGCGCTTCTTCGCTGGTGTCGGATATAAAGCCGGGCCAAACTATGGCGAAGCCGCCGGGGCGCGTCCAGCGCTGTCCCCACAGAGCGGGCATTAAGATTCTTTAAACGAATACAGCCTACAGCAGGGTATTCGGGGCGGTTTTCGCCGTTGCCGATACGGGCATGATGAGCGGGGAGAGCAGAGTATGAGTGCGCCGACAGACCTGAAACCGGAGATTCTGAAGCTTTTCGCCTTCACTCAGAAAATCCGCCACGAACTCGCCTCGATCCGGACACCCGGCGCCAGCGAGGAAGACCGGTTCAATTCCATGTCGCAGGAGCTGGATGCCATCATCCACGCGACAGAGGAGGCAACCAACGCCATTCTCAGCAGCGTCGAGGCCATCGACACGCTGGCCCAGGAAGTCCGCGCCCTCGCCCCCGACAACAAGCCGATCACCAAGAAGCTGGACGCCATCGGCGACCGCATCGGCACGGTGTTCGAGGCCTGCTCCTTTCAGGACATCACCGGCCAGCGGGTGTCCAAGGTGGTGACGTCGCTGAAATTCATCGATGAGAAGCTGAACACCATGGTCAGCCTGTGGGGCAAGGACGAGCTGGCCCGGCTGTCAAAGGAGATCGGCGACGAGGAAGGCCGTACCGGCGATGCCGCCCTGTTGAACGGCCCGCAGCTGAAGGGCCAGGGCGTCAGCCAGGACGATATCGACCGGCTGTTCGACTAGCTGATCGCCCAGCCGATCAGGAAAGCGCCGATCACAAGCTGGAAAATCCCGCCGATGATCGAGGCGCGGATGAAGGATTGTACCGCGCCGATCAGGAAGAACACGCCCAGCGCCAGCAGAACCCAGCTGAACAGCGTCGCATCCGACATGCCGACGCCATCGGCCACGCCGCCGAAGAAATCGTCGAAGACATTGCCCAGCGAGGCGACGATGCCGAGCACGCCACTGGCTATCCAGGCCAGGATATTCCCGATGGCCTCACCGGCATCGCGGAGCAGATTCACTTCCAGCATCATTTGCCATTCCTTGCATCAGGACGCCTATCAGTCGGCGCTGATAACGCCTGAGAGCCCCCGTAAAGGCAACCGAATCCTTAAAACTCTGGATAGGCACAATTGAATCAATGCTTAACGGTTCATTTATCACCTTCTGTCAGAATGCCAAGGGTTGGATGCTAACGGAAAAGGCCAATGGCCATGTTACTCGCCACGCTGAAGAATATGCTGATGACCGACGAAAAGCGCGTCGCGCCCCGGGTGGAAACGGGTAATGCCTGTCTCATCGAACTGGACGGCAAGACTTATCCGATGAAGAACTGGAGTGCGACCGGCGTCTATTTCGGTCCCTATGACGGCGACATCGTGCCCCGTCAGAAGCTGTACCTGCGCGTGCTGGTGAAGGATGAGGTGTTCGACATCGACTTCCCCGCCGAGGCCGTCGTGGCTCGCGTGCAGGACGGCATGGTCGGTGCGTATTTCTGGAAGCTGAATCCGGGCTTTAAGAAGCAGATCTACAAATATTTCAGCCATTACCGGGAAGAGCGCGGCGACGAATATTGAGTCGTAGCCGGTCAACCAGCGTCGTTGATGGCGCAACTGCCTGAGGGCAGGATGCATTTCGCCGGCAGGAAAACCGATACCGTCGTGCCGATATCGACCACGCTGGTGATCTTCAGGCGGCCGCCATGCAGATCGACCAGCGATTTGGCAACGGCCAGCCCCAGCCCCGTCCCGTCTGGCGCGTGCATTGAGCCCCCCTGCACCTGTTCGAAGGGCACCACCACACGCGCGATCTGTTCCGCCGGAATGCCGATGCCGGTATCGCTGACAGACAGCGTCAGCCCGTCCTGATCGCGTCCGGCCTGGACGGTGACACGCCCGCCATCCCGCGTGAACTTCACCGCGTTGGAGAGAAGATTCAGCAGAATCTGCTTCAACGCGCGCTGGTCGGCCCAGAGTTGCGGCAGATTCGGCGCCATGTCCGATACCAGCGCGATGCAGTGCTGTTCTGCCCGGCCGCGCAGCAATTGTAGGCAATCATCGATCAGCGCACCCAGATCGAAAGCGGATTCATTCAGCTCGTATTTGCCCGCCTCAATCTTCGCGGTATCGAGAATATCGTTGATGATGTGCAGCAGGAACGCGCCGCTTTCCCGGATATGCCGCGCATATTCCGGATAGCGCGGATTGCCCAGCGCGCCGAACATCTGCGTTTCCATCACCTCGGCAAACCCGATGATGGCATTCAGCGGCGTGCGCAGCTCATGGCTCATCTTGGCCAGGAAATCGCTCTTGGCGCGGCTCGCCAGCTCCGCCATTTCCTTGGCGTGCTGCAATTCCCGCTCCTTGCGCTTCTGCTCGGTCAGATGAAAAATTGTGCCGATCAGGCCGGCCACCGCACCACGCGAATCATGATAGGCGGATTTCTGCACCATGATATCGCGCCAGGTGCCGTCGGGGCCTCGCTCGCGCACCTCGTAGATGGCCAGCGGCTCCTTGCCGCCCAGAATGCGGCGGTCGGTTTCACGATGTTCCGGCAATTGGCCGATCGGTCCCAGTTCGACGGCGGTAAGTCCGATGATCTCCTCCCGGGTCAGGCCGAGATGGATCTCATAGGCGGTATTGCAATCGACGAAGCGTCCCTCCCTGTCCTTGTAGAAGACGGGTGTGGGAATCGCATTCAGCAGGCCGTCGGGCATCAGTTCGGTGGCGCGCAGCGGATCGAAGCGGGCCGCCTGCGAGGCCGAGCGCGGGAAGCGCAGCAGATAGTATCGGCCCGCCGTGCCCTCAGGGGAGGCGAAGGCTGTGATCATCAGGGTCGCCGGCAGCCCGCCGGTATCCCGGATGGTCACGACCCGTGGCACCTCCACCACCAGCTCATCGAGAAGCCCCCGCAACAAAGCGGTGTCCTCCGAGCGCAGCATGACGGAAAGCGGGCGTGAATCCGAGGCCTGCTCGGCGATCCCGAAGCGGACGGCGCAGGCGGTATTGATCAGGCGCAGGATAAAGCGGCGATCCTCGGAGACGCTGACCAGAGCCGCCGGCTCGTCGCTTCGACCGAACACCGCCCTGAACAGACTGGCCGCCATAAATCCTGCCTTTTGGCCAGAAGGGCGGCCGTTTGGCCGCCCTTTGTTGCCGGATACATTCGTTACGCCGAGTGTTCCTCAAGACAGTTAATTAAGTATTAATTCGGGCCCGATCATGCCCCGATGGCGGCCGCAGCCGGTGAATTTACATGCGCCGCACCGACGCACATATCGCCGTCGCGCAGTACGACCAGCGGGGTGGCGTAGACAGCGGGGAAGCTGGTGGCCTCTGCCGGGGTCACCGTGCCAACGGCAGCCAGCGCCTGCATCACTGCAGGCTCCAGCCGGGGATCGGCTTCCAGCTTTTCCGGATTGTCGACATTGATGCGCGGTGCGTGCATCGCTGCCTCCAGATCCAGCCCGCGATCAACCAGCAGAGAGGTCAGCTGGAACATCGCCGGAAAGATGCGCCGACCGCCCGAGGCACCCATGCCGAACCAGGGCTCCCCGTCCCGCGTCACCACCACCGGGCACATATTGGACAAGGGACGCTTGCCGCCCGCGAGCGAGTTCGGCCGGCCGGGACGCGGATCAAACCAGTTGATGCCGTTATTCATCAGGATACCGGTCTGCGGCAGCACCACCTTGGAGCCGAAGACCGAGAGCAGTGTATTCGTAACGACAACGATATTGCCCTCGCCATCCATGACCGAGAAATGCGTGGTGCAGCCCTGGCCAGCCATGTCGCCGTCATGGCCCATGGTTTCCAGCCGGTGGCGATAGGAACCCGCCAGCGCCTGGGCATAGGCGGCGAAGGCAGCACCATCGGTCACGCCCTTGCCCAGTTCGGCCGGCAAACGCCCCAGGGCGTTGGCAAAGGTCGGACCGGCATTCAGGCCGGGCAACAGATGGATGGTCGCACCGGCACGCTCATGCGCGGTCGGCTTGGTCCAATGCGCCTTGTAGGCGGCCAGATCGTCGGCAGCCAGGAAACCGTCGCCTGCCTTCATGTCGGCAGCGATCTTTGCGGCGATATCGCCTTCGTAGAAATCGCGCCGTCCGGCCGTCGCCAGATGCGCCAGCGTGTCGGCCAGATTGCCCATATCCAGCGTCACCGGCAGGCCCTCGCCCTGGGCCGGGGGCAAGCCGTTCGGCAAATAGACCTTCGCCGCCGCCTCGTATTCACGGATCGTCGGTGCTTCATTGGCAATGCGCAGGATCGACCACCAATCGACCGGATGTCCCTGTTTCGCCGCAGCAATCGCAGGCTGCATCAGCGTCGCCCAAGGCCGCGTGCCGAATTTCTCCAGCGCCAGGCCGAAGCCGTCCACAGCACCCGGAACCGCGACGGCCAGATAGCCCTTCAGATTCTTGCCGCCCTTTACCGCCGGCCAGCCGAACAGGTCGGCATCATTGCCGGCCGTGGCCAGTGGATAGGCGGCGGGGTCCAGCCGCTTCGGCGCGATCATCGCGAAGTCGATGGCGTGGACCGTCTTTTCCTTGGCGCTGTAGATCATCATGTAGCCGCCACCGCCCAGACCGCTCATCCAGGGCTCATAGACCGACAGCGCAAAGCCCGTCGCCACCGCCGCATCGACGGCATTGCCGCCATCGCGCAGCACTTCTGCGCCGACGGCTGCTGCCCGTGCGCTCTGCGAGGCGACCACGCCCATTTTGGATCGGACGACCGGCTTGGTGATCGTCCAGTTCTCGATACGCGACTGCATGATGATTCCTTAGGAGAGATGGCTGAGATACTGGCCCATGAAGTCGAAATCGACCGATTGGGCATAGGCGTCGATAAGCTTGCGGGTGACCGGGCCGGGCACCTTGCCATCACCGATGGTGCGCCCGTTGATGCTGCGCACCGGGCAGATGCACAGCGAGGTGGAGGTGAGGAACATCTCATCCGCCGTATACGCGTCGTACAGATCGATATCCGCCTCGGCGAAGGGCACGCCGGTCTTTTCCGCCATGTCGATGGTGTGCTGGCGGCTGATGCCGGGCAGCACGAAGCGGGCGCGCGGCGTCAGCAACCGGCCATCGCTGACGACGAAGACATTGCTGCCCTGGCCCTCGCAGAGATTGCCGTCGTGGTCCAGCAACACGGCCCAGGCCTCGGCGTCCTGCGCGCGGGCCTCCAGATCAGCGAGAATGAGGTTGATGTAGTTATGCGTCTTGGCGCGCGGGCTCATCGCATCGGGCGGGGTGCGGCGCACCGAGGGCACGACGACATCGATGCCGTCACGATACAGCGGCGCACGATGCTTCAGCGGCAGCGGCAGGCATTCGATGATGACCGTCGGCCCGGCATTCTGGGTGCCGGAGAAGCTTTCACCGACACCGCGCGAGATGCGCTGGCCCAGCCAGTAATCCTCGTTCTTGCCAATCAGGTGCAAATTGCGCTCCAGCACTTCCTCGGACAGGCGCATCATTTCCTTGGGTGCCATCTGCGGATCGATCTTCAGATAGGCGAGCGATTTGTACAGCCGGTCGACATGCTCCTGCAGGCGGAAAATCCTGTGGCCAAAGGTGCGGGTCATGTCGAAGACCGCATCACCATATTTGAAGCCGCGGTCGCGGAACGGGATCAGCACCTGGCTTTCCGGCACGATCTTGCCGTTGAAATAGGCCACGCGTTCATTGGCGAGGGCACTCATGAATATCTCCCCTGTTCTGTCGGCGGCGTTTTGGAAATTCAGGGGTATTGAAGGGGAAGCAGCGGGTCCGCGCAATGCAAACCCGGCACATGTCACCATGACAATGCATATGGCAGCCCTGCGTCTGCTGCACTGACAGCGCCGTCACGCAGGGGTGACTGGATGTGAGCCAGGCTTGCGGGCATGCTGTCCGGCATAGAAGTCAGACGGGGAGGCAACAATGCGCCGTTTCATCCTGGGCGGGATCGTGCTTGCGGTGACGCATGGCGGCGCGCTGGCCATCGGCTTCGCACTGGGCGTCTACCTGCTGCCGATCCTGACCGCGCCGAAATCGCCCGACGCCGCAGCCTTGCGCGAGCAGGCACAGGCGGCGGTCTTCACCGGCAATTTCCAGCGCGATCTGCGCGGCAGCGACTTCCTGCACTGGGGCGAGGGCAGTGTGAGCATCGCGCCGACGCGAATCGTGCATGAGGGAAAGCTGGCACCCGGACCGGACTACAAGGTCTATCTCCTCGACCGGTTCGTCGAGCATGAGGAGGAATTTCTGCCTATCAAACACACCGCCCGACTGGTCGGCGATGTGAAGAGCTTTGACGGCTTCGTCCTCGATGTGCCACCGGGCATTGATCCGGCCGCCTACACCACGATCCTCATCTGGTGCGAAGCCTTTTCCGAATTCATCACGGCGGCACGCTACCGGTAACGGGACAAGCCCCGGCTGTCATCCGGCGCCGATGATGGTAGTTTGCTGTCGGTCGCATACGGCCCCGCCCGACTGTAAATTCGGAGAACAGCAAAATGTCGCTCTGCCGGTTCCTTGTCTGCCTGGGCGTGCTGCTGGCCACGCCAGCTCTGGCGCAGCAGGGCAATCAGGCGCCTGCAACTGCCGACCCCGCACTCTGCGCCCGGCTGCCCGGCGGCAATGCGCCGATTGACCGGATTGCCCGGCTCGGCGGCGAATTATCGGTGAAGAGCCTGAACCTCACTTACTTCGGCAAGCGGCTCTCCGAATTGACATCGGCGGATTTCGACCAGATCGAAGGCATCACCCGCCAGTGCAGGGGGGGCGATCCGGCCGCGCTGGAAACCGTGAAGGTCTTCCGCGAGAAAGTCTCCAACGCCAATCAGGCGCGTCAGGTCGCAGCGCGCTGGATCCGCGAGCGGCAGGCCGAGATCAAGAAGATGGGCACCAGCAGCAAGGATCTGGAGCGGTTGCAGGTGATGTGGGCGGAAATGCTGGCCCGCTCCGAGGAAATGCTGCCCGCCGACCGGGCGCCGCTGGCCCGCGATATCGTCGTGAAGCAGGACCAGATCTATGCCGGCACGGCAGTACCGCCGCCACCACCGGTCTGGGTGCCTAAACGATAGGTAACTTGACCATTTTCCAGCCGGATCGCAGATTATCTGGCGATCCAGCGATGTTGTCCAAAATGGACGTGCCCGAAGGGACATCGATATGTCGGTGATGAAGAGCCCCGGCCCCCGGTTTGAAGAGCTCCACACCCAGGATGTGGCAACCAAGCTTCGGGATATCTGCGTCCGGGCCACGATGGATTCGGCTTTCCGCGCCCGCGTGCAAAGCGACCCCAAAGGCGTGATGGCGGAATTCGGCCTGAAGCTGGCGCCCGGCGTGCATGTCATCATTGTTCCCGCCTCGCCGGAGCATCTGGCCGCCGCCTTTGCCGGCACCACGCGGGAGGAATTGCGCCTGCCGGTCATCAACCGGCAGGGCGGGGCCGATACCGACGCTGCCCTGGACGATGCCGAACTGGAGGATGTGACCGGCGGCGCGGAGACGATCCAGAACCAATATCAGGGTTTGCCGCTGGAAAGCATGATCTCCGGCCCGCTGAACAGCTATTTCAGCAGTCATTTCGAGAATTACCAGCACCCCTAGCGCGCCATCCCCCGATAGGCCGCTTTCCGCGAAAAGACTGGCACGAGGGCAACAGGCCCTACATTATCATCTGCCGTAATGCTAATCACTTGCATGAAGTCTGCGGCGATGCTATCGCGCGCACTTCATGCCGCATCGCCGTCCGCTGCCAAGGCTGAACCAAGCGTGACCGAGAGCACCCTGAACACCACCAGCCCCGTGACAATCCGCGCGGCGGCCGGGACGAAGCGAACCCGGCTCGGCCTGTGGCCGGTGACCAGCGTTGTCATTGCCACGCTGGTGGCGATTCCGGTGCTGGTCGTCTTCGCCCATATCTTCTACAGCGGCAGCGAGATCTGGGCGCATCTGGTCGCCACCGTGCTGGTCGGCTATATCCGCAACACGCTGGTCCTGTTGCTGGGCGTCGGCATCGGCGTCCTGGTGATCGGCGTCGGCACGGCCTGGCTGGTGACGATGTGCCGGTTCCCCGGCAGCCGGACCTTCGAATGGCTGCTACTGCTGCCGCTGGCCTTTCCGGCCTATGTGCTGGCCTATGTCTATACCTATTTCCTGCAAAGCTCCGGCCCGGCGCAGCGCGTCCTGCGCGACGCGACCGGCTGGAGCTATGGCGATTACTGGTTCCCCGAAATCTATTCCATCGAAGGCGCCATCGCGATGTTCGCGCTGGTGCTCTATCCCTATGTCTACCTGCTGTCCCGGGCGGCGTTCCTGGAACAGTCGGTCTGCGCGCTTGAGGTCAGCCGGACCCTGGGCTGCGGCCCGCTGAAAAGCTTCTTCCGCGTGGCCGTGCCGCTGGCCCGCCCGGCCATCGTCGCCGGTGTCACTCTGGCCCTGATGGAAACCATCGCCGATTTCGCGACCGTGCAGTATTTCGCCGTCGATACCTTCACCACCGGCATTTACCGCACCTGGTTCGGCATGGGCGACCGTTTCGCGGCAGCCCAGCTGGCCGCCGTGCTGCTGATGGTGGTGCTGGCGCTGCTGGTCGGCGAGCGGCTGTCACGCGGTGGCAAGAAATTCCATCATACCTCGCGGCGCTATACCCATATCTCCCCGGTGCGGCTGCGTGGCGGCAAAGCCGTCGCGGCGTTTTTCGCCTGTGGGCTGCCGATCCTGCTGGGGGCGCTGATTCCCTGCGCCGTGCTGGTGCACATGCACCTCGCCATCGGTGACCCGTATTTCGGCAGCCGCTTCTATGGCTATGCCTGGAACAGCTTCCTGATCGCCGGGCTGGCCGCCGCCATTGCCGTCGGCATCTCGCTGCTGGTTGCCTATGCCCAGCGCCTGAACCCGTCGCCGCTGGTGCGCGGCGCAGCCCGCGTCGCCGGGCTGGGCTATGCCATTCCGGGCTCGGTCGTCGCCGTCGGCGTGCTGATCCCGCTGGCCGCCTTCGACAATGCGCTGGATGGCTGGATGCGCAGCACTTTCGGCCTCTCCACGGGCCTGCTGCTCAGCGGCACCATCGCTGCCCTGCTCTATGCCTATGTCGTGCGCTTCCTGGCGGTGTCGCTGAACACGGTGGAGGCCGGGCTGGGCAAGATCACCCCCAGCATGGATCAGGCGGCGCGCACCCTGGGCAAGGGGCCGGGAGCGACGGTCTGGCGCGTCCATATCCCGGTGATGCGCGGCAGCCTGCTGACGGCCGGGCTGATCGTCTTCGTCGATGTGATGAAGGAATTGCCGGCGACGCTTATCATCCGCCCGTTCAATTTCGACACGCTGGCGACCCGCGTCTATACCCTGGCCTCGGATGAGCGCCTGGAGCAGGCCTCGACCGCCGCCCTCGCTATCGTCTTTGTCGGCCTGGTGCCGGTCATCCTGCTCAGCTGGATGATCGCCCGCTCCCGGCCCGGGCATCGCTAAGACTACCGGGCCGCCAAGGATGTACCCGGCGGCACGCTTGCCATCGGCACGTCGCTGATCTCGCGCAGCAGCTTGTCGCGGATGGCGCGGGAGAAATCGGCATAATCCTTCGCTTCGATGACGAAGGCGCCGGGGCCGCCGATCACCTCGCGGCGATAATACTCATCCAGCCGCGGCTCCTCGTTCAGAATGGTCAGGCCGTTGATGGTGATGCCCTGGCCGATGGCCTCGGCGCGCGCCTCGCGTACCGGATCAACCTGATTGTCGATGCCGTCGCCGGAAACATCGATCACCTGGCGGAACCCCTCATAGGGGCTGGTTCCGAACTGCGCGGCGGAAAACCGGATGGCATTGCCGATCGACGTACCCCCGCCATCGACATCGCGCGGCATGAACTGAAGCGTCTCGGCAAAGGCCTCGGCGCGTTCAGCGCTGTCGATCAGGGTCCAGCCGATGGAGACATGCTGGGCGTTGGTGCCGGCGCTGGCCCATTGAACCAGCGTGACGGCGATGGCCCCGATGCCGCCGGAGGTGATGGCCTCAATCACCCGCGCGTCGCGGAAGGCGGCAGCAATGCCATAGGCCTGCAGGTTGAATTCGTCGTAATCGACGGAGGAGGAGCTATCGACCGCCAGCACCAGTTCCAGATCGACCGGAATCTGGACGGCCCGGGCCGCCGGTGCGGACAGGCACAGGGCGAGGGCGAGTGCCGACGCTGTCAGCACTGCGGGTATCCGGCGGCGGAACGCTGTCATCTGCCTCATACACCGAGATGTAGGGGCAAACGGTGGCAGGAAAACGGCTGATCACGCAAGGCGCGATCAATCCTGCTCCTCGATCGCCTCCATATCCTCGTCGGAATAGCCGAAATGATGGCCGATCTCGTGGATCAGCACATGGCGCACGATGTCGCGCAGATCCTCGCCGGTCTCGCACCAGTAATCCAGGATCGGGCGGCGATACAGGAAGATCATGTCGACATCCTGCGGCGCGTCGAACACGCTGCGATTCGGCATCGCCACGCCGCTGTAGAGGCCGAGCAGGTCGAAGGGCGTTTCTAGCCCCATTTCCATCTCGATATCCTCATCGGGGAATTCCTCGATGCGGATGATCACGCCCCGGACATGCTGGCGCAGCGGGTCCGGGATGGTCAGCAAGGCGTCGCGGGCCATCGCCTCGAATTCGGCGAGGGCGGGGGGCGTCGTATAGCTCGGCTTCGTCATGCGGCGCACGATAGACCGGTTTTCGGACAACGCCAAGAATCGGCCGGTAGGCGACAGGGCAGATGGCGAGATGAAATTACCCACTGGAAGGAACACCCGATGCCAGAGAAACGTGAGACAGGTAAGCGACTAACCGATGACCAGCGCCGGCCAGCGCTGGAGACGATACCCGGCTGGGCATCGGCAGAAGGCCGGGACGCCATCGTCCGGCGGTTCAAATTCAAGAACTTCAACGAGGCCTTCGGCTTCATGACCCAGGTGGCCCTGATGGCGGAGAAGATGGACCACCACCCGGAATGGTCGAATGTCTATGACCGGGTAGACATCCTGCTGACCAGCCATGATATCGGCGGGCTGAGCGAGCGCGATATCCGCCTTGCCCGCTTCATCGATTCCCTAGTCTGAAAGAGCTGAAACGCGAAACCGCCCGGGGATTTCCCGGGCGGTCCGTGTCTCATGCCATGCGCGGGTGACTACTCGCGCTGGCTGCCGAACAGATGCATCATCATCATGAACAGATTGATGAAGTTGAGATACAGCGACAAGGCACCCATCAGGGCCTTCTTGCCGGCAATCTCGCTGCCGTCCAGCTCGGTGTAGATTTCCTTGATCCGCTGGGTGTCCCAGGCGGTCAGGCCGGTGAAGACCAGCACGCCGATCACCGAGATCGCGAATTGCAGGGCCGACGAGCCCAGGAAGATGTTCACGACCGAGGCCAGCACGATGCCGATCAGCCCCATGAACATGAAGCTGCCAAAGCGCGACAGGTCACGCTTGGTCGTGTAGCCATACAGGCTGGTCGCCGCAAAGGTCGCCGCCGAGATGAAGAACACGCGGGCAACGCTCTCGCCGGTGAACACCAGCAGGATCGACGACAGCGACAGGCCCATGGCCGCCGCATAGACCCAGAAGACCATCGAGGCGGTCGCGTAGGACATCCGGTTGATGCCCAGGGACAGCGCAAACACGAAGGCCAGCGGGGCCAGCATGACAACCCATTTCAGCGGGGTCGTGTACAGCGTCATGCCGAAATCGGTCAGCGCCAGCGGGGCCCAGCTGGCAACCGCCAGATGCGCAACCGCATAGGCGACGATGCCGGTCAGGGCCAGGCCGCTGGCCATGTAGTTGTAGACCTTGAGCATGTGCGAGCGCAGGCCAATGTCGTATTGGGCCTGGGCTGCCTCAGCCCGTGAGAAATACTGTTTCTGGGTATCCATCGCTTCCCTCTGCCATGCGGTGGACGCAAACTACATCTGATGTAGGCGAATTGCTCCACTGCTTCAACATATATAGGCCCGGCCGCCGGATTTTTTAGGGTCGTATCGTTAACGCCCGTCGCTTTGATTGCCGGGCAACGCAGGGGGGCTGTCTCCTGCCGCAGGACCGGGTTCATCCCCGGGCCGCAGTGACCCCGGTGACCACAGCGCCTCGTCCGTGTCGGACACTGCCGGGCCAGGGGTTTCCGAGGGCTGGTTCGGCCAGGCCGACAGGGCGAAGGCCCAGACCAGCGCCACATTCACCACCGGGACGAAACTCAACAGCACCCACCAGCCGGAATAGCCGGCCCGGCGCAGGATTCGCACCGACGACCAGACCGTCAGGACGAAGATGGCGAACGCCAGAATTCCGGCCGGGGCGAAGCTGCCATGATACTCGAACTGCATCATCGCCGAGTCTGCCTTGCTGTGGGCAGGTTCGGCCAGTCCTGGAAGGCCAGCGGCAGCAAGGCCAGCAGCCAGCCCAGCCCCGGAAAGAACACCAGCAAGGCGAAAAGCGGATTCAGCCCGACCCGCTCATAAACGCGCCAGAGCGGGTAGACGACCAACAGCCCCAGCACGATGTTCCAGCCGAAGAAATGCATCTCAGGCCTCGACCGCCGGGCGCTCGCTCTTCTTCAGCTTCTCGGAAGCCGATTTGAGCTGCCCGCAGGCCGCCAGGATGTCCTGGCCGCGCGTCTTGCGCACCGGCGAGGCGAAGCCCGCCGCCATCAATATCTTGGAGAAACGGTCGATGCGCGTGTTGCTGGAGCATTCATAGGGGGAATCCGGCCAGGGATTGAACGGGATCAGATTCACCTTGGCCGGGATGCCCTCCAGCAGCTTCACCAGCGCATGCGCGTCCTGGTCGCTGTCGTTGATGCCCTTCAGCATCACATATTCGAAGGTGATGCGCCTTGCGTTGGAGACACCGGGATAATCGCGGCAGGCCTGCATCAGCTCGGCGATCTTGTATTTGCGGTTCAGCGGCACGATCTGGTCGCGGATTTCATCGGTCACCGCATGCAGCGACACCGCCAGGTTCACGCCCAGCTCCTCGCCGCATTTCGCCATGGCCGGAACAACGCCGGCGGTCGACAGCGTGATCTTGCGCTTCGACAGCGCGACCCCGTCGCCATCCATGATCAGCTTCAGCGCCTTCGCGACATTGTCGTAATTATACAGCGGCTCGCCCATGCCCATCATGACGATGTTGGTGAAGTGGCGGCCTTCCATGCTGGCCGGCCATTCGCCCAGCCTGTCGCGCGCCATCATCACCTGGCCGACGATCTCGGCGGCCCCCAGATTGCGCACCCAGCGCTGCGTGCCGGTATGGCAGAACTTGCAGGCCAGCGTGCAGCCCACTTGAGAGGAAACACACAGCGTGCCGCGATCCTCCTCCGGGATGAAAACGGTCTCGACCTCATTGCCATCCTCGAAGCGCAGCAGCCATTTGATGGTGCCATCGGTAGAGACCTGCTCAACCTTCACCTCCGGCCGGGCAATGCGGAAATTCTCCGCCAGCCGGCCGCGCAGATCCTTGGCGATATCGGTCATCAGCTCGAAATCGGTGATGCCGCGATGATAGACCCAACTCCAGACCTGCTTCATCCGGAAGGCGGGCAGGCCCATCGCAGCGAAGGCGGCGGCCATATCGGTGCGGTCCATGCCGACCAGATTCGGGCGCAAGGCGAGCGGCAGGACCGGTGCGACCGGTTCCGGCTTCCAGATATCGTCGATTAAAGTCTGTACGGCTGACATGGCCGTTACATAAGCGCCCTCTGGCCGCAACGCAACGCCAGACTGCTCTATATCGGCAGCAGCACCGGCGGGGCGATGCCCGGCGCCTCAGTGGCCAGCAGCGCATAGGCCAGACCGGCCAGTCCCTTGAACAGGCAGGGATCGGTAAACTCGACCGGCAGCATCCCGCTCCACAGCCCGAAATCGCCGCCGCCCCAGCGGCGCAGTGCCGCCGCCCGCAGCGCCGTGGCATCCTGCCCGGCCAGCGCCAGGATCGACAGCCTTCCGGCCAGCCCGCAGCACAGATCGCCCGATCCTTCCGGCCCCTGCGCCGCCGTCGTCTCCAGCGCCCGCGCCAGCTCCGCCCGCCGGCCTGCAAAAGCCTCGGGAGCCAGCTTCAGCAAGGCCAGCCGCGACAGCGCCACGCCGGGCGCGCCATGGCACCAGGCTGTTGTCGGCCGGCCCCGGCGCACCGGTTCAGGCCAATTGCCGGTCTCGGCATCGAACAGCCGGTCCTCCCACAACAGCGCCTGCTGCGCCGCAGCGAGATAGCGTTCCTGCCCGGTCGCCTCGAAAGCGCAGGCCAGAGCCACCGCCATGCCGCCCTGACCATGCGCGAGGCCCGCCACCGGCTTGCCGCGTCGCGGGTGCCAGAGGCGCATCCCCTCCTCCTCGACCGACAGGGCCAGCAGCCGGTCGGCCCAGCCGGCCATCAGGGAGCGCAGTCCGGGATCACCAGTCCGGCCGGCCAGAAGATGCAGGGCCGGCAACAGGCCGGCGATGCCGTCATACAGATCGAAGGCCTGCACCGAATCCGGATCGCCCAGCCGGGCGGCCAGCCACGCCGCCTCCGCCAGACAGGCCGGATCATCCAGCAGATCACCCGCCCAGCACAGCGCAGCGATCATCCCGCCCAGACCGACCGCATGGCCGACACCCAGGGCCTGCGCCAGATCCCGCGCCGTCTCGTCACGCGCCAGATGGCGCAGCGGCAGCAGGGCGCAGCGGGCGAGGTCGGCCCAGTCGTTGCGGCCGCGCTGCCGGGCCGCCGCCGCCAGCACCAGCGCGATGCCGGCATTACCGTGATACAGCCCATGTCCGGCGATGCGGAAGGTGATCGGCGGCTCTTCATAGGGCCGCACCCAGTCGACTCCGCCATCGGCGCGCGGCACCGCGCGGCCGGCGATCCAGTCCAGAATGCCGGCCACGAGATCATCGGTCGGAACAGGCGGGGCGGGGATGAAGATGCGGTCCAGCACCGCCGCCTCGCGCTCGATATGCAGTGGCGAGAGATCGCGCACCGCCTGCCGCGCGGTTTCCAGCGGCGGCAAAGCGGACAGCCGGCCGATGGCGGTTCCGCCTGCTTCCGCCAGCGCCGCATCGCCGGGGCGATACAGGAAGGCCGGCACGTCGAGCCGCCCCAGCGCCGCCTTCTCCGCCGCCAGCAGGCGCTGCCAGTCTGGCGCCGCCAGACCGATGCTCGGCCGGCTGATGCGCGCCGCCTGGCGGTCCAGCGCATCCGGTGCTGCGGTCATGTCCGGTTCATGCAGCCGGACCAGCAGCCGGCGGTAGGATTCAGTCGGCAAGGCGACGTAGCGGCAGCGGGCAGCCGCAAAACCGGCCAGCGGCCCTTCCGCCGACAGGAAGGCGTCACGATGGGCCAGCACCACCGCCAGCGTCCGGCGATAGGCCTCGACCATCGCCGGTGCATGGGCGCGGATATCCTGCTCCACCCCGTCCAGCCGCGGCAGGTTGCGCTCTGCCGGATGGCTGATGTTTGTGGCGCGGTCCATCCAGTCGGTGCCGGCATGGCGGAAGCCGAAATTTGGCACGGCGACCGGCGGGAAGGGCGGGCCACCGCTACCCATATTGCGCCACTGCCCCTCGCCCATCGGCACCAGGACGGGCAGCAACCCGCTTTCCATATAGGCCGGCAGATCGTGCAGCCGGTGCAGCCAGCCCGGCCCCAGATCGGGCGCGAACAGGCATTCCAGATCGACCATGACGGGATAGGCCCCGGCGGCGATCAGATTCTCCGAATGAATATCGGTGCCCCGCAGCAGCCGCAGGCACGCGGCCAGCATGCCCAGCCGGCGGTAGAAGGCCGCGACCTCCCCGGTATCGCGGCAGTCGGCCGGGGCGACCCATTCCATCCAGCCATGATCGCCGCACTCCAGCAGGCGCGGCAGGCGCTGGTCGGGCAGGCTGGGATCGCGCGCGCGCAGCCAGCAGACCAGCCGCTCAAACCCAGCCTCGACCGCCAGCGAGCGTGGCTTGCAGGCCAGCTTCGTGCCATCGGCAAAGCGGAGGCCGGCCACCGCGCGGCCCTCGGCATGCGGATCGGACAGGCCGAAATCCACCGCCGCCAGCGCCGGCACGCCCGCAGCCCAGCCCGGCACGAAAGCGCACAGAGCAGCGCTGTCATCACGCAGCCACTTCGCCAGTTCCAGCGCGGCAGCGAGCGTATTATCGAGCAGAGTGTCTATGGAGTGCGCCAGTCCCGGATGCGCAACCAGCAACCGCTCCAGCCCGCCTTTCGCCATATCGCCGGCAAATGCGTCATAGGCTGCGCGGGACACATCGGAAGGGGTTTCGTCCAGCAGGGCGGCCAGCGGCGGCGGGGCCGGCCGGCGAGGCTCAAACACATCGAACAGCGTCGGTCCGGCGACAAAGGACAGCCGCGTTGCCAGCACCGGCTCCAGCCCGGCGACCAGCACCGCCGCCGGCAGGCCGGCCCGTTCCGCCGCCTCCCGAAATTGCCCCAGCGCGCGCTCAAGCGACGGCCGAAGGATCGAGGAGAAAGCCGGCTTCGGCGTCACTGTGCGCTTAGCCTCGTCCGTCCTTACTTGGTAAAGATGCAGTAGCAGCCCTTGGTGGCCATGCACCAGGGCGAGCCGCCGCCGGACACGGCTTCCAGGGCCGCGTCGTCCAGCTCGTCATCCGGGCGGGCATTGTCATTGGCGGTCATCTGCTGCTTGATCTGCTCAGCAGAAATGCCGATGCCGTTCTCGCGGGCCAGCACGGCCAGTGCCGCAGCGACATCGCCAACCTCCGTGAGACGAGAGAGCGTCGCCAGATAGCTCTCATCCGACTGGACCAGCGCCTTCAACTTCTCGAATTCAGCGCTCATATCCGCTTTCCCTCCCTTAGATTATAATTATTTCCACCCGTCGATTTTGATCGCGTGATTCGCCACCGCATACGGCCTCCAGCGCCGCGTCGTCCACGCCGTCTTTTGAGCCGCCGGCCTCGGTGGCGATCAACTGCCGCTCAATCTCCTCGGCGGAAATCTGGATGCCATTCTCACGGCCGATAACGGCCAGCGCTTCTGCGAACTCGCCTCTCTCATTCAGACCGGCGAGCTTTTGCAGGAAATACTCACCCGACTGGACCAGCGCCTTCAACTTCTCGAATTCAGCGCTCATATCCGTCCATCCTCACTTGGTGAAAAAGCAGTAACAGCCATCCGTCATCCAGCACCAGGGCGACCCGCCGCCGGAGACGGCTTCCAGCGCTGCATCGTCCAGTTCATCATTGGGCCGGCCCTCGCTGCCAGTGGCAATCTGCTGCTTGATCTGCTCGGCGGTGATCGCGATGCCGTTCTCGGCAGCGATTACGGCCAGCAATTCGGCGGCGTCGCCAACTTCCTTCACACTGGAGAGTTTTTCTTTAAGCGCCGGAGTCGACGCGACAAGGGTTTTAAGCTGCTCATAAGCCTGGCTGGTCATCACGCCCTCCCCCATTCATTAAACGATTGCAGGATAGTAAGGGTGCACCACCGGTTTCGGCAAATTAATGCTTCGTAAGAAAAAAGGCTTCCGGCCGAAACCGGAAGCCCCGTTCCACTTTACGTTCGCAAGGCCTCAGCGCGGGGCCAGCCGCACCGCGCCGTCCAGGCGGATGGTCTCGCCGTTCAGCATCACATTGTTGCAGATCGCCAGCACCAGATCGGCATATTCCTCGGCCGTGCCCAGGCGCTGCGGGAAGGGCGTGGACTTGCCCAGGCTGTCTTGCACTTCCGCCGGCAGGCTGTCCATCATCGGTGTGTGGAACAGGCCCGGCGCTATCGCCATGACCCGGATGCCGCTGCGCGCCAGATCACGCGCCGCCGGCAACACCAGCCCGACAATCCCGCCCTTGGAGGCGGAATAGGCCGCCTGGCCGATCTGCCCGTCAAACGCCGCGACCGAGGAGGTCATGGTAATCACGCCGCGCTCGCCATCCGCCAGCGGCTCCAGCTTCGCCATCTCGGCCGCCGTCAGGCGGATGATGTTATAGGTACCGATCAGATTGACCTCGATCACCTTGCGGAAGGTCTCCAGGTCGGACGGGCCATCCTTGCCGACGATTCGCGCGCCGCGCACGATGCCGGCGCAGTTCACCACGATGCGCGGTGCGCCCAGCTTGGCGACCACTTCCGCCACCGCCGCAGCGCCGCTTTCCGCGCTGGACACGTCGCAGGCCACGGCAATGCCGCCGATCTCCTTCGCGACCGCAGCCGCCCCTTCGGCATTCACGTCGAGAACCGCGACCGTCGCCCCCTGCTTCGCCAGCAGCCGCGCCGTCGCCGCCCCCAGCCCTGACCCGCCGCCGGTAACCAGCGCCACATGACCCTTCGGATGCATCGACTTCCTCCGTCTGAAAATAAGCGCCCGTTCATAGCAGATCGGCAAAGCCGAGGCGAGAGATCGCCACGCCTATCCGCCAGCCCCACTGGCCGATGGCGCAATCCTGTCCTATCTTGCCGGGCATGAGCCTGCGTCAACAATTCTCCGGCATTCCCCGGCCTGTCCTGCTGCTCGGCCTGGGCGGGCTGATTCCGTTCATTGCCGGTGCGGTCGGCGGCTGGACGCTGATCGAGCCGCTGAACCGGGCGGCGCAGGACATGCAGGTGGCCTATGCCGCGCTGATCCTGTCCTTTCTGGGTGCGGTGCATTGGGGTGCTGCGCTGAGCCGGCCGGACGGGGCGCGGCATTGGGGCTGGATGGCCTGGTCGGTCACCCCGGCGCTGACAGCCTGGGTGGCGATCATGCCGCCGGCACCGGTCGCGCTGATGATCCTGATGGCTGGCTTCCTTGTCTGCCTTGCCGTCGATATCCGCGCGGTGCAGCTGGGCCTGCTGCCACGCTGGTATCTGGGGCTGCGCCGCGTGCTGACGCCCATCGTGCTGATCTGCCTGGGCGCCACCCTGCTGCGGCTGACCTGACCCGGCCTTGCACGGGAACCGGCGGCCGCGCTATTACCAAAGGCGCATGAACGCCCCGGGCTGACAGGGGCGCAGGCAATGCGAACAGCAAGGGGAGGCTTCGATGCAGTTCCTGGTGATTGCCTATGACGGCACCGACGAGCTGGCGCTGGCACGGCGTCTGGCGGTACGCGAGAAACATCTGGATGGCTGGTACAGGCTGGTTGCCGACGGTCACGGCATCACCGGCGGTGCGATCCTGAGCGAGGACGGCAGGATGATCGGCTCCTCGGCGCTGCTGGACTTCCCCGACCGCGCCGCCTTCGACAATTGGCTGAACAACGATCCCTATGTCACCGGCGATGTCTGGCGTGACATCACCGTGCATCCCTTCCGCGTCGCGCCCACCACGAAGAGCTGAGTCCACTATGTCCGAACAGCCCCTTTGGCAGCCCTCGCCCGACCGTATCGCCAGCGCCACTGTCACCCGCTTCATGGCGGAGCTGGAGGCCAAAAATGGCGCGAAGACGGGCGATTTCCCAGCTCTCTGGCGCTGGTCGGTCGATAACAGCCCTGAATTCTGGGATCTGGTCTGGGATTTCTGCGGTGTCATCGGCGAGAAGGGCAGCCGCATCCTGATCGATGCCGACAAGATGCCGGGCGCGCAGTTCTTCCCCGACGCAAAGCTGAATTACGCCGAGAACCTGTTGCGCAAGAACGATGACAGCGACGCCATCGTGTTCTGGGGCGAGGACAAGGTGAAGCGCCGTCTGTCCTGGCGCGATCTGAACGAGGCCGTCTCCCGCCTGGCGCAGGCGCTGAAGGGTGAGGGCGTCGGCCGGGGCGACCGGGTGGCCGCCTATATGCCGAACCTGCCGGAAACCGTGATCGCCATGCTGGCCACCAGCTCGCTGGGTGCCACCTTTACCAGCGCCTCCCCGGATTTCGGCGTGCAGGGCGTGCTGGACCGGTTCGGCCAGACCGAACCGACAGTGCTGATCGCGGTCGAGGGGTATCACTATAACGGCAAGGTCATCGACTGCCTGACAAAGCTGCGCGAGGTTGCCGCACAACTGCCGACGGTAAAGCGGGTCGTCGTCGTGCCCTATGCCCGCGACGCGATGGACCTGAGTGGCATCGAGCGCGCCGTCGCCTATGCCGATTTCGTCGCCCCTCATCAGCCCAAGCCGCTGGAATTCGTGCGGGTGCCGTTCAACCACCCGCTCTATATCCTGTATTCCTCCGGCACCACGGGCGTGCCGAAATGCATCATGCATGGCGTCGGTGGCACGCTGATCCAGCATCTGAAGGAATTGCAGCTGCACAGCGACGTGAAGCCGGGCGACCGGGTGTTCTACTTCACCACCTGCGGCTGGATGATGTGGAACTGGCTGGTCAGCGCGCTGGCCTGCGAGGCGACGCTGCTTCTCTATGACGGCTCGCCCTTCTATCCCGATGCCCGCATCCTGTTCGACTATGCCGATGCCGAGGGCATGACCCTGTTCGGCACCAGCGCGAAATATATCGATGCCGTGCTGAAAAGCGGCCTGAAGCCGCGCGAGACGCATTCCCTGAAAACCGTGCGGGCGATGACCTCCACCGGCTCGCCGCTGTCGCCGGAAGGCTTCGATTTCGTCTATGCCGGCATCAAGCCGGATATCTGCCTGTCCTCGATCTCCGGCGGCACCGACATCGTCTCCTGCTTCGTGCTGGGCAACCCCATCGGCCCGGTCTGGCGCGGCGAGATCCAGGCGCGCGGCCTCGGCATGGCGGTCGATGTGTTTAACGATGAGGGCAAGCCAGTGCGCGAGCAGAAGGGCGAGCTGGTCTGCACCCAGCCCTTCCCTTGCATGCCGATTGCCTTCTGGAACGACCCGGACGGGGCGAAATACCGCGCCGCCTATTTCGAGAATTTCCCTAACATCTGGTGCCATGGCGATTTCGTCGAGCTGACAAAGCATGACGGTATGATCATCTATGGCCGCTCCGACGCCACGCTGAATCCCGGCGGGGTGCGCATCGGCACGGCGGAAATCTATCGCCAGGTGGAAAAGCTGCCGGAAGTGCTGGAAGCCATCGTCATCGGCCAGGACTGGGACAGCGATGTGCGCGTCGTGCTGTTCGTGAAGCTGCGCGACGAGGTCACGCTGGACGAGGAACTGGAAAAGCGTATCCGCCAGCAGATCCGTTCGGGCGCCACGCCGCGCCACGTGCCGGCGAAGATCGTGCAGGTCGGCGACATTCCGCGCACCAAGAGCGGCAAGATCGTCGAGCTGGCGGTACGCAACATCGTGCATGGCCGGCCAATCAAGAATATCGAGGCGCTGGCCAACCCGGAGGCGCTGGACCTCTACCGTGACCGTAATGAACTGACCGACTGAGATACAACCGGCAGGACGGTTGTTCTTGTAACCACACGTCCGATATCATGCCCCATGCCGGTATCGGGGTCTGACAGGCCAAGCATGCACTCATCGGGAAGACGGACGGCCGAGCGCGGCCCGCCCAGGGCACTGACGCATGAGGATATCCTGCGCGAGCTGGACGCTGCGGTCAGCGAACATCTGGACTGGATGACGCGCTGGCACCGCTCCGCCCTGTGCAAGGTCGAGCCACCGGTGGAGATCGTCTCCGAGCAGGCGCATTTCCTGTGCAGCTTTGGCAGCTGGTGCGATTTGCACCAGCTGGACCCGCTGGTCGCCCAGCCGGCTTTCGCCGCGCTATACGAGACACACCGCGAGCTGCACCAGCATGCCGGCTGGCTGGCCAAGCGTGCCTGGAAAGACCCCAAGCTGCCGACCCAGGAATATGACGCGCTGATGGAAAAGGTGAACCGGTTCATCGACCAGAGCCGCCGCCTGCAGAAAGCCTTCCGCAAGGTTGTCTCCGATCTCGACCCGCTGACCGGCGCCCATACCCGCCAGGACATGATGAAGGATCTGATGCGCGAGCGCGAACGCGCGGCGCGCGGCAAGACAAGCTGCATCGTGGCGATGGCCGATCTGGACCGCTTCAAGGAAGTGAACGACACCCACGGCCATCAGGCCGGCGACATGGTGCTGCGCACAGTCGCGGACGCCTTCCTGGGCATATTGCGCCCCTATGACCGGCTGTATCGCTATGGCGGCGAAGAATTCCTGGTCTGCCTGCCGGATTGCACGATGGAAACCGCCCGCACCATCCTGGATCGGCTGCGCGTCCAGATCGCCGCCCTGAGCATCGATATCGGCGGTGGCCGCATGCTTCAGGTGACCTGCTCCTTCGGCATGACGCCGCTGAGCGCCGATGCACCGCTGAAGACCGTGATCGAACGCGCCGACCGCGCCCTTTATGCCGCCAAGCAAGCCGGCCGCGACCGCGTGCTCGCCTGGACCGCGGAGATGCGATAGGCACGCGTGGCTTGCCACGCCCGCGCTGCGGACTAAAGTGTGCGGCATTCTTACCGAGACCCTGAAGGCCCGCCCATGTCCGACGACGCCCCGCTCGACCTGCCCGCCAAAAACACGCTCTATCTGGTCGACGGCTCCGGCTACATCTTCCGGGCCTATCATGCCCTGCCGCCGATGACGCGGGCGGATGGCACGCCAGTCAACGCTGTCTTCGGCTTTTCCAGCATGCTGATGAAGCTGGTGGAGGAAATCGACGCGCAGCATCTGGCGGTGATCTTCGATTCAGCGCGTGAGACCTTCCGCAACGAGATTTACCCGGCCTACAAGGCGCAGCGCCCGGAACTGCCGGAAGATCTGCGCCCGCAATTCGCGCTGATCCGCGATGCGGTGCGGGCCTTCAACGTGCCCTGCATCGAAATGCCCGGCTTCGAGGCCGATGATCTGATCGCCACCTATGCGAAGGAAGCCCGCAAGCACGGCATGGAGGTGATCATCGTCTCCTCCGACAAGGATCTGATGCAGCTGATCGGCGATGGCGTCACCATGCTGGACCCGATCAAGAACCGGCAGATCGGCCCGGACGAGGTGATGGAGAAATTCGGCGTCGCCCCGGACAAGGTGATTGACGTCCAGTCGCTGGCCGGCGATTCGGTCGATAACGTGCCGGGCGTGCCAGGCATCGGCGTGAAGACGGCGGCGCAGCTGATCGGCGAATATGGCGATCTCGATACACTGCTGGCGCGTGCGTCGGAGATCAAGCAGCCGAAGCGGCGCGAAAGCCTGATCGAATATGCCGAACAGGCGCGTATTTCACGCCAGCTGGTGACACTGCGCGACGACGTGCCACTGGAAATTGCCGTCGACAGCCTGGAAGTGCAGGACGCCGACCACCAGACCCTGCTGACCTTCTTCGAGGAGAACAGCTTCAAGCGCCTCGTCTCCCGCCTGCACGCGCTGGAGGCGCAGGGCGGTCACACCGGCCAGGGCGCCACCACATCCCCCGCCGATCCGCAGGCGGCCGAACTCGCCCCGGCGCAGACCGACTACGAGATGGTCGTCGAGGAGGCTGACCTGAAACGCTGGATCGCCGCCGCCACCGAGGCCGGCTGCGTTTCCGTCGATACCGAGACAACCGGTCTGGACCCGATGACCGCCAAACTGGTCGGTGTCTCGCTGTCCATTACAGCGGGCAAGGCCTGCTATATCCCGCTGGAGCATGGCAGCGCGGCGGCCACCCAGGCCGGTGCCCAAGGCAACCTGCTGGACGCCCCTGCCGATGACACGCCGGCCCCGCGGCCGAAGCAGATCGAGACGGCACGCGCGCTGGCGCTGCTGAAACCGATGCTGGAAGACATGTCGGTGCTGAAAATCGGGCATAATCTGAAATATGACTGGGTGATCTTCCGCCAGCAGGGCATCGACGTCGCCCCGGTCGATGACAGCATGCTGATTTCCTATGTGCTGGAAGGCGGCGTCCATGGCCATGGCATGGACGAGCTGTCGGAACTGCATCTCGGCCACAAGACAATCAGCTTCAAGGAGGTCGCCGGCACCGGCAAGGACCAGGTAACCTTCGACCGGGTGCCGCTGGACAAGGCGACCGAGTATGCCGCCGAGGATGCCGACATCACCGGCCGGCTGTACCGGATGCTGAAGCCGCGCCTGCGCGAGGCCGGCCTGCTGACGGTCTATGAGACCATCGAACGGCCGCTGGTGCCGATCATCGGCGAGATGGAGCGCCACGGCATCAAGGTCGACCGCGAGGTGCTGGCCGAGATGTCGAAGGATTTCGCCCGCCGCATGGCCGATTACGAGGTCGAGATCTACAAGCTGGCCGGCCGCGAATTCAATGTCGGCTCCCCCAAGCAGCTGGGCGAGGTGCTGTTCGACGAGCTGGGCCTGCAGGGCGGCAAGAAGGGCAAGACCGGCGCCTATGGCACCGGGGCCGATATCCTGGAAATGCTGGCGGTGCAGCATGATTTGCCGGCCAAGATTCTGGAATGGCGGCAGATCGCCAAGCTGAAATCCACCTATGCCGATGCGCTGGTCGGGCAGATCAACCCGCTGACCGGGCGTGTCCATACCAGCTTCGCCATGGCGGCGACCAGCACCGGGCGTCTCTCTTCCTCCGATCCGACCGTGCAGAACATCCCGATCCGCACCGAGGAAGGACGCCGCATCCGCCGCGCCTTCATCGCCGAGAAGGGGCACAAGCTGCTCTCGGTCGATTACTCCCAGGTCGAGCTGCGCATCGTCGCCGATATCGGCGGGCTGGAGGCGCTGCGCCAGGCCTTCCGCGATGGCATCGACATTCATGCGATGACCGCCAGCCAGGTCTTCGGCGTGCCGCTGGAGCAGATGGATGCCGCGACACGGCGCAAGGCCAAGGCGATCAATTTCGGCATCATCTACGGTATTTCCGGCTTCGGCCTCGCCCGCCAGCTCGGCGTCGAGCCTGGCGAGGCGGCCGCCTATATCCGGGCCTATTTCGAGCGCTATCCCGGCATCCGCGACTATATGGAAAAGGCAAAGGCGGAAGCCCGCGAGAATGGCTATGTGACGACGCTGTTCGGCCGACGCTGCCATGTGCCGGGCATCGCCGACAAGAACCCGGCGCGGCGCGCCTTCGCCGAGCGCCAGGCGATCAACGCGCCGATCCAGGGCACGGCAGCCGACATCATCAAGCGCGCCATGATCCGCATTCCCGGTGCGCTGGCCCAGGCCGGGCTGAAATCCCGCATGCTGTTGCAGGTGCATGACGAATTGCTGTTCGAGGCACCGGAAGCCGAGGCCGAGGCGACGGCCACGCTGGTCCGCGAGGTGATGGAGGGGGCGACCCGCCCGGTGCTCGATCTTTCCGTACCGCTGATCGCCGAGGCTGGCATCGGCGACAGCTGGGACGAGGCGCATTGAGGGTTATCCTGAGGCAGGGCTTCTTCTCATACCCGGCAATGACAGCGCTTTTGTCGCAACCGCCTGCAACCGTCACCCCCGGCCTTGTGCCGGGGGTCCAGGCTTCCGCCTGCTGGATGTCTGTCGCGTAAGCTGAACCTTGGATTCCCGGCACAAGGCCGGGAATGACGGATGGAGAGACGGGGCCGCCTCAGACCGCCAGTACCTTCTGCAGGAACGCCCCACCGGCCGAAAGGCCGGCGGGGTCGATGCCATGGCCCAGGCCGGGGCAGGTCACAGTCTCGACCGGTACGTCCAGCGCCTCCAGCGCTGTCTTGGAAAGCTCCAGACTCTGATAGGGCACAATCTCGTCCTGCGTGCCGTGGACCAGCAGCATGGGCGGCCGGGAGGCAATCTCCCGCGCCAGCGCGCCATCATCGATCAGCCGGCCGGAATACCCGACCACCCCGGCCAGCGCCGCCTTGCGCCGGGGGGCCGCATGCAGGCTCATCATCGTACCCTGGCTGAACCCGACCAGCGCGACCTTGTCGGCAGCCAGCCCGTGCAGGGCCATCTGTTCGTCGATGAAGCCGTCGAGGATTGGCCCGGCGGCCTGAACCCCGGCCAGCACCCGCGCCGGGGTGCGGTCCTGCAGGCTGAACCATTGATAGCCATAGGGCGCCATATCACAGGGGAAGGGCGCATTCGGCGAGACGAAAGCGGCATGCGGCAGTAGCGCCGCCCAATGCGGGGCCAGGCCGATCAGATCATTGCCGTCCGAGCCCAGCCCATGCAGCAGGATGACGAGCGCGCGGGCCGGCTTGCCGTCGGCGGGCGGGAGCGAAGGACCGGAAAGCGGCATCGGGGCAACCTCATGGCAGGAATGCGGGAGGCCCTACCTAGCACAAAGCGCTTCGGCGCTGAAATCGTTCCGGCTAGGCTTCGATCATGATCGTCACCCGATTCGCCCCCAGCCCGACCGGCTATCTGCATCTCGGCCACGCCTATTCGGCGCTGATCGGCTGGCGTCGTGCGCGCGCTGTACCGGGTGGCCGCTTCCTGTTGCGCATCGAGGATATCGACCCGACGCGCTGCCGTCCGGAATTCGAGGCCGGGCTGCTGGAAGACCTCGCCTGGTTGGGTCTCGACTGGGACGGGAAAGTGCGCCGGCAATCCGACCATATGGAAGACTACCGGGCCGGGCTGGAGCGGTTGGAAAACCGGGGGCTGCTCTATCCCTGCTTCTGTACCCGCAGCGATATCGCGGCCGAGATTGCCCGCGCCGGCCAGGCCCCGCATGGCCCAGAGGGGCTGCTCTACCCCGGCCTGTGCCGGACCATTCCGCCTTCGGAACGGGCAAGGCGAGTCGAGGCCGGCGAGGCCCATGCCCTGCGTCTCGACATGGCGAAGGCAACAGCCCTGGCCGGTCCTCTGGACTGGCAGGACGAGACCGCTGGCAGGATCGTGGCGGCGCCGGAGGCCTTTGGCGATATCGTGCTGGCGCGCAAGGAAACACCGACCAGCTACCATCTCTCCGTCACGCTGGATGATGCGCTTCAGGGCGTCACGCTGGTCACGCGCGGCACCGATCTGTTCGAGGCGACGCATATCCACCGGCTGCTGCAGGCGCTGCTCGACCTGCCGGTCCCGTCCTATGCGCATCACCCGCTGCTGGCCGGTCCGGATGGCCGGCGCTACGCCAAGCGGGATAAATCCCTGACCCTGCGCGCCCTGCGTCAGGCCGGCAGAACCCCGGCGGAAGTTCGGGCGATGGTCGGGCTGGAATAGAGCTGTCTATCTATGCAGCCCCGAAACGATCTTCAGGTAATCCGGATGGTCGGGGCCGAGATAGCCGTGGCGGACCAGGAAATCGGTGATGACGAGGTTGCAGTTGAATTTGAAGTCCTCGGTCTCGTCGACCAGCCGCCTCACCTCCGCGACGGGCAGGAGGGTGAAGTCTTCCAACTCGTCATCCTGGCAGACCGGGATGAAATCGCCCGGCACCTCCAGATCATAACAATACAGCACGTCGCGGCGCAGCCCGTCCTGCCGGCTGTCGCCCGCCCGGTCCGGCCCCATTTCCATCGTGTAGCTGATGGCCCCCACTGGCCTGGCTTGGCTGGCCAGGGCTTCCGGCAACCCGGCCTCCTCGGCGGATTCCTTGATCAGCGTCTCCCATGGACCAAGCCCGTCGCCCTGCCCGCCAGCGACCATATTGTCCAGCTTGCCGGGGGCGACATTCTTGGTCCGGGAGCGCCGGCCGATCCACAGATGCAGCCCATCCGGCTTGCGGACATAGCCGTTCAGATGAACGCCGAAGGCGATGATGCCGAAATTCGGCACCGCGCCCCGGTTCAGCCGCATCAGCACCGGCCCGCCGGGCTCGGCCAGAACCGGAAATTCCTCGAAGCGCAGCTTCGGCACGATGCCATCCTCGACCAGCACCGCCACGACATCCGCCACGGCAGCCGTGCGAGCCTCCACATTCTCCAGCCGCGCTGACAAATGCACGCTTGCCGGCTCGACATCGAACACATCGGGAAACCGCCTCAGCCTCTCGGCAAAGGCGTGCCGGACATAACCGGCAATGTCGGGGCCGATCAGGAACGGCCGGAAGCCAGCCATGTCGTGGCGGTTTACGCGGTGAATATGATCCAGAAAGCTCATCTCGACTCCGGATAGACTGGGGACATCAGGGGCGCAGCGCTTCCATGGCAGCGTTCAGCTGGCCCATCCGTACCGTATCGCCATAAGGCGAATCGGGGTGAAAGATCATCGCCAGCATGCGGTATTTCGCCTTCAGTGTCCGCGCATCCGGCGTGGCATGCGACGGATAGCCCAGCACATGCAGCGCATCGGCGCGGCCGCGCACCCCGTCTTTCAGCGGCTCGAAAGCGGCGGCGGAAAGCATCAGCCGCAGCCGCTCGCTTTCCTCCTCCAGGGTTTTCACCCGCGCGGCAAGGCGCTGTATCTCGCGCTTTGCCTCTTCCGTTTCGCCTGCGTTGCGCCCAGCGGCGCTGTCATCGCCCGCCGCCATGGCCAGCGCGATCGCCAGCGCCCGGCGCAGCATCACGACATCCAGCCCCGGCTGCAGGCGCACCTGGAGGCGCGGCTTGCGGCGCAGCACCCGGCCCTTGGAAGCGCCGGATTTCAGCTCCACGGTTTCGCGGTCGGTCGCCGCCGGTTCACCCGGATCGGCCGCCATGCGTATCGTCGGCTCAGGGATCGTCAGCAGGATGGAGCGGGCCAGATCGGCGACGCTGACGGCACGCGCCTGGGCCAGCGCCATCACCTGATCGCGAAACGGCGAGGCACAGGGGATGGCGTAAGTCCGGGTGCGCTCCACCGGCATCGGACGGCGGGGCGGGGTGGCAACAAGGGTGTCCGGCATGGGGGATTCGTTAAGACTTTGTTCAGGATTGAATCGGAAGCGATTCGGTCAACGCCTCGCGTAACTGCAAAGCGTCGGCAAAAACCAGCGATACCGGCCGAAAAGCAGAGCGTCAACTGCAATCGCAGTTAATTTCCCGTGAATCGGCCACTGAACAAGAAAAAGGGCGCGTCCCGTTCTGGAACGCGCCCCCGAAAACTGCCCCTAAGGGCTTGTAAAGATTTACTTCCAGCCGGCCTGATCGGTGATCTGCAGGGCCTTGGCATTGTTCGTGGCGAAGATGTCGGCGTTCAGCTTGTCTTCCTTGAAATCGCCCCAGGCCTTGAGGGTCGGGTGGATTTCGACGCCGGCCACGACAGGATATTCGTAATTGCCCTCGGCGAAATAGCGCTGGGCCTGCGGCGTGGTCAGATATTCCAGGAACTTAACCGCATTATCCTTGTTCGGCGCGGTCTTCACGACACCGGCGCCGCTGATGTTCACATGGGTGCCGCGATCCTTCTGGTTCGGGAAGATGACGCCAACCTTGGCGGCAGCTTCCTTGTCTTCCGGCTTGCCGTTGATCATCTGGCCCAGATAATAGGTGTTAGACACCGCGATATCGGCCTCGCCCACGGCGACAGCGCGGATCTGGTCGCGGTCGCCGCCCTTCGGCGCGCGCGCCAGATTGGCGACGATGCCCTTGGACCATTCCAGCGTCTTCGCCTCGCCATGCGCCGCCAGCATCGCGCCGACCAGCGACTGGTTGTAGATGTTGGTCGAGGAGCGGATGGCCAGCTTGCCCTTCCACTTCGGATCAGCCAGATCCTCATAGCTGGAGATATCGGTCGGCTTCACCTTGTCCTTGGCATAGATGATGACGCGGGCACGCTTGGTCAGGCCGAACCAGTGGCCCGCCGGGTCGCGCAGATGCGCCGGAATCGCCTTTTCCAGCACCGCCGACTTCACCGGCTGCAAGACGCCGGCTTCCTCGGCACGCACCAGGCGGCCGGCATCGACAGTGATCAGGATATCGGCCGGGCTGTTCTGGCCTTCGGCGCGGATGCGCTCGATCAGCTGGTCGGCATTGGCCTCGATCACATTGACCTTGATGCCGGTCTGCTTGGTGAAATCACTGTACAGCGCGTCATCGGTATCGTAGTGGCGCGAGGAATAGACATTGACCTCGGCGGCCGAGGCGCCCATTGCGCCCGACGTCAGGGCAAGCAGGCCCACGCCCGCGCCCAAAGCCAGTTTGTGAAAGAGATGTCGCATGGCAGTCCTCCAGCAGAGAGAAAAAATACCGCATTTTCTGCGAATGAGTTTCATAACGATATAGGGCGACATCCCCGGCGCCTGCAAGTGATTTTCACTTTCCGGCCAGCCGCACCGGTGCTGTTATTGTCCTATTGCGGCCATGATTTCCGGGACTATCTATGAAGTGCCGCAAAGGAGAACGGGCGATGCGTGGATTTATCGCAAGCAGGCTGACGTGTTTCGCGACCCTGACGGGGCTGGCACTGCTGATGACCGGCTGCGCCGCCAGCGGCTTTTCCTCCAACCCGCTGGAGCGCAGCTTCACCTGGTTCAGCTATCTGGGCGGCGACGATATCCGCGCCTCCTGCAGTGCCAGCCCGGTTGAACGCTACCGCTTCGTCTACAATGCCGAGGGCGAGAAGCAGATTCGCACCTATGACATCGCTCTGGAAGCCGGGGGCGGGCAATCCGGGATCATGGAATCGCATGTCCTGACCGATGTGAATCTGGCCCGGCTGAGCGTCAGCGATCCGTTGCAGCCGTGGCGCGGCGAGGGCGAGCGCACGATCCTGTCCGGCCGCGACATCGCCACCCTGCGCGAGGCCCTGGTGACCAGCGGCTTCGACCGGCCAGCGCCGCGCGGCGCCTATCTGCGCTCCGATGATTTCTACTGGACGGTCAGCGCCTGCCGCAACGGCCAGTTCCATTTCAACGCCTATAGCCTGGAGATGCCGCAATTCCAGGCGATCCGCTTCGACGAGACGCTGTATCGCCTGGACCCGCTGACCCGGGTCGTGCCGGTCAACCCGCCGCGCCGCCTGACCCTGGCGCCCTTCCCCACCGCCATGGCGGATGCCAGCATCCGCAGCGGCGGCTATGCCAGCGGCCCCTTCATGGTTCAGGTCGCCCGCGACGGGATCGGCCTGCAGAAGGGTTTCTTCTAGGCAACATCCCCCGCTGACATGGCAGCATCCTAGCCATGCAGCGGACAGGGTTCGACAGGCCCGGCCAATTGCGCTATCGCATGGACGTGGCCAAGACAGAAACTGATCGCCCTACCCCAGAGACACCCCTGTCCGCACTGGCGCCCTATGGATCAAGCACCGGGGCGCTGCGCGGCGGGTTCCGCGATGCGCTCGGCATGCCGGCCTTTGTGCTGGGCGCCAGCTATCTGGGTTTCGGCTCGCTGGTCCGCGAAAGCGGCTTCAGCCTGCCGATGGGCCTGTTCTCCACCCTGACCGGCTGGGCCCTGCCCGGCCAGGTGCTGCTGATGGAGATGCTGTCGCTGAACAGCGCCCTCTTCGCCATCTGCCTCGCCGTGGCGCTGACCAATATGCGGCTGCTGCCGATGACCGTGACCATGGTGCCGATGCTGCGCTCACCCGGTCGGCCGGGCTGGCAGTATTATCTGGCGGCAACCATGGTGGCGGTGACCGCCTGGGTCTTCACAATGCGCCGTGCGCCGAGTTTGCCGGCGCAGGAGCGGATGCCCTATTTCGTCGGCTTTGCCCTGACTGTCTGGGCGGCCTCCATGATCGGCACACTGGCGGGGTTTCTGCTCTCCGCCTCTGTGCCGGGGGTGGTGTCGTTGGGGCTGGTCTTTCTGAACCCGATCTATTTCCTGCTGATGTTCGCCGGTGACCTCGCCAACCGGGCCAAGGTGATGGCGATGATCTTCGGCGCCCTCGCCGGGCCGTCGCTGTTCTATCTGGATGGCGACTGGAGCCTGCTGATCGCCGGGCTGGGCGGCGGCACGCTGGCCTGGCTGATCGACCGAATGCTGAAGAAAAGGCGGCCGGCATGAACGAGATGCTGGGCGCGTGGTATCCCTATTTCGTCATCCTGGCCGGCGGCATTGTCACCTATGCGACGCGCGGCTTCGGCGTGCTGCTGGCCGGCAGGCTGAGCCCGGACAGCGAGATTTTCCACTGGGTCGGCTGTGTCGCCTTGGCGCTGATGACCGCGCTGATCGCGCGCATGATCATTGTGCCGATGGGCATTCTGCAGGATGCCCCGGCGGCGGCGCGGATATCCGCCGGGCTGCTGGCGCTGATCGCCTTCTACGCCGCCCGGCGCAGCGTGCTGGTCGGCTGCGCCGTCGGCGTGGCGGCGCTGATTGCGCTGACGCTGCTCCTGCATACGCTCTGAGCCATGTCCGGCACGGCACTCCGGCTGGCGGCGCTCTACGGCACCTATTTCACGGTGGCCGGCATCTATCTGCCGTTCTGGCCGATCTGGCTGGCCTTCCGCGAGATGAGCCCGACCCAGATCGGCATTCTCCTGGCCGTCGGCTCGGTGGTGAAGATCGCCGCCAACCTCGCCTTCGCCCGGATCGCCGACCGCACCGGGCGGACCCGGCTGATCATCGTCATCCTTGGCTTTGCCAGCCTGGCGACTTTGGCCGGCTTCGCGCTGATTGACGGCTTCGTTGCCTTCCTGCTGCTCTCTTTGCTGGTCGGCTGCGTGTTCTCGCCGATCATGCCGCTGACCGAGAGCATCAGCCTGCGCCAGGCCCGCGCCGGGCTGATCGATTACGGCCGGGTGCGGCTCTGGGGATCGATCACCTTCATGGTCATCACGGTGGTCGCCGGCTGGATGATCGGCCAGTACGGCGCCGGGGTGATCCACACGCTGGTGGTCGCGGCAGCCCTGGCGACGCTGGTCGCCTGCCTGACCCTGCCAGCCGATGGCGCGCCGATGCCGCCTTTGCGCAAGGGGGCGGCACTGGCGCTGGCGCGCAACCCGGTCTTCCTGCTGTTCCTCGGCACGGCGGCGGCGGCACAGGCCAGCCATGCCGTCTATTACGGCTTCTCCGCCCTGCACTGGCGCGCCGCCGGCCTCAGCGAGACGGTGATCGGGTTGCTCTGGGCCGAGGGCGTGATCGCCGAGATTCTGCTGTTCATCTATGGCACGCGCGTTACCGCGCGCTTCGGCCCGGTGGGCATGCTGCTGCTGGCCGGGGCCGCCGGCGTGCTGCGCTGGAGCGTGACGGCGGAGACCACCAGCCTGCCACTGCTGGCCGCCATGCAGCTGCTGCACGCCATTACCTTCGGCGCGGCGCATCTGGGCGCGATGGCCTTCCTGACCCGCGCCGTGCCCGATGCGCTGTCCGCCACGGCGCAGAGCCTCTATGCCGGGCTGGTCTCCGGCGTTGCCTTCGGCCTTGCCATGCCGCTCTCCGGCTATCTCTACGGCCGGTTCGGCGGGCAGGCCTTCCTGCTCTCGGTCGTCTTCTCGGTCATCGCCACGCTGATCGCGCTACGCCTCGCCAAACGCTGGGATGGCGGGCAGCTGCTGAAGGACTAGGCCCGTATCCCATATCCCGCCGCCCAGGCGAGCGCCGAGGCGGTATCGACCGAGGGCCGGTATTCCAGCCCGACCCAGCCGTCATAGCCCCACGCGTCGAGCAGGCCGAGCAGATAGGGGTAATTCACCTCGCCCTTGTCCGGCTCGACGCGGTGCGGTGGCCCGGCAATCTGGATATGGCCGGTCAGCGGCAGGGCTGCCTGCATCCGCCGCGCCACATCGCCCTGCTGGACCGCCGTGTGATAACAGTCGAATTGCAGCCGCACATTCGCCAGGCCGACCGCCGCGACGATCTCCAGCCCCTGCTCGACGCTGTTCAGGAAATAGCCCGGCTGGTCATGCCCGTTCAGCGGCTCGATCAGCAGCGTGATGCCCTCAGCCGCCGCCACCGGAGCCGCCCGGCGCAGATTGCCGATCAGCGTCTCGCGCGCCGCCGCATCACCCGGATCAGCCCGCCCGGAGAGCATGTGGATGCGCGGCGATTTCAGCGCCACCGCATAGTCCATCGCCCGCGCGAACTCCGCCTCGAACGCTGATTCCGCACCGGGGATCGCCGCATTGCCCATCTCGCCAGGCTGCGGCGGTACATTGATCAGCACCACCTCCACCTTGGCCGCCTGAGCCGCCCGGGCCAGTTCCGGCGCCGGCATCGCATAGGGCCGCAGCATCTCCACCCCCCGGAACCCGGCACGCGCGGCAGCCGCCATCCGTGCGGCAAGGTCGCCGGATTCAAGGAAGAGATAGTCGATATTGGCGTTGAGCTGGGGCATCGGGCGGACAGCCTTACGGAGGATCAGGAAGGGCTTTCGGCAATCTTCAGAAAGACCTAGCATAATTGAAAGCTTCGTCGCAGACAGGAACTTCCCATGACATCCCCCTTCTGGCCCATCGAAGGCCTTGACCATGTGCTGATCGCGGTGCGCGATCTGGCGGCGGCGAAGCAGGAATATGAGCGGCTGGGGTTTCGCACCACGCCGATGGGCCGGCACACGACGCTGGGCTCGATCAATCACTGCATCATGCTGGAGCGGGATTATCTGGAGCTGCTGGCGCTGGCCCCGGACACCGATATCGTCAGCCGCTGGACCGACATGTTGAAGCAGCGCGAGGGCGTTGGCGCGCTGGCGCTGAAGAGCAGCGATGCGCGCGGGGCGGAGATCGCCTTGCGCCGGGCCGGCGTCGAAACCGGCGAGGCGACGGATTTCGCGCGGCCGGTCGTCCGGCCGGAGGGCACGCGGGAGGCGCGCTTCACCACGCTGCAGATCGAGCAGCATTCAACGCCGGGCATCCGCGAATTCCTGTGCCAGCACCACACGCCGGAGCTGGTCTGGCTGCCGGAATACCAGAGCCACCCGAACCAGGCGAAAGCCGTGGCCGAGATTTTCGTCGTCACCACCGATCCGGGGCCGGTGACGGCGGGACAGGAGCGGATGTTCAACACCCGTACCATGGGCAACAGCCCGCATGCCCGCGTGATCGAGACCGGCACGGCAACGCTGACCATCCTGACGCCGGCCGCCTATACCAAGCGCTTCCCGAAGGCCGCGCTGGACCAGGCCCTGCTGCCCTTCGTCGCCGGCTTCTCGATCCGGCTGCGCGATACGGCGGCGGCGGCGGCCTATTTCCGCAAGGCGGGTGTCACGCTGGAGCGCAGCGCCGATGGCCGTGCCTATGTGCCTCCCAGCCAGGCGCGCGGCGCGCTGATCCAGTTCGAGATGCCGGCCTGAGGCCATGACCTCCGCCCTGCCTCCTTCGCTTTGGGCTGACACCGCCCCGCCGGGGCCGGAGGCACCGGCGCTGGCCGGGTCGGTCACGGCGGATATCGCGATCATCGGCGGCGGCTATACCGGCCTGTCGACGGCGCTGCATGTGGCAGAGCGCGATCCCGCCGCCCGCGTGGTGGTGCTGGAGGCTGCACAGATCGGCTGGGGCGCGTCCGGCCGGAATAACGGGCAGGTCATCCCCGCCATGACCCGGCCCGACCCCAGCGACATGATCCGCACCTATGGGCCGGCGGTCGGTGCCCGCTTCGCCGCGCTGATCCGCGATTCGGCCGCCCTTACCTTCGATATGATCCGCCGCCATGGCATCGACTGCGAGGCGGTGCAGCAGGGCTGGCTGCAGCCCGCGCATCTCGACAGCCGGCTGGCCCTGTCGGAGAAGCGGGTGCGGGAATGGGGCGATCTCGGCGCGCCGGTGCGGTTTTATGACCGGGAGGAGATGGCCGGTTTGCTGGGCACGGATCGCTATCACGGCGGCTGGGGCAACAGCAGCGGCGGCCATCTGAATCCGCTGGCCTATGCACGGGGGCTGGCCCGCGCGGCGCAGGCGCGGGGCGTGGCGGTGCATGAAGGCAGCCCGGTCACCGGCATCGAGAAGACAGAGTCAGGCTGGCGGCTGGCGACGCCGCAGGGCAGCGTGACGGCGCGGCAGATCGTGCTGGCGACCGCCGGCTATACCGATGATCTCTGGCCCGGCCTGAAGCAGACTGTGGTGACCTTCCGCAATCACCAGGCAGCGACCGAGCCCATCGGCGCGAACCAGCGCGCCGGTATTGTGCCGGGCAATCAGGCGGTGTCCGACACGCGCGGCGATCTGTATTTCTTCCGCTTCGAGGCTGGCGGCAGGCTGGTCACCGGGGCCAATCTGGTCAGCGGCGCGCAGGCCGGCGCCCGGCTGGGCCACAGCCTGCCCGAACGGCTGGCCGGGCTCTACCCCGCGCTGGACGGCATCCGCATGAGCCATGTCTGGGATGGCCGCTTCGCGGTCACGGTGAACCGCTTCCCGCGCCTGCTGGAACTGGCCCCCGGTGCCTATGGCTTCATCGGCTGCAACGGGCGCGGCGTCGCCCTGACCACGGCGATGGGGCCGGTGCTGGCCGCATTGCTGCTGGGCGATGACCGGCGCGCGCTGCCGCTGCCGGTCGAGGCGCCCAGGCCGCTGGCCTTCCATGCCATCGCCCGGCGCCTCGCCCAGCCCGCCTTGCTCTGGTATCGCTGGAAGGACCGCCGTTAGGATTCGTAAAGCTGCGCCGTCAGCGGCCGCCCCATCGACGGGCAGGCCGACAACGCGCACAGCACATCCATCTCCGCCCGGAAGGTCACGTAGTCACCCGGCTTCGAGCGACCATTGACGATGGCGATGCTGCCGGTCTTCGCGTCGAGGTCCATGGTCTGGAACAGGTTCAGCGGGTCGGGGATGTCCTCGGGCGCGATCGGCATGCCGGTCAGCGCCTTCTGGATCACCTCGTAGCAGCCGAAGGGCGGCACGCCCATCGGGCCGCCGACATCCATCTGGCCCGGCTTGAAGCCGTGATAATCCTTGTCCTGGAAATTGCGGAACACCCAGGCGCTGCACATGCCGTATTGCAGATCATGCGTGCCGTAGCTGTCCTCGACGATCTCCATCATCACGTTGTTGTCGCGGCTGTAGAGCTTGTCGCCGCTGGAGATCAGGATCTTGCCCTGGTTCGCCTTGGTGCGGGCCTGGCTGAAGCGCTCGCTGAGCTTGTCGGCGTTGAAGCACACGAAATCGCCGATCGCCCCGCCGGTGACGTCGATGATCTTCAGATACTGGCCCTTCTTCACCGTCCAGGCCCCGCCACCGCGCCCCGGCAGCTTGTCTTCCTTGATGAGGTGCATGTCCCTGTTCCCTGTTTCTTGTGACTGGACCGAAAGTGTATCCAGTTCACAGAGGTGGTGCATCAGGGAATGCGGATGGGCGGGTGCATGCCGCCGTGTCCTTCGAGACGCCGGCTTGCGCCGGCTCCTCAGGACGAGGTCATTTTAGGACATGCCGGCCGGTGCCGCTTGGTGACCTCATGCTGAGGAGACCCCGCCCAATCCCTTGGGCGGGGTCGTCTCGAAGCATAGGGCGGCATGCGCCTTCAGTACTTCAGAACGACAGCAGTTCGACGCGGATGACGCCCGGCAGGCCGCGGATGCGCTGCAGGATGGCGTCGTCGATCTTGGCGTCGATATCGACCAGGGACAGGGCGACGCCGCCCTTTTCGGTGCGGCCGAGATAGAAGCTGGCGATGTTGATGCCGGCCTCGCCCAGCGCGCCGCCCAGCTTGCCGATGAAGCCCGGCTCGTCGCGGTTGCGGACATAGAGCATATGGGTGCCGAAATCGGCTTCCATCTTGATACCGCGCACTTCCACCAGGCGCGGCTGGCGGCCACCGAACAGGGTGCCGGCCACCGTGCGGGTCTGCGAGCCGTCAGTGGTGGTGACACGGATCAGCGTCTGGTAGTCGCAATCGCGGTCATGCGCGGTCAGGCTGACGGCGATGTCACGCTGACGGGCAAAGGTCGGCGCGTTGACCATGTTCACGCTGTCGCTGATCGGCTTCATCAGCCCGGCCAGCGCTGCCGCCAGGATCGGCTTGCTGTTCAGTTGGGCGGCAAGGCCTTCCAGCTCGACCGTGACCGAGCCGATGCCCTCGACGGTCAGCTGGCCGAGCATGCTGCCCAGCTGCTCGGCGAGCAGCATATAGGGCTTCAGCCTCGGCGCTTCCTCGGCCGAGACCGATGGCACGTTCACGGCGTTGGAGATAGCACCCGTCAGCAGGTAATCGGCCATCTGCTCGGCGACCTGCAGCGCCACATTCTCCTGCGCCTCGGAAGTGGAGGCACCGAGATGCGGCGTGACAACAACATTGTCCATGCCGAACAGCGCGTTCTCCTTCGCCGGCTCGGCCTCGAACACGTCCAGCGCGGCGCCGGCGACATGGCCGCTTTCCAGCGCCGCCTTCAGCGCTGCCTCGTCGACCAGACCGCCGCGCGCACAATTCACGATGCGTACACCCGGCTTGGTCTTGGCGAGGGTGTCGGCATTCAGGATGTTGCGGGTCGAATCCACCAGCGGCGTGTGTAGGGTGATAAAATCAGCGCGGGCCAGCAGCTCATCCAGCTCCACCTTCTCAACACCCAGATCCTGCGCCCGGTCCTCGGTCAGGAACGGGTCGAAGGCAACGACCTTCATCTTCAGGCCGAGCGCGCGGTCGGCAACGATGGCGCCGATATTGCCGCAGCCGATGACACCCAGCACCTTGCCGAACAGCTCCACGCCCATGAAGCGGTTCTTTTCCCACTTGCCGGCATGGGTCGAGGCATTGGCCATCGGAATCTGCCGGGCCAGCGCCATCATCAGCGAGATGGCGTGTTCCGCCGTGGTGATGGAATTGCCGAACGGCGTGTTCATGACGACCACGCCCTTCTTGGTGGCGGCCGGCACATCGACATTATCGACGCCGATACCGGCACGGCCGATCACCTTCAGCCCGCCGGCCTGTTCCAGCACGGCTTCCGTCACCTTGGTGGCGGAGCGGATGGCAAGACCGTCGTAATTGGCGATGACCGCGATCAACTCATCGGCCTTCATGCCGGGCTTGTAGTCGACCTCGATCCCGCGTTCGCGGAAGATGTCGACAGCGCGTTCCGACAGGGCGTCGGAGATCAGAACCTTGGGCATAATCGTCCTACTCGTTTGCAGCGTATGTGTCTCAGGCGGCCTTGGCGGCCTCAGCCTTCACCTGGGCATAGGCCCAGTCGAGCCAGGGCAGCAGTGCCTCGATATCGGATGTCTCGACGGTTGCTCCGCCCCAGATGCGCAGGCCGGCCGGCGCGTCACGATAGGCGCCGATGTCATAGCCAACGCCCTCAGCCTCGACCAGCGAGGCCAGCTTCTTGGCGGCAGCGGCCTGCGCCTCGGCGGACAGGCCCTGGAACCAGGCATCCTTGATCACCAGGCAGATCGAGGTGTTGGAGCGGGTCTCCGGCTTCTCGGCCAGGAAGGCCGCCCAGTCGCTCTTCGCAACCCAGCCCTCAATGGCCTTGAAATTGGCCTGGCTGCGGGCGATCAGCCCCTTCAGCCCGCCAATGCCCTCGGCCCAGCGCAGCGCGTCGATCACGTCTTCGACGCAGAGCATGGACGGGGTGTTGATGGTCTCGCCCTTGAAGATGCCCTCGTTCAGCTTGCCGCCCTTGGTCATGCGGAACAGCTTGGGCAGCGGCCAGGCCGGGCTGTAGCTCTCCAGCCGGGCGACCGCGCGCGGGGACAGGATCAGCATGCCATGCTGCCCCTCGCCGCCTAGCACCTTCTGCCAGGAATAGGTGACGACATCCAGCTTGTCCCACGGCATGTCCATGGCGAAGACGGCGGAGGTGGCGTCACAGAGGGTCAGCCCCTCGCGATCAGCCGGAATCCAGTCGCCATTCGGCACCCGCACGCCAGAGGTCGTGCCGTTCCAGGTGAAGACCACGTCGCGGGCGAAATCGACCTGCGCAAGATCCGGCAGCTTGCCGTAATCGGCCTCAAGCACGCGCACATCCTTCAGCTTCAGCTGCTTCAGGATATCGGTGACCCAGCCGGAACCGAAGCTCTCCCAGGCCAGCGCGTCGATGCCACGCTCGCCCAGCATGGTCCACATCGCCATCTCGAAGGCGCCGGTGTCGGAGGCCGGCACGATGCCGATGCGCCAATCCGCCGGCACGCCGAGAACCGCGCGGGTGCGGTCGATGGCTTCCGCCAGCTTCGCCTTGCCCAGCTTCGCGCGGTGGGAGCGTGCCAGTGCCGCATCCTTCAGCGCGTCGGGCGTCCAGCCGGGGCGCTTGGCGCAGGGGCCGGAGGAGAAATACGGAACGGCGGGGCGGGTGGTGGGCTTCATGGCACTATATCCCTGTAGCGGTGCCGCAACGCTCTCGGTGCGGCGCGGGCGATACTAAGCGCATATTGCTGCATCGCGTCAATGCACAGCTTGACGCAGGCAAAAGCCTGTAAATCCCCCTTACAAGCCAGAAAATCTGCCGGGTTTCGCGATCCGGAATGCATCTTCGACAAGCGGGAATGACGGCAGCCCCTGCCAGCCGCTATAACGGAGCCAGACAATCATTTCAGGAGCGGCCAGCATGACCATCACCTTCTATGACCTTGCCCACGATAACGGACGCCGCATAAGCCCCTATGGCTGGCGGGTGCGCATGGCGCTGGCGCATAAGGGGCTGGATTACGATCTTGTTCCCATCGGCTTTACCGACAAGGACAAGCTGGCTTTCTCGGGCCAGACCCTGGTGCCGGTCATCATCGACGGCTCGAAAACCATTCCTGACAGCTGGGCCATTGCCTGCCATCTGGAGGATGCCTATCCCGACCGGCCCAGCCTCTTCAACGGCGATGCCGCGCGCAGCGTGACCCGGCTGGTGGCGAACTGGGTGAACAGCACAGTCAACCCGGCAATGATCAAGCTGATCGTCGGCGATATCTACAAGGTCTGCCGGCCGGTGGATCAGGCCTATTTCCTGGAAACCCGCGAAAAGCGCTTCGGCATGCCACTGGAAAAATACGTCGATCAGTCGGATGCACAGATCGAGCGATTCCGCGCCATCCTCACCCCGGCCCGGCTGACCCTGCAGGACCAGCCCTATCTCAGCGGCGAGGCGGCCGGCTATGCCGATTACTGCCTGTTCGGCAGCTTCCAGTGGGCGCGCTGCGGCAGCCCGCTGAAACTTCTGGCGACCGATGATCCGGTCCATGCCTGGCGCGCGCGCCTGCTGGAAAGCTTCGACGGCATGCCCGGCAAGGCGATGGGCTTCGAGGCGTAAGCCCCTAAAAGCATGAAGCCTCCCGTGAGGGAGGCTTCAGTCGCTTACATTTCGTGCGGTTCGGTATGCCCGGTATCCTTGGACGGGTCATAGCCATCCGAAAGGTCAGGCTCCACCACCGGCTCGGCCGGGCGGCGGGACCGCGCCGCGATCAGCGCCGCATTCATGTCCTTCATGCTGGTCAGGCCCAGCTGGACCGGATGCTGCGGTCGGATATTGGTCGAATTCCAATGCGACTTGTCCCGCACCGACTGGATGGTCGGCTTGGTCGTGCCCAGCAGCTTGCCGATCTGCGCATCCGACAGTTCCGGATGGTTGCGCACCAGATAGGCAATCGCGTCGGGCTTGTCCTGGCGCTTGGAGATCGGGGTGTATTTCGGCCCCTTGCGCTTCTGCACCGGCACTTCGACGGCGCGCAACGCAGCGCGCAGACGCAGCGATTCATCCTTGGCGCAGCGCTCGATCTCCGCCCAGGTCAATTGCCCATTGGCCACCGGGTCGAGGCCCTGCATGCCGGTCGCAACCTCGCCATCGGCAATGGCCTGCACTTCCAGGGCATGCAGCCCGCAGAAATCGGCAATCTGCTCAAAGCTAAGCGCCGTGTTCTCGACCAGCCATACGGCGGTCGCCTTCGGCATCAGTAAGTCAGCCATCATTCCTCCTGGACGGCGGAACATCCATTTCCCGCCGAACATCATAGTAAATTGGTGCAGTTGGGGCGCAATCAACCGAGAGGCGGACCGTCACCCTCCCGCTGGCTCATGTCTCTAACATGATTTTGCCAATATGGGTGCTTGATTCCATAAGGGCATGGGCGGCCGACGCCTGATCCAGCGGGAACACGGTATGGATCAGCGGCTGCACCTCGCGGCTGGCCAGCAGCGGCCAGACCTTGTGATAGAGGTCGCGGCCGATGATCGCCTTCTGCATCACGCTGCGCGGCCGCAGGGTGGAGGCCGTCACCGTCAGGCGCTTCATCATCAGGGTCGGGATGAACAGCTCCGCCTTGGCGCCCTCCAGCACCGCGATGATGACCAGCCGCCCCTCGGTGCGCAGCGCATCGAGATTCTTTTCCAGATACGGCCCGCCGACCATGTCGAGAATGACATCGGCCCCGCCGCAGGTGTTCTTCAGGATCTGGGCGAAATCCTCGGTCTTGTAATTGATGCCGCGCTCGGCGCCGAGATCCTCGCAGACCTTGCATTTCTCGGCACTGCCCGCGGTGGCGAAGACCCGCGCGCCGAACTGCTTGGCCAGCTGGATCGCCGTGGTGCCGATGCCGCTGGAACCGCCATGCACCAGCAGCACCTCGCCCGGCTTCAGCCGGCCGCGGTCGAAGACATTGGTCCAGACGGTGAAGAAGGTCTCCGGCAGGCCCGCCGCCTCGACCATGGAATAGCCCTCGGGTACCGGCAGGCATTGCAGGATGGGGGCAACGCAATATTCGGCATAGCCGCCACCGGCGACCAGCGCGCAGACCGCATCGCCGATCTTCCAGTTCAGCGGTCCGGGGTAAAGATCTTCCAGCTCCATGGCCGGATCGGTCTCGCCAATGGCGACGATGGTGCCGGCAATTTCCAGCCCCGGCAGGTCCGTCGTACCGGGCGGCGGATTATAGCTACCCTTGCGCTGCTGCACGTCCGGGCGGTTCACGCCGGCGGCCGCAACCTTGATCAGCACCTCGCCGGGGCCGGGCTGCGGCACGGGACGGGTCGTCGGGCGCAGCACCTCGGGACCGCCCGGCTGGGTGATCTCGATTGCGCGCATGCTCTCTGGCAACGCCATTTCTCTGCTCCTCCCCATTTCGGATTTCCTTAGTCCTCTATTATGCTCCACACCGTCTTGCAAGCACCGAAGCCCCGGAGAGCGCACGCCATGGACACCGACGAGCTGCTGCCCAGAACGCCAAAGCCCCAGAAACGCCCGCTGGACCCGATGTCGGTCGACGAGTTGCAGGCCTATATTCTGGAGCTGGAGGGCGAGATCGCCCGCGTCCGCCAGGAGATCGAGAAAAAGACCAGCCATCGCGGCGCCGTCGAATCGCTGTTCCGGCGCTGATCACCCCTTCTCTCTTTAACCAGGAGTTCCCTCGTGACCATTTCGCTTAAAGGCAAGCGCGCCCTCGTCACCGGATCGACCAGCGGCATCGGCCTCGGCATCGCCCGTGCCCTGGCTGGGGCCGGCGCCGACATCATGCTGAACGGATTTGGCGACAGCGCCGAGATCGAGAAGATCAGGGCCGGCATCGCCGGTGAATTCGGCGTGAAGACCGCCTATGACCCGGCCGACATGACGAAGCCGGCCGAGATTGAAGGCCTGGTTGCTTCGTGCATCGCCCAGCTGGGTGGCGTCGATATCGTCGTGAACAATGCCGGTATCCAGCACACCGCCCCGGTGGACGCGTTTCCGGTCGAGCGTTGGGACGCGATCATCTCCATCAACCTGTCTTCCAGCTTCCACAGCATTCGCGCCGCCCTGCCGGCCATGCGCCAGGCTGGATGGGGCCGCATCATCAACATCGCCTCGGCCCATGGGCTGGTCGCCTCGGCCAATAAATCGGCCTATGTCGCGGCCAAGCACGGCCTTGTCGGCCTGACCAAATCAGTGGCGCTGGAAACCGCGAATGACGGCATCACCTGCAATGCGATCTGTCCCGGCTGGGTGCTGACGCCGCTGGTGCAGAAGCAGATCGATGCCCGCGCCGCCGCTCAGGGCATCAGCGTGAAGGAGGCCGAACTTGATCTGCTGGGCGAAAAGCAGCCGGCCAAGCGCTTCACCACGCCGGCGCAGCTGGGGGAGCTGGCGCTGTTCCTGTGTTCCGACGCGGCCTCGACCATGACCGGCTCCGCCTATTCCATGGATGGCGGCTGGACGGCGCAATAACGATATCAGCGGGTTCTGTTTCAGGGCGCGCACAAAATCAGCGCGCCAAATAATAGCGGCTCTTAACAATAAACCTGCATCACAGGGCAAATTGTCCGGCAATCAAGGCAGGTCGTTTTATCTATATTCGCGGTAACTACTTGTTAACAGGTTTCGCTTATATTAGATTTACACTGCGCTCTTGATGATCAGGGACGCCCGCGATTCATTGGGACGCACGGTGATGTGAAGCCTCCCTTTTACCTCTAAGCGCCGCCTTGTGCGGCGCTTTTTTTGTTTGCACACATATGAAAATAATGCGACGAGAATGAGACATCCGAACCTAAAAGCTTGAAACAAAAGGATTTTTATGGTTATATTTTGTTCGCCTTGACGGGGATAGTACGACATGACTACCCTCCCTCTCGCTTGTACTCGGCAAGTTGAACAGGGCAGACAATTCGAGAGCGGTACACCGCTCCGATGGTAAAGTTGATAAGGGCCGCTCCTCGCAGGGTGGCCCTTTTCCTTTTCGGCCAAACCGCCCTTGTGTAGAGTTCCGCCAGCTTTCCCAATCAGGGTGGAACCATGGCTCCCCAAGCCCCCACGGCCAACGCCTTCCGCTTCGACACGCTGTCGCTGCATGCCGGCCAGCGCCCGGATGCCACGACCGGCGCACGCGCCGTGCCGATCTACCAGACCACCTCCTTCGTGTTCAAAGACGTCGACCACGCTGCCGCTTTGTTCAATCTGGAGCGCGCCGGCCACATCTATTCCCGCATATCCAACCCCACCGTCGCGGTACTGGAGGAGCGGCTGGCGGCGCTGGAGGGCGGCGTCGGCGCCATCGCCACAGCCAGCGGCCAGGCGGCGCTGCATCTGGCCATCGTCACCCTGATGGATGCCGGCGGGCATATCGTTGCCTCCAACCGGCTCTATGGCGGCAGCCACAATCTTCTGACTCATACACTGCCGCGCTTCGGTATCACCACCAGCTTCGTCGATCCGCGCGATCTGGACGGCTTCCGTGCCGCAATCCGCCCGGAAACCCGACTGGTCTTCTGCGAGACTATCGGCAATCCCGGCCTTGAGGTCGCGAACCTGCCGGAAATCTCGAAAATCGCGCATGATGCCGGCATTCCGCTGATGGTCGATTCAACCTTCGCCACGCCCTATCTGTGCCGGCCCATCGAGCATGGCGCGGATATCGTCATGCATTCGGCGACCAAATGGCTGGGCGGGCATGGCGTGGCGATCGGCGGCATGCTGGTCGATGGCGGCACTTTCGACTGGGAGAAATCCGGCAAGTTCCCGACGCTGACCGAACCCTATGCCGGCTATCACGGGCTGGATTTCGCCGAGGAATACGGGCCGCAGGCCTTCGTCATGCGCGCCCGCGCCGAGGGGCTGCGCGATTTCGGCGCCTGCATAAGCCCGCACAACGCCTTCCTGCTGCTGCAGGGCGTCGAGACGCTGCATCTGCGCATGGCCCGCCATGTCGAAAATGCCCGCATGGTCGCGCAGTTCCTCGAAGCCCACCCCGCGGTCGCCTGGGTGAATTATCCCGAACTCGACAGCCATGCCGACAAGGCGCTGGCGGCCAAACTGCTGCCCAAAGGTGCGGGGTCCATCGTCACCTTCGGCGTGAAGGGCGGGCGCGAAGCCGGCCGGCGCTTCATCGAGAAGCTGGCCGTGTTCTCGCATCTTGCCAATGTCGGCGATGCCAAATCGCTGGTCATCCACCCCGCTTCGACCACGCATCAGCAGATGGATGCCGAGGCGCTGAAGGCCGGCGGCATCGGCGAGGAGCTGATCCGCCTGTCGGTCGGGCTGGAGGACAAGGACGATCTTCTGGCCGACCTCGACCAGGGCCTGAAGGCCTCCCAGAAAAGCTGAGGGGCAGAAGAGCTAGAGCATGGAACTGATTGTAGACGACAAGCGCGTCTTCGCCTCCACCGGCGGCCGCGCCTTCGATCCCGCCCGCCCGGCCGTGATCTTCCTGCACGGTGCCGGCATGGACCGCAGTGTCTGGTCCGGCCAGCTGCGTTATTTCGCCAGCCATGGCTGGTCGGTGCTGGCCGTCGATTTGCCGGGCCATGGAAATTCTGAAGGTCCGGCACAAGGCCCGTCACTGCCCGACATCGCCGCCATGGCTGATTGGGTGGCCCGGCTGATCGACGCGGCGGGCCTGTCCCGCGCAGCGCTGGTTGGCCATTCGATGGGCGCGCTGGTGGCGCTGGCGGCAACGGCGCGACATCCCGACCGGGTCTCGGCGCTGGCTCTTCTTGGAGCGGCCGCTGCCATGCCGGTGCATCCCGATCTGCTGAACGCCGCCGCCACCGGCAACCACGCCGCCATCGACAGCATGGTGAACTGGGGCGTCGGCCGGCCGGCCCATATCGGCGGGCATATTGCCCCCGGCCTGTGGGTGGCGGGTGCCAGCCTGCGGCTGCTGGAACGCATCGACTATGCCGTGCTGGCCAGCGACCTCGCCGCCTGCAACGCCTATGACGACGGGCCGGTCGATGCCGCGAAAGTGCTGTGCCCGGCGCTGGTGCTGATCGGCGAGGCCGACCGCATGACCCCGCCCAAGGCCGGCCGCGCGCTGGCTGCCGCCCTGCCTGATCCGCATCCGGTCGTGCTGCCCGGCACTGGCCACATGATGATGGTCGAGCAGCCGGATCTGGTTCTGGATGCGCTGCGCGATTTCCTGTCCGCCACCAAGGAAAAGGCTGCATGAGTGCGCCTGTCGAGACCCGCGACCGCTATCCCCACTTCCTCGCCATTCCGACGCGCTGGAAGGACAACGACATATACGGCCATGTGAACAATGTCGAATATTACTCCTATTTCGACACGGTGATCTGCAGCTACCTGATCCAGTCAGGCGGGCTCGACATTCACAAGGGCGATGTGGTCGGCGTCGCGGTCGAAACCAAATGCACCTATCGCCGCTCGGTCGCCTTTCCCGACGTGATCGATGCCGGGCTGCGCGTCGGAAAGCTGGGCAACAGCTCAGTGCGCTACGAGATCGGCCTGTTCCGCCAGGGCGATGCGGAGATCGCCGCCGAAGGCTATTTCGTCCATGTCTTCGTCACCCGCGGCACCCAGAAACCCGTCCCGATCCCCGCCGGCATCCGCACCGCCCTGGAAAAGCTGGTGATGGCGTAGGCGCCCACCTCATCCTGCGACCATAACCGCCATTGTGCTTTCCGGGGCTCAAGGACTATATCCCTGTCATGAGCGATATCTTCTCCTACCTCATGGTCATCGCCATGCTGATTACGCTGGGGGTGCTGGGGACCGGCCTGTTCGCAATGGCGCGCGGCGGCGAGTTCAACAAGCGCAATGCCAACAAGATCATGCGGCTGCGCATCCTGGCCCAGGCCGTGGCGCTGGCACTGTTCGCCATCGCCATGTACCTGCGCTGAGCGAGGCCAAGGCCATGGTCAAACTGACACGCATCTACACGCGCGGCGGCGACACGGGCAAGACCAGCCTCGGTACCGGCACCCGGGTCGACAAGCACGATCTGCGCGTTGCCGCCTATGGCGCGGTGGACGAGGCGAACGCCGCCATCGGCCTGGTGCGGCTGCACACCGCAGCGCCGGAGATGGCGGCGGAAGACGCCATGCTGGGGCGCATCCAGAACGATCTCTTCGATCTCGGTGCCGATCTCTGCACGCCCGATGAGGGAAAAGACCTCGGCTATGAGCCGCTGCGCATCCTGCCGACCCAGGTCGAGCGGCTGGAGCGCGAGATCGACGCGATGAACGCCGACTTGCAGCCGCTGACATCCTTCATCCTGCCGGGTGGCACGCCGGCCGCAGCCCATCTGCATCTCGCCCGGACGCTGACACGGCGGGCCGAGCGGGAAATCACCCGGCTGGCAACGGCGGAGGCAATCACCGCCGCTGCGCTGCACTACATCAACCGCCTGTCTGATCACCTTTTCGTGCTGGGCCGGCGGCTGAACGGCAATGGCGCGCAGGATGTGCTGTGGGTGCCCGGCGCGACGCGCGACTCCGGCTGAACCGCGCCATTTGTCAGCCCTGCTGACCAATCTAGCTTATTGTGCAATGCCGAAACCGTGCTGTAGGGTCGCTTGACACAAAAAGCCGCCTCCCCTAACACAGGCGGCACTGTCTGAGGAATTTCCTAGAGGAACCGCGTCACCATGAAGGTTCTCGTCGCTGTGAAGCGTGTCGTCGATTACAACGTGAAGGTCCGCGTCAAGGCGGATGGGTCGGGCGTTGAGACGGCCAATGTGAAGATGTCCATGAACCCGTTCGACGAAATCGCCGTCGAAGAGGCGGTTCGCCTGAAAGAGGCCGGCAAGGCCGAGGAAATCGTCGCCGTGTCGCTGGGTGTCCAGCAGGCGCAGGAGACGATTCGCACCGCGCTGGCCATGGGCGCCGATCGCGGCATCCATGTGCTGAGCGATGACGAGCTGCAGCCGCTGGCCGTCGCCAAGCTGCTGAAAGCCGTCGTCGATAAGGAACAGCCGCAGCTGGTCATCCTGGGCAAGCAGGCCATTGATGATGACTGCAACCAGACCGGCCAGATGCTGGCAGCCCTGCTGGGCTGGTCGCAGGGCACATTCGCTTCCAAAGTGGCGCCGGAAGGCGACACGATCAGCGTGACCCGCGAGATCGATGGCGGCCTGGAGACCATTGCGCTGAAGCTGCCGGCCATCGTCACCACCGATCTGCGCCTGAACGAGCCGCGCTACGCCTCGCTGCCGAACATCATGAAGGCGAAGAAGAAGCCGATCGACCAGATGACCCCGGCCGATCTGGGCGTCGATACGGCGCCCCGCCTGACCACGCTGAAGGTCACCGAGCCGCCGAAGCGCGAGGCCGGCGTGAAGGTCGGCAGCGTCGCCGAGCTGGTCGACAAGCTGCGCAACGAAGCCAAGGTCATCTAGGACCGTCAGGACGCGAGGAACACCCATGAGCATTCTTGTCGTTGCAGAACACGACAATGCGTCGCTGAAGCCGGCGACGCTGAACACCGTAGCCGCTGCTGCCAAGATCGGTGGCGGTGACATCCATGTGCTGGTCGCGGGCAAGGGCTGCGACGCCGCCGCCCAGGCCGCCGCGAAGATTGCCGGCGTTGCCAAGGTGCTGGTCGCCGACAGCGCCGAATTCGCCCATTCGCTGGCCGAAAATCTGGCGCCGCTGGTGGCCAAGCTGGCCAGCGGCTACAGCCATGTGCTGGCCCCGGCCACGACGTCTGGCAAGAACGTGATGCCGCGCGTCGCCGCCTTGCTGGATGTGCAGCAGATCTCCGAGATCGTCGATGTCGAGAGCGCGGATACCTTCATCCGCCCGATCTATGCCGGCAATGCGCTGGCCACGGTGAAGTCCAGCGACGCGCTGAAAGTCATTACCGTGCGCGCCACCGGCTTCGATCCGGCCGCCGCCGAGGGCGGTTCAGCCAGTGTGGAGAGCGTGGACTCGACCGGCGATGCCAGCCTATCCAGCTTTGTCGGCCAGGAATTGTCCAAGTCGGAACGCCCGGAGCTGACCAGCGCCCGGGTTATCGTCTCGGGCGGCCGCGGCATGCAGTCGGGTGAGAATTTCCACATGCTCGACAAGATCGCCGACAAGCTGGGTGCCGCCGTCGGCGCCAGCCGCGCGGCGGTCGATGCCGGCTTCGTGCCGAACGATTATCAGGTCGGCCAGACCGGCAAGATCGTGGCGCCTGAGCTGTATATCGCCATCGGTATTTCCGGTGCGATCCAGCATCTGGCAGGCATGAAGGATTCGAAAGTCATCGTCGCGATCAACAAGGACGAGGAAGCGCCGATCTTCCAGGTGGCCGATTACGGCCTGGTCGGCGATCTGTTCAAGATCGTGCCGGAACTCGAAGCCGAACTCAGCAAATAAGGCGTACCGGGCGGCGCCGCGCCGCCCGGACTTCTTCTCGCAAGGCCCGGACTTCTCTCTTAAGGAACGACCAGATGAAGACCATTGGCATCATCGGCGCGGGACAGATGGGCAGCGGCATCGCCCAGATCTGCGCCACCGCCGGCTATACGGTTAAAATCTCGGACCTGGAACAGAGCCGCCTTGACGCGGCGGTCGAGAAAATCGACCAGAATCTGAAGCGCATGGTGGCGCGCGGCAAGCTGGATGAGGCCGATGCCGCCAAGGCCATGACGCTGATCGACATCGGCACCGATTACGCCATTTTCGGCGATTCCGATGTTGTCATCGAGGCCGCGACCGAGAATGAGGAGATCAAGCGCTCGATCTTCAAGGCGCTGGTGCCGAAGCTGTCGCCGACGGCGATCATCGCCAGCAACACCTCCTCGATCTCGATCACCCGCCTAGCCTCCACCACCGACCGGCCCGAGAAATTCATCGGGATGCATTTCATGAATCCGGTGCCGGTGATGCAGCTGGTCGAGCTGATCCGCGGCATCGCGACCGGCGAGGAGACCTTCGCCAAGATCCGCGCGCTGGCCGAGCATCTCGGCAAGACCGTTGCGGTGTCGGAGGATTTCCCGGCCTTCATCGTGAACCGCATTCTGCTGCCGATGATCAACGAGGCGGTCTATACGCTCTATGAGGGCGTCGGCTCGGTCGAGGCCATCGACACTGCCATGAAGCTGGGCGCCAACCACCCGATGGGCCCGCTGGAACTGGCCGATTTCATCGGTCTGGATACCTGCCTCGCCGTCATGCATGTGCTCTATGACGGTCTGGCCGACAGCAAGTACCGGCCCTGCCCGTTGCTGGTGAAATATGTTGAGGCCGGCTGGCTCGGCCGCAAGACCAATCGCGGCTTCTACGACTATAGCGGCGAGAAGCCGGTCCCGACCCGGTAAGGCCGACTTTACTCCACCGCCGCGCGCTGAAGGCTGCCGGCCGCGGGCTGGCCGATATAGTGGCGGATCAGCGCCAGCGCGTCGGGCGAATCCCATTTTGCCGCGCCGACAAGCTGGCCGACCATCCGTCCCTCGCGGTCGATCAGGATGCTGGTCGGCAGGCCCCTTGTGCCCAGGGCGCGGGTCAGCTCGGTCTTCGGATCGAGATAGACCGGCAGGTTCTTCAGCCCCAGGCGGTCATAGAAGGGCTGCACCTGCTTCGCCCCGCCGCGATCCGAGGAAACCGCCAGAACCTGGAAATCAGCGCCGCCCAGGGTGGCCTGCAGGCGATCCAGATCCGGCATCTCCTCGACGCAGGGCGCACACCAGGTGGCCCATAGGTTGACCAGCAGCACCTTGCCCTTGAAATTGCCCAGGGTCAGGCTGCTGCCTTCCGCCGTGCCGAAGGGCGTTTGCGGTGCTGGTCGCGGCGGCGTGATGAGGGTAAAGTCCGCCATCTCGCCGCGAATCGGCGGCTGCGCGCTGGCCGGCAGGACGGACGCGGCCACCAGGCCGAGACCGAGAAAGCCCACTGCCAGGGCGATGAATGTCTTTCTGTCGATACGCATCATTCGAATCCAGTTTGTCCTATCCCGCGAGCCAACATGACCGCTGAGACCAAGAAACCCGCCGCCCAGACCGAAAACACCATGTGGGGCGGCCGCTATACCACCGGCCCGGCCGAGATCATGGAGAAGATCAACGCCTCCATCGATTTTGACAAGCGCATGTATGCCCAGGATATCGGCGGTTCCAAGGCGCATTGTCGCATGCTGATGGCGACCGGCATCATCACCCGCGCCGATGGCGAGAAGATTCTGGCCGGGCTGGACCAGATATTGGGCGAGATCGAGGCTGGTCAATTCGTCTTCAAGCGGGCGCTGGAAGATATTCACATGAATGTCGAGGCCCGGCTGACCGAGATTATCGGCCCGGCCGCCGGACGGCTGCACACCGCGCGCTCGCGCAACGATCAGGTGGCGCTGGATGTGCGGCTGTGGGTACGCGACGCGGTGGACCGCGCCGATGTCCAGCTGGCCGATCTGCAGGCCGCTCTGGTCGAGCGCGCTGAGGAATATGCCGAGGCGGTGATGCCCGGCTTCACCCATCTGCAGACCGCGCAGCCGGTGACCTTCGGCCATCATTTGATGGCCTATGTCGAGATGATCGCGCGGGACCGTAGCCGGTTTCAGGATGCACGCCGGCGGATGAATGAATCGCCGCTGGGTGCTGCCGCCCTGGCCGGCACCTCCTTCCCCATCGACCGTGACATGACGGCGAAGGATCTGGGCTTCGACCGGCCGATGGCGAATTCGCTGGACGCCGTGGCCGACCGCGATTTCGCGCTGGACTACCTCGCCGCTGCCTCGATCCTGGCGACGCATCTGTCGCGCCTCGCCGAGGAAATCGTGATCTGGTGCAGCGCGCAGTTCCGCTTCGTACGGCTGTCGGACGCGTTTTCCACCGGTTCCTCGATCATGCCGCAAAAGCGCAACCCGGACGCGGCCGAGTTGGTACGCGGCAAGTCCGGCCGGGTGATTGGCGCTCTGAACACGCTGCTGATCGTCATGAAGGGCCTGCCGATGACCTATGGCAAGGACATGCAGGAAGACAAGGAGCCGGTCTTCATGGTCCGCGACACGCTGGACCTCTGCATCTCCGCCATGACCGGCATGGTACGCGACCTGACCGCCGATGTGCCCTCGATGCGGGCCTCAACCCTGCCCGGCTTCGCCACCGCGACCGATCTGGCCGACTGGCTGGTGCAGAGCCTGGACATCCCGTTCCGCGAGGCGCATCACATCACCGGCAGCATCGTGAAGCTGGCCGAAACCAAGGGCTGCGACATCTCGGAACTGACGCTGGCGCAGATGCATTCGGTCGAGCCGCGCATCACGCAGGATGTCTTCGAGCGGCTGGGCATCGATAATTCGGTACGCAGCCGCATCAGCTATGGCGGCACCGCGCCGGATCAGGTGCGTGCCCAGGCGAAGCTGTGGAAGGAGCGGCTGTCATGAGCATAAAACGCCTTGTCGTGACTCTGATCGCAGGGATGCTTCTGGCCGGCGGTGTTTCCGCCTGCGGCAAGAAGGGCTCGCTGGAGCCGCCGCCCGAGCGGGAGAACCAGTTCCCCCGCACCTACCCGACACGCTGACCGGATATCGAGACCGACATATGGACGCCTTCACCTATCGCGACGGCCAGTTGCACGCCGAATCGGTTCCCCTGGCCCGGATCGCCAAGGAGATCGGCACGCCGGTCTTCGTCTATTCCGCCAGCGCCATCGAGGCGCAGTATGACGCGCTGTCCTCGGCCCTGGCCGATATGAAGATCGGCATCTGCTACGCGCTGAAGGCCAATTCCAACCAGGCGGTGATCGCCACGCTGGCCGCACGCGGCGCCGGCGCCGATGTCGTCTCCGAGGGCGAATTGCGCCGCGCGCTGGCCGCCGGCGTACCGCCCGAGCGGATTGTCTTCGCCGGCGTCGGCAAGACCGCCGGCGAGATGCGCTTCGCACTGGAAACCGGCATCCACCAGTTCAATCTGGAATCCGAGCCGGAGCTGGAATTACTGAATGCCGTGGCCGCCAGCATGGGCGTGGTTGCCCCGGTGGCGATCCGCTTCAACCCGGATGTCGACGCCAAGACCCACGCCAAGATCACCACCGGCAAGAAGGAAAACAAGTTCGGCATCGAGATCGAGCAGGCGAAGGCGGTCTATGCCCAGGCCGCCGCAATGGCCAATATCGACCCGGTCGGTGTGGCCATGCATATCGGCTCGCAGCTGACCGATCTGGAGCCCTACCGCGCCGCTTATCGCCGCATGGCCGATCTGGTGCGCAGCCTGCGCGCCGAGGGCCATGATATCCGCCGCGTCGATCTGGGCGGCGGCATCGGCATTGATTACAGCGGCGATCACACAGTGGATCTGGCCGCCTATGCCGCCATCGTGCGCGAAGAGATCGCGCCGCTGGGGGCTGAATTGCTGTGCGAGCCGGGGCGCTTGCTGGTCGGCAATGCCGGCGTGCTGCTGACCCGCACCATCTTCGTGAAGCAGGGCAGCGAAAAGCGTTTCGTCATCGTCGATGCGGCGATGAACGACCTGATCCGCCCGACGCTCTACGAGGCCTATCACCAGATCGTGCCGATCCTCGAGAATGCCACGGAATCGCCGCATCCGGCCGATATTGTCGGACCAATCTGCGAGAGTGGCGATTACCTGGGTAAGGACCGGGTTTTGCCGGAGGTCGCCGATGGCGATCTTCTGGCGGTAAAATCCGCCGGCGCCTATGGCGCGGTGATGGGATCGAGCTACAATACTAGGCTGATGACACCGGAAGTTCTGGTGCGCGGCGGCGACTATGCGGTGATCCGTCCCCGCCCCAGCTATGACGATCTGATCGGCCAGGACCGGCTGCCGGATTGGTTGTCACGAACAGAAAGGTCCAGAGGAGCGGCTTAAAAGCCTCACGGGCGGACCCCGGGGGCGTGTGGAAGGAAGCCAGATGGACAGAGCCCCCGTTGAGACGCCCCCGACGACGCCCACGACCACGCCGGGATGGACCGGTGGCGTGAAACAGCGCCTTGCCTGGCTCAGCCTGTTCTGGGAAGCGCTCTGGCCGGCCCTCTGGCCCAGCACCGCCATTATCAGCCTGTTTCTCGTCCTGGCCTTGCTGGACGTCCTACCGCAGCTCGGCTTCTTCGGCCATCTGGCCGTTCTTGTCGCCTTCCTGTCCGTCCTCGCGCTGGCCAGCTGGCGCAACCTGCGGCGCCTCGCGCTGCCGCAGCCGGCGGCTGCCCTTCGCCGTCTGGAAACCGATAGCGGCCTTGCCCACCGGCCGCTCTCCGGCCTGAGTGATTCGCTGGGCACCAACCCGAAAGACCCGATGGCCGCCGCTTTGTGGCAGGCGCACCAGACCCGCCTGCGCGCGCTGGTGCGCAGCCTGCGCGTCGGCCTGCCCTCCCCCGGCCTCGCCCGGCGCGATACGCTGGGCCTGCGCGCCGCGCTGGGTCTGGCACTGGTCATCGCCCTTGCCATCGGCTGGCCGGAAGCCGGGGACCGGCTGGGCCGCTCTGTCACGCCCTCCTTCGCCGCAGCCACCCAGCCCCTCGCGCCGCGCCTCGATGCCTGGGTCAACCCGCCCTCTTATACCGGCATGGCGCCGCTCTATCTGCGCCGCGACACACAAACCGCGATACAGGAAGCCGTGCCGGAGGCATTGTCGATTCCGACCGGCAGCAAGCTGCTCGCCCAGGTGCATGGCGGCGAGGGCCAGCCGGTGCTGGTCATTGACGGGCAGCGTCAGAGCTTCGGCACCATCGATCCGGTCAACCACCGGCTGGAGATCGAGCTTACCGGGGGCAGCGCCCTGTCGGTCGAGCAGAATGGCGCTGTCCTGCACAGCTGGCAGATCAGTGTCCTGCCCGACCGCGCGCCGGAGATCGCCTTCGCCACCGACCCGACGGAAAGCGAGCGCCAGGCGCTGCGGCTGGAATACCAGGCCAGCGACGATTACGGGCTGGAGACGGTGACCGCCGCCATCCGCCGCGTTGACGGGCCAACCGCCGACGCCGCTTTCATCGGCGAGGACAGCATCGACCTTACCCTGCCGATGCCGGCGCTGGCACCCCGGCAGGCCCGCGCCACCGGCTATAATGACCTGACTGCCCATCCCTGGGCCGGCACCCCGGTCGCCATCACCCTGACCGCGACCGATGCCATCGGCCAGACCGGCCACAGCGAGCGCAGGGTGATGCTGCTGCCGGAGCGGGTTTTCACCCATCCCGTCGCCCGCGCCATCATCGAACAGCGCAAGCGCCTGACCACCGAGCCGGAAAACCGCAAGGATGTCGGCACCCAACTGGCCGAGATCGCCAGCCAGCCGCAGACCTATAACAATGACAGCGTCGTCTTCCTGTCGCTGAAGGCGGCGCTGACCCGGCTGATCAACCCGCGCAACAGCGATGAGATCATCGCCGGTGTGCAGGAATTGCTGTGGGATACCGCCCTGCATCTTGAAGATGGCGGCGTCTCGCTGGCCGAACGCGATCTGCGCGACATCCAGCGCCGGTTGCAGGAAGCGCTTGCCCGCGATGCCTCCGACGCGGAATTGCAGCGCCTGATGGACGAGCTGGAACGCGCCATGGACCGCTTCCTCGAAGCGATGATGGAGCAGATGGAGCAGATGGCCGAACAGGGCATCCAGCCCGAGCAGTTCGATCCCTCCCAGATGCAGCAGATCGACCGCCAGGATATCCAGCGCATGATGGACCAGATGCGCGAGATGATGCGCTCCGGCTCGCGCGAGAAGGCGCAGCAGATGCTGTCCCAGATGCAGCAGATGATGGAAAACCTGCGCGCCGGCATGCAGCAGCAACAGCAGCAGCAGGGCAACCAGCAGATGCAGCAGCAGATGCAGGCCCTGCAGGAACTCCAGGATCTGACCCGCCGGCAGCAGCAATTGCTCGACCAGACCTTCCGCATGCAGCAGCAAATGGAAGGCGAGGCGAATCAGCAATCGCAGCAGGGCCAGCAGCCCGGTCAGCAGGGGCAGCGCGGCGACCGCCAGGGCCAGCAGAACCAGCAGCAGGGTCAGCAGGGCCGCAGCGGCGACGCCCAGGGCCAGTCACCCGGAAACCAGATGACGCCGCAGCAGGGCGCTGCCCTGCAGGAGGCGCTGCGCCGGGCGCTGGGCGATCTGATGCGCCGCATGGGCGAGGCTGGCGAAATCCCGCGCCAGCTCGGCCAGGCGGAACGCGCCATGCGCGATTCATCGCAGGCCCTGCAGGGCAATGAGCCGGGCGAGGCGATCCCGTCGGAGACCGAGGCGCTGGACCAGCTGCGTTCCGGCGCGCAGCAGATGGCCGAGCAGCTTGCCCAGCAGATGATGGCCGCCCGCCAGCCCGGCCAGCAGGGCCGCGACCAGCCGGGCCAGCGCGGCCAGCAGCGCAGCGACCGCGACCCCTTTGGCCGGCCGCTGAACAATGACGGCAATTTCGCCACCGGCGACGTGCAGGTGCCCGAAGAGGCCGACCTGCAACGCGCCCGCGAAATCTTCGATGAACTCCGCCGCCGCTCCGGCGACACCAGCCGCCCCGGCTTCGAACGCGATTATATCGACCGGCTGCTGCGCCGGTTCTGAGGAGGAGAAAGGAAGCCTCCTCTACTCCATCGTCACCCTCGGGCTTGACCCGAGGGTCCATCCGTCTGTGCGGTTCGCTCGGTCAATGGATGGTCGGATCAAGTCCGACCATGACGAGAGAGAAGTGAAATCGAACTCTGCTTTCACAAAAAGGGCCGCTCCTTTCGGGGCGGCCCTTTTGCGTTATTCCGCCGCCTGGGCGGGGATGTGGGGATCGCGGAAGGCGGTGAGGAGCTGTTTTTCTTCCGCCTTTGCCTTGGCGAGGTGGGCTTCCTTCACATGGCCATAGCCGCGGATCTTGTCCGGCAGGGCGGCGAGGGCCACGGCGATGCCGTGATTTTCCGCCGACAGCCCGGCCAGCAGCTCGCCGACCAGCGCCTCATACTCGGTAATCAGCCGGCGCTCCATCCTGCGTTCCTCGGTCCGGCCGAAGAGGTCGAGGGCGGTGCCGCGCAGGCCCTTCATTTTGGCCAGCACGCCGAAGGCCTTCAGCATCCACGGGCCGTAGGTACGCTTCTTCAGATGGCCGGTCGTCGCATCGCGCTCGGCCAGAAGCGGCGGGGCGAGATGGAATTCCAGCTTGTAATCGCCCTCGAACTGCGTGCGCAGCTGCTTCAGGAAAGTGCCATCGGTATAGAGCCGCGCCACCTCGTACTCATCCTTGATGGCCAGCAGCTTGTGGTAATAGCGCGCCACCGCCTCGGTCAGGCCGGTGCGGCCCGGTGCCCGGTTCTTTTCCGCCGCCTGCACCGTGTCGACCAGCGCCTTGTAGCGCGCCGCATAGGCGGCGTCCTGATAGGCGGTCAGATGCGCCATGCGCTTCTCGACCACCGCTTCCAGCGTGGTGGCGATATCGGGCAGCGCGCCGGGCTTGGCCGGGGCCGGCTGCAGAATGCGCTCGACCAGCGCCAGATCATGCGCGGCACGTCGGCCCCACAGGAAGGCCTCGCGGTTGAAGGCGATGGCGACGCCGTTCAGCTCGATCGCCTTGTCCAGCGCCTCGGCGGAAACCGGCACCAGCCCCTTCTGCCAGGCATAGCCCAGCATGAAGAGGTTGCTGGCGATGGAATCGCCCAGCGCCGCCGTGGCCAGCTTGCTGGCATTCACGAAATCCACCCGCCCCGGATCGACCGCGCCCGACAGGGTTTCCTGCAAGGACAGGCCGGGGAAGGAGAGATTCGGGTTGCGGGTGAAATCACCGGTCATGACCTGCTGGGTGTTCACCACTGCATGGCTGCGATTGCGCCCCAGGGTCGAGATCGCCTCGGTGCTGGCGGCAACCACGAGGTCGCAGCCGAGCAGAAGATCGGCGCTGCCATGGGCGATGCGGCTGGCGTGGAGATCCTCCGGCCGGGCGGCGATGCGCACATGGCTGAGCACCTGCCCGCCCTTCTGGGCCAGGCCTGCCATGTCGAGAACGCTGACGCCCTTGTTCTCCAGATGCGCCGCCATGCCGATCAGCGCGCCGATGGTCACCACGCCGGTGCCGCCGATGCCGCCGACCATGATGCCATAGGGCTGGTCCAGCGCCGGCAGGACGGGGTCCGGCAGATCGCCGAAGACCGGGCGCGGCGCCGTCTGGTTCGTCTCGATCTTTTCAGCCTGCTTGCGCGGCTTGCCGCCGATCACACCGACGAAGCTGGGACAGAAGCCCTTCAGACAGGAATAATCCTTGTTGCAGGAGGACTGGTCGATGGTGCGCTTGCGGCCATATTCGGTTTCCACCGGCACGACCGACACGCAGTTCGACTGCACGCCGCAATCGCCGCAGCCCTCGCAGACCTGCTCATTGATGAAGACCCGCTTCGGCGGATCGACCATCAGCTTGCGCTTGCGCCGGCGGCGCTTTTCCGCCGCACAGGTCTGGTCATAGATCAGCACCGATACGCCCGTCACCTCGCGCAACTCGCGCTGCACCCCGTCGAGGTCGTCGCGATGCGCGATGCTGACCTCTGCCGGGAAGGCGTTCAGCGGATATTTCTCCGGATCGTCGGTGACGACACGCACGGCGCTCGCACCCTCGGCCAGAACCTGCCGGGCGATCTGGTCGACGGTGAAGGCGCTGTCCGCCGGCTGGCCGCCGGTCATCGCCACCGCATCATTGTAGAGCACCTTGTAGGTCATGCTGACGCCCGAGGCGACCGCCGCCCGGATCGCCATGGAGCCGGAATGATTATAGGTGCCGTCGCCCAGATTGGCGAAGATGTGCTTGGTCGCGGTGAAGGGCGCCTGGCCGATCCAGGGGGCGCCCTCGCCGCCCATCTGGGTGAAGGTCTCGGTCGAGCGGTCCATCCAGATCGACATGTAGTGACAGCCGATGCCGGCCATGGCGCGGCTGCCTTCCGGCACCTTGGTCGAGCTGTTATGCGGGCAGCCGGAGCAGAAATAGGGCGTGCGCTTGAAGCCGTGATCCGGCGTGACCAGCCCCGCCTCCTTCTGGCGCAGGCGCATGACACGGCCGCGCAGATCGGCATCATCGTCCAGTTTCAGCAGGCGTTCGCCGATGACCAGCGCGATCTGTGCCGGTGACAATTCGCCCGGTGCCTGCAGGATGGTTCGGCCGGTCTCGTCGCGCTTGCCGAGAATGCGGGGGCGCTGCTCACCCGGCAGATTATAGAGAATGTCTTTCAGCTGTGGCTCGATCAGGGCGCGCTTTTCCTCGACGATCAGCACCTCCTCCAGCCCTTCGGCGAAGGCGGATGCCCCCTGCGGCTCCAGCGGCCAGGGCATGCCGATCTTGTAGAGGCGCAGGCCCAGCGCCTCGGCGCGGGCATCGTCGATGCCCAGCTCGTCCAGCGCCTGGCGGACATCGAGATAGGATTTACCGGTGGTGGCGATGCCCAGGCGCGGCTGGGCGCTGTCCAGGATCACCCGGTCCAGCCCATTGGCGCGGGCAAAGGCCAGCACCGCCGGCATCTTGTAGGTATGCAGGCGGTGTTCCTGCACCATCGGCTCATCCGGCCAGCGGATGCCGAGGCCGCCTTCGGGAATCTCCACGCCCTCGGGCAGCACGATCTTCACGCGGTCCGGTTCGATATCGACCGAGGCGGAGCTGTCCATGGTATCGGCGACGCATTTCATGCCGACCCAGCAGCTGGCATAGCGCGACATCGCCCAGCCGAGCAGCCCGTAATCGACAATTTCCTGGATGCCGGCCGGATTCAGCACCGGCATCATCGCATCGACGCAGGCGAATTCCGACTGGTGCGGCAGGGTCGAGGATTTGCAGACATGGTCGTCACCCAGCAGCGCCAGCACGCCGCCATGGGTCGCGGTACCGGCATGATTCGCATGCTTGAAGACGTCGCCGGTGCGGTCCACGCCCGGGCCCTTGCCGTACCAGATCGAGAACACGCCATCATACAGCGCGTCCTTGAACAGATTGACCTGCTGGCTGCCCCAGATAGCGGTTGCCGCCAGCTCCTCATTCACCCCGGGCTGGAAGGTGATGTGGTTGTTCTTCAGGAATTTCTTGGCCTTCCAGAGCTGCTGGTCGAGGCTGCCCAGCGGCGAGCCGCGATAGCCCGAGATGAAGCAGCCGGTATTCAGCCCGGCTGCGGCATCGCGCTGGCGCTGGATCATCGGCAGACGGACCAGCGCCTGCACGCCGGTCAGATAGATGCGGCCACGCTCTAGCGTGTATTTATCGTCGAGGCTGACAGCTGCGAGCGTCATGGTTTCGCTCCCGTGGGGTTTCCTTGCCCGGCAATTGCCGAGTGGGTAATGCCTATTCCGGCTCTCTAAAAGAAATGGTACTGACCGCGCCGGGTTCCCACAATCGGGTGCCAGTGGATTCTATAAAAAAGCAATGAAAGACGGTCAGGGAAGCTGCCCTATAATCAAAGACTGTCAATTTGAGCCGAAGAGCAGCAATTAAATTTCACCCTTATATCTTGTGCGATGCAGTATATTTCGCGGTGCACTGCACAATCTTCTGCTGATGCTTTACGCCCCCGGGCGCCATCGCCCAGCCATAATCTTCGCCGATCACTCAATCTGATCCATTGCCCGCTAGCCGAAAGCCCTTTCATGCGCCGTTCCCTGTCTTCTGCCGTAACGGTCGTTGCCCTTCTGCTGGCCGCCCCAGCCGCCGCCCAGTCGGCAGGCAGCCAGAGCGACTATTACCCGCCGCGCCAGCAGGCACCGCTGGGCGGGCTGGATCACAAGGCGCAATACGAGGCCTGCATGCAGCTGGCCGAATCGGCACCGGAGGAGGCTTATAAAAGCGGCATAGGCTGGTTTGAGCGCAATGGCGGCAGCGCGGCCGAGCATTGCGTGGCGGTGGCGCTGATGAATCTGGGGGCCAGCCGCGAGGCGGCGACCCGTCTGGAAGCCCTGGCCAACGCCCCGGATCTGGCGCCGCGCCCAACCACACGCGCCTTCATCCTGTCGCAGGCCGCCCAGGCCTGGAGCCAGGACGGCCAGGAGGCAAAAGCCACCCTTGCCCGCGACAAGGCGGTGGAACTGGCCCCGGATGATGCCGAATTGCGCGTCGACCGCGCCATCGCCCGGATTGCCACCGAGGCGCATTTCGAGGCCATCGACGATCTGAATCGCGCGGTCGAACTGGCGCCCCGCCGGATGGATGTCTATCTGGTCCGCGCCTCGGCCTATCGCTATCTCGGCCAGATGGAGCTGGCGCGCGACGATGTCGAGCGGGCGCTGGCGATCAACCCGCAATACCAGGACGCCATTCTCGAACGCGGCGTGATCTCGCGCACTGAAGGCGACAAGGATACAGCCCGGCGCGATTTCCTAACGGTCCTGAACATCGCGCCCGACGGCCCTGCCGGCGACGCCGCACGGATGAATCTGGAAGAGATGGACGTCCGCATCGAGCGGTAAGCCCCCTTATTCGTCCCGGTTACTCGCCAGTATAATAATCCGGCCAGCTTTTCTTCACGATCGGGCCATCGGCGGCCAGCGCGTGGCAGGTGTTGATGTGCCAAGGCTTCTGCTCGGCATCCGGGTCGCGGCGCTTGGCGACCATGGTCTGGTAGGCGGTGGTCGCCATCGGCCAGAGCAGTTCGGTGAGATGCGTGCAGCCTTCGGTGCGGCCCATCAGCGCCTTCACCTTCTGGGTGAAGCCCGGCCCGATGGAGAGCCCAACCAGCTTCTGGTAATTGGCCGTGATGCCCCCGCAAATCTCGTAGGGGCTGTATTCGGTGCGAGCCTCGACCGCCATGATCGTATAGGAATCATCCAGCGTGATGCGCAGCCACATGCCATGCAGCGGCTCACCCGGATCGACCCGGCCGCGCCAGTCATTGTCGAAACCATAGGTCTTCACATCGGTCATATGACCTTCGATATCCCACAGCCCGTCGGCACGGCGATAGCCCTCGCAGGTCACCTCGCGGCGGTGCAGCTTCTCGCGCTCGACAGTCGGTTCGGATAGCAGCGACATTCGGTTCATATCCCTCAGGCGGAAACGCCCTTCAGCGGCGGAGTCAGGCGCAGCAGCGTGATCTGGTGGCGCTGCTTGCGCAGTATCTCGAAGCGGAAGCCGTAGAAGGTGAAGACCTGCCCGATTTCCGGAATCTGCCGGGATTCGTGCAGCACCAGCCCGGCCACGGTGGAGGCATCCTCGTCCGGCAAATCCCAGTTGAATTCGCGGTTGATGTCACGCAGCGTGACCGTGCCGTCCACCAGATAGGAGCCGTCCGGCTGCGGGCGCACGCCGACCACGGTCACGTCATGCTCGTCGGAAATCTCACCGACGATCTCCTCCAGAATGTCCTCCAGCGTCACGATACCCATCAGCGTGCCGTATTCATCCACCACCAGCGCGAAATGCTCGCGCCTTGTACGGAAGGCCTGCAGCTGGTCGAACAGCGTCGTGCTGTCCGGGATGAACCAGGGCTGCGCCGCCAGCGCCGCCACGTCGATGCCCTCGACATTGCCGCCATGGCCACGCAGCTCGCGCAGCAGCGCCTTGGCGTGCAGCACGCCGATGATGTTGTCCTGCTCGTTGCGCCACAGCGGGATGCGGGTATAGGGGCTGTTCAGCACCTGATCGATGATCTCGGCCGGCGGCAAATCGGCATCGATGATCACGATGTTCTTGCGGTGGGTCATGATCTCGCCGACCTCCAGATCGGCCAGATCAAGCACGCTGTGCAGCATCGCGCGTTCCTGATGGCCTTCGCCATCCTCGCCCTGATGCAGCTCGATGGCGCCGCGCAATTCCTCTTCACTGGCGTCCGAGCCCAGATCGCCGGCGATCTGCACGCCGAAAATCCGCAGCACGCCGCGCACCAGGATCTGCACCGTGCGGGAGACCGGCGAGAACACGACGACCAGCACGCGAACCACCGGGGCGACCAGCAGCGCCAGCCGGTCGGCATTGTTCAGCGCATAGGTCTTGGGCATCACCTCGGAGAAGATGACGATGACCGCCGTCATGATCAGCGTCGAGAACACGACGCCATCATTGCCGAACAGGGCGATCATGATGCTGGTGGTCAGCGAGGCGGCCAGGATATTGACCAGATTGTTGCCGATCAGGATGGCGCCGATCAGCCGCTCGCTCTGGGCGCGCAGCTTGTTCACGGTCTGCGCCGGCTTGCTGCCCTTCTTGGCCATCTGGTGCATCCGGGCGCGCGAGGCGGCGGTGAAGGCCGTCTCGCTGCCGGAGAAGAAGGCAGAGGCAATCAGCAGGCCTACAATGCCGGCAATGTTAAGCCAGAGATCCCAGGACATTGTCGCCTTAACCCTCTATCGAAGCGGCGAGCAGATCGCGCACCGCCTGCGCATCCACATCGCGGGTGATGAATGCATCGCCGATACCGCGCGCCAGGATGAAGGTGATCCGGCCATCCGCCACCTTCTTGTCCTTCGCCATATGGCCCAGCAGCTTGTCGACTGACCAGTGCTGCCGCCCTGCCACGTCCAGCGGGCTGACCGGCAGCCCGACGGCTTGCAGATGCGCACGTGCCCGCGTTGCATCCGCCGCCGGGCAGAGACCCAGCCGCACGGAAAGATCGAACGCCATGACCATACCGATCGCCACGCCCTCACCATGCAGCAGCATCGCGCCGAAACCGGTCTCCGCCTCCAGCGCATGGCCGAAGGTGTGGCCCAGATTGAGCAGCGCGCGGTCGCCTGTTTCCTTTTCGTCGCGGGCGACGATGGCGGCCTTGGCGGCGCAGCTGACCTTTACTGCATAGCGCCGCTTGGCCGTGTCGCCGGCCAGCAGGGCAGCGCCATTCGCCTCCAGCCAGTCGAAGAATCCGGCATCGCCCAGCAGCCCGTATTTCACCACCTCGGCATAGCCGGCCAGCAATTCGCGGCGCGGCAGCGTGTCGAGCACGCCGGTATCGGCCAGCACCAGACGCGGCTGGTGGAAGGCGCCAACCAGATTCTTGCCATGGCGCGTATTGATGCCGGTCTTGCCCCCGACCGAACTGTCCACCTGGGCCAGCAGCGTGGTCGGGATCTGGATGAAATCGATGCCGCGCAGCAGGATCGCGGCGGCAAAGCCGGTCAGATCGCCGATCACCCCGCCGCCCAGCGCCACCAGCGTGATCCGGCGCTCGATCCGGGCCGCCAGAATCTCGTCGAGCAGCGCTTCCAGTCGGTCGAAACGCTTGGTGCCCTCGCCGGCCGGCACGATGATCGCGGCGACGGCGATGCCGGCGTCAAGGAAAGACTCTTCCACCGTCTTCAGATGCAGCGGCGCGACCGTGGCGTCGGTGACGATGATCACGCGCGGCTGACCGAGAAACGGTTTCGCCAGCGCGCCGGCGCGCGCCAGCAGGTTATCCCCGATCAGGATCTCGTAATCGCGCCCGGCCAGATCGACCGACAGCGTTTCATAATCAGACCCGGCAGGCACGGAAAGGACGCTCACGATGCGGAGACCCGTTGGTTGGAGGAAGTCTTGTCGGCCCGGTAAGCCTCCAGCGCGGCCAGAACACGCTCCACCGTTTCCTCAACCGGACCGGCAGAGGTTTCGACGGTGATATCCGCCTCGGCATAAATTGGGTAGCGGACACCCATCAGTGTGCGCAGCACCTCGGCCGGGTCGCCCTGTTTCAGCAGCGGCCGGTTGTTGCGCTTGCCGACACGCTCCAGCAGGGTCTCCAGATCGGCCTTCAGCCAGACGGTGATGGCGTGATCCTTCAGGCGCTCGCGCGTGCGCTCATTGATGAAGGCACCACCCCCAGTCGCCAGGATATGCGGGGGCTGCTGCTCGACAAGACGCTGGATCACCCGGCGCTCGCCATCACGGAACTCTGCCTCGCCGTGCCGGGCGAAGATTTCCTCGATGGAACAGCCTGCGGCTTCCTCGATGGCGATATCGGCATCCACGAAGGGCAGGCCCAGGCGGCTTGCCAGGCGGCGGCCGACCGCAGATTTGCCCGCGCCCATCAGGCCGACAAGGGCGATGGTCCGGGATGCGTTATGGGAGGGAACAGTCATTTTCGCTTCGGCTGCAAGTAAAGGCTGAAAAGGAGGGCGTCAAGCGGGAACGAAGAGGATGCATCCCGCCGTGCCTGCCGGTAGGATGACCGCCCAGGCTGTGCGTGTCGTGAAAATGCCATGGTCGCAGCCTAACATATCGTCCGGTTCTTGTCGTCGTACCGCCCTGGGCACTGCCCTTGGGTGGTCCGGCGCGGGTTCGAAGTTCACCGCAGCACGCAAGGCGGCCATGCTCAAGGCTATACTCGTCGTTTTCATCCTTCTTCTCCTGGTGATCGTCGGCGGCGGCGTTTTCTTTGCCACTGGCACCGCCGCGCCGGAACCGACCCAGGTCGAAAAAGTGATCCCGAATGACCGCTTCAAGAATTAACCCGGCGCTCGCGATTCTGCTGGCCACGGCCTGTTTCGCGGCCAGCCAGGCCACCGCCCAGACCGGCCAGCCGCTGCGGCTGTTCCCGCTGCCCGGCGATTCGGCGCCCCAGACGGCGCCCGCACAACCCGGTTCGCCCCGCGCGGCAGAACCCTCCCCCGGCGTCCTGCCCGCCCCCGGCGCGCTGCCCGGCGGTGCCGATCTGCACAGCCGGCAGCCGATCCAGGGCGACCCGTCGCTGCGCCTGCCGCCCGACATGCGTGCCCCTCTGCCAGCCCCGGTGGCGGCGAATGAGCTGGCGGCCCCGACAATCGATTCCATCGGCGTGCTGGACCCGTCGCGCGGCGGTCTTGGCTTCGCGATGTGGAACGGCACCCCGCAGCCGCGCATCCTGCGCCTGCTGGACAGCCTGCCCACCTTGCCCGGCAGCCATGCGATGCGCAGCCTGCAGCGCCGCCTGCTGCTGACCACCGCCAATGCGCCGGCCTCTCCCGCTGCCGCGACCGAGACGGCGCCGGTTCTGACCCGCCGCGCCGAATTGCTGATGCGCATGGGCGCCGTCAGCAGCCTGTCTGAATTGCTGCGCCAGATTCCGCGCAATGCCGGGGGCGAGACGCTCGACCGGCTGCAGGTGGAAACCCTGATTCTCAGCGGCGATACACAGGCGGCCTGCACCCAGGTTGGCAGCACGGCCGGCGATCATGCGGAGATTTTCTGGCGCAAGGCACAGATCGTCTGCGACGCGCTGGCCCGCGAATCCGGCCGGGTCGATCTGGGTATCACCCTGCTACGCGAATTGAAGGCGCCCGACGACCAGCCCTTCTACCGGCTGGTCGAGGCCGCGATGGGTAATAATGTCGTGCTCGACAGCCTGCCGGAGTCCACGGCGCTGCATCTGGCGCTGCTGCGCGCCGCCAATATGCCGGTCCCGCCCGATGCCGTGACCAACGCATCGCCGGCGATGCTGACGGCAATTGCTGTGGCCGATTATGCCGCCTACGAGACCCGCCTGGCCGCTGCGGAGCGCGGCGTCTCCCTGGGCGTCGTGCCGCCGGGGGTGCTATCGGAACTGTATAATGGCGTTCAGGCAACGCCGAAGGAACTGGCGGATGCCATCCGCACGCTGGAGGCCAGCCCCTCACCGACCAGCCGGGCGGCGCTGTACCGCCGCGCCAGCATTGATACCGATCCGGTGAAGAAGGCGGAGCTGATCGCCGCCGGCCTGCGCTTTGCCGCGCGTGACGGTGTCTATGACCATGCCGTCCGCGTGCTGGATGATCTGATCCGCCAATTGCAGCCCACAGCCGATCTGGTCTGGTTCGCACCGGAAGCGGCCCGCGCCCTCTACGCCGTTGGCGATATCGAGGCAGCCCGCCCCTGGCTGGTGGCGCTGCGCGACCGTGGGGTGGAAAATCCCGATGCCCGGGCCGCTTGGCTGCGGCTCTGGCCGCTTGCCCGACTGGCCGGAGAGACCCAGGCGACGATCTGGGAGCAGAGCGCGCTCGACAGCTGGGCCGCCACCCTGACCACGCAATCGCCGCAGGATGCCGAACGCCGCATCGCTATCATGTCGGCGCTGCTGAATGCGGTGGGTGAGCCGGTGGAGCCGACCGATTTCATCCTGGCGCTCGGTGCCTCCGGCGGCACCACGCCGGCATCGGGCATCACGATGGGTCTCGACAACGCCGCCGCCGCAGGCCGGATTGGGGAGACGGTGGCCCTGGCACTGATCGCCAATGGCACGACGCCGCCGCGCGACCTCGACCCTGTCGTCCTGAACCGGTCGATCCAGGCCCTGCGCCTGATCGGACTTGAGAAGGATGCGCGGCGCCTGGCGCTGGAAGCCGCCATCGACCATGGCTTCTAGGAAGACATCCGCCTCATCCCCCCGGGTTGACGCCTTTCTGGAGATGCTGCTGGCGGAACGCGGCATCTCCGCCAATACCCTGGCCGCCTACAGCAATGATTTGCAGGATTTCGCCGATTTCCTGCGCGCCCGGCAGATCGCCATAGACGCCGCCGGCTCCGGCGATCTGCGTGACTACATGGCCCGCATGGGCCGCGCCGGGCTAGCCCCCAGCACCATGGCCCGGCGGCTGTCGGCGCTGCGGCAATTCCATAAATTCCTTTATGCCGAGGGGCATCGCCCGGACGATCCGGCCACCGTGATCGACCCGCCGCGACGGGGCCGGCCGCTGCCGAAAATCCTCAGCGAGCAGGAGGTTGATCTGCTGCTGCAGGCGGCAAAGGCGAAACCCGGACCGGACGGGCTGCGCCTGACCGCCCTGCTGGAACTGCTCTATGCCGCCGGGCTGCGCGTGTCGGAACTGGTCGGCCTGCCACTGGCCGCCGTCGCCCGCGATACCGGCGTGCTGATCGTGCGCGGCAAGGGCGGCAAGGAGCGCATGGTGCCGCTGACCGAAGCCTCGATCCGGGCGCTCGACGCCTATCGGGCGGAACGCCATGTCTTCCTGCCGCGCGACGCCGCATCAAAAAGCGAAAAGCCGCCCCGCGAGAGTAAATGGCTGTTTCCGTCGCGCGCCGGCAGCGGTCATCTGACCCGGCATCGTTTCGCCCAGCTGCTGAAGGAACTGGCCATCGATTGCAACATCGATCCTGAGAAAATCTCGCCGCATGTGCTGCGCCACGCCTTCGCCACCCATCTGCTCGACCATGGCGCCGATCTGCGCAGCGTGCAGCAGATGCTGGGCCATGCCGATATCTCGACGACGCAGATCTACACCCATGTCGTCTCCGACCGGCTGAAGACCCTGGTCGAGACGCATCACCCACTGGCCCGGGCGAAGAAGCGCGGCTAGCCGCCTCACATCACCAGCACGACTTTCCCGGTCGATTTCCGTGCCAGCAGCGTGCGCATTGCCTCGCCGGCCTCGTCCAGCGCGAAGCGATGCGAGATATGCGGCTGCAGCTTGCCCTCGGCATACCAGCGGTTCAGGGCGGCGAACTGCTCCAGCATCCAGTCCGGATGGCGACGGCGGTGGTCGCCCCAGTACAGCCCGGTGACGGCGATGTTCTTCACCAGCAGCAGATTCACCGGCACCTGCGGGATGCGGCCCGCCGCGAAGCCGATGACGACGATGCGCCCGCCAAAGCGGATGGCGCGGATCGAGGCGTCGAACACATCGCCGCCGACTGGGTCGAAATAGACATCCGCCCCCTCGCCACCGGTCAGCGCGCGGACCCGTTCCTTCACATCCTCATGGCGATAGTCGATGCCGTGATCGGCGCCGCGATCCAGTGCCAGCTGCACCTTCTCCGGCCCGCCGGCAGTGGCGATGACGGTCGCCCCCATCGCCTTGCCAACCTCGACAGCGGCCAGCCCTGCCCCGCCGGCAGCGCCATGTACCACCAGCACCTCGCCCGGCTGCAGATCGGCGCGCCAGACCAGCCCGCCATGCGCCGTGCCATAGGCGACCGGAAAGGCCGCCGCGGTTTCGAAATCCATCGCATCGACAATCGGAAAGACATCGCGTTCCCGCGCTACCGCCTTTTCCGCGAAGGCCCCGTGATCGACCAGCGCCACCACCCGGTCGCCCGGCTTCACCCGCGTCACGCCGGCGCCGATGGCAGCGACGACGCCCGCCGCCTCCAGCCCCGGCACGAAGGGCAGGTCGGGCTTTTCCTGATACTTGCCCTGGACCATCAGCGTATCGGCGAAGTTGAGGCCGGCGGCCTTGATATCGACCAGCACTTCGCCGTTACCGGGGACCGGATCGGGCAGGATGCCGGTGGTCAGCCCATCGGGGCCGTCGAGACTGGTGCAGAGAACCGCGCGCATGACGACTGCTTCCTTACAGCGACAGATCGGGGGCCGGACGGATCACGCCGCAGCCGGTGCCGACCCAGTTGGTGATCGGCGCGACCAGCTGGCTGGCCAGCATTTCCTGGTCGGCCTTCCGCAGCACGCCGAGCTTTGTGAGTATCCAGCCCAGCGCCACGGTGGAGGCCCGGTGATGCCCGTCATCCACCTTCAGCGCGATGCCGAGGCCGAGTTCCGGCAAAGCGGCGGTATAGACGCCCTCCGCCCCGGTCTTCAGCAGGATGCGCTCGCCCAGCTGCTGCAGGACGACGGAGCCGAAGCGGCCGGTGCCGGCGATCATCAGCGGTTCGGCTGCCACCGCCCTGCGGATGCGCAGGATGGCGTCGCGGCGCTTCGCCGGCAGTTCCGCCGGGTCGGCCATGCGGGCCATCGCCACCGACATCGCCTTCAGCGACATGCCGAAGACCGGAATGCCGCAGCCATCGATGCCGCGCGGCGTGCCGGAGATGTCCTCACCACCCATCTCCTGGCACAGCTGCATCAGCCGCTTCTGCACCGGGTGATCAGCCCCGATATAGCCTTTGGTCGGCTCGCACAGATGCTTCGCCGTGGTCAGGAAGCCGCAATGCTTGCCCGAGCAGTTATTGTGGATACGGCAAGGCGTCTCCCCGGCGCGGATCATCGCATGGGCCGTCGGCTCATGACCCGGCATCTGGTTGCCGCATTCCAGATCGTCATTGCCGAGGCCGAGCTGGCCCAGCCAGTCGCGCACCGTCTCGGTATGCATCGTCTCGCCGCTATGCGAGGCACAGGCCAGCGAGACCTGCCTGTCGGTCAGCCCGAAGGCCTCGGCGGCACCGCTCTCCACCAGGGCGATGGCCTGGATCGGCTTGATCGCGGACCGGCCATAGACCAGCCTGTCGGCATCGCCCCAGGCGTGGCGCAGACTGCCCGACGCATCGGTCACGGCGGCGATGACCCGGTGGAAGCTTTCGACCATGCCGCCGCGTGTCACCTCCACGGCAATCGGGGCGGCGCTGTCGGTCCTGGTCTGGACGCGAAGGATTTCTTCTGTCATTGGGGGCGTTCCACTAAAGGGGCTTATGATTTCGTGGCCCGGGCAAAGGGGCGGTCAACCTTGCCCCCAGCCTCGCCCGCTGGCAAGCGGGGGGTGCAAGAGAGGATGCGATGGGCAGCAACAGGCAGGATGGGAATGCGGCGATGAAGGGTTATTTCGCCATCGGGGTGCAGGGATTGAGCAAGGCGCAGAACGCCGGCACGCTGTTCCGCACGGCGCATGCCTTCGGCGCCAGCTTCGTCTTCACCGTCGCCGAATCTTACGACAAGAAGAAGCTGAACCAGACCGACACCTCGAATGCGCTGCGCAACCTGCCCTATTACCAGTTCGACGGGGTGAAGGATTTCCGCCTGCCGCAGGATTGCAAGCTGGTCGGCATCGAGCTGATCGACGAGGCGGTCGCCCTGCCCAGCTTCCGCCATCCGCGCCAGGCCGCCTATATTCTGGGGCCGGAGCGCAACAGCCTGGACCCGGAGATTGTGGCCCTGTGTGACCATGTCGTGCAGATACCGATGAATTTCTGCGTGAATGTCGGCATTGCCGGGGCGCTGGTCATGTATGACCGGCTGGTCAGCCTGGGCCGCTTCGCGCCGCGCCCGATCGTGGCCGGCGGGCCGAGCGAGCCCCTGCCGGAACCGGTTTTCGGTGAGCCGCTCTGGATGAAGAAGGATCGCCGCCGGGCCCGCCAGGCCGCACGCGAGAAGACCGGCCGCACGGATTGAGGCTTCTCCGCTGCAAATCGCCACAGCGGGAGTGCGTTAACCAACCAGCGCTTGCGTTACGCCCCCGATTTTACGCAAGATGCGGCGGTTTCGACTGAACGGTTGAATATGCGCATTCTGTATCACCTGTGGCTCTCGCCCTATTGCCGCAAGGTTCGTCTCATCCTCGCTGAAAAAGACCTCGCCTTCGAGTTGAAGGAAGAGAAGGTGTGGGAGCGACGCGCCGATTTCCTGGCGCTGAACCCGGCCTGCCAGGTGCCGGTGCTGGTCGATGAGGACGGGCCGGAAGAGCCGGTGACATTGTCCGATTCCACCGTCATCACTGAATATCTGGAAGAGGCCTATCCGCAGCGCCGGCTGATCCTGGGCAGCGTGACGGAGCGCGCCGAGATCCGGCGGCTGGCGGCCTGGTTCGACGGCAAGTTCAATGAGGAAGTGACCCGCAACCTGGTCGGCGAAAAGCTGATGAAGCGGCTGCTGGGCCTCGGCGGGCCGTCCAGCGAGGCGATCCGCGCCGGGCTGTCCAACATCCATTACCACCTGGATTATATCGGCTATCTGTGCGAGCGCCGGACCTGGCTGGGTGGCGATCATCTCAGCATCGCCGATCTGGCCGCCGCAGCGCATCTGTCCTGCATCGACTATCTTGGCAATGTCCCCTGGGAAGATCACGGCGACGCCAAGGAATGGTATGCACGGGTGAAATCGCGCCCGGCCTTCCGCCCGCTGCTGGCCGACCGGATTCCCGGAACCACGCCGCCGGCCCATTACGCCGATCTGGATTTCTAGGCCGCCACCCCGGCCCTCAGGCCCGGGGGGCCATGGATACCTGCTGCCGGGTCAGGCCCAGCGCCAGATCCAGCGGCAGCCGGCCGCCAACGAAATGCGGTGATTCCAGCTGCTTCGCCACCGAGCGGAAATACGCCAGGATGAACACCCGCACGGCCGAGGTGAGGCTGCTTCTGTCGCGCACCTTGTTGATCAGGCCACAAAGCTGGTTGATCGACATCTTCTCCCGGCCGGCGATTTCCCGCAGGGCTGACCACATCTCAGGCTCCAGGCGCATGCTGGTGCGGTGGCCGTTGACGACGACGTTATGGCTTCTCAGGCTCGTGCCCATCCAATTTTCGCACTGTTTGCGTTCGTCCGCGCCGAATTGGCCGGTCGATTATACTGGTATGTCAATCTACCCCAGCGACCCGACAATGCAACCAGGAAACGTTCCCGTTTGAGATATGCGCTCTATGGTTGAAAAATCAGAGGCTCAAACCGGCTTCACACAGCGCCTTCTGCCGGGGTGCGGGTGACAAGGGCCAGCGCATGGACCGGTCCGGCCAGCTCGGCTGCCAGCACCTCATAGACCAGACGCTGGCGCTCAACCCGGGATTTCCCCTCGAAGGCGGCCGAGACAATCCGGATCTGGAAATGGCTTTCCCCCGAACCGCTATGGCCGGCATGCCCGACATGGCGGTCGGATTCATCGAGAATCTCCAGCGAGACCGGGGCCAGTGCCTGCTCAAGCTTCGTCTGCATCGTCGTGGCGACACTCATGATGCCTGCCTCCTTTCGTATTCCCGTTCGTTCATAAATTCTATCGGCGGCCACGGCAATGCCGACCGCACACAGGCCACTTTGTAATTAATACGCCAAATCAGCAGAACCACCCGCGCATGGCCGCCATACTATCGTGCCGCAACGCTTGCGGGCGGGCACCGGCCCCACCATAATTCCTGCCATGGCACGTGCGAAGGTCAGCGATCCCTGGGAAGAAGAGTGGCGGCGGCGCTATGCCAGCCGCGCACAGGCACGGCTGTGCGAACATCCGGGCTGCGCCGCACCCGGTGAGCACCGCGCGCCGAAGGATCGTGTCTCGCTGAATGAGTATCGCTGGCTCTGCCTGGAGCATGTGCGCGCCTTCAATGCGGCGTGGAATTATTTCGCCGGGATGAGCGAGGGCGAGGTCGAGGCCCATATCCGGCGCGACATCGTCTGGGACCGCCCGACCTGGAAGCTGGGCGGCCAGCAGGGCAGCCAGCCCGGCGGCCCGCGCCAGAAATCCCGCGAGGATGGCAAGCGCGGCTACAAGGTGCATGATGATTTCGGCGTCTATGAGGAGAATGTCGGCAGTCAGGAGGATTCGCGCTCCCAGCGCGCAGACTGGCCGTCCCGCCCCAGCCTGTCGCCGGAATCCCAGGCCGCCCGGACCATGGAGCTGGAATTCCCGGTAACCTGGGCAGAAGTGCGTATCCGGTACCGTCAACTGGTCAAGCAGCATCACCCCGATGCAAATGGCGGCGACAAGGAAGCGGAAGAACGCCTGAAAACCATCAATCAGGCCTATGCCACCTTGCGAAAGTTCTTATGTTAAAAACGCGCTGCGGTTTCATGACCGTTTGCGCTAGCGTTCACGCCTGATCCGGCCGATGAGGCCTTAGAAACAGAACGGAAGTCTCGATTCATGGCACAAGCAACTGCGTCCGCCGTCGCCCAGAAGCACTACGCCGAAACGCCGCGTGCGCATTCGCTCGACCAGCCGGACATCACTGTCTCGGTCCGTCAGACCTTCGGCATCGATGTCGACATGGATGTCCCGGCGTTCAGCACGGGCAGCGAATATGTGCCTGACCTGGACGAAACCTATCAGTTCGACCGCGCAACTACGCTGGCCATCCTTGCCGGGTTTTCCCATAACCGCCGCGTCATGGTGCAGGGCTATCACGGCACCGGCAAGTCGACCCATATCGAGCAGGTCGCCGCCCGGCTGAACTGGCCCTGTGTGCGCGTGAACCTGGACAGCCATATCAGCCGTATCGACCTGATCGGCAAGGACGCCATCGTGCTGCGCGACGGCCAGCAAGTTACCGAGTTCCGCGAAGGCATCCTGCCCTGGGCGCTGCAGAATCCCGTCGCCCTGGTGTTCGATGAATATGACGCCGGCCGCGCCGATGTGATGTTCGTCATCCAGCGCGTGCTGGAAGTCGAGGGCAAGCTGACGCTGCTGGACCAGAACCGCATCGTGCGCCCGAACAAATCCTTCCGGCTGTTCGCCACCGCCAACACTGTCGGCCTGGGCGACACCACCGGCCTGTATCACGGCACGCAGCAGATCAACCAGGGCCAGATGGACCGCTGGAGCATCGTCACCACGCTGAACTACCTGCCGCATGACGACGAGGTGAACATCGTTGCCGCCAAGCTGCCGGCCTATGCTAACAAGGAAGGCCAGGACATGCTGTCGGCCATGGTGCGCGTCGCCGATCTGACCCGCGCCGGCTTCATCAATGGCGACATCTCCACCGTGATGAGCCCGCGTACGGTCATCACCTGGGCCGAGAATACGAAGATCTTCAACGATGTCGGCCTCGCCTTCCGCCTGACCTTCCTGAACAAATGCGACGAGGTCGAGCGCGCAGCCGTGGCGGAATACTACCAGCGCTGCTTCGGGCGCGATCTTGAGGATATCGGTATCCGCTCGACCAAGAAGTAAGCGAAGCACGCATCGTCTAGCCGCGGAAGAGATTGGGACTGGCATGTCGGACGGCGAAACCCCCGTCGAGGAATTCAAGCGGGCAACCGCAGCAACCCTGCGTGCACTCGCGGGCGAGCCGGAGGTCGATGTCAGCTATGGCGTCGAGCAATCCGGCATGGTCGCCGGCCGGGCACGCCTGCCGGTCCCGGCGACCGATCTGAACCCGCATGACGTGGCCCTGGTGCGCGGCGAAGCCGACGCCATCGCACTGAAGCTGCGCCACCATAACGAAAAGCTGCATACCCGCCGCGCCCCCACCGGCGGCGTCGCCAAGGCGATCTTCGACGCGGTTGAACAGGCCCGGGTCGAGGCCATCGGCTCGCGCCAGATGGTCGGGGTTGCCGGCAATCTCTCCGCTGCCCTGGACGAGCGCTGCAAGCGCAAGGGCTTCGAGCATATCACCGAGCGCAACGAGGCCAATCTGGCCGAGGTGATCCGCCTGATGGCGCGCGAACGGATCAGCGGCGATGCGCCGCCGCCCAGCGCGCGCCGGCTGGTTGATCTGTGGCGGCCCTGGGTCGAGCAGCGTTGTGGCGAGGATCTGGAAACCCTGTCGAAGCATCTGCTGAACCAGGACACCTATGCCAAGACCGCCCGCCAGCTGATCCGCGACCTCGACCTTGATCCCGGCGAGGATGGCGATTCCGACGACCAGGACATGGATGATTCGGAAGGCGGCGACGACGGCGGCGAATCCGACCAGCAGGACGAATCCGACCAGCAATCGGCGGCCGACCAGGCCGGCAGCGAAGAAGCTATGCCGCAGGAGATGCAGGCCGGCGAGGAAGGCGAGGAGACCGGCGACCAGGCCGAGGGCGAGATGATGCCCGGCGGCACCGACGAGCAATCCGAGGAGCCCGGATCGCCGCAACAGCAGCGCAACCGCCCCGGACAGGGCGATAACCGCGCCTATCAGGCCTACACCACCGAATATGACGAGGTCGTTGAGGCCGATGCGCTGTGCGACCCCGACGAACTGACCCGGCTGCGCAAACTGCTGGACCAGCAGCTTTCCCATCTGCAGGGCGTCATCGGCAAGCTGGCCAACCGACTGCAGCGCCGCCTGATGGCGAAGCAGAACCGGACATGGGAATTCGATCTGGATGACGGCATGCTGGATAGCGGAAGGCTGTCGCGCGTCGTCACCGACCCGACCTCGCCGCTATCCTACAAGATCGAGAAGGAAACCAATTTCCGCGACACCGCCGTCACCCTGCTGATCGATAATTCAGGCTCGATGCGCGGCCGGCCGATCACCATCGCCGCAGTCAGCGCCGATATTCTGGCCCGTACGCTGGAACGCTGTGGCGTGAAGGTCGAGATTCTCGGCTTCACGACACGCGCCTGGAAGGGCGGCCTGAGCCGGGAACGGTGGATTTCCAACGGCAAGAACCCGAATCCGGGCCGGCTGAACGATCTGCGCCACATCGTCTACAAAAAGGCCGACGAGCCGCTGCGCCGAGCGCGCAAGAATCTCGGCCTGATGCTGCGCGAAGGCATTCTGAAGGAAAACATCGATGGCGAGGCGCTGCTCTGGGCGCATAACCGGCTGATCGCCCGCCACGAGGAACGCCGCATCCTGATGGTGATCTCCGATGGCGCGCCGGTCGATGATTCAACCCTGTCGGTCAATGCCGGCAATTACCTGGAAAAGCATCTGCGCGAGGCGATCCACTACATCGAAACGCGCTCCCCCGTGCAGCTGGTCGCCATTGGTATCGGTCATGACGTGACCCGCTACTACCGCCGCGCGGTCACGCTGGTTGACGCTGAACAGCTCGGCGGCACCATGATGGAACAGCTCGCCTCCCTGTTCGACGACAACGACCTGCCCGGCAACCGGCGCCGCAAGAACCGCCTGAACTGAGGGTAGCCATCCTCTCAGCCCGTCACCCCCGGCCTTGTGCCGGGTTCCATGCTTCCGCTATCTGGATGTCTGTCGAGCAGGCTGGACCCTGGATTCCCGGCACAAGGCCGGGAATGACGGTTGGAGGTGAAAGCGGGTAATCAGGCGCTGCCTCGCCCCCCACATTCGTCACCCTCGGGCTTGACCCGAGGGTCCAGCCGTCTGTGCCAATCGCTCGGTCAATGGATAGTCGGGTCAAGCCCGACTATGACGACGGAGAGAAACGCGTGTGACGACGCACCGGCCTCACCCTCTCCCCAGATTGTCACCCCCGGTCTTGTACCGGGGGTCCATATCTCCGCTTACTGGATAGTGGGCTGTACCCTGGATTCGGTCTTACTGACCGCTACTTCGTCCCGAACAGCCGGTCGCCGGCATCGCCCAGGCCGGGGACGATATAGGCGTTCTCGTCCAGCTTCTCGTCCAGCGAGGCGACATAGATCGGCACGTTCGGATGGACGGTGTTGAACTGCGCCACGCCCTCCGGTGCGGCAACCAGCGCCATGAAGCGGATATTCTCGTCCTTCACGCCGTGACGATTCAGCACATCGACGGCATGGATGGCGGAATTGCCGGTCGCCAGCATCGGGTCGACCAGGATGAACAGCCGGCCTTCGGCGGTTGGCAGCTTCACCAGATATTCGACCGGCTTCTTGGTGTCATGATCGCGGTACAGGCCGATATGGCCGATGCGCGCCGCAGGCACCAGCTCCAGCAGCCCGTCCACCATGCCAAGCCCGGCGCGCAGGATCGATACCACCGCCAGCTTGCGCCCGTCGATCACCGGCGCGTCCATCACCGTCAGCGGGGTTTCCACCCGTTCCGTCGTCATCGGCAGCACGCGGGTAATCTCGTACCCCATCAGCAGCGCGATTTCCTTCAGCAGCAGGCGAAACTTGATCGTCGTCGTCTGGCGGTCGCGCATCTTCGACAGCTTGTGCTGGATCAGCGGATGGTCGAGGACATGCAGGTTCGGGAAGCTCATTGCGGCAGACCTGATGAGGGGGGCGGAATAAGGCCGGACAATAGCGGCGCTTCGCCATGCGGCAAAGAAAACCCCCCGGCCAGCAGGCCGGGGGTTTGCATCACATCAATGGCGAAGCCGATCAGATGTTGGATTCGACCCACTGGAACAGCGCGCTCTTCGGCAGGGCGCCGATCTTGGTCGCCGCCACCTGACCGTTCTTGAACAGCATCAGCGTCGGAATGCCGCGCACGCCGTATTTCTGCGGGGTCGAGGGATTCTCGTCGATGTTCAGCTTGGCGATGGTGACCTTGTCACCCATTTCGCCGGCCAGCTCGTCGAGGATCGGGGAGATCATCTTGCAGGGGCCGCACCATTCGGCCCAGAAATCCACCACCACCGGCTTGTCGGCATTGAGGACATCGGTCTCGAAGGAGCTGTCGGTAACCTTCGTCATGCTCATATGTTTATCTTTCTCTCATGAACCGCCGGCATAAGGCGTGCCGACGATCCGGGGCATGGGTTGGGACAATTCCCTGTGGTCTGAAATCTAGGAAGCCGGAGCCCGGCGGTCAAGCGACGCCATCCCTCCAGCCCCGAATCCGCCCGTCACTTCATCTTTTCCGAGGCGAGAAGAATGGGCAGATCGGCCAGCATTGTATCACGCGCCGCGAAGCTGGCCGGCCCCTGGCGCGGCCCGGCATCCTCCAGCAGCCGGGCAAAACTCACCCGGCGGCCCTGCTTTTCCGCCCAGCCGACGAACCAGCCGATCTGGCGCGATTCATCCAGGCTGCCATCGGCCCGACGCTGAAGGCCGTTGCCGGTCTTGCCTCGCACGACCCAGCCATCGGCGACCGTGAAGACCGGCTGCACCGCCACCGCCAGCGCCTGCGCCTCGGCGCTGGCCGGCAATTCGCCCCGCCCGAGCCGGCCGAGAAAACCGATCTGCGCCACTGGCGAAATCGCCAGCGAGGAGGACAGCCAGGCCCGGCTCAGCCCGTTATCCTTGCCGGGATCGCCGGAAACGTCGCGATTGCCATAAGCCAGCGCATCGATAGAACCGCGGAATCGTTCCATGCCCAGCTTGCGGGTCAGATCCTGCGAATACCAGACGACGGAATACTGCATCCAGCGTGTTGGATCGGTGGTCTGGCGCCAGGGCTCCAGCGAGACATTCAGCGCCGGATCATAGGGGATGGCCGGCGCATGGGCGTCCTTCAGCAGGCCAGAGTCAAAGCCGATCACGGCCAGCGGGATCTTGAAGGTGGAAAACGGGCTCACCGGCTTATCGCAGGACGGGCCGTCACGGAGCAGGATGGCATCCGTCGCCGTATCGGCGATCACGGTGCAGGTCGGGACATTCGTGGCGGGTCCAGCAAAAGCGGGCGCGGCGAGCAACAGGCCGACCGCCGACAAAAGGAAACGACGCATGGAAAGGCTCATGGCTTAGGGTTTGTGTCTCGCCAGAAGATCATCCGGCAGCGCCATGAGACGCGGACCGTCTGTCCAAAGTAAGGCGCAACGCACCGGCCTGTCGGGATAAACCGCCTGCAAGGCGGCCTGGTAGCTGGCCATCTGCTGCAGATAGACCGGCGAGGTTTCCTGTGCCGTCAGGGGCGGCGGCCGGTTGGTCTTGTAGTCGATAATCAGCACCTCGGACTCGCCCACCAGCAGCCGGTCGATCTGGCCGGAAATGACGATGCTGTCCTCGCCCTGGCCGATCCGCCCGACCACCGGCACCTCGGCGATGGAGCCGGGGCCGAAGATCGCCCCGAATTGCGGGTCCGTCAGCACCGCCAGCGCCTCGGCGGCATAGGATTCGATTTGCGCCGCCGCCAGCCCATGGACCGGGCGCGACAGGAACCGCCGAGCCGCTGCCGTGCGCCGCTCCGCACCGACTTCCGGCAGGGTCTGCAACAGCCGGTGGATCAGCGTACCGCGTTTGAAGCGTGTCGCCTCCGCCTCGGCATCCCCGGCTAAGGGCGAGCGCACCGAGGGTTCCTCCCCGCTCGGCCGTGACGGGGTGAGCGGGCGCGACGGCGTCGGCTCGGCCGCCGGCAGGGCACGCGCCCAGGCTTCCGGCTCGACCGGCAGGAACGGCGCGCGATGCGGCTTTTCGGCGATCGAGACGGCGACCTTCTGCGCACCGTCCAGCACCCGGCCTCTGGCCCCGGCCTCAATGAAGTCGCAGGACAATTCATGCCCGCGATCCTGCATCGCCTGCTCGACCAGCCGGTACCAGCACTCATCCGGCGTCTTGCGGCGGGTCTCCCAGCCGCAGATCACCAGCCGGTCCTCGGCCCGGGTCAGCGCGACATAGAGCAGCCGGCGATATTCCTCCTGCTGCCGGCGCTTGGCCGTCTCGCGGGCGGCGCCGGCCACGGCATCGTCGGAACCGGCGCTGGGCGACCACAGCATCAGCCCGCCCTGGATATCCTCGCGCGTCCACAGCAGCGGTGGCAGGGTCAGCGGCACCGCCGCCGTATCGGGCAGGATGACGATGGGTGCCTGCAGCCCCTTGGCGCCATGCGCGGTCATCACCCGCACCTCGTCGCGCCCGGCCTCCAGATCGCGCTTGATCTCGCCCTCGGCGGCGCGCAGCCAGGCCAGGAAGCCCTGCAGGCTGGGCACATGCTCGCGCTCATAGGCCAGCGAGCGGGCGAGGAATTCATCAATCGGGTCGTCCGCTTCATAACCAAGCCGGCCGATCAGCTTCTCCCGCCCCCGGCGATGGCCCAGCACCTCGGCATAAAGCTCATAGGGGCGCACGTAATCGACCCGGCCCAGCAGATCACCCAGCAGCCGCGTCGCCTCCTGCGCCCAGGCCTGCGGCGCGGCTTGCAAGGCGGCCCACAGGCTGCCGGTGCGGCGCCAGGCGATCTCGAACAGCTGGTCCTCGGTCAGGCCGACCAGTGGGCCTTTCAGCACCGTGGCCAGGGTCAGATCGTCTTCCGGCAGCAGCAGGAAATCGCCCAGCGCCATCAGATCCATGACCGCCATCTGCTCGGTCAGCACCATGCGGTCGATGCCGGCGACCGGCACTTCCAGCGCCTTCAGGGCGCGCACCAGCTCCTCGACGAAGCCGCCGCGCCGGCGGACCAGCACCAGAATATCCCCGGCCCGCATCGGGCGCTGCTTGGAGGGCAGGATTTCCCTGCCGATCCAGTCCCGGATGCGCCGGGCGATGACCTCCGCCAGCCGGGTGCGGGGCGAATCGCCGGGGCGCACCACGACCGGCGGCTGCCACGGCTCCAGCTCCTCACGCTCACGCGGGCTGATCAGCGGCCAGAGTTCCACGCGGCCGGCCTGGCCCCGGCGATGGGCGAGGTGACGCAGCGTCTCGCCGATTGGCACCACGCCATGCCGGGCGGGATCGCGGGCAAAGACCGCATCGACCAGTTCCAGCACCGTCTCGGTCGAGCGGAAGGAGGTGTCGAGCGCCACGCTGTCCCAGCGCTGCTCAACCGCCGCGACACGCAGGGCAAAGGCATCGCGCATGCGGATGAATTCATCCGGCTCGGCCCGCTGGAAGCTGTAGATCGACTGTTTCACATCCCCCACCGCGAAGAGGGTCCGCACCGTATCGCGGGCGCCCAGCCCGGCGAAGAACTCCCCGGTCAATGCCTCGATCAGCTCCCATTGCTCCGGGTTGGTATCCTGCGCCTCGTCAATCAGCACATGGTCGATGCCGCCATCCAGCTTGTACAGCACCCAGGCCGCGATCCCGTCCCCACTGCGCAGTAAATCGCGCGTGCCCAGGATCAGATCGTCATAATCCAGCAGGGCGCGGGTCTGCTTCACCCGGCGATAGGTCGCCAGCATGGCGTCACCCAGGCGCAGCAGGGCCGCCGTCGCCCCCGCGACCCGCACCGCCCGGCAGCGTGCCTCCAGCCGGATCAGCCGCTCGGCCTCGCGGCTCAGGGCCTCCAGAATCGCCGGATCGCCTTCCAGCACCGCCTTTGTGGCCAGCACCTTCTGGACATCGCCATCGGTCTTTTTCAGATAGGCCCAGCGATACTCGCCATACAATTCCGCCCGGCGCGCCGGGTCCGCCAGGAAGCCGGCGATCAGCGCGGCCTTCCCCTGATCCGTCTTGCTGCCCCGCTCCAGCCCGGCGATGGCGCGGCGCAGCCCGGCAGCGTCGAGCGCCGTATCGGCACAGGCCTCGCGGATCAGCTGCTGTTCGCTCAGCCCCACCGGCACGTCCAGCCGGGCATGGATCGCCGCCACCAGCCCGTCCAGCCCGCCATGCAGCGCCAGCAGCCGGGCGAGACGCCCGCGCTCCGAGGCCAGCGCATCCATCAGCCCGCCAAAGCCATCCTCATTCACCCGCGTGGTGACCTGCAACAGCGCCTCGGCCAGCGGCGTGCCTTGTCCAGCCCGCGCCTGCACCAGCATGTGATCGCGCGCCGCCAGCAGAAGCTCGCGGGCGGTCTGGTCATCCATCAGCTCGAAATGCGGAGCGATATCGGCTTCCAGCGGAAAGCGCCGCAGCAGCGCCTGGCAGAAGGCGTGGATGGTCTGGATCTTCAGCCCGCCCGGCGTGTCGAGCACCTGCGCGAAGAGCCGTCTTGCATCGGTCATCACGTCGGCATTGGGCGCAACACCGGTCAGCGCCAGAAGCCGCGCGGCCAGGTCGTCATCCGGCGTCACCGCCCAGACCGATAAAGTGGCGTTCAGCCGGTTCGCCATCTCCGCCGCCGCCGCCTTGGTGAAGGTCAGGCAGAGCAGCCGCTCCGGCTTGGTGCCCTGGAGCAACAGCCCCAGCACCCGGTCGGTCAGCACCTTGGTCTTGCCGGTGCCGGCCGACGCACCAACCCAGACCGAGGTCTGCGGATGCGCCGCGCGCCGCTGCGCCTCGGCGGGATCGGGCAGCAGGGTGGTCATTCCGCCTCCTCCTCGCCGCTGGAGGACCATTCCTTGACGCGGGCCAGATGCAGGTAATCGCTGTAGCGCGGCACCGCATCGGGATCGGGGCGGGAGAGATAGGGCGTCGCCGGATCGGCATAGGCGGCGACCAGACGTTCCAGCCCGTCACGCGCCGCCTCGGTGACGGCGGCGATATCGGTGGCGGCAGGGCTGATCTTGCCGGCGGGATCGCCACCCGACAGCCGCCAGTAGGACAAATCGGACACCGCCGCCGGGGCGATGCCGGGAAACCCGCCCTGCATGGCGATCAGCGCCTCCAGCGGCAATTGCGGGGCATGGCCGGCCGTGACCTCCTTCGAGGAGGGTGGCGCCCCGGTCTTGTAGTCGATCAGCGCCAGCGTGCCGTCAACCAGCCGGTCGATCCGGTCAGCCTTGGCCGACAGGGTGAAGCCGCCCAGCGTGATCTCGCCGCGCAATTCGGTCAGCGTCCCGGCAATGGAATCGTGCCGCCCGCGCTCCGCCTCGATGAACCAGCGGGCGATACGCTCGAAGCGTGGCCACCAGAAGGCCCAGACGCCGGGCCGGTCGAGTGCCTCGGCGAAGACAGAGGCACCGATGGCCAGCAGGCGTCCCAGGGCATCGGGCGGCAATTGGCCCGGATTTTCGGCGAGGAAGCGTTCCAGCGCCTTGTGGATGATCGTGCCGCGCTCCGCCGCGCCGGGATCGTCGTCGATCGGGTCCAGCGCCCGCAGGCCCAGCACCCGCGCGGCGTAGAGCGCATAGGGATCGCGCATCAGCGTCTCGATCTCGGTGACCGACAGTCGTACCGGCCGGGCGTCGAACGGCGGGCAGGGCGCCGGGCGGCTGACAGGCCGGATGGCCGCCGGGCGGTCGAGTGCTGCCCACCAGCCACGC
>JAHJHR010000017.1 GCA_018823745.1 Alphaproteobacteria bacterium
CTTGATATAAGTGTAGGCGCTGAACGCGGTGACAATTGCACCCACGACGAACGAGATCGGGAAGAGCGGTCCGGCCAATTGCGCGAACTGTCCGGTGAGCGCGAAAATCCCCGCACCAATCATGACGCCGGTGCCCATAGCCACCGCTCCGGAAAGGCCGATGCTCCCTTTCTGATATTCTTCGGTCATCAGCATTCTTTCCCTGGTTTCTTTTGAAACTTCACGACATCACATAACCCCGCCGCTGCGGTTTTGTTTCGCCGGAATATCGCTGCGCGTGATGATGCGTGTGGCCTCTGCTCTCCCTGTCTTTCAGGCCGGAATCATTTCTCGGCCTTGCGGGTGATCGATTGTTGCCGCGCCCGGATTTCCGCTGGCCAGGTGCTTTGTATATAGGCAAGCGCGGCGCTGATTTCGTGGTCGGACAGTATGTCCTCAAAGGCTGGCATGTCGCTTTCATAGCCTGGTGGCGCATGGCGTTGGACGCCGTATTTGGTGATCTCGAATAATTGCCGATCCGGGTGATGCCAAGTATGGCCGCTGGCATCGTGCGGCGGGGCCGGCAGGCGGCCGTTATCCAGCCGTATCTTCCAGTCCGCCTGGCCTTCGAGATTTGCGCCATGGCATGACGCACATTGGGCGGCATAGACATTCTGGCCCAGCGCGACGAGTTCACGGTTTGCCGGATCGATGGAGTCGCCAGCCGTCCCCTCCTGCACCTGCAGGAGAAAGAAGGTCGCTATAGCCCCGGCCAATAAGGCGGGAACGGCAAGCCAGTAGGCGCGAATTCGCATATCCGCCCTTACCCGTTCGGGCGGACGGCATAGCCCGCCTTATTGATCGCTGATGCAAGGCGTTCGGGATCGCCGGACGAGACCGTGATGAGCCCGGCGGCAAGATCGATGTCAACTGACGCAGCTGGCTCCACGCTGTGCACGGCCTTGGTTACTGCCTTCACGCAATGGCCGCATGTCATGCCGTCAACCTTTAAGCTGATCATTTTCAGTCTCCAAAAACAGTGAGACAGGGAAGATGGGGCTTCCTGTATTGGGAAGGTCAAGAGGCGCCGACATGATTTATCGACGCCTCTTCACAACCATCCCTAAAAGGCGAAACGAACCCCGGCAAGCAGCGCCAGTGAGTCAGCATCCTCGCCTTCAGCGCGGGCGAAATCCGCCGTCTTGCCGAGGCTGCGGCTCCAGGAGATGCCGATATAGGGGGCGAATTTCCGCGTGATCTCGTAACGCACGCGGAATCCCAGCTCGATGTCATTCAGGCCGGAGCCGATGCCGAGTTCCTCGACCTCCTGCAGGGCGGCACTGACCTCCAGCTTGGGCTGGGCGATCAGCCGCTGCGTGATCAGGATGTCGTGTTCGGCCTCGAACCGGGCGGAGAGATCGCCCTTCTCGCTGACGAACAGGGAGGCATCCACTTCGATCACATAGGGTGCCAGCCCCTGGAACCCGAAGACGGCATAGGTCCGGGACGGATCGTCCGGCCGGAAATCGTGCCGGATACCCGCCTGGACATCCCAGAAATCGGCAACCATGCGGCTGTAGAGGAGTTGCACTTCCGCCTTCTCGACCGTGTCGTCGCGGACATATTCGCCCTCGGTCTTCAGATAGAGCTTCTCGACATCGCCGCCGATCCAGCCCTGGGCCTTCCACTCCACCGTGTCCTGCCCGTCGCGCCAGCCGTGCTCCAGCTGATCGACCAGCAGGCTGCCGAACAGCATGTCATGACCATCGGCAGCCATGGACGCCCCGGAAGCCGCCAGCATCAGGCCAACGCCAAGGAGGCCTCGTTCTAGTGCCTTCCTCATGCCCGGTCCTTTCCGCCAGCCTTCGCCGTCGGCTGCTCGACGATGAAGCGCGTCATCATGCCCGACGCCATATGGTACATGAGATGGCAGTGGAACGGCCAGTCGCCTGGCTCGTCCGCCGTCAGCAAGACCGACACTTCCTTGCCCGGCGGCACGATCACCACATGCTTCAGCGGCCGCCGCTCGCTCTCGCCATTCTCCAGCTCGACGAACATGCCGTGCAGGTGCATCGGATGGGCCATCATGGTCTCGTTCACGTAACGGATCCGCACCCGCTCGCCATGGGCCACCCGGATCGGCTCGCCCTGTTCGAACTTCCGGCCGTTCAGCGTCCAGATGTAGCGCTCCATGATGCCGGTCAGCCGGACCAGGATTTCCTGGCCGGGCTCCCGGTTATCGGCATTCCTGGCGAAGGCCTTCAGATCGGCATAGGCAAGCGCCTTCTCACCGGGCAGCGTGCCGACCTGGTCCCAACCCACAGGCGGGGCGCCATCCGCCGGGACGGGCGCAGCCATGGCATGACCGGCAGGAGTACCGTGAGCACCATGCCCTGAGCTGCCCTGCATCGGCATGGCATGGTTCATCGTCCCATGCGACATGCTCGCGTGACCGGCATGCCCGCCGCCGGACGGGCCATGATTCATCGCCCCATGGCCCATCGTCCCGTGATCCATGCCCATGGCGCCGTGATTCATGTCCGACATGGCCAGGATGGCGCGCGGCCGCAGCGGTGGTATTTCCGCCTCCATGCCGGGACGGGGCGCCAGGGTCGCCCGCGCATAGCCGGACCGGTCAATCGGCTCCGCCATGATGGTGAAGGCGCGATCCTCCTGCGGGCGGACGATCACGTCATAGGTCTCACCGACACCGAAACGGAACTCATGCGCCTGAACCGGCACCACGAACTGTCCGTCGGCGGCGATCACCGTCATTGGCAGGTCCGGGATGCGGACATCAAAGAAGCTCATGGCGGAAGCGTTGATGAAGCGCAGCCTGATCCGCTCGCCCGGCTCGAACAGGCCGGTCCAGTTGTCCTCAGGGCCGCGGCCATTCACCAGGAAGGCATAGCCGGTGACATCGGCCAGATCGGTCGGGTCCATCCGCATATCGCCCCATTCCAGCCGGTCCTGAAGGGCGGCGTTGAAGCCGTCCCTCTCCGCCTGCCGGAAGAAGTCGATCAGCGTGCGCTTGCCGTAATTGTAATAGCCTTCCTGGCTCTTCAGATTACGCAGGACCGTCATCGGGTTCTGCTGTGTATGGTCCGACAGCACAACGACGTAATCGCGGTCATAGCGCACAGGTTCGCGGCCTGCCGGCTCGATCACGATGGCGCCGTACATGCCCTGCTGTTCCTGCAGGCCGGAATGGCTGTGATACCAGTAGGTGCCCGCCTGGCGCAGCCGGAAGCGGTAGGTGTAGGTCTCGCCCGGCCCTATCGCCTCATAGCCGTTGAAGCCCGGCGCGCCGTCCATGACGCCCTGGATCAGCAGCCCGTGCCAGTGGATGGAGGTTGGCTCGGACAGGCGATTTGTCACCTGGACAACCACCTCATCGCCCTCGCGCCAGCGCAGGGTCGGGGCGGGAACCGAATCGCCGATGGCGATGGCGTCGCTCTCGACGCCATCCACGACAATCCGCTTCGCCTCCACGGTGAGCTGCAGTTCCTTGTCCGCTGAAGCAAAGCTGCGACGGCCCGGATAGAGCGAAACGGTGCCGGCCAGGCCGGCGGCGGCTGTCAGTTTCATCACCCCTCGCCGGCTGATCGGACGCCGGCTGATCGGAGGAAAAGTATTTGCGTTCATGCCTTCCTCCTCACTTCCGGCCCGCACCGGCACGGAACTGGACGCCACCGACCATGCCGGTCTCGTAATGGCCGGGAATGTTGCAGGCGAATTCCAGCGTGCCCGTGGACGGGAACTTCCAGATCAGCTCGCCCGACTGGCCCGGCTCCAGCAGCACGCTGTTCGGGTCGTCATGCTTCATCGAATGCGACATGCCCATCTTCGCGTGATCCATCTTCATCATCTCGCGGTCGATGGAGGTTGGCGTGAGCATGCCGTGCTCGAACATCATCGCCATTTCCTTCTGATGCGCGGCGTGCATCTCCGGCGTGGCGATATTGAACTCGTGCAGGAACTCCCCCTTGTTCTGGACGACGAAGCGGATGGTCTCCCCGGCGGACACCTCGATCTGTTCCGGTTCGTAGTAATTATCGCCCATCACAATGGTGACGGTACGGCTGGCCTCGGCGGCCTTGCCGGGTTCGCCGATGGCGGCACTTCCATGGCCATGCCCGCCGGAGTGACCCGGGGCCGCCTGAAGCGGGGCATACGGAAGGAAGGCGGACGCCATCAGCGCCGCGGCGAATGCGGTTGTCTTGAAGCCAATCATGAAGATTTCCTCTGAACACTTGTCTTGAACGGCATGCCTTGAACGCACCTCATCATTGAGGTGCAGGACATGCGGATGCGTCGGGAGTCAGGACCGGTGTTTGGGAGGAATCAGTGGCGGGTCGGCGCGACAGCCGGACGGGTCAGGCAGGCGGGCAATCGCTATGCGGTCGAAACGCTCAGAGGGTAATGCCTGCGCAGCCATCGCCACGATCGCCGGGACGCAATGCGCAGAACAGATCGTGTGATCGAGGCTGGCATCGCCCTGATCGTCACCCGCAGGCGCGCCTCCATGCTCATGCCCGACCTGTACAGGGGCATGACCATGATCAGCGGCAGCAAGCGCCTGTGCTTCGCCTGCTGGGCCGAACGCTGCCGCCAGCAACCGGCCATCCGCGTTGAACCAGAGGCTCAACACAGCGATCAGCACGATTGCAAGGTTTCGGCGCCAGCGAATTATAGCCTCCTGCGTCTTTTACGATGTGCCTGTCAGGGTGTCTTTCCGGCCATCAGATGCAGAGATAGGGGTTCCTGCAAGGGGAAGGTCAAGCCCTGTCGCCACAATCAGCAGAGCTAACAAATGGCAATTGCCGTTCAGCGCTAAGGCTATCCATACCTAACGGCTTTGCTGCGCCTGGGCCAGCAGGGCGTCCCAGTCATCTGGAGGGCGCCCGGATTCAAGCATCTTTCGGAATACGCGATACGCGTCGGCATCGCTTTCGTAGGCACGCTTTGTGTCTTCGTCGTTGACCCAAGCGAGCACGATTACCTTGCTCGCGGCATGGTAACGAAAGAACAATCGGTACTGCTGGAAGAACTTGGCTCGAAACCAGTGCCTGTGCGCATCGCCCAGGGTGTTACCTTGGCGGTATTCCGGGCGCGTCGGATCCTGCGGAATCACATCGAAGGCCAGCTTTGTGATTGCCGCGAGTCTTTTGCTGGCATTCTTCTTTGCGTATCCTGCCGGATCCTTTTCTGTCAGCATGCTGACCTTCTGGGCCAGAGCCTCGATCTGCGCAAGGAACAGCGGATGCGCGAAGACTGCCCAGCCGTGAATGACCAAGGGGCCAGTTTCGCCCGTGCTCATTCATCCTCAGCCGACAGCGGGGCATCTAGATCGATCTCAATGCCGTCGGCCAGCGATTGGACGCGACGCACGAAGCCAGCGTCGATGCTCTGCACGCGTTCCGGATGGCTAGCAATATCGCGGGCCACAAAACTCAGAAAATGACCAATCAAAGGGTCTTCTCCTTCTCCGGCCTCGGCGCGCGTCAGAACGACCTCTCCATCCGGGCGAATGGTATAGTGGATCTTGTCGCGCTTGCTCAACCGAAGAGCCCGACGGATGGCTTCCGGTACCGTGGTTTGATACCGATCCGTCAGGGTGGATTCGACTTCGAGAATATCGGGCATGGCTGCGCTCCGGATTATGAGTACAACCCATAATGTAATGCGATCGCATTACCCGGTCAATGCGATCGCATTGTCGCTCGTCGCTGACCCCAGACCCGGAAGTGCACAAAGCTCGATGAAACGCGATTCAGTCGCCACAGAGAGGCGAAAATGATGACCTTCATTCTTCCCACAATGGTTCCCACAACGGGCCCCACAGGGTTTTCTAAGTCATTGATTTATATGAATAATAAACGCGTGGCGTCCCCAAGGGGATTCGAACCCCTGTCGCCGCCGTGAAAGGGCGGTGTCCTAGGCCTCTAGACGATGGGGACGTCGGGGAGGCGTCGTGCGGTGTGGAACATACTGTCTCAGGCTGGAAAATCAAGGCAGAACCGGCGGGAATCTTCTTTAAAGTGCAATCGCCGCGTCATCGATCAGAAGCTGGACTTTTTCCGCCCCCTGCCAGCGGTCGATCCGCAGGTGGCCGGCGATATGCAAGGGCGTGGAGCGGGCCTGCAGCAGCCCGGTGCCGAGCGGCGTTTCCAGCGCCCGGAAGGCAATCGCCTTCAGCCGGCGGCCATCGCTATCGGCGATCTGGCAGCGCACGTGACTGTCGCCGACGACATCGGCTGCGACAATCCGCGCGGCCGGGAAGACGAAGCGCGGTTCCGGATTGCCGACGCCAAACGGACCGACCCGCCCCAGTACTTCCAGCAGGTCGAGCGTCGCCCCGCCCGGGCGCAGCGCCCCATCGATGGACAGCACGGGCACCGCCTGCCCGCCGCCCTGCAGCCAGGAGGCTGCCCGTTCCGACAGGAAATCCCGGAAGGCCGCCAGCTTGCCGCGCTCGACAGTGAAGCCGGCCGCCATGGCATGGCCGCCACCATTGATCAGCAGCCCGGCCTGATGGGCGGCAATCACCGCCGGCCCCAAAGCAAAACCGGCGATTGACCGGCCGGAGCCCTTGCCGATGCCGTTCTCGTCAAAGGCAATCACCAAGGCCGGGCGATGGAAGCGTTCCTTCAGGCGACCGGCAACGATGCCAATGACGCCGGGATGCCAGCCCTCGCCCACGGCCACCAGCAGCGGGCCATCGGCATGCGCCTCAACCTGGGTCATGGCTTCATCCTGCACGCCCTGCTCGATCTGCTTGCGCTCGGCATTGAAGCCGTCGAGTTCCTGCGCCAGGGCGGCCGCCTCCTGCGCATCCTGGGTGGACAGGAGGCGCGTGCCGAGATCGGCGCGCCCGACCCGGCCGCCGGCATTCACCCGTGGCCCCAGCAGGAAGCCCAGATGATAGGCGGTCGGTGCCTCGTCCATGCGCGCCACATCGGCCAGGGCCGCCATGCCGATATTGCGGCGCTGGCCCATCACCTTCAGCCCCTGCGCCACCAGGCAGCGATTGAGCCCGGTCAGCGGCACCACGTCGCACACCGTGCCCAGCGCCACCAGGTCGAGCCATTGCAGCAGATCCGGCTCCGGCTGCTGCTTGTACCAGCCGGCCTGGCGCAGCGCCCGGTTCACGGCCACGACCAGCAGGAAAGCCACGCCCACCGCCGCCAGTGCGCCATGCGGGCTGTCATCATCCAGCCGGTTCGGATTCACCACGGCGACGGCGCGCGGCAGCGTGGGTTCAGCGACATGATGGTCGATGACGACCATTTCCAGCCCGGCCTCACTGGCGGTTTCCAGCGCGGCGAAGGCAGTGATGCCGCAATCGACAGTGATGCAGATCGCGGCGCCGTCGCGCTTCAGCCCGAGCAGGGCCGGCGCGTTCGGGCCATAGCCCTCGGTCATGCGGTCGGGGATATAGACACGGGGCTTGCCGCCCACCGCTTCCAGGAAACGACGCAACAAGGCCGTGGAGGTGGCACCATCGACATCGTAATCGCCGAAAATGGCGATGATTTCTCCGCTCGTCACCGCCCGGGCGATGCGGGTGGCGGCGGCATCCATGTCCTTCAGATGGCTGGGATCGGGCAAGGCCGCGCGCAGCGTCGGAGTCAGGAAGCCCTCGGCCTCCTCCAACCCGATGCCGCGGGCGGCCAGCACCCGGCCCAGGATTTCCGGCAGGCCGAGACGCTGCGAGAGCGCCAGTCCCACCCGCTCCGCCTCGGCGCCTGATGCCGCACTGCCCTGCCCCCGGCTGATCCAGCGGCGGCCGGTCAGCGACCGCTCGACATCCAGGAAGGCAGAGGCGTCAGCGGAATCCCGGGTCATGCGAGACGGGTCAATCAGTCCCGAAACCGCTCTTGCGGGTGAAATCATGCTTCGCCTCGACGAAGCGCACCGTACCGGTCTTCGAGCGCATCACGATGGAATGCGTGCTGCCGCTGTCGCGGGTCCGGCGTACGCCCCGCAGCATCGAGCCATCGGTGACACCGGTGGCAGCGAACATCACATCGCCGCTGGCCAGATCCAGCATCGAATATTTGCGATTGAGGTCGGTGATCCCGGCCTTGGCGGCGCGGCCCTTCTCGTCCTCGTTGCGGAAGATCAGGCGGCCCTGCATCTGGCCGCCGATGCAGCGCAGGGCTGCGGCTGCCAGAACGCCTTCCGGCGCGCCGCCCTGGCCGAAATAGATGTCGATACCACTGTCGCGCTGAGAGGTGGCGATGATGCCGGAAACGTCACCATCGTCGATCAGCATGATGCGTGCGCCGGCCTCGCGGACCTTGGCGATGATCTCCTGATGGCGCGGGCGATCCAGAATGCAGGCGACCAGGTCGGACACATCGACCTTCTTGGCCTGGGCCAGGTTCTTCAGATTCTGTGTTACGCTGTTATCCAGGTCGACAACGCCGTCCGGCAGATCCCCGCCGACACCGATCTTGTCCATATAGACGTCCGGTGCGTGGAGAAAGCCGCCCGATTCGGCCATGGCAATGACCGCCATCGCGTTCGGCCCGCCCTTGGCGGTGATGGTCGTGCCTTCCAGCGGATCGAGGGCGATGTCGATCTTCGGACCGCCCTGCCCGACCTTTTCACCGATATAGAGCATCGGTGCCTCGTCGCGCTCGCCCTCGCCGATGACGACCGTGCCATCGATGTTGAGGCTGTTCAGCGCCCGGCGCATGGCGTCGACGGCTGCCTGATCGGCCGCCTTCTCGTCGCCCCGGCCCATCAGCCGGGAGGCTGCCAGCGCCGCCGCTTCGGTGACGCGCACGACCTCAAGCGCGAGGTTGCGGTCCATCGGTCCACCCTCATTCATTCTTTTCAAGCTCCTTGGGCAACATCGTAATTATTACAGTGCTTCGATGCGGATCAGCCGGGGCGGTTCCTGAACCGCATCCAGCGCCGCGATACGGGCGATGGCCTGCATCATACCCGCTTCTTCGGTCTCATGGGTGGTGATCACCACCGGCACCGCTTCGGCCGGGTCACGGGCCTGTTGCAGCACCGATTCCATCGACACCTTGTTGTCGCGGAAGGCGGCGGCCACATCGGCGATAACGCCGGGCTGGTCGCGCACCATCAGGCGGATGTAATAGGCGCCGCGATGCCGGCCCATCGGCGCAGTGCCCGCCGGTGCCAGCCGGTCAGCCGGCACACCCAGCACCGGGGCGCGGTGACCGCGCGCAATATCCATCAGATCGGCAACGACGGCCGATGCCGTCGGTCCCTCGCCAGCACCGCGCCCGGTCAAGAGCACATTGCCGACTGCATCCCCATCGGCGAAGACGGCGTTGAACACGCCCTCGACATGGGCGATCGGGGCGGCCAGCGGGACCATGCAGGGATGCACGCGCTGCTCGATGCCATGATCAGTGACGCCGGCAATGCCCAGCAGCTTGATGCGATACCCCAGCTGCTCGGCGAATTGCAGGTCAAGCGAGGAGACGTGCCGGATGCCCTCGACATGGATGCCCTTGAAATCCAGCTCGCGGCCGAAGGCGACGCTGGTCAGGATCGCCAGTTTGTGGGCGGCGTCTATGCCATCCACATCGAAGCTGGGATCGGCCTCGGCATAGCCCATCTTCTGCGCATCCGACAGCACATCGGCGAATTCCCGGCCGGTTTCGCGCATCGTCGTCAGGATGTAATTGCAGGTGCCGTTCAGAATGCCATAGACCCGGCGGATGCCGTTCGCCGCCAGCCCCTCGCGCAGCGCCTTGATGACCGGAATGCCACCTGCGACAGCAGCCTCATAGCCCAGCGGCGTGCCGGCGGCCTCGGCCATGCGGGCCAGCGCCGTGCCATGCAGCGCCAGCAGCGCCTTGTTGGCGGTCACCACCGGCTTGCCGGCGGCAATCGCCCGCTCGATCAGATCCCGTGCGACACCGTCGGAACCGCCGATCAGTTCGATGACGACATCAACCTCCGGGTCCGATGCCAGATCGCGCGCATCCGCATGCCAGCGCAGATTGGACAGGTCGACGCCGCGATCCCGCTCGCGGTCACGCGCCGAAACGGCGGTCACGCGGATCTCGCGGCCGCAGCGTGCGGTCAGCAGCTCGGCCTGGCTGGCCAGCAGCTTCGCCACGCCGCCGCCCACGGTCCCAAGACCGGCGATTCCGACCCGCAAGACGCCTGAAGCGGGAGATGACAAGCCGTTGGAATTGTTCATGAACCTACACGCTGCAAGAAAGACGGGGAAAGGCCGCCGGAAGCGGCACACAGCCGCGTCTTTTTAGCCGCCAGCGCGGCAGAAGTCGACAGTGCAGGTTGCCCCCGCGAGGCAATCAATAATCGAGGAATATTTCGACCCGGCGATTGCCGGCTTCCCCGGCCGGCATGACCTCATGATAGATCGGCTGGTTGTCGCCGATGCCGCGCACATCCAGCGCCGTGGCGGGGACGCCCGCCTTGCGCAATTCCTGCGCGACCACCTCAGCCCGGCGCGTGGAGACCTCCAGATTGGCTACGGCATGCTGCACCGGCCGCATGTCGCGTGTCCGGCTGCTGGCATGACCGATGACCCGGATGAGTCCGCCACTCTGCTTATAGCGTTCGGCGATGCCGCGGATCAGGGACCGGTCTTCTGCCGACAGATTGAACGAGCCATGCCCGAAATAGACCGTTCCGGCCTGATAGGAAACGCCTGTTGCTGTCGATTGCGGGACGGCCTGGTGCAAGGCGGGCGCACCGGAACTGGCGGCGATCTGTGGCGGCAAGGTTGCCTGGGGAGCCGACTGAGCGAATTGCTCGCGATAGATTTCCTCGACGGTCCGGGCGGCAGGCGCTGCGGGCGGTGTTGCTGCAGGAGCCGGAGCGGAAACCGGCGCCGCAGCCGGTGCGGGAACGGCTTGCATCGGGGCTGCGGAGGAAACCCGGGGCTCAGGAGCCGGAACGGCGGCAGGCGGTGCCTCGGCGGCGGGTGTGGCGACGGGAGCCGGCACCTCGGCGGGGGCAGGCACCGGCACGCTGCCGCGTCGAGTCGCCGGCGGCTGCGGCGCGGCCGGATCGCTGGTTTCCACGCCGGAGCGGCCCGGCAGCGCCGTATCCCGGCTGGTGGTGGCAACCTGACCGGAGGTACGCTCCGAAGTCACAGAGGGCTGCTGCGTGACGACAGGCGCAGCCGGCTCCGGCGCCGATACGGGCGCCGATACGGGCGCCGCGACAGGTGCAGGCTCCGGTTTAGCCGTTGGCTGAGGCTCGACCACAGGAGGAGTCGCCTGCCGGGTTACTGCCGGCGCTGGCGCGCTCACAGGGGCGGTACTGCGGGGCGCGCGCTGAGTGGTTTTCTCCTCGACGCCGGGCTGGATGACATTCGCCGGCTGATCATCGGTGTAGCGCGCCCGCTCGCGATCCGCCATCAGGCCCTGGCGCAAGGCGCGGCGCTCTTCCACCGTGCTGCCGCCGGTGGGCCGTTCCGGCACCGTGGACAGATTGGGATAGGAGGAATCGGCCGCGGCACGCCGCTCGGCGGTCGCCGGGGAATCGCTCTCGAACCAGGTGGTCGGGTTGACCGCGTCGGGTATCGACGAGCAGCCCGCCAGCAGGGCAACCAGTGCAGCGCCGGTCGTCAGGCGTACCCCGATCACGGTTTTCCGGTTCTTTTCCTGCCGCATCGCCTTTCCTCCAGCTTTCGTGCCATTATGTAGGGGATATGTTTTCGCAGCGCATCTGGCAAGCAGCACATGGCCGATGCGACGCTTATCGTCGGGTGGCCGCGCCCGACGTCAGAAAACTAAAGAGGAAACAGGGCCCAAAGATGACAGACAAGCACGCGCCCGACGAAAATCGTCCCGATCCCGCCGAGATGTCGAAGACCATGGCGGCCATCGCCGAGAAAAGCCAGAAAATCATGAGTGATTTCATGGCCCGCCACGCTGCCGAGGATGCTCAGGGGAAATCCGGCGACCCGCTGAATATCGGCCAGGCCTTCCTGGAGATGACGACCCGGATGATGAGCGACCCGACGCGCATGATGCAGGCGCAGATGGCACTATGGACCGATTACCTCCAGCTCTGGCAGAACGCCTCGCAGCGCTTCCTGGGGGGCGAGCAAGCCGGCCCCGTCGTGGAACCTGAAAAGGGCGACCGCCGCTTCAAGGACGAAGCCTGGCAGGAAAGCTATATCTTCGACTACATCAAGCAGTCCTATTTACTGACCGCCCGCTGGTTGCAATCGACCGTGCATGAGGTTGAGGGGCTAGACCCGCAGACCGCCAAGAAGGTGGATTTCTACACTCGGCAATTCGTCGATGCGATGGCGCCGTCCAATTTCGTCATGACCAATCCCGAGGTACTGCGCGCGACCATCGATTCCAAGGGCGAGAATCTGGTCAAGGGGCTGGAAAACCTGCTGGAGGATCTGGAGCGCGGCGACGGCAAGCTGGCGATCCGGATGACCGATATGGAGGCGTTCACGATCGGCGAGAATATCGCCACCACGCCCGGCAAGGTCGTCTTCCAGAACGAGCTGATGCAGCTGATCCAGTACAGCCCGACGACCGAGGAGGTCTATCGCCGCCCGCTGCTGATCGTCCCGCCCTGGATCAACAAATTCTACATCCTCGATCTGCGGGAGAAGAATTCCTTCATCAAATGGGCCGTGGCGCAGGGCCAGACCGTCTTTGTCGTCTCCTGGGTAAACCCGGATGAGACACTCGGCCAGAAAAGCTTCGAGGATTACATGCTCGGCGGCCCGCTGGCCGCGCTGGATGCCATCGAGAAGGCGACCGGCGAGAAGGAAATCAACGTCATCGGCTATTGCATCGGCGGCACGCTGATGGCCGCGACGCTGTCCTACATGACGGCGAAGAAGGACAAACGGGTCAACAGCATCACCTATTTCACGACCCTGGTGGATTTTGCCGAGGCCGGCGAATTGTCGGTGTTCATCGACGAGGAGCAGCTGCAGGCGCTGGAAGCCCAGATGAACAAGAAGGGTTATCTCGACGGTGCCGCCATGTCGACGACCTTCAACATGCTGCGGGCCAATGACCTGATCTGGTCCTTCGTGGTGAACAACTACCTGCTGGGCAAGGACCCCTTCCCCTTCGATCTGCTCTACTGGAACTCGGATTCGACCCGCATGCCGGCGGCGATGCACAGCTTCTACCTGCGCAAATGCTACCAGGAGAACAAGCTGGTCGAGCCCGGTGGCATCACGCTGAAGGGTGTGCCGATCGATCTGTCGACGATCAAGACGCCGACCTTCATCCTCTCGACCCGGGAAGACCACATCGCGCCGTGGAAATCGACCTATGCGGCGACGCAGATCTATGGTGGCCCGGTGAAGTTCGTGCTGTCCGGTTCAGGCCATATCGCCGGCGTCATCAACCCGCCGGCAGCCGAGAAATACGGCTACTGGACCAACAGCCGGAAGCCGAAGACCGCCGATAAATGGCTGGAAAGTGCCGAGCAGACGCCCGGCTCCTGGTGGCCGCACTGGGAAGAATGGATTGCCAAGCATGGTGGCGGCAAGGTTGCAGCCCGCAAACCCGGCGACGGCAAGCTGAAGGTGATCGAGGATGCGCCTGGCAGCTATGTGAAGGTGGCAATCAAATAGGCCAGCTTACTTGGGCGGTGGCCCGAAACCGGGCGGCGGACGCGTGCCGGGCGGACCACCCGGCGGGCCACCGGCCCGGCCACCCGTCTGCGCGCGGCACATAGCCTCGGCGCGTCCCCTGAACTGGTCGGCCTGCTCCGGCTTCACCATGCCATCCTTCACCATCTGGTCGATCTGGCCGGAGCGCTCGGCGAAGCACTGCACAAAGGGGTCATCGGCATTCGCCGCCGCAACGGCCGCAGCCGACGGGCCGAATATCATGTCGCGATAGAGAAACCCCAGCAGCCCGAAGGCCCCCAGGAACACGCAGCCGGCCAGAATGCGGGCCGCCGGCCGGTCGATGAAGCCGCGCTGATCCTGCATCGCGCCCTCCTCCCTGTCCTGTGGCGCCGGCTCAGACGGTTTCGATATCGCCGTCGATGGTCACTTTGAGATCGACGCCATCGAGAGTCAGCAGCACCGTCGCCTTCAGCGGCCGGGCCGGCAGCGTGCCGGCGGCATCGGCGTCGCGGATTGCCTGTTCGATGTCGCGCTGCGCGGTCACACCAACCTTCTTCAGGAATTTGCGCACGCTCATATTCAGGGTGTCTTCATTCATCGCCGTATCCTCCGTTTCTGTTTTTCAGACCGTTTCCGCCAAAGGCAGGTTGACCAGCAGATTCTGCGGCTTCAGGCGCAGCACCTGATCCTCATCCATGGCGAGGCCGAGATAGACCGGTTTGCCGGCCACGTGTGGCAGCATGACATTGGCGTCGCGGAATTCCAGCCGGAACAGCGACAGCACCCGCACCAGCCTGTCCTCGCCGACCTCCTGCCCCTCATAGAGATCGTTCAGGATCGCCGTGGAGATGGAATCCAGCCCGACATGCCAGGACCAGCGCTCGTCACTGATCGACTGGACGGGCGAAATCGCCACCGCCATGCCGAGGAAATGGCCGACCCAGATTTCCAGCACCCGGCACAACGCATCCAGGCCGGGCCGGGCAAAGGTCAGGTCCAGCACCAGGTCGAAGCTGTCGGCGCGCTCCCAATAGGCCGGTGCTGTGCGTTCATCCATCACGTCGAGGTCGATCTGGCGCAATTCAGTCTGGGCATCGACGATCAGCCGGCCCAGATCGCCGAAACCCCCGGTCGAGGCGAAGAGGTCCACCACCTCCTCATCGGCCAGCATGATATTGCCTTCCTGAATCGTGACCTTCTGGCTGCGGAACAGCAATTCCGCCGCGCGCAGCCGGAATGGGTCTTCCGTGCCGTCGAGCAGGCTGCGCAGGATCACATGCACCATCTGGTCGATGAAGATTGGCGCCAGCCGGAACGGCGTGCCGTGCTTCTGCTGCTTGAACAGCGCCGCATAGGCCGCCTCGACAGTGCCATGGGCCAGCAGGTGATTGCGGAAATCCAGCACCACCTCGTAATTCTCCCGCGCGTCATCATCCTTGAAGCGCAGCAAGGCGGCCTTCTTCACATCTAGGCGCGGATTGTCCATCAGCGCTGCGTGCAGCGCGCGCTCGGCCTCGCAGGATTCATCGACCGGCGCCAGTTCCGGGCGCTGGAAATAGGCACGCAGGTAATCATCCGTGATGGCAAGCTGGTTATCGGCCGTGCGCTGCAACAGGTGATAGCCGGAAGATATCCAGAAATCAGTCATCTAACATACTTTCTTCTTATAAACTCTCATCATCGGGCTGGATATCCCAGATACGCGCATGCTGTTCCTCGCGCGGCGGCTCGAAGACGCGGAAGCGCTCGTGAATGCCATCGGCCTCCATGTCGCGTTCGACACCGAGCAGCATGTTCACGCGATGCTCCTCCGCCAGGCTGGCAGCGTAGGCCGCCTCATCGCGGGCGACCGGTAAAGCGGCCGCCACACTCGGCGCCCCGTAATGCTCCACGAAATGCGCCGCGAGACTCTGGACCACGCCGTCATATTCTTCCGGAGTGATATCGGCCACCGACACGAAAGTCGACCAGCCAAAGCTGCCGGTGCCGAGAAAAGCGCTGCGAAAGGCCACCCGGCGCTTGCCCACCAGATCGCCCGGCCCGGCATCGGCAAAGGCAAAACTGCCGCTGACCGCCCATTCACCGGGCTGGGCTGCCTGGTCGAAGACCTGCAGATCGGTCTGGTCCAGCCGGATGGTGCGGGGAAAGCGCATCACAGCGACCAGGACGGACCGGCCAGCACCGTCGAGAGCGGCACTGTCTCGGTCTTCTCGGTTTCCAGCAGCAGATTGCCCAGATCGTCCAGCCCGATAAAGGTGCCGGCATGCACGCCATCGCGCAGGGACAGGGCAATGCTCTCCTTGTAGCCGCTGCCGCGCTCCAGCCAGTGATCCAGGCAGCGGCGCAGCCCGTCCTCCTCGAAGCTGTTCACCCAGACCAGGAAATGCCGGCTGAAGCTTTCCAGTATGTCCGGCACGGTCAGATCACCGCAGCCTTCCTCATGCAGCGCCGTGCGCGACGGGTCCATGCCGGCCTCCTGGCCGCCGATCAGCGGGCGGTGCAGCACCAGGCTGACGCCGAGCACCAGCCAGTCCGGCACCTCGCCTGTGGTGCAGCCTTCCGGCGCCACCAGCCGCAGCCCGCCGACCAGCCCGCCATTGGCCTCAATCCGGTCAGGCCAGCCGAAGGTAACGGCCATCTGCGGCGGCACCACCGCCCCCAGCGCATCACCGATGCCGATCATCCCGACATGCAGGATCGGCAGCGCATCCTCCAGTGTCTGTTCCGGCTGCAGCACGACGGCGCAGTCGAGCCTGTCATCGCGGTCGGTCCAGAAGATCGTGGCCGGATCGGCACCCCGTCTGGCCGCCTCCACCGCCTCCTCCACAGCATCGGCGGAGGCCGGCAACCGGGCCGAGGCGAAGACCGGCGGAAACAGCGGCTTGCCGGACACTTCGAGAATCAGCTTCGTATGGTCATCCATACGGTTTTCCTATTCGACCGTGATCTTCGGCGCGGCCTTGCGGGCGCCGGCGCCGCCGATCTTCGCCCAGACCGCCTCGGCAATCGCCTTATAGGCCAGCGCATGCGGGCTGTTCGGGGCCGACACCACCAGCGGCTTGCCGCTGTCGGAGGTTTCGCGGATCTGGATATCGAGCGGAATCTCACCCAGGAAATCCGTGCCCAGACGCTCGGCCTCCTTGCGCGCGCCGCCATGCGAGAAGATATCGCTGCGGCCCTGGCAATGCGGACAGACGAAATAGCTCATATTCTCGATGATGCCGAGCACCGGCACATCGACCTTGCGGAACATGTTCAGCCCCTTGCGGGCATCCAGCAAAGCGATGTCCTGCGGCGTCGAGACGATGACCGCACCGGCCAACGGCACGCGCTGCGCCATGGTCAGCTGGGCGTCGCCGGTACCCGGCGGCATGTCGACGATCAGCACATCCAGATCGCCCCAGTTCACGTCGCGCAGCATCTGTTCCAGCGCGCTCATCACCATTGGGCCGCGCCAGATCATCGGCGTATCCTCGGCCACCATGAAGCCCATGGACATGCATTTGACGCCGTAATTCTCCAGCGGCGTCAAAGTTTTGCCATCGGGCGAGTTGGGCTTGCCGGAAATGCCCATCATGCGCGGCAGCGACGGGCCATAGATATCGGCGTCCATCAGCCCAATTTTGTGGCCCAGCGCGGACAGCGCCAGAGCGAGATTGACCGCTGTGGTCGATTTGCCGACGCCGCCCTTGCCCGAGGCGACGGCGACGATGGCGCGCACGCCCGGCACCAGCGGTTTGGCCTGCTGCGCCGGAGAACCGGCGGGGGGATGAGAATGCCCGGCATGGCTGTGGCCTGCTGCGGGGGCAGCAGAACCGGCACGGCTGCCGGCGGCCGGCTTGCCGCCCAGCGGCCGCGGGGCAGGTTGGGGCGCTGGCTGTGGCGCGGCACCAGCGCGGGCCGTATGCGCGGTCAGTGCGGCGCTGACGCCCTCGACCCCGGCAATCCCCTCGACCGCCGCCTGTGCGGCCTGGCGCAGGCCTTCCAGCTTCGGCCCCCGGGCGGGATCAACCTCAATGGCGAAGCTGACGCGGCCGCCTTCCACCGCGATACCGGTCACCATGCCAAGCGTCACGATGTCGTTGCCCTGCTCCGGGTCCTGCACTGCCTTCAGCGCGTCCAGGACCTGCTGTTCCGTCACCTGTGCCATCAATCGATTCTTTCCCGTATCCTGCGGTTTGTTTCGCTAGAGATATCACGAGCCATGCAGGGTTCGGCAAGGGCAGGTGTTTAGAGGGCCGCATTGTCCGACGAGTCGGCCCACGCATCCTCTTCAATTTTCCGGTGTGTTGGCCTATAAGCCGCCCATGAAGATCACTCCTTCCTTTCCCGGCGGTATGATCCTCGCCCTCGCGGCGATGGTGGTGCTGGTCAGCGCCTCGAATTACCTGGTGCAGTTCCCGCTCAGCGACTGGCTGACCTGGGGCGCCCTGACCTATCCGGCGACGTTCCTGGTCACCGATCTGACCAACCGCGCCTATGGCCCGCAACGGGCGCGCCAGGTGGTTTATGCCGGCTTTGCGCTGGCGGTGGTCTGCTCGCTGTGGCTGGCGACACCGCGCATCGCGCTGGCTTCGGGAACCGCCTTCCTGGCGGCGCAGTTGCTGGACGTCTACGTGTTCAACCGGCTGCGCGAGACGCGCTGGTGGAAGGCCCCGCTGGCCAGCTCGACCGCCGGGTCGGTGGTTGATACCGCGATCTTCTTCACCCTGGCCTTTGCCGGCACCGCCGTGCCCTTCGTCACGCTTGCGGCCGGCGATCTGGCGGTGAAGCTGGCGCTGGCCCTGCTGTTCCTGTCGCCCTTCCGGCTGTTGATGGCGGCGATCCGACCGCTGAACGCCCAGCGCCTTCCGTGAAAGTCGATCTGTTCGATTTCGAGCTGCCGGTCGAACTGATCGCGCAGACCGCCCTGGAACCACGCGATTCGGCGCGGCTGCTGGACATCCGTCCCGAGGCGCTGGCCGACCGGGGCGTACTAGACCTGCCCGATTTGCTGCACCCCGGCGATCTGCTGGTATTCAACGATACCCGCGTGATCCCGGCCCGGCTGAACGGCCATCGCGGCGAGGTCGCGGTCGAGGTGCTGCTGCATAAGGCGGAGGCAGATGGCACATGGCTCGCCTTCGCCCGGCCCGGCAAGCGGCTGAAGATCGGCCAGACCATCGCCTTCGCCGAGAATTTCGCCGCCGAGATCCTGGAAAAGCGCGAGGGCGGCGAAATCCGCCTCGCCTTCACCGGCACCGCCGCCACGCTGCTCGATGCGCTGAAGCGCCACGGCTCCATGCCGCTGCCGCCCTATATCCGCGGCGGCAAGGCGGAGCCGGCGGATGCCGAACGCTACCAGACCATCTATGCCCGCGAGGAAGGCGCCGTGGCGGCCCCCACCGCCGGGCTGCACTTCACCGAGCGGCTGATGGCCTGTCTCGCCGAGCGCGGCATCGGCACCGAATTCGTGACGTTGCATGTCGGCGCCGGCACCTTCCTGCCGGTGAAGGTCGACAACACTGCCGACCACCGAATGCATGCCGAATGGGGCAGCATCGATGCCGGGACGGCGGCGCGCATTACCGCGACGAAGGCAAAGGGCGGCCGCGTGGTCGCGGTCGGCACCACCTCGCTGCGGCTGCTGGAAAGTGCGGCGGCCGAGGATGGCAGCGTGCCGGCCTTTGCCGGCGACACCAGCATCTTCATCACGCCGGGCTATCGCTTCAAGGCGGTCGATCTGCTATTCACCAATTTCCATCTGCCGCGCTCGACCCTGTTCATGCTGGTCTCGGCTTTTGCCGGGCTGGAGCGCATGCAATCGGCCTATGCGCATGCCAAATCGGCGCGCTATCGCTTCTATTCCTACGGTGACGCATGTCTGCTGCATCCCAGCCGGTAGAATTCGGCTTCCAGCTTCTCGGCACCGATGGCGCGGCACGGCGCGGCCGGGTGACGACGGCGCATGGGACCATCGAGACACCGGCTTTCATGCCGGTCGGCACGGCGGCCACCGTGAAGGCGATGCGCCCGGAATCAGTGGCCGAGACCGGGGCGGAAATCCTGCTCGGCAATACCTATCATTTGATGCTGCGGCCGGGTGCGGAGCGGATTGCGGCGCTGGGCGGCCTGCACAAATTCATGAACTGGCAGAAGCCGATCCTCACTGATTCTGGTGGCTTCCAGATCATGTCACTGTCGGGGTTGCGCAAGATCGAGGAAAAGGGCGTCACTTTCCGCTCGCATATCGACGGGTCGGCGCATTTCCTGTCGCCGGAACGCTCGGTCGAGATCCAGCATCTACTTGATTCCAATATCACTATGGTGCTGGACGAATGCACGCCCCACCCGGCCACGCATGATCAGGCGCTGTCCTCCATGGAGCTGTCGATGCGCTGGGCGCAGCGCTCCAAGGACGGCTTCGTAAAGCGTCCCGGCTATGGGCTGTTCGGTATCGTGCAGGGCAATGTCTATCCCGACCTCAGGCGGCATTCGGCGGAGGCGCTGACCGCCATAGGCTTCGACGGCTATGCGGTCGGTGGCCTTGCGGTGGGCGAAGGCCAGGAGATCATGTTCCGGGTTCTGGAAGAAACTGTTCCGCATTTAGAAACCGATAAGCCGCATTACCTGATGGGTGTGGGCAAACCGGCCGATATTGTCGGCGCGGTGCAGCGCGGAATCGACATGTTCGACTGCGTGCTGCCGACCCGCTCGGGCCGCACCGCCCAGGCCTTCACCGCGTGCGGCACGGTTAATCTGCGCAACGCCCGGCATCAGGACGATCCAAGGCCGCTGGAAGAGGATTGCCCCTGCCCGGCCTGCGCTTCCTATAGCCGGGCCTATCTGCATCATCTGACCCGCTCGGAGGAGATTCTCGGACTGATGCTGCTGACCTGGCACAATCTGGCCTATTATCAGCGGCTGATGGCGGGATTGCGCGATGCCATCGCGGCAGGATCGCTGGCGGATTTCGTGGCGGAGTTTCACGAGAAGCAGGCCGGCGGGGATATCGCGGCGCTCTAGGGAGACGAGGACCATGACCGACAGCATCTATAGCGGCCTCACCCAGCTGGGACAGAACGCCGGCCTGCCGGACAGCCCGGAAAAGGCGGTGCTGGAGACGGTGCCGAACCCGCAAGGGGATGTGCGCTACATGGTGCGTTTCGCCGCGCCGGAATTCACTTCGCTCTGCCCGCTGACCGGCCAGCCGGATTTCGCGCATCTGGTGATCGACTACGTGCCGAAGGACAGGCTGGTCGAGAGCAAGTCGCTGAAGCTGTTCCTCGGCTCCTTCCGCAATCACGGCGCGTTCCATGAGGATTGCACTGTTGCCATCGCGCGCCGGCTGGTCGATGTCATGCAGCCGGAATGGCTGCGCATCGGCGGCTACTGGTATCCGCGCGGCGGCATCCCGATCGATGTGTTCTACCAGACCGGCCCGGCGCCCGAGGGCGTGTGGATACCCGATCAGGGCGTTCCCCCCTATCGCGGCCGGGGATGACGGCAGACATCAAATCCCGTATCCGGGAGCAGGCGCTGGCGCTTGGCTTCGACGCCGTGGGCTTCGCGCCGGCGGCACTGAGCGATCAGGCGCGGCACTGGCTGGCTGAGTATCTGGCCGAGGGGCGGCATGGCGATATGGGCTGGATGGTCGAGAAGGCCGACCGGCGCGGCGACCCCAAGATACTATGGCCCGACGCGCGCAGCATCGTCGTGCTGGGCATGAATTACGGACCGGGCCGTGACCCGCTGGCGATCCTGGGCCACCCGACCCGCGCCGGCATCTCGGTCTATGCCCAGGGGCGCGACTACCATGATCATGTGAAGAACCGGCTGAAGGCGCTGGCACGCTGGATGGCGGAGGAGATCGACAGCGGCGTGAAGGTGTTCGTCGATACCGCCCCCGTCATGGAAAAGCCGCTGGGCCAGCAGGCGGGCCTCGGCTGGCAGGGCAAGCACACCAATCTGGTATCACGCAGCCACGGCTCCTGGCTGTTCCTGGGCGAGGTCTATTCAACGCTGGACCTGGCCCCGGACAGTGCCGAGACCGATCATTGCGGCGGCTGCACGCGCTGCCTGACTGCCTGCCCGACCGACGCTTTCCCGGCCCCTTACCAGCTCGACGCGCGGCGCTGCATCTCCTATCTGACCATCGAGCATAAGGGCGTCATCGCGCGGGAATTCCGTGTGCCCATGGGCAACCGCATCTATGGCTGCGACGATTGCCTGGCGGTCTGCCCCTGGAACAAATTCGCCAGCCCCACCGGCCATGATGCCTTCCTGCCCCGTGCCGAGCTGATGGCCCCGCGCCTGGCCGATCTGGCGCAGATCGACGATGCCGGGTTCCGCCAGCTCTTCTCCGGCTCGCCGGTGAAACGCATCGGCCGCGACCGCTTCGTGCGCAACGTGCTGATTGCGATTGGCAACAGTTGCGCGCAAACACTTGTACCTGTTGTAGAAAACCTGCTTTCCGATCCGTCGCCTCTGGTACGCGGCATGGCGGTCTGGGCGTTATCCCGGCTGGATGAGGCACGGTTCACGACCCTGCGCGCATTGCGCCTGCCGGCCGAGACGGACACCGATGTGCGGACGGAATGGGAAGCGCCCTAACGTCTTTCTCTTTCGTCATAGTCGGGCTTGACCCGACTATCCATTGACCGAGCGAATTGCACGGATCCATGGACCCTCGGGTCAAGCCCGAGGGTGACGATGGAGAGGGTGGCGAGCGGCATGCAATCAGCCGCGTTCACCTTCAGCAGGCGGAAGCATGGCCCCCGTAACAAGTGCGGGGGAGACAAACTGGGGAAGTGGCAGACACAACAACGGGCATCTCTCCCCCGTTGACACCTCCACCGCCCGCCCCTATTTTCCGCTTAGCGCCGATTTGAGCACCAGCTTGCGGGCGCTTTACAAATGCAGCTAAAGCGACGGCCCCGATCCGCCCAGCTTTGGCTGCGGCGGTTTTTTTACGACCGGAGACGGATATGGATTCGACCACGCTGAAGACCCTGCAGGCCCCGCTGAAGGACAAGTACCGGGAAGAGCCCGGTGCCGCGAAGATCACCCTGAAGGCCGATGGCAAGCTGGGCGAGGAAGCGATCACCTGCTCCGTCGATACCGGGCGCGCCATGGTCGAGGCGGGGCTGCACCCCGCCACCGGCGGCGACGGGCTGTCGGCCTGTTCCGGCGACATGCTGCTACAGGCGCTGGTGGCCTGTGCCGGTGTCACACTGAAGGCAGTCGCCACGGCGCTGGGCATCACCATCCGCGAGGGCGTTGTGAAGGCCGAGGGCGATCTGGATTTCCGCGGCACGCTGGCGGTGGACCGCGAGGCTGCCGTGGGCTTCACTGATATCCGCCTGTCCTTCGACATCGACACCGACGCGACCGAGGAGCAGCTGGCCAGCCTGTTCAAGCTGACCGAGCGGTATTGTGTCGTGTTCCAGACTCTGAACACCAAGCCGGCGCTGGTGGTGAATCACAGCGTGCGCAACGGCGCGGCAGCGGCCTAACCACAAAAATAAACTGTGCAAATTTTTCTGATTGACGATCCGGAAACTGTGAAATAAGGTCTTCTTACAGCGCCGATTTGAGGCTCAGCTTGCGGGGCGCTTTATAAATTCTGCTAAAGAGAGCGGGCGAATCCGCCCGGCTCTGGAGCCGAGGCGGATATTTTTTTGCCCCGGCCGAAGACCAGCGGTGAAACCCACTCTTCCGAGCCTCCTTACCTGCGACCGGAAAAACCGGCGCACACGAAGGAGAGCACAATGTCTGTCAAGATCACCCGCCGCCACTTCCAGCTCGGCACGCTTGCCGCCGCCGCCCTCGCCCTGACCATCGGGGCGAACGCCGCCCAGGCCGCGCCGGAGCGCATCACCCTCGACTATGCCTATTACAACCCGGTCAGCCTGTTGCTGAAGGACAAGGGCTGGGTTGAGGAGGAATTCAAGAAAGACGGCATCGACACCCGCTGGGTCTTGAGCCTGGGGTCCAACAAGGCGCTGGAATTCCTGAATGGCGGCAGCATCGATTTCGGCTCCACCGCCGGCGGTGCGGCGCTGGTCGGCAAGGCCAACGGCAACCCGATCAAGGCAATCTATGTCTATTCCCGCCCCGAATGGACGGCACTGGTCACCGGCAAGGACAGCGGCATCAAATCCGTCGCCGATCTGAAGGGCAAGCGCGTCGCCGTGACCCGCGGCACCGACCCGCATCTGTTCCTGCTGCAGGCGCTGAATCAGGCCGGCCTGACCGAAAAGGACATCAAGCCGGTGCTGCTGCAGCACCCGGATGGTGGCCGGGCGCTGGTCAGCGGCCAGGTCGATGCCTGGGCCGGTCTCGACCCGCACATGGCCAAGCATGAACTGCAGGAAGGCGTGGTGCTGTTCCATCGCGACCCGGCGCTGAACACCTATGGCGTGCTGAATGTCCGCGAGGCCTTCGCCAGGGAGAATCCGGAACTGGTCGAGCGGCTGCTGAAGGTCTATGAGCGCGGTCGGACATACGCCCTGGAGAACCCCGACGAGCTGCGCTCCTACCTGGTGAAGGCCGCCAAGGTCGAGGATGCCGTCGCCCGGAAACAGCTTTCCGAGCGCACCGACCTGACCAATCCGGTGATCGGTGACGAGCATCGCAAGGCGCTGACCGCCGCTGGCGGCGTGCTGCGCGAGATCGGCGTGCTGAAGGCCGATACCGACGTGCCGGCGCTGGTCGCCGACCTGATCGATCCTCAGTATATCGACCGGATCACCCTCAAGCAGCAGGCGCTGCGGTGACCGCCGAGGTTTATAACCGCGAGACCGAGGCGGCGGCACCCGATAGGGCCGTCGCTTCGGCGCGTCCCTCGCGGGTGCTGTCCAGCCTGTCCGGCACCAAGGGGCTGATCGTCCCGGCCGTGCTGGTGGCTGGCTGGTCCACGCTGTCCTGGGCCGGGGTGTTCGCGCCCAATCTGGTGCCCGGCCCTGCCGCCGTGCTGGCCGAGATTTCCAGCCTCTGGGCCAGCGGCGATCTGACCAGCCATATCGGCGTCACGCTGACCCGCGTGTTCTTCGGCTTTATCGCCGGCACGCTCGCCGCCACGCTGCTGGGCGCGCTGACCGGCTATTCCCGGACCGCGCGGGAGCTGCTGGACCCGACCCTGCAGGCGCTGAAGGCGGTGCCGTCACTGGCCTGGGTACCACTGTTCATCCTGTGGTTCGGCATTTTCGAGGCTTCCAAGGTGACGCTGATCGCGGTCGGCGTGTTCTTCCCGATCTATCTGAACCTGGTCGAAGGCATTCAGGGCGTTGACCGCAAGCTGGTCGAGGTGGCGCGGCTGAACCGGTTCAGCCGGCTGGATCTGGTGCGCCGGGTGCTGCTGCCGGCCACCCTGCCCTCCTATGTGGTGGGGCTGCGCGCCGGGCTTGCGCTGGGCTGGATGTTCGTCATCGCCGCCGAGCTGATGGGCGCCAGCGAAGGCCTGGGCTATCTGATGATCGACGGCCAGATGACCGGCCGCCCGGCGGTCATTGTCGCCAGCCTCATCCTGTTCGCCATTGCCGGCAAGCTGACCGATGCCCTCCTGGCCGGTGCCGCCCGCCCGTTCCTCGCCTGGCAGGACGGCTTCGGTGACATGAAGGGAGCCTCCCATGCTCGCAATCGATAGTCTCGCCAAGCATTTCCCGAATGGCGTGATCGCGCTGAACGATGTCGATCTGGCCATCGACCAGTCGGAAATCGTCAGCCTGGTCGGCACCTCGGGCTGCGGGAAGTCCACGCTGCTGCGTATCCTCTCCGGGCTGGAAAGCGCCAGCCATGGCCGCGTCGCCATCGATGGTGAGGCGGTCAGCGGCCCGCATCCTGAAATCGGCATGGTGTTCCAGGAAGCCCGGCTGATGCCCTGGCTGACTGTCGCCGATAATGTCCGCTTTGCCCTGAAGGATGAGGACAAGGCGACGCAGGACCGCAAGATCGCGGATGTGCTGGCGAAGGTCGGGCTGGCCGATTTCGCGCAGGCCTATCCGCGCCAGCTCTCCGGCGGCATGGCGCAGCGCGTGGCGATTGCCCGCGCGCTGGTGCGCCGGCCCTCCATCCTGCTGCTGGACGAGCCGTTCAGCGCGCTCGACAGCTTCACCCGGCTGCAATTACAGGAGCATCTGCTGGAGCTGTGGCGCGAGGAACGCTTCACCATGGTGTTCGTCACCCACGATGTCGAGGAAGCCGTGGCGCTCAGCGACCGCATCGTCGTGATGCGCGGCAATCCCGGCCATATCCACGCCGAATTCTCCCTCGACCTGCCCCGCCCGCGCAAGCGCACCGACGCTGATTTCCAGCACTGGAAGGAGAAGATCACCCAGTCGCTGGATCTGTCGTAGGTGCGGTTTTATTCCTCAGCCACCCCTTCATCGTCACCCTCGGGCTTGACCCGCCCATGGCACTTGGGGTCCATCCGTCCGTGCCAATCGCTCGGTCAATGGATAGTCGGGTCAAGCCCGACTATGACGAAAGAGAAAGCGGGACTGGGGCAGTACGTCCCAATCCCCCCTCCCAAAGCCCCGGCCTTGCGCCGGGGTTTTGCTTTTTCGCTTGATCAGCGGCGGGCAAATACGATCTACATCATCAGGCGTTTAATTCTGCGATTTCACACTTCTAAATCGGATAATAGCCATGCCCGCCCCTACCTCCGTGCTGGAGTTGATCGGCAACACGCCGATGCTGGAAGTCACCCGGCTGGATACCGGCCCGTGCCGGCTGTTCCTGAAGCTGGAGAGCCAGAATCCCGGCGGCTCGATCAAGGACCGCATCGGGTTGTCGATGATCGAGGCGGCGGAGCGCGCCGGCAAGATCACGCCGGGCAAGACCACGCTGATCGAGGCGACCGCCGGCAATACCGGCCTGGGCCTGGCGCTGGTGGCGGCGCAGAAGGGCTACAAGCTGCTGCTGGTCATCCCGGACAAGATGAGCCAGGAGAAGATCAACCATCTGCGCGCGCTGGGCACCGAGATCGTCATGACCCGCTCCGATGTCGGGCGCGGCCATCCGGCCTATTACCAGGACATGGCGGAGCGGCTTGAGAAGGAGATTCCCGGCGGCTACTGGATGAACCAGTTCGCCAACCCGGCCAACCCGCTGGCGCATGAAACCGGCACCGGGCCGGAAATCTGGGCGCAGATGGACCAGGACATGGACGCCATGGTCTGCGGCGTCGGCTCCGGCGGCACGCTGACCGGGTTGGGGCGGTTCTTCCGCAAGGCGGCCCCCAAGGTCGAGATGGTGCTGGCTGATCCCAAAGGCTCGATCCTGGCCGAGGCCACCCGGTCGGGCCATATCGGCGAGGCCGGCTCCTGGCTGGTCGAGGGCATCGGCGAGGATTTCATTCCGCCGAATTGCGACCTCGATCTGGTCAGCACGGCCATCACCGTGGACGATACCGAAGCCTTCGCAACGGTGCGCGAGCTGCTGATGAAGGAAGGCATTCTGGCCGGCACCTCGTCGGGCACGCTGATCGCCGCCGCCCTGCGCTATTGCCGCCAGCAGACCGAGCCGAAGCGCGTTGTCACCTTCGTCTGCGACAGTGGCAACAAGTATCTCTCCAAGGCCTATAATGATTTCTGGTTGCAGGATCAGGGGCTTGTAAAGCGCGAGCAGACCGGCGATCTGCGCGACCTGATCAGCCGTCAGGCCCCCAAGGGCGAGGTGATCAGCGTCGAGCCGGGCGATACGCTGCTGACCGCCTATGGCCGGATGCGGCTCTACGACATCTCGCAATTGCCGGTGCTGGAGAATGACCGCATCGTCGGCATCCTCGACGAAAGCGACCTGCTGCTGGCAACCCACGACAATCCGGAATGCTTCAAATCCCCGGTCCGGGGCGCCATGACCAGCCGGCTGGAAACCCTGGCGCCGACCGCGAAAATCCCCGACCTGATCCCGATCTTCCGCCAGGACCATGTCGCCATAGTCGTCGAAGGCAGCAAATTCCTCGGCCTGATCACCAAGGTCGATCTCATCAATCATCTCCGTCAATCGGTGGCCTGAACCATGACCCAGAACAAGACCAACCGCGCCGGCTTCGGCACACGTGCCATCCATGCCGGCCAGGAGCCGGACCCGACGACCGGCGCGATCATGGTGCCGATCTACGCCACCTCGACCTATGTCCAGGAAAGCCCCGGCGTCCATAAGGGCTATGAATATTCGCGCAGCCAGAACCCGACCCGGATGGCGCTGGAGGCCTGCGTCGCCGATCTGGAGAATGGCGAGGCCGGCTTCGCCTTCGCCTCCGGCCTTGCCGCCATGGGCACGGTGCTGGAGCTGCTGGACAGCGGCAGCCATGTCATCGCCATGGACGATCTCTATGGCGGTTCCTACCGGCTGTTCGAGAATGTGCGCAAGCGCTCTTCCGGGCTGGAATTCTCCTTCGTGAACCTGTCCGACCCGGCGGCGCTGGAAGCCGCGATCCGGCCGAACACCAAGATGGTCTGGGTCGAAAGCCCGACCAACCCGATGCTGCGGCTGGTCGATCTGCAGGCAATTGCCGCTCTCGCGAAGAAGCACAAGCTGATCGCCGTGGCCGACAATACTTTCGCCTCGCCCTATGTGCAGAAGCCGCTGGATCACGGCTTCGACATCGTCATCCATTCGGTGACGAAATATCTGAACGGCCATTCCGACATGGTCGGCGGCATCGCCGTGGTGCGCGAGGGCAGCCCGCACCGCAAGCAGCTGGCCTATCTGCAGAACGCCATCGGCAGCGTCGCCGGCCCGTTCGACAGCTTCCTGGCGCTGCGCGGGCTGAAGACGCTGCATCTGCGCATGGAACGGCATTGCAGCAGCGCGCTGGCCATCGCGCAGTGGCTGGAAGCGCATCCGAAGATCGAGAAAGTGGTTTATCCCGGCCTTGCCAGCCATCCGCAGCATGATCTGGCGAAGCGCCAGATGACCGGCGGCTTCGGCGGCATTGTCACAGCGGTCATCAAGGGCGGGCTGGATGAAAGCCGGCGCTTCCTGGAACGCACCAAGCTGTTCAGCCTGGCCGAGAGCCTGGGCGGCGTGGAAAGCCTGATCGAGCATCCGGCGATCATGACCCACGCCTCGATCCCGCCCGAGGTGCGCGCCGAACTCGGCATTTCCGACGGGCTGGTCCGGCTGTCGGTCGGCGTCGAGGATCTGGCCGACCTGATCGCCGATCTTGAGGTTGCGCTGTCTTAGTGGGGAAGTAAGCTTGCCGCGTCCCGGCCCCATCTCTACCCGTCACCCCCGGCACAAGGCCGGGAATGACGGGGAGTTGAGACAGCCCTTTATTTCGAGAATTTGGCGGTGACGCGGCTGGAGGTCTGGATCAGCTTTACGCAATCGGTGCGCTTGCCGGAATCATCGGCGCAGGTCAGCACGTCGTTCAGCAGGATGCGGCTGATACGCTCGCAGGCCAGGCCTTCGATGTCGAACAGCTTCACGCTGGTCTTGTCGGCGCGTAAGGGGGCGGCGTCGAGCGACAGGCGGCGGGCGATCACGCCATTGGTGTCGAACAGCACCAGATCGAGCTGGAATTCGCTGAAGGTCGACTGGCCCGGATTCTCGAACAGCATATAGGCCCGGCAGGCATTCGGCTGGTCTTCCAGCTTGTTCAGTTCGATGGCGATGCTGCCGGCGCCCTGTGCCTGCGCGGTCCCGGCCATGGCCAGGCCAAGGCCCAGCCCGGCTGTCAGAAAGGCCGCAGCCAGCAGCTTCCTGCCGGCGATTCGCCCCAGGGCGGCAATGGATTTTCCGGTCATCGACATTTCAGTTCCTCGCTTCGGTTCCGGGCAGTGCAGCCTGTCTCTTGTGGCGCGAAGCCCTATGGATTGCAAGTGAATCGCACCTCAGGTCAGCGGCAGCATGACATGGGTCTTGAACGCCTCGCGCCCGGCCAGCCGCTCGTACCAGGCGCGCAGATTCGGGTAGTCCGGATGCGCCAGATCCAACGCATACCAGCGACAGGCAAAGGCGCCGACCGGGATATCGGCAATCGTCAGCCGGTCCCCCACCATATACTGCTTTCCTGCAAGATGCGCATCGAGCAGCCCGAAGGCCGCCGCCGACGCCTCGGCCGCTTTGGCGGTGGCGGCCGCGTCGCGCTGTTCCGGCGGCGTGCGGATCTGCTGCCAGAACACCGTCGTCATCGGCCCGGAGAGGATGCTGTTGGCCCAATCCATCCACTGGCTGGCCAGCCCGCGCTGCTTTGCCGACTCCGGCATCAGCCCGCCCGCATCATAGGTTTCCGCCAGATAGCGCAGGATGCTGTTGGATTCCCACAGGATGAAGCCCCGGTCATCAATCACCGGGACAAGGCCGTTGGGGTTCATCTGCAGGAACCAGTCTTCCCGGTTCTGGCCGAATTCGCGCCCGGCATCGATGCGCTCGTGGCTCAGGCCCAGCTCGCCGATGCACCACATCGCCTTCTGGACATTGATCGAATTCTTCCGTCCCCAGACCCGCAGCATTTTTTTTCAATCCATCTCATAAACAGGGCGTAGAGGGTGACCGCAGAGCCGGCCGATGACAAGCCTTCGAATGCCGGATAGTCACTCTCATTCAACCTATTGTGGCCCCCCGCTCTTTCTCCCATACTTCGCTTCTTAAAGTGATCGCCAAGGTCACAGCAACATTGGGAGAAACGCATGTATCACCGAACATTCAAATGGGCTGCCGTCGCCGGCGTTACGCTGGCGGCGATGATCGGCCAGGACGCGATGGCTGTTGAACTGAAAGCCTCGCATCAATTCCCCGGCGGTCGCGGCGACGTCCGCGACGAGATGGTGCAGATCATCGCCCGCGAGGTCGCAGCCGCCAATGTCGGGCTCGACATCAAGGTATTTCCGGGCGCCTCGCTGGTGAAAGCCAACGAGCAGTGGCAGGCCATGCTGAAGGGCCAGATCGACATCACCGCCTTCCCGCTCGACTATGCCAGCGGCCGTCACCCGGAATTCGGCGCCACGCTGATGCCCGGCCTTGTGAAGAGCCATGAGCATGCGGCGCGCCTGAACGGCTCGCCCTTCATGCAGGAAATCAAGAAGGTGATTGAGGATGCCGGCGTCATTGTGCTGGCCGATGCCTGGCTGGCCGGCGCGTTCGGCAGCAAGGACAAGTGCATCCTGGAGCCGGCCGACGTGCAGGGGCTGAAAGCCCGCTCCGCCGGTGCCACCTTCGCCGAGATGTGGGCCGGCGCCGGGGCGTCGATCGTCTCGATCCCGTCGAACGAAGTCTATAACGCGCTGCAGACCGGCGTGGCCAACGCCACCGATACCTCGACCGGCAGCTTCGTTTCCTTCCGCCTGTACGAGCAGCTCTCCTGCGTGACCGCGCCGGGCGACAATGCCCTGTGGTTCATGTACGAGCCGGTGCTGATGTCCAAGCGCAGCTTCGAGCGGCTGACCAAGCCGCAGCAGGATGCGCTGATGAAGGCCGCCCAGAAGTCGGAGGATTACTTCGCCGGCGAGAGCAAGAAGCTCGACGACAAGATGGTCGAGGCCTTCAAGAAAAATAACGTGAAGGTCGTCACCATGTCCGACAAGCAGGCTGCTGCCTGGCGCGAAGTGGCCAAGAAGACCTCCTACAAGACCTTCTCCGACAAGGTGAAGAATGGCAGCAAGCTGATCGACATGGCGCTGTCGGTCGAGTAACGAGAAACTACTACGCTTACCTCAACCCTTCCGCCGCTCCGGGAGCGGCGGAAGGGGGTTGCGGCTGATTTATGCTCCCCCGACACAGGGGCTCCGGGAGACTTCATGGATTTCTATGTTCGGGCCGTAACCGCCTTGTCGCGGGCCTGCGGCGTGGCGGCGGCGCTGATGATCCTGGCCGCTGTTCTGATCGTCTGCCAGATGATCTTCGTGCGAACCGTGATGATGGAATCGGCGATCTGGCAGAGCGAATTCGTCACCTTCATCCTGGTCGGCGCGACCTTCATGGGCAGCCCCTATGTGCTGCTGACGCGCGGCCATGTGAATGTCGATCTGCTGCCGCTCTATCTGTCACATGGCGCGCGTGTGAAGCTGGCGCTGCTCGCCTCCACCCTGGCGCTGATCTTCTGCGCCGTTCTGTTGTGGGACAGCGTGGTGTGGTGGCTGGAAGCCTATGAGGGCGACTGGCTGACCAGCTCGATCTGGCGCGCCCGGCTGTGGATCTACTATGCCTCCATGCCGATCGGCTTCGCCGTCCTGTCCCTTCAGTATGTCGCGGATATCTATTGCGTCGCCACCGGCCGGGAAATGCCGTTCGGTATGTCCCCGGAGACACGGTTATGAGCGAATTATCCATTGGCCTGCTGATCGGCCTGACCACCATCGTGGTCCTGGCGACCGGCATCCCAGTCGCCTTCGGCATCGGCCTCGTTACCATCATTTTCCTGGTGATCTTCGACGGGGTGCGCTCGCTGGAGTTCCTTGCCGATACCATGTTCGGCGGACTGAACGACTTTACCCTGGTCTCGATCCCGATGTTCGTGCTGATGGGGGCTGCCGTTGCCTCCAGCCGCGCCGGATCGGATCTGTACGAGGCGCTGAACCGCTGGTTCCACCGCGTGCCGGGCAGTCTGGTGATCTCCAATCTGGGGGCCTGCGCGCTGTTCAGCGCGATGACCGGCTCCTCCCCCGCCACCTGTGCGGCCATCGGCAAGATGGGCATTCCGGAGATGCGGCGGCGCGGCTACTCCGCCGATCTGGCAACCGGCGCCATTGCGGCCGGCGGCACGCTGGGCATTCTGATCCCGCCCTCCGTGACGATGATCCTCTACGGCATCGCCAGTGAGACCTCCATCGGACGGCTGTTCCTGGCCGGTGTGCTGCCGGGGCTGATGCTGACGCTGCTGTTCATGATGTGGGCGTGGTTCCTGTGCTGGAAGCGCGGCGAAGGCATGGCCAATGCCGACCGGCGCTATTCCTTTCGGGAGAAGATCGAATCGCTGCCGAAGATCGGGCCGTTCCTGCTGATCATCGTCGGTGTGATCTATGCGATGTATGGCGGCCTCGCCACGCCGTCGGAAGCCGCCGGTGTTGGCGCCCTGCTCTGCCTGTTGCTGGTGATCGTGATCTACAAGGTCTGGCGGCTGGGCGATCTGTGGCACATCCTGCGCGATACCACGCGGGAATCGGTGATGATCATGATGATCATCGGCACCTCGGTTCTGTTCAGCTACATGCTGTCCAGCCTCTATGTCACCCAGTCAATTGCCGAATATATCGGCGCGGCGGACATCAACCGCTGGGTCCTGCTGTTCTTCGTGAACATCCTGCTGCTGGTTGCCGGCTGTTTCCTGCCGCCCGCCGCGATCATCCTGATGACGACGCCGATTCTGCTGCCGATCATCCTGAATGCCGGCTTCGATCCGATCTGGTTTGGCGTCATCCTGACGATCAACATGGAACTGGGGCTGATCACGCCGCCGGTCGGACTGAACCTCTTCGTTATCAACGGCATCGTGCCGGATGTCAGGCTGCCCGTAATCCTGAAAGGCGCCCTGCCCTTCATGCTCTGCATGGTGGTGGCGATCATCCTTCTGTGCATTTTCCCGGAGATCGCGACCTGGTTGCCCACATATCTGATGGGCTGATAACTCGTTGATATGGCGTAAATAAAATGGGAGTAAAGCAGGATTCGTGAAGCACTGGCAGACCTATACCCTGAGGTATAGACTGCTTTTAACGAATATTCTCTGAACCCCACTTGAAGTATCTGCGGTAACCACAACCTGTTTGGGCTAAAGTTTCAGCATTACACCGCGAGGCCCTGGCATAGGGGCAAGGGAGATTTATATGTCCATCAATCGGCTGCTGCTGATCGATGACGACCCCGACATTGGTGAGTTTGTCCGCAAGGTCGCTGAAGGCGCCGGTTACGATGTCATCTCGACATCCGACCCGGCGACTTTCAAGACCAGCCTCGACAGCTTCGCGCCGACGGTCATCATGCTCGACCTTGCCATGCCGTCTATGGATGGCGTCGAGCTGATCCGTTTCCTGGCAGAACGCAAATGCCCGGCGCGGATCCTGATCATCAGCGGCTTCGACTCTAAGATGCTGGATGCCGCCCATCGCCTGGGCGATGCCCATGGCCTGCCGATGGCCGGCGTTGTGCAGAAACCGGTGCGCGTGGCGGAATTGCGCCAGCTTCTGGCCGGGCTGTCGGTCGACACCGCCAGCTGACCCTGCGCTCTACCGGAGGAAAAACGACACTGGGACCAGCAATTCCAGCTGGGCCTGCTGCATCTCCGCCGGCAGCGGCGGGAAGGGTGAGGCGCGCTGCACCATCTTCTTCACTTCGTCATCCAGAAGATCGTAGCCCGAGCCGCGCTCCAGCCGGAACGACAGCAGATTGCCCCCCCGATCCATCACGAAACGGATCAGCGCCGTGCCTTCCATGCGCCGCAGCTGGGCGCGGCGGGGGTATTCCTTGTGCTGTTCCAGCCAGGCCTGGATGACCGCCAGGTAATCCTTCGACGAACCCGGCATGCCACCACCGGCGGTATTATTCGCCGAGCCTGCTGTCGGGGCAGATGAATTGCCGGATTGCCCGGCGGAGCCTGTCACCGTGGATTCCCCGGTCTTTGCCCCTTCCGTCGGCTTGGCCTGACTTGCCTGCGGGCCGGGCTGGGCCTGTTGGGTTTCTGCCGGTGGTGTCTCGCGGGGCGCCGGGGTTTGCGCCACCTGGCGCTTGGGCGGCACGGGTTTGGCCATGACAGGTTTGGGCGGGGGCGGAGGCACAACTTCGCGCGGCGTGGTCGCCTCGACGGGCTTGGCGATGACCGGCTCCACTGCCTTCATGGGTTCCACGGCCTTGACCGTTTCGGTCGGCTGGACCGGAGTCGGCGGCACGGCGTCCGTCACCGGCGTTACCGGCTCCGCCGTTTCGACCGGGCTGGCCGCGGCAATATCATCGACCGGCTTGGTTGTTTCGGTGGCCTCGACCGCCTTCACGGCCCCGCCCGGCGATCCGCCGGCTGGCCCGAGGCCGACCTCGATTCCGCCCAGCCCCGCCGCCGGGGTGCCGGAAACCGGGGGCTGCACGAAAAACAGCAGCAGGCTGGCATGCAGCGCCAGCGAGACGACCAGCGCCGCAGCCTTTGCCCCGGTGGACATCTGCGACGGGAAAGCTGCGGACCGGGAGTCCATGGCAAAGGCCATACTCATGCCCCCCCGGCCGGGAGGGTCGTGGTCAGCAGCAGCAGGCGTTCGATGCCGGCCTCGCGCAGCCGCTCCATCACCGTGATGACCTGGCCGGCATCCGCCTTCTCATCGGCTTTCAGGCGCAGCGCCGCCGCCGGGTCCTCTGCCTTCAGGGCCTTCACCGCCTCGATCAGCGTCTCGATCTCCATCGCCTGCCCCGCCAGCGCCAGCTGGCCCTCGGCGCCGACCAGAATCGTGCCGGGGGCGGCATCCGGCAGCGCGTTCGACTGCGACAGCGGCGGCGTGATCTGGAACGGGTCGGCCTGGGTCAGCTTGCCGGCCAGCATGAAGAAGATCAGCAGCAGGAAGACGATGTTGATGAGCGGGATCATCCCGTCATCACCCTCCTCGCCCCCCCGCCGGCGGCCCGCCAGGGAGGGCCGCATCGCGCCATTGGTCTTGCGTGCGAATCGCATGGTCAGTCCTGGCCGCCCGGGCGGCTGTCGCGGAGCAGGGAGACGTCGTGGATGCCGACCGCCGTCACCAGATCGAGAATGGTCACCGCCCGCTGCATCTGCACGCCCTGCTGCGGCTGCACCAGCACGCGCTGATCGGGTTTGCGGGCATGCGCCTCGGCCAGCCGGGCCGTCAGCTGGGCCTCGTCCAGACGCTCGCCCGACAGATCGAGCGCCCCATCGCTGCGAATCCGCACAAGCAGCGCGCCTTCCATGGAGGAGCTGGCTGCGGTTGCCTGCGCCGGCGTGCCCAGCGCAATCGAGCGCCAGTCCAGGAAGCTGGAGGCCAGCATGAAGAAAATCAGCAGAATGAAGACGACATCGATCAGCGGCGTCAGGCTGATCAGCTGCTTGCGCCGGCGCTTGCGGAGGATAAGGCCGCTATTCGGCTGGCTGAGCATGGCCATGCGCGGTGCGGAGAGGCACGGGTTCCCGGTCCTGCACAGGTGCAAGATGCGCGGCGGTGAATATCTGCGTCACCGCATCCTCCATATCCTGGGCCAGGCGCTCGATGGTCCGTTCCAGCCAGTTCAGCGCGGCGACGGCGGGAATCGCCACGGCCAGACCGACAGCGGTGGTCAGCAGCGCCACCCAGATGCCGCCGGAGAGGATGGAGGGATCGACATTGCTGCCGGCCCCTTCCATCTGCCGGAAGGCATCGATCATGCCCAGCACCGTACCGAACAGCCCCAGCAGCGGGCTCAGGCTGGCAATCACCTCCAGCCCGCGCAGATAGGAGCGCAGCCCCTCGATGCGCGAAATGCCGATGCGGCCGGCCTCCTCGCGCACGATATCGGCATCGACGCGATGGCGCAGGCCGTCAATGGCAACGCTCATCACCTCGGCAATCGGGTTGCGCTGGCCCTTCAGAACCGACAGCGCCTCGGCCGGGCGGCCAGTGCGGTACAGCCCGATGGCCCGGTCGACGAAGCGGCGGCTGCCGATCCGGATGGCGGCAAACTGGAACAGCTTGAGGACGATGATGGTCAGGGCGATGACCGACAGAACCAGCAGGATGATGACCACCGGCCCGCCGGCATGGATCAGCGACAGGGCCTGGTCCATCGCGCTCAGCGGCGCCTCCGGTATAACCGCCTCTGCCCCGGCAAGATCACTTGGCTGCGTTGTCTCGTTCATCGTTCCGCCTTAGCGCTGTGACTCAATCCGCATGGCCGTGGCATGCATCCATCGGCGCGCGGATCATAGTGAGAGTGCGAGTTGATTGCAACGCCATGTGACCGAATGCCTGTCTGGGCTGTTATGCACCGCCGACAGGCTGCTATTCTGTAGCAGAACCGCAAGGGGAGAAACATCGATGACGCTGCGCGACGACGACGCCTTCAGGGAATGGCAGAAACAGGCCTGGACCGACCGGGGCGAAGGCTGGGACCGCCGGGCCGACGAGATGGAGGAGATGTCGAAGCGCTTCAACGACCCCCTGCTCGACCTGGCCGGGATCGAGCGCGGCATGATCGTACTCGATCTGGCCTCCGGTGCGGGCGAACCGGCCTTGTCCGCCGCGCGGCGCGTCGGTGTTGCCGGCCAGGTGCTGGCAACGGATTTCGCCCCGGCGATGATGGCCGGCATCCGCCGCCGCGCCAAGGCAGCGGGGCTGAGCAATATCGGCTTCGAGGTTGCCGATGCCGAATCCCTGCCCTACCCCGTCGCCAGCTTCGACCGGGTGACCTGCCGCTTCGGCCTGATGTTCTTCCCCAACCCGGCGCAGGCGCTGAAGGAGGCGCTGCGCGTGCTGAAGCCGAAGGGCCGCGCCGCCTTCATGGTCTGGGGGCCGCTGGCCGACAACGCGCTGTTCAGCCTGACCATGGCGGCCGCCATCGAAACCCTGATGCCGGAGGAGGAGGAATTCCTGACCCAGCCCTTCACCCTGGGCCTGCCGGGCACGCTGCACGGCCTGATGCAGGAAGCCGGCTTCGCCGATGTCGAGGAAAAATCCATCCAGGTGAAAAGCCGGGCGCCGGGCGACCGGCCCTTCTGGCGCGCCAATCTCGACATGATGCTCGGCCGCCGCTACGCCGAGGCGAGCGACGCGCAGAAACAGGCGCTGGAAGAGGCCATACGCCGCCAGCTGGAAGCCTATCGCGAGGGCGATGATTACCGGCTGCCGGTGCATGTGCGCTATGCGGCTGGGACGAAGCCCTAGCGGGAAGATGTAGTGTTGGGGCTTGGGGTGTGGGTGTTGGCTCCATCTCGGGCGTCAAAGAAACATCAGGGGGTTCCAACATGCGGACACTCGATGTGACATTGAGAACCGAGCTATTGGCTTGAAGACACTTCAGAGGAATCCATGACGAGCGGCTTGACCCTTTGTCTCGGGCGAAATCAGGTCTGCGATTTCTTCCAGAAGCGGCCGCATTTTCCCATGGTCAGATCTCGCCATGCCTCGCTCAATTTCCGAGGACCAATGGCCTTTGTGATACAAGGAAGTAGCGCGCCCGCGAATCTCCAAGGCTGCAAGGTCGCGCACCTTTTTGTCTGGCAAGTTACCGGCAGCCACGCGCGCGATGATATCCGCCTTGAGCCGGGTAACCGCGGCGGCATCGTCGGCGAGAAGCGCCAGCGTCGCAAGTCCATAGACCGACCGTTGGAGGATTGCCCAGCCAGTCTGGTAACGCCCCGCCTTGAACGTCCAGGACAGCAACATTGTGCCAATATCGTCGGCAAGCTCCGGGCAATCGCGCCTATGCGCATCTACCGCCGCTTCGAATAGAGTTTCGGTCATCTGGAAATGCTCGACGAATTTCACCGCCTCTTCGTCGTCGGGCACCCAAGACAAGACCGCGATCAGCCACGCCGCGTGTTTGCGCAGTTCCTGCTGTCTATGCGCGTCACAAGCGGCAGCGTTCGACAAAACAATCAGCATTGAGGTAACCGCCGTGATCCAGTGAATTATGTCGAAGGTGAATTGCGAACGCTTTTCGATGGCGTGAAGGAGAAGGTCCTTCTCGGTCTGATACATCCCCTCCGCCCATTCCACGAAATTGTCGATAACCTGCCGGGCATTCACATCGTCCGCCGGTGCATCCGCGACGGCGTTGACAAGTTGGGAGAAGCGCATCGTGAGCCCTTGTGCGCTCGTGGCTGAATAGTAGGGCGCAAGGTAAGTGCTATGGACGCCCATCAACGGCGCGTTCGGCAGAGCCATGAACAGCTTGGCGATCAGCGCCATGCTGCTGCGGATTTCCCGCGCCACGAAGTTGATTTCCCGTGACTTTGTCCGCAACAGGTCGAAGCTTAGGCGCGCGAGCTGTTCAACCCCAGTGGACGTGACGGGCCAATAATCCTCGCGCGCCACCCCCGCGCACGAAATGATGCCGATCTTCTGCACCAGCGTTGTGATGCCTTGCGGGCCTTCTGCTGCAAGCAGCATGTCGGCGCATCGCCCCATCATCCGTACGCCTTCCATAAGTACGTCTGGCATGTTGTGCGGCAAAATTCGCTCGACTTCCCCGGTGAGGTATCCGGCTGCCAGATGCGCGTGGGTCTTCGACGCGTGCGGGCTTGCATAATCTATTGCCAGATACACCCACACAAGCTCGGCCATTGCCTGCAGCGTTTGTTCGATCTGTTGTTCATCGCCGCGCGCGACCCCTATACGCGCCGTCTGCCGCAGATGCTCAAGCGTATTGTTGATGAAACCATCCGAAGTGAGCGGATTATCAAACATGAGCTGGTAACCGAAGAAGGTCCTTCCCTTTGTTTCAAGATAGGCCCTATTGATCCCGATTATCGCGCTCATCGCCAAAGCACTGACCTCATGGTCGCCTTGCTCGGCATAGCGGCGTGCGAACGACACGGCATAGCGCACGCTCTGCTCCGCCCCATCCGTCCAGCCCCGATTGACCTGGAAATACGCGGTGCGCGTCAGGTCATGTTGGGAGACTTGAGGATCGGTCTGTAGCGCTTGCCTGCTATCCGACAACAGCGGTGCCGCCCGTTTCGCTCGGCTCGCCCACGCTCGCAACTCGCGTTGCGTACGCCGAACGACCATGCCGAGTTGCCGCGCTGGGTTCACCAGAATCAACGCGCGACGGTAACCATAGAGAAATAGTCCGAGGACAATTGCTGTGCCCCAGAAGGCCGCAAACACGACGACGCCGACATGCTTCGGCTCTTGCACAAGCGACAGTCCGGTAATTGCCACCGCGAGAAGAAATGTGGCCGCAAACGCGCTTAAAAGCCTTAGATCAGCGCTAAGCCTGCGGAACAGGCCGTGCGGCATCCTCTCGATATTGACCTGCATTGCGAACAGCACGAGCGACGAAACGATGGCCGCCGCCCCGATCAGCGCGCCGCCAAGGGTAAGAAACAGCGACCGCAACAATGCGAGCCGTGCTTCGGTCGCGAAACTCGGTTCGAGTATCCCTTGAAGCGCCGGAATCCAGTAGGCGCTGATGCCGGTCAATACCAACAGCAAAATCGCCGCTGCGACCGGGCCATGCCGAAGTCGCCAGACCAGAAGCCTGCTACGTGCGATATAGAGCTTCTGCCAAAGCACTGCCCTTAGACGGGCCAATCTGACTGACGCCCGCCGGGCATTTTTTTTGAAACGTCGCGGCACCGAGCGGAAACTGACTCGCAGCATCTTCCAGATCTTGGCGCTTTTCGTCAGTCGCCCAAATTGCATCGCCGCCCTCTACATTGGGTATCGCAGTAAGAAAGGCCGATAGAGCACGCTTGAACAAGCCTGTCCGCATAGGGTGCGGCGAAAAACATAGGGCTTGTTTGAGCATAAGGCACGAGCGAACAGTCTACTCTCAGCCCCCAAAAATTTCGGCCTTGCATGTCTGGTTATTAGCGATTTTATCCAACAGTGGTCGGTCGGTACCCCCCAAGAAACCTCGACCCCAGCCTACCGCTCCCCCTCGAAATCCCGCCACGCAAGCGCAATCCGGCCCAGGATCGTCAGGCCGCACAGCGCCGCGAAGCCATAGGCGAGTTCGGGGAACCAGCCCGGAAGCAGGCAGAAGGCGATGAAGGCGAGGATGGTCTCGGTTCCCTCCGCCAGGCCGCCCGGATGGTAGAAGGATTTGCGGCCGCGCCGCTCGGTCTGCATGCCCCGCTTCGCCGCCAGAGTGGCATAGGCGAGGAAGGAGGCGCCGGTGCCGATGAAGCTGGCCAGCAGCACGCAGGCCGCCAGCGCGTTCGCCGCCGGGTTGGCCAGCGCGAAGCCCAGCGGCACGGCGGCGTAGAACAGGAAATCCAGCACGATATCGAGATAGCCGCCGCGATCTGTTTGTCCCGCATGGCGGGCGATGGCGCCGTCCAGACCATCGGCAAGGCGGTTGGCCAGGATCGCCGCCAGCGCCAGGCCGTAGTGCTGGTACGCCAGCGCCGGCAGGGAAAGCAGCCCGAGCATGAAGCCGGCGATGGTCACGGCATTGGCGGAGATGCCGCGATTCGCGAGAAAGCCCCCTGCCCGGTCCAGCGGCGCCGCGATCAGCCGCCGCAGCGCCGCATCCAGCATGGTCAGGGCTTTTCGATAAGGCTCTCAGGCGGGCTGGCGGGTGGCCCCTCGGCGGGGGTGCTCCCCTCCGTCGTCTGGTCGGCGGCATGGGCCTCGGCCAGAGTCGCGGCCTCGTGCTTGAGGCGCAGATAGGAGCGGATGCTGAGCGGGATGGCGATCAGGTAGAGAATGCCCAGCACCGACAGCGTCTGCCACGGCGCCGTGACCAGCGCCGCCACCAGCAGCCCGACGACGATCAGCATCGGGATGACGAAGGATTGCGGCACGCGGATCTGCTTGCCGGAGAAGGTCGGGATGGTGCTGACCATCAGCAGGCCGATGATCAGGCTCCAGACCACGACGAGGAAGGGATGGGTGAACAGGGACGGCCCGCCATCGAAGGAGAGTACCATCGGCAGCAGCACCAGCCCGGCGCCGGCCGGGGCCGGCACGCCGGAGAAGTAGTTATAGGCATAGGCCGGCATGTCCGGGTCGCCCAGCTTGGTATTGAACCGGGCAAGCCGCAGCGCCGCACAGGTGGCGAAGAACAGCACCACCGCCCAGCCAAAGCCGGGCAGCCCCTTCATCGACCACATATACAAAACGATGACCGGGGCGACGCCGAAGCTGACGAAGTCCGACAGGGAATCCAGTTCCGCGCCGAATTTGCTGCTCGATTTCAGCAGCCGCGCCATGCGGCCATCCAGCCCGTCCAGCACCGCGGCGATGACGATGGACGCCACCGCCTGCGGCCATTGCCCCAGCAGGGCAAAGCGGATCGCCGTCAGCCCGGCGCAGAGCGCCAGGATGGTCAGCATGTTGGGAATCAGCCGATTGATCGACAGCCCCTTCAGACGGGGGGTGCGGCGATAGCGCCTCATACCGGTTCCTGCCCTTCTGCTTAGCGGATTTCGCCGAGACGGCTCGGCTCGGTCGAGGCCAGATCGGCAATCACCGTCTCGCCGGCCACCATGCGCTGGCCGAGCACGGCGAAGGAGCCGGTGCCCGCCGGCAGATAGACATCGACCCGGCTGCCAAAGCGGATCAGGCCATAGCGTTCGCCAGCGCGCAGCGCAGCCCCCTCGGCCACGCGGCAGATGATGCGCCGCGCCACCAGCCCGGCGATCTGCACGCTGCCGACCCGCGTACCATCGGCCATGGTGAGGACGATGCCGTGGCGCTCATTCTCCTCGCTGGCCTTGTCGAGCGAGGCATTCACGAATTTGCCGGCGTGATAGGCCATATGCGTGACCTTGCCATCGACCGGGGCGCGGTTCACATGCACGTCGAAGACATTCATGAAAATGCTGATCCGCTCCATCGGCGCATCGCCGAGGTTCAGATCGGCCGGCGGGATCGCCTTGCCGGCATAGCACACAACGCCATCGGCCGGGCTGACCACGAGGCCGGCGCGGCTCGGCGTGGTGCGGTCCGGATCGCGGAAGAAATAGATGCACCACAGCGTCAGCACGACGCCGACCCAGCCCAGGAAATCGGAAAAGGTGAACAGCAGCAGCGTGCCAAGCACGAAAACGGCGATGATCGACCAGCCTTCACGGACGATCGGCACGAGGATGGTTTTCAGCAAGACGGCGCTTCCTTTCGCTTACAGGCGATATCGCGGATGGTGTGGGAACGCACAGTACACCGTGTTACCGCACACGCAATAATTCCAACTTTAACCCTTTATTAGGGGCGTCCTGTCAGTATTGTAAGTCCCTGACACCCTTCCGAACGCCACTCATGCAATGCTGATGGATTCAACCGCCCCGTTCCTCGAACTTCTCTCGCATACGCCGGAAGAGTTCGACCTGACCAGCTTCGCCCGCCTGGCCGATGCCGGAAGCGGCGCGCCGACCGGCGACCGGCCGGTGCATTTCGCCTTCGATTGCGATGGCATCACCTATCGCGGGCTGCTGCTGGAAACCGATGAGGGGCCTCAGCTTCGCCTGGAAGCGCTGATCGGCATCCTGCCCTACAGCAAGGAATCCCCGGCACGCCGCACGGCGATATTGCAGGCGCTGCGGGACATCAAGAAACTGGCGCCGTCACGGCTGACCGTCGATCCGCGCCAGCGCATCCGGCTGGATGCCGCCCTGCCCGTCGAGGGCGCGCCGACCCCGGCCCGCCTGATGGCCGCCACCGGCCTGTTCATCGCCCAGCTGCGCCAGAGCCTGCAGATTCTGGCCGGGCTGGCTCTCCCTGAGAAAACCCCGAGTTAAACTGGCGCCTAATTCACCTGCGGCAGGGTGAATACCTGGCCCGGATAGATCAGGTCCGGATCGCGGATCTGATCCTTGTTGGCGCCGTAAATCACCGTGAACGCCAGACCGTCGCCATAGGTGCTGCGGGCAATGCGCCACAGATTATTGCCGGGCTGGATGACCACCACCCGGCCTGACAGCGTCTCCTTCAGCGGCTCCGACTTCAGGAAGGGCAGCTCCACCCGGGCGACGACATTCCCATCTCGTTCCAGCTTGTCGACGCGCAGCCGGTGCGGGCCGGTCGCGACACTGGTCTCGGGCTGGAAGCGCCAGCGCCCGGCCTTATCGGCCTCGGCATCGCCCAGCAGCTTGTCATCCATATAAATCCGCACCCGGTCGCCCGGCTCGGCCCGGCCACTGAAGATGATGTCGCCCTTATCGTCATAATCGATCACATCCAGCGTCACCGGCAGATTCTGCCCGCCGGTCGACGGCACGCTCACCACCTCGCGGGAAGGCTGCTGCGGGGCGGCCGGCGCGTCGGTCGTTGCAGCGGGGGCCTGCGGGGCCGGCGTCTGGGGTGCCGGTGCCGGGGGGGCATTCGACGGCGCTTGCGGCGCCTGCAGCACGGTGGACGCGCCATCGCCCTGGCGCGGCACGATCATCGCCAGCGGCGTCTGCGGCTGGGCGCTCGGCTGGCCGGCGATATCCTTGTCCGGCTCCGGCACCACCAGCACGACCACATCGTCGGAATTCCGGCGGCTGCCATCCGGCATTTCCGCTTCCAGGCTCAGCTGGCGGCTGCCGGGGGCCAGCGGCTCCTTCGGCAGCAGCACCCATTCGCCGCGCTGGTCGGCCTGGATCTCGCCGATCAGCCTGTCGCCATCCATGACCCGGATTTTAGCATTCGGCTCCGCCCGGCCGGCGATCACGGTGTCGCCCTTGGGGTTCACCCGCACGACATCGAAGCTGGGCGCGCGCGGGTCAGGCGTCGCGGCCGGCACACTCGGCTTGGCCACGTCAGGCCGGGCAGCAGACGGCGGCGTCACGGCCGGAGCGGCGGCGGTTTCGGTCTTCGGCACAACCGGCAGCTCTGCCTGCTTGGGCGGGTCTTCCGACGTCAGCAGAAAGTTCAGCAGGATGGCGATGACGACGACGATGACGCCAATGGCGCCAATGATGAAGGGACGTCCGAGCATGTTTATCCGGACCAAAATTGTCACAGGGGCGCAATAAAGCGACGCAAAGAGTTCACACCCTATAACGCCTCCCTTCCTGACGCAATTGCGCCAGAAGCCCCCGGCGGCAAGAATCAGGCGTTGCCGTCCGGCCCTATCATGGCAAGATTGCCGCACTGCAGCAGATCAAGGACCACGCCATGGCGGAAGACCTCGCATCCACGGATCGGCCCCTCGCGACCAAGCGGGCCTTGATCTGGGATATCCCGACCCGTCTGTTCCACTGGCTGCTGGTCGGCGCGATCCTGGGCGCCTATCTCACGGATCAGTTCGGCGGTATCGACCGGACCTGGCATATGCGCTTCGGCTATGCAGTGCTCGGACTGGTGCTGTTCCGCATCGTCTGGGGGCTGGTGGGCAGCCAGCCGTCGCGCTTCGCCAGCTTCATTCCCGGCCCGCGCCGGCTGCTCGACTATCTCTCCCATATCGGCGAGCGCCAGGCTCGTCCAACCGCAACGCATAACCCGATGGGGGCGCTCTCCGTCCTCGCCTTGCTGGCCGTCGTGCTGTTTCAGGCCGTCACCGGCCTGTTCGTCGATGACGCCATCCTGACGCAGGGCCCGCTGGCCAGCCTGGTGCCGGGCTGGGTTACCAGCCTGGCGACCAACATCCATGCGTGGAATTTCAATGTGCTGGTCGCGCTGATCGTGCTGCATCTGGCGGCGATCGCCTTCTACCACCTCTACAAGCGCGAAAACCTGCTTGGCCCGATGATCACCGGCTGGAAGACCCTGCCCGCCAGCCTGGCAACGCAAAAGCCGGCCAGCTTGTGGCTGGCCGGCCTGGTGATCCTGCTTGCTGCCGGACTGGTCTATGGGATCGTCACCCAAGTACCGGTCTGGCTGCGCTAGGCGTCAGCGGTTGCGATAGCTGTCATGGCAGGCCTTGCAGGTGCCGCCAATGGCGGCAACATGCTTGCCGACATCGCCCTGGGTCAGGGTGCCGGAAGCCGCCGAGAGGGCCGCCGTGGCGGTCTGCAGGGCGACCAGCTTGGCCGTGAAATCGGCCTGGTTCGTCCAGATCTCCGGTTTTGCCTTTGTCCCGGCGATCTCGCCATCGGCGCTGCCCTTGGGGAAGCCATCCGCCAGCATCTTGGCGATGGCGTCCATGTTGTCAGCGCGCAGGGCCAGCTGCTCATTGCTGAACGGCACCTCGCCCTTGGCCATGCCGACCACCGGGCCGAACTGCCAGGCCAGCGCCTTGAACAGGCCCTGGCGGTATTTCAGCGCATCATCCGTTTTCATATCCGCAGCCATTGCGGCCCCCGCGACGATACCGGCGGCACAGAGCCCCGCAACGATGGAAAAGAACGCTTTGCGCATGTGATATCCCCTCTGGTGAATCTTTAGCTACCGCGCTGTCGCCATAATGGCGCGAAAGGATCACCTGAATTGCGCGCCGCGTAAACGGCACTGCTGTGACAAGAAGCAAGCAAACACGTATTTGTGATCCCCGCCACGGTGCCGGTTGACCTGTGCCCCCCGCAATGCGATATGCCCGGCATGACAAAAATCCGATCCCTGTGCGTTTACTGCGGCGCCTCCGGCCGCGTTCCCGAGGCCTACAAGCAGGCGGCCCGCGATCTCGGCACCGAACTGGGCCGGCGCGGCATCGACCTGGTCTATGGCGGCGGCAAGGTCGGCCTGATGGGCGTGATCGCCGATGCGGCGATTGCCGCGGGCGGCAAGGTCATCGGCATCATTCCGAACCATCTGATGAAGCTGGAAGTCGGCCATGGCGGGGCCAGCGAGCTGATCGTCGTCGACACGATGCATGAGCGTAAGCAGATCATGTTCGACCGCGCCGACGCCTTCGCCATCCTGCCCGGCGGGCTGGGCACGCTGGACGAGACCTTCGAGATCGTCACCTGGAAGCAGCTGCGCCTGCATGACAAGCCGGTGATCGTGGTTGATATCGAAGGCTATTGGCAGCCGCTGCAGGCGCTTCTGGAGCATATGATCACGGCCGGCTTCGTGAATCCGGTGCATCGCGGGCTGATGGATTTCGTGCCTGATCTGCCGGCGCTGTTCGAGGCGCTGGAACGCACCCCTGCTGTGATTCCCGGGCCGGAGATCAAGTGGCAATAGCTTCCAGCTCTTGCACCCTACGGTCGGCCTGATAAGGTGCGCCGCGACCAGAGTGGGTGCGCCGTTGAGCGCGTGCCGGTACCAGGAGAAAACGCATGGCGAAAATCAAAGTAAAAAACCCGATTGTCGAACTCGACGGCGATGAGATGACCCGGATCATCTGGCAGATGATCAAGGACAAGCTGGTCCTGCCCTATCTCGACGTCGACCTGAAATACTACGATCTTGGCGTCGAATATCGCGACAAGACCGACGATCAGGTGACCATCGATTCCGCCAATGCGATCCGCGAATACGGCGTCGGCGTCAAATGCGCCACCATCACCCCGGACGAAGATCGGGTGAAGGAATTCGGCCTGAAGAAGATGTGGAAGTCGCCGAACGGCACGATCCGCAACATCCTGGGCGGCACCGTGTTCCGCCAGCCGATCATCTGCCAGAACGTGCCGCGCCTGGTGCCGGGCTGGACCCAGCCCATCGTCATCGGCCGTCACGCCTTCGGCGACCAGTACCGCGCCACCGATTTCCTGGTGCCCGGCCCCGGCAAGCTGACCATGACCTTCCAGCCGGCCGATGGCGGCCCGGCCCAGAATTTCAACATCTACGACTTCCCGTCGAGCGGTGTTGCCATGGGCATGTATAATCTGGACGACTCGATCCGCGATTTCGCCCGCGCCTGCTTCAATTACGGTCTCGACCTCAACTGGCCGGTCTATCTGTCGACCAAGAACACCATCCTGAAAGCCTATGACGGGCGCTTCAAGGATCTGTTCCAGGAAGTCTTCGACGATGAATTCGCCTCGAAGTTCAAGTCCAAGGGCCTGATCTACGAACATCGCCTGATCGACGACATGGTGGCCTGCGCCATGAAGTGGTCCGGCGGTTATGTCTGGGCCTGCAAGAACTATGATGGCGACGTGCAGTCCGACACCGTGGCCCAGGGCTTCGGCTCGCTCGGCCTGATGACCTCGGTGCTGATGACCGCCGACGGCAAGACCGTCGAGGCCGAAGCCGCCCATGGCACGGTGACCCGTCACTATCGCCAGCACCAGCAGGGCAAGGCGACCTCGACCAACCCGATCGCCTCAATCTTCGCCTGGAGCCGTGGCCTCGCCTTCCGCGCCAAGATGGACGAGACACCGGACGTGGCGCGCTTCGCCACCGCGCTGGAGAAGGTCTGCATCGACACCGTCGAATCCGGTCACATGACCAAGGATCTGGCCATCCTGATCAGCCCGGACCAGCCCTGGCTGACCACCAACCAGTTCCTCGACAAGCTGGACGAAAACCTGCAGAAGGCGATGGGCTGAGGCCTGTCGTTTTCTGGCTGAGACAAAGGCGCCGGCAGCAATGCCGGCGCCTTTTTCATGTCAGCGCGCGAGGTTTTCCGGCTGTGGTATGAAACGCTGGGCGACCGGCACCATACGCTTGCGATAGGCGGCCAGCCCCTGATTGCCATCGGTAACCGCCCGGTCCTTGCCGAGCCGGGCATTAGGCGCTGCACGCGACGCAGCGCTGTGCGCAGACCCGGCGCTGGTGGCGGCCCCGCCACCCTTCGCCCAATCTGGCATGACGGTGGGCTGGCTGCGCAGGGCAGCAGCGCGGGCCGGCTCGGGAAACCGGATATTGTCCTCGATTTCCGCGAAATTCCCGTCACGTATACCGTTCCACAGGCGAATCACCTTGGCCCGGTAGCGATTGTTGAATTCCGGCGTCGCCGAATGATAGTAGCCGGCGGCATTCTGCCAGTTCCGCCGCTCCTCCTTCAGCCGGCTGAGGAAATCGGCGGCATAGGCGACATTATGCTCCGGCTCAAACGCATCGCTCAGGGAGCGAAAGGCGTCGCCATGCCAGTACAGATTGATCTGCATGCAGCCGACATCGATGGATTTCACCCCGCGCGCCTGCAATTTCCGCACGGCGGCAAGTGCTGCCGCCTTGGTCGGGTAATAATTGCCCTCCCCCTCGGCATTGACCGTCCAGGGCCAGGGCACGCCCTGCCCCGCCTTGGTGTCCCACCGGCCAGATTCGGCCAGCCCCACGGCACGCAGGAAATTCTTCGGGATTCCCTTGATTCTCTCCTGTGTGGCAATGGCGCCGCCGCACAAATCGGGCACCCCGCCGGGCAGACTCGGCAAGGCAAAGGCCGCCCCCGGCAGCAAGGCCGCGGCAGCAATGACAGTGAGAGCGAGGATCAAATTCTTCATGGCAGCGGGTATAGAAGCAACCTGCGTGCCAAGGTGGGCTAATCGACAGCGACGGCCTTTTCGCGAATCCAGCCGGCCAGGATATCGGCATCGATTTCACCAGCCGCCAGAGCAACAAAGATGGCTTCACCGTCTTCACTGCTGGTTTCTATGCGATAGCCATTGGCTCGCAGAAAAACCATGAGACTGATCGCGGCGACGCGCTTATTGCCGTCAACGAAGCCATGGTTCTTCGCCAAGCCATGCGCCAGACTAGCCGCCAATGCCGCCATGTCGGGTTGTGGATCGCCATACGCCCAAAGCTGGAGAGGCCGCGCAAGGGCGGATTCGATCAAATTGCGGTCTCGAATTCCGGCGGACCCGCCATAGCCCTCGATAACTTTGTGATGAAGATGGATGACGTCATGGACCGAGAGCCAAACCGGCTCCATCATTTAGCGAGAGCCTTGAACATGCTGTCATAACGCTTCATCGCTTCATCGGCGAAAGCGTCCAGCTTGTCGCGAGTTACCGCTGGCTTTGCCGGCTTGGGCGGCAAAGCCTTTTGCGATCCCTGCGTGGCGGGAACACTGTCAGCGGATTTACGGCTCGAATTACTCATGGGGCTAATATAATCGCCGCTCGGGTGCATCGCCAGCTTTCCTTGAGAGCCCCCTACCGGCTCAGTTCCCGGATGCCCCTGTCGAGGCCGTCGAGGGTCAAAGGGAACATGCGGTCGCCCATGAGCTGCTGCATCGAGCGGATCGATTCCAGCCAGGGCCAGCGGCCCTCGGCGACCGGGTTCAGCCAGATAGCGCGCTGGTAGGTCGCCAGAACGCGCTGCATCCACAGCGCCCCCGCCTCCTCGTTCCAATGCTCGACCGAGCCGCCGGGATGGAAAATCTCGTAGGGGCTCATTGAGGCATCGCCGACGAAGATGATCCGGTAATCCGCCGGATAGGTGTGCAGCACATCCCAGGTGGGGATCTTGTCCACGCCGCGCCGGCTGTTGTCCTTCCACACCCGCTCATACAGGCAGTTGTGGAAGTAGAAATATTCCAGATGCTTGAATTCGGCGCGGGCGGCGGAAAACAGCTCCTCGCAGATCTTGATGTGGCCGTCCATCGAGCCGCCGACATCGAAGAAGATCAGCAGCTTGATTGCATTATGCCGTTCCGGGCGCATCTTCAGGTCGAGCAGCCCGGCATTATTGGCGGTCGAGCGGATGGTGTCGTCAAGATCAAGTTCGGTCGGCGCCCCCTGCCGGGCGAAACGGCGCAGCCGGCGCAGGGCGACCTTCAGATTGCGCGTGCCCAGCTCCACCGAATCGTCAAGATTGCGGTAATCGCGCTGGTCCCACACCTTCACCGCACGGAAATTGCGGTTGCCCTCCTGGCCGATGCGCACGCCTTCGGGATTATAGCCATAGGCGCCGAAGGGCGAGGTTCCGGCCGTGCCGATCCATTTGCTGCCGCCCTGGTGGCGCTTCTTCTGCTCCTCCAGGCGCTGGCGCAGCGTCTCCATCAGCTTGTCCCAGCCACCCAGCGCCTCGATCTGCGCCTTCTCCTCCTCCGTCAGATGGCGCTCGGCCAGCTTGCGCAGCCACTCCTCGGGGATATCAGCGCCAAAGGCCTGGTCGAGCAGTTCCAGCCCCTTGAAGACATGGCCGAACACCTGGTCGAAGCGATCCAGATGCCGTTCATCCTTCACCATCGCCGCACGGGAGAAGTAATAGAAATCATTGACAGAATAATTGGCGATGCCCGCCTTCACGCCTTCCAGAAGCGTGAGATATTCGCGCAGGGAGACCGGCACGCCGGCCTGCCGCAGTTCGAGGAAGAAATTCACGAACATGGCGTGCCCCCCGGCGCGGTCTAGCGCCCTTCGCGACGGGCCAGGAAGGCCAGGCGTTCGAACAGCTGCACGTCCTGCTCGCTCTTCAGCAGCGCGCCATAGAGCGGCGGAATGGCGCTTTTGGCATCCTTGGCGCGCAGCGCCTCGGGCGGGATATCCTCGACCATCAGCAGCTTCAGCCAGTCCAGCAGCTCGGAGGTTCCGGGCTTCTTCTTCAGGCCGGGCACGTCGCGCAGCTCATAGAAGCTGGCCAGCGCCTCGCGCACCAGCGCCTGTTTCACGCCGGGGAAATGCACCTCGACGATCTGCGCCATGGTGTCGGCATCGGGGAAGCGGATGTAGTGGAAGAAGCAGCGGCGCAGGAAGGCGTCCGGCAGTTCCTTCTCATTGTTCGAGGTGATGATGACGAGCGGCCGGCGGGCCGCCTTCACGACTTCCCCGGTCTCGTAGACGAAGAATTCCATGCGGTCGAGTTCGAGCAGCAGATCATTCGGGAACTCGATATCGGCCTTGTCGATCTCGTCGATCAGCAGCACAGTTGGCCGCTCGGCCACAAAGGCCTCCCACAGCTTGCCGCGCCGGATGTAATTGGCGATGTCCTGCACCTTGGGATCGCCCAGCTGGCTGTCGCGCAGCCGGCTGACGGCATCGTATTCGTACAGCCCCTGCTGCGCCTTGGTGGTGGATTTCACATGCCATTCGATGAGGTCGAGGCCCAACGCCTTCGCCACCTCATGCGCCAGCACGGTCTTGCCGGTGCCGGGCTCACCCTTTACCAGCAGCGGGCGCTGCAGTGTAAGCGCGGCATTCACCGCGACCGTCAGATCCTCGGTTGCGATGTAATCCTCGGTGCCGCCAAAGCGCCCGGAAATACCAGCCCTCTCCTGCGCCATCAGGCGGCAGCCTGCGCGGCAATCGCCTGCTCGATGGCGGCCAGGGCCTCATCCGCCTTGTCGCCATCCGGTCCGCCGGCCTGTGCCATATCGGCCCGGCCACCGCCGCCCTTGCCGCCCAGCGCCTCGGAGCCGACGCGCACGAAATCGACCGCGCTGAACCGCGCTGTCAGATCATCGGTCACGGCGACGACCAGCGAGGCCCGGCCTTCCTGCACGGCGACCAGCGCCACCACGCCGGAGCCGACCTGCTTTTTCAGCTCGTCGGCCATGCCCTTCAATTCCTTGGCCGGCACGTCATCCAGCCGGCGGGCGGCGTATTTCACGCCGCCGACATCCCGGGCGACTGACTCCGTGGCGCCCCCGCCCCCGCTGGCCAGGCGCTTGCGCATCTCGACCAGCTCGCGCTCCAGACGGCGACGATCCTCGACCAGAGCGGCGACGCGCGCCGGCAGTTCCGCCGGGGCGGATTTCAGCACGCCGGCGGTTTCCGCCAGCAGCGCCTGCTGCTGTTCGATATGTGCCAGCGCGCCGATGCCGGTCACCGCCTCAATGCGGCGCACGCCGGAGGAGACGGCATTCTCGCCCAGAATCTTGAACAGGCCGATATCGCCAGTGCGGCGCACATGGGTGCCGCCGCACAGCTCGGTCGAGAAGCTGGCGAATTTGCCCTTCTCCGGCTCCGCCCCGCCCATCGAGACGACGCGTACCTCCTCGCCATATTTCTCGCCGAACAGCGCCAGGGCACCGGCCTCAACGGCCTCCTCCGGCGTCATCAGCGAGGTTTTCACATCGGCATTCACCCGGATGCGGGCATTCACCTCGGCCTCGACCTCGCGGATTTCCTCAGGCGACAGCGCCTTGGGATGGCTGATGTCGAAGCGCAGCCGGTCAGGGGCGACCAGCGAGCCCTTCTGGGTGACGTGATCACCCAACCGGCGGCGCAGCGCCTCATGCAGCAGATGGGTGGCCGAATGATTGGCCCGTAGCGCATCGCGCCGTGTGGTGTCGATGCGGAATTCCGCGACATCCCCGACCGCGACGCTGCCCTTGGTCACCTCGCCGATATGGACATGCAGCGCGCCCAGCTTCTTCTGGGTGTCGCTGACCGCAATCTCGGCGCCGCCGGCCGTAACGATCACGCCGGCATCGCCGGTCTGGCCGCCGGATTCGGCATAGAACGGCGTCTGGTTAGCGACCAGCGCCACCTTGTCACCCTGCGTCGCGGTCTCGACCGGCTGACCCTCGACCACCAGGGCCAGGACCTTGCCCTCGGCAACATCGGTGTCATAGCCGAAGAACTCGCTGGCCCCGGCCTTGTCGCGGATATCAAACCAGACGGTTTCCGTCGCCGCCTCGCCGGAGCCGGACCAGGCGGCGCGGGCGGCGGCCTTCTGGCGGGCCATGGCGGTGTCGAAGGCGTCGGTATCAACGCTGCCACCCTGGCCGCGCAGGATGTCCTGCGTCAGATCGAGCGGGAAGCCGAAAGTGTCATAGAGCTTGAAGGCTACATCGCCGGACAGCTTGCCGCCGGTGCCGAGGCGACCGGTTTCCTCCTCCAGCAGCTTCAGCCCGCGTTCCAGCATCTGCTTGAAGCGGTTTTCCTCCAGCTTCAGCGTCTCGACGATCAGCGCCTGGGCGCGCACCAGCTCCGGATAGGCCTCGCCCATCTGGCGCACCAGGGCCGGCACCAGACGCCACAGCAGCGGCTCGCGGCAGCCCAGGATATGGGCGTGGCGCATGGCACGGCGCATGATCCGGCGCAGCACATAGCCGCGGCCCTCATTCGACGGCAGCACGCCATCGGCGATCAGGAAGGAACTGGCGCGCAGATGGTCGGCGATCACCCGGTGCGAGGTCTTGAACGGCCCGTCGGCATCAATGCCCGAGGCCTCGGCCGAGGCCTCGATCAGGGCGCGCATCAGGTCGATATCATAATTGTCGTGCTTGCCCTGCAGCACGGCGGTGATGCGCTCCAGCCCCATGCCGGTGTCGATCGACGGGCGCGGCAGCGAGATCCGGTCGCCCGGCGCGCGCTGGTCGAACTGCATGAACACCAGGTTCCAGATCTCGATGAAACGGTCGCCATCCTGCTCCGGGCTGCCGGGAGGGCCACCGGGGATCTTGTCGCCATGGTCGAAGAAGATTTCCGAGCACGGGCCGCAGGGGCCGGTATCGCCCATCTGCCAGAAATTATCCGAAGTCGGGATGCGGATGATCTTGTCGTCGGTCAGGCCGGCGATCTTCTTCCACAGCCCATGCGCCTCGTCATCATCGGCATAGACGGTGACCAGCAGCCTGTCCTTCGCCAGGCCGTATTCCCTGGTGATCAGGTTCCAGGCCAGCTCAATGGCCTGGTCCTTGAAATAATCGCCGAAGGAGAAATTGCCCAGCATCTCAAAGAAGGTGTGGTGCCGTGCCGTGTAGCCGACATTCTCCAGGTCATTATGCTTGCCACCGGCGCGCACGCATTTCTGCGAGGTCGCGGCGCGGTTATAGGCGCGGGTTTCCGCCCCGGTGAACACATTCTTGAACTGCACCATGCCGGCATTGGTGAACAGCAGCGTCGGATCGTTGCGCGGCACCAGCGGGCTGGACGCCACCACCTCATGCCCGTTGCGCCCGAAATAATCGAGGAAGGTGCTGCGGATATCATTCGCCGTGTTCATGCGTGCAATCTTCTGACTCTGTCCAAAGGAAGCCCATTATATCGTACCGCCGGCCCGGCCTGTGAAGGGAAGATGCCGACACGGGGCAGGACAGACGGCAAAACGGCGCGGTCCTTACGGAGTCGCGCCGCCTCAATCAGCGGGTCTTCGCTTATACGGGCCATGCCGGGCACTGTCCAGCGGCTGGGGGGCTACAACCTCCCCAGTCTTTCACCCCCGGACGTGTTCCGGGGTCCAGCCGTCCGTGCCAATCGCTCGGTCAATGGATGGTCGGATCAAGTCCGACCATGACGAGGCTTTTATTGCCCTCTCCTCAGTCCGTCACCCCCGGCACAAGGCCGGGAATGACGGCAAGAGGAGTAACGTACGCCCGATCAATCCTCGAGGGTGTCGGCGGTGTCTTCTTCAGGGCCGCCGCCCATCAGGGCTTCGGAGACGATGCCGGCATTGGCGCGGATCTTCTGTTCCAGATCCTGGGCCAGGGCGGTGTTCTCGCGCAGGAAGTTCTTGGCGTTCTCGCGGCCCTGGCCGATGCGCTGGCCGGCATAGGAGAACCAGGCGCCGGATTTCTCGACCAGGCCGGCCTTCACGCCGAGATCGACCAGCTCGCCCATCTTGGAGACGCCCTCGCCATACATGATGTCGAATTCGACAACGCGGAAGGGCGGCGCCACCTTGTTCTTCACCACCTTCACGCGGGTCTGGTTGCCGACCACCTCGTCCTTGTCCTTGATCGCGCCGATGCGGCGGATGTCGAGACGGACCGAGGCGTAGAATTTCAGCGCATTGCCGCCGGTCGTGGTTTCCGGGCTGCCGAACATGACGCCGATCTTCATGCGGATCTGGTTGATGAAGATGACCATGCAGCGCGATTTGGAGATCGACGCGGTCAGCTTGCGCAGCGCCTGGCTCATCAGGCGGGCCTGCAAGCCGACATGGCTGTCGCCCATCTCGCCTTCCAGTTCGGCGCGCGGCACCAGGGCCGCGACGCTGTCGACCACCAGAACGTCGATGGCGCCGGAGCGCACCAGCGTATCGGCGATTTCCAGCGCCTGTTCACCGGCATCGGGCTGCGAGATCAGCAATTCCTCGATGTCGACGCCCAGCTTGCGGGCATAGGAGGGATCGAGCGCATGCTCGGCATCGATGAAGGCGCAGGTGCCGCCGGCCTTCTGCGCCTCGGCCACCGTATGCAGCGCCAGGGTGGTCTTGCCCGAGCTTTCCGGGCCGTAGATCTCGACAACGCGGCCGCGCGGCAGGCCGCCAATGCCCAGCGCGATATCCAGGCCGAGCGAGCCGGTCGAGACCGATTCGATTTCGATGACGGAGTCGCGCTGGCCGAGTTTCATGACGGAACCCTTGCCAAAAGCGCGTTCAATCTGCCCCAGAGCGGCGTCCAGAGCCTTCTGCTTGTCCATGGTTTTCCCTTCGACGACGCGAAGAAATTGAGCTGACATGATGGTGCTCCCTCTTATTCCACAAGCCGACGCTGCGGGGCAACGCGAGAGAGCAATGTACCTTTTTTGTTCTCTATTGCAATAGATTTTCCTGCTTTGTTCTCATTTTTTCGCCGACGGGTTTACGCGTTCAGAACTTCCTTCACCCGGCCGGCCAATTGCTTCAGGCTGAACGGCTTGGACAGGAAGCTGATATCGGAATCCGCCGCGATCTTCTCGCGCAGCGCATCCTCGGAATAACCGGAAATGCAGATCACCTTGATGTCCGGCCGGCGCTCGCGCACCGTGCGGATCAGCGTCGGGCCGTCAATGCCCGGCATGACCACATCGGTGATCAGCAGATCAATCGGCTCCGATTCATCAGCCGTGAGAATTTCCAGCGCCGCCTCACCGGAGCGCGCCTCGATGACGCGGTAGCCCTTGTTGCGCAGCGCGCGCGCGCTGAACAGCCGCACCGCATCCTCGTCTTCCACCAGCATGATGGTGCCGGCCCCGGTGAGGTCGCGGCCCTTGCCCTCGGCCTCCTCGCCGGCATCCGTCCGCGCCTCGATATCCCCGTCATGCACCGGCAGCAGGATGGAGAACCGGGTGCCCCTGCCCCGGCCGGCCTCCGCCGCCTCCTCATCCCCCGCGAATGGCCCGCTCTCGACCTGGATATAGCCGCCGGTCTGCTTCACGATGCCATACACCGTGGACAGGCCAAGCCCGGTGCCGGAGCCGACCGCCTTGGTGGTGAAGAAGGGCTCGAAGATCCGCGGCAGGATCGCATCCTCGATGCCGGTGCCGGTATCCTGCACCTCGATGCGCACATAATCCCCGGCCGGCACTTCCTCCTCGCCATAGCGCAGCGCGCCATCCGGCGACATATTCTCGGTACAGATGGTCAGGGCACCGCCATCCGGCATGGCGTCGCGGGCATTCACGGCAAGGTTCAGGATCACCTGCTCCAGCTGGCCCTGATCGACCTTGATGAGGTTCAGGTTCCGGCCATAGCGCATGCGCAGCTGGATGTTCTCGCCCATCACCCGGCGCAGCAGATGCGATAATTCGGCCAGCACCTCGGAGGTGTCCAGCACGCGGGGGCGCAGCGTCTGCTGGCGCGAGAAGGCCAGCAGCTGGCGCACCAGATTGGCCGCCCGGTTGGCGTTCTGCTTGATCTGCATGATATCGGCGAAAGACTGGTCACCGGCCCGGTGGCGCAGCAGCAGCAGGTCGCAGAAGCCGATCATCGCGGTCAGCAGATTGTTGAAATCATGCGCCACGCCACCGGCCAGCTGGCCAACCGCCTGCATCTTCTGCGACTGGACGAACTGGGCCTCCAGCTTCTTGCGCTGGGTGACATCCAGCAGATACAGCATCAGGGCCGGCATCTCTGCCGAATGTCCGGCTTCCGGGTTCAGGGCCAGACCGTCAAGCCGGCTGGCCAGCAAGGCTCCCACACGCTCAGCATTCTGCGCCATGCGCAGCTCGACGGCACCTTCCTGGAGCGTGCCACTGCTGGCCCGCGCCAGACACTCGGCCAGCGCCGGACGATCCTCCGGCAGGATCAGCTCCGCCAGGGCTATCGGCATATGGCCGTCGCGCTGCAGCCCGGTCAGTTCCTGGAACAACGGATTAGCCTCCAGCACCCGGCCGGAGTGATCGGCAAAGGCCACGGCCAGCGGTGCATTCTCGAAGATCAGCCAGAGCGGCGATGATCCGTCGTCCGTGCCCAGCCCCTTGTCCTTTGCCGGGGAGGCCTTCCCCCCGCGCAGCGCCAGCGCACCGGACAGCAGGGCCGCACACAGCCCCGCCCCGACGGTCAGTGCCAAAGGCTGGGACAGCACGGCAGAGCCCGCGGCCGTCAGGCCGGCCAGCGCCGCCCCGCCTGCCAGCAGGGTGTTAGCGTGCACGCGCGCCTCCGCCCTGTGGGCCGCCCCGGGGGCCACCCATTGGCGCGCCCTTCGCCTTATCCAGACGGAAGATGTAGGTGATGATCTCGGCCACGGCCTGATACTGCTCCGGCTTGATTTCATGGTCCAGATCGACCGTGGCGTAGAGCAGACGTGCGACCGGCGGGTTCTCGACGATCGGAATGTTGTTCTCCTCCGCCACCTCGCGGATGCGCAGGGCCACGGCATCGACGCCCTTGGCGACGACCATCGGCGCTTCCATGCTGTCGCGCTCGTATTTGATCGCCACCGCGTAATGGGTCGGGTTGGTGACCACCACGGTGGCGCTGGGCACCGCCGCCATCATGCGCTGCCGGGCGCGCTGCATGCGCAGATTGCGCAGCCTTCCCTTCACATGCGGATCGCCTTCCGCCTGCTTGTATTCGTCGCGCACTTCCTGCTTGGTCATGCGCATATCCTTGGTGAACTGATAGCGCTGATACATCAGATCGGCGAAGGCGATCACCGCCATCACCGCCACGGCGCCACCCAGCAGCTTGATCAGCATCCAGCGGATTTCTTCCAGCATGCTGACCGGTTCCAGCTGCATGATCTCCTCCAGCCGCGACAGCTCCGGCCAGAGCAGCACGGTGAGCAGAATGCCGATGATGGTGATCTTGAAGAGCCCCTTCAGGAATTCGATGAACCCCTTCATCGAGAAAATCTGCTTCAACCCCTTGATGGGCGAGATGTTCTGGAGCTTCGGCGCAATCGCCTCCGGTGCGAAGAGCATGCCGTTCTGCATGTAGTTCGACAGGAAGGCAAAGCTGACGAAAATCAGGACCGGGATGATCAGCGCGAAGCCAACTCCGGCGACCAGATAGCCCAGGACATTGGCAATACCGCCGGTATCGGGCTGGATTTCATGCGGCTTTTCCAGGAAGGGCCGCAGCAGGCGATACAATTCCTTGCACAGCGCCACCCCAAAAACGCCGACAATAAGCAGCCCGCCCAGCAAGGCGAACCAGTTGGAGATTTCCTTCGAAACCGCCACCTGGCCTTTCTCGCGGGCGTCTTCCAGCTTCTTGCTTGTCGGGTCTTCTGTTTTGGAGGCGTCGTCTTCATCCGACATGGCGTGCGCCTTGTCCCTCGCTGTGGCGGATCAGGGTAGGAGAAACTGTACCATCACGCTTTCATAATAGCGCAAGAACCACATCATGGAGGCGGAGAGAATCAACGAGAACAGAAACAGCCCCAGCATCAGTTGCAGCGGCAGGGCCACGAAGAAGATCTGCAATTGCGGCATCAGCCGCGAGAGAATGCCCAGGCCGGCATAGAACAGGACGCCCAGCACCAGCAGCGGCGCGCCGATCTGCAGCGCCACCCGGAAGCCATCGCCCACCACCCGCGTCACCGCCATAGAGAAATCGCCGGCCGGCAGAGGCTGACCCGGCTGGAACAGGGTATAGCTGTCAACCAGCCCAAGCAGGAACAGATGGTGCAGGTTGGTGGCGAAGATCAGCAGCAGCCCCAGCGTGCCCAGGAAGGCACCGGGCAGCGAGCCCTGGCTGCCGAGGCTGGGGTTGAAGGCCTGGGCCGAGGCCAGGCCGATCTGCATCGAGATGATGAAACCCGCCGTCTCCAGCACCATCAGGGCAATCCGCGCCAGCGTGCCGAAGAAAATGCCGACCAGCACCTCGCCGGCGACAAGGATCATCAGTCCTGGCACGCTTGCGGGCATTGGCGGCAGCATCGGCTGCACCATCGGCAGGATGACGAAGGCCAGCACCAGGGCAAAAGTCAGCCGGGCGCGGGTCGAGACCAGTCCCTCCCCGACCCCGGGCATCAGCATGGCGGCGGAGCCCATGCGGGCGAAAACCAGGAAGAAGGCGTAGAACTGGGCCGGCAGGAAAAGCTCGAACGGCATCGCTAGCCGAGCGATATCATGCGGTCGACAAGGCCCTGGGTGAAGGTCAGCAGGGTGGCCAGCATGAAGGGCAGCAGGACGAAGAGGCTGGCGAAAACCACGAGAATCTTCGGCACGAAGACCAGCGTCATTTCCTGAATATGCGTCAGCGCCTGAAACAGCGAAATGATCAGGCCGACGATCAGCCCGATCAGCATGATCGGCGACGAGATGACCAGCGTGATGATCAGCGCATCACGCCCCACATCAATGACATCGGCGGCCTCCATCCGGCGCCCCCGCCGTCAGATCGGCATGCGCAGGATTTCCTGATAGGCCTGCACCATGCGGTCGCGCAGCCCCACCACCGTCTGCAGGGTCACCTCGGCGTTGTTCACGGCCGTGACGACGTCGTTCAGGTCAGCCTGCCCGGTAACCGCCTTCAGGCTCATGCTCTCGCCGGTCTTCATGATCTCATGCGCATCGCCGGCCGCATCGCGGATGAAGCTGGCGAAATCCCGGCCAGCATCGCGCGCTTCCATACCGGCCCCTTGCGGAACCTTCGTATAGGCGGCAATCGCGTCACCGATCTTGGCTACCATGGCTGTCTCCCTAGGCGGTATTCAGGATTCTAGCACTAACTGCGCAGAAGATCGATGGTCCTGGTCAACATCGACATCGAACTTTCGATCACGTTCAGATTGGCCTCGTAGCTGCGCTGGGCCTCGCGCATATCATTCATCTCAACCAGCGAATTCACATTCGGGCGCGTGATGTAGCCATCGGCATCGGCGAAGGGATGGCTGGGATCATATTTGATGTCGAACTGCGATGTGTCGTTAAAAATCCGCTTCACCTCGACCCGGTTCACATTCGCCTGGCGGTCCAGAACATTCTGGAAGGTCAGGATCTTGCGACGATACGGGTCCTCGCCCGGGCCGGCCACCGAATCCGCATTGGCCATGTTCTCCGACGCGACGCGGATACGCGTCCCCTGGGCCTTCAGCCCCGAGGAGGATATCAGCATCGCATTCATCAGATCCTGTGCCATCGTCTTTTCTCCTGCATCTATGGTGGTCGGCGGGTAGGCGGTGCTTTCGCCTTAGCCTGGCTGGCGGCCGACGGCCATCTTCATCATGCTCATGTGCTGGCTGTAGAGATTGGTGATCAGGCGGTAATCGGCCTGGGTCTCGGACACCTTCAGCAATTGCTGCTCCAGCGAGACCGTATTCTCGTTGATCGTCACCTCGAACGGCGACTTCTTGTTGTCCTGCTCGGCCCGGAACTCGGTCGGCCGGCGAATGCCCTGCATGTGCTGGGCGTTGGTTGCCGCCACCGCAACCTGCGGCACTTCCTTGACGAGAGAGCGGAAATCCGGCGCCTTCAGGTCACGGGAAGAATAGCCCGGCGTGTTGGCGTTGGAGATATTCTCCGCCAGCACCGACTGACGCTGCGTCAGCCAATCCATCTTCTTCTTTATGCCCTGGAACAGGGTCAGGCCCGATACATCCATCTTCCGCATCCTTCTCGCCCTAAGCGCAGGACATCAGAAGCAAGCGCCGTGCCGAAGACAAAATTCATTCAATATCAATGCATTAACCCTGCCTACCCGCCGAGTCCGGCAGGGTTTGCCGAACCGATAGCCGGCCAGAACCCGGCCATCCGGCAGGATTTGCCGGGCAAAAATGCCGCCCGGCACCCGCCCGGGGCACCCGCGTTGTCCCTCCCCGCAAGACAAGCTAGAGTGAGAGTGGAAAATCCAGCGCACCTATCCAGCGGAGCCACGCATGGAACCGAAGAAACCGGTCAGGCGGGGTAACATGGGCGAACGGCTGTTCGATCTGATCGAGGAGCTGGAGACGCCGGAAGACGCACGCCCCCTGGCCGCTGTGTCCCGGGACCGGCAGATCGCCGTCGCGCTGACGCATGAGCGCGGCGCCGACAAGGCCCCGGTCGTCGTCGCCCAGGGCTATGGCGCGATTGCCGAAAAGATTCTGCGCCTCGCCTTCGAGCATGACGTGAAGGTGCGCCGCGATCCCGACCTCGCCCAGGTTCTGATGGCGGTGGAGATGGATCAGGAAATACCCGTGGAGGCCTTTGCAGCAGTGGCGGAAATCCTGTCCTACGTCTATCTGGCCAATAACCGCCTTGCCGAGGCCTCGGGCGATGCCGAAGCGCCGGACGGCCCCTCCGGAGGGCTGACATGAACACGGGGGATATCCGGGCCCGTCTGGCCGCTGTCGAACAGCAGGTGGCCGATGCGCTGGATTCCGCCCGGCGCAATGACCCTGTCGATCTCTCCGCACTGCGCGATGTCGTGGACGAGGTATGCCGCCACATCCTTGCCCTGCCCGCCGCCGAGGCCCGGCTGCTGCTGCCCGATCTGCAGCGCGGCATCGCGGCGCTGGAGCAGCTGGCAACCCTGCTGCAAACCCGGCAGCAGCAAAGCGAGGCGGCAGAAAAAGACGCGACACGGCTGCATGCCGCCCGCGCCTATGGTAAAGCCTATCGCTGACGCCACCGGAAGAAAGAAGCCATTGCGATGAGCATCGAAAACTATCTCTACGCCGTTCTGGCGCTTGTCTTCGTGCTCGCCCTTCTCGGCCTGCTGTTCCTGGCGATGCGGCGCTTCGGGATCGGCGGGGCAACACCGCGGGCGCGCGGGCAGCGCCGCCGCCTGTCGCTGATCGAGGTCCTGCCCGTCGATGCCAAGCGCCGGCTGGTGCTGCTGAGCCGGGATGGCCGCGAACATCTGGTCCTGCTGGGCGCTGAAAACGACCTGCTGATCGAAAGCCTTGGCGTTGGCGAAGAGGCATCTCAGCGCGACGACGGACCGGGCTTCGCCGATATTCCTTCGGGGGTGAAACCCACCCCTGCCGTCAGCGGAAAGCGCGAGCCGGCCTTCGGTGCTGCGATGGCCAAGGCCGACAGCCGTCCTGCGGAGCGCCCTGCCGGGCGTCTCGAAGAGCCGGTCTTCGGCACGCCGAAAGACCGCCGTCCTTGATCGCGCCCGCGTCGCGGCAGCCGGTAATGACAGGCCCGGGCGTCGCCCGAACATTGCTGCGCCGCACAGCACTGTGCCTGGCGATTGCCGGCATCGCCACAATGGGGCTGATGCTGCTGGGCCTGGATACGGCGCTGGCGCAATCCTTCAACCTGGATTTCGGCGCGGCCGAGGGAACCGCCACCGCGCGCATCATCCAGCTGGTCGCCGTCTTCACCATCCTGTCGATTGCGCCCGGCATCCTGGTGATGGTGACCTCCTTCACCCGCATCATTGTCGTGCTGTCCTTCCTGCGCTTCGCCATGGGCACGCAGTCGACGCCACCGAACATCGTCATGGTCAGTCTGGCCATGTTCCTGACCTTCTTCATCATGCAGCCGACCATGGATCAGGCCTATCGCGAGGGCGTGCAGCCCCTGATGGAGCAGGAGATCGACGAGGCGCAGGCGCTGGAGCGGGTCATCGAGCCGTTCCACGCCTTCATGCGCACCCATGTCCGCGACCAGGATCTGCAGCTTTTCCTTGAGATTTCGAAGGCCGGGGAAGATGAGGTCGGAGCCGCGACGCCGCTGCGCGCGCTGATCCCCGCTTTCATGATCAGCGAGTTGCGGCGCGCTTTTGAAATCGGCTTCCTGATCTACATCCCCTTCGTCATCATCGACATGGTCATCGCGTCGATCCTGATGTCGATGGGCATGATGATGATCCCGCCGATCATCGTCTCGATGCCGTTCAAGCTGATCTTCTTCGTGCTGCTGGATGGCTGGTACATGATCGCCGGCAGCCTGGTGCAGAGCTACGGACCGTTCTAGCTGGCCTTAATTTATCGCGCTGAGCTGGCTGTTCTTCAGCTTCTCGCGGTAATTGGACAGGAAGGACTGGAAGCGCTGCACATCCTGGAAACGCTGCGTCAGGGTCTCCAGATCGGCCAGATCGCCCGATGTCGTGTTGGTGATCAGACGGAACGCCTCGCGGTAGGGTGAATTATCCATCGCCGGCGCATGCGCCTGACGGATCGCGACGACCTGGGCGGTATTCTCGCTCATCGATGCCGCGATGGCCCAGTTGAGGACGGTTGTCGCCTCGCTGTCCGTCAATTGCGGCTTCGCTGCCAGTGGCGCCGCCAGGCGCGCGAAAACGCCCGTCGCTGCCGCCCAATCCTGCTTGCGCCAGAGAATATCCGCCCGCAGCAAATCGGCATCGCGGCTGGTATCCTTGCTCAGCAGGGCAAGCGCCTCGTCCGGCTGGCTGAGATCGAAGACCGCACGCGCCCGCAGCCGCATCCGCTCGTCGAACAGATCGACCGGCAGGCCCGGCGCATTGCTTTCATCCAGCGCCCCGATGGCGGCATCCGGCCGCCGGTCGAGCAGGCGGATCAGTGCCAGCCGGGCGCCGATCCGGGCCTTGTCGACGCCTTCCAGCCGGAATTTCACCTGACGGTCCAGCAGATTGGCGGCCCGGTCCAGCAGATCGACGGCGACAAGGCGATCCGCCAGCCGGCGGATCATTTCATTGCCGCGCGCGCCGGGCGGGGTCAGTTCGCGGAAATCATCATACAGCGCCAGTGCGGTCAGAGGCGGCATCCGGTCGGCAATACCGTCGAGATACAGCGATACGAAGGAATCGGTCATGGTTTTCGCCAGAACCTTCGATTCCGGGTAATCCGGGAACAGCGTGACCGCCTCGCGCATTGTCGTCAGGCCGTTGCGGTAATCATTCTCGGCCAGATACAGCTCGCCCATGCGGCGCAGCAGATCGAATTCCAGCTCGTCGCCGCGCCAGGCAAAGCGCAACCCTTCCAGGCGCTGCAGGGCCTGACCGGTGGTGATGTTGCCCTGCGCCAGTTCTTCCTCGATGATCGCACGGGCCGCCCGGATGCGCGCCCAGCGGTCGGTGCCGTCCGCCAGCGGGCGCCACAGCTCCATGGCCTCATCCTTGCTGCCGGCAGCGGCAAGCACCCGGCCGCGCAGGAAATTGATGCGGGCCATCTCGCTCTCGATCGGCGTGCCTTCGGCGACGACGTTGAGAAACTCCCCGGCGCCGCGATAATCGCCGACGCGAATCGCCGCCTGTGCGGCCAGCAAGGCAATCTCGGTCGTATAGTTGCGCGGATAATCCGCCGGTATCTCGCCAGCCCGGGCGAATTGCTCGACAGCCGCGTTCCAGTCGCCCATCGCCGCCTTGGCAGCGCCGCGCCACAGCGCAATTTCCCGGTTCCCGTCCAGCGCCCGGTCCGCCAGGCTGTCCGACGCTTCCTGATAGCGCCCCATGGCGAAATAGGACGCCCCCAGCAGCGCCTTGAAGCTGGGCACATTGGCGATGTCGGGGTCCTCGATGGCAATGGTGCGCAGCAAGCCCTGCGCTTCCACCGACAGGCCATTGGCAAAATAGAACTGGGCCAGCTCCAGCCGCGGCTTGGTCCGGGCGATGCTGGTCGCCTCGGCCACGGCAAATTGCAGGGTCTGGCGTTCCGGGTAGAAATTGCTGCGTCCGCCGCGCCGCCACTGGGTCATCGGAAAGGGCCGGCCGTTCTGCAGCCCGCCGGTGGCCGATTGCTCGCCGAAGGTCGCCTCGCGGCGCGCCACATCGCGCGACAAAGAGAGCCCGCCATCCTGACTGCTGGTGATCGCCACACCATCCGGCAATTGACGGATCTGCACGCCATCGGTCAGCGGCACCACGGCAACGCCCTGGACGGTCGGCAGCAGCTCAAATTCGGCAAAGCGGCGCTCGCCGTCAATGCCGCGGCCCAGCGGGGCCAGCGGGACGATGTTCACCTCATCCCCGACCTCCGGGTCGCGCACGATGATCGTCTCGCCGATCCCGGTGACCGGTATGAACAGACGCGGCCCCTGCGGGCTGATCGGCTGCACCTCGGCTGCCAGAGGGACGTCCGGGCGGATCGTCTGGGCGCGCAGTTCGATCACCCAGCTGTTGCCGTCGCGCCAGACCCGCGGGTTGACGCCCTCGACAAGCCGCGCCCGCAACAGCGAGCCGACCGGCACGGCAACCTGCTGTGGCTGGCTGAAAACCTGGTTATCGGTGGCCGACAGGCCGGACAGATCGAGCCGCCGTCCCTGATCGAAGGCCACCCAGAGATGCCCTGCCCGGCGGAACACCGCTGCCGAGACCGCCTGCGGCCATTCAAAGCGCAGGGCGATCATGTCGCCCTCCCGGCGTACCGTGACGGGAATCGCATCCCCGGCAAGCTGGTCGATAGCGACCGGTGCCCGAATACGCTGCGGGGCCGAGGTGGTCAGCAATTGCGGGGTCAGCGCCGTCGAGCCGGCGGGCGCGGCAGCGCTGCCGGCTGACTGTGCGGGCGCGGCCGGTTCCGAAATCTGCGGGGTCGCAGGTTGCGGGGTCGGCGGTGTTGCAGCGACAGAGGGCGCTGGCGGCCGGGCCTGCGGGGGAGCCTGGGGCGGCGTTGGCTGACCCCTACCGGTCCGTGGCGGAGTCGCCTGCGGCACCGGCGGCTGCGGAGGCGTTGCCTGGGGCGCGCTCGCCTGGGGCGCACTGGCCTGGGGCGCACTGGCTTGTGGCGCACTCGCCTGCGGAGCGCTGGCAGCACCACCCGCCTGCGCGTCCAGCACATCGACCACGATCTTGGTGCCGCTGCGGAAATAGCGCAGCCGGGCATCCGCCGGTATCTGCAATGCCACCGCCCTGCCCTCCGTCGCAGCAACGGGGTCGATGCGCTGCACATTGCGCAAGGGTCGGCTGTTCAGCGTGCCGGTTTCATAGCGCGCCGGCCGGTCGAAGCGGATGGTCGCCCTGCCCTCGGCACGCTCGACCGTATAGTCGACCGGACGGTTCCAGTCGAAGACCAGCCGGCTGTAGCCAGTGTGATCGGCACCGCGCACGGCCAGCGCAGGCGCTGCCGGCTGCGCTACAGGCGCTGGCGTTGCCGCCGGTGCCGGGGTTGCCTGGGGGGTTCCCTGGGGGGCTCCCTGGCGCCTCAGATCGACCACGAAGGAAGCGCCCTGCGGGAAGCTGCTGACCTGGTAGTCGCCATTCACCAGCGCGAAGCTGACCGTGCGGTTATCCGCCGCGACGGAGCCGCCGCCCAGATAACCGCGCAGATTCGCCAACGCGCCGGAAAGATCCGCCTGCAAGGGCCGGTCAAAGGCAACCAGAAGAGAAGAACCTTCTATCCGCGCCGTCCCGCTGGCAGTGGTTGGCCAGTCAAAGACCAGCCGGCCATGGCCTTCATGCAACCCGCCGCGAACCGGCACAGCCGTCAGCGGCGCAGCCTGCTGGGCAACAGCCGGCAGGGCCGCGACCAGCAGCAGGGCAAGCATCAGGCGAAGAAAGAGCGGACGCATCATGGGGTGCCGACAGCCTGTGACGGATAGATGACGAGATCAACACGCCGCGCCAGCGCCTCCCGGCGCGGCAGATCGATGTCGCGCGCCAGCAGTTCGAAACGTGTGTCGGCAAAGCCTTGAACGATCATAGGCTTATCATAGCCCGAGTCGATCAGCGATGCCGCTACCGACTGTGCCCGGGCGAGCGACAATTCCCAATTGGTACGATACGGCCCGGAGCGGATCGGCGCCGGATCAGTATGCCCGTAGACATCCACGCGATTGCCGAGATTGCTCAACACCCCTCCCAAATCAAACAGAGCCAGCCTTGCCGCATCATCCAGCCGGGCGCTGTTGCGCGCAAACAGCACATCGCTCGGCAGCGAGATCACCAATCGGTCCGTGAGACGGTGAAGCACGCTTCGTGCCAGAACCGGCTCGCTGTCGAGATGCGTGCGCAGCAGGGAGAAGAGATAATCGAGATTGAGGGCCGCCTCGCGCTTGTCTGCCTCTAGCCCCAGGGCGGTGGGCGGCGCGGTCGCCACGGTTTCCTGATCGGGATTCAGCCGGTCGGCCAAGGTTGCCGAGAGCTCCTTGAAGGCGGTCTCCGACGGGCTCGACATCGCATAGAGCATGATGAAGAAGGCCAGCAACAGGGCGATCGTATCGAGAAAGGTCAGTAGCCATACCGGGCCGCCAACCTTGGGCAGCTGGATGAAGGGGTCCGGCCCCTCCTCGCCCGCTGCCGGTGAGGAGACCGGCTTCGCCCGGCCATTCCCGCGCCATGGCTGGAAGAAATCGCGGATCATCCTAGCGCCCCCCCGGGACGGCATCGGCCGCGAAGGTGACATTGGCCGCACCGGCCGGGCGCTGGTAGACGAAAAAGCCGATCCGGTCCGAAGGCCCCGGCATGAAGCCGACCGAGACGCGAACCGGCGGCAGGCCGGCCTCGATCAGTGCCTGCGCCAGGCGGCCCATGCGCAGCATCGCCGGGGTCTGCTGGCCGGCGCGCGCGGCCGCCAGATCACCGGCCCCGCCTGTACCCAGCAATATCTCCAGATCGAAGCGGTAGCCGGCCGGCGGGGTGCGGAGAATCTCGGCGAAGGGCTTGAAGAATTGAAGGCCGCGAGGCGACAGCTCATCGCCCTCACCGACAAACAGGAACGCCACCGGAAGATCGACACGGTAGACATCGGCGCGCACGGCCTGATCGACCGGTTCAAGCGCGAAATGCTGCTGGAACAGGGTGCCCAGACGCGTCGAGGCATCGGCCCCGACGGCAAGACCGCCCGCCGCGATGCCGTCCCCGCCGACCGTGCCACTTCTCAGGAAGGACGGAAAACTGCGGTTCACGCCCTCGACAACCTGGGCCGAGCGCTCATCTTCGAAGCTGGATATGGACTGAAGCAGGATGAAGAAGGCCAGCAGCAACAGATACAAGCTGAGCAGGGCCTGACCGCTGGCGGCTGCCGGGTTGGTCGTTTCTACCGGCTGTTCATCATCATACATACGTGTCGATCGCGGTTTGCCCCGTTTCCCACAAGGCTATGCATACACCGCTTAGTCGAAACTGGCCAGAATAGCGTCAATATCGTCCTGGGAATTTGCCGCCGTCGGCAATTGCGGACCGTTGAGCAGATCGGCATCCGGGCGGGTGTCGCCGGGCTTTGCCGATTTCGGTTTCGCCACTTCGGCATCGGGCTTGGCGGTCGGCGGGCCGAAGGCGCCCAGCAACTGGCCGACCTTGCTTTCGATCTGCTGCAGCGTATTCACCACCTTGGTGATGCGCTGGCCGGTAATATCCTGGAAATTGCAGGCTTCGTAGATGTTGGTCACCGCTTCGGTGGCCCGCGCCGACAATTCCGGCGACAATTCGCCGGCGATTTCCGCGATCACATCGCAGGAATCGAGAATCTTGCCGGTCGCCTCTTCCGTGGCGCCGACCACGGCATCCAATTCATCCGTAGCGCTGGGAATGTCATGGGCGCGGATGTCATCCGCACCGATCGACGCCAGTTCCTCGCGCGTCGAGCGGATGAAGCGCGCCAGATCTTCCAATTCGCCATAGAGCTGCAGGGCACCGGGGGAAAGATCGCCCCGAATCGTGCCAATCATCTGCTCGACGATCTCGACGACCTCACCCACCGTCACGACCGGGGTTTGCGGATCCGGCTGGACGAACGGAGTTTGGCGCTTGTCTATCTTCGTCCCGGCCACGGATCAGACTCCCTCAGAAATTGCCGATAACGGCGACCAGCTTCATCTTCAGGGTCGCGGCGTTGAACGGCTTCACGATGTAGTTGTTCACGCCGGCCTGTTTGGCAGCGATGACGTTCTCGGTCTTGCTTTCCGCCGTCACCATGATGAAGGGCGTGCCCTTCAGCTTGGCGTCGGCGCGCACTTCCTTCAGCAGCTGCAGACCGGTCATCGGCTCCATATTCCAGTCGGAAATGACCAGGCCGTAACTCTTCTCGCGCATCTTCTTCAGCGCCATGCTGCCGTCAGTGGCTTCGTCGACATTGTCGAAACCGATCTGCTTCAAAAGATTTCGAATGATTCTCAGCATCGTCCGGTAATCATCGACGATGAGAATTTCCATATTCATGTCAACGGACATCAATCACCTCGGCTGGCGGAACTGGGACAGAAAGTTCATATGGTTACTTATCCGACGCCACTGTATGGCCGGTTCATTAACCAACAGTTAAACGGTCGGATAAAACTAAAAAATAACGATAATCAGGGCTTCACAGCAGCTTCCAGATCAGGCATCGGCCGACGCGAGGCGATTTCCGTCGTCACCTGCTGCGCCCGCTTGGGGGTCATATCGGCCAGAATCGGCGCAATGCGGCGTTCCGCCATGCGCTCCATCACCTGCAGCAGGATGGCGATATCCAGCTCGTTGAAGATGGCGGCCGCATCCTTCGGCTTCATCGCCTCGTAAATCTTCACCAGGCGCTGCAGCTCCGCCTCTTCCTGCTCATTGTATTTCTTGATCAGGCCTTCGATATCGCCCCGGATCGAGGCCAGATCGCCGATCCGCTTCTCGATACGCTGTTCGGCGGCGGCCAGAAGACCTTCCTTCTGGATCAGAGTCTGCTCGCGCTGGTCCAGCTCCTCGCGCCGGCGCGACAATTCCTGTAACAGCTCAATCTCGGAGCGGCTGAACAGGATCGGATCGATCGGCTTGTCGCCATCCTTGCGCTGGGCCGCCGGCTTTGGCGGGTTCTGCTGGGGCGGGTTCTGTTGCTGGTTCTGCTGCGGCTGGGCCTGCTGGGCCGCCACCGGCGATGGCCCGATGCGGGTGACTTCCTGCCAGATGCCGCCCACCTTCACGGTCAGCAGCAGCAGCGCGGCCAGGATCGTGACCGGGATCAGGCGAAACGAGGAAGCCATTCAAACCCTCTTTAAATCAGTATTCGCAGCATCAGCGCGCATTGCGCAGAGCGCGCAGCAGGTCGCGCTCCGCCTTGGACCGGCCACCGGCCGCCTCGTCGCCCTCGTCAGCCGGTTCTTCCGGCGCAACCCTCGCCTGCCCTCTGCCGACAGTCGCCGCACCGGCAAGATTGGCGGCTGACAGATCGGCGGCGAAGCCGGCCATGCCCCGTTCCTCGCGCGGCGAGGTCCGGTTGGCCAGTTTCTCCGCCAGCGCGTCGGCACGCTCGATCATGAACACCAGCTCGTCGCGGATCGCAACTGCACGGTCCGTTGGCTGCTGCAGTGACCGGCCAACCTCTTCCGCCGTGGCTTTCAGACCCTTCAGACCGGCATCCGCCTTTTGCGTGGCGTCCACGAAGCGGGCGATCATCGTCTCGAATTCCGCCCGGTCGGCGCGCAACCGTCCGAGTTTGCGGTTGAGGATTATGGCATAGACAATGGTGGCAATAAGCAGAATTGCCACCAGTACGTCCAGGACCAACGACAGTTGGAGGTCCATGTCCATTTCCATCACCTCTCTTGCCCAAGCGGCACGGCAGCCCGCGCCGGCAAATTCTACATCTTCCGGTGACGTTTTTCGATGCGGATCGCGATATCGGAGCCTTTGCGCCCCATCTTGCCGCCGAAAAGGGTGACGCTGCCGCAGCGCAGATCGATCTGCGAATCGGAATCGGCATCCAGCAGCATGCGGCTGCCGACCTTCCAGTTCAGCACATCGCCCAGCGAGACGGGCACTTCATCCAGCACTGCTTCCAGCTCGACATCGGTGTTCCACAACTCGGTCGCCAGATGGCTTTCCCAGATTGAATCGCGGCCGAATTTCTCGCCCATGAACATCTGCAGCAGCAATTCACGCACCGGTTCCAGCGTCGCATAGGGCAGCAGCAATTCCAGCCTTCCGCCGCGATCTTCCATGTCGATGCGCAGCCGCGCGACGATGGCGGCGTTGGCCGGGCGGGCGATGGTCGCGAAGCGCGGATTGGTCTCCAGCCGCTCGAAGCGGAAGGTCACCGGCGACAGCGGATCGAAGGCTGCCGACAGGTCGGACAGCACGACATTGATCAGGCGCTCGACCAGGTTGCGTTCGATGGTGGTGTAGGGCCGGCCCTCAATGCGCATCGCCGCTGTGCCGCGCCGGCCACCGAGCAGCACGTCGACGATGGAGTAGATCATCGCCGAGTCGACCACCAGCAACCCGAAATTGTCCCATTCCTCCGCCTTGAACACGCCCAGCATGGCGGGCAGCGGGATGGAGTTCAGATAATCGCCGAAGCGGATCGAGTTGATGTTGTCGAGCGAGACCTCGACATTGTCCGAGGTGAAGTTGCGCAAGGATGTCGACATCATGCGCACCAGGCGGTCATAGACCACCTCCAGCATCGGCAGGCGTTCATAGGAGACGAGCGCCGAATTGACGATGGCGTGGATGCCGGAATTCTCGCCGTCGCCGGCACCATCCTCGTCGAATCCGAGCAGTGAGTCGATTTCCGCCTGGTTCAGGACGCGGGCTGTGCCGTCATCATCCATCCCCATATCGTCGTCATCGGCACCTGCGGCGGCCCATTCATCGGCCAATGCGTCCTGATCGTCGCTCATCACGCCTCCATCGCGTGCAGGGTGCGGCTGTAGGAACCAGCCATCACTGCACCAGCATTTCGCGGAACAGCACGTCGCGCACCCGGGCCGGACGAACCGCCAGATTCACGCGCCGCAGCAATTCTTCCCGCAGCCGGTACATACCGGCCGATCCCTGCAGATCCTCGATCCTCAGCTCACGCAGATAGACCTGGAAATTATCGATGATGCGCGGCATCACCTCGTTGATGCGGCCGATATCCGCCGGATTCTGCAGCTCAAGACTGACATTCATCTTCAGGAAGGTGCTGCGGCGGCCGGCGCTGTTCAGATTGACGATGATCTCCGGCAAATCGAAAAAGACCGCCTGGGCCGGCGGTGGCGGTGGCGGTGCTTCCGAATCGGTGGAGGCCACGGTCGGCTTCGCCGGGCTCAGCATGCCGGACAGATAGACACCGACGCCGGCGCCAATCAGCAGGAGAAGAGGCAAAACGATAAAGAGAATCAGCTTCTTGCCGCTGAATTTCTTCTTCTTCGGACCCTCACCGCCGTCTTCGAAATCTTCGCCGATTGCGTCAGCCGCCATCGTTCTATTCCATTCCCTATAACCCAGGCCGGCATAGCCCGTCGGTATTCACCAAGCAAAAGCCATGCCTCTTGTGCGTCAGCGCCGTCGATCCGCGAGCGGACCGTATCTTCGGCACAGTATGCTACACATCACCTTATACCATTTCGCGCCCGTCTTTAAAGCAGCGCTTGGAATACCGACCGCAACAGCTTGTCGGTCAATACGCAGCCACCCCGTCATCTTGTGGCCTGCCGCCACCCGGCCTGTATTTTCCCGCGGCGCTGGACAAATTTTGCCGGGCAGCTTCTGCCGTCCTGCCCCGTCAGCCACTCCAATCCCATCGAAACCCCACGAAACCCCAGCATTTCTGCGGATTATCCATCTGGCACACGGCATGCATCTACTCTCCCGAACGAAAATGCAGGTCCGCTCGGGCAACACCGACCGGCCTGGTCGTAGGAGAAAGAAGTCCGATGGAAAACGCTTCCTATATCGCTTTGTCGAAGCAGATGGGCCTGCAGCGCGAATTGTCCGCGCTGGCGAATAACGTCGCCAATGCCAATACGACAGGCTTCAAGGGCCAGCGGGTTCTGTTCGAGGAATATCTGGAGCAGCCCCGCATCGGCGAGAAGCTCTCCTATGTTCTCGACCGGGCGATGGCCTTCGATTTCAGTGAAGGCCCGCTGCAGAGCACCGGCAACACTTTCGACCTGTCGATCACCGGCCAGGGCTTCTTCGTCGTCGATACGCCGGGCGGCCCGCGCTACACCCGCACCGGCACCTTCAAGCCGGACCAGGATGGCAACCTCGTCACCACCGAGGGTTATCCGGTTCTGGACGAGAACAACAACCCGCTTTCCGTGCCGCTCGACCAGGGGGCGCTGACCATCGACTCCCTCGGTTTCATCCGGACCCGGGACGGTGCCGAAATCGCCCGCATGCAGATCGTGGAATTCGAATTTCCGCAGGCGATGCAGCGGGCCGGCAGCAATCTGTTCATCTCCATGGGAGAGCCGCTGGAAGCCCAGACCGCGAAAGTGGTCCAGGGCGCCCTTGAAGGCTCCAACGTCAACACGCTGTCCGAGATGAGCCGGATGATCGAAGTCCATCGCAGCTATGAGCGGGCCTCGAACGTGATCCAGCAGGAACATGACCGCATGCGGGACGGCATCCGCCGCCTCGGCAAGCCGGTCAACGCCTGATCAGACGACCGACGCACACGCAGATAACGACGCCTAGAAAACGGAGCAAAGACAATGCGAGCCCTTAATATTGCAGCCACCGGCATGCAGGCGCAGCAGCTGAATGTGGAGGTCATCTCCAACAACATCGCCAATATGAGCACGGTTGGCTTCAAGCGGCTGCGCCCTGAATTCCAGGATCTGCTGTACCAGGATCTGCGCCGTGTCGGCTCGCAATCCTCCGATCAGGGCCAGGTGGTTCCCTCGGGCCTGCAGATCGGCGTCGGTGTGCGCGCCGCGGCGACCTACCGTATCAACGAGCAGGGCAATCTGCTGCTCACCGACAACCAGCTCGATGTCGCCATCCAGGGCGAAGGCATGTTCCGCATCGAACTGCCGAATGGCGAGATCGCCTATACCCGTGACGGCTCCTTCCAGCTCAGCCCGGAAGGCCAGCTGGTGACCGCCGATGGTTTCCTGGTACAGCCGGCCATCGCCGTGCCGCAGGATGCCGTGTCGGTGACGATCAATGCCAGCGGCGAGGTCCTTGCCAAGCTGGACAATCAGGTCCAGCTGCAGAATCTCGGCCGCATCGATCTCGCCATGTTCCCGAACATGGCCGGTCTGGAGAGCATCGGCAGCAATTTGCTGATCGAAACCCCGGCCTCCGGTGCCGCCGTGGCGGCCAATCCGGGCGAACCCGGCTTCGGCACGCTGCTGCAGGGCTTCCTGGAGACCTCGAACGTGAACCCGGTCACGGAAATCACCGCGCTGATCACCGCCCAGCGCGCCTACGAAATGAATTCCAAGGTCATCGAGGCGACCGACCAGATGATGCAGACGGTTACCCGCCTGCGCTAATCGCCGCCCCGTAGAAGGAGATCCACCATGCGCCGCACCATTCGCCCCCTGCTTCTCGCCACCCTGCTCGCCGCCGGCGTTTCAGCGATTGCGCTTCAGGCACAGGCCGCGTCAACCGCTGCCGCGAATGGCGGCCGGCCTGTCGCAGCGGCGGCGGCGCTGCTGCCGGTCTCCCTGCAGACCACAACCATGATCCATGGCCAGTCGATCCGGCTGAGCGATCTGTTCGCCGGCATCGAAAAGGCCAATGATATCGAGGTCGACCGCGCCCCCCTGCCCGGCGAGCGCCGCATCTACACGGCAAGCGCGCTGCACCGCCTGGCCCAGACCCATGGGCTGGACTGGCGGCCGAACAGCCCGCTGGACAAGGTGGCGATCGAGCGCGCCAGCCTCGTCGTGCCGATTGCCGATGTCGAGCGCGCCATGCGGGATGCGCTGATTGATCAGGGCGTCTCGAACGAGATTGAGGTCTCTATCTACAACCGGGCCCTGCGGCTGCATATCGCGACCGATGCGCAGATGGACATGGCCATCGACCAGCTGTCCTACGACACCCGCACGCAGCGCTTCCAGGCTTCCGTCACGGTTCCGGCCGGCGATCCGGAGGCCCAGACCCAGCAGGTCAGCGGCCGGTTCCACAGCCTGGTCTCCGTGCCTGTCCTGGCACGCTCCATCCTGCCGGGCGATGTGATCCGGGACAGCGACATTGCCTGGAAGCAGGTGCGCACCGCACAGCTGTCCGGCTCGGTCGTCTCCCAGCCGGAAGAACTGGTCGGCCTGATCCCGCGCCGGCCGCTCGCCGTCAACCAGCCGATCCGCACCACTGACGTGAAGCCGAACATTTTGGCCAAGCGGGGCGACCGGGTGACGATCATTGCCGTCACCCCGATGATGCGCCTGACCGCGCTGGGCATCGCACAGGAAAGCGGTGCTGAAGGCGATGTGATCCGGGTGACCAACATCATCAGCAAGAAAACCGTTACGGGCCTGGTTACCGGCCCGAACACGGTGGAAGTCCTGAGCGGCCGCGGCCAGCTGGCCTCAAACTGATACGACCGAGCATAAGGAAGCATTCCATCATGACCCGCTCGACCACTCTTCTCCCCCGCAAGGCCGGCCTGCTCGCCTGCACCGCGCTGATCGCCCTTGGCCTGTCGGCCTGCAACACCGCAGACCGCCTTGCCAATATTGGCAAGGAACCAGGCCTGTCCGGGATCGACAACCCGACCCAGGCCAAGGATTACCGGCCGGTCAGCCTGCCAATGCCGGCGACCCGGCCGCAGATCCGCCAGGCGAATTCGCTCTGGACCGTCGGCTCGCGCGCCTTCTTCAAGGATCAGCGCGCCGCTCAGGTCGGCGATCTGATCACCGTCATCATCGAGATTGCCGACGACGCCAATCTGCGCAACACCACCCAGCGTACCCGGAGCAATACCGAGGATGCCGGCCTGACCGGGCTGTTCGGCCTGGAAGCCGAGCTGGGCAAGGTGCTGCCCGACGCGGTGAACCCCGGCAATCTGCTGGGCCTGGAAAGCGGCAGCAGCAGCACCGGCGCCGGCACGATCAACCGCAGCGAGGCGATCAACCTGCGGATCGCTGCCGTGATCGTCCAGAAACTGCCGAATGGCAACATGGTGCTGCAGGGCCGGCAGGAAGTGCGCGTGAACTACGAAGTGCGCGAACTGGTCGTCGGCGGCGTCATCCGCCAGGAGGATATCAGCGCCACCAACACCATCGAATATGACCGCCTGGCCGAAGCCCGGATCGCCTATGGCGGCCGGGGCCACATCACAGATGTGCAGCAGCCCCGCTACGGCCAGCAGGTCTTCGACGTCATCATGCCGTTCTAACCGGCGGCATGATCGCCCCGGCAGAAGGCCGGGGCAGCCGGAACCAGAGAATTCCGGTCGGCAGAATGCCAGCACAGACCCGATATTCGGCCAGCAGAATGCTGGTCAGAAGGGCCGCTCCCCGTTGATGGATTCAGGGGCGGCCCTTCTTTCTGTCAGACGCATGAAAAAAGGCCGCCTTTTGCAAGACGGCCTTTTCTTATGTCACTCGCGAAAACTCAATCGTCGCGGTGGGTCCGCTCCATGCGCTCGTGGCGTTCCTGGGCCTCCAGGCTGAGCGTGGCATTCGGGCGGGCTTCGAGACGGCGCAGGCTGATCGGCTCGCCGGTTTCCTCGCAATACCCATAGGTGTCGTTGTCGATGCGTTCCAGCGCCGCGTCGATCTTGCCAAGCAGCTTGCGTTCCCGGTCGCGGGTCCGAAGCTCAATGGCATGGTCGGTTTCCAGCGACGCCCGGTCAGCCATATCGGGCTGCTGCAGATTTTCCTGACTCAGATGGCTCAAGGTCTGACCGGCTTCGGTCAGTATTTCATTCCGCCAGCGAAGCAGCCTTTGACGAAAATATTCGCGCTGCATCGGGTTCATGAATGGCTCGTCCTCGGACGGCCTGTAATCAGGCGGCAGCAAAGGTGATGCGGACATTCACTACTCCACGCTGCATGTATCAGAAGCGCGCGGAGTATACGGAGCGAACCTATCTGGAACAAGCGCAAGTTTGTCTTTTAGCAAACTTCGTAAGCTATTGTAATAACACTGAAATTTTCAATATCTCTAATATATGACCCAGAAAGTCACTTTATCTGGTCAAGCTTTGCCAGCTCAACCTTCACCCGCAGGTCGATCTCATCCAGGATTTCGACGAGCCGGGGATCGATGATTGCCTCCCGCTGCCGGTCGACCATCTGGGCCAGCTGCTGCAGGCGGCTTTCCGGGATCGAGCCCAGCAATAACCCATGGCGGATTTCATCCAGGCGGGACAGCAAATCCTCGCCATGCCTACGGGCCCGGCGCTCCGGCTGCTCATCCACTTCCTGAACGGAGAAAACGGAATCGCTGGGGCGGATACCCGTAATGCCTGCGGCATCCCCGGCATCGCCAGTCTCGCTGAGATGGCGTGCGAATTGCGCCCCCTGCCCCTTGGACTTGTCAGCCTTGCGGGTGGAGTCTGTTCGCACGGTGCCTGTCTGATTGACCTTCATCCGAGCTCCGTTTCCATATGCCTGTATATCGTGTTTGAAAGGCCACTATCAACACATTACGCCTGCCATCCTCTGGGCAGATTTTGCCGCCCTGACATCCCCGGCAGGCAGGCTTTACCGCCCACCGTGGCCCTCTCACCACTGACTATGGGTATAGCCGACGGTAATTCCATCCGATTTCCGCCAGATTCCGATGTTTTCCTGACATCGAGACTGGCACGGTTTTCGCTTATAGCCTCTGGAAAGAATTGTTCAGGGCGAAAGCCCATAGGGGATTGCGATGATGGTTCACGCGCTACAGACAACCTTCCGCCGCGCCGTTTCGGCCCTCATGGTTGCCGGCATGGCCCTGGCATCCTTCAGTCAGCCGGCACTCGCCAATTCGCGGATCAAGGATATCGCCAGCTTCGAGGGCGTGCGCGAGAACATCCTGGTCGGCTATGGCCTGGTGGTCGGGCTGAACGGCACCGGCGACGATCTACGCAAATCCGTCTTCACCCGGGAGAGCCTGGTCGGCATGCTGGAGCGCCTGGGCGTGAATGCCCGCGACAACCGGCTGGAAGTGGACAACATCGCCGCCGTCATGGTGACCGCGGTGCTGCCGCCCTTCTCGCGCCAGGGCACGAAGATCGATGTCAGCATCTCAACCATCGGCGACGCCAGCAATCTGCTGGGCGGCACGCTGCTGGTCACCCCGATGATCGCCGCCGATGGCGAGGTCTATGCCGTTGCTCAGGGGCCGATTGCGGTGTCCGGCTTTGCCGCCCAGGGGGCTGCTTCCTCTGTTACGCGCGGCGTGCCGACCGCCGGCCGCATCGCCAATGGCGCCATCGTCGAACGCGAAGTGCCGTTCCAGATGGCCCAGATGGAAACCGTGAATGTCGCCCTGCGCAATCCGGACTTCACCACGGCCCGGCGCATCGCGCAGGCGGTGAATGCCTTTATCGGCCAGCCCATCGCCCAGCCGCTTGATCCCGGCACGGTACGCATGACAATTCCGTCGAACTACACCAACAACGCGGTCGGCCTGATCACCGATATCGAGCAGCTGCGGGTATCTCCGGACCAGGTCGCCAAGGTGGTGATCGACGAGAAATCCGGCGTCATCGTGATGGGCGAGAATGTCCGCATCAATACGGTCGCGATTGCCCAGGGCAATCTGACCATCCGCATCACCGAAACCCCGCAGGTCTCGCAGCCCAATCCGTTCTCGCAGGGCGGCCAGACCGTCGTGGTGCCCCGCACCCAGATCGATATCCAGGAGGATGAAAACCGCCGCCTGACCGTGCTGCCCTCCGGCGTGACGCTTCAGGAGCTGGTCGATGGGCTGAACGCCCTGGGCGTCGGTCCGCGCGACATGATTTCCATCCTGCAGGCGATCAAGGCTTCGGGCGCGCTGCAAGCCGATATCGAGATCATCTGATGAGCGCCCTTTCCTCCCTGTCATCCGCAGCCGGCGATGCCGGCATGGTGACCGACCAGGCGACCGGGCGCCTGCCGACGATCGACAAGAAGATGAGCCCGGACAAGATCCGCAAGACGGCCGAGGATTTTGAAGCCGTCTTCATCGCCGAGATGTTCAAGCCGATGTTCGACACGATTTCGACCGACGGCATGTTCAGCGGCGGCGCCGCCGAAGGCATCTGGCGCTCAATGATGGTTCAGGAATTCGGCAAGTCGGTCGCCCAGCAGGGCGGTCTTGGCCTTGCCGATCACATACAGGCAGCAATGTTGAGAATGCAGGAGACACAGCCATGAACAGCGCATTCGCCGCGATGAGCCTCGCGCAGGAGCAGACCGCCCTGCCCGTCTCGCCCTCCAGCTTCAGCCAGGCCATCGACCGGCTGCTGGATATCCTGACCCGGGAGACCCAGTGCCTGGAGCAGCGGCGCCTGAAGGAGATCGACGTGCTTCAGGTGGAAAAGAACAACGCCTCCACCGACTATGCGAAGCTGCATCGCGCGCTGCATGAGAACCCGGCGCCGATCCGCGCCTTGCCGGAGGAAGAACGCTCTCTGCTGCAGCAGAAGATGATGGCGCTGCAGGAAATTCTGGGGCGCAACATGATCGCCCTGGCCAGCGCCGTCGAAGCCGGCGAGCGGGTCTTCCAGGTGATCAAGAACGCCGTGCAGAGCAAGCGGGCGGAATCCGGTGGCTACACCGCCCATGGCAGCTTCAGCTACGGCGTCAGCTCGCCGAAGCGGGATTCGGTCTCCATCGCCATCAACAAGGAAATCTGAGACCGTCTCCGGCTCTCACGCCAGTCACAAAAAAGCCCTGAGGAATTTGATTTCTCAGGGCTTTTTTGTGTGTGAGGTCGGCAACCGGATCAGGTATCCAGGCGCAGTATCTGGCCGGAATTCTCTTCCGCCGCAGCCCCGGCATAGCCGGCAACCGCTGCCTGAAGGGCGGGTTCAGTCGGGGAAGCGTCCCTAAAACCTGGCGCAACGCGCTCCGCGACAGAGGTCTCTTCCGGCGCGGCGCCGCCATCGCGGACATCCTGAAACAGCTGGTAGAGCTCAACGGCCCGTTTGCGCGGGTATTGCTGTTCGGTGTCACCCGTCTCGAAGCCACGGGTCTCGAAAAACAGGGTGCTGGTGCTGCTGTCGAAGCGGACGACCGGGCTGAGATAGCCATTGCCCCAGATCCGGGGACCAGACGACTCCCTCGGACCTACCGAGAGGGCACGTTCGGGAAGAGAATCAGCGTCCTCCGCCGGTGTCCCGGACGCGTTTGTCAGCCCTGGGGAGACAATACCCACAAGAGCAGATCGATTGCTGTCCACGAACATTGGCTGGCCTCCACAGAGGATGTCAGGTCACCACGACCGACGCACCCATTCAATTTGCTTAAAATTGTATTACATTCAAGCAAAATATGAGCAGCCCATGATTTTCTGGCCAGTAACGATTCAAATGTGACCAATTCTGATTAGATAAAGTTTACCAGTGACAGGTTGGACAGCTGCGAGGTCACCGTATAGGAAGCCTGCAGCTGAACCTGGAGGCGCTGGAATTCGGTGATCGCCTTGTAAACATCGGCGTCCTGGATCTCGGAGATCCCCTGCTCCAGGATGTTGATCGTGTTCTCATGGCCGATGCGGGTGGATTCGAGCTTCTGCCGGCGGATGCCGAGCTGGCCGACATGCTGGTTGGTCTCGTCGAACCCCGTCTCGGTGAACACGCGCGCATTGGTATAGGCGGTCTCGAATTCTGTCGCCGATGTCTGGTTCAGATCGTCATAACGCTCGACCGAGATCGAGGTCATCAGGAAGCCCTTCAACACCTCGCGGAAGGCCGCGTCATCGGCGGTCAGGCCATATTGCAGTTCCTGGTTCTCGTCGATCCGCGCCGAAACCGTGTCGCTGGAATTGGAGGCGTAATAGCCCGCAGCCGCAACCGGGTTGATGCCAAGATACTCGTCGATTGCCGCTTCGATATCGGCGGCAGCCACGGCCGTGCCGGGCGGAAAGCCGGCGCCGGCGAGGATCGTGTTTGTATCGGCGATCATCGTATCCGCGTCGATATCGATCGGCTTGGTGTCGAATTCATAGCCGGAGAACAGATAACGGCCCTCGAACTGCGCATTCAGGGCGCTGATCGTGGTGTTGATCGCCTCCTCCGCGCCGGTCATCACATTCTGGCGCACCGACGCATCGTCGATGAAGGCACGGGTCGAGAAATTATCCGCCCGGACTTCCTCCGCGATGGTCGTGATGGTGGTCAGCGCCGCATCCATGATGGTGGAGCGTCGCTCGGCCGCCTGGATCGTCGACATATAGGTTTCCAGGCCGCTCTTGGCCCGGTCGAAATCCAGAAGCTTTTTCGATTCGCCGCCCAGGCCGCTGAAAACACTGGTCTTGTAACCCGTGCTGATCTGCTGCTCGGTGGTCTGCAGGCGGAACTGGGTATCCAGCGCCTGCGTGCGGGTCAAAAGGCTTTGCGCGAGATTGGCAACCCTCATGATATCTCTCCCCGGTTAATCCGGCCTATCATCGAACCATACCCAGAAGCTCGTCGAATGCCTGGGTGATACTCGACACCACACGGGCAGACGCGGCATAGGATGTCTGCAACTGAATGAGGATGGCGATTTCCTCGTCGATATTCACACCGCTGTCATTCTTCAGGCGCTGGTCCAGCGACAGGTTCAACCCCTGTTCAAAGGCCAGCTGCGCCTGGGTGTTGGCCCGCTCGACACCCTGGAAGGCGACGATGCCGGCGGTATAGCTCTGCAGGGTCACCCCCGTGCCGACACCGAGATTCAGGCCGCCCGGCTCCGTCGTGGTAAAGGCGCGCGTCGCGTTGAAGGCGTCGATGATGCTCTCGATGATCGTGGTGTCGCCGACATTCGCGCTTTCCGCAGGAACCGCCACCACATCGGAGCCCTCACGCAGGCGCCAGGGTTCATCGACCACATCCTGGTTCAGCGTCAGGCGCTGCGACAGGCCGACGACGTTCACATCGCCCGCCCCGCGCGCGAAGGTGACGCCATTATCCATGAACAATTCAACGCCGGTGCCCTGGAACATCTCGGTCATCGTCGCGGCCATCTCGTCGAGCTGGCCCTGGGCCTGTACCAGACGGGTGTCGCGCAGCTCAAGAAGGCCGCCGATCTTGCCCGAGGTGATCTCTGAGGTGATATCAACGCCGTTCAGCGTGACCCCGCTCAACACGCCGGGATAACGCGAACTGGGATCGACCATCGCGGTCGGATCGAAACTGAGCGCGAAATCCGTATATTCGACGAGATACCGGCTGGTATCGGTCATCAGCACCAGCTTGCCGTCGCTGCGCTCGAAATATTTGATGCCGATATTCTCGGCGACCTTCTTTACCTCGATATCGCGCTGGTCTTCGAGATCCGCCGTACTTTCGCCGCGTGCGAGCCGACGGGCGATGTCGTCGTTCAGCTTTGCGATGTTAGCCATCGCCGCATTGGTTTCCTCGACAGCCGTCGCGATATCCGCATCGGCGCGTTCGCGCAGCTCCTGGACCTGCTCGGACATCGTGCTCAGGCCATCGATCATGTTCTGGGCCTGGGACAGCACATTCTGCTGCGCCGTCAAATTTTCCGGGCTGGCATAGAGCTGCTCGAAGGAATTGCTCAGCGTGTTCAGCTTGCCGGCGATCGAGGTGTTTTCGGAGGGCTTGCCGAAGCTCAGCTCCAGTTCCGAAAGGACACTGTCCACGACCTGCAGCCGCGCCTGCAGCGAGGTCGATTTCTCCAGCTCCTGACGCAGCCCCGCATCCACCTGGCGACGCACTTCGGCAAGCGTGGCGCCTGCGCCCTGGCCGCGATAGACGACGTTGAGCTGTTCCGCGATCTTGCGGGTATAGCCTTCGGTATTGGCGTTCGCGATATTGCGGGAGACGATGTCCATCCCGCCCTGCGAAACGCGCAGACCGCTCAATGCATTTTGAAGCGCTATGTTCAGGCTCATCGCTGGGTGCTCCCGAAGTGACCTGATACACACCCAAGCAAGAATGAGGCCATCACGGAAAATGCCTTATTCTTCCAGCACTTTGCCCACTCCAAAAGCGGACGCAAGGCGGCGGCCGCCGGGGCGATGCCCGACGACCGCGCGTCATCCGCGACTTGGGAGAGTGAGGGCACGGCTGACGCCTTCGCCTTAGTTACGGAACAGCGACAGGATGACCTGCGGCCGCTGGTTGGCGATGCTCAGCGTCTGGGTACCCAGCTGCTGCTTCACCTGAATGGCCTGCAGTCGGGCCGATTCCTTGGCCAGATCGGCATCGACGATATCGCCGAGGCCGGTCGTTGTGGCGTCGTTCAGGATGCCAATGAAGTCATCCTGGAAATTGACTGTCCGGGTATCGGCACCGAGATTGCCGAGCGCCGAGTTGACGGTCGAGATGTATTCATTCACTGCAACCAGGGCGAGGGCGGCATCGGCCGGAGTATCCAGGCTGGTGGTGGTCGCCAGCGTGTCCTGGCCGGTCGCCAGGTCATTGCCGCGCACCGTGAGCGTCGAACCGTCGATATTGCTGATGACGTCGATATTCACGCCGCCGCTCAGCAGGTTGCGGTTGTTGTAGCTGGAATTCTCGATCAGCCGCGAGATCGTATCGATCAGCTGGACATAGTCCGCTGCCAGGATCTGCTGCTGGGCCGAGGTGTTCGCGGGGTTCATGCCCTCGATCACCTTCTTCTTGATGTCGGCCATCAGGTCGGAAATCTTCGTCGCACCGGCGACAGCGACCGTCAGGACGCCCTTCGCATTGGCGATACCCTGAGAGACGGCCTCATAGGCCTTCAGGTCACCGCGAATACCCTGGGCGATCGAGAAGCTGGAGGCGTCATCGACGGCACCAACGACCTTCAGGCCGGTAGAGATACGGTCCTGGACCTTGTCCAGTTCCCGGTTGGTCGAGTTCAGCGCCTGAAGCGCGACCAGGGCGGAGGTGTTGGTATTGATCGAATTAACTGGCATGTCAAAAACTCCCAAGTCGAATGCCAAAACCCATGGCCGCTTAGGAGCAAGCGGGATGCCAACCCGCAAAAATTCACTTAAGTTATTGTTCTTTATGTATATTTTTTAGGCTGAGTGACGTTTTTTCACCGCCACCCCAGGACCCTATTTGTCAGCCGGGGCAATTATTGCCGGGCAGTTCGGGCGAATATGCCTAGCTGACTCAAAAGGTTACGGGATACCCCACTGCACATGTTTTCGATTGCGCCCCAAACGCAAACCGCCCGGCTGTGAGCCGGGCGGTTGGTAGCATCAAGTATATCGGCACGAAAGGCGCTCAGCGCAGCCCTTCCATGATGATCGTATTGATCTCAATCAGGGATTTCACATCGCTGTCGCCGTCCATCACCCGGTATGTCTCCTGCATGACCCAGGTGCCGATTCCAACAATCGAGTCACGGAGCTGGTCCGGGAGGAGATTGTCGTCATCGCGGATTTCGATGACGAGATTATCCCAGACCTGTTTGTTCCACAGCAGGGCGTCGACCAGCTTGCGCTTGTCGTCGGGCTCGCGATCGGCGGCCAGGAGAGCCGCCGTCACGTTGCCCAGAAGCCGGTGTTCGGCCGCCCGTGGCGTCTGGGTGACGCGGGTAACCTTCTGGTATGCGTTATAACCGTACATGTCCCCGCTTCCCCGTCGTCACTTTCTCTGTCGTCGCTTGCCCCGGCGTCACTGGGTGACGGCGTAATCCGAAAACAGCTTCGATTCGAACTGCATCAACCCGCGGCATGCTTCCAGCGCGTTGAAATAACGGCCAGATTCGACGCATTTCAGGATCAGCATCAGATTTTTCCGCACTTCCTGAATATGCGAGCCCTTCATGAAATCGATCATGTAATCCATGAACGGGATATAATGCGTCCGATAGGCCTGCGGGTCGATATGCATCAGCAGCAGCATCAGATAGATGCGCTTCGCCGGCGTCGTTGCCTCGTCTTGCGTGAGGATATCATTCTCGGTCACCACCGAGGTTTCGGCGTCGACTTCCAGCAGGCAGCGCTCGCCGCTGATCTTGATGACCGCCCCGTTGATGATGACGGTGCTGCCCGCATCGATGGCGATACTCTGAATTCCGTTATTCATGTTCATGGCCAAGTCCTTTCCACTTGGATCGCCCCCTGTTCAGGAAACGCGATCATATTCACGTTACGCCTGCGGAAACCGCCTATCGCCCTGAAGCGAGAATCGGTTTTCCACGGGAACAGAGGAAAGCAAGAAGCGGACCAGTCCAGATAATTATTTTAAATCAAGAGCTTACAGAAGTGCGTGCCATTGTGGAAGGATCTACCGGGGACGAATCTGCCGGGGCGGTCTCGATGGCACTCGCCTTCAGGCCCTGCATGATGATCTGGTTGATCTCAATCAGGGCCGAGCAATCGCTCTGATTATCGGTGACGGAACGCACCTCCTTCGTCACCCAGACGCCCACATTAACCAGGGCGACACGGGTTTCCTTGGGCAGGCGGTTCTCCTCATGCACCAGATCCAGCAACAGGTGATCCCAGACCTGCTTATTCCACAGCGCCGCGTCGATACGCGCGGGCCGCAGATAGGGCTCGTTCTTCTTTTCCGCATCGATCATCGCCGCCGTCACCATGCCGAGCAGCCGGTATTCCAGCGCGCGTGGGTTTTCCGTCGCCGTATTCGTGCGTTGATAGGCGGAGTAGCTGCTTACCATGGCTCGTTCCCGTCCCGGTCAGGCCTTGTTATCGGCCAATGTGAAAACCCGCTCGCCCGCAGGCCCGGCGGGGTTTTCTTTCAGTAATTCCTCTTCGAACTTCATCAACGCCTTGCACGCTTTCAGTGCCTGGAAAAAACGGCGTTCCTGGACATCGCGGAACATGACCATCAGCGTGTCCCGGATCTGGGCCAGACCAGTGCTCCGCATCAGTTCGATCATGCGGTCCATATAGTCGTTGTAGTAATTCTGATAGTTGTCCTGATCTAAATACATAAGCATTAAAGAAAAGTAAATTCGACGCACCGGAGTCGTCGCATCCTCCTGCTGCATGATGTCTTTCTCGCGCAGGAAGGTCGCCTGATTCTGCAGGACGATATAGCTCGCCCCCTCGCCCATGGTGATGACCGCGCCATTGATGACGATCTTTTCACCCGGCTTCACATTGATCTTCAAAGCCATGCAGCTATCCCGAATCTGCGGACCGGTATCCGGACAATAAAAAAGGGTGGGACCCTAAGGTCCCACCCTTTCAGGATACCAGACTTCAGATTAACGGAACAGGCTGAGCAGCACCGACGGGCGCTGATTGGCGATGTTCAGGGTCTGGGAAGACAGCTGCTGCTGGATCTGCAGAGCCTGCAACCGGGCCGATTCCTTCGCCAGATCGGCGTCGACGATGGAGCCGAGACCGACTTCCACCGCATCGGCGATCTTGCCGATGAATTCGTCCTGGAACTTCAGGCGACGGGTATCGGCACCGATGTTGCCGAGCGTCGTGTTAACGGCCGTCTCGAAAGTGGCCAGAGTGCTCAGCGTGGTCACTGCAGCGGCGGCAGTGGTCACGTCGGCCGCAGCCGAGAAGGTGTCGAGATCGTCGATCAGGTTGTTCGCCCGGATGGTGATGGTCGAGCCATCGATATCCGAGATCACTTCCGTGTCGGCGGCGTCCGAGGCCAGCAGATTGTTGCCCTGGAAGGACGACTGGTTGACGAAGGCGCGCGCCTGGGTCATCAGAGCGGTGAAGTCATCCGACAGAATGGTGCGCTGAGCGGAAGTCAGAGCGCCGTTCGCCAGCTCGGTCACCTTCTTCTTGAGATCGCCGACCAGGTTGGAGACGGCGGTAGCACCCGCCTCGGCAACGCTGAGCACGCCGGTCGCATTGGCGATACCCTGGGAGACAGCCTCATACGCCTTCATCTCGCCGCGCAGACCCTGGGCGATCGAGAAGCTGGAGGCATCGTCAACCGCGCCGCCGACCTTGAAGCCGGTCGCAACACGGTTCTGGGTACCATCCAGACGGCTGTTGATGGAGTTCAGATTCTGCAGGGCGACGAGCGCACCGGCATTGGTATTGATGGAATTTGCACCTGCGGCCATGATAAAAAACCTTCTTTCTAAGGGTTAGCCGAAAACCAACGCGCGGTCTTTTTGACTGCATAGACTGTTGGGTAGGCAAAATATGCCTGTTTCGGCACCGAAGGTCAATCGATTCATATCAGCGGTTTATAAAATGCCGCAGCTGTCAACGAAATAATCAATTAAAACAGCGTGATATTGGCCCTTTTTTAAAGAAAATTAAGACAGAAAAAGGGGGTGAGACCCGAAGGCCCCACCCCTTTTCAGGTAACTGAACCCCGAATTAACGGAACAGGCTGAGCAGCACCGACGGGCGCTGATTGGCAATGCTGAGGGTCTGCGAGGACAGCTGCTGCTGAATCTGCAGGGCCTGCAACTTCGCCGATTCCTTCGCCAGATCGGCGTCGACGATGGAGCCGAGACCGACTTCCACCGCGTCGGCGATCTTGCCGATGAACTCGTCCTGGAACTTCAGGCGACGGGTATCGGCACCGATGTTGCCGAGCGCCGTGTTGATGGCCGTCTCGAAAGTGGCCAGATCGGACAACGTGGTCACCGAGTTCGCAGCGGAGGTCACGTCGGCCGCAGCCGAGAAGGTATCGAGATCGTCGATCAGGTTGTTCGCCCGGATGGTGATGGTCGAGCCATCGATATCCGAGATCACTTCCGTGTCGGCGGCGTCCGAGGCCAGCAGATTGTTGCCCTGGAACGTTGCCTGGTTGAGGAAGTCACGTGCCTGCACCAGAAGCTGGGTGAAGTCATCCGACAGAATGGTGCGCTGAGCGGAAGTCAGAGCGCCGTTCGCCAGTTCGGTCACCTTCTTCTTGATGTCGCCGGCCAGGTTGGACAGGGCGGTGGCACCCGCCTCCGCCACGTTCAGCACGCCGGTCGCATTGGCGATGCCCTGGGAGACGGCTTCATAGGCCTTCAGCTCGCCGCGGAGACCCTGGGCGATCGAGAAGCTGGAGGCGTCATCAACCGCGCCACCGACCTTGAAGCCGGTCGCAACGCGATTCTGGGTCACATCCAGACGGTTGTTGATGGAGTTCAGATTCTGCAGCGCGATAAGTGCGCCGGGATTCGTATTGATTGAATTTGCACCTGCGGCCATGACGAAAATCCTTCTTCTAAGGTTAGCCGAATCGCCAGCCCTGCAATCATTTTGATTTGCATAAAATGCTAGCTAAATTGAATATACCCATCCGGATTCAGGGTGTCAACAAATTCTGAAAAAAGAATATAAAATTTTACGTGATTTATTTAGAGCGACCGATTAGGGAAAAATATCTTATATTTTACAATAGATTAGCTGCCGACACGCTGCGTCGAAACCAGGCCCCGCAGGCAGGCAATCGCGCTGAGAGCCGTAATTTTTCCGGTTTTCGGATTTTCTTCCGTCGGCACATTCTCGATGATCAGCGTGAAACGGGCGCTGTCCGCCTCCACCTCGATGCGGTGGGTATTGCGGGTCACCTCCGGATCGGCCCAGATCTGCAGCCGGGTCCTGTCCGCCCCGATGCCGGCCAGGCTGAGGGCGGCGGCGACATTGACATTGGCCGGGAACCCCCTGGCGCCGTCGCGCGCCGAGCCGTCGAAAACCTTCTTGGCCTCGTTCAGCCCCTCCAGCGAAATGCCGTTCTCCACCAGATAGGGCGCGCCGGCCAGGCCGCGGGGCGGCTTGCGCGTCACCATGGTGACGCTCTCGATGGTCCCCTCCGCCGCCGCGCGAACGGCATCAAGGCCGAGCAGCGCGCCGGTCGGCACGATGATCCGCCCGCCCTTCTCTTCCGCCAGCGCCTTCAGATGGTCATGCGCCAGAAGCTGCCCGACACTGAGCGGCACGAAGATGCGCCCTGCCGACAGCGCCGGCTCCGCAATCTCCAGGAACACCGAGGACGGCGCGCATTCCACCACCACATCGGCAACACCGGCCAGTTCCGACAGCGCCAGCACGGGGACCGGCGTCTTGAAGCCGGCCATCCCGGCCTCCGCCTTCGCGATATTGCGGGCAGAGACAGCGACCAGCCGCAAACCGGGAATGCCCGCATCCAGCCGTGCCGCCAGGGCATGGCCGATGGCACCGAAACCACCAATGGCAACGCGCAGATCAGGAGTGGGTGCAGGGGTGGTGGGGGCCATGGCTTTTCTTTCTTGAGCGCTTCGGTCTGGTCAAAGTATATGCGATGCCTTACTTTCCAGACACGTTACTTGTCCAGTCATATAACAGCCCGACCAATCGGGGAGATATAAGAGGAATTGCCCCTATGCCCCTGCTTTCGAGGGAAACCTGAGGAAGCGGGCCGATAGGCTATTTTCGATCAAGAGGACACTGCAGGGAGTTTCAAATGTCCAAGAACGCCTTTCTTTCCATCGCAGCCGCAGCCTTGATGGCTAGCGCCGCCTTTTTTCCCGCCACTGCCGACGCCGCCGCGCCGAAATGTTCGACCGCGCAGCTGATCGTGCCCTGGGGTGCAGGTGGCGACACCGATATCGTCTTCCGCACCTTCGTCGACAGCATCAACAAGAGCGGCGTGAAGCCGGAACTTCAGGTCGTGAATATCGGCGGCCAGGGTGGCAATCGCGGTGCCGCCGAGGCCCGCAAGGCAGCCCCGGACGGCTGCACGCTGCTGGCCATCCATGAAAGCGTCATCACCAGCTTCCTGACCGGCCGCATCGACTACACGCCCGATGCCTTCGAGCCGATTTCGCTGGTGACCTATACGCCCTCGATCATCGGTGCCTACGCCAAGGCCCCCTTCAAGAGCATGGAGGAGCTGATCGCCGCGGCGAAGAAGGAACCGAAGAGCATCACCGCCGGCGTGACCCTGGGGTCCACCAGCCACTTCATCTTCCTGCTGATCGAGGACGCGACCGGGACCGAGTTCCGCTATGTGTCCTATGAGGGCACCCGCGAGCGTAATACCGCCCTGCTGGCCGGCAATGTGCTTCTGGGCGAGACCAACATTCTGACCGCCAAGCAGTATCTGTCGGAAGGCTCCCTGCAGGCCCTGGCCATTGCCACCGATGAGCGCGATGCCGCCCTGCCGGAAGTGCCGACGCTGAAGGAACAGAAGATTCCGGTCACCTACGGGCTGGCGCGTGGCGTCGTGGCTCCGAAGGGCACCCCGGCCGAAACCATCAAGTTCTGGGAAGAGGTCTTCGCCAAGGCCGCCAAGGATCCGGGTCTGGTCAAGGCGATCACCGGCGCCAGCTCCTCGGTCATGTACAAGAATGCGGCCGATTACGGCGCCTTCCTGAAGGCATCCTTTGCCGAGCATGAGCGCCTGGCGATCAAGATCGGGATGTACAAGAAGCCGTAAGTCGCGGCTGATATCGATACAGGTAAACCGGCCATGCCGCAGGGAGAATATCCCTGCGGCGTTGTCCTTTGTGCAGCCCCAGCTCCGCTGATGCCATGAACCGTCTCAATCGCGACACGATCACCGCCCTTGTGCTGCTGCTGGTCTGCGGCGCCTTCTTCTGGCAGACCTTCTCGATCCGCGTGGTGCCCTTCTCGATCATGGGATCGGAAGTCTGGCCGCGTTTCGTGCTGGTGCTGATGTTCATCATGACCAGCATCTATCTTTTCCAGTCGGTCGCCTCCCCGCCGGAACGCCCCGAGGGCCAGCCCTTCAGCCTGCGTGCCTGGGTGGCTTCCTACAGCAGCGCGCTGTGGTGTTTCTTCACCTTCTTCTTGTTCGTGCTGATCCTGCCCCCTCTCGGCATGCTGCTCAGCGGCATCCTGTTCGTGTTCACGACCCAGACGATCATCGGCCGGCGCGACCCGCGCAGCCTGGTCATCCACCTGCTTGTCTCGCTTGTCGCCGTTGGCGGCATGTGGGCGATCTTTCGCTACGGTCTTGGCGTCGCCATGCCGACCGGCACGCTTTTTTAGGCGGGGAATGACGCGATGATCTTCGAGAATGTCATTTCAGCGTTCGGCGATGTCCTCGCCCTGAACACGCTGATGCTTATGGCCATGGGCGTGGCCTGCGGCCTGATTGCCGGCTCCATCCCCGGCTTCACCATCACCATGGCGGTGGTCCTCACTTTGCCCTTCACCTTCGGCATGAGCCCGATCGAGGGGCTGTCGACCATGCTGGGCGTCTATGTCGGCGGGTTGACCGGCGGCATGTTTGCCTCCGCCCTGATGGGAATCCCCGGCACGCCCTCGGCAATATCGACCACCTTCGACGGCTTCCCTATGGCCCGCAACGGCAGGCCCGGCCTGGCGCTGGGCCTCGGCCTCTGGTCCTCCTTCTTTGCCGGCATCCTGTCAGCGATGGTGCTGGTCGTCATGGCCCCCACTCTGGCCGCCATCGGCCTGGAATTCGGTCCCTGGGATTATTTCACCCTGGTCTGCTTCGCCCTGACGATTGCCGCCAGCCTGTCCGACGGGGCGCTGATCAAGGGCCTGATCGCCGGCATTTTCGGCATGGTTGTCGCGGCGATCGGCGAGGATGCGATCAACGGTGCCGAGCGCATGACCTTCGGGATCGACACCTGGCAGTCCGGTTTCGATTTCCTGCCGGTGCTGATCGGGTTGTTCGCCTTCAGCCAGCTGCTGTCGGATCTGCGCGACACCGAGGCCGCGAAGAAGCCGATGCTGTCGGGCAAGCACGCCATCGTGCGCATGGAGCATATGGAATCCATCCGCCTGAATTTCGTGCATTGGATCACTGTCCTGCGGGCCTCGGCCATCGGCCTGTTCATCGGGCTGCTGCCGGCGGCCGGCAGTTCGATTTCCAACATCCTGGCCTATGACCAGGAGAAGAAAGCCTCCAAGCACCCGGAGAAATTCGGCACCGGCATCCCCGAAGGCGTGATCTCGTCGGAAGCGTCGAACAACGCGACGGCCGGCGGCGCGCTGATCATGATGATGGCGCTGGGCATTCCCGGCGATGCGGTGACGGCCGTCATGCTGGGCGCCCTGACGATCCACAACATCGCCCCCAGCCCGACCTTCATCTCGACCCAGCCGAAACTGGCCTATGCCATCATGATCGCCTATTTCCTGGCGAATTTCATGACCCTGGCCCTGACCTCCGGCTGCCTGCGGGTGTTCATGCTGGTGACGCGGGTGCCGCTCTATATCCTCGGCGTCGTGATCCTGGCCTATTGCGCCATCGGCGTGTTCACGCTCAGCAATGTCATCGCCGATATCTGGACCCTGCTGCTGTTCGGCATATTGGGCTTCGTGATGCGTGAGCGTGGCTTTCCGCTGACGCCCATGGTGCTGGGCGTCGTGCTTGGCCCGGTGGCGGAGCTGAACCTGTCGCGTGCCGTCGCCACCAGCGACGATCTGACGCTGTTCGTCACGCGGCCCTGGGCGCTGTTCTTCGTGCTGATGGCGGTGTTCTCAGTGTTCTTCCCGCTATACCAGAAAGCCCGCGAGAAGGGCCGGCGCTGGGCCCTCTATTTCGGCCCGGCCTTCATGGTCAGCGTTGCTCTGCCGCTGGTCATGATGGGCGGCTGGTTCCGGATCGGTCTCGGCATCCTGCTGCTGCTTGGCGGCGTGGCGCTGGCCTTCCAGCGCAGCCGGCAAGCCGGTACTGCCGTCTAGAAAACAGAAAAGGCCGGCGGTCACCCCGCCGGCCTTTTTCTATCCTCAGTCGGTCAGCACCACGCAGCTGAGCACGCCGGGGATCTGCGCCATGCAGCGCCCGACATATTGGGCGTTGTCGCTGTCGCGCATCAGCGCCTCGGCCTCGACTTCCAGGATATCGCCTTCCTCCTGATGCGGCGCACGGCGCGCCAGCAGGCGTTCGGGTACGACGCTGCGCTTGGCGAAATGCTCCAGGATGCGCGGCAGCATACCGGGATCGACAAGGGCGGTCAGACGAAAATGGGCGAGGACAGGATCGGTCTCGACGGCCGCGTCAGCGGCGAGAGCCTGCGATGAAACCAGTAGAACGGACATGAGATGCACTTCCAACAGCATGGGGAGAAGACGAATCGATATGGCCCGACGTCTCGACAGACGCCGGGGCAGTAATTCGAATCGTGATCCCGAATGCGGTGTGCATCATGCCATGAAAGGTAGTCGCCCGGTCCCGGCGGGTCAATGCCTGCGGACGTTATTGCATGGCTGATTCCTGCAATGCAGCCTTGCCTTCATGTCAGTCCCGCCGTAATCCGGATGTGCGCGCCTTCCCAGCCACAGGATCATCCCATGCCGACTGCCGCCCAATCCCTGGTCGAAATCCTCCACCGCAACGGCATCGACCGGGTATTCTGCGTGCCGGGCGAAAGCTATCTCGGCATCATGGACGCGCTGCATGATTCGCCGATTGACGTGGTGACGGCGCGGCACGAATCCAGCGCCGGTTTCATGGCCATCGCTGATGCCAGGCTGACCGGCCGGCCGGGCGTCTTCACGGTCAGCCGGGGGCCAGGCGCCACCAATGCCGCCATCGCCATCCATACGGCCGAGCAGGATGCCGTGCCGCTGATCCTGATCATCGGCCAGATCGAAAAGAAGGATCTGCGGCGCGAGGCCTTCCAGGAGATCGATTACGGCCGGATGTATGGCGGCATCGCCAAATGGGTCGCCGAAGCCATTGATGCGACGCAGATTCCCGAACTGACCGCCAAGGCCATCCGAATCGCCACCAGCGGCACGCCGGGGCCGGTCGTGCTGGTGATCCCGGAGGATCTGCAATTCCCCGAGGCGACGATGCCGGCCGAGGTGATGCAGCAGCGCCGCCCCGCCATCCCTGCCCCGGCCGATATTGACGATGTGCGTGCCCTGCTGGAAGCCGCACAGCAGCCGCTGATTATTGCCGGTGGCGGGCTGGACGTGCCGGGCGGCCGCGAGGCGCTGCTCGATCTTGCCGAGCGCTGGAATGTACCGGTCGCGGTCAGCTTCCGGCGGCAGGATCTGTTTCCCAACGCTCACCCGCTCTATGCCGGCGATCTGGGCCTGGCCAATCCGAAGCAGCAGATCGCGGCCTTCCAGGAAGCCGACCTGATCCTGGCGCTGGGCACAAGGCTGGGCGATATCACGACGCAGAATTACAGCTTCCCGGATTATCCGAAACCGCGCCAGAAGCTGGTGCATTGCCATGACGACACCCGCATCATCGGCCAGCATTTCATCGCCGATATCGGCATTGCCGCATCCCCCAAGGCGCTGATCGAGGCGCTATCTGCAGGGGAGAAAGCGCCCGCCACAGCGTGGTCGGAGCGGCTGCGCGGCCTTTATGTCGAGTATGCGACCTGGAAAACCCGCACCGCCGAGGATGGCGTGGTCTTCGGCAATGTCGTCGATGCGCTGAACGGAATCCTGGCAAAGGATGGCATCATCGTCGCCGATGCCGGCACCTTTGCCAGCCATGTCTACCGGCATATTCCGTATCACTTCCCACAGCGCCTGCTGGCACCGATTGCCGGCTCCATGGGGTATGGCATGCCGGCAGCGGTCGCCGCCTCGCTGCGCTATCCCGACCGGCAGGTGATCTGCCTGATCGGCGATGGCGGGTTTTTGATGACCGGATCGGAATTCATCACCGCGATTGCGCGCAAGCTGCCGCTGCTGGTCATCGTGTCCAACAATAACAGCTATGCCTCGATCCGGATTCATCAGGAGAAACACTATCCCGGCCGTGTCGTCGCGACAGATCTGGTAAACCCCGATTTCGTCGCTTTGGCCAAAGCCTATGGCGCGACCGCCTTCCGGATCGACACAGAGGCCGAGATCACCCCGGTGCTGCGCCAGGCCATGGCCACGCAAGGCCCCCGCTTCATCGAGGTCCGGGCCAGCCTGGAAACCTATCTGCCCGCAATCCACGCCAGCGCCGCTGACTGAGCAGCAAGGGCGCGAAGGGGTAAAATGACGGCAAGAATGGCCGAAAATTTGCGCGCATATCAAAAAAAATTTTCGATAAAATTTAGACTCATATCGCGGATTTGAATGCGTATAAGCATACGTTTAATTAATTGAAAATTATGAGAAAAACTCATGACATTCTATTGTTAACCAATAAACACATTATTTTTCAATTCTCTGCGTAAAGCTTTCGTTAAGAAACTCGAAAGGGTTTGTTAAGTATTTTCTTCGATGTTCCGACCAGCAAGGCCCAAATTTGCATATCGGAGCATGTAGCCATGAGACTGTTTTCGCTTCCCCTCCTCACCGCCATCCTGGCGTTCTCCATGATGCTGGGGCAGCCGGCACAGGCTGCCGATCCCGTTGCACCGGCGCAGATCGACGATGCGCTGATCGAGCAGATCCGCACGATCGCCAGCCACTCAACGGTGCTCATCTCCATCAAGGCTCAGAACGAGCGCCACACGGCCCTGACACAAGCCGATATCGACGCGCTGGACAAGCAATGGGTCGAGCAGCGCAAATCGGACAACCAGCCGCTGATCGCCCAGGTGCTGGGCTCCCCGCTCTCCGGCTATCTGATCCGCGAGATGGCGCAGTCGCGCGGCCTGATCGTTGAAATGTTCGTGATGGACAATAAGGGCCTGAATGTCGGCCAGAGCAGCATCACCGGTGATTATTGGCAGGGTGACGAGGCGAAATACCAGAAGACCTTCCTGGTCGGTCCTGATGCGGTGTTTCCCGACAAGGTCTCCGTCGAGAAGGAGACCGGCCATCACCTTCAGCAGGTGAACCTGACGATCAAGGACCCGGCTGACGGCAAACCCGTCGGCGCGATCACCGTCGAAATCGATCTCGACATGCTGGCGATGCGTCGCCAGCAGGCCGCCCGCTGAACCCGATACCCGAAGGGACCATTTCAATGCTCAACAATCTTCGTATCTCGGCGAAGCTTCCCCTCGCCTTCGCGGTTATCGTCGCCATCATGTTCACGGTCAGCGCCGTGGCTTTCTGGCAGGTATCGGTCGTTCAGAGCGCGATACATGACGCCGAAAGCGCCAATCAAATGCTCGACGACATTAACGAGATGGGGGCCGCCATCGTTGACCAGCAGAGCGGTATCCGCGGCTATCTGATCAGTGGTGACCCTGCCTATCTGGCGCCTTATGAGAACGGCACGAAGCGATATGCCACGGCCATCGATACCCTTAAGTCGGATATCGCCACGGATAGCGATCCCAAGCAGCGCGAAAGGCTGGAGCAGATTATCACTCTGCATAAAGAGTGGATCGACACGGTAGCCACCCGCCAGATCGCGGCCATGCGCGCCGTCGATACCATTGAGCAGGCCCGTACCCTGGAAGCGGTCGGCGCTGGCAAGCAGTTCATCGATGGTATCCGCTCCCTGCTGGCTGAGATGGCGCAGACCGAACAGCAACAGGTCGCCCATGCCGTCGAGATCGAAAACGCCGCGATCTCGACCACGTTCACAGCGATTGTCATCGGCGGCATCGTCGCCCTCGCGGTCTCCATCACCCTGGCCCTGCTGCTGTCGCGTGGCATCGTCACGCCGATCAGCCGGATGACAGGCGCCATGACCCAGCTTGCTGGCGGCGACAAGAGTGTCGAGATTCCGGCAGTCGGTCGCAAGGACGAGGTCGGCGAGATGGCCGCGGCGGTACAGGTCTTCAAGGACAACCTGATCCGCAATGAGGAGATGGCCGCAACCGCCGCCCGCGAGCAGGCCGAGCGGAATGCCCGCGCTGCCCGCATTGAGGAGCTGACCAACACCTTCCGCAGCAATGTGGAAGCCCTGTTGCAGAACGTCTCGCACTCTGCCGAGAGCATGCAGGTGACCGCCCGCTCAATGAGCAGCACAGCGGTTGAGACCACAGAGCGCGCCACCTCCGTCGCGGCCGCTGCCGAGCAGGCCTCGCAGAATGTGAATGCGGTCTCCGCGGCTGCCGAGGAACTGGCCAATTCCATCGCCGAGATCAGCCGCCAGGTGTCGCAATCCACCACCCTGGCGAGCGAGGCTGCCTACGAAGCCGAGCAGACCAATGTTGTGGTGCAGGAACTGTCCGACGCTGCCAACCGCATCGGCGAGGTGATCAGCATGATCAACGACATCGCCGAGCAGACCAACCTTCTGGCGCTGAACGCCACCATTGAGGCGGCCCGCGCCGGTGAGGCCGGCAAGGGCTTCGCCGTGGTGGCCTCCGAGGTAAAGTCGCTGGCCAGCCAGACCGCCCGGGCGACCGAGGATATCGGCAGCCAGATCGGCTCGATCCAGACCACGACCAAATCGGCCGTCGAGGCGATCCAGCGGATCAGCAAGTGCATCGACGAGATGAACGGCATTACCACCATGGTTGCTGCGGCTGTCGAGGAACAGCAAGCCGCCACCTCGGAGATCGCCCGCAATGTCGAGCAGGCCGCCGCCGGCGCCAATGAGGTGTCGAGCAATATCGGCGATGTCAGCTCCGCCGCCCAGATCACCGGCGCTTCCGCTGACGAAGTACTGGGCTCCTCGGTCGAGATGGGCCAGAAGGCGACCACCCTGCAACAGGAGGTCAGCGGCTTCCTGCGAAATGTGAGCGCCGCCTGAACCGGCGATCCCGTGACTGAAAAGAAAGGCCCGGCATGCAATGCCGGGCCTTTTCCTTTCTGTCAGCGTTTCAAGCCGTTACCCTGCCGGTATGGAAGGGAGCCCGCCTGTGGACGCAGCTACATCATCGAACCCGGCAGAATCCGTGCTGGCGATCTGGCGGCGGCACTGTGCCGCCAGGCCGGGAATCCTGCCTGCACGCCAGGATTTCGATCCGATCGAGATGGGGCCGCAGGTCATCCCCCTATTGGCCATTGTCGAATTGGAAGCGGGCGGTCGGCTGCGCTTCCGGCTGTGCGGATCGGGCCTTGCGCGTTTTGCCGGTCTGGACCTGACCGGCTGCTATGTCGATGAACTGAACCCGAACAAGGCGTATGCCGCGTACATCACAGGCCTCTACATGATGGCCCGCGACGCCCGGCTGCCGGTGCTCTCAAACAGCGAGTTTCGCGGACGGCACGGGCTGTCGAATGGCACCACGATGCGCCTGATCTGCCCGCTGGCCTATGACGGGCTTGCCATCGACCATTTCATCACGGCGCAGACCTTCCACCAGGACGCGGGAATTACCGGCACCCTCACCATGACCTATGCCAGCGACTTCAAAAGCGGCGAGATGCGGGTCTTGCAGGATGGCGACAGCCTGTAAACGGGCCGGCCCGGTTCCGGCCGGCCCGCTAAACCAGCATCAGGCCACGCGCGTCATCGGCGTCGGGACGGCATCGGCCTTCCGGTGCGCCTCGGCAATGCTGCGGATCGCCGCATCGACGCCGCCGCGCTGATAGGGAATGCCCAGATAGGCCATGGTCGCCTCGACCGCCGACAGCGTGCCCAGGATCATGCCTTCGTTCAAATCGCCCATATGGCCGATTCGGAACGCCTTGCCCTGCAGCTTGCCCAGGCCGCCACCCACCGCGGTCTGGAACCTGTCCCGGGCGGTTTCGCGCAGCAGCGCCGCGTCAATGCCCTCGGCGGTCAGGATGGTGGTAACGCCGTTGGAGCGTTCCGCCGGGTTGATGGCGTTGAAGGACAGTGCCCCCGCCTCGGCCCAGACGGCGACGCAGGCGCGCACCGCATCGGCCAGCATCTGGTGGCGGCGGAAGATGTTCTCCAGCCCTTCCTCGAAGATCATGTCCAGCGCCTCGCGCATGGCGAACATGTGATGCTCCGGCGCGGTGCCGCAGAATTTGCGGTAGCCCTCGGATTGCAGGCGGGCATCCCAGTCCCAATAGCGGCGCGGCGCGGTCGAATGACGATGCACCTCCACCGCCTTCGGATTGGCCGCCACGATGCCCAGGCCCGGCGGCATCATCAGACCCTTCTGCGAGGCGGTGACGGCGATATCCACGCCCCATTCATCCATGCGGAAATCGACCGTGCCCAGCGAGGCGATGGTATCGACCATCAGCAGTGCCGGATGGCCGACACTGTCGATTGCCTTGCGCACGGCCGGCACATCGGCGGTGATGCCGACGGCGGTGTCGGTATGGACCAGCAGGACGGCCTTGATCTCGTGATTCTTGTCGGCTGCCAGTGCCTCGGCAACCTTGGCCGGGTCCATGGCGCGGCGCCAGTCATTCGGGATTTCCTGGATGGTCGCCCCATAGGCCGCCGCGACATCGCGCCAGCCACCGGAGAAATTGCCGGTTTCCGGCACCAGTATCCTGTCGCCCGCGCTCAGCACATTGGCCAGCGCGGCTTCCCAGGCGCCGTGGCCATTGGTGATGTAGATGAAGATTTCCGACTGGGTGGTCTGGAACACCTTCTTCATATCAGCGAAGGAGGCCGTCATCGAATCGACCAGCACCGGATCGTTCAGATCGACCGCCGCGCGGTGCATCGCATTGAGCACACGGTCTGGCACATTGGTCGGTCCGGGCGTGCTGAGAAAAGCCCGCCCCCGCTTTACCTGATTCATGATTCCTCGTCCGATCTGCTGATATTCGCGCGCAACCCAGTTAGGCGGAAAGAGTGGAGCATTTTTCAGCCCGGTCCGGTCAAGTGTTTTCTCATGTTTTTTGCCTGAATAGCAGCCCGGAACCACGCGCATGCCGCCCCTGGTGGCAATAAAATCACCCCTCTTGTGCTGTTCTTCATTTGTTCTCATTATGGGGCGATGCAACTCTCCCTTCCCTATCCGACAGAGGCCGTGCTGGAACGGCTCCATGACCTTCTGGCCGCGCATCATGGCCTGCCCGAGGATCGTTTGCGGCTGCCGCCGCTGGCGCAGTTCGTCCTGTCCTTCATCGGCACGCGCAGCAAAGGCGAGGTCTCCCGGCAGGTCTTCGAGGCGCTTTTCGCCCGCTATGGCAGCTGGGAAGACGTTGCCGCCGCCAGCCCGCCGGATCTGGTGCCCCTATTCGCCGATCTCAGCTTCGCCGAGGATAAGGCCTATCGCCTGCCGGAAGCGCTAAGGCTCATTCGGCAGCGACATGGCAGGCTTGAGCTGGAGTTCCTGCGGGACTGGCCCGCCGAATCCGCCATGGACTGGCTGCAGCGCCTGCCCGGCGTGGGCCCGAAAGTGGCGGCGGCTGCGCTGAATTTCAGCACGCTGGAGCGCCGGGTTCTGGTGATCGACAGCCATCATCTGCGCGTGGTGCGCCGGCTGGGGCTGGTGCGCCGGCAGGCGACGCTGGAATCAGCCTATCCCCGCCTCGAACGCCTGACGCCCGAGGCCTGGGATGCCGCCATGCTGGAGCGCCACCACACGCTGATGAAGCGCCACGGCCAGCTGATATGTCGTCTGGTCCGGCCGGATTGCGCCGGCTGCCCGCTGCAGGACACCTGTCCCACGGCGGCAACCGGCGGTCCTGACCTAGGCGTAGGCCGGCGGCGGGGTGAAGCTGTAATACCCCTGCTCGATCAACCCGGCGAAGGCGATGCAGCTGCGGTCGGCATATTGCGGACCGATGATCTGTACGCCGACCGGTAGCCCCTCCGCCGTCAGCCCGACCGGTGCGACGGTCGAGGGCAGGTAGAAGGCGCCGGAATAGCCGGCCCAGAACAGCTGGTCGGTGGTCGGCTGGTCCTTGCCATTGACCGTGATCATGCGCTCCCAGCGCTCGCCCTTCTGGTTGTGCTTGAAGGCGGCCGTGGTCGCCGTCGGGCAGAGCAGAAGATCGTAATCCTGGAAGAAGGCGGCCCATTTCAGGCGGATCTGGTGGCGCTGCTCGTTCACCCCCAGCCAGTCCTTGTGCGGCATTACCGTGGCGCGCAGCATCCGGGCGGCATAGCCCTGGTCCTGCGGGTCCAGCTTGGCCGCCAGCTTGGTGTTGGTGGCAAACTGTGCCGCCGTCTGCCGGCCCGACGTAGCACTGCGCAGCAGGTTGATATAGACCTGCATCGCCTCGTCCGTATCGATATCCGGCCGGGCCGTCTCGTCGACCTTGGCCCCTTCCTTGCGCAGGAACTTGGCCAGCGCCAGCAACTGGTCCTGCACCGACTGGTCGACTTCGGCATTGCGGTCGGTCAGCACCAGGGCGACCTTGAAATCCTTCAGCTTCTTCTTCGCCGGCTTGGGCAGCTTCAGACGCAGCCCGGTGCCGTCGATATCATCGGGCCCGGCCATGGCGGCAAGCCCGATGGCTAGGTCGTCGGCGCTGCGCCCCAGCGGCCCGATGACGGAGATATCCGAGGCCGAAACCCGCCCCGGCAACGCCTGGCCGCGCGGCGGGCAGATGCCATAGGTCGGCTTGTGGCCATAGACGCCGCAATAATGCGCCGGGTTGCGGATCGACGCGCCGATATCGCTGCCGGCCTCGATGCCGGACAGCCCGGCCGCCAGCGCCGCTGCCGATCCACCGGAGGAGCCACCCGGCCCGCGCGTCAGATCCCACGGATTATTGGTGGTGCCATAGACCTCGTTGTAGCTCTGCCAGTCCGACAGCATCAGCGGCACATTGGTCTTGCCGAACAGGGTGACGCCCGCCGCCTTCCAGCGCTGTACCGCCAGCGCATCGGTCTGCGGATAATTATCCTTCAGCTCCGGCAGGCCCCAGGTCGTCGGCATGCCGACCGTGTCGAAGGATTCCTTGATCGTCATCGGCACGCCGTGCAGCGGGCCCCAGACATCACCCTTGGCCAGCGCCTTGTCGGCCTGCCGGGCGCGTTTGCGCGCCGCCTCGACATCCTTGACCACCACGGCGTTGATATCCGGATCGTGCTTTTCGACCCGCGCCAGGTAGTGATCCAACAATTCCAGGCAGCCGATCTTCTTGCGCTTGATCGCGGCGGCCTGCTTCTTTGCCGACCAGAAGGCGATATCCATGGTGTTTTCCCCTCATGCAGATTTGGCAAGATGCTAGCGGTGCTGACAGGCCACGCCAAGCAGCAAAGGGGGCATGGCAGCCCCCTCCTCCCTTGACGCCCCTCCAAGCCGCCGCCACCATCGCCCGACCCGTACACCGCTGCGCATGACGGCGGATAAAACACGACACAGGAAAATGAAATGGCCCATACAGCAATCGTCCCCGTCGGTTCCGCCCCGCCACTGGCGCCCTATTCGCCCGGGGTGAAGGTTGGCAACACGGTCTATGTCTCCGGCATGCTGGCGCTGGACAAGGATGGCAAATTCGTTGGCGTGGGCGATATCACCGCGCAGACGCGCCATGTGCTGGAAGGCGTGAAGGCCGTGGTCGAGGCTGCCGGCGGCAGCATGGCCGATGTCGCCTATAACGCCATCATCCTGAAGGACCTCGGCGATTATGCTGCGATGAACAAGGTCTATGCCGAGTATTTCCCGTCCAACCCGCCGGCGCGCTACTGCATCAAGGCCGATCTGGTGAAGCCGGAATTCCTCGTCGAGATCACCTCCATCGCGCATATCGGCTGAACCGATGGCCCTGATCGAACGCGACGGCGCCCAGATTTACTGGGAGGCCGTCGGCGACGGCCCGCCCTTGATGATGGTGGCCGGCCTGGGCGGCGTGGCGACCTACTGGAACCCGCAGCTTCCCGCCTTCAGCCCGAAGTACCGGGTTATCCTGCATGACCAGCGCGGCACTGGCCGGTCCAGCCATGTGCCCGTAAAATCGGTCGCGCAGATGGCCGATGACGCGCTGGCGGTGATGGATGCGGCCGGGGTGGAGAAGGCCTTCTATCTGGGCCATTCGACCGGCGGTGCCATCGGCACGGCGCTGGCCCTGAAGCATCCCGACCGCATCGCCGGGCTGGTCATCAACGCCAGTACCACGCATGGCGATGCCTATCGCCACAAGCTGCTGGGGCTGCGCAAAACCCTGCTGGCGATGGACCGGCCGGATGCCTATGCCAGCTACACCACGCTGCTGCTCTATCCGCACTGGTACATCAACCAGAATGCAGAGCAGCTGGCCGCAGACGAGGCCGCAGCCGCCAAAACACTGGGTGGGGCCGAGGTGCAGGGCAGCCGGCTGGATGCCATCCTGGCCTTTGATCCGCGCGCCGAGCTGCCGTCATTATCGGTGCCGGTTCTGGTGCTATGCGCCCGCGACGATATCCTGACGCCGCTCTATTTCTCGCAGGAATATGCGGATTTGATTCCGCAGGCGCAGTTCACCGTGCTGGAAACCGGCGGGCATGCCGCCTCCCGCACCCTGACGGCGGAATATGACCGGATCGTATTGGATTTCTGCTCCAGCCTGTAATCCGGAATGCCCCGCCAGGGTTATAGTGAAGCATGTGGGCAATTCCGCCCGCCCCTGTAACGACTGAAATGAGTTTGATGTCTTCAGACGCCCTGGACAAGATCGCCGCCCTGAAACAGCGTTATGCTGCCAGTTTGGGCGAGAAGCTGGCGGCGATCCAGCGGGCGGCGCGTCAGGGTCTCGACGATGACAGTGAGACCGCTCAGGCGGCCCAGACCGAGTGCACGCAGCTTCTGCACAAGCTGACCGGTTCGGCCGGCACCTTCGGCTTCCCCATCCTCAGCAAGGCGGCCGGGGCGCTGGAGCGAGCGATCATCGACCATCGCCCCTGGAAAGAGATCGCCGCCGCCATTGACGATCTTTCCCCCGGGATGGTGATCGATCTCGTGCTCGACCGCTCCGTGCCGATGGACAGCATACCGGCCACGCGGAAATCCGGTACCAGCCTGGCCCGCATCCTGATGGTGTCGCAGGATTCCAGTATGGCCGAGGGCCTTGCCGGCCAATTGCGCGAACTTGGTTACGCAGTGCGTGTGCAATCCGCGCCCCAGGCCAGCCCGGATGATTTCCAGCCCGACATGATCCTGCTGGATGCCGACCCGCTTGCCGAGATGTCGGGCGGAGCTGCGCTGGTTGCGCTGAGCACCCATTACCACCCGTCCCCGCCTGTCGCCTTCCTGAGCAACCGGTCGGATACCGCCGCCCGGCTGGCGGCCGTGCGCTATGGTGCCGTGGCCTATTTTACCAAGCCGGTCCGGGTGACCGAGCTGGTGGACACCCTGTCGCGCCACTTCCCGCATGTCGAGGAGGAGCCGATCCGGGCGCTGCTGGTCGAGGACGACATGGATCTGGTCGCGCTCTACCGGGCCGAGCTGGCGACGCGCGGCATGCTGGTCGAACATGCCCTGGACCCGGAATCCGTGATCGATGTGATGCATGAACTGCATCCCGATATCGTCGTGATGGATCTGTTCCTGCCGACCTGCATGGGCACGGAGCTGGCGCAGGTGATCCGCCAGCACGCGATCTTCGCCAGCATCCCGATCCTCTTCCTGTCGACCGAGAGCAATATCGACCGGCAGATCGAGGCCCGTCGTGTCGGCGCCGATGATTTCCTGACCAAGCCGGTGACGCCGGCCCAGCTTGCCTCCGCCATTGTCAGCCGGGCCGAGCGCTATCGCCAGCTGCGCCGCCTGATGCAGCGCGACAGCCTGACCGGGCTGCTCAACCACGGCACCGTCTGGGCGCGGATCGACGCCGCCGCGCAGGAGGCCGAGCGCCGCAACACGCCCCTGTCGCTGGCGGTGATCGACATCGACCGCTTCAAGCTGGTCAACGACACCTTCGGCCATCTGTTCGGCGACATGGTGCTGAAATCCCTCAGCCAGATGCTGATGCGCCGGCTGCGCCGCTCCGATATCGTCGGCCGCGTCGGGGGCGAGGAATTCGTCGTCGTCATGCCCAACACCTCTATCCAGGATGCGCAACGCCGGATCGACGAATTGCGGCAATCCTTCTCCCAGATCGAGCATCATTTCGAGGATGACCAGATCACCGCCAGCTTCAGCAGCGGCGTTGCCCTGATGCAGCCGGATGAATCCCAGGCCGAGTTCTACAAACGCGCCGACGAAGCCCTCTACGCCGCCAAGCATGCCGGCCGCAATCGGGTCATCACCGCCGGGTAAGGCGCTTTCTTACTCGTCCGCTTTCTCACTCGTCATGGTCGGACTTGATCCGACCATCCATTGACCGAGCGAACCGCACGGACGGCTGGACCCCCGGGTCAAGCCCGGGGGTGACGACTGAGAGGGTGGCGGGGTGCGCGCCCCTTACTCCGCTGCCAGCGCCGGATACAGCCGGCGGAGCGCGCCGCCGAGGAAATCGGCCAGAGTGGCGCGGCCGGAGATGCCGGCGCGGGCTTCCGCCTCGGTGTTGTAATTGGTGTTGGTGTTGATGTCGTAGGTCCGGGCCTGGCCATCCGCGCCGACGATGAATTCGATACCGGCAACCTCGACGCCATTCTCCGCCAGCATCCGCTCATAGGCGGCTTTCTGGCTGGCATCGATGTCGGGGATGATCTCGAATTTCGGCCGGACCGCTTCCTCACCCACGGGGCAGAAAGCGTCACCGATGGCGCAGGCATCGGCCGGGCACAGCTCGAAGCCGGCGCTGGTATCGACGCGCACGGCATAGAGGAATTTGCCGCCGATGAACTCACAGCGCGTGATGAAGGGCTCCGGCGCCTTCACATATTCCTGCAGCAGATGGATGCCATCGACCGGCTCATCATACAGCGGACTCTCAAGATAGGCCTGGAACCCGTTCATTGTATTGAACAACTGAACCCCCAGCCCCTTGCCGCCCCGATTCGGCTTCAGGATGAAGGGGCCGTCACCAAACGCCTGCCGGGCGGCCTTCAGCAGCCTGTGCCGGCCGAGCACGATCAGTGTGCGCGGGGTGCGGATGCCGGCCGCCTCCAGCGCCGCATATTGCCGCGCCTTGGAGAGTTCGAGGTCGAGCGCCCGCACGCCGTTCACGACATAGCGGCCATGGCGTTCCAGCCAGGTCAGCACGCCGGCTGTCAGGTCGGTCGAGAAGCGGTGATCACGGGTATGGGCCGAGGCGCTCATCCGGCTGAAGAACACGCCGTCCGGCGGCGGGGCGGAGATATCGAAGGCGCCATCCGCCATGTCCCAGCCGCGCCAGGGCAGGTTGCGGGCATCGAAGGTCTCGGCCAGCGGGGCCAGCCAGTCGGCATTCTCATAGAGGATGTGGATATGCGCCATCACGCGGTTTCCTCGATGACGATCTCATGGGTGATCTCGGCCGTCTTGTTCAGGATATGCGTGGCCGAGCAGTATTTCTCCGCCGACAGGCCGACGGCGCGCTCGACCGCCTCCGGCTTCAACCCCCGGCCCTTCACCAGATAGCGCATGTGAATCTTGGTGAAGACCTTGGGGTCGGTCTCGGCCCGCTCTGCCTCCATCTCGACTTGGCAATCCTCGACCGGATGACGCCCCTTCTTCAGGATCAGCACGACGTCGAAGGCGGTGCAGCCGCCCAGCCCGAGCAGCAGCATCTCCATCGGGCGCGGGCCCAGATTCTTGCCGCCATATTCCGGCGCGCCATCCATCACCACCGCATGACCGCTGCCGCTTTCCCCGAGGAACGCCATGCCCTCGATCCACTTCACCCGTGCCTTCATGATCAGACCTCCGCCAGCGCCGTCGTCAGATCGGCAATGATATCCCCGACATCCTCCAGCCCGACCGAGATTCGCACCAGCCCGTCCTCAATGCCGAATTCGGCGCGCTGCGCCGGCGGGACGGCCCGGTGGGTGGTGGTCGCGGGATGGGTGATCAGGCTCTTGGTGTCGCCCAGATTATTCGAGATATCGACCAGTGACAGCCCGTTCAGGAAGCGGAAGGCTCCCGCCTTGCCGCCCGGAACGGTGAAGGAGACGAGGTTACCGCCGCCGCTCATCTGGCGCTGGGCAAGATCATATTGCGGATGGCTGGGCAGGCCCGGATACAGCACCGTGCCGATTTTCGGATGATCCGCCAGCGCTTGCGCTACGGCCAAAGCATTGGCGCAATGGCGCTGCACGCGCAGATCCAGCGTTTCCAGCCCCTTCAGCAGCACCCAGGCGTTGAACGGGCTCATCGACGGGCCGGTATGCTTGTAGAACGGCCAGAGGAATTCCTTGTGCCAGTCGGCCGGCCCCAATATCGCGCCGCCCATGCAGCGGCCCTGCCCGTCGATATGCTTGGTGGCGGAATAGACCACAATGTCCGCGCCATGCTCCAGCGGGCGCTGCAGCATCGGTGTGGCGAACACATTGTCGATGATGACGCGGGCACCGGCTTCATGCGCCAGTTCCGACACGGCGGCGATATCGACCAGCCCCAGGATCGGATTCGACGGCGTTTCAAAGAACACCGCCTGCGCGCCGGGTTTCAGCGCCTCGCGCCAGGCATCCAGATCGCCACCATCGACCAGCACCGTCTCGATGCCATAGCGCGGCAGCAAAGTGGAGATGATCCAGTGGCAGGAGCCGAATAGCACCCGCGAGGAGACCACCCGGTCGCCCTTCTTCAGGAAGCACAGCATCGCGGCTGCCACCGCCGCCATGCCGCTGGCCGTGGCACGGCAGGTCTCCGCCCCTTCCAGCAGGCGCAGCCTTTCCTCGAACATCGCCACGGTGGGGTTGGAATAGCGCGAATAGACGAAGCGCGAGCCTTCATTGATAAAGGCGGCCTCGGCCTCCTCGGCACTCGCATAGACGAAGCCGGAGGTCAGATACAGCGCCTCCGACGTCTCCTGGAACGGGCTGCGCATCTGTCCGCCGCGCACCAGCTGCGTCTGCGGCTTCCAGTTCCGGCTGCTATCCTGATCGCCCATGTCGATGAATCCTGCCCTTATTGCGCCCCGGACGGTAGGCGGGCGGTCAATGCCGAGTCAAGGCGCCCTCAGGGCGTGACCGGGTTGCGCGCATCGGCGAGGATGCGCCCGCCAATGGCGACGAAGCACACGCCGGCCAGCCGCTCGATCCAGTGCTGGGCGTTGCGGAAGCGGCGCATCACCGGGGCCGAGGACATGAACAGGCTGACAATGGCGTACCACAGGAAGGAAGACGCCATCACCAGCGCAATCATCAGCGCCATGAGCCAGAGCGGCGTCGCCTGGGTGACGGCCGGCGCGAAGACGCTGGCGAACAGCACGATGGCCTTCGGGTTGGTCAGCGTGACCAGAAAACCGAAGACCAGCGGATTGCCGCGCGGCCGGTTAGCCTCGATAACGATCTCCTCTGGCGTGCCCCGGCTGGCCAGGAACAGCCGGATGCCGAGATAAATCAGGTAGCAGCCGCCCAGCACCCGCACTGTCCAGGCCAGCCACTGATACTCGACCAGCAATGCCGACAGGCCTATCAGGCTGAGGCTGGCATAAAAGCCCAGCCCCAGCGTGACACCGATGGTGGTCATCAGCCCCGCCGCCGCCCCCCGCGTCATCGAGGCGCGCACCACGGCAATGAAATCCGGCCCCGGCAGCATCAGCGCCGGGATGAAGATGCCAAACACGCTGGCCAGGATCAGGGTGGTGTTCATGATGGAATCCGCATGGATAAGGAGCCTTGCCGTTAATCCTAGCGCACCGGGCAGGACTGTCACGGAGAGTATTGTTGCCGTCACAATGGCGGGCCTCTTGCCGATCCGGCGTTTGGGCGCTAGGACAGGGCCAGTTAATTCCAGCCCTATAGAAGGCCGCAGCCATGACCGATCTTCCCGACCGTCTGTCCAACGATCCGAGCAGCCCGTTCTACAATGCCGAGCTGCTGGAGCGCGGCGTCGGCATCCGCTTCAAGGGCGTTGAGAAGACCAATGTCGAGGAATACTGCGTCAGCGAGGGCTGGGTGCGGGTTGCCGCCGGCACCGCCAAGGACCGTTTCGGCAAGCCGATGACGGTGAAGCTGCAAGGCCCGGTCGAACCCTATCTGCGTGCGCCGGAACCTGACGCCGAGGCTGAGTAGCCGCCTCTACCCTATGCGCGGTAGCGAAACCCCCTGCGGAAGCTACCATTGCGATAAATAATTAAAATGTAATATAATCGCCCCCGTTGCAGCGCGTACATCGGGGGGATGTGATGGCCGCATCAGGTCCGTGGAAGAAAAAAGACGCTGACTGGGTTGCGCGGCTGGAGGCTGACACCGTCCTGAATGACGATGCCCGCTGCCGGCTGACGACGCATCAGAATGCCGTCGGCGACGTCGCTGAAGTGATCGCCCGCCATATGGGCGTCAGCAAGGGGATGAGCGAGGCCATCGGTACGGCCGCTGCTTATCACGATGTCGGCAAGTTGCAGGTGCCATCGGAAATCCTGTGCAAGCCCGGCCGGCTGACGCAGGAGGAATTCGCGGTCATGCGGGGTCATCCCGCAGCCGGCCACGACATGCTGATGCAGCATGTCGGGCGCCTGGCGCAACTGGCGGCCAGCATCGCCCTGCATCATCACGAATCGATGGACGGCACCGGCTATCCGCATGGTCTGGCCGGGGAGGCTATCCCCATCGAGGCGCGTATCGTCGGCTTAGCAGATGTCTATGACGCGCTGCGCGAGGACCGCCCCTATCGCGGCGGGATGCCCCACGAAAAGGCCCTGGCGATCATCCTGGAGGGTGACGAGCGCACCTCGCGCGACAAATTCTGCCCGAAGGTGAAGCACGTCGTCGAACAGCATCATGAGGAAATCGCCAGCCACTGGCGGCGGTATCACTGACCCCGGGGGGGACTCACGAAACGGGCCGGCCCCAAAGGACCGGCCCGCTCTACCCTATCTGACGGCAGGCGTTACATCGCCGGGACGAAGGCGAAATCGACCAGTGTGCCATTCACACCCGCAACCTTGCCCAGAGTGGTCACCGCGCCGGTCTTCAGATCGACACTGTGCAGCGCGTCCATGGCGTAGAGCACGCCCATATTGCCGCCCTTGCCATCGGCCATGATGTCGAAGCCGACATCCGGGCCGATATCCGCGCCCAGCTTGCCGACCGGCTGCTGGATGCCGTCATTCGGCGGGCTCTGCAGATACAGCATGTCGCTGGTCGCGTTGACGGTGTAGAGCGCGGTCTTTTCCGGCTTCGGGCTGACTGAATTGGTATAGGCGCCGGCCACGACCATCGCCTTCTTGCCCATCATCGGGCCATCCTTGGCATAGGCGGTCGAGCCATCGACAATGACCGCGCCGGTATCGACATTCACGCGGAAATTGGTGCCGTCGCTCGACATCAGGCGCAGCCGGTCAGCAGCCGGGTTGAAATCAACCGTGGCCTTGCCGGCAGCCGGAAAGCTCTTGTCCAGCTTCGACACCATCTTGGCGGCGCCGGTATCGGTATCGATGACATAGATTGTGCCGCTCACATCAACGCCATAGAGCAGGCCATTGGCCGGGCGCACATCAATGCCGAGCAGAGCGCCGCTGGTGCCGCTGATTTTCACCGTCTTCACCGCCATGCGGGACTCGGTGTCCAGGCTGACGAGCGCGCCGTCGCTGGTCAGGGCAACGATGCTGGCGGCGCTGGCAATCGCGGTGGTCGACAGCAGGGCGGCGGTGGTGAGAAGGCCGAGGGTAAGGTTCTTCATGGTCGAGACTCCCATTTGCGGTTCAATTCCCGCAGGCCGGAAGAGAGAATGGATCAGGGGGCCAATCCACCCTCTCCCTCACGGCCTGCACAGGAAGTACCCGCCAGCCCGACATCTGGATGTCGAACGGGGAGAAAAAATCTAGTTCGACGCCACCTGGACGGCGCGGCCGATGAACAGCACCGGACCGGTCGGCCGGCTGCCCGGCGAGCCGCCCGGCGGCTCCAGCGTCAGCTCGAAGAGCTGGCCGGGGATGACCGGGCCGATGCGGTCGGCCGGCAGCTCGACGCTCTGGCCGGGCTGTATCAGGCCAAGCGAGCGCGGCCCCTGAGCCGGGTCCACCAGCGTCCAGAACTGCACCGAGCGGTCGGCCGGCACGGCGGTCTCGACCAGCGGTGACAGGCTGAGCCGGCCATCGGCGGCAATCCGCACGACCCAGCCGGGAGCGGCACTCTCGCCCGGCTGCTGCAGCACGGCGACATAGCCCCCGGTGGGCGGTGCCCGGTCGAAGACCGGGGTGAACAGCGCCAGCAGCGCCATCGCCACTGCGCCCAGGGCAGCACCGGCAGCAGCTCCGCGCCAGCGGCCGAGAACACCCCAGATCTGGTCAAACAGCGAGAGCGAGAGTTCGGCCTTGCGCGCAGCCAGGCCGGTTTCCTGCTCGATCCGCGCCCAGAGCCCTTCATAGGGCTGCTGCGCCGGCACGGTATCGGCCAGGGCCAGGAAATGCTGGTGCCAGAACAGATAGTCGCGCTCCGCCGCCGCATCGGTATCGATCAGCTGGCGGATCGCCGCCTCATCCGATTCGTCGAGCAGGCCCAGCACATATTCGCCGATCAGCGCCCGGCGTTCCGGCGGATTGTCCTTCAGGTCGGTGGGGATCATGATTGCAGGCACTCCTGCAGATCGCGCAGCGCCAGACGGATGCGGCTCTTGATGGTGCCCAGGGGTGATTTCAGCCGCTCGGCAATCTCGCCATGGGTCAGCCCGTCAAGAAAGGCCAGCATCACAGGCTTGCGGCGCGGCTCGTCCAGCCCTTCGAGGCAGCGCCGCAGCGCCGCTGATTCCTGCATCCGGCCCACTGCTTCCAGCGCATCGGGCGCGTCATCGGGCAGCGCCTCGGCAGCGCCCTCGTCCAGTTCGACCTCGCGGGAGGATTTGCGCAGCGCGTTCAGCGCGCGATAGCGCAGGATGGCAAACATCCAGGCGCGGGCCTGTCCCCGGGCCGGGTCAAATCGATTGGCATTGCGCCAGATCATGACGAAGGCATCCTGCACCACATCCTGCGCGACATCGCGCCGCCGGACCAGCCGCAGGGCCAGCCCCAGCATATTGCCGGACTCGGCGTCATACAGCGCGCGCAGCGCGGCAGCATCGCCCCGCGCGCACGCGGCCAAAGCGGCCTCGTGATCGGCAAACTGTTTCAGCATGGAATCCCTACGGCTCTCCCTCGGACAACGCACGCACCGAAGGTGGCACGACGGGTGACCAGCACCTTACCGGAAATAACCGCGACAGGTCAGTCTGGATCACGCCCGGCCTGAATTGACGCTAGCGCAACAAAATCCGGTGATACGCCACGCCCGACTGGGTCGCAGTTTAACGCTGCGGCAGGTGGCGTAGTTGTCTGGAGCCGGGAAAGCAGGAAACGGCGCTAGGCGGCGCTCTTGATGGTGGGGGTAAAGCGAACCTGGTTCCGGCCACCCTGTTTGGCCTTGTAGAGTTCCATGTCGGCCAGCTTCAGGCCAGTCGTCAGGTCCATGGCATTCAGGCTCCAGCAACCGCCGACGCTGGCGCTGACCGACACCGCGGCGCCATTGCTGGCGATGGTGCTCGTCTCGATGCCGTCGCGGATACGCTCGGCAATGTTCCGGGCATCGGCCATGCTTGCATTCGGCAGGTAAACCGCGAACTCCTCCCCGCCGAGACGACCCAGCAGGTCGCTCTGGCGGACCGCGTTGCGCAGGGTGGCGCCGACGGACTGCAGGACAAGGTCGCCGACATCGTGGCCGTGGGTATCGTTAAGCACTTTGAAATGATCGAGATCGAGCAGAAGAATCGCCGCGCCGTTTTCCGAAACGGTTTCCTCCTGTGCGATCTCGAAGGACTGCAGAAAGCCCCGCCGGTTCAGAAGACCCGTCAGCGGATCGGTGTTCACCTCGTTGGTCAGCCGCCGTTCGCGCATGGCATAGAAGCGCTCGCGCTCGACGAAGGTCCCCAGTAGCAGGGCCCCGAGAATATAAGAAGCGGCAGCATAGGGAGCCGCATTCGTGAATGCCGTTGTGCGAATCTCAACCGGCAATAGCAGGAAGGCAAGCAGGCCAGTGCATAGCATGAGGCCCAGCAACAGCAGATGCCGGATGCTCGCGCGCGACTGGTTGCGCATGAGGTATCCCCACAGCGTGCCGCTGCAGCCCGCCAGAGTCATCCCAACAATGCCGGGCACCACGCCAATGCCGCCAAGCTGATACCGGGTCACCGCACCAATACACAGCGAGAGCACCATGGCCAGCGGCCCCAGGAAGGCGCCGGAGAACCCGATGAAAAGACTGCGCAGATCGACGATGACGCCCGGTGCGACGCGCAGTGGGTCCAGCATGGAAATGGCCGCGCCAACGCCAAACAACAGGCCACCCAAGGCCCGCCGGACCGTCTTTGGATACTCAAGGCGCAGGATGATGCCATACAGCACGGCCGCCAGCGCCATCAGAGCAAAATTATCCAGGAATTCAAAAGGGTTGAGATTCATCTGGGAATAACTCTTGGAGGATGCGTCACAACGAGCAGCCAATCACAAGCATACCATAGCGCTTGATGCGATTCGAATGTATCAGCCCCCGTGCCGTTGAAAAGTCAGCATGCGTATAGATTTTCAAAATAATCTTAACCACCTTCGTCGGCCGACCGGAAAAGTTCTTAGAGAATTGCTTTCCGGCTCAACGTCAGCGCCGGGGAGGCTTCGAGCAGCGCACGCGTATAAGGATGGTCGGAGCGTTCGAACACCGCCTCGGTCTCGCCCTGCTCCACGATGCGGCCTTCCTGCATGACGATCACCCGGTTGGCGATCTGCCGCACGGCGGCGAGATCGTGGCTGATGAACAGGCAGGAAAAGCCGTGGCTGCGCTGCAGGCTCTCCAGCAAGTCGAGAATCTGCTTCTGGATCGTCATGTCCAGCGCGCTGATCGGCTCGTCGGCGATCACCAGTTCCGGCCGCCGGATGAGCGCACGGGCGATGGCGACGCGCTGGCGCTGCCCGCCGGAGAGCTGATGCGGGAAACGACGCTCATAGCCGGCCAGCCCGACCTCGGCCAGCGCCTCCTCGATTCGGGAGTGTTTGCCGCTGGCGCTCATGCCGTCCAGCAGGCGCAGTGCCTCGCCGACAATGTCCCCGACACGCATGCGCGGATCGAGCGAGGAATAGGGATCCTGCGAGATCAGCTGGCAGGCCATGCGGAAACTGTGCATCCCGGCCCGGCCCGCCTGCAGCAGCGGCATGCCCTTGAAGCGGATGGTGCCGCCCGATGGTTCGACCAGGCGCAGGATGGCCCTTCCCAGCGTGGTCTTGCCCGATCCGCTGCCGCCGACCACGGCCACTGTCTCGCCCGCCCGCACCGTCAGATCGACACCCTTTACCGCCCGCATATCGGTGGCGCGCTGGAACAGCCCGCCGCGCCGCCGGAAGGTGACGTGCAGCTTCTCCACCGACAGCACCACCTCGCCGGCACGCTCTGCACCGTCGCGCGGCCGCGGGCGCGGAATCGCCTCGACCAGCCGCCTCGTGTAGAGCTCTCGCGGCGCGCCTATCACCTGCGCGGTGGGGCCGGATTCGACCAGCCTGCCCTTCTCCAGAACGACACAACGCTGGCTGTAGCGTGCCACCACGCCCAGATCATGGGTGATCAGCAGTACCGCCGTGCCCATCTCGCGGGTCAGCCCGACCATCAGATCCAGCACCTCGCGCTGGGTCAGGCTGTCCAGCGCCGTGGTTGGCTCGTCGGCGATCAGCAGTTTTGGTTCCAGCATCATCACCGAGGCCAGCATCATGCGCTGGCGCATGCCGCCGGAAAATTCATGCGGAAAGGCCATCAGGCAGCGTTCCGCATCGTCGATGCCGACCCGGCGCAGCATATCCGCGCAGAGCTTCCGGCGTTCCTCCCGCCCCATCTTCGGGCGGTGGATGGCCAGCCCTTCCTCCATCTGTTTGCCGATGCGGATGGCCGGGTTCAGCGAGACCATCGGTTCCTGGAACACCATGCCGATCTCACCGCCGCGCAGGGCGCGCATCCGCTTCCAGGGGGCCTGCTGGATCGCCTCGCCATTGAACCGGATGATGCCCTCGCTGCGTGCCAGACCGGGCGGCAGAAGCCCCAGGACCGAGCGGGCGACCATGGTCTTGCCGCTGCCCGATTCACCGACCACGGCAACCACCTCGCCCCGGCCGACCGACAGGGAGACATCATCGACCACAAGCTGCCCCTGCAGCAGGCCGATCTTCAGGCCGGTTATCTCCAGCACGGGGGGTATTTCGCTTTGCATCAGCCGGCCATCCGGGGGTCAAGCTTGTCACGCAATGCATCGCCCAGCAGATTGATGCCGAGCAGGGTCACTGCGATGCACAGGCCGGGGGCGATGCCCAGCCAGGGTGCACTTTCCAGATAGGGCCGCGCGGCGGACAGCATGTTGCCCCAGGTCGGCGCCGGCGGCGGTACACCGAGGCCCAGGAAAGACAGCGCGCTTTCCGACAGGATAACCCAGCCGAACATGCTGGTCGCCAGCACCGCCAACGGCGCGAAGGCGTTCGGCAGCACATGGCGCAGCATGGTAAAGACCTCGCCATTGCCCAGCACCCGCGACGCCTCGACGAATTCGCGCTCGCGGATCGACAGCACCGTGCCGCGCACAACGCGCACCACGGAGGGCGTATAGGCAATGCCCAGCGCCAGGACGATGCCATAGCGGTTCGGGCCGATCACCGCCATCAGCCCGAGCGCCAGCAGCATGCCGGGAAAGGCCAGTAGAGCGTCGTTCACCATCATGATCAGCCGGTCGGTCCAGCCGCGCATATAGCCGGTGACCAGCCCCAGCGCCGTGCCGATCAGCACAGCGAAGGTGACGGTCAAGAGTGCGACCGAGGTGCTGGTCAGCGCGCCCGACATCGCCCGGCTGAGCACGTCGCGGCCGAATTCATCGGCGCCGAAGGGATGCCCCCAGGAGGGCGCGGCGAAACGGGCGCGCAGATTGATGCCCAGCGGATCGAAGGGCGTCCACAGGATCGCCACGGCGGCGGCCAGCAGGATGGAGCCCAGCAGGACACCGCCGATCAGCGCATTGGCCTGGCGCCAGGGAAACCGGAAAGCGCTCATTCCGCCATCACCCGCGGATCGAACAGCGGGTAGCACAGATCAACGATCAGATTGACGATGACATAGATGACGGCCGTGAACAGAAGGCAGCCCTGGATGATCGGATAGTCGCGGGCGAAGATCGCATCGACCAGCAAGCGGCCCAGCCCCGGCAGGGTGAAGACCGTCTCGACCACGGCAATGCCGCCCAGCAGATTGCCCAGCAGCAACCCGATCAGCGTCCAGGTCGGGGCAAAGGCATTGGGCAAGGCGTGCCGCATCAGGACAGAACCTTCCGACACGCCCTTGGCCCGGGCATGGGTGATGTATTCCAGACGCAGCACCTCAACCGTACTGGCCCGCGCCATGCGGGTGACGACGCCAATCTCGATCAGGATCAGGGTGACGATCGGCAACAGGATATAGGTCAGCGCCCCCTGCCAGTCTTCCGCGAAGGAGATATAGCCGACCACCGGCACCCAGCCCAGTTTCAGCCCGAACAGCAGCAGGAGCAGCAGCCCCAGCCAGAAACTGGGCAGAGAGAGCAGCAGCGTCGCACCGCCGACCACCAGAATGTCGGTCAGGCTGTTCTGGCGCCAGGCGGCGATCATGCCCAGCGGCACCGATATGGCGACCGCCACCACAATGGCGATCACGACGATGGAGGCGCTGACCTGGAACCGGTCCAGAATCAGCGGCGCCACCGCCGCACCATTGGAGATGGAGGTGCCAAGATCGCCGGACATCGCCTTCAGCAGCCACAGGCCGAACTGGACGAAGAACGGCTTCTCCAGCCCATAGGCCTCGCGGATGTCACGTACCGTCTCCTCATCGGCCGCATCGCCCAGCATCAGGACAATGGGATCGCCCGGCACCAGCCGGATCAGCAGGAAGACGGAGAAGGAGACGAGCAGCAGCGTCGGTATTGTCGTCAGCAGTCTGCCGAGAAGATAGCGCCCCATTACGCCGCCCCTGCCCTATGCGTGGCTTATTTCTTTACCGTCACGCCCCAGAGGCGCGGCTGGCCGGCCATCCAGGCCTCATAGCCCTCCAGCTTGTTCGAATAGGCGGCGATGTCAGGGCCGTTATAAAGCACCAGCATCGGCATATCCTTGCGGAACATGCCTTCCAGCGTGTCGAAGATCTTCTTGCGCTCTGCCTGGTTGCCAATCTTCATCGACTTCTCGATCAGCGTCTGGGCCTCGGAATTGTCCCACACCTTGCGCGGCTGCGTCGCCTTCGGACCGGAGAACATGTCGAAGCTGAGCGACGGGTCGAGACGCGCCGAATAGAGGAACGACATCATCTGGTAGTTGCCCTTGGTGTACATATCCAGCTGGGTGGCCCATTCGATCACCTCCAGCTCGATATTGATGCCCGCCTCGCGCGCCATCGCCTGGATGAAGACAGCCGAGTCGAAGGACGGCTGATAGCGCTTGTTGGTGATCATCTTGATCGTCTCGCCCTTGTAGCCGGCCTCTGCTGCCAGCTTCTTGGACAGGGCAGGATCATAGGCGATCAGCTCGCCCTGCGGCGGGCCGTAATAGGCGCTGACCGACGGGATCGGCGAGTTGTTTGCCTTGGCGGTGCCCTGCGTCACCGCATCGACAATCGCCTTGGTGTCGATGGCATGCGCGATGGCCAGACGCATCTTCACATTCGACAGCAGCGGGTCCTTGGTCTGCATCAGGATGCCGGACAGGCCCATCGTCTCGGCAGTGGTGACGGTAATGTCCTTGCGGGCCTTGGCTTCCTTCAGATCGCCGGATTCGAGGTCCGACAGAACCTCGATGGATCCGCTGAACAGCGCCGCCTTGGCAGCCGAGCGATCCGGGATGATGACGTAGCGGATTTTCTCGATGCTCGCCTTGCGCGCGCCGGCATAGCCGTCACGCTTTTCCGAGCGCGAAGAATAGCCGTCGAACTTCGTCAGTTCGACATATTCGCCCTTTTTCCATTCCGACAGCATGTAGGGGCCGGTGCCGACCGGCTTCACGAAGCTGCCATCGGCGGCGAAGCTGTCCTTGTGCAGAATGCCGGTGCCGCCGCAATCGATGCGCGCCAGCAGACCCAGGAACAGCGCGCTCGGCTGCTTCAGCTTGAAGGCGACAGTGCGGTCATCGATCTTGTCGAGCGAGACGACCTCGCCATTGCCCTTGGCCGAGAAATCGGAAAAGCAGCGCCATTTGGTTTCCTTGTCCATGTATTTGGACCAGGTGAACAGCACGTCATCGGCGGTCAGCGGCGCGCCATTGTGGAATTTCACGCCGGTTCGCAAGGTGAAGGTATAGGTCAGACCATCATCCGAAACATCAATCTTTTCAGCGAGCAACGGGGCAACATCACTGTTGCCTTTGAAGGCGACCAGCCCCTCGACCATGTGGTGCACCACACCATCGGTATTGGAATCGCGGTTCACGCCCGGATAGGTCGAGCGGATATCCGCATTGATCGAGACCCGCACCGCATCCTGCGCCATGGCGGTGCTGCCCAGCAGACCTGTTGCCAGGGTAAGCCCGTAAACCCATTTTGAAGCCTTCATGTCCCAGCCCTTCCCGTTCGAGTGTTGCAGCGACGCGGTTATTCAGCCGCGTTCAATGTTTCCGGCATCGGCCGACGCTCGGCCGTTTCCAGTGTGTAGGTCGTGAAATTGCGATTACGCGCCGGCATCGGCGCCACCTCCATGATGCCCGCCGCCGGCCGCATCAGGATCATCGCCACGGTCGAGCTGATATTGCCGGCCTGCGACGGGCGCGGCGGGCGGCAGACCGAATAGGGCGACAAGAAATCGTCGAAGAAGGCCTCGCGCATATCCTCGATGGTCAGCTGGCCCAGCTTCTTCTCCAGATGCTGGCGCACGCGCCAGTCACGGTAATGGCTTTCCGGCGTGCTCAGCGTGCCGCAATCCTTCAGCTTGGACAGCGCCACCGGGCTGTTCCAGTGATTGGCATGGGTGATCAGCCCGTTCTCCGGGCGGATGGTGAAGGCCTCGTCCGGCGCGCATTCGATATCGATGGCGAAGCCTTCGCGGGCGCTGAGGATCATGTTGTTCGACGCCGATTTCGGCGTGCAGGCGACGCAGCGAATGGCATCGGCCAGATGCTCGCTCTCCAGCACCTTGCGGCGGATCAGCGGCAGCGGAATGCCTTCCTGCGTATAGTCGCGGTCGGATTCGAGATAATTGGCGGTGATCGCCACGCCGACCGAGTTAAAGCCGGCGCGGGCCAGCGCCCCCGCCTCTGTGAAGGTCAGCAGATCGGGGCCGTTCTCGTTGCGGATGCGCAGCACCACGGCGGTCTCGACGCATTCCGCCTTCCAGTCCCAGTTCTGGCCGTGGATCAGCTCGCCATCGCGGCTGGCCTCCGGCAGAATCACGGCACCCGTGCAGCCATCCGGCTCGTCCAGCAGGCCGGCATGGCGACGGGCTAGCTGCAATATCTCGGTGCGGCAGTTCAGCAGCAGGATCGCCTCGACGTCGATCTTCGCACCCTCGGCGATTCCGGCCATCTCCTCGGCATAGGCCGGGTCGAATTTCTCCACCGTCGGCAGGAAGGCGGCGATAAGCTGGCCCATATCCTCCTGCGTCAGGCCCATCTTGCGGATCTGCTCGACATAGTGTTTTGCCCCCTTGTGAATGCGGCCGGCAGCCTGCATGCCATAGGAGCGGCCACGCTCACGCGGGGCACCGGAGACTTCGATCAGGGGAAAAGCTTCATAGACCATCGGGACCATCCAAATGACGAATTTGTGTATTTTACGCGCACAAAAAACACTAATGTCCAGATAATTCTGAAATAACCGGCACTCATAGATGAAATTGTGCACCCCCACTGAAGGGGCGAGGATAGCGAAATGAAGCAGGATCAAACCCTTGAGCCTCCCCGCAGCGATCTTCAGGCGGAGATTGTCGGCCGGCTGATCGCCATGCTGGAGCACGACCGCCCTGCCCTGGGCAGCCGCCTGCCGGAGCAAAGCGTGGCAAAGCAGCTGGGCGTCTCGCGCTCGCCGGTACGGCTGGCGATGAAATTCCTTGAAGCGCAGGGCTATCTCGCCTCCGAACACGGCCGGGGCTTCATCGTGGCGCGCCTGCCGGAAGGCGGCGGGCCGCCGGCGGATATCCCGGAATCGCGGGTTGCCACACTGCATGACCGTCTCCTGCGCGACCGGGCCACCGGCATCCTCGGCAGCGAGGTTGCCGAGGCGGAGCTAGCGGAGCGCTATGCCGCCTCGCGTGCCACGCTGGCCCGCGTCCTCGCCCGACTGACCGGCGAAGGGCTGATCGAACGCCAGCGCGGCCATGGCTGGCGCTTCATCGAAGTGCTGGGAAGTGACGAGGCTTATGAGGATTCTTACGAATTCCGCATCGCCATCGAATGCGCAGCATTGCGTGCCCGCCGCTTCAATGCTGATCCGGCGAAACTGGCCGTGATCCGCCAGCGCCATGAGGCCATTCTGGCCGCCCCGGCAGAGGTGCTGTCCGGGCAGTGGTTCGACACCAACGCCGCCTTCCATGAGGGCATCGCCGAATTATCCGGCAACCGGTTCTACCTGCAGGCAATCCGCCATCAGAACACCCTGCGCCGCATGCTGGAATATGCCGAGTTCAGCGCGATGCCCCGGGACCGGGTGGAGCAATCCTGCCGCGAACATCTGGCGATACTGGACGCCATCGAGAGCGGCGACCGCGCCTGGGCAGAAGCGCTGATGCGCCGCCATCTGAGCCAGGCGCTCGACTACACAAATCTGGAGGAATAGCAGCCGGCCGATTGACCTGAATCAAAGATGCGCTTCCCCGGGCAGGCTAAAGAGGAGGCCGAAAATGCAATCCGGGGACATTGATGATAACCAGCCTGCTGGTAGCAATAGACCTGTCGGGCAAACCGTCCTTTCCGGTAGAACGCGCCTTTCAGCTGATGCGCCAGCATGCCTGCCCGCTCATCCTGCTGCATGTCATCGACCCCGCCACCTCCTCCCTGCTGATCAATCGCCGGCTGGGCGAGGCCCATCAGGCGCTGGACAGTTTCCTGACGGCGCTTCCCGCCGAAGACCGCGACAGGGTCACGACCCGCATCGTGCTGGGCACCCCGCATTGGGAGATCGGACGGCAGGCCCGGCACCATCGCGGCGATCTGATCGTCCTGGGCATGCACCAGCATCGCGGCAGCCGGGCGCTGCTGATCGGCTCGACGATGGAAGGGCTGGTCCGCGAATCCGGCTACCCGGTGCTTGTCGTCACCAGCGCGCCCAGGGGTGAGTATGAAAAACTGCTGGTCGGCGTGGATTTCTCCTTCTTCTCGCGGCTGGCCCTGCGCAAGGCGCTGGCAATTGCACCGGGTGCCGGGCTGACGATTATCCATGCCCATGACCCCGCCTCAACCGACGACCCGGCGGTGATTGGCCAAAGGCTGCGGGATTTCATCCTGCGGGAACTGGATATGATCTATCCGGTCGACGAGGCCGATGCAGTGGCGCGCAACATTGATATCCGCCTGTACCCCGGCGATCCGAAAACCGTCCTGCGCGCCGAGATAGAGGTACTGCGGCCCGATCTTCTGGTGATCGGCACCCATGGCCAGCCCGGCCTGCCGCATTCCCGGCTGGGCAGCCTTGCCATCGACTTCCTGAACGATCCGCCCTGCGACGTGCTCGCCGTGAAAGGCTGGTAGGCACAATAATAAAGGGCCGGCGGTCACCCGCCGGCCCATCGGCGTTGTTGTGTGGCGCGCTGTCAGGCCGTCTTGAGGTGATCGACGATCTCGCCCCGCGCCGGGTAGTTCTTCGAAATCACGAAATCCAGCGCCTGAAGCACCTCCTGGAAATTCGGCCGGGCGAAGGGCATGGTCTGCACGGTGCCGAAATACAGCGTGCCATCCGGACGGACAAGAAACAGCCCCGGCTCACTGAACAGATCGGGCTCAACAACGCCGGCCGAGGTTTTGCCATTGCTGCTGGAAATATACAGGCCCCACTTGCGTGCCTCATCAAGGCTCAAGCCATAGGCGATACGTAACTGGTCAAGCTTCCAGTTCGCCTTGGCCTCGACCGCGCGCTCCTCGCCATCCGAACTGGCAACGATGACATCGACGCCGCGCTTGGCGAACTCCTCCAGCTTGCTCTGCAAATCGGCGAGGTATCGTCCGCAGATAGGGCAATGCAGGCCGCGATAGAAGACGACCAGCGTGAAATTCTCCGGCCTGGTCTCCCCAAGGCGGAAACGCCCGCCTCCCGCCAGCGGCAGATCGAGCGAGGGTACAGCCTGTCGTGGAAAGAGGGGCGTGATCCCGGTCATGAGGCATTTCTCCAAGAAAAGGGTTCGAACAGCCCCCGATCTGGGTCGTAAACTCATGATTCCGCAAGAGGTCTGGTGTTCACCTTTGCGTGTGCTGCGCCGGAACGAAGGCGAGGCCCACAACGTCCGGGTCTTGCGATTGCCGATCCCGCCGGCAGCCTCTATAACCGCCGATAAGTGGTATGACCGCTCAAACAAACCCTATTCGGAGGAAACCATGCAGGATCTGACACTCGAAGCCGCCTCGATCATCGTCGACGAAACGCTGCGCAAGGGCCGCGAGATGAAATTCGCCCCGCTGACCGTTGTCGTGCTTGATGCCGGCGGCCAGATGAAGGCGCTGAAGCGCGAGGATGGCTGCAGCCTGCTGCGCCCCCAGATCGCCATGGGCAAGGCCGCTGCTACGCTGGGCTTTGGTTTCGGTGGCCGGGAGTTGGCGCGCCGCGCGGCCAAGATGCCGGCCCTGTTCAATTCGCTGACCGCCATGGCGGACGGCAATTTCGTGCCGCTGCCCGGCGGCGTGATCATCAAGAACAAGGATGGCCGTATCCTGGGTGCCGTCGGCGTTACCGGCGATGTGTCGGAGAATGACGAGCTCTGCGCCATGGCCGGCATCGAAAAAGCCGGCCTGGTCGGCGATACCGGCGGGGAGTGACGCGGTTCGGCGTTCACTCAATTTCGCCCACTTCTCAAACCGTCACCCCCGGCCCCAAGCTCCATGGGGTGCCGGGGGTGACGGGGTGGAGTAGAGCCCGCCCCCTCACACTTCCTTTTCCGCCGGCTCGAACGGCGCTTTCAGGGCCAGTTCGCGCAGCAGGAAAACCAGGCGCTCGAACAGACCGGTCAACTGCATCAGCCCCAGCTTCTCCTCGCGGCTCAGCGCCACCGTGCCGTCCCCCAGGAAACTGCGGCGCACGCCTTCCATGACATCGCCGCGGTCGCCGGTAATCCGCTCGATCATCGCCATATCCTCGGCATCGCGGCTCTCCATCGCCTCGACATAGGACAGCAGCAGCGCATCCAGCCCTTCGACCAGGGCGACATGGATCAACGCCAGCGACTGGCTCTGGTCCAGCATCGGCGCGGCGGCGACAAAATCCCGCAGCGTCACCTCGACGGCCGCCAGCCGGTCCTGACGGTCGATCAGACGGTAGATCCGGTCATGATTCTGTGCCGTCAGACTGCCATCGGCGATCTGCCCGAGATAGGGCTGCGCCTGATCGAGTACGGACACATAGGCCTGATGGAGTCGCGCCAGATTCTGCGTGCGGCCCGGCCCCTTCTCAAGCCGCAGAAGATCGACATAGCGCGGCAGGCGCAGCAGCAGGCGCAGCTGTTCCTGTTCCGCCAGCAATGCCGCGGTCGCCGGGTCGCGCGTGACATGCTCGCCCAGATAGGCAAGCTGCGAATCGGCCTCCAGCGGAGAGGTCGGATAGCGCTGTGCCAGCAGACGCCCCGCCACCCCGATCAAGGGCAGCAGGAACAGGGCCGTGATGGAATTGAAAGCGAGGTAGCTGAGCGCAAGCTGCCGGTCAATATCGTCCGACAGGGTTTGCAACAGCGCCATCACCAGAGGCGTTTCAAGATAATGTTCAACGACAAACAATGTCAGCATCAGCAGGCAGCCGATCAGGTTGAAACCGACCTGGTAGATTGCCACCTGCCGTGCCGTCCCTTTCACCCCGCTGGACAGCATGTAGGTCACAGCACTGCTGCCCAGATTGGTGCCGTATATCACCAGCAAGGCCTGCTCGAAGCTGACAAAGCCATGGCTGAGAAAGCCGATCCCCAGCAGGGCCACGGTGATCGAGGACTGGCAGGCCGCCGACAGCGCCGCACCGATGGTGAAAGCGGCGGCGAGCGAGCCATCGAGCCCGGCCATCATGTCGGTAAAGAATGCCGAGTGGGCCAGCGGCACGGTGCCGGATTTCAGCAGCACCAGCCCGTAATACAGCAGGCATAAGCCGAAGATCGCGTTCAGCGCGGTCTTCAAATGCTGCAGCCGGCCTACCGTCATCAGAATGCCGGTCAGCCCCAGCACCAGCATCACCACAAGGCGGATATCCAGCGTGACCAGCAACAGGATCAGCGAACTGCCGATATTGCCGCCCAGCACGATCGGCAAGGCCCGCTTCGGCTCGATCATCCGCGCCATCAGCAGCCCGATCAGGATGAAGGTGACCACCGCCGTGCTTTGGATGATCGCGCCCAGAACCGCCCCCCAGAACAACCCCAGCACCGGGGAAGCGGCAACTCGCGCAATCGTAAGCTGGACGCTGCGGCCCACCATGTTGCGAAGGTTGGAGGTAAGCAGATTCTTGCCGACCAGAAACAGCCCCAGCCCGGCCAGGATCGTGGCTATCGTCAACGCCATTTGAGAGGGCAGCCTTTTCCGGCGAGCTGAATCAAAGTGCCGGATATTGACCCAGCTGCAACCGGGCGGCAATTCGGAGAAAAGTGAATATTTTGTGACGTCAGAAGGGGTTACGTATTTGCCCCGGCGCTATCGAGCGGTGCCTTCAACGCCATATCGCGCAAAAGGAATACCAGCCTTTCGAACAGGCCGGTCAGTTGCATCAGCCCCAGCTTCTCCTCACGGCTCAGGGCCACCGTATCGTCACTCAGGAAGCTGCGGCGCACGCCTTCCATGACATCGCCGCGGTCGCCGGTGATCCGCTCGATCATCGCCATATCCTCGGCATCGCCGCTTTCCATGCCATCGATACAGGTCAGCATGATGGCGTCTAGCCCTTCGACCAGGCCGGTTCGGATCGAAGCGAGCGTGGCGCTCCCCTCCAGAAGCGGCGCTGAGTCTGCAAAGTGCCGCAGCGCCTCCTCAATGCCCTCCAGCCGGTTATGCCGGTCGACCACGCGGTAGACGATGTCGTGATTCTCCGGGGTCAGCCCGTCCTCCGCCATGCTGTGGATATAGATTCCGGCCTGGCCATGCACCGAGGCGAAGCTGTCATGCAGCTCGGTCAACCGCCGGGTACGGGCCAAGGGCTCATCCAGGCGCATCGCCTCTATATAGAGCGGCAGCCGGGCCATCAGGCGCAGCTGCTCCTTCTCCGCCATCAGGGTAGCGATCTCGGGATCGTCAATGCTGCGTTCGCTCAGATAGACGAGGCGCGAATCATCTTCCTGCCGGGTCGCCGGATACAGCTTCTCAAACAGCCGCTGCTGCGGCTTCAGCAACGGCACCAGAACGACAGCGGCGGCAACGTTGAACAGCAGACAAATGATCGCAAGCTGGTGCCCCAGATCCGATGACAGGCTTTGCACCAGCGCCATGAGCAGCGGCACATCACCAAGGGTTTCCACATAGAACAACGGCACCAGAACGACGCAGCCGACGATATTGAAAGCCACCTGGTACATCGCGACCTGACGTGCGGTGCCCCTGATCTTGCCCGAAAGCATCCAGGTCGAGATGCTGCTGCCTAGATTGGTGCCGTAAATGATCATCACCGCCTGCTCGAAGCTGAAAAAGCCGCTGCCGGCGAAAGTGATGGCCAGCAGCGCTACGGTGATCGAGGATTGGCAGATAACGGTCAGCAGTATGCCGATTGCCAGCGCCGCCATAGGCGAGCCATGGGTGCCCAGCATCATCTCTTGGAAGAACGGGTCCTCCGCGAAGGGGGCGGCCCCATGCGCCAGCAGCGTCAGCCCGTAATACAGCAGACACAGGCCGAAGACGGCACGCAGGATGGTCTGCCAATTGTTCAGCCGCTGGATCGTCAAGGCGATGCCGGTGGCACCCAGTGCCAGCAGCACGACGGTGGTAATGTCCATCGTCACCACGAAAATGATGAGCGACGAACCGATATTGGCGCCGATGATGATGGGAAACGCCCGGATCGGGTCGATCAACCGGGCCAGCAAAAGCCCGACCAGAATGAAGGTAGCGACCTGCGTGCTCTGGGTGATCGCCCCGAGGATCGCCCCCCACAGCAGACCCATGGCGAGCGATGAAGCGACGCGGGCAATGCCGAGCTGGATTTTCCGGCTGGCCAGACTGCGCAGATTGCTGGTCAGCATCTCGCTGCCAACGAAGAAAAGCCCCAGGCCCGCCAGAATAGTGGCGATCGTCAATGCCATGAATGTGCTGCCCTGCCATCGTTACGCGCGCGCATAGTGACCGAGGCGCGGGCTGCACGCAATCCGGGCCAATGAGATTTGTCCTTTATTTTCCGTCCCTTGCGGACCTGGATACCTTAGGCGCCGGGACATCTGGTGCTTAGTCGCAATGCCCTGCGTATCAGGCGTCCCGAGGAGCATTACCGCGCCAAAAGAAAAGGCCGGGAACCCGAAGGCTCCCGGCCATCTTCCGCGCGCCGGCCGTTGGCGACAAACCCGGCCGTCGCGCCGGAGAAATCGCCTTACTCGGCGGCGATGCTCCCGGCCGCGCGCGCCAGAGCCTGGCGCACGCCGGCGCCATAGGCCGGGTCGGCCTTGTCGAAATGCACCAGCTGGCGGTCAATGATCGCCTGCGGCACACCACCCATGGCGGCCGCGATATTGCTGAACAGCTGCTGCTTCTGGCTGTCCGACATCAGCCGGAACAGATTACCCGGCTGGGTGTAGTCGTCATTGCCTTCGCGGTGGTTATACCGGTCAGCATCACCGGAGATCTTCAGCGGCGGCTCAGCCACCGACTGATCCTCGACCGGTCCACCGAAGGAGTTCGGCTCGTAATAGGCGTCCGTGCCCTTCGGCGCGTCGAAGCGCATCGAGCCATCCATGTGGTAGTGGTTGACCGGGCATTTCGGCCGGTTCACCGGCAGGGATTCGTAATGCGTGCCTACCCGGTAGCGATGCGCATCGGCATAGGAGAAGATACGCGCCTGCAGCATCTTGTCCGGCGAGAAGCCGACACCCGGGATGATGTTGGACGGCGAGAAGGAAGACTGCTCGATCTCCGCGAAGTAATTCTCCGCATTGCGGTTCAGCTCCAGAACGCCGACCTCGATCAGCGGATACTCGGCATGCGGCCACACCTTGGTCAGGTCGAACGGGTTGTAGGAGGTCTTCTCCGCATCGGTCTCCGGCATCACCTGGATGCAGAAGCGCCATTTCGGGAAATCGCCCGTTTCGATCGCCTCGAACAGATCGCGCTGGGCGCTCTCGCGGTCCTGAGCGATGACCTGGTCGCCTTCGGCATTGGTCCAGTTCTTGATGCCCTGCATCGACTTGAAGTGGAACTTCACCCAGAACCGCTCATTGGCGGCATTGATGAAGCTGAAGGTGTGGCTGCCGAAGCCGTGGATGAAGCGATAGCCCTGCGGCAGGCCACGATCCGACATCAGGATCGTCACCTGATGCAGGCTTTCCGGTGACAGCGACCAGAAATCCCACATCGCCGTCGGCGAGCGCATGTTGGTCTTCGGGTGGCGCTTCTGGGTATGGATGAAATCCGGGAATTTCAGCGGATCGCGCACGAAGAACACCGGCGTGTTATTGCCGACGATGTCCCAGTTGCCCTCCTCCGTATACAGCTTGATGGAGAAGCCGCGCACGTCGCGCTCGGCATCGGCCGCCCCGCGCTCGCCGGCAACAGTGGAGAAGCGCATCAGCAAATCGGTCTTCTTGCCGACCTCGGAGAACAGCTTGGCGCGGGTATATTTGCTGATGTCCTGGGTCACGGTGAAAGTGCCGAAAGCGCCGGAGCCCTTGGCATGCACCACGCGCTCGGGAATGCGTTCGCGGTTCTGGTGCGCCAGCTTTTCCAGCAGCTGGTAATCCTGCATCAGCAGCGGGCCGCGCGGGCCGGCGCTCATCGAATTCTGATTGTCGGGGATCGGGTTGCCGCCCGTCGTGGTCATGGTTTTACGGCTGTCGCTCATGGCTTTCCTCCTCTGTCGCGCATTGGCTATAGCGAAACCTTATGGCCTTCATCGCAATTAAGGAAATTGATTGTTTTTGTTACCGTGATCGTCAAAACCGATCACCGCTTATTTTAGCAGGCCACGCTCGACCAGATAGCGTTCCACGCCCGGATGCAGCATCGCCCGTTCCGGCGCCGCTTCCGCCGTATGGGCCGGCGTGGTCTCCGCCGCCTGGTCCAGCTTTGCTGTCAGGGACGGCCCTGCCCTGTCGATCGCCCGGATCAGCAGATACGCGGTTTCCTCCGGCAGATCGGCCCGTGTCAGCACGAAATTCCAGGAACCGACCGTCTCGACCGCCTCGCTCTGGCCGGGATAGCTGCCGGCCGGCAGCTGCATCGGTTTCAGGAAACTGTGCCGGGCCCGCACCGTGTCGCGCTGCGCCTCGGTCAACCCGATGAAGCGCGCACCCTGCGGCCCTTCGGAGACCCGCACGAATCCCGGCCAGCCAACCCCCGCTCCCCACAGCGCCACCGCCTCCCCGCCGATCACCTTGGGCGGCGAATCGGCGGCGCGGGTGACGAAGATGGGCTTGAAATCGCGCCGCATGTCGAGGCCCAGCCCGTCGAGGATGTAATCAGCCATGACGACCAGCCCGGACCCCTCGGTGCCGAACACCACGCTCTGGCCCTTCAGATCATCGAGGCTGCGCGCCGGCACATCGCCCCGCACCGCGAAGACGCCGGGGCTGGAATACATCGCCGTCAGAATGTGCAGATCGGCTTTCACCCGGCCAATCCCGGCCAGCGCCTCATAGGCGGCAGTTCCCTGGACAAGGGCGATATCCAGCTTGCCCTCCTCCAGCAGCGGCAAATTCTCGCCGGTGCCGCGGGTTGCCCGGGATATGACCGACAGGCCCGGCTCCACGGCGTTGATTGCCTCGGCCAGCGCATCGCCATACAGGCTGAACCCACCGCCCTGGGTCGAGGTGCCAAGGATAATGCGGACGGGTTCGGCCTGCCCCTGTGCTGTGCCAACTATCGTCATCGTCACTGCCGCCAGTGTCGCCGCCATCCGTCCGCCGATAAATCGCATCGCCTCGTCCTTCCCGGAATTCGTTCGATCTGTGTCCTTCGTTTTCAGATGGAGTGGTCAGGCCGGCTGTCAACTTTTTACTGATATGCGCAAGAAATCATCACGACAAACGGCAGAATTGCTCCTAGCGTAGGCGCATTAGAGCATCCGGATGTTACAAGAGCGCGTAATCGCCCGGTGAAAAATACTGGCATGGCGATTGCTCTGTTGCCACGCTCCGGCCGGCTTGCGCAGGCCGTCAGGACAGCAACAGGTTTGAAACAATTCTGGGAGTTTGCGACATGAAGAAACTGGCCGGCGCCCTCTGCGCCCTGCTGCTCTCTGCGGGCATTCCCCTGCAGGCGGATGCCCAGCAATTGAAGACCGGCGTCGACGGCACCTTTGCTCCGCACGCCATGCCGAATCTTGGCGGCGGCGTGGAAGGCTTCAACATCGACCTCGCCAACGAGATCGGCAAGCGCACCAAGCGCGGCGTCACCATCGAGGCGACGCAATTCTCCGGTTTGCTGCCAGGCCTGCAGGCCGGAACCTATGACTTCATCGCCGCCCCGACCACGGTAACGGCGGAACGCGCGGAAAATCTGCTGTTCACCGAGGGCTACCTGAACACCGACTTCCAGTTCGTGGTCAAGGCCGGCACACCGGACATCAAGGATCTGGCCGAGCTGAAGGGCAAGGTGATCGCGGTCAATCGCGGTTCCGCCTATGACAGCTGGGCGCGCGGCCTGACTGAGAAGATTGGCTGGACGGTCGAGACCTATGGCACCAACACCGATGCCATCCAGGCCGTGATTTCCGGCCGCGCCTACGCCAATGTCGCCGGCAATACCGTGGCCGCCTGGGCCGTAAAGAAGAATCCGCAGATCGCCCTGTCCTATCTGCATTCGACCGGTCTGGTCTGGGCCGCACCGATCCGCAAGGGCAATGAGGAGATGCGCAAGCTGGTCGAGACCGCCATCGAATGCATGAAGCTGGACGGCACCATGGCCGCGATGCACGAGAAATGGTTCGGCACCAAGCCCGCCGCCGGCTCCGCCGCCATCACCGTCTATCCCGGCTATGGCGTTCCCGGCATGGCCGGCTACGACCCGACCGAACACACCCCGGCCTGCAGCTGATAGTGCCCTTCCCTCTGTCGTCACCCTCGGGTTTGACCCAAGGGTGACGACAGAGAGGATTCTTACGCCTGCTTACGAAAAACTGGAGCCTCCCCTTGCCTGATTCCGCCGCCATGCTCGATGTCGCCGGGCTGAGAAAAAGTTTCGGCGATATCGAGGTGCTGAAGGGCATCGACCTTGCCTTGCAGGCGCAGGAGCTGGTGTTCGTCATCGGCCCGTCGGGATCGGGCAAGAGCACCTTCCTGCGCTGCTGCAATCTGCTGGAACAGCCCAGCGAAGGCTCGATCCGAGTCGATAGCGTCGAGCTTCTGGACCCGAGGACCGACATCAACAAGATGCGCCAGCGCATCGGCATGGTGTTCCAGTCCTTCAACCTCTATCCGCATATGAATGCCGCCGGCAACATCATGCTGGCGCTGCGCAAGGTGCTGGGCAAAAGCAAGGCGGAGGCGCGGGAGATCGCCGAATCCTGCCTCGCCCGCGTGGGATTGGCCGAGAAGGCCGAGGCCTATCCGAACGAATTGTCCGGCGGCCAGCAGCAGCGCGTCGCCATTGCCCGCGCCATGGCGCTGGAACCGAAGATCATGCTGTTCGACGAGCCGACATCGGCCCTCGACCCGGAGCTGGTCGGCAGCGTGCTGACGGTGATGCGCGAATTGCGCGAGGCCGGCATGACGATGATGGTGGTCAGCCACGAGATGCGCTTCGCCCGAGACGCGGCCGACCGCGTGGTGTTCATGGATGACGGGCTGATCGTCGAGCAGGGCACGCCCGACCAGATTTTTGGCGCGCCGCAGCAGGAGCGAACCCGCGCCTTCCTGACCAATTTCCAGGCCTGAGCAGAAATGAACGGGCTTGATATCTTTCTCGACGCCTTCTTCAACCCGGCGGTGACGGCGAAATATCTGCCGGACATCCTGCGTGGCATGGTGGTGACGGTGCAGGTGGCGCTGGCCGTTGTCGTCACCGGCATCAGCCTCGGGCTGGCGCTGGCCGCCCTGCGCAGCTTCCGTCTGCCGGGCGTCAATCTGCTGATCGTTTTCTTCGTCGATATCTTCCGCGCCCTGCCGCCGCTGATCGTCATCCTGCTGGTCTATTTCGGCCTGCCGAATGTCGGCATCAGCCTGCCCAGCTTCGCCGTGCTGTGGGTCGTGCTGTCGCTGGTGCTGGCCGCCTTTGCCGAAGAAATCTTCTGGTCCGGCATTCTGGCGATCCGCAAGGGGCAGTGGGAGGCCGCACGTTCCACCGGGCTGAATTTCGCCCAGACGCTGGCCCATGTGGTGCTGCCGCAGGCGGTGCGAATGACCGTGCCGCCCCTGACCAACCGCACCATCGCCATCACCAAGAACACGGCGCTGGGGGCGGTGATCGGCGTGCCGGAAATCCTGATGCAGGCGCAGACGGCACAAAGCTTTTCCGGCAATGCAACGCCGCTGTTGCTGGGCTCACTGGCCTATATCGCGCTGTTCGTGCCGGTGGTGATCCTGGGCCGCTGGCTGGAAACGCGCTTCGCCTGGGGGCGTGCCTGATATGGACATGCTGGTCAGCCAGTTCTTCAATCTGGACATCATGCGCCAGGCCCTACCGCTGATCCTGCGCGGCTTCGGCATGACGCTGCTGCTCTGTGCGGCGGTCATCCCGCTCGGCCTGATCGGCGGGATGCTGATCGCGCTGGTCTGCCGCAGCCGGTATCGAGCGATCCGCTGGCCGGCCTTTGTGCTGGTGGATTTCTTCCGCGCCGTGCCGCCGCTGGTGCTGCTGATCTTCATCTATGCCGGCCTGCCCTTCATCGGGGTCCGGATGTCGCCCTTCGCGGCGGTATGCCTGGCGTTTTTCCTGAACACCGGGGCCTATTACGGCGAAATCTACCGCGCCGGCATCGACAGCATCGGCAGGGGGCAATGGGAAGCGGCGCGCTCCACCGGGCTGAGTGGGCGGCAGACGCTGGCCTACATCATCATCCCGCAGGCGGTGCGCAATGTGCTGCCCGATCTGGTGTCGAACACGGTTGAGGTGGTGAAGCTGACCTCCATCGCCAGCGTCGTGGCCCTGCCGGAACTACTCTATGCCGCCGATATGGCGCGGTCCGTCACCTATAACCCGTCCAGCCTGGTGATGGCGGCGGCGCTGTATCTGGCGCTGCTCTGGCCCTGCGTCAGGCTGCTGAGCCGGCTGGAGCACAAGGTGGCGCGCTGACCGCCGCCGTCAGCGCCGCCGACAGATCGCCGCCGGCCCCGACCGCGACGCCACCAAGCCCGAGCCATCCGGCCATGCGCCACAATTCTTCGGCCAGCGGCCCGGCAATCGCATCCGGTTTGCGCCCGGCTTCGGCATGGGCGGCGTGGACCCGCAACAGCCCCGCCGCCCGATCGGCCTTCAGGTCGACACGCGCGACCAGCCGGTCACCGAGCAGGAAGGGCAGCACATAATAGCCATGGAGCCGCTTTTCCGCCGGGGTGTAGATTTCCAGCCGATAGCGGAAATCGAACAGCCTCTCGGTGCGGTCACGCTCCCAGACCAGCGAATCGAAGGGTGACAGCAGCGCCTGCGCCCGCCCCCGGCCGGGCAGCCGCGCCTCGGCATGCAGATAAGCCGGCTGCTTCCAGCCCGCCACGGTGACCGGCAGCACCTCGCCCGCCTCCACCAGTTCCTGCAACCGGTGGCGCGCATCCAGCAAATCGAGTCGGAAATAGTCCCGCAGATCGCTTTCCGTGGCGACGCCCATGCTGCACGCCGCGATGCGCATCAGGTCGCGCTGGGCATCTGCCTCGTCGGGTGTCGGCAGCGCGCTGATCGCCGGCGGCAGGACACGCTCGGTCAGGTCATAGACCCGCTCGAAATTGCGCCGGGTCGCGGTCGTCACCCGGCCGGCCCAGAACAGCCATTCCAGCGCCAGCTTGCCCTCGCTCCAGCCCCACCATCCGCCGGAAGCCTTGCCGGCCATCGATAATTCGGAAGCGCCCAGCGGCCCTCTGTCGCGGATTTCGGCGATTACCTCATCGATATAGCCGCGCTTCTCCCGGCCGAAGCTGGCCAGGCCCTTGTAGATGCCCTGGCCCCGCGCCGCCCGCGCCATGCGCCAGCGCATCATCGGCTGCACCGCCAGCGGCATGTAGGATGCCTCATGCCCCCAATATTCGAACAGGCCGCGCCGCAGCCCCTGATAGGCATGACGGTCGAGCAATCCATGCTCGTACTGGCCCAGGCGGGAGAAGATCGGCAGGTAATGCGAACGCACCAGTACATTCACCGAATCGATCTGGATCAGCCCGACCCGATCAAAGATGCGCCGGGCATGCTTCAGCCCCACAAGGCCAGGCCGGCGGTCGGCAAAGCCTTGCGCTGCCAGCGCGATGCGACGAGCCTCGCCGGGTGTCAGCCGCTCGACTGCTGTTGGGGTGAATGCCATAGCCGTCCCGCCCTGTTTTAGCTGCGGGCGCAGTGTATCCGGGTCGTAATGGTTTGAAAGACTTAACCGACGGAGGCGCGTTGCTCCAAGCGCTCGGAATAGGCGATTGACTGGTTCCGGCCGCGACGCTTGGCAGTGTACAGCGCCTCATCCGCGCGGTTGATGACCGACATGAGATCGCGATCGCTCTCCCGCATCACGGCGCAGCCTAGGCTGACGGTAATCGCGATATTGCCGCCATAGGCCGCAATCGGCGTTTCGGCGACACGCATGCGCAGCCTTTCAGCCAGGATCAGCGCGCCGGCCTCGTCGCCACGCGTGATGATGACGATCTCCTCGCCGCCCAGACGGCACACCAGATCATGGCTGCGCGATTCGGCAAGGCAGATCCAGGCCACCGTCTGGATCACCGTATCGCCGGCGGCATGACCATAGGTATCGTTCACATTCTTGAACCGGTCGATATCCAGCAGCAGTGCCGAGACAGTCCGGTTTTCGATCTTCGAGGCGGCGAAAAGCCGTGCGCCCCGGTTTTCCAGGCCACGCCGGTTCAGCAGGCCGGTCAGCGGGTCGCGCTCCGCCAGTTCAGCCAGCGAGCGGTTGGATTCGCGCAACTCGGAGGTCTTTTCCTCGACGCGCTGCTCAACGGAGATTTCGAATTGCTCGACCGTGCCCTCCGCCTGTCGCAACCGGCGGACCAGACCGCGCAGGGCATGCGACAGATCGACCATCTCGCGGCTGCCGAACAGGCGGGGCAGATTGCTTTCGTTCGGGTCCATCCCCAGCGCAGCCGCCGTATCGCGCAGCTTTTCCAGCGGCGAGGAAAGCCGGTGCGCCACGGCCCAGCCCAGAAAGGCCGCCAGAATCGCCAGCATCAGCCCGACACCGGCAATCACATACCGCAGATCATCGACCTGCTTCAGCGCGATCTCGGCCGGCTGCACAGACAGCACGATCCAGCCGAGGCCCGCATAATCCCCATGACCCATGGTCGGTCGGTAAGCGACCAGGGAATCGACACCCAGGATCGTCTCGCGACGATGCCCGGTCTCGCCGGTCTTCGCGGCGCGGTAAGACCCGAGATGCGACATATCCTGGCCAAACGGACCGCCCATCAGAATCCGGCCGTTCTGGTCGAGGATCATCATGCTGCGCTGCGCTTCATGATCATCCTTGGACAGGATGGCGTCGCGCTGCTCGACCGTCCATTTCCAGGACAAATGGGCGCCCAGAACGCCAATGACATTTCCGTCTTCACCATAAAGCGGTGCCGCAACATCGACAAAGCGCAAGGGCTCACCCGTACCATCGTCAAGCAGCTTTGCCAGCATGATCGCATCATGCACATCGCCGACGAAGGGACCGTCCAGTGCAGAGACAAACCAGTCGCGCTTGACGATGTTATGCCCGACCAGAATGTCCTTGGTGGCCGCCAGAATATCGCCCTTAGCGGAAATCACGCCGATCCAGGCATAGAGCGGATAGGTCTGCTGCATGCGGTTGACGATGGTGCGCAGGGCGTCCGGGCTGCCCAGCCCGCCTTCGAGGGCGGTTTGCAGACTGGCCATATTGACCACGTCCCGGTATCGCTCGAACATGCCGCGGTCCAGCGCTTCCTGCATCGCCAAAGCACGCGATTCGAGATCGTGGCCCAGCGAGCGTTCTATGGAGCGGGTGGACAGAGAGCCGACGATCAGTGCGGAGAGCACCACAAGCACCGCCGTCAGCATGCCGATGGCAAGGCCGAGTTGCAGGCGAAGCGTCATCCGGTCAATGAAAAAGCTGGATTTCATAATCCGACACCACTGATCTTTGACATTAGAGTGGCTGCATAATCTTAATATTTCGTCAAAACCGCCAGCGCCAAAATATTCATCCGCCTGCAAAATTGACTTAAAGCCTGGCCTTGCCGTCAGCAGCAGGGCAATTATTTGGCCTGAATTAAACCAAAACCATAAAAGGGCTGGGGTATGGCATCGCGTAAAAAGGCCGTCGTCATCGGCGCACTCGGCGTAATCGGGCGTTATATCGTCGAGAAACTGGCGGCCGAGGGCGTATGGGAGATCATCGGTCTGTCCCGCCGCCATGGCGAGGATGCTGGCGCTGTGCGCTATGTCTCCGTCGATCTGCTGGACCCGGCAGATGTCGCGGCGAAGATGGGCGCCTGCGGCGATGCGACGCATATCTTCTATGCCGCTTTCCAGGCCGTGCCGGGACATGCCTCCGGCTATGCCGCGAATATCGCCCCCAATCTCGGCATGCTGGTCAATTCGGTTAGCGCCATAGAAGCGCTGTCACCCGATCTCAAACGCGTCGTGCTGGTGACCGGCACCAAGACCTATGGCGTGCATATGGGCCCTTACAAGACACCGGCGCGCGAAAACGATCCGCGCCACATGCCGCCGAATTACTATTTCAATCAGGTCGACTGGCTGACCGACCGCCAGAAGGGCAAGAGCTGGGACTGGGTCGAGCTGCGCCCGCAGACCCTGTGCGGCTTCGCGCCCGGCACGCCGATGAGCATCGTGCCGGTGATCGGCGTCTATGCCGCCTTCTGCCGCGAACTCGGCCTGCCCTTCCGCTTTCCCGGCAAGCCGGGGGCCTACACATCGGTTTATCAGGTCACGGATTCCGCGCATTTCGCCGATGCCTGCCATTGGGCGGCACTGGAACCCCGCTGCTCCAACCAGGCCTACAACATCACCAATGGCGATTATTTCCGCTGGTGCCATCTCTGGCCGAAATTCGCCGATTTCTTCGGCCTGCCCTATGCGCCGCTGCAGACCATTTCCCTGACACAGATGATGGCCGACAAGGAAGACCTTTGGAACGCCCTCGTCGCGAAACACGGCTTGCAGCCCTATAAATTCGACGAGATCGCCGCCTGGCCCTTTGGCGATTACGTGTTCGGCGCTGATTGGGACGTCATGTCGAATGTCACCAAGTCGCGCCAGCACGGCTTCCACACTGTCATCGACAGCGAGGAGATGTTCCTGCGGCTGTTCCAGCGCTTCCGGGACGAGAAGATCATCCCGTAGGCTTTTCGATGCGGCGCCCTACACCGTAACCATGTGATTGTCCCAGTGTGCCGCCCCCAGGAAGGGCGTGTGCAGGCGCCTGGAGGCGCCGGTCAGGGCATCATGGGCTATGGCGTCGCCTTTGCCGCTGGAGAGCAGAAAGCGCCCTGTCCCGCCGGCGGCCGTCAGGCCGCAGCAATCGGCCATCTCCACCGAGCCGAGCAGGCGGCGCGAAGCGACGTCCCAGAAGATCGCCCGGCCGCCGCGCGGCGAGCTGACGCCGAGGATAGCGCCGCTGCTGTCGACCGCAGCACTGCCGCAGTAATTGTTCAGCCGGTTCAGCAGTGGGTCTGGCAGCTCCAGCAGCTCCAGACCACCGGACGAGGCCAGCGCAACCAGCGGCACCAGATCGCCGGACGGCCCCTCATACTGCATAGCGATGCCGACCTCTCCGGTCGCAGTCACCGCCATATGGCGCAGGCTGAGCTGGAACAGCTCCGGCTCCAGCCGGTGCTGGGCGGCGATCTCGCGGTTCTTCCAGTCGATGAAGGCGACTGAGGAATCCATCTCCATCAAATTCAGCTTGGCGCGCGGCGCGTCCGGGTGGGTCAGGATGCCACCATTGGCGACGATCACCGTGCGCCCGTCCGGCATCAGCCGGAGGTCATGCGGGTCCAGACCCCCGCTCGACATCTCGCCCAGCCGGCGATAGCCATCGCTGGCGTCATAGATGCCGATCACACCTCTTTCGCCGGCATAATTCATCTCGGTCGCCAGCAGGATGCGACCGTCCTCAACATAGAGGCCGTGCCCGGCGAAGTTGCGGTCCTCGGCATTGGCGATGGTCTGGCGCACAGCACCTTCCGCCAGATCGACCACCAGCGCGAAATTCCCCGGCCGGCGCGACATGAACACCGCTTCCGCCTTACCGGGCCGCAAGGCCGCGCCATGGCCACGCGCCGGCAGCGGCAGATCGAACACCCGGTTGCCGGCATCGTCGAAGGCAGCGGCATAGAAGTGCCCTGCATCATCGGCCCGGGCGCTGAGATAGAGCGGCTCCCGCGTGGCGGCGCGCAGCGGCAGCGGCAAGGCCCCGGCGGCGGCAAGGCCCGCCAAAGCGGTGCGGGTCAACAGCGTGCGGCGGGAGAGGATCATGCTCAATCCCCGTCCATCGCGTTGAATCCGGCCGGAATATCCAGCACGGCGGTGAGGCGCTGGGTGAAAAGCTGCTTCATTGCCCCGGACTCCTTGACCAGCTGTTGCAGCCGGGCGCGCGCCGACTTGTCCTCCACCGCCTGCTCCAGCGGCAGCGAGACCGAATTGGCGGTGGCGATGGTCTGGGTGAAGGCGCGGCGGAACAGATCGTCGAGCTTCTTGTCCGAAGCGGCGACGGCAGCACTGAAGCCGCCGAGATACAGCGCCTGTCCGGCCTCCAGATTCAGCACGACATTGCGCATTGAGCGCGCGCTGCGCCAGGATTCGGCGAGACGCGGCCGGGCCTTATCGAGGGAGGCCCCCATCGGCCGGGCGATCTTGTGGTCGGCGACGATTTCCACTGTGCCATACAGGCTCTTGAACAGGTCGAGCGTGGCTTCCTTCGGCTCCTGGTAATGCGTGCCCGGCGTGCCGGCGATGGCAACCGTATGCGCGTAGCCGTCGGGCTTGGTCCAATCCTCCCGGATGTCCTTCGCCATGTCGGCGAGATTCCGGGAAATCGCCGTTACCAGCTTGCAGCGAAACGCCGAATCAGCACTTTTTGCAGTGAATTTCGCCAGCGCCTCTTCCTCGAACAGCACCCGTTCCAGTGCCGGGAAACCCTGCACCGCGACACCACTGCTCTGGAAGGCATCCTGGGTGATCTGGCTTTCGTCGCGGCTTGCCAGCAACTCGCTCAGCTGTTTGCCGGCGCTGTTGCGCGGGTCGGGCCAGAAGGCCAGCCGCATCGAGCGCATGAACAGCTCAACCGGGCCGAAACGTATGTGCTGCACCGATTGCCAGCCATCGACAGCGCCGTGGAAGGACTCCGTCAGCGCCGCATAGCCGGCCGCATCGGGGGCGGCGCAAAAAGCATCGGCCGATTGGCGCAGCGCCCCTGTGGCCTGTTCCAGGGCCTGATAGCGCGGGATCACCTGGGTCTCGACCAGTGCCTTGTTCAGCGCCGCATAATCCGTCGCCCAGGCCTCAGGGGACGCCAGCAGGAACGCCAGGACCAGTGCGGTTTTCCGGATCATGCCCATTCTCCTATAGCGAGTTCAGGAAGGCGAGCAGAGCGTCCCGGTCTTCCTTGCTCATATCAACAACGCGCTGCTTCGCCGCTTCGGCCTCACCGCCATGCCAGAGGATCGCTTCCAGCAGATTGCGGGCGCGGGAATCGTGCAGGAAATAGGTGTGGCCGCTGACGGTCTCGGTCAGGCCGATGCCCCAGAGCGGCGCCGTGCGCCATTCCCGGCCATCCGCCTTGGCCTCCGGCCGATTATCGGCCAGCCCCTCGCCCATATCGTGCAGCAGCAGGTCGCTATAGGGCCAGATCAGCTGGAAGGCCTGTTCCTCGCCGTCGAAATCGCGGGCCGTCACGAATTTCGGCCGGTGACAGGCGATGCAGCCGCTCTCATAGAACATCTGTTTGCCGCGCAGCACCTTCGGGTCATCCACATCGCGCCGCGCCGGCACGCCGAGATTGCGGGCATAGAAGGTGACGAGGTCCATCATCTGCTTCGTCACCTCGGTGCCTTCCTCGGCATCGTCGCCGGTCGGTGCTTCGCGGCAGGCCGTCTGCGCCGGCGTGCAATCGCCCGAGGAGGCAGCGACCAGTGGCGTCGAAAGGCCAATATCACCGGCAAAGGCATGTGCCGATTGCTGGCGCACTGTCGGCTCGCCCGCCTTCCAGCCAAAGCGACCGAGCGACAGCCCGACCTTCACACTGTCCCAGACCCGGTTCGGACGGCCGGAAATGCCGTCGCCGTCCTTATCATCCGGGTCGGCCCAGGCCAGAATGTCTTCTTCGGGAATGGCTTCCAGCAGGCCCAGCCCGGTCATCGGCGACGCCACGCGCGGCGACAGCATAATTTCCGGATGCATCGGCCCGTAATTCAGATTGGCGACGCTATAGGTGGGCTTGCGCAGGTTGACCACTTCGCCATCGGCCAGTGTGACCGGCACCTCCTCATATTCGATGACCATGTCGCCTTCCGGCTGATGGCCCTGGATCGCGAAATTCTGCAGCTGCGTGCCATAGGACGGGTCGCCGATCAGGGAGACCTCGCCCTTCGCCAGCAGAGAGTGCTGCGCCTCATCCTGCGGCGGGATCGACAGGCGCAGGAACAGGGAGACCGCCTGCTCGCCCGCAGCGGGCGGCGATCCCCGCCCATCCTTCAGATGGCATCCCTGGCAGGAGCGCGAATTGAACAGCGGCCCCAGCCCGTCAGAAGACAGGGTGGAGCTGGGAGATGACACCCATATCTTGCGGAAAATGCCGTCACCGACCTTGAAGTCCAGCTGCTTCTCGAACGGCATGTTGCCGGAGGGGTGGGAGAAGATGCTGGTGTTCAGCGGCTTGTAGACCGTCGCCCCGCCGCCCTGGTTCTGCTCGAATTTCTCCGCTGCGGAAAAATCTGTCGTCGGCGCGGTGACAGCGGCAATGCGCGCCTTTTCCGCCTTGCCACCATCAGAGGCGGCCCCCGCCGCAGTGACCGCCAACCCCAGAAATGCTGCGAGAATCCCGGCTGTAAAGCCCAGCGAAACGATACCCTGCCAACCTGATCGAAACATTACCATCACAAGAATTACGGCTATCAAAAAATGCGGAATGAAAGACGGAGCGTCCTGTAGAACGCTCCGTCAGCATTGGGCGCCTGTCGGTTTACTGGAAGATCGCGGCCGGATTATCCAGGCTGTCGGAGCCTTCAAAAGCGATCGGCTCCAGGGCCAGGCTGGCCACGATGCGCTCGATCGAGCGGGTCTGCTCGGTCAGCGCGGCAATCACCGCCTCCAGCGTCGCATTGCCCTCGGCATTGCCGGCGCCCAGCATCTGGTCATAGGCCTCGACGGTTTCCGCACGCTGCTTCATCTTCTGCGCAGCCGCCACGGTGGCATCCAGCTTCTGCTTCATCTCGGCGGCCAGAGCCGGGTCTTTGGCACGGACCAGATCGTGCAGGCTGGGGCCGTTCACCACGGTCTTGCCGTCGGTCCGGGTATAGCTGGCGAAGTAGATCGCCCGCATGCCGACGATGTCGTAATAGTGCGAATTATGGGTGTTGTCGGAGAAGCAGTCATGCTCCTCCTCCGGGTCGTTCAGCAGCAGGCCCAGCTTCATGCGCTCGCCGGCCAGCTCGCCATAGGACAGGCTGCCCAGACCGGTCAGCATGGCGCTCAGGGCACCATCATTGCCGGCCTCGGCCAGCGCCTTGCGGGCCTCGCCATCGGCCTCCCAATTGCCGGCCATTTCTTCCAGATCGTCGATCAGCAGTTCAGTCGCAACACTGAGATACTGGCCGCGCCGGTCGCAATTGCCGTTGGTGCAGGCCGAACCCTTGGCATAATCGGTCCAGGGCCGGTTGCCGGCACCCGGGCCGGTGCCGTTCAGATCCTGGCCCCAGAGCAGGAATTCGATGGCATGGTAGCCAGTGGCCACATTGGCCTCGACGCCACCAATTTCCTGCAGCTTTTCAGCCAGCAATTCCTTGGTGATGGTGGTCGCGTCGATCTCCTCGCCGCCATGGGTAATCCTGGCATTGGCGATCACATTGGCGGTGTAGAGCGGGTTCTCTTCGGAATCCTGACCATAGGACGCGTCGACATAATCGATCAACCCCTCATCGAGCGGCCAGGCATTCACCTTGCCTTCCCAGTCATCGACAATGGCGTTGCCAAAGCGGAACGCCTCGGTCTGCTGATAGGGCACGCGGGCCGACAGCCAGGCGCGGCGCGCGGCCTTCAACGCCGCATCGCTCGGCGTGGCAACCAGCGTATCGACCGCGGTCTTCAGGGCCTTCGCGCGGGTCAGCGAATCGCCATACATCGCCTGGGCAATATCGCCATAGGTCTTCACCACGCCCGATGCTTCCGGGGCCGCTGCCGCCGGCAGCCCGGACAAGGCAACCGTCCCCACGGTCGCCAAAGCCATAAGTATCCGCTTCATCTGTCGCACCCTCCTCAGATCGATTCGATATCAAATGATAGTGATAGTGATTTCCGTTCGCAATCAGCACTAGCGCGGCTGCGACAAGATGACAAGCCCCGCCACCCCGCGCCCTGAAGATGCGTTAGGACAGAAGTAAGGATTTTCTGCTAAGTTCTTTGCATGGCGGCATAAAAGCCGCCCCTCTCTAGCGCCCGGGCGTTCCCCCAGAATGACCACGACCAGTCACCTCTATCGCGGCCTGCCCGTGCTCGTTACGGGCGGTGTTGGCTTCATTGGCTCCAACCTTGCCCTCCGGCTGGAGGCAATGGGCGCCCGTGTGACCATCGTCGACCGGCTGCTGACGCAATATGGCGCCAACCGGTTCAACCTGGAAAACCCGCTGAACCCGGATCAGGGGGAGCGCGGCATCACGCTGATCGAGGCCGATATCGGCGATGCGGAGAAGATCGAGCAAGCGGTCGCCGGGGCCGGGATGATCTTCAACATTGCCGGCCAGACATCGCACATGGATTCCATGCAGAAGCCGCTGGAAGACATGGAGCTGAACCAGATCGCCAACATCAAGTTTCTGGATCTGGTGCGCCGGGTAAATCCGGGCGTCCGGCTGGTGTTTTCCAGCACGCGGCAATTCTATGGCCCGCCGCGCTATCTGCCGGTGGACGAGGCGCATCCGATCTTCCCGCCCGACATCAATGGCGTGCATAAATACGCGGCCGAGAGCTACCACATGCTCTATTCCCGCGTGTACGGCATGAAGATATCGGCGCTGCGGCTGACCAATGTTTATGGCCCGCGCATGCGCATCAAGGACGCCAAGCAGACCTTCCTGGGCATCTGGGTGCGCCACGCCATCCAGGACACCGAATTCGAAGTCTGGGGCGGCGATCAGCGGCGCGATTTCTCCTATGTCGATGACCTGGTCGATGCCCTGCTGGCCAGCGCAACCTCGGAAGCGGCCATCGGCAATGTCTATAATGTCGGCGGTTTCCCCTCGGTCACCTTGCTGGAACTGGCCGATCTGCTGGTCAAAACCGCCAAATCCGGGCGCTATCTGCTGAAGGCCTTCCCGGAGGAGCGCAAGAAGATCGACATCGGCGATTATTACTGCGACGACACGGCGTTCCGGCAGGCCACCGGCTGGGAGCCGAAAATCGACATGGCCGAGGGTCTTGCCCGCAGCCTCGCCTATTACCGCGCCAACAGCGCCCATTATCTCTAGGGTTTAGCCAACATGATCCCGCAGACCGATCCGAAAGCCGCCTATCTCGCCCAGCGCCCGGAGATTGACGCCGCCATCACCCGCGTCCTGGAAGGCGGCCGCTATATCCTCGGCGGCGAGGTCGAGGCGTTCGAGCAGGAATTCGCCGCCTATATGGGGGCCCGCCATGCCATCGGTGTCGCCAGCGGCACCGATGCACTGATCCTGGCGCTGAAGGCACTGGGCATCGGGCCGGGCGATGGCGTCATCACCGTCTCGCACACGGCGGTCGCCACTGTCGCCGCCATCGAGTTGACGGGCGCGACGCCGATCCTGGTTGATATCGACGCTTTCTACACGATGGATGTCGAGGGCCTGGCCGCCACGCTGAAAGGCTGGTCGGTCAAGGGTGTGACGCCGAAAGTGGTGATCCCGGTCCATCTCTACGGCCAGCCGGCCGATATGCGCGGCATCATGGAACTGGCGCTGGCCCACAGCCTCACCGTTCTGGAGGATAATTCCCAGGCGCATGGCGCGATGCTGGATGGCACCATGGTCGGGCGCTTCGGCCGGATTGCCGCCTACAGCCTGTACCCGACCAAGAATCTGGGCGCCATCGGTGATGCCGGGGTGATTGCCACCGATGATCCGGTGCTGGTCGAGGCGCTGAAGGCGCTGCGCGAATATGGCTGGCGCGAGCGCTATATCAGCGATATCGCCGGTTTCAACAGCCGTCTCGACCCGCTGCAGGCCGCCATCCTGCGCGCCAAGCTGACCCGCCTCGCCGCCGATACCGACCGCCGCCGCGAGATTGCCGCGCGCTACACCGCCGGCCTTGCCGGCGTGGCCGGGCTGGATCTGCCAGCCACGCGGCCGGGGGCACAGCCGGTCTATCACCAGTATGTCATCGCCACCGACCGGCGCGACGCGCTGCAGGCCGCCCTGAAGGAAAAGGGCGTCGGCACGCTGATCCATTATCCGGTACCGGTGCATCTGCAACGCGCCTATCAGGACCGCGTGCCGCTCTCCCCCACCGGCCTCGCCCGCACCGAGCGCGCTGCCGGCCGCATCCTCAGCCTGCCGATGTTCCCGCAGCTGACCGACGCCCAGGCCGACACGGTCATCCAGGCGATCAAGGCGAGCGTTTAGGAGGCCGCATTTCCGGCCTCTTTTGGCCTCACGCCTGCCGCGTCACCAGGAACACGCCGGCGCAGATCAGGGCGATGCCGGCGCCTTTCTGCCAGCCAAGCGATTCGCCGAAGAACCAGAAGGCCAGCACGGCGACGATGACGTAGGACAGCGAAACGCTGGGAAACGCCACCGATACCGGAATCTTGCGCAGCGCGAACATGTAACAGACCGCCGCCGCGAAATAGAGGCCCAGGCCGAGGATCGATTGCGGCGCCAGGAACTGCTTCACGATGGTCTCGCCGCCATCGGCGCCGGCCTTCAGCAGCATCTGGCCAACGACACCCAGCAGGATGCCGATGGCGAGCGCGGCGACATAGATGATCACGACTGTATTCCCTTGCTGGCGCTGTCATTGCGGGTGACCGCGCGAACGACATATTGCGGCTTGCCGTTCACATGCAGGAACAGCCGGCCCAGATATTCACCGACCACGCCCAGCATGATCAGCTGCACGCCGGCAACCACCAGCGTGACCGCCATCAGCGAGGCCCAGCCCTGTGGCGGGTCGCCCTGCAGCGCCTCAATCAGCACCCAGAGCGCGCCCAATATGCCCAGCGTTGCCACGCCGATACCGGCCAGCGTCGCCAGACGCAGCGGCATGACCGAGAAATTCAGGAACATCGACAGAAACAGCCGCACCAGCCGCCGGATGGTGTAATTGCTGCGGCCCTCGGCGCGGGCCAGATGCGTCACTTCCAGCCGGCCGATATTCTGCGTCACCTGCATGATCAGCCCGTCGATATAGGGGAACGGGCCGGTATGGGCGACCACCTGCCGCGCCGTGAAGGCGCTGACACAGCGGAAGCTGGAGAGATACAGCCCCTTCGGCTTGTCGATCAGCGTATCGGCGCACCAATTGGTGAATCGGCTGCCCAGATTGCGCCAGGCGGCATGTTTTTTCTTCGCATAATAGGTATACACAACATCGTAATTATTTGATTTTGCATAATCCCAGAGGCGCACGACCTCCTCCGGCGGGTTCTGCAGATCATCATCCATGGTGATGATATAGGCGCCCCGCGCCTGCGCCAGACCGGCCATCACGGCGTTATGCTCGCCGAAATTACGCGCCAGATTGACCACGGTCAGCGGCACGGCCTGCTCGGCGACCAGCCGGTGGCAGACCTCCAGCGAATTATCCGGGCTGCAATCATTTACCAGGACGATCTCAAGCCCGCCGGGCACCTCCAGCTTCGACAGCGCGTCGACCAGATTCGGCACGCTGGTCGCCCCGTTATAGACCGGGACGACAATCGACAATGCGAATTCGTGTTCACTCATGATCCTTGACCGCCCATACCCAAATCGATCCGCCAAAAGGCAGTGCCAGCCCGATTCGGGCCAGCCTGCGTTCCATAACCGTGATGCCGAAGAACAGACGATCCTGCCAGGCCGGGAACGCCTTCACATCGCTTTCCGTCTGATTTTGCCCGGCCGTCAGTCGATGCAGAACCATAAGCGGAAACAGCAGGCTGTTCCAGTAGCCGACATGCCGCACCCGGAAGCCGGCCTGCCCGACCAGCGCCTGCAGCTCTCCAGCGCCGTAGCGGCGCACATTATTCACATGCCGATCATGGGCGGATGCCATCCAGCGATAGGCCGGCAGGCTGAGGAACAGCGATCCACCCGGCTTCAGGCAGCGCCACAGCTCGGCCAGCGCCCCCGCCTCGTCGACGCCGCCATGGCACAGCACGTCATGGCTGAGCGCCGCATCGAATCGGCCATCGCCATAGGGCATGGCGTTGATCGAGCCGGTGGCAATCTGCGCTGGCGCCTTCTGCCGGGCGATGGCGGCAGCCTCCGCGTCATATTCCAACCCATGCAACTCCAGATCGGGCCGGGCGGCCGCCAGCCGGGCCAGAAAACCGCCTGTGCCGCAGCCGGCATCGAGCACGGCGCTGCCCGCCGGCAGCCCCGCCTTCGCCAGACGATCCAGCGCGCCCAGATGCAGCGCGCGATACCACCACATGGTATCCTCGACCGCCGCCATCTGCTGATATTCCGACCGCTTCATGACGCCCGCCTTGCCTGCTGCGCTGTCCAGAGTCGGGCAGCGACGGAATGACCCAATACCGCAACGCTTTATTAACCGGAAGAAGATAAAATCGTTGTGAATATTGCAGTAGAACGCACCGGCCGCACACAATCATAAAACAACCCGGCAACCGGCGAGACGACACGAGCGGACTCTAAATCATCTCGTCTTTTTCTAAAACTCCGGGCATAGTGCGACAAAATAAAAGACAAAGTACCCAGGACCAGACACCGCAACGCCACCAAGCAAAGGATAGGGGCCGCCAGGCCGAACCGACCTGCTGTCAGGCCGGTTGATGTCCTGCCGCCAACGACGCGACCATGGATCACACTTCTTCCCAGGTTAACGCGCTGACCGGGCGCGGCGACGGAAAAGCCGTCGATTGGTCACGGATTCTGCATCGCATCGTGGTCGCCGTCTGCGCGCTCTGGCTGATCGGCTATTTCTTTCCTCCGATCAACCATGACACGGCTGTCCTGCTGTATATCTCCAAGCTGTGGATCAATGGCGGCACGCTGTATATCGACGCCATCGACATCAACACACCGCTGGTTTTCATTGTCTATTCGCTGCCCGAACTGCTTGCCAAGCTGACGGGCCTGCCCAGCCCGACCATGCTGACCGCGCTGCTTGGCATCGGCATTGCCGGTTCCTATCTGACCTGTCGCCGGGTGCTGAAGGCCAGCCTGAACCCCGACCTGGCGATTTCGGCCGCCGTGCTGCCGGTGCTGCTGCTGTTCCTGCTGATCGTCTATCCGAACAACATGTTCAGCCAGCGCGAGCACATCATGCTGGTGCTGACCATGCCCTATCTGCTGGTTGCCAGCGGCCGGGCCGGCGCCTCGCCCTTGTCGCTGCGGCTGCGCATCCTCACCGGTCTGCTGGCCGGGCTGGGCTTCGCCATGAAGCCGTATTTCCTGGTCGTGCCGGTCCTCGTCGAGCTCTACATCCTCTATCAGCGCGGCTTCCGCTATTCGATCCGCGATGCCGCGCCCTGGTCGGTGCTGGCGGTCTGCGTGGCGCATGCGCTGTTCGCGGTCATCGTCACGCCGCAATATTTCACCTTCGTCATCCCGATGGCCCGCGATTTCTACAGCGAGCTAGGCGGCGTCACACTTTATGAATTGTTCATCAACGGCAATTTCGGCGCGCCGACAGTGATCCTGCCGCTGCTCGGCATCGTCGCCTTCTGGGGCGTGCGCTCGCATCTGGCGCGGGTCATCTTCCTGGCCGGCTTCGGCGGGCTGTTTTCCGCCTATGCCCAGTTCAAGGGGTGGTCCTATCACATCCTGCCGGCCCAGGCGCTGACCCTGCTGCTGGCTGGCGCCGTGATCGCCGCCGTGCTCGACAACATGGCTTGGCTGAAACGCGGTGACAAACGTCCGGCACGGATTTTCGCCGCCGCACTGATGCTGATGGTGTTCTACCAGCAGGCGCTGAACAGCAGCCCCTTCTACATGCAGTTCGGCTACCGGAATTCCGATACCCAGCGCCTGCTCGAAATCGTCAAGCTGGAGCGCGGCAATGGCCGTATCCTGATCCTGTCACCCGGCATCTACCCGCATTTTCCGCTGCTGAACTACGCCAATCTGCGCATGACCATGCCGTTCGAAAGCATGTGGCTGCTGCAGGGCGTTTATGCCGAATGCCTGAGCGATGGGTCCCTGTTCCACAATCCCCGGAACATGAACGCCGGCGAGACCTTCGTGTTCAAGACAGTGTCGGAATCCTTCGCGGCACAGCAACCCTCGCTGCTGATTGTCGACAAGATCGCCGGCATACCGCTATGCGGTGAGGATGAATTCGATTACCTCGAATATTTCCTGCAAAACCCGCGCTTTGCAGAGGCCTTTGCGCATTACGAGGAACTGGTGGAATACGACCGCTACGCGATCTATCGTCGTCGGGACTGACCCCTCCGACACCGGAACCGATTTCCATGCGTGTGCCCGATTACGATCTGCCGCCGGAGATTTCCGGCCCCGCCGCCTGGTATGGCCCCGACCAGGCCGCCCGCACGGACTGGATCATCCGCTTCAGCGCTGCCGATATCGCCGAGATCGAGGCCGCGACGCAGCTTTTCCTTACCACCGGTGCCGAGATCGGGCAGATGAGCCGCAGCGATTTCCCGCTGCCCGGCCTGTCACCGAAACTGGCCACCGTCCTGGCCGAGGTGCTAAACGGTCGCGGCTTCGCGCTGTTTCGCGGGTTGCCGGTCGAGCGCTGGTCGATTGCCGAGGCAGCGGCGGCGTTTTTCGGCATCGGCACGCATCTGGGCAGTGCCCGCTCGCAGAACGGCAAGGGCCATGTGCTGGGGCATGTCCGCGATCTGGGGCTGGCCTCCAACGATCCCAATGTGCGCATCTACCAGACCCGCGAGCGCCAGACCTTCCATACCGATTCCTGCGACGTGGTCGCCCTGCTCTGCCTGAAGACGGCGAAGTCGGGCGGTGATTCGGCGCTGGTCAGCTCGGTAACGCTGTATAACGAGATGCGGCGGCGCCGACCGGATTTGGCGCGCCTGCTGTTCCAGCCGCTGGCGACCGACCGGCGCGGCGAGGTTGGGGCCGGCGAGAAGCCCTATTACGAGATCCCCGTCTTCTCCTGGCATGAGAATCTGCTGTCGGCCATCTACCAGCGGCAATATATCGATTCATCCCAGCGCTTCCCCGATGCGCCGCGCCAGTCACCGGCCCTGGTCGAGGCGCTGGATCTGTTCGACGCCCTGGCCGATGACCCGGCGCTGAATTTCACCATGCGGCTGGAGCCGGGCGATGTGCAGCTGGTGCACAACCACACCCTGCTGCATGACCGCACCGGCTTCGAGGATTGGCCGGAGCCGGAGAAGAAACGCCATCTGTTGCGGCTCTGGCTGTCGCCGGAGGCCTCCCGCCCCCTGCCCGCCTGCTTCGCCCAGCGCTTCGGCACGACAATACCCGGCGCGCGTGGCGGCATCATCCTGCCGCAGACACACCTGAACGCCCCCCTCGCGGCTGTATAACGGACAAGGCCGCCGCGGGGCTGCGACGGCCTTGTCCTGGCTTATATGCCTGCCGAGGCTCAGGGCACCACTTCCCTCGCCGGCTCCGGCACGCGCCGGACCCACTGGAAGATGGCGATACCGGCGGCGATCACGAAGCCGATGCCGTCGGTGATGGGCTCCGGCACGATCAGCATGATTGCGGCGGCGAACATGACGATGCGCATGAGCCTCGGCATCAAGCCGAACAGCCAGCCTTCGGTCGCGCAGGCCAGTGCGATCACCCCCAGAGACGCGGTCAGGGTGACATAGATGACGCTCATTATCTCGCCCTGCCCCAGGAGCAGCGGGCTGTAGAAGAACATGAACGGCACGATGAAGGTAGCGAGGCCCATCTTCAGCGCGATGAAGGATGTCTTCCACGGATCGGCCTGCGCCATGCCGGCCGCCGCGAAGGACGCCAGCGCCACCGGCGGGGTAATGGCCGAGATGACCGCGTAGTAGAAGATGAACAGATGGGCCACCAGCGGCTCCACCCCCATGCGCTGCAGGCCCGGGGCGACCACCGAGGCGCCGATGGCGTAGGCGGCCGTGGTCGGCATGCCCATGCCCAGGATCATTGCGATCAGCATGGCGAACACCATCGCCAGGAACTGGCTGGTGCCGGCAAGCCCCAGGATCAGGGCCGAGAAGCGGCCGCCAATGCCGGTCAGGGCGATGACGCCGACGATGATGCCGGCCGCCGCACAGACCGCGACCAGCTGGATCACGTCGCGCGCTGCCTTGTTCAGCCCCTCGATGGCTTCGCGCGGGCCGACGCGGTGATGGCGCGACAGCCAGCTGACCACGATAGCGCTGACGATGCCCAGCGAGCCGGCGCGGAACGGCGAATAGCCGGCCAGCAAGGTCCAGACCAGAACGACGACCGGAATGAACAGATAGGCCTTCATCAGCAGGTCGCCGAGCTTCGGCAATTCGCTGAACGGCAGACCGTCCAGGCGGTACTTCCGGGCGTGCAGCTCCACATGCATGAAGCAGGCGACGTAGAACAGCAGGCAGGGGATGATCGCGGCCATGGCGATGTCGCCATAGGGGATGCCGGTGATCTCCGCCATGATGAAGGCGCCGGCGCCCAGCACCGGCGGGGTGATCTGACCACCGGTCGACGAGGTCGCCTCGACCGCAGCCGCGGTGGCACGGTCATAGCCGACCCGGCGCATCATCGGGATGGTAAAGGCGCCGGAAGCCACAACATTGCCGACCGAACTGCCGGAAATCGTGCCGAACAGGATGCCGGAAATAACGGTCGCCTTGGCCGGGCCGCCGCGCGACCAGCCGAACATCGCCATCGAGAGATCGTTGAAATAATCGCCGACCTTGGACACCTGAAGGAACGCGCCAAAGGCAACGAACAGGATGATGTAGGTCGAGGAAACGGCAACCGTCGAGCCCAGGATGCCCTGGTCGCTGTAGATATAGGTGATGAAGCGCTGGAAGCCGTAGCCGCGATGGTACAGTACGCCCGGCATCCAGGGGCCGACAAAGGCGTAGAGGATGAAGACCAGCGCGATGATGGTCAGCGCCCAGCCGGCGGTGCGGCGGGTCATCTCCAGCACGATCAGCGTGCCGGCCAGGCCGGTGATCACATCGCCCGTGGTGTAGAGCGCGCCGGCGCGGAACTGGATGTCGTCCAGCTCGACAAACATGTAGAGGCACACGCCGATGGCGGCGGCCATCAATACCCAGTCGAACCAGGGAATGCCGATGCGGCGCTCGCTCGGCATGAAGCGGAAAATGGCGAAGCCGATGACCGCCCCCCAGGAGACGTGGATCGAGCGGAACAGCCAGGGGTCAATCGGATAGAAATTAAGAACGATCAGATGGAAGGCGGTAAAGCCGACGCACAGCATATAGAACAGCTTCGCTTCCCACGGCCTCAGCGGCCTCTTATAGCCGCCGAATTCTTCTTCGGGCAGCTCATAGGCGGGGTCTGAGGCGGCAAGCGCGGGAGCTTTGTCTGTCTGGCTCATGACTTTATCAGCTTCGGGGGGAAGAAAGGGCCGGTCGGCATTGCCGACCGGCCTGAAAGCGGCAGAGAAACCGGCTTAGTTCGCCAGCAGCTTCTCCGGGATAGCGATGCCGGCTTCCTTGTAGTAGCGCGCGGCGCCCGGATGGAACGGCAGGAAGGTGTTCTTCGTGACGTTCTCCGGCAGAGTTTCCTTCGCGGCGGAATGGCCCTTCACCAGCTCACCGTGATTGGCGTGGATCGCCTTGACGATCTCATAGGTCAGGCTGGCCGGCAGGTCCTTGTGCGCGATGGCGAAATTGTAGACGCCAACGGTCTTGTCATCCTGCGTCATCGACTTGTAGGTCGCCTTCGGGATCACCGTCTCGCTCAGCTCAGGCGCTGCCGCCTGCAGCTTCTTGATCTCGTCATCGGTGAAGCCGAAGAAGGTGACTTCATTGGTTGCTTCCAGCTCCGAGAAGGCCGCGATCGGCAGACCCGCCGCGAAGGCGAAGCTGGCGAGCAGGCCGTCTGCGACCTGCGACGACATGTCGGAGGCCTGGCCGTTGCGGATCGTCGCCTTGATGCCCAGCGCATCGAACATGATCGGGAAGTACGTCCCCGGCGTGCCGGCCTTCGGGCCGACACCGATGTTCTTGCCGTTCAGATCCTTGACCGACTTGATGCCCGAGCGCTTCAGCGCAACGAAGTGAAACGGGGTGTCGTACATCGGGAACAGGGCGCGGATATTGCTGTACTTCTCCTTCGCCCAGCCCTTGCCTTCCCAGGCCTGCAGCGCAACGCCCATCGTGGTCATGCCAAGATCGATGTCTTTCTGCTGGGTCAGGATGATGTTCTGGTTCGGGCCCTGGGTCTGCTGGGTATTGATCGGTATACCGATCTTCTCACCCACCAGGGTCGCCCAGACCTGGCCATAGATGAAATAGGTGCCGCCGACCGAGGCGGTGCCGAGCGTGAGGGTTTTCGGCCAATTGGCCTTGTCCTGCGCCAGGACGGGATTGCATACAGCTACGCTGGCAGTCGCCACGACGGCGACCGCAAGGGTCTTAAGGATCGACACGATGGCCTCCCTAGAGTCTTCTCAGATTGTTGCGGGACAAGGCTGCGGCAGGGGTGGTCGCGCTTGGACTGGGCGGACGCCAAAAAAAAGCCACCACGATCAAAGACCGCGACAACTCCGGATGACATCTTATTGCTCTCAGTTCTGCGACGCTTGTTATTGGCAAAATGCCGAGCACGCCGCCTTGCTATTGAGACAATGCCAGCAATTACTGCCGCCGAAAAGAAGAATCTTGGGCGTGCACATTATTTAGAAAAATATTCTTATTGCAACGCAACAAGAAAGCTGAGTTTAACTTGAAAAGATTTTATTGCAGTGCAGCATTACTTGAGTGAACTGACAGCCGCCAGACAAGCCTGAGGCCGGGCGCATTATCTTCCAGCGTCACCGTTCCGCCATGCAGCTTGGCAATCGCGGCGACGAGGCTGAGGCCGAGGCCGCTGCCCGGGGCATGCCGGCTTTCATCCAGCCGCACGAAACGCTCGAAGACACGGTCGCGGTCAGCGACCGGAATGCCGGGTCCGGTATCGGCGATCGTCAGGACCCAATGGCTTTCAGCCCCCTCGCCCTCCGCTCCCAGCGACAAAGCGATGATGTCACCCGCGCGGCAGTATTTCACCGCGTTATCGAGCAGGTTGGACAGCGCCAGCGCCAGAAGCTGCGGGCTGCCATGCATCGGCGCGGCGGAAACGGCATCCAGCGTGACCGACAGCCCTTTCTCCTCCGCCACCGGCTGATACAGCTCGACGATATCGCGCAGGCTGTCGGCCAGGTCGAGCGGCACCATCTCGCTGCGGCCGATGCCGGCCTCGATCCGGCTGATCTCGATCAGCGCGGTGAAGGTGGCCAGCACGGCATCGGCCTGCGCGATGGCCTGCGCGATGGCGCGGTCGCGCTCCGCCGACGGGGCGCGGAGCGCCATGTCGAGGCCGCCGCGCAATCTTGTCAGCGGGCTGCGCAGATCATGCGCGAGGCTGTCGGTGACCAGCCGCATCTCGCCCATCAGCGCCTCGATGCGTTCCAGCATGCGGTTCAGATTCTGCGCCAGCCGGTCGAACTCGTCGTCGGAGCCGTCCAGCGCGATGCGCTTCGAGAGGTCGCCTTCCATGATCTCGCGGCTGGTGCTGCCAATGGCCTCGACCCGGGCCAGCAGCCGCCGGCTCATGAAGATGCCGCTGATCAGGCCCAGGACCAGGGTAACGCCGACACCCCAGATCAGGGCTTCCAGCAGCACCGCCTGGAACGATCCCAGCGCCACCATGTCGCGGCCCACCAGCAGGCGATAGCCGCCCCCCAGCGCAAAGGCGCGGGCGCCGATCAGGCGGCGGCGCTCGACATCCGCGCGGAACACCTCCAGCCGGGTCCATTGCCCATCGGTCTGCACCCCGGCCGGCCAGGTATCGATATTGCCGGCGACGCGGCGTCCCAGCGGGTCGGTCAGAAGATAAATGCCGTCAGGATCGCCCGCGCCCCGGCTGCTGCGCCGGTCGATCGCCTGGATGAGGCCGCGCGGCCCTTCGGTGCGGTACTGGTCCGCCAGACCGCGCAGCTCCGCCTCTACCGTTTCGCCGACCTGGCGTTCGATGACGCCGGCGGTCGTCCACCAGATGAAGGAGAGCAGCAGCACAGCCGAGGCCCCGAACAGGGCCATATAGCCCAGGGCCAGCCGGAAGGTCGCGGTGTTGGTCAGTCGCCGAAGCGACGGGCTCACGGCGTGGCGCTGAGCTTGTAGCCGGTCCCGCGCACGGTGTGCAGCAGCGGCGTCTCGAAATCCTTGTCGAGTTTCTGACGCAACCGGCTGATATGAACGTCGATCACATTGGTCTGCGGGTCGAAATGATAGGACCACACGCCTTCCAGCAGCATGGTGCGGGTGACCACCTGATCGGCATGGCGCAGCAGATATTCCAGCAGCTTGAATTCGCGGGGCTGCAGATCGATGGGCCGGCCGGCGCGGGTTACCTTACGGCCCAGCAGATCCATCTCCAGATCACCGCAGGACAGGATGGTATCTTCCGTGGTGATGCCACGACGGCGGGTCAGGGCCTCCAGCCGGGCCAGCAATTCGGAGAAGGAGAACGGTTTGGACAGGTAATCGTCGCCGCCGGATTTCAGCCCCTTCACCCGCTCATCGACCTGGCCCAGCGCGCTGAGGATCAGGATCGGGGTGTCGACACCGGCGGCCCGCACGGCCTGGACCGTGGTCAGCCCGTCCAGCTTGGGCAACATGCGATCCATGACGATGGCATCATACTGCTTGTCGGTCGCCATGTAGAGCGCCTCGCGGCCATCGCTGACCCGGTCGACGGTATGGCCGCTTTCCTTCAGACCGCGCTCCATATAGGCAGCGGTGTCGTCGTCATCCTCCACGACGAGAACCAGCATGCAGACCGCCTCCATAGCATTCCCTCCCTGGTAAGCTGCTCTTATACCACGAAAAACGCCTAGCGTGTCGTGGCAAACACGATCCCGATGAAGGACAGGAAAACCACCGCGACCAAGCCCAGCCCGCCCAGCCGGTGATTCAGGAAATACAGACCGGCGCTGAGCGGAATTCCAAAGGCCGGCACCATCCACAGTCTCATGACATCTCCTCCGGTTGAAAAGGAGGGCAGGCTTCCGTTCGGGGTCGCCTGCCCTCCTCCGAATCAGCCTCAGGCGTCGGCCAGCTGGACCGCGACGAAGCGCTTGTCGCCGGCCCGGTTGATCAGCATCAGCGCGGTCTTGCGCTGGCTGTCCGCCAGGGCGGTTTCGACATCGGACGGGCTGCTGACAACCCGGTCGCCGACCTTCTCGATCACATCGCCCGGACGCAGCCCCTGACGGGCGGCACGGCCGGCCGGATCGACACCGGTGATCACCACCCCGGTCGCGTCGGGCACAAGCTCAAGGCGCTGGCGCACCGCATCGGTCAGCCCGGAGAGGGTGACACCCAGCCCGGCAACGGCGCTGCCCGGCTTGGCCCCGGTTTCGGCGGCAGCACTCTGCTGCGGCTTCAGCCGGGCGATTTCCACCGCGAAGGTCCTGCTGTCGCCATTGCGCAAGATGGTCATGTCCACCGTCTTGCCAGCGGGCACGGCCGCGACCAGACGCGGAAGCTCCCGTACCTCGGCCACCGGCTTGCCGTCGAAGCCGGTAATCACGTCGCCGGCCTGAAGCCTGGCCTTGGCCGCCGGACTGTCGGCGGAGACGCTGGACACCAGCGCGCCCTGCGCCTTGTCCATGCCAAGTGCGGCCGCGATCTCGTCGGTTACCGGCTGGATGCTGACGCCGAGCCAGCCGCGCTCAACCCGGCCCGACTGCTTCAGATCGGCCACGACCTGCTTCACCATGTCGGACGGAATGGCGAAGCCGATGCCGACCGAGCCGCCATTCGGTGAATAGATGGCCGAATTCACGCCGACGACCTGGCCGTCCAGATTGAACATCGGGCCGCCGGAATTGCCGCGATTGATCGCCGCATCGGTCTGGATGAAATCATCATAGGGGCCGGCATGAATGTCGCGCCCACGGGCCGAAACGATACCGGAGGTCACGGTGCCACCCAGGCCGAAGGGATTGCCGACCGCCAGCACAGCCTGGCCGACGCGCAGCTTCTCCGACTCACCGAAGGCGACATGCGGCAGCGGCTTTTCCGCCGTTACCTTCAGCAGCGCGATATCGGTCTGCGGATCGGTGCCGACGATGGTGGCATCATAGCTGCGGCCATCCGACAGCTTCACCGAGACCTTGTCGGCGCCGTCGATAACATGGTTGTTGGTCACGATATGGCCCTCGGCATCAATGATGAAGCCGGAGCCCAGCGCTGTGGAAGGCTGGCCACCGCCACGCTGCTGCGGCATCTGTTCCCAGAAGCGGCGCATCAGCTCCTCCATTGGCGAACCGGGGGGCGCCGAGAAGGGCATGGGCTGGGCCTCGCTGGGCTTGGCCTGCTGGGTTGAGGAGATATTCACCACGGCGGGCGTCACCTTCTCTGCCAGATCGGCATAGTCAATCACGGCCTGCGCCGAGGCCGCACTGGTCGCCGTCCAGACGATCAGGCCGGTGGCGGCAATGGCGACGCGGCGTGACCAGCCGGCGCCTGCCGGCCGACGCCGGTTATCGACGCTGGAATAAGTACGATGGAACATCGGGGCACCTCGTCTTCTGCTCAATTCGGGGCTGTCCGCAGTATGCGGCGCCTGTGTCCTGCAATATGCGCGCGGTCACCTGTCAGGCGCCTTTCCGCCGGATTAACATTTTGTAATGAAACGCCACGACAGGTCTGACCTGTGGTGATTGGCGGTCCCTAAGCTGTTTGCAATCCGTCAAAAGCCGCTATGGTTTTGCCTGAAAATCAGAAAGCGCCCGCGACAAAGCGGGATGATGGGAGGAACTAAATGGATTTCACAGTGCCCGAGGAGCTGACCGCTCTCGGAGAGTCGGTCGCCCGTTTCTGCGAGACCGAAATCATCCCCGCCATGCCGGAATACGAGAAGAAGGCGGAGTTCTGCTATCCGCTGATTGCCAAGATGGGCGATGCCGGATTCTTCGGCGCCTCTTTCCCCGAGGAGCTGGGCGGAAGCGCTGCCGGCTTCCAGGCGGTCTCCATCATTGCCGAGGAAATCTCGCGGCTGGCCCCGGAATTCGGCTACGCGATGAACATGCAGGCGATGACCTGCCCCTATACGATCTACAACTGGGGCACAGAGGATCAGGCCCGCCGCTTCGTGCCGGATCTGATTGCCGGGCGCAAGATCGGCATGTTCGCACTGTCCGAGGCCGGCGGCGGTTCCGACCCGGCAGGGGCGATGAAGACCACCGCCCGGCGTGACGGCGATGTCTACCGGCTGAACGGCTCGAAAATGTGGATCACCTTCAGCCATGCCGCCGATACCGGCGTGCTGCTGGCCAAGACGGACCCGTCAGCCGGTCATAAGGGCATCACCGCCTTCATCGTCCAGCCCAAGGCATTCGAGGGCTACACCGCGCATCCCATCGAGATGGGCGGGTTGTCGAAATCCCTGCGGTCCTGCACCGTGTTCCTGGATGATTTCCCGGTGCCGGTCGAGGATCGGCTGGGTGAGGAAGGCCAGGGCTTCCGCATCGCCATGAACGCGCTGGAATATGGCCGCCTCACAGTCTCCGCCCGGCTGGTCGGATTGGCGCAGGCGGCGCTGGACGCCTCCGTCGCTTTCGCCAATGACCGGGTGGTCGGCGGCCGGCCCATCGCGCAATACCAGATGATCCAGCAGCGCATTGCCGACGCCACCGTGGCGGTGGATGCCGCCCGGCTGATGGCGCGGCGCATCGGCTGGACCATGGACCGGGGCGAAACCTCCACCCGGATTGCCGCGCGGAGCAAGTATTTCGCCACCCAGACCGCCCGCCTGGCCGCCGATGTCGCCCGCGAGGTCTTCGGCGGCTATGCGCTGGCCGATGAATATCCGGTGCGCAAGATCAGCGCCTATATCGACATGCTGACCGTCGGCGAGGGCAGCGAGAACGTCCAGCGCGTACTGATCGCCGAGGATGCGCTGGGCATCAAGGACGCGCAGCGCCATTCGATGCGCAACAAGCTGATGGGACGGGTTTAGTCGGGCGGGCCAAGGTGCCCTGGAAGCGCCCTTACAGCGTCTTGGTCTGGCCGCCATCCAGGTCGATGAGACTGCCCTGGAAAAAACTGGCTTCCGGCCCGGCCAGAAAGGCGACGGCGGCGGCGATGTCCTCGACCTCGCCGAAGCGCACCACGCCCATCTCGCCTTCCATGCGCTGGGCGGCGGCAGCCTCGCCAAGCTGGTGCTCGGTGGCGTAGCCGCGGATGCGCCGGGTCAGCCGGTCGGTCCGCACCGGCCCCGGATTGATTGCGTTCACCCGCACGCCATCGGCCAGCCCCTGCTCCGCCAGCGCCTTGGTCACCGACAGCAGCGCCGCATTCACCGACCCGCCAATGGCAAATTCCGCCCCCGGCGTACGCCCGCCGATCCCGGCAATGACGACCACCCTTCCGCCGCTCTTGGCCAGATGCGGCCAGGCGGCGCGCAGCAGGCGGATATGGGCGAAGAATTTCAGCGCGAAGCCGTTCTGCCACTGGATCTCCGTCAGATCGACGAAACTGCCGCGCTCGGTCGCCCCCGCATTGGTGACGACCAGATCGATGCGCCCCAGCGCCGTCAGGGCCGAGGCGACGAAATCGGCGGGTGCTGCCTCCGCCATCAGATCGACGGCGGTGCTGTGGACGGCACGGCCAAGGGCGTCGATCTCCGCTGCCAGGCTGGCCAACTGGTCGGCCGAGCGGGCGCAGATGGCGATGTCATAGCCCTCCTTCGCCAGCCGCAGGGCGATGGCCCGGCCAATCCCGCGGCTTGCCCCCGTCACCAAGGCGACCTTGCGGGTGCTTTCGGTCATGATTTCCTCCCTGATATTTTTGTCATCAGGACAATACAAACAGACGATCCCTCTGCATATTCGGTAGATTCCTGTTTTAGGCGTCCTCCCTGTCCCGGTCTGGCGATCCCATGTCCTCTTCCTCCCTGGCCAAGAATGCAGCGCTGACGCTGATCCCGATGCTGGCGGCGATCACCATTGTCAGCCAGTTCTTCCGCACCTCCATTGGTGTCATCGCGCCGGAGCTGATCCACGACCTGGCCCTGTCCTCGGCGATGCTGGGGCTGGCCAATGGCGCCTTCTACATCGCGCTCGGCATCGCGCAGATTCCGGTCGGCATCCTGTTCGACCGGATCGGCACGCGCCGCACCGTCGCCTGGCTGACTGGGCTGGCGGTCGTCGGTGCGCTGTGGCATGCGGCGGCACAGAGCGGCACCGAGCTGGTGCTGGCGCGCATGCTGATCGGGCTGGGCTGCGGCGGCAGTTTCATGGGCGCTGTGATGCTCAGCTCCCGCTGGTTCGGCGGCGACAGGCTGAGCATGGTGCTGAGCTGGGTCTTCTCCTTCAGCCAGATCGGCACGCTGCTGGCCGCCACGCCGCTGGCCTTCTCGGCGGAGATGATCGGCTGGCGCATGACCTTCGTGCTGACGGCGGCGGTCACCGCGCTGACCGGCGCGCTGTTCTATGCCCTGGTGCGCGACGATCCGCCGGGCCAGCCCCCTGTCGCCCGGCAAGCAGAAAGCCTGCGCGATATCTTTGGCGGGCTATGGGCGGTCTGGCGCACGCCGGGGCTGGGCAAGGTGCTGGCCGTGCACACCTTCGCCTATGCCAGCCAGTCGACGGTTCTGGGATTGTGGGCCGGCCCCTATCTCCACGACATTCACGGGCTGGGCGCGGTCGGAAGGGGCAATGTGCTGCTGGCCATGGGGGCGGCGCAGATTTGCGGGCTGCTGATCTTCGGGCCGCTCGACCGCCTCTTCAACACCCGCAAATGGGTGATCATCGCCGGGGGCGTCCTCAGCGTCAGCATCCTCGCCGCGCTGGCGGCTTTGCACCAGCCGCCGGTCTGGCTGGCCATCGGCCTGATGGTCGGGCTGTGCCTGGTGACGACCTATTCGCTGGTCATCGTCGCGCATGGCCGCAGCCTGTTCCCCGACCATCTGGCCGGGCGCGGCATCACCACGGTGAACATCGCCCAGGTAATCGGCTGCGCCTTCCTGCCGATCGCCACCGGAATCATCGTCAACGCCTTTCCTAGCAGCGCCAGCGGCTATGACGAACTCGGCTATCGCTACGCCTTCGGCTTTATCGGCCTGTCGCTGGCCGCCGGTCTGGCGATTTACGCAACGGCAACCGATTCGAAGCCCAAGCCTGCAACTTGATAGTGAATTCCGGGTTTTTGCCAGCAAACCTGCAATCCCGCGCTGTAAAATGCTTGCGCCACCATTGACGTGGCTTCACACAAGCTGATGATGATTTGAATTAATTATTTGTTCCTCGCGAGCGGGCAAATCGGAGCGCTATTTTGATATTGGCCTTTCCGCCAGTTTCGGTTTTGACTGGCAGCTACGACTTGCTCCTGGTGGTCTTGTCGGTTCTGGTCGCCACACTGGCTTCCTACACCACGCTGATCCTCTCCAAGCGCATCGTCACCACCACCGGCAGCGCCACCCTCTGGCTGGGCTTCGGCGCGCTGTCGATGGGCATCGGCATCTGGTCGATGCATTTCATCGGCATGCTGGCCTTCGACCTGCCAATCCCCCTGGGCTACGACCAGGGCATGACGGTGGTGTCACTGATAATCGCCATCGTGATGTCCGGCTTCGCCCTGATGCAGATCCGCAATAACAGGCTGACCGCGAACCGCCTGCTGGCTGCCGGGTTGCTGCTGGGGTTGGGCATCGCGGCGATGCATTACACCGGCATGGCGGCGATGGATATGCATCCGGGAATTATCTATCACCCGTTTTATTTCGCCTTGTCGGTGCTGATCGCCATCGTGGCAGCGACGGCTGCCCTTTTCATCGCTTTTCATCTCAGCCGCCGGGTCGCAGGGCCGCTGCTGCTGTACCAGTTGATCGCGGCTCTGATCATGGGTCTGGCGATTGCCGGCATGCATTATACCGGCATGGTGGCGGCCAATTTCCCGTTAGGCACGATCTGCCGCGCCGCCGCCGGGATCGACCGCAACTGGCTGGCCGGCACGGTTGCACTGGTGTCCATCGGAATCCTGCTGGCAACGCTGGGACTGGCGCTGCTCGACGGACGTTTCGAGAGGGCGACCTCGCGGCTTCACCGGTCGCTGCAAATGGCGAATACCGAATTGAAGCGCCTGTCGCTGACCGACCAGCTGACCGGCCTGCCCAACCGCTTCACTATGGTCGACGATCTGCAGAACCTGCTGGAACAGCCGGGCGATGACGGGCTCCTCTGCGCCGTGATGTTCCTGGATATTGACCGCTTCAAATTCATCAACGACTCACAGGGCCATGGCGGCGGTGACGAGCTGCTGCGCCAGACCGCCACGCGGCTGCGTGCCAGCTACACGGATCGCGGCGCAGTGGCCCGCTTCGGCGGTGATAAATTCGTGGCCGTGCTGCATGGCCTGCGCGACCCGTCGGACATTGTTACCCATGTCGAGCAGTTGCGCGATACGTTGCGCCAGACCTTTCGCATTCGCGGCCGCGATGTGCCGCTCTCCTTCTGCATCGGTATCGCCGTGGCACCGAATGACGGGCAGGATGCCAAGGCGCTGATCGGCCATGCCGAGAAGGCGATGTATGCCGCCAAGGCCGAGGGGCCCGGGCATTATCGCTTCTACAAGCCCACCATGCAGGAAGCGGCAGTCCGCGAATTCGAATTACAGCGCGCCCTGCGCGAGGCCATTCCTCGGGGCGAGCTGGAGCTGTTTTTGCAGCCGAAATTCTGCGCCCGTCGCGCCCGTATCGTCTCTGCCGAGGCCCTGATGCGCTGGCACCATCCCGAGCACGGGTTGCTGCTGCCCGGCCAGTTTCTGCCGGTTGCCGAGAAATTCGGCATTCTGGGCCAGATGGAGGAATGGGCGATCCGCGAAGCCTGCCGGATTCTGCGCAGCTGGTCGCAAAACGGCATCGAATCTTCGCTGTCACTGGCCGTCAATGTCTCGGCCCTGCAATTCCGCGCGACCGATTTCGTCGACCGCCTGCTTGGGCTGAAGCAGGAATTCGAGCTCACCCCCGGCCAGCTGATCCTGGAGATCACTGAAGGCTCGGCGATGCGCGACCCGGACCGGACCGCCAGTGCCATGCGGACGCTGTCGGCGGCCGGCTTCGAATTCTCCATCGACGATTTCGGCACCGGCTACTCCTCGCTGGCGCAGCTGAAGCGCCTGCCGTTCCGCGAATTGAAGATCGACCGCAGCTTCATTGTCGATATTCACCGCAACGCGGATGACCGGCAGATTGTCGAAGTCATCGTTTCGATGGCGCGCCAGTTCGGCATGCGCGTCGTGGCCGAGGGCGTGGAGGACCGCGCCGTCGGCGACAGCCTGGCCGCGCTGGGCGTCGACCTGCTGCAAGGCTATGGCTTTGCCCGACCGATGCCGCTGCGGGATTTCGTCGGGCTGGCCCAGGCCGCCTAGCCGTTCAGCCCCGGCTGGGAGTCGGCTTTGCCGAGCGGATGCGAGAGCGCTCGATAAAGTCGAACAGCTCATCGGTCAGGTTGACGAAGGAGAACGCGGTTTCGTTGCGGAACCGGTCGATGCGCGCGACCACGCAATAGGCATTCATATGCTCGCGCGACCGGTCTTCCCAGGACAGCGTGACCAGTATCTGCGCGCCCAGGGTGACCGGCAGACCGCAATCGGCGATCAGCAGCCCGTCGATGGAGTAATTCTGCACCGAGACCGGGCCTGTACCAAAATCAGCAAGCAGGCCGCTGCGCAGCTTGCGGCGGTTACGCCGCCGTTCGGCGGGACGGCGGGTGGTTCGTGTCGAAGAGAGCATGAGGGTGACCGGCTTCGGAGAGGATCGATAAAATACAATCTATTTGCCGGAAAACCATTAGGAATTCATTAAGCCGCCTACCCGTTTTCTCCGATCCTCCTACAGCCGCAGCATCTTGCCCGGATTCATGAGGTTCTGCGGGTCGAAGGCACGCTTCAGCGTGCGCATCATGTCCATCTCGACATCGGCCTTGTAATGCTCGGCCTCCTCCCGGCGCAGCCGGCCCAGCCCGTGTTCGGCGCTGAGCGAGCCATTCATCTCGGCGACGATATCATGCACCAGCCGGTTCACCGCCTCGCGCTCGGCGGCGAAGGCCTTGCCGTCCCAATCCTTCGGGTTGAGCGGGTTGTAGTGGATGTTGCCATCGCCGACATGGCCGAAACTGCAATGCCGGATGCCGGGATAGGCGGCGTTGAGAGCGGCATCCGCCCGCTCGATGAATTCGCCAATGCGCGACAAAGGCACGGAGATATCATGCTTGATCCCGACGCCGGACAGCTTCTGCGCCTCCGCCAGTTCCTCGCGGATCGCCCAGAGCTTTCTGGCCTGCTCGCCCGAGGCGGCAATCACCGCATCCGGCACCAGCTCCGCCTCGATGGCCTCGGCCAGCGCCTCTTCCATCGGGTCACGCAGTGAGCCGGGCGCGCCCTGTCCGGTCGCCTCGATCAGCACATACCAGGGATGGATCTCGGACAGCGGGTCTTCATGGCCGTCCAGCGTCTCGAGCACATAGTCCAGGCAGTTGCGCTGCAGCAGCTCGAAGCTGGTCACCTGCTCGCCCAGGCGGTCACGCATGATGCCCAGCAGCTTCACTGCGGCAGACGGGTCGGTCACGGCGGCGAAGGCCGTCTGGCTCTCGCGCGGCTTCGGGAACAGCCGCAGCACGGCCGCGGTGATGATGCCGATGGTGCCCTCGCCACCGATGAAAATCTGCTTCAGGTCGAAACCGGTATTATCCTTGCGCAAGCCCCGCAGCCCGTTCCAGATCCGGCCATCGGGCAGCACCACTTCCAGCCCCAGAACCAGATTGCGGGCATTGCCATAGCGCAGCACCTGGGTGCCGCCGGCATTGGTCGAGAGATTGCCGCCGATCTGGCACGACCCCTCCGCGCCAAGACTCAGCGGGAACAGCCGGTCCAGCTCGGCCGCCTTGTCCTGGATCGTGGTCAGCACCACGCCGGCCTCGACGGTCATGGTGTCGTTCAGCGCATCGACCTCGCGGATCGCCTTCATCCGGTTCGTCGACAGAACGATCTCGCTGCCGCCGGCATGCGGCTGGCCGGCCCCGGTAAGCCCGGTATTGCCGCCCTGCGGCACGATGGGAATGCCGGCTTTGGCGCAAAGGGCGACGATCTCCGAGACCTCCTGCGTCGAGGCCGGGCGCAGCACCAGCGGCGTATCGCCCCGCCAGCCATCGCGCCAGGACACGCAATAAGGCTCCATATCAGCCGGATCCTCGATGTAGCCGGCGGGGCCGACAATCGCCTTCAGGCGGGTCAGGATATCGGTGGGGATAAGGCTCATGGCAGATCGATCCAGCAACGGGAGAAGAAAGTTACGAGGCGGTACAGTATCAATCTCTCAGCATCGCGGTACGCGTTTTTGCGACTACCCGGCCTGCATTGGACATTTTTACCCTGGCTGGGCATGGTGGGAAAAAACAGGAAGGAAGCCCGCCCGATGACCGCTGCCCCTACTCCCGACCAGGCTCCCTGCAAGACGGGGGCGCTGGCCGGCATCCGGGTTCTCGACCTGACCTCCGTCATTCTTGGCCCTTATGCAACGCAGATACTGGGCGATCACGGGGCCGACATCATCAAGGTGGAAGCGCCCGAGGGCGATGTGCTGCGCGGCACCGGCCCGGCCCGCAATCCCGGCATGGGGGCGATCTTCCTGAACAGCAACCGCAACAAGCGCAGCCTGGTGCTCGACCTGAAGCAGCCGGCGGCGCGCGACGCCCTGCTGCGGCTGGTGGCCGGGGCCGATGTCTTCGTCCACAGCCTGCGGCCCAAGGCGATTGCCCGACTGGGCTTCGACTATGCCGCCGTCCGGGCCGCCAACCCGTCCATCATCTATTGCTCGGCCTGGGGGTTTGGCAGCGGCGGCCCCTATGCCGACCGCCCGGCCTATGACGACATCATCCAGGCCATGTCCGGCGTCGCCGATCTGGCACGCCGCCAGAGCGGCACTCCCGAGCCGGCCTATGCGCCCACCGTCCTGGCCGACAAGACCGTGGGCCAGAGCGTCGCCAATGCCCTGCTGGCCGCCCTGCTGCACCGGGAGCGCACCGGACGCGGCCAGGAGGTCGAGGTGCCGATGTTCGAGAATTTGAGCGCCTTCATGCTGCTGGAGCATCTGGCCGGCGCGGTGTTCATGCCCGAACCGGGCGAGGCCGAGGGCGAGATGGGCTATCAGCGCCTGCTGGCACCGCATCGCCGGCCCTATCGCACCAGCGACGGCTTCGTCACCGTGCTGCCCTATACGACGAAGCAATGGCGCAGCTTCTTCCTGCTGGCCGGCCAACCGGAGATGGCCGAGGATTCCCGCATCACCGATCCCGGCCTGCGCAGCCGGTCGATTGGCGATCTCTACGGGCTGATCGCCGACCTCATGCCCGCGCGCAGCACGGCCGACTGGCTGGCAGCACTGGAGGAAGCCGATATTCCGGCCGCCCGGGTGAACAGCCTGGAAGACATGCTGGACGACCCGCATCTGCAGGCGACCGGCTTCTTCCAGGAAATGGCGCATCCCAGCGAAGGCCGGCTGCGGGCACTGGCCCCGGCGTCGCGCCTGTCCGACAGCCCGCAGGCCATACACTGCGGCGCGCCGCGCCTGGGCGAGCATTCCCGCGAGATACTGGCGGAAGGCGGTTTCAGCTCGTCCGAGATTGACGGGCTGATCGCCAGCGGCGCGTCAGTCCAGGCCGGATAGGGCAGCATCCAGCACGGCCTTGCGCTCCGCCTCATGCCCGTATTTCAGGCCGGTGGCCGGGCTGGGCACGGCCGGGCGGCTGACACAGCGCAGGGTGCGGCCGGACAGAGCCTCCAGCGGACGGTCGAGATGGGTGAAATAGCCCATATTCGCCGGCTCCTCCTGGCACCAGACCAGATCGGCCCCGGCATGGGCGGCGAATAACGCGCGCAACCCCTCTTCGGGAAGCGGGTAAAGCTGCTCGATCCGGGCCAGTGCCACCTGTGATTCCAGCCCCCGCGCGGCCCGCTCGGCAGCCAGCTCGTAATAGATCTTGCCGGTGCACAGGATCAGGCGCTGTGCCTTCTGTGCAGCGCTATCCGGGATCAGCGGCTGAAAGCCGGTGCCCGGGCCAAATTCCGCCAGCGCCGAGACACAGGCCTTCTGGCGCAGCAGCGCCTTGGGTGTCAGCACGACCAGAGGCTTGCGGAAATCGCGCCGCATCTGCCGGCGCAGCAGATGGAAGAAATTGGCCGGCGTCGAGACATTGGCGATCTGGATATTGCCCTGCGCGCAGGCGGCCAGCAGCCGTTCGGGATGGCCAGTGGAATGATCCGGCCCGCCGCCATCCAGCCCGTGCGGCAGCAGGATGGTCAGGCCCGATGAGCGCAACCAGCGATCCTCGCCGCCGGCGACGAACTGATCGAAGATGGCCTGGGCAATGTTCAGGAAATCACCGAACTGCGCCTCCCAGACGATCAGGCGGCGCGGATCGGTCAGGCTGCAGCCATATTCATAGGCCAGCACGGCATATTCGATCAGCGGGGTATTGAACACCTCGCACAGCGCACCGCCCTGTTGCGCCAGCGGGTCGAGCACGCAATGCCGCTTCTCGCTGGCGCTGTCATGGATGAACAGATGCCGCTGGGTAAAGGCCCCGCGCAGCGAATCCTGCCCGCCAAAGCGCAGCGGCGTGCCCTCGGCCAGCAGGCTGGCGAAGCCCATTGCCTCGCCGGTTGCCCAGTCAATCCCTTGCCCGGTCTCAATACTCTCGCGGCGCTGGTCAAGGAAGCGCGCCACCTTGCGGTCCAGGGTGAAACCGTCCGGCGCTGTGGTCAGGGACCGGCCGATGGCCTTCAGCGTGTCGATGGGCAGGCCGGTCTCGGTGAAGGCGAGCATATCGGCAGCACTGCCGCTTCGGAAACCCTGCCAGATTCCATGAAACGACCCGGCATCATTGACCTCGAAGCCAGCAGCGCCATCGAAGGCGGCCTTTACGGCCGCCGTCATATCTGCCGCCGCCTGCTCGCCTGGCGCGGTATCGACGCCGCGCTGCGCCAGGCTGGCCTGATACAGCGCGGCCAGAGGCGGGCGCTCGTCGATGGCCCGATACATCGCCGGCTGGGTGAAGCGCGGCTCGTCAATCTCGTTATGGCCGTGCCGGCGGTAGCAGACGATATCCAGCAGGATGTCGCTGCCGAACCGCGTCCGGTAGGCGGCGGCGACGCTGGCGGCATGGTACAGCGCCTCGACATCATCGCCATTCACATGCAGCACCGGGGCCTCGACCAGCTTGGCGATATCGGTGCAGTAGCGCGCCGAGCGGCCCTCCTCCGGCAGCGTCGTGAAGCCGAGCTGGTTGTTGATGATGACATGGATCGTGCCGCCCAGATCGAAGGGGGCAACCTTCGACAGCTGGAACAGCTCCGCCACGATGCCCTGCCCGGCAAAGCTGGCATCGGTATGCAGCAGCAGCGGCAGGACCTGGCGCTTGCCATCTTCGCCCCGAAGCGCCTGCTTGCCGCGCGTGCGGCCCTGCGCAACCACGCCGATCACCTGCAGATGCGAGGGATGCGGCGAGACGGTGAGGCGCAGGCGCTTGCCGTCGATCTCGCGCTCACCGGAATAGCCCAGATGATAGGGCACATCGCTGGAGGCCTGCATGCCCTGCGGCAGCGGCGATTTGCCGGTAATCTCGGCAATCAGCGGCACCAGCGGCTTTTCCAGCAGCACGGCGAGCAGCGCGAACCGGCCGCGATGCATGCCGCCCATCACCACCTCCTCCACCCCGGCGCGGAGGCTGGCGCGGAAGATCGTCTCCACCGCCACCAGGAAACCGTCGCCGCCGGCCAGACCGAACAGCTTCGCGCCGGGCAGCCGGCCCTGCAGCGTTTCCTCGAAGGCCTGCCCGCGCTTCAGCAGCGCCAGCAGGTCGCGCTGGATCCTGGAATCCGGCGCTGCCGGTGCCTCCGCCTGGGCCTGCAGCCAGTCGCGCCGGGCGCGGTCATGGATATACGAGAACTCCCATCCGATGGAGCCGCCATAGACCGCCCGCAGGGCCGCTTCCGAGCCCGGTGGCAGCCCGTAAAAGGCGGGGTCCAGCTCTGCCACCCGAGCAGGCGAAGCGCGCCCCAGCGGGTCCAGGCGAGCTTCCAGATGGCCGCGATGCCGCCAGGCTTCCGCCAGCAACGCCATGGCGCTGTCCACGCCACCGGCCGAAGGCGCTGCGCCGCCTTGCTCCATCTCCTGCGCGAAACGGCGGGCGATATCGCGGGGCACGCTGTGCGGGTCATCGAGGAACCGCCGGTAGAGTGCGTCAAGGGCGCCGGGATCGCCGGCACCCAGAAATCCATCGTCGGGAATAATCGCCTCCCCAGGGTCTGCGGCTGTCGCGCCGCCTGTTATTTCTCGTTACACCTTCCGATGCTACCAATTCAGAACAAGCGCCGCCAAGGCCGTATCGGGAGGAAAGACCAGCCATGCAGAACCAAGCCCCCTTGAGCCATATCCGCGTGCTCGATCTGTCGCGCGTGCTGGCCGGCCCCTGGGCAACCCAGTTCCTCGCCGATATGGGGGCCTATGTGATCAAGGTGGAACGGCCGGGCGAAGGCGACGACACACGCGGCTGGGGCCCGCCCTATCTGGTGGAGCCGGGCGCGGACGGCCCCGGCCTGTCGGCCTATTTCCTGGCCTGCAATCGCGGCAAGCGCTCCATCGAGGTCGACATGGCCACGCCCGAGGGGCAGGAAATCATCCGCCGGCTGGCCGCCGAATGCGATGTCGTGGTGGAGAATTACAAGGTCGGCGGTCTGGCCCGTTACGGCCTCGATTACGCCAGCCTGAAACCGGTGAATCCGAAGCTGATCTGGTGTTCGATCACCGGTTTCGGCCAGACCGGCCCCTATGCGAAGCGCGCCGGCTATGACTTCCTGATCCAGGCGATGAGCGGGCTGATGAGTGTCACCGGCAAGCCGGATGGCGAGCCGGGGGCCGAGCCGATGAAGGTCGGTGTCGCCATTTCCGACCAGATCTGCGGCCTGTATTCCCTCTCCGCCATCCTGACCGCGCTGATCAAACGCGACCGCACCGGCGAGGGCGAGCAGATCGACATGGCGCTGCTCGACACGCAGATCGCCACCATGGCCAATCAGGCGACCAACTACCTCGTCTCCGGCGTGGCGCCGACGCGCATGGGCAATGCGCATCCCAATGTGGTGCCCTATCAGGTCTTCCCGACCGCCGATGGCCATATGATCCTGGGAATCGGCAATGACGGCCAGTTCGCCCGGTTTTGCGCTGTGGTCGGGGCCGAGCATCTGTCGGGCGACCCGTTGTACCGGACCAATGCAGCGCGCATCGTGAATCGCGAAACCCTGATCCCGCAGATTGCCGCCATCGTGCTGACGCGCGGCACGAATGACTGGATCGGGTTGCTGGAAAACCACGCCGTGCCCTGCGGCCCGATCAACGATCTGGCGCAGGTCTTCGCCGACCCGCAGGTCGCGGCGCGCGGCCTGAAGCGCGTGCTGCACAGCCCGGCGGCCGCGCAAGTGCCGCAGGTCGGCAACCCGGTGAAATTCGCCAGCGGCCCGACCACCAGCGACCGCGCACCGGCCCTCCTCGGCGCCGATACCGCAGAGGTGCTGCGCGACGTGCTGGGCATGGACGAGGCTGAGATTGCAGAGTTGCGACGGCGCTAGAGGCACTCGCCGCCCCCTCAGTCCGTCACCCCCGGTCTTGTACCGGGGGTCCATGGTTCCGCTTACTGGATGTCGGTCGAGTAGGCTGGACCCTGGATTCCCGGGACAAGCCCGGGAATGACGGTCTTAGATAGTCTCCCCCTACATTGACCACCGGGGGGCATATCCGTAGAATTGCGGATACTGACTAATAAGTCAGGTCACCGGTTTCGTAAAAGGGAGATGGCCGTGGCAAAGTTCCTGTTCCTGCAGGGCGCGAATATGGAGTTCCTGGGCATTCGCGAGCCGGAGAAATACGGCAAGACCACGGCTGCCGAACTGGACCAGATCGTGCGCGACTATGCCGCCAAAAAAGGCTTCGAGGTCGATATCTACTACACCAATGTCGAAGGCCATGCGATCGACAGGCTGTTCGACGCGCACCGGCAGGATTATGACGGGGTGGTGATGAATCCGGGCGGCTTCTGCTATGCCGGTTATGCCCTGCGCGACTGCATCCGCGGCATCAAGGTGCCGGTCATCGAGGTGCATATGACCAATCACTACGACCGCGGCATTCACTCGATCAGCGCGCAGGCCTGCAAGGGCGTGTTCATGGGCGTTGGCATCCAGACCTATCTGCGCGCCTTCGACGCGCTGCTGGAGATGGTCGAGACCCGGTAAAATACCTATCTAGTATCTGTACAGTCAGCGAAGGAGAGCGCCATGGAAGCGGCACAGAAGAAAGACGAAAAGGGCTATGCGGTCGTCGTCCATTCGGATGAGGGCCCCAGCTGGTGGCAGCCGGTGCCGGCCAATGGCTATGGCGAGGTGAAATTCTCCCAGCGCAATATTCCCGGCCTGCCCTTCTCGACCGGCGTCCAGGTGATCGCGCCGGGTGGCTTCATCCGCGACCACCAGCATCCCGACCACAAGGAGGTGCTGTTCTTCTACGAGGGTGAGGGCATGCTGGAGCTGGATGGCGAACCCCATCCAATCAAGCCGGGCACAACGGTCTATCTGGGCGCCTTCCGCCGGCACAAGATCATGAATACCGGCACGAAGGACATGAAGATGTTCTGGACCATCATGCCCGGCGGGCTGGATATCTTCTTCGAGGAGATCGGCCGCCCGCGCACACCGGGCGAGCCCGCACCGGAGCCCTTCGCCCGGCCGGAGGATGTCGAGAAGATCGAGATGGACACAATCTTCGCCCCGATCAAAGCGTGAGCCTGCGCATCGGCCTGATCGGCTATGGCGCCATCGGCAAGGCGCTGGCCGCACGGCTGGCCGCCGATCCCGAGGCGCCGCAGATTGTCGCCATACTGGTCCGGTCCGGCCGCACCGACACCACGGACGCCCCGCTGGTGGACGATGTCGCCGCCCTGCTGGAAGCCAGGCCCGCTCTGGTCGTGGAATGCGCCGGCCAGCAGGCGGCGGCGCAGTTTGGCCCGGATGTGCTGGCAGCCGGTATCGATCTGGTCGTCGCCTCGGTTGGCGCGCTGGCCGATCCGGCGACCGAGGCAAGCCTGAAACAGGCCGCTGCCACCGGCGGATCGCGCATTATCGTTCCGGCCGGTGCCGTTGCTGCGGTGGATGGGCTGGCCGCCGCCCGCCTCGCCGGCCTCTCGTCGGTGACCTATACCTCACGCAAGCCGCCACTGGCCTGGCGCGGCACCCATGCCGAAACGCTGGTTGATCTCGACCGGCTGACGGAAGAGACCGTGCTGTATGAGGGCACTGCGCGGGAAGCATCCCGCCTGTTCCCGAAGAACGCCAATGTCGCCACCACCGTGGCGCTGGCCGGGATCGGCTTTGAGGCGACGCAATGCCGTATCGTTGCCGACCCCCATGCCGCCGGCAATTGCCACGAGGTCGATGCCCAGGGCGCCTTCGGCACGCTCTCCCTGCGGCTGCAGAACGCCCCCTCGCCCGACAATCCCAAGACCTCGTTCCTTACCGTGCTCAGCCTGGAACGTCTGGTGCGCAACAGCGCGGCCGCTTTGGTGATCTGAGCGGCCTGCCGCTATTGCATCCCATATATCTGCTTCGGCAGCCAGGTCGCCAATTCCGGGAACAGGAAGACCAGGCACAGGGTCAGCACCTGCATGATGATGAAGGGAATCACCCCCTTATACATATGCATCAGCGTGATGCTGGGCGGGGCGATGGCCCGCAGGTAGAAGATCGCCGGCGCCATGGGCGGCGTCAGATAGCTGGTCTGCAGGATCACCAGGAACAGCACCGAGAACCACAGCGGGTCGATGCCGTAGAGCTTGACCAGCGGAATGGCGATCGGGATGACGATCAGCACGATGGAAATCAGTTCCAGCACGAAGCCGGCCAGAAAAGTCAGCAGCAGGATCAGGCCGATGGCCGGCCAGCCGGCCAGTCCGTATTCCGCCAGCAGCTTCTGGATCGCCACCATGCCGCCCGAGGCATAGAAGACGCCCGCGAACATGCTGCCGCCCAGCACGATCAGCATGATCATCGCGGTGATCGACAGGGTGCGGTACAGCGCCTCCTTCAGCATGGTCCAGTTGAACTGGCCATAGATGAAGCACAGCAGGATGCTGCCGCAGGCGCCGGTGGCGGCGGCCTCGGTCGGCGTCGCCCAGCCCAGCAGGATGGTGCCCAGCACCGCAAAGATGAGAAACACCGGCGGCAGCAGGGCGACGCCGGTGATGCGCAGTTTCTGGCCCAGCGATATCTCGTCTTCCGGCCGGATGTCCTCGCGCGGGGCCAGCGCCGGGTTCAGAAAGCACACGCCGATGATATAGCCGATGAACAACACCGACATGATCAGGCCGGGAAACATGATGCCGGCGAACAGATCGCCGACCGGAATATCGGCGACCGGCGCCAGCACGACCACGGTGATAGAGGGCGGAATGATGGTGCCCAGCGACCCGCCGGCGCAGATCGTGCCGGAGATCAGCCGCTTGTCATAGGCGTATTTCATCATCGCCGGGATCGCCAGCATGCCGACCACGGTTTCGGTCGCCCCGGTAATGCCGGTCGCGGCGGCGAACACTGTGCACATCAGGACCGTACCTATGGCGAGACCGCCCGGTAGCCGCCGTGTCCACAGATAGATCGCGTCAAACAGCTTGCTGGCGATGCCGGAACGCTCCAGCAGCGCGCCCATGAACACGAAAAGCGGGATGGCGCCCAGAATATAGTTCGAGGCGACGTCATCCACCTTGGAGATGAACTGGAAGACCGCCGCATCGCCGAAGCGCAGCACGCCGAAGATCAGCGCCACGCTCATCAGCGAAAAGGCGATGGGAATGCCGATGGCGACGAAAACCAGCAGCGCCGGAAACATCCAGAGAGCGAGAGCCGTACCCATCGGTCAGATTTCCGTCGCGTCGTTGGTGAAAAGCGCGATCCAGTTCTTCGCGAACTCGATCAGCACCTGAAGAAGGAAGACCAGAAACCCGATCGTCAGCACCACCCGGTAGGGCCAGATCTGCGGATTCCAGGCCGATTGCCCGGAAAGCTCGCCGCCGGTATAGGCGCGCAGCGTGTAACCCCACAGGGCATAGGTCAGCCAGGCGACGCAGGGGATGAAAACGCAATAGCCGAGGATATTAACCGCGGCCTTGGCGCGCGGTCCGAGGGCACCGTGGATCAGGTCGACGGTCACATGCTGGCGGACCTTCAGCGCATAAGCCATGCCCAGCACGAAGATGGCCCCCATCATCATATAGCCCAGCTCATAGGCCCAGAAGGTCGGCGCGGAGAAGATGTACCGGCTCAACACCTCGTACACCATGCCCAGGATCAGCGGCACGATGATCAGGATGCCGATAAAGGCCGCGACATCGGTCACGACTTCCAGCCTGCGCAGAAAACGCATGGATACCCCCGGCTAGCGGTGGACAGGCACAGGGAAAAGGGGCGGCCTGATACTGGCCGCCCCGCTTCCGGCTTGCTTACTGCGCGGCGCCGATCGGCAGGCGGAATTTCTGCCAATCCTTCACCGAAGCCTGGAAGGCCCGCTGATGCTCATAGGCCTTCTTGAACCAGGGGTTTGCAGCAGACTGCTTGTCAGCCCAGGCGAAGGAGGCCTTGCGGGCCGCTTCGAGGAAGCTGCTGTCCAGCTCGACGAATTCATTGCCGCCCTGGGACTTCAGGAAGGCATAGCCCTCAATATCGTCCTTGGCATAGCCGAGGAAGGTCTCGTAGGTCGTCATCCGGCCGGCCAGCTCGACCAGCTTCTTGTCCTTCTCGGACAGCTTGGCCCAGGCATTCTTGTTGAACATGCATTCATGCGCGCCCGATGGCTGATGGATGCCCGGCGTGATGATGTATTTCGCGATCTTGTGGAAACCGGCCGACATGTTGATGCCGGGGCCGCCCCATTCGATGCCGTCCACCACCTTGCGCTCCAGTGCGGGGAACACTTCCGAACCGGCCATCACGACGGTGGAGGCCCCCAGCTCTGTCGCGATCTCGGCCCAGGCGCCGGAGGTGCGCACCTTCATGCCCTTATAGTCCTCCAGCGTGCGCACCGGCTTGTGCGCATGCATGAAGATTTCCGTTTCCAGAATGCCGCAGGGCACGATGACAACGTCGGAGACTTCCTGACGCCACTGCTTCCACAGCTCCGCCCCGCCGTAATTATACATCCACAGCATGTATTCTTCCGGGGTCAGGCCGCCCGACCAGCCGCCGAAGATGACGCCGGTGCGGTCGATGCCCCAATCATAGGCCGGCCAGTTATGACCAACCTCGGCAATGCCGCTCTGCACGGTTTCGGTAACCTTCAGCGCGCTGCCCAGCGTGCCGGCCGGGAAAACGTTGATCTTCACCCGACCGTCGGTCATCTGCCCGACCAGCTCTGCGAAGCGCTTGGCGCCGATATCGATCCAGTGGCCGCCGGCCCATGGCGTCGCCATGCTCCATTCAACGGGCTTGGTATCTTGCGCTGCAGCAGGATTTGCAGCGGTCAGTGCCGTGCCACAGGCCAGAGCCGTAGCGAAGGCAAGAGTACGGAATGTCTTGAGAATCATGTTAACCCCCAGATTGTTGAAGATCACCCTGTGCTCGCTTTTTTGTGCATCAGCGAATTACGGATAGCGTAACTAACTTGTAAGTCAGACGTCCAGCTTTTGTGTGCCTAGCTGGTGGTCCACATGCCGCCGGTGATGTTGATACCCTGGCCGGTCATGTAGTCGGATTCATCGGAAGCCAGGAAAGCGACAATGCGGGCCACGTCGCCCGGCAGCCCGGCCCGGCCCATCGGGATGGTGCTGACCCGGTCCTTCGCCATCGGCAGGCCCTGGGCCTTGTGCTGGGCTTCTGAATCGACGCGCATCTGGGTGTCGACGATCAGACCGGGGCAGACCGAGTTCACCGCAATGCCGTGCGGCGCCATTTCCAGCGCCAGCGCCTGAGTAATGGCAATGACGGAGAATTTCGTCGCGCAATAGGCGCTGTAATTGGCCAGCGCCTTCTTGCCCATCCAGGACGCCATGTTGATGACCTTGCCCTGCTTGCGCGCCACCATATGCGGCAGCACGGCACGGCAGCTGTGGAACACGCCGTCGACATTCACGCCGAAGCTGTCATGCCACGCTGCCTCATCCATCTCCAGCAGCGGGCCAAGGCGCAGGATGCCGGCACAGTTGATCAGGATGTCGACATGGCCCAGCTGCTTTACCAGTTCGCCGCAGCCTTTCTTCACATCCTCGGCCTTGGAGACGTCGCCCGTCGCGACATAGGCCTTGCGGCCCTTGGCCCGGATCAGCGCGGCGGTTTCCTCGGCCTGCTCGGCCTGGCGGTCGAAAATGGCGATATCGCAGCCTTCATCGGCCAGGCGCAGTACGCTGGCCTTGCCGATGCCGCCCGCGCCGCCGGTGATAAGCACGGTCCGTCCGGTTAGATTATACATTCTGTGGTTTCCTCACTGTGAATCGGCAATAGCGTTGAAGGCGGCATTGCGGCCGGCGATGCGACCGGAAGCAAAGGCCCAGCCGAGATGATGGCCATGCCCTTCCAGCAGCAACCCGCCCTGCCCGGCCGAGCCGGCGGCATAGAGCCCCGGAATGGGCGTTTGTGATTTATCAACGACCTGCATGTCTTCGTTGATGGTCAGGCCGCCCTCGGTAAAGACGATCCAGGGCTTTGCCGGGCCGAGGGCGACATAAGGCCCCGCCCCCAAGGCCGGGCGTTCCCCGCGCTCGCCGGCATTGTAGGTCTCGACGGATTGCTTCAGTGCTTCGGCAGGAACGCCAATCTTCGCCGCCAGCCCGTCCAGCGTATCGGCCTTGAAGCAGATGTCGCGGCGGTTGCGTTCGTAATCCGGCAGATAGGCATAGGCCACGCCGGGCGCCGTGGAGACGAAATGCGGCCAGTCGGTGAATTTCGCCGCCGTCGCGCTGTCCAGCAGGATATAGGCGACATGGTCGGGCTGCTGCGTCATGGCGTAATGCGGCTGGTCCTGCTCGTTGCAGAAGCGCTCGCCCCGCTTGTTGACCAGGATGCCGCCCTCCCGGAACAGCCCGTGCGACGGGGCCAGATAGGTGGTGACGAAGGACATCAGAAATGGCCGCAATACCGATTGCGGCAGCAGCCCCATCATCGCCTTCACCAGCCGCGCGAAACCCGTGACCGGCGGCAGCCTGGTGATGAAGCTGGCGGTCGGCGGGGCAACGAAGCGGATCTCCGGTCCCCAGGCGATATCGCCGTTCACGACACTCCCGCCGACCGCCTCGCCCATCTTCTGGCCATCACCGGTGCTGGTCGTGTTGATCGCCGCGATGCCGCTCATTTCCGGCGGCAAATGGCGGCTGCGGTATTCCTCCGGGGCGGCGCTGATGTCACCGGACGCCAGGACCACGCCGCGCCGGGCGCTGATCAGCTCCGGTCCAACCGGCCCGTCAATCTCCACCCCGATTGCCCGGCCGGCCTCCATGACGATCCGCCGTGCCGGGCTGGAGGTGCGGATATCCACCCCCTCCTTCCGGCAGGCCTTCGACAGCAGATAGATATAGGCCCCGGAATGCGGCAGCACCTGATGCAGGCGCGGCACGCGGTGCGGCGGCTCCGGCACCGGGTTCATGAAGACAAGGCCCAGATCGCTCAGAAACCGCATGGTTTCCGGCATGGTGTCGACCAGGATACGGCGCAGGGCCGGGTTATCCCGGTTGGCGAGGCGGCTGCCGTGGAATTTCGGCATATCCTCAAAATGCGCGTCCGGCGTGTCCTCGATGCCTGCCGCGCGCTGCTGCCTGGTGGCGCTGGCGGAAATCGAACCGACCGACATGCCGGACGTCCCGCCCAGCTTCGGATTCTTCTCCAGCAGCACGACAGAGCGGCCCAGCCGGGCGGCGGACAGGGCCGTCATCAGCCCGGCGCCACCGCCGCCAATCACGACCACATCCGTTACGGTGCGGCGCATGCCCGGATATCCTTACTTCGCAGTCCAGCCGCCATCGACCATCAGCACCGAGCCTGTGCAGAACGAGCTTTCATCGCTGGCCAGGAACAGGATGCCATTGGCAATTTCCTGCGGCTTGCCCAGCCGGTTCATCGCCTGGCGCGCTTCCAGCCCCTTGCGCAGGGCGGCGGCGTCATTGCTCTTGCGGAAAATCTCGTCGAAATAGGGTGATTCGATCGTGCCGGGGGCAACGCAATTGATGCGGATATTGGCCTCGACATGATCCAGCGCCATTGCCCGGCTCATCGCCGCAACCGCCCCCTTGGAGGCGCAATAGGCGGCCCGGTCCCGGATACCGACCTTGGAGACGGTGGAGGCGGTGTTGACAATGGTGCCGCCGCCCTGCTTCTCCATGATCGGGATGGCATATTTGCACCCGAAGAACACGCCATTGACGTTCACCGCCATCAGCGCGTCCCAATCGTCCTCCGTGGTGTTCACCACGGTGCCGGCAATGCCATAGCCGGCATTGTTGACCAGGATGTCCAGCCGACCCTTGCGCCCGGCAACGCCCTCGATCATCGCGCGCACCGAGGCGGATTTCGCGACATCCACCTCGACCGCCTCACCCGCACCGCCCGCCTTGACCAGTTCCGCGCAGACAGCCTCTGCTGCCGCCAGATTCTTGTCGGCGACGACGACATAGGCGCCCTCGCGCGCAAAGGTCAGACAGGTGGCATGGCCGATACCCGAGCCGCCGCCGGTGACAATGGCGATCTTGTCCTGCAAACGCACGTTGAATCCCCCTCCTGTTCGATCCCGTCCTGATCGCGGGACACTGACTTAAGTGTCAGCTTATAAGCAGGCTGAGTAGTGTCAAGCGGTTCGGTCTGTCTCAATTGCCACCCCCAGGCATGACCCGGGGGTGGCAAGGAGGGAAAGCCTCCTACCAGCGCATCTGCGCGCCGACAAAGACCGCCCGGCCATCGCCGGGGTTGAACAGTGCTGAATTCGGCGTGGCACTGGTCGCCACGCTGACCGAGGAGATGTAGCGCTCGTCGGTCAGGTTGCGGGCATCGAGGAAAACCGACCAGCCGCGCGGATCATCGTAGCCGAGCTTCAGGCCGAGCAGCGCATAGGGGCGCGTCTCGGTGGTGTTGGCGTTGTCGACGTAATAGGCCTGCGGCACCCATTCGACATTCGGCCCGACATAGAAGCCGGTCGGATGGTCGTAGCGCAGTTCCGCCCGATAATAGTGGCGTGGCGCGCCGGGCAGCTCGTTATCGCCATAGACCGGGTCGCCGTCGAAGGAGAAGTCGCTGAAGGTATAGGCCTGACGCAGCGTCAGCCGGTCGCCGCCGCGCTCGGTGGCGAGCAGCCCCTCGGCCAGACGGTAATCCAGCCCCAGTTCCAGCCCCTGATGGATCGTCCGGTCGGCGTTCAGGGCATAGCTCTGGCCGTTCGAGGCGGTAAAGAGCTGGATTTCGTTCTGCATCCAGGCGCGATACACCGCGACATCCCAGGTGATCGGCCCATGACTGCCGCGCGTGCCGAGTTCCAGCGTCACCGCCTCCTGCGGGTCGACATCGCCGATCGGCGCGGTGGCCGTCGGGCTGAGATCGGACAGCGTCGGGATTTCCGTGCTGCGCGACAGATTGCCGAAGACCTGCAAATCCGGCCGGGCCTGCCACAGCAGGCCAAGGCGCGGGTTGAAGCTGGTGAAGCTGTCGTCAAAGCTGGCATTGCCATCGCTGAGGAACTTGTCCTCGACCTCGCGGGTGGCATAGCCGGCCTGGGCACCCAGAATCAGCGCCAGATCATTGCGCAGCCAGGTGCGGTTCTCGCCATAGATATCCGCATTCTGGGCCGTCTCGAAGGATTTGAAGGTCAGCGCCCCTTTCTGCCCCCGGACATTGGCATAGCGCAGATTATCGTTGGTCCCCTGCCCCAGTTTCACGCCGATCAGGTTTTCCTGCTTCAGACCAAAGGCCTGGCCGTCGGTCTCGTATTCAGCGAAGACGCCGTAATCCAGAACGGTGTTGTCCAGCACCTGGAAGATCGGGTGGAACAGGTGCCGGCTGACAAAGTAGCCGCCAAAATTCACCGTCCCGTCGTCAAGCGCCACCGAGGTCTTGCTGCCCAGTCGGATCGATTCGATATCGCGCTTGTAGTTGTTGACCAGATTGCCGGCTGCCGCCGCCTTCGGGTTGTTCAGCGCCTGGTCGCGGCTGACCGATCCGGGGATTTCCTGGTCGATGTCGTTATAGGCGATGAACAGTCGCGTCTCGACGGTATCGGACAGGCGGACACCGAAATTGCTGTTCAGGCGGATGTTGTTCTGTTCGTTAAGCTGGCGGTAGCCATCCTGCTGGATCGTGGTGGCGGTGGCGTAATAATCCCAGTTCTCGCCATAGCGCCCCATGGCCAACTGGCCCCGGCGATAGCCGTCGCTGCCGATCTCGAACCGGGTCAGCACCCCGTCCAGATCACGGCCGGTTGGCGTATGCACATTGATCGCCCCGCCCAGCGAGGCAGAGCCATAGCGCAGGGCGTTCGCGCCCTTGAACACTTCGATATAGCGGATGTTCAGCGGGTCGATTTCCTGGAAATCGCCGCTGCCATCGGCCAGATTGATCGGTATGCCATCCTGTAACAGCGTCACGCCGCGCAGATGGAAATTGCGCGACAGGCCGGAGCCGCGAATCGACAGCCGCGAATCCTCGCCGAATTTGGGCTGCACAAAGACACCCGGTGTGTAATCCAGCATGTCCTTCAGCGTGACGGCCCGGCCATCGCGGAATTCCTCCGAGGTGACCAGATCGACGCCGCCCGGAATTTGCTGGATTTTCTCTTTGGCCTCAGCGGCCGTTGGCTGTGTCAGGCTGCGCGGCGGTGCGGGCACCTCGATGCGCAGTTCCGGAAGGGTCTGGGTCTGGGCCAGCGCCCCGGTCCCGACAAGTGCGATCACGCCGGTCAGGGCCATGCCGAGGGAAAGCCGGCTCATTTCGCCCCCCGCTTTTCCAGAAGGCGCAACACCGGCGCCGGGCCCATCTGCATGCCCGCGCCATGTTCATGCGTATGGGTGCCTTCCTCAGCGCTCCAGTGCCAGGATTTGCCGCCATCGCATTCCTGCACGGTGACGAAAGGCAGTGCCGTGCCCGGATCTGCATCCGGCAGCTTCAGCGACAGAGCGATTTCATCGAACTGCCAGTCTGGCAGGGTATTGCCGCTCCAGATGATCTGGGTGATGCGCTCGGTCAGCATCATGCCATGGCCGGCAGGAACCGGTTCCGGCAGCTTTTCCTTCACGAGCTCGATCTGCCAGCCCGGCTTTGCCTGCGGCCGGGCGGTCAGGATCTGCTCGGGCATTGCAACGATGATGCGGTTGGTGGCAGCACCATTGCAGCCATGGGTGATGCGGATGGTGACTTTCTGATAGCTGTCGGCCGGGGCCTGGCGCGGCTCGACAACGGCATGGGCGGAGGCGGCGGGAATGCCCGCGCCCATCGCAGCCAGAAGGGCCGCGACGCGGAGTGCGTTACGCATGAATTATACTCCAAACGGAGGGATCGACAGCGCGCGGCCGCACGGGTGCTTCCCGGCGGGCAGGCGCGGTTTCAGTCTAGGGGTCGATCAACCGATGGAGGGTGGCGCGCGGGATTCAGCCCAGCCCGTCTCGCTGGCCAAGGACGGTACAGCGACGATGGCAGGGACATAGGCGATGGATACCGGGTAGAAAACCGGCACAATGACGACAGATGGCGGCAGGACAGCCGCCATCTGCTGCGCGCCCAGGCAAAGCGGGCAATGCAGGACACTGGCGGTTTCATCCGATGTGCCATTCCCGGCAGCGCCATCAAGGCGCACCAGCTTGTAGCCATCGGCGGTGCAGAGTGCCAGGGTTCGGCCACCCGCATCGCCCAGGCCATGGGCCGGCATCAGGAAGGGCGACAGCGCCTGCAACCAGACAGACAGCAGCACCACCGCGGCGGTAATCAACCACCCCGGCCGGTGCGTCACCTGTTCGTTGTATGCTGTCTGACTCTGGTACATCCCCATTCCCCTGAATACCTTATAGGGGGATGTACGCTCCGTGACAAATGCGACATTTTGGCTTTTCGCTCTGCTGGAGGCCCGCTGGCGACAGATGATTGTTTCCGGGTTAGCCCCTATATTGGCGGGAAAGCGCTGAATGATAATCGACGTTTCGGGAGGAGGAATGGATGAAGCATGCCCACAGACTGGGGTTTTCCAGCCTGATCCTTGCCCTTTTGGTCTCCGCAGAATGCCGTCCGGCCATGGCCGATGAGGTGATCCTGCGCGCCGCCGGCAGCCTGAAGGCGGCCTTGACGGAGGTGACCCAGGCTTTCGAGAAACAGAGCGGCCATGCGGTCCGGCTGGATTTCGGCCCCTCGGGTCTGCTGCGCGAACGCATCCTGTCCGGCGAGCCGACCGATGTCTTCGCCTCGGCCAACATGGCGCATCCCGAGGATATCGCCGTGCAGCGCGGCGGCAAGGTCCTCCCCTTCGCCACCAACATGCTGTGCGCGCTGGTCCAGCCGGATATCGCCGTGACCCCGAACACGCTGCTGGAGCAGATGCTCTCCGCCGACATCCGCCTCGGCACCTCCACCCCGCAGGCCGACCCCTCGGGCGATTATGCCTGGATGCTGTTCGACAAGTCCGATTCCCTGAAACCCGGCGCGGCAGCAGCGCTGAAGGACAAGGCGCTGACACTGACCGGAGGCGCCAATTCACCCAAGCCGCCAGCCGACCGCACGGTCTACAGCCTGGTCATGGAACGCCGCGACGCCGATATCTTCCTGACCTATTGTACCAATGCCGTGCTGGCGGCCCAGGAGGTGCCCGGGCTGCGCATCGTCCAGATACCCGATGCCCTGTCCGTTGGCGCCACCTACGGCCTGCTGGTGCTGAAGGAGCGGCAACCGGCCATCGATCTCGGCAATTTCATCACCGGTTCGGAAGGTCAGGCCATCCTCGCCGCCTATGGTTTCGGCATGCCCCCCGCCAAATGAGCCTGTTTCAAAGGATCGAAAATCATGAAATTAAGCGCGCGCAACGTCCTGAAGGGCACCGTTCTGGAAGTGAAAAAAGGTCAGACCACGGCTCATGTTAAGCTCGAACTCAGCCCCGGAGTCGTCGTCACAGCCTCGATCACCAATGAGGCAGTGGACGATCTGGCACTGAAAGTTGGCGATCAGGCCAGCGCCATCGTCAAATCCTCCGACGTGATCATCGGCAAATAGACAGCGCATGCCCCGGCTGGGTTTCCACCTTCTGGCCTGCGCCCTACTGCTGATCGGCGCGGCGCGGGCCGATGCCGGCCAGGTCGAGGATTCGGCAGGCCGGGTGGTGGCGGTGCCGCAGCGGGTGGAGCGCGTATTTGCCGCCGGGCCGCCCGCCGCAATCGTGCTGTATACGCTGGCACCGGAAAAACTGCTGGGCTGGACCCGCGCCCTGTCACCGGCGGAGGATGCCTATCTGCCGGAGCGCTGGCGCGGCCTGCCCGGACATGGCCGGCTGACCGGACGCGGCAATTCCGCCAATCTGGAAGCGGTATTGACGCTGCGCCCCGATCTGGTAGTCGATCTGGGATCGGTCGGGCCGACCTTCGTTACCCTGGCCGACCGGGTGCAGGAACAGACGGGGATACCGACGCTGCTGCTGGGCGGGCGGCTGGATGAACTGCCTGATGCCTACCGACTGCTCGGCACCGTCCTGGGCCGCGAGGCGCGCGCCAATCTGCTGGCCACCTATATCGAGGACATGCTGGATGCGGTTCAGCGCCGCATCGCCAGCGTGCCGCCCGCGGAGCGCCCGCGATTCTATTATGCGCGAGGGCCACGCGGCCTGGATACGGCACTGACCGGGTCGATCAATGTCGAGGCAATGGATTTCGTCGGCGCCCGCAATGTCGCCGGCGAGGCCATTGGGAAAGGCGGGCTGGCTGCCGTCTCGCTGGAACAAATCATTGCCTGGAACCCGTCGGTCATCATCACCGCAGAACCCGGCTTTGCCCGTCAGGTGCGCGACAATCCGAACTGGCGGACGATCAGCGCCGTGCGTCAGGACAATATCCTGCTGGCGCCGCAGTTCCCCTTTCCCTGGATTGATTTTCCGCCCTCGGTGAACCGCGTGATCGGCGTCCGCTGGCTGGCGGCGAAACTTTACCCGGCGCTGTTTCCCGAACCCCTGGAACCGATCGTGCGGGGCTTCTATTCCCTGTTCTATGACCGCCCTCTCAGCGATGCCGAAATGTCGGCCCTGATTGCCCCCTGATGGCAGGCTGATGCGCCCTTCCCTGGGTCCGGCCGGCGGCATCCTGCTGGCGCTGGCATTTCTGGCGCTGGCCGGTCTGGTGGCCTTCAGCATCGGCGCCTATCCGGTATCCCTGCCGGAGCTGGCGCGCTGGTTCTGGTCGCTGGCTACCGGCCAGCCATCGGACCTCCCGGACTCGACCCTGTTGGTCATCACCCAGATACGCGGCCCACGCATTGTCACGGCCATGCTGGTCGGGGCCTCGCTGGCCGCCGCCGGCGCCGCCTATCAGGGGCTGTTCCGCAACCCGCTGGTCTCCCCCGACATACTGGGCGTGTCCTCCGGCGCGGCGCTGGGGGCCGTGCTCGGCATTTTCCTGTCCCTGCCCTTCCTAGCGATCCAGGGCATGGCGTTTCTGGGCGGGCTGGGCGCGGTTGGCATCGTCTATGGCATCGCGGCGACCCTGCGCGGCCGCGACCCGATCCTGATCCTGGTGCTGGCCGGCATTGTCATCGGCACGCTGCTGGGCTCCGGCATCTCGATGATCAAGGTGCTGGCCGATCCCTATAACCAGTTGCCGGCCATCACCTTCTGGCTGCTGGGCAGCCTGTCTGCGGTCAATCGCGACGATCTGCTGACCGTGCTGCCGCTCACCCTGCTCGGCCTCGTGCCGCTGGCCCTGCTGCACTGGCGGTTGAACGTCATGAGTTTCGGCGAGGAGGAGGCGCGCGCGCTGGGCGTCAACACCACCCGCGTGCGCCTGGCCGTCATCGCGGCAGCGACCCTGATGACGGCAGCCGTGGTGGCGATCAGCGGCGTGGTCGGCTGGATCGGCCTGGTTGTCCCGCATCTGGCGCGGCTGCTGGTCGGCCCCTCCTTCGGCCGGCTGCTGCCCACCGCGACCTTGTTCGGCGCTGCCTTCCTGCTGCTGGTCGATACGCTGGCGCGTACGCTGGGGCCGACGGAAATTCCCTTGGGCGTGCTGACCGCGATCATTGGCGCACCGATCTTCATCTGGTTGCTGGCGACCAGCCGCCGGCACTGGCAATAGCTGCCATGACCGTCATCCCTCTCACTCTCGACGCGCTGGCCTTCGGCTATGGCCGGGTCAGTGTCGGCGGCCCCCTGACACTGGAACTGCGCCCCGGCGAGACGCTGGCCCTGCTGGGACCGAATGGCAGCGGCAAGACAACGCTGTTCAAGACGATCCTGGGCCTGCTGCCGCCGCTGGGGGGCCGGGTGCTGGCCGGAGGGGCGGACACGGCCCGCTGGTCGCCGGCCGAGCGGGCACGCCTGTTCGGCTATGTGCCGCAATCCTCGCCCGGTTTCTTTCCCTTCTCGGTGACGGAGGTCGTGCTGATGGGGCGTACCGCGCGCATCGGCACCTTTGCCGCCCCCTCGGCGAAGGATCGTGCCATCGCCGCCGGCATGCTGGACCGGCTGGGCATTGCCCATCTGGCCGGGCGCGACTTTCCCCGGATCAGCGGCGGCGAGCGGCAATTGGTGCTGATCGCCCGGGCGCTGACCCAGGAACCCGCCATACTGGTGCTGGACGAGCCGACCGCGAGCCTGGATTTCGGCAATCAGCGGCTGATTCTGGAGACGATCCGCCACCTGTCCAATCAGGGCCTGTCGATCATCCTGTCGACACATCACCCGGACGAGGCCTTCGCCATCGCCGACAAGGCCGCCTTGCTGCGCGCCGGCCAGCTTCTTGGCGCCGGCCCTGTTGCCGAGACACTGACAGCACCAGCGCTCTCCGCCCTCTACGGCGTGCCGGTCACGCTGCACCGGCTCGGCGACAGGATGGTCTGCCTCTAGCCAGCCGTACAGAAGCGAACAGCCGGCGTTCGGCAATGGGGATTGACCGGCCTGCTGCGCCATGGTGTCTGCTCGGTCAGTGTCCTCGTGCCAAACGGATTTCCCCGACGTGCAGACCGAAACCAAGCCTTATTCCGGCCCGCTTGTCGGGGCGCTGATGATGATCTCCTCCTGTGCGCTGATCGCCGCAACCAGCCTGATGGCCAAGGCGATGGGGCCGCTGGGCTCGCAGGCGCTGGGATTCGAGGGATCGCCTCTGCATCCGCTGCAAGTCAGTGCCGGGCGGTTCTGCTTCGCCTTTCTGGCTCTGGTGATTGTCACGGCGGTTTTGCGGCCCCGGTTCCACGGCATCCAGTGGCGGTTGCACAGTGCGCGCAGCCTGTTCGGCTGGGGCGGGGTAAGCTGCATGTTCGCCGCTGCCGCGCATATGAAGCTGGCCGATGCGATGGCGATCAGCTTCCTCAGCCCGCTTTTCACCATGATGCTGGCCATTCCCTTCCTGGGCGAGAAGGTCGGCCCCTGGCGCTGGGTTGCGGCCGCCATCGCGCTGGGCGGGGCACTGCTGATCGTCCGACCGGGGACGGAGGCCTTCCAGATCGTCGCGCTGATAGCGCTGGCTGCCGCCATATTGATGGGCGCCGAGGCGATCCTGATCAAGCGCCTGACCAGCGCCGAGCCGCCGCTGCAGATCCTTGTGGTGAATAACGGCATCGGCGCGCTGATCTCGCTGGCCGGTGTCGCCTTTGTCTGGTCGGCCCCGACCGGGGCGCAATGGAGTGTGCTGGTGATGATCGGCCTGACCATGGTGGTCGCCCAGGCCTTCTTCCTGCAGGCGATGCGTCGCGCCGAAGCCAGCTTCGTCATCCCGTTCTATTACGCGACGCTGATCTTCGCCAGCTTCTACGATTTCGTCGTCTTCGGCGATCTGCCGACCGCGATCAGCGCGACTGGCGCCGCCCTGATCGTCGGCGGCGCGCTGCTGCTGGTCTGGCGCGAACACCGCGCCCGCCAGCGTGCCGCCCGACAGCCCGCATCAGGATGAACTCACACGCCCAGTGACAGCTTGATGGCGAAGCCGACCACGGTGATGACCGCCACGCCGCCCGCCCAAAGCAGCACGAACCAGCCCAGTTTCGACCAGGTAGAACGCGGTCCGGGAGTCGGGCTCAATGATAGCCCTCGCTGGGATCGACCTTGCCGCGAAACACCCAATAGGCATAGGCGGTATAGGCCAGGATCATCGGCAGCAAGACAACGGTCCCGACCAGCAGGAAGCCGAGGCTTTCATCCGGCGCGGCAACATCCCAGATCGTCAGGCTGGGCGGCACCATATACGGATAGAAGCTGATGCCGATGCCGATATAGCACAGCACGAATATCCCCAGCGACGCCAGGAACGGCACATAGTCGCGCTTGCCGGCCAGCCCCTTGAACAGCAGGAAGGCGCAGAGCAGCACCAGCAGCGGCACGATGCCGGAAAACAGCATCGCCGGCCAGGCGAACCAGCGCTCCAGATAGACCGCGTTCTGGAACGGCGTCCACAGGCTGACCGCGCCGATCAGCGCCAGCGTGCCGATGCCGGTCAGCCGGGCTTGAAGCCGCGCCTTGTCGCGCACCTCGGTATCGGTCTTCATCACCAGCCAGGTCGAGCCCAGCAGTGCATAGCCAACCACCAGCGCCACGCCGGTCAGCAGGCTGAACGGCGTCAGCCAGTCCCACCAGCCGCCGGCATAAGCGCGATTGGCGACCTTGATGCCCTGCACCAGCGCGCCCAAAGCGACGCCCTGGCTGAAGGTGGCGATCAGCGAGCCGCCGGCAAAGGCCCAGTCCCACAGGAACTTGCCGCGTTTGGTGCGCCAGCGGAATTCGAAGGCCACGCCGCGGAAGATCAGCGCCAGCAGCATGACAATCAGCGGGGCGTAGAGCGCCGGCATGATCGTGGCATAGGCCAGCGGGAACACCGCGAACAGCCCCCCGCCGCCCAGCACCAGCCAGGTCTCATTGCCGTCCCAGACCGGGGCGACGGTGTTCATCATCAGGTCGCGCTGGTGTTCCTCGGGGTAGAGCGGAAACAGGATGCCGACGCCGAGGTCGAAGCCGTCGAGGATCACATAGGCCAGCACCGCTATCGCGATCAGACCGGCCCAGATGAAGGCGAGATCGATTTCCATGCCGGCCTCCTATTCTGCGGGGTTCATGACACGGCCGGCATCGACCGCGGGCGCGGGCGTGATGCCAGCAGTCCGGGTCGGACCGATATCCTCGTCATTGAAGCCGATATCGGGTTTGCGCTTCATCAGCCGCAGCAGATAGAAGGTGCCGGCGCCGAACACCGCAAAATAGACAATGATAAAGGCGATCAGCGAGGCCCCAACAGCCGGTGCACCCAGCGGCGACACGGAGTCCGACGTCCGCAGCAGGCCATAGATCGTATAGGGCTGGCGGCCGACCTCTGTCGTGATCCAGCCGGCCAGCACCGCGACGAAGCCGCTCGGCCCCATCACCACGGCAAACCGCGCCAGCCATTTATCCTCGAACAACCCACCGCGCCAGCGCCGCCACAGGCTCCACAGCCCGACCGCCAGCATGGCGAAGCCGATGGCGACCATGATGCGGAAACTCCAGAACACGATCAGGGCCGGCGGACGGTCCTCTTTTGGCCATTCTTTAAGCCCCTTCACCTCGCCATCCAGAGAATGGGTCAGGATCAGCGAGCCGAGCTTTGGAATCTCGATGGCGTAGCGCACCCGTTCCTGCTCGTCATCGGGCAGGCCGAACAGGATCAGCGGCGCGCCGCTGCGGGTCTCGTAATGCCCCTCCATCGCCGCCACTTTGGCCGGCTGGTGTTCCAGCGTGTTCAGGCCGTGGAAATCGCCCGCCAGGATCTGCAGCGGGGCGACCAGCGCCGCCATCCACAGCGCCATGGAGAACATGATCTGCGCGCCGCGGTCGCGGCCGTCATCCTTCAGCACGTGCCAGGCGCCAACCGCGCCGACCACGAAGGCCGTCGTCAGATAGGCCGCCAGCACCATATGGACCAGCCGGTACGGGAAGGACGGGTTGAAGATGACCGCCCACCAGTCGGCCGGCACATACTGCCCGACATCGTTGATCGCATAGCCGGCCGGGGTCTGCATCCAGCTGTTCACCGACAGGATCCAGAAGGCCGACATCAGCGTGCCGGCGGCGACCATCAATGTGGCAAAGAAATGCAGCTTCGGCCCGACCCGGTTCAGGCCGAACAGCATGATCCCCAGGAAACCCGCCTCCAGGAAGAAGGCGGACAGCACCTCATAGCCCATCAGCGGTCCGATGACCGGGCCGGCCTTGTCGGAAAACACGCTCCAGTTGGTGCCGAACTGGTAGCTCATGACGATGCCGGAAACGACGCCCATGCCGAAGGTCACGGCGAAGATCTTCTTCCAGTAATGGAAGAGCTTCATATAGGCCTCGTCCTTCTTCCACAGCCACAGCCCCTCCAGCACGGCCAGGTAGCTGGCAAGACCGATGGAAAAGGCGGGAAAGATGATGTGGAAGGAAACGGTGAAGGCGAATTGGATTCGTGCCAACAGCGTCGCGTCGAAATTCTCGAACATGGCGGCCCCCGGCTGTGGGTCTGGCTGATCTATTTTTACGGCGATAAACCCTGGATGACCACGTTTAAACCATGTGGTCTTTCGCCGCTGCGGCAGGAGCGCGCATCCGGCGCATCGGCTCTTTGCGGGTCAGGCACGCTTGGCGCAGGGCAATCGCGCCGATAGGATGGCCGAAAGGGAGCCTTAAATGTCGACCGCGCTGATCACCCACCACGCCTTTCTCGATCACGATACCGGACCGGGCCACCCGGAATCGGCCGACCGGCTGCGCGCCGTGCTGGCCGCGCTGGAGGACGAGGCCTTTGCCCCCCTGCTGCGCGAGATCGCCCCGGCAGCAACGCGCGAACAATTGCTGCGGGTTCACCCGGCCGACTATGTCGACGCAATCCTGGCGATCCGTCTTGCCCCCGGTCAGCTGGCGGAGATCGACGACAGCACCGTGATCAGCGCCGGCAGCATTGACGCCGCGCTGCACGCCGCCGGCGCTGCCATCGCCGGCGTCGATGCCGTTATGGAAGGCTGGGCGCGCACTGCCTTCGCCGCCGTCCGGCCGCCGGGGCACCATGCCGGCCCCCGGGAACCGGGCGGGTTCTGCCTGTTCAACAATGTGGCCGTCGCCGCCCTGCATGCCCGCGAACGCTGGGGCGTCGAGCGAGTCGCCGTGGTCGATTTCGACGTGCATCACGGCCAGGGCACCCAGGCGATCTTCGAGAACGACCCTTATCTGTTCTATGCATCGTCGCATGAGCACCCGCTTTATCCGGGCACCGGCTTCGCGCGCGAGCGCGGCATTGCGCGCAACATCCTGAATGTGCCCCTGCCCCCCGGCAGTGACAGCGCCGATTTCCGCGCTGCCTGGGCTGAGACGATCCTGCCGGCGCTGGATGAATTCGCCCCCGGCCTGCTGATTATCTCAGCCGGCTTCGACGCCCATCGCAGCGACCCGCTGGCCCATCTGGCACTGGAAACCGAGGATTTCACCTGGATCACGGCAGAGCTGATCGCCCTTGCCGACAGGCATTGCGCAGGACGGCTCGTCTCGGCACTGGAAGGCGGTTATGACCTGAACGCCCTCGGAAAATCAGCGGCGGCGCATGTTCTGGCGCTGATGCGCGCCGCGTGAATATCGATGTGGAATATATGCTGGCCATGCTGATCCGAGGCCGCTACCCTGCCTTCCTGGGTTGTTCCCAACGATAACAACTTGGCTGCCAGACACCACCAACAAGGCGTAAAGCCGGCCTGACAGCCTTCCACCCGACCGTATCGAACGACAGGAGTGCTTAGCGTGATGATGAGACGTTTTTCCAAGGTGAAATTCTGGGCGCTGGCCGGCACGGCCGCCATAGCGCTGTCTTTCGCCGCCCCCACGGCTCAGGCCGGCAAGGCCGACGACACACTGAACATCGCCTGGGATGTCGAAGTCCCCAACGTGAACATGTATTTCGACACCTCCCGTAACGGCGTCATCATCGCCCATCATGTGTGGGACGCCCTGGTCTGGCGCGACCCGGCCTCGGGCGATTTCAAGCCGTTGCTGTCCACCGGCTGGAAGATTGTCGATGACAAGACCATCGAAATGGACATCCGCCAGGGCGTGAAGTTCCACAATGGCGATGCGATGACCGCCGACGACGTGGTCTATACCTATAACTACCTCGCCCGGGCCGATAACGGCATCCTGAACCGCAACTACACCAGCTGGATCGACAAGGCCGAGAAGATCGGCGACAGCAAGGTTCGGATCACTGCCAAGGACACCAACCCGCTGATCCTGCTCTACATGGGCGAAATCGGCATCTATCCGCAAAAATACTACGAGGAAGTGGGCGCCGAGGGCATGGGCCGCAAGCCGGTCGGCACCGGCCCCTACAAGATCACCGAGGTCGATCCCGGCAAGCGCATCGTCTTCGAGGCCTTCGCCGATTACTACGACAGCCCGAAGGGCAAGCCGTCGATCAAGAAGATCGTGCAGCGCACCATCCCCGAGATGAACACCCAGGTCGTCGAGCTGGCCAGCGGCCGCCTCGACTGGATCTGGCGCGTGGCGCAGGATCAGGCCGATCGCCTGGACAAGACCGGCCGCGTCAAGGTCATCAATGCCAACACCATGCGCGTCGGCTATCTGCAGCTGAACGCTGCTGGCGGTCCCGAGGATTCCCCGCTGCGCAAGCAGAAGGTGCGTCAGGCGATCAACCATGCCATCGACGTCGAGGGCATTGTGAAGAACCTGGTGCGTGGGTCTTCCGAGGTCATTCACGCGGCCTGCTACCCGGAGCAGTTCGGCTGCACCGACGATGTGACGAAGTATGAGTACAACCCGGAAAAGGCCAAGAAGCTGCTGGCCGAGGCTGGCTATCCGACCGGCTTCACGACGGTGATGTACGCCTATCGTGACCGCTCTCATAACGAGGCGATCATGTCCAACCTCGCCGCGGTCGGCATCAAGACGGAACTGCGCTACGGCCAGTACGCCGCCACCCGCGACGCGCTGCGCAAGGGCGACGTGCCGATCGGCAGCCTGACCTGGGGCTCCAACTCGATCCCCGATGTCGATGCCATCCTGCCGGTCTTCTTTGGCGGTCTGCCGGACGATCTGTCCAAGGACAAGGAAGTCCAGGCCTGGCTGGTGGAAGGCAAGTCGACCCTCGACCAGGACAAGCGCAAGGCCGTCTACAAGAAGGCGCTGCAGAAGATCGCAGACCAGGCCTATTGGGTTCCGACCTGGACCTATACCACCAACTATGCAATCTCGAACGACCTCGACTTCAAGCCGACGGCTGACGAGATTCCGCGGTTCTGGACCGCTAAGTGGAAGTAACGGGTTAACATCAGTCTGCTTCAATCCCGGGCGGCATGACGGTCATGCCGCCCGGATCGATTTTACGAAGGTGGTTGTCCTGGCTCCATGCTGATTTATACCTTGAAACGTCTCGTCGTGGCCCTTCTGGTGGCACTGACGATTTCCCTCATAAGCTTCGGACTGCTGTTTCTGTCCGGCGACCCGGCAACGACGATTGCCGGCGAGAGCGCCGACGAAGCGGCCATCATGGCAATTCGTGCGCAATACGGTTTCGACCGACCGCTGTATGAACAGTATTTCGCCTGGGTGCTGCGCGCCATGCAGGGCGATTTCGGCACCAGTTTCTATTTCAACATGCCGGTCACCGAACTGATCTTCGAGCGCCTGCCGGTCACGCTGGGCCTGGGCCTGGCGGCCATCACCTTCGCCATCATCCTGTCGATCCCGCTGGGCGTGCTCGCCGCGCGCTATCCCAACAGCCTCATCGACCGGCTGGCGCTGACCATCTCGGTCATGGGCCAGGCAATGCCGAGCTTCTGGTTCGCCTTGCTGCTGATCATGGTGTTCTCCTTCATGTATCCGCTGCTGCCGCCCTCGGGTTCTGAAACCTGGGTGCATTTCATCATGCCGACCATCGTGCTGGGCTATTACGCCACGCCGGCGATCATGCGCCTGACGCGCACCGGCATGATGGAGGTTCTGGGCGCCGATTATATCCGCACCGCCCGCGCCAAGGGCTTGCGGCCCCGCGTCGTGCTATTCAAGCATGCGCTGCGCAACGCGATCATCCCGGTGGTCAGCCTGGCCGCCGTGCAGCTGGGCTTCATGCTGGGCGGCTCCATCGTGGTGGAAACGATCTTCGCCCTGCATGGCACCGGCTATCTCGCCTGGGAATCGATCCGGCGCTACGATCTGCCGACCGTGCAGGCGATCCTGCTGATCTTTTCGCTTATCTATATCGTGCTGACGTTTCTGGCTGATCTGCTGAACGCCTGGCTCGACCCCCGTATCCGAGTGGCCTGATCCATGGCAGCAATCACCGTACCCGTTGCCGAGGATATCATCGGCCCGACCCCCGGACAGCGGCTGCGAAAGCGCATCCTGGGCCATCGCGGCGTGATGATCGGCAGCGTCATCCTGGGCATCATCATCCTGATGGCTGTACTGGCCCCGCTGATCGCCCCCTATGATCCCTATGAGCAGACGCTGACCAACCGGCTGGTTCCGCCGGTCTGGGCCGATGCCGGAAGCTGGACCCATCCGCTGGGCACCGACGGCCTGGGGCGCGACTATCTCAGCCGGCTGATGTATGGCGCGCAGATATCGCTGTTCATCGGCTTCGCCACGGCGCTGATCTCCGGTGTCATCGGCACCATCATGGGCGTCGCCGCCGGTTATTTCGGCGGCAGGGTCGATCTGGTCGTCACCTTCCTGATCACCTGCCGGCTGTCGATGCCGGTGATCCTGGTGTCGCTGGCCGTGGTCGCCCTGGTCGGCAGTTCGCTGACTGTTGTGGTCACCGTGCTGGGCGTGCTGCTGTGGGACCGCTATGCCGTGGTCATGCGCAGCGCCACCATGCAGGTGCGCTCGCTGGATTACGTCGCCGCTGCCTCGGCGGCCGGCTGCTCGACCTGGCGCATCCTGGTATCCGAGATCCTGCCCAATGTGATGAACCCGCTGATCGTCGTGGCGACGCTGGAAGTAGCCCATGCCGTGTTGCTGGAAGCGGCACTCAGCTTCCTCGGCCTTGGCGTTCAGCCGCCCCTGCCCTCCTGGGGTCTGATGATCTCCGAAGGCAAGGATTACCTGCTGTTCGATGCCTGGCTGATCACCATTCCCGGCATTTGCCTGTTTGCGCTGCTGCTGGCCATCAACCTTCTGGGTGATGGCGTGCGTGACGTGACGGCCCCCGAAAACCGGAGCTGAGCCGATGGCGGCCCTACTCGAAGTCGAAAACCTCCGCGTCGATATCCCGCTGGGTGCGGGCGATCTGCATGCCGTGCGCGGCATCAGCTTCCATGTCGATCGCGGCGAAACCCTGTGCATCGTCGGCGAATCCGGCTGCGGCAAGTCGCTGACCTCGCTGTCGCTGATGGGTCTGCTGCCGCCCAAGGCGGTGCGCCAGGCCGACAAGCTGTTCTTTGACGGCATCGACCTGACACAGGCCAGCCAGGGCAAGATGTCGGATATCCGCGGCAACCGGATGGCGATGATCTTCCAGGAGCCGATGACCAGCCTGAATCCGGCCTACACCATCGGCAACCAGCTGGAGGAAGCCCTGCTGCGTCACCAGAAGGTGTCGGGCAAGGAAGCCCGCGAGCGGGCAATTCATCTGCTGGAGAAGGTCGGAATCACCGGGGCGGCCAGCCGCCTTGGCCAGTACCCGCATCAGCTTTCCGGCGGGCTGCGCCAGCGCGTGATGATCGCCATGGCGCTGATGTGCGGACCGGAGCTGATCCTGGCGGACGAGCCGACCACGGCGCTGGACGTCACCATCCAGGCGCAGATCCTGCACCTGATGATCGAGCTCCAGAAGGAGTTCGGCATGGGCATGATCCTGATCACCCATGATCTCGGCATCGTCGCGCGCGTCGCCGACCGGGTGGCGGTGATGTATGCCGGCCAGATCGTCGAGAGCGGCACGGTGAACGAGGTCTTCGACAATCCAATGCACCCATACACCCAGGGGCTGCTGCGCTGCATCCCGGTGCCGGGCAAGACCCGGCGGGGCGAGCCCCTGGGCTCGATTCCCGGCATCGTGCCGTCGCTGATCGGCAAGATAGAGGGCTGCGCCTTCGCAAATCGCTGCCGCTATACCTTCCAGGATTGCCTGACCACCGATGTGCCGCTGGCCGAGACCAGCCCGGGACGCGGCTATCGCTGCCTGTTGAGCGACCAGCAATGCCTAGAGAATGCGAAGGAGGTCGCGTGATGTCCCCCACCACGACTTCGGCCACACCTCCCGTCCTGGAAACCCGCGACCTGCATTGCACCTTCCAGGTACGCCAGGGCATGTTCAAGCCAAAGAAGCCACTGCATGCGGTGAACGGCATCTCGCTGAAGGTGCATAAGGGTGAGGTGCTGGGGCTGGTCGGTGAATCGGGCTGCGGCAAGTCGACCTTTGCGCGCATCCTGCTGGGCCTGCAGAAGGCGACGGCAGGGGATGTGCGGATCGACGGGCATGCGACCACCGATTTCACCCGCAAGCAGATTTCCCGGCGCATCCAGCCGATCTTCCAGGACCCCTATTCCTCGCTGAATCCGCGCAAGACCATCGGCACCATCATCACCCTGCCGCTCAGCGTGCATGGCGTCGGCGATCCGTCCTCCTGGCGCGGCACGGTCGAGAAGATGATGGACCTCTGCGGTCTGCCGAAACGGGTCTATGACAGCTTTCCCAACCAGCTGTCCGGTGGCCAGCGCCAGCGCGTCGCCATCGCCCGCGCGCTTGTGATGCGCCCGGAAGTCGTGATCTGCGACGAGCCGACGTCGGCCCTCGACGTCTCGGTGCAGTCCCAGATCCTGAACCTGCTGCAGGATCTGCGCGCCGAGCTGGGCCTGACCTATGTGCTGATCAGCCACAACCTCGCCGTGGTCGAGCATATGGCAACCTCGGTGGCGGTCATGTATCTCGGCCGCATCGTCGAGCAGACTGATACCGACACGCTGTTCCGCGCGCCCAAGCATCCCTATACCGAGGCGCTGCTGGCCTCCGTGCTGACGCCGGAGCCGGGCAAGGGCGTGCCGGATGCCCAGCTGGGCGCCACCTTCCCCAACCCGATCAACCCGCCGCCGGGCTGCACCTTCCACACGCGCTGTCCGAAGGTCATGGATGTCTGCCGGCAGATCGCACCACGCGAGATCACCATCGATGGCAGCACCGTCGAGTGCCATCTGCACGACCGCCAGCTGAACGCGGCATAGGCTTCCTCTCCCATGGTCACCCGGCCGCTCGCCGGGATGATCATGGGATTGACGGCTGCCTTATATTTCTATATTTCCCGATATATGGATAATTTAAGCGCCATAGAAAGCCTGTCCGCTCTGGCCCAGGAAACCCGGCTGGAAGTCTTCCGGCTGCTGGTGCAGGCCGGACCGGAAGGCCTGTATGCCGGCGAGATCGCGGCCCGGCTGGATGTGTTGCAGAACACGCTGTCGACCAATCTGGCCGTGCTCAGCCGCGCCGGGCTGATCCAGGCCCGGCGCGAGGGGCGCAGCATCCGCTACAGCGCGGATCTCAACGCGATGAGCGCCCTGCTCGGCTTCCTCATGCAGGATTGCTGCGGCGGCCGGCCCGAGGCTTGCCAGCCGCTGCTCAAGGCCATCGCCCCTTTGCCCACCCCAGCCGGAAAGCCCCAATGACCCGCGATACGACAGCACCGATCCAGCCAGTCCCCGGCGGCATCGGTAAGTTCGAGAAGAACCTCTCCCTCTGGGTTGGCGGCTGCATCATCACCGGCATCGTACTGGGCAATCTGGTACCCGGCCTCTTCGAGGTGCTGGCGCGGCTGGAATATGCCTCGGTCAACCTTGTCGTCGCGGTGCTGGTCTGGGCGATGATCTACCCGATGATGGTGGCCGTCGATTTTTCCAGCCTGCGTTCCGTCGGCAGCCGGCCAAAGGGGCTTATCCTGACCATCCTGGTGAACTGGCTGATCAAGCCCTTCACCATGGCGGGCCTCGGCGTGCTGTTCTTCGAAGTGGTGTTCGCCGACTGGATCGCGCCGTCAGATGCGCAGCAATATATTGCCGGGCTGATCCTGCTGGGGGCAGCGCCCTGCACTGCCATGGTCTTCGTCTGGTCTCAGATGACCCGGGGCGATGCGACCTACACGCTGATGCAGGTCTCAGTGAACGACGTCATCATGATCTTCGCCTTCGCCCCCATCGTCGCCCTGCTGCTTGGCGTGACCGACATCACGGTCCCCTGGGAAACCCTGCTGCTGGCCACCGGCCTGTATGTCGTCATTCCGCTGCTGGCGGGCGCGCTGACCCGGCGCCGTCTCTCTTCCCCCGCCGCAATCGAGCGTTTCACAACGCAGGTGAAGCCGTTTTCCGTCATCAGTCTTCTGGCCACCGTGGTGCTGCTGTTCGGCTTCCAGGGCGATGTGATCGTCGAGCGACCGCTGCTGATCGCGCTGATCGCCGTGCCGCTGGTGCTGCAATCCTATGGCATTTTCACCCTGGCCTATCTGCTGGCCTGGCTCTGGCGGGTGCCGTACAAGATCGCCGCCCCCTGCGCGCTGATCGGCACCTCGAATTTCTTCGAACTGGCCGTCGCCGTGGCGATCAGCCTGTTCGGCCTGAATTCCGGCGCGGCATTGGCCACTGTTGTCGGCGTGCTGGTGGAGGTGCCGGTGATGCTGTCTCTGGTCGCCTTCGCCAACCGCACCCAGAAGCATTTCCCCGCCGAGTAGGGAGTTGGGCGCATGAGCATCACCGTCTATCACAACCCGAATTGCGGCACCTCGCGCAACACACTGGCGATGATCCGTCAGAGCGGCGAGGAACCGGTGATTATCGAGTATCTGAAGACACCGCCCAGCCGCCCGATGCTGGTGGCACTGATCCAGGCCAGCGGCCTCAGCGTGCGCGAGGTGGTGCGGGCGAAGGAGGCGATCCACGCGGAACTCGGCCTCGACGGCAGTGATGTGAGCGATGAGCAGCTGATCGACGCCATGCTGGCCCATCCGATCCTGATCAACCGGCCCCTCGTCGTCACGCCGAAAGGCGTGCGGCTCTGCCGGCCGTCAGAGGTGGTGCTGGACATATTGCCGAACCCGGCCATCGGCCGCTTCGTGAAGGAAGATGGCGACCTGGTGGGCTGATACCGACACGAAAAATTCACGGCTTCAGCGGGCTGAAAAGCAAGGCCCGTCACAATGCGGCAATCATCTTCGGCTATGGTCCGCGTCGATTGCAGCAATATCGGAAGAAGGCGATGGTTTTCGATGAAACCAAAAATCGGCTGGGGCGTTAGTCAGCTGTAAAGACGGCCTTTTATTCCCTCTGATACCGCGCTCTCACGGCTGCTTCCCGACGCACAAGGATAAAGCTCCATGCTTCAATCCCGGAATGATGCCTATATCATCGAGGTTGACCAGCACGATGCCGGCGTCGCGATCCGCGATGGAAACATTTACCACTTCGTAGCGGCCGACTGGCGCTACAGAGCCTTGGAAAACCGCAAATTCCAGCATGTTGATCAGGTGCAGCGGGCCGCCGAGCGGCTGCGCGGGCTTATGTCGCTGGCCACAAGCGAGGCGCTTGCCTCCTAAGCCGGGGTCTCAATTCGAATCGTCACCGCCCGATTTCGGCAGCTTTTCGGCCATGCCCTGGCGCACCCGGCGCTGTGCCATTTCGGCCCAGACATCGCGCGGCTCAATACCGAGTTCGTCCAGCAGGACAACGAGATTATAAAGCAGATCGGCAGATTCGGCGATGACCGCCCGGCGATCACCCTGGACGGCCTCGATCGACACTTCGGCCGCTTCCTCGATCAGCTTCTGCGCCATTTTCGGCATGCCGCTCGCGATCAGCTTGGCGGTGCGCGGCGACGCCTTCGGATTGTCCCGCACATGACGCACGGCTTGGCGCAGCAGCGCGAGTTCATCGCCCGTATCAGCAGAATCCAGGCTGGCTTGCAGCAGCGAACGCGAGAGGGCGGACATATCAGATAGCCTTATTGGTCTTTTTGACGTTCAAATGAAAACACTTTTTCAAGATATAGCGCGCTTATTTATATATCAACAATTACTGGTGGGAGAACGGCCCTTTCTCCTGGAGAAAAAGAGGTGCCGGCGCAGATTTTGTAGGTAGGCATCTCACTTTTGGCCGGAATTGTATCCCCTCGTGGTCTGCAATCGACCTGGACGGAGCCTGCCTATGTCCCCAGTCGCTTCTCAACAACAGATACTGCAAATGTTCATTTAACGTAAGTCAGTGTCATAAATTTTCATTTGAATGTCATCCAACCGTCGCGGGAGCGTCACCCAAGGCGTATAGTTTTCAAAAAAGAAGCTATGGGAGGAAGACGTTCAGATGAACCTGTCGTCCCGACAGTCGGATATCATTGCGCTGATTCGCCATCAGGGCTTTCAGACCATTGAGGCGCTGGCCAGCCATTTCCAGGTCACGCCCCAGACGATCCGGCGCGATGTCAACAATCTGTGCGACGCCAATATTCTGCGCCGCCGCCATGGCGGTGCGGAATTGCTGGGCGTGACCAATGCTTCCTACGAATCGCGGCGGGTCACCAATCTGCAGGCCAAGCGCCGGATCGGCGCGGCCGTGGCGGCGCTGATCCCCAGCCACTCCTCCGTCCTGTTCGGCATCGGCACCACGCCGGAACAGGTGGCGCTGGCGATGGGCAGCCAGGAAGACCTGACCGTGATCACAAACAATCTGAACATCGCGACGGCGATGTCGGCGAACGGGTCCAGCCGCATCCTGCTGCCCGGCGGCACGCTGCGACTGCCTGACCGTGACCTTCTTGGCCCGCAGACAGAGGCGCTGTTCCGCAGCTTCCGTGCGGATTTCGGCGTCTATGGCGTCGGCGGCATCGACCTCGACGGCACTTTGCTGGATTTCGACCGCGACGAGGTTGCCGCCCGCGAGGCAATCCGGGAAAGCTGCCGCACCTCGATCCTGGTCGCCGATACCTCCAAGATCGGTCGGATCGCACCGGCCCAGGGCGGTTTCCTCTGGGATGCCGACATCATCGTCATGGACAGCGCACCATCGGAACCCCTGGCCGGGTTGCTGACAGCTTCCCCGTCCAGACTGATCATCGCCGATGCGCGTGAGGACCAGGCGTCATGACCAGCCCCGCCCCCTTCATCGTTCTGACCGGCATCACCAAGAGCTGGGGTGACAGCCAGGGCGTCGCCGGCATCGATTTGACCATCGCGCGCGGCGATTTCGTCGTGCTGCTGGGTCCGTCGGGCTGTGGCAAATCGACGACCTTGCGTCTGATTGCCGGGCTGGAGACACCCAATACCGGCCGCGTGCTGATCGATGGCAAGGATGTCACCGCCCTGCCCCCGGCGCATCGCGGCTTGTCCATGGTGTTCCAGTCCTATGCCCTGTTTCCGCATCTCAGCGTGGCGGAGAACATCATCTTCGGCCTGCGTGTCCGCGGTCTGCCCAAGGCGGAGCGCAGTGAGCGGCTGGAAAAGGCGCTCAGCCTGACCGGGCTGAAGGGCTATGAGGACCGCAAGCCATCGGCCCTGTCGGGCGGGCAGCGCCAGCGCGTCGCTCTGGCCCGCGCCATCGTCGCTGGCCATCCGCTCTGCCTGATGGACGAGCCGCTGTCCAACCTGGATGCCAAGCTGCGCCATGAGGTGCGCCAGGAAATCCGCCAGCTCCAGCAGGAACTCGGCATGACCGTGGTCTATGTCACCCACGACCAGACCGAGGCCATGGGCATGGCCGACCGCATCGTGCTGATGAAGAACGGGCTGATCGAGCAGCAGGGCCCGCCGGAAGATTTGTACGAACAGCCGGCCACCGCTTTCGCGGCCAGCTTTGTCGGCAGCCCGCCCATGGCGCTGCTGCCCGCCGGAAAACTGCCGCCGGCGCTCAGTGCTGGCTTGGCAGACGGGCTGATCGGCGTCCGGCCGGAGGCGCTGCGCCTCGCCGGTGCCGGGGAGGCCGGATTGCCGGCGCGTGTGACAGGCGTTGAATTTCTTGGCGGCGAGACGCTGGTCTATCTCGACAGCGCCGCCGGCGCGCTGATCGCCAAGCTGCCCGGCCGCCCCGCCGTGGTGCGCGGCAGCGATGTGCAGATCACCTGGAGTGCCTCGGACCGTCATCTGTTCGAGGCCGCCAGCGGCAAACGCATTTCCAACCCGGCCGGGCTTTCCGCCCCGGCTGAGAGGAAGACCGGCAGGATGGTCTAGATCCCGCCGGTCCAACGGCCCTGAAGAGGCCGACCACCCATTGCTCAGGATGATGAAGGGATTGTTACACATGATTATGCAGCGCGTAAGAGCGGCCGCCATGGCCGCCGCACTCGTCGGCATGGCGAGCCCCGCCATGGCCCAGGTCGAGCTGTCGATGTATTACCCGATCGCCGTCGGCGGTCCGCTGACCCAGGTCGTCGATGGCATGGTGAGCGACTTCCACAAGGCAAACCCGGACATCAAGGTCAACGCGATCTATGCCGGCAATTACGACGACACGCGGGTGCGTGCCCTTTCCGCCCTGAAGAGCGGCGAGAAGGCCCAGCTGTCCGTGCTGTTCTCCATCGATGTCTATGACCTCATGGAACAGGACGTCATCGTGCCGTTCAGCGATGTTGCGACCAGCGCCGAGGAAAAGGCCTGGCTGAACAGCTTCTACCCGGCGCTGATGGCCAACGGCACGATTGATGGCAAAGTCTGGGGCGTGCCGTTCCAGCGCTCCACCATCGTGCTGTACTACAACAAGGACGCCTTCAAGGAAGTCGGCCTCGACCCGAATTCCCCGCCGAAGACCTGGGCGGAGATGACCGAAGCCGCCAAGAAGCTGACCAAGGACGGCCGCTGGGGCGTCTCGGTTCCCTCGACCGGCTACCCCTACTGGATGTTCCAGGCTTTCGCGATCCAGAACGGCATCGAGCTGATGTCCGCCGATGGCACCAAGACCTATTTTGACAGCCCGGCCGCCATCGAGGCCTTGCAGTATTGGCGCGACCTCGGTGCCAAGCACAAGGTGATGCCGGAAGGCACTGTCGAGTGGGGCACGCTGCGCCAGGCCTTCCTGCAGGGCCAGACGGCGATGATGTGGCACACCACCGGCAATCTGACTGCGGTGAAGAAAGAGGCGAAGTTCGATTTCGGCGTCGCCATGCTGCCGGCCAGCAAGCGGCTCGGCTCGCCCACCGGCGGCGGTAACTTCTACCTGTTCAAGAGCGCCACCCCGGAAGAGCGCAAGGCAGCGCTGACCTTCATCCGCTTCATGACCGCACCGGAGCGCGTCGCGCAGTGGTCGATTGCCACCGGCTATGTCGGTGTCAGCCCGGCCTCCTACGAGACCAAGGCGCTGAAGGATTACGCCGCCAGCTTCCCGCAGGCCATCGTCGCCCGCGACCAGCTGGAACACGCCGTCGCCGAATTCTCGACCTATGAGACCGGCCGCGTCCGCGAGGCATTGTCCAACGCCGTCCAGTCGGCGCTGACCGGCCGCCAGACTCCGGAAGCCGCCATGAAGGAGGCCCAGGCCACCGCCGAGCGGTTGCTGAAGTCCTTCCAGTAAGCCCACAAGACCCTCCCCTCGCTTGCGGGGGGAGGGTTCATTTTCGCCAGCGGATTCTCACATGACCGACACCTCCCAGCTGCATCGCATCGAAAGCCGGCGCCTGGCGCTGTATGGCTCGCTGCTGGTGCTGCCATCGGTCTTCATGCTGTCGCTGTTCGCCTTCTGGCCGACTCTGGCGACGCTGTGGGCAAGCCTGTTCTCCAAGGGCACCAGCCGCCGGCCCTCAAGCTTCATCGGCCTGGATAATTACGAATCCCTGTTCGCCAACCCGGATTTCTGGCAGGTCGTCGGCAATAATCTGATCTATGCCGGCGTTACCATTCCGGTCTCCATCGCGCTGGCGCTTGGCATGGCACTCTGGGCCAATGCGCGCATCCCGGCGCGGGCGATGGTGCGCATCGCCTATTTCACGCCGGCCATGCTGCCGATGGTGGCGGCCGCCAATCTGTGGCTGTTCTTCTATACGCCGGATATAGGCGTGTTGGACCGGCTGTTCGGCCTTGTCGGTATCGGCGGCACGAACTGGCTGGGCCAGCCGGAAACCGCGCTGGCCAGCGTCATCGTCGTGACGATCTGGAAGGAAGCCGGCTTCTTCATGATCTTCTATCTGGCCGCGCTGCAGACCATTCCGCCGGATCTGAAGGAGGCGGCGCTGATCGAGGGTGCCGGGCGCTGGACCTATTTCCGGCGCATCCTGCTGCCGCTGCTGATGCCGACGACGCTGTTCGTCATGGTCAATGCGATGATCAATTCGGTGAAGCTGATCGACCATCTGTTCATCCTGACCAAGGGCGGCCCGAACAACGCCTCCAAGCTGATCCTGTACTGGATCTGGGAGAACGCGTTTTCCTATTTCGACCGCCCGATGGCCGCAGCCCTGACCGTTCTGGTGCTGATCGTGCTGGGCATCGTCGCCCTGATCCAGTTCGCCGTGCTGGAACGGCGCATCCATTACCGGTAAGGCCAGCCGCATGAGCATCGCCACCCCGACCTATGCCAGCCGGACCAGCGTCACGCTCGACGCCGTGGGCGCGCTGTTGCTGGCCGTCCTCTGGATCGCCCCTCTGGCCTTCGCCCTCTGGGCTGCCTTCCACACGCCGCAAGGGGCGCTGTCCTTCGACCTCTTCGCGCCGGTGACGCTGGATAATTTCCGTACCGCCTGGGCCGGCGCGCCCTGGCCGCGCTATTTCCTGAACACAACGATGCTAGTGACGGTGATCCTGGCCGGCCAGCTGTTCTTCTGCACCCTGGCCGGCTATGCCTTTGCGCGCTTCCATTTCCCCGGCAGCGATTTGCTGTTCATGCTGATCCTGCTGCAGCTGTTCATCCTGCCGGAAGTGCTGATCGTCGAGAATTACGCCATGGTGTCGCGCCTCGGCCTGTTCGACAGCATTCTGGGCATCGGCGCGCCCTATATGGCCAGCGCCTTCGGTATCTTCCTGCTGCGCCAGGCCTTCAAGGGCGTCCCGCGCGAGCTGGAGGAAGCGGCGCGCGTCGAGGGCTGCGGCTGGACGGGCGTGCTGTGGCGGGTCTATATCCCGGCTGCGAAGCCGGTCTATCTGGCCTATGCGCTGGTGTCCATCGCCACGCACTGGAATAATTTCCTGTGGCCGCTGATCGTCACCAATTCAAACGAGAGCCGGCCGCTGACCGTCGGCCTGTCACTGTTCGCCGCGCCGGAAAGCGGCGTCAACATCGCCGTCATCAGTGCCGCCACCCTCTTCACTATAGCCCCGCTTCTGGTGGCCTTCCTGATCTTCCAGCGGCAGTTCATCCAGGCCTTCCTGCGCGCCGGCATCCGCTGATCAGGCTTTCGGCGGGGCCAGCCAGTGCAAGGCAGAGTCGCGGTCATCGAACAGACGGTGCTGGGTCAGGGGGAACAGCACGGCGACGATTTTCAGCATGAAACGGAAGAAGCTGTCGCGCGACACATAGGCAACCTGCGAGCGGGCATCCTTGCCCGTGCCCCAGGGCGCCAGATTACGGATGCGGTGAATAGCCGGCCATTCGACATGGCCAGTAAACCCGGTCAGATCGACCAGGGTCGGTATGGTGGGCGGAAGATGACCGCTGGCCAGCGCCTGCTGGAAGCAGGCCAGAAGATCGTCGCCGCTGGCATCGTCTTCTATGGTGAGCCAGAGAATGCCGCGGTTGATCGCCAGCTTCACCCGGCCATAAGCCCCCCCGGAAGCGCATTCGAAATTGACGCTCTGCGCAGTGGCGCCAAATTCGAGAAACCTGTCTGGGGGAAAGGGCATGCAACCTGCTGAGTCACCGGAAGCGTAAGTGCCCTGAGCCTAGTGATTCTGACTAAATTAAACCACTAAAAATAATTTAACCAAAATACTGAGTTTTTTATTTCCGATAATTATAACAAGCACTTCACGAACGTTCCCCGCAGGAAGAGCCTGCCTCCTGCGGGGAAGCCGTTTCCTCAGCTCTGACGGCTGGCGACGTTGGCCGCGCCCAGAACCGCCTTCACCGACGCCGTCGCGACATCCGCATCAATGCCGACGCCGAACACGGTGCGCCCATCCGCCGTGCGGCATTCGACATAGGCGGCGGCCTGCGCGTCGGAGCCCTTGCGCAGCGCGTGCTCGTGGTAGTCCAGCACCTCAAGCTCGATCCCGCAATCGGCCTTCAGCGCGCCCAGCACGCCGGAGATGAGACCGTTGCCCTTGCCGCTGATCGAACGCTCCTGCCCATCCACGGTGATGCGGCCGACGAACAGCCGGTCCTGCCCCGGCTTGCGCGTGCCGGCATCCTCATAATCGACCAGGCCGAAACGCTGCGGGCCCTCGAGGCAATAGGCTTCCTCAAAAGCCTGCCAGATGGCGGCGGCGGTGATTTCCCGGCCGGTGCGGTCGGAAATCTCCTGCACGGCACGGCTGAAATCGATCTGCATGCGGCGCGGCAGCTGCAACCCCTTATCCTGTTCCAGCACCCAAGCGACCCCGCCCTTGCCGGACTGGCTGTTCACCCGGATCACGGCCTCGTAGGAGCAGCCCAGATCGGCCGGATCGATCGGCAGGTACGGCACGTCCCAATAGGCATCATTGCGCTTTTCCTGGGCCGCAAAACCCTTCTTGATCGCATCCTGATGCGAGCCCGAGAAAGCCGTGAACACCAGTTCGCCGGCATAGGGGTGGCGCGGATGAACCGGCAGCTGATTGCAATGCTCGACGGTCCGCACGACGCTCCGCATGTCGGAGAAATCCAGTTTCGGATCAATGCCTTGCGTATAGAGGTTCAAAGCCAGCGTCACCAGATCGACATTGCCGGTCCGCTCGCCATTGCCGAACAGGCAGCCCTCGACCCGGTCAGCGCCGGCCATCACCGCCAGCTCCGCCGCTGCCACGCCGGTGCCGCGATCATTATGCGGATGCACGCTGACGATGACCGAATCGCGGCGTGAAATCTTGCGGCAGAAATACTCAATCTGGTCGGCATAGACATGCGGGCCGGCGACTTCCACCGTTGCCGGCAGGTTCAGGATCGCCGGGTTGTCGGGCGTCGGCTGCCAGACATCCAGCACCGCATTGCAGACCTCGATAGCGAAATCCGGCTCCGTGGCGGAGAAGGTCTCCGGCGAGTATTCAAAGGTCCATTTCGTGTCCGGCTGCTTCTTCGCTTCCTCGACGAACAGCGTGGCCCCGGCAACCGCCAGCTTCACCACATCCGCCTTTTCCATGTTGAACACGGTGCGGCGGAAGCTGGGCGAGGTGGCGTTATACAGATGCACGATGGCCTGCTTCGCCCCCTGCAGCGATTCGAAGCTGCGGCGGATCAGATCCTCACGCGACTGGGTCAGCACCTGAATGGTGACATCGTCGGGGATCAAATTGCCGGTGATCAGGCTGCGGATGAAGTCGAACTCGGTCTGCGAGGCCGAGGGGAAGCCGACCTCGATCTGCTTGAAGCCGGATTTGATCAGCAGCTCGAAGAAGCGGTGCTTCTTCTCGCCATCCATCGGATCGATCAGCGACTGGTTGCCGTCGCGCAGATCGGTCGACAGCCAGATTGGCGCGGCCTCGATCTGCTTCGACGGCCAGGTGCGGTCCGGCAAGGAAACGGTGGTGAAACGGCGGTATTTGGTCTCAGGATTCGGCAACATGAAAGGCGACTCCGGAATATCTTTTTATGATGTAAGGCGAATGCGGCAGGGAATACGGCCGCCGGGCTACCGTCTAGGCCCGACGACCGCCGCGCAGTCGCTCCGCCAGCGCCAGAAAGGCAAGCCGGGGGGCAAAGAGAGAGTCGAGAATCGATAAGGAAAACATGATCAGACCGGCAGCAACGGAAACTTCGACGCGAACGAAAAACCCCGCCTCCCTCAGGAGGTCGGGCCTAGAAGTCGAAGAAGAGCTGCCGAGCGAATAATCATCCCCCTACTGTGCACAGCCCGGGCGGCAGCGTCAACCATCTGATGCTGGGCTGTTTTACGCATCAAACTTGTTTTCTCCCCTGACAAATCCTGCCAAGCTTTCCTGAGAACAAGGGGAGATGGGTATGCTAGGCCTGACCGCCGATCTGGTGCTGCGCAATGGCGCGATCCACACGCTGGATGGTGACAGCAACGTTGTCTCCGCCCTGGCCATCCGCGACGGCAGCATCGTGGCGCTGGGCAGCGATAGCGACATGACGGCACTGACCGGGCCGAAGACGGAGATCATCGACCTTGCTGGCCGCACCGCCATTCCCGGCATTGTAGACAGCCACTGTCATCCGGACAGTTATGCCGCCCGCCTTGCCGGGTGGGAGGATGTCGGCCCCGGCCGTATCCAGTCTCGCGAGGCCCTGCTCGGCCGGCTGTCGGAGGTCGCGGCGGGAAATGGTCCGGATGACTGGGTGGTCGGCTACCGGCTGAACGAGAACAAATCCGGCGGCTACCCGACGCTGGAGGAACTGGACGCCGCGGGCCAGGGCCGCCCGCTCTTCATCCTGCGCACGGACGGGCATATCGGCCTCGCCAATTCCCGCGCCTTCCAGGAGCTGGGCGTTGACCGCGACACGCCCGATCCCGCCTTCGGGCGCTTCGACCATCACCCCGAAACCGGCGAACTGACCGGCCTGATGCGCGAGACGGCGGTGCATCTGTTCCTCGACCGCATCCACGCCGCCGACACCCCTGCCCGTCTTGCCGACGGGCTGGAGAAGGTGTTCGACGACTGGGCGCGCTACGGCATAACCACCGTCTATAACTCGCTGGCCGGCAGCCGCTCGATCCAGGCCTATCAACTGCTGAAACAGCAGGACCGCCTGCGCATGCGCATCGGCATCATCGTCTCGGGACGCGAGGACGGGCTGGTGGAGTCCTATGTGAAGGCCGGCATCCGCTCCGGCTTCGGTGACGATATGGTGCGGGTGATCGGCGTCGAATGGTGCCCGGACTGCTCGACCTCCGGCCGCACCGCCGCCTATTACGAGCCCTATGTCGGCAAACGTATCGAGGGCGAGCCAGATCCCAATACCGGCATGCTGCTTTACGAGCTGGAAGATCTGAAATCGCGCGCACTGGCCGCCCACAAGGCCGGGCTGCAGGTGATGATCGAGGGCGTGGGCGACCGCGGCATCGATTTCGCGCTGGACGTGATCGAACACTGCCTGGCCAAGCATCCGGTGAATGACCACCGCATGCGGGTCGAGCATTGCTGCTACGTCACCCCGCCGATTCTGGACAGGCTGAAGCGCGTCGGCGCGGTGGACAGCTCCGCCACCGGCTTCATGTATGATCTGGGCGATGCCTATCGCGCCAATCGCGGCGCGGAGGCGATGCGCTGGATGTGGCCGCATCGCAGCCTGATCGATGCCGGCATCCCTGCCCCCGGCCATTCCGACGCGATGGTGTGCGACCCCAACCCCTTCGTCGCGCTCTGGTCGATGGTGAACCGCAAGGCGCAAACCGGCGCCTCGCTGGACGATGCCGAGGCGGTGACGGCGGAGGAAGCCTTGCGCGCCTATACGATCCTGGGGGCCTGGTCGGGCCGCGAGGAAGCGCTGAAAGGCTCGTTGGAAATCGGCAAGCTGGCCGATATCGCCATTCTCGACCGCGATTATTTCAGTATACCGTCTGAGGAAATCCGCGATGTCGGCGTGGTGACCACGCTGCTCGGCGGCAAGATCATCCATAGCGTCCAGGAGCCATCATGAGCACCGATATCTTTGCCGCAGGCTTCAAGGCTGAACCCTATTGGTGGGAGGCTGCCAAGCCGGCCGCGACGCTGGCCAGCCCGCTGCCGGAAGCGACCGACGTGGCAATCATCGGCAGCGGCTATGCCGGGTTGTCGACGGCGCTGGAGCTGGCGCGTCACGGCACGAAGGTAACCGTTCTGGAGGCCGAGGATCTCGGCTGGGGGGCGAGTTCGCGCAATGGCGGCATGGTCTCGGGCGGGGTGAATGTCGGCAAGGGCCGGGCGATGAATGACGACGCCACCCGCGCCATGCTGGCCGAGGCCTCGCAGGCCTATGCGCATCTGGAAGGCATCATCGAGCGCGAGAAGATCGACTGCTTCTACCAGAAGGTCGGCCGCTTCGTCGGCGCGCACACGCCCGGAGCCTTCGAGGCGCAGTCCCGCCGGGTCGAGGCGCTGAACAAGATCGCCGAATCTGAAGTCTATATGGTTCCGCGCGAGCGCCAGCATGAGGAGATCGCCAGCGATTTCTATTATGGCGGCATGGTGGTGCAGCGCGCCGGCGGCGTTCACCCTGCCCTGCTGCATAAGGGCCTGCTGGAGGCAGCGCACCGCGCCGGGGCAACCCTGTGCGCCGGCACCCGCGTCGGCAAAATCGAGGGCGGGCCGGGGGCGTTCCGCGTGCAGACATCGCAGGGCGAGATACGCGCGAAGGAAGTCGTCGTTGCCTCCAACGGCTATACCGGCGACGCCACACCCTGGCAGCAGCGGCGCGTCATCCCCATCGCCAGCTTCATCATCGCCACCGAGGAGCTGGGCGAGGAGACAATCCGCGCGCTGTTCCCCAGGCTGCGCATGATCTCCGAGACCAAGCGGGTGCTGTGCTATTACCGACCCTCGCCCGATGGCAAACGCATCATCTTCGGCGGCCGCGCGAAATTCACCAAGGCCACACCGCAGGAGAGCGCGCCGATTCTCCACGGCTTCATGTGCGACCGTTTTCCGCAGCTCGCCAGCCGTGAGGTGAAGATCACCCATGCCTGGACCGGCAATGTCGCCTTCACCTTCGACAAGCTGCCGCATATGGGCCGGCAGGCCGGCCTGCATTACGCGCTGGGCTGCAATGGCAGCGGCGTGGTGATGATGACGCATCTGGGCCACCGCACCGCCCTGAACATCCTGGGCCACGCCAACAGCCCCAGCGCCTATGAGAAGCTGGCGATGCCGACCGTGCCGCTCTATGGCGGCAATCCGTGGTTCCTGCCCATCGTCGGCAGCTACTACAAGATGCGCGACTGGATCGACCGCCGACGGGCGGGGTGAGGCGGAACGTCAGACCGTCTGGAAGAGCAGCCGGACGAAATCGCGATAGAGCAGAACCTGTCCGGGCAGAATCCGGGAATCGTTCAGGGCCCGCCCGAGAATCAGCCCGCCTTCCACCAGCGCGGTGGCCATGTCGGCCAGAGCATCCAGATCGACCGGCTCCCACGGCGGGTAGCGCGTGGCGATTGCCTCGAACCGTGACCGGAAGCGCCGCCGCCAGTCCAGCATGCCTTCCGCGTTCAGCGCCCTGATCTCGGCATCAAATAGCTGGTCCTGATAGCAGAAGGACGCCGCCAGGCAGCCCGGGTAATTATCGGGCAGATCCGCCAGCAACTCGGCGAACATCTTGAGGCCGACCAGAAAGCCGTGCAGCGGGTCCTCGTTCAGCTCGTCAGCCCGGCTGAACAGATCGTCGAGCAAGGCCTTGTCGCGTTCCAGATAGCGCAACAGCATCGCCTTCGCGAGCGTGTTCTTATCCCTGAAATGATAGAAGAATCCGCTTTTGGTGATGCCGGCGGCGGCGACCAGCTCGTCGATGGAGGTCGCGGCAAATCCTTTGGCAAGAACGGCCTCCTCGGCCAGTTCCAGCAATCGCTCGCGCGCCTCGCCGCGCCGTGTCGGAGGCAAATGGTTCATGCCGTACTGTACCGCAAGTATAGTTAATTCTGAAATGACAATGCCCGTTTACTCGAAGGACTCCAGAAAGATCAATATAAAGCTGTAAAGAAACGGAAAAATTATTCTGCCTTACCGTTCCATGAGTGCTCTAGAAGCGCAGCCGGCGATCCTTATAGTCCCTGCCGACCGCCGCATAGCGGCAGAAACAAGAGGAATCGCCCCATGCACAAATACAGGCACGCTCTGCCACAGCTTTCCGACACGCTGTTCCTGACCGATGGCGGGCTGGAAACCACCCTGCTATTCCATGACGGGATCGACCTGCCCTGCTTTGCCTCCTTTCCGCTGGCGGACGAGCCGAAGGGCCGGGAGATGCTGCGGGACTATTACACCCGGTATGCCCGGATGGCGCAGCAGCGCCGCGTCGGCTTCATCCTGGAAACGCCGACCTGGCGCGCCAATCCCGATTGGGCGGCGAAGCTGGGCTACGACGCCGGCCGGCTGGCCGAGAGCAACCGCAACTCGGTCACGCTGATGGCGGAAATCCGCGACACTTTCGAGACGCCCGCCTCGCCGATGGTCATCAGCGGCGCCATCGGCCCGCGCGGCGATGGCTACCGGGCGGACAGCAGGATGAGCGTCGACGAGGCCTTGGCCTATCACAGCCCGCAGATCGACACTTTCGCCGGCACCGCGGCCGATATGGTGGCGGCCTTCACGCTGAACTATGTCGAAGAAGCCATTGGCATCGCCCTGGCCGCCCAGGCCGCACAGATACCGGCGGCACTCTCCTTCACGCTGGAGACCGACGGCAGGCTGCCGACCGGCCAGTCGCTGCAGGAGGCCATTGATACGGTCGATCTGGCAACCGGCAGCGCCCCGGCCTATTACATGATCAACTGCGCCCACCCGACGCATTTCATGGCCGAGCTGACCCATGGTGGCGCCTGGACCCAGCGCATTCGCGGCCTGCGCGCCAACGCCTCGAAACGCAGCCATGCCGAGCTGGACGAAGCCACCGATCTGGATGCCGGTGATCCGGTCGAACTCGGGCAGCTGTACCGCGAGTTGCTGGGCACGCTGAACCGCATCAGCGTCATCGGTGGCTGTTGTGGCACCGACCACCGCCATGTCGAACAGATCGCCGACCACTGCCTGCCAGCCAGGGCGGCGGCGTAACGCTCTCCCTCTTTCGTCATGGTCGGACTTGATCCGACCATCCATTGACCGAGCGAACTGCGCGGACAGATGGACCCCCAAGTGCCATGGGCGGGTCAAGCCCGAGGGTGACGATGGAGGAAGCTTCTCAATAAGCCGAATCACCGCCCTCCGGCGTCAGGCCCAGGGAATCGCAGGCGAGGTAGCAGAATTCGAGCATGACGGTCGCGGCGAGCCAGGCGGTCTGGCCCTTGAGGTCAGCGCCGGGGGTCAGCGTGTTCACGTCGAAGCCGACGAAGTTGATGCCCTTCAGGGCGCGCAGCAGGCCCAGCCCCTCGCGGGCCGTCGCCCCGCCCCAGGCCGGGGTGAAGACGCCGGGAGCCGCCGAGGGATCGAAGAAATCCATGTCGAAGCACAGGAAGACCGGGCGGTCGCCAAAAGTGTCCTTGAAGCGTTTGGCGAGGCCGGCAATGCCCTCGCTCTCCAGCGCCTCGATGGGGATGGCCTGGTAGCCGAGCCCCTTGGTGTAGTCAAACACGCGCGGCACATAGGTGAAGCCGCGCAGGCCGAAATGGATCGACCGGCTGGCATCGACATAGCCCTGCTCCACCGCGTAGGAGAAGGTGGTGGCCGGGTTTATCGCCTGCTCGTTCCCGGCTTCGGGATAGGCATCGGTGTGCGAATCGAAATGCAGCACGCAGAGGTCGGGATATTTGCGGCTGAGTGCCTGCATCTGCGGCAGGCTGATGACACCGTCGCCGCCCATGCAGATCGGCACGACGCCCCGGTCCACCACGGATGAGATCGCCGCGGCCATCGTCTCGACCGAGGATTCAACCTCCGCCGAGACCACCGGCACGTCGCCGCAATCGACCAGTCCCAGTGCCCGCACCGGATCGAAATCGCCGGGATCATCCGGCCGGTAATGCCGCACCATGTCGGTCGACATATAGCGGATCGCCGCCGGCCCCAGCCGCGCGCCGACCCGCTTGGGGTGGCGCCCACAATCGAAGGGCAGGCCGATCACCGCCGCCCTGGCGCCGGTCAGGTCCAGTGTCTGCGGCACGCTGAGATAGGTGCCCACGGTACGGAACAGGGACTCAGGCAGCTTCTCGGTCATGTGTAGCTGATCCCCAGCTCCTTCATGCGGGCCTGCGCCGCCTCATACAGATCGCCCTGCGGCGGCACGCTGTCCGGGTCCAGCACGCGCACGGCGAAGCCCGCCGCCTCCGCCCGGTAGCGTTCCCACAGCCGGCGCAGATCCGGCAGCGGAGTCTCGGACCAGTCGATGCGCAGATCGAACAGCGGGAAGCTGTTCTCGCCAATGGCGATCATCTGCGCGGCATGCACCGTCCCGGTCTCGCCGCCCGCCGCCTCGCCCGCCTCGATGGCGCGCAGCAGGCGTTCGGCGATGTCCAGCGACGGATCGGCGGTGAAGGCCGCAACCATTGCCTTCGGCACGGTTGGGTTATCGATGATGTTGCCAATAGCGACTACGCCCGGCGCCTGCGCCTCTGCGCGGATCGAATAGATCTTGTCGCCATGGTGGAAGGCGGTGTTGCCGTCCTTATCCACACAGGCAAGCTGGCGCCAGCCGATATCCGTGCTGCTGGCGACAACGGCGGCCATCGCCTCGGCAGCGGTGGCACCATCCTCCAGCAGGCGGATGCCGCGCGGCCCCAGCCGGGGGTCAGTGCGGTGCTGGGTCAGGAAGCCGCCGACGCCGGATTTCAGATAGACGCAGCGGCTGCCGACCGCGAGGTTGGAGGTGGAGATGACCGCGCCGATTTCGCCGGTCCGGCCACAGCGCGCGACGAGAGAAAAGGTCATGTCAGCCCCTTAGATGGAATCGCGGATCAGCGGGCTGGTCGAGCAATGGATGCCACCGCCGCCCAGCCAGATCTTGTCGTATTTCACATCGACGATCTCGATGCCCAGCTTGTCCAGCGTCTCGGCGGTGCGCGGCGACAGGCCGGCCTCCATGATCAGCCGTCCCGGCTTCACCGCGATGCAGTTCACCGCGCCCGAGGGGTCCTCGGGATTGACCTCGATGGTGCGGATCTTCATTTCCTTCAGCTTCTCCAGGAACCAGAAGGGCAACTGCGTCGGATTGATGATGGCGGTATCGACATCGATCATCACCATCGCGCCGTCGATATGCAACCGGTAGCCGGTCAGGTCGACGCGCAGCAGCTCGCAGCCCTGCGCCTTCAGCACTTCCTCGACCTGGCGCGTGCCTTCCTCATTCACCCGGTTGGACCGGCCGATAGCGGCGATGCCCGGCTTCAGCCAGGCGAAGCTGCCGCCTTCCATGATGCCGGTGCCGTGGATGGTGCGCAGGATCGGCATACCGATGCTGGCCAGGGTCTCTGTCGCCGGGGCTTCCTCGCCGCGCCGCACGATCGGGCCGAGGCGCGTGACGATGGCCCCGCCCTTGACGCCGATGACCGAATCGCGGGTATAGATCGACTTGTGCTTACCCGGCGCGCAACGCTTCAGATAGACGACCTCGACACCTTCGGCGCGCAGCGCATTGGCCAGCCCGTCATGCTGGGCCTGCTGTTCCTCCAGGGTCGGGATGGTGTCGCCGCGCCAGTACCAGGACTGGTTTTCGACATCGCCATAGCTGCCGAGATGCTCCAGGCGCTTGGACGGGTCGATCACCTTCATCTCATCGCCGGGGCGGTGCATCAGCACCTTGCGCAGCGTGCCGACATCATTGTCGCAACCCCATTGCTGGCCCCATACCGTCTCCTGCTGACCGGGGCTCTCGAAGCCCGGCTCGGGATGCGAATGGAAAATCTTCATCGTCATGTTGTAGCGGTATTCGAATTCACTCACGGCGCCCATGGCGGCTCTCCCTAGGTTGATGGTTTCTTTGTTGTCCGCCTTACTCGCCGACAGAAGCCGCCTGTTCCAGCCGGCGCTGACGGCGATGACGCACCCACAGATCGAGCAGCAGAAGCGCCAGAGTGGCCGCGATCAGCATCGTCGCGACGGCGGCGATGGTGGGGTCGAGGTGATCCTCGATGCCGTTCCAGATTCGCTTTGGCAGGGTGTAGATCGCCCGGCTGGTGATGAACAGCACCATGACGATCTCGTCGAAGGAAATGGTGAAGGCGAACAGCGCACCCGACAGCAGGCCGGGCAGGATCGACGGTACGATCACCCAGCGGATGGTCTGCGGCATGCTGGCCCCCAGGCTGCGGGCCGCCTGTTCCTGCCGAAGATCAAAATTCGCCAACGAGGCGGAGACGGTGATGATCACATAGGGGATGGCGACCAGCGTATGCGCCAGGATCACGCCGATATAGGTGTCGATGATGCCCAGATCGATCCAGAACCGGTACATCGCCAGCGCCTGCACAATGGTCGGCACGATGATCGGAATCAGCATGAAAGTACGCACCGATTCCGACAGATTGGTCGATAGCCGCCAGCAGCCGATGGCGCAGAGTGAGCCCAGGATGACGGCGAAGATCGTCGCGCAGGTCGCGATGATCACGCTCTGCGCGGTCGCCGACAGCCAGATTTCATTGGTGAAGAAGGCGGCGTAATGCTCCAGCGAGATGCCGTCCTTTGGCAAGGACAGGTAATACTGGTCGGTCACCGAGACCGGGAAGATCACCACCATCGGCAGGATCAGGAAGGCCAGCACCGTCCAGGCACCGCCCAGCACCAGCCCCCGGCCGAATTTCTCGCGGAAATCGCCCTTCATCGTGCACCAAACACTTTCTTCAGATCGACGAAGCGGGCGACCAGCGCCAGGGTCAACAGCACGGCGAACAACAGCGACGAGGCCAGCATGGTCGCCTGCCCCCAGCGCAGCGTCTCCTCGAAGCTGACCTGGATATATTCGGAGATCATCACCACCTTGCCGCCGCCCAGGATGGCCGGGGTGATGAAGAAGCCCAGCGAGAAGACAAAGACCAGGATGGTAGCGGCGATCAGCCCCGGCTTGCTGAGCGGCAGATGGATATGCCAGAACGCCTCCCAGGGCGACGCCCCCAGCCCCCGCGCGGCGGAGACATAGCGCCCGTCAATGCCGCTCATGTTGGAATAGATTGGCAGCACCGCCAGCGGCATCATGAAATGTACCATGCCGACAATGACGGAGAATTCGTTGCGCAGCAGCGGCAGGTCGCTGTCGATGATGCCGAGGCTCATCAGCGCGGAATTGATCAGCCCGCCATTGCGCAGCAGCATCACCCAGGCAAAAGCACGGATCAGCACGCTGAGCCAGAAGGTCAGCAGGATACAGAACATCATCGTGGTGCGCTGGCGTTCGCCCACCTTGGCCATCGCATAGGCGACCAGATACCCCAGGATCACCGTGATGACCGTGGTGATCAGGCAGATGCGCAGCGTGGTGAGCCAGATGCGGTGCAGCAGCGGCCGGGTCAGCAGCGCCTCATAATTCTGCAAGCCGAAATAGGGTTCCGTCACGCTGATCCACAACACCTGGATCAGCGGATAGATATAGAAAACGAGCATCAGCAGGACAGCTGGTACGATCAGCAGCCAATAGGTGTGCCGTTGCGAAGCCAGCATTGTTTGTCCCGCCGATGCCGCGTGTTCTGTTCAGATGAAGTCGAGCCGATTTAGGAGGACAGCGTGTCCAGCCACATCTCGCGCGACAGCTCGTCATTGGTCAGCTTGCCCTTGCCGCTGGGCTCCTCGTACCAATAGCCGCTCTGCAGGATCTGCAGCTTCATGTTCTCCGGCTGGCCGGGATCGATATAGCGCATGTCTTCCGGCACCATCGAGGCGGCAGCCGGGTTGGCCGGACCATTGCCCATCACCTTGAACAGCTCGATCTGGCTGGCCGGGTCCTGGGCGGAAGCGATGAACTTCATCGCCGTCTCCTTGCCGGCCGGATTGCCCTTCGGCACGTTCCACATACCGGCGGTGACGATGCCGTCCTGCCAGTTCCACAGGATCTCACCATTGCTGTCACGGCGCAGCAGATTGGCGCGGGTATGCCAGATATTGCCCATCACCACCTCGCCGGTGCGGAACACTTCCTGGCTCTGCGAGCCCGAACCCCAGGCCACGACGCTGCCCTTGATCTCCTTCAGCTTGCTCATGGCAAGGTTCAGGTCGATCGGATAGACATCCTTCGGCGACCGGCCAGCGGCCATCATGCAGGCTTCCAGCATGCCGTTCGGCTGCTTGCGCAGGGTACGGCCGCCGGGGAATTTCTTCAGATCCCAGAAATCCTTCCAGCCATTCGGCGCGCTGGCGACCTTCGCCTTGTTATAGGCCAGCACGAAGCTGAACATGTAATTGGCGCAGCCCTGCTGATAGGCGAATTCCGGCGCCATCTTGGACTTGTCGACAATGCCGTAATCGATGTCTTCCAGCACATCCTGTTTGGCCAGCACCAGCGTGGTGCCCGTGCCGGTGTCGCAGACGTCCCAGGTCACCGCCTTGGCTTCGACCATCGCCTTGATCTTTGAGGCCAGCGGGCCGGTGCCGTCGATGATGACCTTGGTGCCGCTCGCCTTCTCGAACGGGGCACCCCAGGCATTGGCATAGGCTTCGACCGCCGGACCGCCCCAGTTGACGATGACCAGTTCCTTGGCCTGCGCGGCGGCAGAGCCGCTGCCGAATTTCAGCGCGACCGGCACGAGGCCCAGCATGCCCAGCGCCTTCACGAAGCTGCGGCGGTCAATCTCGCCACGGCGCAGCCGCTCGGCGGCGATCAGCGCGCAATCCTCGGCGAAGCTCTGCTCGTCGGGATAGAGGTCTTTTTCGTACAGCGTCTTGCTGAGATCTTTATTCGGCTTCATGTCAGCCTCCTTTGTTAAACGTGTTGGTCCCTGTTCTTTCCCGCCGAGGCGGGCCTCCCGTTGGCCGGGATGTCACTTTACCTAATTATCACGCACCACCACCGAGGCATCCGGCTCCCAGCCGAGCCAGATGCTGTTTCCGATGGCGGGATCGATCTCGCATTTCCAGGCCGGCACGGTGACGATCAGATCGCCCAGCCCGCCGGTCTCAACCTGCAGATGGTAGGATGAGCCATAGTAGTTGAAGGCGGCAATCCGCCCCTCAATGGCGTTCGGCAGGCTGGGGCGTGTCCGGCTGACCGAAATCTTCTCCGGCCGCAGGGCGATCAGCACGGCCTCGTTCGCCGCGACACGGCCGGCCTGCTGCAGGGCGATGTCCTGGACCGCGACCCGGAAACTGTTGCCATCCGCGCCGGTCGACTGGCCCCGGATGAAATTGCTCTTGCCCAGGAAATCGGCGACGAAGCGCGTCACAGGCCGTTCATACAGCTCGCCCGGCGCGCCCATCTGCTCGATCTTGCCGTCGCGCAGGATGATGATGTCATCCGACATCGACAGCGCTTCTTCCTGGTCATGCGTGACATAGATGAAGGTGGTGCCCAGCCGGGCATGCAGGGATTTCAGCTCCCATTGCAGGTCGGCGCGCAGCTTCTTGTCGAGGGCGGAGAGCGGCTCGTCGAGCAGCAGCAGATCGGGCTGGAAGACCAGCGCGCGCGCCAGCGCCACGCGCTGCTGCTGGCCACCGGAAAGCTGCGTCGGCAGGCGCTTCGCCAGATGCGCCATCTGCACCAGTTCCAGCGAGGCGGTGACGCTCTTCGCCGCCTCGGCGCGACTGACGCCACGCACCCGCAGGGGGAACCAGATATTGTCCTCGACGCTCATATGGGGAAAAAGCGCATAGCCCTGGAAGACCATGCCGAAATTCCGCTTGTCGGGCGGCAAATTGGTGATCGGCCTGTCGTCGAGCAGAATCTCGCCAGCGCTCGGTTGCACGAAGCCGGCAATCGACATCAGGATCGTCGTCTTGCCGGAGCCGGACGGCCCCAGAAGGGTGAGAAACTTGCCCCGCTCCACCTCGATCGACACATCGTCGACAGCGGCCAAAGCACCATAATATTTGCTGAGATTGCGAATCGAGAGCGAATGGGATGCAGCCCGACCTTCAGCCTGCGGCTTTTTTGCCAAGCCGGCACTCTCCATCATACTCTCCTGTTCAATACGATATCGGCTCTGCGTCCGATTTAGTTGTAACTATAAGATACAACTTTCGCATATGCGACACTTATATGATCCAGATTATGTTGCGCCGCACATAAATGTCATCCGCTTTATCAGGCAGTGTCGGCCTTTGTTGCGGATATCCGTTCCGGGACGCTGGCCAGATGCCTATATGCAGAAGGACCGGATGAAACCTTTGCTTCCTGCTGGCGTTTCCTGACTGCGCCCCTGACAACCGACGTGACCTGTGCCTCGAAAACTCATCACCAAGCTCATCGGCGGCAGCCGGACGAACACACAACTGGAATGGCCCGCGCTGCAGGATGGCGCGCGGGACAGCCGGGTCGTCGTCGCGTCCTACAATATCCATAAATGCGTCGGCACCGATGGACGGTTCGACCCCGACAGGATCGCCGACGTAATCGCCGAGATCGGCGCCGATGTCATTGCCCTGCAGGAGGCGGATCGCCGTTTCGGCCCGCGTTCCGGCCTGCTGAACATCGAGGCCCTGCAGGAAAAGACCGCGCTGGCGCTGCTGCCGGTCTCAGCCCATCCCGGCGGCCATGGCTGGCATGGCAACGCCCTGCTGGCGCGGGCCGGGACGACATCGGAGATCAAGCGGCTGAAACTGCCCTATGCCGAACCGCGCGGCGCCATCGTGACCGAATTCACTTTCCCGCAGGGGCCGCTGCGGGTGATCGCCGCCCATCTTGGCCTGATGCAGCGCTATCGCCGGCTGCAGGCCGCCGCCATATTGCGGGAGATCGAACTGGGCGAGCGGATGCCAACCCTGCTGATGGGCGATCTGAACGAATGGCAGCCGAACCACGCCCGCTCGGTGTTCAGCGCACTGGAGCCGTTTTTCGGACCCTCGATGATGAGCCAGCCGAGCTTTCCGTCCCGCATGCCGTTCCTCGCCCTTGACCGGGTGCTGGGCTGGCCAAAGGGGGTGGTTGAAACCGTCATGGTGCATGACACGCCGCTTGCCCGCCGCGCCTCTGATCATCTGCCGATCAAGGCCATCATCAATCTGGAAGCGGCCGCATCCCTGGCCGCCCCGACATCGATCGATGCGACTGATGAAGCCGCAGACTGACATAACCCGCCAGGCTGCGGATCAGGCGCCGGCCACGACCGAGCTGGCGCTGGTGTCCGATGGGCTGAAGGCCTTCAACCTGCGCACCCATACGGCGCGCAACGCCGTGCACACGCTCGATCTGCAATATTACGCCTGGTACGACGACATAACCGGCCGGCTGGTCGCCCGTGAAGTACTGCACGCCGCCGACCGGGGCGTGAAGGTCCGGCTGTTGCTCGACTATACCAGCGTGCTCGGCGACAACGCCGCCCTCGCTGCCTTGCAGGATCACGACAATATCGACGTGAAGCTGTTCAATGTCAGCCTCTGGCGCTTTGCCGGCCGGCTGGGCTTTGCACTGGAATTCGCCCTTGGTGGCTGGCATCTGAACCACCGCATGCACAACAAGACCTGGGTGGTCGACGGCAAACTGGCCATTCTGGGCGGCCGCAATATCGGTGATGCCTATTTCGATGCCTCGGGTGAGTTCAATTTCCGCGATCTCGACGTGGTCATCTCCGGTGCTGAGGCGGTGCAGGCGACCCGGCTTTTCGACGCCTACTGGAATAACCGGCTGTCCCGTCCGGTCCTGTCCTTCAAGAAGGGCCGCCGGCAGGGCGGCACCCTGCCCCGCTTCCGGCAGCGGCTGGATGAGACGCTGGAAGCTGAAGACGCCCGTCCCTATCTGGATCGCATCTCGCAGGAAACCTCTGTCGAGGCGGAAGTTCATGCCCTGGTCGATCCGGTCACGGTCGACGACATGACCATCCTGTATGACAGGCCCGAAAAGGCGGTAGATGGCAAGACCGGTAGCGTCGTCGCCACGGCCATCAGCGGCATGATGCGGGCCGCCCAATCCGAAATTCTGCTGATTTCACCCTATTTCGTGCCCGGCAGGCGCGGCATGGCGCTGCTGCGGAGCCTGATCCGGCGCGGCGTGCGGATTTCGGTCATCACCAATTCACTGGCTGCAACCGATGTCACAGCCGTCCATGGCGGCTATGAACGCTATCGTCGGCGCATGCTGCAAGCCGGCATTGAATTGCGCGAGCTGCGCCGCAGCGGCCATGAAACCAAGGGCCTGTTCGGCTCCAGCGGTGCCAGCCTGCACACCAAGGCGCTGTGCATCGATGGCCACCTGGTCGGCGTCGGCTCGTTCAACCTCGACCCGCGCTCGGCCAATATCAACACCGAGATGGGCGTGTTCACCGAGCACCCTGAACTGGCCCGCCAGTTGCGCCAGGAATTCGACCGCCTCGCCGCCCCCCAGCACAGCTATTGCGTCGAACTGGAAGGCCGGCGGCTGGTCTGGCGCAACGATCAGGGGAAGGTCTATCACGAGCCAGACGCCCCGCTCGGTCGGCGCATCATCGCCACGCTGTCACGATGGCTTCCGGTCGAATCGCAGCTCTAGGCGTCAGGGCGTTACAATCTGTGTCACCGGCTTGGCGGCGCGCCAGTCGATGCCCCAATCGCCTTTCTGGCCTGCGCCCTTCTCGCTCCGGCGTATCCAATGCTGCGAGACCAGAACCATCGGCCCCCGCGGCGGTTCCGCGCAGAGTGGCAGGGCCAGCCGGTAGGTCATGCCATTCACGAAATTTCCCTGGTCGTGATACAGCGTCTCGGAATAGACCGGGCGCTGCTGGTCGACCACGAGATCGTGGATCGAGACGACATAGCTGAGATACGGGTCTGGCAAGGCATCCTGAAGCGACAGCCCGGTCAGCTCGCGCCCCACAATACGGGTGATTGCGGTGCCGCTCAGCCGATAACGATAGCGATGGCGTGTCCCTGCCGGCACCTGCTCCAGAATCAGCAGATTCGGCAGAAATACCTTCAGGTCGACGGGATCAATGGCGCTTCGGGGCGGCGGCTTTCCATCGACGACGCGCGCGGCCCAGTACTCATACAGATCGCGCAGATGGTCATGGGGAATCTGGTCAGGCCGAATGCTGCCGACAAGCGGCGTCGTCGCTGGTGTGCCCCATTCTGCGAACATCCGATCTCCCCTTCCGGGAATACAGACAGATCAATCATTCAACGCTAGGGCATACTTCTCTCTACCGCGACTCAAATTATTTGAAATTTTATTCATATGCGTCCTTCCAGCAGCGACCGCTCCTCCTGGAACAGTCGGACCAGCGCGTCCATCACAGCCCGGATTCGCGGCAAAGCCCGCAGGTCGCGGTGCACCAGCAGCCAGTGATCGGCGGCGACATCAGGCAGAATTCCGCCAATGCGCACCAGCCCGGCATCGCTGTCGCCAAGATAGCAGGGCAGCACCGCCAGCCCCGTTCCGGCGCGGGCTGACTGCTGCAGGACCAGCCAGTGATTGACCCGGACCGCCGGTCGTTCCCCGTCGAGCAGGGCACGCAGCCAGCTTTGCCCCGGCATATAGAGATGGTCATCATCCATGCCGACCCAGGGCATCCGGCGCAGGGCCTCGGGTGACTCATCATCCGGCATCAGACCGGGGACGCCATAGACGGCATAGGCCGCCCGGCCGATCCGCCGCGCCACGATACTGGCCAGATCGGGCATCTGTTCGCGGATCATCAGATCAGCCTCGCGGCGGGACAGATTCGCCAGCATGTGGCTTTCAACCAGTTCAAACTCGATGCATTGGAGATTATGTCTCAGGCGCGGCAAGTGGCGGGCGATGAAGGAAATCATCCCCTCACCCGCCGACAGCCGCACCGTACCATGGATCGTCTCGGCCAGGCCGGCGCTGCGCCGGTCTATGGATTCTGCCGCCCGTTCCATCGCTTCGGCATCGGCCAGAAGCTCCTCGCCCGCCGGTGTCAGGGCGAAGCGGTCCGGCAGGCGATCAAACAGCCGGGCGCCGATCTGGGCCTCCAGCGCCTTGATCCGTCGCGCCACGGTGGGATGGCTGACATTCAGCCGCAACCCCGCCGCCGTCAGGCTGCCTTCGCGCGCCAAAGCGAGAAACACCCGTACCGAATCCCAATCCAAGAGACACCTGCCTGTACGTTTTCTTTCAAAAAAACACTAAACCGGCACACAGGCAGACACCAGCGTTCAGCCGGATAGGGGCAGGCATCGAAAATTGGCGGTTGCCGCAGCGTGATACCGCCACGACGATGCGCCATGACCGATTTATCCCTGCTGCTGCTTTTCTGCGCCGCCGCCTTCCTGGCCGGCGGCTTCGTCAAGGGCGTCATCGGCATGGGCCTGCCGACCATCGCCATCGGCCTGATGAGCCTGGCGGTTGCCCCGGCCCAGGCGGCGGCCGTGCTGATCATCCCCTCGCTGGTCACCAATATCGTGCAATTGCTGCAGGGCGACGCGCTGAAGCGGCTGGTGAAACGGCTCGCCACCATGATGGCCGGCGTGTGCATCGGCACCTGGGCGGGGGCAGGCTGGATGACCGGCACGGGCAGTCCCATTGCCGGAATCGTGCTGGGCACCGCGCTGATCGTCTACGCCATTGTCGGGTTGGGGAAGATTTCCTTCCATGTGACGCCGCGCTGGGAGCCGCTGCTGTCGCCGCTGGTCGGCATCGCCACCGGGCTGATCAGCGCGGCAACCGGCGTCTTCGTCATCCCCGCCGTCCCCTATCTCCAGGCGCTGGGCCTGCAGAAGGACGAGATGGTGCAGGCGCTGGGATTCTTCTTCACCGTCTCGACCCTGGCGCTGGCGGTGAACCTGCTGCGCGCCGATCTGCTGAGCCCCGATATCGCCGTGTTGTCGCTGGTCGCCCTGGCCGCCGCTCTGGGCGGCCAGTTTCTCGGCCGGCTGCTGCGCGGGCGGCTCGATCCGGACAGCTTCCGGCTGTGGTTCTTCCTCAGCCTGCTGGCGCTGGGCGCCTATCTGGTCATCCAGCGCAGTCTGGCCCTCTAGATCACCGCCAAAGCAAGGCCAAGGGCGCAGCAAACGCCGCCCGAGGCCCGCGCAAGGACCGGCCGGCCATTGCGTGCACCGACCAGCGCAATGCCAATACCCGCCAGATGCAACAACGCGGTCGCCGTGGCAAAGCCGGCGAAATAGGTCGCCCCACCGCCATCAGCCGGCATTTCCAGCCCATGCGCCATGCCATGCGACACGGCGAAGGCAGCAACAATGGCCGCCCCCGCCCAGCGCGGCAGGATCACACCGAACAGGGTCAGCGCGCCCAGCACGATGACGGAACCCAGGATCATCAACTCCATGCCCGGCATCCCGATGCCCGTCATGCCCAGCAGCCCGCCGATCAACATCGTGCCGACGAAGGCCATGGGCCACAGCCATACCGACTTGCCGCTCTGCTGGCCTGACCACAAACCGACCGCCAGCATCGCCAGCAGATGGTCCGGCCCGGTCAGCGGATGCAGGAGGCCATGCTCCAGCCCATGCACGGCGCCCACACCGGTATGGGCAAGCGCCGGACCGGCAGCGACAGCAAGCAGAGCGGCGAGGACGGGGGTATAGCGAGACTGGATCATGAGGAAGCTCCCGAAGCGATTGGTGCGACCAGGCCGCCGGCCTGTTCGATGAAGGCGGTGACGACCGGCAGGCCGATTCCGGTTTTCAGATTGGTGAATACATAGGGCCGGTCCCCGCGCATGCGTTTGGTGTCGGCATCCATGACATCGAGGTTGGCCCCGACATGCGGGGCAAGGTCGATCTTGTTGATGACCAGCAGATCGGAGCGCGTGATGCCCGGCCCGCCCTTGCGCGGGATCTTCTCCCCGCCGGCCACGTCGATGACGTAGATGGTGATATCCGCCAGTTCCGGGCTGAAGGTGGCGGCCAGATTGTCACCGCCGGATTCAATCAGGATCAGGTCGAGCGCCGGGAACAGCAAATTCATATCGGCCACGGCGGCCAGGTTGATAGAGGCATCCTCGCGGATCGCCGTATGCGGGCAGCCGCCGGTCTCGACGCCCAGGATGCGCTCGGTCGGCAACGCGCCGACCCGGTTGAGGATCAGAGCATCCTCCTTGGTGTAGATGTCATTGGTGATGGCGCAGATGTCATAGACATCGCGGAAGCTCTTGCACAGCGCCTCCATAAGCGCAGTCTTGCCGGAACCGACCGGGCCGCCGATGCCGACGCGCAGGGGTCCGTTGGGGGATCGGGTCATGAGCGGAACAGCCTCGTATATTGCGTTTCGTGTTTCATGGCGGCGATATCGGCGCGGAACATCGCCGCGCCCAGATCGTCGAGATCGGATTGGATCGCCTGCCGGGCGGCCTCGCCCACCGGCCCTTCCAGCGCCACCAGCGCGCGCTGCCCGTCGGTCTGGCCGAGCGGGATGAGCCGCACACCGGCCGAGACCAGATTGGCGACGAAGCCGTGCAGATAGGCGGCTACAACCGGCTCCAGAGGCAGGCCATGGCCGGCCGAAGCCGCCCCTACCGCAACCGGATAGGCGATGGCGGTTCCCGCGCGCTGCTGCAATTCGCTGATTGCCGCACAGGGCCAGGAAGTGGCGATGGCGGATGCAAAGCTGCGCCCCTGCATCGCGGTTTCCAGATGACGCTCGCGGGCCGGTGACAGCGCCAGCGCCAGTTCGCAGATATCGGCAAGGCGCTGCCAGTCACTGGCCATAGCCGCGCGCCAGGCCTCCGCCAGCAGGATCGCATCATTGCGGCCGCTGCCCTGCGCCAGCAGGTCGGACAGCCAGTTGGTCAGGCTGTCGAGATCGCGGATATCGCCGCTTTCCACCGCCCATTCCAGGCCATGGCTGTAGGAAAACGCGCCGACCGGAAAGGACGGCGTCAGCCAGGTCATCAGCCGGTAGAGTGTGGCCTCAGTGGTGGTGCTGGCCATGACCATGTCCATGCGAGTGTCCGCCGCCGGTCGGCACATCGGCATAGGCGCCGCCTTCCGGGTCGAAGGGCTGTTCCAGCGCCACCACGACCGCCCCCAGCCGCCGCGCCATATCGGCCAGCACATGGTCGGCGCGGATCAGGATCGACTCACCTTCTAGCATCGCCGGGATGTGCCGGTTGCCGATATGCCAGGCCAGCCGCAGCAGCGCATGGGCATCGGCGCAGCGCAGTTGCAGCAGGCTTTCCGGCGCGGCCAGCACCTCAAGAATTCCCTCCTTCAGCACCAGACCGTCGCCCTGGCGCAGATGCCGTGCATCGGGCAAATCGAGCAGGAAGCTCATCCCCTCGTCGCTGACCAGGGCGATGCGCCGGCGGCTGCGGCGGTCGAAATCCAGCGTCACACCGCCCAGCCGCCTCTCATGGTTCCATTCGCCGGCCGGCAGGACCAGCGTTGCCCGGTTGATTGATGGCTCCATCATGTCCTCAGAACAGGAAATAGCGCTGCGCCATCGGCAGCACGGTCGCGGGTTCGCAGGTGACGATATCGCCATCGACCCGCACCTCATAGGTCTCCGGATCGACCTCTATCTTCGGCAGGTAGTCGTTATGGATCATCGACGCCTTGGAGATGCCACTACGGGTGTTCTCCACCGCCAGCAGCGTCTTCGACAGCCCGAACTTCTCGGCAATCCCGTCCTCCAGCGCCGCCTTGGAAACGAAAGTGACGGAACTCTCGGTCAGCGACCGGCCATAGGCCGCGAACATCGGCCGGTAATGCACCGGCTGCGGTGTCGGGATGGAGGCGTTGGGATCGCCCATTGGTGCGGCCGCGATGCTGCCCATCTTCAGCACCAGATCGGGTTTCACGCCGAAGAAGGCCGGGCTCCACAGCACCAGATCGGCAAGTTTGCCGGTCTCGATGGAGCCGATATGGGCGCTCATGCCATTGGCGATGGCGGCGTTGATCGTCACCTTGGCGATATAGCGCTTTACCCGGAAATTGTCGTTCTCGCCGGTCTCCTGCGACAGGCGCCCGCGCTGAACCCGCATCTTATGCGCGGTCTGCCAGGTGCGGATCAGTACCTCGCCGACCCGGCCCATCGCCTGGCTGTCCGAGGCGATGATGGAGAGCGCACCCATATCGTGCAGGATATCCTCCGCCGCGATGGTCTCGCGCCGGATGCGGCTTTCCGCAAAGGCGACATCCTCCGGGATGCTGGGGTCCAGGTGATGGCACACCATCAGCATGTCGAGATGCTCGTCCAGCGTATTGACCGTGTAAGGCCGCGTCGGGTTGGTCGAGGACGGGATGACATTCGCCAGCCCGCAGACCGTCAGAATGTCCGGTGCGTGGCCACCACCCGCCCCCTCGGTATGAAAGGCGTGGATGGTGCGGCCCTTGAAGGCGGCAATCGTGTCCTCGACGAAGCCGGATTCGTTCAGCGTGTCGGAGTGAAGCATCACCTGCACGTCAAACGCATCGGCGACGGACAGGCAGCAATCGATGGCGGCCGGGGTGGTGCCCCAATCCTCGTGCAGCTTCAGCGCCATGGCACCGGCCTTTACCTGCTCGACAAGCGCCGCCGGCAGCGAAGCGTTGCCCTTGCCGGCAAAGGCCAGGTTCATCGGGAAGGCTTCGGCTGCCTGCAGCATGCGCGCCATATGCCAGGCGCCCGGCGTGCAGGTGGTGGCGTTGGTGCCAGTGGACGGGCCGGTGCCGCCGCCGATCATGGTGGTGACGCCGCTCATCAGCGCCTCCTCGATCTGCTGCGGGCAGATGAAGTGGATATGGCTGTCGATGCCGCCGGCGGTCAGGATCTTGCCTTCGCCGGCGATCACGTCGGTGGTCGGGCCGACGATGATATTGACCCCCGGCTGAATATCCGGATTGCCAGCCTTGCCGATGCCAACGATACGGCCATCGCGCAACCCGACATCGGCTTTCACGATGCCCCAATGGTCGATGATCAACGCATTGGTGATGACGGTATCCACTGCACCGCCGGCGCGCGTGACCTGCGACTGGCCCATGCCGTCGCGGATCACCTTGCCACCGCCGAATTTCACCTCCTCGCCATAGGTCGTGAAATCCTTCTCCACCTCGACGATCAGGTCGGTATCGGCCAGCCGCACCTTGTCGCCGACGGTTGGGCCGAACATGTCGGCATAGGTGGCGCGCGAAATCCTAGCCGGCATGACCGTCTCCCTTCAGCTCACCCATGATTTTCTGGTTGAAACCATACACGGTACGCTTGCCGTCCAGCGGCACCAGCGCCACGTCGCGGCTCTGCCCCGGCTCGAAGCGCACCGCCGTACCAGCGGCAATATCCAGCCGCTTGCCATAGGCTGCCTGCCGGTCGAAGGAGAGCGCCGCGTTGGTCTCATAGAAATGATAATGGCTGCCGACCTGGATCGGCCGGTCGCCGGTATTGGCGATGGTCAGTGTCGTGACCGGCCGGCCGGCATTCAGCTCGATCTCGCCGTCTGCGGGAAAGATTTCACCGGGAATCATGATGCCCTCCCTCAGCGGATCGGTTCATGGACGGTCACCAGCTTGGTGCCGTCAGGGAAGGTCGCCTCGACCTGCACGTCATGGATCATTTCCGGCACCCCCTCCATGACCTGGCCGCGTGTGATCACATGCGCCCCCGCCTCCATCAGATCGGCGACGGAGCGGCCATCGCGCGCGCCCTCGACCACGTAATCGGTAATCAGGGCGATGGCTTCCGGGTAATTCAGCTTCACGCCGCGTTCCAGCCGCTTGCGTGCGACGATGGCCGCCATGGCGACCATCAGCTTATCCTTTTCCCTCGGCGTCAGATTCATGTCTCTCCCCTCAACACATCCAGGCGCGGGGCATGGGTTGCCCGCGCAGGCTTTGCACCAGACTGATCAGCCCGTTCCGCAGGGCGAAGCCGGTCGGCGATACGAGCCGGGCATGCAGCAAGCCGTTCCAGGCGCTGGCCCCGCCCTCGACATCCACCAGCGACTCGATGGTTCCCCGCACCGCATCCAGCCGGCTCTCGGCCTCCGGGGCGACATAGAGCAGGGCGGCGATGGCCCGCCCGCCAGCGGCGATGGCCGGCCGGTCGAGCAGCCCAGCCATATCGCCCTCCAGCCGTGTGGCATCGGCGAAGATGATCCGTCCATCGCGGCGAATGCGCCAGCGATCGGCATAGAGGCCGCTGGTCACGCTCTCGCCCCGCGCGGTGCGCCCGAAGACCGTCGATTCAACGATCAGCAGGCCGGCATCGCCGGCGACATCGGCCGTCAGCCGGCGCCCGAAGCGCCCGCCCTCGAAAAGGATGGTTTCCTGCGGCAGCCAGTCGAGCCGGGCATCGCCACCCACCTCCAGATGCGTTTCGACCAGTGCGTCGCCCTGCACGGAGCGATAGATTTTCTCCGCCGCCTGGGAGGTGGCGACCAGCGTCGTGCGCGGCCCGGCCGCAACCCGGAAGTGCAGCCGGTCGCCGCCAGTCATGCCGCCGCCGGTATTGATCAGGATCGCCTCCAGCCCGTCGCCGACCACGCGCGGCAGCCGGGCCTTGCCGGAGCCTTCCTGGTACAGCCGGTCCAGCCGGGTGCGCCCGGCCTCGCGCTTCACGGCGAGATCGACACGGCCACGCAGGCGCTGGAGAGGCGCTGAAGCCGGATCAGACCGTGAGAAACCGTCGAACATCGCTCTCCACCATATCGGTCTTCTTGCCTGCCAGAACGATCTCGCCGCGATCCATCACGGCAAAATCATCGGCCAGGTCACGAGCGAAATCGAAATACTGCTCGACCAGCAGGATCGCCATATCGCCCCGGTCGCGCAAGAACAGGATGGCCCGGCCGATATCCTTGATGATCGAGGGCTGGATGCCCTCGGTCGGCTCGTCCAGCACCAGCAGAGTCGGCCGCATGACCAGCGCGCGGGCGATGGCCAGCTGCTGCTGCTGGCCGCCCGATAGATCGCCGCCACGGCGGCCGAGCATGGTTTTCAGCACCGGAAACAGCTCGTGGATGTAATCCGGGATGGTCTGCTCCTTGCGCTTCAGCGGGGCATAGCCGGTTTCCAGATTCTCCTTCACCGTCAGCAGCGGAAAGATTTCACGGCCCTGCGGGACATAGGCGATGCCGCGCCGCGCCCGGTCGAAGGGCCGCAGCCCGGCAAGCGGCGCGCCGTTCCAGCTGATCGCCCCCCGGCTGATCGACTGATGCCCGGCAATCGCCCGAAGCAGGCTGGTCTTGCCGACGCCATTGCGGCCCATCAGACAGGTGATCCGCCCGATCTCGGCTGTCAGCGACACGCCGCGCAGCGCCTGGGCGGCGCCGTAATGCAGATCGATGGTCTGTACATCCAGCATGCTCAGCGCCCCAGATAGACTTCGACGACACGCGGATCGGCGCTGACATGATCGAGCGAGCCTTCGGCCAGCACCGAGCCTTCATGCAGCACCGTCACCTTCACCCCCAGATCGCGCACGAAGGTCATGTCGTGCTCGACCACGACGACGGAATGGGTCAGGGCGATCTCACGCAACAGATCAGCGGTTTCCACCGTCTCCGCATCGGTCATGCCGGCCACCGGCTCGTCGACCAGCAGCAGCTTCGGGTTCTGCGCCAGCAGCATGCCGATCTCCAGCCATTGCTTCTGGCCATGCGACAGCGCGCCGGCCAATTCGTGGCGGCGTTCCCGCAGCCGTACGATGCCGAGAATCTCGTCGATCCGGTCGCGCTCCTCGCCCTCCTTGTGGAACAGGGTCGAGACCGGGTCGCGTGCGCCCTCAATCGCGAGATCCAGATTATCCCAGACCGTATGGCTCTCGAAGACGGTCGGCTTCTGGAATTTCCGGCCAATGCCCAGCGAGGCGATGGCGGCCTCGTCCTGCCTGGTCAGATCCACCTTGCCGTCGAACAGCACATGACCGGTATCGGGCCGGGTCTTGCCGGTGACCACATCCATCATCGTTGTCTTGCCGGCGCCGTTCGGGCCGATGATCGCCCGCATCTCACCCGGCATGATGGTGAAGGACAGATTGTTCAGCGCCCGGAAGCCGTCGAAGCTGACGCTCACCCCATCGAGATAGAGCAACGTGCGGGTCATCATATCGGGGTTCATGATGCCTACTCCGCCGGCTTGACTGTGGGATCGGGCGGCGTCGATGAGGGCTGTCTCCGCATCCGTCGTGACCAATCCCCCATTGTGCCGACAATGCCCTTGGGCAGGAACAGGGTGACGGCGACGAACAGCCCGCCCAGCGCGAACAGCCAGAAATCCGGGATCGCGGCGGTGAAGTAGGTCTTGCCGAAATTAACCAGGATCGCCCCAATGACCGGGCCGATCAGCGTGCCCCGCCCGCCGACCGCGACCCAGATCACCATCTCGATGGATTGCGCCGGGCTGAATTCGCTGGGGTTGATGATGCCGACCTGCGGCACGTAAAGGGCGCCGGCGACACCGGCCATGCAGGCCGACAAGGTGAAGACGAACAGCTTGTAATGCTCCACCCGGTAGCCGAGGAACCGCGTCCGGCTTTCCGCATCACGGATGGCCACCAGCACCTTGCCCAGCTTGGAGCGGATGATCGCCCGGCACAGCAGGAAGCCCAGCGCCAGCGCCAGAGCCGAGGCAAAGAACAGCGTCGCCCGCGTGCCGGCCGCCTGCACCGGATAGCCCAGAATGTCCTTGAAATCGGTCAACCCGTTATTGCCGCCGAAGCCCATATCGTTGCGGAAGAAGGCCAGCAGCAGCGCGAAGGTCATGGCCTGGGTGATGATCGACAGATACACGCCCGTCACCCGCGAGCGGAAGGCGAACCAGCCCAGCAGGAAGGCCAGCGCACCGGGCACCACCACCACCATGATGGCGGCAAACCAGAACTGATCGAAGCCCTGCCAGTACCAGGGCAACTCCTTCCAGTTCAGGAACACCATGAAATCCGGCAGGTCCGGATTGGCATAGACGCCGCGCGCACCGATCTGGCGCATCAGATACATGCCCATCGCATAGCCGCCCAGCGCGAAAAACGCGCCATGGCCCAGCGAGAGAATGCCGCAATAGCCCCAGACCAGATCGATGGAGAGCGCCAGCAGCGCGAAGCAGAGATACTTGCCCACAAGCGAGACGGCATAGCCCGGCACATGGAACGGGTTGCCGGGCGGCACCAGCAGGTTCAGCGCCGGCACCAGAATGCCAACCGCCATGACGATGGCCAGGAAGATCAGGCCGCTGCGGTCGAGGCCGCGCAGCAGGAAGCCGCCCTTCATTGTTCCACCACTCATTGTTCCACCGCCCGGCCCTTGAGGGCGAACAGCCCGCGCGGCTTGATCTGGATGAACAGGATGATGAAGACCAGCACGAAGATCTTGCCCAGCACCGCCCCGGCATAGGGCTCCAGGAATTTGTTCACCACCCCCAGCGTGAAGGCACCGACCAGCGTGCCCCACAGATTGCCGACCCCGCCGAAGATGACGATCATGAAACTGTCGATGATGTAGCCCTGGCCCAGATTGGGACTGACATTGTCGATCTGCGACAGCGCCACCCCGGCCAGCCCGGCAACACCGGAGCCGAGACCAAAGGTCATCGCATCGACCCAGGGCGTGCGGATGCCCATGGACGCGGCCATGCGCCTGTTCTGCGTCACCGCGCGCATCTGCAGGCCCAGAGGCGTGCGACGCAGCATCAGCATCAAAGCAGTGAAGACGATCAGCGCGAAGACGATGATCCACAGCCTTCCGTAGGTCAGCGATATCTGGCCAATATCGAAGGCGCCGGACATCCAGGACGGGTTGCCGACCTCCCGGTTGGTCGGGCCGAAGATGGTGCGCACAGCCTGTTGCAGGATCAGCGACAAGCCCCAGGTTGCCAGCAGGGTTTCCAGCGGCCGGCCATAGAGGAAGCGGATGACACCCCGCTCGATGACGATGCCGACGGCACCGGCGACCAGGAAGGCGAGCGGCAGGGCGATCAGCACCGAGACATCGAACAGGCCGGGAAAGGAGGTGCGGATCACCTCCTGCACCATGAAGGTTGTATAGGCGCCGATCATCACCATCTCGCCATGCGCCATGTTGATGACGCCCATCACGCCGAATGTGATGGCAAGCCCGATGGCCGCCAGCAGCAGGACGGAGCCAAGCGAGATGCCATAGGTGATGTTCTGCAGGATCGACCACCAGCGCAGGCTGGCCTGGATTTTCTGCACCGCAATCTGCGCCGCCTCGGCCACGGCCGGGCTGGCATTGGCGGAGACCTGGCCCAGCAGCGCCAGCGATTCACGGCCGCCACGTTCGCCAATGATCTCCAGCGCCGCCAGCTTCACGTCATCGCCAGCCTCACCGGCCAGTTGAATGGCAGCACGCGCCAGTTCCAAAGCGGCGCGCACGCGCGGCTCGCTCTCCTTCGCCAGGGCTTCCTCGACGGTTTCCAGCGCGCTGGCATCGCGGTTCTTGTAGACGGCCTGGGCGGCAGCCAGCCGGATTTCCGGCTTCGGACTCAGCAGAGTCAGCGCGCCGATGGCGCCGCGCAGCGAGCGCCGCAGCCGGTTGTTCACGCGGATACGCTCATAGCCGCCGGCGGGCTCGGTGCCCGCGCTCTCGCCGGTCAGCGGATCGGTCAGGACCAGATCGGCCCCACGCTCGATGCCGATCCGTACCGGACCGCCCAGCTTCTGGGTATAGAGCGCGCCGGCGCTCAACGCCTCCAGGGCGGGCACCGCAGCGCTATCGCCGGTCGCGGCGAGGGCATCCACTGCCTTTTCCAGCTCGCTGTAATTCCTGGCCTCGCCCAGCGCCTGGATCAGGCTGGCCGTGTCGGCCTGGGCGAGAGCGGATTTTTCCGGGGCAAACAGCGCACAGCCCAAGGCAAGCGCGCAGAGAAGACGACGCAACACCATGCCCCCCATTCCTTATTCTTGGTCTTGTCGGGAAGAAAGGGCCGGCAGCGCAGGGCTGCCGGCCCGTATTCACAGCTTATGCGTCAGCTCTTGCCGCCGCACTTGCCGGTCTTCACGTTGAAATTGCCGCACGACATCGGCGCGCGCCAATCGGAGATCAGATCCTTGCTGTCCGGCAGGAAATCCGACCATTCATCGCCAACCACCAGACCCGGGGTCGACCAGACCGTGTCGAACTGGCCATCGGCCTGGACCTCGCCGATCAGCACCGGCTTGGTGATGTGATGGTTCGGCATCATCGCCGACATACCACCGGTCAGGTTCGGCACGGCGACACCGACCAGCGAATCGATCACCGGATCGGGGGCGATGGTGCCGGCCTTTTCGACCGCCTTCACCCACATGTTGAAGCCGATGTAATGCGCTTCCATCGGATCATTGGTGACGCGCTTCGGATTCTTGATGAAGGTCTGCCATTTCTTGATGAAATCGGCATTTTCCGGCGTCTTCACGGACATGAAGTAGTTCCACGCCGCCAGATGACCGACCAGCGGCGCGGTGTCGATGCCGGCCAGCTCTTCCTCGCCGACCGAGAAGGCGACGACCGGAATATCCTCGGCCTTGATGCCCTGGTTCGCCAGTTCCTTGTAGAACGGCACATTGGCATCGCCATTGATGGTCGAGACGACGGCGGTCTTCTTGCCGGCCGAGCCGAATTTCTTGATCTCGGCGACAATCGACTGCCAGTCGGAATGACCGAACGGCGTGTAGTTGATCATGATGTCGGCAGCCGCGACGCCCTTATCCTTGAGATAGGTCTCCAGGACCTTGTTCGTGGTGCGCGGATAGACATAGTCGGTACCGGCCAGGACCCAGCGCTGCACGCCCTCTTCCTTCGCCAGGTAATCCACCGCCGGGATCGCCTGCTGGTTCGGGGCGGCGCCGGTGTAGAACACATTGCGCGAGGATTCCTCGCCTTCATACTGTACCGGATAGAACAGGATGCTGTTCAGCTCCTCGAACACCGGCAGCACGGATTTGCGCGACACGCTGGTCCAGCAGCCGAAAGTGGCTGCGACCTTGTGCACGCTGATCAGCTCGCGCGCCTTCTCGGCAAACAGCGGCCAGTCGGAGGCCGGGTCAACGACCACCGCTTCCAGCTTCTTGCCGAGCAGACCGCCCTTCTTGTTCTGCTCCTCGATCAGCATCAGCATGACGTCCTTCAGCGTCGTCTCGCTGATCGCCATCGTGCCCGACAGCGAATGCAGGATGCCGACCTTGATCGTATCCTGTGCCTTCGCTTCGCCCGCAAATGCGCCGACCAGCATCGACGCGCCGAGCGTCAGCCCGGTCAGAAACTTGGCCCCCTTGTTCCCAGCCATTTTCGTCTCCCTTGGTTATTAGCGGTTGCATACCGCGTCGCAGCAAGACGCAAGGGGCGTGCCATGGGAAATCTCGTCTATTTCACAAATATTTAACCAAAATAACCGCAACAGCGAGGGCGCCAGGTTTTTGGCAACGCACAAAATCAAATCATTCTTATATTAGGATGCCCAAAAAACAGGCGGGCAGTCTCCGCATCGATAAAAAGAAAGGGCCGCCCTGCTGGAGGGCGGCCCTGTTTTTAAGCGATTGAAGGATCAGACCTGCTTGACGCGGGGGCCGCGGGTCCACAGGCGCAGCTTCCGGCAGGCTTCGACGAAGCCGGCCGTATCCTTCGCCGCCGACAAAGCTATGACGCCCTCATCGGCATCCGGCTTCACGCCGGCCTTTTCCATCAGCGGCAGGGCCTCGGCCGTATGGGCGATGAACTTCTGATGCGCGAAGGCATCGGCGACGAAATCGCGGGCCGTCGATTCCTCGGCCAGCAGTTCCGCCCCCTCCGCCGACAGCAGTAGCGCCACCGCGTCGAACACAACGGACGGTCCACCATCGATCTTCTCATCGGCTTCGATCCAGCTGCCATCGCTGGCCTCGACGCCGCCGATCATCGGCGCGACCAGAGTGAGCATCGCCCCCTCGGCCTCGACCGCCTTCTTCAGCCCCTTAAGCAGGGCGGCATCGACACCGTCGCTGATCAGTGCGCCGATCTTGCGGCCCTTGAAGCTGTCGGGACCGTTCAGCAGGATGCTGAGCGCAGGCGATTTCTCCAGATCTCTGGTCGGCTGGGCGGCATCGGCCGGCTTCGGCATCTCGCGCAGCCGCAGCCCATCGGCGACGGCTTTGGCCAGCGCATCATCGATGTTCAGCAGATGCGAGACCATCCGCGAGCGGATCGCCAGCGTTTGCACCTTGCTCAGCTCGAAGATCAGCGCCGAGGCAATATGAGACTGCTCCACATCGGTCTGGCTCCTGTAGAACTGCCGGGCCTGGCTGTAATGATCGGCAAAGCTTTCAGCACGGATGCGCAGCTTCGGGCCTTCCATCTCCTCTGGATAAGAGGTGAAGCCTTTCTCCGGCGATTCGCGCGGACCACCCTTTTCGCCGCCCCAGGAATTCGGCTCGTAATTGGCACGGCCCTTGGGGTTGTGGAAGGCCATGTGGCCGTCCTGTTGGAAATGATGGAACGGGCATTTCGGCGCGTTGATCGGCAGATGCGTGAAGTTGGTGCTGCCCAGGCGCTTCAGCTGCGTGTCGAGATAGGAGAAATTGCGCCCCTGCAGCAGCGGATCATTGCTGAAGTCGATGCCCGGCACGATGTTCTGCGTCATGAACGCGACCTGCTCGGTCTCGGCAAAGAAATTATCGACACAGCGATCCAGCACCAGCCGGCCGACGATGCGGACGGGCACCAGCTCTTCGGGAATAAGCTTGGTGGCGTCCAGCACGTCGAAATCAAAACTGTTGGCGAAATCCTCGTCGAACAGCTGCAGGCCCAGCTCCCATTCCGGGAAATCGCCCGCCTGGATCGCGTCCCACAGATCGCGGCGGTGGAAATCGGGGTCGGCGCCATTCACCTTCAGCGCCTCGTTCCACACCACCGACTGCATGCCCAGCTTCGGCTTCCAGTGGAACTTCACAAAGGTCGATTTGCCGGCTTCGTTCACCAGACGGAATGTATGAACGCCGAAACCTTCCATGAAGCGGAGGCTGCGCGGGATCGTGCGGTCGGACATGATCCACATGACCATGTTCATCGATTCCGGCGTCAGGGTGATGAAGTCCCAAAAATTATTGTGTGCCGTCTGCGCCTGCGGGAAGCCGCGATCCGGCTCCGGCTTGGCGGCGTGGATCAGGTCCGGGAATTTGATCGCATCCTGGATGAAGAAAACCGGGATGTTGTTGCCGACAATGTCCCAATTGCCTTCCTGGGTGTAGAGCTTCACCGCGAAGCCGCGCACATCGCGCGCCAGATCAGCCGAACCCTTGCTGCCTGCCACCGTGGAGAAGCGCACGAAGGCCGGCACCTTCTCGCCGGGACGCTGGAACAGATCGGCCTTGGTAATATCGGCCAGGCTCTCATAAGGCTCGAAATAGCCATGCGCGCCATAGCCCCGGGCATGCACCACCCGCTCCGGAATACGCTCATGGTCGAAATGGAAGATTTTCTCGCGGAAGTGAGTATCCTCCATCAGCGTCGGGCCGCGCTGGCCGGCCCGCAGGGAATTCTGGTCGTCGGCAACCGGGGTGCCCTGCTGAGTCGTCAGGACCGGAACCTCACCGCCGGCCGTCTGGTGAAGCTCGCCGCCAGTGCCGCGCGATAGTGCCTGATCGTCGATCTGGGCCGCCTTGCGGGTGTCCGCCTGCTTGGTCTTGGCCATGTGCGCATCTTCCTTTTTTCGGGTCAGATGTGCCCAAAGCCGGGATTGCGCGCCGACGAGATAACAACTCCATGGCGACGGCAGGGCCGGCTGCTGTTGAGCACGAGACCCTAACCAAGCCTTCCTTGAATTGTTCCAGAGTAGAAGAGCCCCGGAGGCCTAGCGGCCGATCAGGGCTTTCAGGCGGTCACGCAGCGCCCCCAGCATCATGCTGGCGACAGTCAGGAAGGAGAGCTCCGACCTTGCCGGTTCGGCCCCCGGTGTGCCGGTCAGCATCGCGGTCAGATTGGCGGCGAACAGATCGGTCATGCGCCGGGCGAAATCCGTCACCAGTGCGGAACGACCGAATTGCGCCAGCGGGCCGGTCAGCTTGTAACGCACCGTCACATCGATGATCGTGCCCTCGCCCTGCGGCAGCACCGCATAGGCAATCTCACCAGTCGCCGAGGAGCCGCCCTTGGCATCGCGCCCCCGGCCCTTCACCGTGCCGGTGCGGGCGGACTCGTCGCGGGCCACCTCGCCCTCGCCGGCGAAGCTGGCCTTGATCGGCCCGAAGCTGATGGTCAGCGAGCCCGTCACACGGTCGCCCTCCACCGTATCGACTGAGGCCCCCGGCAGGCAGGCGGCCATGCGGCGGATATCACCCAGCACCGCCCAGACCTGATCGGCCGGGGCCGGCACCGTGACCTGCTGCTTCAAGACCGAGAAACCGTCGCCGGCTGTGCTGAAATCCATCGAAGCCGGTTTCGCGGCTTCAGCCGCCGGGGCAGCCTCTACCGTTTTCGCGGCAACGGCGTCGTGACGTGCCTCGAAATTCCAGTTTTGGGCGACCGCAGTCTTTCCTGCGGCCACCTGACGAATCGCCCCGACAATGCCGACATAGCCGGTGCAGCGGCAGATATTCCCCGACAGCTCGCGCCGGATCGTCTCCTCATCGACATCGCCCAGCCGGGTGACGATATCGCGTGCTGTCACCAGCATTCCCGGCGTGCAATAGCCGCATTGCAGGGCATGATGGGCGGAGAACGCCTCGCGCAGTTCGGTCATCACCGGGTCATCGTCAAAGCCCTCGACCGTGCGGATCTCGTCGCCATTGCAGGACACCGCGAAGGTCAGGCAGGAGCGCTGCGGCTTGCCGTCGATCAGCACGGTGCAGGCGCCGCACACGCCCTGCTCGCAGCCCAGATGCGTGCCGGTCAGGCCCAGCGGCCCGCGCAGGAATTCGGCCAGATGCGTGCGAGGTTCCGCCATGCCGCTGACCCTGCGGCCATTGACGGTCAGTTCGATGGGATGCGCGGTCATGCGGATGTCTCCCCAAGCCCTTCCAGGGCGCGGCGCATGGCCGTCTTGTAGAGTTGGCGGGCGGCGGGCGCGTGATCGGCCAGCCGGGAATCGATCTCGGCCAGCGCGGCCTCGACGCTGCGTGCCTCCAGCAGGATCGGCGTCACCTCGATGGCGCCGCAGACGATGCGAAACACGCCGCGGTCCGGGTCGCTGACCACGGCGCCGATGGCCTTGGCGAATTCGCCGGTCTTGCGACAGATCTTGTAATAGGCCCAGCGCGCCGAGGGTGACAGGCGCGGCACCGACACGCCGGTGATCAGATCGCCGGCCTCCAGCACGGTGGTGAAGCCGCCCAGCATGAAGCGGTCGAGCGGCCAGGCGGTCTCGCCCTTCGCCCCCTGCACGATCACCCGCGCATCGAGCGCAAGGAGCGCGCTGATCCAGTCCGCCGCCGGATCGGCATGAGCGATGCTGCCGCCAATCGTGCCGCGGTTGCGCACCGCGCGATAGGCGATGCCGCCGGCGACATGGCGCATCATGCCATTGGTGCCATCCGGCACCGCGCCATCCTCGAAAGCCGCATGCGGCAGCGCCGCGCCATAGCGAATCGCATCCGGCGCTTCCGATATCTTAAGCAGATCGGCCTGCCTGCGGATATCGACCAGCGCCGCCGGCCGTGCGAGGCGCAGATTCAGCATCGGCGTCAGCGACTGGCCGCCGGCAATCGGCTTGGCATCGCCCGACAGGGCGTGCAGGGCGGCGGCCAGATCGGCGGGCTTGTTGTAGTCGAAAGCGGCGGGCTTCATTCGGCGGCCTGCTTCGGTTGGGCAGCGAAAATCGCGTTCAGGATGCGCTCGGGCGTGGCCGGTATCTGGCCGATTTCCGCCCCCAGTTCCTGCAGGGCGTCGTTGATCGCGTTCACGATGGCCCCGGCGGGGGCAATCGCCCCGCCCTCGCCCACGCCCTTGATGCCATGCGCCGAATAGGGCGACAGCGTCTCCATATGGCCGATGCGGAAACCGGGCAGTTCGGTCGGGCCGGGCAGCAGATAGTCGATCAGCGTCGAAGCCAAAGGCTGGCCAGAGGAATCATACGGGCTCTCCTCGAACAGCGCGGTGCCGATGCCCTGCGCCGCCCCGCCATAGGCCTGGCCCTCGACGATCATCGGGTTCACCATCTGCCCGCAATCCTCGACGATGACGTAATCCAGGATTTCGACCATGCCGGTGTCCGGATCGACGGCGACCAGCGCCGCATGGGTGGCATAGGAGAACACCCCGCTATCGACATCCGGCTTATAACCCTGCGTGACCTCCAGCCCGTTGGTGTCGATATCTTCCGGCAGCGTCTCGGGCCGCAGATACCAGGCCTTGCCGATATCCGCGAAGGACAGGCTGGCCTCCCCGGCATGGATGCGCCCCTGCCGGAAGTCCACATCCTCTGGCTTGCACTGCATCAGATGGGCAGCCAGCCGCTTCACCCGCCCGGCCAGTTCGGTCGCTGATTTCGACACCGCACCACCGGCCATGACCATGCCGCGCGAGGCATAGGCGCCAGTGGAATAGGGCGTCGAGGCGGTATCGCCCAGCTTCACCGCGATATCCTTCAGCGGTATGCCCAGCGCCTGGTTGGCGACCTGCGCCAGCGTTGTTTCCAGCCCCTGGCCGATGGTGTGGATGCCGGCGCGCACCTCCAGCGTGCCGTCGGCCAGCAGCTTCACCGTCGCCTGCTCGAAGCCCGGCACCAGCGGCAGGCCCCAGGCGGCGAACACCTTGGTGCCATGCGCCGATTGCTCGGTGTAGGTGGAGAAGCCAACGCCAATGCGCCGTCCGTCCGGCTCGCGGCCCTTCTGGCGTTCGCGGATCGCGGCCAGACCGATCATCTCCCGCGCCTTCGCCAGGCTGCCGGGATAATCGCCGGAATCGTAATGCTTGTTGGTGACGTTGGTGTAGGGCATCTGCGCCGCCTGCACCAGATTCTCGGCCCGCACATCCGCCGGGTCGCGGCCCACGGCGCGGGCAATCGCGTCGATGGTCAGCTCGATGGCGAAGCACACGCCGGGCCGCGCCACGCCGCGATAGGGCGCGAAGGGCGGCTTGTTGGTCGCCACCGAATATGTCCGCGCCCGGTAGGCGCGGAAATCGTAGGGCCCGGGCAGATTACCGCCGGCCTGCGCCGCCTCCAGGCAGGCCGAGAACGGCCAGACCGAATAGGCGCCGATATCGACATTGATCTCCGCATCCAGCCCCAGCAGCCGGCCACGTTCGTCGGCATAGGCGGTGACCTTGTAGTGATGCTGGCGGGCATTGGCGCCGGCCGTCAAATGCTCGCGCCGGTCCTCGACCCAGCGATAGGCCCCCTTGCGCGTCATGGCGAGCCAGGCGACCGCCACCTCCTCCGGCTGCAGCAGGCATTTATAGCCGAAGCCGCCACCGACATCGGGCGGGCTGACGCGGAGGCGCGACTGGTCGAGGCCCAGGCATTCCGACAGGCCGGTGCGGATCAGATGCGGCACCTGTGTCGAGGTGATGACAACCAGCTGGTCGGCCTGGAAATCCCAGTAGGCGACGAGGCCCTTGCCTTCCATCGGGTGCATGCATTGCCGGGCGGTGCGGTATTCCCGCACCACCTTCACCGGCGCGGTTTTCGCCACCTCGTCAATGCCGCTGTCGAAATTGGTGACGAGGCAGAGGTTGTCGCCCCATTCCTCATGCACCAGCGCGGAATCAGCCGCCTTGCCGGCTTCGCTGTCGGTGACGGCCGGCAGCTCCTCGATATCGAAAGTCACCGCCTCGGTCAGGTCTTCCGCCTCGGCCCGGCTGGCGGCAACGCACATGGCCAGCGCCTCGCCGACATAGCGCACTTTTTCATGCGCCAGCGGATGATAGGAGGACAGCTTGTAGCCCGGCATGGTGGACCGGGTGATGATCGGCGTCACCGCCGAGGCCATGTCAGACCAGAAAAACACCGCCGCCTCCTGGCCCTGCGGCTTGGCGAGGCTGCGGATATGGCCATGCGCAATGGGGCTGCGCAGGAAGGCAACCTCCTGCAGGCCCTGAATCTGGATGTCGCCGACGAAACGGCCGCGTCCCATCAGATGGCGGGCATCCTCCTTGCGGCGCACCCGCGCGCCGATGCCCTCACCCTCAACCACCGTAGAGGCCATGCCGTCCCCCTGTCTGCGCGCCCATGGACGTAATGCCTATGGGCGGAGCTCGAAAAAATATGTAGGTATGCTGACTTTCAGACTGCCGGGTGTCAATCGGCTCAAGAGCCTGAATAACAAGCTTTCTGGATAGCCAAGACCGGACAAAACCGGCATGCTGTCGGCAGGAATGCAGGACAATCCGGGTGATTTTCCCCAGGCCCGGAAAATGGGAGAAGAACCCTTGGCGGTTGAGACGAAACGCCTGGATGACACGGCCGGCCCAGACGGGAACGGCAACGAGAACAGCCTGATCATGTCGCGCATGCCGCTCTGGGCGCGGCCCGGCTATCTGGTCCGCCGGCTGCATCAGATCCATTACGCGCTGTTCTTCGAGGAATGCGCCGCTTTCGACATGACGCCGGTGCAATACGGGCTGGTCACGACGCTGGCGCAGAATCCCGATATGGACCAGAACTCGCTGGGCCGCGAACTGGGCATCGACCGTACCAATGTCGCCGATGTGCTGAACCGGCTGGCGAAGCGCGGGCTGGTGGAGCGCGAGCGCAGCACGACCGACCGCCGCATGGTGCTGTGGCGCCTGACGCCCGAGGGCGAGAAGGTCACGGCGGATATGTACGAGGCGATGCAGCGCGCTCAGGTGAAGCTGATGGACCCGCTGCGCCCCGAAGAACGCAATGCCTTCATCACCATGCTGATGCGTCTGGTCGACGGCAACAACCACCTCGGCCGCTCGATCTTCCGGCCGAGCTGAGGAGCCGCCTCTTCCTTTGTCGTGCTCTGGCTTGTTTTTCACCTCGGCTGCCGCGCCGTCACACCGGGTAGACGACGGAATTGTCGATCAGCAGATTGTCGTAGACCGCCCGGCGTTCCTTCAGCTTCAGCGCGCCATCGCCCCGCACGAAAACATCGTAATAGGTGCCGACCTGGTGCAGCTTCGCCTCGGGCCGGTCGAACAGCGTCTGCAGCAGCAGGTAATTCGCGGTGGCGACGATCTCACCATTGGCGCGATTCTCGACGACCCGGGTATTGGCGATGAAATGGCGCATGTAGCGCGGTGCGAACATCGCCGTATTCTCGATGGCGAAGATGCGGTCGCGCAGCATGCCCTTGCCCTCGCAATAGACCAGGCCGACCGGCAGGCCGGCATTATGGTTCTCGCGCGCGGTGATGACGTAGAGCGCCTCCTCGGCGAAGAAATCCGGCCAGTCCGAAAGCGGGCCGTTATCCAGCGCCTCGGCATAGGCGGCATTGAATTCCTCGATCTCCTGGCGCAACAGCAGCCGGTCGAGCATCTCGTCGCTTTTGCTCGGAGTCTTCAGGGAGGTAATGGTCATGTCCGTCTCCTTAAACCCCGATCACGCCGCGCCAGTGCTTGTACATCGCCCGGATCGCCGATTCAGAGATCAGCGTATCGGCCGTGCCGGCCGGGGTGCCGGGGTCGAGGGCGACCAGATGCTGGCCGTTCGGCACGTTCTTCATACCGTCCTGCACGAATTTGATCGCCTCGTTATCTTCCAGCCCCAGAAAGCCGGCGGGGCCCATCAGATTGCCCTGGCGCAGGCGGTGGCGCGTCATCTCCTCGTCATCGCCCTCGAAGCCGAACATGGTCCAGATCATGGTGAACTGGTTCGGCCCTTCCGGCACGATATGGCGCACGCCCAGCGTGTTCATCTCACGCTGCACGATCAGGTTCGGCCAGATGGTCGACATTGTGACTGACCAGGGCGAATCGAACTCCGGCTTGAAATCCATGAAGCGCGGCTCTTCCAGGACCATGCCTTCCTTGTAGGCGCGCATTTCCTTCTTGGAATCATCACTGACCACGGTCTTCTCCGATTTGGCGGAGCACATCGCACCGTGGCGGCCGCTCTCGTCGCACAGCATCAGCGATTTGTTGCCCGCGACCAGCAGCCCGAAGGTGACCAGGAAGGTGTGCAGCAGCGTGGCGTGGTACGGGTCCTTCAGATTCTCGTGATAGAGCTTCCAGTTGCCCGGCAGCGTGTTGCGGTAATAGCCCAGAATGACCAGCTTGCGGCCGTCGAAGGTCGCGTCGAATTCACGCGTCATCTCCGGACCGAGATAGGTGTCGAACGGCTCCATATCATCGGCATAGGAGGCGAAGATGACACCGCCGCGCGTGGTGACGGACAGCTTGCGGGGGCGATGGTCGGCCTGGTTAAAATCCTTCGGCATGCCGCCCTTGCCGTCGACGCCGCGACGGAACGGGATGCCGGCCAGATTGCCCTGCAGATCGTAGGTCCACTGGTGATAGGGGCAGACGAACTCCGTCGCATTGCCGCGCAGCTCGCGGCAGAACTCGGCGGCGCGGTGCGAGCAGCGATTCTCGAACACGTTGATGCCGCCCTGCTCGTCGCGCGACACCACAACCGGGATCGGCCCGACATAGGAGCGCAGATAGTCGCCGGTATTGGGAATCTCGGCTTCCAGCCCGACATAGTTCCAGGTCCGGCCCTTGAAGATCTTCTCGACCTCCAGGCCATAGATATGATCATCGGTATAGACCCAGTCGGGCACGCGGGTCAGGCCATCGGCCGGCCAGACATAGTCCTTCGCCGGCTTTTCTGCCGATTCCGGCACGCTTTCCAGGCTGCGCTCATACCCCATGGAACTCTCCTTCTTCTCGTCGAGCCAGCGCAGGCCGGTCAGGCCGATGCTGGGGTCCTCGCCTGCCTCGAAACGGCGGCGGGCAATACGGAATGTCTGGGCATCACCGAAGATGATGGCGGAGGCGATGCGGCCATCGCGCTCGGTCAGATAGACCGATTCAGGCTGGCCGATCTCGCCCTGCACCGCGACACGGTCACCGGCCTGGGGAATGCCGACCATCTGGATATTCAGCCCGAATTGATCGGTCCAGAACCAGGGCTGCTCGGCCGGTTGTGCCGGCCGGCCCAGCATGGCCAGGGCGGCGGCACGTCCCTGCGCCTCGGCATTGGCCCAGCTTTCCAGGCGGATGCGGGCACCACCGACAGGATGCGGATAAAGCGCGCAATCGCCGGCGGCGAAGATATCGGGATCGGAACTGCGGCAGGACTCGTCGATCAGGATGCCGCCCGCGACGGTCAGCCCGGCGGCTTCCGCCAACTCGGTATTGGCGACCGCGCCAATGCCGGCCACAACCAGATCGGCAATGATCTCGCTGCCATCCGTGAAGGCGATGCGCGTACCCACGCCGTTGCGGCGGATGGCGGACACGCCGGTATTCAGGCGGAAGGCGACACCCTTCGATTCGGCCAGATTCTGGAAGGCCTGCCCCAGTGCGGCCGGCAGAATGCGCGACATCAGCGCCGGCTCGCGCTCGATGACGGTGACGGCGATCCCCCGGGCACGCGCCACGGAGGCGATTTCCAGCCCGATAAAGCCGCCGCCGATAACCGCGACATGGCGCGCCGTCTTCAGCGCCGTCCCGATGCCCTGCGCGTCTTCCAGGCTGCGCAGATACATCACCCCCTCGCCGCCGCCCGGCAGGCGGCGCGCACGGGCGCCGGTGGCGATCAGCAGTCGGTCATAGGGCAGGCTTTCACCGGTCGACAGATGCACAGTCTTGTCAGTACGGTCGATGGCGCCAGCGCGCGTGCCGGTGCGGAGATCAATATCCAGAGCGGCGAATTCGGCCGGCTTCAGCACATGGCAATCAGCCAGAACCGCCTTGCCCAGCAGGATATCCTTGGACAGCGGCGGACGCTCATAGGGCGGGTGCATTTCCTCGGCGATCATCACAATGCGCCCGGCAAAGCCCTCGCCACGCAGATGCTGCGCCGCCCGGCAGCCGGCCTGGCCGCCACCGAGAATGACAAAACACCGGTCATCTGGCGCCGCCGCAACAGCCTGTTCGGGTGCCGGAGCGATGGCGGCCGTGTCGAGATCGACCAGAATATCGTCGCCCTCGCGTTTCACCGCATAGGTCGCCAGCCTGCCGGTAACCGGCGCGCATTGCGCTTCACCAGTGCGGATATCGAACTGCCCCTGATGCAGCGGGCATTCGATGCAGCCATCCTCAACATAGCCATCCGATAGGAAGGCGAATTGATGGGTGCAGATATTGTGGGTGGCCAGAATCTCGCCATCGAGGAAATACAGCGCCACCGGCGTGCCGGCGACATCGACGCCGATCACCCCGCCCTCTTTCAGATCCCGAAACGATGCTGCGCGCAGCCAGCTCATGATAACGCCTGCTCTGCCGTGGCAATAAGATCAGTATGCCCCGTATTTTTTAGGCCGACAAGCGACGCTGCAGAAAAATCCTGCGGTTTGCAGCGGAAATAATCTTTCAAAGCGATGCAATGCAGCAGATTTTCTGCCTGAAATTTGCGCAACCGATCCGATTGCATCGAAAAGATAGTCAGTATACCGTCATATTAATCGATTGATTGTCAGCAATAAGGAGACTTCACTCATGGCGCAGGAACCCTTAGCCACGAAGGGCAATTTCCTTCACATCTACGACTTCCGCATCCAGCCCGGCACCGAAGCCGAATTCATCCGGCTGTTCGAGGAATTCGATTATTCCGACGGCAATCCGATGCACAAAAGCTGGGCGCAGGTGAAGGACGGCGTGCTGTGCCGCGATACCGAGGACCCGCTTCGCTTCTTCCTGATCGCCGAATGGTCGGACATCAAGGAACATGCCGCGATCCGCAAGATTCTCGCCGAGGAGATCAAGCCGGAATTCATCAAGTTCATCGAAGGCGGCAAATTCGTGCCGAAATATGTCGAGGTCGTTTCCTCCACCCCGGAAGAAATCCTCAACAAGGCGGCCGGGGAGTAGTCTCCGACGCCAGAACGGCATCGAGCCAGCCGATATCCTTGCGGGCATCGGCCAGCGCCGCTTCTGCTGTCTGGTAGACCCGGTCGGCGTGATGGCCGATGCTGAACCAGCCCCGGTTATCCTCCGGGTCGCGGCGAAATTCGTCGAAGCCATAGCTGCCGTCCGGGCGGCGGAAGATGTCGACGCAGATCGTCTCGCCATGGGCATTGATGGAGCGGACGACCTTGTTGACATGCGCCATGGCTGGTCTCAGCTCCGCTGGTGCAGTTTCCGGTCAAGCGCCAGCAAAGCGGAACTGACCGCGACAGCGAACAGCGCCAGCAGCAGGGCCAGCGCCATGATCACCGGCACGTCGTTCAGCCCGATGGCGTTGATAATGAGGAAACCCAGCCCCTGCTGCGAGGCAAACATCTCGCCCAGCAGCACGCCCAGCAGCGTCAGGGCAAAGCCGATGCGCTGGCCGGAGACGATCTCCGGCAGGGCCGCCGGCACCCAGACGGTGCGCATCGCCTGCAGCGGCGTCAGGCGCATGACGCGGGCGGTCTTGAGGTACACCGGCTTGATGTTGCGCACCGCATTCAGCGCGAAGATCGTCACCGGGATGATGCCGTGGATCGCGCCGAACGCCACCTTGGCTGACAGGCCGAGGCCGAAGATCAGCAGGATCAGCGGATAAAGCGTGATCTTCGGCAGGGCATAGAGGGCGACCAGGATCGGCTCCGCCACCTGCCCGGACAGCCGGTGGATGCCGAGCAGCGTGCCCAGCCCCAGCCCGCCGATAGAGGCGATCAGCAGCGAATAGAACAGCGCCAGCAGGGTCTCCCCGACATGGGGCCAGAACCAGGCCTGGCCGAGCAGATCGATCAGCTTCGCCACCGTCTCATAGGGCGAGGTCAGCGCCACCTCCCCGGCCCAGAGATGCAGCAGATACCAGACCACGACCAGACCGGCGATCAGCAGGAAGAAATCCGTCCAGCGCCGCAGCGTGGCATTTGCCGGCTTGTCCAGTGCAACGGCGCTCATCGTCCACCCTGGCGGCGCTTCAGCATGCGCTGCTCCCAGATATAAAGCGCCATGTTCAGCGCCGTCACCGTGGTCAGGATGAACAGCATCAGCGCGTACATGGTCCGGTTATCAAAATTATTATAGGCATAGGCGATGTCGTAGCCGATGCCCGACCCCGACAGGATGAATTCCGAGGCGATGACGCCGATGAAGGAATAGGCGACCGCCAGCTTCACCCCGGTAAACAGATAGGGTGCGGCCGAGGGCAGCTTGATCAGCGCTGCGGTCTGCAGCGCGCTCATCCGGTTCATCCGTCCGACTTTCAGCAATACCGTCGGAACGCGATCCAAGCCATTGAGTGTATTGATGATCATCGCCACCACACCGAACAGGAAACCGATGATGATGATCGGCAGATCGCTCATGCCGAAAATCACGATCAGCACCGGGTAAAAGACAAAGAAAGGCACCGCGTAATAGCTGGCCAGCAGCGGGTCGAGCGCCCGGCGGAAGCGCGGCAGGGCATGGATCAGCAGCCCGGCGATGAAGCCGAACACCACCGACAGGATGAAGGCTGCCGCAACATTGCCCAGCGTCTTGGTGACCGGCGGGGCAAGCTTGCCGCTGGCCCCCAGCTTCCACAGCTCGACCGCCATGCGGCTGGGCGGGATCATCGTCAGCGGCCGGATCACGCCGGACTGGCACAGGATTTCCAGCAACCCGACAGAGCCCAGAACAATCGCCAGCCGAATCCAGCCGACCTTGCTCATTTCTGGCGCCCCATCTGGTGTCCGGAGGCCTTCATCGATTCCTCGCGCAACAGCGACCAGAGATGACCGGTCAGCCGGCCGAAGCTGTCCTCGGAGACGATGCGGCTGTCACGCTCGCGCGGCCAGCCGGTCTCGACCAGTTCGATGAAGCGGCCGGGCCGGGCCGACATCGCGCCGACCCGGTCGGACAGCATCGCCGCCTCATCCAGCGCATGGGTGATCAGCAGCACGGTCGCCCCGGTCTCTCGCCACAGCCGCAGCAATTCATCGCCCATCAGCAGCCGTGTCTGCTGGTCGAGCGCGCCGAACGGCTCGTCGAGCAGGATCAGGCGGGGCTGGAGTACCAGTGTCCGGGCAATACAGACGCGCTGGCGCATACCGCCAGACAGCTGCGCCGGATAGGCCTGGGCGAAATCCGCCAGCCCCATGAAGCCGACTGCATAATCGACCCGGCGTGTAATCTCCGACGCGTCGAAACCGGCGCGGCGCAGGCCGAAGGCAACATTGTCCCACACGGTCAGCCAGGGAAAACTGGCATCCTCCTGGAACACCACGCCGACACCGTCCGGAACCTGCCCGGAAACCGGCTGCCCCTCGAAGGTGACGCTGCCCTCGGTCGGTGCCGACAAACCTGCCAGAACCTCCAGCAGGGTCGACTTGCCACAGCCCGACGGACCGACGACCGCGAAGAACTCGCCCTTCACCAGATCGAGATCCAGCGGCCCCAGCGCATGCACCGGCGGCTGTTCGCCAACCGCCGGGAAGATGCGCGTCACCCCCGCCACGCTGGCGTGCACGGGGGCGTGGATATCGCGCATCGTCTTCGGGGCGTCGGGCATCGTTTCAACCGATGCCGCCATCGTCACGACTTCAGATCGTCGGGCAGGAAGGATTTGTCGACCAGCTTCGACCAGTCCATCGGGCCTTCGACCTCGCCGATGATACGCAGGCCCTCGACCATGTTATCCATCGCCTTGAGGTCGAGATCGCCCCGGCCCCAGTACTTCACCTCGATCATGTTCTTGACCGCGCGAATGCCCAGCGCCTCGTCGATCTTGTAGGATTTGGCGAAGAGCTTGCCGGCCTCTTCCGGGTTCGCATAGATGAAATCCACGCCCTTGCGCCGCGCCGCGATGATCGCCTTCAGCTTGTCCGGGCTGGATTTCGCAAAATCCGTGGTGGTGATGCCGACTGTCTGGGTCATCAGCGGCAGCAGATCCTTGGCGAAGAATACCGGCTGATACTTGTCCTGCGTGCGCGACCAGATCGGGTCGAGGATCGGGGCCGCGACCACGCCGCCCTGGGTCATCGCGGTCAGGCCGGCGCCGATGCCGCCGGTCGAGATACGCTCGACCTGCTTCACATCCACGCCGCCGGCTGCCAGCGACATCAGCAGCACCATCTCGGTGACCGATTTCGGGCTGGTGAAGGCGACCTTCTTGCCGGCCAGATCCTTCACCGACTTGATCTCGCTGCCTTTCGGCGCAACCCACAGAATGTCATAGACCGAGGCAGCGCCCGTATTCACGATCTTGATATCCAGGCCTTCCTTGGCCGCCGCGACAGCCGCCGCCAGGCTGACTTCACCATAGGGCAGGCCGCCGGCCAGCACGTTGCGCACGGTGGTTCCGCCGCCCTTGGACGTCAGGATGCCATCGACATCGACACCGGCTTCCTTGAAGAAACCCTTCTCCAGCGCGACCGCATAGGGCGCGCCATACATCAGCACGCCCCAATGGGTGACGGAGATCTGCTCGGCCTGTGCGACCGGGCTGGCAAACGCCGCGCCAAGCAGCGCAGCAGCGCCGGCAAGACCGGCCTTCAAACGATATGCGGACATTATATTTCCTCCCTTTGGTGGTTTTTATTTGTTCCGATGCTAGCCGCCCCTTGCAGGTTTTGCCAAGTTGCGTTTATCGATCTATCGAAATCATATACGCCATCCGGAAAAATCAAGGGACCGCCAGACATGACCAAAACCCTGCGCCAGCTTTTCGCCGACAAGGAATTCGTCACCGCCCCCGGCGTGTTTGACGGTATCTCGGCCCGCATCGCCGACCGGATGGGCTTCCCGGCCCTCTACATGACCGGCTATGGCACTGTCGCCTCGCATCTCGGCCTGCCGGATGCCGGTCTGGCCAGTTATACGGAGATGGTCAGCCGGGTCGAAACGCTCACCGCCGTCACGACGACGCCGCTGATCGCCGATGGCGATACCGGCTATGGCGGGTTGCTGAACGTGCAGCGCACGGTGCGCGGCTATGAGAAGGCGGGCGCGGCGGCAATCCAGCTGGAGGACCAGGAATTCCCGAAGAAATGCGGCCATACGCCGGGCCGCCGGGTCATTCCGATGGAGGACATGGTCGGCAAGATCAGGGTCGCCGTGGAAAGCCGTGAGTCGGATGATTTCCTGATCATCGCGCGCACCGATGCCCGCACCACGCTGGGGCTGGACGAGGCGCTGCGCCGGGGTGAGGCCTATGCCAAGGCCGGAGCCGATGTGCTGTTCATCGAAAGCCCGGAGAGCGAAGAAGAAATGGCGAAAATCTGCGCCAGCTTCGATGCGCCCTGCCTGGCCAATATGGTGGAGGGCGGCCGCACCCCGGTGGTCAGCCGCGACCGGCTGGTGGAACTGGGCTATGCGCTGGCAATCTTCCCCGCCACCGGCTTCCTGGCGATGGGGGCGGCCCTGCATTCCGTCTATGGCACGCTGAAGGCCGAGGGATCGAGCGTCGGTGCCACTGCGCCGATGGACAGCTTCGCCGATTTCACGAAGCTGATGGGCTTTCAGGAAGTCTGGGATTTCGACAAGCGCCACGCCCAGGATTGAGGGTTAGGCGCGCAACCCCCGCAAGGCCGCGACAAAGGCGGCGACCGCCTGTTCCAGCGTGCCATCGTTGCGGATGTCGATGACATCCGCGCCGGTGACGCTGAAGGCGGCGGCCCGCTCCAGCCGGCCGAGAATCTCGGCCTCGCTCTCCCGGCCGCGACCACGCAGCCGGGCGGCAAGAATCTCCGGTGACACGGTGATGCTGAGGATGGCGACGCGGTCGTATTTGCCGCGCGCCTCGTCCAGCACGCCGCGCGACACATTGGCGATGACCACACGGCCGGCCGAGAGATCGGCCTCAATGGTCGCGGGAATGCCATAGCCCAGGCCATGCGCGTCCCAGGACAGCGCATAGGCCCCGGAATCGCGGCGCTGCTCGAAGGTGGGGCGGGAAATCGCCGTATGGACCTCCCCGCCGGCATCTTCCGGCCGGGTGATCTCCCGGCGCACGAAAACAAAGCCGGGATCGCCGGCCAGGGCCGCCCGCGCGGAATCCAGCAGGCTGTCCTTGCCCGCCCCGGACGGGCCGACCACCAGCGCCAGACATCCCTTATTCATGAACCTGCTGCCGGCAATGGGTTTCGCGGATCAGGGACCCCGCCACCAGGGCGATCACATAGCCTACCGTAAGGCTGAGAAAGGCCAGGCGGAAGGCCTCCGGCGTGTAGAGCCGGGCGCCGGCTTCCATCGCGCCGCCCCAGTTCAAATCCAGCAAATGGCCGACCAGCGGCTGGAACACCGCACCGCTGCCAACCACGGCGGTATTTACCATGCCATAGGCCGCCCCGCTGGAGCGTGGCGCGTTCAATTCCCGGCCCAAAGCGAAGGTCAGCAGCATGCTGGCCGCCCCCAGCCCGTTCAGGAACAGCAGGCTGGTGATCATCCACAGCGGCAGCGTCGGGCCGTAGATGACCAGCACCAGCGTCAGGGTGGCAAGGCTCGAACCGGCGATCAGCAAGGGCTTGCGCCGTCCCATCCGGTCGGACAGCCAGCCGGTCAGGATGGCGCCGACGCCCCAGCCGAAGAAGCTGGAGGACAGGACAGCGGCCGAGGTGGCCCGGTCCAGCCCATAAACCGCCGTCATATAGGGCACCGCCCACAATCCGGTGAAGGCCAGCATCGGCGCGGTCATGAAGAAGCCGAACGCGCAGGCCAGCCAGCTCTGCGGATTGGTCACCACACGCCGCAGCCCATGCATCAGCGACCCGCTCCCGCTGCCGGCATAGGGCTTGTCGCGCGCGACCAGCCACAGTGCCACGGCCAGGACAATGCCGGCCACGCCCAGCCCCAGCATGGCGTCGCGCCAGCCGGTCACCGAGACCACCGCCGACAGCGGCGCCTGGCCGAGAATGGCCCCGGCCATGCCGGCGAATTGCGAGATGCCGCCGAACAGTGCGAAACGATGCGGCGGCAGCCATTGCGTCGCCAGCGTCAGCGCGCCGACCCAGGAAAAGGCGCAGCCGGCGCCGATCATCAGTCGACCGGCATAGGCGACCTCCACCGTGGGCGCCAGCGCGAAGACCAGGCTGCCCAGCGCCACCACGCCAATTGCCGCTGTCATCAGGCGGCGCGGCCCGATCCGGTCCAGCATGATGCCGACCGGCATCTGCAAACTGGCATAGGCGTAGAAATAGAAGGCAGAGAGATGGCCGAGGATAGCACCGCTGACGGCGAAATCGCGCATCAGCTCGCTGACCATGACGCTGGGCGAGACGCGCAGGATGAAGGCATAGCAGAAAAAGGCGGACCCCAGCATCCAGGCGGCATAGGCCCGCATGCCCGGCCGTTCAAAACTCGGTTGTGCTGCGCTCACGCGGTCCCCGCTGCTCGGCCCTGTTGGCGCGCACTAAAGACAGCCAGTGCCGCGCCGGTCAACCCGGACGGGTATCCGCCGTGCCCTGCACCCAACGCATCGCTCCCCTGATGTCCGCCTGTCGGCAATGACTTGTCTGCTGGCGCCGCATCGCGCACGGTAGCGGCAACACATAACAAGCCGATGGAACTGCCCGCCATGGATATCCTGACCGCCGTCCGCCATTGCTTCTCCGCCGATTACGCGGAAGCGCGCGAGAAATTCCGCCATCATTGCCGCGCCTATGGCGTCGAGCCGAAGGCCTATGTGAACCCCAACCGCGGGCCGCAGGGCGAGGAGCTGACGACGGACGCCGCCTGGTTCGGCCCGAAGGACGCGAAGAAAGTGCTGGTCACCCTGGCCGGCACGCATGGCGTGGAAGGCTTCACCGGCTCCGGCGGGCAGATCGACTGGCTGGCCAGCGGCGGGCCGCTGACCCTGCCCGAGGGCGTCGCCGTGCTGCATATCCACGCCATCAACCCGCATGGCTTCGCCTGGCTGCGCCGGGTGACCGAGGAAGGCGTCGATCTGAACCGCAACCATGTCGATTTCTCTAAGCCGCTGCCGGAGAATGCCGGCTATGACGAGCTGGCCGACGCGCTGCTGCCGGCAGAACTGTCCGGCCCGGTGTTCGAGGCGGCCGAGGCGAAGATCGCCGCCTACAAGGAAAAGCACGGCCTCTGGAAATTCTCCGAGGCGCGCGGCGGTGGCCAGTACAAGCATCCGACCGGCTTCTTCTTCGGCGGTTTCGGCCCGACCTGGTCGCGCCAGACGGCGGAGAAGATCGTCGCGGATTTCGGCGTGAAGAATGCCGATCTGGTCTGCGTCATCGATTATCACACCGGCCTCGGCCCGTTCGGCTATGGCGAGCCGATCTGCAATCATCCGATTGACGGCGTGGCGGTGAATCGCGGCAAGGCCTGGTTCGGCCAGTCGGTGACGGAACCGCTGCTCGGCACCTCCTCCTCCACCGCCAAGGCCGGCCTCAGCGAATTCGGCTGGGAATTCATGCTGGGCGAAAAGGTCACCTTCGTAGCATTGGAATACGGCACCTACACGCCGGAGGAAGGCCGCCGCGCGCTGCGCGAGGATCACTGGCTGCACGCCCACACCAATGTCGACTGGACCGACCCGGAAACGCAGCGCATCAAGGCGCAGATCCGCCGGCAGTATTACCCCGACACGGATGACTGGAAGGAAATGGTGCTGTTCCGCAGCCGCCAGATCCTGCGGCAGGCCCAGGACGGGCTGGCGGGAAGCTGAGGCTCAGCCTCTTCTTTTCTTCTGACCCTGATGGCTCCCACCCCCGCCAATCCGTTGCGCGGCATCCTGCTGATGCTGGCCGCCTGCACGGTGCTGCCGGTCATGGACGGCATCGCCAAGCAGCTGAGTGAGACCCTGCCCGTCCTGCAGATCGTCTGGGCACGGTATTTCTTTCATCTGCTGCTGCTGTCGCCGGTGGTGTTCTGGCGCTATGGCCGGCAGACGTTGGTGCCGCAACGGCCGGGGCTGCAGGCGCTGCGTAGCGTTTTCATGCTGGGCTCGACGACGCTGTTCTTTTTCGGCATCAGCTATATGCCGATCGCCGATACGCTGGCGCTGGCCTTCATCGGCCCCTTCGTCGTCACCGCCCTGTCGCCGCTGGTCCTGGGCGAAAAGGTCGGTCCGCGCCGCTGGATTGCCGTGATCGTCGGTTTCATCGGCGTGCTGATCGTGCTGCGGCCGGGCATCGGCGAATGGAACTGGGCAGCACTGGCCGGGCTGGGGGCGGGCATCGTCCATGCCTTTTATTTCCTGACCACGCGGAAACTCTCCGGCAGCGCGCCGCCGCTGGTCGGGCTGACCTATGCGGCCGTGGTCGGGGCCATCGTCACCAGCCTCGCCTTGCCATTTTCCTGGGTCACGCCGACAGCAGGCGAAATGATGCTGATGGCCAGCATCGGCCTGCTGGCGGCGGTCAGCCATTTCATGGTGATGCGCAGCCTGGATTATGCCGAGGCAACGCTGATCGCCCCGTTCAGCTATTCCGAGATCGTCATGGCGGTGCTGGTCGGGCTGATCTGGTTCGGCGATTTCCCCGATGCCCTCACCTGGACCGGGATTGCCGTCATCATCGCCAGCGGCGTCTATATCTCGCTGCGTGAACGGCAGTTGAGCCGCCGGCAGCAGGCGCTGCCAGCGGCATAGAGGTTACTTGCGGCGCTTTTCAACCAGCACGTCGGCCTTGCGCAGCGCCTCGATCTCGGCATCGGAGAAGCCGGATTCCTTCAGCACCTCCTGGGCATGCTCGCTGAATTTTGGCGGCAGGCGGCGCACGCTGCCCGGCGTGCGGCTGAGCTTCACCGGGATGCCGAAGCCGCGATAATCGCCATGGCGCTCATCCATCTTGCGATGCTGGGTGTGCGGCGCGTCGAACACCTGCTTCACATCGAGCACCGGGCCGGCCGGCACACCGATTTCCAGCAACCGCGTGCACAGCGCACCGCCATCGACATCCGACAAGGCCACTTCCAGCTCGACCCGCAGCGCCTCGCGGTTGTTGTTGCGCGTGGCATTGCTGACGAAGCGCGGGTCTTCCAGCAGCGCCGGGCAGCCGATCTCGGTGCACAGCCGCTCGAAGGCGCGGTTATTGCCGATGGCCAGGAACACCTCGCCGGTCTTGGTGGTGAATTTGTCATAGGGCGTGATGTTCGGATGCGCATTCCCGGTCAGCACCGGCGTCTTGCCCGACAGGAAATAATTGGCCGCCTGCGGGTGCAGCAGGGCGATGGCCGAATCATATAGCGTCATGTCGATATACTGGCCCTGGCCGGAGCTCTGGCGCTCGAACAGCGCCATCATGATGCCCAGCGCCGAATACAGCCCGGTGCCCAGATCGACCAGCGGAATGCCGATGCGGGTCGGCCCGGCCTCGGGCGTGCCATTGATCGAGAACATGCCGGCCATCGCCTGGATCACCGCGTCATAGCCGGGGAAGCCACCCAGCGGCCCGTCCCCGCCAAAGCCACTGATCCGGCAATGGATCAGCTTCGGAAAGCGCTTCGACAGCACCTCCTCATAGCCCAGGCCCCAGCGCTCCATCGTGCCCGGCTTGTAATTCTCGATCAGCACATCGGCGCCGTCGAGCAGGCGCAGCAGCACCTCCCTTCCCTCCGGCTTCGAGAGATCGAGACCGAGCGACCGCTTGTTGCGGTTCACGCCGATGAAGTAGGACGCATCGTCGTCCAGGAAGGGCGGGCCCCAGTCGCGCACCTCGTCGCCCTGCGGCGGCTCGATCTTCACGATCTCGGCCCCGTGGTCGCCGAGGATCTGGGTGCCGTAGGGGCCGCCCAGCACGCGGGTCAGGTCGATCACTTTCAGGCCGGCCAGCGCACCCTTGGATGCAGCGGTCGGATTGGCGGTTTCCGCCATGTTCATTGTCTCCTTGGTCTTGAAAATCAGGCGGCGGCGAAGACGCGGGCCGCGAAGGCCGGGTAGGTCTCGGCAATCTCCTCGCCGATCCGGCCGCGGATCAGCGCCAGCGTCTCGGCATCGGGTGTCGGGGTTTCCGGCACGCTGGCCGGCATGTCGAAGTCGAAACCGGTATTCTCGCGAATCTCCTGCACCGAATGGCCGGGATGGACGCTGCGCAGGGTGAAGCGCTTGGCCTGCTTGTCGAAATCGAAGATGCAGCGGCCGGTGACCAGCGCATGCGGCCCGCCGGGGCGGTACACATTGGCCGGGCTGGTGCCCGGCGCGCTGATGAAATCCACCTTCGGCACCAGCACGCGGTCGGTGTGTTCCTCACGGAACAGGATGACGCGCGGGATCAGGTAATACAGATAGGCCGAACCGAAGGAGCCGGGAAACCGCACCTTGGTCTGCGGATACTCGCCGATACCGACCAGGTTGATATTAGCCTCGCCATCAATCTGGCCGCCACCCAGGAAGAAGGCGTCTATGCGGCCCTCGGCGGCGCAGTCGAACAGTTCCTTGCCGCCATCGGTGAAGGCGGTGTGCTTGCGGCTGCCGAGCAGCGAGACACGCAGCTCCCCCTTGGAGCGCGCGCGGGTCAGCAGGGCCGCCGCCCCCGGAATCGGCGAGGAATTGCCGACCGCGACATGGCGCAGCCCGGTCAGCATATCGGCGATGGCGGCGATCAGCAGTTCTTCGGGTTTGCAATCACTCATCAGGCTCACTCCGCCGCTTTCGGCGCATAGACATGATCGGCGAGATAGCGCTGGAACCCATCATCGCTGCGCGCCTGCTCGTAATACTGCGCGATATGCGCGGCATCGGGGGCATAGCGCCCGCCCAGCCCGACCGGCCAGGCGCCCTGCTTCGCTTCCGCCACGGCCGTCACATAGAGGCCAGGAATGGTGCCGGCAGCGACGATCTCGTCGGCCAGCAGGTCCTCCTCGACGATCTCCTCGGCGGTGATGAAGGTCTGTTTCGCGGCATGCGCCATCAGCATCAGTTCGCGCCGCACGCCGATCCAGGCATTGCCCTTGCGGTCGGCCTTGGCGACATGGAACAGCGCAACATCTGGCTTGATCGCCGGAATCAGCACCAGCGGGTCATCCTCGCCAAAGGGGTTCTCGCCGCGCTTCCAGTCGTCGCGATGCTCCAGCAAATCGCTGCCCAATATGCCGCGCAGGGGCATGTAGGGAATGCCCTTCTCGGCTGCCTGCAAACCGGCATGGATCGCCGGGCAGGTGCCGTCCAGCAGCTTGATGGAGCCCTGTTTGGCGGCGTTGATGAAGCGCGGTGCGATGCCCAGCTCACCCATGGTGACGGCGGCAGTCTCCAGCGTCGCGACACAGCCGGCGCCGATCAGCATGTCGCCCTGCAGCCCGACCGAGGGCACGCCGACAATATGCAAATTCTTCGCGCCACGCCGGATCAGCGCGCGGATAACCGCCATCGCGCAGCCGGAATAATCCGGTGGCAGGGCGATCTTCGCGCCATCGGGAATGCGCGCGGCAATCTGCTCAATCTCATGAGATGTAAACACCATGGACACCTTTCCTTCCACGAGACACGGTTCTTGTCCAGCGTCTGGAGACTTATCGCCGTGTATGGGATAAAGCCGTTTCGGCTGGATGACCGCTTTCGGAGACGCAGTCTAGGATGGACGAACCGCGCTTGGCCACGGCGATCTGGGTACAGGCCCATATCCGCCAATGCATAACGCAGAATATCCCCGCCTATGTGCTGCGCAAGGGCGCGGAGGCCGGGGCGACCGTACTGCTGAAGATCAACCGGCTGGACCGCCATTGCCGGCTGATGAGCCAGGCCCGCGACATGGATGGCGTGCTGGGCTGGCTCGCCGCCTTCGATGGCGACTGGACAGAGGAAGAGAAGGTCGATTCCTATATCGAGCGCGCCGTGCAGCGCGATCCTGACCTCTGGGTCATTGAGGTGGAAAGCCGCAGCGGCGAGCACCCCTTTCCCGGCAAGGTGTTCTGAGCATCGCTTCCAGATATTGCCCACACAGGTCTGGCACGCCTAAATCGCATTTGTCGGCGCGCACCACGACAGGGTAACAAAATTACCATGTCAGAGCCTGCCCTGCCGCCTCCCGATCCCCGCCGTTTCAACGCGCGTGCGCAATCCGCTTCTCTGGCGATGATGCCGGCGGTTTTCGTCGTGCTGTGGAGCACCGGTTTCGTTGGCGCGAAGCTGGGCCTGCCCTATGTCGAGCCGATGACGATGCTGTTCATGCGCTTCGTCATCACCAGCACGCTGCTGCTGCCCATTGTGCTGTTGCTGCGCGCGGCCTGGCCGAAACGGGAAAAGCTGAAACATATCGCGCTGGTCGGGTTGCTGATCCAGGGCGTCTATCTGGGCGGTGTCTTCCTGTCGATCCATAACGGTCTGCAGGCCGGCGTGGCCGCGCTGATCGTCAGCGCCCAGCCGATCCTGACCGCCGCATTGGCCGGCCCGCTGCTGGGCGAGACAGTGACCCGCCGGCAATGGCTCGGCCTGGTGTTCGGCATCGCGGGCGTCGCCGCCGTCATCGTCGAGAAGATCGGCCCGGACAGCACCGGCGGTGCCTGGGCGTCCTTCTTTGCCGTGGCGGCGCTGATCGGCATCACCATCGGCACGCTGTACCAGAAGAAGCACTGCCAGGGCGTCGATATCGTCACCGGCAATCTGCTGCAAAGCATCACCGTCACCATTGCCTTCGGACTGGCCGCCTTCTTCTTCGAGGCGAATGTGGTGATCTGGTCGGGCGAGATGATCTTTGCCCTGCTGTGGATGAGCATTCCGCTGTCGATCGGCGCGACCACCCTGTTCTATTTCATGATCAAGCGGGGGGCCGCCTCGCAGGTCGCCAGCCTGTTCTATCTGGTGCCGCCGACCACGGCGGTGATGGCCTGGCTGCTGTTCGGCGAACAATTCGGCCTTTACGCCATCATCGGCATGGTGCTGGTCGCCATCGGCATCCTGCTGATCCGCATGAAGCCCGGTGCGCCATGAGCGATACCGAAGGCCAGCCGGCACAATCCAGCCCGGAAGTGCGCAAGCGCGCCTTCAAGCTGCTGTTCCTCAGCCTGCTCTGTCTCGGCATGGGCCAGTCGCTGATGTTCGCAAACCTGCCGCCCATTGCCCGACAGCTTGGCCTGAGTGAATTCCAGGTCGGCTCGATCTTCATGATCTCGGCGATCTTCTGGGTGTTCTCGGCCCCGTTCCTGGGCCGGCGTAGCGATATCTGGGGCCGCCGGCCGGTGATTCTCATGGGGCTGGTCGCCTATGCGATATCGACCGCCGCCTTCGGTTTCGTGGTGCAGATGGGGCTGTGGAACTGGATCGGGTTGTCGACCACCTTCGCGCTGATGATCGTGGCCCGCATCATCTATGGCTCTCTCGGGGCGGGCACCATCGCTGCTGCCCAGGCCTATGTCGCCGACCGCACGACGCGGGCGGAGCGGGTGCGGTCCGTCGCCGCGATCAATGCTGCCTTCGGGCTGGGCGTGACTGTCGGGCCGGGCGTCGGTGCGGCGCTCGTCGTCTTCGGCCTGCTGATGCCGTTCTACGGCGTGGCCGTGATGGCCTGCGCCAGCGCCGTCGCGGTCTATATGATGCTGCCGGAGCAGACCCGGCCGCGCGAGCGTGTCTCGCCGCCCCGCCTCAGCCCGTTCGACAAGCGGGTCATGCCCTTCCTGATCGCCGGGACGATCATCGGCACGATCCAGGCGCTGACAATGCAGACCGCCGCCTTCTATTTCATGGATGTGCTGAAGCTGGAGGCCGCCGAGACAGTGCAGTATGTCGGCGTCGGGCTGATGGCCTCGGCCATGGCGGCGGTGCTGGCGCAGCTGGTGGTGATTCCCCGGCTCAACCCCTCGGCACAATTCCTGATGCGGGTGTCCTGCGGCATCGGGATTGTCGCCTATATCATCTTCCTGCTGGCCGACAGCTATGGGCCGCTGGTCTTCGCGCTGGTGATTTCAGGCCTGGCCTTCGGGCTGGGCCGGCCGGGCATCGCGGCGGCAGGATCGCTGGCGGTGCGCCAGGACGAACAGGGCTCGGTTGCCGGGTTGACCGGGGCGACGGGCGCTGCCGGCCACATGCTGGCGCCGATCTTCGCCATGCCGCTCTACAAGCTAGATCCCAGCCTGCCCTATGTCGCCGGGTTGGTGCTGTTTGTGGTGCTCGGCCTGCTGATTTTCCTCAGCCCGACCATTCGCAAGGGCGGACAGGCCGTTCCTGAGGACAGGAACGGCCCGGACGATCACGGTCTCTGACTTTTACGTCCTGGTGCCGGTCCTGCTGACCGGCCGGCGGTCGCGCAGATCCTCCAGCAAAGGCTGGCTGACATTGCCGTTCACGCTCTTGTTGTAATCATACTGATAGCGCTCGATGGCCTGACGTGTTGCCGGGCCATAGACCCCATCGATGCCACCGGCGTAATAGCCGAGACGGCGCAGCTCGCGCTGCACATCCGTCGTCAGCTTGTCCGTGGTTGCCACCTTGGGTACCGTGCCGCCACCTGAGGTGCTGGCAGTAACCGCCGGGGTCGAGAACTTCAGATGATCCAGCAATTCCTTGGTCGGCACGCCGTTCACCGGCAGGCCGGCCTTGCGCTGATAGGTCTGGATCGCGCTGCGGGTGCGCGATCCCATGACGCCATCGACCGAGCCGGCGGAGAAGCCTTTCTCGTTCAGCTCCTCCTGAATGCCACGCAGCAAAGCGGTGCGCATTTCCGGCGGCAATTCGCTGGCGGCCTGCGCCAGGATGAAGGTGCTGGGCGTCGGGGTCGATGCCGGCACCGCCGGCATCGCCAGGGCAGGCCCGGCAAAGGCCCACAGGGCGGTAGCCCCGATGGCCCCGGCAGCGAGCCAGCCAAGGCCCGGCCGCTGCCGCTGTATTGCCGTTGAACGTCGCATCATGGCAAAGGCTCCTTAGCTCGTCGTCCGCCAGGTGCCATCCGGCTGGCGACAGGCAATGCCGGTGGTCTCTTCATACTTGCCGCCGACATAGATGGTGGTCTGGTATTCGCGGCAATACTGGCCGGAGGCCGAGGTGCCATCGCGGGTCGGTGTGACCGTGCCGCGATTGCCGTTCTCCGGGTTGTTCCAGGAGATCGTCTGTCCGACCGGCGCGCTGTTCGCCTGGTTGAACGCACTCTGTGCCTTCAGCTTGTCAGCATCGTCCAGGCCACTGCCAACCTCGGAGCCGAGATAGGCGCCGAGCAGCGCGCCTGCCGCCGTCGCCGCGAGCCGACCGGTGCCGCTGCCGAACTGCGCGCCGGCAACCGCGCCGCCGACGCCGCCGAGAACGCCGCCGACGCCCTGCTTCGTGCCGATGCCGCTGTTTTCGCAGGCAGTCATGGCCAATGGCAGGGCCAGGGCGATGGCAAGAATCTTGGTCCGCATAATGCTCTCCCTAATGCATGTTGTTCCGAAAAGGGAACGAACGGTCCCGAACAAGGTTCCGTATCCCTTGAACGACGCAGGGCGGCTATTCCGTCGCAAAAAAAGAATGTCCCTTGGCCGGGCCGGTACGACGCGGCAGGATGGTTCGATATTCCCTTTTTGAAGCATGCAGATAGAGGCATTCCCATGAGCGGTCAGCAATCCTTCCCCTTGCCCTCCGATCCGTTGGCCGATGGCATCGCCGCCTATGGCCACCAGTTGCGTGCGGGCAAGATCACCGCTGAGGCCGCGACCCGCGCCTATCTGGACCGCATCAAGGCGCTGAACCCGAAGCTGGGTGCCTTCCAACTGGTCATGGGGCCGCAGGCACTGGCCTCGGCGCGGGCCATCGACAAGCTGCTGGCCGCCGGCACCGATCTCGGCCCGCTGATGGGTGTGCCCGTGGCGGTGAAGGACCTGTTCGCCATCGACGGCACCCCGGCGACCGCCGGCACCAAGCTGGACGTCACCGATCTGATCGGCACGGAAGGCAGCTTCGTGAAGCTGCTGCGCAAGGCCGGCTGCATCATCCTGGGCAAGACCAAGACCGTGGAATTCGCGCTGGGGGCCACTGGCGTCAGCACGCCGCGCGGCACGCCGTGGAATCCGTGGGACGCCAAGGTGGCGCGCCTGCCCGGCGGCTCCTCCAGCGGCTCGGCCGTGGCGACGGCGGCCGGGCTGTGTGGCTTCGCCATTGGCTCCGATACCGGCGGTTCGGTGCGCGTCCCGGCCGCGCTGTGCGGCATCTTCGGGCTGAAGACCACGGTCGGCCTCTGGGCCACGGACGGCGTCTTCCCGCTGTCGCCGACTTTCGACACCATCGGCCCGCTGACAAAGTCGGCTGAGGACGCGGCCCAAATCTTCGCCGGCCTGACCGAACGGCCGGTGGTGAAGCCGGCCCCGCTGGACGGGCTGCGTCTCGGCCGGCCGGTCGGCTATTTCTTCGACAATCTCGACAAGGAGGTGGCAAAGGCCACCGACAAGGCACTGGCCGCGCTGACCAAGGCCGGGGCAAGCATCGTCGATATCGAGGTGCCGGAAGCAGCCGAGCGCTCGGCGATCTTCCCGATCATCCTGCCGGTCGAGCTGGTGGCCGGGCTGGGCCGCAAGCGCTTCAAGGAAGGCCGCCGCAAGATGGACAAGGTGGTCGGCGCCCGCGCCGCGCAGGGTCTGGATGTCGGTGCGCCGGAATATCTGCATGCGCTGTACCGCACCCGCGACCTGGAGAAGATCGCCGCCGACAAGATGGAAGGGCTGGATGGCTGGATCATGCCGACCTCGCCGATCCTGCCGGCCCCGGTCGAGGCGCTTTCCGATCCCGATACAGGCGGCCAGTATGCCCGGCTGGTGACCCAGAATACTCAGCCCGGCAATCTGTTCCGCCAGTCCGGCACCTCGACGCCGATCCAGGCCGCCGGCGGCCTGCCCATCGGCCTGCAACTCCTCTGCCCCGCCTTCGCCGAGGAAAAGGCGCTGTCCATGGCGCTTGCCATGGAAAAGCTGTTCGGCAAGCCGGCCGCACCGGACCTGACCGGGTTTATGTAAGAGGGCTGTGTCCGGCCTCGCCCCCTTCTCCCTCGTCACCCCCGGGCTTGACCCGGGGGTCCATCCGTCCGTGCGGCTCGCTCGGTCAATGGATGGTCGGATCAAGTCCGACCATGACGAAGGAGGAAGCGGCGGTCGTCTAAAGCTCCGCCTTGCCCAGCACCCACATCAGGCTGTAGACGCCGCTATCGATGGCCTTGAGTCCCGGCAATGCTGCGGATGACACTGCCTTGGCGGCGGCGGTGGCGACATCCGCCGCAGTCGTATCGACCAGCACGATCCAGTCCTTTGCTTCCGGCGCGTCTTTCGGCGCGTCCTTGTGCTCGGCCAGCGGCTTGGAGAGTTCCGGGTCGCTTTCCATGATGTGGGCGGCCAAGGTGCCATCCTGCGTCACCAGATCGGCCAGCACCGCCTTCAGCGCCTCACGGGCGGCGGCGGCATCACTGTTGGACGGGCGCAGGCGGATGACGGCGGCGGCCCCGCCAAGACCCGCCCCCATGCCGGCGGTGGTGCGGGCGACCTGGCGCTTCACATTGGTGAAGCCGGCCATCACCGCTTTCGACCAGGGCGTCTGGTTCGCCAGCATCTGCTTGTAGGCCGGGCTGGACAGCACCGAGAAGGTCTCGGTCTCGTAGAAGGAGATGTATTTCGGGCTGGCCGCCACGGCGATATAGCGCCGGGCCGAAAGAAACCCCGGAATGCCGACGCGCTCGGCGACATGCTCGCGGTCGTACCAGCGGTTGAACTCCTCCTCCTGGGCGGCGGGAATATCGGTGGCGACGATCAGCATGCCGGTGCCCTGCAAAGCCATCTCAGTCTCTTTCTTTCGCTGCGTTGCGGATGAAGTTGTCATCAATGTTGCACAACTCCGGGGGCGATTGTAGCGTGCCGTTCCTCCCTTTTTCGGCCCGCCTGAACCGGAGCATCTCATGACCGCCTCTCCTTCCTCCGCCGCTGCCGGCGCGCGCCTTGCCGTCGATATCGGCGGCACCTTTACAGACGTGGCGCTGGAAGTGGGCGACCGGCTGGTGACGACCAAGGTGCTGACCACGACCGCCGCCCCCGAGGAAGCCGTGCTGACCGGCATCGCCAAGGTGATCGAGCAGGCCGGCATCAGCCCGTCCGATGTGTCGATCATCATCCATGGCACGACGCTGGCGACCAATGCGCTGATCGAGCGCAAGGGCGCGAAAACCGCGCTGATCGTGACCGAGGGCTTCCGCGACTCCGTCGAGATGGCCTATGAGAACCGGTTCGAGCAATACGACATCAATATCGACCGGCCGAAGCCGCTGGTGCCGCGCCATCTGCGCCTGCCGGTGCGCGAGCGGCTTAATGTGAAGGGCGAGGCGCTGATCGCGCTGGACGAACAGTCTGTCCATGACCTGATCCCGGTGCTGAAGCAGTACGGCATCGAGAGCGTCGCCATCGGCTTCATCCATGCCTATGCCAACCCGGCGCATGAGCAGCGCACGGCGGAAATCCTGCGCGCCGCCCTGCCCGATCTGTCCTACTCGCTGTCCTCCGAGGTCTGCCCGGAAGTCCGCGAATATGAGCGGCAATCGACGACCTGCGCCAATGCCTATGTGCAGCCGCTGATGGCCAGCTACCTCGCCCGGCTGAAGACGCAGCTGCACGATCTGGGCTATGGTTGCCCGTTCTTCATGATCACCTCCGGCGGCGGGCTGACGGCGCTGGACACGGCGATGAAATTCCCGATCCGGCTGGTCGAATCCGGCCCGGCGGGCGGCGCCATCCTGGCCAGCCGCATCGCCGCCGAATGCGGGCTGGAGGAGGTCGTCTCCTACGATATGGGCGGCACCACGGCGAAGCTGTGCCTGATCGACAAGGCGCAGCCGCTGGCCTCGCGCACTTTCGAGGTGGACCGCGTCTATCGCTTCATGAAGGGCAGCGGCCTGCCGATCCGCATTCCGGTCATCGAGATGGTCGAGATCGGCGCCGGTGGCGGCTCCATCGCCCATATCGACACCATGAAGCGCATCACTGTCGGCCCGGAATCCGCCGGCTCCATCCCCGGCCCGGCCTGCTATGACCGCGGCGGCACGCGGCCGACCGTCACCGACGCCGATGTGGTGATGGGGCGCATCGACCCGTCCGTCTTCGCCGGTGGCTCGGTGCATCTGGCGCCGGAGAAATCGCAGGCTGCGATGCAGGCAGAGATCGGCAGCAAGCTGAACCTGTCCGACGCGCTGGCCGCCTTCGGCATCGCCGAGGTGGTGGACGAGAACATGGCGAATGCGGCGCGCGTCCATGCCATCGAATGGGGCAAGGACATCGCCCGGCGCGCGATGATCGCCTTTGGCGGTGCCGCCCCGCTGCATGCAGCACGGCTGGCCGAGAAGCTGGAAATCGACACCATCATCATCCCGACCGGGGCCGGCGTTGGTTCGGCGCTGGGCTTCCTGAAGGCGCCAGTCGCCTATGAGGTGGTGCGCAGCCGGCACATGAAGCTGTCGCAGTTCGATGCGGCCATCGCCAACACGACGCTGAAAGAGATGCAGGAAGAGGCGCTGGCCATCGTGCGCGAGGGCGCGCCGACCGCCGATCTGGTGGAAATCCGCCAGGCTTATATGCGCTATGTCGGCCAGGGCCACGAGATCGCCGTCGATGTGCCGGTGCGTGCGTTGACCCAGGACGATGCCCGGCACATGGCCAGCGTCTTCGCCGAGGCCTATTCGACGCTGTATGGCCGCACCATCCCCAATCTCGACATCGAAATCCTGAGCTGGACGCTGACCACCAGCACGAAAGTGGAAAAGCCGGCCCCCGTGCCGATGCCGAAGGCCACCCTGCCCGCCCCGGAACCGAAGAGCCGCAAGCAGATTTTCGATCCCGTGAAGACCGACCATGTCGAGGCCGGTATCTACTGGCGGCCCGATCTGAAGCCCGGCATGAAGATCCCCGGCCCGGCGCTGATCGCCGAGGAGCAGACCACAACAGTCGTCTCCTCCAGCTTCGATGCGCTGATCAACGAGCTGGACTATATTGTTCTCGTCCGCAAGCCGGCAGCCTGAGGAAGGACGCCCCCATGACCAAGAATTCCGCGCTCGACCAGATCCATCTGCAGATCATGTGGAACCGCCTGCTCTCGGTTGTCGAGGAACAGGCGCAGGCACTGATCCGCACCGCCTTCTCCACCTCCGTGCGCGAGGCCGGCGACCTGTCCGCCGGCGTGTTCGACGCGCGCGGGCGCATGCTGGCCCAGGCGGTTACCGGCACGCCCGGCCATGTGAACGCGATGGCGGCCTCGGTCGGGTTCTTCCTGGAGCGGTTCCCGGCGGAAACGATGGAGGAAGGTGACGTCTACGTCACCAATGATCCCTGGCTCGGCACCGGCCATCTGCACGACTTCACCGTCGTCACCCCGACCTTCAAGGACGGCAAGTTCGTCGCCCTGTTCGCCTCGACCAGCCATGTCGTCGATGTCGGCGGGCGCGGCTTCGGCGCCGATGGGCGGCAGGTCTATGAGGAAGGCATCAACATCCCGATCATGGCGCTGGCCAAGCGCGGCGTGATGAATGAATCGCTGCTGCACATCGTGCGGGTGAATGTGCGCGAGCCGGTACAGGTCGAGGGTGATCTCTATTCGCTGGCCGCCTGCAACGAGACCGGCAGCCGCCGTCTGGTCGACATGATGCGCGAGTTCAACCTGGACAGCATCGACCCGCTGGGCGAGCACATCATCGAGAACAGCCGGGCGGCCATGCTGGCGGAAATCCGCGCGCTGAAGCCCGGCACCTACAAGAACGCCATGCGCATCGACGGCTATGACAAGCCGATCGACATCGTCGCCACCATGACCATATCCGAGGACGGCATCGACGTCGATTTCGACGGCACCTCCCCGGTTTCCACCTATGGCATCAACGTGCCGCTGACCTATACCCAGGCCTATGCCAGCTTCGGCGTGCGCTGCATCATCGGCGGCAAGGTGCCGAACAATGCCGGCTCGCTGGCACCGGTGCGGGTGACAGCCACGGAAGGCTCGATCCTGAACGCGCCGCATCCCTGTGCCGTCGCCGCCCGCCATGCCGTCGGCCAGATGCTGCCCGATGTCGTGCTGGGATGCCTGGAGCAGGTGATTGGCGAAGTGCCGGCCGAGGGCACGTCGTGCCTGTGGAACCCGATGCTGCTGGGCGGGCATGGCCTCGTCGGCGATGCCGATTACGGCAAGGCCACGCCGTTTGCCGTGAACCTGTTCCATACCGGCGGCACCGGCGCCCGGCCGACCAAGGACGGCTTGTCGGCCACCGCCTTCCCGTCCGGCGTGCGCAACACCCCGGTGGAGATCAATGAGACGGTCGCCCCGCTGGTCATCTGGAAGAAGGAATACCGCACCGATTCCGGCGGTGCCGGTCGCTATCGCGGCGGCACCGGCCAAGTCATGGTCATCAGCCATGCCGAGGGTGCGCCCTTCGCGATTTCCTCGATGTTCGACCGCATGATCCACCCGCCGCGCGGCCGCAAAGGCGGCGGCGAAGGCCAGGTCGGCAAGATGTATCAGCGCGACACCGGCCTCGGCATGAAGCCGAAAGGCCGGCAGCCGATTCCCGCCGGCGAAACTCTGATTCTGGAAATGCCGGGTGGTGGTGGCTTCGGCCGCGCCCATGACCGGCCGGCGGAGGAAGTCGCGGCCGATGTTCTGGCCGGCTTCGTCTCGCGCGAGGCGGCGGAACGCGATTATGGCGTGGTGCTGAACGATAATGACAGCGTCGACGAGGCCGCGACCCGGCAGCGCCGGGCGCAGGTGGCAGCGGAGTAAGCCTACAGCGTCGAGTAGGTGGCGCGGCCGATGGCGACCAGCACGCCGGCCTCGTTGAACACATCGACATCAGCGATGCCGACACTCTTGCCGTTGCGCCGCACCTTGGCGACGGCAATGAGGTCGGTGTTCATCGCCGGGCGCAGATAGTCGACCCGGAAATTCACCGTCGGCAACGGCTTGCCGACCAGATAGGCCAGCGCGAAATCGCCGACCGTGTCTATCACGGCGGCAATCGGCCCGCCATGCCATTGCCCGCCTTCCGGTTCGCGCTGCAATTCCGGGCGCATCGGCGCGCGCACCTTCAGCTCCTGCGTCGCGGTATCCAGCGAGATCACCTGCAATTGCAGGAAGGCGATGAAGGGCGAGCCATCGAAGATCGCCTGGATATCGGTTTCATTCATCGTCATGCGCTGAGCCTCATGCCAGCCAGATCCAGCGCGCCCGGCTTGCCGGCCACCAGATCGGCGGTGATCCGCGCCGAACCCGGCGCCATGGTCCAGCCGATATGGCCGTGACCGGTGTTGAAGAACATGTTGGTGTAACGCCCGGTGCCAAAGATTGGCGTGCCTTCCGGCGTCATCGGGCGCAGGCCGGCCCAGTAATTGGGCTGCCCATAATCCGCGCCATCGGGATAGATATCCTTGATCGCGGCCAGCATATGGGTGAAATCGGCAGGCGTATGGCTCTTGTCGAAGCCGGCGAATTCGGCGGTGGCGGTCACGCGCATCCGGTCACCGAACCGGGCATAGGCGACGAGGTTATCCTCATCCACCCCGCCCACGGTCGGCGGGTTGTTGCGCCCGCCAATCGGCATGGTGACGGAATAGCCCTTGATCGGATAGATCGGCAGGCGGACGCCCAGCTGCTTCGACAGTGCCGGCCCGAACACGCCCAGCGAGAAGATGAAGGCATCGGCCTCGATCCGGCCGGTCGCCGTCTGGACCGCGACGACCTTGTCGCCCGCCAGCTCGAAGCCCTTGATCTCGGTGTTGAACTGGAACTTCACGCCCTTATCGGCGCAATAGGCAGCCAGGTTGCGGGTGAAGACGCGGGCATCGCCGCTTTCGTCGGACGGGCAATAGACCGCACCGGCGAATTTATGCTTCACCGGCTCCAGCGCGGGATCGATCTTCGCCGCCTCATCCGGGGTGATGGCGCGCAGTTCCAGCCCCTCTTCCGAAAGGATGCGGGTATTGGCGCTGCCGCGCGCGAAGCTGGCCTCGCTGCGATACAGATACAAAAGCCCACCGGTGACGCCGTGGAAGGAGACACCCGTTTCGGCAGCGATACGATGTAACTGCTCCTGGGAATACATGCACAGCCGGACCTTGCGCTTGGTGTTGATGCGCGTCTTCTCGGCGGTGCAGTTCTGCAGGAATTTCAGCGACCACAGCCACAGATTGGGGTCCAGGCTGGGCTTGAAACGCAGCGCCTGACCTTCCTGAAACAGCGATTTTAACAGGATTTTCGGCGCCTTGGGCGAGGCCCAGGTATAGGCATGGCCGGGGGAGAACAGGCCGGCATTGGCGAAGCTGGTTTCCGATGCGGCCTCAGCCAGACGGTCGATAACCGTGACCTCATGGCCGTCCTTCATCAATTCATAGGCGGTCGTCACACCAATGACGCCCGCACCCAGCACCGCTATACGCATGGCCTGCCCCCTCCCCTGACCAACAGCTTTAGATCGCTGCGATAATGCCGATTTCGACCGTGAACTGCGGCGCCGCCAGCTTGGATTCAACGCAGGCGCGGCCCGGGGTGTTACCGGCCGAGACCCAGGCATCCCACACGCCGTTCATGGCAGCGAAATCGGCCATGTCGGCAAGCCAGATCGTGGCCGAGAGCAGCTTGGTCTTGTCGGAACCGGCCTGGGCCAGCAGGGCGTCGATCCGGTCGAGGATGTTCTTGGTCTGCTCGGCCGCGCTCGTGCCCGGTGCGTCGATGGCAACCTGGCCGGCGAGATAGACGGTGTTGCCGTGAATCACGGCCTGGCTCATGCGGGGGCCAACGTCGATGCGTTTGATGGACATGTCATCTCCTAAAGTTTTCGGGAAGCTGATAGGATACTATGAATACACAAGTGTATCCACACTGGGATTGTTGATCGTCGATATTACGCCATTTATAGAACGGCTCCGAACACGGAGAAGATACAGGATGCGTAACGGAGTGCCGCCGCAAGGCGAAAGCGAACAGAAGGCGCAGCGGGTCAGCCGCGCCGCAGACAGTGTCGACCGTGTCTATGGCGAGATTAAAGCGCTGGCGGTCGAATACCGCTTCCGCCCCGGCCAGAAGGTCAACGAGGTTGAACTGGCCGACCGCATGGGCGTCAGCCGCACCCCGGTGCGCGAGGCGCTGAACCGGCTGGTCCGCGACGGCTTCATGACCTTCGTACCCAATAAGGGCTTCTATGCCCGCGAAATCTCCCCCGATACGGTGCGCGACCTGTATGAGCTGCGTGCCGCCATCGAGCATTCCGCCTTCCGGCTGGCCTGCCAGCGCGGCAGCGATGCGGAGATCGAGGCCGCCGCGCGGATCTGGGAAAAAGCCGTGACGCGCAAGCGGGCCGGGCTGCTCCAGGACATGTCGGAAGCCGACGAGGCCTTCCATCTGGCGATTGCCCGGCTGTCGCAGAATGTCCAGATCGTCGATGCGCTGGAGCGTCTGAACGCCCGCATCCGCTTCTTCCGGCGCACCGACATGGAAACCACTATGCGGCGCACGGAAACCTTCGGCGAGCATGAGCGGATCATCGACCATCTGCGCCGCCGGGACCCGGCCGGGGCCGACATTTTGCAGCAGCATGTCAGCCTCAGCTCGGCCCATGCGATCATCGTCACGAAGGAAGTGATCGCCCGTATCTTCCTCGGCCCCTCGGCCTAGCACGCGACACGCGACAAGGGGAATTGCCCCTTGTCGCACGTCTGAGGGTTATTGCAGGAAGAACGCCGGCAGCCACAGCGCCGTGGCCGGCCAGAAATACACCACAATGCCGGTGATCACCTGGCAGATCACGAAGGGCACGACGCCCTTGTACATCTCCACCGTCGTGAAATCCTTCGGCGCTATACCCCGAAGATAGAAGATCGACGGTGCCATCGGCGGCGTCAGATAGCTGGTCTGGATCATGATGATGACCAGGATGCCGAACCACAGCGGGTCGATGCCGGCCGGGGCCAGGAAGGGCATGAACAGCGGGATGCAGATCAGCACCACCGACACCCAGTCGAGCAGCGCGCCCATCACGAAGACGATGCCCAGGAACAGCAGCAGCAGCCCGGTCGGCCCGAGATCCAGTGCCCGCACCATATCATTCACCAGCTGGCCGCCGCCCTGAAGGCGGAACACGCTGGTGAACATCGTGCCGCCGACGACGATCAGCATGATCATCGAGGTGATGACGATGGTTTTCACGGCCGCCTGCCAGGTGCCCTTCCAGCTGAAATCACCATAGAAGATCGTCAGCAGCACCGCACCGGCGGCACCGACAGCCGCCGCCTCGCTGACCGCGGCGATGCCCATCAGGATTGAGCCGACCACGGAAGTCACGAGAATGGCCGGCGGAATGATCGCCTTCACCGTGATCCACAGCTTCGTGGAAAGCGGAATGTCGAATTCGGCGGGATCGACCTTCGGCGCGGCGCTCGGCTTCAGGATGCAGTAGACCAGGATATAGCCAAAAAACAGCGTCACCATGATCAGCGCCGGAATCAGCGTACCGGCCAGCATGTCGCCGACCGGCATCTGGGCGACCGAGGCATAGATGATGACGACGATGGAGGGCGGGATCATGGTGCCCAGCGACCCGCCGGCGCAGATCGTGCCGGAGATCAGACCCTTGTCGTATTTATTGGCGACCATGGCCGGAATCGCCAGCAGGCCGACCATCACCTCCACAGCACCGACAATGCCGGTACCGGCGGCGAAGATCGCGCACATTGCCATGGTGGCCAGCGCCAGCCCGCCCGGCAAGCGGCCGAGCCAGAGCTTCATCGCATTGAAGACGCGGCCGCCAATGCCGGAATTCTCCAGCACGGCACCCATGAAGATGAACAACGGTACAGCGGCCAGGGCGTTGTTCGCCGCCACCGATCCGATGAAGCGATAGAGCTGCAGGCCGGCCAGCTCGGCGCCAAAAAACGGAATGGAAAAGCCGATCGCGACAACGATCAGGCTCAGCGAAACCGGCATGCCGACGAAAATCATCGTCAGCGCCGCTGGAAACATCCAGGCAGCGAGGGGAAGCGTGGACATGACGATATCCCTAATACTGCGTGGTGTTTTCGGCCGGCGCGAAGATTCGCGCCAGGACCTGAAGCCAGAGAGCCGTCAGGCCAATGGCGAGAACGAAGCGGAACGGCCAGATTTTCGGCTGCCAGGGGCTCACCGTCTCAACCTCACCGGTGGCCCAGGATTTGAAGAATTCCGACCAGCCGGCATAGGTCAGCAGGCTGATGGCCGGCAGGATCAGCAGCAGGTAAACCACGATCTCCATCGCCCGGAAGACCTTTTCCGGTATGGCCTTCGAGAAGATGTCGACAGAGACATGCTGGTTCAGCCGCAACGTCAGCGCCGCAGCGAACACGAAGATCGCGCCATTCAGCATATAGGCGACGTCAAAGGCCCAGACCGTCGGCGCGTGGAGAACATAGCGGGAGGTAACTTCGAAAACGATAACCAGAATCAGCGCAAGGGAGGCAAGCGCAGCCACGGCGCCAAACACGCCGGAGATACGCCCGATAATATACGTCATGGCAGGCCCAATCGTGTTGAGAAAGACAACGATGCGTAAAGCGCGTCCTCCCGCACGCCCTTTGGGCGACGACCCTTTTCAGGGTCGCCGCCCGGGCATCGTCAATCCACCGCTCGGTAGGCGGCGTTCTTGATCCAGTTATCGTAGAACCCGTAATAGGAATCGCTGACCCGCTTCATCCAGGGATTGCCCTTGGCTTCCTGCTCGGCGGCCCGCTTCATCGCCCAGGACCGGCCCGCTTCGCGGATATCGGTCGTCAGTGACGGCTCCGGCGTGATGAACTCCGCCTTGCTGTTGCGCATGATTTCCATGCCCTTCATGTCCTCGACCGTCCAGGCGAACAGCGTCTCGGTGGTGGCAATGCGTGCCGCCGCCTCGATCTGGATCTTCAGATCATTGGGGATGGCATCCCACTTCGCCGCCGGCATGATCAGCTCGAACATGAAGGCATTGGTGTGCGGCCCCGGCATGATGATGTAGGGGGCGGCATTCTGCAGACCGGTCTTCGCATTCTCGGCCGGACCGGACCATTCGACGACGTCGACGCCCTTGCGTTCCAGCATGGTGTAGACTTCGCCGCCGGCAACCGTGGTGGCGGAAGCGCCGAAATATTCGTTCAGGATCTGCGCCCAGGCGCCTGCTGCACGGAATTTCAGGCCCTTCAGATCCGCTGCGGTGCGGATCTTCACATGAGAATGCCAGATTTCCGCCGGCCCGATGCTGAGCGGGATGGAATGCATCTTCATGGTTGCCCGGCGATGCTCGGCCAGCAGAGCCGCGCCGCCGCCATTATACAGCCAGTGCAGCATCATTTCCGGCGGCATGCCGCCCGGATGACCGCCGTAGAAGCTGTTCACCGGGTCACGGTTGACGATGTAGAGCGGCGTCAGGTGACCGGCATCAGCGATGCCATCCTCGACGGCCTTGTAGGCTTCCAGCGGCGGGGCCAGAACGCCGCCTGGGAAGGGCGTGAACTCAGCCTTGCCACCGGTCATGCTCTTCAGGCGCTCGACGAACGGGGTCGTCGTCAGCGTGTAGAACATCGACGTGTCGCCAGCGAACTGGGTCATGCGGAACTTGACGCTCTGCTGTGCCAGCGCGGCGGGCGAACCGGCGACAACGCCAGCGCCGGCAACACCGGCGACGGCGGCGCCAGTGCCGACATGTTTCAGGAAATTTCTGCGGCTTGTCATCGTGACTGCTCTCCTCTGTACGGTGGCGGTTGGGGCGGTCATTCGACCTTGTGCGGGCTCCACCTCAACTGTATCGTTAACTGGATACACTTCTGCGTCAAATGCAAAGCGCATTAAAAAGAGGCACCTTCCGATGAATGACGCGATCCTGCCCAGTGATTTGGCAATTGACGAAACTTCGGGCGCTGAATGGACCAATCTGGAGCATCTGCCTTTCCAGACTGACAGCGGAATCGGCGCCCGCGCGGCGGTCGGCCTGCTGGTTCTGGAAACCGACCAGACCATTGAGGACGAGTTCCGCGCAATCTGGCCGCGCGACGGTGTCGCTCTCTATGCCGCCCGCCTGCATAACGACGTGAATATCACGCCGGAAACGCTGATGCTGATGAAGCAGGAGATTCCGCCGACGGCGAAGCTCCTGCCCTTCATGACCGATTTCAAGGTGATCGCCTTTGCCTGCACCTCCGGCGCGCTGGTCATCGGGGAGGACGCCGTGGCCGAGCTGATCCATACGGAAAAACCGGGCGTGAAGGTGACCGATCCGGTGACGGCCGCGCGGGCCGCGATCTCCTCCATGGGCGTGAAGCGGGTCGCCCTGCTGACACCCTATCTGAAGGAGATCAACGAGCGGCTGCGTAACAGCCTGATCGACCGCGGCCTCGACATTCCCGTTATGGGCAGCTTCAACGAGGCCGATGACGACATCGTCGCCCGGATCACACCCGAGGCCATCCGCGACGCCATCGTGAAGATCGGCTCGCAGCCGGAATGCGATGGCGTCTTCGTTTCCTGCACCTCGCTGCGCGTCGCCAAGATCGCCGAGGAGGCGGAGGCGCTGATCGGCAAACCGGTCACCTCCTCCAACCACGCGCTGGCCTGGCACATGCTGCGCCTGGCCGGGATCGACGATGATATCCCCGGCTTCGGCCAGCTGTTCCGCACGCAGCTGAAGGCCTGACGCCATGTCGAACACCCTGCCGATCATCCAGCGCCGTCGGATCGAGGCGGAAATCCTGAAGCAGGTCTACGATGTCGCCAAGGACAGCGTCGGCCGGGAGACCGCACAGACCATCATCGGCGAGGCGGTGCGCCGTTCCTCCATCGCCCAGGCAGAGAGCTTCGCCGCGCTGGAGCCGGAAGGCACCAGCATGGCCAGCTTCATCCGGCTCTACGATCTCTGGAAAGCCGATGATGCGCTGCAGGTCGATGTGAAACGGCAGGATGACGTTCATTTCGATTTCAACGTGACGCGCTGCCGCTATGCCGAAATGTACAAGGATATGGGGCTGGGCGAGATCGGCCATCTGCTGTCCTGCCAGCGCGACGGCACGTTCTGCGAAGGCTATGATGCGAACATCCAGTTCGAGCGCAGCCAGACCATCATGCAGGGCGCCAGCCACTGCGACTTCCGATACACCTATAAAAAGGCCGAAAAGGCCTGATTTTTCATACCCGTACAGTACAGGAGTTTGACAGGTGAAGGCCATTCTTTACGCCGCGCATGGCGGGTTCGACCAGGTCTCCTATGGCGACTATCCGACCCCGGCAGCCGGGCCGGACCAGTGTCTTCTGAAAGTGAAGGCCGTGGCCCTCAACGGCTTCGACCCGATGATCCTGAACGGCATTCCCGGGCTGAAGACCCCGATGCCGATGATTCCCGGCGGCGATATTGCCGGCGAGATCGTCGATATCGGCACCAATGTGCCGTCCGGCACGTTCAAGAAAGGCGACCGGGTGCAGGTCGTCCCGTTCCAGCCCGGTATCGGCCAGATGGGCGAGACGCTGCGCGGCGGGGCCTGCGACTATATCGCCGTCGACGCCAAGTTCCTGCTGCCGATTCCCGATGGCGTGACCTATGAACAGGCGGCTGCCCTGCCGATCGCCTATGGCACGGCGCGCCGCATGATCATGGTGCGCGGCCTGGTGAAGAAGGACGAGAAAGTGCTGGTCCTGGGCGCCACTGGCGGTGTCGGCACCGGGGCGGTACAGCTGGCCAAGATGGCCGGCGCCTATGTCATCGCCTGCGCCAGCTCGGCCGAGAAATGCGAGAAGCTGCGCGAGATCGGCGCCGACGACACCATCGACACCTCGAAGGAAGATTTCGTCGCTGCCATCCACGAGCGTTATGGCAAGCCGAAGATCTGGGGCGGCGGCGGTGTCGATGTGGTGGTGAACTATATCGGCGGCGAGACCTGGGCCAAGAGCCTGAAGGTGATGACCCGCTTCGGCCGCATGCTGGTCTGCGGCGCAACTGCCGGCTACGACCCGAAGGAAGACATCCGCTATATCTGGTCCTACGAACTGTCGATCGTCGGCTCCAATGCCTGGACGGCGGAAGATCAGGTGGCCCTGATGGACATGGTGCAGGCCGGCACGCTGATCCCGGTCATTGACCGCGTCCTGCCGCTGACCGATTTCAACGAGGGTCTGCAGGCGCTGATCGACCGCAAGGTCTTCGGCAAGGTGGTCTTTATTCCCTGATCCGAGGCCCAGCCATGAGCAAGACACCGAATGTCGGCGCCCTTCTCTCGCCCGGCGCCGATCCCGCGCGTATTGCGCTGTGGGATTATTCAGCAGGCGCCCCCCCCCGCGCCTGGAGTGCGGGGGAACTGGATGCCCTGGCCTCAGCGCTGGCCCGTGGCCTGCTGAAACGGGGGCTGAAGCGCGGCGGTTCAATCGTCGTGCTGGCCGCCAACCGGGCGGAATTCGTGGCGCTGTATTTCGGCGCGATGCGGGTCGGCATCGTCGTCGTGCCGGTGAACTGGAAGCTGGCGGCAGAGACGGTGGCGATCATCGTCGAGGATGCCGAGGCGAAGCTGGTCTTTACCGACCGGGACCGCGCCGCCCTAGCTCCTGCCTCCGTACCGGTGATCCTGTTCGACAGCCCGGAATGGGATGCCCTGCCTGATCCCGGCCCGGTCGAGATTATCGAGCCGGATTTTCACGAGCCGGCGCAGATTCTCTACACCTCCGGCTCCACCGGCCGGCCCAAGGGGGTGCCGCTCAGCCATCGCGGCCAGCACTGGATGGTCTCGGTGGTGACGAAGGAGGATAACAGCCAGCACCGGCTGATCGTGGCAGCGCCGATGTATCACATGAACGCGCTGTTCAACCTGAAATTCGCCTTCCTGAACCGCGCCCAGCTCGTGCTCCAGCCGGTCTTCACGGCGGAAAGCTATGTGAAGGCCATCGTCACGCATAAGGCGACGTGGCTGACCTGCGTGCCGACCATGATGGCGATGGTTGCCAATTACCTGGGCGATACGCCGCCGCCGGCCGAATTCGCCGGGGTGACGCGGCTGTTCATGGGCTCCTCCCCCTATTCCAGCGCTCTGGTCGACCGGGTGCGGGCGCTGTTCCCGAATGCCCGGATCACCAATGGCTACGGCACAACCGAGGCCGGGGCCGCCGTCTATGGCCCGCATCCGGACGGCATCCCGGCGCCCGACGCGGCGCTGGGCTATCCGATCCCGCAAGGCGAGACCCGGCTTGTCGCCCCCGATGGCACCATCGTCGAGGGCGAAGGCGAAGGCATCCTGCAGATGCGCAACCCCGCCACCATGCAGGGCTACCGCAACATGCCGGACAAGACCGCCACCGCCCTGCGCGATGGGTGGTATCACAGCGGCGATGTGGTGCGGCGCGATGCTCAGGGCTTTCACCATTTCGTCGGGCGCGAGGACGACATGTTCGTCTGCGGCGGAGAGAATATCTGGCCCGCCGAGGTCGAGCGCCTGCTGGAAACCCATCCGCAGATCAGCCAGGCCGTGGTCGTGCCGATCCCCGACGCCATCAAGCAGCGCCTGCCGGTCGCCTTCGTCACCCTGCGCGAGGGTGCGAGTCTCACCGAGGCCGAGGTGAAGCAATGGACCATCGCGCGCGGCCCCGCCTACCAGCACCCGCGCCATGTCTTCTTCCTGCCCGCCATCCCGCTTGCCGGCACCAACAAGATCGACCGCACCGGCCTGGTAAAACGCGCCGCTGAGTTGGCATCCCGCTAAAACTGTTACCCCCGCCCCGACCAATGTCATGCCAGCCCAACGCGATTAACGGGTGACGAAGGCGGCATGGCGCGGTTTATCATGCTGCAAACCCTGATGATAATTACGGGATGCCCGGGATATGAACGCACCGCTGTCGTCGTCGCAGAACCAGAATACCGGCATCGGCCGGCCCGTACCGCGCAAGGAGGATGCCCGGCTACTGCAGGGCCAGGGGCGGTACAGCGATGATATCTCCCTGCCCGGCCAGGCCTATGCGGTGATGGTGCGCAGCGCCCATGCGCATGGCGTGATCCGGGGCATCGACATTGAGGCGGCAAAGGCCATGCCCGGCGTTCTGGGCGTCTATACCGGTGCCGATCTGGCGGAAGCCGGCTTTGGCGGACTGAATTTCCAGCTGAAAATCCCCGGCCGCGACGGCAGCCCGACCAAGACCACCCCGCGCTTCGCCCTGGCGACGGATCATGTGCGTTTCCTCGGCGACCCCGTCGCCTTTGTGGTCGCCGAAAGCGCTATCCAGGCGCGCGATGCGGCCGAGGCGGTGGAGCTGGATGTCGACAGCCTGCCGGCCGTGGTCGATCTGAAATCAGCACTGGCGCCCGATGCGCCGGAAATCTATGCCGAGGTGCCGGGCAATCTGGCGCTCGACTTTCATTCCGGCGATACCGCCGCCGTCGATGCCGCCTTCGCCAAAGCCGCCCATATCGCCCGGCTGGACATCGCGAACAGCCGCATCGTGGTGAATGCCATGGAGCCGCGCGCCGCACTCGGCGAATACGATCCGGCGAGCGAACGCTGGACGCTGCATGCCGGCAGTCAGGGCGCCTTCCCGATGCGCAACCAGCTTGCCAAGGACGTGCTGAAGGTGCCGAACGACAAGGTGCGGGTGCTGACCGGCAATGTCGGCGGCTCCTTTGGCATGAAGGCCCCGATCTATCCGGAATATGTCTGCGTCCTGCACGCCGCCAAGGCGTTGGGCCGGCCGGTGAAATGGACTGCCGACCGGTCCGAGAGCTTCCTGTCCGACCAGCATGGCCGCGACCATCTGGTGACCGGCACGCTGGCGCTGGATGAAGATGGCAAGTTCCTCGCCGTGCGCTTCGATTTGCTGGCCAATCAGGGGGCCTATCTCTCCACGGTCGGGCCGCTGATGCACACGATGAACATCGTGAAGAATGGCGTCAGCCTGTACCGCTTCCCGCTGATCGAGGTGAACAGCCGCTGCGTGCTGACCAACACCGCGCCCATCGGCCCCTATCGCGGTGCCGGCCGGCCGGAGGCAAATTACTATGTCGAGCGGCTGATCGACACCGCCGCCCGCGAAATGGGCATCGACCGGGCAGAGCTGCGCCGCCGCAACCACATCCGCAATGACGAGCTGCCCTATTTGGCCGCATCCGGCATGTCTTATGACAGCGGCGATTTCACCGCCGTGATGGATCAGGTGCTGGAATTGTCGGACTGGCAGGGCTTCGCGGCCCGCAAGGCGGAGTCGGAGACGCGCGGCAAGCTGCGCGGCATCGGCATCGGCGATTATCTGGAAGTCACCGCCCCGCCGTCACAGGAAATGGGCGGGCTGCGCTTCGAGCCGAATGGCGATGTCACCATCATCACCGGTACGCTGGATTACGGCCAGGGCCATGCCACGCCCTTCGCGCAGGTGCTGTCCGACCGGCTGGGCGTGCCGTTCGACCGTATCCAGCTGCTCCAGGGCGACAGCGACGAGCTGATTGCCGGCGGCGGCACCGGCGGCTCCAAATCACTGATGGCCAGCGGTGCGGCGATCATCGAGGCCGCCCAGAAAGTGGTCGAGAAAGGCCGCGAATTGGCCGCCTCGGTGCTGGAGGCCGCCAGCGTCGATATCGAGTTCGCCGAGGGCCGCTTCACCATCGCCGGCACTGACCGCTCGATCTCGCTGATGGATCTGGCCGGCCAGGCGGAGCCGGGCGCGCTGGATGTGCAGCACATCTTCGACAACGCGCCCTCGGCCTTCCCGAATGGCTGCCATGTGGCCGAGGTCGAGATCGACCCGGACACCGGCGTGGTCGAGGTGGTGAAATACACCGCCGTGAATGATTTCGGCACCATCGTGAACCCGATGATGGTCGAGGGCCAGGTCCATGGCGGCGTCGCCCAGGGCATCGGCCAGGCGCTGATGGAAAACACCATCTATGACGGCGACGGCCAGCTGCTGACCGGTTCCTACATGGATTACGCCATGCCGCGCGCCGATAACATGCCCGACATGGTGCAGGATTATCACGCGGTACCCGCCACCACCAATCCGCTGGGCGCCAAGGGCTGCGGCGAGGCTGGATGCGCCGGCTCCCTGCCCTCCGTGATGAATGCGGTGGTCGACGCGCTGTCGGTCTATGGCATCACCCATATCGACATGCCGGCAACGCCCTATCGGGTCTGGCAGGCGATTCGGGAGAAACAGGCGGCCTGATCGGAAGAAGCGGCGTCAGGCGATTGCCAGACCGGCCTTTCCGCGCGATCATGGATATCAGCGACCCCTACATAAGGGAAAGACGCCATGCTTGTCTCCGATATCCTGAACGCCAAGGGCAATGACGTCGTCACGGCCGCCCCGCACACGTTGATTTCCGAAGCCGCGAAGATACTGGCTGAAAACCGCATCGGTTCGGTGCTGGTGATGAACGGCGCGCAGCTTGCCGGCATTCTGTCGGAACGCGACATCGTGCGTGTCCTTGCCGCCGAGGGTGCGGCCTGCCTGGACGGCCCGGTCTCCCGCATCATGACCGCAAAGGTCGTCACCTGCCGGCCGGACCAGACGATTTCCGACGTGATGCAGATGATGACGAATGGCCGGTTCCGCCATGTCCCGGTGATGGCCGAGGGCAAGCTGGCCGGCATGATCTCGATTGGCGATGTCGTGAAATGGCGGCTGGAGGAAGCTCAGGAAGAGGTGCGCCAGATGGCCGCCTATGTCACCGGCGCCTGAGCCGTCAGCCCAAGGCGCTGGATCAACGCCGGTCGGGCGATGAAGATGAAATTATTGATATAGACCTGGCCGGGCAGCCGGTGGGTTCCCGCCTCGTTCAGGGCAGACCGGTTCTGCAAACGGGCGGTATCGAAGCCTTCCACCGGCCGCAGCCCGCCGTCATGCAGGTAGAAGCCGCGATAGCCCAGCGGCTCCAGATGGCCGCGCAGCGCCTCTAGAGAGCCGGCATGATGCCGTTCCTCCGCCTCGATCAGCAGCGTCGGGTGGTCACGGGCAATCAGCGCCAGCCCGCCCTCGACGGCGGCAACCTCGTGGCCTTCGACATCGATCTTGATAAAGCCCACGGTCCGGTCCTGAAACGAATCCAGAGTCACCATCGGCACTTTCACGATGGTCCCCGTCCGGGCCGCAGCATTGCCCTGGGCCTCGGCGGAGACAGCGGCCAGCGCCTCGAAGCCTTCCTGGATATGCAGTTCGGTCTCGCCGGCCTGACGGCTGACGGCGGCAGCCTGCACGGTAATATGGCCCTTGCCGATCCGCCGCCGGAAACGCCGGCGCAGCAAATCCGCAAGCTTCGGATTGGGCTCAAAGGCCGTCACATGGGCTGAGGAGCGCAGCAGCCAGTAGCTGTACATGCCGGTATTGGCCCCGACATCCAGCGAGGCCTCGCCGGGTTCGGCCAGTTGCGGCACCAGCGCCAGTTCCGGCTCGGCATAGCGCGGCGCCATCTGGTCACGGTAATCCGCCAGCAAAGCGAACAGGCCGGGGCATTTGTTCTGCAGGAAGGTCTTCAGGGCCGAAAGCGCCATTATCATCCCAATCGTTCGGTTCTTGGCAGCGAAGTGACCCTAGCGACAGGGCCGGAAACCGGCAAGCCGGACGCTAGCGCCGGCATTCATGCTCGCTCCAGGGCAGCTTGCGGTAATGCGGCTGCAGGCGCATCACCGTGATCTCCGTCCATATCTCGCTGTGACGCGGCGGGCAGAGCGCCAGCAGGGCGCTGGTCGGATTGCCCTCCCACCATTGCGGGATGTTGATGGAGAGATTGATGGTATCGCCACGGCGCTCGGGGGAGCCCGTCCACCAGCCAAAAGGCATAAGCACCGAAAAATGCTCATGAATGACCAGGCGCAGATCGAGCGGGCGTATGTCGCGCCGGCTGCTGCTTCCACTGGCATCCTGGGCGTGGCCGGAACCGATGGCCGCCAGCAACAGGGTCAGCATCAGCGCAAAACTGAAGAAAAAACGACGCCAGCGCGGGTGATTGGTCATGCCGGAGGATAGCATCCTTGGGGAAGATGGGTTTGTCCCCTAGCATATAGGGCCGTTCTGCTCAATCTTAGCCCGATGCACGCGCCTTCTTCTCCCCCTCCCCCCATTGCCCCGGTTATGCGCCTTCTCCGAACGCTGTTCAGCTATGGCGCGGCCCTTGGCCTGCGCGGTGTGGAGACGCTGGGCAAGCTGGGGCTGTATATCTACGCCGCCCATGTGCTGGGCGCGCATGATGCCGGGCTGTTCTTCCTGTGCCTGACCTGGATCGGCCTGGCGGCGACCATCGCCCGGCTGGGTCTCGACAAGGCGATGACCCGGCATATTGCTGCCGAGCTGGCCGTCGGCGATGGCCCTGCCGCCCGCCGCGTGCTGATCTACGGGTTAAGCGTCTCCGGCGCGGCCGCCCTGCTGGCCGCCGGGCTTACGGCTGTTATCGCCCAGCCGGCAGCAACCCATCTCTTCTCGCTGTCGGGGCTTGGCCTGCCGCTGATGCTGAGCGCCATCGTCATCCTGCCGCAGACCCTCGCCTTCGCGCTGGGGGCCGCACTGGCCGGGCTTGGCCGGGGGGTGGCGGCCCAGCTGGTGCAGAACGCCCTGTGGCCGGTGCTGACCTTCCTGGCCTTGCTGCTGTGGATCGACAGCATCGACGGGCTGATCCTCGCGCTGGGCGTGTCACTGGCGATCAGCTGTCTTCTCGGTTTCGCCCTTCTGCTGCGCGACCGCCATCGGCTGGCGGAAACCCATCCGCAGGCCTCCCCCCCGGACCCGATGCCGGGGCTTTGGGAAACCGCCCTGCCGCTGATGACGGTCGAAATAACCCAGGTGGTGCTGGCCTCGCTGCCCGTCCTCGTGCTGGGCATCGTCGCCGATGCCGCGACGGTCGGCGCCTTTTCGATTGCCAGCCGGATTTCGATGCTGGTCTGGGTGATCATCATCTCCATCGCCACGCTGGCCGCCCCCCGCTTCGCCAGCCTGCACCGGCTGGGCCGCATTGAGGAGCTGCGCCGCTACAACCGCCTGATACGGCTGGGGGTTGCCGCCATCGGGCTGCCGGCGATTGCGATGATGCTGGTCTTTCCGCAAACGCTGCTGGGCCTGATCGCGCCGGAATTCATCGCCGCCGCCCCTGCCTTGCAGATTCTAGCCCTCGGACAGGCCATCAACTGTGTGCTGTCCTGTCAGGATGTACTTCTCAGCATGACTGGCCATCACAGGTTGCTGCGGCGGCTGAACCTTCTCCAGCTCGTTGTCGGCATAGTACTCAGCGCCATTCTTATTCCCTTTTTCGGCATGATCGGCGCTGCATTAATTGCCTCGATCAGCCTTGCCCAGGGCGCTATTGGGACCACTTTTTTTGCCCAGAGACTTATTTTCAGCAAAAAGTAATTCAAACTACGTTTTCGTAAAATTTTGTTTACCTTTTACGGTAATACTGGCCACGAGCGTTACCGATATCCCCGGCGGAGAGAGCGGATGAAATGGACGTACGGCCTCGTCAACAGGCTCGTCAGGCTGTGCGACGTCATCCTGCTGCTGGTGTCGATCGGCATCGGCTGGTCGATGCGGCTGATTGATATCGGCGATAGCAGCGGCGCTATCCTGGTCGCCATCATCGGCGGGTTCGTGTTCATCAACACGGTAGAGCTGCTGGGTGGTTACCGGATCGAGAATTACCGCCATCGCGGCGCGCAGTTCCTGCACCTGCTGCTGGCCACGACGGCTGGCGGCAGCGCCATGGCGCTGGTCGTCTGGCTGTTCGCCGATTTCTCCCTGATCAGGGCCGAGGGCCTGTTGCTCTGGCTGCTTGGCACCCTCGCACTGGTCTGGGCGGGACGGATGCTTGTGCGGCTGTGGCTGCGCCGTCTGCACAAGCAGGGGGCCTTCCGGCGCGATGTCATCATCGTCGGCGCCACCGAGATTGCCGAGCAGATCATCCAGAATATCCAGTCGCCGCAATGGCGGGAGCGTTTCCGCGTCATCGCCGTCTTCGACGACCGGATCGGCCGGCTAAAGGATGCCCGCATCGCCGGCATGCCCATACAGGGCGATATCGCGGCGTTGCGCGACTATATCCATACGGTCGAGGCCGATCTGATCGCCATCGCCCTGCCCTGGGAAGCCGCCGGCCGGGTGTTCGACCTGCTGGAGCGGTTGCAGATGATCTCCGCCGATATCGTGCTGCCGATCCGGCCGAACCGACTGAATCTGCGGTTGCCGCAAGGCAGCGATCTTGCCGGCATGCCGGTGCTGCAGCTGATGCGCGAACCCCTGAAGGGCTCGATGGCGCTGGTGAAGCTGGCGCTGGATTACAGCGTCGGACTGGTCGGGATGGTGGTTGCCCTGCCGATCCTGGCCGTGGCTGCCATCGCCATAAAACTGGATTCGCCGGGGCCGATCCTCTTCAGGCAGCCGCGGCTCGGGCTGAACAACAAGCCCTTCATGATCTACAAGCTGCGCACCATGGCCGTCGATCCTGGCGATGACGGCACCAAAGGCACCAGCCGCAACGATCCGCGCATCACCAAGGTCGGCAATTTCCTGCGCCGCAGCAGCATCGATGAATTGCCGCAGCTGATCAACGTGCTGCGCGGCGAGATGTCGGTGGTTGGCCCCCGCGCTCATGTGCCGAACATGCTGGTCAGCGACGCCCCCTATGCCGAAGCCGTGCGCCGCTATGCGATGCGCAGCCGGATCAAGCCGGGTATTACCGGCTGGGCGCAGATCAACGGCATGCGCGGCGGCATCAATACATTGGAGAAAGCGCAACGCGGCGTTGATCTTGACAGCTATTACGTCGAAAACTGGTCGGTATGGTTCGATCTGAAAATCATGATGCGCACCCTGACCGTCGGCATGGCCGGTCGCAATGTATTCTAGCCCTGATCCTTATTCTGGCGGGGCTGCTGCCGGCGATGGGGGCAAAGGCGGAGGTGCCGCTGCCGCCGCGCATCCTGCTGGGCTATCACGAAAGCTGGTGGGAAGTGCCGGCCAGCGGCGCGCGGGCCACACGGCTGGCCGCCCTGCCGGGGCATATCACCCTGGTTGCCCTGGCCTTCGCCCGGCCGGATACGCAGTATCACGGCGCGCTGGAACTGGCCGGGACCGGGCTGCAATATCCCTATTCCGGCAAGGTATTACGCGAGGCGATTCAGCTTCTGCGGCAGCGCCAGCCGGAAACGAAAGTTCTGCTTTCCATTGGCGGGGCGACCTATACCAACTGGCACGCGCTGAACGAAGCCAGCCTGGCCCGGCTGGTGCGCGATCTGGGCCTCGACGGGGTGGATATCGATTTCGAGCCGGCGGAGCCAGGCTGCCGGACAAGCCGGGACGGCCAAATCCGCTGTGCCAGCGATCCTGCCTTCCAGGCCATCGTGAAGCGGATGCGGGCCGCCCTGCCCCGGCCAAACATTCTCAGCGTCGCCAGCTGGAGTGTCGGCGCCTATGGCGAGGGCCGGCATGCCAATGCCGTACCGCGCAGCCGCTATACCGGCATGGCGCTGTCTCTGCTGCGCTCACCGGAGGCAGCGGCCATCGATCTGGTCTCCATCATGGCCTACGATGCCGGCCCGGATTTCGATCCCTGGCAGGCTTTCCAGGCCTATCGGGAGCATTGGTCGGGACCGCTCGTCCTCGGCCTGCGGGTGCCGCAAACCCCGATGCAGCGCGAGGGAACCACCCTCTCGGCACGGATGGAAAGTCTGACGCGCAACGTTTTGCGCGATCCAAAGGGCGGGCTGATGGTTTATTCCCTCTCGGGGATACCGTCAGGCCCTACTGGCCCCGACAATCCGGACCCGCAATCGGTTGTCACCATGATCTGTCGGGAAATGGCGCTGCCGGGGTGCTCCACGCCGTTGCCGTAACCCTTCATCGCGAAGACTCTTTGTTTTATTACAATGCATTGGAATCAAGTTTTGCTGCGACGCCTTAAGAAACTGATCGACCATCCCGGATTCCGTGCCGAACCGTTGACGATGAGCGGCCGCAGCCTTGCCTGGGCCGCGCATGTCGCCCGTGGGGCATCGCCAGTCTTCCCACTGACAGCTTCAGGCGGGGAGAAAATGCGGGTCCCGTCCGATCTGCGTTATACCTCGGTCAGCTGCTATGTGCTGCGCGACTGGTGCGAGCCGGAACTGCGCCACCTCGATCAGCTGGTCCGCCCTGGCTCCGTCTTCATCGATATCGGCGCCAATATCGGCCTGTTCACACTGAAGGCCGCGCGGCTGACCGGTCCGCAAGGACGGGTTATCGCCATCGAGCCCGGCACCGAGGCCGCGAACCGGCTGGAGGAGAATGTCGGGCTGAACAGCTATGCGCAGGTAACCATCCTGCGCCAGGCCCTGTCCGACAGCAATGGCGAAGCCGTGCTGCATCACGTGCAGCTGGGCAATGACCCGCAGGCCTATTCCCTCGTCGGCAGCGCCCTGGCAACCGACGGCGAAACCGTGAAGACGGAAACTCTGGACAGCCTGGTCAGCCGCCTGGCGCTGACTCAGATCGACTGCATAAAGATGGATGTGGAAGGCGCCGAACCCATGGTCATCGCCGGTGCGGCCCAGACGCTGGACCGGTTCCACCCGATGGTCATATTCGAGATCAATACCACGCTGATCGCCAAGGGCACCCAGGGCGCCGGGGCCAATGATGCCGCCTGGCAGATGCTGAAGGCGCATGGCTACGGTTTCCGGCGCTTTCGCGATGGAAGCCCCGTTCCGGTCGATTCGGTCGGCAGCGAATTCGGCAATCTGCTTGCGGTGCATCCCGATGGCCCCTCGCCGGTCGGCCCGCAGGATATGGGGCGATGAGCAGCCTGCAAGGCATCGACGCCGACAGCCGGGATTATGTCCCCAGTGGACAGGCCGGCCATGGCTCCTTCACGCTGCGCGATATCAGCGTCCTTGCGTTCTATAACTGGCGCCTGATCCTGTGTGCCTTCCTGCTGATCTTCGCCATCGGGGTTACCGCGGCGGTGAAGACCCAGACGCAATACACGGCCGAGGGCCGCATGCTGGTGCTGATCTCGCGCGAGCATGCCGGTAATCAATCCGCGGCGGGCTTGACCGCCAGCATCATCTCGGTCGATGGCCTGAAAGCCGTCGAATCGGAAATCAACATTCTGGTCAGCCCGGCCGTGATCCGCGAAATGGTTGCCCGGCTGGGGGCCACCTATCTGTTTCCCGAACTGGCGGAGCGCCGCTATCTCGGCCTGCTGCCTGCCTATTCGGAAGCGGATCATCTGGGCCGCGCCACCGCGATGGTGCGCGAAAGGCTGAGTGCACAGCCAATCTCGGATTCGAACATCGTCAATGTGACCTTCCGCCACCCTGTGCCGGAGATCGCCTCGCGCGTGGTCAACGAGATGCTGGAGATCTACCTCAATCGCCGGCGCGAGATTTACGACAATTCCCGGCTCGCCCTGCTGACCACGGAACTGACCCGCACCAGCAGCCAGTTGGAGCGGCTGAGCGATCAGATCGAGCAGGTGAAGCGCAGCTACAACATCGTAAACATCGAACAGGAAGTCCTGCTTGCGGCCAATCAGGTCGACACAATTCTGGCCCGCCAGCGCCAGACCAAGGAGCGTGCCGTTGCCCTGCAGGCGCAGATCGACGAGGCCCGGACAAAGCTGGCGGCGACGCCCTTGCGCATCTTCGATTTCGTCGAGACGACCAATAATTCCTCGAACAATGACGACCGCAACATCCTGCTGAAGCTGATGCTGGAGCGTGACCAGATGCGCCAGCACTACAAGCCGAATTATCCGCCGCTGCAGGATATCGAGCGCCAGATCGCGGTGGTCCGCCAATCGATGAATATCGAGAATAATCCGTTTTATACGACCAGCCGGGACGTCCGTAACCCGACCCATGATTTCCTGGCCAGCCATCTGTTGCAGCTGGAAATCGAAGCCAGCGCCATCGACAAGCAACTGGTCGAACTGCAGGGCCAGTTGAGCGAGAGCGAGAAGAACGTCACCCGGATGCGCGAGGCGAATTCCCAGCTGCGCGAGCTGGAGCGCAGCCGGATGCTGCTGGAAACCATCAACCGCGAATACACGCTGCAGGCCGAAACGGTGTGGATCGAGGAAATCGCCGCCCAGAACAAGGATTCCAGCGTCCGTGTCGCGCAATGGGCGTCACCGCCCGTCATCGGCCAGTCGCGGATGCCGAGCTTCCTGGCGGCCGGGCTGGTCGGCGGCCTGCTGTTTGCCGGCGCCGTCGGTTTTGCCGCCACCCGGTTCCGCCAGGTCTTCATCCTGCCGGCCGAAGCGGAACGCCGTCTGATGATGCCGGAATTGTCGACCCTGTCCGAAACCGACCCGGGCAAGCGGCTGGAACAGGCACAGGATGCGACGGCCCTGCTGGTCTCGCGCCTGACAGAAACCCGGATCGACGGCAAGCTGCTGCAATCGATCCAGATCGTCTCCGACACGCTGACCGACGATTTCCTGACCGTCAATGCCGCCCTGGCATCGGAAATCGCCCTGAATCACGGCCGCACGGTCCTGATCGTCGATCTGGTCGAAAACGGCGAAACGCTGCTTTCCCTGCTCGGCGAGGACACGGCCGTGACCCGGAAAATCGTCGGCGAGATCGAGATCGCCGGCACGGCCATCCCGGGGCTGGGCGTCACGCGCAACGCCACCCTCTCCACCTTGTGCAATCCCCGCGCGCCGATGCCGGCTATCCGTGCCACGCTGGACTCGCTGCAGGGCGAATATGACATGCTGGTCCTCGCCACCACCCCCCGCCATGTCGGGCCGATGTCGCAGCGCCTGGCACCGCTGGTCGATGCCAGCATCCTGGTGCTGGCGGCGGAGGAAACCCGCGCCCTGGCGGCCAATGACCTGCGCAGCGGCCTGCTCGACGCCGGTGGCGACCTGCTCGGCTTTATTTTCACGGGCCGACGCTTTTACGTTCCAAGGATGATTTACCGATGGCTGTAACCCGCGTCTTCGCCGCGCTGTCGCTGCTGGTCGCGCTTGCTGCCTGCAGCACCGACCAGTCGCTGACACTGGCCAAGGAAAAGGCCGATGCCCAGGGCTTTGCCGCCTGGAGCGACGCCGTCCCCGATTACCGGATCGGCCCCGGCGACAAGCTGCAGGTGCGCTATCTGTTCACGCCGGAGCTGGATGAAGAGGTGCTGGTGGCCCCGGATGGCCAGATATCCCTGCGCACCGCCGACGCCGTTCTGGCCGCCGGCAAGACCCTGCCGGAGCTGAATATCGGCATCCAGCAGGCGGCGCAGAAATGGCTGCGCGAACCGGTGGTGAATGCCACGATCACCCAGGCGACCTCCTCGCGCATCTATGTCGGCGGGCAGGTCGGGACACCGGGCGTTTATCGCATTGATGGCCGTATCGGATTGCTGGAAGGTGTGCTGCTGGCGGGCGGCTTCCGCGATACGGCGCGGCTGAGCGAGGTGGTGCTGATCCGGCGTGACCCGACGGGCCGGCCGATGATGCGCACCGTGAATGCCCGGCAGTTCATCGAGACAGCGACGATGGCAGACAGCGTACCGCTGTTTTCAGGCGACATCATCTATGTACCGCGCAGCTCGATCAGCGAGATCAATCTCTGGATCGACCAGTTTATCACCAAGGTCCTGCCGTTCGACCGCAGTGCCAATTTCACCTACAGCCTGTACCGCAACCAGACGCCGGTGCCATGAACCAGATTGTCCCCGTGGAGCCTGCCTATCCCGAGACCTGGTTTCTCGGCGTGAAGCTGGCCGATCTGGACGTGGCGGCGGCGGCCCGGGCCATCGTCGCCCGGCCGGCCGGGGCGGGTTTCGCCTATGTGGTGACACCCAATGCCCAGCATATGGTGGCCCTGCATAATGGCGCCCCTGACTTGCAGGCCGCCTATGATGCCGCCTGGCTGCGCCTGTCGGACAGCCAGGTCGTGCGCCTGCTGGGCCAGCATCTGTTCGGCATGGCCCTGCCCAGCTGCGCCGGCAGCGACCTGACGGCAGCGCTGTTTGCGAATCACATCCAGGCTGCGGATACGATCTGCGTGATCGGCGGCGATGATGAGCTGCGTGACCGGCTGATCGCGCAGTATGGGTTGCAGCGCCTGTCCCTGCACCAGCCCCCCATGGGCTTCATCAAGGACCCGGCAGCGGTGCAGGCCGCGCTGGATTTCGTGGCCGCTCATCCCAGCCGCTATATCTTTCTGGCTGTCGGGCAGCCGCGCGGCGAAATCCTTGCCCGGCTGCTGAAGGAGCGCGGAGACATTACGGGCACCGGGCTGTGCATCGGCAGCTCGCTGCATTTCATCACCGGTCTGGTACAGCGCGCCCCGGAATGGATGCGGCGCTATGCCCTGGAATGGCTGCACCGGCTGATACGCTCCCCGCGCACGCATTTCCGCCGGGTCTTCATCGAATCCCTGCCGCTGCTCGGCATGGCGGTACGGGCGCGTCTGGCACCGGAATCCAGGCGGCATCTGCCGCGCCGAGGCAAGACCCCGGCATGAGCGTTCTGGCGCAACCACGACGGGGGCGCGTTCTGGTGTCCAGAACGGTGGCTGCGGCGCAGGTCCAGAGCCGCTCACGCAGCATGGTGCTTCTGCTGCTGGTTGCCCTGCCGATGTTCGGCCAGAGCTTCCATTACCTGATCGACGTGGGGCCGCTCTATTACCTGTCGAAGGGCTGGCCGCTGCTGACCGCGCCGCTGGCGGTCTATGCGCTGTTCCGGGAGCAGATGCCCTGGCGCACCTTCTATGTCTTCCTGCTGGCCTATGTGCTGGGGCTGACGCCGCTGCTGGCGATGATCTATTTCCCGGTCGGCTTTGCCGATGCCTTCGCCACCACCGCCAAGACCCTGCCCTTCCTGTATTATTTCTCAGCCCTTGGTTTCCTGCTGCTGGCGCGGCCAGCACCGGACGAGCTGCGCCGGGTGATGATCGGGCTGGGCATCGCCAGCTTCGTCGTCATGCTGCTGCTCTGGCTGACGATACCGTCGGATATGTACCGGGCCGACCCGGCCGAATCCAAGCTGTTCCTGTACGAGAAGGAACGCGGAAACCGTATTTTCATGCCGATGTTCTTCGGCCTGATCTTCGTGTTCTATCTGGCGCGCCGGGCCTTCATGCGGCGCGAGATCTGGGCTTTCGTGGCGATGATCGCCTGCTTTGCCCTGCTGGTGATGATCTACAAGCAGCGCACGGTGATTGGTGCGGCGGCGCTGGTTATTGGCTTTATCGCCCTGCGCGCGACCAGCGGCTGGTTCCGAACCGTGCTGCTGCTGGCTGGCGTGATCGCCGGGCTGATTGCCATGGCGCTGATATTCGGCCCCTATCTGCAACGCCTCGAAGCGATGTTCGGCGCCTCACTGGATATCCGCGAGGTTTCGGTCAGGACAGCCGCCGATTTCATCGCCAATAATTACCTGGCGCTGATCTTCGGCGCCGGCTCGGTCACCCGGATCAGCGACAACAATTTGCAGACGATCCTGGGGAACGCCCATTTCTTCCTGGCCGATATCGGCTGGCTGGGCATTATCTTCGAATATGGCCTCGTCGGCGCCAGCCTGATCCTGGGCGCCTATATCGTGGCCCTGCGGCAGGCGGCAACGCAGCAGCGCAATGACGACGATCCTTTCCTGGGTGCGCTGGGCGATTACGTGATCTATCTGCTGGTCACGTCAGCCGTCTATTCGCTGGTCTTCACGCCGGGCGAGGTGGCGACGATTCTGGCCCTGCTGGTTTTCCTGCACAGGCGTCCACCCGGCATGCAAAAGCAAAAGATTAAACCGAGTTAATATTATTATGGTGGGCGCTCCCTATGCGGCGGGTTAAAGTAATGTTGATCAGTCATTTGCACCGGGGCATTGCCGGTGTTCCGTGTAATTTCCCGCCCGCATGAGGAGAACCCGATGGCCGCTGCAAAAACTGAAGCCACCAATACGACGGCTGGTGAGACGGAAGACACGCTGACCCAGACCCTTGCAGGCAACAGCCTGATCAAGAATTACGTGGTCGCGTCCGTTGCTGCCAGCGCCGTGCCGGTCCCGCTGTTCGACATCGCCGCCGTGACCGCGATCCAGCTGCGCATGATCCAGAAGCTCTCGCATCTGTATGGCAAGCCCTTCTCCGAGGGCGTCGTGCGCTCAATCATCGCCTCGCTGGGCGGCAGCGTCGTCGGCATCGGTGTCGGCGCCATGGCGGCCAGCCTCGTGAAATTCGTACCGGTTATCGGCTGGGCGGCATCCATCATGTCGCTGCCGCTGATCGCTGGCGCCTCGACCTATGCCATCGGCCAGGTCTTCCAGAAGCATTATGCCGAGGGCGGCACCGCCTTCGATCTGAAGACCGAGGATGTGAAGGCGTATTACAAGGAGCAGTTCGAAAAGGGCAAGGTCATGGCCGCCGAGGCGAAAGCCAAGGCCAAGGAAACCGCCAAGGACACGCTCGACGCGGCTGCCTGACAGGTTTCTTCTGTCCGGATGCAGAAACGGCCCCTTCGCAGGAAGGGGCCGTTTTCATGTCAGCTGTAGAAGAACCGCTGCCGCTATTTCTTCACGCGCACGGCCTTCGGAAACCGATCATCCGAGGCGAGCAGGACGAGCACCCCCACCACAGGGGTGAAGATGAAGGAAACCAGGAAGTTTCCGAAGAAGCCGAAGCGCCTGTTCCGGCCTAGTACGCCGATGATCCAGCTGGCGAAAATCCAGGCAAGGACGCCAAGTGGACTGAAAGCTGGCCACATCATTCTGGATGCCCCCCAATTTGCCGAAAGCTGGGCGAAATAGCCCGGATGGTCTTCGATGTATCCTCGAACATATGCTCGCTGTAGCGATAGCGGGCATCGGTGCTAAACGCCGTGCCATCATGCCGGACAACGAAAATATCCGCATTGGCGATCATGCCGTCGCTGCCGAAACTCAAACTGCCCATGGCACCGCGAAAGGGCCTGTCATAGCGCATCAACCGGGCAGTATTCGCAAAATCCTCTGCATTGAAAGATCCCGCGCGCTGATAAATATCTGCGATCAGTTTCACCGCATCAAAGCCAACGGCAGCGGAGCTGGATGGAAGCTGGTCGTAGCGCTTCTTATAGCCTTCGATGAAATCGATAGCTTCCGGATTGAGCGAATTCACATCATACAGTGAAATTCCCATGACATCCTTCATGGCCGGTCCGGCGATAGCCGACACATCCGTAGCGAGAATACCGTCCGTTCCGAGGATAGGCTTCAGAATCCCCACCTGCCGGGCCAGCTTGATAAAATATCCAACGGCATCCGGTGGCCAGCCAACGATAAAAATCGCATCCACAGTTTTTATGCTGAATGCATTATTATCCAGCAGAAAAAGGATCAGCGTCTCGATATCGCGGATGGCTGGTTCAACCAGGCCCATATAGGAGATTGTCGCCCCCTGGGTGGCGACGGCACTGGCAAAATAATCCGTGCTTTCCTTACCGTATTCCGTGAGGTCACCCAGAATAACGAAATTGGACATTCCACTGGTCATCGCATAGCGCGCCATGAAATGGGTTGCGACCTCATCATTCGGCAGCAATCCGTAGATATGCCGCATCCCCCCCCGCGACAACGAGGTGTTGGTGGCGTGGGTGGCCATGAACGGCACACGGGCATGATCGTATATGGCGCCGGACGGGATTGCCGTGTCGCTGGAATTATGTCCGATGACAGCCACAGTGTTCGGCTGGGCGACGATCCGGGACGCCAAGTCCATCGAATCATGGGCTGTATGCAACTCGCCCCTTACCCGTACGCCATCAGGTTCCTGATAGATCTCGTGCCGGACCGGACGCCCCAGGAGTCCACCTCTGGAATTCACGATATCCAGCGCCATCCTGATGCCATTGAGGAAATCCCTGTTGGCCTGCTCGGTGCCCGTGACAACGGCGATCACCGCTTCCGAGCCTACCTTTTTGTCAGTGTGATGCCATGTGCCGGCTGCCCCGGCGAGGACAAGAACGCCAATACCAATACAGATGAGCCAGATTTTCTTCCTGCGGGTCATGCCGGTTCCTAGCGATCCGCTCCGCCCAGGATGATCGGCAGCCCATCGCCGCCGCCACCAATGACGACCGTCTTGGCATTCGGCGATGTGGCAAGCTCCTTGGTGGCCTGGATACCCTGCCAGCGCAGCAGATCCTCGGTCAGCGTCTCGCTGATGGTCTTCTGGTAATCGCGGATACCGACCGCCTCGATACGTTTGCGCTCAGCCTCCTTCACCTCGATGCTCAGGCGATAGCCATAGGCTTTTTCCTGCTCGGACAGCACCAGCTTGCGCTCGATGGCCTCTTGCACCAGCGCCGGCAGCTCGACCGATTTGATCAGCACCTCGTCCACCAGCACGAAACGATCCTCGGTCTGCGCCAGGGTGGAGATCAGGATCTTCTCCAGCAGGCCGCGCGCGCTGGTATAGACCTCCTCCGGGCTGTAACGGCCGACCTCTCGGCGCAACACCGCCTCGGTCTCCGGAAAAATCACGCGGTTCACATAGTCGGGGCCGACGGCGACATGCAGCAGGGGCAGCATGCGCATATCTGGCCGATAGCGGATGGCGACGCGCAAATCGACCGGAAGGCCGGCATCGGTCAGCAGCTTGTATTGGCGCTCTTCCGTGCGAAGACGCACATCGTAGATGTAGATGGTGTTCCAGGGCATCACCAGATGGGTGCCTTCCTGATACACCTGCTCGCGCTCGGTGCCAGAGAACCAGCGGAACATGACGCCGGCCTCGCCCGACCGGATGGTCACGACCATCAGCGGCCAGAGCAGGGCCGCAGCAATCATCAGCAGGATCAGGACGATCAGGACGAAGATATCGTAGCGGCGAAACAGGCCGCGCCGCGGTTCGTCCTCGCTGATCGTGTCCTGGGGTGCCGCGTCTACTGACATTGGATGACTTCAGCCCGTGATTGATTAAGCGCTTTGATTATGACGGCGTATCAGGGCAATAGCCACCGCCCAATCAGGGATTTTACGGTCCTGAAGCATGACAAAACCGTAATCTCGGGGAATATCGCCACTCAGCTGCTAGGCGACCGCAGGGGCACCGTTCAATTTGCCATCCTGCATGTGCAGCAGCTGGTCAGCGACGAAGAACCAGCGGTCGTCATGGGTAACGCAAATGACGATCTTGCCGCGCGCCTTCAGCTCCGGGAGGATGGTTTCGTAGAAGATCGCCCGAAAATGCGGGTCCTGATCGGCTGCCCATTCGTCCAGCACCAGGACCGGCTTGTCCTCCATCTCGGCGACGATCAGGGCGAGGCGCTTGCGCTGTCCCTGCGACAGATCGATCGTGGTGAAAGCGCCGTCCTCGATGCCGACCTTGTCCGACAGTTGCATCCTCTCCAGCATCTCGGCGACGCGCTTGCGCTCCGGCTGCGGCACACCGTGGAGCGGGCGAAACAGGTGATAATCCGACAGCACCGTCGAGATGGTGTCGCGATAGGCCTGCCGCTGGCCGGGCGCCAGAGGCGCGCCATTCACCCTGATGGTCCCGGATTCAGGGGGCATCAGCGCTGTCAGCAGATGCAGGAAGGTCGATTTCCCGGACCCATTACCCCCGGTGATAAAGGTGATCTGGCCGGCCTCGAAACGGGCATTCAGCGGCCCGACCCGGAAATCATGCCGGCCGCCCTTGCCGTAGGTGAAGGCGATATCCTCCAGCACGATGTCGCGTAGTGGCTCCCTCAGGGGTTCCAGAGTCTCGTCCTGCGCGCGTTCCGTTTCATGGCGCAGCGCCTGGCGCAGCACCTCGATCTCACGCATCGCCGCCTCGCCGTCATTCAGCGCCGGTATGGTCTGGATCAGGGAGCTGATAGGCGCGATCATGAACAGAGCGGTGGTGGTGGCCTGCATGACCACGGTGTGAAACTCCGTGGTGAACAGCGGCACGACGAACACCATCAGCGCTATCAGCAGATAGAAGGCCAGCTGGATGGCGGCGAATTCCCGCGCCCATTGCCCTTTCACGGCGGTTTTCGCGGTGCGCACCTTGTCGGAGACGATGACCGCCTCCTCGATCAGCGCGGCCGCCCGGGCATGGCTCATGCGCACTTCCTTGAAGCCATCCAGGATATCGCGCAGCCGCTCGACCAGATGCGATTCCTCGTGCGACACCTCCTCGGTTGCCCGGTTGATCGCGCGCAGCCGCTGGGTGTGCACCAGCATGGCAAGGGCGGCAAAGCCGAGAAACAGGCCCAGGGCGAGGAAGGACAGCCAGGCCAGATAGGCGCTGACGAATACCAGCATCACCGCATGCTGAAGCCCGATCACGACCATCGGCAGATTGCGCGAAATGACCTGCAGATTCTGCGTGATCGCGCCATAGAGCCGCCCCCGGCCGATGGACTCGACCAGCCGAAGATCGCCTTTGCATATGTCATCGAAGATATGCACCCGCCGGCGTTCGACGATACGCTCCACCTCCTCCGCCACGGCGACGGATACCCGGGTCATAGACAGGGCCAGCAAAAGGCAGCCGCAAACCATCAGGACAACCAGCCGCAGGCTGACCTCGCCCTTGCTCGCCTCCTCGGAGGCAAGGTTGACGACGACCAGGATCAGCGTTGTCGACGCAGCCGCCAGGGCGGACAGGAACAAGACCCCCCGGGGGTCGATCCTCGCCTCGCGCCGGAACAGATCGAACAGAAGCATGATCAGCCTCTCCCGCCTGTGGGTGACGTGCCCGAACCCTGGCCGTTGATCACCCTTGCCCGGCCGATTTCCAGATGAACCCGATGATCGGCCACGTCGAAATAGTGATCATCATGCGTCACCGCGACGATGGTCAGGCCGCGATCCCTCAGAGTTGGCAGGATCTCGCGATAGAATTTCGCCCTGAATTGCGGGTCCTGATCCGCCGCCCATTCATCGAGGACGAGTATCGGGCGGTGTTCCAGAAGGGCTGCAATCAACGCCAGCCGCTTGCGCTGGCCGACCGACAGATCGATCGTGTCGAAACTGCCCTCGCTGATCGTGACGCGCTGCTCCAGCTCGAACAAAGACAGCAGCTCGGCGGCCTCCACGGGATCGACCGGCGGCACGCCGTACAGGCGACGGAAAAGGTGATAATCGGAAAAGACCGTCGCGATCATCTCGCGATAGGCGGGCAGCTGCGCCGATCCGACCAGCCACTTATCCAGCCTTATCTCGCCGCTTTGCGGCATATAGAGCCCGGTCAGGATCTTGATCAGGGTGGATTTCCCCGACCCGTTGCCGCCGGTGATGAAGGTGATGCGTCCCCGTGGGATGGACAGCGACAGGGGACCAACGGAAAACGGCGTCTCGCCGGAAGGGGCCGGATAGGCAAAGCGGATTTCATCCAGATGCAGCGCCTCGAATTTCGCCGGCAGCGGCGCTGGGCTGGCGCGGGCCAGCGCCGGATCGGATATCGCCGACAGCTTCTCGCACATCTGGAATATCCGGGCGCAGGCCGCTTCCGACGACATCAGCAGGGTCGACAGCTGCAGCACCGCACCAACCGGCCCGACGACGAAAAGCACAATCGTGGTGATCTTCTGCACATCCTCGCCGATTGACTGGGTGTAGAGCGGCACCAGAAACACCACGACGCCCAGCAGCGTGTAGATGGCATTCTCGCCGAAGATGAACTGGCGGAAACTCAGCACATGAACCTGCAGCGCCGTCCGGCGGGTCTCGGCGGCGCCGGCGGCGAAGCTGTTGCGCAGGGACGCGTTGCGCGCACTCGACATGCGCACTTCCTTGATGCCGTCCAGCAGATCCGTGGTGGTCTGGAACAGCCGGGCCTCGGTATCCATGCCCGCGTAATAAGTACGGCCAAGCTCCCGCCCCATGATGAAATAGATCGCCCCGGCAACGGCGATCACCACCACGACCAGCAGGAAGGCGATGGTGGATATCCAGAGCAGATAGGACAGGGACGCGACGATCAGCACGAGGGATTGCAGCGCCATGGCCAGGAACTGGGAGTTCTGCGAAATCACCTGGCTGTTCTGGGTGACATTCTGGAATAACTGGGCCTGCCCCAGCTGTTCCAGCTGCCGGTAATCGGCGATGCGCAGTAATTCCAGCAACTGGACGCGCACCCGGTGGATGCCTGTCTCAATGCGCCCCGCCATGTCGCGGATCAGCCATATCTGGCTGATCAGGAACACCACCGCCGCCACTGCCGTTCCGCCGGCCAGCAGCCAGTCCACCTGATCATAGCCATTCTGCATGATCTCTTCAGCGGCGCTGTTGACCAGCGCCAGGATGACCACGCTGGCCACCCCCGAACACAGCGCCAGAAAGAGAATCCGATAGGGCAGTCGATCCGGTTGGGGCGCCAGCAGACGCAGCAGATTCATGTGCTAACCGGCCTTGGCATCGATACAGGGGCGATCAGCATCTTGGAAACCCTTGAAGCAGGAATGCATGGCGCCGGCAAAGATAGCGTCTTTTCGCCGCCGACCGAAAGTAGATGCGTGGTTTAAAAACGCATTATGTCCGCCGCCGCCTGCCCGTTCACGTTACGATTCGGCAATCAAGCCCGTCCAGCCTGGGGAACAGTCGGCGGCCAGCGGCGTTACTCCCATAACGACAAGAACTGCACATATGGGAATACAGCCATGAACAGACAGACCCTCCTCGCCGCCGGACTTTTCGGCATTTTGGCGCTGCCGACCGCAGCCAGCGCTGCAACATCCTGCTCCGACGATGCGAAACGTCTGATCGGGCAGGTCGAGAGCGACGAGCAGATGGTCTATGACAACAAGACGAAGGTTGTCATGGAGATGAAGGATGGCAGCAAGCAGAATCTCGACGGCAAGACCGACGCCGCCATGCCGCGTGAGAGCCGCGATTCGGATCGCAACTCCAAGGAAGGTGTGATCGAATTCCTGAAGGGTGCAATTGAGGCGGACGAGGATGGCAAGGCCGACCGCTGCCGCGCAATGCTGGTGGATGCCCGGGCCATGGTCTCGCCGCCGGGCAGCGACACCAAGGCCCCGAAGAAAGCGACCGAATAGTCGCCTTTCACCGGAGATCCGGCTAAGCGGGGTATATGACCCCCTTGCCGGTGCTCTGGGTATCAAACAGACGATAGGCTTCCACCGCGTGGTCCAGCGCCCATTCATGCGTGAACAGGTGATCGACATCGATCTTGCGGTCGGCCACGAAACGCGCACAATCGGCCTGGCCCACGGTGGAAAAAGTCCAGGAACCGATCAGCGTGACCTGGCGGCGCAGCAGATCATTGCTGACATCCAGCGTCACCCCCTCGCCCTCGCCGACGAAACACGCCTTGCCCCAGGTGCGCACGCATCTGACCGCCTGCGCCCGCGCCTGAGGCGAGGAAGAGGCATCGAGTGACAGATGCGCGCCCAACCCATGCGTCAGATCGCGGATGGTCGCGACCGGATCAGGCGTCTCCAGCGGATTGATTACAGTATCGGCGCCGAACTCCGTGGCCCGTGCCAGCCGCTCAGGGCTTGTGTCCAGCGCAATGACCCTGGCGCCCATCGCCACGGCCAGCTGCGTCGCTGACAGGCCGACAGGCCCCTGGCCGAAAATCGCGATGGAATGATCGCCGCGCAGTTCCAGGCGCTGCAACGCACCCCATGCCGTTCCGGTGCCGCAGGAAATCGCCGCCCCGGTCTTGAAGGACAATTCCTCCGGCAGCGGCACCAGGGTGCGCGCCGGGCATTTCATATACTGCGCATGGGCTCCATGACCGGTAACGCCATAGACTTCGGCCACGCCGTCGATGCAGAGCTGCATCCAGCCGGTCGAGCAATGGGCGCACGCACCACAGCCGCGGTAATGGTGCTGCATCGCCCGCATGCCGATCCAGGCCTGCTTTTCCGGTACGCCCGGGCCGATGGCGACGACCACGCCGCAGGGCTCGTGCCCGGCAATGATCGGGCCGTCCTGCATCTTGAACCCCAGTGATTTGGCACCGCCCGGCGTGCGATAGAATTTCAGGTCGCTGCCACACATGCCCGAGGCTTTGATCTCCAGCACCACCTCGCCCGGTCCCGGCGTCGGGTCCGGAAAGGACAGGATATCGACCCGACGATCCCCGGCAAAAACGATGCCCTTCATGGATATTTCCTCCCTGGTTTCTTGTTAGAGGCAGTGAGCATATGCCGAGAAACCGGGCGGCGGCACACACCTTCTCGGCAGGGGAGGTTTCTCATAACGGGGGTCTGGCAGGGGATCAGGGCAGGTCGGTAATGAACTCTGTCCTGCCGCCCTCGGTGTACAGCCCGACGATGATCTTATCGACCCTGTCACCGTTCTCGGCGCAGGGCAGAAGCAGGCGATGGATCGACGTCCATTCCCGGTTGACGCTCTGGCGATGCACATACAGCGGCGCGGCGCTCTCGGTGCAGCGTGAATAATCATCCAGTATGGCCGCGCGGATCGCTTCCGGCATTGCCTCATCGATATAGCGGCCGGTCATGTCCGTGTTGTTGACATAGACGAAGGCCGTCCCAAACAGGCTGAACCGGAAGCGCAGCGGAGATAGCTCGACATCGGCAATGGCGATATGCCCCATCCAGGGCGCGAATTCCTCGGCCAGAAAGGCGCTGCGCGCCGGCAGTCGCACGCCTGCCGTCTTGGCATGCCAGAAGCTGTAAAGTGACTGCAATCTGGGGTGCGCGATATTCATTCCGCCTCGCCCTGGCCAGCGCCAGCCCAGTCGGCAGTCGCTGGTCGTAATATTTCAATAATTACAACTTTTTGTCATTCAAAAATTATTTCCAGCGGATCGGCAGGATAGTAAATTTATCTTCCAGTCTTTTTGAGAAAGCATTGCTAGTCTGCACGCAATGCAAAACAGGCCCGCCGAAGAAAGCCCGCGTCATGATCATCCCGCCCGATGAAATCTGGATTGATCCGACGGATGAGATGATTGAGGCTGGCGCGACCCGGTTGATCGCCCTCGCAGGCGACGGACCGCAGGTCCTGAATATCGCCTGGCCCACCCAGCCGGAAAACCTGCCGGACGAGAAGCTGGCCTTCCTGATGGCCTATTGGCTGCATCTCGAGCGCCACGAAGGCACCGGCCTGCCGCGTCAGGACAAGGTGGATTGCCTGGATCTGGTGCCGACACTGGGCAATGTGATGCTGCTGGATATCGAGCGCGAGGGGTTTGATGCACGCTACCGGGTCTATGGCACGAAGATCGCGGTGCATGCATCGCGCGACTGGACGGGCTGGAGCGTTTCCGACATGAACCGGGAAACCCAGACCCCCGCCGCCCTGCTCTACCGCAGTGGCTATCGCGCGGTATACCGCCAGAAGGCCCCGCTCTATTCCGAGCACGCGTCGCCGCGCTGGGTGGATGTGCGGAGTTGGCGACGGCTTATCCTGCCGCTTGCGGATGAGAGTGGCAGCTGCAGCCGGTTTCTGGTCGGCAATGTCGCGGTCGGCCAGCGCATCCTGAGCGATGAGGAAATGGCGGACCAGAAACGACGCCTGCATTCCGGCTGACGCGGTTTCTGATATAGGCTGGCGCGATGATCCAGGTCGGCGACACCATTCATATCCCAGAAGACGAGATCGGCATCACCTTCATCCGCGCCGGCGGGCCCGGCGGGCAGAATGTGAACAAGGTCTCCAGCGCGGTTCAGCTGCGATTCGACATGCGCAATTCCCCTTCCCTGCCGGAACGAATGAAGCCCCGCCTGGCCCGGATCGCCGGCAGCCGCCTGACCAAGGATGGCGTGATCGTGCTGACCGCGACCCGCTTCCGCACGCAGGAAGCCAATCGCCGGGATGCTGTCGCCCGCCTTGCCGAGATGATCGAGCAGGCCAGCCTGCAACCGAAATTCCGCGTCCCTACCCGGCCCAGCCTGGGCGAAAAACGCCGCCGGCTTGACAGCAAAGGTAAGCGCTCCGGCGTGAAGCGCCTGCGCGGCACACCCTCGGACGAATGATTTCTCTGAAAATTCTGCCCGCCTGATCGTCTTATATCCAGAACGCAGTTGAGACGCATTATCATATGCGCCATAAAGACTGCCAAACGCGAATAGCGATTATTTGCAAATCAAAGGATATCCGATGCGATCGATGACCAAGCAGCCCCGGCTGGGTGCCTTACTGGCCCCCACTCTGATAGCCTCGGCCCTGATGGCCCCGATGCTGGTGGCTTTTGCCCTGTCCGCAAGCCCGGCTTCGGCGCATCAGGTGTGGATCGAGCAGAAGGACGGTGGCGCCCAGCTCTATTTCGGGGAGTTCGGGGATAATCTGCGCGAGGTTTCGCCCGGCCTGCTGGACCGCTTCACCAAGCTGGATGCCTCGCTGCTGACCAACGCCGGCCCGCGCGCCCTGACCCCGGAAAAGGGCGACAAGTTCTTTGCCCTGGACGCAAAGCCCGGCAAGAGCGAGAGCATCATCGCCGCCGAGACCGCCTACCCCGCCTTCGAGCGCAAGGAAGGCGAGAAGACGATCCGTACCGTCTGGACCCCCGCCGCGCGCTACATCAGCGATTTCAGCGCCCGGACGGCAAGTCTGGCTCTTGATATCGTCCCGACCGGCAAGATCGAGGGTGGCGCCATCGAGATGCAGGTCAGCTTCAAGGGTGAGCCGCTGCCCAAGGCCAAGGTCGAGGTTACGGCCCTGTCCGGCTGGGCCCGGACGCACCTCACCGACGAGGCCGGCAAGTTCAGCATCACCCTGCCCTGGAAGGCGCTCTATGTCGCCGAGGTTCAGCACACCGACAAAACCGCCGGCGAGCGTGCTGGCGAGAAATACGATGCTGCCATGTATGTGACCAGCCTGTCCTTCATCCCGGCAGAGGGACTTGATTCCCCGCCGCCGCCACCGGCCGCAAAGCCGAACTGACCGGGTGATGGCAAGCCTGGCTTCGTCCTCCCTGTCGCCGCGCTGGCGAAACACTGCAGGGCTGATACTCCGCCTGCTGGTGGTGATTGGCGGCGGGTATTTCCTGACCGCCGCCTTGGTCTCGCTGGGGGCGGCCGGCATGGCCGCCTTCGGCATGGCTGGCAGCGAGGCCGTCGTACTGGCGGCCATGCTGGGCTACCTCGTCTATCTGGGCATCGGGCTATGGGGCTTCGCCGAGCGGCGTCCCATGCCGCTGTATCTGGTCACTCTGGGTGGGGCGGTACTGGCGCAGGGGCTGGTCTATTGGCTGAGCCGGATGGGGAATTGAGATGGGATCAGGTTTCCGCGCATCGATGAACTGGCTGCATACCTGGGCCGGTGTCGTGATCGGCGCCCTGCTCTTCGCCATTTTCTGGATGGGGACGCTGAGCGTTTTCGATCGCGAGATCGACCGCTGGATGATGCCGGCAAGCCGCCTGGCAGCCCCCGATACCGCCCCTTCGCTGGAGCAGTTGCGCAGCGTGATCGAACCGATGTCTGATGGCGGTGGGCAATGGTGGGTGATGATGCCAACGGACCGCGAACCGGCGGTCCGCGCCTCCTACAGCAAGGATGGCGTGAACAACCGGATACAGCTTGATCCGTCCAGCGGCGCCGTCTTGCCAAAAAATGAAAGTCTTGGCGGCACGCGCTTCATCTATCCGTTCCACTACAGCCTGCATATCCAGCTGGCGAATATCGGGCGCTGGCTGGTCGGGCTGGCGGCCATGGGGATGCTGGCGCTGATCGTCACCGGCGTCATCATTCATGTGAAGATCTTCAAGGATTTCTTCACCCTTCGCACCGACAAGAAAGCGCCACGTATCGCGCTTGACCTGCATAACGTTACCGGCGTGCTCGGCCTGCCCTTCCATTTCCTGATCACCCTGTCCGGGCTGATCATCTTCATGACGGTGTATTTCCCGAATGCCTGGGAGGTCACCTTTCCCGACCGGAAAGCCTATTTCAACGAGGCGTTCGGACAGTATTCCCGGCCCAAGGCGGACCAGCCGGGCAAGGTCGGCTCGCTGGACTCCATGGCGGCGCAGGCACGCCAGATCTGGGAAGGCGGCGAGCCCTATTTCATCCGCATCTGGCACCCCAATGATGCCAATGCCTATGTCGAGATGCGGCGCGGCTTCCAGGATGCCGTGACGATGAATCTCGCTACGGTCTATTTCGACGGTTCGACTGGCGCCATTCTGGCGCGAAGCACGGCCAAGCCGGTGCTGTCTGTACAGCGTTTCATCTCCGGCATGCACTACATCCAGTTCCGGCACTGGACCCTGCGCTGGGTCTATTTCGCTCTCGGCCTCAGCGGCTGCGTGATGATCGGCACCGGCTTCCTGTTCTGGCTGGAATCACGGCGCAAGCGCCACACCCAGCAGAAACTGGCCGGTGTGCGGGTCGTCGAGGGGCTGGCCATTGGCTCGACCACCGGCATTATCCTGGCGACGCTGGCCTTCTTCGTTGCCAATCGACTGCTGCCGGCCGGCATCGAAGACCGCGCCAGCCTGGAAGTCTGGGCCTTCTGTGTGGTCTGGGTCGCCGGCTTCCTCCATGCCTGGCTGCGCCGGGGCAAGGCCTGGGCCGATCAGGCCTGGGCGATTGCCGGGGCCGGCCTCCTCGCCGTGGTGCTGAATGCGCTGACCACCGGCGATCATCTGGTCCGCACAGTGTCATCCGGCCTGTGGTCGGTTGCCGGCATGGATATGGTCCTGCTGGCCGGGGCGGTCATTGCCGGACTCAGCGCCTGGCGCCTGTCGCGCAAGGCAGCACTCGCCAAACACCTTTCGGGCAGCGCCCAGCATGCCTGACATCCTGCTGCTGACAGCCTTGCTGGCCGCCTGCTATGCCGGCTTTGCCCTTCTGGCCCTCAGCCAGGATCGCAACTGGGAGGCCGTGACCGGCGCGCGGCATCTGCCGCCGGGCCGCGCCCTGCCCCTGCGCCTTCTGGGCTACAGCCTGCTGGCCATCGGCCTGGCGCTGGCGTTGCTGCGCGATGGCGCCGGCTTCGGCAGCCTCCTCTGGGGCGTCAGCCTCAGCCTGGGCGCAATTGCCATTGTGGCGACGCTGACCTGGCGCCGGCGCTGGCTGCGCCCGCTGGCCCGGATCATCGCGCCGGCAGCCTAGGCGGGATGGGCGTAGCGGAAGCCCAGCGCGATGCGGTTCCAGGCATTGATCGTGGTGATCGCGAAGGTCAGCTTCACCGCCTCCTCCGCCGAAAAATGCGCCAGCAATTCCGCATAATCCTCATCCGCTGCCTGCCGGTCGGCGATCAGCGTCAGCGATTCGGTCCAGGCCAGTGCCGCGCGTTCCTTGGGCGTGTAATAGGAGGACTCCTGCCAGCCCTCCAGCACCAGCAGGCGCTCCAGCTTCTCGCCCTTCTGCAGCGCCTCCTTGGTGTGCAGATGCAGGCAGAAGGCGCAGCGATTGATCTGCGATGCGCGAATCTTCACCAGTTCCAGCAGGATCGGGTCGATGCCGAAGCCGCGAATCTTTGTCTCCAGCTCGCGCATGGCCTGCACGGCCTCCGGGAAAACCTCAATCGGGCTGATCCGAGTGCTCATACCGCGTCTCCGTGCGTGGGGTGATGCCGATCATGGCGGATCATAGCAAGGCCATGTGAAAGCGCTACAGCCGCCACCCGCACGGGCCCTGCATCCGGCGCGGGGTCGGGATGCGGCGAAAATCCGTTCAAAAATTCCGCATGGCGACTAGACTTCGGCATCGCCTCGCCAAGTGGCCCGTCAAGTGGAATGGATTGATGAACGCTCAGCCCGCGAAAAAGATGGATGGCACGGTCATCCGTCTGCATGCCCTGGACAATGTTGTTGTCGCCCGCATCCCCGTCACCGCCGGCACGCCCGTGCCCGAGGAAGGCTTCACCGCCCTGGATGACGTGAAAGCCGGCTACAAGCTGGCCGCGAGCGATATCGTCAAGGGCGATCCGATCCGCAAATACAACACCACCATCGGCTTCGCCGCCGAAGACATCCCGACCGGCACCATGGTGCACAGCCATAACATCGTCTTCCGGGAATTCGACCGGGACTATGCCTATGCGCAGGATTACCGCCCGCTCGACATGGTGCCGGAAGCCGAGCGCGCGAGTTTCATGGGCATCGTGCGGCCGGATGGCCGGGTTGGGACGCGCAATTATATCGGCATCTTCTCGACCGTGAACTGCTCGGCCACCGTGGTTCATGGCGTTGCCGACTGGTTCACGCCCGAGCGGCTGGCCGAGTATCCCAATGTCGATGGCGTGGTCGCCTTCGCCCATCAGCTCGGCTGCGGCATGGAGCTGAGCGGCGAGCCGATGAACCTGCTGCGCCGGACCATGGCCGGCTATATCCGCCATCCCAACCTGGCCGCCGCCGTGATCGTCGGGCTGGGCTGCGAGCGCAACCAGATCGCCGGGCTGATGATCGAGCAGGGCCTGGAGGTTGGCGATAATCTGAAGACCTTCACCATGCAGGAGACCGGCGGTACGCGCAAAAGCATTGAGGCCGGCATCGAATCGGTGAAGGCGATGCTGCCGGAAGCCAACAAGGTCACCCGCCAGAAGGTGTCGGCCAGCCATCTCAGCGTCGGCCTGCAATGTGGCGGCTCCGACGGTTTCTCCTCGATCACCGCCAATCCGGCGCTGGGTGCCGCGATGGACATCCTGACCCGCCATGGCGGCACGGCGATCCTGTCGGAAACGCCGGAAATCTATGGCGTCGAGCACACGCTGACCCGCCGCGCCGTCAGCCAGGCCGTGGGCGAGAAGCTGATCGAGCGCATCCGCTGGTGGAAGGATGATTACAACAAGGGCCGCGACACCCAGATCAACGGCGTGGTCAGCCCCGGCAACCAGATGGGCGGGCTGGCGAACATCTTCGAGAAGTCGCTCGGCTCCTCCATGAAGGGCGGCACCGGGCCGCTGATGGAGGTGTATAAATATGCCGAGCCGGTGAACGCCAAGGGCTTCGTCTTCATGGACACGCCGGGCTACGATCCGGTCTCCGCCACCGGGCAGGTTGCCGGCGGGGCCAATCTGATCGCTTTCACCACTGGCCGGGGCTCGATGTTCGGGGCAAAGCCGGTGCCGTCGATCAAGCTGGCCACCAACACGCCGATGTTCACCCGCCTGGAAGAGGATATGGACATAAATTGCGGGCTGATCATGGATGGCAAGGTCTCGATGCAGGAGATGGGGGAGCGCATCTTCCAGCTGCTGCTCGACACCGCCTCCGGCAAGCAGAGCAAGAGCGAGGAACTGGGCGTCGGCCGCTATGAATTCGTGCCCTGGCAGATCGGCGTCATGTCGTAAGCGATTACAAAGAAAAGGGAAGAAACACCATGGGTTACACGCTTGAGCAATTCGCCGGCGATATCCGCGCCGCCCTGAAGGCGGATGCCGGGCCGGCCGGCCGCGAGAAGGTGCGGGAACTGACCGCCAAGGCGCTGCACGACACGGGCTTTGTCGCCGCCTGCTTCGAGAAGCCGGCCGTGAAGGAGCGCGAGGTGCTGTTCGAGGATGCGGAGCTGGGCTTCTGCGTCTGCCGCCATGTCTATGACGGGCCGAAGGGCGGTGCACCGCATGATCATGGCCCGACCTGGGCGATCTATGGCCAGGCCGTCGGCGAGACGGAGATGACCGACTGGCGCTATGTCGTGCCGCCGCAGGGCGACACGCCGGGCAAGGTGGAGAAGACACGCACCTACAGCCTGAAGCCTGGCGACGCCCATCTCTATGATATCGGCGCGGTCCATGCCCCGTTGCGCGCCGGCCCGACAAGGCTGATCCGCATCGAGGGCGTGAATACCGACACGGTCACCCGCACCGCCATCGAGCCGGTATCCTGACGGTCCGGGCGAGCGGCTGACAGTGCCGCTCGCCCTTTTTGTCAGACCGCGTGCCGGGGTTCCTCGGCCATCGTTGATTCGCCCAGCGCCCGCAGCGGCCGGTTGCCGGCCAGGCGGCGGATCAGCACGTAGAACATCGGCGTCAGGAAAATGCCGAAGAAGGTGACGCCGATCATGCCGGAGAACACGGCCACGCCCATCGCCTGACGCATCTCCGCGCCGGCGCCGGTCGAGATCACCAGCGGCACCACACCCATGATGAACGCCATGGAGGTCATCAGAATCGGCCGCAGTCGCAGCCGGCTGGCCTCGATGGCCGCCTCCAGCGGGGTGCGGCCGGCCAGTTCCAGCTCGCGGGCGAATTCCACGATCAGGATGGCGTTCTTCGCCGACAACCCGACAAGCACGATCAGGCCAATCTGGGTGAAGACGTTGTTGTCACCCCCGGTCAGCCAGACACCCGCCATGGCAGCCAGCAGCCCCATCGGCACGATCAGGATGATCGCGATTGGCAGGGTCAGGCTTTCATACTGGGCAGCCAGCACCAGGAAGACCAGCAGCAGCGCCAGCGGGAACACCCACATCGCCGAATTACCGGCCAGGATTTCCTGATAGGTCAGCTCCGTCCATTCATAATCCATGCCCTTGGGCAGGGTCTCCGCCGCGATCCGATCAATGGCGGCCTGTGCCTGACCGGTCGAGAATCCCGGCGCGGCACCGCCATTCACATCGGCCGACAGGAAGCCGTTATACCGCATGGCCCGTTCCGGCCCGGCACTGGCCTGCACCCGCAGCACGGCCGACAGTGGCACCATCTCGCCATGGCGGGAGCGCACCTGCAGCTTGCCGATATCCTCCGCCCGGGCGCGGAATTCCGCATCGGCCTGGATACGCACCGAATAGGTGCGCCCGAACTTGTTGAAATCATTCACATAGAGCGAGCCGAGATAGATCTGCAGCGTCTCGAACACATCGGTCACGGACACGCCCAGCTGGCGCGCCTTGGTGCGGTCGATATCGGCATAGAGCTGCGGCACATTGACCTGATAGCTGGAGAAGATGCCGGCCAGCTCCGGCGTCTGCCGCGCCTTGGCGACAAAGGCCTTGGTCGCCTCGTCCAGTGCGGCGTAGCCCTGGCCGGTGCGGTCCTCCAGCTGCAGCTTGAAGCCGCCAATCGTCCCCAGTCCCTGCACCGGCGGCGGCGGGAACATGGCGATGAAGGCTTCCTGGATGCCGGCAAATTTCTGGTTCAGCTGCATGGCGATGGCATTGCCGCTGAGTTCCGGGCTCTTACGCAGGTCGAAATCATCCAGCGCGACGAACACGATGCCGGAATTGGAACTGTTGGTGAAACCGTTGATCGACAGGCCGGGAAAGGCAATGGAATCACGCACGCCCGGCTGTTGCAGGGCGATCTCGCCCATCTGGCGGATCACCTCTTCCGTGCGGTCCAGCGTGGCACCATCGGGCAGCTGCGCGAAGCCGACCAGGTACTGCTTGTCCTGGCCCGGCACGAAACCGCCCGGAACGCTCTTGAACAGGCCCGCCGTGGCCCCGACCAGCAGCAGATAGACCACCATCATCAGCGCCTTGCGCGAGATGACACGGCGCACGCCACCGCCATAGGCAGCCGAGCCGCGGGCAAACCCTTTGTTGAAGCCGCGGAACAGCCAGCCGAACATCTTGTCCATGCCCCGGCTCAACGCATCCTTCGGGGCGTCATGGGATTTCAGCAGCAGGGCTGCCAGCGCCGGCGACAGCGTCAGCGAATTGATCGCCGAGATGATCGTCGAGATCGTGATGGTCAGCGCGAACTGCTTATAGAACTGGCCGGACAGGCCGGTGATGAAGGCCAGCGGCACGAAGACCGCCACCAGCACCAGGGCAATCGCGATAATCGGGCCGGACACTTCGCGCATGGCGCGGTAGGTCGCCTCGACCGGGCTCAACCCCTCCTCGATGTTGCGCTCGACATTCTCGACCACGACGATGGCGTCATCGACGACGATGCCGATGGCCAGCACCAGCCCGAACAGGGTCAGCGCGTTAATCGAGAAGCCGAAGACATGCATCACCGCAAAGGTGCCGACGATGGAAACCGGCACGGCCAGCAGCGGAATGATCGAGGCCCGCCATGTCTGCAGGAACAGGATGACCACCAGCACGACGAGCAGGACTGCTTCCAGCAGCGTCATCACCACGGCATCGATGGAGGCACGCACGAACTGGGTCGTGTCATAGACGATCTGGTATTCCACGCCTTCCGGCATGTTCTGCTGGATTTCGTCCATGACCACGCGAACCTGGTCGGAAATCTCGATGGCGTTGGAGCCGGGCGACTGGAACACTGGCACGGCGACGGCAGATTTGTTGTTCAACAGGGAACGCAGCGCGTATTCAGCCGCCCCAAGCTCGATCCGGGCGATGTCCTTCAGCCGGGTAACCTGGCCGTCATCGCCGGATTTCACGATGATCTCGCCGAATTCCTCCTCGCTCTGCAGCCGGCCCTGGGCATTGACCGACAATTGCAGATCGACCCCCGGCACGCTGGGCGAGGCGCCGACGACGCCTGCCGCCGCCTGCACGTTCTGGGCGCGGATCTCAGCCACCACATCGCTGGCCGACAGGCCCAACTCGGCGACCTTCTGCGGGTCGAGCCAGACCCGCATCGAGTAGTCGCCGGAGCCGAACAGCTGCACCTGGCCGACGCCATCGATCCGGGCCAGTCGGTCCTTGACGTTCAGCAGCGCGTAATTGCGCAGATAGGTCATGTCGTAGCGGTCATTCGGCGACAGAAGATGCACGACCATCATCAGGTCGGGCGAGCTCTTGATCGTCGTCACGCCCAGTCGCCGCACCTCTTCCGGCAGGCGCGGCTCAGCCTGCGAGACCCGGTTCTGCACCAGCTGCTGCGCCTGGTCCGCATTGGTGCCCAGCTTGAAGGTGACGGTCAGCGTCATCAGACCGTCGGTGGTCGCCTGGCTGCTCATATAGAGCATGTCCTCGACGCCGTTGATGGCCTCCTCGATCGGAGTCGCCACGGTCTCGGCGATCACCTTCGGGTTGGCGCCGGGATAAGTGGCGCGCACGACGATCTGCGGCGGCACCACCTCCGGATATTCGGAGATCGGCATGGACCGCAGGGCGAGCAAGCCGCCGACGAAGATCAGGACCGAGAGCACACCGGCAAAGATGGGGCGGTCGATAAAGAATTTAGACAGATTCACGGTGTGGAACTCCCCACAATGCCCGAAGGGACCGGCCGCAGGACGGATTTGCGGCCCCGGTCCGGGATGCTATTGGCGCTGGGCGACCAGATTGGCCGGCGAGACAGGCTGGAGCGTGTCCATGGCAACCTGCTGCGGTGCCACCAGCACGCCCGGGCGGACCCGGTGCAGGCCATTCACGACGATCCGCTCGCCCGCTTCCAGACCGGCAGTGACGACGCGCAACCCGGCATCGATCACCGGCCCCAGCTGGACGGGCCGATAGGCGACGCGGTTATCCGCGTCGACGGTCAGGACGAATTTCTTGTCCTGATCGGTGCCGATGGCCCGCTCGGTGACGACCACCAGCGCGCCCGACCGGGGCTCGCCCATGCGCAACCGCACGAACTGGCCCGGCATCAGCGTGCCGTCCGGATTGTCGAACTGGGCACGCACCCTGACCGTGCCGCTGCGCATATCGACTTGGTTGTCGATCAGCTGCAATTGCCCCTGCAGCGGCGTGCCTTCCGTGGCGGCCGTACCCATCGCGACGGGAATACGCTCGATCTGCGGGCGGCCATCCTCGACCGGCACAGCCTTCAGGGCGCGCGCAACGACATCTTCATTGACGTCGAAGCTGGCATAGATCGGGCTGACCGAGACCAGATTGGTGAGGATTGGTGCGCCCGCCCCTGCGGCAACCAGATTGCCGATGGTGACCTCCAGTCGACCGACGCGCCCGGCAACCGGGGCACGGATTTCGGTATAGCCAAGATCGAGCTGCGCCGATTGCAGCGCAGCCTGCGCGGCCCGCAGATTGGCCAGTGCCTCGTTATAGGTGCTGACCCGCTGGTCGACGACGCTCTGGGAAATCGTCCCGCGGTTGGCCTGCTGCAGCTGCTGGGCGCGGTCCTGTTCTTTCTTCGCCAGGCTCACCCGCGACTGGGCGGCCACCACTTCGGCCTGCAGCCGGTTGACTGCTGCGGCATAGGGGGCCGGATCGATGGTGATCAGCCGGTCGCCCTTCTGGACCAGGGCACCTTCGCGGAAATGCACGGCATGCACCGCCCCGGTGACGCGGGAGCGGATATCGACCCGCTCCACCGCTTCCAGCCGGCCGGAGAAATCATTCCACAGGCTGACAGTGCGCTGCTCGACAGTGGCGACAGAAACCGGGACCGCCATCTCGGCCGGGGCCTGTGTCGGGGCTTCAGCCTGTGCCCTATGTCCTGTCTGTGTGACATAGACCCCCACAGCGCCAGCACTGGCAGCAAGAAGGAAGCCTGCGCCTACAAGGCGCCGAAAAACCTTACTCATCCTGGACTCCTTGACCGGCAAGCGGTCGTGTTCGAGGCGATGCACGCGGTCAGGAGAGCCGGACAATCCGCCTTTATGTGTAGTGGATGCTACAAATGTCACTCTGGACGGGCGGCGTCAAGCGGTTTATATAGTGGTTAGTAAAAAAATAAAAGGAGGAAGCTCCATGGCCAAAGGCCGCCCCCGCGCCTTCGATATGGACGACGCCCTGGACAAGGCGCTCAAGCTATTCTGGACGAAAGGATACGAGGGCACCTCGCTCTCGGACCTCACCCAGGCAATGGGTATCAACCCGCCCAGCCTCTATGCCGCCTTCGGCAATAAGGAGGGGCTGTTCCGGCAGGCACTCGACCGCTACATGGGCGAGATGGCTGGCGGTTGCAGCGCCCTGAACGCCCCGACCGCGCGCGGCGTGGCCGAGGCCCTGCTTTATGGCGTTGCCAATGTCGATCCCGAGATGCCGCCCGGCTGCCTGCTGGTACAGGCCGCCCTGTCGTGCAGCGATTCGTCGGAAACCGTCCGCCAGGAGCTGATCGACCGCCGCCAGGGCGCGGAAGACGCCCTTAGGGAGCGTTTCGAGCGCGCCCAGCGTGAAGGCGATCTGCCACCAACGGCCAGCCCGGTCCGGCTGGCGCGTTTCCTGACGGCCATCAGCCAGGGCATATCGGTTCATGCCGCCAGCGGTGTCGGCCGGCAAGAGCTGATGGAAATTGCCGACATGGCCCTGAAGGCCTGGCCAGCGATCCTGGACTCCAGCCCGACCAGCTGACCGGGGCATAAATCCCGGCCAGCCCTGGCTCACAACGCCGGGCAATGCGCGCCATTCGCGGCCCAGGCCTGGATCAGCTGGGCGAAGCTTTCCTGCGTACCCGGTGCTGGCGCACGGCCCTTGCCTGGGTTCCAGGCCCAGCCGACCAGTGAATCCTCGGCCATGTGCTTGACCAGCGCCGCCATATCCTTGCCGCCATTGCGGGCCGGGTCCTTGATCTGCTGGCAGATCTGGCCCAGCGACTTGCCCTCCCAGGCCATTGAGGCCGGGGCGAGATGCCAGTGCGGATCACCGGGCACACCGGCACCACTGCCGGGCAGATCGAAATTCGCCGCACCGTGGCAGGTGCTGCATTTCATGCCCGGCGCGCCATGCCCGTCAGCGCCGCGCACCACCAGTGGCTGATGCAGCTGCATCATATCGCCCTGGCGTGGACGGTCGCCGACCGGATGGCAGTTCACACAGCGCGGATGCTGCAGCACCTTGCCGGATTCCTCGAACAGCGCGACGGCGCGCTGACGCGGATCGGCAATGCCGGCGAAGGTCGAGACAGGCCGCAGCTCCGCATTCTGGGACGCTGCGGTCTGGGCCTTGCCGCTGAGCGCCATCCCGGTAACACCGGCGATGAGGGCGGCCCCGGCGGCCAGCAGAATCAGCCTCCGCATCAGACCATCCCCCGCACCATCGGCAGCCGACTCGGCCGGCCCATGCCCAGCTTCGCCATGGCATTCGCCACCGCCGGACCAACCGGCGGCACACCAGGTTCGCCGACGCCCGTGGGCGGTTCAGCCGAGGCCACGATTACCACCTCGATCTCCGGCATTTCATGGATACGCAGCGAGCGGTAGCTGTCGAAATTGGTCTGCACCGGCACACCGGCATCCAGATCCAGCTCGGCATAGAGCACATGGCCAAGGCCATAGCCGATGCCACCCTCGATCTGCGCGCGGATGACATCCGGGTTGACCGCGACACCGCAATCGATGGCGCACCAGACCTTGTGCACGATCGGCCCTTCCGGACCGGCCGAGACCTCGGCGATCTGGGCGACGAAACTGCCGAAGCTCTCCACCGCCGCAACGCCGCGTGCCCGTCCGTTCACAGGCGCCCCGCCAGACCAGTTGGCCGCCCGGGCGACCGCCCGCAGCACGCCGGCCAGGCGCGGCTCCTTGCCCATCAGGGCCAGACGACCATCAACCGGGTCCTGCCCCGTCGCCTCCAGCAGCTCGTCGATGAAGCATTCCACCGCATAGCCGGTATGGGTATGCCCGACCGAGCGCCACCACAACACCGGCACCGGCGATGTCACCGTGTGCAGGTCACAGCGGAAATTGGCGATCGCATAGGGAATTTCCTTCGACCCCTCGACCGAGGTGGCATCCACGCCATCCTTCACCATGAAGGCCTCGAACGGCGTGCCAGTGGCCAGTGACTGGCCGACGATGGTGTTGCTCCAGCCGGTGATCTTGCCGTCCTGTACGGACCCTTTCAGGCGATGCACGAAGATCGAGCGGTAATAGCCGCCGGCCAGATCATCCTCGCGGGTCCAGACCAGCTTCACCGGCCGGTTCGGGCCGATGGCCCTGGCGGCATGCGCCAGCTCAGCCGCCAGCTGGGCGTCGCCCTGGGCGCGCCGGCCGAAGCTGCCGCCGCCCAGCATGGTCTCCACCGTCACCTTGTCCGGCGTCAGGTCGAGCACCTTGGCGATGATGGCGTGGTCGAGCGTCTGGAGCTGGCTGCCGAAGCGGGCGCGGGCCGATTGTCCGTCCCACTCCAGATAGCCATCCACCGGCTCCATCGGGGCATGTGCCAGATAGGGGAAGACATATTCCGCCTCGATCACCTGCCCACCGCCGGCGAAGGCCGCTGCGGCGTCGCCATGCGTCCCGGCAACGATGCCGGGTGTCTTGGCCAGCGCGCGATATTCCTCGATCATTGCCGCAGTGCTTCGCATCTCGGCCTTGGCCTCGTCCCACACTGCCGTCAGCGCCTCGCGGGCCTTCAGAGCCGGCCAGGTGCCATTGGCATAGATCGCGATGCCGGAAGGAATGCGCTTCACATCCACCACGCCCTTCACCGCCCGGGCCGCAGTATCGTCGAAGCTGACAAGCGTCGCGCCGAAGCGCGGCGGCCGGGCGACAACGACCGTCAGCATGCCCGGCGTCATGATGTCGATGGTGAATTGCGCCGTACCGTCGGTCTTGCCCGGCGTGTCCAGCTTGCGGATCGAGCCATTATCCAGCCCGATCAGCCTGAAGGCGGACGGGTCTTTCAGCGTCACGCTCTGCGGCACCGGCAGCTTCGCCGCCGCCTCCGCGAACTCGCCGAACTGCCCCTGCCGGCCCGAAGAATGGCGCAGCACGCCACGCTCGACGGTGATTTCGCCGGCTGGGACCTTCCAGCTGTCGGCAGCGGCCTGAACCAGCATCGCCCGCGCGGCAGCGCCGGCCTGGCGCAGCTGCTGGTAGGAATTGGCGATGGCGGTGGAGCCGCCCGTGCCCTGCACGCCGAATGCCAGATTCTTGTAGAGGTCGGCATTGGCGGGGGCGTGTTCGGCGCGCATCTGCGACCAGTCGGCGTCCAGCTCCTCGGCGACCAGAGTGCTGAGGCCGGTGAACGGACCCTGACCGAATTCGATATGCTTCACCAGCACGGTGACGGTGTTGTCGGTGCCGACGCGCACAAAGGCGTTTGGTGCGATGGGCGTGGCAGCCGCCCCGCTGGCGGCTTTCGCCCGGCCCGGCAGCGGCAGTTGCAGGGCGATCACCAGGCCGGCACTGGCTTTCAGCATGGTGCGGCGGGAAAGGCGCATTGCGGTCATGGCTCAGCCCTCCAGCGTGCGGGCAGCGTCGTGGATCGCGGCCCGGATACGAACATAGGTGGCGCAGCGGCAGATATTGCCGTTCATCGCCTGGTCGATGTCCTTGTCGGTCGGGTTCTTGATTTCCTTCAGCAGGGCGATGGCGCTCATCACCTGGCCGGACTGGCAATAGCCGCATTGCGGCACGTCGCGCGCCGTCCAGGCGGCCTGCACGGCCTGCGCCTCGCGGCCCTGGATCGCCTCGATGGTGGTCACCTCGCCCTCGACGGCGGAGACCGGGAGCACGCAGGAACGCTGCGCCTCGCCATTCACGAAGACAGTGCAGGCGCCACACTGGGCCACGCCGCAGCCGAATTTGGTACCGGTCAGGCCGAGCGTATCGCGCAAGACCCAGAGCAAGGGGGTATCGTCGTCAACATCGACGCTATGCGTCGCGCCGTTGACCGTGAGGGTAATAGCCATGGCTACCTCGTCGGTGGCTGGGGTGTATGAGCTGTCGTCTGTACGCCACGCGGGATTGACATGTCGGCTGCGCGTCCGGTTCCCCATAAGCCGGTTTCCGCGCTGCCTGCACTCCTGTATGAGTTCTTGTCCGTCAATCGAACTGGACGTATAAAATTGTACCGAGTAGACTGAATTGACCTAATGAGTATATTTATCCCAATTGGCGCGGCTGTCAATCCTCATGATGCGCCCTCACAACGATAACGCTGACCACACTGCCCAGACCAAGCTGGAGCAGGTTGCCGATGCCGCGCGCCGATTATTCGCCCGCTACGGCTATAAGCGTACCTCTATGGATGATATTGCGCGGGAGGCCGGCGTTGCCAAGGCCACGCTGTATCTTCATTTCAAGGGCAAGGAGGATGTGTTCCGCACCGTCCTGCTGCGCACGCGCGATCTGATGCTGCAGCGCTGCGATGCGGCGCAGGATGGCGACACGTCCTTTCGGGCCCGTCTGGAGGCGATGCTGAACGCCTATTACGGCACCTGGCTGGAATTGTTCGGCGATGCCGAGCATTGGGGCGAGTTGTATCTCGTGAAGACGCAGATCGCCCTGGAGGATGCGAACGAGACGGAAGCGATGTATGTCGAGCGCTTCTGCGGCTTCCTCGAAGCCGCCGACGCATCAGGCGAGATTTCACTGGCCCGTGTCGAGGCAACGCCCGACCGGCTGTGCCAGACGCTGCGTCAGGCCGCTATCGGGGCGAAGAGCGGCACGCCGCCGACGCTGGAGGAATACCGGCAGCGGCTGGCAGCCATTGCCGCCCTTGCCGCCGCCGCGCTGAAAGCCTGACCTCTCAGATATTCGAGCTGTGGATCGCGTCGATGACGGCGTCGGTTACCTGCTGTGTGTTCGCCGTGCCACCGATATCGGGCGTCATGATGCCCGCTGCGCAGACCTTGTCCACCGCCCGCATTAGCCGCGCCGCGGCCTCCGCCTCGCCCAGATGATCGAGCATCTGGGCTGCTGTCCAGAAGCTGGCGACCGGATTGGCGATGCCCTTGCCGGTGATGTCGAAGGCAGAACCGTGGATCGGCTCGAACATCGACGGGAAGCGGCGTTCCGGGTCGATATTGCCGGTCGGCGCCACGCCCAGGCTGCCGGCCAGGGCACCGGCCAGATCGGACAGGATATCGGCGTGCAGATTGGTGGCGACGATGGTGTCCAGGGTTTCCGGCTTCAGCGTCATGCGCACGGTCATGGCATCGACCAGCATCTTATCCCAGGTCACATCCGGGAATTCCAACGCCACCTCAGCGGCGATTTCGTCCCACATCACCATGCCATGGCGCTGCGCATTCGACTTGGTGACGACGGTCAGGAATTTGCGCGGCCGGGCCTGCGCCAGCTTGAAGGCATAGCGCATGATGCGGGTCACGCCGACGCGGGTGAAGATGGCGACTTCGGTGCCGACTTCTTCCGGCAGGCCCTTATGGGCGCGCCCGCCATGGCCGGAATATTCACCCTCGGAATTCTCGCGCACGATCACCCAGTCCAGATCGCCGGGCTTGCAGTTGCGCAACGGCGGGATGATGCCGGGCAGGATTTTGGTCGGGCGAACATTGGCATACTGGTCGAAGCCCTGGCAGATCGGCAGGCGCAGGCCCCACAGGGTGATGTGATCCGGCACGTCAGGCGCACCGACTGCACCGAAATAGATGGCGTCGAATGGCTTCAGCTGGGCGAGGCCGTCTTCCGGCATCATCACGCCATGCTTCTTGTAGTAATCCGATCCCCAGTCAAAATTGCGGATTGTGAATTTCACATCGCCGGCCCGCTGCTCCAGCGCCTGCAGGACACGCAGGCCGGCCGAGATGACCTCGGGGCCAATGCCGTCAGCCGGGATGGCCGCGATCGAATATTCACGCATGGGGATGCTCCGCTTGTCGGGAATTCAGGAGGAAAGAGTTTTAGGCCAGGACAGCCCGGCTTGGCTACCCTCTCGCAACCAGCCTGCCGTCAATCTCCGCCTTTCGCCGCCGGCCCTGGCGTAGGATGATTGCCTCGCCGGGGCAGGCATGATTGTTTGCGCTGCTGGCGTGTCTAGTCGAAGGAAGAATCATGAGCGAAGCCGAGACCGATTTTGCCGATATCATTCCGGTCATCCTGTCCGGCGGCAGCGGTTCGCGCCTGTGGCCGGTTTCCCGGCTGAGCTATCCCAAGCAGTTCCTGCCGCTGCTGTCGGAACGCAGCCTGATCCAGGAAACCGCGCTGCGCATCGCCCCTGCCTTCGGCTTTGCCCCGCCGATCATCGTGTGCAGCGAGGAGCACCGCTTCATCGTCGCCGAGCAGATGCGCCAGATCGAGATCGATCCGACCGCGATCCTGCTGGAACCGGTCGGCCGCAACACGGCGCCGGCCCTGACCGTTGCCGCGCTGGTGGCGCAGCAGGCGAAGCCCGACGCCATCCTGCTGGTGCTGCCGGCCGATCACTATATCGGCGACCCGCAGGGGTTGCGCGATGCCGTGAAGGCGGCACTGGTGTCGGTGAAGCAGGGCTATCTCGGCACTTTCGGCATGCGCCCGACCGAGCCATCCACCGGCTATGGCTATGTGAAGCCGGGTGCCGCCCTGCCGGGCAGTGCGGCACACATCGTTGACAGCTTCGTCGAAAAGCCGGACCGGGAGACGGCGGAGGGCTTTGTCGAGCAAGGCTATCTGTGGAATTCCGGCATGTTCCTGATGCCGGTCGGGCTATATCTGGAAGAAGTCGAGCGCTATGTCCCCGATGTCGGACGCGTGGCGCGGTCCAGCGTTGCGGAAGCGGTCCATGACCTGACCTTTCTGCGCCTCGGCGCCAGCTTCAGCGAGGCGCCGTCAATCTCGGTCGATTATGCCGTGATGGAACGCAGCGAAAAAGTTGCGGTCATGCCGGCCGATGTCGGCTGGGCCGATCTCGGCTCTTGGTCGTCGCTCTGGGAAGTCGGAGACAAGGACAAGGACGGCAATGTCGTGCAGGGCGACGGCTTCGTGATCGATGCCAAAAACTGCTTCGTGCGCGGCAGCGGCCTGCCGACTGTGGTGATCGGCGTCGAGGATATCGTCGTCGTCGCCATGGAGGATGCCGTACTGGTCGCCGCCAAGGATGCCGGGCAGCAGGTGAAGGACGCCGTCGCCCTGCTGAAGAAGGATGGCCGGCGCGAGGCCGACACGCATCGCCGCATCTACCGTCCCTGGGGCTATTACCAGACGCTGCACATGGGCGACCGCTTCCAGGTGAAGCGTCTGACCGTGAATCCCGGCGGCAAACTGTCGCTGCAGAAGCATTTCCACCGCGCCGAGCATTGGGTCGTGGTGAATGGCACGGCGCTGGTTACCCGCGACGACGAGCAGAAGCTGTTGCAGGAAAACGAGTCGATCTACCTGCCGCTCGGCTCCGTCCACCGGTTGGAAAACCCCGGCCGGGTGGAGCTGAACCTGATCGAGGTCCAGTCCGGTTCCTATCTCGGCGAAGACGACATCGTGCGCATCGAGGACGTCTTCGGCCGGACATAGGGCCGCCGCAGAGGCTTACTTCCGCGGCAGGCCCAGCACCTGTTGTGCCAGAATGTTGCGCTGGATTTCGTTGGAGCCGCCATAGATAGTCGGCGGGCGGGCCTTGTAGAAGCTGGCCAGCACGTCGATGCGGGTGCCGGCAATCTCCAACTCGCCATTGATCGCGGCGAAGGGGCCGGCGGTGTCCACCACCAGATCGGCGATGCGCTGGAAAGTTTCGGTCGCCCAGACCTTCAGCCAGGAAATGTCCTGCCCCAGCGCCTCGCCACGCACGACGATGCCGGTGAAGTGGTTATAGGCGTCCGACAGATGGGCGACGTCGAGTTTCAACGCGCCGTATTTCTCGCGGAACACCGGATCGGCCCAGAGCCCCCGCGCCCGCGCCAGTTTTTCCAGCACGGTCAGACCGTATTCCGGCATTTTCGGGCTGCCGACATGGATGCGCTCGAAGCCCAGAAGCGACTTGGCGACGGTCCAGCCCTTGTTCAGCTCGCCGACCAGATTGGACACCGGCGTGCGTACCTCGTCGAGGAACACTTCGCAGAATTCTTCATGCCCGGCCATGTCGCGGATCGGCCGCACGGTGACGCCCTTCTGCGCCAGATCGACCAGCAGGAAGCTGATGCCCTCCTGCTTCTTGGCCTCGAAATCGGTGCGAACCAGCACGAACATATGCGTCGCGTCCTGCGCCAGCGTGGTCCAAATCTTCTGGCCGGTGATGACGAATTCATCGCCCTCGCGCACTGCCTTCGTCTTCAGGCTGGCAAGGTCGGAGCCGCTGCCCGGCTCAGAATAGCCCTGGCACCAGATCGCCTTGCAGGCCAGCACATCGGGCAGATACTGGCGGCGCTGTTCCTCCGTGCCCCAGCGCAGCAGCACCGGGCCCAGCATCAGCGTGCCGTGATCCTGATAACGCCCGATGCCCCAGCGCTCGACCTCCTCCTGGAAGATCAGCAGCTTGGCCGCCGACAACCCCATGCCGCCATATTCGACTGGCCAGTTCGGGGCGATCCACCCCTTCTCCGCCATGCGCAGATACCAGTCCTTGTTCTCGTGCCAGCGCAGCCGCCGTGGCGCATAGCGCAGCTCAGCGGGATAATGCGCCTCGAACTCGGCCCGCAGGATCTGCCGGAATTCCGTATCGCTCAGCGCGTTCCAGTCGCGCTCCTGCGTCACGCCATAGTGAAAGCTCATGGTCAGGCTCCCTCGCTCAGATCGTCGAAGCGGCGCCGGTGCTCGGCCGCATTGCCGAGGCTGGCAGCCAACCGCATCGTGCGGTTCACATACAGGCCCAGATCGTATTCATCGGTGAAGCCGATGGCGCCATGCAGCTGGATCGCCTGAGTGCCGATCAGCATCCCGGCCTCCGCCGCCCGCGCCTTGGCGCTGGACGCGGCCTGCGACAGCGCCGCGCCCGATGCCCCCGCCTCCGCCTTCTGGATCGCCGCCGCCGTGGCGTGGCGCGCCAGCTCCTGCTGGATGAACAGATCGACGGAACGATGCTGCAAGGCCTGGAAGCTGCCGATGGCGACACCGAATTGCTGGCGGGTTTTCAGGTAGTCCAGCGTCATGTCGAGAGACCGCTGCATCAGCCCGCACAACTCCGCGCTCTGCACGATCAGCGCCTGATCGAGTGCCGTCTGCACCGCCTCGGCCACCCGGTTGCCGCTCATCAGCACCGCCGTTTCCGGCAGGCGCAGATCGGACAAACGCAACCGGCCGGAGGGAATGCCATCCGGGCCGGCTTCCTCGACCAGCGAATCGCCAAGGCTGTCGGCCGGCACCCAGGCCAGCAACAGGCCACCCTGTTCGCGCGCCAGCACCATATAGCCATCGGCCTGAGCCGGGCTGACGAAGCGGGCCTCGCCGGACAGGATGATCTGCCCCGCCTGCCGCTTGGCCGTGATTTCGGTCGCGTCCGGGGACAGGCCACCGGTGGCGGGTTGCCAGGCCAGCGAGACCACGGTCTCACCCGCCAGCACAGCAGGCAGCAATTCCGCCTTCAGCGCCGTATTGGTCGCTTGCGCGAGCAGCGCCGGGGCCAGAATGCCGGCCATGACAAAGGGTTCCGGCGCGCAGGCGCGGCCCAGCTCCCCGGCCACGGCCGAGGCGGCCTCGACGCCCAGCCCCAGCCCGCCCTCGGCCTCCGGCACCAGGATCGACAGCCAGCCCTGTTCGGCCATCTGGCGCCAATGCGCGCGGTCGAAGCCCGGCGCATTGGCACGCCAGCCGCGTATCCGCTTGCCGTCGAATTTGGCGAAGCCGGCTGCGGAATTGCGCAGCAGGTCGATGGTTTCGTTCTGTTCGGTCATGTCCTCATCCTCACGCGGCGACGATCCCGGCCGCGACACTCATGGGTACCGGCGTGTCAGCCAGCAGCAATTCGGATATCCGGTCTTCCTGCGCCCCAGCCATGGCCGCGAAGGGATCACCACCACCCAGCCGGTGATCCAGCACGAGACGGGACAGCAGCAGCCGCCGCGCATCGCCGCGCCTGTCGTGAATTCGTGCTGCCTCCCAGGCCAGGGTCACGGCACTGGCGACGTGGTAGAGCGTGCTGGTGGCGCGGCGGGAATCGGCCTCCGCGCTGTCGTCGGACGCGACAGCGCGGGCGAAATTGATGGCCTTGTCGACCAGGCCGGCCAGCCGGTCGCGATAGGCCTGCGGCACGCCCAGCGAGTCCTGGATGCGGGCATGCAGATCGGCGGCAAGGGCGGCTTCCGCCCCATGCTTGCCGACGGCCCGGCGCAGCGCATCTATGGCGACGATATTGCCGGTGCCTTCCCAGATCGACCCCAGATGCGCATCGCGCAGCAGGCGGGGCGTAACGAACTCCTCGACATAGCCGATGCCGCCACGCATCTCCATCGCATCGCCGCACAGCTTGCGGGCGTCGCGGGTGGCGCGGTATTTCAGTACCGGCGTCAGGATGCGCAGCAAGGCAGCGGCTTCCTGGCTGCCGCCCTGCTCGGCACGGTCCAGCGCATCAGCGGTGACGAAGCACAGCGACAGCGCCTGCTCCAGCGGCAGCATCAGCTTCAGCAACTGACGCCGAGCCAGCGGGTGGTCGACGATGCGTTTACCGAACACCACGCGGTTATGGGAAACGGTCATCGAATCATGCAGCGCCCGGCGCATCAGCGCGGCCGATTTCACTGCATTCGACAGCCGCGACCAGTTCACCATCTCCGCCATCTGGACGAAGCCCCGGTCGATCCGGCCAACGGCATAGGCAATAGCGCCCTCGAACTTGATCTCGCCCGAGGCCATGGAGCGGGTGCCCAGCTTGTCCTTCAGCCGCACGATCCGGTAGTGGTTCGGGCTGCCATCATCGAGAAAGCGCGGCATCAGGAACAGGCCGACTCCCCGCGTGCCCTCGCCTGCTCCCTCCGGCCGAGCCAGCAGCATCGCAACTTTCGCGTCGGCGTTAGAGCAGAACCATTTATCGCCATAGAGACACCAGTGATCGCCCTCCTTCACGGCGCGGGTGGTCAGCCTGCCGACATCGGAGCCGCCCTCCTTCTCCGTCATGAATTGCGCGCCCTGGGTCAGGCGGTCCATGTCGGTGGTGGTCAGCCCGTCCAGAAAACGCGCCTTCAGCGCGTCGCTGCCGTAACGGTCGAGCAGCATGGCCGCGCCGTCGGTCACGTTGATCGGGCAGCCCATACCGAATTCGCACTGGTTGAACAGATAGGTGAAGGCGTGTTTCGCCGCCGCCGGATAGCGGCCCTTCCAGCCCATGATGCCGTCGCGGTGCGACAAAGCATGGATGCCATAGCGCCCGAAGGCGGCCTCCTCCAGCTCGCGATAGGCCGGGTGATACTCGATGCTCTGCACATCACGGCCGAAGCGGTCGCGCTGGTGCAGCACCGGGCCATGCCGGTCGGCCAGTCGCCCGCACTCGTCGAGACGATCCCCCGCCTCGGCCCCCAGCGCCGCCAGATGCGGTTCAATATGCGCCCGTATATCGGCCGGCAGATGGATATCCAGCAGATCGGCCAGCGACGGATCGGCGGCATAGAAGTTCAGGCCGGTGGTGTCCGGCGCAATGGCCCCGGTATTGGCGCTGCCCTGTTTCATTTTATGACCTTTCCTTCGCTGATCCGCCGGCCCAGAAAGGCGGCGACACCAACCGACAGCGCCAGGATCACACCCAGCAGGTCAGTCAGCCCTTCCGGGACGAACAGCATCAGCCCGGCCACGCCGAAGCCAAGCCGCGCCCAGACCGGCAGCCGGCCCATCCGCCACAGATAGCCCTCGAACGCTGCCGACAGGAGAATGACGGCAAAGGTCGCCGTCGCCGCCGACTGGATCACCAGTGACAGCTCGCCTTTCAGAATCAGCGCCGGTTGCAGCACGAACAGCACCGGCAGCAGCAGCAGCAGGCAACCGACGCGCAGCGCCTTGAACCCGACCGCCATGGCATCGGCCTTGGCGATCGAGGCAGCGGCGATGGCGGCCAGCGCCACCGGCGGGGGGATGAAGGACACAATGCCCCAGTAGAAGATGTAGAGATGGGCCGCCATCGGATCGATGCCGACCTGGATCAGCGCCGGGGCCAGCACGATGGCGAGGAAGATGTAGCAGGCCGAGGCCGTCATCCCCATGCCCAGGATGAAGCTGGTCAGCGCCCCGGCCGCCAGCAGCAGCGCCAGATTGCCGCCGGCATACTGCACCAGCTCGCGCGAGAAGGAATTGGCAACGCCGGTGATCGACATGGCGCCAATGATCAGGCCGATGCCGGCGATCAGGCAGATCAGCTGCGCAATCGCCTGACCGGTATCGACGACAAGCTGGCAGAAGGCCCGAAAATCAAAGCCGATGGCCGCACGGCGCAGAATGGCAACCGCCAGCAGGAACAGCGAGATCCAGAATGGCGCCTCGCCCTCCATGCGCCACAGCAGCAGCATCAGGGTCAGGCCGACCAGCGCCAGGATGTAATACCAGCCCTCGGCCAGCGTCTTCAGCAGGCGCGGCACCTGATCCGCCGCCATGCCGACCAGCCCGTTGCGCGCGGCGTAAAGATCGGTCTGCAGGATCAGCGCCAGATAGAACAGGATCGCCGGCAGGAAGGCGGCGGTCACCACCTCGGCATAGGGCACGTTCAGGAAATTCGCCATGATGAAGGCGGCCGCCCCCATCACCGGCGGCATCAGGCAGCCGCCGGTGGAGGCGCAGGCTTCAATGGCGCCGGCATAGACCGGGGAATAGCCGCAGCGCTTCATGGTCGGGATGGTCAGCGTGCCGGTGGTCAGCACGTTGGAGGTCGGGCTGCCCGACAGCATGCCGAACAGGCCGGACGACACGATGGCCACCTTTGCCGGCCCGCCGCGCGTACGCCCCATCAGGGATGCAGCAAAATCCATGAAGAAGCCGCCGCCACCGGTATTGGCCAGCACCACACCGAAGACGATGAACCCGATCAGTGTATCGGCCACCACCTGCATCGGAATACCGATGATGCTTTCCAGCCCGTAAACATGCTCGTTCACGGTCTGCGCCAGATCGAGCTGCACGCCCCACAGGAAACCCGGCATATAGCCCGTATAGAGCGGGAAGCTGGCGAAGATCAGGCAGAAGACGAACAGGATGAATTCGCCGGTCCGCCGCAGCGCTTCCAGCGCCAGCATGACATAAAGGCCGGCGACCAGCGTGCCCACCAGCGGCGCTTCCAGATTCCAGCCCCGGTCGATGATGTATTGCGCCCGGCTGGCCATCCAGATCGACGCCCCCAGCACCAGCGCCACCAGAATCCAATCATACCAGCGCACCGCAACATGGCTCTTGCGCGCCGGAAAGGCCAGATAGCCGACACCGACGAACAGGCCGATCATCAGATAGTAATAGGCCGTGCTGATCGGCCGGAACCCGCCCAGCCCCAGATTGAACATGTGGTTGACGGAGATCAGCAGGCCGAAACAGGTCAGCGCGAAGGCGACCCAGAAGGCCGGCCCCTGCAGCCGCTTCGAGCGGGCCTCCGGGTCTTCTATCTCGTGGGCGCGCGGCTCGGCGGCTGCCGCATCGGTCGAATGGGTCATGCTGCGGGTCCTGGATAAGCAGAGGCGGAAGGGCGGAGGAAACCCGGCGATACCGGAATCCCTCCGCCTTCCGAAGCGAGGGTCAGAGCGACTTGATCGCCGCAGCCCTACGGGTCTCCCACAGCGCCTGCAGGGCCGGCAATTCGGCCGCTTTTGCAGCATCCGTGGCCATCATCTGCTTCCAGGCGGCCTTCAGCGCGGCATGGCGCTTCAGGGCGGCCTCCTGCCATTTCTGATGCTCCGGCTTCCAGATGCCGGCTTCCTTCAGATATTTGATGGCGCCGTCATGGAAGGCGGCATCCATCGGCGGGGTGCCGGCTTCCTGCGCATTCCAGCGCGGCATGATGGCATTCACGTCCTTGTAGCTGTCGAAGCTCTCAGCCACAGCCTTGGTCATGGCATAGGCCTCGTCAGCCGATGTGGCGGCGGAGACCGTGATCATCGGATAGCGATAGCCCATCATCCAGACCGGCTTCTCGGCCGACAGGCCAGCGCCAATGCTCTCCTGGAACGGCTCGACGAAGGGCACAGCGGCCTGGGCGCGGGCCCAGCCTTCCTTGTTGGCGGGATCGAGCGCGACCCAGCCGATGCCATGCGGGCTGGCTTCCAGCTCGCGCAACGTGGCCGCTGCCGGGGCGACGCCGGCGCAATCCGCCTTGCCCTCGACCAGACCCTTCAGGGTAGCACCATAGCTGGGGAACTCGACCAGCTCGACATCGTCCCAGGTCAGCCCGGCAAAGGCCAGGATCGGCTCGACCTTGATGTTGACCGAGCTGTTGGCGCGGGCAATGGCGAAGCGCTTGCCCTTCAGATCCTTTGGCTCCTTGATGCCGCTGACTTTGGTGGCGACGACGGAGAAAGCGTTCTTGCGGCCCAGCAGGGTGCGCAGATCCTGCGGACCCCAATCCGGCGCGCAGTATTCATGCAGGCCTTCAACCGCGAAGAACAGCTCATTGGCCAGCCAGGCATGCGAGGCCCGGCCATCGGTCAGCGGCTTCACCCGGCCAATAGCGCTGCCCGAGGGCTGGAGACGCACGCGGGTGCCGTATTTCTTGCCGAAGGCATCGGCAATAGCCGAGGCCTCGACATAGCCGGTGGAGCCGACATCATAGGTGCTCCAGATCATCGTGGTCGGCAGATTGGCCAGCGCGGTCTGGGCCAGCGCGGCCAGTGGATTGCTCATCATGCCGGCCGCGACCAGGCCGGTGGTGCCTTGAAGATACTGTCGACGGGTAATACGCATTTTGGTTCCTCCTCGCTTGGTTGCCCGCGATTTTTCGCGGTTTCTTTTGGTTGGTCGGTGAAAGTCTGCTCTCTCCTCAGACAGGGTCCCAGGAGAACACATCCTGGCTGCGGTCCAGCGGCAGCAGGGATGGCTTCAGCGCCGGTGCGGCATGCTCGGCAATCAGCTCGGGCGTCCAGCCCTCGGCGCGATGCACGGAGCGGATCGGCCGGCTCTGGCTCATCAGGAAAATCTCGTTCATCCGGGCCGCGAAGACCTGGCCGGAGAACTCGGCCGCCTTGTCGGAGGCCAGGAAGACCGCCAGCGGGGCGTTCTTGTCCGGCGTCATCTGCTGCAACCGGGCGACGCGGGCCTTCTGCTCCGGCGTGTCAGCCGGGATCGAGCTGGTCATCCGGCTCCAGGCGAAGGGCGCGATGCAGTTCGAGCGCACATTGTAGCGCGCCATGTCCAGCGCGATGGATTTGGACAGGGCGGTGATGCCCAGCTTCGCCGCCGAGTAATTCGCCTGGCCGAAATTGCCGACCAGCCCCGAGGTGCTGGTCATATGGACGTAGGAACCGCTCTCCTGCTTGCGGAAATGCTCGGCTGCCGCCCGGCTGATGAAGAAGCTGCCATTCAGATGCACATTGATGACCGCCAGCCAGTCTTCTGGCGACATCTTGTGGAAGATCACGTCGCGCAGGATGCCGGCATTGTTCACCACGATGTCGATGCGCCCGAAGGCGTCTATGGCAGCCTCGACGCTGCGCTTGGCCGAGGCCCATTCCGAGACGCTCTCGGTGCTGATCGCCGCCTTGCCGCCGCGCTGCTCGATGATCTGCTTGGTCTGCTCGGCCGGGGAGCCGGAACCGCCCTCGCCGGTCAGCGAAACGCCGATATCATTGATCAGCACGGAAGCGCCGGCATTCGCCATCGCCACGGCGATCTCGCGCCCGATGCCGCCGCCCGCACCCGTTACCAGGGCGACCTTGCCGGCCAGAAGGGTTGATGTGTCCATGGTGGTTTCCTCGTGTTTCTTGTCAGCGGCCGATGAAGCGCGGTGCGCGTTTTTCCAGGAAGGCCAGGCGGCCCTCACGGTGATCCTCGGTGGTCATCAGGGCGGCCTGCATGTCGCGTTCCCAGTCCAGCGCCTCCTCCAGCCCGCGCGACAGATAGCGCCGGGTGATCGCCACCGGCAGGGGTGCTGCCTCGCCCAGCAGGCGGGCGCGTTCCAGCGCCGCCTCCAGCACCGTGCCGGCCGGGACCACGCGGTCAACCAGGCCGATGGACAGCGCCTCAGCGGCGGCGACCGGCTCGCCATAGAGCAGCATCTGGCGCGCCCTTCCCTGCCCGATGCGTTCCGGCAGGGTGTGCAGCAGGCCCAGATCGGCGACCAGGCCGATCTTGCCGAAGGGCGCCGTGAATTTGGCAGTATCGCCGGCCACAACCGTATCGCAGAGCAGCGCCAGGGACAGGCCGGCACCGGCCGCCCAGCCCTCGACGGCGGCGATGATCGGCTTGCCGCCGCCAACCATCAGCCGCACCATTTCATGCGTGATACGGAACCGTTCGCGGCCATCAGCCAGCGTCACCGTATCCTGCCCGACAATGTCGCCACCGGCGCTAAAATGCCCGCCGCTACCGGTCAGCACCAGTGCGCGGATCGCGGGATCAGCCTCCAGCCGGCGCAGCGCCTCGATCATCCGGTGGCGCATTTCCACCGACAGCGCGTTGCGCCGGGCCGGGTTGTCGAGCGTCAGAATGGCGACGCTGCCGTCGATCCGTTCGCCCAGAACCAATGGGGATGTCTCAGCCATTCTTGCCTCCGATTTCGGCGTGGCCATTCGTGACCACCACCACGTCGCGTTCAAGGACACGGGCGCGGAACGCACCATCGCGCCAGATTTCCGTGCGGATCGTCTCGCCCGGGAAAACCGGGGCGGAGAACCGCAGATCGAGCGATTTCAGCGCCGAAGCATCATAGCCCGCCAATGCCCGGACCAGCGCATGCGTCACCACGCCCAGCGTGCATAGCCCATGCAGGATTGGCCGGGGAAAGCCGGCCTTGATCGCCACGGCCGGGTTGGCGTGCAACGGATTGTCATCACCATTCAGCCGGTAATACAGCGCCTGTTCCGGCCGGGTCGGCAGATCAACGACCAAGTCCGGTGCCGTCTCGGGGGTCGGATGCGGTGTCTTCACCGGGCCGGACGGGCCGCCGAAGCCGCCATCGCCGCGCAGGAAGGTGGTCGAGCGGGTGGTGGCGTAGAGCGTGCCGTCGGCACCGCGCACCTCCTTCTCGGAATAGAGCAATGCCCCCTTGCCCTCGCCCTTGTCGACAAGGCCGGTCACGCGGGTGGTGCCGATGATCTCGCCCTCGACCGGCAGCGGCTTGTGGATCTCGATCCCCTGTTCGCCATGGACGATTCGCACGGCATCCACACCGGTCGCCGGATTGCCCAGCCAGAAGCCGGGATGGCCCAGCACCACCGCCATGGAGGGCATGGCCTGGAGGGTGCGATGGTGATCAACGAAATCGAGCTGGCGTTCATCCATCGGGTCATGACCCAGGCCGATGGACAGCGCGTAGAATACGCTGTCGCGCCGGGTCAGAATCTGCCGGACTTCCGGGATTGGGAAGTTGAGCAGCGTATCCGGGTTAATGGCCATGGCCGCCACCCCCTTCGCCAGCAACCTCGATCACCGCATCAACGGCATAGGCGCCATGGCCTTCCGGCATCACGATGACCGGGTTCAGATCGATGGATTGCAGCTTGTCGCCCTGCATCGCGGCAAGGCTGGACAGGCGTGACAGCATTTCCGCCAGCGCTTTGATATCGGCCTTGGGCCGCCCCCGCGCGCCGAGCAGCAGGGAAGCGCCCTTCAGCGAACGGATCATCTGTTCTGCCACGTCGATGCCGAAGGGACAGCGCCGGAAGGCGACATCCTTCATGATCTCGACGAAGACCCCGCCCAGACCGACCATCGCCACCGGGCCGAAGACCGGGTCACGGTGAATGCCGAGAATGCATTCCACCCCGCCCTTCAGCTGCCGGGCCACCAGCACGCCCTCGATCCGCGCCTGCGGGGCGTTTGTGCGGGCACGGTCCAGCAGCGTGGCGAAGCCGGCGCGTACCCCGGCTTCGTCGGTAATATCCAGCAGCACACCGCCGATTTCCGTCTTATGCAGGATATCCGGGGAGACGATTTTCATGACAACCGGAAAGCCGAAACCGGTGGCGGTGCCCACCGCTTCCTCCGCCATCGTGCAGACCTTTTCCGGGGCGGCGGCAATGCCGGCCTGGGACAACAGGCTCTTGGCCTGCGCCTCTGTGGGATTGCTGGCCGGCAGGGCGACGGGCGGCACGCTCAGCGCCGGCTGGCCCGGCTGGCGCGCGAAGGCCTCGCCGTATTTGCCCATTGCCGAGATCGCGACGGTGGCGCGGGTCGGGTCCTCGAACACGGTGAAGCCATCGGCCTCGAACTCGTTCACCCGCTCGCGCCCGGCGACCAGCGACAGGACATAGAGCCGGTCGGGATGGCTTTCCTTCAGCAGCCGGAACTGCTCGCGCAGGCGCGGCGACAGGCTGGCGGCATCGGCGGTATAGGTCAGGAACCCCAGAATGCTGCGATAGCCGCCCTCGCTGATCATCGCCTCGCCGAACTGGCCCAGCAGGGACAGATCGTTCAGCACCTGCGCCGTGGTATCGACTGGGTTACGCGGCGCGGCATAGGGCAGGATTTCCTTCATCCGTGCCTGTGCGGCCTCCGGCATTTCCGGCATGTCCAGTCCCAGCTGTTCGGCCGCGTCGGAGATCACGACGCCGGCCCCGCCGCTGACAGTGATCACCCCCAGCGTATTGCCGACCGGATAGATGCGCCGCGTGGCGAGCTGCGCAATATCCAGCATCTCGTCGGTGGTGCGCGCCTGCACCGCGCCAAATTCCTCCAGCACGGCACCGGTCACCGCATCATCGCCGGCGATGGAGGCGGTATGCGACTGCGCGGCGGCCCCGCCCAGAGCGCTGCGGCCGACCTTCATGACGACGACCGGCTTGCGCGCCCGGCGCGCCGCTTCCAGCGCTGCCACGAAGCTGTCGCCCTTGTTGATCCCCTCGGCATAGGCGGCGATGACGTCGATCTCCGGGTCGGCAACCATGCTGCCGATGACGTCGCCGATGGAGATATCGGCCTCGTTGCCGGTCATGACGGCGGTGGCGATGCCCAGACCGCGCTCGCGCATCACGGCGACCAGATGGCCACAATAGGCGCCGGACTGGCTGGCGATGCCGATGCGGCCGGTCTGCGGATAGCCGCCCTCAAAGACCGAAGTAAAGGTTCCGTAGAAGCGGCTGCGCATGTCGAACAGGCCCAGCGTGTTCGGCCCCAGAAGGCGCATGCCGCCCGGATGCGTACCGGCACGGGCGGCCGCCACCAGACGGTCCTGCGCGGCTTCGCCCTCCCCGCCCATTTCGGCGAAACCGGCGCTGAAGATGATCGCGGCGGAAACCCCGCGCTGCGCCAGATCGGCCACCGTATCGCCGGCCAGGGCTGCCGGCACGGCGACGATGGCGACATCCGGCACGCCCGGCAGATCGGCCAGCGAGGCATAGGCTTTCAGGCCCTGCACTTCCGGCCGGTTCGGATTCACCGGCCAGATATCGCCGGTGAATCCGCGCTCCTGCATGGAGGCGATAGGGCGCCCGCCGATCCGCTTGGGATCGCCGGATGCGCCGATAACCGCGACCGACCGCGGCGCAAACAGCCGCGACAGATCTCCGCTCACAGCGTCGCCCCCGAGCCCAGCAGCGCCGTCACCTGGCTGGACAAAGTGCCGCCATTGCCATGGCAGATCGCCACATCGCAGGTATCGAGCTGACGCTCGCCAGCCTGGCCGCGAATCTGCATCACCGCCTCGACGATCAGGAACAGCCCATACATGCCGGGATGGACGCAGGACAGGCCGCCGCCGCTGGTGTTCACCGCCAGCTTGCCGCCCGGTGCAATCGTGCCGTCCTGGACAAAACGCCCGCCCTCGCCCTTCGGGCAGAAGCCAAGATCCTCAAGGAACAGCAGGGTGGTGATGGTGAAGGCGTCATAGAGCATGACGAGGTCGCAATCCGAAGGCTTCAGCCCGGCCATGGCGAAGGCGCGCGGACCGCTTTCGGCGGCAACTGTGCGGGTCAGATCGGCCATCTGGGCGATGGAGCGATGCGAATGCGCGCCGCCGACGCCCAGCACATAGGCCGGCTTCTGCTTCAGGCTCTTCGCCCTATCGGCGCGGACCATGACGCAGGCCGCCCCGCCATCGGTCACGAGGCAGCAATCCCGTGTCGTCAGCGGGTCGCTGACCATGCGGGCATTCAGCACATCCTCGCGGGTCAGCGGGCCGCGCTCGAAGGCGGCCGGGTTCATGTTCGCCCATTGCCGGGCGGACACCGCGATATCGGCCAGCATCTCGCGCGTGGTGCCGAATTCATGCATGTGACGCTGCGCCGCCAGCGCATAGGCGGTGATTGGGTGGCGCGGCTTATAGGGCGATTCATGCCATTGAGGCTCGCTCATCGAGACAAGCTTGCCGCCGGCGGTGCGCTGGTTGGAGCCGTAGCAGACCAGCACCGCGTTGCAGATACCGGCCTCCAGCGCCATTGCCGCCTGCAGCAGATGCATTTCGAAGGACGATCCGCCGACATTGGTGCCTTCAAAGAAACTCGGCTTGATGCCGAGATATTCGGCGACGGACAGCGTCGGGAAGGCATGCGTACTGGTCGCCGCGCACAGCCCGTCGATATCCTTCAGCTCCAGCCCGGCATCAGCAATCGCCGCCAGCGAGGCCTCGCCCAGCAATTCCATGGCACTGCGGCCGGGCGCTTCGCCCCAGCCCGCCCCGCCAATGCCGACGATTGCGGTCTTGCCGCGCAGGGAGGTGCCGCTCATGACGCGCCTCCGCCGGCAACGACATCGAAGACCATCGCCAGCTCGCCATCGATATCGGCGATCCGGCCCTTCACCCGCGTGCCGATGGCGGCGGTCTCGACGCCTTCGATGCGGGTCATCAGGCGCGGCCCTTCATCCAGCTCCACCAAAGCAATGTTGTAATTGCCGGCACGGCTGCGGTTGACGGTGATGGAATAGACCGTCCCCAGCCCCGACGCCTCGACCCATTCCAGATCGGCAGCGCCCGTCACCGGCGCGGCGACACGGGGGTAGAACACGTGCTTGCCGCTCGACGCGCTGCGCTGGATCATGAAGCGCCCTTCCTGGAGAAAGGCGCGGTATTGTGCTTCGGGGCCCGGTCCGGGCGTCGCCATGGGGTGCATTCGTTTCCTCAATTCTCTTTTTTCGCTAGAGCCGAATATTATTCTCAATTCAGAACATTATTCTGTATTGAGAATAATATGAGAACCCTCGCCTTGCCGGTGCTTCTGCATCCGATCCCCTTAACCATTTCAGACCTTCGCAAATGAGTAAAGTGCGAAAAGCAGATTTCGGACCGTCTGGAAAGATCATCCGGAAGCGTGATATATTCCGCATTCAGAAATACCATCGGAGTGCCGAATGAAATCTGACCCGGAAAAGCAGCGTGACGTCGGCGCCGTCGTCCATGCCATGCGCATCCTGCAGCATCTGGCCAGCGCGCCGGCGCCGCAGGGCGTGGCAACCATAGCCCGCGAAACCCGCATCAGCCCCAGCACCTGCTTCAGCATATTGCGCACCATGACGCGTGCCCGCTTCGTCAGCTTCCGGGAGACCGACAAGACCTACAGCCTGGGGCTAGCCGTTGCGGAGCTGTCCATCGGCATGATCGGCAGCTCCTATCTCGACCTTATCCGGCCGGAGATCGAGCGACTGGCGCTCAATCACGGCATGCTGATCGCCTTGTGGCGGATCACCGAGGATGGCCATATCGTCGTGCTCGACCGGGCCTATGGCGAGCATATGGTGCGCGTCGACATGCGAATCGGCTCGCGCCTGCCGGCGCTGATCGGCGCGGTCGGCCGCTGCGTCGCCGCCCGGCTGGAGTTACCCGCCGCCGAGCTGCGCCGCCGCTTCACCACGTTGCGCTGGCAGAACGCTCCCAATTTCGAGGATTACGAGGCGGAGGTCGCGCAGACCGCCATTGATGGCTGGGCGAAGGATGTCGGGCGGCTGTATCGCGGCATCACCACGGTCGCCAGCGTGATCGCCGACCAGAATGGCCATCCGCGCTTCGGCATCAGCGGTATCGCCATCCAGGGCCAGCACACGCCGGAACAGATCGACCGGCTGGGCCTCGAACTCCGCGCCGTTGGCGAGTATGTCGGCCGCTCGCTGTTTCCCCGCGACGAGAGCAAGGGCCTGCCGGCAGCCGCCCGGCTGTAGACGAAGCGCTGCGCCCCGCCTACCGTCAGGGTATCGTCCCTGCCGGAGAACCCGCCATGCCAGATTGGAAGACCGCCCGCCGCTCCTTCTATTATCAGGGCGCGCCCGAACCGGCCGATCCCGTCCTGCTGCCGGGCAAGGTGGCGCTGCTGGTGATCGATATCCAGAATGTCTATCTGGAGCGGGCCGATCCGGCCACGCTGTCCGGCGCGGATCTGGTGCGCTGGCATGCCTGGACGCCGTTCCATGAGCGCATGCACAGTACCGTCATACCGACTGTCCAGCGCCTGCAGAAGCGGTTCCGCGATAGTGGCTTGGATGTGCTTTATGCGCGCATCGCCGCCCTGCGTCCGGATGGCCGGGACCGGTCGCTCAGCCAGAGGAAGCCGGGCTGGAACGATCTGCTGCTGCCCAGAGACGATTTCCCCTCGCAAATTCCCGACAGCATCGCCCCGCTACCGGGTGAGATCGTCGTCACCAAGACGACAGACAGCGCGCTGACCGGCACCAATCTGCGGCTTGTGCTGGGCAATATGGGCATCACCCATGTCGTCTGTGCCGGCATCTTCACCGATCAATGCGTCGCCTCCACCGTGCGCAACCTGGCCGATGAGAGCTTCGACGTGATCGTCATCGAGGATGGCTGCGCCGCCGGTGCCCTGGATTTGCATGACCAGGAACTGGCCATCATGAACATGATCTATTGCGCGGTCATGACCGCCGATGAGCTGGAGACCTACCTGCCCCGCTGACCACGACAATTGCCAGCGCCAGCAGCGTGCCGAGATGCGCCAAGGCGACATCCTTCTGGGCGTCGAAGGGATCGCCCTGCTGTCCCAGATAGGCCTCGGCCGCCGCTGGATCGACGAGGGAGGCGACCAGCCATTCGATAATCTCGAAGATATCGCTGGCTGCCGCCATGATGGCGAAGGCGCAGAACAGGCACCACAGCGGCGTCGCCCGGCTGTAGCGCCGCAGGACCTCCCACACCGGATAGGCAATCAGCAATCCGAAGCTGAAATGCACGATCCGGTCGAAGTGATTGCGCTGGAAGCCGCCCCATTCCTGCAGCCAGAAGCCCAGCGGCACCTTTGAATAGGTGTAATGCGAGCCGGCCAGATGCAGCACCAGGAACAACCCGATCAGCAGATAAGACAGGTCGGAGAGCGGCCAGCGGCGATAGGTCAGCCCGGCCGCGATGGCCGCAGCGAAGACCAGCAAGTTTTCCAGCAGCCAGTCCAGCCGGTCGACGGGTGAGATCGCCGCCACGATCCAGGCCAGCAGCAGGAGGACCGCAATAAGCTGCAGGAAGCGGTTGCGGCGAAAATCGGGCTGGATCGTCTCGGTGGCCGTACTGATCCTGCCAAACATCGCCGCTCCCGTTACATCTGCTTAATGGGAAAGAAGGATTGGAACTTCCGGGTTCTCCAGCATGGCGCGGGTGGCACCGCCCAGGATGAAATCCCGAATCCGCGAATGACCATACGCCCCCATCACGAGAAGGTCTGCCCCCTTAGCCACGCTGTTCAGGACATCGCCGATCTTGCGGCCGGCGGCGTCCACCTCCTCCAGGCTGACCCTGACATTGTTGCGCGCCAGATGCTTGGCCAGCTCCGCGCCGGAATCACCAAGTGACAGCGGCTTTTCGTTGCGCACGATGACAACCTGCACCTCGGCCGCGCGCTGCAGCAGGGGAAGCGCATCGGCAATCGCCCGGCTGGCGGCACGGGTGAAATCCCAGCCGATGACGACCCGGTCCAGCTTGAACGGCCGGCGCGGCGTGTTTGGCAGGATCAGGACCGGATGGCCGGATTCGAAGATCAGCGACTGCGCCAGGCCGATCCAGTTCGAATCCTCCGCGATGAAGGGCAGGATGGTCATGTTACGCAGCAGCGCATAATTCAGAATGGTGCTGCGGATATCCATTTCCGGGCAGGGCGCCATGATCGTTTCATGCGCGATGCCGTTCCGCCGGGCTTCTTCCTCGAAATAGGCGAACTGGCGTGCGGCCGTCTCGCCGATCTTCTTCTGGATCTCGGCAATCCCCTCCTTCACCTCTTTGGCATAGGGCCGGAAGGTCAAAGGCAGCGGAAATTTCGGTTCCGTCGTCAGCGCGGTCAGATGAGCGTCCAGAAGGCTGGCGATCTCGATCGACGCCTGGATGGACTGCACGCTGCACGTGTCCGGATGGGTGACGATGGGCAGGAGAATGTCCTTATACATGGATCCGCACTCTCTTTTCTTGCTCGTTGGGCGACGATTCAAACGCTCTCATAGCCGCGATGAAATACCTTCCCGCCCAGGCGCGCATTGATCCGGATCAAACCGGCCCCGGGGGCAAATCGTCATCATCGAACAGGATGCGGTTGGCCGCTCCGTCCAGATCCTCGAACTGGCCCCGGCGCAGTGCCCAGAGAAACCCCATCAGCCCGGTCAGGCCGAGGGCCAGTGCTATGGGGATCAGATACAGCAGGACACTCATGAGGCACGCTGCCGGTTCAGCCGCAGGGCGTTCAGTATGACCAGAATGGAGGAGGAAGACATCGCCGCCGCCGCGATCAGCGGGGTGACGAAGCCGGCCATCGCCAGCGGTACCGCCAGAATATTATAACCCAGAGCAATGGCGAAATTGCCGCGCACCAGCGCATCGGCCCGGCGGGCGACATCCAGCGCCTCCAGCACCGGGGCCAGCCGGTCGCCCTGAAAGACGATATCGGCAGCGTTCTGGCTGATATCGGCAGCGCTGGAGGGCGACAGCGACACTGTTGCCGCCGCCAAAGCCGGTGCATCATTCAGCCCGTCACCAACCATCAGCACGCGCTCGCCGGCCGCAATCCAGTGCTGGATTGCCTCCACCTTGGCCTCCGGCAGGCATTCAGCCTGGAAGTCGATAATCCCGACCGCCGCCGCAACACCCGCCACCACAGCCGCCCGGTCGCCTGACAGCAGCGATACCTTGATTCCGCGTGCCTGCAACCGGGCCACGACATCTCCGGCATCGATCTTCAGCCTGTCAGTGAAGCGAAACCGCACCGGCGCGGCACCGGGGCGCGACAGCCATAATTCCGGGCCGGTGGCACTGTCTTCCGCCGCATCAAGGCCCAGCCAGCGCCGGCTGCCGAGGCGGATACTCCCGCATTCCAGACCACACCCAGCCACCTCCGTCACGCCCGGCAGGGCCGGAACGGGTGGGGCCGCCTGGGCCAAGGCCTGGGCCAGCGGATGCCGGCTGGCCGCTGCCAGGCTGGCGGCAAGAGTCAGGGCATCGTCGGGAATATCCCCGATATCCAGCAGGACAGGCCGGCCCAAGGTCAGCGTGCCGGTCTTGTCGAATACCACCCGGTCAATGCCGGTCAGGCGTTCCAGCGCGGTCGCCGATTTCAGCAGGATGCCCTGTCGCATCAGCCGGCCGCTGGCCAGCACCTGCACCGCCGGCACGGCCAGCGCCAGCGCGCAGGGGCAGGTGATGATCAGCACCGCGACGGCGATCATCAGCGCCGGCTGCCACGCCATGCCGCCCAGAGTGACCCAGCCCAGAAAGGTGATCAGCGCCAGCAGATGCACTACCGGCGCGTAGCGCCGCGACACCCGGTCGGCCAGCGCCACATGCGCTGCCCGACCCTGCTCCGCCACCTCCGTCAGCCGGACGATCTCGGCCAGCAGCGTACCCTCGCCGACCGCTGTCACCTCGACAGTCAGCGGCGCTGTCAGGTTCAGCGTCCCGGCATGCAGCTGCAGGCCCGGTTCAGCCAAGCGTGGCAGGCTTTCGCCGGTGATCAACGCAGTGTCGATATCGGAGCGGCCCTGCCGCACGATGCCATCGACGCAGAGCCGCTCGCCGCGCGCGATCAGCGCGCGCATCCCCGGCTGGACCTGTCGCGCCGGCAGCAACCGGACGCTGCCATCCTCGGCCAGCACCGAGACGGCCCCGCTTTGCAGCGCCAGCAGATGCTCCGCCGCACCGCGCACCCGGCCGCGTGCGCGTGCGTCGAGATAACGGCCGATCAGCAGGAAGAACAACAAAGTGATGGCGCTGTCAAAATAGGCATGCGGGCCGCCCTGCATGGTTTCGAGCAGGGACATGCCGGCGGCGAGAATGACGCCGATGGAGATCGGAACATCCATATTGGTGCGCCGGGCGCGGAGTGCTGTCCAGGCCGAGCGGAAGAAAACCTGGCCGGCAAAGGCGATGGCCGGCAGGGCGATCAGCGCCGAGACCCAGTGCAGCAGGTCGCGCGTCGCCGGCCCCATATCCTGCGCATGGCCGGCCCAGATGGCGACCGACAGCAGCATGACATTGCCGGCAGCAAATCCGGCCACCGCGAGAGCGCGCAGCAAGGCGCGCCCCCCCTGGCTGCGCTGGTCGGCGAGCCGAACCGGATCATAGGGCATGACGCGATAGCCGAGCGCCTGGATGGCGCCAACCAGATCATTGGCTGTCGCCTCGCCGGCCCGCCATTCCAGCCGCAGCCGGCGCGTGGTCATATTCAGCCGCGCCGCCACCACACCCGGCTGCTGAGCCAGCACGGCCTCGATCAGCCAGACGCAGGCCGCGCAATGCAGCCCCTCCACCATCAGATGCAGGCGCTGGATGCCGTCGCCGGCGGGCACCGCCAGCGCGCTGAAATCCATTGCCGGGGTGTCGGGCTTCGGCGCGGCGAGGGCCGGGTCCAGGGTACGGCGGTCGTAATAGCGCCCCAGCCCCAGCCGGTTGATCATGGCATGGGCCATCTCGCAGCCGGAACAGCAGAACGCGCCCAGCCCTGTTGGCTGACCGCAATGTTCGCAGTCGGTGGTGTGGGTCGTCATCACGCCCATCAGCATACACCCATCAGGGTGTCAGCCAGAGGCGCCGGCTCTCGACATAACGGGTCTGGCCGAGACGGGCGACGATGCGCACATCCCAATTGCCCGGCGCGCCCCAGTCGATGGCAGCGCGATACAGCCCGCCGGCCTGTGGCATCAGGGCGATATCCTGGTCGAGATCGCGCCGCCCCGGGCGGCGGATTTCGGCCACCATGGCAGCGTTCTCCAGCGGCTGGCCGGTCCGGTCCGTCAACCAGACGGACAAGCCCGACTCAGCGATGATCTCGGCCTTCCAACCACGCGAGGCCTGTTCCTCGGCAGCGTCGAGCACCTGATTATAGGCCACGCCCTTGCGGTAATGATCGCGCGTCGACAGCCCGCTCCAGCTGCTGACAGCCATCGTCACCATGAAGATGTTGACCCCGATGACGGTCGCGAAGAAGGCCACGAAGATCCAGGGATACCAATGGCTGCGCGGGCGCATCTGCGGGCTGGCGGTGTTCTGGATCATGGCTGTGGTCCCATAAAGATGGTGGAGACGCTGTACCGTGCCGAGGCGTCGGGCACCGGGTCGTTCGGCAGGGCGATCAGGCTGATCGGCGTGCTGCTGGCGGCAAGCGCGCTGCGCGGCGCGCGGATATGGATGCGGAAGCTGCCCACCGCATCGGCCCGGACCGGCAGCAACACGCTATGCTCCGCCTCGCCTTCATGGCCGACAACGATGATCTCGGCCTGCGGCAACCCTTCAATGGCCAGGTGGAAATCCCGCTCGGCCAGGGATTTATTGGAAATCTTCAGGGTATAGCTATTCCGGATATCGCCATCGCCCAGGGCAACGAAGAGCGGCGCGCGATCCCGCTGCACCGAAAGATTCACATCGCTGCGCGTCATCAGCCCGGCCAGCATGACGCCCCCGACGATCAGCAGGGCGGCCAGATAGACCAGAATGCGCGGCCGGAAAAACGGGAAGCGGACCGGCAGTCCGAGAGGCCGCGCCTGCTGGTTCGCCTGGGTGTCGAAGGCGATCAGATTACCCGGCCGCTCGATCCGAGCCATGATGTCGTTACAGGCATCAATACACAGGCCGCAGCCGATACAGGCCAGTTGCTGGCCATCGCGGATATCGATGCCGGTCGGGCAGACCTGCACGCATTGATGGCAGTCGATGCAATCGCCCCGGCCTTCCCAGCTTTCCGTCTTGCGCTTCGGTCCGCGTGTCTCGCCGCGCCAGGCCTGATAGGTGACGATGGTCGAATGCTCGTCCAGCATCGCCGCCTGGAAGCGGGGCCAGGGGCACATATGGATGCAGACCTGCTCGCGCACCCAGCCGGCCAGCAGATAGGTGGTGGCGGTGAACAGCCCGATGAAGAACAGGATTTCGCCCGATACATCGAAACGCAGCAGATTGCCCGCCAGGGTCGGCGCATCCTGGAAATAGAAGATCCAGGCGCCGCCGGTCAGCACGGCGATCAGCAGCCAGATGGCATGCTTGGCCAGCTTGCGCGCGGCCTTGTTCAGGCTCATCGGTGCATGGTCGAGGCGGATGCGGGCCGCCCGCTCGCCCTCGATCCAGCGTTCGACCTGAAGATACAGATCGCTCCAGACCGTCTGCGGGCAGGCGAACCCGCACCAGATACGGCCAAACAGCGCGGTCACGAGGAAGATGCCGACAGCCCCCAGGATCAGAAGCCCGGTCAGGTAGTAGACCTCCTGCGGCCAGATCTCGATGAAGAAGAAATGCAGCCGTCCATGCGCCATATCGACCAGCACGGCCTGGTCCGGCGCGCCCGGCCCGCGATCCCAGCGCAGCCAGGGCGTCAGATAGTAGATCGCCAGCAGCGGTACCAGCGCAGCCCATTTCAACTGGCGGAACCGGCCGGAGATATTCTTCGGATAGGTTTTCGGACGATTGGCGAACAGCGCCTTGCCCGGCGCCAGTTCCTCATCGTTATGCGGCAGAAGGGCGTTCATGCGAGGCTACTCCACGCCAGATAGGCGAGCATGGCGGCATTGACCAAAAGCAGAATCGTCAGAACCGGCGCCATGTAAGGCTGCCAGCGCCGCCAGGCCAGCCGGCCGATCAGCCCGACCAGCAGCAGGGCCGGCACCGTGCCCAGCGCGAAGGCGGCCATCGCCATCGCGCCGACAAGCGGATCGCCGCCCGCCCCTGCCGACATCAGCGCCGCATAGAGCAGGCCACAAGGCAGGAATCCCAGAATCACGCCCAGACCATAGCCACGCCAACCGACCGGATCGCGGAACAGCCGCGTGGCGGCATTGGCGACCGGCGCGGTCCATGTCGCTGCGCCGCCAGACGCGGCGATCAGCTTGCGCCGGATGATTCCGATGCGCCCCAGCGCCATGCCGAACATCAGCAGCGCCGCCAGCCCGAGCAGCAGGGCAGCTATCCAGTGCTGACCGCTGAGATGGGTGATGCTGCCGAACAGCCCGCCGGCCAGTGCCCCCAGCGCGGCATAGGTGGTGATTCGGCCCAGATGATAGGGCACCAGCAGGATACCGCCCAGCCGGTGCATCTCAGTCATATCCGCCGCCGGCACTTTCTCGCCGCGCATTGCCGCCTGTTGCAGCACGAAGGGGCCGCACATGCCGGCGCAATGGCTGACGCTGCCGACAAGGCCAACCAGGAACAGGCCGGCCAGCAACCCGCCATGCAGCGTGAAGGCGCCGGTCAGCGCATCCCCGCAACGGGTAAGGCCGCCCAGAATATAGGCCCAGAGCTCCGGCAAGGGATCGACGGGGGGCATTGGCTCACATCCGACAACGGGAAGAACACTCGAACCCTGCCGCAGCGCCGGTGCCGTGGCATTGATCCACATCAAAGCGCTGTTGGCAGGCCCGACGCATCATCCGCCCGCAGGTGAACCCTGAGGGTGGCCCCGGAACGCAGGCCAGATCGCTATGAGGAGAGAATTTCCATGACCCCCACCGGTGTGTGGCTTCTAGGTGGCGTCTCGACGCTGCTGGGGCTGATCGGTCTGATCCTGGCGGCAGGCGCGCAGGATGCGACGATCTACCTGTTCGGCCTGTCGCTGTTCGGCTTCGGCATCCTGTTCACCTTCGGCCTGATGCGCCGCAGCTTTGATCTGGCCCAGGAGGACCGGCAATGAGCGCCACGACCGCGCTGACCGGCCGTCCCGTTGCCGCCTATGACGAGGATGTCGTCCGGCTGTTCGTCATCGCCACCATGTTCTGGGGCATCATCGCGTTTACAGCTGGCGTCTATATCGCCTTCCAGCTGGCCTTTCCGGCGCTGAATCTGGGTCTCGAATACACCACCTTCGGCCGGTTGCGGCCTTTGCACACCTCGGCGGCGATCTTTGCCTTCGGCGGCAATGCGCTGCTGGGCACCTCCTTCTATGTCGTCCAGCGTACCTGCCGGGCGCCGTTGTTCGGCGGCTGGGCGCTGTCGCGCTTCGTGTTCTGGGGCTATCAGTTCTTCATCGTCATGGCGGCGCTGGGCTATGTGCTGGGCGTCAGCCAGGGCCGGGAATATGCCGAGCCGGAATGGTATGTCGATCTGTGGCTGACGCTGGTCTGGGTCGCCTATCTGGTGGTGTTCCTGGGCACCGTGCTGAAACGGCGCGAACCGCATATCTATGTGGCGAACTGGTTTTACCTCGCCTTCATCATCACCATCGCGGTGCTGCATATCGTCAACAATCTGGCGATGCCGGTTTCGCTGGTCGGCACCAAGAGTTATTCCGCCGCCTCGGGCGTGCAGGATGCGCTGCTGCAATGGTGGTATGGCCATAACGCGGTCGGCTTCTTCCTGACCGCCGGCTTCCTGGGCATGATGTACTACTTCGTGCCGAAGCGCGCCGAACGGCCGGTCTATTCCTACCGGCTGTCGATCATCCATTTCTGGGCGCTGATCTTCCTCTACATCTGGGCCGGCCCGCATCACCTGCACTACACGGCGCTGCCGGACTGGGCGCAGACCCTGGGCATGACCTTCTCGATCATGCTGTGGGTGCCGTCCTGGGGCGGCATGGTGAACGGCATCATGACCCTGTCGGGGGCGTGGGACAAACTGCGCACCGATCCGGTGATGCGCTTCCTGGTCACCTCCGTCGCCTTCTACGGCATGTCGACCTTCGAGGGGCCGGTGATGTCGATCAAGGCGGTGAACGCGCTGTCGCATTACACCGACTGGACCATCGGCCATGTACATTCCGGCGCGCTGGGGTGGGTTGCCTTCATCAGCTTCGGCGCGGTCTACGACCTGGTGCCGAAACTGTGGCACCGCAAGGAGCTGTATTCGATGCGGCTGGTCGGCTGGCACTTCTGGATATCGACCCTGGGCATCGTGCTCTACATCACCTCGATGTGGGTCTCGGGCATCATGCAGGGGCTGATGTGGCGCGCCTATGACCATCTCGGCTTCCTGCAATACTCCTTCGTCGAGACCGTGGCCGCGATGCATCCCTTCTATGTGATCCGGGGTCTGGGCGGCGTGCTGTTCCTGCTGGGCGCGCTGATCATGGTCTACAACCTGGTGCGCACAATTCGCGGCGATGTCCGGGCCGAAGCACCGATGACCCCCGCCAATCGGGCCACCGCCCCGATCCCCGCCGAGTGACGGAGAAACCCGCAATGGCCTTCCGCAATATCTTCAGCCATGCCCGCATCGAAAAGAACGGGATGCTGATGCTGGTCCTGATCCTGCTGACCATCTCCGTCGGCGGCATCGTTGAGATCGTACCGCTCTTCACCATCGAGACGACCATCGAGCGGGTAAAGGGCGTGCGCCCCTATACCCCGCTGGAGCAGGTCGGCCGCAACATCTACATCCGCGAGGGCTGCTACACCTGCCACAGCCAGCAGATACGGCCGTTCCGCGACGAGGTCGAGCGGTATGGCCATTACAGCCTGGCGGCGGAGAGCATGTACGACCATCCGTTCCAGTGGGGTTCCAAGCGCACCGGCCCGGATCTGGCCCGTGTCGGCGGCAAATACTCCAATGAATGGCATGTCGTGCACATGATCGACCCGCGCGCCGTGGTGCCGGAATCGGTCATGCCACCCTATGCCTTCCTGGCCGACAAGCTGGTCCGCCAGGACGACATCGCCGGCCATCTGACGGCGCTGCGTGCGGTCGGCGTGCCCTATAGCGACGAGATGATCGCCAATGCCCGGGCCGATCTGCTGGCGCAAGCCGATCCGGAGGCCGATACCGACGCGCTGATGCAGCGCTATCCCAAGGCCGTCACCGGCGCGTTCGATGGCGACCCGAAGCGGCTGACCGAGATGGATGCGCTGATCGCCTATATGCAGATGCTGGGCACGCTGGTCGATTTCAGCGCGCATGGCCTCGAAGACTTCCAGCAATAGGAGGCAGCGATGGAAATGTTTCAGGAAATCGCTGCCGTGCTCCGCGGCTATTGGGGTCTCTGGCTGATGCTGATCTTTGTCGGCCTGATCGCCTGGACCCTGCGCCCCTCGGCGCGGCAGAAACACCGCGATGCCAGCCGCATCCCCCTTGAAGACGACCAGGAACCCGGCCGCGAGCGGAAGGATTAAGTCATGTCGACGCATATCGAAAAAGACCCGCATACCGGCGTCGAAACGACCGGTCATGAATGGGACGGCATTCGCGAGCTGGATAACCCGGCCCCGAAATGGCTGATGTACCTGTTCTACGCCACCATCGTCTGGGCAATTGGCTACTGGGTGCTCTACCCGGCCTGGCCGAACCTCTTCGGCGGCGGTTATACCAAGGGCATTCTGGGCTATTCCCAGCGCGAGGTCATCGCCGAGCAGATGACCCTGCATCTGGAGGATCAGGCCGGCGTGCGGGCGGTGATCGCCGCGGCAACACCCGAGGATATCCGCGCCAACCCCGATCTGCTGGCCTTTGCGCTGGCGGGGGGCCGCGTCGCCTTCGGGGATAATTGCGCCGGGTGCCATGGCAGTGGTGGTGCCGGCAATACGGGTTTCCCGGCGCTGGTGGATGATGATTGGGTCTGGGGCGGCAATCTGGCCGAGATCCAGCACACCATCCAGTACGGCATCCGCAACCCGCATCCCGAGGCCCGCTACTCGGAAATGCCGAAATTCGGCCTGGACGGCATCCTGACCCGCACGCAAATCGCCGATACGGCAGAATATGTGCTGTCACTCAGTGACCGGGCGACGGACCCTGCAGCGGTGCTGCGCGGCCAGCCGGTCTTCGAGGAGCAATGCGTCGCCTGTCACGGCTCGGCTGGCGAAGGCCTGCGCGAGCTGGGCGCGCCGCGCCTGAGCGACGCCATCTGGATCTATGGCGGCAGCAAGGAAAAGATCGTCGAATCGATCACCAATTCCCGCTTCGGCGTCATGCCGGCATGGACCGGAAGATTGGATGAGTCGACGATCAAGCAGCTGACCGTCTATGTCCACGCCTTGGGTGGCGGCGAGTAAGCCGCCCCCGGATGCACATGAAAAAGCCGCCCCCGGAGACATTCCGGGGGCGGCTTTTTTTCGTCGGATATCAGCGTATCGAGGCGACCCGGAAGGTGTGGTCGCCGGCATCCGGGTCGGTGATGGTGATGTAATCGCCCGGCTGGAAGCGATGGCGGTCCAGCTTGAAGAGGGCCTCATCATCATCCTTGCCGGGTTCGTAGGAAATCGCCCAGCCCTTCTTGCCGCTGCGGATCAAAGCGCCGGCGCGATTGGGCTCACCCGGCCAGATTCGCCAGACCCGGCAGCCCGAGGCCTGCTTGCCGATAGCCGCCTCGTCGATCTGGCCATCGGCATCGAGCGGGATTTCCATTTCATAGGCGTGATCGGCGCTGCCTTCCGGATAATGCGGGCTGCGCGCCAGTTCGAGCCGGATTTTCTTCAGGGCCATGGGACTCTCCTCTCCAGGGGGTTCAGATGAGGATCGGTCGGTTGGCGGTCCGTGACATTGATCTAGCGCAAGCGTGCTTATCGCTCGATGTCCAGATGAACCGCCCGCAGCGCTGGTTCCAGCGGATCAGCCTCCACCGTGAAGTCCAGTTCCCGGCACATGCCGAGCATGGTCAGGTTTTCGGCCAGTACCTGCCCCGTAATACGGTGCAATCCATGGCTTCGCGCATACTCGATCAGCTGGCGCATCAGAAGCCAGCCCAGCCCCTTCCCCTTCAGCGCGGAGCGGACGAGAACGGCATATTCGCCGATCTCGCGATTGGCGTCGGCATGCAGTTCGGCGACGCCCAGCACCTCGCCGCTCTGCGCGTCCAGCGCCAGCAGCACCAGAACCCGCGCATAGTCGATCTGGGTGAATCGGGCGATGAAGGAATGCGGGAAGTCACGAACAGCAGCGAAGAAACGCTGCCGCAGATCATCCGGCGCCACCGCCTCGAAGAACCGGGTCACCAGCGCCTCGTCCTCCGGCTTTACCGCGCGCACCCGGATCTTCTGGCCATCCTGTAGTTCCAGCTGACGGGTCAACTCGCTGGGATAGGGTTGGATGGCAAAGCGCGGGTTGCGCCCGAAAGCCTGGGCGGAAGACCCGACCGAGGGCGCAACGGCGATGCGGGTATCCAGCGCCAGCACACCCTCTGCATCGGCCAGCATCGGGTTGATGTCCAGCTCCCGGATTTCCGGGATATCGGCGCTGAGCTGTGACAGCTTCACCAGCGTCAGCGCGATGCCGTCCAGATCGGCAGGCGGACGGTCACGATAGCCCCGCAACAGCCGGAAGATACGGGTCCGGTGGATCAGATCCTGCGCCAGACCGAGATGCAGCGGCGGCAGAGTCAGTGCACTATCAGCCACCGCCTCGACACCGACGCCCCCGGCACCGAACAGGATGACCGGCCCGAAGCTGGCATCCTCGGCAATACCGCAGATCAGCTCATGCGCGCCCTTGCGTGTCACCATCGGCTGGATCAGCAGGGTCGGGTGGCGCGCCTCCGGCCGCAGCCGCTGCACCGTCTCCAGAATCTCCCGGCCTGCGGTGACGACCGCCGCGACGCTGTCCAGATTCAGACGCACGCCGCCGACATCGGATTTATGCACGATATCGGGTGAATTGATCTTCAGTGCGACAGCGCCATGCGTGGCGATCAGGCTGGCGGCGGCTTCCCCCGCTGCTTCCGGCGTGGTCGCGGCCAGAACCACAGGCGCGGGAATATCATAGGCTTCCAGTACAGCCGACACAGCCACCGGGTCGAGCCAGGCCTGCCCCTCCGCCAGGGCGTCGCGCACCACGCGCCGGGCACGGGCGATATCCGGCACGAATTCCTCCGGCAGGCTGGGGGGCGTCTGCAGCAGGGTTTCCTGCGCCTCGGCATGGCGGACCAGATGCATGAAGGCGCGCACCGCCGCCTCCGGCGTATCGAAGCCGGGTATGCCGGCCGGGGCGAAGACCGGGTCAGCCGCTGCCGTCACCCCGGTCCAGGAGGCGAGGACCGGCTTGCCGCCGCTGCGCGCCTTATGTTCGGCCAGGGTGGCGACCACCGCCTCGGCGCAGTCAGCCGGATCGGACAGCGCCGTCGGGCAATAAATCACCAGCACGGCATCGGTCCCGGAATCGGCAAGCAGCGGCCCCAGGGCAGCGCGGTAGCGCGCCGGGCCGGCATCGCCGATGATGTCGAGCGGGTTGGCCTTCGACCAGGTCGGCGGCAGATGCGCGTCGATCGCCTGAAACGTCTCCGCCAACGGCTCGGCAAGCGTGCCGCCCAGATCGGATAATTGATCGACGGCCAGGATGCCCAGCCCGCCGCCATTGGTCAGGATCGCCAGCCGGTCGCCCCGGAACGGCGGCATGCGCCCCAGAATCGCAGCCGCATCGAAAAGTTCATGCAGATAATTCACCCGCAGCAGCCCGGCGCGCCGGAAGGCGGCGTCATAGACCGCATCCGCCCCGGCCAGCGCCCCGGTATGCGAGGCCGCCGCCTTGGCCGCCGCCGCACTGCGGCCGCCCTTCACCACCACCACCGGCTTGCTGCGCGCCGCCGCCCGCGCAGCCGACATGAAGGCCTGCGCGTCATTGATCGATTCGATATAGAGCAGGATGGCGCGGGTCTTCGGGTCGGTGGCGAAGTAATCCAGCAGATCATCGGCATCGACATCCGCCATGTCGCCCAGCGAGGCGATGCCGGAAAACCCGATGGATTGCCGCCCCGCCCATTCGACGACCGCCGTCACCACAGCACCGGATTGGGAAATCAGCGCCAGATTGCCCGGCAGGGCCGCCCCGCGCGCGAAGCTGGCGTTCAGCCGCGCATGCGGCGACAGGATGCCCAGGCAGTTCGGCCCGACCAACCGCAACCCTGTCCGGGCTGCCGCCGCCAGCGCCGCCTCGGCCAGCGACCCCGGCCCCTTGCCAAGGCCGGCAGTGATAATGACGGCTGCCTGTATCCCGGCAGCGGCGGCATCGGCGATCACCCCTGGTACAGCGGCCGGCGGGGTGGTGATGATCGCCAGATCGACCGGCTCACCCAGATCGCCCAGCGAGGCCAGGCAGGGCGTGCCCTCGATCTCCTGGTAACGCGGATTGACGAAATGGACCGGCCCGGCAAAGCCGGCGTCGCGGATATTCTGCCAGATCACCCGGCCCAGATTATCCGGCTTCGGGCTGGCCCCGATCATGACGACGGATCGCGGGGCGAAGACGGCCTCCAGCGCATGCGTGCTCATCGCGACGATCCCTCGGTTTTGCTGACAGGAGGGCGCATCCTATCACCGGAATGTTTCGGGTCTTTGCGTCAGGTCAAGAATACCCCAAAATTGTGCATTGCAAAAACACCCGGCCAACCCGACTTACCATCCATGCAGATGGTATATGGATGGTTAGAGTGACGGACAGACAGATGCAGGAAGCCCGACCCAGGACGCCCGACAGTGAGAAGATCACCATCAATCTCGGCTTTGTCGATCTCGGCCAGGTCGATCTGCTGGTGCAGGAAGGCTTTTATTCCAACCGCACGGATTTCATCCGCACGGCGATCCGGGGCCAGCTGAACCGCCATGAAGATGCCGTGAAGCAATCGGTCGGGCGCAAGAAGCTCGACCTCGGCCTGCGGCACTACAGCCGCGACGACCTCGAAGCCGCCGTGGCCGCCGGCGAGATGCTGTCCATCCAGGTTCTGGGACTGGCGAGCATCGCCCAGGATGTCACCCCCGATCTTGCCCGCCGCGCCATTGCCTCGATCAGTGTCCTCGGCTCCCTGCGGGCCAGCGCGGCGGTGAAGGCAGCTTTGGGCGACCGTATTCGATGACCCCGGCTTATCCCACAGCCGCCCCCTCCCATCAGGATTTCCACTTATGATCGCGTTCAACATGCAGAAGATGATCGAGGCGACCCGCCTCACCCGCGCCGGTCGTCTCGCCGAAGCGACAGCGCTGCTGCGCGGGGACAATCCGACCGGGACCCGGGCGGGAATGCGTACCGATCCGCCGGGATCGGCCCCTGACTCTGGCGGCCCGGTCATCGACATGGCCCCGCCGGCAGCCCCCGGCGCCGCCTGGAGCAAGCCCGCTCAGCCCGACAAACATTCTGACACGGGTCTGGATATCAAGATGCCGGCCGTCGCACGCGATCTGCTGGACAAGCTGCGCCCGAAAACCCGCAAAACTCGGGGCACGCCCGGGGGGCCGGCCGTCCCGGCTGGCGCGCGCTTCGACGACCATGTCTATGCGTCAGCGGCGGGTGAGCGCGACTACAAGCTGTACATCCCCGCCGGATATGACGGGCGCACGCCGGTTCCGCTCATCGTCATGCTGCATGGCTGCACGCAGACGCCGGAGGATTTCGCTGCCGGCACACGCATGAACGCGATTGCCGAGGAGCAAGGCTTTCTGGTTGCCTATCCGAGGCAGCCACGCTCGGCCAATCCGCAGAAATGCTGGAACTGGTTCGCTACGGAGAATCAGCAGCGCGATACCGGCGAGGCCGCCCTGATCGCCGGCATCACCCGGCAGGTCATGCGCGACCATGCCATCGATCCGGCCCGCATCTATATCGCCGGGTTATCCGCCGGCGGAGCGGCGGCGGCGATCATGGGCGCCACCTATCCCGATCTCTACGCCGCCATCGGCAGCCATTCCGGGCTGGCCTGCGGCGCCGCGCGCGATGTTCCCTCGGCCTTCGCCGCTATGCGACAGGGCGGCACGCCTGGGCCTGCCCAGACCGGCCAGCGCAGCGTGCCGACCATCGTCTTCCATGGCGACAGTGACAAGACCGTGCATCCGGTGAACAGCGACCAGGTGATGTCGCAAAGCCGGGAGCCGATGGCCCCGCTGAAAAGCGAGACGCTGACCGGCACCACGCCGGATGGCACCGCCTTTACACGTGTCGTGGAGAGTGACGGCACGGGTACGGCGGTACTGGAGCAATGGACGATCCATGGTGGCGGCCATGCCTGGTCCGGCGGGGATGCAGCAGGCAGCTATACCGATGCAGCCGGCCCGGATGCGAGCCGCGAGATGGTACGCTTCTTTCTCGCCCACACCAACCCGGCCGCCTGATCAGCCGAGGAGTTTCGGCACCGGGCGGTCAATGGCGAAATCATCGAACCAGGCCTCGCGCTCGCCGGCGATCATCCGGCCGATCAGCCGCGAGGCCAGGAAGCTGAAGGTGATGCCGTTGCCGCCATAGCCATAGGCGGCGAAAAGCCGGGGATGGTCCGGCACCGGACCGATCAGCGGCAGGCCGTCCTGGGTTTCGCCAAACGCCCCGGACCAGACGAAATCGGCGCTGGCGATGGCCTGCGGGCACAGTGCCGCCAGCTTCTTCAGCAGAATTTCGGTTTTCGCCGGCATCAGCGCATCGCGGTCTTCCGGATCGGTAATGCTGTCATCATCCTCGCCGCCGATCACGATACGGTTGTCCTGCGTGGTGCGGGCATAGAGATAATCCTCCGATGCCTCCCAGATCAGTACGCCGTCGCGCCACAGGGCGCCGGGGGCTTGCGGCACCGTGGCAATCGCCCAGCTGGACGCTGTCTGGTGCAGATCGGTCTTCAGGAAATCCGGCATGACATAGCCGGTTGCCAGCACGACGTGATCGGCCTCAATCTCGCAGCCATTCTCCAGCCCCACGATGACGCTGCGCCCGGCGGGATCATAGTGGACCGCCTGGGCATCGGCGATTCTGGCCCCCTGCGATGCCGCCTGCGCCAGCAGGGCATGCGACAGAAGCAGCGGGTCGGCATCGGCACTGCCGGAAGAGACGATTGCCGCCTCCCGGGTAAAGCCGAATTCCCGCAACAACGTCAGATAGTCCAGGTAAGTGCCCGGCAGGCCGGCGCGGGCACGCAGCTCATATTCTGCGCGCAACTCGGTCGCACCAATCTCACCGCCGGCAAGATAGAGGGTATGACGGTCCCGGAAGGCGCAGCCCAGCCCCAGCGTGTCGACCAGGGATTTCAGCCCGGAGACCGCCTGCAGGCTGCGCCGGTAAATGCCGGAGGCTTTCTCGAAACCGTAAAACCCGGTCAGCTCTGCAAGCGAGCAATCAATCTCCCATTGCAGCATCGCCGTACTGGCCGCCGTGCTGCCGAAGCCCGGCCGCTCCCGGTCGATCAGGCATATCTGGAGACCGCGCCTGCTCAGATGTTCCGCCAGCAGCGAGCCGGTGATGCCCCCGCCCACGATCAGCACATCGCAGCGCAGGTTCTGCTCCAGCACCGGGTGGTGCGGGCGCGTGAGACCCGCCAGCCAGGGCGATCGGCCACCGCGCAGGTCATTCTGCGCGGTATTCGCTTCTTCCATCGGAATTTCCAGTGAGTTAGGGCTGTTTTACGGCACAGGAGCGAAACGACACCATCCGCCCGGCCTCCTCGTCCCACAGCGCTGCGCCCCAGGCCTTGAGCGCGAAGTGCGGCTTCATGACGTAGGCGGTGCGGAAGGACGGGTCCGCCTGATGGCAGGCCTCAAGGCTGTAATTCGGAATGCGGGGGTTCAAATGGTGGATATGGTGGAAGCCGATATTGCCGGTGAACCATTGCAGAAGGCGCGGCAATTCCAGATAGGAACTGCCCCGCAGCGCAGCCGCGACCGGGTCCCATTCTTCCTGGCGCGCCCATAGCGCCTGCTCGAAGCGATGCTGCACGGAGAACAGCCACACCCCGATCATCGCCGCGAAGACGATGATTGGTACCTGCACCATCGCCACCTCACCGAAGCCGACGACCATGCCCAGGCCGACTATCACGGCGACAAGTGCCAGATTGGTCAGATACACCGCGCGTCTTTCGCGCGCCCAGCTGCGCGGCGTATCGAAGGGCAGCCGGTAGAGCAGCAGGAACACGAAGGGCGGCAGCACGACCCAGGACATGATCGGATGCTGGAACAGCCGGTAGACCCAGCGTCGCAGCGGCGACATGGCGCGATATTCCGCCACGGTCATGCAGCCGGAATAGATGTCACTCGGCGCCGGTCGGCGGTCCAGATTGTTCCAATGGGCGTGATGGCCGGCATGCTGGCGCCGCCACATCTGATAGGGCGTGAAGGTGAACAGGCTGCACAGCGCCCCCACAGCATCATTGGTTCGGCGCGAGCGGAAGAACGACCCGTGCCCGCAATCATGCTGGATGATGAAGATCCGCACGACAAACCCGGCCGCGAGGACCGCAAGGCCCAATGTGGCGAGATAGGACCAGGAAAGCGTCCAGTACATCAGGGCGCAGATTGCCAGGAACGGCAGGAAGGAATTCGCCATCTGCCAGAGACTGCGCCTCGGCACGGCCCCTTCATAGGGCTGTGCCACGCGGCGCAGCGTCGGGCCATCCATTTTCTGGTTCATTCCGCGGCCCATCCCCTGATCAAGCGAAGTGTTGACCCGCTTTATAGGAACATGGGGCTGCATTCTTCCCGCCTGGTACAGTGATAATATGATGAAATAACCGGTCAGACGCCCGGTTGTTCCCTCCCCCTCCCTGGGCTCTTCTCTGGTATTGAAGTGCCTTTTCGTTCACGGGGAGCTGCGTTTCAAGGAAAGCGGATGCCGCACGCAATAGTAGCATCACCCCCTCCCGAACATCCAAGAACTGCGGAAAAATAGAAAAATACACATATCGATAATTACTTGATAAAACCAAGACAATATGAGAGAAAATTCAGAATTACGGGAAAACAAAGATACGATCAGATCAAAATAAGATTTAAATAACAAATAACATAAAATAAATTCTTCCATAAAATATTATCTCTTATTTTATTAATTCATATAAATTCACAAAAAATCTTATTTTTTGGGGTATCATTATAAGAATACAGCGCCAGGGCGATTGAAACGCCGGCGCGGAAAGACAGCAAAATGACCGGCCGACGCACGCCCATCCAGGAAGCGCCCTTGGCTGCAGGTTCAGCCCGGCAGCCGAGCGGCAAACCTGCGTCGCCCAGCGTTCAAGGGATGGGCGCCCAGGGGACGGGCGCTCAGGGAACCGATCTTCACGTGGTCGGCATCGGCGCCTCTGCCGGCGGCCTGGATGCGTTCCAGAAATTCTTCGACCATATGCCGGCCGATAGCAGCATGGCCTTCATTCTGATCCAGCATCTTGACCCGACGCATACCAGCATGATGGTGGATCTGCTGACCGGCCATACCGCAATGCCGGTCTCGCAGGCCGTTGACGGGATGCCCATCGCCGCAGACTGCGTCTATGTCATCCCGCCTGGATTCTACCTGTCGGTACGCAAGGATGCCTTGCATCTGTCCCGGCCGCAGGATCGCCACGGGGCGCGGCTGCCTTTCGATTTCCTGATGCATTCGCTGGCTGAGGAATTCGGTGAGCACGCCATCGGCGTGATCCTGTCCGGAACCGGCTCGGATGGCAGCCTCGGCCTGAAAAGCCTGAAGGACAAGGGCGGGCTGGTCATCGCACAGGACCCTGGCGAGGCCGCCTATGACGGCATGCCCAGCAGCGCCATCGCGGCCGGCATTGTCGACTTAACCCTTCCGGTTGCCGCAATCCCGAAAGCCCTGCTCGACAAGGTGCGGGCGCGCGAACGTGCCAAACCGAAAAAGGCAACAGGAAAGCCGGAGGCGGCACAGGACTGGCTGCCAGCGATCATCGAATTGCTGCGCACAAAAACCACGCATGACTTTACCCTGTACAAGCCCGGAACCCTGCAACGCCGGATCGAGCGGCGCATGACGATGGTCGAGACTATCGGCGGAGATATCAGCCGATATCTGGACTTGCTGCAGCACGACGACAAGGAACTGGATTTCCTGGCGAAGGACATGCTGATCAATGTGACGCAGTTTTTCCGCGATCCGGCCGTCTTCGAGCTTCTGGAAACGCAGATCATCCCGACACTGGTGCGCAACGCCACGCCGGCGCAACCGATCCGGATATGGGTCGCCGGGTGCAGCACCGGCGAGGAAACCTATTCCCTGGCGATGCTGTTTCTGGAACAGATCGCCATCTTGCAGCCCGGCGTAAAACTGCAGGTCTTTGCCTCCGATGTCGATCCGGATGCCGTTGCCGAGGCGCGGTCGGGTCTCTACCCCGAAACCATCGAAACCGAGGTGTCGGCGCCCCGCCTGGAGCGCTTCTTCTCGAAGGAGGACCACGCCTACAGGGTCTCGCCTCTGTTGCGCGGGGTCGTCGTCTTCACCGTGCAGGATGTGCTGGCGGACCCGCCCTTCTCCCGCCTCGACATGATTTCCTGCCGCAATTTGCTGATCTATCTCCAGGCCACGGCGCAGGCGAAGATCATCTCGCTGTTCCATTTCGCTCTGCGCAAGAACGGCATTCTGGTGCTGGGCAGCGCCGAAACCATCGCCAATATCGATGGCCGGTTCGAGGCCATCGCCAAGCCGGAGCGGGTCTATCGTCACATCGGCCATACCCGCCTTGGCGATTTTGCCTTCCTGCCGAATGGCGGAGAAGCAGCACGTCCGGCGCCCCGCCCGGGGCAAGCCCTCCCGCCATCCCGTCATACCGCCCTCGCCGATCTCTGCCGGCAGCAGGTTGTCGACCGCTATGCCCCGGCGACAATCCTGATCAACCGGAAACAGGAATATCTGTACGCCCTGGGCCCCACCGACCGCTATCTGCAGATGGCGCCCGGCCACCCGACCCTCGATATCCTGGCCATGGCGCGCCCGCCTGTCCGCACGAAGCTGCGCGCGGCCATCCAGCAGGCCAAACAGGCGGGAGTCCGCGCTGTCGTCCCCGGCGGCAGGCTGCCCGGTGCGCAGGGCATCGCCTTCAGCATCGCCGTGCAGCCGGTCCTGAGCGAGGGTGAGGAATTGCTGCTCGTCAGCTTCCTTGAGGCACCGCAAGAGTCTACGCGCGCCGGTCGCCCCGCCGGAGCGAAAGAGATATCACGCGTGGCCGAACTGGAACAGGAGCTGGAGCAGACCAGAACGGAACTCCAGAACGCCATCCGCAATCTCGAATTCTCGATTGAGGCGCAGAAGACGGTCAATGACGAGGCCCTGTCGGTCAATGAGGAGTACCAGGCCACCAATGAGGAGATGCTGGCCTCGAAGGAGGAACTGCAATCGCTGAACGAGGAGCTGACCGCGCTGAACAGCCAGCTTCAGGAAACGCTGGATCGCCAGCGTATCACCTCCAACGATTTGCAGAATGTGCTGTACAGCACCAATGTCGCGACCATTTTCCTCGACACCAAACTAAACATCCGTTTCTTCACACCGGCCACGCGCTCGCTGTTCAACATCATCCCCGGTGATGTCGGCCGGCCGCTGTCGGATCTGCGCTCCCTGGCCTCCGACAGCGCGGCCCTGACCGATGCCCAGGCGGTGCTGGAGTCCCTGACCCCGGTCGAACGGGATGTCGAGACACCCGATGGCCGCTGGTATACCCGCCGTATCCTGCCCTACCGGACCCAGGATAACGGGATCGAGGGCGTGGTCATAACGTTTACCGACATCACCGACAAGCGCCACGCCGCCGATGATCTGGAAGCGGCCAAGCGACAGGCGCAGACGGCAAACGCCGCCAAATCCCGCTTCCTTGCCGCCGCCAGCCATGATCTGCGCCAGCCGCTCCAGACGCTGGCGCTGCTCCAGGGCCTGCTGGCGAAAGTGCTGGAAGGGGAAAAGGCACAGGAGCTTGTGGTCCGACTGAACGAGACCCTGGCGGCAATGTCCGGCATGCTGAACGCGCTGCTCGACATCAACCAGATCGAGGCCGGCACCGTCACGGCGGAGAAGGTCCACTTCCCGATCAACGAGCTGCTCGACCGGCTTCGCCTCGAATTTTCCTATCTGGCACAGGCCCGCGGACTTGGCCTGCAGGTGGTTCCCTGCAGCCTGTGGATTTACAGCGATCCGCGCCTGCTGGAGCAGATGATCCGCAATCTGCTGTCCAACGCCTTGAAATACACCAAGCGTGGCCGGGTGCTGCTGGGCTGCAGACGCCACCAGGGAATGCTGAGCATCGAGATATGGGATACCGGCGTGGGTATTCCCGGCAATGAGCTGCAATCGATTTTCGAGGAATTCCACCAGCTCGACAATGCCGCGCATGAGCAGAGCCGCGGCTTCGGTCTGGGACTTTCCATCGTCCAGCAACTGGGCGATCTGCTGGAGTGCAGCGTGAGTGTCCGCTCAAACCCCGGCAAGGGCTCGGTCTTTGCCATTCAGGTGCCACTTCCCGAAAGGGAAGACGTGCTGGCAGGCTCCATCGGCTCATCCGCACCGAACAGCATCTCCCATCAGGCCCACCGGCCGGGGAATATCCTGATCGTCGAGGACGAGCCGGAGGTGCGCGAGCTTCTGGAACTCATCCTCAGGGATGAAGGCCACACCGTGATGGCAGCACCCGACGCCGTCATCGGCCTGTCCATGGTGACGCAGGGCCGTATCCAGCCGGACCTCATCCTGGCCGATTATAACCTGCCGAATGGCATGACCGGCCTGCAACTGGCCGTCAGGGTCCGGGAATATCTGCGCGCGCAGACCCCGGTGATCATCCTCACCGGCGACATCTCGACCGACACCTTGCGCAGCATCGCGACAGAGCAATGTGTGCAGCTTAACAAGCCGGTCGAGATGACGGAATTGACGCAGATCATCCACAGGCTCCTGCCGCCGCCCGCGACACTCCTGCCGCCCCGCGCCGAACCGGGTGTCCGGCCTGTGATCTTCGTCGTCGAGGATAATGATCCGCTGCGACAGACCATACAGGACATGCTCGAGAGCGATGGCCACACCGTCCGCAGCTTCGGGAGCGGCGAGGCCTTCCTGGATGGGTATGAATCCGTCTCGTCCAGTAACGCCTGCCTGCTGATAGATGCCTATCTCACCGGCATAAGCGGGCTGCAGGTTCTGCAGCGGCTGGCGGACACAGGACGGCAGCTGCCGTCGATCATGATAACCGGCAAGGGCGATGTGCAGATCGCGGTTCAGGCGATGAAGGCCGGCGCGTCCGATTTCATCGAAAAGCCGGTCGGCTTGTCCCGTCTCCGGGCCAGCATCGCCGAGGCTCTGGAGCAGGCGCGTGACGATACAAAACGCGCGGCCTGGCAGCGCGAGGCGATGCAGCGGCTGGGCGGCCTGACGCCGCGCCAGCGGCAGGTCATGGACAGGGTTCTGGCTGGCCAGCCCAACAAGAACATCGCCGCCGATCTGGGCATCAGCCAGCGCACGGTCGAAAATCACCGCGCCTTCATCATGAAGAAGACCGGTGCAACCTCCCTGCCCGCCCTTGCCCGGCTGGCGCTCGCCCGCGGCGGACACCCTGCAGGCAACTTCCCGCCAAGCGAAGACTGAGTCTCAGCGACCGCGATCCGGTTCACCGAGCGCCCGGATCACCCAGAATTGCAGCAGCCCCAGGGCCGAAGCCACCGCCGCCAGCGAGAAGGACAGGAAATAGCCGCCTGTCATCTCCTGCAACAGCCCGGATCCCCAGGAGCCGGCGGCGCCACCCAGCCCCAGGCCGAGCGTGATCGCGCCATAGATGCCGCCGATCCCGCCACCCGGAAACAGCACGGCAGCAAGGGTCGAGACGACCGGCCCGCGCGCACCCTGGCTGATGCCGAAGAACAGCACGAAGCCATAGACCAGGATCAGGCTGGGATACCAGGCCACCGCGATGATGCAGAAGATGCCGGTCAGCGAGCTGGCATAGGACAGCGTCACTGTCAGCCGCCGGCCAAACCTGTCCGACAGCCAGCCGACGCTGACCATGCCAACCACGGAGAGCAGGCCGGTAAAGCCGAAGGCACTGGCTGCCGTGATCGGGTCGAAGCCCAGCTCGACCAGATAAGCGACGGCCTGCGGCAGGATGCTGTAGGCCGCAAAGGAGGTGAAGAAGAAGACGAAGAACAGGCCCCAGAAGGCCCGCGTCCGCAATGCGGTCTTCAGGGTCCAGGGCGATTGCGCCGCCGGAATCGTGCGGGTGTGCCGCCAGGCATCCGATCCCCTTGTCAGCCGGGCCAGCGGCAGCAGGATGACCGGCAGCAGCAGCGTCAGAATGGCGAGGCCCAGCACATGATAGACATCGCGCCAGCCCATATGCTCCAGCAGCAGCTGTGTAGCCGGCAGGAGGATCAGCACGCCCATGCCCATGGCGGCATAGGCCAGCCCCATGACCGATCCCAGCCGCCCGGTGAACCAGCGGCTCAGCAAAGCGGAGGCCGGAACCATGCCCATTGCCGAGACACCGGTGCCGACCATGACACCCGCCGCCAGGTAATATTGCCAGAGCGTATTCGCTTCGCCTGCCAGGAAGAAGCCGCCGCCCAGCAGGCAGACACCCGTCGCATACAGCCAGCGGGAACCCAGCCGGTCGAACAACAGGCCGGCCAGAGGAGCCGACAGGCCATGCACCAACATGTAGATCGAATAGACGCCGGTCATGTCGGCGCGGCTCCAGCCGGAATCCTGCTGCACCGGCAACAGGAAGACGGCGAAGGTCTCGCCCATCCCGCGCGCCACCATGTTCATGACAAAGGTCAGCCCCAGCACGGCAAGGATAAGCCGCGCCGGTTCGACCGCGCCTGGCGGCCGAACCGGCTGCTGTGAGGGTTGCTCTGTCATCGGCTCATGGTAGAGGCATGCCCACCGGGCTAGCCCCGGTTTTTACGCATGGCAAGCGGGCGCATCGTCAATTCATCATGGTCTGCGGCAGCCAGGTGATGACCTCCGGCCAGATCATGAACACGGCGATGGTCAGGAAATCGGCGATCACGAAGGGGCCGACCCCGCGGAACACGGTGGAAACCGGTATGTCCGGCCGCACCGCTGACACCACGAAGCAGTTCAGGCCTATGGGCGGTGTCACCAGACAGACCTCCGCCATCTTCACCACGACGATGCCGAACCAGATCGAATCATAGCCCAGCGCCATCACCGCCGGATAGACGACCGGCAGGGTCAGCAGCAGCATGCCGATGGCGTCCATGAACATGCCGAGTACAGCATAGGCCAGCAGGATCATCAGCATCACCACCCAGGGCTCATAGGGCAGCGAGGTGATGAAATTGGTGAAATGCTCGGGCAGGCCGGCGAAACCCAGAAAGCGTACGAAGATCAGCACGCCCCAGATCAGCGAGAAGATCATCACCGTCAGCTTCGCCGTCTCCAGCAGCGATTCCTTCAGCGCGTCGATCTTCATGCCCTTGGCCAGCGCCATCAGGAAGACGACGAAAGCGCCCAGCGCCCCGGCCTCCGTCGGCGTCGCCCACCCCAGATACATGGCCGTGAAGATGATCAGCACGACAGAGATCACCGGGAAGGTGCCCGGCACCGACTTGATCCGGTCGGACCAGGTATAGCCCTTGATCGGCGGGCCGACCTTCGGGTCGATCTTGGCCCAGACCAGGATGATGCCGACATAGATCAGCGCCGATACCATCCCCGGAATAAAGCCGGCCAGCAACAGCCGGCCGACCGATTCCTCGACGATGATGGCATAGATCACCAGGATGGCGCTGGGCGGGATCAGGGTCGCCAGCGTCCCGGCCGCCGCAACGACACCAGCCGAGATGGTTTTGGAATAGCCGGCACGCAGCATTTCCGGGATGGCGACTCGTGAGAAAACAGCGGCTGTCGCGGTCGATGCCCCCGAGACAGCGGCAAAGCCGGCCGTGGCGAAGACCGAGGCGACGGCTAGCCCGCCCGGCAGGAAGCCGAACCATTTTCGCGCCGCATCGAACAGCGACTGGGTGATGCCGGCATGAAAGGCCAGAAAACCAATCAGGATGAACATCGGCAGGACCGACAGCGTGTAGGTCACCGCCTTGGAATGCGGGATCGTGCCGACGATGCCGGCCCCCGCCTCCCAGCCGATCATCGCGATCAGCCCGACCAGACCAACGAAAGACGCGGCGATGTACACCCGCACGCCCATGAAGACCATGAACAGCAGGGCGATGACGCCGATAATGCCAATGGTGTCGTTGCTGAGTTCCGTCACAGCCTGGCCCTCCGAATACGCTCTGCTTCATTGGCTGCTTCTTCGGCAGCTTCGAGAGCGCCGGCCTCGGCGGCTTCCGCCTCGGCCAGCCGCTTCACGTCGGCAACCAGGGGCACGGCGATGGGTGGGGCGTCAGGTGCAAGGAACAACCGGCCATAGCCGATCAGATTGACCAGGATGCGAAACCACAGCAGCAGGAAGGCCAGAGCGACCAGCATCTTCGAGGGCCACCAGGGATATTCGGCATCGATGGTCGAATCGCCGAAATTATAGGCCCGCATGGCGTGGTCCCAGCCGAAATAGATCAGCACCCCGACCACGAACAGGGCAATCAGCTGGCCGAAGATTTCAGCGCTCCACAGGAGACGGCCGCGCATCCGGCCGACGAAAAGTTCCATGCGGACATGGCCGCTCAGCCGCTCGCAATAGGCGATGGCGAGAAAGGCGAAGATGCTGATCGATAATTCGACCATGTCGATATAGCCGAAGATCGGCGCGTTGAAGACCCGCCGGGCGACGATCTGCACCACGCCGATCATCATCAATCCGAAAATGCACAGGGCCGACACAAAGGCAAAAAAACGCTCGACCGGGTGGACAAGACGGTCCAGCCGGTCAACCAGCCGTCCGCCCGCCGCCTCGCGGGCAGGCGTCCAGGCCGTGGGATCACTCATGGTCATACTCCATGGAAACCGGAACCGGGGCGCACCCGGTCAGGAATCAGAAACAGAGGATCGCGAAGGAAAAACAGGCCCGCGGCAACTGCAACGCGGGCCTGTTTCCGGCAAAACCGCCGGGCCTTACTTCTGGGCTTTCTTCGCTTCTGCCAGCAGAAGGTCCAGCACTTCCTGGGCCGGGAAATCAGCCTTGTTTTCCGCAACCCATTTGTCCCAGACCGGCTTGGCAGCGACCTTGCGGAAAGCCTCCAGCGTCTCCTCGCTGTAGACGACTTCCTTCAGCTTGCTGCGGAACATCGGCAGGTTCTTCGCGTCGATGTCGTGATAGGCCTTGATCTGGACCTTGTAGGCTTCCGGCTTCAGATCCATCAGCAGCTTCTTGTACTGATCCGGCAGCTTCGCATAGGCATCCTTGTTCAGCACCGTCGCGCATTCCGTGGTCCCCGGAGACATGTTCGAGGTGAACCAGTCGGAAATTTCGTGAATCTGATAGGAAGCGTGCGAATAGGTATAGGGGAAGGACGCGGCATCCATCGTGCCGCGCTCGATCCCGGTATAAACCTCGGTCGCCGGGACCGTGGTCAGGGTGGCCCCCAGCTGCTGCATCGCCGTGCCGAGACCGCCGCCAGCGCGCACGCGCTTGCCCTTCCAGTCTTCCAGCTTCGCCGGTGGCGTCCCTTTGCCGAGGAATTCGTATTGCGGCAACAGGGCCGAGAAATACGGCATGGCGTTCCAGTTCGCCATGTCCTTCAACAGCGCCGGGTGCTGCGACAGCGCCTCGCGCACATGCATCGAGACCTCAAGGTCGCCCAGCGGCAGGAACGGCATGGTGAAGACCATCCAGGCCGGATTCTTGCCGGGATGATAGAAATTGCAGAACTGTGCCGCCTGGAAGGCGCCAATCTTGATGCCGTCCAGATTCTCGCGCGCCTTCGACAAGGCCTCGCCGTAATGAACCTTCAGGGTGAACTTGCCGCCGGTCTTCTCGTTAAGTTGCTTGGCGATATGTTCGATACCCGCGGTGAAGGCACGTTCCTTGCCCCAGGTCGAGAGATTCCAGGATACGCGCGGGCCATCGATCGTTGCGGCTTTTGCTGGCATGCCGGCCAGCAGGACGGCGCCGGCCACAAGGGCGACGCTTCCTGTCAGATGTCGTTTCATCGGGTCCTCCCAGACTGTTTTTTATCTGCGCGGCTTTGTTGCCGGTCAGTGCAATGAAAATACTACATACCGGAGCCGGTCAGACAACCCTGCATCCAGTGAACAGTGAATATTATTCGCGCTATTTTATTTACCAGTGCGTTATGCAGTGCAAAATACAAACACCAGACAGCGCATGCTGGATAACTTCACTACCCCTATATTGCTAAAGAAAACGCTCTTGTTCTCATAATGCTGCATCTGCTAAGAAAACAAGAAAACCCGCCTGAGAAATTCTGTTCGCACACGCATGAATTCATCCGCCCCCCCTGATTTCCCCTGAATACGGGCGAGGCTTCGTGATTGGCATCCGGCAGGACGATCCTCTAGGATCGGTTCAGGGTCGTGTGCGGCACCGCATAGAGTGGTGCCGGCTACGCCTTATGTTTTGAATAGGGGAACTTCATGAAACTCAAACTTGCATCGCTGGCCGTCATGGCCGGCCTGGCCGGCGGCATCGCTCTCACCAGTGGAGCCGAGGCGCAGCAGCGCGTCTTCTTCGGCATTGCGACCGGCGGCACCGGCGGCACTTACTACCCGCTGGGCGGCATGCTGGCCCAGGTGCTGTCGAACAACGCCGTGATCGACGGCAAGAAGCTGGCCGCCACCGCCGAGACCGGCAACGCCTCGGTCGCGAACGCGAAGCTGCTGGGCCGTGGCGAGATCGAAAGCGCCTTCATCGCCGCCGACATTCTGGACGCCGCCTATAAGGGCGAGAACCAGTTCAAGGACGGCGCGATCAAGAACATCCGCGCTCTGGGCGCGCTCTATCCGGAGACCGTGCAGCTCATCGTGCGCGCCGATTCGGGTGTGAAGAAATTCGCCGATCTGAAGGGTAAGTCGGTCTCCTCCGGCTCGCCGGGCTCGGGCCAGTGGCAGCTGCTGGGTGACCTGCTGGAAGCGCACGGCCTGAAGCGTGAAGATGTCACGGAAGATTTCTCCTCCTTCGCGCAGTCGGTCGACAAGATCAAAGACGGCAATCTGATCGCCAGCCTGATCACCGCCGGCACGCCGACCTCCTCGGTGCTGGATCTCGCCAATGGCCATGCGATCAGCGTCGTGCCGCTGTCCGGTCCGGAAGTCGAGGCGCTGAAGAAGAAGCAGCCCTACTACGCTTCCGTCACCCTTGAGGCGAACACCTACAAGGGCCAGACCGCGCCGGTCGAGACCCTGGCCGTAATGGCGATCTGGGCCAGCCATGCCGAGCTGTCCGACGATGTCGCCTACGCCGTCGTGAAGGCCGCCTATGAGAACACCGAGACGCTGGCCAAGGTGCACACCCAGGGCAAGAACATCGCCCTGAAGAGTGCGCTGCAGTCGGTCTCCGTCCCGCTGCATCCGGGCGCGGAGAAGTTCTACCGCGAGAAGGGCCTGCTGAAATAAGCCGCCTGACCGCTACAGGCAGGGCGGCCCTGGCCGCCCTGTTCCTGCTCGCCGGATGTGCCGGAACGCCGGAGGCAATCTCCTGCGTTCCGCGCATCGGCATTTATGGCCATCCGGATGGCGGGCTCCTGGCCGCGGTCGACACAGGCCCCGGCGCACGCTTCGCGCTCCGCTATCTCCATTCCGTCGCCCTGACCGACGTGGTCAGCCGCTATGTCGTGGAAGACGGACGGATCGTCCAGATTGCCGAGGAATTCGACCAGCACGGCTTTGGCATGCCCTATGGCGCCGACCGGCCGGGCGAAAAACTGGAGTTGCGCGAGGGCCGCTTCGTGTTGCATATGCAGCGCGCAATCGGCCCGCTCTATATCCGGGTGGGGGAGGCCTATGGCAACCGGCTGGAAGCGGCCGGGAGCCTCGATCTGACGCAGTGGGGTGCACGCCGGCTGGAGCTGGTGCCCCTGCCCTGCGGGTAAAGATGTATCGCGAAGGGGGAATAGGGTGACGGAACGCGACAATCACGCGCTGCCGGAAGGCACGCTGTCCAAGGACCAGATCAACCGGCTGGTCGAGGAATATGATCCGGAATCCAATTTCCGCCAGCTGATTGGCTTCGCCGCCATCCTGGTCACGGTCATGGGCGTGCTGCTGTCGCTGTTCCATGTCTATACGGCGGGCTTCGGCCTGCTGAACGAGATCACCCACCGTTCCATCCATCTCGCCTTCGTGCTGGCGCTGATCTATCTGGTGTTCCCGGAGCAGCGCCGCGCCCGCCCCACCGTGGAATGGCCGATCAGCCTGGGCTTCGTTACCTTCTATCTCTATCTCGCCTATGACATGGCGCGCGCGCTGGAAGGCCGGGGCGAGGCCGAGGGCACCTGGCTATTCGTGCTGCTGATCGCCGGCGTGTCTTTCCTGACGCTGCCCTTCAAGTTCCTGGGCACGGAGCGCAACCGCATCCCCTGGCGCGACTGGATCATGGCCATCGTCGCCGCCTCGGTATCGCTGTATTTCGTCGTGTTCTTCGATGAGATTTTCATTGCCCGGGTCGGCTCGCCGATCGGCCAGGACTACATGATGGGCGTGCTCGCCATCATCATGGTGGTGGAGGCGACGCGCCGCACCATGGGCCTGTCGCTGCCGGTCATCGGTGTCATCTGCCTGCTCTACGGCATGCTGGGGCCGTATCTGCCGGGCGTGATGGGGCATCGCGGCTACAGCATCCTGCGCATCGTCAACCACATCTATATCGGCACCGAGGGCATCTACGGCATCGCGGTCGGCGTGGTGGCGACCTATGTGTTCCATTTCGTGCTGTTCGGCGTGCTGATGCAGCTGACCGGCCTCGGCCAGTTGTTCATGAACCTGGCCACCATCGTCGCCGGGCGCTATTCCGGCGGTGCCGCCAAGGTGTCTGTCGTCTCCTCCGGCCTATTTGGCATGATCTCCGGCTCGTCCATCGCCAATACGGTGACGACCGGCGCGCTGACCATCCCGTTGATGAAGCGCAGCGGTTTCTCCTCGCGTTTCGCCGGCGCGGTCGAGGCCTCGGCCTCGTGCGGCGGCCAGATCACGCCGCCGATCATGGGCGCCTCGGCCTTCGTCATGGCCGAGATGCTGGGCGTGCCCTACAACCATTTGATCCTGATCGCGATCTTCCCGGCCATCTTCCACTATTTCGCCATGCTGGTCATGGTGCATCTGGAGGCCAAGCGCCTCGGCCTGTCCGGCATGGATCGCCGCTATATCCCGATTTTCACCGAGGTGATCAGCCGGTCCTGGCACCTGCTGATCCCACTGGTGGCGATGGTGACGCTGCTGCTGATGCAGTACACGCCGTTCCTGGCGGCATTCTGGGGCATTATCCTGACCGTTGTCTGCGGCTACCTGCCGCTGATCCTGCGGCCGATGGGCTTCAAATCGCTCGACCCGTCCTCGGCACTGAAGCCGCGCCAGCTCATCGAAGGGTTCGAGCTGGGGGCGAAATATGCGCTAGGCATCGGTGCCGCCTGCGCCTGCGTCGGCTTCATCCTCGGAATCGCCACCCTGTCGGGCATCGGCTTCAAATTCTCCGGCGCCGTTCTGCAACTCGCCACCTCAGCCGCCGAGACAGTGCTGGCCTTTGACTTCACCGGCTGGATCGGCCAGCAGGGCGTGACGCTGTTCTTTGCCCTGGTGTTCATCGCCATGGCCTGCATCCTGATGGGCGCCGGCATCCCGACGACGCCGACCTATATCATCCTGGCCTCGATTGCTGCCCCGGCCCTGCATGATCTCGGCGTGCCGCTGCTGGTGACGCATTTCTTCGTGTTCTATTACGGGGTGCTGGCCGATGTGACGCCACCCGTGGCGCTGGCCGCCTATGCCGGCGCCGGCATTGCCGGGTCGGAGCCTATGCGCACTGGTGTCACTGCCTTCCGCCTGTCGATGGGCAAGGCGCTGGTGCCCTTCATGTTCGTCTATGCACCCAGCATGCTGCTGGTGGATTTCACCTGGCTGGAATTCACCCAGGCAATGCTGAGCGGCCTGCTGTCAGTGCTGTGCCTGTCGGTCGCCTATATCGGCCATTTCCGGGCAGCCGTGTCGCGCTGGATGAAGATTGTCCTCAGCGTCGCCGGGTTGCTGCTGGTGTTCAACGATTTGCGCGGCATCCTGATCGGTACGGTCCTTGCCGTCCTGGTGCTGGGCAGCAACTGGCTGGCCGGGGCGAAGCAGGCTAGGAGCGGGTAGTAAGCGGTGATATGATTACAGGTGATTACAAAGGAGCACCTCATGTCACGGCGTGCCACCACTGAACCAATCACCATCCGCACGGCCAAGGTGGCCGAGATCGATGCCCTGGCGGACGCGATGGACCGTTCCCGCAATTACATCGTCAATCAGGCGATTGAGCAGTATCTGGAAGCCAATGCCTGGCAGATGGAGCGGATCACGGACGGCATTGCCGCCGCCCGTGAGGGCAAGGTCACGCCGGCCGCTGAGGTATTTGCCGGGATCGCAGGGAAGCATGGCTGGTCCCGTTGAAGCTGCTGGTCATTGCTGAGCCGGCAGCTCGCGACCTTGAAGGGATCGTGGATTACATTGCGCTGGATAACCCCATCGCCGCCGAGAGCGTCTATTGGGGAATTGTCCGGGCCGCAGAGGAACTTCCCCGGTTTCCGGCCCTGGGGCGCCCGGGTCGCGTTCCAGAGACGCGAGAATTGAGCATTGCGGGCCTGCCCTACATGATCGTCTACGAGGTTGGCCCAGAGGCGGTGACGATAGTAGCGGTGTTCCACACATCCCGCGATCTGGCACGGGCACTGCGTGACAGGATTCAGCCCAGCTGAATCCCGCTAACGGAAAATCAAGATATAGGTCATCATCCTGTCCGGACAGGTCATCAGTCTGGGAGAGTGTCATGGTCAAGATCACCCGGGTCGGGATGAGTGAGAAGGTCGACCGCCTGCTGTCAAAGGATATGCTGGACCGCGAATCCCGCAAAAGCCTGGCGCATTTTCTGGAGCGCATCGAAATGGCGGTGTTCACCGCCAATCGAGAGGTCATTCACCAGCGCATTCCGCAGCTTAACCAGGAAAGCTTCCTGAAGCTGGCGACACGCGTTGCCGAGCTGCGCGCCGATTATCTGGCGCAGGCCCTGGCTGTTGCCAACAACACAGGCCGGCCGAATGCGAATGCCATCGCGGAATTGCGCAGCGTGCGCGAGGCCTATGAGGAATTGCTGAAGGCCTTCGAGGCGATGGAACGCGCGATCGAGCGCGGCTACGCCGACATCGCTAATTAGAGCAGCAGGGGCCAATTAAATCAGCATGGCTTGCGCCGGCGCCGGTTGCAGCAGGCGCTCGCTGTCGTTGCGCACATTGCCGACCGAGGGCGATACCGGCCAGGCTTCCATCCGGTTGGCCGGGAACAGCCGGATCAGACTTGCCGCCTCATGGGCCGGGCCGGTCAGCCAGGCCGCATAATCACCAGGCGCCAGAATGACCGGCATCCGGTCATGAATGCCGGCCAACAGCACATTCGGCTCCGTCGTCAGCAGCGCGACCGTGTCCAGCACGGTGCCATCCGGGGCCGTCCAGCGCGACCAGAGACCGGCCAGGCCGAAGCAATCAGCATCCTTCAGCCGCACCGCATAGGGCTGCTTGCCATTGCCGCTTTTCTGCCATTCGTAATAGGCGCTGGCCGGCACGATGCAGCGGCTGCGCTGGAAGGCATCGCGGAAAGCCGGCTTTTCCGCCACCGTCTCGCCGCGCGCATTGGCCAGCTTGGCGCCGATGGCCGCATCCTTCGCCCAATGCGGCACCAGCCCCCAGCGCAGGCTCGCGAGTTCGCGCCGCCCCTCCCGGACGCGGACAGCCAGGATGGCCGTCTGCGGCGCGATATTGTAGCGCGGCTGCCAATCCGGCACGGCCCCTTCCGCCGCGAACAGGCGGTGCAGTTCCTCAGGCGGCTGGGTCAGGGCATAGCGTCCACACATGGCAGGCGAGATATCACGTGCAAGCCCGGAATGCCATGCTAAGAACGTCATGCTAAGACGGGGATATTACTGGCAAAACGAGGAGAGGCGGCAATGCGCGCCCGCGACCACAATCTTGCCCCCGGCCGGTTGCCGACCGGAAAGCTGAACGCGATCACCGATGTGGCTGGCGTGCGTGTCGGCCACCTGACCCTGCATGAGGGCGAGCGGCGTCACACCGGTGCCACCGCCATCCTGCCGCATGGCGGTAATCTGTTTCAGGACAAGGTGCCCGCCGGGCTGGCCGTCTTCAACGGCTATGGCAAGCTGGCCGGCGCCACCCAGCTGATGGAACTGGGCGAAATCGAAACCCCCATCGTGCTGACCAACACGCTGGCCGTCGGGCGGGGAATCGAGGCGGTGAACCGCTGGACGCTGGCCCAGCCGGGCAATGAGCGCGTCGCCTCGCTGAATGCCGTGGTCGGGGAGACCAATGACAGCCGGCTTAACGATATCCGCCAGCCCTTCCCCAGTATCGAGCAGATCCTCCAGGCCATCGAGGCCGCCACGGATGGACCGGTCGCTGAAGGCGCGATCGGGGCCGGCAGCGGCACGGTCGCCTTCGGCCACAAGGGCGGAATCGGCACGGCGTCGCGCGTGCTGCCGGCGCGGCAGGGCGGCTATACGCTGGGCGTGCTGGTGCAGTCCAATTATGGCGGCGATCTGCGGCTGGATGGCCGTGCCTTGTCGGATTTCCAGCCGACAGGCGATGTCGATGGCTCGATCATGATGGTGCTGGCGACCGATGCGCCACTGTCGGACCGCAATCTGCGCCGTCTGGCGCAGCGCTGCTTCGGCGGCCTGGCCCGGACCGGGGCGGCGCTCAGCAACGGCTCCGGCGATTACGCCATCGCCTTTTCCACGGCCGAGGCGGTACGCCGCACGCCGGAGCGCCGGCAACAGGCAAGCCCGGTGCTGGAATTACCGAACGATCTCGTCTCCCCGCTCTTCCTCGCCGCCATTGAGGCCAGCGAGGAAGCCATTCTGAACTCCCTGCTGATGGCCGGGCCGGTGGATGGCTATGACACCGCCCGGGATCGCGCCCATGCTGTAAAGGCGCTGAGGCTGGGTTAGGCCGGTAAACGCAAAACGGCCCGGCTGTGAGGCCGGGCCGCTGCGTAATCGGGATGTCCCGACCAGATTAGCGCGAGTAGTACTCGACCACCTGGTTCGGTTCCATCGAAACCGGGTAGGGAACATCGGCCAGCTTCGGCGTGCGCACGAAGGTGCCCTTCATGGCGCTGTGATCGACATCCATGTAATCGGGGATGTCGCGCTCGCCGGACTGGGAGCCTTCCAGCACCAGCGGCAGCTGGCGGGACTTTTCCTTCACCTCGATGACATCGCCCTCACGGACCATGTAGGAGGCGATGTTGACGCGCTTGCCATTGACCTTGATGTGGCCATGGTTGATGAACTGGCGCGAGGCGAAGACGGTCGGCACGAACTTCATGCGATAGACCACGGCGTCGAGACGACGCTCCAGCAGGCCGATCAGATTCTCGCCGGTATCGCCCTTCAGACGCGAGGCTTCTTCGTAAAGGCGGCGGAACTGGCGCTCGCCGATATTGCCGTAATAGCCCTTCAGCTTCTGCTTGGCCATCAGCTGCACGCCGTAATCGGTCGGCTTCCGGCGGCGCTGGCCATGCTGGCCGGGGCGGTAATCGCGCTTATTCAGCGGGCTCTTGGGACGGCCCCAGAGGTTCACACTCAGGCGGCGGTCAATTTTATACTTGGACTCTTGACGCTTCGACATGTCTATCCCGTTCCGTTTTCCGGATATGTGTCCCGATAGTTCCTGCGAGCCGGACTTCCGGCCCCGGACGGGAACGCGCGACAAAGCGCCCGCTCCACTTTCTCGGGAATGAAGGCGCGCAGTATAGGGATGGCGGCCGATGAGTCAAATTGAATGCGTAAAGTTTCTACCATTAAAAATTTGCTGGCATATTTCTACAAATGTCAAGCCCGGGCATGACAAATGCTGGAATGGACCCTATTCCGACGGCCCTGCCTTGGTGAGCGCCTTCACGGCACCATGCAAAGTGCGGAGTTCCTGGTCGGTCGGGGCGGCGCGCTGGAAGGCGTTGCGCAAATTGCGCGTCACCGTGTGGCGCAGATGCGGTTCGGTCATGAAGCCGCCGCGCTCCAGATGCTCGATCAGCCGGCTCATGAAATTCTCGAAATCAGCCTTGGGCGCCGGCACCTCGGCCCCGCCGGTGAAGCCGCGCCCCGGCGTCGCATCGCCGGCCTGATACCATTCATAGGCCAGCAGCAGCACCGCCTGGGCCAGGTTCAGCGAGGTGAAATCCGGGTTCAGCGGCACGGTCAGCACCGTATCGGCCGCCGCCACCTCGTCATTTTCCAGACCGGCACGCTCCGGCCCGAACAGCACGCCACAGCGCCGATTGTCGGCGATCAGGTCGCGCAGTTCCAGCCCCGCTTGCCGCGCCGTGACGATGGGCTTGGCCTGCGCCCGGCTGCGCGCCGTGGTGGCATAGACATGGTTCAGATCAGCAATGGCCGCATCCACGGTGTCGAACAGCACCGCCGTATCGAGCACCCGGTCGGCACCGGACGCCGCCGCCCAGGCCGCTTCGTTCGGCCAGCCATCGCGCGGCCGCACCAGCCGCATCTCGGTCAGCCCGCCATTCAGCATGGCCCGCGCCGCCATGCCGATATTCTCGCCCAGCTGCGGGCGTACCAGGATGATGATGGGGATTGTCATGGCAAGCGTAGCTCCGGCCTCACTCCTCAAGCCGCAGGGCGGACGCCGTCGCGCATCAGCTTGTAGGTGATGCTGTCGGACAGCGCATCGACCGAGGCATTCAGGATGTTCGGCGAGACGCCGACCGTGGTCCAGCGCTCCCCGTCCCGGTCCTCGGATTCGATCATCACACGGGTAATGGCGCGGGTGCCGTCATTCGGGGTCAGGATACGGACCTTGTAATCGACCAGCTGCAGATGCTCGACCCCCGGATAATCGCTGACCAGCGCCTTGCGCAGCGCATTGTCGAAGGCGTTCACCGGGCCGTTGCCCAAAGCCACCTCATAACGCACCGTATTGCCGATGGCGACGCTGACCGTCGCCTCGGCCTCGGTGACCAGCTGGCCACGGGCATTGAAGCGGCGCTCGTCCATGACGCGGAAGCGCTGCAAATCGAAGAATTGCGGCACATGCTCCAGCATCCGCCGGGCCAGCAGCTCGAAGCTGGCCTCGGCACCGTCATAGGCATAGCCCTCGAATTCGCGTTCCTTCACCACCTCGACCAGACGGTTGACCTTCGGGTCCTTGGCATCGACCTCCAGCCCGATCTCGCGGAACCGGGCCAGGATGTTGGAACGACCGGCCTGGTCGGAGACGACGACATGGCGGGCATTGCCGACCATCGTCGGGTCAAGATGCTCGTAGGAGCGCGGGTCCTTCTCGATGGCCGAGACATGCAGCCCGCCCTTATGGGCGAAAGCCGAATCGCCGACATAGGGCTGCTGCCGGTTCGGCTGGCGGTTCAGCCGCTCATCCAGCATGCGCGATGTCTCGCGCAGATGGCGCAGGCCATCCTCGTCGACGCCGACATCGAAACCCATCTTCAGCGCCAGGCTGGGGATCAGCGACACCAGATTGGCATTGCCGCAACGCTCGCCCAGACCGTTCAGCGTACCCTGGACCTGCCGGACACCGGCGCGCACCGCCGCCAGGCTGTTGGCGACCGCATTCTCGGTATCGTTATGGCAGTGAATGCCCAGCCGGTCGCCGGGCACATGCTTCGTCACTTCGGTAACGATGGCTTCCACCTCATGCGGCAGCACGCCGCCATTGGTGTCGCACAGCACGATCCAGCGCGCCCCGGCCTCATAAGCCGTCTTGGCACAGGCCAGCGCGAATTCCGGATTGGCCTTGTAGCCATCGAAGAAATGCTCGCAATCGAACATCACTTCCGAGACCCGCTCGCCGGCCAGCTTCAGGCTGTCGGCGATCATCGCCAGGTTTTCTTCCAGCGTGCAGCCCAGCGCCATGGTGACGTGGAAATCCCAGGTCTTGCCGACCAGGCACACCACCTTGGTACCGCTGTTCAGCACCGCCATCAGGCCGGGATCGTTGTCAGCACTGCGGCCCGGCCGGCGCGTCATGCCAAAGGCCGACAACCGGGCGCGGTTCAGCTTCGGCGGGGCGCCGAAAAAGGCGTCATCGGTCGGGTTCGCCCCCGGCCAGCCGCCCTCAATATAGTCAATGCCAAGACGATCGAGCGCACGGGCAATCGCAATCTTGTCCGGAACGGAGAAATCCACGCCTTGCGTCTGCCCGCCATCGCGGAGCGTGGAGTCGTAGAGATAGACCCGCTCCTTCGTCATGTCACTTCACCCGATTTTCCAGAATGATAAGGGGCGCGAGTATCACGGATGCCGCAGGGCGGCGCAAGCGCGGGGATGGGTGGGGTCAGATTGCGTTGTAAAAGGCGCCAGGCCGGGTGACCAGGCTGCGATACGACCACGTATTCACGCCGGCGGCGGCTAGCACGTCAAGTGCCCAGGATGCACAATTTGAAAAGGTGTTATAGGAAGGTCCCCCGCCCCACCCATGGTCGCCCTCATCGTCTTTGGCTGTATCAAGATTAAGCCGGCGATCCTCGTTCATCTTCGTCATGGCCCGTGCTGCCTGATCTTCAGTTATAGGCCATGTCTTTCGTTTGAGATTGCCATCACCCAGGCTGTCAAACTCGACATAGATGCGGCCCGCTTGCCCTTTCACTGTATTCAGAAAATAACCGATCCTGCCGCGCAGTGTATCATCTGGCAGATCGCGCGGCGAAAGCCCCATGGCCATCGTCACTTTTCCGTCCATTTCAATGGTGACGAAGGCGTGCCCCACATCCAGCCGCCCATGCTTGTAGGCGTTCAGAGTAATGCTGTACTGAGGGGGGATTTTTCTGAGACGTGCTGGCCGGTTCGTGCTGAAGGCTATCGGCACGTCCAATCGTGCGCCCGGCGTATCGCCGCTGAGATAATGCCCGGCGAGAAGCGAGGTTACGCCCGCCACTCCGATACCTATAGCGCCAAACCCGGTGAGGCCCGCGAGCCCTGCACCGGCAATACCCGCTAGAGCACCCCATGACCATCGCGGCTGCGCAACCGATTGCGGGTATCCCGCGACCTGCCGCTGCACTGGCCCTGCCTCGCCCATGCCCACCGCCATTGCCGCCTTCATCCCCATGGCGTCGGCCTGGGCTTCCAGCGTACGGTCGCTGACCACGGCGATGCCGCTGCCGAAGGGGTTGCGCACGCGGCCCTGGCGCTGCTGCACGACATGGGCGAGTTCATGGCCGAGCAGTTGCAGCCCCTGGCGGCTGTTGGGGTCATAGCGGCCGGGCGCGAAATGGATGGTCGATCCCATGGTGAAGGCGACTGCGCCCAGCGCCGCCGCCTCCGGCCCGACACGGATGCGCACATCGCCCAGGCTGGCGCCCAGCACGCCCTCCATCCGGCGCTGGATCGCCGGCGGCAGGGAGTACCCGCCAGCACTACTGCCAAGCCGCGCCGCCATTGCGGCCGGCACCTGGAAGGCGGCGCCACCGCTCCCATGACGCTGCGCCACGTCCCCACCGGGACTCCGCCCGAATGGAAAATTCCCCTGTATGACCCCGCTCCGCATGGCGCGTCTCCGTGCGCTGCTTCAGCACACACAATACAACCTATGGGTGTTTAAATATAGCCGCACAATCGTATGCAGAGAGACGCCTGAACGGGGCTTCCCCCGCCGGCAGCGTGATCGTGCCGGCGCAGGCAAGACCGTGCGTGCCCCAGCGTTCGCGCAGGGCATGGTGCAGCCAGGTTTCGGCCTGGGCGTGGCGCTGGCCGGCCAGGACAGGGCGCAGATGCGCGGTATGGGCGTCCAGAGCGGTCAGCAGCGCCGTAATGCCGACGCCCGTCCTGGCGGAAACGGCGAGAACCGGCACCGCCCAGCCATCCGGCACTGCCTCGGCCAAGCCCAGAGCGCCGGTGACATCAGCAACGGCGCGGCCGGCGGCTTCCGTCATATCCGCCTTGGTGACGGCGATGACATGCGGGATTTCGGCGATGCCGGCCTTCATGAATTGCAGCGAATCGCCGGAACCGGGCTGGACGCAGAACAGCACCGTATCGGCGACGCCCGCGACATCCGTTTCCGACTGGCCGACGCCGACGGTTTCCAGGATCACCCGGTCATAGAGTGCCCGCATCAGGATCATTGCGGCATAGGAGATGGCGGCCAGCCCGCCCAGCCGGTCGCGTGCCGCCATGGAGCGCACGAAGATGCCGTCATCAGCCGGATCGGTATCAAGCCGTGTGCGGTCGCCCAGCAGGGCCCCGCCGCTGCGCCGGCTGGAGGGATCGACAGCGATCACGCCGATTGTCAGCCCCTGCTGCCGGTATTCCCGGATCAGCGCGCCCAGCAGCGTCGATTTGCCGACGCCGGGCGGGCCGGTCACACCCAGCACCTGGGCAAATGGGGCTGCATAGGCCGCCGCCAGCAATTCCAGCGTGTCCGGCCGGTCGGGAAAGCGTTCGATCTGCGCCAGCGCGCGGGCCAGGGCGGGCTTGCCGCCCGCCCTCAGCGCCGCAAGGCCGGGCGCAGCGCCGATCAAGCGTTCTCGGTCTTGCGCAAAGCCGCCTCGCCGCCGGCGATGGCAGCCTGGGCGGCCGCCAGCCGGGCGATGGGCACGCGGAAGGGCGAGCAGGACACGTAATCCAGCCCGACTTCCTGGCAATACTGGATCGAGGCCGGGTCGCCGCCATGTTCGCCGCAGATGCCCAGCTTGATGTCCGGGCGGGTCTTACGGCCCCGCTCCACGGCAATCGCCATCAATTCCCCGACACCCTCGATATCGAGAGACTGGAACGGATCGCCTTCCAGTATCCCCTGATCCTCATAGGTCTTCAGGAAGGAACCGGAATCGTCACGCGACAGGCCGAAAGTGGTCTGCGTCAGATCATTGGTGCCGAAGCTGAAGAACTCGGCGCTCTCGGCGATCTCGGCGGCCTTCAGCGCGGCGCGCGGCAGCTCAATCATGGTGCCGACCAGATAGGTGATCTTCTGCCCCGCCTCTTCCATCACTGCCTTGGCGGTGCGGTCGATGACGATCTTCAGGATATCCAGCTCCTTGCGGGTGGCGACCAGCGGAATCATGATTTCCGGCGTGACCGTGTCGCCATCCTGCTTCAGCACCTCGGCAACCGCCTCGAAAATGGCGCGAGCCTGCATCTCATAGATCTCCGGATAGGAGATACCGAGGCGGCAGCCGCGATGGCCCAGCATCGGGTTAGATTCCTTCAGCTGCACGGCGCGCTGGCGCAGCGCCTCGGCATCGACGCCGGCCGCCTTGGCGACGGTGGCGATTTCCTCATCGGTGTGCGGCAGGAATTCGTGCAGCGGCGGGTCGAGCAGGCGGATGGTGACCGGCAGCCCCTTCATGATCTGGAACAGCTCAACGAAATCCTTGCGCTGCATCGGCAGAATCTTGGCCAGCGCCAGGCGGCGGCCCTTCTCCGTCGAGGCCATGATCATCTCGCGCACGGCGACGATGCGGTCGGCATCGAAGAACATGTGCTCGGTACGGCACAGGCCGATGCCTTCCGCCCCGAACTTGCGCGCCGCACGGGCGTCGGCCGGGGTTTCGGCATTGGTGCGCACCTTCATGGTGCGGATGCCATCGGCCCATTCCATCAGCTCGGCGAAATCGCCGGAGAGCTGCGGCTGGATCGTCGCCACCTCGCCCAGCATCACCTCGCCCGACGCGCCGTCGATGGTCAGCGTGTCGCCTTCCTTCACCACGGCTTCGCCGGCATACATCAGCTTCTTGGTGTAGTCGATGCGCAGCTCGCCCGCGCCGGACACGCAAGGGCGACCCATCCCACGCGCCACCACCGCCGCGTGGCTGGTCATGCCGCCGCGCGTGGTCAGGATGCCGCGGGCCGCATGCATGCCGTGAATGTCTTCCGGGCTGGTCTCGATGCGCACCAGGATGACCGACTCACCCTTGCCGGCCGCAGCCTCGGCGGCATCGGCAGTGAACACGACCTTGCCCGAGGCCGCCCCCGGCGAGGCCGGCAGGCCCCGGCCGATGATCTTGCGCTCGGCCTTCGGGTCCAAGGTTGGATGCAGCAGCTGGTCCAGCGCCGACGGATCGACGCGCTGCACTGCCTCGCGTTCGGTGATCAGCGTGTCGCGCACCATATCGACCGCGATCTTCAGCGCGGCGGCGGCGGTGCGCTTGCCATTGCGGGTCTGCAGCATCCACAGCTTGTTCTGCTGCACGGTGAATTCGATGTCCTGCATGTCGCGGTAATGCTTTTCCAGCTTCTCGCGCACATCCATCAGCTGGCCGAAGACGGCCGGCATCACCTCCTCCATGGAGGGCAGGTTGGATTCGGCGGCCTTGCGGCCCTGGATGGTCAGGGATTGCGGGGTACGAATGCCGGCCACGACATCCTCGCCCTGCGCATTCACCAGGAATTCGCCATAGAACAGGTTTTCGCCGGTCGACGGGTTGCGGGTGAAGGCAACGCCGGTGGCGCAATCATCGCCCATATTGCCGAACACCATGGCCTGCACATTGACCGCCGTGCCCCAGCTGGCCGGGATATCATGCAGCCGGCGATAAACGATGGCGCGCTGGTTCATCCAGGAACCGAACACCGCGCCGATGGCGCCCCAGAGCTGTTCCTGCGGGTCCTGCGGGAAGGGGCGGCCCAGCTCCTCCTCGACCTTCGCCTTATAGGAGGTGACGACGGCTTTCCAGTCATCGGCCGTCATCTCGGTGTCGAGGCGATAGCCCTTCTCGTCCTTGGCGGATTCGAGGATTTCCTCGAAATGGCCGTGATCGACCTCCAGCACGACATCGCCATACATCTGGATGAAGCGGCGATAGCTGTCATAGGCAAAGCGCGGATCGCCGGACTTTTTGGCCAGGCCTTCGACCGTGATGTCGTTCAGGCCGAGATTCAGCACCGTGTCCATCATGCCCGGCATCGAGGCACGCGCGCCGGAACGCACGGAGACCAGCAGCGGGTCCGCCGGGTCGCCGAACTTCATGCCCAGCGCCTTTTCCAGTACGGCCAGCGCGGCATCGGCCTGGGCCTTCAGCTCGGTCGGATACTGGTTGCCATTGTCGTAATAATGGGTGCAGACCTCGGTCGAGATGGTGAATCCCGGTGGCACCGGCAGGCCCAGGCTGCTCATCTCAGCCAGGTTGGCGCCCTTGCCGCCCAGAAGATTGCGCATCGCGGCACTGCCATCGGCCTTGCCGTCACCGAAACTGTACACCCACTTGGTCATGTTCTACCCGCCTTAGCGTTCGACCATCTGCGGAGCCGGCTGGCCCCGCACTCTATATGTATTTGCCACCTTGCCGGCAGCATCTCACGATTCCCCAGAAGGGGGGATCAGCCCTCAACCTTCGAGAAATCAGCGATGCGGTTCATCGTATCGCGAATTGTCGCCAGCAGCTTCAGGCGGTTCTCGCGCAACGCGGCATCCTCGGCATTCACCGTCACCTTGTCGAAGAAACTGTCCACCGGGCCGCGCAGATCAGCCAGCGCGCCCATGGCGGCCGCGAAATCCTCGGTCTTCAGCGCCTCGGCAATCCGCCCTTCGATAACGGCCAGACCGCGATGCAGTTCCGCCTCGGCCGGTTCTGTACCTGCCGAGGCCGGACCGACATAGAGGCGCCCGTCCTTCTTTTCCTCGATGGCGACGATATTGGCGGCCCGGCGATAGGCGATCAGCAAATTCGCGCCATCCTCGCTGGACAGGAAACCGGCCAGCGCCTCAACCCGCTTCAGCAGCCGCACCAGATCATCCTCCTTACCGAGAGCGAAGACAGCGGTCACCAGATCGTGCCGCACCCCCTGCTCCCGCATCGCCACCTTGAGGCGGTCGGCGAAGAAGGCGATCAGCTCATCGACTGTGTCCGGCTTTGCGCCAGCCTGTGCAAACACGGCGGCCAGCGGCAGCCGCAGCCCGTTCTCCACGATCAGCCGGATAATGCCCAGGGCAGCGCGGCGCAGCGCATAGGGGTCTTTCGAGCCGGTTGGCTTCTCGTCGATGGCGAAGAAGCCGACCAGCGTGTCCAGCTTGTCGGCCAGCGCCAGCGCGACCGAATTCGGCGCGGTCGGGCAGCGGTCGGACGGGCCTTGCGGCGAATAGTGATCGGCGATGGCCTGGGCGACGGCCTCGCTCTCGCCGTCATGCCGGGCATAGTAACGGCCCATGATTCCCTGCAATTCGGGGAATTCGCCGACCATGCCGGTAACCAGATCGGCCTTGGCGAGCTGTGCCGCGCGGTCAGCCACCTTGGTGTCCGCTCCGGGGATCAGCGTTGCCAGATGCGCGGCCAGTTTGCGCACGCGGCTGACCTTGTCCTCCAGCGTGCCCAGCTTGGCATGGAAGGTGATGTTGGCCAGCGCTGGCAGGCGAGAGGCCAGGGTGTGGCGGCGGTCCTGGTCCCAGAAGAATTTCGCGTCGGACAGGCGGGCGCGCAGCACGCGCTCATTGCCGGCCACGATGACCGTGCCGCCATCGGCCGGCTGCATGTTGGAGATGACGATGAAATGCGGCGCCAGCGCACCGTCCGCCGTCTCCAGCGCGAAGTATTTCTGGTGCGCGCGCATCGAGGTGGTCAGCACCTCCGGCGGCACATCCATGAAGGCGTCATCGATGCGGCCCATCAGCGCCAGCGGCCATTCGACCAGCCCGGTCACCTCGTCCAGCAGCCCGTCATCCTGCTTCAGCGTCAGGCCGGCCTTAGCGGCCAGCGCCTCGGCCTGGGAGAGGATGGTGGCGCGGCGTTCGGCCGGATCGAGGATCACCTTGGCGGCCTTCAGCTTGGCCTTGTAATCGTCGAAATTATCGATCACCAGCTCGCCCCGGGCCATGAAACGATGGCCCTTCGTGCGGTCGGCGAAGACGATCTCCCGGCCTCCGCCAAGATCAAGGCGGCCCGGCAGTTCCTGGGCGTTGAACAGGCAGATGATGGAATGGATCGGCCGCACCCAGCGGAAGCTGCCATCACCCCAATTCATCGATTTCGGCCAGGGCAGCTTCTGGATTACCTCCAGCAGCAGGCCCGGCAGCACATCCTGCGTTGCCGCCCCCGGCTTCTCGACGGTCAGGAAGTAGAACACGCCCTTGCCGGTGTCGCGCTGCTCGCACGCCTCGATGGAGGTCAGGTTATTGGCCTTCAGGAAGCCGGCCAGCGCCTGCTCCGGCGCGCCGACACGCGGGCCACGGCGCTCCTCGGTCACATCCGGCTGGGTCAGCGGCAGGCCATCGACCACCAGCGCCAGACGGCGCGGCGTGACATAGGCGGCAGCACTGTCAAAGGTCAGGCCGGCAGCGGTCATGGCGTCAGTGGCCAGACGCTTCAGATCATCGGCGGCGCGCGCCTGCATGCGCGCCGGAATCTCCTCAGAGAATATCTCCAGCAGCAATTCAGCCATGGGTCAGCGCTCCCCATTCTGGTGAGACGCAACCCAGGCCTCGCAACAGCCCTTTGACAGGGCGCGCACCCGGCCAATATAGGAGGCGCGTTCCTGCACGCTGATGACGCCGCGGGCATCCAGCGAATTGAACAGATGGCTGGCCTTCATGCATTTGTCATAGGCCGGCAGCGCCAGCGGCTGCGCCAGCCCCAGCAGATGCTGGCATTCGGCCTCCGCATCCTTGAAATGCTGGAACAGGATGTCGGTATCGGCATGCTCGAAATTGAAGGCGCTGAATTCCCGCTCGGATTGCAGGAAGACATCACCATAGGTCTTGCCGCCCTTGTCCTTGGGCACGCCGTCATAGTCCAGATCGTAGACATTCTCGATGTCCTGGACATACATGATCAGGCGTTCCAGCCCATAGGTCAGCTCGGCCGGGACCGGCTTGCACTCGATGCCGCCAACCTGCTGGAAATAGGTGAACTGCGTCACCTCCATGCCGTCGCACCAGACTTCCCAGCCCAGCCCCCAGGCGCCCAAAGTCGGGCTCTCCCAATCATCCTCGACGAAGCGAATGTCATGCTCATGCGCATGGATGCCGATGGCCGCCAGGCTGCCCAGATACAGCTCCTGGATATTCTCCGGGGAGGGCTTCATCAGCACCTGGAACTGGTAGTAATGCTGCAACCGGTTCGGGTTGTTGCCATAGCGCCCGTCGGTCGGCCGGCGCGAGGGCTGCACATAGGCACAGTTCCAGTGATGATCCGGCCCCAGCGCGCGCAAAGTGGTCGCCGGGTGGAACGTGCCGGCGCCCACTTCCAGATCGTAAGGCTGCAGAATCACGCAGCCCTGCGCTGCCCAGTATTGCTGCAGCGTCAGGATGATGTTCTGGAAGCTGGTGGCGGAATTAACCGGCTTGGGCGTCGTCGGAACAGGCCTTACGGCGGACATACGGTCTCTCGCGCGATGGGATCGAACCCGATTTTTCGGTGCGGCGCAACATAGCGGCGGCTCGGCGCAGGGTCAAGAAACCCTCATGGACAGATCAGCGCGGATTGCCGCAGTGCCGAGGGGTCACGCCCCGTACGGGCACAGCTCGCGCCCGCAATCGCGCGCACCCCGCACCGAAACAAAGGTGCCGCAGGCCGGGCAGGCCCGCATGTCCTCGGTTTCCGGTTCGCGGGCGGCTGTCTTCTGCGCCGACGGACGGCGGCGGAACAGATCACCCAGCCCGCCGGACTCCGTGGCGCGCGCCCTGGGCTCGCCCCGCGCCAATTCGCGCCGGCTGCGCTCCAGCTTGGTCACCATGCGGAAGAAGAACCAGACACCGGCGATCACCGCCGCCAGCACCAGAAGCTTGCTGAAACTCAACCCGAACATTTCTTATCCCTGTCTAAAGGCCGTAGCGCGCCCAGAGCGCCCGTTCCTCGGCTGCAGCCAGCACCGCATCGGGCATCCGATCCAGCGCCGCTCCAACCGCCTCCTCAATTCGCCCGCCCCCGCTCATCCCGCTCTGGGGGCCCCAGAAGGACAGCAGCGACCGGCGCGCACTGATCATCGGCATCCGCACCTTATCGCCGAAGCGGGCGCGCAAGACAGAGCGCAATTCACCCACTGAATCGGCCAGCCCAAGCTCCACCGCCCGTGTGCCGGCCCAGAAGCTGCCATCGAACAGCACCTCGTCCGGCGTGGTCAGGCGTCCGTCGCGGCGATTCCGCACCAGCGCCTTGAAGGTGGCCAGCATGTCGTTCTGGATTTGCCGCAGCTTTTCGACCTGCGCAGGATCCTCCGGCGTGAACGGGTCGAGCATGCCCTTATTTGCGCCGGTCGCGTAGAGCCGGCGCTCGACGCCGATCTTTTCGATCAGCTCGACAAAGCCGAATCCGGCTGAGACCACGCCGATGGACCCGACGATGGAACTGTGGTCGACGAATATCTCGTCGCCGGCACAGGCCAGCCAATATCCGCCCGAGGCCGCCGCATCCTCGACGAAGACCAGCACCTTGCGGTCATGCTCGCTGGCCAGGTCGCGGATGCGCTTGTAGATCAGGGAGGATTGCACCGGCGATCCGCCCGGCGAGTTCACGATAATCGCCACCGCCTTGGCCTTGCGGATGGAAAAAGCCCGCTCCAGCAGGGGCGCCACCAGGCTTATCGTCAGCCCGGCGCGCATCGGCCCCACCTGCCCGATAACGCCGGACAGCCGCACCACCGGCACGATCGGATCGCGCCGCTTCAGCAACGGTCGCAGCAAACGCGAGAAGAAGGTTGTCTTGGGCATCAGCACACCTTACCGGGGGCGAGGGAAGCACGCTACCGTCTGGTCACCGTGGCGAGATAAATCCCCGGCAGAACCAGTGCAGCCCCCAGCAGGTGGTAAAGCCGGACCGGTTCGTCCAGCAAAACATAGCCAAGCCCGCTGGTATAAAGCGGCACCAGATACATCAGCAGCCCGGTGCGTGCCGCCCCCAGCACATTCTGAATCCAGGCATAGGCCTGATAGGCCCCGAAGGAGGCGACACAGGCCAGGAACAGCACCGCCAGTATCGTGTCCCGGTCCGCCCGCATCGCCCGACCGGTGGTCATCTCCCACAGATAGAATGGCAGCAGCATGACCAGCCCGCCCAGGATGATCGCGGCGAAGCGGGTCATCACGCCCAGCCGGCTCGGCCGGTATTTCTGCAGGATCGCATACAGCGCCCAGGCGATTGTGGAGCACAGCACCCACAGATCGCCCTCGGTAAAATCCAGCGAGAACAGGATGCCGGGCTGGCCCTTGGCGATGATCGCCAGCACGCCGACAAGCGACAGCGCGATGCCGACACCCTGCCGCCGGGTCAGTCGCTCGCCATAGAACACGCCGGCAATCAGCACGATCAGGATCGGCGAGGCGCTGTAGATCAGGCCGATATTGCTGGCCGGCGTGGTTGCCGCGCCGACATACATGACGGCCCCGCACACGCCGATCCCCAGCGCGCCCAGCACCAGCATGTCGCGCCACTCGGCCAGTGCCTGATGACGCTGGCGCCAGAGATCGCGCCCGACCCAGGGCAACAGCAACAGGAAGGTGATCAGCCAGCGCCAGAAGGCCAGCCCGACCGGCGGCACGAAGTCATGGACCAGCCGCGCCGTCAGCATGTTGCTGGCAAACAGGGCCGGCGTGATCGCCAGCAACGCATAGGCCAGCTTCAGATCGGCCTTTCGTGCGGGTACAGGACCGGGCATCAGGCGCGAGGCCGGGACACGGCCTCGGAAAGCGGGGCGCGGCCAGGGTCACCTGCCGGCTCTGTGGCGGCTTCCTTGTCCTCGCGGTCCATTGCCTCGCTGGCGGCAATGACGGGATCGATCGGCCGGCCTTCTCCGGTCTCCTCGTCATTCGTGCCCACGTCAATACCACCGGCACCCGGCCCGAAATGGCGGAAGGCATCAACGAGATCGTCGACTTCCTGTCCCGGCACGCCCAGCTTCAGCAGCACCTCGGCGCCAAGCTGAAGGCTGGCCTCCAGCAATTCGGGCACCGCGACATAGGCGCCGGCTTCCTCCAGCTCGCGTGCCACCTCGGCATCGCGGCTGCGTACGAAAATCGTCAGATTGGGGAAATCGACACGCAGCTGGCGCACCACATCCGGCAGGCTTCGATAATTATCCAGCGTCAGCACCAGGCCGCGCGCGCGCTCCGCCCCGATCAGGCGCAGCACCTCCGGCCGGCCGGCATCGCCGTAATAGACCACGCGCCCAGCGGCCCGCGCCTCCGATACCGTGACGGCATCCATGTCGAGCGCAACCGTGGGAATGGCGCGGGCATCAAGCAGCCGGGCGATGATCCGTCCGAAACGCCCATAGCCGCCAATGATGATGTGATCGCTTAATTCATGGATGTCCTCGTCGACATCGCCCAGCGTCAGCTCCTCGGTCGTGTCCAGCTTTTCCGCCAGGCGGCCAGCCAGCAAGGTGACCAGCGGCGTCAGCGCCATGCTGGTGGCGACAATCAGGAAAAGGGCCTGGCTGATCTCGGGCGAGATGACTTGCGCATTCACCGCCACGGCCAGGATGACGAAGGCGAATTCCCCACCCTGGCAGAGCAGGGCCGCCACGCGCAGCCCGGCCACGCTGGTCAGCCCGAACAGCCGGGCCAGCACAAAAAGAATCGCCATCTTCAGGCCGATCAGCCCGCCCACGACCAGCAACAGCGCCGCCAGATTGTCGAACGCCGTGCCCAGGTCGATGGCCATGCCCACCGTCATGAAGAACAGCCCCAGCAACATGTTGCGGAACGGTTCGATATCCGCCTCGACCTGATGCCGGAATTCCGATTCCGAGATCAGCAACCCGGCCAGAAAGGCGCCCAGCGCCATCGACAACCCGGCCATCTGGGTCGCCCCGCCAATGCCAAGCACCACCAGCAGGGTCATGGCGGTGAACACCTCACGCGACCGCACGGCGGCCATCACCCGGTAGAGCGGCCGCAGCAGCAACCGCCCGGCCAGCACAATCAGCACCAGCGCAATCGCCGCCTTGACGATGGCGACAGCCAGGCCGAGTAGGATCGATTCCTCCGATGGCGCGCTGAGCAGCGGCACGATCACCAGCAGCGGCACCACCGCCAGATCCTGGAACAGCAGCGTGGCAAAGGCGGCCCGGCCATGCCGGGTGGCGAATTCGCCCCGCTCGTTCAGCAGCTGGATGACGAAGGCGGTGGAGGACAGGGCCAGGGTGCCGCCGATCACCAGCGCTGCCGCCATCTCGAAGCCCAGCGCCAGGCAGACGCCGGCAATCGCCAGGCCGCTGACGATTACCTGCGCCGCGCCCAGCCCGAAAACCAGCCGGCGCATGGCACGCAGGCGCTCGAAGCTCAGTTCCAGCCCGATGGCGAAAAGCAGAAAGATAATGCCGAATTCTGCCAGCGCGCGCGTACCCTCGATATCCGAGATCAGCGCGAAGCCGAACGGCCCGATCAGCGCACCGGCTGCCAGATAGCCGAGAACCTGGCTGAACCGCAGCCGGCTGAACAGCGGCGCAACCAGTACGGCCGCGACCAGGAACACCAGAATATCCTCGATCGGCGCGCCGTGGACGGCTTCGGGATTCCAGATCAGTCTCTTGATTTCGTCCAAACTCGCCGGCTCCCTAGCGTCACGTGTGGCGCCAACCAGACTAGGCATTGTTGTGCGCACGCACTAGGCCTGTCGGTGCCTAGGCCGCATCAATCCCGCTTGACCCGAAAGCCGCGACGCGTAGCTTGCTTGCCATGATCGACACGACGCTTTCCGCCTATCCTCCTGCTGCCCTGGTCACCGGCGCCGCGCGGCGCATCGGGCGCGCCATCGCCCTCGACCTTGCCCGGCAGGGCTGGGATATCGCCCTGCACGCCAACCGCTCCGCCGGGGATGCGCATCAGCTTGCCGGCGAGATTACCGCCCTGGGGCGCAAGGCCATCGTCCTGACAGCCGATCTGAGCCAGGAACCGGCGGTCGCGGCACTGGTGCCCTCGGCCGTGGAAGCGCTGGGGCCGCTGGGGCTGCTGGTCAATAATGCGTCGACCTTCGAGAAGGATGACATTGCCAGCGCCACGCGGGAGAGCTGGGATGCCCATATCGAGCCCAATCTGCGCGCGCCTTTGGTGCTGATCCAGGCCTTCGCCCGGCAGCTGCCGGCGGGCCGCGAGGGCTGCGTCGTCAATCTGATCGATCAGCGCGTCTGGAATCTGGGGGCTGATTTCCTGTCCTATACCGTCAGCAAGACGGGCCTGTGGACGCTGACCCGTACCCTGGCGCTGGCGCTGGCGCCGCAGATCCGCATCAATGCCATCGGGCCCGGGCCTGTGCTGCGCAGCATTCACCAGACCGAGGAAGATTTCGCCGCCGAATGCCGCAGCGTGCCGTTACAGCGCAGTACGGATCTGGCGGAAATCTGCCGGACCCTGCGGTTTCTTCTGGAATCTCGGTCGATGACCGGCCAGATGATTGCCCTGGATGGCGGCCAGCACCTGACCTGAAAAGCGGCGACGCCCAGCGTTAAGATGGCGTTAATATGACACCGTAACCACTTCCAGAATCTGGTGATTCCCGGTTTGGGCATGGCTCCATATAAGTAAGTTGTGCACAGCACAAAGGCAGCAACGCGCATGGCCAATATGTGTCAATTCGAAAATTTCGGGACCTGTATTTTTCTCGCATTGACAAGAATAAATACGAATAAAAACAATAAGTTGAAGTTTTTTGCCCATTTTTTGGGCAAGCCTGTCGGAACCTAAGGACTGCCCTCGCTCCGGCACGGGCACGGGGGTTTCCCCACATACTTATCCACAGGAACAGTGGATAGACTCACAATGCAGCGAAAACCGATGACCCAATATAAACTTTCTCTCCGGAAGCGGCGTTTGGTCTAAAAAGCGTCATGGCAAAGGCAGCGCGCGACTCCCATCCTTTCGAACCGACGCCCGGCCGCGTTGCGCCGCCGCGCGCGCCCATCGCCGATGAGCGGGCTGATATGGACGCGCCGGCCAGCACCGCTCGCCGTGCGGTTACCGCCGGTTCACTGGCAACCGGCATCGCCGTTCTGAAGGCCAAGCTGCGGACACTGCCGAATGCGCCTGGCGTCTATCGCATGCTGGATAAGCGCGGCGACGCGCTCTATGTCGGCAAGGCGCGCAGCCTGAAGAAGCGCGTCGTTGCCTATACCCAGCCGGAGCGCCTGCCCTACCGGCTGCAGCGCATGGTGGCGGAAACGGTGACGCTGGAGGTGGTGGTCACCCACACCGAGGTCGAGGCGCTGCTGCTGGAGAGCAACTACATCAAGCGCTTCATGCCGCGCTACAATGTGCTGCTGCGCGACGACAAATCCTTCCCCTATATCCTGATCAGCGGCGACCACGACTTCCCGCAGATATCCAAGCATCGCGGATCGCGCGGCCGGCCCGGGCATTATTTCGGCCCCTTCGCCTCGGCAGGTGCTGTGAAGCAGACGCTGACCTCGCTGCAGCGTGCCTTCCTGCTGCGCAACTGTACCGACGCGATGTTCTCCAGCCGCACCCGGCCCTGCCTGCAATATCAGATCAAGCGCTGTACGGCACCCTGCGTCGACTATGTCACGAAAGAGCAATATGCCGGGCAGGTGCGCGAGGCCCGCGACTTCTTCAGCGGCAAGAGCCGGCAGATCCAGCAGATGATGGTCGACCGGATGCAGGCCGCGAGCGAGGCGCTGGATTTCGAAGCTGCCGCCTGGTACCGCGACCGGATTCGCGGCCTGTCGCATATCCAGTCGCATCAGGACATCAATGTCGCCGCGCTGGATGATGCCGATGTCATCGCCGCACATCAGGAAGGCGGGGCGACCTGCATTCAGGTCTTCTTCTTCCGGGCCGGGCGCAACTATGGCAACCGCGCCTACTTCCCCAGCCATGAGAAGAATCTGGAGCTTGCGGCGGTGCTGGCTTCCTTCATCGGCCAGTTCTACGACAACAAGACGCCGCCGCGTCAGATCCTGCTGAGCCATGTCCCCGACGAGCAGGAATTGCTGGCCGAGGCACTGTCGATCAGCGCCGGCGGCAAGGTAGAGCTGCTGGTTCCGCAGCGCGGGGCAAAGCGCAAGGTGCTCGACCAGGCCGTCGCCAATGCCCGCGAGGCGCTGGGCCGCCGGCTGGCCGAAAGCAGTTCCCAGCGCAAGCTGCTGGACGGCGCTGCCGCCGCGCTGGGGCTGGAGGGGCCGCTGGACCGGGTGGAGGTCTATGACAACTCCCATATCCAGGGCACCAACGCCATCGGCGCCATGATTGTCGCCGGGCCGGACGGTCTGATGAAGAACGCCTATCGCAAGTTCAACATCCGCGCGACCGAGGTCGCGGGCGATGATTACGGCATGATGCGCGAGGTGCTGACACGGCGCTTTGCCCGGGCGCTGAAGGAAGACCCCGACCGGGAAAGCGGCACCTGGCCCGATCTCGTGCTGATCGATGGCGGGTTGGGCCAGTTGGGCATTGCCGTCGAGGTGATGGCGGAGCTGGGCATCGACGATGTGCCGCTGGTCTCCATCGCCAAAGGGCTGGACCGCAATGCCGGCCGTGAGCGTTTCTTCATCCCCGGACAGGAGCCGTTCAGCCTGGAGCCACGCGATCCGGTGCTGTATTTCCTGCAGCGCCTGCGCGACGAGGCGCACCGTTTTGCCATCGAGACGCACCGCGCCAAGCGGGCCAAGGCGATGGGCCAGTCCAGCCTGGATTCGATTCCCGGCATCGGGGCGCGGCGCAAGAAGGCCCTGCTGATGCATTTCGGTTCTGCCCGCTCGGTCGAGCGGGCCGGGCTGGCTGATCTGGAGACTGTCGAGGGCATCAGCAAAACTGTCGCCAAAAAAATCTATGATCACTTCCATGACGAGGGGTAGGATCGCGCGAGGGTTGTCTGCCCCTGCGGCAGACTGCCCTGTAGTTCCGGAAGATCGGGTCGTTTGATGCTTACCAGCCTGCCAAATCTGTTGACCCTGTCGCGCATCGCCGCGATTCCGGGGCTCGTTGCGCTGCTGTTCTTCGATGCCCCGCTCTATCGCTGGCTGGCCTGTGGCTTGTTTGCCGTGGCAGCCCTGACCGATTATTTCGACGGCTATCTGGCCCGGTATATGGGGCAGATTTCCGCCTTCGGCCGCTTCATTGACCCGATTGCCGACAAGCTGTTCGTTGCCGCGACGCTGCTGATGCTGGTCCATGCCGAGCGGGTCAGTGAGATCAGCGTTATTGCCGTGCTGATCATCCTGTGCCGGGAAATCCTGGTCTCCGGGTTGCGCGAATTCCTGGCCGGCACGGCGGCCAGCCTGCCGGTCACCAAGCTGGCGAAATGGAAAACCGGCCTGCAGATGGCCTCCATCGGCGTGCTGATCATGGGCGATGTCGGCAATATGCTGATCAATCCGATCCTGGGCATCGACCTGCCCTTGCAGCTGATCGGCGAAATCCTGCTCTGGGGTGCGGCCGTGCTGACGCTGATCACCGGCTATGATTATCTGCGCGCCGGCCTGCGCCACATGAAGGCAACGGCCCCCGCCCCAACTCCGGCACCGAAGCCTGAGGACATCTCCTTGAAGCGCGCCGAACCGGCACGCCCCGCCGGCTGACAGGCGCACAGGATTTCATGAAGGTTTTTGGCATCGCCGGGTGGAGCGGCAGCGGCAAGACGACGCTTCTGGCCTCTCTCATTCCCGCCCTGACCAGCAGGGGCATCACGGTCTCGACCATCAAGCACGCGCATCATGCCTTCGACATCGATACGCCGGGCAAGGATTCCCATCGCCACCGCGAGGCCGGCGCGACCGAGGTGATGATCAGTTCCGCCAGCCGCTGGGCGCTGATGCACGAGCATCGCGGCGCGCCGGAGCCTACGCTGGCGCAGCTGATCGCCAGCATGACGCCGGTCGACCTGCTGCTGGTCGAAGGCTTCAAGCATGAATCGCATGAAAAGCTTGAGGTCTACCGCCCCAGCATCGGCAAGCCGGCTTTGCATGACGGCGACCCGCATGTCGTCGCCGTCGCCAGCGACACCGCCCTGCCCGCCGCCCGAATCCCGGTGCTGCCGCTGGACAATGCCGAGGCCGTCGCCGATTTCATCATCGACTATTGCGGCCTGACCGCCCGGTAACCACACTTAGGCCATGGCACAGCTTACCGACGATTGCTTCGCGTTCGGCGGCCGCCTCGTTCCCATCGAGGAGGCGCTGGGCGATCTTGACCGCCGCATCGCCCCGGTGGCGCATGTCGAAACACTGCCTTTGCGCCAGACGCGCGGCCGCTATCTGGCGGACACCATCGTCGCGACTCAGAATGTACCGCCCTCCGATAATTCCGCCGTCGATGGCTATGCCGTTTATTTCGACGATCTGGCGGCGCAGGGAACCACCCGCCTTCCGGTGGCCGGTCGGGTTGCCGCCGGTCATGCGCTGGACGGCCCGGCCCGGCCCGGCACTGCCATCCGCATCTTCACCGGCGCGCCCATGCCGTCCGGGGAAGGCGATGCCTGCCCGGATACGGTGATGATGCAGGAGGACTGCACTGAGGAAGACGGGCATGTCGTCATTCCCGCCGGCATCAGGCGCGGCGCCAACCGCCGCAAGACCGGCGAGGATGTACAAATCGGCGTGCCGATCTTGGCCCGGGGCCACAGAATGCGGCCGCAGGATATCGGCCTTGCCGCTGCCCAGGGGCTGACGGAACTGTCGGTCTTTGCCCCATTGCGCGTCGCCGTCTTTTCGACCGGCGACGAGGTGCGCGATCCCCCCGCCGCACTGACAGCCGGCACGATCTACGATTCCAACCGCCATACGCTGATGGCCCTGCTGGACGGCATGGGCTGCAGAGTCACCGATATCGGCATTCTGCCAGATGACCGGCACGTCATTACAGAAACCCTGCGCCAGGCAGCGCTGGATCACGATCTGATCCTGACCTCCGGCGGGGTCTCCGGCGGCGAGGAAGATCATGTGAAGGCCGCCGTCGAGGCACAGGGTTCATTGCATTTCTGGCGGCTGGCGATCAAGCCCGGCCGGCCCGTGGCGCTGGGCCAGGTCGGCGGCGTCGTCTTCATCGGCCTGCCGGGCAATCCGGTGGCAACGATGGTGACTTTCCTGCGCATCGCCCGGCCGCTGATCCAGCGCCTGTCGGGCGGCATGCCGGCCAAGGCCCGGCTGTTTCCAGTCACGGCCGGCTTCGACTACAAGAAGAAGCTGGATCGCCGGGAATATGTCCGTGTTCTGCTGAGCAGAGGCCCCGAAGGCGGGCTGATCGCCACCCGCTTCCCGCGCGACGGGGCCGGTGTGCTGTCCTCCATGGTCGCCGCCGACGGGCTGGTCGAACTGGGGGAAAAGGTGACCCATATAGAAGCCGGTGCTACGGTCGATTTCCTGCCCTTCAGCGAGGTTGGATTGTGAAGCTGCTGTATTTTGCCTGGCTGCGCCAGAAGATAGGCACGGCGGAGGAGGATGTCACGCCCCCCGCCGAAGTGACCGATGTGGGCGGCCTGATCGACTGGCTGCGCAGCCGGGGGCCGGCCTATGCCGAGGCGCTGAAAGACGAGCGCGTGGTGAAGGTGGCGGTGAATCAGGAATATGTCCGGCGCGACCACAAGCTGAATCCGGGCGACGAGATCGCCCTCTTCCCCCCGGTGACCGGAGGCTGAGGCGATGATCCGTGTCCAGCGCGAGGATTTCGATATCGGCGCCGAGATCGCGGCGCTGACCGGCGGCAACCATGCCATTGGCGGGGTGGCCTGTTTCGCCGGTCTGGTGCGCGAGATGGCCGGCGATGCCGCGATTTCCGCCATGACGCTGGAGCATTATCCCGGCATGACGGAAAAGGAGCTGGCGCGCATCGAGGCCGAAGCCCAGGCGCGCTGGCCGCTGCAGGACAGCCTGATCATCCATCGCTATGGCCGGCTGGAGCCGGGCGACCGCATCGTGCTGGTCGTCACCGCCTCGGCGCATCGCCAGGCAGCGTTCGAGTCAGCCATGTTCCTGATGGATTTCCTGAAGACCAGAGCGCCCTTCTGGAAGCTGGAAGACACCGGCGAGGATGCGCGCTGGGTCGATGCCCGGGACAGCGACGAGGACGCGCTGGACCGCTGGCGGAAAGCCCCGGCATAGGACCGGAACGGCTTGGTATCCGATTACGCCATACCTTTTGATTGTCTGATCTGAACATTTTGTCCGGTTGCGCGTTTAGGGAGTGACGGATCAGGAAGCCGGGCTGCTTTCTGATCCAGCCACCCCCGAATTGCTTCTCGCTGCGATTCTACGCGCATAAAAATAACGGAGAATAAAATGTCGATCATTTCCCTGATTCTGACGCTCGTCATTATCGGCGTCATCCTGTGGGCCGTGAACACCTACATTCCGATGGATCGCAAGATCAAGTCGATCCTGAATGTCGTCGTCGTCATTCTGGTCATCCTGTGGCTGCTGAATGTGTTCGGCGTGCTCGGCGGCGGCGTTCCCCGCGTCGGCTGATCAGGGGAACCGCCCCTTTCCGACCGGCATGCCGGCGGCAGGGGGCGGTTCCTTCTCCTTCTATTCAACCAGTTCCGCCCCGCGCCGCAGCAGCGTCTCCGCCTCGACAGCCATACGGTCGATCAGCGCCCCCGCCGGGGCGATGTCGCGGATCATATCCGCCCCCTCGCCTGCAAAAACCCCCGCCACCGACATATCCCGCGACGCGACCGCCTGCTGATAGCGTTCTGCCTCGGCTGGTTGGGTCTGCATCAAGGCGGCTTCCCTGCCATGCCACTCGGCCGTAAAACCGTTCTTCACCGCGCGGATGGTGAAGGGGTCCGGCCAGTCCATCTTCCGGGCAATATCGAAAACACTGGTGCGCAGCGTGTCATCGCCGGCGCTATCCACGATGGATTGCTGCACTTCCGGCACGGCCAGCGATTCAGCGCTGGCATAGAAGCGCGTGCCGACCAGAACCCCGTCCGCCCCCAGCATCAGCGCCGCCGCCAGCCCCCGCCCATCGGCCACGCCGCCGGCCGCCAGCACCAGGGTTCCGGGCGATTCCCCCTGCACCAGATCGATCACCGCCGGCACAAGGGCGAAGGTGCCGCGCGTGGCACCATGCCCGCCTGCCTCGCCGCCCTGCGCCACGATGATATCGGCCCCCGCCGCCAGTGCCTCGCGGGCATGGGCCAGTGTCTGGACCTGGCAGATCAGCGGGATGCCGGCCTGCCTCACCCTGGCTGCGAAAGGCGCGGGATCGCCGAAGGACAGCATCACGGCAGCCGGCTTGTGATCCAGCGCGATATCCAGCAGATGCGGCTGTTTCGCCAGCGACCAGGTGATGAAGCCGCAGCCAATGCGCTGATTGCCGGCAGCGGCGAATTCCCGTGCCAGCCACTCGGCATCGCCATAGCCACCGCCGATCATGCCCAGACCACCAGCAGCGCTGACCGCCGAGGCCAGCCGACCGCCGGAGACCAGCGCCATCGGCGCCAGCAGGATGGGGTGGCGCAAATGAAGCCGCTCTGTCAGGCGCGTGCGAATCGGCATATCCGCCTCCGTCAGTTCCGGGCATAGCAGCCTAGACAATCGCCCTTAAAAGAAAACCGGTAGTTTATCCTTACATCTACTAGAAGGCCGTTCATAATCGGCCATGCCTTCACCGCAAGCTCCAGGGGCCATGCTCGACGTCGGAACGCTGCTGATCGTGATCTGCATCACCGCCTTCCTTCTGGGTGTTGGCTGGTTCGTGATCTGGAGCACGCAGCGCAAGCTGCGCGGATTGCGCACCTTCGGAACGACATGGGTGTTGTTCAGCTTTGGCGTTGCGATGCTGACGCTGCGGGATGTCATCTCCCCGCTATTCAGCGTTATTCTGGCTAACTACCTGATCAATCTGGGCCATGTTCTGATGGCCGATGGCATTGCCCGCTTCCTGAACCAGCCCCGGCGCTTGTGGATAGGCGGCACCATCCTTCTGATCACTGCGATTTTCTGGCCGCTGGCGCTGTACTACGCCCCGGAAAATGTCGCCATCCGTATCGCCATGGCAGGGTTGCTGCTGAGCATTATCTTTGCGTTCATGGCGCATTGCTTCTGGCAGGAACGGACGCTGCCACTCCCCTTGAGATGGGGCATGGTCATCCTGCTGTGCAGCCACGGCATCTTCCTCGCGATCCGCGGCCCGGTAGCGCTGATCGTGAATCACTCGGCGGAAATGATGACCAGCAAAGACCTGTTGCAGGGGTTGTTCTTCCTGGAAACGTTGATCACCATGATCTTCCTGTTTGTCGGCTTGGTGGCCATGGTGGCGGCCCGGCTGACGGGCGACATCCAGGACAGGAACCGCGCGCTCATCCTTGAAGTGCAGCAGCGTCGGTCGCTGCAGGAAGATCTGTCCGGCGCCTTTGCCAATGAACGGATGCTGCGCCAGGAACAGCAATATTTCATGCATATGGTCAGCCATGAGTTCCGCACGCCGCTGGCTGTCATCGACCGCGCCGCGGAGATGATCGGTGTCCTGGTGCCGAACCGATCCGGCGATCTTGCCCCCCGCATCACGTCAATCCGCGATGCCGTGCGGCGGCTCGTCATCCTGATCGATACGTTCCTGTCCATGGGTCGACTGGATCACGGTGCGATGCGCCTTGAATCGATGGAATCCTCGGAAGTACTCGCCGATATCCGCCAGCATTTCGCTGAAGCGGAATCCGGCGGCCGCATCCTTCTGGACGCGCCAGAGCCGCAGGCGCTGAAAATCGATGGCGACCGCACCATGCTGCGCACGATCATTGTCAATCTGGTGGACAATGCCCTGAAATACTCATCGCCGGATGAGCCGGTCAGACTGACGATGAGCGAAACGGCAGAACAGGTTCACATCCTGGTCCAGGACAGTGGCATTGGTATCCCGCGACGGGAAATCGCGTCGATTGGAAGCCGTTTCTTCCGCGCCTCCAATACCGGCGCGGTTCCCGGGACCGGCCTCGGCCTCTACACCGCGCGCCGGCTGACCGAATTGCATGATGGCGTGCTGTCGGTTGACAGCGAAATCGGCAAGGGCACCCGGATCCGGATTTCCCTGCCCAAGCGGCAGGCCTTACCCGTCGGGACTCAGGACGGGGGGTTGAAGGAACGGCGTCATGATTCTATGCATACATAGGGATCAGACTCCCAACTCCCAGCAACCCGCCAACCAGGTCAAATAGGTGATGCCCCGTATTATCGTCGTCGAGGACGAACCCTCCCTTCGGACTGACCTGGTCGATTATCTGCGCAGTTGCGGCTATGACGCGGACGGGACGGGTCTGGCAAGGGGGCTGGCGCCTCTGCTGGCGGAACGCCCGACCGACATCGTCATTCTCGACATCACCCTGCCCGATGGCAATGGCATCGATCTGGCCAGGGAGATCCGCGCCAACTCAGCCTGCGGCATCATCATCCTGACCGCCCATAGCGGCGCCGAAAGCCGCATCAGCGGGCTGGAGAGCGGGGCCGACGCCTATCTGGTTAAGCATGCCAGCCTGCGGGAGATCGAAGCCACGGTGAACAGCCTGCTGCGCCGCCTGAAGCTTGCCGATGACCAGCCCGGCGATACTGCCGGCCAATGGCAGCATGACGCGACGAACTGGCTGCTGATCGCCCCCAACGGCCAGCATGTCAAGCTGACGGCAACCGAAGATGCCTTTATGGAGGCGCTGGTCGCCAATGCCGGCGTTGCCTGCTCCCGCGATGCCCTGGCCCTAGCTCTGTCCCGGCCGTCTCTCATTACCAATGAACGCAACCTGGATGCCATTGTCCGGCGTCTGCGGCGAAAGATAGAGCAGACCAGTGGCTTGCCGGCCCCGATCAAGATGAGTTACGGCAAAGGCTATATCTTCACTGGCAAGGGGACTGACTGACGGCACCCCTAGATTGATTTTTATCTACGCTAAACTTATTTTCTGCCGAAATAATCCGGGTGCAGCCTTGGCCGAGATCGATCAAAGACATTTCCTTGATGGTGGCGGTGCCATGGCGGCGGCTATTCGCAGCCATGACTGGTCGCGCAACAGCCTGGGACCGATCGATGGCTGGCCCGTTGCCCTGAAGACGGCCATCGGCCTGATGCTGAATTCCAAATTCCCCCAATGCCTCGTCTGGGGGCCTGATTTCATTACGTTCTATAACGACGCCTATCGTCCCATCCTCGGGAACAAGCCTGAAGCCCTTGGGCTCTCCTTCCGGGACATATGGGCGGAAATCTGGTCGGTTATTGGCCCGCTGGTCGAAAAAGCCTATGCCGGGGAAGCCACTTTCATTGAAGACTTTCCCGTTCTGATCAACCGGCATGACTACCCCGAAGAAGCGTATTTCACCTTCAGCTTCAGCCCTGTCCGCGATGAGACCGGCCTCATTGCCGGCATGATTGATACGGTCATAGAGACGACGGAGAAGGTGCAGGCGGAAAAACAGGCGACCCTGCTCAATGCGGAGCTGGATCACCGAATCCAGAACACCATCGCCATGATCTCCGCCATTACCAAGCAGACCTTCCAGACATCGCTGACGAAGGATGAAGCGCAGGCTGCCCTCGGCAATCGCATCATCGCGCTGGGGCATGCCCATGCCATCCTGACCCGGTCCAGCTGGCGCGGGGCCTCCATCCATTCGGTGATCGACAGCGCCTTGTCGGCGCATCGCAATGGCGCCAATACGATATCCCTGCAAGGACCGGCGCTGGATCTGACGCCCAAGGCGGTGCTGTCCTTCTCCCTGATGATCAACGAATTGGCCACGAATGCCGTGAAATATGGCGCACTGTCCACGGATCAGGGCCAGGTCGATATCATTTGGGGCATCGAGGGTACTGGCCCGGACAGTTTATTTCATCTGACATGGCAGGAACAGGGTGGCCCGCCCGTAACCCCGCCGGAGAGGCTGGGTTTCGGCTCTCAACTCATCAAACGGTCGGCAGCCAGCGATTTCGACGGGCAGGTGCAGATGACCTATGCCCCTGAAGGATTGCGCTGCGCGTTGAGCGCACGGGCCAGTCAGCTCCGTGTCGGATAGCAGTTGCACTGAAACAAATAGCAGTTGCACTGAAACAAACAGCTTGCGTACAGGCTGAAATCGGGTCCAGTTGATACAACTGATTCTTGCACGCTTAGAGTGAGATGACGACTTCACCCAACCCAGCGATGCGCATCCTTGTTGTCGAGGATGAATGGCTTATCGCGGATGCCCTGGTGGGCATTCTGCAAAGCCTTGGCTATAGCGTGCTCGGCCCGGCAGCGACCGTGGATCAGGCACTGGCATTCATTACCCAGGAACGCCCTGGCGCCGTTCTGCTGGATATCGGCCTGGGCGAGAGCGACAGCCTGCCTGTCGCACAATTTCTTGCGCGGGAACGCATCCCCTTCGTCCTGCTGAGCGGCCATGTCAGTGAAGGACTGGCCCAGGGCTATGAATCCTACCCGCTGATCACGAAGCCGGTTTCGGAGGCCGTACTGCGCGCGCATCTCACGACGCTCCTGAGCGCCGCGCCCGATCAGCAAATCGAGTTGGGATAACCCCTGAAGCAAACCGGGGCCGGGCGACGGGCATTCCTGCCTGCGCCGCCCGGCAAAGCCCGATCAACGCCAGATCGGATCGCCCAGATTGACATCATCGCTATCGGTGACAGCGCCCGTGGCACCGCCGACGCCCGCACCGATCAAGGCGCCCGGAATGGCACCGATACCGCCGAACAGGGCACCGACGGCCGCACCGGATGCCGCACCGACACCGGCGCCGCCAGCAGCGCGGTCCTGCGTGCTGTTACCGCAGGCCGCCAGAAGCCCAATGATCAGGAAAGGCGCGGTTTTTCGCAGAAGAGGGCGAAGCGCAATAGAAGTGTTCATGTCGTTACTCCCATCTCTTTTAGTGATGATTGCACGCCAGCTTCTCAGTCGTGAAGAATCGGCGAGACAAGAGCGACAACACCCAAATACCCATTAGGTTCCTCTGTATAACAATGATGGCACGTCTATTTTTTGGGGTGCTTATAAGCAGTTTGCGCTTGCTTCCTGCGCAGACAGGCATCTTCCACCTGTTGCGCGGTCTTCCTGATCTGGCACGGTATGAATTCATCGTCAGGCTGCATGTAAAGCCGCCGGAGTTCCTGCGCCAGAATGGCAAGCGCGTCGCGCCTGCGCTTTGCCGGCGCCCGGAGGGGCGGCATGTGAGACGCGCTGATAATTGGTTTTCTCATAGCAACCAGTCACCTGTGCCATTTCGATTTTCCTGAAAGCGGCTCTCTTTCTGGAACGGGGCAGCCTCCCTTGCCGACAATCATTGCGTCGCCAGGTGCCTGCGGATACGCATACAACCAACCGTCAAAATCTGACCATGATTCAGCGTTTAAATGCCTGTATCCGAATAGTCTGGATCGTTACCGCCAGCGTGTGGCTGCATCCTGTTTTGACCAACCTTGGCGCTCTTTGATTGTTCCTAAATGAATCAAGGCGTTACTTAGAAACCGGAAAATATTTCCGAAAATGGTAAAATGATACCGGTTGCGTTCAAGGCTTTAGGCTTGGAATGGGAAGACATAAACTTCTCGGAACAAAGCGCGCTGACGATAGTTTATTCATCACTGGTTACCCGCAGCTGCCAGTGTACTTCTAATGCTACGGCCCGCGTAAAAACCCTCGTTTGACAGGGTCCAGGATCGCCCATGAAGAACACACCGACAGCCAATGCCTCTGCCCCCTCCTCCCTGTCAGAAACAGTTGATGAGGGGATTTCCACCCAGGGCGATATGGTTACCCTGATTCCGGCCCTGCGCGCCTTTGCGCGCTCGCTCTGCCGGAACCACCCCGATGCGGATGATCTGGTTCAGGAAACCCTGACCAAGGGCCTGTCCAATGTTGATCGTTTCGAGCCGGGCACCAATCTGAAATCCTGGCTGTTCACCATCATGCGCAACAGCTTCTACACCAATGTGAAGCGCCGGAACCGGGAACAGCCCGGCAGCGCCGATTGCGTTGCATCCGAATGCACCACCGCGGCCACCCAGGAATGGTCCCTGCGCGCCAAGGAACTGCATGCCGCGCTGGAGAAAATTCCGGCTGATCACCGCGAAGTGCTGATCCTGATCGGCGTCCTCGGCATGAGTTATGAGGAAGCGGCGGAGATCTGCCAATGCGCCATGGGCACGATCAAGAGCCGCCTGAGCCGCGCGCGCAGCCGGATGCTGGAATTGCTGGACCCGGCGGATGAAGATGCCCGGCCCACCGGCCGTTTCGCGCATTCCCGGCCGATGAACCTGCCGATGCCGAGCAAGAAGAAAATGCCGGCGGCCTATTTCCAGACCGGCAATTCAATGCACGCCTTGTCGAATTTCCTCAATCACGGCTCCTATCTGGGGTAACTCCGGACAGAGAGCAGATATCAGGGCCGCTGGCGATACCGTCAGCGGCCCTTCTCTTATCCGTCGGCCAGCAGGAAGACCGCGAATTCCGGCATCGGATTGACCCAGTGCTGCTCCACCTGCCAGCCGGCCTTTTCGCACAGGGCGGTGAACTGCTCGACGCTGAATTTGTGCGAGTTCTCGGTGTGAATCGTCTCGCCGGCCAGAAGGGTGAAGCGCTGCCCGGCAACCGTGAAGCTTTGCGCCTCGCGGCTTTCCAGATGCATTTCGATCCGGCTCTTCCCGGCATTCCAGATCGCCCTGTGCCTGAACTTCCCGACCGGGATGGTACCCGCCAGTTCGCGGTTGATCCGGGTCAGCAGATTCAGGTTGAAGGCAGCGGTAACGCCCTGCGAATCATCATAGGCCGCTTCCAGGACATGCTGGTCCTTGCGCAGATCCACGCCGATCAGCAGCCGGCCACCGGCGAGCAGCCGACGGGCATTCGCCAGGAATCCCGTCGCTTCCTCCGGTGTGAAATTGCCAATGGTGGAGCCCGGGAAGAAGCCAAAGGCGGGCTGCCCCGCCATTTCATCCGGCAAGGTCAGGGGCTGGGTGAAGTCCTTTGCCAAAGGCCGCACCTCCAGCGCCGGATAGGCCTCGGCAATGGATGCGGCGGCGGCCGATAAATGCGCGTCGCTGATATCGATCGGCACATAGCTGGCAATCCAGGGCAGCTGGTCCAGCAATTGCCGGGTCTTCACGCTGGCGCCACTACCGAATTCGACCAGCACGGCCCGCTCCAGATCGAGCGCAGCGAGATAGGGCAGCGCCTGGGCCATGACCGCCCGTTCAGCGCCCGGTACGTAATATTCCGGCAGATCGCAGATATCCTCGAACAGGCGGGAGCCCTCGGGGTCGTAGAGATATTTGCTGGACAGGGTTTTCTGCGGGCTGGAAGACAGGCCTTTCAGTACATCGGCAGCGAAACCGGCATGCTCTGCCGAAACGCTCTGTTCCCTGGGGAAGGATTGCCAGGACAGACTGTCCAGATCGGCAGCATCAGCGGCCAGCCGCAGGCCGGAGAACTGCCAGCGCTGATGCGGCTGGAAGAAATTGCGATAGCTGGCGCGGATATGATCGTCCGGTGTCACGCAGGAACCGCCGCGCAGCACCATCTGGTTGATCATGAACTTGCCATTATACTCACCGATTGCCCCGTCATCCGCCTTGTAGCCGGGATAAGGCGCATAGGCGCTCTGCGTCCATTCCCAGACATCGCCGAACATCTGCCTGAGCCCGCTGCCGGTAGCCGGCTGGGGACGCAACAGGCCGGTTGACCGCAGATTGCCAGCGACCGGCACGGTCCGGGCGGCAGCCTCCCACTCCATCTCGGTCGGCAGGCGACGGCCGGCCCAGCGCGCGAAGGCATCAGCTTCGTAATAGCTGATATGGACCACGGGGGCGTCCAGCTCTACCGGATGGCGACCGGCCAGCCCCATGCTGGTCCAGCCCGCGCCGTCCTCCTGTTGCCAATAGAGCGGCGCCTGCCAGTTTTCCGCCTGTCGGCAAGCCCAGCCATCGGAGAGCCACAGCGTCGGCGTCTCATAGCCGCCGGCTTCCATGAAGCTGAGCCATTCGCGGTTGGTGACAAGCCGGTCCGCCAGCCCATGGCGCTGCAACAGCGCCTTGTGCCGGGGATATTCATTATCGAAGCTGAAACCGTCGTCATCATGGCCCAGCATGACCAGATCCTCATCGACCTCCAGATAACGCATCTGCTGCGCGACGGCGGATGAGGGTGCCGGGCGCCACGCCGTATAAGCCGGCGCCAGGGGGTTCTGGGCAAAGCCGTGCAGGATGTCGGTCAGCATCAGTTCCTGATGCTGCTGCTCATGGTTCAGGCCAATCGTCACCAGTCTTTCCAGCTTTCGACGCTGCTCGCCGCCAGCAGCCCCCAGCAGGGCCTGAACATGGCGGTCGACATGGCGGCGATACTCCAGAATCTCAGACACGCCAGGGCGCGACAGCACGCCCCGGCTGGGCCGCGGAAACTGCGCGCCGATTGTCTGGTAGTAGGAATTGAACAGGTATCGATAGCGCTCGTTGAAAGGCTGGTACCGGGGGTCAAACGCTTCCAGCAGGAACACCTCGAAGAACCATGTCGTATGCGCCAGATGCCATTTCATGGGGCTGGCATCTGGCATGGATTGCAGCATCTGGTCTTCGGCGCTGACATGCGCGGCGAGAGCGACGCTGTCGTCCCGCACGCGGCTGAAACTCTGCAGGCAATCGGGGGAAAGGTCAGGGAGGCGTTCGGCAACTGACATGGCAATGTCCTGGGCTGTAGATGAGGCCAATACACGCTTAAGTGCCGCCGGCCCTTTTCCTTTCAAGTCAACTTGTTGTGAAGTTTTTTGTTCCAGCCCATGACGGGGGCCGAACCTAGCGCCAGATCATGAACCAGAGGGCTAGGCAGACGACCGCCAGGGTCAGGGATACCACGAGCACCGTGCGCATATGGCCGGAGGTCTCACCCTGTCGTGCCTCGGTGGTGTTGAGTTTGTTTTTGTCGTCGTCATGCTGCGTCATGCGGCTTCCTTCGCTGGTTGGGGCCAGCCCGGAAACGCCGTCGCGAACGGCAATGTCACGTCTGAGACGCCTGTTCTACGGCGCCGCTTTCCCTAATGGGCGGGCCAGAGACAAAGCAACCTTTTGGCGGCAGTTATGTTCCGCAAACGAGTGGGCCAGAACTAAACAGACCCACCCCGCGTCAGCAGGGCATTGGCGATAAAATTGGTCATCAGCCCCTTGCTGAACGGCTTGGGAATGACATAGCTGTCCCGCATTTTTGGCGTGCTGCGCAGACGATCCGGGAACGCCGTTACAAAAATCACCGGCATATGACCCAGACGCCGGATGCGCTGCACGGCATCAATGCCGGAGGAGCGGTCGTCCAGCTCGACATCCGACAGGATGAGATCCGGCTGCTCGGCCGTGGCGAGGGCCACGGCCTCGTCGCGCGTAATCGCCGTGCCGATGACAGAATGCCCCATACGGGTGACGATCCGCTCCAGCTCCATCGCGGTCAGGGCGTCGTCCTCGACGATCAGCACGCGGCTGGCAACGAGCTTTGCGAGGTTGATTTCCGCCTCGCTGATCAGATTCGCCGCACCGGCCTCCTCCATGCCCAGGATAAAGGCGGTATCAGCGGCGGAAAACCCTTCCAGCCGGCCCAGGATCAACGCCGCACGCGCCACCGCATCCAGGCGCTGAAGGATGTAGCAGGCCGTGGGATTCTCAGTGTCGGAGACCAGCTTGAGACCGGGTGCAGATGGCTTGCCACTGGATATCCATGCTTCATGCAGCCGCCGGAAAAGCGACACGCGCAGCGACACATCGTCTGGCAAAGCCGTTCGGGAAGAAAGAACGCCCTCCATCATCACGGTAAGAAGGGCGTCACCCGCCGTGACGGAGCCGGTGAGGCTGCCTGCGTATCTCCGCAGCGACGGGATTTGTTCCATTACTGGTCCGCGAAACATGGCGACCTCCATGGTCAGTCAGTCATTTGACGCTCATGATGGGCATCTTTATCAAGACCCACCATAACAAAATGATCAGAACGCTAAATCGTGGTAAAAATAAGGTTAAGCATCACCTTACTTGAGGTTATTTGAGTGCAAAAAAGATAAAATTATAGAGAACAGATATTCTAATGCTTCATGACCTCATAGATATTCTGCTTTACAAGACCTTAGAGCAGCTGTCACACGGCATAATCTCCTGTTCACCTCTTATAACGAAACTGTCGCACCAGGGTTTCAGTCAGGATGAAACTTTCTGCGTCTGAGGTGAGTTACTCAGAGAGCACCCGCAGCAGCACGGCCTTCGGCTGGATTGGACAGATATGGTTGATCAGAATCAAACCACTCACACACCCCGGCGGTATCCGCAGGGCGAATGGCCGGCCATACTGGAAGGCCTTGGCGATACCGGCAGGAAGATCGTTGCGCAGGACTGGTCGGCCACGCCACTGGGGGATATCGCCAGCTGGCCCTCTCCCCTGCGCACGGCACTGAGCATCGTGCTGGCCTCGCACCAGCCCATGGTGCTGTGGTGGGGGGAGGATCTGATCCAGCTTCACAATGACGCCTATGACGAGCTGATGAGTGAACGTGCGGCCCCCGCCAGCATCGGCCAGCCCGCCCAGAACGCCCTGCCCATGGACTGGCAGGTTCTGCTGGACGATATGCGCAAGGTCATCCAGGTGGGCGAGCCCATGCGGCTGACCGATGCCCATTTGCCAAGACCCAATGACCCGGATATGCGCGAGCATTATTTCTGCATTTCCGTCGATCCGCTGTTCCGGGACGATGGCAGCATCGCCGGTGCGCTGGCCGTTCTGTGCGAAAGCACCCAGGGCGTGGTGCGCGAGCGCCGGCTAAGCATGCTGAACGATCTGGCCGGCAGCATTCGCATCGCCGATGATCCCACCGCCGTCAGCACCCTGGCCGTCCAGTCGATCGGCAAGAACCGGGGCGATGTCTGCTTTGCCCTGATCTATCTGTTCGACCATCTGGTCCGCGAAGCGCAGCTGGTCGCTACCAGCGGTGAGGGTGTCGATCGGGCTCCCACAGAGCTGGAGATGGAGATGACCCGCAGCTGGCCGCTGGACCGGGCGGCGGCGGGCGAGGCCAGTATCCTGCTCGATCCGCGCGATATGAGCGGGACGAGTTTCGGCGAGGGCGTCGAGGGACTGGGCTGGATATCGATCTTGCCGCTCGATGCCACCCATAATGGGCGGCCGCATGGTGCCCTGGTGATCGGCACAAGTGCGGCGGTCCATATCGATGACAGCTACCGTGAATTCCTGGAAGTGACGGCTGACCAGATCGCCGCCGGCATTGAGGCCCGGTTCCAGCTGTTCGAGCGTACAAACGCGGTCAATGTGGTCCGCCACCGCATGCAGAATAACCTGCAGCTGATTTCCAGCCTGTTCTCGCTGACACGCGGCAGGATTGCCGACTGGCTGGCCAGCCAGGAGATGGAATCGCTCGATGACCGGCTGGCGCAGCTGGGCCTCATCATGAATGTGCTGGGCGGTTTTGGCGTCAACCGGGTGCCCGCTGATAAATTCCTGAGGGAAGTCGGTGATGGCATGCGCCAGCTTTACCCGCAGCCCCCGCTGCAAGTGACGGTGTCTGCCGAACCCATCGTCATCCGCGACAACAAGGCGGTCGCGGTCGGGCTGCTGATCGGCGAGGTGCTGACCGCCAGCAAGGGGCGCGGCGGCCGTGCCGTCTCTTTGTCGATCAATCTGGCGCGACAGGATGACAAGCAGCTTCGGCTGGTCATGGGCGTGACAGGCACGCTGTCCCCCGAAGGCTGGGAAGAACGCGGTGCACAGCATTTTCTCGAAGCCTTCAGCCGGCAGATGCGCGGCACGCTCGATATTGAGCGGAACGAGGCTGAGGTAAAGGTGACACTCGCCTTTCCTTACAATAACGAACTGTAAGGCCGGTGGTGTTTACTTCTTGGTAGAAATTTGGGCTGGGGCAGCAGGTTCAGGCGAATCGGCCGCCATGCGCGGCGCCTCCATCTCAGGCGAAGACGGATTCACCGCCGCATCGGCCTGCGCAGGCGACACGCTGCCCATATCCGACGCCCCAGCGGCAAAAGCCGCCGCCATATCTTCCCCAACACCTTGCTGCCCATCGCCCCTGAAGGCATCGCTCAATGTTTCCGGGGATTCCACCACGGAATCAAATGCTCTCGCCTTGCCATAGGCGTCCTCAAGCTTCCGGGCCAGCGCCTGCAAATTCTCAGGCACCGCCTCCGAACCGTCCATGCGATAGAGTTTGCGCAACTCCTGGTTCAGAAGATCGCGTGAGGTATGTTTCGTTTCAGTCTCCACACCCTGGAGAGAATTCTTGCTTTTTTGAGCCATACTCTTACTTCCAGAACCACTGAACACTTTCAACTATTGGCGAAACTCACCCAATAATCGGGCAACTTATCAGGCAAAATTGCCAATATAAAATTGAACTACTAAATAACAGGCACTGAATTTATACTTATAATACTAGGGGATTAATAATCAGTATATGTGGTGTAATTACCCCATGCCATCTGAAGATCGACACCAATCCCTGTGCTGGAAAGGGATACTGCCATATATTGGGGCGTCAGATATATAACCATATGATGCATCCCGCGCAGATTGCCAAAGAATACCGGCAGGCACCGTCTCCATACCCTTATCCAGATATCTCCTCCCGCCCCGCAGTCAACCCGGTATGCCGCCTGGCGGTGCTGCCAAAAAACAAGCCCCGGTGCTGAACAACCGGGGCTTGCTGCTTCTCATCAGGCGGGAACCGGACCTTACCGCATGCGGCGGATCAGGATGGTGCCCTCGTCACGATGCCGCCCGCCGAAGCCGGCAGCCCACCAGGCGCCGACAGCAGCGACCAACAGGGAAGCCGCAGTCAGGAAGGCGCCCAGGACCAGCAGGCGCCGGGCCGTATCGGCAGCCTCGCGGGCCGCTGCCTCAGCGGCGGCCGCCGTATCGGCGGCTTCCGTCAGCACAGCATCGACGCGGGCCTCGGCCTCGGCCTCCTCCATGCCGGTCTGATTGCTGATCAGGCGGACGATATAGGTACGATCAGCTTCCGGGAGATCCGTGCCGGAGGCCATGTTCGCGGCAAGGATGCGGCTGACTTCAGCGCGCATTCCAGTGGCGGACTGGGCCGTCGGCATGGCATCTACAGTGCCGGAAGCCACAGGGGCAGGTTCGGCACGGAACAACTTGTCAGCGATATAGCCGACACCGCCATCACTGGATAGACCGGCGGCCACAGTGCCGGCAGCGGCGCCCGAAGCAACGCTTGAGGCCACTTCCGTTCCGCCACGGACAACGCCGGTAAGCGACCCCGCAAAGAACAGAGCACCGACCAATACGCCAACACCCCAGACCAGAAGGCCATGGGCGCCGTCGCGCATGTCGGATTCATCTTCGGTGGCGTCATACATCCGGCGCCGCATGCGCCCGGCCAGATAACCACCGGCCATGAAGCTGGACACGGCGGCCCAGACAGCCCAGATCGCCGAGGCAATGGCGAAGAAGGACAGGCGAATGCCCTCGCCCTCGAAAGGCGAGGCCAGGGTCAGGCCGATGGCCGATCCAAAGGTGAAAAGAATGAAGGAAATTGCCGAGGCAAAGACGGCGCCGGCGATGATCGCGGCCCAATCGATGTAGGAACCCGCCTCCGGCGTGCGTGCGACTGTCTCCACGACTGCGGGTTCGGCCTGGGTATAGGTACTGGCCATGTCTGAATCCTTACTCGTTTGGGGTGACGGCGATGATCAGGATCAACGCATGCCGAAGAACGACAGGATGGCCAGGATCACAACGACGAGGCCGACCAGATAGATGATGCTGTGCATGAGAAACTCCAGAATTGCTCTTGCCACCGCGCCTGATGGCTCAGGCATGGCGGACGGTACAGCCCCCTAACTACCCCGCTATGGGTTTGTTCCCCCGCCCTCTTCCGCCTTGTCATTGTTACGCGACCAACCGGAACAAGACGAACGCAGCACGGTTCTGTCGGTCCACAATCAGGAGGCTGATATGGCCCAGCAGGACAAGACGACCCATGCGATCAATCTGTTAGTTGCGGATCACCGCACGGTCGAAGATCTGTTCGAGAAATTCGAGAAAGCCAAAGGCGCTGCCGCGAAGCAGAAGATCGTCCAGAACATCTGCACGGAGCTGAAGGTTCATGCGCAGATCGAGGAGGAAATCTTCTATCCGGCCCTTCGCGGCAAGGTCGAAGAAGACATGCTGGACGAGGCCACCGTCGAGCATGACGGCGCCAAGCTGCTGATCAACGATCTGGAATCGGCAGCCCCCGACGAGGCGTTCTACGACGCCAAGGTGATGGTGCTGCAGGAGCAGATCGAGCATCACGTGAAGGAAGAGGAAAAGCAGAATGGCAGCCTCTTCACCCAGGCCCGGCGCACTGATGTCGATCTGGAGGCCCTCGGCCAGAAGATGGCGGCGCGCAAGGCCGAACTGATGGCCATGGCCAAGGCGGGCGGTCTGCCGGCAGCGGAATTCCAGGCCGTCGATCAGCACGGCTGATCTTAATCACAACACCATCCGACCTACCCAAGTAGTTGGAACAAATAGACGTTCTGATTGTTTGGCGGGTATTGGTTCACCAAAGAAGGAGTGCCATCACATGGCCGACCTACAGACCAAGGAAACACATCAGCTTATCGCCAGCGATAAGGTCGAGGGCACCTCTGTCCGCCGGCCGAATGGCGATAAGATCGGCTCCATCGAGCGCGTCATGATCGACAAGCGCAGCGGCCGCGTTGCCTATGCGGTGATGAGCTTCGGCGGCTTTCTCGGCATCGGCGAGGATCACTACTCCCTGCCCTGGGGCAAGCTGAATTACAATGAATCGCTTGACGCCTATGAAGTCGACGTCACCGAGGACCAGTTGCGCGGTGCGCCGGTCGGTACGTCCGAGCGCTCGGAGTATAACAACCGGGACTGGGACACGCGGATGCATGATTATTACAAGGTGCCGCCCTACTGGATCTGATTTCCAGCCGGACAGCCAAAAGGGGCGGCCTTCGGGCCGCCCCTTTTCTATGCGCAGTCGGTGAAATTCAGTAGGTCGTCCAGAGGCCGGGGGTGGCAACCTCCAGCAGATGGCCATCCGGATCGCGGAAGAACAGGCTGCGGCCGCCACGCGGCCAGGCTGCCCGGCCCTCTATGGCGATGTCGTGCTTTTGCAGATGGCTTTCCCATTGAGGCAGTTCGTCTGCCGTAATCGCAAAGGCAATGTGCTGGTGGCCGCTGGCATCATGCGGCGGAATACTGCCATCGGGCAGGTCGACAGGCTCAAGCGCACCGCCGATGGGGAACAGCAGCAATACGCTGCGTCCGGCAACATCAAGGGCGCACATGCGCTCATCCGCATGCAGCGCTTCCAGCCCCAGGATCGTTTCATAGAAAGCGCGTGCGACGTCAAGCGACTGCACATAGAGCGCAGTCTCGATTATGCCGGACAGTCGCGGCGCTATTCCGCCTGTATCAGTCACGCCCGCATTCCAGCACCGACTGCGCCGGGAACCTGCTCAGAACATGACGCTCGGGGGGCACTTCATCGGGCGTGGGCACCGGCATGGCCGGCGGATCGATCCGCGGCAGCTCGGGGCGCTCGTTCGGGTCTTCCGGGGGCAGCTCCGTTGGGGGCTGTGGCGGCAGTTCCGGGGGCTGGCGCTCCGGAACTTCATCCGGCGCCTGGCCAGGTGGCACGACAGGCTGATCGGGATCGGAGGAGCGTGGATAAGGCACCATGATAACCCTCCCTGAAAAAAGAGGGGCCCGGCAATGCCGGGCCCCTTCTCCGATACAGTGATTACTGCTTCGGCTTCATGGCAGCGCCGGCCTTCTCGCGCTTGTATTCCGGCGCGTTCTTCAGCTGGTCCTTGGTATGGTTCACGCGGAACTCATTCTCGGCCCGGTCCAGCTTCAGCTCATTCCAGTTCATGGCGACCAGACGGTCGCCCATGCCGAGGAAACCGCCAACCGAGACGACGACGTACTTCACCTGGCCATCAGCACCCAGCACCACGTCATCGACATCGCCGACATTCTCATCGGCAGAATTGGTGACGGTGGCGCCGATCAGGCTGTCCGCGCTGAGTTCGGTCGAACCCAGCACGCTCGGCGCAGTGGTCTTCATCGACGTGCTCGCGGCAGGCGGCGTTGCCGAGCTACCGGTGCTCGGGGTGGTCTGGGCCAGGGCAACGCCGCTGGTCAGCATGAGAACGGTGGCGGCAGTGGTCATGAGAGTGCGCATTGATATCGCTCCTTTTGGTGGTTGATCGGGGCTGATCGACGAGCGGTCTGCCCCGACCCGATTTCTCTACCGACGAACGCGCTCTGGCTTCCATGGTACGGAATTCATCTGCGCGACCGTCGAACCAAGCCAACAAGGAGATCGGATATATGTTCCTTCAAAAGCGAAGAAGGACTCAAAAATAAAAAGCAATTTCAGTATATTAGGGAGAAATATTTATGGGTGGCATAGCCAATGGGAAACACCCGGACAGGATTGGCCGATTTCCCACGACACCGCTTAACTGGCGGATTGCTGCTGAATATAATGCCGGTCGCTCATCAGCACCGACACGGCAACCGTCTTGATGCGGCTGGGGTCGCTGACCGAGCGGATCGAGGCATGCGGGATGCGGTGGTGATCGAACATCTGTTCGACAACCCAGCCATTCATACGCCCATAGCCATCGACGATGTTAAACAGGGCGCCGGTCGCGATTGATGACTTTGGCATGGGGTACTCCAGATATGAACGATTACAGACACCAGGGTAATGCACCGTGGAGGCCTGCCTTGAGTGCACTGCGCAGCCAATACAGGCTATTTATGTCAACCGCGAGTCACTTCCACTCGAAACCGCCCTTCGCAGCAACATAGGGCTATCGACCCGTCATCTAGTAACGCCGCTGTAACGCTTTTGTTTCCGGGGAATTTGCTGGCGCGGCGAAGATATGCGGGGTGATCGGAACTCGCCTACCGCACATTCACAGTATTTAATATAATTTACAGACAAATCCACCATAAACAGACACATAGCACAGCCGAATTTGCGGAACCAGAGGTCCTGACAGGCTTCGTCATGGCGAGAACCGTTGGCCTTATCTAAATACCGCCAATGCCGTGTCGCGAACCGCCTGTGGGCGCCCGGCCATGGCTTCAGTGCCGGCCTGGATCATGGCGCTGCGGCCGGCATCGGTTTTCAGCACCGACTCGGCCTCTTTCAGCGCGGCCAGAAGATCACGGCCCATGGCGTCGAATTTCGGGCGCAGATCACGGCCCAGATCGAGCGCATCGGCAAAGCGGCCCTGCCCCGCCGCCTTCCAGTCGCGGTGCAGCCCTTCCTGCAGGACGCGGCTGGCGGCAATCTGGGCGGTGATGATGTCACGGGCCAGCGCAGGGTCGATGCCCAGCTCCCCGGCACGGGTCACGGTCGCCTTGATCACCGCCTCTTCGCGCGGCACATCCTGGATCGGCTGACCGGAATTCCACTTGGTGCGGGCGACCTCCACCCCCAGCGCCAGACGCTGGTCGAGCAACCCCGCCAGACGCGACAGCTCCGTCTCCCCCGCCTGGGCCGGGGTGAAGGACAAGGCGGCTATCGCCAAAGCCACAAGAAACAACGGGAACCGCATCGAACCATCCTCCAGAGATATTTTCCGGAGAACCTGCCCTGCCGGGGATAGCTGCGCAAGACCTAGCGCAGCTGCTCCGCGTGATGGCGGATATGGTCGCCGATGAAGCTGGCGATGAAATAATAGCTGTGGTCATAGCCCGGCTGGTGCCGAACGGTCAGCGGAATACCGGCCTCGGCACAGGCCCCGACGAATAGCTCCGGGCGAAGCTGTTCGGTCAGAAATTCATCTGCCGTTCCCTGGTCGATCAGGATCGACCGGTCCCAGCCGGTGGTTTCGGCCAGCGCCGTGGCGTCATAGGCCCGCCAGGCCTCCCGGTCGGGGCCAAGATACTGGCCCAGCGCCTTCTGTCCCCAGGGCACCTGGCTGGGAGCGACGATGGGCGAGAAGGCGGAGACGGAGCGGTATTGCTGCGGGTTGCGCAGCGCGCAGACCAGTGCGCCATGCCCGCCCATGGAATGGCCGGTGATGCCCTGCCGCGCCGGATCAACCGGGAATTCCGCCGCGATCAGCGCCGGCAGTTCCTGCGTGACATAGCTGTACATCCGGTAATTGCTGGCCCAGGGCGCCTGCGTCGCATCGACATAGAAACCGGCGCCGGAGCCGAAATCGTAGCTGTCATGCTCGCCCGGCAGGTCCAGCCCGCGCGGGCTGGTATCCGGCGCGACCAGGATCAGCCCATGTTCGGCAGCATAGCGCTGCGCGCCGGCCTTCACGGTGACATTCTCCCAGTTGCAGGTCAGGCCGGACAGAAAATATAGCACCGGCAGCCTGCCGCCGGCCTCGGCCTGGGGCGGCAGATAGACGGCGAAATCCATCGCCGTCCCGGTCTCCGCCGACGGGTGGCGGTAGACGCCCTGCACGCCGCCGAAGCAGGCATGCTTCTTCAGGGTTTCCAGGCTCATCAGAAGGTCACGACGCTGCGGATCGACTTGCCCTCATGCATCAGGTCGAAGGCGTCGTTAATCTTCTCCAGCGGCATGGTGTGGGTGATCATGTCGTCGATATTGATCTTCCCCTCCATGTACCAGTCGACGATCTTCGGCACGTCGGTGCGGCCGCGCGCGCCGCCGAAGGCCGAACCCTTCCAGACCCGCCCGGTGACCAGCTGGAAAGGCCGGGTGGAAATCTCCGCGCCCGAGGGGGCGACGCCAATGATGATCGACTGGCCCCAGCCCTTGTGGCAGCACTCCAGCGCCTGGCGCATGGTGGTCGGGTTGCCGATGCATTCGAAGGAATAATCCGCCCCGCCCTTGGTCAGGCTGACCAGATAAGGCACCAGATCGCCCTCGACCTCCTTCGGATTCACGAAATGGGTCATGCCGAATTTCTCGGCCATCGCCTTGCGGTTCGGGTTGATGTCGACGCCGATGATCATGTCGGCCCCGGCCAGCCGCGCGCCCTGCACGACGTTCAGGCCGATACCGCCCAGGCCGAACACCACGACATTGGCGCCGGGCGTCACCTTGGCGGTGTGGATCACCGCGCCTACGCCTGTCGTCACACCGCAGCCGATGTAGCAGACCTTGTCGAACGGTGCGTCCTCACGGATTTTCGCCACCGCGATCTCCGGCAGCACCGTGTAGTTGGAAAAGGTGGAGGTGCCCATGTAATGCCAGACATCCTGCCCGTCGAGGCGGAACCGGCTGGTGCCGTCCGGCATCACGCCGCGGCCCTGGGTCTCGCGGATCGCCTGGCACAGATTGGTCTTCTGGCTGAGGCAATACTCGCATTGCCGGCATTCCGGCGTGTAGAGCGGGATGACATGGTCGCCCTTCTTCACGCTGGTCACGCCCGACCCGATATCGACCACGATGCCAGCCCCCTCATGCCCAAGGATGCAGGGGAACATGCCCTCGCTGTCGAGGCCCGACAGGGTATAGGCGTCGGTATGGCAGACGCCGGTGGCCTTGATCTCCACCAGCACTTCGCCCGCCTTGGGGCCTTCGAGATGGATGGTCTCGATGCTGAGCGGCTTCTTGGCCTCAAAGGCGACGGCGGCGCGGACTTGCATTCCGATACTCCTGGATGACTGGACTAGGGTTTGGGGCCGATCATACACGCCTGAACAGCAGTGTCAGGTTGTTCGCGGGCATATCGACGATCTCTTCCAGCCGGAAACCGGCCTGCGCCGCCAGCGGCACCACCTCCGTCTCCAGGCAACGGACGCCCCAGCGCGGATCGCGGGATTGCAGGCTTTCATCGAAGGCCGCGTTGGACTCTGCCGTGTGCTGTCCATTCCGCCTGTAGGGGCCATAGAGCACCAATGGCGCACCGGTGGACAGCAGCCGCCCCGCCCCGGCGAACAAGCCCTCAGCGGCCGCCCAGGGGGCGATATGGATCATGTTGCAGCAGAAGATCGCATCGGCCTGTTCGACCGGCCAGACCGCCGCCGTGACATCCAGCCGGATCGCCGGGCGAATCCGCGTTGAGCCGCTGGCACGGGCATGGGCGTCGATATCGGCAAGCGCATCGGTCGCGTAATCGCTGGGCTGCCAGTGCAGCCCGTCGGGCATCTGCGGCGCCATGAAGGCGGCATGCTCCCCGGTGCCGCTGGCGATTTCCAGCAGCAGCCCGGTCGCCGGCAGGCAGCGGGACAGCACTGCCCAGAGCGCCTCACGGTTGCGCAGTGTGGCCGGGGCATGGGCGGGAGGGTTTTGACTCATGCGTCGTGCTTTCATCCGATGGCAATCGGCAATTCGGTAGCGAAATTCAGCCCATCCGGCCAGCCAAAAAGGAAAGGGGTGCGCCCTTGGCAGGCGCACCCCTTTTCAGCGTCGTGATGGCGGTTACGACGGGCGGTCGCAAGGACCGTTGTTCAGCCCTTCATAGCTGCCGTCCTTGTCCGGGTATTCGACCAGCACGACCGAACCATCGGCCGAGCAGGTATTCAGGCCGGCAAAGCGGCCGCCGCAGGCGCTCAGAAGGCCAACGGCCACGAGCACGATAAGGGTGCGAATCATCGGTAACACCTTTCCTGGAAGCGTCGGCGCCCCATCCGGGCCGCCGCACGAAAATGCCTAAGAGATCAGAGTTTCCTGCCCGGCGCGATGGTCAGCAGCTCGACGGAGGTATTGTTGCGGAACTTGTAGACCGCACCCTCCCGGTAGACGTTCTGGCAGTAATTCTCACTGTCGCGGAACAGCTCCCATTTCATGCAGAGCTGGCCATCCTGAGTGATCTGCCAGACGCCCTTCTCGATGCCGGTCGGGCGCTTCAGCTCGGCGGCACCGCCGGGAGCCACATACATCGTGTAGGTCGCCTGCGAGCCGCTCATCTGGCCGGTGGCGGTGTTACCGACCACCAGGCTGCGCACTTCGGCGCCGGTCAGGGCCGGACCGGAGGGCAGCGTGACCGGGGGGCCCAACGGCTCGGGCTGGCCGGCGCAGGCACTCACGGCAAGAACGGAAGCGCATAGTAGAAACTTTTTCATTTCTCAACTCCTGGAAGAAACGTCGCGCAATACCCTGTCTAACGCGGCTGCACGAATTCGGTTGCCCGGCAGTACCGGTTTTGATCGCGAAAATGCCGTCTGGTTTCGATCAACCCTATAACGCCCGGATATGTGAATCGGTTCCCCAGTACCTTTTCGATATCTCCTTCGGAAGAATCAGGCCACCGGATAAGGCGCAAAACGGCTGCGATTCTCGTCGATGGCCAGCGGCTTGCCGATGGGCGGCAGCGCCCGCTGCGGGCAGGAGGGGCGTTCGCAGACCTTGCAGCCGGCGCCGATTGGCGTGGCCGCCCCCGGATCGGTGAGGTCGAGGCCCTTGGAATAGACCAGCCGATGGGCATGGCGCAGATCGCAGCCCAGGCCGATGGCGAAGGTCTTTTCCGGCGCGCCATAGCCGCCATCGCCGCGCGACACGGTGCGCGCGATCCACAGATAGCTGCGGCCATCCGGCATCTGCGCCAGCTGGGTCAGGATGCGGCCAGGCTGGGCAAAGGCCTCATAGACATTCCACAGCGGGCAGGTGCCGCCAACGCGCGAGAAATGGAAATCGGTTGCCGATTGCCGCTTCGAGATATTGCCGGCCCGGTCGACCCGGACAAAGAAGAACGGCACGCTGCGCGCCTCCGGCCGCTGCAAAGTGCTGAGCCGGTGGCACACTGTCTCGAAGCCGACGCCAAAACGCTGGCCCAGCCGCTCGATGTCATAGCGCAATTCCTCCGCCGCCTGCAGGAATGGGCCATAGGGCAGGATCAGCGCCCCGGCGAAGTAATTGGCCAGGCCGATCCGGGCCAGCGCGCGAGCTTCCTCGCTGGAGAAGGCGGCCTCCTCGGCGAAGCGGCGCAGCAGATCACCGACTTCCAGGAAGGCCAGTTGCGTTGCCATCTGGAACGCCTGCTGGCCGGGCCGCAGATAGGGCGACAGCGCCAGCACCCGGCTGGCCGGGTCATAGCGCCGCTGTGCGCCGCCCGCCGCCTCGAACTGGATGCGCACGCCATGCGCCGCCGCCAGATAGGCGACCAGACCGGCGGAAACCGCCCCCACCGCCAGCCCGGCGCGGGCATGAAGCTGCTCCGCCGCCACATCCAGCTCGGCGAAGTGATTATGCCGGGCATAGAAGAATTCCCGCACTTCCTCGAACGGCATCGGCGGTGCCCCCGCCCCCTGCCAGTCATCGCCCAGCCGGGCGGCCATGGCACCGGCCCGCTCCACCGCCTCGCGGTAGCGCCGGTGCAGGGCGACCAGCGACCGCCCGACCGCCGGCATATTACCCGCCACCTCGCGGATTTCCGCCAGCGCCACCGATTCGCCGGTCGCCGTATCGGTCAGCGCCTCGCGCAGATCGGCGATCAGCCGCCCCTCCTCATCCTCCGAGAAAAGCTGCACATCGACGCCGAAGACCGCGTTGATCTTCAGCAGAACCGGCACGGTCAGCGGCCGCTGGTTCTGCTCCAGCTGGTTCAGATAGCTGGGCGATATCTCCAGCGCCCGCGCCAGCGCCACCTGGGTCAACCCGCGTTCCTCGCGCAGCCGGCGCAGCCGCACACCCATGAAGGCCTTCTTCATGCCGCACCCTTAATATTCGCAATATTTGCAAATTTTAGCCGAACCATCCGCATAACTTCGCTTTTTCAGTCATTCCATCGCCTGTCGCTTTGCGGATATTGCGAACATCCCGACGACATGGCAAGGGGTTCGACAGATGCGGATGGAACCCGGCGAGACCCGGTTCATGGAAATGGTCTTCCCGGAGCAAGCCAATCACTACGGCACGCTCTATGGCGGCACGGCGCTCAGCCTGATGGGCAAGGCAGCCTATATCGCCGCCAGCCGGGCGGCGCGCGGTCCGGTCGTCATGGCCGCCAGCGAGAAGGTGGATTTCCACCAGCCTGCCACAATCGGCCAGATGATCGAGCTGACCGCCCGGGTGATTCGGCGCGGCCGCACCTCGCTGACCATCGCCGTCGAGGTCACCGCCGAGACCCTGGCAACCGGTGCGCGCTGCCGGGCCATGAGCGGCAGTTTCGAGATGGTCGCCGTTGATGCTGCCGGCAAACCAGTTCCCCTCACGACAAAGGAAGACATCCGTGAAGACGCATAGTGTTCGCCCCTACAAATCGGCCGAAAATCTGGCCCGCGAGGACCAGCTGGCCTGGAAGCTGGCTGCCTTGGCGGCCGACCCTGTCCCGGTCGAGGCGGATGTCGCGGCGATGATCGGCAACCGTATCATCGACAATGCAGCTGTAGCCGTCGCGTCGCTGGCCCGCCGTCCGGTGGCCAGCGCCCGCGCCCAGGCGCTGGCGCACCCCTACAGCCCCGGCGCCACCGTGTTCGGCCTGCCGGCCGGTCAGCGCGTCTCCCCGGAATGGGCCGCCTGGGCGAATGGCGTGGCGGTGCGCGAGCTGGATTATCACGACACTTTCCTCGCCGCCGATTATTCGCATCCCGGCGACAATATCCCGCCGATTCTGGCCGTCGCCCAGCATGTCGGCCGCAACGGTCAGGATTTGATCCGCGCGCTGGCCGCTGCCTATGAGATTCAGGTCGATCTGGTGAAGGGCATCTGCCTGCATGAGTACAAGATTGACCATATCGCCCATCTCGGGCCGTCCGCCGCCGGCGGCATCGGCGCGCTCCTGAACCTGCCGGCCGAGACCATCTACCAGGCGATCCAGCAGGCGCTGCACGTCACCACCACCACGCGCCAGTCGCGCAAGGGCGAGATTTCCAGCTGGAAGGCCTATGCCCCGGCCTTCGCCGGCAAGATGGCGATCGAGGCGGTGGACCGGGTGATGCGCGGCGAGGGCGCCCCGTCGCCGGCCTATGAGGGCGAGGACGGCTTCATCGCCTGGCTGCTGAGCGGCCCGAAGGCGGAATACCAGGTGCCGCTGCCGGAGAAGGGCGAGCCGAAGCGCGCCATCATGGATACCTACACCAAGGAACATTCGGCGGAATATCAGAGTCAGGCGCTGATCGACCTGGCCCGCCGCATGGGCCCGAAGGTTGGCGACTTCGCCAAGGTGAAGAGCATCGTCATCCACACCAGCCATCACACCCATTACGTGATCGGCACCGGCGCCAACGACCCGCAGAAGATGGACCCGACGGCCAGTCGCGAGACGCTGGACCATTCGATCATGTACATCTTCGCGGTCGCGCTGCAGGATTGCGGCTGGCACCATGAGCACTCCTACGCGCCGGAGCGCGCGCAACGCCCGGACACGGTGGCGCTGTGGCACAAGATCAGCACCCTGGAAGACCCGGAATGGACCCGGCGCTACCATTCCCGTAATCCCAGGGAAAAGGCGTTCGGCGGCCGCGTCGTGGTGACGCTCGCCGATGGCCGGACCATCGAGGATGAGCTGGCCCTCGCCGATGCCCATCCGCAGGGGGCCCGTCCCTTCCAGCGCCCGCATTACATCGCCAAGTTCCGCAGTCTGGCCGATGGCATCGTCCCCCCGTCGGAGCAGGACCGCTTCCTCGATCTGGTCGACCGCCTGCCGGGCCTGAGCGCGGAGGATCTGTCGGGGCTGACACTCAGCGTCGATCCGGCCCGGCTGGGCGCTCCCCTCCCGACCGGCATTTTCGACTGGCAGCCATAGGAGGGCATGACATGACCGCCACCCCGTTCAAGCCGAAGAAATCGGTCGCCCTGTCCGGTGTGACCGCCGGCAATACGGCGCTGTGCACCGTGGGCCGCACCGGCAATGACCTGCATTACCGGGGCTACGATATCCTCGATGTCGCCGAACGCTGCGAGTTCGAGGAGATCGCCCATCTGCTGGTCCATGGCAGCCTGCCGACGCGCAGCCAGCTTGCCGCCTACAAGGCGAAGCTGAAGGGGCTGCGCGGCCTGCCGGCGGCGGTGAAGCGCACGCTGGAGGCCATTCCGGCGGCCGCCCATCCGATGGATGTGCTGCGCTCCGGCGTCTCGGCGCTGGGCTGCGTGCTGCCGGAGGGCAGCGAGCACAGCCATGCCGGCGCGCGCGACATCGCCGACCGACTGATGGCCTCGCTCGGCTCCATGCTGCTCTACTGGCATCATTTCGCGCATCACGGCCGCATCATCGAGGTGGAGACCGACGATGACAGCATCGGCGGGCATTTCCTGCATCTGCTGCAGGGCGAGAAGCCCAGCGCCGCACATGTCCGGGCAATGCACAGCTCCCTGATCCTCTATGCGGAGCATGAATTCAACGCCTCCACCTTCACTGCGCGTTCCATTGCCGGCACCGGGGCCGACATGTATTCGGCGATCACCGGCGCCATCGGCGCGCTGCGCGGCCCGAAGCATGGCGGGGCAAACGAGGTCGCCTATGATATCCAGAAACGCTATGGCGATGCTGATGAGGCAGAGGCCGATATCCGCGCCCGGGTGGAGGCGAAGGAAGTCATCATCGGCTTCGGCCACCCGGTCTACACCATCGCCGATCCGCGCAATCAGGTGATCAAGCGCATCGCCCGACAGCTTTCCGAGGAGGCCGGATCGATGCAGATCTTCGACATCGCCGAACGCATCGAATCGGTCATGGCGGAAACCAAGCGCATGTTCGCCAATCTCGACTGGTTCAGCGCTGTTTCCTATCATCTGATGGGCATACCGACGGCCATGTTCACCCCGCTTTTCGTGATCGCCCGCACCTCCGGCTGGTCGGCGCATATCATCGAGCAGCGCATCGACAACAAGATCATCCGCCCCTCGGCGCATTATGTCGGGCCGGAAAACCTGGCCTTCGTGGCCATCGAGAATCGCGACCCTGCCGCCAAGCCGCCCGCTCTCTGAGGATAAGACGATGCCCTATCTGATTGCCGACAACCTGCCGACCACCCCCGCCGGTGCGCGCTTCCGCGCTTTGGTCGAACGCCCCGGGATTCTGGGCCTGCCCGGCGCCCATAACGGCATGGCAGCACTTCAGGCCCGGCGCGCCGGCTTCGAGGGGCTGTATCTGTCCGGTGCTGCCATGACGGCGTCGATGGGCATCCCCGATCTCGGCGTGATTACAGTGGACGAGGTGTGTTTCTTCATCCGGCAGGTGGCACGGGCCAGCGGGCTGCCAGTGCTGGTCGATGGCGACACCGGCTATGGCGAGGCGCTGAACGTCATGCATATGGTGCGCAGCTTCGAGGATGCCGGCGCCGGCGCTGTCCATATCGAGGACCAGCTTTTGCCGAAGAAATGCGGCCACCTGAACGACAAGAAGCTGGCCGATGCCCACGATATGGCGGCCAAGGTGGCCGCCGCCGCAAAGGCGCGCCGGCATCTCTATGTTATCGCCCGCACCGATGCTGCAGCGAGCGAGGGGCTGGACGGCGCGGTCGCGCGGGCGAAGCTGTATATCGAGGCCGGTGCCGACGCGATCTTCCCGGAAGCACTGAACGAGGCGGCGATGTTCCGTGAATTCGCCCGGCGCCTGCCCGGCGTGCCGCTGCTGGCCAATATGACGGAATTCGGCCGCACGCCCTTCTTCACCGCCGCTGAATTCGAGGCGATGGGCTACCGCATGGTGATCTGGCCGGTCAGCAGCCTGCGGGTTGCCAACAAGGCGCAGGAGCGGCTCTACGCCACGCTGAAGCGCGACGGCAGCACCGAGGCCATGCTGGACCAGATGCAGACGCGCGGCGAGCTGTACGACACCATCGGCCTGCATGCGTATGAGGCGCTGGACGCCTCCATCGTGCGGACCGTGCTGCCGAATTCGTAAGGCTCAGCGCGCCTGCCGCACGGCGCGCCAGACTGTCTCCGGCGTCATCGGGATATCGACATGCTGGACGCCCAGCGGCCGCAGCGCGTCCAGCACGGCGTTCATGATCGGCCCCGGCCCGCCGATGGACGACACCTCGCCGACACCCTTGGCGCCGATCAGGCTGTTCGGGCTGGGCGTCGGCGCCCAGGACAGGTTGAAGCTGGGCATGTCGTCGGCGCGCGGCATGGTGTAGTCCATGAAGCTGCCAGACAGAAGCTGGCCGCTCTGCGGGTCATAGCGCACCGCCTCCAGCAGCGCCTCGCCGACCGACTGGCCGATGCCGCCCTGGATCTGACCCTGCGCCGTCGCCTCGTTGATGATACGGCCCAGATCGTCGATGCCTGTCCAGCGCTGAATCTTCACCCGGCCGGTCTGCGGATCAACCTCCACCTCCACGGCATAGGCGCCATTCGGGAAGGTCGTGTGCAGCCCCTCGAAATCGAGCTGGGCGACGCAGCCCGCCCCCATCTCCGCCTCGCGCGCCGCCTCCGGCAGATTATTCCAGCCGGCGGCCACCTCGCCCAGAGCAATCTTGCGGTCGGTGCCGGCGATGCGGAATTCGCCGAAGCCATATTCGATGTCCCGCGCGGAGGCTTCCAGCAGATGCCCGGCCACGGCCCGCGCCTGCTGGATCAGCTGCAAGGCGGTGCGGTGCACCGTATTGGCGGCAATCGGCATCAGGTTGGAACCGCCAGTGCCGCCGCCCTTGGTCAGGTAATCGCTGTCGCCCTGCTCAACCCGGATGCGTTCGACCGGGATTTCCAGCGCCTCGGCGGCGACCAGCGCCAGCGCCGTGCGGTGGCCCTGCCCGGAATCCTGTGTGCCGCTGCGCACGATCACCGTGCCGTCGGGCTGGGCGATCACCTCGCTGCGCTCCGCCACCGAACCACCGGTGGCGTGCAGATGAAAGGTCAGGCCCAGGCCGCGCTTCAGCCCCTGTGCCTCGCTGTCGGCACGCCGGGCCGGGAAGCCGGCAATATCGCCCGCCGCCAGGATGCGTTCCAGGATCGCCGGGAAATCGCCGCCATCATAGGTCTCCCCCATCGCCGTGCGGTAGGGCAGATCGGCCGGGGTGACAAGGTTGCGGCGGCGCAGTTCGATGCGGTCAATGCCCAGCCTGTCAGCAGCCAGGTCGATCAGTCTTTCGGTGGTCGATACGCTTTCCGGCTTGCCCGCCCCGCGATAGGCATCGGTCGGCACCAGATTGGTGAACAGTCCCTGCACCCGGTAATACAGCCCCGGAATCCGGTAGCAATGGCCGAAGACACGCACCGCCCCCTTGGTCGAGGTATTGGCCGCGACATGGTTGATGAAGGCGCCCATATCGGCCAGCGCGTCGATCCTGAAGGCCAGGAATTTGTAGTCCTTGTCCAGCGCCAGCGCCGCCCGGTCGACCCGGCCACGACCCATGATGTCGGACACCATACCCTCGGTGCGGCTGGACATCCAGTGCACCGGCCGGCCCGTCGCCTTTGCCGCGACCAGCGCCAGCACCTGTTCCGGATAGGGCCAGATCTTCACCGCGAAGCTGCCGCCGACATCCTCGGTGATGACCCGCACCATGTCGGTCGCCACCCCCACGCAATCGGCCATGGCGCCGCGGATCGCCACCACGCCCTGGCTCGGCGTGGTCAGGGTATAGCGCCCGGTCGCGCTGTCATAGACGCCCAGCGCGCCCCGCGTTTCCAACGGGGCGATGACGATGCGCGGGTGGCGCACCGTCAGCTCGACGACATGCGCGGCCTCGGCAAAGAATTTCTCAGTCTCGGCCCGATTGCCGATCTCCCAGTCGAAGGAGCGGTTATCCGGCAGTTCCGGCCAGACTTTCGGCGCATCGGACAAAGCCCCCGCCTCGATATCGACCGCCGCCGGCAGCTCGTCGATATCCAGCTCAATCGCTTCCAGCGCGTCGAGCGCCTGATCCTCGGTCTCGGCGATGATGGCGGCGACCGGCTGACCGACATATTTCACCGCCTCCCCGGCCAAGATCGGCCGGTCGCGGACCACCATCGGGCTGCCGTCGCGATTCACCGTCTCCGCCGCCAGTTTCAGCGGCCCGACGCCCAGCCCGGCCAGATCGGCGGCGGTCAGCACCAGATGCACGCCGGGCATGCCCCGCGCCGCCGCCGCGTCGAGCCGCCGGATCGCGCCATGCGCACTGGTCGCGCGCAGCACGACCATGGTCAGCATGCCGTCCGGCCTGCGGTCAGCGACATACCGGCCCTTGCCGGTCAACAGGGCTTCGTCTTCAACGCGCAGCATCGCACCCGCCTTAGGCTGTGAATTCCATCAGCGTTCTTAGGGGTGAAACGCGCGCCAGACAACAGAACTTGTCAGGAATAATGACCAGCGGCGTACCAGTCATAGGTCTGGCGCAGCCCGTCCGGCAGCGCGATGCGGGGCTGCCAGCCCAGCGCGGAAAGCCGGGAGGTATCCAGCAGCTTACGGGGCGCGCCGGAGGGCTGGGCGGCATCGAAGACCAGCCCGCCGTTGAAGCCGGCAATCCCGGCGATGGTTTCGGCCAGCGCACGGATGCTGCATTCCGCGCCGGAACCGACATTCAGGAAGGACCGTCGCGGGGCAACATGGCGGCGATAAGTCTCTGCCTCCAGCGCCATGACATGCAGGCAGGCCGCCGCCAGATCATCGACATGCAAGAATTCACGCAACGCCGTGCCATCGCCCCAGATCGTTACCGCCGCCGCCTTCTGTCGCGCTGCCGCATGCAGACGGGTGATCAGCGCCGGGATGACATGGCCGCTTTCCGGATCGAAATTGTCCTGCGGGCCATAGAGGTTGGTCGGCATGACGGCGCGATAATCCCGGCCGAATTGCCGGTGATAGGTCTCGCACAGCGACAGACCGGCAATCTTCGCCAGCGCATAGGCCTCGTTGGTCGGCTCCAGCGCCCCGGTCAGCAGCGCCTCCTCGCGCATCGGCTGGTCGGCGAGCCGGGGATAGATGCAGGAAGACCCCAGGAACAGCAGGCGCTCCACGCCCGCGCGGTGGGCGGCATGGATCACATTCGTCGCGATCATCAGATTGTCGTAGAGGAAATCGGCCGGGTAGCGGTCATTGGCCCGGATACCGCCGACTTTCGCCGCCGCCAGATAGATTTGATCCACCCGCTGGTCGCGGAAAAATGCCTCCACCTGGTCCTGGCGCGTCAGATCAAGGCTGGCGCGGTCGGCGGTCAGTAACAATGTCTCCGGCTGTGCCCGCAGGCAACGCACAAGGGCGGCGCCGACCATGCCGTTATGGCCGGCAACGAAAATCCGGGTTCCGCCAATCCCGGTCACTGTCAGTCGCCCACCGGCTCGGCCATTGCGTGGTCAGGGACCCTCAACGCTGCCTCGCGGCGGGCCGCCGCCAGATCGGCCGCGACCATTTCGGCGCAGAGCTGCGGCAGCGTGACCTCGGGCCGCCAGCCCAGATGTTTGCCGGCCTTGGTGGCATCGCCGCACAAGGCCGGCACCTCCAGTGGCCGGAAATGGCGGGGATCGACCACCATCACCGGGTCGCCAACCCGCAAGGCGGGTGCCTGATCGCCCTCGATCCGCGCGACAAACGCCGCTTCCGTCGCACCTGCCCCCTGGAAGCGCAGGGTCAGCCCCAGTTCGTCGGCTGCCAGGCAGAGGAAATCGCGCACCGAGGCCGACTGACCGGTGGCGATCACGAAATCCTCCGGCTCCGGCTGCTGCAGCATCAGCCATTGCATACGCACATAGTCCCGCGCATGGCCCCAATCGCGCCGCGCATCGAGATTGCCGAGCGACACGGGGCCGCCCAGCCCTTGCGCTAATCTGGCCAGCCCCCGTGTGATCTTGCGGGTAACGAAGCCCTCCCCCCGGCGGGGCGATTCATGGTTGAACAGGATGCCGTTGCAGGCATGCAGCCCATAGGCCCGGCGATAGGTCGCTGTGATGCCATAGGCATAGAGCTTCGCCACGCCATAGGGGCTGCAGGGCCGGAAGGGCGTGGTCTCGCTCTGTGGCGTTTCCTCTGCGTGTCCGAACAATTCAGAGGTCGAGGCCTGATAGAAGCGGGTCTTGCCGGCGAGACCGAGCAGCCGGATCGCCTCCAGCAGATACAGCGGCCCCAGCGCATCGACCGTGGCGGTGTAGGCCGGCGCGTCGAAGCTGACATCGACCCGCGACTGGGCCGCCAGATTATAGATCTCATCCGGTTGCACCTGCTGCACCAGCCGGGCCATTCCGGCGGAATCCGTCAAATCGCCCTCATGCAGGAAGAAACGCTGCGGCGCGTCCTGCATCAGAGGCTCGATACGCTGCGTATTGGACACCGATGAAGGCCGCTTCAGGCCATGCACCGCATAGCCTTGGCTGAGCAGGAACTCGGCCATGTAAGAGCCATCCTGCCCGGTGACGCCGGTCACAAAAGCTGCCTTCGGGTGGTCCTTCCGCATATCCGAACCACCCTCCCTGGAGTTGGATCGGAAAAATAATATCTACTATTGCGCTTGTAGTGCCATGGGAAAAGCAGCCGGAATCGAAACCGCCGGCCCTGGGTGCAGGACCGGCGGTTTTCAGTGGCGCAATATCTCAGGCGGCGCGGACGCCGGAGAGGAAGGCTTCTACCGCCTTGCGCAGATGGTCCGACTGTTCGGCAAGATTGCCGGCCGAAGCCGTCACCTGCCCGGCGGCAGCACCGGTTTCGCCGGCGGCCTGGGTGACGTTGACGATGTTGGAGGACACCTCCTCCGTACCCTTCGCCGCTTCCAGCACGTTGCGGGAGATTTCCCGCGTCGCCGCACCCTGCTCTTCCACCGCCGAGGCAATGGTGGCTGCGATTTCGTTGATCTTGTTGATCGTCTCGCCGATGCCCCGGATCGCGCCGACAGCCTCGCTGGTTTCTGTCTGGATGCCGCTGATCTGAAGGCCGATTTCCTCGGTCGCCTTGGCTGTCTGGCTGGCCAGGTTCTTCACCTCCGAGGCCACAACGGCAAAGCCCTTGCCGGCATCGCCGGCGCGGGCGGCCTCAATGGTTGCGTTCAGCGCCAGCAGATTGGTCTGCTCGGCGATGTCCTGGATCAGCTGTACCACCTGGCCGATCTTCTGCGCCGCCTGGGCAAGCCCCTCGACCTGCTGATTGGTGCGCTGTGCATCACCGCTGGCCTGGCCGGCAATTTCGGCCGACTGGGCAACCTGGCGGCTGATTTCCTCGATCGAGCTGGACAGTTCTTCCGCCGCCGAGGCGACAGTCTGCACATTGGCCGAGGCCTGCTCGGCCGCGGCGGCAACCGCCGTCGCCTGGCGGTTGGTTTCCTCCGCCGTCGTCGACATCGAGGTCGCGGTCGACTGCATTTCTGATGTCGCCGCGCCGACCTGCGACAGCACTTCAGCCACCGCCTCGTCGAAATCGCGGGTCAGCCCCTCGATTACCTGGGCGCGCTGTTCGCGTTTCGCCCGTTCTGCTTCCTGCTCCGCCGCCAGCGCATCGGCCCGGATCATGTTGTCCTTGAACACCTGGACGGCGGCGGCCATCTCGCCAACCTCATCACGGCGACCCTGGGCGGGAATTTCCACCGCCTTGTCACCCTCCGCCAGGGCGCCCATGGCTGCGGTCATCGACCGGATCGGCCCGGCAATGCCGCGCCCGATCAGGATGGCCGAGAGCAGGCCGAAGACCAGCGCAACCGCCGAAGCGATGATGCCGATCACCAGGGAGCGCTCAATCGCGGCCGTGGCTTGCGGGCCGATAATATCCTGTTCGTCGATATTGGCCTGCTTCATCTCCTCCAGCCCGGCGGCAACGGACGGGCCGATCATGTCGAGCTGGTAGGCAACGATGTCATTGCGCTCGGAAATCGCCTTGGCGACACCGTCGAAGCTGGCCGTCCAGCGGTCCAGCACCTCGCTCAGAATTTCCAGCTCCTCCCGACCGGAGGTGCTGCCAACGACATGGCCGAGGCTATCAATAAGCTTGCGGAACTCGGTCATTTCCACGGTAACGCGGAGAATCTGGGATCGCTCGTTCTCAACCAGGAAGCGGTTGGAGTAAATCTGGGCAAGCAGCAGGTGACGCATGGCTCGGCCGGCATCATAGACGCCATCCGTGTTGAATTCCTCCTGCAGCCCCTGCATCAGGTTGGAAATCGCCTTTTCCGCCGACTGCCCGGCCTCATGCATGTCGGTGGTGAAAACGTCGATCTGGTATTGCAGCGGCAGGATCGACCGGAAGGCTGTGTCGTAGAGCCGTATCTCGGAGGCGATACTGGTGAGTTTCTCTTTCGCTTCCGGGTCCTCCAGCAGGCCGATCGCATTATCGATTTCGGCCAGCGCGCGCGCGGTGCCTTCAACCACCACCTGGGCCGCATCCTCGGTATGGAAGCGCATGAAATTCTGCACGCCCAGCTGCGTGGACAGCAGATGCCCCTGCACCGTGGCCTCGGCATTGGTCTGGCGGGCCAGCAGGCGATAATCCGCAAAACTATTCTGCGCCGTCACAAGACCGAAGACGGCAATGCCGCTGGCGACCAGCAAAAGCACCAGGATCGTGCCGGAACTGACCGCAACTTTCGTCGCAACCTTCAGATTATCGAGGAAGCTCATGGGAATACCCTGCGTGGCACATGATGAGGAAAGTTTCCGGGCCCTTTCGGACCCGGCTGGTGATCTGAGCCTCGAAAGGGTTTGCCCCCCGCTTTCAAGCCGGTGTTGATACTAATCCGCAATCGTTAACCGGTTCTTAATCTTCTCTTGCATTGTAAGCGTTTATACAACCGTTAGGCATGCATACCGCGCCACCGCGCTCGCCGCCATGGCCGAGGCGCTGCGACGATCTATGTTCATATCCCATGCTTTCGATATGCCCCGTGGATCATGACAGGCCGATGAAATTTTCTGCCCTTTCTTCCTTTCCCGCGCACGGCCTTGCCGTGGTCATCGGTGCCGGCGGCGGCATCGGCAGCGGCTTCGTCGCCCGGCTGGAAGAAGCCGCGTGTTTTTCGCGGGTCATTGCGCTCAGCCGAAGCTCCACACCGGCACTCGACCTGACGGATGAGGCCAGCATCGCGGCGGCTGCGGCCTGGTGCGCAAAGTTGGGTGGCGAGATCAGGCTGGTGATCGATGCCACCGGATTCCTGCATGGCGACGGTTTCGAGCCGGAGAAAAGCTGGCGCCAGCTCGACCCCGCGCATATGGCCCACTCCTTCGCCGTTAACGCCATCGGTCCGGCACTGCTGATGAAGCATTTCCTGCCGCTGTTGCCACGCCAGGGAAAGGCGGTGTTCGCCAGCCTGTCGGCCAAGGTGGGCAGCATCGGCGATAACCGGCTGGGCGGGTGGTACAGCTATCGCGCCTCCAAGGCGGCGCTGAACCAGCTGGTCCACACCGCCGCCATCGAGCTGAAGCGCAGCCGGCCCGAGGCGATCTGCGTCGCCCTGCACCCCGGCACTGTCGATACCGGCCTGTCCGGCCCCTTCGCCAAGACCGGGCTGGATGTGCAGACGCCGGCACAATCCACCACCAGCCTTCTGGCGGCGCTGGACCAGATGACACCCGCCGACAGCGGCGGGTTCTTCGATTACCGGGGCGATGCCCTGCCGTGGTGATGCAAAAAAGCCTCCCCGAAGGGAGGCTTTTTCAGTTGGAAAGATCGGCTCAGGCGTAAAACGCCAGGTCGATATCGTCGGTTGTGATCTGCGATATCCCGATGAAGGTCAGCGTGGCCCCGGCGACGGAGAGGATGACGCCGGTCTCGGTGGCTGTCTGGGTGACAAGCGCCGCCTGTAGCTCGGCGAGTGTCGCATTCTCCACCGCCAGGCGATCAACGCCCTGCTGGAAATCCGTTACCGTGGCAGTCAGAACTGCATTGCTGAAGTTTGCATCGTAGCCCTTCAGGACGAACAGATCCGCCCCATCGCCACCGGTCAGCGTGTCATTGCCCTGGCCGCTGTGGATCGTGTCATCACCGGCACCGCCGGTGATGCTGTCGTGACCCTTGCCACCGCGCAGCGCGTCATCGCCATTGCCGCCCAGGACAGTGTCGCCCTGCATGCCACCTTGCCCCCGGTTCGAGCCGCCGCCGGTCAGGTCCAGCGTGTCGAAGCCGGTGCCGCCGTCCAGGCTGTCATTGCCGGTGCCGCCAAACACGGAGTCGTTGCCGTCGCCACCCAACAGGGTGTCATTGCCATCGCCAGAGCCCACCGTATCGTCGCCGGCGCCGCCATCGATATAATCGTCATCCGCGCCCAGCATGATGTTCTGGCTAGCCTCGTCGCCGATGACATAGTTCTGGCCAGCGCCACCATTGATGGTGGCCGAGCCCAGGATCGAGGCGAACTCGATGTTGTCGAGGCGCAGGTAGGAACCCGAGGGCAGATCACGCATGTCGATGACGAAGGCCTCCGACTGGCCGGTGCCGGTGGTGCCGGTGATGGTGATCGCCGTGGATAGCACGGAGGACGTCGTTGTCGGCGTGATCGTACGCACGTCCAGCGTCGTGTCCGGCGCCAAACCGTTCAGGAAGCCCTGCACACCACTGACCAGCTGCGTCTCCGAGGAGGAGCCGCGCGACTGGACCGAATTGACCAGGCTGGTCGTCGCATCGGTCGGTGTCTGCGCCTGGCCGGGCCCTTCCGAAACGACACTCGTGTTCCCCGGCAGTGTCGCCGTAACCGTATTGCCGTTATTGTTGGTGTTCTGGACGAGCGCCGCCGTCCCCGGCGTTGTGCCGGCGTTGGTGATCGTCTGCGCCTGACTGCCGGTGTCGCCCGTGCTCGGCCCCGTGGGAATTGTCGGCTGCGTCGGCGTCACCACGACGGGATTCGACGGCGTCTCGGTAACCGGCGCCGGCACCGGCGCGACCAGGGTGATAGTGGAATTACCGCCCGCCACATCGACGTCAAAGGTCCCGCTGGCGGCGCTGATGCCGGTCAGGGTCAGGCTGTGGCCGCCGGTCAGGTCGAGGGTGCCGCTGGCGGACTTGCCGTCCAGCGCCGACAAATCGACACCCGTGACGACAATGCTGTCGCCAGCCGAGAAATCGCCGATGGTGTCGCCATGCAGTTCCGAGTCGGATCCCTGGAATACGTCGTTGCCGTCGCCGCCCCACAGCGTGTCATTACCAGTATAGCCGGAAAGCGTGTCATTGCCGTCTTCGCCGAACAGCAGATCGTCGCCGGCAAGGCCTGAAAGGGTGTCATTGCCTGTGCCGCCATAGAGAATGTCGTTGCCGTCCTGACCCCACAGCCAGTCATTGCCGTCGCCGCCATAGAACAGATCGTCACCGGCGCCGCCGATGAGAGTGTCATTACCAACGCCGCCCCAGATGGTGTCGTTGCCGTCACCGCCGCTCAGCCCGTCATTGCCGGCATCGCCATAAATCAGGTCTGCACCAGCCGCGCCATAAACGAAATCATTGCCTTCACCGCCATAGTAGATGTTGTCGCCGTCGCCGCCATAGAGCGTGTCATTGCCCGCATCGCCGTAGAGCGTGTCGTTGCCGGCCCCGCCATAAAGCGTGTCGTTAGCAGCTCCACCGGCTAGCCTGTCGGCGCCGGCCCCACCGGTCAGCCTGTCGGCGCCGGACCCACCGGTGATGCTGAAGGTGCCATCCAGTTCGGCGCTGCCGTCCCAGAGAACGGGTCCCACATTATAGGACCCGTCCACGATCATCGTCTGGCCGGATGCAACTGTGGCATCATGGGTGGTGATGGAGATGTTTTTTCCGCCGATATGGCTGAGCGTGACCTTTTCGACATTGGTCAGCGTGGTGGCGTTGAAGGTAACGCCGGCGATATTACTCGTAATGACCAGCGTGTCGGTGCCGCCCTCGCCATTGATCACGTCATCTGCAGTCAGCGCGTCGATGATACCCGACACAATCACGTTATCGTCGTTGGACAGGACAAACGTATCGTTGCCCGTGGTCAATATCGTCTCGGTAACATCCGTGACGGTGATGGCAACCGGGAGCGCCGCACTGGTTTCCGTTCCGTCCGAGGCGGTGACTTCAATGTCATAGACGTTGTCCGTGCCAACGTCGGCCGGGTTCTCGAAATCCGGGAGATTCTTGAAGGTGACGGCACCGGTCTTGCTGTTGATGTTGAACAGTGCGGCGTCCGCCCCGCCCGAAATTGCAAAGGTAAGCGTATCGTTTTCTGGGTCGGTGGCGGTCACCGTATAGACAGTGCCGGTCCCGTTCTCCGCGAAGCTGCCGCCCTCGCCGGATGTCACCGTCGGCGCGGCAAGCACGGCGCGATAATCGCTGGCCAAGCCAACCATGAAAGGCATCGGCACGGACTGGCCGAGATCGCGGCGGAACAGTGTCCAGTCGCCGCCGAGATCGGCATGGCCGACCAGGCGGTCCGTGGCGGCCACGGCGCGGCCGGTCAACGCCTCCAGCCGGTCGAGAAAGGCTTCGCCTTCTGCGCCTGCCCCGACCCGGCAGCCATAGAGCGAGATCAGCCCGCCCGGCGCCATCGCGGCACCAATGGCAGCAAGCGCCTCCGCATGCGTTTCCAGTGTCTCCAGAGTCAGCGGCGTGTCGCCAAGATACAGGGCACCCGGCGCGCCATGCGCGACCAGCAGGAGAGTCTCGATTTCGCCTGACAACTGCGCGGCAATGCTCGACAGCGCATCCTGCTCTGCGCCGATCCGCGACAGCAGCGCGCCCTGCGGAAGATGCTGCGTCAAGGTTTCAATCTGTGAAACCCGCGAATCCACGAAAATCTGAGTGCTCACCACATTCTCCCAAGCGAATAATTGTCTTTGGATGGATATTGCCGGAAGAATATTAAAATACTGTTTAATTTTCTCAGTACTGTTGAAATTTATGATAAATAAAGGTTATTCTAATATAATAAAAAAGTAAAATTCATACTTGAGTACCGCATAGTACATAGTTTATTATTTGTTAATATTAACACCAGTTAACCATAAATACTATGATGACGGTAAATATATGATGCCTCGCCTAACGCTCATCAGCGCATTATCCAGACAGGCAACAAGACCGGAGTTAATATGCAGACCTGCGCGGCTTAAATGCCTGCAAGTGCATGACAACGTTACTCTTGCTTGCATACCTACGTATTCTGCCTTGTGACCCCCGGACGACCACATAGTTTCAGAGACATGCTTACACCCTCCCTCCCCGATCTGGTCCCGGACGTCCCCGGCAAGGGCCGCAGCATCCTGCTTGCCTGGGAGATGGGGGAGGGTTTCGCCCATGCGGCCCGCCTGCTCTGGCTTGCCCGGCGGCTGATCCGCTCGGGCTGGCGCCCCATCGTGGCTGCACGTGACCCCGCGACGCTGCGGGACGCCTATGACGCCGAAGGAATCGACGTGTTCCCGGCGCCGCCGCACGAACCCTGCTTCACAGGCCCGCCGCCTTTCCGCGCCGCCAGCTATGCCGATGTCATGGGCATTTGCGGCTATGCCGACCGGGACAGACTGGCCGCCCTCGTCACGGCATGGGACGCCCTCCTGGCGCAGCACGCACCAGCCGCGATCATTGCCGATTATTCGCCCCTGCTCTCGCTGGCCGCCTTCCGCCGGATTCCGGTCATTCCCATCGGTGACGGCTTCGTCGTGCCGCCCGAATTGCCGGAGGGCGGCTTCCCGCCGCTGGGCGCCCGGCAGCCTGATGTCTGGCCGCCATCCGACCTGCTGGCCAATGCCCGCGCCGTGCAGGAACAGCGCGGACAGCCCCTGCCGGACAGCCTGCCCCAGATCGTCACCGGCATTGGCGGGGTGGTCTCCATACCGCCTGAGCTGGATATCTACGCCGAGTGGCGGCCGCAGCCCGCCGCCGGTCCCTGGGAACAGCCGGAAGCCCCGCTGCCGTTACCCGATGCGCCCCGCTTCTTCGGCTATCTGCGGATGAGCCATCCCCTGGCGCGAATGACCGTCAAGGCGCTGATCGACACGCGCATGCAGGGGGAGCTTTTCCTGCGCGACATCCAGCCAGGCATGGCGGAAGCCCTGGCGGAAGCCGGCATCCTTCTGCATGAGACTCCGCCGCCGATCCGCGAGGCGCTGGCCCGGGCCAGCCTGTTCATCCACCATGGCGGCATCGGCTCCCTGACCGACGCAGCGACCACCGGCCGGATGCAGCTGCTGCTGCCCCGCCACCGCGAACAGGTCTGCAACGCGAAACGGGCGCTGGACACGCTGCCGGGCAGTTTCAGGGCAGGAACCGGCACCAGCTACGAGACCCTGCGCGCCCAACTGCCGAAGCTGATCTCGAACCGGCCTGTCTTCCGCCGCGCTCAAGAGATCGCCGCCCGCATCGCCGCCCGCCCGGAAACCGCCTGGGCCGCCCTGCAGCCGCTGCTGGCCAAAGCACAGGCATGAAAGCAAATCGGCCCGGCTCGCAGGAGCCGGGCCGAAGCACCGTCGAAATGGTAGCGAGGGAGGGACTCGAACCCCCGACACGGGGATTATGATTCCCCTGCTCTAACCAACTGAGCTACCCCGCCTCAGAGAGGCCGCGCCGGAGCGCGAGGGCCATGCGTATAAGCCGGGGCGGCGACCCTGTCAAGCAGCCCCGACGCCCGCAGCGCCCTTTCGCAGGCGAAACAGCAGCAGCACGCAGACCAGCATCAGGGCGGAGATGACGGCCAGCATCAGCAGCCCGGCCTCGAAGCCCCCGGTCGCGTCATAGAGCAGGCCCAGCGCGAAGGGCCCGCCCGCCCCGCCAATCTCGGCACAGGAGAAGAACAGCCCGCTGGCCGTCCCGGCGCGGGCCTTGCCCACCCCCGGCGTCTCGACCAGGATCAGGATCGCCACCGTCATCAGCGAGGAGCGCGCCACGCCCTGCAGCACCAGCCCCACCACAAGGCCCGGCTGCCAGACCGTGCCGATCAGCAGACAGGACAGCAACGCGGCGACAAACAGCCCGACCAGGATCGCCAGACGGCGCTGCGGCACGGCGAAACGCGGTATCACCAGCGAGCCGACAATGCCGATAAAGGTCGGGATGGTCGCCCAGTAACCGGCCTGTACCGCCGTCATGCCGGAGCTGCGCAGCACCTCCGGCAGCCAGTTCGACAGGCCGTGATTATAGGTGAAGATGCCGACGCTCATCACCAGCAGCACCCGCACGGCGGGAATCCGCAGCATGTCGCGGATACTGCCGCGATTGGGCTCGTCCCGGTCGGCCAGATCCTCGGCCGTATCCTTGGCGCGCACCGGCTGCAGGCTGGCGATGGCGAGCCAGAGCAGCCCGCCGGCAAGGGCGACCGCCGACCAGAGCTGCAGGACAAGGCGCCAGTCATTGCCGAAAGCCGGCATCAGCACCGAATTGGTCAGCGCAAACGCGGCGACCGCGCCCAGATTGGGGCCGGTGAAATACACCCCCATGGCGAAGCCGCGATCCGCCCCCTGGAACCAGCGGGCGATCACCTTGGGCGCTCCGGCGGAAACGATCGGCCCGCCAATGCCGAACAGCGACACCGCCAGATAGAGCAGCACCACGCCATCAGCCATACCGCGCAGAAAGCCGGACAGGGCGATGATGAGCGCCCCCAGGAACAGCGCCCAGCGCACGCCGATGCGGTCCAGCAGCGCGCCGCAGGGAATGGCGGCAGCGATATAGACCAGCTGCCAGACGCCCATCACGCCGCCCATATGAGTGTGGCTGATATCGAGATCGCGGGTGATCGGCCCGATCAGCGGCGCCAGGCCGGCAATCGTCAGGCCGAAGCAGAAATACACGATCCACACGCCGAATAGCACCAGCCAGCGTATCGGATGCGGGGCGGCTGAGATCATGCGGGGGATATGTCCGGATCGGGAGGCGGGAGGACAGGATAGCCGGGGATGGTGATTTCCGACAGGTAACTTCTCTCAGACCGTCACCCTCGGGCTTGTCCCGAGGGTCCAGGCTTCAGCCTGCTGGAACGACGCCCAGCCAAGCTGAAGCCTTGATTCCCGGCACAAGGCCGGGAATGACGGTTACTGCTATTAGGCCACCTCGACCTCGCGGGCGAACGCCGGCTGCAATTCCGCCAGCAGCTCATAGGAGCGCAGCCGCGCCTTGTGATCATAGATCGCCGAGGCGATCATCAGCTCATCGGCCCCGGTGCGGGCAACGAAGCCTTCCAGCTCGCGCCGGATGGTTTCCGGCGAGCCGACGAAGGAACAGGACAGCATGCGCATGGCCTGCGCCTTTTCCATCGGCGACCACAGGCTTTCGATATCATCGATGGGCGGCGGCAGCAGGCCGCGCTGGCCGCGAATCATGCCGAGGAAGCGCTGCTGGGCGGAGGTGAAGAGGTATTGCGCCTCTGCATCGGTTTCCGCCGCGATCACGTTGATGCCGACCATGGCATGCGGCGTGTCCTGCTGCGCCGAGGGGCGGAACCCGTCGCGATAGGTCTGCAGCGCCTGCATCAGCGCATCCGGCGCGAAATGCGAGGCGAAGGCATAGGGCAGGCCCAGCATGGCCGCCAGCTGCGCGCCGAACAGGCTGGAGCCCAGAATCCACAACGGCACATTGGTATCCGTTCCCGGCACGGCCTGGATCGTCTGGCCGGGCTGCAAGGGCCCGAGCAGCGCCTGAAGCTCCAGCACATCCTGCGGGAAGGAATCGGAAGAATCGGGCGAGCGGCGCAGGGCGCGCAGCGTGCGCTGGTCGGTGCCCGGCGCGCGGCCGAGGCCCAGATCGATGCGACCGGGATGCAGCGTCGCCAGCGTGCCGAACTGCTCGGCAATCACCAGCGGCGAATGGTTCGGCAGCATGATGCCGCCGGCACCGACACGGATGGTCTTCGTGCCGGCCGCGACATGGGCGATGACAACCGAGGTCGCCGCACTGGCGATGCCGGTCATGTTGTGGTGTTCGGCCAGCCAGTAGCGGTTATAGCCGAAGCGTTCGGCGTGCTGCGCCAGGTCGAGTGTGTTGCGCAGCGCATCTGCCGGGGTGCCACCCTGCGGCACCGGCGCCAGATCAAGAATCGAGAAGGCAGGCATGTCGTGCCCTTTCATCGGGGAAGGCGGCTTGGTTCCGCCGGATATGCCCAAAGGATCGGTCTTCCGACCGGCACATGCAACCCATCGATCCGCAACAGTGAAGTGCCGAAACGTGGCCTATCGGAAAACCCGACGCGCTCAGCCGCCCATTTCCGGCAGCGGAATGAACTCATCCTCGCCGGGCACCAGAGCGAAGCGGCCGGATTTCCAGTCTTCCTTGGCCTGCTCGATCCGGTCCTTGCGGGAAGAAACAAAATTCCACCAGATATGGCGTGGCTGCTCCATCGCCGTGCCGCCCAGCGCAATGAAGCGGGCGGTGGCGGTCGCCTTGATGGTGATCCGGTCGCCAGGGCGGAATACCAGCAGCCTGCCCTCGCCGAAGATATCGCCGGCAATATCGACCTCACCGCTGGTGATATAGATGGCCCGTTCCTCGTAATCCGGGTCCAGCGGATAGGAGGAACCCGCCTGCATCGAGACATCGGCGTAGAAAAGCGGGCTGGCCGTGCGCACCGGCGAGGGCGCGCCGAACAGCGTGCCGGCGATGATGCGTATTGTCTTGCCCTCGCCGATGATGGTTGGCAGCTGATTCGCAGCGTAATGCTCGAAGGCGGGGGCGATCTCCTCCTTGTCCTCCGGCAGGGCGACCCAGCTCTGGATGCCGAACAGGGGTCCACCGGCGGCGCGTATTTCCGGCGAGGTGCGTTCCGAATGGCTGATACCCCGCCCGGCGGTCATCCAGTTCAGCGCGCCGGGGCGGATCGGCTGGACCGAACCCAGCGAATCGCGGTGCAGGATCTCACCCTCGAACAGATAGGTCACCGTCGCCAGGCCGATATGCGGATGCGGGCGGACATCAATGCCGGTTTCCGGCTGCAGGATTGCCGGCCCCATCTGGTCCAGAAAGATGAAGGGGCCGACCATGCGGCGCTGTACCGAGGGCAGCGCACGGCGCACCGAAAACCCGCCAATATCGCGGGCGCGGGGCACGATGATCGTCTCTAGCGCGGCACAGCTGTGCTTGTCGCCGGGAATGGGCTCTTCCGCAGGTTGCCAGCTCATCAGGCGCTTCTCCGATTATGGCCCTGCATAGTCTGCCCAGACAATCCGGCTGGCAAGCCTGGCAAGCGGTTGAAACCGGCGGCGACCTCCCGCACTATCCCGGCCCCAGGATCGCCCTCCATCAACAGACCGGCGAAGATATGCAGCGAGATCACAGGGGTACTGTCGGCGAAATCTTCATCGCCTTCCTGAAACTCGGCCTGACCTCCTTCGGCGGCCCGATTGCGCATCTCGGCTATTTCCGCGACGAGCTGGTCATTCGCCGGCGCTGGATCGACGAGAAGGGCTATGCCGATCTGGTCGCGCTGTGCCAGTTCCTGCCCGGTCCGGCCAGCAGCCAGACCGGCTTCGCACTGGGCCTGCTGCGCGGCGGCCCGATGGGGGCGGCAGCGGCCTGGCTGGCCTTCACCTTGCCCTCGGCCATCGCCTTGTTCCTCTTCGCGCTGGGGGCGGCGCATTTCGGCGGGCCGATCGGCAGCGGCATCCTGACCGGGCTGAAGATCGTCGCCGTCGCCATCATCGCGCAGGCGGTGTGGGGGATGGCGAAAAACCTCTGCCCGGACCGGCCCCGCGCCGGCATCGCGCTGGCCGCGCTGCTGATCGTTATCCTGGTTCCCATCGCCTTCGGACAGATTGCGGCGATCCTGATCGGCGGTCTGGCGGGATACTGGCTGTGCCGCATGGCGACGGAGGCTAATGGCGCTGTGGTGGCCTTTCCGGTGTCGCGGCGTATCGGAATCCTCAGCCTTGCGCTGTTTTTCCTGCTGCTTGTCGGGCTGCCCCTGCTGGCCACCGGAACCGGTCTTCAGGGCGTGGCACTGACCGACGCCTTCTATCGCACCGGTGCGCTGGTCTTTGGCGGCGGCCATGTCATCCTGCCGCTGCTGGAGGCGGAAACCGTCCAGACCGGCTGGGTAGAGCGCGATGTCTTCCTGGCCGGCTATGGCGCAGCCCAGGCGATACCGGGGCCTCTCTCCACCTTCGCCGCCTATCTCGGCGCGGCGCTGGGGCCGGAACCGAACGGGCTGGCCGGGGCCAGTATCGCGCTGGTTGCGATCTTCTTGCCCGGCTTCCTGCTGCTGGTGGGCATTATGCCGTTCTGGAATGAATTCCGCACGCAATCCAGCGCCCAGTCGCTGATGCGCGGCGCGAATGCCGCTGTCGTCGGCATTCTGGGCGCGGCCCTTTACGACCCCGTCTGGACCAGCGCGATCCTGGAGCCAGCGCATTTCGCCCTGGCCCTGACCGGGTTCCTGCTGCTGACCATCTGGAAGACCCCGCCCTGGGTCGTCGTCATCCTGTCGGCGCTGGGCGGGGTGCTGATCAGCCTTATATCAGGGTGAAGCCTATTCGCCGGTGAAGTCCGGCTTGCGCTTTTCCTTGAAGGCGGCGATGGCCTCATTGTGGTCGCGGGTCGCATGGGCCAGCGCCTGCATGGTCGCGGCGACGTCGAGATGGGCGTCCAGTGTCGAGGTCCAGCCCTGACGCAGCAGCCGCTTGGTCAGGCGCATCGCGTGCGGCGGGTTGGCGGCAATCTTCGCGGCCATGGCACGCGCCGCCTCCATAAGCTCGGCATCCGGCACCACCTTGGAGACCAGGCCACAGGCCAGCGCCTCGGCGGCATCGACCACATCGCCGGTCAGCGCCATTTCCGACGCCTTGGAGAAACCGACCACGCGCGGCAGCAGCCAGGCCCCGCCATCTCCGGGGATGATGCCCAGCTTCACGAAGCTCTCGGCGAATTTCGCGCTCTGCCCGGCAATGCGGATGTCGCACATCAGCGCCAGATCGCAGCCGGCCCCGATGGCGGCGCCGTTTACCGCGGCGATCACCGGCACTTCCAGCGCCTCGAAGGCCAGCGGTAGGCGCTGGATGCCTTCCTTGTAGTTGCGGCGCGTGACCGCCGGCAGGCCGGCATTCAGCCCGCCCGCCTCACCCATCTTGTTGATGTTGCCGCCCGAGGAGAACGCCGTGCCCGCCCCGGTCAGGATGACGCAGCGCACGCCGATATCGGCGTTCAGCGGCGCTAGTGCGTCGAGCACCGCCTCGACCATGTCGCCATCGGAAATCGGATTGCGCAGTTCCGGCCGGTTCAGGGTCAGGGTCAGGATGCCGTCCTGCCGGTCGCTCAACACCAGATCGGTCATGGGAATTCCTTGTTACAGCTTTTGAGACGGAAGGCGAATCACCGCAGCCCCAGCCCGCGGGCGATGATGCCGCGCAGGATTTCGCGGGTGCCGCCGCGCAGCGAGAAGCCCGGCGCGTTCAGGATGATATGGGCCAGCACGGCGGCGGCCGGATCGGGTGACTCCACCATAGGCTCCAGCGCCAGCACATGGCGGATCGCCTCCGGCATCTCCTGCTCCAGCGTGGCGCCCAGATCCTTCACGATGGCGGCCTGGATGTTCGGGTTCTCGCCCTGCTCCAGCAGCGTGGCGACGGAGCGCGACAGCCGGCGCAGCACGGCCAGATGGGCGACCAGCCGGCCGGTCAGGATTTCCGCCTGCGCGCTCGGGTGGTTCTGCAGCCAGGCGACCATCTGGACCAGCAATTCAAAGGAGGACAGGAAGCGTTCCGGCCCGCTGCGCTCCAGCGCCAATTCGCTGGTCACCTGCTGCCAGCCATTGCCCAGCGTGCCGATCAGCGCCGCATCGGGCAGGAAGACATCGGTGAAATGCACCTCATTGAAATGATGCTTGCCGGCAATGTCGTGGATCGGCTTGATCGAGATGCCCGGCGTCTTCAGATCGACCAGGAACTGGCTGGTGCCCTCCTGGCGCTGCGAGGCCGGATCGGTGCGGCAGAACAGGATCATGTAATGCGCGTTGTGGCCGAAGGAGGTCCACAGCTTGGTCCCGTTCACCGTGAAGCCGCCTTCGACCTTGCGCGCCAGCATGCGCACGGCGGCGAGGTCAGACCCGGCATCCGGCTCGCTCATGCCGATGCAGAAGAAGCATGTGCCGGCGGCGATCTTCGGCAGGATCTCGGCCTTCTGGGCCTCGGTGCCGAATTTCAGCAGGCTGGGGCCGCTCTGCCGGTCAGCGATCCAATGGGCGGCGACAGGGGCGCCGGCAGCCAGCAATTCCTCCAGCACGACATAGCGTTCCAGCGCGCTGCGCTCATGCCCGCCATAGCGCTTCGGCCAGGTCATGGCGATCCAGCCACGCGCCGCCAGCCGGGCGGAGAAATCGGCATCGAAGCCGAACCAGGATTCGGCCCGCCGGTGCGGCGGGTAATCCTTCAGCGTTTCAGCCAGGAAGTCGCGCACCTCAGCGCGCAGCGCCTCGGCAGCAGCGGATGTCTCAGGGGTGGGAAAATGCAGCGCGGTCATGTCATCCCCCCTCAGATCGCCGCCACGCGGGACCACAGCCGGTCCGGTCCGTCGGCCAGGATGGCGCGGCCGATGATCCGGCTCCATTCCGCCTCGGCCCCGAATTCCTCGCGCCAGGACCACAGCCGCTTGGTCAGGAAATGCAGCCGATATTCCTGCGAGAAGCCGATGGCGCCATGAATCTGATGCGCCAGCGACGCGGCGAGGCCCGCCGCCTCCCCCGCCCGTACCTTGGCGATGGCAATAGGCAATATGTCGATCCTGCCACCTGGTGCGCCTGCCAAGGCCTCGGCGGCGATGTCGCCCGCCCCGGTGGCGGCGGCCGCCTGGCCAGCGAGGATCGCCATGTTCTGCTGGATTGCCTGGAATTTACCGATAGGCCGGCCGAACTGGCTGCGTTCATTGGCATAGGCCACGCAGATATCCAGGATTGCCGCGAGAGCCCCGGCCATGGCCAGCGCCCGCAGCGCAGCGCCGGCCGCCTGGAAACCCTGCGCGCCCTCGGGAAATTCTGCCACCGCATCAGCAGGCAGGTGCGTATCAAAGACCAGATCGTCGCGCGGCTCAAAGGCCAGATTCAGCCCTTCGGTGATGTCCGCGTCGGCAACCGGCAGGCGGAGCAGATGGGTCGTACCCTGATGCTCGGCGATGGCGAGGAGATGGCCGGCGTTGCGGCCCCAGGGCACCCGGCGCAGCGTGCCGGCAACACGCCAGTTGGCACCATCGGAGTGCAGGGCCAGTGACTCGTTTCGCACCGGCGCCAGCGTCAGCACGCCATCGGGCGCCTCAAGCCCGGAGCGCCCGAGCAGCCAATGCGCCAGCATGGTCTCGGCCAGAGGCAGTGGCACGGCATGAGCGCCGGCGATCCGGGCAAGCCCTGCTGCCTCAGCGACCGGCAGATCCTCGCCGAGGCTCATCGCCTGGGTCAGCCCGGCCTGCTCCAGCGCCTGCCACGGACCATCGAGCCAGACGCCACCCTGGGCATCCAGCAGTTTCGCGGGCGTTATCTCCCGAGCAAAAAGCTTTTCAGCCGTCTCGAACAGCAGCGTGGCTTCGAGGCTCACCATTACCCTCCCTGACGCCTCGGCTTGATCGCCCGGCATTATTTTTCGGCGCGTCTGAACCAGGCGCCCCGTTTGTTAGACTTCAAACGGGATCGCTTTGACAAGCCTTCAGGGAGGGGAATTCCCGAAAAATCAGGTCGGTGCCAGAGTCAGTGCCGGCGCATCGGGGCGGGTTTCGAGCAGTTTCAGCATGTCGGAATCCGACCCCATGCCGACAACCTCGTCGGTCCAGACCCGGAAAGATTTCAGATCATATTTGCCGAAGGAGGTGATCATCGCGCCATCGGCAGCATCGCGGCCGCGCACCATCAGCACCCGCCCGATCCGCGGCGTGTTGTAGCGCGCATCGAAGGTGTACCAGCGGCCTTCCAGGAAAACCTCGAACCAGGCGCAGAAATCTCCCGGGCCGGAGGGGGCAATGCCAATATCGCCGAGATAGCCGCTGGCATAGCGCGCCGGGATGTTCATCGCCCGGCACAGCGCCACCGACAGCTGGGCGAAATCGCGGCAGACACCGGTGCGCTCGCGCAGGGCATCGCCGGCGGTCTTGGTCGGACGGCCGAAATGATAGCCAAAGGTCAGATGATTATGGACCCAGTTGCAGATCGCCTGCACCCGCGCCCAGCCCGCCGGCGTCTGGCCGAACAGCGCCCAGGCCTGCTCGACCAGTTCATCGGCCTCGCAATAGCGGCTGGCGGTCAGGTAGGTCAGGGTCTCGGATGGCAGGTCCGCGATATCGTGCTGGCGGGCATTCCAGTTGAAGACATCCGGCTGGCCGTCATTCTCGACGATGCAATCCGACCACAGCGTCAGCCGCCCGACCGGGGCGACAAGCCGGCTGCGGCGATTGCCGAATTCATCCAGGAATTCCTGCACCGGCACATCGGGCCGGGTGCATATCCGGTCGGCCCCGATGACCCGGCCGCCATAGGAGGAATGCGGCAGCAGCGCCAGAAGCAAGGGCGTCTCGACAGTGCATTCGAGACTGATTTCAAATCCGATACGGATAAACATGGCTGCCTTTCCTGCCGTGACATAGAATTGACCAGCGACACTGCGTCACCAGCCAACACCCATCGATAGTGGCGATCATCGCCAGACCACCCGTGATGGGCCATCATAAAGTGTCTGTAAACCGACCCGACGGGAGCAGTACGTGCCGGAGTTTGCCGTTCGATGAGAACGTTCCGAATCAGCCACCGGACCCAGTATACGTATGACAAGGCCGTCCGCTTTGGTGTTCATCGCCTGATGATACGCCCGCGTGACGCCCATGATATGCGAATTCTCGACTCCAGCCTCACCGTCGCTCCACAAGCCGACATACGCTGGGCGTTCGACACTTTCGGTAACTCGGTTGCCCTGCTTTCGTTCCATGAAGCGTCGTCGGAGCTGATCATCGCCAGCGAGCTGGTTCTGCGCCGCTATGGCTTCGACGAACCGCTGGTCCGGATCGAGCGCGATGCCGGCCCCTACCCCTTCGACTACGACCCCCAGGACAGTGTCGACCTGGCGCCCCTGCGGGTAATTCACTGCCCGCAGGATCAGACTATCGTCACCGAGTGGATCAAATCGGTCATGCCTGTGGTGCCGACTGGCAGCCTGCAGGTTCTGGACCTCATCAGCAGCGCCATCCACGAAACGTTCACCTATCGCCGGCGCGAGGAACAGGGCGTGCAATCCCCCGCCCGGACGATCACCACCGCCAGCGGCACCTGCCGGGACTACGCCTATCTGTTTATGGAAGCCGCCCGGTCCCTGGGCTTTGCCGCCCGCTTCGTTACCGGCTATCTGTACGATCCTGCCGCTGACACCACACCGCAGGAAGCCGATGACAGCAACGCGGTCAGCGGTGCCGGCGCTACCCATGCCTGGGCTGATGTGTTCCTGCCCGGTGCCGGCTGGATCGAATTCGACCCGACCAATAGCATCGTCGCCAGCCGTGATCTGGTGCGCGTCGCCACGACCCGCATGCCCGAACAGGCGCAGCCGGTCATCGGCACCTACAGCCATGACGGCGCGGTGCTGCTGGACATGGACGTCCAGGTTTTCGTGACACGTTCCGACTGATCGCGGCTTCAGCCGCTGCGACAGTGATCAGGTCACATCACAAATACCGATTGCGCGTCATGGCGCCAACCACGTCATCCAGCACCGTATCGGAAAGTTCGCCATTCCTGGACGCATCCAAGGCGGCGACAAACTGGCTCACCTCGCTCTCGGTCAAATCGAAACCGTTGGCGTGAGCGAATTCGGTCGTCTCGGCAGCCATCCGGACCCTGTCCGAAATCCCTTTCAGCCGCGCACCCAGACTGGCCGCCAGAGCGTCGTCTTCACTCAGCCGCACGGCAAAGGCTTTGATGGCACCTGTCGTCATGACTTCTTTCCATTTTGTTATATTCGTTAATGATACCATGCACTTATTCCAATTCATACTCCTCGGGCGGGTTTGCTTACCCTGTGTCAGCAACAAAAAAACCCTGTGTCAGCAACAAAAAAAGGGCGGCCCGAAGACCGCCCCTGAAGTTGCAGGAGGAAACAATCAGCCCGCGCGCAGCGACCTCAGGAAATCCTCGACCTTGGCCTGAAGGGTCTGTGAATTGCTGGACAGATCATTGGCCGCGCCCAGCAGCTGCTCAGAGACCGCGCCGGCCTGGTTGGCCGCCTCGCTGACCTGGCCGATATTGCCGGAAATCTGCTGCGTGCCCTGCGACACCTGCTGCACGTTGCGCACGATTTCCTGCGTCGCCGCCGATTGTTCCTCAATGGCCGCACTGATCGCCGTCGCCGATTCCGACACGGAGCCAATGACTTCCCGGATATGGTTCATCTCGCCAGCCGCCTCGCCAACCGCGCCGCGGATACCATCGATATGGGTCTTGATCTCGTCGGTGGCACGGCCGGTCTGGCTGGCCAGCGACTTCACCTCCGAGGCCACCACGGCGAAGCCCTTGCCAGCCTCGCCGGCGCGCGCCGCCTCGATGGTCGCATTCAGCGCCAGCAGGTTGGTCTGCGCTGCAATGTCGGCGATCAGGTTCAGAACATTGCCGATTTCCTCGGCGGCGCTGACCAGCCCCTGGATGGTGCTGGACGAGCGGTCTGCCGCCGTCACCGCCTGCTGGCTGATGTCGCGGGCATTGTTGGTCTGCCGGCCGATCTCCTGGATCGAGACGGTCAGTTGCTCGGCAGCGGCGGCGACGGTCTGCACGTTGTTGGCGGCATCCTGCGTCGCCCCCGAGGCCTGGTGCGCCTGATCCCGGGTTGCCGAAGAGACGCTGGCCATTTCCGTGGCCCCCCGACGCACATCCTGTGAGGTGCTGGAGACCTGCACCACGACGCCCTCAATGGTTGCCTGGAACTGGTCGGCGATGCGACGCAGATCGTCCTGGCGCGCCTGCGCGGCCGCCAGCTTCATCGCCTCCTGCTCGGCACGCAGTTGCTCCGTCTCGGCTGCTGCGGCACGCAGCACTTCCAGCGAGCGGCCGATACGGCCAATCTCGTCGCGACGGCCCTGATCCGGCACTTCGCGCGACAGATCGCCCGCCGCCATCGCCTCCATGACGCCCGACACACCGCGCATCGACTTGCTGACATCGCGGGAGATCACGACGGCAATGCCGATGCCGAGCAGCACCAGCACGCCCATCAGCGTACCGACACGCAACGCCTTTTCCAGGAAGGCGGCTTCCAGATCGTCGGTATAGACACCGGTGCCGACCATGATGTTCCAGCCCGGCACCAGCATGCCCCAGCTGATCTTGTTGATCGGCTCAGCATCCTTCACCTTCGGCCAGAGATAATCGAAGCGACCGCCACCAACGCCTGATTCGGCGGCACGCCGCATATCGCGCAGCACGTACTTACCAGTGGAATCCTGCATGCCCCACAAATTCTTGCCCTGAAGGTCCGGGCGGATATGGGCGAAATTGTCACCCTCCAGCGTCCAGGCGAACAGGTATTCGACCTTCTCATAGACCATCGAGCTGGTGGTAGCGCGCCAGCTTTCCTTCGCCTGTTGCTCGGTCAGCTCGCCGGCAGTGACCCGCTTCTGCAGCGCCAGCGCCACATTCACACTGGCCTCGGTCAGGGCCTTCACCTTGGCCAGCCGCTCGGCCAGCATGGCGTCGCGCATATTCGTGAGAAGCATCCCGGTGCCGAGTGCCATGGTCAGCACCAGCACGCCGATGATGACGCCAAGCTTTGCTGAAATGGACAGGTTCTTGAAAATCGACACCTTGAATCTCCCAGGTTCGCTTGAACTGTCCGTGTCATACCGCGCACAAATAAAAAAAGTATTAAGTACGTCCAAAATCAGAGCTAACGGACGCTGAGAGCCGATTGACGTTACTCCGGTTATCAGACAACCTGCGCACATGCAGAAATTCGACACCCTCGCCAAGCCGCCGCGGCTGACGGACCAGATCGCGCAGGTGCTCGCCCAGCGCATCGGGGAGGGTGAATTGCTGCCCGGTGAAAGGTTGCCGGCGGAAAAGGACATGGCGGAATCCTTCGGCGTCAGCCGATCCGTCGTCCGGGAAGCGGTGTCGATGCTGAAATATGACGGGCTGGTCGAAACCCGGCAAGGCAGCGGCGTGTTCGTCAGCAGCAATCCGAACACGCGCTCCTTCCGCATCGAATCCGGGCTGCTGGATGGCGCTGCCGATCTGCGCGCGGTGTTCGAACTGCGCAGCATCGTCGAATCCGCTGCTGCCGGACTGGCGGCAGAACGGCGCGCGCCCGAGGACATCGCCGTCCTGCGCGGCCATCTGGAAGCGATGGCGACGGATATTGCCGCCGGGCGCGAGGGCGTGGATGCGGACACCGCCTTCCATACCGCCATCGCGCGCGCCGCCGACAATGCCTATCTGCTGCGCTTCGCCGAATTCCTCGGCGGCGCGTTGCGCGAGGCAATTGGAGCCGCACGCCGCAATTCGGCGCAGTTTCCCGGATATCCCGATGCCGTGCAGGCAGAGCACCGCCTGATCTTCGACGGCATCGCCGCCGGCGATCCTGAAGCCGCAGAGGCCGCCATGCGACAGCATGTTCAGGCGGCCATGACCCGGTTGGGTCTGACGACAAAAAAAGCAAATCCGGAGGAAATCAATGACAACCGCACTCGACGAGGCGCCCGCGATTCCAGGCCCCGACCGGTCGCCAAGGCGCCCGGCCCTGGCCCTGCCGCCGCTTAGCTGCGACACCCACGCCCACGTCTTTGGGCCGGCCAAGGCCTACCCCTATTCCACCCCGCGCAGCTACACCCCGCCGGATTCGCCGCTGGCGGAATATCTGGTGATGCACGACACGCTGGGAATCCAGCGCGGCGTGCTGGTGCAGCCCAGCGTCTATGGCACCGACAATACGGCGATGATGGATGCGCTGCGCGCCCATCCCGACCGGCTGCGCGGCGTTGCCGTGGTTGATCTGGATGTCAGCCAGAAGGAGCTGGAGGCGCTGCATGCGGACGGCGTGCGGGGCCTGCGCATCAATGTTCTGTTCAAGGGCGGCGTGCCGATCTCTTCGGCGCGCGGGCTGGCGGAGCGCATCGCGCCGCTGGGCTGGCATCTGCAATTCCTGATCGATGTCAGCAACCATCCTGAGCTCGACACGGAGATGGCCGATTTCCCCTGCCCGGTGGTGATCGACCATATGGGCCATTGTGCCGTCGCCAAGGCCCCGCAGGATGCCGGCTTCAACGCCCTGCTGCGGCTGCTGGATGGCGGCAATTGCTGGGTGAAGCTGTCCGGTCCTTACCGGACCACCGCCCGTGACGCCGTCCCCTTCGAAGATGTCACGCCGATTGCCCGCATGCTGGCGGAACGCCGGCCCGACCGCATGGTCTGGGGCACCGACTGGCCGCATCCGTCGATCCGGCCGGCCATGCCGAATGACGGCGATCTGGTCGACATGTTGGCCGAGTGGGTGCCCGATGCCGAAACCCGCCGGCGAATCCTGGTCGACAACCCCGCACAGCTCTACGATTTCCCGCGATAAGGCCCCTGAAGGGCCACCGCATCAACCCCAAGAAACCTATAGGGAACACCACCATGACGACACGACGCACAAGCCTGAAAATCCTGTCCCTCAGCGCCGCGATGCTGGCCGTTGCCGGCTTCATCGCCGCCCCGGCCGCCGCCCAGACCGTGATCAAGCTGGGCTGGACCACCAGCGATGGCGCTCAGGACCCCTATGCCATCGGCGCCCGCGCCTTCAAGGAAGAGGTCGAGAAGCGCGCCGCCGGCAAGATCGAGGTGCAGCTTTACCCGAACCGCCAGCTGGGCGATGAGAAGGACATGCTGGAAGGCATGCGCTTCGGCACTATCGATGCCGGCATCATCACCAATGCTGTGGTCGCCAATATCGAGCCCTCCTTCCAGCTGAACGACCTGCCCTTCCTGTATTCCAGCGAGGGCCAGGCGCAGAAGCTGCTGGATGGCGAGATCGGCGGGGCACTGTCGAAGAAGCTGGCCGCCAAGGGCGTCATCGTCCTCGGCTACATGGAAGGCGGCTTCCGCCACATGATCAACAACCGTAAGCCGGTGGTGAATCCGGATGATGTCAGCGGCGTGAAGTATCGCGTGATGCAGAACCCGGTCTTCATCGACATGTTCTCCTCGCTGGGTGGCAGCGCCGTGCCGATGGCCTGGGGCGAGACCTTCACCGCCGTGCAGCAGGGTACCATCGACGGGCTGGAAATCCCGGTGGCGGTGATCAGCGCCAACAAGTACAACGAAGTCACCAAATACCTGTCGCTGACCAACCACACCTACTCGGCCATCGAGTTGCTGATGTCGAAGCGCAGCTTCGACAAGCTGCCGGCCGATCTGCAGACCGCCGTCCGTGAAGCCGCCAAGGCCGCAACCGCGACGCAGCGCACTGCCAGCGCCGCCAATGTGCAGACCCTTCTGGCCGATCTGGAAAAGAAGGGCATGCAGGTCAACAAGATCAGCAACCCGGCCGCCTTCCGCAGCAGCGTGAAGCCGGTCTACGACAAGTTCCGCTCCTCCATCGGCGCCGATCTGACCGACGCCGCGCTGAAGGCGGTTCAGTAAGCATCCCTGCTCCGGTGCGCCCGGCTTCGGCCGGCGCACCGGTTTTTCATCGATTGCGGAAGGAAACCGGCATGTCGGACTCGTCCGTCCTGTCAGAAACGCCAAAAAAGGGGCCGCTGCACTGGCTCGACCGGCTGAGCGGCAGTGTTGGCCTGATATCGGGCTATGTGGCCGTCATCATGACGCTGGTCATGCTGGCCGTGCTCACTCTGCAGGTCGTCACCCGCTATTTCTTCGGCGTGGCGCTGAGCTGGAGCGAGGAGCTGGCGCTGCTGCTGTTTACCTGGGTCGTGCTGCTGACCGGCAGCCTGGGCGTGCGCGAGGGCTTCCATGTCCGCCTGACGCTGCTGCAGGATGCGCTGCCGGCAACAGCCGCGCTCTGGGTGGGCCGGCTGATCGACGCCGCCATTCTGGTATTCGGCATCATGCTGGCGATTGCCGGCAACAGCTATGTTACCGAGACCATCGGCCAGACATCGGCCGCCATCGCCTATCCGATCGAGGCGCTGCATCTGGCTGCCCCGGTCTGCGGCGCGCTGATTGCGCTGCATGCCTTTACCCGCATTCTCATTCCCATCCCGCCGCGCGCGCCGGTTCCGGAGATCGCCTGACATGTCCGCTGCCGCCTGGATACTGAGCGCCGGTTTCGCCGGCATGCTGGTGATCGGCATGCCCTTCGCCTTTGCCCTGGGCCTGGCCACGCTGGCCGCGCTGATCGTGTCGGATATCGACACCATCGCCATGGCCCAGAAAATGATTTCCGGCTCGCAATCCTTCAGCCTGCTGGCGATTCCGTTCTTCGTGCTGGCCGGCGATCTGATGACCGCCGGCGGGCTGTCGCGCCGGCTGGTTGCCTTCGCCAATACGCTGGTGCGCCATGTCACCGGCGGGCTGGGCATGGTGGCGGTGATCGCCGCCGTGTTCTTCGCCGCGATTTCCGGCTCCGCCCCGGCGACCACGGCCGCCATCGGCGCCATCATGATCCCGGAGATGGAGCGCCGCGGCTATGACCGGGCCTTCGCAACAGCGCTGGCGATTTCCGCCGGCATCATCGGGCCGCTGATCCCGCCCTCCATCCCCTTCGTGATCTGGGGCGTGATTGCCGAGCAATCCATCGCCCGGCTGTTCCTATCCGGCGTGATTCCCGGCTTCCTGCTGGCCGTGGGGCTGATGGCGATCTGCTGGATCTATGCCCGCCGCCACAAGATCGACCGCGAGAGCCGGGCCAGCCTGCGCGAGATCCTGGCCACGGCCTGGGATAGCAAATGGGCGCTGGGCGGCCCCTTCATCATTCTGGGCGGCATCTATGGCGGCATCTTCACCCCGACCGAGGCGGCTGTCGTCGGCGCGTTCTACGCGCTGGTTGTCGGGCTGCTGGTGCACCGGGAATTCTCCTTGCGCGAATTGCCGGCGATCACCCTGTCGGCGCTGCGCACCACCGCCATCGTCATGTTCATCATCACTGCCGCCGCCGGTTTCGGCTGGCTGGTCGCCTTCGAGCAATTGCCGCCGAAGATCGCCGGGCTGCTGACCAGCGTGTCGGATGAATCCTGGGTCGTGCTGATGGTCATCAACGCCCTGCTGCTGGGCATCGGCGCGGTGATGGACAATGTCGCGGCCATGGTCATCCTGGGCGGCGTGCTGGTCAATACCGGTAACCAGCTCGGCCTTGACCCGATCCATCTCGGCGCCATCGTCACCACCAATCTGACCATCGGCATGGCGACACCGCCCTTCGGCTATGCGCTGTTCGTCGGCGCGGCGGTCAGCGGGCTGAGTGTCGGCCGCATATCCAAGGCGCTATGGCCGATGCTGCTGCTGATGGGGCTGGTGCTGCTGGCCGTCACCTATATCCCGATGGTCAGCCTGGCCCTGCAGAGCCTGCTGTAGGCCCGGAACTGATGGTTCAGGCGACAGCGACGCTGCGCGGATTTTTCAGGCGGGTGTTGAGGTCGGCGCGGAACACTTCGAAGGTGTTCCGCCCGGCTGCCTTTGCGGCGTAGAGCGCCATATCGGCGCGGCGCAGCAGTTCAGAGGGCGTCGAGGCATCGAACAGCGAGATGCCGACAGACGCCCCCAGCTTCAGCGCGGCGCCAAACTGGTCGAGCGGCGCGCTGACAACCCCGATGATGTCGCCCGCCAGGCGCGCGGCGACATCTTCCATGTGGTGCGCGCTCGACAGGATGGCAAATTCATCGCCGCCGATCCGGGCCACGATATCCGCCTGGCCGCAGACATTCTTCAGGCGCCGTGCCACCTGCTTCAGGCATTCATCCCCGGCGGCATGGCCGAAGGTGTCGTTCACCTTCTTGAACCCGTCGAGATCGACCAGCAACAGGGCGCAGGGTTGTCCGGTTTCGACATGGCGCCGCTTGGTCTCCAGAAGCCTCGCCTGAAACTGCGTCCGGTTTGCCAGGCCGGTCAGCACGTCGAATTCCGCCAGATAGCGTGTCCGGTCGGCCAGGATCTTTTCTTCCGTGATGTCCTGCTTCATGCCGAAGATCCGCACGGCCACGCCGTTCTCGCTCTCGACGGTGGCGGTGATGCGCATCCAGCGGCGATTGCCCTTCGCCGTGATGATCTGTGCATCCAGAGTGAAGCCCGTGCCCTCCTCGATCGCTTTGCTGCGCCTTTCGTGCAGTTCTTCCAGCGAACCGGGCGTGTAGAACTCCAGCGTGCGGCCCCGGTCGAGGGCCGATCCGCGCGGCAGCTCGAAGATGTCGTAGACCATATCCGTCCAGGTCAGATGCTCGCCGGCGAGGTTGCATTCCCAGACCCCGATCCGGGCCGCGGCCGAGGATCGTTCGAAAATCTTGCGGCTATGGGCCAGCAAAGTCCCCTGATCCTGGATCAGTGCCGCCTGTTCCGCGATCTGCGCCCGCAACCCGGCAATGACGGCGGCATCGCGGCGCCTCAGCACCGCCAGTCGTCGCGCGTTTCGCAGGGTCAGCTCATTCTTGCGCATGGTGGCGATCAACTGCCTTCTTCGGTGGCGTATCGCCATACTGGCGTGGAAGGGTTAACACTTCCTGACCAATCTGTTTCTGTCGGGACCAGCCTACCATCCGATGGACCGCATCGGTAGACAGGAGCGACCCGGCCAGGCGAAAAATCGAAGCCTGTGACCTGTTTCGATTTCGCTCGAAATCAAGCCCCGGAAAATTGCAGCGTTTCGTTACGGTATATCTTCCGGGTTGCGGCCCGGCCGCGCCTTATAGGAGGGCAGCGTCCAGCCATAGGCCAGCGCGCCGCTGCGGATGCCCAGCGCAATGAGAAAACCCACCGCCGAGGCCAGCGGCAGCGTCAGCCCCGCCCCCGCCGCCAAGACATAGCTGAGCGCCCCGGCCATCGCGGCGGAGATATAGACCTCCTTGCGCATCAGCACGGAGGGCTCGCCGGCCAGCACATCGCGGAAGATGCCCCCCAGCGTGCCGGTCATCATCCCCATCACCACCGCGACCGTGGGCGAGCCGGTCACCAGCAACCCCTTATAGGCGCCGAACACGCCATAGGCCGCCAGCGCCACGGCATCCAGCCAGAGCAGCAGCCGATAGCGCGATTCCAGCAGATGCGCCGTGAAATACACGCCCGCCGCCGTCACCGCGCAGATCAGGATATACAGCGGCTGCACCACCCAGAACACCGGCACGCCCAGAACCAGATCCCGCACCGTCCCGCCGCCCATGCCGGTAATGGTCGCCAGAAACAGGAAGCCGATAATATCCAGCTCCTTCCGTGACGCCGACAGCGCCCCGGTCGCGGCAAAAAGAGCGACGCCGAGAAGATCGAAGACGATAGCGCTGTTCATAGGGCTGTTTCATTCAGACAGGAGGAGTTGGTTCTTCTGTAAATGCGGCAGCGGCCCCCAGGCTCGCTCGCAACTCGTCGAGCCTAAACGGCTTTCGAAGAATCGTCGCTCGCAAATGACCTCGGGCTTCTGCAAGCTTCTGGCTTGCCTCCATGTAAATGGAGTTACCGCCCGACACGATGATAATCGCTGCGGTGCATTCGACGTCATCTAGCCAGCGAAGAAGCTCGATGCCGTCCATATCAGGCATGATTACGTCCAATGTAATTACGTCGGGCTTCAAGCGGGCGTAAGCTTTCATAAAGCCCATCCCACTCGTCAGAGCTTCCACCTCGAAGCCAAGGTCTGATGCTACCTGTTGGATGATTTTCAGCATCGCGGCGTTGTCATCGACTGCAAGAAGTCTTTTGCTCGGCATTCATTGCCTCCCAGAACGGAGGTAAGATTCAAGATACAATCTATTCCTATATCTACATGGGCGATCAGTACGTGTTATATTACCACCACACGCCACGAGACAACTAACCGAAACGCGCACACTCGAATTACATAGATTCTTATTCGGCGCGCCAAGTAATAAGCCCGCTGTATGGCAGGAATAATGATCATGACTCAGGCGCAACATTTTCCTGATGAGCAGGAACGAGAACGCGTAGAAAAAGCACTCCAAAAGAGTGAAGCGCGTTTTCGTTTGGTCGTCGAAGCCGCTCCGAACGCAATGGTCATGATCGACCCAGACGGTAAGATTGAAATGGTGAACGCTCAGGCAGAGCGTGTGTTTGGATACGGTCGCGATGAGTTGCTGGGGCACCCAGTGGAGATGCTGGTTCCAGAGAGATTTCGTCATCAGCACCCGGGTTTACGCAAAGCGTTCTTTGCTGATCCTCAATCACGTCCTATGGGCGCCGGGCGTGAACTCTATGGTCTCCGCAAGGATGGTACGGAATTTCCGGTGGAGATCGGCCTGAATCCGATAGAGACCGATGAAGGGACAATGGTCCTGTCGGCCATCGTCGATATTTCAACTCGGAAGCGGTTGGAGGATCGCTTCAAGCGCCTCGTTGAATTCGCACCGAACGCCATGGTGATGATCAATGCCACGGGCAGGATCGAGATGGTAAATGCGCAGGCAGAGCGGGTCTTCGGTTACGCTCGATCCGAGCTTCTCGGACAGTCGATTGAGATGCTCGTGCCGGAGCGGTTTCGTGAGCACCATCCCGGCCTGCGGGGCACCTTCTTTTCCGATCCGAAATCGCGGCCCATGGGCGTTGGTCGGGACCTGTATGGACTGCGCAAGGACGGCACGGAGTTCCCGGTAGAGATTGGACTGAATCCAATTGAAACCGAAGAAGGCACGATGGTCCTGTCGGCCATCGTCGACATATCCGATCGTAAGCAGAAGGAGGCGCACATCCAAAGTGCGCTACGAGAAAAGGATGTTCTCCTTGGTGAAATTCATCACCGCGTAAAGAACAACCTGCAGATCGTACACAGCCTCCTCGATCTACAGTCAGGTATTATTCTTGATTCTGTCGCCCTAGACATGCTTCAGGATAGTAAAAACCGGATCAGATCGATGGCGCTGATCCACCAGACACTCTACCAATCCAGAGATTTCTCCGGTGTGGACTTCGGCACATTTCTGGATTCTTTGCTTCCCCATTTGGTGGGATCCTATAGCGCCAATCCGTCTATCATAACGATGAATACAAATGCAGATGAAGTACAGTTGCCTATCAATGCGGCAATTCCGTGCGGATTAATAGTTAATGAACTGATATCAAATGCGATAAAGCATGCCTTTCCAAATGGAAAACCTGGCGAAATCAGTGTTGACCTTCGGCGTACGGGAGAAATTGATGATCTAGGCGAGTGGATTGTTCTCTCTGTGACTGACAATGGCGTTGGCATGTCAGAAGAGATCAATTTGGAAGAGTCTGAAACGCTCGGGCTTCAGTTGGTTTCTCTTTTAACCGATCAGCTGCACGGCACGATGGAAATCCAGCGAAACTCCCCAACCAGATTCACGATCAAGTTTCCGGTCCCCAACAGGAGTGGATGAGATATGTCACTCGGACAGATTCTGGTAGTTGAAGACGAGCGGATACCTGCATTCAACCTCAAGAAGCGCCTCACGGAACTTGGGTACACGGTTCCTTCAATCGCGCCATCCGGGGCTCTTGCTCTCTCAATGATAGAACAGCACAAGCCTGACCTCGTCCTGATGGATATACACATCGAGGGTGACATTGACGGCATTGAAACAGCCAAGCTAATACCGCAGGAGCTTCTGCTCCCCGTCATCTATCTGACGGCGTATTCTGAAGAACCGACCCTGCAGCGTGCTGCGACAACCAAACCTTACGGTTACCTGCTGAAGCCATTCTCTGAGCGGGAACTTCACGCCACGATACAAATGGCGCTGGAACGCCGTAAAACTGAAGTTGCGCTGCGGGAGAGCGAAGCAGCACTTCGGCTAAGCCGAGCGAATTTTCGCTATTTATTTATGTCTAATCCGCTCCCAATGTGGGTCTCTGATCGCATCACCAACCAGTTTCTGGAGGTCAATGAGATTGCCAGCCTGGCCTATGGGTGGACACGCGAAGAGTTCCTGCGAAAGACGATCGAAGACATCCGCGCGCCTGCGAATGCAGAAGCAACCGTCAAGGTGCCCCCCGCGGTACAGGACGGCTATCTTTCAGAGTCGAACATCTGCCACCGTCGCAATGACGGTGAGATCATTGTCGTCGATAGCTTCAGCCATGCTTTGGAGTTTGAGGGACGCCAAGCATACCTCACGGTTGCAGTCGATGTAACACAGCGAAACATCGCAGAGGAGCATCTACGGCAGGCCCAGAAAATGGAAGCTGTCGGACAATTGACGGGCGGCATAGCGCACGACTTCAATAATTTGCTTGCTGTCATCCAGGGCAATCTGGAGCTGATCAGCGAGAAGATAAGCGCGGAACCTATCATTAATGAGATGATTGCGGCGGCCCTCCAGGCCGCCGAACGGGGCGGGAGTTTGACGCAAAGGCTGCTTGCTTATTCCCGGCGTCAGCCGCTGGCCCCTCAGGTCATTGCGTTGAATGACGTGGTCAAGGGCCTGATCCACCTATTAGAGAGAACTTTAGGTTACGAAATCGAAATCCAAACCGATATCGACAGCACTACATGGCCCATCCATATCGATCCCCCACAGCTTGAAAGCGCCCTCATCAACTTGGCAGTTAATGCGCGGGACGCAATGCCGAATGGTGGCCGGCTAACGATTACGGCCTCAAATGTCGATTTAGATTCGGCTTATGCGAGACTGCATGATGACGTAGCTCCTGGGCCATATGTGCTGCTCTCTGTAACAGACAGTGGAACAGGTATGTCTCCGTCCGTTGTGAAACAGGCCTTTGAGCCGTTTTTCACAACGAAACCCCTGGGACGAGGTACTGGCCTTGGCTTAAGCATGGTCTTCGGCTTCGTCAAGCAATCAGGCGGCCATATCAAGATTCACAGTGAGTTGGGCCGAGGCACAACGATAAAAATGTATTTGCCGCGCGCCATCGGCACTTCTGCACCTGTTGATGAGCCCCGTCCCGCCATGAATGTCAAACCGTCGAAAGGCGAGCTTGTCCTGGTAGTGGAGGATGACTCCGCCGTTCGACGACTGACCCTAGCGCTGCTCTCTCAGTTGGGGTATCGCACATTGGAAGCATCCGACGGACCCGTTGCCTTGGCGATTATCAAGCAATCTCCCGCGCCCGACCTGCTGTTGACGGACGTGTCCATGCCAAATGGAATGAACGGTTTCTGCCTGGCCAAGGCGGCAAAAGAGATCGTGCCGGGACTGAAAGTCCTGTTGATGTCCGGCAACCCTGGTGATCTGCTTACCGAACAGAATCGCGACGGCGCGCGCTTGATTTTGAAGCCCTTTAAAAAGATGGATTTGGCGGCAATGATCCGTGCGGTTCTGGACGGCGACGCATAATATGCAGCCGCGTTTGGCCATGGGCGCATGTTTATTGCGCTTGAGTGGATACCAACACGCCATATTAGACGTTGCTGGACATGGAAACGCCAAAACCCTAAGGAAGGAGCCAGTTTCCCGGACCTTCTTGGGCTATATTGGACGACGAAAAAGAGGGGAATGGTGCCAGGGGCGGCATCGCACTGAACAATTAATTAATTGATATTGAATAATTTTATTTAATTCGATTTTCAAAACACCAACAAAAAGACCAACAATTTTCGCCGGTAGGGCGATCAAATGGCAGACTACTCATTGTGCCGCTGTACCGAATTGCAGTTCGAATTCGACTAAGCGTGTTCCGCTCCTACCCCGCTAGGTTCTGCAGGTTGTTAGTGGCAGCCCTAAAACTGCAAAGCAGATATCACTTCTTTTTCGTATCCCTTTTCTGTTTTTCCCAAATGTCCCGAAGCATTCTTTCGGCATCGGGAATGAGATTTTTCTCATCACGATATTGGAGGTATTGTTTGACAGATTCCCCAAATTTTCCACCTTGCCGGTTTCGAACCGGTTCAGCAGCAGCTATTAGAATCGCTTCAATGTGATTCAATACATCTGCAATCGGAGGATGAGCAGCGCTTATTTCAGCTGATAGATTCCCCCCCTTAAGAACTCTTCTAATTCCGAACCACGAAAATCGCGACCAACGATCCGAAACAGCATCTTCTCGGTGTTGCTTTAATCTTTGAAAAAGTCGCTGGTCATTTTTACCACCAGCTTGACCAACATAAACAAGATTAAAATTTTCGTCATAAAGACAATAGACACCTTGTTGATCGCGAAAATTGACAGGTTTTTCTTTCTTCGCTCCTATCCGAACTCCTTTGAGGTGACCTGGATTGCCTTGACGTCCCCAGTGAACAAGAGGCCTGCGCCAAAACAATCCATAATTTTGGATCAGCATCTACCCCTCCCCCTCACTCCACGTTGAACACCTTCATCACTTCGTCGCCCAGATGGTTGATGACCTTCACCGCGATGCGGCCTGAGGCCGGTTTGGGGAAGGGGCGGGAGATGTCGCTGTTCAGGCTCTCCCAGGCTTCGGGATCGATCTCCGCCTTCAGCGTCGTCTTCAGCGCCTTGTAGGGGTCGTTGGCGCCCAGGAAATAGGCGTGGCGCACGAAGAAGCTTTCCTCATTATAGTCGGTGTCGAGCATCCACAGCGCGATGCCGTCCGGCCCTTCGGAGACCACCTCGCCGGATTGCGGCTTGAACACATCCACCCCTTCGATGCGCACGCGGATCATGCCGTCCTCCGCGTCTTCAATGCGGATATCCGGTTCACCGAAAATGACGAACAGATTGCCCGATGCGGTGGTCTTCAAATCGCCGCCCATATGCAGGTCGGGGTTCATCCGCGCCTTCAGCACCGGCACCCGGCCCAACCGGTCAAATTCGGCGGAATGGGCATCGTAATTGAAGGCGCAGGCGATCAGCACGTCGAAGCCGGCATCGCCCGCCTCGCGCGCGGCGGCGACCAGATCGGGGCGGCTGACCGTGCCGAATTCCGGCCCGATGAAGATGCCGGCGCGTTTCTGATTCTCCCCTTCCATGAAGCTGCCCTCGGCGCAGATGAAGCGGCCGGGCCAGCCGGTCAGGGCGGTAAAGATGATGCGGTCTTCCTTATGCGCCTGCTGCACACCGGCAACTTTCAGATTCTCCAGGATCATCTGCGCAAAGTCGGTCGCGGCCTCGTCGCGCGACACGCCGCCCGGCCCTTCGCGCTTGCCCTCAGCGGCGGCCATCACATCGATCAGCTCGTCATTCCAGTCCACCGCCAGCGTGCGGTGCGGCGACAGGCTCTCCACCGTGAAGGGGCCGGCCACCCGGATTTTCTGAGAATCGGGGAAGGGCTTGTCGTAGAGATATTCGAACTCCGCCCTGGCGGCGATGGAGGCATCAATCTCCTTCTGTCTTGCGATGCGCGCCTGCCAGAAACGGTCGAGTGCCTGCTGCGCGGCAGCCGGCCAGCCCTCTTGCGCCGTGCGCGGAATCTCCCATTCCATGAAGCCCCCGGCGGGGGCGGGTTCTCCCGAAGGCAGCGTGACCTCCCCCGCTTTGGTGAAGTCGATCTTCTGCCCGGCGCGGCCGCCCGTCTCCACCTTGACGGGTGTCGCATGGCCCTTCAGCGCGGCGTTCAGCGCCGCACGTGCGGCCTCGACCTCCGGCTGTAACCGCTCCCAGATCGCGTCGATCTCGGTATTGTTGGCGATGCTCTTCAGGGTGATGTGCGGCACGCGCTCATAGACGAAGCCCTGGCGGATATCGCCCCGGGTCGGCGCTGTGCGCGGCGTGCTGCGCGTCACCTCCGCCTCCTTGCGTTGCCCCTCCGGGCTGTCGGCCAGCAGGTAATAGGGGTAGCGCGCGCCCATCAGGCGGGAGCGCGCCAGCGCGATGGCAACGCGGCTGGTATCGATGGTGATCCAGCGCCGGCCCCACTGCTCCGCCACCGTGGCGGTGGTGCCGGACCCGCAGGTGGGATCGAGCACGAGATCACCTGGATCGGTGGTCATCAGGATGCAGCGGGCGACAACCTCCGCAGTTGTCTGAACGACATAGAGCTTCTCAGAGCTGACAAAACCACCTTGAGAGATATCATCCCACAGGTTGTTAAGAGGTCTGAAAGGGAAGTCCTCGAACTCTCGTGCATAGCGTAGGGTTCGACCTTTAATTCCAATTCTGTATCCAGATTTGAGCCTCGACATACCTATGACATTTGTCTTCCAGCCTCCAGTCACAGGCTTAAACTCCAATCCATGGAATTGAACTGGAACCCTTGTAGTGTCAGCTCCCGTTTGAGAAGTAAGGTTATCTAGAGAGCAAATTGCACCTTGCTCACCAGTCGTAGCAGAGAAAGTGAAGCCCGAGGGTAAGCGGACATAATCGTAACCCGTGGTATTCTCGCCTTTCCGACGATAAAGCTGGCGATATTTGACCACATCGGCGTTTTTTGCGAACCAGAGTATGTAATCCTGTGTTCCGGCTAGAACCTTAGTTCCGATCGCCGGGCTCCCAGCGCCAGTCGTTTTCTTCACGGTGATTGACGCACAGAAGTTCTGATCCCCGAACACCTCATCCATCAGCGCGCGGACGCGGTGGACATTCTCGTCGCCGATCTGCACGAAGATGCTGCCGCTCTCGTGCAGCAGGTCGCGCGCCACGGTCAGCCGGTCGCGCAGATAGGTGAGGTAGGAATGAATGCCGTCCTTCCAGGTGTCGCGGAAGGCGCGCACCTGTTCCGGCTCCCGCGTCACATGGTCCTTCGCCCCATCCTTCACGTCGCGGCTGGTGGTGGACCACTGGAAATTGCTGTTGAATTTGATGCCATAGGGCGGATCAAAATAGATGCACTGCACCTGGCCGCGCAGCCCCTCGCGCTCGGCCAGGCTGGCCATCACCTGCAGCGAATCGCCGGAGATCATGCGGTTCGACCAGTGCTGGTCGTGCTGGTAGAACTCGGTCGCCGCCTCGGCATCGGGCAGGCCGTTGAAATCGGCGAACAGGTCGACGGTATCGCCCGGCTGCTCTGCGCTGCGCCGTTTCGTCTCGCGCTTCAGATCCTCGATGATGACCTTGGGGTGCACCTTCTCCTGGATGTAGAGCGGCGGGGCGGAGACCACGAGGTCCGACCAGTCCTGCTCATCCTTGCCGCGCCAGACCAGCTGCGGGTCGAGATCGCGGTTGCGCCGCTCATAGGCCAACCGGATTGGGCTCTTATCCGCCTCCGCCATGACGCTCTCGAACTCCGCCGTCGGAATGTTCTTGCGCGTGGCGGCGTCGTGCTTCAGCGCCTCGACGGACAGGGGTTTCCTGGGTGGGCGGGCCATTATTGCTGCCTCACTGAATGAGTGCTGATATCCAACAATTCAATCTTGCCTCTAACAATCTTGGCCTGTTGAACTGTCGCTTTCGGATTTGTTGATGCTACAGCGTCAAGGATCGCAACGCGGTCTTCCTCCGCGCATTTCCAGCCCAAAATGACACCGGAGACATAAGATGGATCAATAGACTTTAGATAAATATTGCCATTTGAATCACACTCCTTAAGTGGAAGTATAACACGCCACTCCCTTTCGTAAGACCAATCCTTCAACTTAGAGAGAAAAAAATACCTTACGGAACTAGGTACAAAATCCATCATACGAATAGTATCGTGATACTCAACCGGCGACAGATGCCCAATCAAACTTGTAGAATCATCAGAAAATATTTCCCTCAAATTCTGAAACATGACAACAAAACCAGCCCCCATGTTTCCGTAATGTGCCCACATCGGCATACCATCAAATCGCTCCGAAAGGCTAAGAACTCCGCACTGCCTTCTGAGTTTTTCAACAGTCATTTTATGATATCGGATTGCACCATCTACATGAGTGCCTTGAATTATTTTTACAGCTGACTTGGCGTCTCTTGGGACATTCATGCCCGTAGAAATACCCGCACGCCTCAAGATTTTTTCTTGTTTTTTTAGCCAAAAAAACTCTTCGTTGCTTATTCCATTTTGAACAATAACTTGGCGCGTTCTTCGCACCTCATTCTCATCAAAATCATCAAACATCTCATTCGGGTCGTTTAGTTCCGAGACAGGCGTAAATTTCAGCGACCCTTGCAGAAGATTTTCTGCTGCATCTCTACTTTTTATATATTTATACAATACATCACTCATGCTGCGAGACTCTCCAAGCAGCGTTCGATTAGCTTCTTGAACTCTCTCTCAATCTCATAAACGGCCGTAAACTCCGCAAAAGCCCAGCGGCCGTACTTGCCAAGATTGTTCACGCCCGGCACCCAGTAGGCGCGCATGGCGTTGGCCTTCTCCTTCGCGTCCTCGCCGCGATAGCCCTTGATCTCGACGATCAGATTCAGCGGGTCGGGATGGCCGTCATCGATGCGCAGGATGAAATCGGGCAGGTATTTGCGCGGGGTGGAGCCCATCAGATAGGGCACTTCCAGCCCCAGCCCGTGATTCTTCACATAGGCCAGCACGCGCGGATGCGCCTCTGCCACGCGGCAGAACTCTGACTCCCAGTCGCTGTCGCAGACGATCCAGTTTACATGGCATTTGCGCGGGTCGGTCTGCCAGCGTGTGTCCTTCGATGTGGTGAAGTTCACATATTGCGTCGAACCGGTGGGGTTATAGGCGTCAAGGATTGCCTTCACCGGCCGGTCGCCGGCCAGTGTCTCGGTGATGGCGGCCTTGATCCGCTCCGCCGCCATGTCGGCGATTTCCCGGTAGAGCATCTGCGCCGGATAGGTGCCGGGAGAACAGCGCAGATAGCCGCCTTCCAGCCATTGCCGGGTGATGCGCTTCAACTGGCCGAACAGATGCAGCTTCGGCTCTTCGCCCGTATCGCGGTACTTGTTGTAGAGAAGATGCTGGGTCAGGTGATAGACCACCGTCGCCGGGCGCATCCCCTCCAGATGCGCCACGGTGAGGTCGATGCCCTCGCCGACGATGCCCTGGTTCTGGGTCACCGAAGGGCCGACCAGATCGGGGGTCAAATGCAGCACATGATCAGGGCCGAACCTTGCATCGAGCCGTTCTTCCGGCAGTTCGACCCGATAGCCCTGAACGCGTGGGAAGGTGATCTCCAGTGTGTCGCGGTCCGGCTTCACGGCATGGACCCGCACCGTCTCGCGCGGCTTCGCCGGTGGTGCCACAACCGGCTTTGCAGCGAAGTCGAACGGGATGCCGAGGATGTCGGCATATTCGACGTTGAACAGGCCCGTGGCCTCGTTCAGATCGTAGGACTGCCGGCGCAGCGCGCGGCCGACCACCTGCTCGCACAGAAGCTGGGTGCCGAAGGCGCGCACGCCGAGGATATGGGTCACGGTGTTGGCGTCCCATCCCTCGGTCAGCATGGAGACCGACACCACGCAGCGCACCTTTTCGCCGAGCTTGCCCTTCTTGCCGACGGTGTTCATCACCTCGCGCAGCAGCGTGGCATCGTCGATGTTTTCTGCTTCCTGGCGGTTACCGGTCCGTTCGATGATCGCCCTTCGAAACTCCTCGATCTCGGGGCCGGCCATCTCGCGGAAATCCTTGTCGAGTGCGTCGCCTGATTCAAGCTGCGCCGAATCGATCAGGATGGTGTTCGGCCTGGCGAGACGGTCGCCGGCCTCGTCATAGTTGCGGAACAGCGCCAGCCGCCCCTGCTCCAGCACCATCGAGCCGTTATCATTCTGCCGCTCGAAACCGGAGATATATTTGTAGATGAGTTCCGATGTCGCGGTGTTGTTGCACACCACGATGAAGACCGGCGGCACGCCGATTTCTTCATCTTCCCATAGCTCAAAAGTCTTCGTGTAATGGCCGTACAGCGCATCAAGCGCGTTGAGGAGTTCGGCAGGCAGCTTCAACGGGTCGGATACCCGCCCGGCGCCGCGCCCCTTCTTCGGCATTTCCCTGCCGATATGGTCCCAAAGGTTACGGAATTTCGGCGTGTCGCCGCCCGGCACATTGTCAGCGACCGGCACGCGCGGCAGCTTCACGATGCCGCATTCGATGGCGTCCATCAGCGAAAAGTCGCTCATCGTCCAGGGGAACAGCGTGCCTTCGGCATAGCCCGAGCCGCGCAGGAAAAAAGGGGTCGCCGACAGGTCATAGACCAGCGAGATACCCAGCTTGCGCTTTACCGCCTCCAGGCCGGAAATCCACATGCGGGCGGCCTCGTTATTGGCCTTGGCCTCGTCCTTTTCCTCGCCCTTTAAATCGGCTTCCGTATCGCCAATGGCATCCTTCACCCGCTCGCGGTAGCAATGATGCGCCTCGTCATTCAGCACGATGATATTCTTCATGCCCATCAGTTCGGGCATGACACGCTGCAGCATCTGACCATCGGTCTCCAGCGTCTGCATCGTTTCGCCACGCCATCCCTCGATCGCGGTGCGCGTTCCCTTCGCGATCGATATCCGCTCTCGCAGCTTGAAGGCGTGATAGTTGGTGATAACGATCTTCGCCCGATCAATATCAGCCAGCATGTCCGGCGGCACGATTTCGCGGTGCCGGTAATAGCTCTCCGGATCGTTCGGCAGCAGCACGCGTAACCGGTCCTTGATGGTAATGCCGGGAGCGACAATCAGGAATCCGCGCGAGAAATGCTTGCTGTTCGGGTGCCGAACCGCATTCACCGTCTGCCAGGCGATCAGCATCGCCATGACGGTTGTCTTGCCGGCGCCGGTCGCCAGCTTCAACGCCAGACGCACGAGTTCAGGATTCGCCTGCGCGTTGCCGCCCTTGATATGCGCCCAGAATTTGGCGACGCGCGCACCCAGCTTGGGTGCCACCTCGATCAACCAGATCGCCGTTTCCACCGCCTCAATCTGGCAAAAGAAGGGGCGAACATCCTCAAATTTATGATGCCGCCAATGCTGTAACAGCCGCGCTGTCTCAGGCGTTACCAGCCACTGATCGGGATTCGGAAGATTACGCCAGGCATCAACATAGCCTCTGATCTCATTGATGATCGGTGTCGGGTTGTATTCCTGCTCCTCGGTTGACAGATCATCCGCACCGCCAAGGATCAGCGAGGTCTGGTTCTGGCGCCGTTTCTTCGGTTTCGGTACCGGCGTTATGAGATCGGAGCGTCGTCGCGACTCGATGAGACGATTGGTCGGCTGACCATCATCATCAAGCTCCCAGTGGCGATCGGGATATCCATAGGGACCGTTTAAGATTGGACGCTCGAAGAACGATTCCCTCACCCCTTATCCCCACATTATTTTCGTTATTGCTTATTAACTTTTTGCACTCATCAAGGATTGTAGAGGCATGTCCGCCTGAATGTGTAGGGGGTATCTACGGCTTAACCGCAGCCAATACCCAGTAAAGACATCAATGCAGAAAAACAGGCCATCGGTCGCAACGATCAATAGCCGGTATTCGACCCATCCTGTACCAAGCGGCGGACCAGCACAGCCAATTCCTGCAATGTATTTTCATCCACCGTCGGCGTCGCTTCCCCCTCTCCCAATCTCGCCAATATCTCCGCCTGCCGGTACGTCGAAACTGCACCATAGCTGGTGAAGGTCGTCAGCACCTGGTCATGGCCGAGATTCTGGCTCCATGCCTTGAAGCTTTCGGGCGTAGTGCACAGCCGCTCGCCTAGCAGCGCCAGCGTCTTGCGGAACAAGTGCGGATTAAAATAGGGCAGGCCGGCGCTCTCGAATGCCTGTTTGAAGATGCGCCGAATCGGTGCCGAGTCCCGCCAGTGCGTGCGGTCCAGCCCGACAGCGGCGAATTGCCGATTGCCGTCCAGCGCCACCCTGGTTGCCGGGAACAACGGGTCATCCGGCCCGAACAGCTTTTCGGTCTTCAGCCAGTTGATCCAGCCGATGACGATATCCTCGATATCCTGCCCCACCGGGAAGAAAAAGCAGGTGATGGTCTTGGCGCGCTTGGTGCGCACCTCCCGCGCATCCTGGTCCACCTTCTTGTAGGCGAGATCAACATGCTTCAGCGACAGCGAGGCAATGGCGCTGTCCCGCGCGCCGGTCAGGATGGTGAAGGCAATCAGCGCGCGGTTGCGTCGCTGGATTTCGGTTTCCGCCGGCATGGTTTGCAGCACATGGCGGATTTGTTCCATCAATGGGGCCGAGCGTTCCCGTGTCGCCTTGGCGATGCGCCCGTCATTGGCGGACGGGTTAAAATAGTCGGCATCGGAATAGCATAGCCGGGACCGGAAGCCAGGCTGTCCACACAGCCACTGGAAGAAGCTGCGCAGGGCCATCAGCCGGGAATGGATCGTCGCCTTCGCCAGCGGCTTGCCGGTCGCGGGATTCACCTGCTCCGCCAGCACCCGTTTGAAACGCTGCGCCTGCTCGATACGGAAGCGGCGAAAATCCTTGTAGCCGGTGGATTCCTCGAAGGCGGCAATGGCGGCGGCGGTTTGATCGACCGTTGCTTCCGACAGCCGCTTCGCTTCCCGCAGATACACGAAATAGCGGCGCTTCACCCGCTCGTTTTCAGGATGGTGCTTACGCATGGGTTTCCGCCTCCGTCCAGACATGCTGTTCCGCAACTAAGCCCGCGTCAGACAGAGCGCTCATCGGGAAGCTTGCGGGTTCACTGGAATTGACGCTGCGCAGCAGGTAGGCCATTTTGGTGATTAAGCTGGATGGTGCGCCGGTTGGCTCTGCCGTCCCCTCGCGAGATCGCCTGACGGTTACCTGCCCGTTGCGAGCCGTATACACATCCAGCCCGGCGATCTCGTCATAATCCTCAGCACAGTGCCTTTGGTCGCCGTCCTGAAAAGCGCGGCCGGTCAGCTTCACGCGGTTCACGCTCAGTTTGTGGTGGTTTTTTGGATTTGCAGGCCAGCGTGACGTCTCGTTTTCTGGATGGTGCTTACGCATGGTTTTCCGCCTCCTTCTCCAAGTGAACATTCACGCAAGGATTCGGGCTATCTCTTAGGTGTGGCGGTGCCTGCCTTGGCGATATGTCGAGAATCGAGTGAAAGGACGCTAATTGGGCGTTGGAGACGCGCCGGTGCATCAGCGTGCCGCAGTTCTCACACAGCGCGCTGAGATTGCCGCCGGCCAGGGTCAGCGGTGTGAAGTCCGCCATCGCACCTGCCGCCTTGCGAGGGGCGCGGCATTTGAAGCAGTAGCATTCGGCGGGACCGCAAGTAGACCGGGGCTTGGCGCGCCCCTTCAAATAATCGGCAAGGTCGTCGCCCAGGATCAGCAGCGGCTTGCGGTCGGTCAGTGCCGGCAGGCCGGTCTTCAGCCAACGTCGGACCGTCCCCTTGCAGACCTTCAGCAGCCGCGCGGCATCATCGACAGTGTAGTTGCGATGAATCTTCACCAGCCGCCAGCTTGCCCGCCCCCGGCCCGCCATCAGCGCGCCATCTCCTCGATCAGGTGGCGGATATCCTCGACGCGCCAGGCGGTGATGCGCGGTCCCAGTTTCACCGGCCTGGGATAGCGCCCGGACTTAACGCCCGCCCACCACGTGGACTTGCTGACCGGGATCAGCGACGGCACCGGCGGCAGCGCCCGCGTATTGCCAATAATCTGGTAAAGCCGCAGATAGCCGGTTTCGGGAAGTGCGTACATCGTGCGTCCTCGTGCTTGTTGGAACGCAACGATATTTCGGCGGACAATGCCCCCGCGAATAGCTGGCCAGGATGCAGAAAACCGTGCCCCGCGATTTGGCCGAATCGATTGCCAACCTACCGCAGGTTCTTGAACTGCTCTCAGGTGTTTTGTTCTAAATCAAATTCTTAACAGGTAGGCAGGTTAGCGGCTTGGGGTTTTCGGCGCTCCGCCGGAAGGCTGCCAATTCGCCACTTTGGCAGCTTCTGTAATGCCATTGCGATTCGGATGGCCATCTTGAAGAATCAAATCAAAATCCGCCGCGTGTGCTTTCAACCATGCCTCAAGAGCTTTTTTCGGCGACTTGCCGGCATACAAAGAGGCATCTTCCATCGCCTCCCAGGCATTAACAGCGGCAGCCAACTTAGGCGCATAGCGCTCGTGATTCGGGTCAAGATAGGCTTGTCTTGATGAAAGCATATTCGCCAAAGGATTATTATTTCTATCTTTTTTCTTTAACCACTCTAAAAGCGATTTTATAAAAACCGTTGAACCCTTCACATCAACTGGAAATGGATTCTGACGGTACGCAGATTCCTGAAGGTGAATTACATTTCCTTTAATCTCACCCTTTGAAAGAGCATTCGCTATCGCTCTTCTTACAATATCATACCCCGCAGGCCTTTCTTCACTATTCCAATGCTCTACGCTTGAGTATTTTTGAATTGAATCAACGCCTAAAACAAACAAAGACGCTTCAACTACGCTAACTTCATCACAAAGATACAGATATTCGATTGAGTTCATTTCTTATAACTCCACCGGCCTGCCAAGCGCTCAAACAGCCTAGACATCATGTCCGATGAGAAACGATAGCTTCCGGGAAAATCCGGACAACCTTATATTGCGCGCTTGCCTCGCAACGGGATGACAGTGCCAACCACCTTCAACTCGTCCAGATAATCCGCCCACCATTGCATCATGCGGACACGATCCGCCCAATGGTCGCCACGCGCATAGGCGCGCCGGACATCATTGCTTTCGACATGGGCAAGCTGCCGCTCGATGACATCAGACGCCCACAGGCCGGATTCATTCAGCAGGGTTGATGCGGTGGCGCGGAAGCCGTGCGCGGTTACCTCGTCCTTGGAATAGCCGAGGCGTCGCATTGCGGCGTTCAACGTATTTTCGGATATCGGCCGCCGCGTCGAGCGTATGGACGGGAACAACAATGCGCCGCTGCCGGTGATGGGCTGCAATGCATGCAGGATCGCCAGCGCCTGGTCAGGCAAAGACACGCGGTGCTCCCGTCGCATCTTGGTGCGCTCCGCCGGGATGGTCCAGATTGCCTTGTCGAAATCGAATTCCTTCCATTCCGCCGCTCGCAACTCACCGGGGCGGGGGAACAGGATGCTTTGAAGCTGCAAGGCCGCCCGTGTCGTCGGCTGACCATCGAAACCGTCTATGGCACGCAGAAGGCCGCCCAGCGCCTTAGGATCGGTCACAGCGGCCCGATGCTGCACCTTAGGCGTGACCAGCGCGCCACGCAGCGCCACAGTCGGGTCATTTTCCGCCCGCGCGGTCGATATGCCATAGCGGAAGACGCTGCCGATGGTACTGCGCAGCCGTCGCGCTGTTTCATGACGGCCACGGTTTTCGACACGCCGCAGCACTTCCAGCACTTCCGCTGAAGATATCGCCGCTATCGGCCGGCGGCCTATAACCGGATTGGCGAAGGCAAGCAGCCATTCGGTCTTGGCCAGCGTGCGTACCGCCCGCCCCTCTCGACGTAATTTCTGAAGCCATTCATCGGCTATCGTCTGGAAGGTGTTTTCAGAAGCCAGCTTCTGTTTGTGCTTCTCGACGCGTCGCGCATCGGCGGGATCGGTGCCCTCGGCCAGCAGCTTCTTTGTCGCGCCGCGTGCCTCCCGCGCCTTTTCCAGCGATATGGCGGGATAGGCGCCCACAGCCAATGTCTTCTGTTTGCCGGCGAAACGGTAGGCCAGCCGCCACAGCTTGGAGCCTTGCGGCGTGACCATCAGGAACAAACCGCCGCCATCGGCCAGTTTCTGCGGCTTTTCCTGCGGCTTGGCGTTTCGGATATGGGCATCGGTCAGGGGCATTTGTTGGTATCCGGATTTGTTGGTATCGGCGGATACCAACAAAAATACCAACAAATCGCCCGGATACCAACACGCCATATTAGACGTTGCTGGACATGGAAACGCCCAAACCCTAGGGAAAGAGCCGGTTTCCCTGACCTTCTTGGGCTGTGCTGGACGATACCGAGAGGGGGAATGGTGCCCAGGGGCGGATTCGAACCACCGACACTGCGATTTTCAGTCGCATGCTCTACCAACTGAGCTACCTGGGCTTAGGCGCTGAGCGGTCTGGCTTATAGGAAATTCCCGGGGGCCTGTCCAACACTTTCGGGCGTGACGTGTCCTTTAAATGTCATATCAGGAATCGCTGTCCCGCGCCGTCAGGGCGGCGGCGAGTTCGGCTTCCTCCGGCACGTCGTCGGTGGGAATGCGGTAGGTGTCGCCGAGCCAGCGGCCCAGATCGACCTGGTGGCAGCGCGGCGAGCAGAAGGGCCGGTTCTTTTCGACGGCCGGCTTGCCGCAGATCGGGCAGGCCGGCTTGCGCCGGCGCGGCAGATGATGGACTTCCCCCATGGTTCCCCCGGAAGATTTGATTGGATAGATACGTCCTGCCCTGCACATAAGCCGCCCGGCGGCAGGCGTCAATCCATCGGTATTTCAGTCAGGCCAGCTGTTCGGCCAGCGTCTCGCGGTCGCGCGGGCGGATGATCTCGACCAGCCCGCCCCGCGTATAGCCCAGCACCTGCACCGCCACGCGGTCGCCCGCCACGGCCTGTTGCAGGGCGGCCAGCAGTCGGTCGCGGTCGGCGCGGGCCTCGAGCCGCGGGAAATCCACCAGGATCAGGCCGGTGACGCCACGCAGCCGGATCTGCCGGGCGACCGCCGCCACCGCCGCGAAGGCAGCCTCGCGCGGGGCACGGCCGCCGCTGTTCACATCGATGGCGACCAGCGCCTCGGTCGGGTCGATGACCAGCTCCCCGCCGCCGGGCAGCGTCACGCTGCGCGCCAGGGCGGCGGCAATCTCCTCCTCCACCCCTTCGGCGGTGAACAGCGATGGCGTGCCGCGATGCTGCTCCAGCCCGTCCAGCAAATCGGGACGCTGCGCCGTGCAGAAGCGCCGGGCGCGGGTGAAGCCGGCCAGATCGGCAGCGGCGATGCGGCAGCCCTCCGGTGCGGCGGCCAGAACCTGCTCCAGCAGCCCCAGGGGGCGCTCCAGCACCAGCGGCGGGGTTGCCTGCCCCGCTCTGGCCTGAAGGGCCTCCCAGCGGCCCAGCAGCGCGTCCAGATCGGCCTGTAGCGTCGTAGCCTCGATCCCAGTGGCAGAGGTGCGCACCACCACCCCGGCCTGCGCCGGCAGAGCGTGGTCGAGCAGGGACTGGCGCAGCCGGGCGCGTTCCGCCTTGTCGGGTATCCTGCGCGACACGGCGATGCCGGGGCGGCGCGGGGTGAGCACCAGATGCGTGCCCTGCAGGGCGATATCGGCGGTCAAAGACGCGCCCTTGCCGGCATGCGGGTCTTTCGACTGCTGCACCAGTACGGCCGCGCCCTCGGTCAGGCTGCGCTCTATCGGGGTATCGGCGGGGGTGTCGGGATGCAGCCAATGCGCCGCCTCGCCCGACAGGAAGCCCGGCTGGTCCAGGCCGATATCGACGAAGGCGGCATTCAGCGGGCGGGAGATTTCACGGACCCGGCCCAGGATGATCCAGCCGAGGCGGCTTTCACGGCCGGCGCGTTCGGCCATCAGCTCGACCAGTTCGCCATCCCGCATCAGGGCGATCCGGGTGCGGTCGGCACCCAGTTCGATCAGGATACTGTCGATGCCGGTCAGCCGGAGGCCGGGCATGGTGTCGTATCCGGGGCGAGGACGGGGTAGCCATACCCCGCCAGCAGCTTGTAGACGGTGTGGAGGTCCATGCCGACGACATTGCTGTAGGAGCCGACAAGCTGGGCGACGAAGATCGCCGCCAGCCCCTGCACGGCATAGCCGCCGGCCTTGCCCTGCCAGTCGCCGCCGGCCAGATAGACGCGCATCTCCTCGGCCGAGAGGCGTTTGAAGGTGACGGCCGTGGTGACGGCGCGCACTGTGCGCCGGCCATCGGGGGCAATCAGGCAGAGCCCGCCGATGACCTTGTGCCGCCGGCCGGACAGCAAATCCAGACAGGCCTTCGCCTCAGCCGGGGTTTCCGCCTTGGGCAGGATGCGCCGACCGACCGCGACAACGGTATCGGCGGCCAGCACGAAGGCGCCCGCATGCCTTGCGGCAACGGCCAGCGCCTTGGCCTCGGCCAGACGCCGGGCGTGATCCAGCGGCAATTCGCGCGGCAGCGGCGTTTCGTCGATATCGGGCGGATCAATGGCGTCCGGCTGCAGGCCGATCTGGCCCAGCAGGTCGCGTCGGCGCGGCGAGGCGGAAGCCAGAATCAGCTTGGGCCGCGCAAGCGTGGATGCAGGCGCGGTCATGGCCCCTCCCCGGCTCCTGTCGGAGCCGCTTACTTGAAGCGGAAGGTGATGCGACCCTTGGTCAGGTCGTAGGGCGTCATTTCGACATTGACGCGGTCGCCGGCCAGCACGCGGATGCGGTTCTTGCGCATCTTGCCCGAAGTGTGGGCCAAGACCTCGTGGTCATTGTCCAGCTTCACCCGGAACATGGCATTCGGCAGCAGTTCTGCAACTGTGCCGGAAAATTCGATGACGTCTTCCTTCGCCATAGGCATCCCTTTTTGTGGAAAATTCGACCTGTGTGTGAGCCGAAGTTTCGATTTGGTCAACCATTTTCAAGTGATACCGCCCACATGGCCGGCATTCTTGAACGGTTCTTCTTCTGCTTTTCTCACCTCCACGGCCCGGACCGGCAGGGTATGCCGGCCCGGATCGCGGCAGACTATATCAGCCCAGCTTCGCCTTCAGCAGGTCGTTGACCATGCCGGGATTGGCCTTGCCCTGGCTGGCCTTCATCACCTGGCCGACGAAGAAGCCGAACAGCTTGTCCTTGCCCGATTTGTATTCCGCCACCTTGTCCTGATTGGCGGCGATGACGTCGTCGATCACCTTCTCGATGGCGCCGGTGTCGGAGACCTGACGCAGCCCCTTCTCCTCGATGATGATCTCGGCATCCTTGCCGCTGGCGACCATCTCGGCGAAGACATCCTTGGCGATGCGGCCGGAAATCGTGCCGTCCTTGATCAGGCCGATCATCTTGCCCAGCGCCTCGGCCGAGACCGGGCTGTCGCCGATGGATTTGCCGGCAGCGTTCAGCTGGCCGAACAATTCGGTGATGACCCAATTGGCGGCCAGCTTGGCGTCGCCGCTGGCGGTCACCACCTGCTCGTAGAAGCCGGAAGTCTCCTGCTCCGCCACCAGCACGCCGGCATCATAGGCCGACAGGCCATAGGCCTCCATGAAGCGCTGCTTCTTGGCGTCCGGCAGTTCCGGCAGGCTCTGGCGGATCGTCTCAATACGCTCCTCGGTCAGGACCAGCGGAAGTAGGTCGGGATCGGGGAAATAGCGGTAATCATGCGCATGTTCCTTGGAGCGCATGGAGCGGGTCACACCCTGGCGCGAATCGAACAGGCGGGTTTCCTGGTTGATCGTGCCACCCTCCTCGATCAGCTCGACCTGGCGGCGCGCCTCATACTCGATGGCCTGCTTCACGAAGCGGATCGAGTTCACATTCTTGATCTCGCAGCGCGTGCCCAGCGGGTCGCCGGCCTTGCGCACCGACACATTGGCGTCGCAGCGCATGGAGCCTTCCTCCATGTTGCCGTCACAGGTGCCGAGATAGCGCAGGATGGCGCGCAGCTTGGTCAGATACGCCGCCGCCTCGTCGCCGGAGCGCAGATCGGGGCGCGAGACGATCTCCATCAGCGCCACGCCGGAGCGGTTCAGATCGATATAGCTGCGGGTCGGGTGCTGGTCATGCAGGCTCTTGCCGGCATCCTGCTCCAGATGCAGCCGCTCGATGCCGACTTCCTTGGTGCTGCCATCCGGTAGATCGACCAGCACCACGCCTTCGCCGACGATCGGCTTCTCATACTGCGAGATCTGATAGCCCTGCGGCAGATCGGCATAGAAGTAGTTCTTGCGGGCGAACACGCTGGTCCGGTTGATCACCGCGTTCAGGCCCAGGCCGGTCTTGATCGCCTGATCAACGCAGACCTTGTTGATGACCGGCAGCATGCCGGGCATCGCCGCATCGACGAGGCTGACCTGGCTGTTCGGCTCCGCGCCATATTCGGCCGAGGCACCGGAGAACAGCTTGGCGTTGGAGGTGACCTGCGCATGAACTTCCAGGCCGATCACGACCTCCCAGGTGCCGGTGCTACCCTCGATCAGCAATCCGCTCATGCTCTTATTCTCCCGCCAGGAAGGACGGACGGGCGCTGAATGCCGCCGCCTTCTCGATCACCCGGCCGACTTTCAGGACCGTCTCCTCGTCGAACGCCTTGCCCAGCACCTGCAGCCCCAGCGGCAAGCCGTCCGCCGACAGGCCCGCCGGCACCGCCAGACCGGGAATGCCAGCCAGGTTCGCCGGCACGGTGAACACGTCCTGCATATACATGGCGACCGGATCGTCCATTTTCTCGCCGATGGCGAAGGCGGCCGAGGGGGATGTCGGCGTCAGGATGACGTCGCACTGCTCATAGGCCTTGCGGAAATCCTCGGCGATCAGCGTGCGGATCTTCTGCGCCTTCAGGTAATAGGCGTCGTAATAGCCAGCCGACAGCACATAGGTGCCGATCAGCACGCGCAGCTTTACCTCCGCCCCGAAGCCGGCGGCGCGGCTGTTCTCATACAGCTTGTCCAGCGAATCACCCTCGACCCGCAGCCCGTAGCGCACGCCGTCATAGCGCGCCAGGTTGGACGACGCCTCGGCCGGCGCGATGATATAATAGGTCGCCAGCGCATGCTGGGTGTGCGGCAGGCTGACCTCGACCGGCTCCATGCCGGCGGCCTTCAGCCATTCGATGCCCTGCTGCCACTGCTGCTCGATCTCGGCCGGCATGCCCTCGACGCGGTATTCCTTCGGGATGCCGACGCGCAGACCCTTCACCGAGCCTTCCAGCGCCGCGCGGTAATCCGGCACGGCGATATCGACCGAAGTGGAATCCTTCGCATCGAACCCGGCCATGACGCCCATCATGATCGCGGCGTCGGTGACGTCGCGGGTCATCGGCCCGGCCTGATCCAGCGAGGAGGCGTAGGCGATGATGCCCCAGCGCGAGCAGCGGCCATAGGTCGGCTTCAGCCCGACAATGCCGGTATAGGCCGCCGGCTGGCGGATCGAGCCGCCGGTATCCGTACCGGTCGCGGCAATGGCGGCATGCGCGGCAACCGCCGCCGCCGACCCGCCGGAGGAACCACCCGGCACCAGCGGCCGGTTATCGCCGGCCTTGCGCCAGGGGCTTTCGACCTTGCCGTAATAGGAGGTGATGTTGGCCGAGCCCATGGCGAATTCGTCCAGATTCGTCTTGCCCAGCATGACCGCACCGGCATCCCACAGCTTCTGGGTGACGGTCGATTCATAGGTCGGCGTGAACCCGTCCAGAATATGGCTGCCGGCCGTGGTCAGCACGCCCTTGGTGCAGTACAGATCCTTGACCCCCAGCGGCACGCCATCCATTGCCCCGGCTTCGCCCTTGGCGCGCCTTGCGTCAGATGCCTGCGCCATGGCGAGGGCCTGGTCCGGCGTCTCGGTGACATAGGCGTTGAGATGCCGCGCCTGCTCCATCGCCTTTACATAGGCGGCGGTCAGCTCGGCGCTGGAAAACTCCTTCTTGGCGAGGCCGTCCAGGGCCGCCGCCATCGTCAATCCGGTCAGGGATGTCATTACTCAACCACCTTCGGCACCACGTAATAGCCATGCGCCGCATCCGGCGCGTTCGCGAGCACATCTTCCTGGATGCCACCATCGGTGACGACATCCTCGCGCTCGGGCAGCAGGCGTTCGACCACGCTGCTCATCGGTTCGGCATCGCCGGTATCGACAGCTTGCAATTGCTCGATCCAGCCGAAAATGCCGGAAAGCTCCCTGGCGTAGAGATCGAGTTCGTCGTCGCTCAGTTTCAAGCGCGCCAGTCGGGCGATGTTGGCGACGGTGGCCTTGTCCATCGACATGCTGTAAATCTTCCTCGCGGAACGGCTGGAAAGCCGCAGAAATTAAGGGTTCATCGAACGCGGCGGAAAGTAGCATCGGCCATGACGCACCGCAACCCCGACACCCCGGCGCCCGAGATTGTGCCGACGCATCCCATCGCCGCGGTGATGGCGCTGATCGCCGGGCTGAAGCCGCGTGCCCGCCTGCTCGGGCTGGATGTGGGCTCCACCACCATTGGCCTGGCGATATCGGATTTCAGCCGCACCATCGCCTCGCCGCTGGAAACCATAACGCGCGGCAAGCTGTCGAAGGATCTGGAGGCGCTGCGCGGCATTATCGCCGGGCGCGAGGTTGGCGCGCTGGTCATCGGCCTGCCGATCAACATGGATGGCAGCGAAGGCCCGCGCTGCCAGTCGACCCGGCAATTCGCCCGCAACATCGAACCGCTGGGCCTGCCGCACGCCTTCTGGGACGAGCGCCTGTCGACCGCCGCGGTCACCCGGCTGATGATCGATGCCGACATGACCCGCAAGCGGCGCGGCGAGCTGGTCGACAAGATGGCCGCCGCCTATATCCTGCAAGGAGCGCTGGACGCCGCCCGTCAGGCGCGGTAAACGCCCATACCATGTCTTCCGTCCTTCCGGCCATTGGCCCCATCTTTCTGATGATCCTGCTGGGTACGCTGCTGAAACGCGGTGTGCTCTTCCCCCGTCTCGGCCTGGGTGACGGTTTCTGGGATTCCACCGAAAGACTGACCTATTACGTGCTGTTCCCGGCCATGCTGCTGTCGCGGGTGGCGGGGTCGAGCGTCGGCGAATTGCAGATCCTGCCGATGGCCGCCGCCCTGATCGTGCCGCTTCTGATGATGATCGGTGCGCTGCTGCTGATGCGCGACCGCCTGCGCATGGACATGCCGGCGCTGACCTCGGTGATGCAGGGCACGATCCGGCCGAACGTCTATGTCATCCTGGCCGCCGGCGGCGCGCTCTATGGCGCGGCCGGCAACACGCTGGTCGCCATCGCCATCGGCATCGTCGTGCCGACGGTGAATGTGCTCTGCGTCATCCTGTTGGCCCGGCTGATCGGCACGACGGAGCCCGGCAGCCGCAGCATCGCCAAGGCCCTGATCACCAACCCGATCATCGTTGCCGTGGTGCTGGGGCTGGTGCTGAGCAGCCTGCAGGTCGGCCTGCCGCCGATCATCGGGCCGACGCTGGATACCATCGGCCGCGCCGCCCTTCCGGTCGGGCTGCTCTGCGTCGGTGCCGGGCTGAATTTCGCCGCCGCCAGGGCCGGCCGGCGCGGCATCATCATCTCCAGCGTGCTGAAGCTTCTGGTCCTGCCGGTGCTGACCGCCTTTGCCTGCTTCGTCTTCGGCGTCGAGGGGCTGACCGCCAAGATCGCCATCCTGTTTTCCGGCGCACCGGCGGCTGCCTCCTCCTATATCCTGGCCCGGCAGATGGGCGGCGACCACCAGCTGATGGCCGGCATTCTGACCACCCAGGTCATCGCCGCAGCCCTGACCCTGCCGGTGGTGATCACCTTCCTGCTGTAAGGCCTGACGGCTTGACGCCCAGCCGCGTATCGGCGACGGTCGCGCACTTGTAATAGCCCCTGACATGATGGCGCCTTTCCCATGACCCAGCCCTTCGCCGGCCCGCTTTCGGGCATTCGCATCTTCGACCTGACCCGTATTCTGGCCGGCCCCAGCGCCACACAGATGCTGGGCGATCTCGGCGCCGATGTGATCAAGATCGAGCGGCCGGGCCAGGGCGACGACACGCGCAAATGGGGCCCGCCCTACATCAAGGATGCCGAGGGCAAAGACACGACGGAGAGCGCCTATTACCTGTGCGCCAACCGCAACAAGCGCTCGGTCACGCTGGACATCGCCACGCCGGAAGGCCAGGCGCTGGCGAAGAAGCTGATCGCGCAATGCGACGTGCTGGTGGAGAATTACAAGACCGGCGGCCTGGCCAAATACGGCCTGGGTTACGAGCAGCTGAAGGCCGAATTCCCGCGGCTGGTCTATTGCTCGGTCACTGGCTTCGGCAATACCGGCCCCTATGCGGAGCGCGCGGGCTATGACTTCGTCGCCCAGGGGCTGGGCGGCATCATGTCGATCACCGGCGAGGTCGAGGGCGAGCCTGTGAAGGTCGGTGTCGGCATCGCCGATCTGATGTGCGGCATGCATGCCTCGGTCGCCATGCTGGCCGCCCTGCGCCACCGTGACGCCACCGGCGAGGGCCAGCATATCGATGCCTGCCTGCTCGACACCCAGGTTTCCTGGCTGGTCAATGAGGCGACCAACTACCTTGTCTCCGGCCAGGTGCCGGTGCGGCGCGGCAATGCGCATCCCAACATCGTGCCCTATCAGGTGTTCAAGGCCTCGGACGGTTTCATCATCCTGGCCTGCGGCAATGACGGGCAATATCAGCGCTTCTGCAAATTCGCCCAGATCGACCATCTGGCGAGCGATCCGCGCTTCGTCGGCAATCCGGACCGGATTCGCAACCGCGAGGAGCTGATCCCGCTGATCCAGGCGGTGACGGCGACGCAGAGCGTGGCCTATTGGGTCGACGGTCTGGAAGGCTGCAATGTGCCATGCAGCCCGGTGAACCGCATCGACCAGGTGTTCGAGGACCCGCAGGTCAAGGCCCGCAACCTGACCGTCCAGATGGACCACCCGCTATCGCCCGATCCGGTGACCATGCTGGCCTATCCGCTGAAACTGTCCGGCACGCCGGCGACCTACCGCCTGCCGCCGCCCTTGATGGGTCAGCACACAGACGCCATTCTGGGCGAGTTGCTGGCCCTGCCGGCCGAAGAGATCGAGGCGCTGCGCGCCAAGAGAATCATCTGAGGGTAATCGAGGAGCGATCCATGCTGACCAAGCGCAATCCGAAGGGCGTTCCGCAGCCGGCCTCGAAATACGCCCAGATGGTCGAAGGCGGCGGCAATCTGCGCTGGCTGCATATTTCCGGCCAGATCGGCGTCACTGCCGAGGGCACCGTGCTGGACGGCTTCGAGGCGCAGTGCGAGCAGACCTTCCGCAACATCATAACCTGCCTGGAAGCAGCCGGGATGGGCATAGAGGATCTGGTGAAGATCACCGTCCTGATGACCCGCCAGTCCGATGTGCCGGCCTATCGTGGCATCCGCGACCGCATGCTGAACGGCATCGAGACGGCCTCCACCCTGATGGTCGTCGCCGGGCTTGCCAGCCCCGCCTTCCTGATCGAGATCGAGGCCGTCGCCGCCAAGGGCTGAACCGCCCCTATCGCCGGATCGGCGGTCGTGCCGCAGCCGGGGGCTGGCCGGCCTGAAAGAACAACAGCTGGATCAGCCGGCCGTCTTCCGGACCAGTGCCGAATTCCGGGCCGCTGGTATGCCACAGCCAGGGCCGGAACAGGACACAGCGGTTGAACTTCATCGGCAGGGTCAGGATCTTGTCCCATTTGGTGAGGTCGCGGCCATCCTTGCCGAGGATGGTATCGACCGCTGTCGTGCGGTCCGGCATGCCGTAGAGCTTCCTGGCTTCCTCGTCACTGACCGGCGCGCGCTCCGTGCCGAATTCCTTGTTTCGGAAGAATTCTGTGCCGCCCTGGCAATAGTCCGGCAGGGTCAGATAGACGATGCCGGCCCAGACACAATTCGGATCGACATGGATTTCCGCCGGGCGGGGATCGCCGCCGAGCGCCAGGCGGCAGCGCCCATGCGCCATGCGGCGATTGCCGACCACCGGCTCATGCACGATGGTGCTGAACAGCCGGTCGGTTTCCGGCGGCAGCATCGATTCCCGGGAGTTGCGGCCAGAATAGTAAACCGTCCCCTCCGGCTGCGGATAGGTCAGCGCAAGCGCCTCGCGGCGGACCTCCATCGGGTTTTGATAGAAATCGTCGATGATGATCGTGTTGAGGAGCATTTGAATCAGTCGCTACAGGGCGGTCGAAGAGGGCCCTCGGGCCATGAGAGGATGAGTCTATCCTGTTCCTCAGGCGCTGCGAATATCCTGCAGGAAACCAGCCACATCGTTCCGCAGCCGTATCGATTGACTGGCGAATCTCTGCGACATGAGCAGCACTTCGGCGGTCCGTTGCCCCAGGGTGGCGGCCTCGGCATTCACCGCAGCGATATTGAGCGTCACGGCCGAGGTGCCAGTAGCGGCCAGCTGGGCGCTGTTGCTGATCTCCTGCGTGGCGGAAGATTGCTCCTCAATGGCGACGACGATGGCGGCGCTCACCTCTTCCACGGCGGTGACCCGCTCGCTGATGCCGGCGATGGCATTCGCGGTCTCATACACCACCGACTGCATGGCGGTAATCTGTTCGGCGATATCCTCGGTCGCCCTGGCGGTTTGTCCCGCCAGGCTCTTCACCTCGCTGGCCACCACGGCGAAGCCTCGCCCGGCATCGCCGGCGCGCGCCGCCTCGATGGTTGCGTTCAGCGCCAGCAGATTGGTCTGCTCGGCGATGTCCCGGATCAGCCGGACGACCGTGCCGATACGCTCCGCCGATTCCGACAGCATACGCACCGTCTGGTCGCTGCGCGTGCTGGCCTCCACCGTCTCATGAATCAAGGAGGCGGAACGCGCCACCCGCTCGGTGACTTCCGCGATGGAGGCGGCAAGCTCCTCCGCTGCCGCAGCCACGGTATCGACGCTGGCGGAGGCCTGGCCGGCGGTTTCCGCCACGGCACTCGACAGCGTCACGGTCCCGTCCATCATCCTTCCCATCTCGCGCGCCGTTCCGTCGAGATCCTGCGCTGCCTGCGCCAGATCACCGAGCACCGAGGTTGCTTCCTCATCGAATGCATGCAGCATGGATTCCACCCGGCACGCACGCAGCTCCTTCGCCTCGGCTTCCTGCCGGGCCTGCTGTTCCAGCTCCCCGCGCGCCACCGCATTGTTCTTGAACACCTGAAGCGCCGCCGCCATGGCACCGATCTCGTCGCGCCGGCGGCCCCCTTCTATCTCCACATCATGGTCACCCGAGGCGAGGCGGGACATCGCTTTCGTCATGCCCTCGATCGGCCGGCTGACACGGCGGCTGATGACCCTGAAAACCAGCCCCAACAACACCAGCGTGACCAGAAGAATGGCGCCATCAACACCCAGCAGGATGAGGGAGCGTTCGGCGACCGCATCGACTTCCGAGGCAACCACCTCAATGACCGCGTTCTGCACGCCCAGCAGGCTGGTAACGGCGGCGGTGGAGATGAACAGCCAGGCCCGGGAATTGGTCGGTGGCGGCATATCGGTGCCGGCGGTGGCAAACAGCGCCTCGCGCGTCTTGATGAAATTGCCGAAGAAATTGGCCTGCGCCTCGGCCAGCGCGGTCTGTAGCACCTCTGATTCCGGCAGGCTGTCCTTCTGGCTCAGAATTTCCGCCCAGGCCGCCTCGACACGGCCATAGTCACGCTGCAACTCCCCCAGAAGGGCAACGGAAAGCTTGTTCTCCCCGGTCAGAACGTAGCCGACGGCGCCCTGTTCGCGCGCCGCATATTCCTGCATGGTGAAGGCGGCATTCTGAATGCGCATGAGCCGGCTCAGCGTGGTGTCCCGGAAACCGGGTTCGGCCGCCAGCGCGTCGCGCAGAGCCTCGGTGCGCCCGATCAGGCCGTTCATCGAAACGAGCCACTCCTCGGTCAGACCGGCCGGCCGCTGGGCGATGCCAATCTCAACCGCCTTGTCCAACCGCTCGCGCAACTCGCTCACCACCTCATGATGGCTGCGCAGTGCCTCCAGGGCCGCCTGTTGCGGTTCGGTCAGCGCCACGCCGGCCAGGACAGTCTGCGTCTCAGTCCAGATGTTGTCCGCGTTTGAGCGGCGCATCGTCATCTGATTTTTCTGCAGCGCCGGCAGCATGTCCTGACCGGCCATGCTGGAATAGCCGATACCGCGCTCAATGCCCCATTGCGAGGCCGCCACCATGATCATGGAGATCGCAGGATTGACCGCCTTGATCCGCTCTGCATGGTAATAATTGGTACCGGCCTGCCACAGAACGTAGAGAGCGAGGAGGGAGGCGATCAGTCCAAGCAGGCTTACGCCGGCCAGCAGGGTCATTCGGATCGACATTTCTTGTCACACCAATGCTGCGGTTCCTGGCGCACCCTACAAGCTTCCTGTTATCGTTTGATTACGGGGCAGTTGTGTTGTCCTAAATACCCGTCATGGCAGCGCATGCACCGCTTGCAGCACGCCTGCGCCCTGCCTATAGTCCCGGCTCATGAGCGCTGACGCCCCCTCCCCCGCCGAACCCTGTTCCTTCTACCGCTACCGCCATTTGCTGGGCATTGAAGGGCTGCACCCGCCGGAGATCGCCGGGCTGCTGGACCTGTCGGACAGCTATGTCGAGCAAAGCCGGCAGTCGGAGAAGAAATCCGCCATCCTGCGCGGCCGCACGCTGATCAACCTGTTCTTCGAGAATTCGACCCGCACCCGCACCAGCTTCGAGCTGGCGGGCAAAAGGCTGGGTGGCGATGTCATCAACATGTCGGTCGACTCCTCCTCGGTGAAGAAGGGCGAGACGCTGATCGACACGGCGATGACGCTGAACGCCATGCATTGCGATGTTCTGGTCATCCGCCACGGCGAATCCGGCGCGGTGAAGCTGCTGTCGGAGAAGGTGAACTGTGCCGTCATCAATGCCGGCGATGGCAGCCATGAGCACCCGACCCAGGCGCTGCTCGACGCGCTGACCATCCGCCGCCGCAAGGGAAGGATCGACGGGCTGCAGGTCGCCATCTGCGGTGACGTCGCTCACAGCCGCGTGGCGCGCTCCAACATCTATCTGCTGACCGCCATGGGCGCGCGGGTTCGCGTCATCGCGCCGCCGACGCTGCTGCCCAATTCCATCGACCGGCTGGGTGTCGAGGTGTTCCACGACATGCGCGAGGGGCTGGAAGGCTGCGACATCGTCATGATGCTGCGCCTGCAGACCGAGCGGATGAAGAGCGCCTTTGTCCCCTCGCAGCGCGAATATTTCCACTTCTTCGGGCTGGATTACGAAAAGCTGGGCGCCGCCAAGCCGGACGCGCTGATCATGCATCCCGGCCCGATGAACCGGGGTGTGGAGATCGACACCGACGTGGCCGATGATATCGACCGCTCGCTGATTCACCAGCAGGTTGAGATGGGCGTGGCCGTGCGCATGGCCTGCCTGGACGTGCTGGCGCAGAATCATGCCGCCTTCCTGGCCAACAAGCCGAACAATCCGAAATCAGGGACCGGCCTGAAATGAGCAAGCGCATCCTGCTGAAGAATGCCCGGCTGCTCGACCCGGCCACCCGCCTCGACCGGACCGGCGACCTGCTGGTCGTGGGCGAGACCATCGCCGATGTCGGCACGCTGGAGAATGCCAGCGCCGACAGCGTCATCGAGTGTGACGGCAAGGCGCTGATCCCCGGCCTGGTCGACATGCGGGTGCAGATCCGCGAGCCCGGCGAGGAGCACAAGGAAAACCTGACCAGCGCCGCCCATGCCGCTGCCGCTGGCGGCATCACCAGCATGGTCTGCCTGCCTAATACCCAGCCGGTGATCGACGACCAGTCACTGGTCGAGTTCATCGCCCGCGAGGCGCGCAAGATCGGTCTGGTGAAAATCTTCCCCTATGCCGCCGCGACGCGCGGCCTTCAGGGCAAGGAATTGACCGAGATGGGGCTGCTGACCGGCGTTGGCGCGGTCGGCTTCACCGATGGCGTGAAACCCATCGCCAGCGCCCAGGTCATGCGCCTGGCGCTGTCCTATGCCCGGACCTTCGACCAGCTGATTGTCCAGCATGCGGAAGAACCCAGCCTTACCAACGATGCCGGCATGAATGAATGCGAATGGGCGACCCGCCTGGGCCTGCCCGGCATTCCCGCCGCTGCCGAGACGATCATGGTGGATCGCGACCTGCGGCTGGTAGAGCTGACCGGCGGGCGGCTGCATTTCGCCCATGTCTCGACCGCCGATTCCATTGATGCCATCCGCAAGGCCAAGGCGCGCGGGCTGAACGTGACCTGCGATACCGCCCCGCCCTATTTCACGCTGAATGAGACGGCGGTCGGTGATTACCGCAGCTTCGCCAAGCTGTCGCCGCCCCTGCGCAGCGAGGCCGACCGGCTGGCGGTTCTGGATGGCATTGCCGATGGCACCATCGATGCAATTGCCAGCGATCACAGCCCGCATGACCAGGATTCCAAGCGCCTGCCCTTCGCCCAGGCCGAATCCGGCGCGGTCGGGCTGGAAACCCTGCTGGCGCTGACCCTGGCGCCGGTGCATCAGAACAAGCTGGATTTGCTGGACGCGCTGGCCGCGTTGACCTGCAAGCCGGCCGATATCCTGCGCCTGAAACTGGGGCGGCTGGCGGCTGGCCATCCCGCCGATCTGGCGCTGATCGACATCGACCGGCCCTGGCGCATCGAGGCGTCCAAATTCAAATCGAAATCGAAGAACAGCCCGTTTGACACACTGCCGGTGCAGGGCCGCGCCTTGCGCAGCATCGTCAATGGCAAGACGATCTTCGAGCTGGAGTCCTGAGCCATGGAGCCCTACGGCGATATATCCATGAACTGGCCGCTGCTGGCAGCCGCCCTGATGGGCTATCTGCTGGGGTCGATCCCGTTCGGGCTGATCCTGACCAGACTGGCCGGGCTGGGCGATATCCGCCAGATCGGGTCTGGCAATATCGGTGCGACCAACGTGCTGCGCACCGGCAGCAAGAAACTGGCCGCCGCGACCCTGTTCCTCGATGGTGCCAAGGCGGTGCTGGCGGTGCTGATCGCAGCTCCCTACGGGCCTGAGCTGGCGATCGTGGCGGGCGGCGGGGCGCTGCTCGGCCATTGCTTCCCGGTCTGGCTGAAATTCAACGGCGGCAAGGGCGTGGCCACGGCGCTCGGCATCCTGCTGGCCATCGCCTGGCCGGTCGGGCTGATCACCTGCGCTCTCTGGCTCGCCATCGCCTTCGTGCTGCGCTATTCCTCTGTCGCCGCCCTGGCCGCTTTGGCCATCGCCCCGGTGCTCTGCCTGTGGCTGGCCGACAGCCAGCGTGCCTGGCTGGCAGTCTTTATCCTTCTGGTGGTGACCCTCCGGCACAAGGAGAACATCGGGCGTTTGCTGCGTGGCGAGGAGAGCAAAATTCGCCTCTCCAGCAAAGGCACTACCGCCGGCACGCCCGAGGCGTAGGACCAGGGCCTACCTCCAAGCCTTTGAATACACTGCATATCGCATCTGGCACTACGTCGGGCATGACCGAGAAACCGCAAGTCAGGTTTCAGTAACTGAAATTGCAGTTTCGCCGAACAGGTCGTTTGCGAGTCGAAACAAACCCCAAGCAAAGTCGTATTCCAAAACGCCTGCACAACCATAGGTCTTGACGGCGACCCGCCTGCTCGCGGATCGTTCAGGGCATGAGTGACGCCGGATACCGCCGCCGACTGACCGACCCGGAGAGGCTGGATTGGCTGCGGCTGATCCGCACGGAGAATGTCGGCCCGGTCACCTTCCGTCAGCTGCTCGGCCGCTATGGCAGCGTCGGTCGGGCGCTGGAGGCGCTGCCCGAACTGGCGCACCAGGGCGGCAGGGCGAAGCCGCTGGCGCTCTATCCGAAAGCGGCGGCGGAACGCGAGATGGCCGCCCTCGCCCGGCTTGACGCAAGGCTGGTGACGCTGGCCGACCCGGAATATCCCAAGGCGCTGGCCAGTGTCAGCGATGCGCCGCCGGTATTCAGCCTGCGCGGCCATGCCCATCTGCTGGAACGGCCGGCCATCGCCATTGTCGGCGCCCGCAACGCCTCTGCAAATGGCCGCACGCTGGCGCAGAAGATGGCGCGCGACCTCGCCGGGGCCGGCTATCTCGTGGTGTCCGGTCTGGCCCGAGGCATCGATGCCGCCGCCCATGCCGGCGCATTGGCTGGCGGCGGAAGCCCCGGGGGCACAGCCGCCGTGATCGCCGGCGGCATCGACATCATCTACCCGGAGGAGAATACCCAGCTCTATGAGGATGTCTGGCAGCAGGGTGTGCTGATTGCCGAATCGCCGCCGGGCACCCAGCCGACCGCCCGTCACTTCCCGCGCCGCAACCGGATCATTTCCGGCCTGTCGCTCGGCGTCGTCGTCGTCGAGGCGGCGGAGCGTTCCGGCTCGCTGATCACGGCGCGCTTCGCTGGCGAGCAGGGCCGCGAGGTGATGGCGGTGCCGGGCTCCCCGCTCGACCCGCGCTGCCGGGGCGCCAACCAGTTGATCCGCACCGGCGCCACGCTGGTCGAATCCGCCGAGGATATTATCGAAGCGATCACCCCGATGCTGCGAAATCCTCTGGCGGAAACCCCGCCCGATCTGTTCGATACGCCCCCCAGCCGTGAGCCGGCACCCGATATGCTGGCCAAAGCCCGCCGGGAACTGCTTGATTTATTAGGGCCTTCCCCTGTCGCTGTTGACGAACTGATCCGCCAATGCCAATTGTCAGCGTCGATTGTCCTGACGGTATTGCTGGAGATCGACCTCGCGGGACGGCTGGAACGCCATCCCGGCGGCAAGGTTTCGCTGAGATTTCTCGGCGACTGATCGAGGTCGCACCCCACCGCATATGCCGAGAGCATTGTGCATCCCGAAACCACGAAAGGTAACGTGGCCAGCCCATGAATGTCGTCATCGTCGAATCGCCGTCAAAGGCAAAGACGATCAATAAATATCTGGGCGACGACTTCAAGGTCGTGGCGAGCTTCGGTCATATCCGCGATCTGCCGCCGAAAGACGGCTCGGTCGATCCCGAGCAGGATTTCGCGATGATCTGGGAGGTCGATGGCCGCTCGGAGAAGCACGTCAAGGACATCCTGAAGGAAATGAAGGGCGCCAAGCGCCTGTTCCTGGCGACCGATCCGGATCGCGAGGGCGAGGCGATCTCCTGGCATGTGAAGGAAGTGCTGGAGCAGCGCAAGGCGCTGAAGGATATCGACGTCAAACGCGTCACCTTCAACGAGATCACCAAGACCGCCGTGCTTGATGCGATGGCCAATCCGCGCGAATTGAACCGCGAGATGGTCGACGCCTATCTGGCCCGCCGGGCGCTGGATTATCTGGTCGGCTTCACCCTGTCGCCGGTTCTGTGGCGCAAGCTGCCGGGTTCCAAATCGGCCGGGCGCGTGCAATCCGTCGCCCTGCGGCTGGTCTGCGAGCGCGAGGCCGAGATAGAGGTTTTCCGGCCCCAGGAATACTGGTCGGTCGCCGCCGAGATGACGACCAAGGCGGGTGACAAGTTTACCGCCAACCTGACCCAGCTGGACGGCAAGAAGCTGGGCAAGATGGATCTGAAGGACCAGGCCGCCGCCGAGAGCGCCGTCGCCGCCATCAAGGCCGGCCACGGGCAGTATGCGGTTGCCGAGGTCGAGAAGAAGACGGTCAAGCGCCACCCGCAGCCACCCTTCACCACCTCAACCCTGCAGCAGGAGGCGTCGCGCAAGCTGGGCTTCTCCGCCAGCCGCACCATGCAGGTCGCCCAGCGTCTGTATGAAGGTGTCGATGTCGGCGGCGAGACGCAGGGCCTGATCACCTATATGCGGACCGACGGCGTGCAGATCAGCCGCGAGGCGGTGGGTGCTGCGCGCGGCCTGATCGGCCGCGACTATGGCGATAAATACGTCCCCGACGTGCCGCGCGCCTATACGACCAAGGCAAAGAACGCCCAGGAAGCGCATGAAGCCGTGCGCCCGACGGATATGTTCCGCCGGCCAAAGGATGTCGCGCGCACCCTCGAACCCGACCAGCTGAAACTGTACGAGCTAATCTGGAAGCGCACCGTCGCCAGCCAGATGGAAAGCGCGCTGCTGGACCAGACGGCGGCTGACATCACGACGCCCGACCGCAAGGTCACGCTGCGCGCCACCGGCTCCATCATCGCCTTTGACGGCTTCCTGACGCTGTATCAGGAAAGCCGCGACGAACCGGCCGAGGATGATGAAAGCCGCCTGCTGCCGCCGATGGCCAAGGGCGATGCAATGGGTCTCGGCACCGTCACGCCGGACCAGCATTTCACCCAGCCGCCGCCGCGCTATTCCGAAGCCAGCCTGGTGAAGAAGATGGAGGAGCTGGGCATCGGCCGGCCCTCCACCTATGCCAGCATCCTGCAGGTGCTGCAGGACCGCAGCTATGTCCGGCTGGAGAAGCGGCGCTTCCTGCCGGAGGATCGCGGCCGGCTGGTCACCGCCTTCCTGTCGAATTTCTTCGAGCGCTATGTCCAGTACAACTTCACCGCCGAGCTGGAAAACCAGCTGGACGAGGTGTCGGGCGGGCAAATTGATTACAAGCAGGTGCTGCGCGATTTCTGGCAGCATTTCCGGGGCGCCATCGACGATACCAAGGACCTCACCATCACCCAGGTCCTCGACACGCTGGACCAGGAGCTGGGGCGGCATTTCTTCCCCGATGCCGGTGACGGCATCGATCCGCGCCTCTGCCCGTCCTGCGGCAACGGCCGGCTGGGACTGAAGCTGGGCCGCAATGGCGGCTTCATCGGCTGTTCCAATTATCCGGAATGCCGCTACACCCGCGCTTTGGCCGTACCGGGCGACAGCGACAGCGCCGAAGGCGGCCTGCCCGATGGCGGCACGAAGGAGCTGGGCAAGGACCCCGGCACCGATCTGTCGGTCTCCCTGCGCAAGGGGCCCTATGGCTTCTACATCCAGCTGGGCGAGGCGGTGAGCAAGGAAGAGAAGCCGAAACGCGTCTCCCTGCCGCCGGGGGTGACGCCGGCCGGCATCGACCTCGACGGCGCGCTGGCGCTGCTGTCGCTGCCGCGCAGCATCGGCAATGACCCGGAATCCGGCGAGGCGATCACCGCCGGCATCGGCCGCTTCGGCCCCTATGTGAAGCGCGCCAGCACCTATATGAACATCCCCAAGGACGAGGATGTCATGACCATCGGCATGAACCGCGCGATGGATTTGCTGGCCAGCAAGAAGGGCAGCGCCGCGAAGGCGGTGGGCGCGCATCCGAAATCCGGCAAGCCGATCACCCTGCACAAGGGACGGTTCGGCCCCTATGTCCAGCATGATGGCGTACGCGCCAATCTGAAGAAGGACATGGATGCCGACTCGGTCAGCATTGAGCAGGCAGTCGAATTGCTGGACGCCAAGGGTCCGGCCAAGGGCGCCAAGGGCAAGAAGCCAGCCGCCAAGAAAGCACCGGCGAAGAAAGCCGCCGCCAATGGCGAGGAAAAGACGGCTGTAGCGAAGAAGCCCGCCGCCAAGAAACCTGCGGCGAAAAAGGCCCCGGCGAAAAAGGCCCCGGCGAAAAAGCCGGCGGCCAAGAAGGCCGCTAAGCCTGACGATTCATCGGACGTTCCCTGGAAGGCCGACTAGGTGCCAAAGAAAATCCCCGCTGCCTTTCCGACGCGCGAGCAGATCGCGGAATTCATCCGCGAGAGCACCGTCCCGGTCGGCAAGCGGGAGGTGGCCCGCGCCTTCCACATCACCGGCGATGACCGGATGCTGCTGAAGAAAATCCTGAAGGAGCTGGAGGCCGAAGGCAGCATCGACCGCGGCCGCAAGCGCAAGCTGGCGACGCCCGGCGCGCTGCCGGAAATCACCGTGGTCGAGGTGGTGGAGATCAATTCGGACGGCGAACCCATCGGCATTCCCAGCATCTGGAAGGATGACGCCCGGCCGCCGCGCATCCTGCTGGCCCCGGACCGTCCGGGCAGCCCGTCGATCACCACCGGCGAACGGGTGCTGGCGAAGCTGCGCCGCATCTCCGCCGATCTGTATGAAGGCCGCGTCATCCGCAAGCTGGGCGGCCCGGCCAACAGGGTGCTCGGCGTCTATGATCTGGGCGGCGAAGGCGGCGTGCTGCGCCCGACCGACCGCAAGCACCGGCAGGAATACCGCATCGACAAGCGCGATTCCGCCGGCGCCCAGCCGGGCGATCTGGTGGTGGCGGAGATCATCCGCGCGCCGCGCCTCGGCGTGCAGAGCGCCAAGGTGATCGAGGTGCTGGGATCGACCGGCAATCCGCGCTCGATCAGCCTGATTGCGATCCACACCAACGATATCCCGACCGAATTCCCGGAAGCGGCCCTGGCGCTGGCCGCCAAGGCGAAGCCGGTAGCCCTGGGCAAGCGCACGGATCTGCGCGGCATTCCGCTGGTCACCATCGACGGGGCCGATGCCCGCGACTTCGACGATGCGGTCTTCGCCGAGCCCGACCCCGACCCGAAGAATCCCGGCGGCTGGCATCTGATGGTCGCCATCGCCGATGTCGCGCATTACGTCCGCACCGGCGATGCGCTGGACAAGAGCGCCTATGAGCGCGGCAATTCGGTCTATTTCCCCGACCGTGTCGTGCCGATGCTGCCGGAAGCCCTGTCGAACGAGCTGTGCTCGCTGCGCCCGCATGAGGATCGCGCCTGCATGGCCGTGCACATGTGGGTCGACGCCCATGGCAAGAAGCTGAACCACAAATTCGTGCGCGGCCTCATGCGCTCCACGGCGCGGCTGACCTATGAGCAGGCCCAGGCGGCCATTGACGGGCACACCGACGAGACCACCGAACCGCTGGTCGAGAACGTCATCCGCCCGCTCTTCACCGCCTACAAGGCGCTGGACCAGGCCCGCCGCTCGCGCGGCACGCTGGAACTGGACCTTGCCGAGCGCCAGGTGGTGCTGGGGGCGGACGGCACCGTCGCCTCGATCCGCACCCGCGACCGCTTCGACAGCCACAAGCTGATCGAGGAATTCATGATCCTGGCCAATGTCTGCGCCGCCGAGACCATCGAGAGCCTGCGCCTGCCCTGCATGTACCGTGTCCATGACGAGCCGGATTCGGAAAAGCTGGAAGGCCTGCGCGAGGTGCTGCACGGCATCGAGCTGAATTTGGCCAAGGGCCAGGTCATGACACCGAAGCATTTCAACCAGATTCTCGCCAAGGTGAGGGGCGGACCGAACGAGCAGATGGTGAACCAGCTCGTCCTGCGCTCCCAGGCCCAGGCAGTCTACAGCCCGGAGAATCTGGGACATTTCGGCCTGGCCCTGCAGCGCTATGCGCATTTCACCTCGCCGATCCGGCGCTATTCCGACCTGCTGGTGCACCGCGCCCTGATCCGGGGCCTGAAACTCGGCACCGGGGCGCTGCTGGACGAGGAACTGCCGCGCTTCGTGGAGATGGGCGAGCATATCTCGATCACCGAACGCCGCGCCGCCCATGCCGAGCGCGACGCCATCGACCGCTTCGTCACCGCCTTCATGGCCGACCGGGTGGGCGCGGTTTTTCCGGGCCGGATCAACGGCGTCACCCGCTTCGGCCTGTTCATCACGCTGGACGAGACCGGTGCCGATGGCTTCGTGCCGATCCGCACCCTGCCGAATGATTATTACGACCATGATGCGGTCCGCCACCAGTTGGTCGGCCGGTCGCGCGGCCTGACGCTGACCATGGGCGACCGCGTCGAGGTGCGGCTGGCGGAAGCCGACCAGGTCACCGGCGGGCTGCTGTTCGAGTTGATGGAGGGCGGCACCCAGGGCGAAGTGCTGTCGGGGCGCTCAGCGCAGCGCAAGATGGGGTTCAGGCAGGGTCCGGGACAGAGTCCGGGAAAATCGCGCCGCCCGGCTTTGCCGACCTCTCACCGCAAGGGCGGGAAAAAGCCGGCGAAAAAGGGCCGCTAGGACGAGTTAGCCGGAATCCTCTGGCCTTCCGTAGTGGTTTGCGCGAACAATAGTACGCTCATCGGCGACGCAGCCGGATAGGCCCTTCACGGGTGGCGCTGCGAAAGTTTCGGTGTCTTCTGACGACGTAACGGACTGGCACGGCAATACAATGTCGGAACTTGGGTCGGAACCTGGCAACTCGGAAAATCGGATGCCTGACATGGCCCACCGCCTGAAGACGGTGCTGGTGATGGCGGTCGTGCTGGGCCTGACCAATTCCTGCGCCGGACCATCGGAACTGGCCGAACAGCCGCGCGAATTCCAGGCCCGCGATGCCGCGGAAGTCTTCGCCGCCGGCTATGACAACATCCGGGAATATTATCTGGAGCCGGTGCAGATCGGCAGCGTGGCCCTGCATGGCATGCAGGGGCTAAATGGCCTTGATCCGACGGTCTCCGTGGCTGGCGACGAGGATAAGGTGCAATTATCGGTCGGCCGGGCCGTGATCGGCGAATTCCCGGCCCCGCGCGCCGATGATTCGGTGCGCTGGGGCATGCTGACGGCGGCGGTGGTCCTGGCCGGGCGCTCATCCTCGCCAACCCTGGCGAAGACCGCGCCGGAGCAGCTGTACCGCACCATCTTCGAGGCCTCCTTCAAGGATCTGGACAGGTTCTCGCGCTATGCCGATTACGATTCGGCCCGCGACAACCGGGCGCAGCGCGAAGGCTTTGGCGGGATCGGCATTTCCCTGCTGCCCGACGAAACCAAGGTCGTCGTTGCCAGTGTCATGCAGGACACACCGGCCTTTAGGGGCGGGCTGAAGGCGGGCGACGAGATTACCCATATCAATGGTGGCGACGTCCAGGGTCTGTCCAGCCGCGATGTGGTGGACAGGCTGCGCGGCATCATCAACACGCCGGTCTCGCTAACGTTGCGCCGCACCGCCAGCAGCACCACGGGCAGCGCGGCGCCACAAACCCTCGACGTCACCCTGCGCCGGGCGCGCATCGTGCCGACCACAGTCAGCTTCGAGCGCATCGACGACATCGCCCATATAAAGCTGATGGGCTTCAACCAGGACACCACCGCCACCCTGTCACGGGCAATGGTGGAGGCCTGGCGCGAGATCGGGCCGCGCATGGCCGGCGTGGTGCTGGATGTGCGCGGCAATCCGGGCGGCCTGCTCGACCAGGCCGTCTCCGTCGCCGACATGTTCATCCCGTCCGGCGAGATCATCTCGACGCGTGGCCGTCATCCACACAGCCAGCAGCGCTATGATGCGCGCAGTGACGATATCGCCCAGGGCCTGCCGATGGTCGTGCTGATCAATGGTGCCTCGGCCTCCGCCTCCGAGGTGGTCGCCGCTGCGCTTCAGGATAGTGGCCGGGCGCTGGTCATCGGCACCCGTTCCTTCGGCAAGGGATCGGTGCAGACCGTCATCCGCCTGCCCAATGACGGCGAGATGACGCTGACCTGGGCCCGGCTGTTCGCCCCGTCGGGCTATGCCCTGTCGACCTATGGCGTCCTGCCCAGCGTCTGCACGGCCCACTACACCGACGATCCGGTCCAGGTGATCAGCGACCTGCGGCGCGGCATGACCCGTCCCACGGCGCTGCTGAATGCCCGCCGCGTGGTCGCCGATCTCGACGCCGTGCGCCAGAAGGAATTGAGTGAGGCGTGCCCGTCCAAGCCCGCGCATAACGAGGCTATCGACCTGGAAGTGGCCCGGCTTCTGGTACGCGACCGGGAATTGCTGACCCGCATGCGGGAAATGTCTCTGGTGGCGGTCGCCCAGAAGACGCAGTAGGATAGCCGAAGACGCAATTATCAGCCCCACCGGTGCAGCTAATGGCTTGACAGGAAATTTCCTGCGGCTATGTTCTGCGCCTCTTTTGCAACTGCATGAATAGTGGACCGGCCGCCATGGCGAAGTCGAACACCCTTCTGATCAAGCTGATCAGCACCGCCGATACGGGCTTTTTCTACGTCGCGAAAAAGAATCCGCGGACGATGACCGGCAAGCTCGAACTGAAGAAATACGACCCGAAGGTTCGCAAGCACGTGCTGTTCCGCGAATCCAAGATCAAGTAAGATCGCCGCATCAGGCATCTGACTGACGGGCCGCCTCAGGGCGGCCTTTGTCATTTCCGGGGCTGGCTTGGCCCCCCGGCTTCCTAGGTGGCAGAATTCAGGAAGCGCGTCGTGTTGCTGTCGACGACCTCGGTGCTCTGGTCATACAGCTTCACGCAGTTGCGGCCGCCATTCTTGGCCTGATACAGGGCCTGGTCGGCACGGCGCAGCAATTCCGTCGGATCGCTGCTGGTATCCGCATTATCCGCGATGCCGATGCTGACCGACAGATCCAGGGTTTCCCCGACCTTGTCCATCCGGTTGAACGGTGCATCGGCGATCTTCCGGCGCAGCCTTTCGGCCACCCGCAGAGCGATCTCCCGGTCGGCATCGGGCATCACCACGACGAATTCCTCGCCGCCCAGCCGGGCCACAAGATCAAAATTGCGGACATTGCCCATGATGCGCGTGGCGATCTCGCGCAGCACATCATCGCCCACGGCATGGCCATAGGTGTCGTTGACCCGCTTGAAGTGGTCCAGATCCATCAGCAGGATCGACATCGCCTTCTTGGCATCGCCGCTGCGCGTCGTCAGCCCCTTCAGATGGCTGAACAGATAGCGGCGGTTATAAAGCCCCGTCAGGCTGTCTGTAAGCGCCAGGGACAGGCTCTGCTCGTAATTCTCGCGCAGCCGGTCCTGATAGCGCCGCCGCCTGATCTGGGTGCGTGCACGGGCCAGCAACTCATTCCGGTCGATCGGCTTGATCAGATAGTCATTCACGCCCAGATCCAGCCCCTTGGCGATCTTGGGTATCTGGTCATCCTCGCCGACAAGAAGGATCGGCACCTGGCGCGTCCTGTCTTGGGCACGCAGCTGCGAGCATAGCCGCAGGGCATCGCCATCGTTCAGGCCCAGGCTGGTGATGATGAGGTCGTATTCGCCGGAGATTGCCCGCGCCAGCCCCTTGGCGATCGATATCTCGATATCGACCCGCTGGGCATCGCCGCGCAGGATATCCTCGATATTGGCGATATCGATCGGGTTGTCCTCGATGATTAGGATTGCCGCCCCGCTGGTATCGACCTCGACCGCCTGTTCCGGTTGCAGCATGACGCCCAGGTCATGCGAGGTCTGCTCGCGCATGCGCCATTCATCCATCATGGTCTTCAGACGCACCAAGGAGCGTACCCGCGCAAACAGCGCCGTGTCGTTCACCGGCTTGGTCAGGAAATCGTCGGCTCCCGCTTCCAACCCCTTCACCCGGTCACTGGCATCCGACAGGGCGGTAACCATCACGACGGGGATATGCTGGGTCTTGCCATCCTGCTTCAGGCGGCGGCACACCTCGAAGCCATCCATGGCCGGCATCATGATGTCGAGCAGGATAATATCGGGCGATTCCTGGGTTGCCAGGCGCAGCGCATCCACCCCGTTCATGGCCGTAATCACGTCGAAATACTCCGCCGAAAGCTTGGCTTCCAGCAGCTTCACATTCGGCAGGACATCATCGACGACGAGAACGCGTCCGGGCATGGGCTCAGCTCAGGAATTTCTGCACGGTCTCCAGAAAATTCTGCACCGAGATTGGCTTGGCGATATAAGCCTCGCACCCGCCTTCCCGGATCTTTTCTTCATCGCCCTTCATGGCAAAGGCGGTCACCGCAATGACGGGTATAGATTTCAGGCGATCATCTTCCTTGATCCATTTGGTGACCTCCAGACCGGAGACTTCCGGCAGCTGGATATCCATCAGGATAAGGTCCGGATGATGCTCGCGTGCTATCTTCAGGGCCTCCATGCCATCACGGGTCTGCAATATGTCATAGCCATGCGCTTCCAGCAGGTCGTGGAACAGCTTCATATTCAGCTCGTTATCCTCGACGATCAGAACCGTCTTCGCCATTCTTCCTCCGTTTTGCGGATGCAGATTCCGCCCGAGGTTTATCGCCTGTAAAACGCTATCAGGTGCAGGCCATTTCCTGAAATCGCAGCTTATCCGATTATTACCAGTTGCACGCAGCTTTTCCGAAGCGGTTTGTTTGGCAGGTTATAAGGACTTTCCTCAGAATGAAAAATAGACAGGAACAGGCATGAGGTTGGGAATCGATCTGGGGGGCACAAAGATCGAGATCATCGCCCTGGATCAGGCCACCGGCGGTGCGCTGCTGCGCGAAAGGGTGGCCACGCCGCAGGGCGATTACGAGGGCACGGTGCGGGCCATTGCCGATCTGGTGCGGATGGCGGAAGACCGGACCGGCCGGCGCGGCACCGTGGGCATCGGCATTCCGGGGACAATCTCGCCAGCCACCGGGCTTATCAAGAACGCCAATTCGGTCTGCCTGATCGGTCATGCGCTGGACAAGGATATCGCGGCGGCCATCGACCGGCCGGTGCGGCTGGCGAATGACGCCAATTGCTTCGCTTTGTCCGAGGCGACCGATGGAGCGGCCGCCGGGGCGGGTGTCGTCTTCGGCGCCATATTGGGCACCGGTTGCGGCGGCGGCATCGTTGTCGATGGCCGGCCGCTGGTCGGCCCCAATGCGATTGCCGGTGAATGGGGCCATACCCCCCTGCCCTGGCCGAATGATGCAGAGCGGCCCGGCCCGGATTGCTATTGCGGCCTGCAGGGCTGCCTGGAGACCTATCTGTCCGGCACTGGCCTAGCCGCCGATTACCGGCGCCAGACCGGCCGCGACCTGAAGAGCCCCGACGTGGTCGCCGCCGCAGAAGCCGGTGAACCGGAGGCGGAGCAGGTTCTGCAGCGCTATGAGGACCGTCTGGCACGCGCCCTGGCCAGCATGATGAACATACTGGACCCGGATGTGATCGTGCTGGGCGGCGGGCTGTCGAGCCTGCAGCGGCTTTATGTTTCTATCCCGAAGCTCTGGGGCCGCCACGTCTTCTCCGATACGGTGGTGACCCCCCTGGTGCCGCCGAAGCACGGCGATTCCAGCGGCGTGCGCGGTGCCGCCTGGCTCTGGCCCGATGTAAAAATGAATGGCGACGCCTGATCTTGCCGGGGTCTGCCGTGAGTGCGGCCATGTCCTGCCGGCAGGGGATGAGTCTGTCCGCTGTCCGGCCTGCGCCTCACCGCGGCTGATTCGCCATGCCGAGCTGAACAGTCTGACCATCGCCCATCTGGATTGCGATGCCTTCTATGCCAGCGTGGAAAAGCGCGACGACCCCAGCCTGCGCGACAAGCCGGTCCTGATCGGTGGCGGCCGGCGCGGCGTGGTGTCGGCGGCCTGCTATGTCGCGCGGCTGTATGGCTGCCGCTCCGCCATGCCGATGTTCAAGGCGCTGAAGCTGTGTCCCAACGCCGTCGTCATCAAGCCGGACATGGCGAAATACAGCGCCGCCGGCAACGAGGTGCGGCGGCTGATGCAGGAGACGACGCCGCTGGTGCAGCCGCTGTCCATCGACGAGGCGTTCCTCGATCTTGGCGGCACGGAGAAGCTGCACAAGGGCAGCCCGGCGCATACGCTGGTCCTGCTTGCCCAGCGCATCGAGCGGCAGATCGGCATCACGGTTTCCGTCGGCCTCAGCTACAACAAGTTTCTCGCCAAGATCGCCTCCGACCTCGACAAGCCGCGTGGCTTCGCCATTATCGGCCGGCAGGAGGCCCGGGAATTCCTGGCCGCGCAGCCGGTCTCGCTGATCTGGGGCGTCGGTCAGGCACTGCAGGCCCGGCTGGTGAAGGATGGCATCACCCATATCGGCCATCTGCAGCATATGGCGGAGCGCGACCTCGTCACCCGCTACGGCGTCATGGGCCAGCGGCTGGCGCAATTCTCCCAGGGTATCGACCTGCGCCGGGTGGAGCCGGAACGCGAGACGAAAAGCATCTCGGCCGAGACCACCTTCGACGACGATATCGCCGATCCCGATGAGCTGAAGCGTATCCTGTGGCGGCTGTCAGAGAAACTCGCCAAGCGCCTGAAAGCCGCCGAACTGGCCGGCGCCGGCATCACGCTGAAGCTGAAAACGTCAGATTTCCAGACGATCACCCGCAGCAAGCGGCTGGACAGCCCGACGCTGCTGGCCGAAAGACTGTACCGCACCGCCCTGCCGCTGCTGGAGCGGGAAGCGACCGGCACGGCCTTCCGGCTGATCGGCATCGGGGCCAGCGGCTTCGCCGCCGCCGACCAGGCGGACCCGCCTGATCTGGTCGATCAGGACCGCGAGCGGCAGAAGAAAATCGAAGGGGCCATGGACGCCGTGCGCAAGAAGCTGGGCGATTCGGCGATCCTGAAAGGCCGGGGTTTCGGCGCGAAACGCTAGCAGCCGGGATCGGACAGGGCCTCGACCTTCTCCAGAGTCGCGTCGACAACGAAATCGCCGTAATCCAGCTTCAGATCCGTGGCGATGCCATTGTCGTAGAGGCGCAGCCCCAGCTCGTAATCGGGTTGGCCGCTGGCCTGCGCCTTGGCGCCGAAAAAGGCCAGGCGCACCGGCCAGGACGGGCGGCGCAGCAGCTCCGGCACATCCGTCTCGGCCGAGGCGGGAATCCGGGAACCGATGGCAGCCGTGATCTCCATCGCGCCTTCGACCTCATTGCCGTCGAAAACCCGGGCCGCCAGGAAACGCTTGCCGGATTCCGCCGCCGTCAGGATGGCCAGGGTATGTTCCGTGGGGAACATGAAATCCTTCGGTAGATCGATCTTCTCCGGTGCAGGCTGAGCGAAGCTGGCAAGGCCGCCGGTTTCGCCGCTGCGCTCGGCCCGGCCGCTGACATTCTCGGACCCGCCCATCGGCCGGTTGCGCTCGACGAAAAAGCGGTAGCTCGATCCGTCCTTCGCCTCATAGGTCACGAAGGTGACCGCGATATCGGATTCGCTGCCCTGATTATAGCGCAGGTTCAGCCGGTAGCGCTGTTCCACGGTCCAGCCTTCGCAGCTGTCGCCCCACTCCATCAGCATCGCGCCCTGGGCATCGACAACCGTGCTGCCGGAGGCGGTCTTGCCCAGCGTCATCTTGTAGACGGCGCGGTGCGAGGCGATGTCGAAAGCCCCCGCCGGCCCAGACGGCACCACCAGCATGGCGGCAGCGCCCAGGCTCAAACCCAGGGTCAAAGACAGACCGGAACGCCAGCGCATCATCATTCTCCAAAACCTTGCCGTTGAAATCGCCATACCCATACGATGATCTATAGTGCCTGAGGGCCGGTGCAACCGCACCGCAATTTCGTGAAACGACAAGAGCTTGGCTCGATCAATAGGGAGGATTTATGGCACAGGCGCGCCCCCGCATCCTGGTGACACGCAAAATGCCGGCACAAATAGAGGCACGCATCGCCCGCGACTATGACGCGACGACGAATCCCGAGGACAGCGTTTTCGATGCCGACCGTTTGGTGCGCGACAGCGCCGGGCATCAGGGTCTGCTGGTCTGCTCGACGGAGAAACTGCCGGCCAGGGTGATCGAGAAGCTGCCCGACGAAATCCGGATCATCGCCACCTTCTCCGTTGGCCATGACCATATCGATCTGGACGCCGCCAGGGCGCGCGGCATCACCGTCACCAATACGCCCGATGTGCTGACAGACGCGACGGCGGATACAACTTTCCTGCTGCTGCTGGCCGCCGCAAGGCGGGCCTATGAGGGCGAAAGGATGGTGCGTGAGGATCGCTGGGGACGATGGGCACCGACCAGCATGCTGGGCGTCCATGTCACCGGCAAGCGCCTCGCCATTCTTGGCATGGGGCGGATCGGCCGGGCCGTTGCCCAGCGGGCGCGCGGCTTCGAGATGGAAATCCACTACAACAACCGCAGCCGCCTGTCGCCGGAGCTGGAACAGGGAGCCATTTTCCATGAAGACCCGGAGGAATTGCTGGGCGTTGCCGATTTCCTGTCGATCAACTGCCCGGCGACGGCGGAAACCCATCACTTCCTGAATGCCGCGCGGATTGCCCGTCTGCCGGATGGCGCGGTGGTGGTGAACACGGCGCGCGGCGCCATCGTGCATGACGAGTCGCTGATCGCGGCGCTGAAATCCGGCAAGCTGGCCGCGGCCGGGCTGGATGTGTTCGAGAATGAACCCGCCATTCATCCAGGCTACCGCGATCTGTCCAATTGCTTCCTGCTGCCGCATATCGGCAGCGCCACCAATGAGACCCGCCAGGCGATGGGGTTCCGGGCGCTGGACAATCTGGACGCCTTCTTCGCCGCCCGCCCGCCGCGCGACAGGGTGGTCTAGTTTACCTAGCCAGCCGTCAGCCCGGCAGGAATTGCCGGTCTGACGGCACAGGGAATTTCTCTATCCATATGATTTTATTATAACTTCCATCCCATAACCCCTTGGCATGAGGCTTGCGAAGTTACCGGCAGGATGAGTTATCCGGTTGGGAGACCCGTAAACGCCATGTCTGCTGTCTTGACCATATTGCCGCCGACCGAAACCGCTGCCCCGGTGAGCGTTGACACGCTGATGCGGGCTCTGGGCGATGACGCCAATACCGATGCCGGGCTCCAGGCCTGGCTGGCCGACACCGCCAGCCTGCTGGGCAATTCGGATCGCCTGACCACCGCCGAGATCATGCGGCTGGCCCTGGCCGTCGCCGAGGCCCGCCACATCATCGCCCTGCAGCAGCAGCAGATCGACCGCCTGCAGAACCTCTCGGTCACGGATGAGCTGACCGGGCTGTATAACCGGCGCGGTTTTGCCAGCCAATTGTCGAGTGCGCTGGAGGAAGCCCGGCGCAACGACAGCGGCGGCGTGCTGATCTATGCCGATGTCGACAGCTTCAAGCAGATCAATGATTGCCACGGCCATGCCGCCGGCGATCTGGTGCTGAAGAAGGTCAGCGAAACCCTGGCCGACCGGGTGCGGCGCCATGACAGCGTGGCACGCATGGGCGGCGATGAGTTTGCCACCCTGCTGACCCGCACCGACAGCGAATCGGGTTTCGCCCGCGCCCATCAGCTGTCGCGCCAGCTGAACCGGCTGACCGTGACCTATAACGGCGCCGCCATTCCGGTCCGTGTCAGCGTCGGGGTTGTCGCCTTCGGCCCGAACGACACCGAGGCCACGCTGATGGCCCGTGCCGACAAGGAAATGTACCAGAACAAACAGAGCAACCGCCGCCTCGCGCTCGTCGAATAGCGCTTTACGGCTTTGTGCCGCCGCAATGCGGATGGTATGAGACGGGTATGACCACACTGATCACAGATTCGCAGGTGCTGGCGGATTTCTGCCAGGCGCTTGCCAAAGCCGAGTATGTCACCGTCGATACCGAGTTCATGCGGGAGAAGACGTATTACCCGCAACTCTGTCTGGTGCAGCTAGCCGGCCCTGACGCCGCCGCCGCCATCGACCCGATGGCCCCCGGCATGGATCTGGCCCCGCTTTTCGCGCTGATGGCCGATCCGAAAGTCCTGAAGGTGTTCCACGCCGCCCGGCAGGACATCGAGATTTTCTATTTTCTCGGCAATGTCATCCCGGCACCGCTGTTCGACACGCAGGTCGCCGCCATGGTCTGCGGCTTCGGCGATTCGGTGGGCTATGAGACGCTGGCGGCCAAGCTGGCAAATGCCCGGATCGACAAGAGCTTCCGTTTCTCCGACTGGTCGAACCGCCCGCTTTCCGACCGGCAGCTCGACTATGCGCTGGACGATGTCACGCATCTGCGCGTCGCCTATGAGAAGCTGGCCGCCATGCTGGCGAAGAACGGCCGTGCCGAATGGCTGCACGAAGAAATGGCGGTGCTGACCTCCGCCTCGACCTATGACGCCGACCCGATGGACTCCTGGCGCCGGCTGAAGCCGCGCACCAACAGCACCAAATTCCTGGCTGTGCTGCGCGAGATTGCCGCCTGGCGCGAGCTTGAAGCGCGCAAGCGCGATCTGCCGCGCAACCGCTTCCTGCGCGACGAAGCCCTGCTGGAGATTGCCGCGCGGGAACCAAAGACCGCCGACGAGCTGGGCAAGGTTCGCGCCCTCTCCAAGGGCTTCGCCGAAGGCCCGATCGGCAAGCAGCTGCTGGACGCCATCGTCCGGGGTGCTGCCGTGCCGAAGGAAGACCGTCCGCAACTGCCCGAACGGGTCGATCTGCCGGCCGGGCGCGGCCCCATCGTCGATCTTCTGAAGGTGCTGCTGAAGCTGCGCTGCGAGGAAAACGACGTGGCCCAGAAGCTGGTCGCCAATACCAGCGACCTGGAAGCCATTGCCGCCGACGACAAGGCCGATGTCGGCCCGCTGCATGGCTGGCGCTACGAGATGTTCGGCAAGGATGCGCTGGCGCTGAAGCAGGGCCGCCTGGCACTGACCGCCGACGGCAATACGGTGCGGATCGTCCCGGTGCCGGCCGTGGCCGCCGCCCAGTAGTCTCAGCCGGCCGACACCTCGGCCGGCTGGCCGAGCACAGAACCCAGCGATTCGAGACGGCGCTGAACGACATCGCCCAGCAGCGCCTCATGGGTCTCGGTCACCGTGAAGAACAGCTTGCCGGCGATCACCCGTAACGGCGTCGCGGGCAGAATGCCCGGCGCGCCGCCGGTGAAGGTGTGGGCCAGCCGCAGCGCGACGCCCAGAATCAGCGCCTGCTGTACCAGATCCTTGTCGATCAGCTGCTTCGCGGTTTCCGCCGCCTTCAGATCGACATGCCCGACATAGCGCGCCATCAGCGCCAGCGCCACGAAGCAGCGGCCGGCATGGTCGAAACCGGGGATCGGCGCGCGCAGCACCTTCCAGAAGGCATTTTCGGCGCGGTAATCGGGATGTTCCGTCCAGGCCATATCCGACAGGATGCATGCCGCATGGCGCAGCCGCCGCTGCTGCGGCGCTTCCTCGGGAAACAGCGGCGTTGTCCAGTCCAGCAATTCCTCGCCATGCGGTAGGAAGCGTCCGGAGACATCGGCAATTTCATGCGCCGCCTCGATCAGCGGATCGAGCGCCTGAATCTCCGGCGGCAATTGATCATAGAGACAGCCCTCGCGCAGCCCATAGGCGGAAAACACCACCACCGAGGGCGCGGACATGAGGATCAGCCGCTGCAGCACCAGAGAGGCCAGGGGGATGGTGTCCAGCCGACGCTTTGAAATGCCGCTGATCGATTTCAGCCCGGACTTGCCGATCCGCTGCAACCGGCCGAGAAAGCCGGCCAGTGCCGTGCCGTCGATGCGGTATTCATGCAGGATGTGCAGCGGATATCCGGTCAGTTCCATATGCGCCTTGGCAATCGACCGCCAGGCGCCGCCCACCGCATAGAAGGGCCGCCCCTTCAACCCCGACAACCAGGGCAGGCTGGCCAGATGCGCGTCGATGGTGGAGATCAGCTTCTTGCGATTGCCGCTATCCGCCAGCTCGCCAAGGCGCAGCGGGCCGAGCGGCAGGGTCACCTGATGGCCAACAGCGCCGAGGCGCAGATCAACCAGTTCCAGGCTGCCGCCACCCATATCGCCGACGACACCATCCGCCTGCGGCATGGCGCAGAGCACGCCCATCGCGGAGAGCCGGGCTTCTTCCTCGCCGGACAGGATCGTGACCTTGAAACCGAGCCGCTTTTCCACCTCGGCAACGAAATCCGGGCCGTTCTCGGCATCGCGCACGGCGGCCGTGGCCAGAACGAAAAGGCTGGAAACCTCCATGGCACGGGCAATGGCGGCAAAGCGTGCCAGATTGTCGAAGGCCGAGCGGACCCCCTCCTCCGAGAGGCGGCGATGGCCGTTCATGCCCTTGCCAAGACCGCACAGGGCCTTTTCGTTGAACAGCGGCAGCAGCACCCGGTCATGCCGGTCATAGACCACGAGGCGGATCGAATTGGAGCCGATATCCAATACGCCGGATCGTCCCTTCTGCGCCGCGACGCTGCGCGCGCCGGTGCCACCGACTTCCCTGGCGTCATTTGCCTGGGGCAGCGGTTCAGCGCTCGTCGGTTTTGCTTGCATTACACTCCGGTCGCGTTCCGCTCAGGACTGGCTCATCACCAGGCGTGGCAATGGCTGCGACTTCTTAAGGGCACTGCCGCGCCCGGACAAGCTCGGATTCGTCATGAAGTAGTGATGGGCATTGAAGGCCGTGGCACCGGGCTCGACGCGAACATAGCTTCCATCGGGCATCAGGCGCCAGCTTTGATCGGTATCCTTCAGATTGGCGATCATGATCTGGTCGAGAACCTGCTCATGCACGGTCGGGTTTTCGATCGGCACAAGGGATTCGACCCGCCGGTCCATACTGCGCTGCATCCAGTCGGCCGAAGAGATGAAGACCAGGTTTTCCGGCGAGGGCATGGTATGGCCATTGGCGAAACAGGCCACCCTTCCATGCTCCAGAAAACGACCAACGATGCTTTTCACCCGGATATTCTCCGACAGTCCTTTCACGCCGGGCCGCAGGCAGCAGATGCCCCGGATCACCAGATCAATCTGGACGCCGGCCATGGATGCCTTGTATAGCCCGTCAATCAGACGTTCATCGACGAGCGCGTTCAGCTTTGCCCAGATTGCCGCAGGCTTACCGGCCTTGGCATTGTCGATCTCGTGCTTGATATGCTCCAGAAGCGTGTCGCGCAGCGAATGCGGGGCAATCGACAGCTTCGACAGCTTTTCCGGACGGGCATAGCCGGTCATGAAATTGAAAATCCGCGTCGCGTCTTCGCAGAGCTGCGGATCGCAGGTGAAGAAGGAGAGATCCGTATAAACCTTGGCGGTGATCGGGTGATAATTGCCGGTGCCGAAATGGCAGTAGGAGCGCAAGCCCCCGCCTTCGCGCCGGACAACCATCGATATCTTCGCGTGGGTCTTCAGGTCCATGAATCCATAAACGACCTGACAGCCCGCTCGTTCCAGGTCACGCGCCCACTGGATATTGGCTTCCTCGTCGAAACGCGCCTTCAACTCGACCATGGCAGTGACCGACTTGCCGCTCTCGGCAGCCTCGATCAGTTCCTTGATGATCGGCGAATCTTTCGAGGTGCGGTACAGCGTCTGCTTGATCGAGATCACCGCCGGATCATGCGCCGCCTGGCGCAGGAACTGCACCACCACGTCGAAGCTTTCGAAGGGATGGTGGACGACGATGTCCTTGTGCCGGATCGCGGCGAAGCAATCGCCGGCAAAATCGCGGATACGCTCGGGAAAACGCGCATTGAACGGCTTGAACAGCAAATCCGCCCGCTCCGAGACAATAAGCTGCGACAGATCGTCGATGCCGATCAGCTCCTCAAGCGAGAACACATCCTGCGGAACAACGCCAAGCTGATCGACAACAAAGCTGCGCAGATCGTCGGGGATCGCCCCATTCACGGTCAGCCGGATCACGCTGCCGCGCCGGCGGCGGCGCAGGGCGGATTCGAACAGTCGGACCAGATCCTCCGCCTCCTCCTCGATTTCCATTTCACTGTCGCGCAGCACACGGAACATGCCGTGGTCGACAAGTTCCAGCCCCGGAAACAGCTTCTGGAAGAAATGCAGGATCAATTGTTCAATCGGCAGGAACCGGATCGCCGCGCCCGGCAGACGCACGAACCGGCCGATCTGCGGCGGCATCGGCACCAGCGCTTCCAGCTCCCGGCCATCGGCGGCGCGCAGCAGCTGCAGCACGATGGCCTTGCCGCGATTCGGCAGGAACGGAAAGGGATGGGCCGGATCAACCGCCAGCGGGGTCAGGGTCGGGAAGACCTGCTCCATGAAATAGCGGTCCAGCCATTTCTGGTCACCGCGCGTCAGCTGCGCCCAGTCCACGACCGACACGCCCGCCTTGCGCAATTCCTCGCGCAATTGCCGCCAGCACGCCTGCTGGTCGGCGATCAGCTTGCCCGTCGCCTCGCGGATGGCCGCCAGCTGCTGGAGCGGCGTCAGCCCGTCCTGGCTCGGCGTATTCACATTGGCCCCGACCTGGCCCGACAGGCCGGCCACCCGGACCATGTAGAACTCATCCAGGTTGGACGAGGAGATAGACAGGAAGCGCAGCCGTTCCAGCAGCGGATGCTTGGCGTTCATCGCCTCTTCCAGCACCCGCGCATTGAAGGCCAGCCAGGACAATTCGCGATTGAAGAAGCGCTTGGGCGAATGCAGGTCGATCTTCTCGACAGGCTGGGTTTCGGCTGTGGTCACGGACAGGCCCTCTAAGCGGCGGAAGGCTACTGAAATAGCACGCGGCCGGGGCTGCTGTCATGCAGGCCCCGGCCGGAATGCATTACGGTTCGATGAAGATTGCGGTGTCCGGCGCCGGCTTACCCCATCGTGCCGTTATAGGCGCCGCCATCCATGACCAGGTTCTGGCCGGTGATGAAGCCGCCATGGGCGCTGCACAGGAAGGCGCAGGCCGCGCCGAATTCCTCGATCGTGCCGAAGCGGCCGGCCGGGTTTTCCTTACGGCGCCCATCCAGCACTTCATCGATGCTCTTGCCGGTCTTCTCGGCCACGCCCTTGGCGGTGGAGCGCACGCGGTCGGTCTCGAACGGGCCGGGCAGCAGGCCGTTGATCGTGACGTTGTTCCGCACGGTCTGGCGGGCCAGGCCGGCGACGAAACCGGTCAGGCCGGCGCGCGCGCCGTTCGACATGCCAAGAATCGGGATCGGCGACTTAACCGAGGCCGAGGTGATGTTCACGATGCGCCCGAACTTGCGGGAAATCATGCCGTCCACCGTCGCCTTGATCAGCTCGATGGGGGTCAGCATGTTGGCGTTCAGCGCCTTGTTCCAGTCATCCATCGACCAGTCGCGGAAATCGCCCGGGGGCGGGCCACCGGCATTGTTCACCAGGATGTCGGGATCGGGACAGGCGGCCAGAACCTTGGCGCGGCCTTCCGGGGTGGTGATGTCGCCGGCAATCGCCGTGACGGTGGCGCCGCTATCCTTGCGGATTTCCTCCGCCGTGGCGTTCAGCGCCTCATCACCACGCGCCAGGATGAACAGCTCCACCCCTTCGCGTCCCAGTGCCAGGGCGCAGCCCTTGCCCAGACCCTTGCTCGACGCACAGACGATCGCCTTGCGACCGCGAATGCCCATATCCATACGCTAGTTTCCTTCCATGTCGTTTTCTTCGTCCTGCAAGGCCAGCAGCGAACGCGCCAGGGGAACGGTGATATTGCGCCGCGACGCCAGCGCCGCCCGGTCCAGCCGGTCGACGATGTCCCTGACGGCGGCGAAGGAACGCTCAATGCGGGGCAGCAGGAACTGCACAAGTTCCTGACTTACCATAAGCTGCCGGTCGGCGAACAGCTTAACCATAACGGCGGCCAGCAGCGCCTCATCCGGGACGCCCAGCCCCACCGAAGGCAGGGCCGACAGCCGGGATTTCAGGTCCGGCAGGGCAATCGCCCAGCGCGCAGGTGGCTCGGCGGCAGTAATCAGCAGGGAGCCGCCCCGCTCCCCCAGAAGATTCAGCAGATGGAACAGCCCGTGCTCATCGATCCGTGCTGTCAGATCGTCCAGCACCACGGCATCAGCATCCCGCAGCAATTCCGGCACCGCATCGGGCATGATGGCCGCCGCATCAATGAATCGCGCCGCGCTGACCGTCTGCCAGACCGAGGCCAGATGCGTCTTGCCGCATCCGGCCGGGCCGTGGATGACAAGCGCCGCCGGCAGGCGCCCGACGCGCGGCCAGTCCGGCCATTTGTCCAGCCAGGCAACCGCCTCCTCATTACCCTCGGCAACAAGGAAATCCTCACGGCCCAGGGCCGTGCGGTGCGGAAGATCGAAAACAAGCTGCGTCATGGCATCCAGGTCAGAGACTATCGTCCGAATCGCCCTGATACTCGAACCGGTCGCGGGTCCGGTTCTCATCATAAAGCGGGCTGTCGAGATATTGCTCCACAGCAAAGCGGGTCATCACCCCCAGGACAGCGGCGACCGGCACCGCCACCAATATGCCGACAAAGCCGAACAGCGCGCCGCCGGCCAGCAATGCAAAGATCACCCAGACCGGATGCAGCCCGACCTTGTCGCCAACCATTTTGGGCGTCAGGAAATTACCTTCTATGGCCTGGCCCGCCACGAAGACACCTGCGACAAGGGCGACCTGCACCAGCGAATCGAACTGAACCAGCGCCAGCCCGATGGCCGCGATGCCACCGGCAATCGAGCCGACGAAGGGCACGAAAGAGATAATGCCGGCGAAGATGCCGATGATCAGGCCGAAATCGAGGCCGCACAGAGTCAGCCCGACCGCATAGAAGGTGCCGAGGCAGAGGCAGACCATTGCCTGGCCGCGCACGAAACCGGCCAGCGTATCGTCGATCTCACGCGCCAGCCGACGGATGGTGTCGGCCTGCGCCCGCGGCAGCCAGCCATCGATCTTGGCGACCATGCGGTCCCAGTCGCGCAGCAGATAGAAGGCGACGATGGGTGTGATCAGAATCAGCGAGATGATATTGGCGAAGGCCGCACCGCCGCTGATCAGGCCGCCCAGGAAGCTGGCCACCCAGCTGAGCGCCGTGCCGGAAGAACTCAGCAGCTTGGACAGGTCAGGATCGCCCTGAGCGGCAAAGCGCACGCGAAGCTCTTCGAGGATCGGCTCCAGCCGCTGGCTCAGCGTATTGATATAGTCGGGCATCCGGTCGATCAGGATCGATATCTGCGAATGCAGCAACGGCACCAGCAGGAGCAAAATGATCAGGAAGGCGACGAAGAACAGCAGCAACGCCACCAGGGTGCCGATGGTGCGCGACATGCCCCAGCGTTCCATCCGGTCGACCAGCGGGTCCATGAAATAGGCCAGCGCCATGCCCGCGATGAAGGGCAGCAGCACATTGCCCAGCACATAGAGCAGCAGGAACAGCAGGGCCAGGCCACCAAACCAGAAGACCAGGCGGGTTTTCAGCGTCACGATTTATGCTCCGGTTTCAAAGCGCGGTTTCCCAGATTCAGAAACAGGCACCGCCGGAACCAGCGTGGTCAGGCCGCCCCCTTGCTATAGCCCCGTATCAACGCATGGAGAGGCGCCAGCCGGTCTGTTCCTCCACCAGCGCCAGGCTGCGCATCTCCAGTGCGCTGCGCAACTGCTCGGTCTCGCCAGCATAAGACAGTGCCATCTCCGCCTCACGGCGCGAAATCGCAATGACCGTCTGCTTGCGCAGAATTGGCAGGTCGGACAGGCGCTTACGGATCGTCACCCAATCGTCCAACCCGGCAAACCCGACCTTAACCGTCATGCTGTTCTGGATACCGGGCCGCACCGTGGCCAGCTGCTTCCAGTCACGGTCCAGATCGCTGGTGATGCGGGTCACGGCGCGGGCCAGCAGGGCCTCGCGCGTTTCGCCGGGATCAGCAGTCAGGGTCTCCGCGATTGCCGGGCCGGACATGGCCGTGCCCTGCCGGCTGACCTGCAGATTCACTGCCGGCTGCGCCTCCGTGCCGCCCATCCGGGCAATGGCAACCAGACTGCTGGTCGCGCCATAGCGCTGCGCCATGGCGCCCAGCGCATCGGGATCGCCGGCGATAGCCTGCTCGGCCGACAGGCCGGTCAGATCGCGCGCATCGCCCAGCGGCACCGCAACCGGCACCAGCGACTGCCCCATCGGGGCCTGTTCCCAGGCTTCACGCCATGGATTGGGATCGTTCCACAGCGTCGCCCCGCCCTCCTCGACCAGCACCGGCACGATCAGCACCGGCGGGGCCGCCGCCGTGACCGCCGCGACATTGCGGCGCTCCAGGAAGCTTCGCACCTCAGCGGGACGGAACTGCACCACCAGATTGGCCAGATAGCGCACGCCCGAGGTGCGCTCATCACGGATCTGGAAACCCTGCACCATGGTCTCGATCTCGCCATCGGACGCGGTGGGCGGCGTGGTCCCGGCCGGCGTCAGGCGTTGCATCAGACGCTTGAAAGCCTCACGCTGGCCTTCAGTCAGGGCCTGATCGCGTGCATCGACAGCACTTTTCGCCGTAACATCGACCGGCACGCTATCGACCAGATACAGATGACCGCCGGCCTGCGCCAGAACAGGGCCAGCGGGCAGTGCGGCAATAAAACCGGCCAGCAGGGCGACGAAGGTGAGGGCCTTCAGCGGATGTACCATTGCAAAGCGTCCCGTAATCGTTATTGTCGGCGCGCCCGCGCTTCAGGCCGGGCAATGTGCCATGACATATCCTGCAAAGTGGGGGCGAACATCGCCCCAGTGCAAGGGCTTATTCTCCCAGACCGGCTGACGGTAGCGTAAACCCCATGACCAAACGCAACTCCCTGACTTACCGAGACGCTGGCGTCGATATTGATGCCGGCGATGCCTTGGTCGAAGCGATCAAGCCGCTGGCCAAATCGACGGCCCGTCGCGGCGCCGATGCGGCGCTGGGCGGGTTTGGCGCCGCCTTCGACCTGAAGGCCGCCGGCTTCATCGACCCGATCCTGATCGCCGCCACCGATGGCGTCGGCACCAAGCTGAAGGTCGCCATCGACAGCGGCCATCACGGGACGGTCGGTATCGACCTTGTCGCCATGTGCGTGAACGACCTGGTCGTACAGGGCGCCGAGCCGCTGTTCTTTCTGGATTACTACGCCAGCGGCAAGCTGGAGCCGGAGGTTGCGCGCAACGTCATCGCCGGCATTGCCGAGGGCTGCCGCCAGGCCGGCTGCGCGCTGATCGGCGGCGAGACGGCCGAGATGCCCGGCATGTATGCAAGAGGCGATTACGACCTTGCCGGCTTTGCCGTCGGCGCGGTCGAGCGCGATGCGATCCTGACCGGCGACACCGTGGCCGAGGGCGATGTGCTGCTCGGTCTGGCCTCGAACGGCGTGCATTCCAACGGCTATTCGCTGGTCCGCCGGGTCGTCGCCGATCTGGGCGTCGACTATGAATTCCCGGCCCCCTTCGACATGGACCAGACTCTGGGCGAGGCGCTGCTGGCGCCGACGCGCATCTATGTGAAATCCTGCCTTGCCGCCATCAAGGCTGCCGGTCCTAACGGGGTGAAGGCGCTGGCGCATATCACCGGCGGCGGGCTGGTGGAGAATCTGCCGCGTGTCTTCCCGAAGCATCTGGCCGCCACGCTGGATGGGTCCACCTGGGATATTCCGCCGGTCTTCACCTGGCTGGCCATGGCCGGCGGGGTCGATGCCGCCGACATGCCGCGTACCTTCAATTGCGGAATCGGCATGGTGCTGGTGGTTGCTCCCGGCGCGGTCGAAGCCGCGACGCAGGCGCTGACCGAGGCCGGCGAGACGGTGTTCCGGATCGGCCAGATCGACCCGCGCACGGAAGACCGCGCCCCCGTCACCATCCATGGGCTGGAGGCACGGTGGAACGCCTGAAGGTTGCGGTGCTGATCTCCGGTCGCGGCAGCAATCTTCAATCGCTCATCGATGCCTGCGCCGCGCCAGACTTCCCGGCCGAAATCGTTCTGGTGCTGTCGAACAAGGCCGATGCCTATGGCCTAGTCCGCGCCGCCGAGGCCGGCATCGCCACCACGGCAATCTCGCACAAGGCCTATCCTGACCGCGAAAGCTTCGACGAGGCGCTGCATGCCGAGATCGTCGCTGCCGGCGCGCAGCTGGTCTGCCTGGCCGGCTTCATGCGGCTGCTGACACCGGGATTTGTCGGCAAGTGGCACGACCGGATGATCAATATCCACCCCTCGCTGCTGCCGGCCTTCAAGGGGCTGCACAGCCATGAACGCGCCATCGAGGCTGGTTGCCGCTTCACCGGCTGCACGGTGCATTTCGTCCGCGCCGAAATGGATGACGGCCCGATCATCGTCCAGGCCGCCGTGCCCATCCTGCCCGGCGACAGCGCCAACGAACTCTCCGACCGCGTGCTGGCCGCCGAGCATCGCTGCTACCCACTGGCCCTGCGCCTGGTTGCCGAGGGCAAGGCGGTCGTGGACGGCGCTATCGTGCGCATCGCCGATGCCGCCAGCCCCCAGGACGCGCTGCTGAACCCGCTGGCGGGGTAGTCGCGCTCCGCGTCCGCCTCCCCTCTGTCGTCATGGTCGGACTTGATCCGACCATCCATTGACCGAGCGACTGGCGCGGACGGCTTGACCCTCGGGTCAAGCCCGAGGGTGACGAGGAGAGAGTGGGTCCTGCTCCCTAGTACAGATGCTGCCCGCCGGTGACGAAGATCTCCGTACCGGTGACATAGCCGAACTGGTCGGAGCAGAGCGCGAAGACGGTCGAGGCGACATCCTCCGGCTTGCCGAGCCGGTGCATCGGGATGCGCGGCACCAGCATTTCGTATTCCGGCGACAGCATCGCGGTTTCGATCTCGCCGGGGGCCACGGCATTCACCCGCACGCCGAGCTGCGCGAAATCGGCCGCCATCTCGCGGGTCAGCGCCGACAGCGCCGCCTTCGAGGTCGAATAGGCCGACCCGGCGAAGGGGTGGATCGAATGGCCGGCGATCGAGGTGATATTCACGATCGAACCCTTGCCCTTGTGCAGGGCCGCCGCAAAGCCGCGCGCCAGGCGCAGGGGCGCGAAGCAGTTGAGCTCGAACACCTGCTGCCAGGCGTCGATATCGCCGTTCAGGCAGCCCAGCCGCTCTTTAAAATCGGTCTTGGGCGACCAGCCGGCATTGTTGATCAGCGCATGCACCGGCCCGTCATCAAGCAGCGCATTTGCCTCCTCGATGAACGCCTTCACGCTGGCAGGATCGAACAAATCGGTCGGGATATGCGCAGTCCAGAACGGGTCGCGCTTGCATTCCGCCGGCGCCTCGTCGCGGCTGCAGGTGATGATCTTCCAGCCCCGGTCGCGGAAATACCGGGCGGTGGAATGGCCGATGCCGCGGCTTGCACCGGTGACGATGCAGGTCTTGGCGCTGTCGAGATCGAAGATCGTGTCGCTCATGGCGGCGGAGCCTATCCTATCTGTCGGCCAATGGGGAGATACTGCGAGAGATTCTTAACAAAACCGCCTTAACAATCCAGCGCCTGTTTCGCGGCGACCAGCACCGCACCGGCATCCCCGGAGGAATCCAGCCGGTGCCAGCCCTGTGGTGGCTTGATCCCGGACAACTGGCCCCGGACCACCGCGACCGTGGCGTCGGAGGCATCGCCCTTGCGGGTGGCGACGCGCTGCTCCAGCTGCGCCGGCGGTGCTTCCAGCCACACACCGTCGAAGGGTATATCAAGCCGCCGCGCAACAGCGGCGATGCCCCGGCGCTGGCCGTCATTGCCATAGACCGCATCGGCAATCACCGACTGGCCCTGGCGGAGCACTGATTCGGCCTGGCGCTCGATTTCCTCGAAGACCCGGATCGAGACCTGCCAGTCATAGGCCTCGGCTGGCAGCCGCTCGGTCTCCGCGACGCCGAACAGGCGCTTGCGGATCACGTCGCTGCGCAGAAGTATGGCGCCGGGCGCCCGGCCGATGGACGGGGCCAGCGCCCGCGCCAGGGTTGACTTGCCGCTGCCGGAAATACCCCCCACGGCGATCAGGCGCGGTGCGGCGGGCTGAAGATAGCCCAGCGCCCGGTCGAGATAGGCCCGGGCCTCGTCGACTGGCGCGTCGGCCTTGTCGTCCGACAGGCCCTCTGCCAGACGGGCGCCGACATGGGCACGGATCACGGCCCGGCAGGCCAACATCAGGGGCAGCGCCGCCAGACCGTCATAGCCACCGCGCAGCAGATAGCGGTTCAGCACCCGGTTGGCCTGGCTGGCAAGGCCGCGATGATCCAGATCCATCAGCAGGAAGGCGAGATCATAGAGAATGTCGATGATGGCGAAATCATCGTTGAACTCGATGGCGTCGAACAAGGTTGGCCGGCCATCGATCAGGCAGATATTGCGCAGATGCAGATCGCCATGGCAGTGCCGTACCAGCCCCTGCGCCCGCCGCGCATCCAGCAACTCCCCTGCTTGCGCCAGCGCCGCCCGGCACAGCCGGTTCACCGTCGCCACCGTCCCGGCCTCGAACACCGTGCCGATGACGCGCTCAAGCTCTGCGGCATTGCCCTCGACATAGCGCTCAAAGGCATCCCGGCCGCCCCGGGTCTGGGAGGGCTCAGCCTTGTCATGCAGGGCGGCGACGGCATCGGCCAGCCCGTCCATCAGTTCGGGCGTGAGGCCACCGCTGGCAGCCAGCCGGTCGAACAGCGCCTCCTGCGGGAAGCGGCGCATCATCACCACCCATTCGACCGCTTCCGATTCCGCACCGCCCAGTCGCAGCCCGCCCTGCCCGTCCGGCACGACGGCCAGAAGATCGAGATAGAGATCGGGCGCGGTGCGGCGGTTCACCTCCAGTTCGGTGACGCAGGCCTTGTGGCGCTTCTCCAGCGTCGAGAAATCCATATAGGGGTACTGCGCCGGCTTCTTGATCTTGTAGGCCCGATCCCCGGCCAGGAACACATAGGCCGCATGGGTTTCCAGCCTGTCGACCGGCCCGGTTACGCCATAGGTCTCTGGATTGCCCAGCAGGGCCAGGACATCCGACAGGGAAAATTCCGTCATCAGGCGGGACGTGGCTTGTCGGGAATGCCGTGAGGGTCCTGATGGACAATCACCTCGGCCCCGGGGAAGGCCAGTTCGATTTCCGCCTCCACCGAATCCGCGACCTCATGGGCGCGCAGCAGCGTCATGCTGCCATCCAGTTCCAGATGCATCTGGATGAAGCTGTGCTGCCCGCTGGACCGGGTGCGCAGATCATGCACGCCCAGCACCTCGGCCGGGCGACGGGCGATCTCCAGGATCGCCTGGCGCTGGTCATCCGGCAATTCCCGATCCATCAGGATGTTCAGCGCGCCCCAGGCGATGCCCCCGGCTGTGCGGATCAGATAGGCCGCGATGCCCAGCGCGAAGAGCGGATCGGCCATGGTGAAGCCGAACCAGCCGCCCAGCACCAGCGAGGCGATGATCGACACATTGATCAGCAAATCGCCCCGGTAATGCAGGCTGTCGGCCTCCACCGCCAGCGAGCCGGTGCGGCGCACCGCATAGGCCTGATAGGACACCAGCGCCAGGGTCACGACAATCGAGAAGACCATGACCGCAATGCCGATGCCCTCCTGCGAGGTCGGCTGCGGGTTCACCAGCCGCCGGATCGATTCGATCACGAGGAACAGGGCCGAGCCCATTATGAATGCGCCCTGCGCCAGGGCAGCCAGGGGCTCCGCCTTGCCGTGTCCAAAGCGATGCTCCCGGTCCGGCGGCACCAGGGCCTGCCGCACGGCAAACAGGGTCACCACGGACGCGCAGGCATCAAGCGAGGAATCGACCAGGCTGGACAGCAGCGCTACCGAATCGGTCATCAGCCAGGCCGCCAGCTTGACCGTGATCAGCAGTCCCGCCGTGATGACGGCGAGCAGCGTCGCCCGCCGCATCAACTTGCCTGAAGCGTCGGTTCCGCTTTTTGTCTCAGCCATAAAGCCCCGCTTCAACAGAAGGATTAAGGGAAAAGCTTCTCCGTGCGCCAGGCATCGCCCTCGCGCTGGAAGACCAGCCGATCATGCAGGCGGAACGGCTTGTCCTCCCAGAATTCAAAGTAATCCGGGACAATACGGAAACCCGACCAATAGGCCGGGCGCGGAATTTCGCCGATCGGGTGTTTTGCGGCATATTTCGCCACCGCCTTTTCCAGCGCGAAGCGGCTTTCCAGCGGGCGTGACTGCTGCGAGGCCCAGGCGCCAATCTGGCTCTGGCGCGGACGGCTGTGATAATATTCATCCGCCTCGGCCTCGCTGACCGGGCTGACCGGGCCTTCGATGCGGATTTGCCGGCGCAGCGATTTCCAGTGAAACAGCAGGGCAGCCTGCGGGTTTTCCAGCAGGTCGCGGCCCTTGCGGCTCTCGAAATTCGTGTAGAAGACGAAACCGTGTTCGTCATGCCCCTTCAGCAGGACCATGCGCAGCGACGGGCGGCCGGCGGCATCGACGGTGGCGACGGCCATCGCATTCGGGTCATTGGGCTCCTTCTGCCTAGCTTCCTCGAACCAGTTCTGGAAGCGCTGGAAGGGTTCATCGAACGGGGCCTCGGTCATCACTCATGCCTCAATTTCGCCGCGGAAATATCTAAGCTAGTCGGGTGCGTTACCCGGGTCCAGCCGCAGGCGGCGATGCCCCGCATGCAAAAAGAGCTTTGGGCAACGCCATCGGTCGCAGTATCTTGTGGTTACTATACCGGTTCTACCCTGATTCCCCACCAAATCTGGCCTGGGTTTCAGAAGGTCAACCGGCCTCAAAGGGTCTTCGAGCATGGTTAAGAAAACAGTGATCGCCGTGGCCGCTCTCCTGGTCATGGCAGGGTGTGAAAGCAGTAATTACGGCACCAAGCAGACTGTCGGCGGCGTACTGGGCGGTGTCGGCGGCGCGGTTGCCGGCGCACAGTTCGGCAGCGGCACGGGGCGCCTTGCCACCACGGCGGCCGGCGCTTTGCTTGGCGCCTTCCTCGGTGGCGAGGTCGGGCGCGGGCTGGACGATGTCGACCGCCAGCGCGCCACCAGCGCCATGAACCAGGCGCAGGCCGCCCCGGTCGGCCAGACGATTGCCTGGAACAATCCCAGCACCGGAAATTCCGGCAGCGTGATACCGGTTCGCGACGGCACCGCCCCGAATGGCGCGTATTGCCGTGAATTCCAGCAGACCGTCACCATCGGCGGCAAGTCGGAGCGGGCCTATGGCACCGCCTGCCGGCAGCCCGACGGCAGCTGGAAAATGGTTGAATAGACAGCGAGGCCCCGCCCAGCATGCGTGATCCCTATGACGTGCTCGGCGTGAAGCCGTCCGCGTCGCCATCGGAAATAAAGGCGGCCTTCCGCAAGCTGGCAAAGAAGTTCCACCCGGACGTCAATGCCGACGACCCGGCTGTGGAGGGCAAGTTCAAGGAAATCAACACCGCCTATAATCTGGTCTCCGATCCTGATCGGCGGGCGAAGTACGACCGTGGCGATCTGGATGCCGAGGGCAATGAGCGCCGCTTCTCGCGCGGCGGTTATCGCGGCGCCCGGCAGGGCCCGCGCAGCAGTGCTGGCGGCACAGCGGGGGGCGGCACCTCGCGCGGACCCTTCGGGGGCGGCGGATCGGAGGATATCTTCGCTGAGTTCTTCCGCGCGGCCGGCATGCGCCCGGACCGGAACGCCCAGAGCGGTGGCGATTCAGGCACCCAGACCCAGAGCCGGGACAGCCACCGGGGCGCCGATGTCACCTACAAGCTCGACGTCGATTTCCTGGAAGCGACCGCCGGGGCGAAGAAGCGCGTCACCTTCCCTGACGGCAAGAGCCTTGATGTCGCAATTCCCGGCAATACCCATACCGGCCAGACCCTGCGCCTGAAAGGCCAGGGCCGGCCCGGCATTCACGGCAGCCCGGCCGGCGATGCCTTCGTCGAGGTCACGGTAAAGCCGCATCCCTATTTTGAGCGCGAGGATCTGAACATCTATCTCGACCTGCCGGTGACCCTGCAGGAAGCGGTGATGGGGGCCTCCGTCCAGGTGCCGACGATTCACGGCCGGGTGCAGCTGAAAGTGCCGCCCAGTTCCAGCGGCGGCACAAAGTTGCGGCTGAAGGGCAAGGGCATCCGCGATGCCAAGGCAGGCATAGAGGGCGACCAGTTCGTCACCCTGCGCATTGTCCTGCCCGACCCGCCGGATCGCGAATTGACCGATTTCCTGGCCCGCTGGCAACCCAAGAACACCTATAACCCGCGCAAGATCGCGGGGATGGAATAGTGCCCGGCATGTGGCGCTGCTTTACCCGGCTTTGCGCTTTCGTGTAGGATGCGCAGCCTTTTTAGACCGTAGATATTCGTGAGTGGGGATTTGATGACGAACGCCACGCCCTTGATGGCCGGCAAGCGCGGCATTGTGATGGGGGTCGCGAATGATCGCTCGATCGCCTGGGGCATTGCACGGACTCTGGCGGCGCATGGCGCCGAAATGGCGTTCACCTATCAGGGCGATGCGCTGAAGAAGCGTGTCGAGCCACTGGCGCATTCCATTGGCTCCACGCTTCTGCTGCCCTGCGACGTAACCGATGAATCCAGCATCGACGCGACCTTCGACGCACTGAAAGAGGCCTGGGGCACGCTGGATTTCGTGGTCCATGCCGTCGCCTATTCCGACAAGGACCAGCTGAAGGGCAAGTATGTCGAGACCACGCGCGACAACTTCCTGAATACGCTGGATATCTCCTGCTATTCCTTCACCGCCGTGGCGCAGCGCGCCACCGCCATGATGAATGATGGCGGGTCGCTGCTGACGCTGACCTATTACGGCGCCGAGCGGGTGATGCCGCATTACAACGTCATGGGCGTGGCCAAGGCCGCGCTGGAAGCCAGCATCCGCTACCTCGCCGTCGATCTGGGCGACCGGGCGATCCGGGTGAACGGCATTTCCGCCGGGCCGATCAAGACGCTGGCGGCTTCGGGCATCGGCGATTTCCGCTATATCCTGAAATGGAACCAGTACAACTCGCCGCTGAAGCGCAATGTGACGCTGGAGGATGTTGGCGGCTCTGCGCTCTATCTGCTCAGCGAGCTGTCGACCGGCGTGACCGGCGAAATCCACCATGTCGATTGCGGTTATCATGTCGTCGGCATGAAGGCCGTTGACGCGCCCGACATCTCCGTCGTCTGAGCCATGGCCGGCAACAGCTTCGGCACGGCCTTTCGCTTCACCACCTGGGGCGAAAGCCACGGGCCGTCCATCGGCTGCGTGGTCGATGGCGTGCCGCCGCTGATTCCTCTCGACGAAGGCGATCTGCAGCACTGGCTGGATCGCCGCCGGCCGGGGCAGTCGCGCTTCACCACCCAGCGCCAGGAACCCGATCAGGTGAAGATCGTCTCCGGCGTGTTCGAGGGCAAGACGACCGGCACGCCCATCGGGCTGATCATCGAGAACATGGATCAGCGCTCGAAGGATTATTCCGAGATCGCCGACCAGTACCGCCCCGGCCATGCCGATTTCACCTATCAGGCGAAATACGGCATCCGCGATTATCGGGGCGGCGGCCGCTCCTCGGCGCGCGAAACCGCAATGCGGGTCGCTGCCGGCGGCGTGGCGCGCCGGATGCTGCGCCACATCCTGGGCGACAGCCTGTCGATCCGGGGGGCGCTGGTCCAGATGGGGCCGCACGGCATCGACCGGAGCGCCTGGGACTGGGCAAATGTCGAGAATAACCCCTTCTGGTGCCCGGATGCCGCCGCGGCGACCGCCTGGGAGGGATATCTCGACGGCATCCGCAAATCCGGCTCCTCCTGCGGGGCGGTGATCGAGATTGTCGCCAGTGGCTTCCCGGCCGGTCTGGGTGAGCCGATCTATGACAAGCTGGACAGCGACCTGGCTCGCGCCATGATGTCGATCAACGCGGTCAAGGGCGTGGAGATCGGCGCCGGTTTCGAGGCGGCATCCCTCACCGGCGAGCAGAATGCCGATGAAATGCGCATGGCCGGCAACAAGGTTGAATTCCAGTCCAACAAGGCGGGCGGCATCCTGGGCGGCATCTCCACCGGGCAGGATATCGTCGTGCGCTTCGCGGTGAAGCCGACCAGTTCCATCCTCACCCCGCGCCAGTCGGTCGACCGCAACAACCGCGACATCGAGGTCCGCACCAAGGGCCGCCATGACCCCTGCGTCGGCATCCGCGCCGTACCGGTCGGCGAGGCCATGATGGCGCTGGTTCTGGCCGACCACGTGCTTCGCCAGCGCGGCCTCACCGGCGCGCTGTAACCCCCAAAAGAAAGGACATGGCCCGCCATGTTCGTCTGGCTGCGCCGTCTCTTCGTTGGTGTGCTCGCCCTTCTCGGCCTTGTGGCACTGGTACTGTTTGGCACGATCTATTACGCCATCGACCAGCTGACCCCCGAACTGCCCGCGCAATGGCGCGAGACGGCGCTGCCGGAACGCATCCTGCTCGACATCACCCAGACCGGGGCGCTGGCTGAAACACGGGCCAATGACCCGGTTGCCCTGCTGACCAGCGGCTTCGATTCGCAGCCAACCCTGGTGGAGACGCTGCAGGCCATCGACCGGGCGGCGCGCGATCATCGGGTCGGCGCGCTCTATGCCGATCTCAGCCATGCCGAGATGGGCCATGCCGCCGCCCAGGAGCTGCGCGACGCGGTGCAGCGTTTTCGGGCTGCCGGCAAGCCGGCCTATGCCTTCGCCGATACCTTTGGCGAGGCCGGATCGGCCAGTGCCGTTTACTACTTCGCCTCCGCCTTTGACGAAATCTGGCTGCAACCCTCCGGCGATGTCGGGCTGACCGGCTTCTCGATGGAATTCCTGTTCTTCCGCGATGCGCTGGCGGCCATCGGCGTCGAGCCGCAGATGTTCCAGCGCCAGGAATACAAGGGCGTGGTGGAGATGCTGACCCGCGACGGCGTCAGCCCGCCGGTCCAGGAGAATTACGAGCGCCTCGCCCGCTCGATCTTCGATCAGATGGTCGCCGATATCGCCGCCGCGCGCAGCATAGAGCCCGCCGCCCTGCGCAGCCTGATCGACCAGGCCCCCCTGTCCTCGCAGGCCGCCCTGCAAGGCGGCCTGGTCGACCGTCTGGCCTATATCGAGGCTGTCCGCAGCGCTGCCCTGTCACGGGCCGGCGCGGACGCGGTACCGACGCCGCTGGGGCGCTATGCCCGCAGCCAGCCGGACATCCAGGGCGAGGCCAGCGACATTGCCCTGATCACCGGCTCCGGCGCCATTGTGCGCCAGGCCGCCGGCTCCTCCTTCAGTGCCGAGACCGCCTCCAGCGGGCGTCTTGTCCAGGCCATTGACGCCGCCATCGCTGATTCCGACATCGAGGCCATTCTGCTGCGTATCGACAGCCCCGGCGGCTCCTATGTCGCCTCGGACAGTGTCATGCATGCAGTTGGCCGGGCGCGCGCTGCCGGTAAGCCGGTCATCGCCTGGATGGGCGATGTCGCGGCCTCGGGCGGGTATTTCATTGCCATGGGGGCAGACCGCATCATCGCCCAACCCGCCAGCATCACCGGGTCAATCGGCGTGGCCGGCGGCAAGATCGTGGTTCAGGGGTTGCTGGAAAAACTAGGCATCGGCCATGATTCCGTCTCCATCGGCCGCAATGCGCTGCTGTACTCGCCGACACAGCCGCTCAGCGACAGCGGGCTGGAGCAGTTCAACGCGCAGCTTGACCGCATCTATGCCGATTTCACCGGCAAGGCGGGCCAGGCCCGCAATCTGGACGCGGCCGCCATCGACCGGGCGGCGCGTGGCCGGGTCTGGTCCGGTGCCGATGCGCAGGCGATGGGGCTGGTCGATGATCTGGGCGGTTATCACACCGCACTGGCGGCGCTGCGCACGGCACTGTCACTGGACCCGCAGGCCGCATTGAACGTCGTCCCCTTCCCGCCGCGCAAGCGGCCGCTGGATGCGCTGATGGACAATCTGGGCGGTGATTTCTTCGGCATCCTGACGCAGCTGCAAACGCTCAGCCGGGTGATGGCCGCCCTGCAGCCGGTTCTCGACCAGGCCGCCATCACGCTCGATCCGGCCCCGCTGCACCTGCCGGCGCCGGCAGCCCGCTAGCATTCCTCGCAAAGACACGGCTTTTAGCGCATAATTGAGATTGTTTTCCCGGCGGCAGGAACGGCTCACATGCGCATCGGCGTCCTTCTGACACTTCTCCTGGTCCTGCTGACCGGGGTGCCGCAGGCTGACGCCGCCTCCAAGGGCGAAAGCCCGCAGGGCATGACCGAGCGGGTGCATTTCGTGAATGTCGGCCCCTACATGATCAATTTCTTCGCCGATGGCAAACCGATCTATGGCCGCCTCGCGCTCACTCTGGAGGCCAAGGATCTTGCCGCCCGCTCGGCCCTGACCCAGAGCAGCCAGCGGGTCGACAGCATCATCCTGCCGCTGGCCATGGAACTCTATGCCAAGGGCCGGCCAAAGCCGGAAAACATCCGTGATTTCAAGATCAAGTCGCTACAGGCGCTGTCCCGGCAATTCCCCAATCAGGTCCTTGCCGTCTACGTCAAGACGCTGATGTAGAATCGTCCCGGCAGGCGGCGACCAGGAATTCCCTGTTGCCTTCCGGCCCGAGGATTGGCGATGCATCAATGCCCAGCACGCGCCAGCCCGGCAACCCGCCCAGCCAGGCTTCGATGCGGTCGCAGACCTCCTGGTGCAATTCCGGCTCGCGCACCACGCCCCCCTTGCCGACCCTGCCCTTGCCAACCTCGAATTGCGGCTTGATCAACGCCACCAGAAACCCGCCCGGCCGGGTCAGCGCCAGAGCCGCCGGCAGCACCACCTCCAGCCCGATGAAACTGGCATCGCAGACCACCAGATCGATGGGGTCCGGGATATCGTCGCCGGTCAAGGTTCGGGCATTGGTGCGTTCCATCACCACGACCCGCTCATCCTGCCGCAGCTTCCAGGCCAGCTGGCCATGGCCGACATCGACGGCGTAGATTTTCACCGCCCCCCGGCTCAGCAGCACATCGGTGAAGCCGCCGGTCGAGGCCCCGACATCAAGGCAGACCATGCCCGCCGGGTCGATGGCGAAGCGGTCCAGCCCATGCACCAGCTTCAGCCCGCCGCGTGATACCCAGGGGTGGTCCTGCCCCTTCAGCTCCAGCGGTGAATCCTCGGGGATCGACAGGCCCGGCTTGTCGAGGCGTCTGGTCTCGCTATAGACCAGCCCGGCCATCACCAGCGCCTGTGCCCGCGCCCGGCTTTCGGCCAGGCCACGGTCTACCAGCAGGATGTCGAGGCGCTGTTTGCGGATAGCGGCCATTCGCCGGGCTTTCCGGCCCGATCAGGCCCGCGCCGGAGTGGTGCGGACTTCGCGGCCGAGAACACCCAGGGCAGTGGCGACAATGGCGGTGGAATCCAGACCGGCATCGGCATATTGCCGGGCCGGGCTGTCATGCTCGATGAAGCGGTCGGGCAGCACCAGCGGGCGAATCTTCAGCCCGCCATCCAGCAGCCCGTCATGTGCCAGCTGGTGCAGCACGAAGGAGCCAAAACCGCCGACCGAGCCTTCCTCGATGGTGATCAGCACCTCGTGCTCGCGGGCCAGGCGGCGGATCAGATCGACATCCAGCGGCTTGGCAAAGCGGGCATCGGCCACGGTGGTGGACAGGCCATAGCCGGACAGTTCCTCTGCAGCAGCCAGACATTCCGGCAGCCGCGCGCCAAGCGACAAGATGGCGACCGCCGTGCCTTCGCGGATAATGCGGCCCTTGCCGATCTCCAGCGGCACGCCGCGGGCCGGCAATTCGATGCCAACGCCCTCGCCGCGCGGATAGCGCACGGCCGAGGGCCGGTCGTCGATGGCGGCGCAGGTCGCGACCATATGCACCAGATCGGCCTCGTCAGCCGCCGCCATGATGACGAAATCCGGCAGGCAACCGAGATAGGCGACATCGAAGCTGCCGGCATGGGTTGCCCCATCGGCGCCGACCAACCCGGCGCGGTCGATGGCGAAGCGCACCGGCAGGCGCTGGATCGCCACGTCGTGCACGACCTGGTCATAGCCCCGCTGCAGGAAGGTGGAATAGATCGCGGCGAAGGGTTTCATCCCCTCCGTCGCCATGCCGGCGGCGAAGGTTACGGCGTGCTGTTCGGCAATGCCCACATCGAAGATACGCTGCGGGAAACGCTCGGCGAATTTGTCCAGCCCGGTGCCGCCCGGCATCGCGGCGGTGATGGCGACGATGCGCTCATCCGCCTCCGCCTCCTGGATCAGCGCCTGGGCGAAGACGTTGGTATAACTGGGGGCATTGGCCTTCGCCTTGACCTGCGCGCCGGTGACGATGTCGAATTTCTGGACCGCGTGGTATTTCTCCGCACTGTCCTTGTCGAAGGGATGGCCCCTGCCCTTCTCGGTGACGACATGCAGCAGCACGGGGCCGGCTTCCGGCCGGTCGCGCAGGCTTTTCAGGATCGGCACAAGATGCGAGATATCGTGCCCGTCGACCGGGCCGATATACAGGAAGCCCAACTCCTCGAACAGCGTGCCGCCGGTCACCATGCCGCGGGCATATTCCTCGGCCCGGCGGGCGGCATTCTCAATCGGCTTGGGAAAACGGCGGGCCATCTGCTTCATCACATCGCGCAGGCCGCGATAGGATTTCGAGGCAATCAGCCGCGACAGGTAATTGCTCATCGCCCCGGTCGGCGGCGCAATGGACATGTCATTGTCGTTCAGGATGACGATCAGCCGGCTGTCCATCGAGCCGGCATTGTTCATCGCCTCATAGGCCATGCCGGCACTCATCGAGCCATCGCCGATCACGGCGATGACGTTGTTGTTGCCGCCCTTCAGATCGCGCGCCACCGCCATGCCGAGGCCGGCGGAGATCGAGGTGGAGCTATGCGCCGCGCCGAACGGGTCATACACGCTCTCCGACCGTCGGGTGAAGCCGCTGAGGCCGCCGCCCTGGCGCAGCGTGCGGATGCGGTCGCGCCGCCCCGTCAGGATCTTGTGCGGATAGGCCTGATGGCCGACATCCCAGATCAGCCGGTCATCCGGTGTGTCGAAGACATGGTGGATCGCCACTGTCAGCTCGACCACGCCCAGCCCGGCGCCGAGATGGCCGCCGGTGCGCGAGACTGCATCAATGGTCTCCCAGCGCAATTCGCCGGCAAGCTGGGTCAGCTGGTCGATATCGAAACCGCGCATATCCTTCGGAATCGCCACGGTATCAAGCAGGGGGGTGCGACTGTCGGCCATAAGGCTTCTCGTTATTCTGCGTAAGCCGTTATTCTTATCAGGAACGGCGGTTTATGACGAATCGGGCGACTTCCTTCAAAAGCGTGGCCTTGCCGTCGAAGAAATCAAGATGGCTGCCGGCCTGCTCAACCAGCATATCGGCATGCGCCCGCGCACTTTCAGCCCCCTGCACGGCGACCAGCGTCGCCTTGCCGGCTGCCTGGTCCAGGCCGGTCGGCTTGCCGGTCTCCGCACTGTCGCCCTCTACATCCAGCAGATCATCACCGATCTGGAAGGCCAGCCCCATTTCCTGCCCGTAGAATTGCAGGGCATGGCGCGCCGCCGGCCCGGCCTTGCCAAGGATCGCGCCGGCCTCGCAGCTGAAGCAGATCAGCGCCGCCGTCTTCATGCGCTGCAACCGGGTTATCTGGGCCGCATCCATATCCGGCGTCGTCTCGGCCAGAAGGTCGATCATCTGGCCGCCAACCATGCCCTGCGTGCCCGACGCCTTGGCCAGGGCCAGCACCAGATCGGCCCGCACCTTCGGGTCGGCATGGGTGTTCTCATGCGCCAGAACCTCGAAGGCGTAGGTCAGCAGGCCATCGCCGGCCAGCACCGCCGTCGCCTCGTCGAACTGCTTGTGGCAGCTGGGGCGACCCCGGCGCAGATCGCTGTCATCCATCGCCGGCAGATCGTCATGGATCAGCGAATAGGCGTGCAGAAACTCGACCGCCGCCGCGACCCGCAGTGCGCATTGGCTGCTCACCGCAAACAGCTTGGCGCTTTCCAGCACCAGGAAGGCGCGGAACCGCTTGCCGCCGCCCAGGCTGGAATAGCGCATCGCCTCGATCACCCGTGCCTCCGGCCCCTCGGGGATCGGCAGCAGGCGGTCCATCACATGCTCAACCGCCTCGGCGGCCTCGGCCATGGCGGCCTTGATGTTCATGCCGGAGGTTCCCACGGCCCGCCCTCAGCTGGCCGCGTCGAAGGGTTCGCTGGAAACCGCGCCATCGGGGCCGAGCTTGATGCGGTCGACCTTCAGCTGCGCATCCTTCAGCTTGGCGTCGCAATGTTCCTTCAGCTTCGCGCCGCGCTCATAGGCGTCGATGGAATCCTCCAGGCCGATCTGGCCTTGCTCCAGCTTGGAGACAATCGTCTCCAGCTCCGCCAGGGCCTGTTCGAAGCTCATCGCCTCGATATCGGCGTGCTTGTTGTCACTCATCGTCCTGCCTTGCTCTGACCGCCGGGATAGGGTGGCGGAGTTTAGCGACCCCGCCCGGCCGGAACAAGCGGGCTGGCTCACTATGGACAGGGAGCAGCCCGGCTTTTACCTTCCGTTCATCAATACTTGGCACACTTGATATATCGACATCGCCGTAAATGCCTCCGCTATCGCTTGCGGGGGCGCGGCCGGCGAAACATACTGGCATTACTGGCCATAAAAAAAACAAAGCGCTTTGTGGGGGCGTCCGTGGCCAAACGGGTATCAACAACACCGAAGAATTTCGGTGAAAGCCTTGGGGCAGACGGGAAAAAGAACCGGTGACACCGCAGGAAATCGCCGCGATCATCGACCAGCACGAGCGCTGGTTGACTCGACGCAAGGGGGGAGTGCGCGCCAGCCTGGCGATGCGCGATCTGTCAGGGCTCACGCTGGGCGGGGCCAATCTGCGCGGCGCCAATCTGGCGGGCGCCAATCTGCACCGCACGGTGCTGTTCAACTGCGACATGGAAGAAGCGGATTTGTTCTGCGCCACGCTGGACCGTGCCGATCTGCGCCAGGCCAATCTGCGCAAGGTCGATATGCGGGGCTGCAGCCTGAAGCGCGCCAATCTGAACAACGCCAATCTGGAACTGGCGGATTTTCGGGGTGGAGCACTCTATGGCGCGGCAGGCACCGATTCGGAGCGCATGCGCAACGCCAACAGCAATGGCGCGGATCTGTCCAATTCCGCGATGATGAACTGCAACCTGAAGGGTGCCACGCTGACCGGCGCCAATCTGTCAGGCGTCAATCTGAAGGGCGCCGATCTGACCGGGGCCAATCTGACCGGCGTGAACCTGTCCGAAGCCAATCTGACCGGCGCCAATCTGTCGGGGGCGAATCTGAAGGGCGCCATCGTCAACAACGCCATTCTGAAGAATGCGGTGCTGGTCGGTGCCAATCTGGAAGAAATCGACATGTCGGCGGTCGATATGACCGGCGCCACCCTGGCGACGGCGGATGAAGGATTGCCGCCCGATATCCGCAAGATTCTGGACGAGCATGCGCTGTGGATCAAGGGGCAGGCCGGTAAGGGCGAACGCGCCATACTGAGCGGCACGGATCTGAGCTACATGGATTTTACCGGCACCAATCTGAGCGGTGCCGAAATACGCGACGCCAAGCTGATCGGCATACGGCTGAATGGTTGCCGGCTGGTGATGTCGGACCTGTCACGCTCGGTGATGACCAATGCGGAAATCAAGCAGGCCATCCTGGACGGCACCAATCTGGTCGATACTGACCTGTCGGGTGCCAATCTGAGCGGCACCAGCCTGGGCCCGGTCGATCTGAAAGACAGCCAGGGCCGAGAGACGGGCCGCAAATGGCCGACCAACCTCGCCGGAGCCAAGCTGCGCGGCGCCAATCTGACCGGCGCCGATCTGCGCCTCGCCAATCTGATGGATGCCGATCTGACCGATGCCATCCTGACCGACGCCAATCTGACCGGGGCCAATCTGACGGATGCGATGCTTGATGGTGTCGATATGCAGCGCGTGGTGATGGAGTAAAACGCCAGCGGCACTCAGCCGACGGCAGCCGGGCGGGCGATTTCGGCGATCCGGCTGATCGGCAGGCGCACCGTGGCTGTTGTGCCCTTGCCCAGTGCACTTTCCAGAACGAATGTGCCGCCATGCAAATCGACCAGAGAGTTGACCAGCGGCAGGCCGAGGCCAGTTCCCTCGAACTGACGGCTCAGCGCTCCGTCGACCTGGCCGAAAGGCGCCAGGGCCTTGGCGATATTCTCCGGCGCGATGCCGATGCCGGTATCGCGTACGGCAACCTCCACGGCCCCGTTCTTCGCCTGGCGCGTGATGATGGTCACCGTGCCTTCCGGGCGGGTGAATTTCACCGCATTGGACAGCAGGTTGAACAGGACGTGCTTGAAGGCCCGTTCATCGACCCGGACATAGGGCAGATTAGCGTAGAACTGCCGCTCGATCTGAAGCGCACCGCGCTCCGCGCGCGGCAGGATCAGGCGCAGGCAGCTTTCGATGGTCCGGTGCATATCCACCAGCTGCTCGGTGAGATGGAACTTACCGGCCTCGATGCGTGACAGATCGAGGATATCGTTGATCGTCTCCAGCAGATGCGCGCCGCTTTCGTAGATATCCGTGGCATATTCCCGATAGCGCGGATGGCCGATGGCGCCGATGGTCTCGTTCTTGATCATCTCGGAAAAGCCGATGATGGCGTTTAGCGGCGTGCGCAGCTCATGGCTCATATTAGCCAGGAATTCCGACTTGGCCTTGCTGGCGGCCTCCGCCTGCTCCTTCGCCAGCAGCACCTGCAACTCAAAGCGCTTGCGCTCGGTGATGTCGCGCAGGAAGACCAGTACTTCATCCGCCGTCATCATGACAATACGCGCCTCAAGGTCGCGCGCTTCGTCGCCGATATCCCATTTGAATTCGAATATCCGGGTCATGCCGGTCGACAGCGCCGCGGCGATCTCCGTCATTGCCATCTCGGCGACCGAGGCAGGCAGCGCCTCCTTTACCGGGCGGCCCATCAGATGAATCGGCGCCAGCTTCAGCACCGTATCCTTGCCTTCCTCGATGTCCAGCAGGATGCCGCTGCGGCTGATGCGCAGCACCGTGTCGGGAATGGCGCTGATCAGGGCCTCGTTCTTGCGCTCGCTCTGCAGCAGGGCGTGTTCGATGCGCTTCACATCCGTCAGGTCCAGAACTGTGCCCAGCAGATGCACCGTACCGTCCAGGGCCACGCCGACCGGCGCCAGATGAATACGCCACCAGATCCGCCCATGCGGCAGGGTGACGACCTCGTCATAGGTCTGCGGGGTCATGCGCTCAATGCAGCGTCGCAGATTACCACGCACCACGGGTATCTCATGCGGCGCCACGAGATCGACGGGGCCAAGCCCGATGATCTCCTCGCCCGCCATGCCAACAAGTTCGGCGAACAGCGTGTTGACCCGGCTGAATCGTATCGTGCCATCCGGCCCTGCATCCAGCAGAAACGCGCCACATAGCGAGTTAGAGAATACCCCGTCCAGCAGGGTATTTTCCGCTATTGGCGTCGATATGGGTGCGTCTTGGGTCAAGGGCAGCGAATCCGGCTTTCAGAGGCCTGGGGGCAAGGGAAAACAGATCACCTCTCACCGCAGCGAAAGGCAACACACGGAGAAAAGGTCAAAAATCTGTGCCATAGGCCTCAAGGATAAGGTAATAGCTTGATAACGCTTTGGAAGGGCATCCGTGTGGATAACCGTTTTTTATCGTTTCAGACGAAGCTCATGTCCCATGATGCTGTCTCGCTCCGCAGATGCTATAAATCAATTCTGACCAATTCTGGCGGCAGGTTTCCAAATGATACCACTAAATAAGGAAAATGCGCGGAATGCGCTGCTGACGCTGGTCAGCCGTCAGTTCGACGACATCGCCGAACGTATCAGCCGGGACATCCACCAGCATGCCAATGGCAGCCCGGTGCCGGCAGCCGTGGGGTTCATGATGTATTTCCTGCGCAATGCGGATGGCGAACCGCTGAAGGACACGATCGTGAACCGATACGGCGTCACCCGGGCCCATATGGAAGAAACCACCGGCTTCCGGAAATTGCGGGATGCCTGCCAGAAGAAGCAGCTTGGTGCGCGTCTGGAAGAGCATTTCTATGCCCATCAGCCCAACCTGACCCGGATATACAAGGTCGTGGTCGATGGCTGGTCTTAACGCTTGATTAAAGGGTTATGCGCCTTGATGGCCCACCGCCCACGGCATAGGATGCCGACCACGTGATCGATACTATATTCAACCTGGATCACTTCTCGATCCAAGCCTGCCCCTTAACCGCAGTATCACGATGACCCCCCAGGAAATCCTGCAGATCATCCAGCGCCACGAATTCTGGCTAGAGCGCAAGCCGGGCGGGACACGCGCGAATCTGTCCGGCATGAACCTGTCGGGCTTCCATCTGGCCGATCTGAACCTGCAATCGGCGAAATTCTCCGGCGCCAATCTCAGCCGCTGCATCCTGTCGGGCGCCGATCTCAGCTATTGCGATCTGTTCTGCGTCAATCTGGATGCCGCCGACCTGCGCAGCGCCGTGCTGCATCGCGCCGATCTGCGCGGCGCGCATCTGCGCAACGCCAATTTCACCGGCGCCAATCTGAAAGAGGCTGACCTGCGCGGCGGCGCGCTGATCAGCGGCAATCCGGCCAGCCCCGCCACTATGCTGCGCGCCGATCTCAGCTTTGCCGAGCTGGATTCGGCCGTTCTGCAAAGCGCGAACATGTCGGGCGCCGATCTGTCCAACGCGACCATGGTCGAAGCCTCCCTGGAAGGCGCCCTGCTCTGCGGCGCCAATCTGTCGGGCGTCAATCTGCGCGGCGCGAAGCTGGAGGGCGCTGATCTGTCCGGCGCCAATCTGACCGGCACCAACCTGTCGGAAAGCGACCTGACCGGCGTCAACCTGACCGGGGCGATCATTGCCAAGACGGTCATGAGCCGGGCCGAGCTGAACCGCGCGATCCTGACCAATGTCGATCTCAGCGGCGCCGATCTGACCGGGGCGCATCTGGCCGAAACCCGCACCGCCCTGTCACGCTCGATCAAGGACATCATCCGCGACCATCTGAAATGGGTGGAAAGCGATGGCGTCGTCGGCTCCCGGGCGGAGCTGGGCAAGGCCGATCTGAGCCGACAGGATCTCACCGGCGCCAATCTGTCGGGTGCCGATCTGCGCGGCGCGGTCCTGGTCGGTGCACGGATGGCGGGCATACAGCTGGTGATGTCCGATCTGTCCGAATCCAATCTGGAAGGGGCCGATCTGGAAGGCGCTGTCCTGGACGGCATCAATCTCAGCAACGCCAATCTGTCCTCCGCACGGCTGCGTGGCGCGCAGCTCAGCGCGGTGGATATCAAGAACAACGAGGGCCGCTCGACCGGCCGGCTCTGGCCCGCCAATCTTGCCGGAGCCAACCTGTCGCGGGCTGACCTGACCAACGCGCTGCTTACCGGCGCCAATCTGGCGAAGGCCGATCTCACCGGGGCGAAGCTGCACAATACCAATCTGGTCGATGCCAATCTGCGCGACGTGACGGTTGATCCGTCGCAACTCACCCTGGCGGTCACGCTCAAGCCCGAGTGACTTGAGTTATCGGCGGAACGGCCGATTTCTATAGCTGGTTCCGTTTCTTCCCTGCCGTGAGGTCAGCATGCCCGACGACGCGACCCAACCCGCGCCTGGGTCTCTGACGGCCCGTATTGTCGCACGCATCGACGATATCGCGGCGGCGGAGTGGGATGCCTGCGCCGGACCGGATAATCCCTTCGTCAGCCATGCCTTCCTCTCCGCCTTGGAGGAGTCCGGCTCGGTCGGCCCGCAAAGCACCGGCTGGCTGCCGCAGCATGTCGCCATCAACGATTCCGATGGCCGGCTGCTGGCCTGCGCGCCAGCCTATATCAAGCTGCATTCCTATGGCGAATACGTGTTCGACCATGGCTGGGCCGACGCCTTTGAACGCGCCGGCGGGCGCTATTATCCCAAGCTGCAGATCTGCGTGCCCTTCACCCCTGCCCCCGGGCCGCGCCTGCTGGTCCGGCCCGGCGAGGATGTGGCCGGGCTGCGCCAGGCGATGATCGCAACTTTAACTGAATTCTGCGAGCAGGCGGGCCTGTCCTCCCTGCACATCACCTTCCCCAGCGAGGCCGAATACGAGCTGGCCGGCGATATCGGCCTGATCCAGCGCATCGGCCAGCAATTCCACTGGCATAATGACGGCTATGCCAGCTTCGAGGATTTCCTGGCCGCGCTGAATTCCCGCAAGCGCAAGCAGATCCGCAAGGAACGCCGCGAGGCCCAGGCCGGCGGCGTCACACTGCGCGCCTATTCCGGCGCGGAACTGAAGCCCGAGCATTGGGATGCGTTCTACCGCTTCTACGAAAACACCAGCGACCGCAAATGGGGCTCCGCCTACCTGACCCGTGATTTCTTCCAGCTGCTGGGCGAGCGGATGGGCGACAGGGTCGTGCTGTTCCTGGGCGAGGAGGAAGGCCATGAGGGCACCGGTGCCTATGTCTGCGGCGCGCTGAATCTGGCAGGCACCGACACGCTCTACGGCCGCAACTGGGGCTGCGAGGAGCATGTGAAATTCCTGCATTTCGAGGCCTGCTACTACCGCGCCATCGACTGGGCCATTGAATACGGCTTCAAGCGCGTGGAGGCCGGCGCCCAGGGTCCGCACAAGATCCAGCGCGGCTATCTGCCAACCCCGACCTATAGCGCCCACTGGATCGCCCATCCCGGCCTGCGCGACGCCGTCGACAAGGCGATGCGCCGCGAGCGCCCGGCTGTGCTGGCCGAGATCGACGCCCTGACCGCTGAATACAGCCCTTACCGGCAGGAGGGCGAGGGCTAGTTAGCACGGCAATAGTGCCCCCTTCCCCAGGCCGTCACCCCCGGCCTTGTGCCGGGGGTCCATGCTTCAGCTTACTGGATCATTGGTTGAGTAGGCTGCACCCTGGATTCCCGGCACAAGGCCGGGAATGACAGTTGTGGTATCACGCAACCTGCTGCTGCTTGCGGAAGCGGCTCTCGGCGACACGGTCGGCGGCGGTGCCGGTGGGGATGCCTTCCGTCTCGGCGTGGGCGAAGATTTCCAGCAGCGTGTCGTATATGCCCTCGACCTGCTTCAGCGCGGCGGCGCGGTCATAGTGGTCGAAGGATTCATGGTGGATGTTGATGATGCCACCGGCATTGATCGCGTAATCCGGGGCATAGAGGATGCCGCGCAGCCGCAGCACCTCGCCGTGGCGGTCCTCGGCCAGTTGATTATTGGCGGCGCCAGCGACGATGCCGGCCTGGATTTCCGGGATCGTCTCATCGTTCAGGATGGCGCCCAGCGCGCAGGGCGCAAAGACATCGACATCGGCGGCGTGGATACGATCAGCCGGCAGGATTTCGGCGTGATAGGCTGCCGCTGTGCGGGCGACACGCGCTTCATCGATATCGGCCACCACGAGCAGGGCGCCGGCTTCATAGAGCTGGCGCGCCAGATCATGGCCGACATGGCCCAGCCCCTGCACGGCGATGCGCAGGCCGGCCAGATCGTCGCGTCCCAGCTTCGCCTTCACCGCCGCCCTTATGCCCTGGAACACGCCATAGGCGGTGACCGGCGACGGATCGCCACTGCCGCCCGCCGTTCCCGCGACATGGCGCGTGACCTGCCGGACGATCTCGATATCGGCCACGCCGGTACCGACATCCTCGGCCACGATATAGCGCCCGCCAAGCGATTCGACGAACCGGCCAAAGGCGCGGAACAACGCCGGCGTCTTCTGGGTCCGGGACTCGCCGATGATGACCGATTTGCCACCGCCCAGCGGCAGGCCGGCCAGCGCCGATTTATAGGTCATGCCGCGCGACAGCCGCAGCGCATCGGTCAGCGCCTCTTCCTCGCTGGCATAGGGCCACATCCGGCACCCGCCCAGAGAGGGGCCGCGTGTCGTGTTGTGAATCGCGATGATGGCGCGCAGGCCGGTCTCCGCATCGTGGCAGAACACCACCTGCTCATGACCATCGAAATCGGGCGCGGTGAATATCGGCATGGTATCCTCCCCTGCTGAGTAAGGAAAGAATCGCCCTGTCTTACCCCGGCTTCAACGCCTGGAAACAGATGGCAAGAAAAACGCAGCAAGATGAGGAGAAGTCAGAGTATCGCATCTGCCGGACCCGAAAAACCGGCAGTGCATTGAAATTTTATTACGCACCGTTGAGGGTCCCCTTTCTTCGTCATGGTCGGACTTGATCCGATCATCCATTGACCGAACGGGTTGCACGGGCGGCTGGACCCCACAGTGCCATGGGCGGGTCAAGCCCGAGGGTGACGATGGTAGGGGGATCGCACTTCATCTCCGCCCGTCATTCCCGGCCTTGTGCCGGGAATCCATGGTCGAGCTTACTCGACTGATGATCCAGTAAGCGGAAGCCTGGACCCCCGGCACAAGGCCGGGGGTGACGGTCTGAGGAAATGGCAATAAAGGACTCGTCATGGTCGGACTTGATCCGACCATCCATTGACCGAGCGAGCCGCACAGACGGATGGACCCCCAAGTGCCATGGGCGGGTCAAGCCCGAGGGTGACGATGGTGGGGGGTGGCTAGGGCTATGCCCCCTACCGTGCCAGTTCCCCTGCCACGGCCTGCCTGAACAGCCGGCTCAGAATGCCGGCATCCAGCTTCACGGGGTTGCCACCGGCGCTGGGGTCGGCGGCGGCGTATGTGCCGATTTCCTCGGCGCGGGCGGCATCGACGCCGATTTCTGCCAAAGTGTGGGGAATGCCGAGGTCGCGGCGGAAGGCGATCACCCAGTCCAGGAAACCGTCAAACCCGCCGGCAATGCCGAGGAAGGCGGCCAGCCGGACGATCTTCTCCTCCACCGCCGGGCGGTTGAAGGCCAGCACATAGGGCATGACCACGGCGTTGGTCAGACCGTGATGCGTGTCATACAGCGCACCGACCGGATGGCTGATCGCATGGATGCCGCCCAGCCCCTTCTGGAACGCCGTGGCGCCCATGCTGGCGGCGATCAACATCTGGCCACGCGCCTCGATATCCGTGCCGTCCTTGTAGGCGCGGGGCAGGTACTCCTTCACCAGCCGCATGCCTTCCACCGCCACGCCCTCGGCCAGCGGATGGAAGCCGGGGGCGCAATAGGCCTCCAGGCAATGGGTGAAGGCGTCAATGCCGGTCGCCGCCGTCAGATGCGCCGGCAGGCCGATGGTGAGTTGCGGGTCCTCGATCACCACGGCGGGCAGCATCTTCGGGTGGAAGATGATGATCTTCTGGTGGGTTTCCTCATTCACGATGACGCCGGCACGACCGACCTCCGACCCGGTGCCCGCCGTGGTCGGCACGGCGATGATCGGCGCGATGCCGTCCAGCACAGCATCCTTCCAGCCCGGCCCGTTATCGTCGAAATGCCAGACCGGCAGGCTCTGCCCGGCCATGAAGGCGATGACCTTGCCGGCATCCATGGCGCTGCCGCCGCCGATGACGACCACGCCGTCATGCTTGCCGGCGCGAAACACTTCCAGCCCGGCCTCGACATTGCCGCCGGTCGGATTCGGCTTCACCTGCGCGAATATCTCGGCGCCGAGGCCGGCCTTGCGGCAATCCGCCAGCATGGCGGCAACCATCGACGTGCCGGCAAGGCCGGGATCGGTGACCAGCAGCGGCCGTTTCATGCCCTGTTCGGCGCAGGCGCGCGGCAGCAGGGAGATCGACCCGGTGCCGAAGCGGATCACCGTCGGGAAGCTCCAGGTGGCGCGCAGGGTATTGAAGTCGTGTGTCATATCAGATGATCTCGAAATAGCGTTTCAGTTCCCAGTCGGAGATGTGCTTGCGGTATTGCCGCTCCTCCCATTCCCGGGTGGCGGCGAAATGCTCGACGAAGGCGTCGCCGAGCAGCGAGCGGGCTGGCTTGGACCGGCGCAGGCGCTGCGCCGCCTCCCACAGCGTCGCCGGGAAGGCGAGGCGCGCCGGGGGTTTCACGTCATAGGCATTGCCGGTGATCGGGGCTTCCGGCTCGATCTCGTTCTCGATGCCCCACAGGCCGGAGGCGAGTGCCGCCGCCTGCACGAGATACGGGTTGCCGTCGGCAGCGCCGACCCGGTATTCGATGCGCTGGGCCTGGGGCGAGCCGCCAATGACGCGCAGGGCGCAGGTGCGGTTCTCCACGCCCCACAGCGATGCCGTCGGCGCCCAGAAGCCGGGGATCAGCCGGGAAAAGCTGTTCACCGTCGGGGCGATCATCGCCAGCATTTCCGGCATCAGCTTCTGCTGGCCACCGAGGAAATGGCGCATGGTCGTGCTCATGCCATGCGCGCCCTTGGCATCGTGGAAGACCGGCTTGCCCTTCTTGTCCATCAGCGACAGATGCAGATGGCCGCTCTGCCCCGGCACCTCGGACGACCATTTCGCCATGAAGGTCGCCATCAAGCCGTTGCGCTGGGCCAGGATCTTGGTGAAGGTCTTGAACAGCGCCGCCTTGTCGGCCGCCGCCAGCCCGTCATCGACCTTGATCGCGGCTTCCAGAACGCCGGGGCCGGTTTCGGTGTGCAGCCCTTCGATCGGAAAATCCATCGTCTCGGAGAGCGCCAGCAATTCCTGATAGAACTCGGCATAGACGGTGGAGCGCAGCAGCGAGTAACCGAACATGCCCGGCGTGATCGGCTTCAGACCCCGATAGCCCTTCTCGCGCACGCTGTCCGGTGTCTCGTCGAACAGGAAGAATTCGTATTCGAAGCCGGCCTTTACGGTAAAGCCCATATCGGCCGCCTTGGCGAGCACCCGGCGCAGCGTGCCGCGCGGACAGATGGCCTCCGCCGCCGCCTCGAACTCGCCCATGAAGAACAGCATGTTGTCTTCAAGCGGTATCTCGCGGCAGCTTTCCGGCAGGATGCGCACGGTGGCGTCCGGATAACCGGTGTGCCAGCCGGTATAGGCGACGTTGTCATACAGCTCGTCATGCATGTCCCAGCCAAGCACCACGTCGCAGAATCCAAAGCCACTTTCCAGCGAGGAGAAGAACTTCTCCCGCGCCATGTATTTGCCGCGCAGCAGGCCGTCCATGTCGAACACGCCGACTTTCACATGGCTGAGGCCACGCTCCTCCACGATCTTGCGGGCATCGGCCGCATTCCTGACTTGGCTGGGCTCCATCGGCTAACCTCTTTCCTGTCCGTTATTTAAGGTGTTATTGGCGATCAGACCGGAAATCATGCCGCTTGTCGAGGCGCCCGGATGACCTTGGTCTGCGCGCCCACTATACTGCCCAGAATACCACACTGCCCGGCGGGGAACAGGGTGCCGGGTGACAGCATGAGGGGGATGGAAAATGCGGCACTTCTTCGGCGTCATACTCGGCATTGGCCTGCTACTCGCGGGCACGGCCGTCCACGATACAGCACAGGCGCAGGACCTCGCCAAGCCCAAGGGGCCGGTGCTGCTGACGGTGAGCGGTGCTGTGGCGAAGACCAATCGCGGCCCCTCCAATGATTTCGAGGATGGGCTGCTGAACAGCCACGGCATCGCCTTCCAGAAGGCTGCAGCCTTCGACCTGGCCATGCTGGAAGGGCTGGGGATGAAGAAGTTCAGCCTGCAATATCCCGGCTGGCCGAAACGCTACACCTTCGAAGGCCCGCTGCTGCGCGACCTGCTGGCCGCTGTCGGCGCGGAGAAGTCGAGCGTCATCCGCTTCATGGGGCTGGATGGCTATGAGCCGGAAATCCCGGTGCAGGATGCCCGCGACTATGACGTGATGCTGGCGATCAAGGTCGATGGCCGCTATCTCGGCATTGGCGACCGGGGGCCGATCTGGCTGGTCTATCCGCGCGATGACGTGCCGGCGCTGAAGAATACGGACGATGCCAAATGGGTCTGGGCCGGCTTCCATATCGCCGTCGAGTGATCCCAGACATAGAAAAAGCCCCCGGCCTGCGCCGGGGGCTTTTTCATGTCCGAAGCGAAGGCGATCAGCCCTCGGCAACCATCTTGGAGTGACGCTTGCGCTCGTGGATATCGAGATAGCGCTTGCGCAGACGGATCGATTCCGGCGTCACCTCGACCAGCTCGTCGTCGGAGATGTAGGCCAGCGCCTTTTCCAGCGTCATGCGGATCGGCGTGGTCAGCGTGACCGCTTCGTCCTTGCCGCTGGCGCGCATATTGGTCAACTGCTTGCCCTTCAGCGGATTCACGTCGAGGTCATTGCCCCGGCTGTGTTCGCCGATGATCATGCCGACATAGATCTTGGCACCCGGATCGATGAACATCGGGCCGCGATCTTCCAGGTTCCACAGCGCATAGGCGACGGCGGTGCCGGTTTCCATCGAGATCAGCGCGCCGGTGCGGCGGGCCGAGATGGTGCCCTTATAGGCGGCATAGGAATGGAACAGCCGGTTCATGATGCCGGTGCCACGGGTATCGGTCATGAACTCGCCGAAATAGCCGATCAGGCCACGCGACGGGCACAGGAACACCAGGCGCTGCTTGCCACCGCCGGACGGCCGCATTTCCTGCAGCTCCGCCTTGCGCTGGGACAGCTTCTCGACGACCGAGCCGGAGAATTCCTCATCCACGTCGATGACGACTTCCTCGATCGGCTCCAGGCGCTGGCCGGTGGCCGGATCGGTCTTGAACAGCACGCGCGGGCGGCTGATCGACAGCTCGAAGCCTTCGCGGCGCATATTCTCGATCAGCACGGCCAGCTGCAATTCACCGCGCCCGGCAACCTCGAACGCGTCCTTGCCGGCGGTTTCGGTAATGTGGATGGCGACGTTGCCTTCCGCTTCCCGCATCAGCCGATCGCGGATCATGCGCGAGGTAACCTTGTCGCCTTCCTGGCCGGCCAGCGGCGAATCATTCACCGAGAAGGTCATCGCCAGGGTCGGCGGATCAATCGGCTGGGACTGGATGGCTTCCGTCACTTCCGTGGCGCAGATCGTGTCGGCGACGGTCGCCTTCTGCAGGCCCGAGAGCGCGACGATATCGCCGGCCACGGCCTCGTCCACCGACTGGCGCTCCAGCCCGCGGAAGGCCAGAACCTTGGTGATGCGGCCGACTTCGATGACCGAGCCATCGCGGGCCAGTGCCTTCACCGGCATGTTCGCCTTCGCCACGCCGGAGATGATGCGGCCGGTCAGCAGGCGACCCAGGAACGGGTTGGCTTCCAGCGTCGTGGCGAGGACGCGGAACGGCCCCTCCTCCACGCTCGGCTCCGGCACATGCTCCAGGATCTTGTCGAAGATCGGGCCCATGTCTTCCATCGGGCCTTCCGGATGCTCCGCCGCCCAGCCGGCCTTGGCCGAGGCGAACAGGGTCGGGAAGTCGAGCTGGTGCTCATTGGCGTCCAGGATGCTGAACAGGTCGAACATCTCGTCCTGCACTTCATAGGCGCGCTGGTCGGGCTTATCGACCTTGTTGATGACGACAATCGGCTTCAGGCCGAGCTTCAGTGCCTTGGCCAGCACGAACTTGGTCTGCGGCATCGGGCCTTCGGAGGCATCGACCAGCACAAGGACGCCGTCGACCATGGAGATGATACGCTCCACCTCGCCGCCGAAATCGGCATGGCCCGGCGTGTCGATGATGTTGATGCGGGTGTCTTTCCAGACAACCGAGGTACATTTGGCCAGAATCGTGATGCCGCGCTCGCGCTCGATATCGTTGGAATCCATGGCCCGTTCGGCGATCTGCTGATTGTCCCGGAACGCGCCGGACTGCTTCAGGAGACAGTCGACCAGCGTGGTTTTGCCATGGTCAACGTGTGCGATAATCGCGATATTGCGCAGCTTCATTGTGTCGGTCGCCTATAAATGAAAAACGGCGGACCGGAGTTTCGGGCCGCGCGTGTGCCCCTATATACGCATTTTCGCAGGTGCGAACAACCCGGCTCGGCACGAAACCTTTCGGCATGATCGTTGCGTGTGATTTTTACGGCGGCAATACTGCCGTTTCAGGCGATCAGGGATGTAGCGGAATATGGCGACAGCGGAGATGATGCGGGCAAAGCGTTTGCGCGACCGGATAGCCGGCATGCGCTATGCCATGAAGACGCAGCGCCTGACCCCGATGAAACTGGCCGAGACGGAAAAAATCATCCAGAACATGGAAAGCGCCGCCGAAGAAATCGAACGCCGCGCCAAAAAGCCGCGCTGATATAACGGCCGGCATGCAGGCATACATAATCCGGCGGCTGATCCAGGGCCTGGGCGTGCTGCTCGTCATGTCCTTCGTCATCTATGGGCTGATCGGGCTGATGCCCGGCGATCCCATCGACATGATGATCCAGGCCGACCCCAATCTGTCGACCGCCGATGCCGCGCGGCTGCGCGCCCTGCACGGGCTGGACCGCCCCATCGTCGAACGCTACTGGACCTGGCTGGGCGCCGCCCTGGCGGGGGATTTCGGCTATTCCCGGCAATTCGCCCGCCCGGTCCTCGACGTGCTGCTGCCGCGTCTTGGCAATACGCTGCTGCTGATGGGCGTCAGCTTCGTGCTCGCCATCGCCATTGCCCTGCCGCTGGGCGTGGCCGCCGCCCGCCGGCCGCGTTCCCTGGCCGATCAGGCGATCAACCTGCTGTGCTTCGCCGGAATCTCTGTGCCGGCCTTCTGGCTGGCGCTGCTGCTGATCATGCTGTTCGCGGTGACGCTGGGCGTCCTGCCCGCCGGCGGCATGGCCCCGGCGGGGATGCAGAATCCCGGATTGCTCGACCGCCTGCCCTATCTCGTGCTGCCGGTGCTGACCCTGACGCTGGCCAGCGTTGCCGGGCTGACGCGCTTTCTGCGGGCCTCGCTGATCGAGGCGATGCGGGAGGATTACATCCGCACGGCCCGCGCCAAGGGGGCCGGCGAAACCCGCGTGCTGTGGCGCCACGGGCTGCGCAACGCGCTGATCCCGGTGGTCACGGTGATGGCGCTTGATTTCGGCACGCTGTTTTCCGGCGCGCTGATCACCGAGACGATGTTCGCCTATGCCGGCATGGGCAAGCTGATCTACGACGCGATCATGAACAACGACTATAATCTGGCGCTGGTCGGGCTGCTGTTCGCCACGCTGGTCACCCTGACGGCCAATCTGGCGGCAGATATCCTCTATGCCCGCCTCGACCCCCGGATCAGCTACCGATGAGCGCAGCGGCAATCCCCGAGAGCGTCAGCCCGTCGCGGCTGGTCTGGCGCCGGTTCCGCCGGCACCACCTGGCGGTGGCCAGCCTGGTCCTGCTGACGCTTCTGGCGCTGGCCGCTTTGGCCGCGCCGCTGATCGAACGGGCGTTGGGGCTGGATGCGGAGGCGGTCAATCTGTTCGGGCGCTTCGCCCCGGCCTCTGCCGATCACTGGCTCGGCACGGACGAGCTGGGAAGGGATGTGCTGCTGCGCCTGCTCTATGGCGGGCGGGTATCGCTGTTTGTCGGGCTGGTGGCGGCACTGGCCGCGGCCAGCATCGGCACGGTGGTCGGCCTGGTCGCCGGCTATATCGGCGGGCGCTTCGATGCGGTGCTGATGCGTCTGGCCGATGGCGTGCTGTCCCTGCCGATGCTGCCGCTGCTGATCGTGCTGGCCGCCCTCGACCCGGTCAAGCTGGGCCTGCCGGACGCCATCGCGCAGTCGGAAAGCCTGAGCCTCTACAGGATCATCTTCATCATTGCACTGGTCGGCTGGACAACGACGGCACGGCTGGTGCGGGGGGCAACCCTGTCGCTGCGCGAGCGCGCCTTTGTCGAGGCCGCCGTGGCGCAGGGCGCGTCCTCGCTGCGCATCATGGCGCGGCATATCCTGCCCAATGCGATATCGCCGATCCTGGTCGCAACCACCCTGTCGGTCGGCAATGTGATCCTGCTGGAGTCGGTCCTAAGCTTTCTTGGCCTCGGCATCCAGCCGCCCGTCGCCAGCTGGGGCGCCATGCTGACCAACGCCCAGGAGATGATCTGGGAGCAACCCCTTCTGGCCATCTACCCCGGCCTGCTGATCTTCCTGACGGTCATCGCCTTCAACTTCCTGGGCGACGGTCTTCAGGACGCCTTCGACCCCCGCTCCACCGTCCCGGGGCGCGGCGGAAGCCTTTGACGCATCGATAGCGCGCTGAATAGCGGCGGCCCGCTTGCGTCGCCGGCCGCGCAGGACGTTATAGCCCCAGAACAGCAGGCCGATGCCGGCGATCCCGCCCAGTATGTAGAATTCATACTGCTTGATCTCGTCCATGTAGCGCTCGAACACTGCCCCGAAGAAATAGCCGAGCAGCCCGACGGCAATTGCCCAGATAAAGGCGGCAAGCAGGTTCAGCGGCATGAAGCGCATCGGGCTGATACCGCTCATCCCGATCACGAAAGGGCTGACCGAGCGCACGCCATAGATGAAGCGGAAGCTGAGGATGAAGATCACATCGTATTTGTGCAGCAGCGCCATCGCCTTGGCCGAGCGGTCGCGCCAGCGCGGCCGTTTGGCGAGCAGGGCGATACCCCAGCGCCGGCCAATAAAATAATACAGCTGGTCGCCAAGGAAAGTGCCGACAAAGGCCGCCAGCATGACGAGCTTGATGTCGAGATATCCTCGATGCGCCGCGAACCCGCCCAGAACCAGGATGGTCTCGCCTTCGAAGAAGGTACCGACAAAGACCGCGAGGTAGCCGTAATCCGCGATCAGCTGGGCAAGCATGGATGGGTACCTATCTTCACATCATAGCGCGCCGAAGATATCTCACCTTTCAGCATGGCGTACAAAGCTTTCCTCTGAGAGACCGGTCGGGGATGGCACAGCTATCATCAAAACAATTAAGGAAGGATGATGGCCGCAACATTTCCTGATGAAATCCCGGCACCGGTTGCCTTCACAGCATCACCACCGATACCCTGTGAACCAGACAGCACTTATGGCTTACCCGCGACAGTGACAAGACCTTAAAAGGGCGGATTGTTCCCGCCGTCAGGACATCATGGCGACGCTTCCGCGTTTGATACTTTGCTGTTTTCTGCTGGGCGCGCTTGGAGAAGCGCAGGCGCAGACGCCCCAGTCTCCTGGAATAGGGGCGACCGGCAAGATCTGTTTCCAGCTGCGCAACCGTTCATCCCAGACGCTGTACGGACGGGTCCAGCTGCAGAGCCGCGAGCGCTTCACCTTCCGGCTGGATCGCAACCAGCAGGTCGAGTCCTGCCTGGTCGGCACGACCTATGGCGGCGACCGGATATCCGTGGTGCTGATAAACTATCTCGGCCTGCCCCTGCATACTTGCTACACAACAACCTGGCATCCCATCGATCTCAATGCACGGCGTCAGGCCGAAGGCTGGCTCTACATGGCTGATTGCCGCTGACGCCCAATAACCGGAGGAAAATGAATGGAGTACCGTAATCTTGGCCGCAGCGGCCTCAAGGTCTCGCCGCTGTGCCTCGGCGCCATGATGTTCGGCGGCCCGACCAGCGAGGCGGATTCCGCCGCCATCATCGCCGATGCCCGCGCGCGCGGCTTCAACTTCCTGGACACCGCCGACGCCTATAACGAGGGCGAATCGGAGCGTGTCGTCGGCCGCACCATCAAGGCCGACCGCGACTGGTGGGTGCTGGCGACCAAGCTGGCCAACCCGATGGGCCCGGGCCCGAACGAGCGCGGCCTGTCACGGCGCTGGGTATTGCAGGCGGCGGAAGCCAGCCTGAAGCGCCTCGGCACCGATTACATCGATATCCTGTATCTGCACAAGGAAGACCATTCCACACCGCTGGAGGAAACCCTGCGCGCGCTGGAGACACTGGTGCGCCACGGCAAGATCCGCCATTTCGGCCTGTCGAATTACCGCTCCTGGCGGGTTGCCGAGATGTGCCGTCTGGCGGATGAGGCCGGCATCGACCGCCCGGTCGTCAGCCAGCCCTATTACAACGCCATGAACCGCATGCCGGAGGTCGAGCATCTGCCGGCCTGCAATTTTTACGGGCTGGGTGTGGTGCCCTACAGCCCGCTGGCGCGCGGCATCCTGACCGGCAAATATTTGCCGGATTCCCCGCCGCCGAACGACAGCCGCGCGGCACGCCAGGACAAACGCATGATGCAGACCGAATGGCGGCGCGAATCCATGGTCATCGCCCAGACCCTGAAGGCTCATGCCGAGAAGAAAGGCACCACCGCCATAGGCTTCGCCGTCAACTGGGTGCTGAACAACAAATTCGTCACCGCCAGCATCGTTGGCCCGCGCACCATGGACCACTGGCAGGCCTATGTCGAAGCGCTGTCCTACCGCTTCGACGCCGAGGACGAGGCGCTTGTCGACAGCCTGGTCCCCATTGGCCACCCCTCGACGCCGGGCTATAGCGACCCCAGCTACCCCATCGAAGGCCGGGTGGTGCGGACGGGCGAATAACGCGCACTTTCTATCGTCATGGTCGGACTTGATCCGACCATCCATTGACCGAGCGAATTGCACGGACAGATGGACCCTCGGGTCAAGCCCGAGGGTGACGATTGAGAGGGAGTGTGGAAGTTCTAACCTTACGCCGCCTTGCCCAGCGTGGTCTCGACCAGCTTGGCCCAGTAGCTGGCGCCGATCGGCAACACGCCGTCATTGAAGTCGTAATGCGGGTTGTGCAGCATGCAGCCGCCCTCGGTCGAGCCATTGCCGATCCAGACATAGCTGCCCGGCTTCTTCTGCAGCATGAAGGCGAAATCCTCCGACCCCATGGAGGGCATCAGATCGTCATGCACATTGCCGTCGCCAACCACCTCGGCGGCAACGCCAGCGGCAATCTCGGTCTCGGCGGCGGTATTGATCGTCGGCGGATAGCGGCGCTCATACTTCACCGTGGCGGTCGCGCCCATGGTCTGGCAGATGCCATCGACGATGCGGCGCATCGCCGGCTCGATCATGTCCTGCACCTCCGGGCGGAAGCTGCGCGTGGTGCCGCGCAGCACCACCTCGTCCGGCAGCACGTTATAGGCGTCGCCACCATGGATCTGCGTGACGCTGACGACCACCGCATCCAGCGGATGGGTGTTGCGGCTGGCGATGGTCTGCAGCGCGTTCACGATCTGCGAGGCGGTAACTACCGAATCGACGCCCATATGCGGCATCGCGCCATGCGCGCCCTTGCCCTTCACGGTGATCTCGAAAATATCGAAGGACGCCATCATCGGCCCAGGCCGCACGGCAATCTTGCCGACATCGAGACCCGGCCAGTTGTGCATGCCATAGACCTGCTCGACCGGGAATTTATCGAACAGCCCCTCTTCCACCATCACCCGGCCGCCGCCCTCATTCTCTTCCGCCGGCTGGAAGATGAAATAGACCGTACCGTCGAAATTCTTAGTCTCGGCCAGATACTTCGCCGCGCCCAGCAGCATGGTGGTGTGGCCGTCATGGCCGCAGGCATGCATCTTGCCCTCATGCTGCGACTTGTGACCGAAATCATTCTTCTCATGCACATCCAGCGCATCCATGTCGGCGCGCAGGCCGATGGCCTTGCCCGAGCCATTGCCGCCCACCAGCTTGCCGACGATGCCGGTGCCGGCCAGGCCGCGATGCACCTCAATGCCGAAAGATTCCAGCCGCTCGGCGACGAAGGCGCTGGTCTTGTGCTCCTCGAAGGCGGTTTCCGGATGGGTGTGGATATGGCGCCGCCATCCGGTCATCTCATCCTGGAAATCGGCGATACGGTTGATGATGGGCATGGGTTTGGCTCCTGAGTAGATGAATTTGCGCCATTGCAGACGGACCGCGCGGCCGGGTCAAGCCCGAGGGTGACGATACGAGAGGATGCCCTACTCCGCTGCCAGCCGCATCGCGCCGGCAGTGCTGCGGCGATCCACAGCGGCGATGCCGTTCTTCAGCACCATGACATGGTTTGCGGCATCGGCGACGGCCTTGATATTGGCGAGCGGGTCACCCTTCACCAGCAGCAGATCGGCGGCCTGGCCCTCGGCGATGTGGCCGCGGTCACCCAGCTGCATCAGGTCAGCGGCGTTGCGGGTGGAGATGGTAATGGCGTCCATCGGCGTGATGCCGATATCGACCATGTATTCCAGCTCGCGGGCATTCTCGCCATGCTTATTGTAGGGCGTGCCGGCATCGGTGCCCATGGCGAGATTGCCGCCCGCCTTGTAGTACATGCGGATCGATTCCTTGTGGCGTTCCGCCACCCGCGCCGCCTTCTCATAGGCATAGACCGGCACGCCATTATCCTTGTTGCGCACGATGTTGAAGACCGCCGCCAGCGTCGGGACGATATAGGTGCCGCGCGGCAACATCTCGTCAATGCATTGCTGGGTCAGGAAGATGCCGTGCTCGATGGAATCGATGCCGCCACGCACCGCATTGAGAATCCCCTCCTCGCCCTGGGCATGGCTGGCGCAGGTCTTGTGGAAACGATGGCCCTCGGCGATGCCGGCGGCCAGTTCCTCGGCAGAGTAATGCGCATCCTCGGGGTTCACGCCGGGCGTCATCACGCCACCAGTCGCCATGATCTTGATCAGGTCGGAGCCGGCATGCACCTGCTCACGCACTGCCTTCACCACATCGTCGACGCCGTCGGCAATCCGGCCATAGCGGTTGCCGTGGCCGCCGGTCATGCAGATCATGCGGCCGGCGGCGCGGATGGTCGGGCCCAGCTGCTTGCCGGTGTTGCAGGCGTCGCGCACGGCGAATTCCAGATAATCCTTGCCGCCGCAATCGCGCACCGCCGTGGTGCCGCCGCGCAGCGTGATCTGCGCATGCTCCAGCGCGCGCATAGTGATCTGGTCAGGCCGGGAGGATTGCAGGAAGACGCTGGGATTGCCCTCCGCCCCCATGCACAGATGCACATGGCAGTCGATCAGGCCGGGCAGCAGCGTCATGCCCTTGGCATCAACCTTCGCACCGTCATAGCCGCTGAACTCTCCAGACGGCGCGATCCGCGCGATCTTGCCATCCTGAACCAGCAGCGCGTGATCCTTCAGCGCCTTGCCCTGTCCGTCGATGATGCTCGCGCCGGTGAAAAGTGTGGTCATGTCGATCTTCCTTCAATTGGCTCTTAGAAGCCTGAGCGATACAATCCCGCAAGGCCTAGACCGTGTCCGGGATGCGTCCTTCCTCGACGCCGTGGCACGCGATCTTCGCACCATCCGCCAGGGTGATCGGCTGCGGAATCTCCGCCCGGCAGCGATCATTGGCGAAGGGGCAGCGCGGATGGAACGTGCAGCCGCTGGGCGGGTTGATCGGGTTCGGCACCTCGCCCGCCACCGGCGCGCGGTCAAGACCCTTCATGTCCAGATCGGGGATCGTGTTCAGCAGCAGCTGGGTATAGGGATGGCGCGGCCGGGCGAACAGGGTCCGGGCCGGCGCCACCTCGACCAGCTTGCCGAGATACATAACGCCGACATCGTCGGACATGTGATAGACGACCGCCAGATTGTGGCTGATGAACAGATAGGTCAACCCCAGCTCGCGCTGCAATTCCTTCATCAGATTGAGAATCTGCGCCTGCACCGAGACGTCCAGCGCCGAGGTCGGCTCGTCGCAGACCAGGAATTCCGGATTGCTGGCGAGCGCTCGGGCGATAGAGATGCGCTGGCGCTGCCCGCCGGAGAATTCATGCGGGTATTTCGCGCCATCCTTCGGTGACAGCCCGACGAAGCTGAGCAGTTCCCCGACCCGCTTCTGGGTCGCCGCCTCGCCCTTGGTGATGTCGAAGAAGCGCAGCGGCTCGGCGATGATGTCGACCACCCGCCAGCGCGGATTCAGCGAGGCGAAGGGGTCCTGGAAGATCATCTGCATCTTCCGGCGTACCGGCACCATCTCCTTGCGCGTCAGGCCGGCGATGTTCTGCCCCTCGAAGTGAAGCTCGCCATGCGTCGGCGTATAGAGGCCGACGACCAGACGGGCCACGGTCGATTTCCCGCAGCCGGATTCACCGACCAGCGAAAAGGTCCGGCCCTTCTGGATATCGAAGGACACGCCATCAACCGCCCGCAAAATCTGACGCGGCGTACCCTCGATAACGCGGTTCAGCAAGGGCGGCGAGACATCGAAATAGCGCGCCAGCTTCCGGGCGCTCAGCACGGGCTCGTCAGCCTGCAGAGCCGGATTGGCGAGGGCGGCGTCAACCATGGACGGCCTCCTTCTCATACAGCCAGCAGGCCACTTCCGTCTTCTCCACAGCAATCCGTTCCGGCCGGTCGACATAGCATTTGTCGAAGGCGCGCGGGCAGCGCGGGTTGAAGGCGCAGCCCGCCGGGATATCCGTCAGGCGCGGCATCGACCCGTCGATCTGGGTCAGCTTCTCGATGTCATGGCCGATGGTCGGGATCGACCCCATCAGACCATGTGTATAGGGATGCTTGGCCTGCTTGATGACATCACGCACCGGGCCGATCTCGGCGATGCGGCCGGCATACATGACCGCGACGCGGTCTGCCGTTTCCGCAATCACACCCATATCGTGGGTTACCAGCATCACCGCCGTGCCATTGTCGCGGCAGAGCCGCTTGATCAGGGCGATGATCTGCGCCTGGATCGACACGTCCAGCGCCGTGGTCGGCTCATCGGCGATAATGAGGTCCGGCTCAGCGCAGAGAGCCAGGGCGATGACGACGCGCTGGCGCATGCCGCCGGAAAACTGATGCGGGTATTGCTCGACCCGCCGCTCCGGCGCCGGAATGCCGACATCGGAGAGCAGTTCAATGGCCCGGCGACGGGCCTGGCTGTCGGTCATGTCGGTATGGGTCTGGATCGTCTCGACCAATTGTCGACCGACCGAATAGAGCGGGTTCAAGCTGGTCAGCGGGTCCTGGAAGATCGCGCCGATCTTGCGGCCGCGGATCTTGCGCATCTCCTCATAGGGCAGATTGTCGATGCGCCGGCCGTCCAGCGAAATCGTGCCGGCGGCGATACGGCCCGGCGGTTCCAGCAGGCCGATCACGGCGGCGCCGGTCAGGGACTTGCCGGCCCCCGATTCACCGACCACGCCCAGCACCTCGCCGGGCATGATGTCGAAGCTGATATCATCGACGGCGGTCAGCGTGCCGCGCCGGGTGGGGAATTCGATGCGGAGGTTCTTGACCTCCAGCAGCGGCTTGTTCGGGCTCTGGTTTGCCATGGCGGGCCTTAACGGAGCTTCGGGTTGAGGGCGTCGCGCAGCCAGTCGCCCAGCAGATTCACGGCCAGCACCAGGATGACCAGCGCGGCCCCGGGGAAGATCGTCATCCACCACTCGCCGGAGAACAGGAAGTCGTTGCCGATGCGGATCAGCGTGCCCAGCGAGGGCTGGGTTGGCGGCACGCCGACGCCCAGGAAGGACAGCGTCGCCTCGGTCAGGATGGCGATGGCCAGGCTGATCGTGGCGATCACCAGCACCGGGCTCATCACATTGGGCAGCACATGGCGCAGCATGATCAGTGCCGGATGCAGGCCGATCACGCGGGCCGCCTGGACATATTCCTTGTTCTTCTCGACCAGGCAGGAGCCGCGCACCGTGCGCGCGAACTGCACCCAGTTGGCGAAGCCGATCGACAGCACCAGCACCACCAGCGCCAGATCCTCATGGGCACCGCGCGGCAGGACCGACCGGGTGAAACCGTCGATCAGCAGCACGATCAGGATGGCCGGGAAGCTGAGCTGCACATCGGCGATGCGCATGATGATGGCGTCCGTCTTGCCGCCGACATAGCCGGCCACCATGCCCAGCACGATGCCCATCACCATGGCCAGCAGCACCGACAGGAAGCCGACGGTCAGTGAGACGCGTGCGCCGAACATGATGGTCGACAGCACGTCGCGGCCCTGGTCATCCGTGCCCAGCGGGTAGGACGGGTCGCCCCCGGCCTCCCAGGCCGGTGGCTTGAAGGCGTCCATCAGGTTCAGCGTGATGACGTCATAGGTATTGTGCGGCGCCACCCAGGGCGCCAGGAAGGCGAGCAGGAAATAGGTCACGGTCACAAAGAAGGCGACCATGATCACCGGCGAGCGCTTGAAGCTGTAGAACACGTCGCCATCGAAGAAGCGCCGCGTGCCGTCGCTGAAGCGGAACCACAGGCTGCGGGTGACAATGATGTCGTTGGTCGAGTCTGTCATCGGGGCGTTCCTTCCTCAATGACCGCCGCCGCTGCGCTCGACGCGCAGGCGGGGATCGACGGCGTAGTACAGCAGATCGACCATCAGGTTGATGACCACGAAGATGAAGGCGACAAGGCAGAGATAGGCGGCCATGACCGGAATATCGGCGAACTGGATCGCCTGCAGGAACAACAGCCCCATGCCCGGCCACTGGAACACCGTCTCGGTGATGATGGCGAAGGCAATCAGCGAGCCGATCTGCAAACCGGTGATGGTGATGACCGGCACCATCGTGTTCTTCAGCGCATGGCCGAAATGTACCGCCCGGTTGGACAGGCCGCGGGCCCGCGCGAATTTGATGTAGTCGGTGCGCAGCACCTCCATCATCTCGGCCCGGACCAGGCGCATGATCAGCGTCAGCTGGAACAGGCACAAGGTCACCGCCGGCATGATGATGGATTTCCAGCCCGACACGGTCAGGAAATTGGTCGTCCACCAGCCGATCTGCACGGTGTCGCCCCGCCCGAAGGAAGGCAGCCAGCCGAGCCAGACGGCAAAGATAAGGATGAGCACGATGCCAATCAGGAAGGTCGGCAGCGATATGCCGATCAGCGACAGGGTCAGCAGCACCTTGCTGCCAAAACCATGCCGGTGCAGGCCGGTGTAGACGCCGAGCGGCAGGCCGATGACGAGCGCCAGCACGGCGGCAACGAAGACCAGTTCCAGCGTCGCCGGCAGGCGCGTCGCCAGAACGTCAGAGACCGGGCGGCTCAGCCGGTAGGAGACGCCGAAATCGCCCTGCACGGCATTGCCCAGGAAGGCGGCGAACTGAACCGGGAACGGATCGTTCAGCCCCAGATCCTGACGCAACGCTTCGCGCTGCTCCTCTGTCGCTTCCTGGCCAAGCATGTTGTTGACCGGGTCGCCAACGAAGTTGAACAGCGAAAATGAGATAAAGGCGACCGCCATCATGACGATGAGCGATTGCAACAGCCGACGGATGATGAAGGCGAACATGCCGCTTTCCGTACCGAATTTCGGGAAATGAAAAAATGGGCAGCGGCCCGGATCTCACAATCCGGGCCGCTGCCGCATCAATGCGGCATTACTTCAGAGTGACGTAACGCAGGTCGATGTCGTTCTGCGGGCGCTGCTTGATATCAGCGACCGTGCTGGCGACACCCCAGGCCAGCGCCTGCTGATGCAGCGGCAGATGCCCGAAATCCTCCTTATGGATTTTCATGGCTTCGCTGATCATGGCGTTGCGCTTTTCCTGGTTGGTCTCAACCCGGATCAGGTCGGTCAGTTCCTCGACGCGCGGATTGGTGTAGCGCCCCGAGTTCCAGGTGCCCTGGCCCTTGCCGTCCAGCGTGATGATGTTCTCAAGCATGTTGAGCGCATCATAGCTGCCCGGGGTCCAGCCCAGCATGTAGAAGCTGGTGTTGTTGCCCTGCTTCAGGCCGATCTTGTCGAAATGCAGCGACTTGGTCTGGGCGTTCAGCTTGATGTCGACGCCGATGCGCTTGATCATCGGCACGACGCCCAGGCAGATCGCCTCGTCGTTGACATAGCGGTCATTCGGGCAGTCCAGAGTGACCGGGAAGCCATTCGGATAACCGGCTTCCGCCAGCAGCTTCTTGGCCGCTTCCGGATCATACGGATAGCGGTCGTTCAGCGCCTTGTCGAAGCCGTTGATGCCCGGCGCGATCATCAGCGCCGTATTGGCCGACGCCCCGCGCATCACGACGCGCTTGATCGCCTCCATGTCGATGGCCTGGTAGAAGGCCTGGCGGACGCGCTTGTCCTTGAACGGGTTCTTGCCCGTGCCCGGCATGTCGAGCGACTCGTCGCGATGCTGGTCAAAGCCGAGGAAGATGGTGCGCAGCTCCGGCCCCTGCAGAACCTTGGCGCTGCTGGAGCTGTTGATGCGCTGCACGTCCTGCAGCGGCACCGGATACATGGCGTCGATCTCACCCGACAGCAGGGCGGCCACGCGGGTCGCGTCATTGCCGATCGGCGTGAAAACGGCCTTGGTCAGGTTATGAGTCGGCTTGCCCCACCAACCCGCATTCGCCTCGACCTCAAGCTTGGTGTCCGGTACCCAGGAGATCAGCTTGAACGGGCCGGTGCCGTTGGTGTTCAGATTGGCATAGGTCTTGGCCGTGCTGCCGCGCTCGACGGTGACCGTGTTGTTCTTCTCCGACCACTGCTTATCCATGATGAAGAAGTTCGGCATGTTCAGCAGCAGGATCGGGTCCGGACCACCGGTAATGATCTCGATCTCGTGATCGTTGACCTTCTTGATCTCGGTGATCGTGTTGACGGCGAAGCTCATTTCCGACTGCGGCTGCTTGATGCGCTCGAAGCTGAACAGCACGTCATCGGCGGTGAAATCGCTGCCGTCATGGAACTTCACGCCCTGGCGCAGCTTGAAACGCCAGGTGGTCGGATTGACCTGCTCCCATTCGGTCGCCAGGCCGGGATGCAAAGACAGATCCCAGCCGCGGTGAATCAGACCTTCATAGATGTTGCTCTTCATCGTGTTGGTCGGACCCTCGTTATTGATATGAGGATCGAGACCCAGAACGTCGCCGGTTGTTGCATAGCGGAAGGTCTTGGCCTCCGCTGCACCACCGAGACTGAGAGCGACGGCACCCGCCACGAGGGCCGCCCCAAAGAATTTATGCATCCCTGCTATCCCTTCTTTTAAAGCCCCCTGCGATTTTAGCGGCTTTGCCGTTGGCAGGGGTTCTTCGACGCGAAACAAGCGAATGGCATTTTGCCAAAGTCGATCTATCGGGTGTAGCGTTGTTTTCGCTTCCGCGTCAATGCGAATCCGGCTTATTTGCGGCACGCCCGAAGGCTGTGGAGCCTAGGAATAGCGCGGGTTTCTGAGAGTTTTTCGCAATGCGGTATGCGCATAGGACCGCAATCGCTGTGGAGCAGCCCTGCACCGGGGCAGCTTGCGCCGATTTCGGTTCCGCGCTAGTCCGACCGCGTAAGCTGTCTCTGTGCCGACCATCCTGCAGCCTTTACTGCGAGTACGACATCCATGGACGTGATCAACTACTTCTCCCCCGATTATCAGGCCGCCCGCGCGAAATTCCTCGAAGCCGCGCATCAGGCCGGGCTGACGGTGGAAAGCCACCAGAACCCGATGAAGGGGCCGGATGGCGGCGCACTGTATACCGATGTGGCGGTCTGGGGCGATCCGAAGGCTGATCGCGTGCTGCTGGCCAATTCCGCCACCCACGGGGCGGAGGGCTTCTGCGGCTCCGGCGCCATGGTCGGCTGGCTGCACAGCGGGGCGTGGCGGGCCGTGCCGAAGAATGTGAAGGTGGTGCTGGTCCATGCCATCAACCCCTATGGCTTCGCCTGGCTGCGCCGGGTGAATGAGGACAATGTCGATCTGAACCGCAATTTCATCGACCATAATGCCGGCTATCCGGAAAATCCCGATTACGACGCCCTGCACCCGGTGATCTTCCCCGAAAGCTGGGGCCCGGATAGCCTGACGCGGATGCAGGCCACCTTCGATGCCTACCGGGAAAAGCATGGCGCCTTCGCCCTGCAGAAGGCGATCAGTCAGGGCCAGTATGGCCATGCCGATGGCGTGTTCCATGGCGGCAACAAGCCGACCTGGTCGAACCTGACCTTCCGCAGGATTCTGGAGAACCACGTGCTGGGCGCCCGGCATGTCGGCTTCATCGACTACCACACCGGCCTCGGCCAGTATGGCGCCGCCGACCTGATCGCCAGCGGCGAGCGCGGCTCGCCGGAGCTGGAGCGCTGCTTCGCCTGGTATCAGAACGGCGTCAGCTCCTCGGCACTCGGCAATTCCACCTCGCCGGCCCTGTTCGGCGTTATCAAGACCGCCGTTGTCGATATCCTCGCCGATGCGCAGGTGACCTCAATGACCGCCGAATACGGCACCTATTCCGTACCGACCGTCATGGGCGCGGTGATCGCCGATAACTGGGTGCATCTGCGCGGCGACCTCGATTCGCCGCAGGGCAAGGAGATCAAGGCCCAGACACGCAAGGCCTTCTATCCCGACGAGGATGACTGGAAGGAGCTGGTCTATCTGCGCTCCCGCCAGATCATGTATCGCGCCATCCAGGGCCTGACGACGGCGTAGAGGCGGCGTCTCGAAGGTGTCCTTCCTGTCCCGATCCGCTATCCTGACGGCATGACACCGAACCCCACGACCCGCGCCCCGGTGCGCGCGCCAGAGATTGACCGGCCGGGGCTGACCTGGCTGAACGTGCCGGCCCCGCTGTCTCTGAGCGGGCTGCGCGGCCGGCTGGTCATCCTGGATTTCTGGACCTTCTGCTGCATCAACTGCATCCACATCCTGCCGACGCTGAAGCGCATCGAACGCGCCTTCCCGGATGAGGTGGTGGTGATCGGCGTGCATTCGCCGAAATTCGCCGCCGAACGCGAGCTCGACAACCTGCGTCACGCCATCGCGCGCTATGGCATTGAGCATCCGGTGGCGCATGACCCTGATTTCGACCTCTGGCAGAACTACGCCGTCCGGGCCTGGCCAACGCTGGTCTTCGTCTCGCCGGACGGCTATGTGATCGGTCAGCATTCGGGGGAGCCCGATCCCGAGCGCCTGCTGGAAGTGGTCGAGCAGACGCTGAAGGAATACCGCCGCGGCGGTAAGATGCAGCCCCGTGCGCTGGAGCTGACGCCGGAAATTCCCGCCGTCGCCCGCTTCTCCTTCCCCGGCAAGATCAAGCCGCTGCCGCAGGGCGAGGATGCCGACCCGATCTGGATGCTGGCCGATTCCGGGCATCACCAGATCGTGCTGCTGGACGATGTTGGCCGCGATATCGCCCGCTTCGGCAGCGGCAAGCCCGGCTTCCATGACGGCCCGTCCGATGAGGCCCGGTTCCGCGATCCGCAGGGGCTGGCCGCTGATGATCAGGCGATCTATGTCGCCGATACCGGCAATCACGCCATCCGCCGGATCGACCGGATGACCGGGCAGGTCGCCACGCTGGCCGGCACCGGCCGGCGCGGCTATGGCCTGGAAAGCGCGGTCCCGCTGGCCGATGCGGAACTTGCCTCGCCCTGGGATCTGGCGCTGTTCGGCGACACGCTGTATTTCGCCAATGCCGGCACGCATCAGCTCGGCTATATCGACTTCGCCCGCGCCGAGGTGGTGCGCCTGGCCGGCAGCGGCGGCGAGAATATCACCGACGGCCCGGCCGGCGAGGCTACGCTGGCCCAGCCCAGTGGGCTGGTTCTGTCACCCGATGGTGGGGCGCTGTATTTCGCCGACAGCGAAACTTCCTCGATACGCGCCATCCGCAGCGAGGAGGACGGGCCGCGCGTGGAAACGCTGGTCGGCGCCGGGCTGTTCGAGTTCGGCCATGTGAATGGCAGTTTCGCAACCGCCCGGCTGCAGCATTGCCTCGGCCTCGACTGGTGGCCGGAAGCTGGATCGGCCGGCGGGCTGATCGTTGCCGACAGCTATAACAACGCACTGCGGGTGCTGGATTTCGCTGACCGCAGCGTGCGCGACCTGGATGACGGCTTCGACTGCCACGACCCGGTCTGCTACCCGCTCGCCGAACCTGCCGGCGTCACGGCCGCCGGGGAGGACCGGCTGCTGGTCAGCGACACCAACAACCACCGCATCCTGGAATATCGCCCCGGCCGGCGGCGCTACCACACCTGGGCTGCGTAAAAGCTATCGCGTGCCCGCGCCCCGGCCTTAAAACCAGACCAGCCATGCAGGCGGCTGGTCACTCCGTCATTGACGTGCCGGGGGGGAGACAGCCTACACTTCGGAAATTAGTCAGCGGCGATGACATATTCAGGGCATCGCTGGTGTTTGCTTTTTGGCTGTTCCAGAGGATGGACCCATGACCTTCGTGCCGAATTCCGCGAGCGCTCGCGACATTGCGCATCACCTGCATCCCTACACCAACCTGAAGGCGCATGAGACCGAAGGTCCGCTGGTCATCACCCGCGGCAAGGGCGTCTATGTCTATGACGAGGACGGCAAGGATTATCTGGAGGCCATGGCCGGCCTGTGGAGCGCCTCGCTCGGCTTCTCCGAGGATCGCCTCGTCGATGCCGCTGTGAAGCAGCTGAAGGAGCTGCCCTACTACCACACCTTCGCGCATAAGGCGCATCTGCCCAGCATCGACCTGGCGGAGAAGCTGAAGGCGCTGGCCCCGGTGCCGATGTCGAAGGTGATCTTCCAGAATTCCGGTTCCGAGGCGAACGACACAGTCGTGAAGCTGGTGTGGTACTACCACAACGCCATCGGCAAGCCGGAAAAGAAGAAGATCATCAGCCGGATCAAGGGCTATCACGGCGTCACCGTGGCCTCGGCCAGCCTGACCGGCCTGCCGAACAACCACCGCGATTTCGACCTGCCGATCGCCAACATCCTGCATGCCGATTGCCCGCACTGGTACCGGTTCGCTCAGGACGGCGAGAGCGAGGAAGATTTCGCCACCCGCCTGGCGACCAACCTCGAAAACCTGATCCTGAAGGAAGGCCCGGACACGGTCGGCGCCTTCATCGCCGAGCCGATCATGGGTGCCGGCGGCGTCATCGTGCCGCCGAAGACCTATTTCGAGAAGATCCAGGCCGTCCTGCAGAAATACGAGATCCTCTTCATCGCCGATGAGGTGATCTGCGGTTTCGGTCGGACCGGCAATTACTGGGGTAGCCAGACCTTTGACCTGAAGCCAGACATGATCTCTTGTGCCAAGGCGCTATCGGCCAGCTACCTGCCGATCTCCGCCGTGCTGGTGAACGAGAAGGTCTATCAGGCGATGGTCGTCGAATCCGAGAAGATCGGCATTTTCGGCCATGGCTACACCTATTCCGGCCATCCGGTCTGCGCCGCCGTGGCGCTTGAAGCGCTGAAAATCTATGACGAGCGCAACATCGTTGAGCATGTCCGCACTGTCGGCGCCAAGCTGCAGGCGGGCCTGCGCAAATTCCTCGACCATCCGCTGGTCGGCGAGGTGCGCGGCACCGGGCTGATCGCCGCGGTCGAGATGGTGCAGGACAAGAAGACCCGCGCCTCCTTCGATCCGAAGCTGGGTGTCGGCGCCAAGCTGGGCAAGCTGGCCCAGGCCAATGGCCTGATCGTCCGCGCCATGGGCGATTCCATCGCCTTCACCCCGCCGCTGATCATCACCGAGGCGGAAATCGACATTCTGCTGGAGCGCATGAAGCAGGCGCTGGACGAGACACTGGCCTGGATCGACGAACAGGGCCTCACGCACTCCTGACGTCTGCCGGAATCGTTATGGAAAGGCCGTCTCCCCGGAGGCGGCCTTTTCGTTTGGCGTATCACAGGGCTGGCGATACGTCGGTCAGGGAGAAGTCGTTGCCGACATAGAGCAAGGGGCAGCCATGCTCCATAGCCATCGCATAGGCGAAGCAATCGCCATAATTAAGGGCCGCCGGATGCATGCCCTTGCCCCATTGGCCATAGGCATCGGCGATCCGCCGGGCCGAGGCCGCTGTCACCGGCACGATCTCAAAGCCGAGACCGGAAATCAGCGCATCGACTTCCTCGCGGATATTCCGGCGGTCGGCAACGATCAGCGCTTCCGCAACCGTTCCGGCGGAAATGAGCAGCCGGTTTGCCTGCTCTATCGCTGTCATGCACGCATCGGCCTGGGGTTCGTTCATCACGATTGCCATCAGGGCCGATGTATCGACGGCTATCATGCCGGCAGGCCGTCATCGCCATAGAGGAAGTCCTGGCTGCGGGCGGCATCGGGGCCGGGATGCGCCTTGCCGGCGGCGCTTGCTTTTGCCTTCTCCATCAGGATTCGCCGGTGGCTGGCATTCGCTGCGACGGCAACCGGCACCAGGCGCGCCACCTCATGGCCGTGGCGTGTCAGGATGACCTCGTCGCCGGCCTCGGCCCGCTTCACCAGATCGGTAAGCTGCGCCTTCGCATCGCTGACGGAAACTCTCATCGCCATTCCTTCGCTTCAAAGATCGCTCGATAATTGGTCCAATACCTGGTCCAAGTCAATATCCGCCGCAATGGCGCCCGCGACATTCCGCCCGGATGACGTTACGGATGCGGCTACCTATGCTATTCTCCTGTCGAAATACCGGGGTCGCAGGCATGGATTATCAGCGTTTCTTCGCCGAGCGCATCGCGCAGCTGAAGGAAGAAGGCCGTTATCGGGTCTTTGCCGATCTGGAACGGGAGGCCGGGCGCTTCCCCGCCGCCCGCCAGCATGCGGGAGCCGATACAAGGCCAGTCACCGTGTGGTGTTCCAATGATTATCTCGGCATGGGCCAGCACCCGAGTGTGCTGGCGGCGATGCGCGACGCCATCGATCGCACCGGGGCCGGGGCCGGCGGCACGCGCAACATCTCCGGTACGACGCATTTTCATGTGATGCTGGAAGAAGAGTTGGCCGATCTGCATGGCAAGGAAGCCGGGCTGCTGTTCACCTCCGGCTATGTCGCCAACGAGGCGGCGCTGTCCTGCCTGGGATCGTCATTGCCCGGCTGCATCATCTTTTCCGATGCGCTGAACCATGCCTCGATGATCCAGGGAATCCGGCATTCCGGGGCAGAAAAGCGCATCTTCCGGCATAATGACGTCGCCCATCTGGAGCAGTTGCTGGCTGAGGCCGATCCCGCCCGGCCGAAGCTGGTTGCCTTCGAATCGGTCTATTCCATGGATGGCGATATCTCGCCCATATCCGAGATTCTCGACGTCTGCGAGAAATACGGCGCGCTCAGCTATCTCGACGAGGTGCATGCCGTCGGCCTGTATGGCCCGTGCGGCGCCGGTGTTGCCGAACGCGACGGTGTGATGGACCGCGTCGATATCATCCAGGGCACGCTGGGCAAGGCTTTCGGGCTGATGGGCGGCTATATCGCCGGCTCCGCCGCGATGGTCGATTTCGTGCGCTCGCATGCCTCGGGTTTCATCTTCACCACCTCGCTGCCGCCGGCGCTGACCGCCGGTGCGCTGGCCAGCGTGCGCTTCCTGAAGCAGCAGGGCGGCATCGCTTTGCGTTCCTTGCACCAGGAGCGCGCGGCAACGCTGCGCGCCAAGCTGCGCGCCGCCGGCCTGCCGCTGATCGAAGCGCCCAGCCATATCGTGCCGGTGCTGGTGGGGGATGCAGCGCGGTGCAAGCATGCCAGCGACCTGCTGCTTGAACGCCACGCGATTTATGTCCAGCCGATCAACTACCCGACCGTGCCGCGCGGCACGGAGAGGCTGCGCCTGACCCCGACGCCACTGCATGACGATGCCGCCATGGACCGGCTGGTCAACGCCCTGAAAGATATCTGGGCGGCATTGTCGCTGAAACAGGCGGCCTGAGCGTCAAAAAACTCTTTCCTTGTCGTTGCGAATCGTTCTTAATACTGGACAAGAACGGTCCGATATCCTATCTGTATGCTCTGGCGACAAGGACATGCCGATGTACCGCGACAACTCGCTGATCCCGACCGAGGCCCTGCGCCTCGCCATGCTTGGCTTCCTGGCCGAAGGGCCGCGGCGCTATGCCGATCTGGCGGCCACGGTGCGCCGCTTCGCCAGCCGCATGGCCGGGCCGTCGCTTGATCTGCTGGCGCCCTCGCTGGAATTGCTGCGCTTCGAGGGGCTGGTGGTGCCGCTCGATGGCGAGAGCATGGAGGATAATCCCTCGCTGCGCCTGACGCCGGACGGGGAAAAGGCGCTGAACGATCTGCTGACCGCGAATATGCGCCCCACCGTGAACGATCTGAACAAGCTGGTGGTGGCGCTAAAGCTGCGCTTCCTGCATCTGCTGGACCGCGAGGACCGGCTGACCCAGATCGAGATGCTGGAAGATTTGTACCGCACCGAACGCGCGCGCCTCGTGGATCTGCGCACCAATGACGAGGAAGCCACCGCTGATGGCTTCCTGGCCGCCTGGCTGGACCAGGAAATCGCCCAGGTCGATTCCCGGCTTGCCTGGTGCCAGGGCATCCTCGCCCGCGCCTGACCTCTATTTGCCCTTTCGGGCTGCCTTCTCCGCCGCGCGGCGTTCACGGAACGCCTTGGCCCGTCCCGGCTTCTCGGCCTGCTGCCCGCGCGCGATGGCCAGCGCATCGGCGGGCACGTCGCGGGTGATGACGCTTCCGGCGGCGACAATAGCCCCTTCGCCGATGCTGACCGGAGCCACCAGAGCGGAATTCGAGCCGATGAAGGCCCCCGCGCCAATGCGGGTCTGTTCCTTGAAGAAGCCGTCATAATTGCAGGTAATGGTGCCGGCGCCGATATTGGCCCCCGCGCCGATCTCGGCATCGCCCAGATAGGCCAGGTGATTGGCCTTCGCCCCGGCGCCGATCACCGTGTTCTTCACCTCGACGAAATTGCCGATATGCGCATCGCGCCCGACCCGTGCTCCGGGGCGCAGCCGGGCATAGGGACCGATAATGGCCCCCGCTTCCACGACAGCCCCCTCGATATGGCTGAAGGCGCGGATCTCGACCCCGTCGCCGATGGTGACACCGGGACCGAAGACGCAGAACGGGCCGATGGTGACATCGCGCCCCAGCTTCGTGTCCCAACACAGATGAACGCTGGAAGGGTCGATCAGCGTTGCCCCATTCTCCATCGCTGCTGCGCGCAGCCGCCGCTGCACCATGGCCTCGCCCTGGGCCAACCCGGCGCGGGTGTCGATGCCCATCACCTCTTCCGGCCCGGCCTCGACCACGGCGGCGCGCAGACCGCGCTTATGGGCGGCCTCGACCAGATCGGTCAGGTAGTATTCGCCCTTGGCGTTCTGGTTCGACAGATCGCCCAGCAATTCCGGCAGCAGCGCCGCATCGATGGCCATATAGCCGCCATTGCACAGGTCGATGGCGCGCTGCTCCGGCGTCGCCTCGGCATATTCGATAATCCTGTACAGATGCCCGGCCCCGACCATCAGCCGGCCATAGCGCGCCGGATCGGCCGGGCGGAAGCCGACAACCACAACCGCCGCCCCCTCCTCCCGCTTCTCCAGCATGGCGCGCAGCGTCGCTTCGGAGACGAAGGGGTCTGCCCCTGCCAGGGTGAGCACTGTGCCCCTGGTGAAGCCCTCCAGCGCCGGCAGGGCGGCCATCACGGCATGGCCTGTCCCCAGTGCCGGGCTCTGCAGCTGCGTCGGATAGGGGGCGACGGCGCGGGTGACGGCCTCGCCCTCCGGCCCAACCACCACGACGACCCGCTCCGGCGACAAGGTTTCCACCGTCGCCAGCAGATGATTGATCATCGGCCGCCCGGCCAGCGGGTGCAGCACCTTGGGCAGGTCTGACTTCATGCGCGTCCCCAGCCCGGCGGCAAGGACTATTGCGGCAACCGGAATTTTCGGGGCGTATTTCGGCAAGGAGTCGGACATGGCACAATGATCCTGGATCGGATTGTCCAACGGTTCTAACGTTCCGCCCCCCTCGCAATCAATCACCTTGATGGCCCCCCGATGGATCGCGCTCTGATCTTCGACCTCGACGGCACGCTGATCGACAGCGCCACCGATCTCGCCCAGGCCCTGAACACCCTGCTGGCGGAACGGCATCGCCCCCCCGTGACGATGGCCCAGATGAAGACTTTCATCGGCGATGGTGCGCTGAAACTGGTGGAGCGCGCCTTCCTGGCCAGCGGCGGGCCGGACCCGGTGGATACGCTGCCGGCACTGACAGCGCAGTTTGTGGCGATCTACGAATCCATCCCCGCAACGCCGGCCCAGCTCTACCCGGATGTGGCCAAGACGCTGGCCGCCTTGTCCGCCCGGGGACTGAGGCTCGGCCTGTGCACCAACAAGCCTCAGAGCGCCACCGAGGCGCTGCTGCCGCAGCTCGGTCTGGGCGGGATGTTCGATGCCGTGGTCGGCGGCGACGCGCTGCCGGTGCGCAAGCCGGACCCGGCGCATCTGCAGGAAGTGATCGACCGGCTGGGCATCGCCAATGACCGGGCGATCATGATCGGCGACAACGATAATGACGCCGCCGTGGCCCGGGGCTGCGGCCTGCCCTTCATCGCCATGCTGTACGGCTATCCCCGCGTCCCGGTCGCGGAATTAGGCGCGGCCGCCCTGCTGGAGCGCTTCGCCGAGCTGCCGGAGGCAATCAATCGGATATGGGGTGAGAGCATCGCTTGACAGGGCTGCCCCCGCCGCCCTATACGAAGGCCCTTCGCGACAAACGCTGCGAGACGGATGGGCGGTTAGCTCAGCGGGAGAGCACACGCTTCACACGCGTGGGGTCACTGGTTCAATCCCAGTACCGCCCACCATTCCCTTCGGAAATTACCCTTCAGGACTACATGGGCTGCTGAACGATGCAGCCATACCAGCCGAGTCCTTCATAGGTCTCATAGCCCGGCGTGAGTGCATAGCCGACCGTATTGCCCTTCTCGTCCCGATAGAAGCCATCCCGGCGCGAACCGGCCTGGAGCGGCAGTTTCTCGGTCAGGACGCCCTTGCCGTCGGAAGCCGCCAGCACGCGGAATTCCCGGTCCAGCAGCAGCACGCGTGTCTTGGCACGCTCCTCGCCGGTCAGCCGCACGCCCTGTACGATGGCCTCGGCCTGCGGGCCCCAGTCGAAATGCACGCCCAGCACACCCAGCACCTTGCCATTGGACAGGCCGTTCTCGCGGATCGCCGTCGCATAGGTGGCAACCGGACGGTTGCCGAGATCGATTGAGGTGGCAATGTTGGCGACCGCGTAATCATCGCCGCTGCGCGTTGCCAGGCTATCCTGGAACCAGCGCTCGCGGGAGACGTCACGCCCGGTGACCGGATATTTGCCCGGCCGGCCATTGGCGATGATCTTGCCATCGGTATCGGCTATCCACAGATCAAGATAGACGGTATAGGCCGACAGGATAACACCAAGGCGCTGGCTGGCATGGGCGCAGCGATCGGCGGAGGGATCAAGGGCGCAATCGACGATGGCGCTGTCGGTGGCCCACCAGCGCACGTCGCAGGTGCGTTCGTAGAGGTTGCGGTCGATCAGTTCCACCGCGTTCAGCGCCAGATCGACCAGCCGGTGGCCACGCATATGCTCGACCAGGCTGATACCCAGCTTCTGCAGGGAATCGACGCGTTGCGCCAGTTCGCTTTCCAGGCTGTTGGAAATCGTCTCGATCTCGTTCGAGACGCCGCGCACCTCGCCGGCGACCACGGCAAAGCCGCGCCCCATCTCGCCAGCGCGGGCCGCCTCGATCAGCGCATTCAGCGCCAGCATCTTGGTGCGGCCGGTAATTGCCCGGATGGCGGCAACCTTTTCGCGGGTCACCATCGCAACATCGCCGGTCAGTTCGACAATGCGTTCCGGTTTTACAGTCCCCTCTTCGGGCGCCGAACTCGACCCGCTAGCCTGAAAGCTGCCCGATTGAATAGCCATGACTGTCACAAATCGCCCCCAAGACGGTTACTTTCATTGCTCCACCCCCCTTGGGCGCCGATCCGTCTTATGAAGCCCGACGGTATTACGCTGCGCATTTTTAACGCCCTAGTTTACAATTAAACAGAAAAATTAATTTTTCATTGATATTTAGTCGCACATATCAGTTAAAGGTTTTGGCATAGCAGTCTGTCCCACACTCCGATAAGACTTAAGGACAGTTTCGTAAGAATTGGGGGATGGCCTCGCCATTCCCGGCCGATGAGTTTGCGCCCAGGGGGGAGCATGTCGAAAAGCTATACGAAACGCGAAGCCCAGGACATGCTGGTGGCTCTTGAGCGCCAGGCCCGAGAGATCATCATCGTTGCCCAGAAGGCGCAGAGCACCGCCACCAAGCACAGCTTCAACGTCTATCGCCAGTTCCGTGAAAGCGTCTCCGAATTCGAGACCTTCGGCATCCTGATCGAAAACCGCCTGCGCAACCTGGATACCGGCCGCGACCCGCGGCTGGACGAACAATTCGATGCGCTGAACGTCCTGATCTCGAAATCCGTCATCAAGGCCAGCACGCAGTTCTTTCTGGCCCTGAGCAAGAGCCCGGCCCTGCCCCTCGGATCGCGGGAGGTCTTCCTGCAGGAATTACGCAGCCTGCACGAGGCGCGCAACAAGCTCTCCGATCCACGCTACCAGCGCATGCTGGACGAGGAGGCGCATCGCAACCTCCAGATCGCCGAGAATATCCTGACCGAAATCATTGAGCGCGCGCCCAGCCTGCTGGACTTCAACAAGCGGCAAAGCGCATAGCGCCCCTGCCTACCGCGCCCTTGCCAGCGACAGGGCGAAGCCGCTACAGAAAACAACCGACAAAAAAAGCGCGAACAGCGCGGATCGCCTGGGAGGATCAGACGCATGAGCCAGCGGCTTGCCGGCAAGAAAGCCCTTATCACCGCAGCGGGCCAGGGCATCGGCCGGGCCTCCGCCCTCTCCTTCGCGCGTGAAGGGGCGACCGTCATCGCCACCGACATCAATGCCGCAGCGCTGGACAGCCTCGCCGCCGAGATGCCAGGCATCGAGACCCGCTTGCTGGACGTGACCAATGGCGACGCCGTTGCCACTGCCGCGCACGAGATTGGCGCGGTCGATGTGCTGTTCAGCTGCGCTGGTTTCGTCGCCGGCGGCACGATCCTGGAGTGCGACGAGAAGGATTACGACTTTTCCTTCAACCTGAACACCAAGGCGATGTACCGCATCACCCGCGCCTTCCTGCCGGCGATGATCGATAATGGCGGCGGCTCCCTCATCCTGATGTCCTCGGTCGCTTCCTCGGCGGCCGGTGTGCCGAACCGCTTCGTCTATACCGCCAGCAAGGCGGCCGTGATCGGCATGACCAAATCCATTGCCATCGACTTCATCGCCAAGGGCATTCGCTGCAACGCGATCTGCCCGGGCACGGTGGAAACACCCTCGCTGCATGACCGGATCAACGCCTTCGACGACCCCGCCGCTGCGCGCCAGGCCTTCATTGCCCGGCAGCCCATGGGCCGGCTGGGCACGGCGGAGGAGATCGCGGCGCTGGCGCTCTATCTCGCTTCCGACGAATCCGCCTATACAACGGGTGTCGCCCATCTGATCGATGGCGGGCTCACCCTCTGACACCGACCCGATAACAAGCCCCAGAAGGAGGACATCATGCGGTTGTTGCGTTATGGCGAGGCCGGACAGGAAAAACCCGGCATTCTGGATGCGGATGGCAAGATCCGCGATCTTTCCGGCCATGTCGCCGATCTCACCGGCGATGCCATCACGCCCGAGGGGCTGAAAAAGCTGGCAGGCATCGATGTGAAGAGCCTGCCGCTGGTCAGTGGCACGCCCCGCCTCGGCTGTCCCATCGCGCAGATCGGCAAGATCATCTGCGTCGGGCTGAATTATTCCGACCATGCCGCAGAGACCGGCATGGCTGTGCCGCCCGAGCCGATCATCTTCATGAAGGCGACAACCTCGATCATCGGCCCGAACGACACCGTCATCATCCCGAAGAATTCAAAGAAGACCGACTGGGAAGTCGAGCTGGGCATCGTTATCGGCAAGAAGGCGCAATATGTCGACGAGAAGGACTCGCTCGACCATGTCGCCGGCTATTGCGTCGTGAACGACATCTCGGAGCGTGAATTCCAGATCGAGCGCAGCGGCCAGTGGGTGAAGGGCAAGAGCGCCGACACCTTCGCGCCGATCGGCCCGTGGATGGTCACGAAGGACGAGATCGCCGACCCGCAGAACCTGAAAATGTGGCTGGATGTCGATGGCAAGCGCTATCAGGACGGCTCCACCACGACCATGGTCTATGGCGTGAAGCATCTGGTCAGCTATATCAGCCAGTTCATGACGCTGATGCCGGGCGATGTGATCCCCACCGGCACCCCGCCGGGTGTCGGCACCGGCATGAAGCCGCCGGTCTTCCTGAAGCCCGGCAATGTCATGCATCTGGGCATCGAAGGCCTGGGCGAACAGCGCCAGAACGTCGTCGCCTATAAGGGCTGACATTCGCCCCCGTCGTCGCCCTTGCTCATTGCCGGGGCGACGATGGGTGTTTCATCGCTGCAGGAAAAAGCACCATGACCACCACCGCCTATAACGGTCTCTACGGCGATGCGCTGGAGCGGGAGTATAACCCGCGCCGCGCCGTGCCCGATTTCCAGAATTTCCTGGATGGCCAGATCGCGCGCGCCAAGGCGACACGCGACACCCGGCCCTGCACGCTGGATGTTCGCTACGGTCCGGGGCCGCTGCAGACGCTGGATGTGTTCCCGGCTCAGAACCCGGATGCGCCGATCCATGTCTTCATCCATGGCGGCTATTGGCGGGGTCTGGACAAAAGCGTCTACAGCTATATCGCCGAACCGCTGGTCGATGCCGGGGCGACGGCGGTGCTGCTGAATTACGACCTGGCGCCGAAACTGACGATCAGCGCCATTGTCGAGCAGACCCGGCAGGCCGTGCACTGGCTCCATGCCAATGGCCGGTCTCTGGGTGGCGATCCGGCGAAGCTGTATCTGTCTGGCCATTCCGCCGGCGCCCATCTGGCGGCGATGATGCTGGCGCAGGACTGGGAAAAGCAGGGGCTACCGGGCGATGTGCTGAAAGGCATCGTCGCCATCTCGGGCGTCTACGACCTGACGCCGGTGACGATGCTGGGCGTGAATGCGGAGATTGGCCTGACGGCCGAGCAGGCCGCGATCAACAGCCTGGACGCCAACCCGCCCTTGCCGGCAGCGCCGGTGCTGGTTGCAGTAGGCGGCGGCGAGACGGCCGACTGGATCCGGCAATCAGCGGTCTATGCCCGGCAATGCCGGGCGGCAGGCGTGCTGACGGATTACTGGGAAATCGGCCGCGAAAATCACTTCTCGATCTGCGACCGCCTGGGCGAGGCGCATCACCCGCTGACGCGGGCGATGCTGTCGCAGATGGGTCTTTAGCGGCTTTTCACAACATCGCGCAGCAGGCCCATCAGGCTGCCGCGCAGCTCAGCACTGGCCCCGACGGCCAGGCCGGCCACCAGCATGCCCAATGTGCCGGTCTTGGCATTCTTGTGCAGCGCCAGTTCCAGCTCCGCCTGAAGCAGTTGCAGTTCCGCCATCGTGGCCGCCTTGGCGGCGTTGCGCTGGCTTTGCATCTGCCGGGCCTTCTGGCGGGTAATCGCCCAGACCGTGCCGCCAATGATGGCCGCCAGCAGGAAACACCCGCCAGCCACGATCAGGGCGGCATCCGGGGCAGGAACCCGCCGGGCCAGGCCGAGATAGGCGGCAATCGCCAGAAAGACGACGCCGATGGTTGCCGCGCCGCCGGCCGCAACATAGCCGGCGACCCTTACGCCGAGGCGTTCGGCCGACTCCTTAGCCGACCGGATCTCCGCCTTGGCGAGAGGGGCAACGATATTAAGAAGGTATTGCACAAGACCGCCGATTAGCGGTGATCGAAAAGCTTGCCGAGGAGCAGGCCGGCGCCGAAGGCGATCAGCATGCTCTGCAGCGGCTTGTCTTCGATGTGACGCTCGACGGCGGCAACGCCTTCGGCGCCACGGGCCTTGGCTGTGCCGGCCATGCGTTCCAGATCGTCGCGCATCGCCATGACCTTTTCGCGCAGTGCCTCGGTCTTGTCATCGACAGCAGAGGATGCGGAAGAGCTGACGGTCTTCGTCAGGGCAGCGATATCCTTGCGCAGTGCGGCGAGGTCGGCTTTGACGGCATCAAGTTCAGCAGGCTGCGAATTCGCCATGATAGTCTCCTTGGACAGAATGATCTAACCGATGCAGCACCGCCCGATTGTCAGGCGGGGCATCCCCCGGTGGGTGTTCCCGAAAGGGGACCGCAGGTCGCGGTCGGCCCAGTCCCCCCATAAACCATCTGACAAGACAAAAGGTTCCGGTCTTTTCCGCAAAAAAAGCGCGGGAACGAATAGCCGACCTAGCCGTTGGTTATGTTGTATTCTAGACCGATCCGCGCCAAAAGCGCCATCGCCCGATCTGGGTTATTCAGAAAAGACCTTATCCATGACCCAGCCGACCACTTCGGGAACAAACGAAACCGGCGCGCCCGACGACGCCTCCACCGTCGCCCCGCCCGAGCCACAGCCCGCCGTCCCGCAGGCGCCGCGACCGGCCACCTTCAAGGATTTGTTCAAGGCGCAGGACGGCACCAAGATCGTGGCGATGATCATGCTGGCCCTGGCCATCATGTACACGGTCTATTTCGCCAAGCCGATCCTGCTGCCGATCTTCCTTGCCCTGCTGCTGGCGATCCTGCTGCTGCCGCTGGTGAAGCTGATCTGCAAGATCGGCATTCCGCAGACCCTGGGTGCCTTTATCGTTGTGGGCCTGCTGACATCCACCGTGACGGTCGGCAGCTATCAGCTGGCGGGACCGGCACTGGAATATCTCGATTTCGGCCCGAACCTCGGCCGCAGCATCGAACGCAAGCTGGCGGATCTGAAGCTGCCGCTGCAAAAGGCGCGCGAAGCGTCCGAGAAAATCGCCGAGATGGCGCAGATCGACCAGAAAGGCCGCCAGGCCCCGCGTGTGGTCGTCATGCAGGAGAGCCTGGCCGAAACCCTGGCCGCCCATGTTCAATCCTCCGTCACAACCGGCATCATCACCGTAGTGCTGCTGTTCTTCCTGCTGGCCGAAGGTCCGCGCAGCATCAACCGCATCGTCGAGGCGATGGAATTGTCGGAGCAGAGGCGGCGCACGAAACGGGTCTTCCTGGAAATCCAGTGGAAGATTTCGGTCTATCTGCGCACCGTGACCCTGATCAACATCGCGCTGGGCCTGCTGACCTCCGGCCTGATGTGGGCGCTGGGCATGCCCAGCCCGCTGCTCTGGGGCGTGATTGCCGGCATGTTCAACTTCCTGCCCTATGTCGGACCGGTGATCACGGCGGTAATCATCGCCATCGTCTCGCTGATGACCTTCGATTCGCTGTTGCTGATCCTGATGCCCCCCTTGGGCTTCTATATCCTCACGGCGATGGAGGGGCAGGTCATCACGCCGATGATTCTGGGTCGCCAGCTGACCCTGAACCCGATCCTGGTTTTTGGCACGGTGTTGCTCTGGGGCTGGCTCTGGGGCGTACCGGGCGCGCTGCTTGCGGTGCCTATCCTTGCCATTGGCAAGATCATCCTGACCAATCTGGAAGATGTCCCCGCCCCGCTGCGCGCCGCCATGGAATAAAAAAGCCCCGCCTGATCCCAGGCGGGGCTTTTTCCGTTCAGCGCACTGCGGCTAGCGCAGCGAGTTGCAGAAGCGCTGGATCTTCGTGCAGGCCAGCTCCAGCAACTCGGTCGAGGTGGCGTAGGAGATACGGAAATGCGGGGACAGGCCGAAGGCCTCGCCCTGCACAACGGCCACGCCCTCGGCCTCCAGCAATGCGGTGGCGAAGTCGGTGTCGGTCTCGATCACCTTGCCGTCTTCCGTCTTCTTGCCGATCACGCCGGCGCAGGACGGATAGACATAGAACGCCCCATCCGGCTTCGGGCAGCTGAGACCATTGGCCTGGTTCAGCATGGAGACGACCAGATCCCGGCGCTGCTTGAAGACCTCGTTGCGCTCGGTGATGTAGTTGGTGTCGCCATTCAGCGCGGCCACGGCAGCTGCCTGGCTGACCGAGGATGGGTTGGAGGTCGACTGCGACTGGATCACGCCGATGGCCTTGATCAAGGCTTCCGGACCGGCGGCATAGCCGATGCGCCAGCCGGTCATGGCATAGGCCTTGGAGACGCCGTTGCAGGTCAGCGTACGGTCATACAGCTTCGGCTCGACCTCGACCGGGGTGCAGAATTTGAAATCGTCATAGACGAGATGCTCGTACATGTCGTCGGTCAGGATATGGACCTGCGGGTGACGCAGCAGCACGTCGGTGACCGCCTTCATGTCCTCCCAGGTATAGCCGGCGCCGGTCGGGTTGGACGGGCTGTTCAGGATAATCCACTTGGTCTTCGGCGTGATCGCCTTCTCCAGATCGGCCGGCTGCAGCTTGAAGCCGTTTTCCTGCGGGCACTGCACGATGACCGGCGTGCCCTCGGCGAGCAGCACCATGTCCGGATAGCTGACCCAGTAGGGCGCCGGGATGATAACCTCGTCGCCCGGATCGAGCGTCGCCATCAGCGTGTTGTACAGCACCTGCTTGCCGCCGGTGCCGACGGTGACCTGCGAAATCTTGTAGTCCAGCCCGTTCTCGCGCTTGAACTTGTCGCAGATCGCCTGTTTCAGCTCGTTGGTGCCGTCGACATTGGTGTATTTCGTCTGGCCCTTGCGGATCGCCTCAATGGCGGCTTCCTTGACGAAATCGATGGTATCGAAATCCGGCTCGCCAGCGGACAGGGCAATGACCTTGCGGCCCTGCGCCTGCAATTCGCGCGCCTTCATCGAGACGGCGATGGTGGGAGACGGCTTGATACGGTTCAGGCGCTGGGCGATCAGAGCCATGGTGTTTCCTCGTCGACGGCTGTTTACAGGACGGGTGATAGCGGTATCTGGCAGGCGCGAACCCTACGCCCAGCCGATAGCCCGTTCAACGGGTTTTCGCGGCGATATTGAGGATTTACGACGCATAGCCGCCCAGCAAGCTTGGCGGGACTTTTTGTCTCGCTGCCGCCTATACTTTACGCATGCCCATGCTCGCCCGCCTCGGTCCTTTCGGCCGCGCCTTCTCGCACCATAATTACCGCGTCTATTTCGCCGGCAATGCGCTGTCGCTGATCGGCACCTGGATGCAGCGTATCGGCATCGGCTGGGTGGCGTGGGAACTGACCGGTTCCAGCGCCTGGCTCGGTATCGTCGCCTTCGCCGATCTGTTCCCCACCGTGCTGGTGACGATCTTCGCCGGCGTCGCGGTGGACCGCATCGGCCCGATGAAGGTCGCCCGGGTCGCCCAGATATTGCAGGTTGTGCAGGCCCTTGTGCTGGCCGGGCTGGTGCTGTTCGGCTGGATCAACATCTGGCTGCTGATCGTGCTGGCCGCCTTCCAGGGCACGGTGACGGCATTCTACCAGCCGGCGCGGCTGTCGCTGATCCCCCTGCTGGTGCCACGCGAGGATCTGTCGGCGGCCATCGCCATCAACGCGATCAATTTCAACCTGGCGCGCTTCATCGGCCCGGCCATTGCCGGCGCGCTGATTGCCGCCGGCGGCGCGCAATGGACCTTCGCCGCCAATGCGCTGACCTATTTCGCCTTCTTCGTCTCGCTGCTGCTGCTGAAAATCCCCGATCCGGCGCCGCGCACCACCGGCAAGCGTTCAGTACTGAGCGAAGTCGGCGATGGCTATCGCTATGCCGTGCGGCATCCCGGCATCGGCCCCTTGCTGATTCTGGTCATCATCACCTCGACCTGCCTGCGCGCCGTGTTCGAGCTGATGCCCGCCTATGCCGACGAGATGTTCCATGCCGGCCCGGAAGGGCTGGGCATGCTGACCGCCGCCACCGGGGCCGGGGCGATTGTCGCCGGGCTGTGGCTCGGCCTGCGCGGCAGCGTGCAGGGGCTTACGCGGATATCGCTCTGGGGCATTCTTGGCAGCTGCCTCAGCCTGACCGCCTTTGCCGCTACGGAAATCCTGTGGGTCGGCATGCTGTCTATCGGCATTTCCGGGGCGACCCTGCTGATGAACGGCGTCGGCATGCAGACGCTGATGCAGAACGCCGTCACCACCGAGATGCGCGGCCGGGTCATGGCGCTGTACTGGATGATCTTTCGCGGCGGTCCTGCCTTCGGCGCGCTGGCGCTGGGTGCCGCCTCCGACCTGTTCGGCCTGCACTGGCCGCTGATCGGCGCCTGCGTGCTGTCGCTGGTCGCCTGGGCCTGGTGCAGGAAACGCTTGCCGCACATGGCGCAGGCGTTGGAAGCTGGTCCTAACACTTAAGGGAGAAAACACCATGAATGCCGTCACAGGACAGAAACTTGACCGCCCGGTGCGCGACCTGGTCAGCGCCGAGGAATGGCAGACCCGGGTCGACCTCGCCGCCTGCTACCGGCTGGTCGGCTTCTATGGCATGACCGATCTGACCGCGACCCATATCTCCGCCCGCGTGCCGGGGGTTGAGGGCCAGTTCCTGATCAACCCGCATGGCATGTTCTTCGACGAGATAACCGCCTCCAGCCTGGTGAAGGTCGATCATGACGGCAATATCCTGCTGCCCTCGCCCTATCCGGTGAACCGCGCCGGCTATGTCATCCATTCGGCGATCCATGAGGCGCGGCCGGATGTCGATTGCGTGCTGCACACCCATACCCGCGCCGGCATGGCGGTCTCGGCGATGGAATGCGGGCTGCTGTCGATCAGCCAGCATTCCATGCGCTTCTACAACCGCCTCGGCTATCACGATTACGAAGGCCTGGCGCAGGACGAGGACGAGAAGAAGCGCTTGGTCCGCGACCTCGGCCAGCACCGCGCTTTGATGCTGCGCAATCACGGGCTGCTGACCGCCGGACGCACCATCCCGGAAGCCTTCAGCCTGATCCATTACCTGGAAAAATGCTGCCAGTCGCAGATCGACGCTCTGGCCAGCGGCCAGACCCTCACCTACCCCTCCGGCCAGGTCTGCGAGCATACTGCCCGGCAATACGAGGCCTTCGGCATCCTCGGCTCCCGCGACTGGCCCGGCCATCTCCGCCGCCTCGACAAGCTGGACCCGAGCTACAAGGAGTAGGCTCAACGCCTCTCTGACTGTCATGTCCGGGCGTGCCCCGGACATGACAGATGACGGTATTGCCACGCGTGCAAACATGCCGTCTGGAAACCCTGCCTCCGCCCGCTTATGTTAGCGGCATGTCCAGCACAGCCCCCTTTCACATGCATCCGCTTGGCGGTCCCCTCCTCGGCCCGGGGGAGAAGCGGCAGCCGATGCTGGCCGGCGAGGCGGCGCCGCAGGATCGCGGGCAGCCGCTGGAGGTGGTGTCGGATTATACCCCGGCCGGCGACCAGCCGCAGGCGATCAAGGCGCTGGTCGAGGGCGTGGTCGGTGGCGAGCGCGACCAGGTGCTGCTGGGTGTCACCGGATCTGGCAAGACCTTCACGGTCGCTCATGTGATCCAGCAGGTGCAGCGCCCGACCATCATCCTGGCGCCGAACAAGACGCTGGCCGCCCAGCTCTATGGCGAGATGAAGAGCTTCTTCCCGCACAATGCGGTGGAGTATTTCGTCTCCTATTACGATTACTACCAGCCGGAAGCCTACGTCCCGCGCACCGACACCTATATCGAGAAGGAAAGTTCGATCAACGAGCAGATCGACCGGATGCGCCATTCGGCGACCCGCTCGCTGCTGGAGCGCGAGGATGTGATCATCGTCGCCTCGGTCTCCTGCATCTACGGTATCGGCTCGCCCGAGGCCTATAGCCGGATGATCGTGCAGGTGAAGAAGGGCGACAGCATCGACCGCACCACCCTGCTGCGCCAACTGGTCGAGATCCAGTACAAGCGCAACGATGCCGCCTTCACCCGCGGCACCTTCCGGGTGCGCGGCGACACCATCGAAATCTTCCCGGCCCATTTCGAGGACCGCGCCTGGCGCATCACCCTGTTCGGCGACGAGGTCGAGCAGATCGTCGAATTCGACCCGCTGACCGGCGAGAAGAGCGGCGGGCTGGATGAAATCCGCATCTTCGCCAACAGCCATTACGTGACGCCGCGGCCGACGCTGCAGCAGGCCGTGAAGAAAATGAAGGTCGATCTGAAACTGCGGCTGGCCGAGTTCGAGAGCCAGGGCAAGCTGCTGGAAGCACAGCGGCTGGACCAGCGCACGACCTTTGACATGGAGATGCTGGAAAGCACCGGCTCCTGCGCCGGCATCGAGAATTATTCCCGCTATCTGACCGGCCGCAACCCCGGCGAGCCGCCGCCCACTTTGTTTGAATACATCCCGCCGCACGCCCTGCTGATCGTCGATGAGAGCCATGTCACCGTCCCGCAGATCGGCGGCATGTTCAAAGGCGACTTTGCGCGCAAATCCACTTTGTCGGAATTCGGCTTCCGCCTGCCGGTCTGTCTCGACAACCGGCCGCTGAAATTCGAGGAATGGGAGGCGATGCGCCCGCAGACCATCTTCGTCTCTGCCACCCCCGGCCCGTGGGAGATGGAGCGCACCGGCGGCGTGTTCGTGGAGCAGGTGGTGCGCCCAACCGGGCTGATCGACCCGGTCTGCATCGTCCGGCCGACGACCAACCAGGTCGATGACGTGATCGCGGAATGCCGCGATGCCGCCGCCAAGGGCCAGCGCGTGCTGATCACCGTGCTGACCAAGAAGATGGCCGAGGATCTGACCGAATTCATGCATGAAGCCGGCGTGAAGGTCCGCTACATCCATTCCGATGTGGAGACGCTAGAGCGCATCGAGATCATCCGCGATCTGCGCCTCGGCGCCTTCGACGTTCTGATCGGCATCAATTTGCTGCGCGAGGGGCTGGATATCCCGGAATGCGCGCTGGTCGCCATTCTGGACGCCGACAAGGAGGGCTATCTGCGCTCCAAGACCTCGCTGGTGCAGACCATCGGCCGGGCGGCGCGCAACCTCGAAGGCCGGGCGCTGCTCTATGCCGACCGCATGACCGCCAGCCTGGAATACGCGATCAGCGAGACCAACCGCCGCCGCGAGAAGCAACAGGCCTATAACGCCGCCAACGGCATCACGCCGGAAAGCATCAAGTCGAAGATCAACGACATCATGCAGAGCGTGTATGAGCGCGGCGATCATCTGACCATCGAAACCGGCACGGATGAAGGCGCGCTGGTCGGCAAGAATATCCGCGAGGTCATCGGCGATCTGGAAAAGCGTATGCGCACCGCCGCTGCCGATCTGGAATTCGAGGATGCTGCCCGGCTGCGCGACGAGATCAAGCGGCTGGAAGCCGCCGAGCTGGGCTTCGCCACCGATGGCAAACCGCTGCGCGGCGGCCCGATCACCCATATCCAGGTGCCCAGCGGCACCGCCCGAGTCAAAGGCGACATCCAGCCGCCCAAAGGCAAGGCAAAGGGCCGCAAGCGCCGGGGTGGGTAGGAGCAAAGCCGCCTTATGCTTCGAGACGCCCCTGACGGGGCTCCTCAGCATGAGGGTCACCAAGTTGCGCCGACGGGATATCCTGGAATGACCCTCACCCTGAGGAGCCGCAAAGCGGCGTCTCGAAGGGGACGGCGGCACAATGAACGAATGAAGGAACCTCCACCATGCATCGCCTATTTCTGCTCGCCGCCCTGCTGATCGGCATCGGCGCCGTCGCGGCCCCCGCCAGGGCGGAGGAGATCGGCTGTGTCGACAGCGCCTTCCAGTGGATCGGCCCGAACCACAAGATCTGTATCGAGGCCTTTGACGATCCCGATGTGCCGGGCGTGTCCTGCCATATCAGCCGCGCCAAGACCGGCGGGCTGAAGGGCTGGGTCGGGCTGGCGGAGGATACCTCGGACGCCTCCATCGCCTGCCGCCAGACCGGGCCGATCACCTTGTCGAAGAGGATCGCCGAGTCCGACCCCGGCGACGGCAAGACGGTGTTCCGCGAAAGCCGCTCGATCATCTTCAAGAAGCTGCAGGTCGTGCGCTTCTACGACAAGAAGCGCAACACGCTGGTCTATCTGACCTATTCCGACCGGCTGATCGAGGGCAGCCCGCAGAATGCAGTAACCAGCGTGCCGATCATGCCCTGGCGCTGAGGTGAAGCGCTAAATCAGGCCTTCTTCAGGAAGCAGGTCTTCAGCACCAGCCCCTTCACCTTGTCGGCGTTGCATTCGATCTCCTCCTCGTCATTGGTGAGGCGGATATTCTTGATCAGCGTGCCACGCTTCAGCGTCACCGAGGTGCCCTTCACCTTCAGGTCCTTGATGACCTGAACCGAATCGCCATCGGCCAGCGCCGTGCCGTTGCTGTCTTTCACTGTCATGACGCCATTCCGATCCGTAAGGGTGAGGCCGCCTGTCTAGCGCCAACCCCTGGCGATAACAAGGGAACATCGCGCTGGTTTCGCGGTTGGACAGACATGCCCACTCTCATCCAGGAGGATTCGATGTCCGATCAGAAGAAACCCACCGGCGCCGGCCCGAATGAAGGCGAAGGCAGCCGCACCGCGGCGCGCGAATACAACAAGGACACCCGCGCCTTTGTCGACAGCGGCAAGGTCGACGAGAAGGCCAAGGAGGCCGCCAAGGCCCTCGATGGGTCGGAAGCCAAGGAGCTGAAGCAGGCCGAGGCCGACGGCAAGAGCCACCGCAAGCAATAAGGCCGCACAGGTCTTGGCGTTTTGAAGCCAGCACCGCCGGACGGCAGCGCTGGCTTCTTCTTTTTGGCCGGCTATGATGCGGCTTCCCGCCGCCAGCCGAGAATGCCAATGTCCGCCGCCCCGTCCCTCGCCGCCATCCGGTCCGCCGCCAGCCATATCGACCCGGTCTTCCTGAACAGCCCGATCCGCCGGTCCGATGCGCTGGATGCGGCGCTGGACTGCGTGATCCTGGCGAAGGACGAGACCGGCAATCCGATCCATTCCTTCAAGGGCCGTGGCACTGAGTTCTTCGCCGCCACCGCCCTGCAACCGGGCGAGGCCATTGTCTCCGCCTCGGCCGGGAATTTCGGCCAGGGCCTGGCGCGCGCCGCCAGCCGGCGCGGCCATCGCTGCATCATCTTCGCCGCCGAGACCGCCAACCCGCTGAAGATCGAGGCCATGCGCGGCTTTGGCGCGGAGGTCCGGCTGACCGGCAGCGATTTCGACGCCGCCAAGGCAGCCGCCCGCGCTTATGCCGCCGAGACCGGCCTGCGCTTCGTCGAGGATGGCGCGGAACCCACAATCTCCGAGGGGGCCGGCACCATCGGTCTGGAACTGGCCGAGGCGGGGGAGTTCGACACGCTGCTGGTGCAGCTTGGCAATGGCGCGCTGCTGGCCGGCATCGGCACCGCCCTGCGCGCTGTCCTGCCGAATGTGGAGATCGTCGCCGTGGTCGCCGCCAACGCGCCCTCCATGAAGCTGTCGCTGGAAGCCGGCCGCGCCATAGAGACCGAGCGCGCCGACACCATGGCCGATGGCATCGCCGTACGCGTGCCGGTGCCGGAAATCCTGCCAATCCTGCCGGCCTGCCATGACCGGCTGGCGATGGTGAGCGAGGCGCAGATCTTCGAGGCGATGCGCCTGATCCACACCCATCTGGGGCTGGTGACCGAGCCTTCCGGCGCGGCCGGCCTCGCCGCCATCCTGGCCGATCCGGCGCGTTTCACGGGCAAGCGGGTTGCCACCATCCTGTGCGGCAGCAACATCGCCGCCCCTTTGCGCGAGAGGCTGCTGGCCTCCTAGGCGCGGACCGGCTGGCGCACCGCCTCCCGGCGCTCCATCGCCCGGCCGAGCAGGCCGACGGCGATGGCTGCGGCGGGCATGGCGGCGGCGATCCAGGTGATGGAAGCCAGCCCCGGCCCGTGATCGATCACCGCCCCGCCGAGCCAGGCGCCCAGCGCATTGCCAAGGTTGAAGGCGGCGATGTTCAGGCTGGAGGCGAGCGTCTGCCCGGCCCCGCCGGCGGCCTCCATCAGGCGCAGCTGCAACGGCGCGACCGTGGCGAAGGCGGCGGCGCCCAGCAGGCCGACGAAGGCGACCGTCAGCATCGGGCTTTCCAGCACCAGGCTCATCGCCAGCAGGACCAGCGCCAGCGCCGCCAGCGTGCCGAACAGGGTCGCCAGCAACCGGCGGTCGGCCAGCTTGCCACCGGCCAGATTGCCCAGGATCAGCCCGCCGCCGAAAACCAGCAGGATCGGCGAGACGGCCTCATTCGAGAAACCGGTGATCTCGATCAGGATCGGCTGGATATAGCTGAACACCGCGAAGACACCGCCGAAGCCCAGAACGGTCATGGCGAGGCCGATCAGCACCAGCGGCCGGCGCAGCACCGACAGCTCCTCCGACAGCGGCGCCAGGACCGGGCGGGCACGATCACGCGGGACCAGAAAAGTCAGCACGATCATGGCGATAACGCCAATTCCGGTGACCGCCCAGAAGGTCGAGCGCCAGCCGTAATGCAGCCCCAGCCAGGCCCCGAAGGGCACACCCAGCAGGGTGGCCAAAGTCAGGCCGGTGAACATGATGGAGATCGCCGAGGCCCGCCGGTCCGGGGCCACAAGGCCGGTGGCGACAATCGAGCCGACACCGAAAAAAGTGCCGTGCGCCAAGGCGGTAACCACCCGGGCGGCCATCAGCGTGCCATAGGTCGGGGCCAGCGCGCAGGCCAGATTGCCAATGGTGAAGATTGCCATCAGCGCGATCAGCACGGTCTTGCGCGGCAAGGACCGGGTGAGCAGCGTCAGCACCGGCGCGCCGACGAAGACGCCCAACGCATAACCGGAAATTAAAAGTCCGGAATCTGAAATCGATACGTTCAAATCCGCCGAGACTTGCAGCAGCAGGCCCATGATAACGAATTCGGTGACACCGATTCCGAAGGCGCCGATGGTCAGCGCATAGACGGCGAGAGGCACGGGTTTTCTCCGAACAGAGTGCGTTGTTGCCGTGCAAGATAGAACCCGGCGCGCCGATGAATTAGACTGCCATTCGGAACAGCATCAGTGAGTTGAATTCACATGTCGCGACTGGAGACGAACCGCGCCGGCGAGATGGAGGTGTTCGTGCGCGTGGTGGAGCTGAGCGGCTTCTCCGCCGCCGCCCGCGCGCTGCGCCTGTCCCCCTCGGCGGTCAGCAAGCTGATCGGCCGGCTGGAGGCGCGGCTGGGGGCGCGGCTGCTGAACCGCTCCACCCGCAATCTGCAATTGACGCCGGAAGGGGCCGCCTTCTATGCCCGCTGCGTGCGCATCCTGGCCGATATGGCGGATGCCGAGCAGGAAGCCGGTTCCGGCACCGCGCCGCGCGGCAGGCTGCGGGTGAACAGCAACGTCGCCTTCGGCACGCTGTTCCTGCTGCCGCTGGTGCCGGAATTCCAGGCGCTCTATCCCGAGGTGGTGCTGGATATCGCGCTGACCGACCAGGTGATCGATCTGCTGGAGCAGCGCGCCGATGTGGCGATCCGCGTCGGCCCGATGCCCGATTCCCGGCTGGTGGCGCGCAAGCTGGCGACCAGCCACGTCACCCTGGTCGCCGCCCCCGCCTATCTGGCGCAGCATGGCACGCCGCAAACCCTGGCCGACCTGGCCCGGCACCGGCGCATCGGCTTCAACTTCGCCCGCAGCTTCGAAGGCTGGCCGTTCCGTGAGGAGAGTTCGGAGGGTGGCTTGGAGGGAGGGGGCGACATCGTCTACCCGGTCGACGCCACCCTGCTGGCCGGCGATGGCGAGACCGCCCGCCATCTCGCTCTGGCCGGCTGCGGCCTGGCCCGCCTCGGCCATTTCCAGCTCGCCCCCGACATCGCCGCCGGCCGCCTGGTCCCCGTGCTGGAGCATTTGAACCCCGGCGACACCGAGGACATCCACGCCGTCTATATCGGCCAGGGCGGCCCACTCCCGGCCCGTGTGCGGGCGTTTATTGATTTTTTGGGGGAGAGGGTGGACCGGATATTGGAGCAAAAATAGCTTTTTTATAACAACATTGAAATTATTCAGAATAAACTCGAATTATATCAAATATTACTCTATTTTTTACATACACTCAGAGGCAACATAAAAAATTAAATTTTCTGGCTATCAGTTTTTCTTAAGGGTATCGGCCATGTGTAAATCGCCCCTCAATGACGCTAGAGCAAAACGCGCTCGGGCTCACAAACACATTAACGAACTTCTAAGCGTAATCAGTACATTCGCAAAACAGTATCCGTCAGAAGTGATTAATTCAAAGCTCCCTGACGGCAGCTTTCGCGTGTCATTCAAGACACCTAATACCCCAGTTCCAAATGAAATTTCTCTTGTTTTAGGGGATGCACTTCACAATTTGCGTTCTGCTCTAGACATAATGTTGGTTGAGTGCTTCAAAGCGAGAAAAAAAGGAACAAGTGGCGTAAAATTTCCATTCGCTGAAGATGCAGTAAAACTAGATGAAATCATTAAAAAAAGCCTAAATCATGGGGGCGAAGATATTTGCCGATTAATAAGATCAATGAAACCTTACAAAGGAGGTAATATTAATTTGAGAGGTCTACATGACCTAGATATTAGCGATAAGCATAAAATGCTCATTGCAGCACCAAGAAAGGGGCTGTACCATCAAATAGAGTTTGTTTTCATCATCAATGGGAACATCACAACAAGAATAAAGGATGGAAAAGTAATCGAAGATAAATCTTTACCGTCTACTATAATAAAATCATTTGAGGTAAAATCTATTATACCAGAAAACTTGGAAACAACTTCTATAGTTTTTTCTGAATCAACGCCATTTCCTCAAAAGCCAGTTATCGAAATACTAAAGGAAATTTGTAAACTTGTCGACGAAATCTTAGATGCATTCGAGGGCATTTTAGTATCCACTTAACGTAAATTACTCACTCCGCTTTCACTGAAATCGTGCTTTCGCGAGTGAAAAAAATACGATCTTGTGCTTCAATACATTAGACATTTTGATTTCTTTTTTGTTCTTCTACGGACCCTTCCCCCATGCCCGACCTCGCCAATCTCCTCGCCTTCGCTGCCGTGGCCCTCGGCATGGTGCTGACGCCCGGGCCGAACATGATTTATCTGATTTCGCGGTCGATCAGCCAGGGGCCGATGGCGGGGCTGATCTCGCTGGGCGGGGTGGCGCTGGGGTTTGTGTTCTACATGCTGTGCGCGGCGCTGGGCATCACGGCGCTGGTGATGGCGGTGCCGTTTGCCTATGACGCGCTGCGCTTCGGCGGGGCGCTGTATCTGCTGTTTCTGGCCTGGCAGGCGGTGAAGCCGAACGGGCGCTCGCCCTTTCAGGTGCATGCGCTGCCGAAGGACGGGCCGCGCAAGCTGTTCCTGATGGGCTTTGCCACCAATCTTCTGAACCCGAAGATCGCGATGCTGTATCTGTCGCTGCTGCCACATTTCATCTCGCCGGAGCAAGGCAATGTGCTGCTGCAATCGCTGACCCTTGGCGGTGTGCAGATCGCCATCAGCGTCACGGTGAATGCGGTGATCGCGGTGACGGCCGGGGCCATTGCCGGCTTCCTGGCGCGCCGGCCGCTCTGGCTGCTGGTGCAGCGCTGGCTGATGGGCACGGTGCTGGCCGGCCTGGCCCTGCACATGGCGACCGAGGCACGGCGCTAAGGCGACTCCCCTCTCCCCTGCATTGACAAGCCCGGCGCAAAGCCGGTCTCATGGCGGCCCAGAACACGCGCCCCAAACACGCGGCCAACGCACCCCAGGGAAGAGACTCCAATGACTGCCTATACCGCCCCCTTGAAGGATATGGCGTTCGTCCTGAACCGCGTGCTGGCGCTGGACGAAGTCGCGGCCCTGCCGGGCTATGACGCCGCCGAGCCGGCGCTGGTCGAGCAGGTGCTGGAGGAGGCGGACCGGCTGGCGCGCGACGTGCTGGCCCCACTGAACCCCATCGGCGACCGGCAGGGCAGCCGGCTGGAGAATGGCGTGGTGCGCACGCCGGATGGCTTCCGCGATGCCTATGGCCAGTTCACCGCCGGCGGCTGGAACGGCGTGCCCTTCGATCCCGAGTATGGCGGCCAGGGCCTGCCCTGGCTGGTACAGCAGGCGCTGGCGGAGATGTGGCAGGCCGCCAACATGTCCTTCGGCCTGTGCCCGCTGCTCACGCAAGGCGCCATTGAGCTGCTGCACGCGCACGGCACGGACGCGCAGAAATCGCTCTATCTGCCGAAGATGATCGAGGGTGCCTGGACCGGCACGATGAATCTGACCGAGCCGCAGGCCGGCTCCGATGTCGGCGCGGTGAAGACCCGCGCGGTGCCGCAGGGCGATGGCACCTATCGCATCACCGGGCAGAAGATCTACATCACCTATGGCGATCATGACTGGACCGACAATGTCATCCACATGGTGCTCGCCCGCCTGCCGGACGCGCCGGAGGGCACCAAGGGCATCAGCCTGTTCCTGGTGCCGAAATTCCTGGTGAACCCGGATGGATCACTGGGGGAGCGCAACGACCTGCGCGCCGTCTCGCTGGAACACAAGCTGGGCATCAATGCCAGCCCGACCTGCGTCATGGCCTTCGGCGATGATGCGGGGGCCATCGGCTATCTGGTCGGGGCCGAGAATCGCGGCATGGAATGCATGTTCACCATGATGAACAATGCCCGTCTGGCCGTCGGCACCCAGGGGCTGGCGATTGCCGAACGCGCCTATCAGCAGGCGCTGGACTATGCGAAGACACGCATCCAGTCGCGCGATATCGCCGGGTCAGCCAAGGGGGGTGATGGCCCGGTGGCGATCATCAAACACCCCGATGTGCGGCGCATGCTGATGAGCATGAAATCCGGCGTCGAGGCGATGCGCGGCCTGTCCTACTACGCCGCCTGGGCGCTGGATCACGCCAAGCTGAACCCGGATGAGGCGGCGAAACAGCGCGCCCAGCGGATGATCGATCTGCTGACCCCCATCGTGAAGGCCTGGTGCACCGATCTGGGCGTCGAGATCGCCTCCATCGGCGTGCAGATCCATGGCGGCATGGGTTTCATCGAGGAAACCGGGGCAGCGCAGCATTACCGCGACGCGCGCATCCTGCCGATCTATGAGGGCACCAACGGCATCCAGGCCAATGATCTGGTCGGCCGCAAGATCGTGCGCGACGAGGGCGTATCGATGCGCGAGCTGATCGCCACGATGCGCAAGACAGCGGGTGAGCTGGCCGCTTTGCCCGGCGATGATGCGGAGATCATCGCCGCCACGCTGGCCGACGGCATCGACGCGCTGGACCACGCCACGGACTGGCTGCTCGACGTCTTCCCGCAGGACCGCCAGAGCGGGGCCGCCGGTGCTGCCTATTACCTGAAGCTGGCCGGTATCGTGACCGGCGGCTGGATGCTGGCACGCGGTGCCATCGCGGCCCTGGCCGATCTCAGCGGCCCCGGCAGCGATGCCGATTTCCTGGAGGCCAAGCTGATCACCGCGCGCTTCTACGCCGAGCACACGCTGAGCCAGGCCCCGGCGCTGCTGGCCCCGATGATCGAGGGCGCCAGCAGCACGCTGGGGCTGAGCGAAGCGCAGTTCTAGGAGCTTAGTCCTTCACCGGCACGGTGTAGTTCAGGCCGAGGCGGCCGCCATCGGCATAGATCGTCTGGCCGGTGATATAGCTGGCATCATCCGAGGCCAGGAAGGCGGCGACGGCGGCGATTTCCGACACATCGCCCAGCCGCCCCATCGGCGTGCGCGACAGGATTTTCCGGCGCGCCGCCTCATCGGTCAGCACGGCCTGGGCAATCTCGGTCAGGATCGTGCCGGGGCCGACGGCATTGACGCGGATGTTCCGGTCGGCCAGCGCCAGCGCCATGACATTGGTCAGCTGCTTAACCGCGCCCTTCGAGGTGACATAGGGAATCTGGTTCGGGATCGCCAGCTCGGCATTCACCGAGCTCATATTGATGATCGCGCCGGGGCTGCCCTGCTTCACCATCTGCCGCGCCGCCGCCTGGCCGCACAGGAAGACGCCCTTCAGATTGACGCGCAGCACCTTGTCGAAATCCGCCTCGCTGATATCCAGGAAATCGGCGGTGTGGATGGTGCCGGCATTGGACACCATGATATCCAGCCGGCCAAAGGCTTCGACCGTCTTGGCGACCAGCGCATCGACCTGCGCCTTGTCGCCGACATCGCAATGGACATAGCGCGCCGCCTCGCCAATCGCCTGCGCTGCCGCAGTGCCCTCGGCGTCGCGGATATCGGCCAGAACGACCTTCGCGCCCTCGGCGACGAAACGCTGCGCGCAGGCCAGCCCGATACCCGCCGCACCGCCGGTGATGACGGCAACCTTGTCCTTCAGCCTCATGATATCCTCACGTGATACGGAAGCGTCATTCCTTACGCGGATAGCCGGCGCCTTTCAACCGGTCGCCGATCTCGCCCAGTATGGCGGGGTCGTCGATGGTGGCCGGCGGGCGGTAGGTCTCGCCATCGGCGATCTTCTGCATGGTGCCGCGCAATATCTTGCCCGACCGGGTCTTGGGCAGGCGCTCGACCACCAGCGCGGTCTTGAAGGCGGCGACCGGGCCGATGGCGTCGCGCACCATCTGCACCACCTCCCCCGCGATCTCCTGGCTGGAGCGCGAGACACCGGCCTTCAGCACCATCAGCCCCAGCGGCAACTGCCCCTTCAGCGGGTCGGCCACGCCGATCACCGCGCATTCGGCGACATCGGGGTGGTTGGCCAGGATTTCCTCCATCGCCCCGGTGGACAGGCGGTGGCCGGCGACATTGATGATGTCGTCGGTGCGGCTCATCACGAAGACATAGCCATCGGCGTCGATATAGCCGGCATCGCCGGTCTTGTAGAAGCCGGGATAGTCCGTCATGTAGGATTTCTTGAAGCCGGCATCATTCTGCCACAGCGTCTGCAGGCTGCCCGGCGGCAGCGGCAGCTTCATGACCAGCGCGCCGATCTCGCCCGGTTTCACCGGTTTTGCCTTCGCATCCACCACCTGCACGTCCCAGCCCGGCACCGGCTTGGTGGCACTGCCCGGCTTCACCGAAAAACGCTCGATGCCGAGGCAGTTGGCGCTGATCGGGAAGCCGGTCTCGGTCTGCCACCAATGGTCGATGACCGGCACTTTCAGCTTGTCCTCGGCCCATTCCAGCGTGTTCGGATCGCAGCGCTCGCCGGCCAGGAACAGGGCGCGGAATTTCGACAGATCGTGCCGGGCCATCAGCCGGCCCTCCGGGTCTTCCTTGCGGATCGCGCGGAACGCCGTAGGGGCGGTGAACATGGAGACCGCGCCATGCTCGGCAATCACCCGCCAGAACGCCCCGGCATCCGGCGTGCCGACCGGCTTGCCCTCATACAGGATCGTCGTCAGCCCGTAGAGCAGTGGCGCATAGACGATGTAGGAATGCCCGACCACCCAGCCGACATCCGACGCCGTCCACCACACCTCCCCCGGCTTCAGCCCGTAGAGATGCTCCATGGTCCAGCGCAGCGCCACCAGATGGCCGCCGGTGTCGCGCACCACGCCCTTGGGAATGCCGGTGGTGCCGGAGGTATAGAGGATATAGGACGGATCGGTCGCCAGCACCGGCACGCACTCCGCCGGGGCAGCCCCCGCCACCGCCTCGTCCCAGTCAAGATCGCGCCCGGCGGTCAGCGCCGCCTTCTCCATTGGTCGCTGGAAAATAATGCAGCGTTCCGGCTTATGCGCCGCGCGGGCGATGGCGGCGTCCAGCAGCGGCTTGTAGGCGATGATCCGCTGCCCCTCAATGCCGCAGGAGGCGGAGACGATCAGCTTCGGCCGGGCATCATCGATGCGGGTCGCCAGCTCATTCGCCGCGAAGCCGCCGAACACCACGGAATGGATCGCCCCCAGCCGCACCACCGCGAGCATGGCGATCACCGCCTGCGGGATCATCGGCATATACAGGATGACCCGGTCGCCCTTGCCCACGCCCTGGGCTTTCAGCGCCCCGGCGAAGGCCGCCACCTGCGCCAGCAACTCGGCATAGGTGAAGCGCTGCACCATGTTGGTGACCGGGCTGTCATAGATCAGCGCTATCTGCCCGCCGCGCCCGGCCGCGACATGGCGGTCCAGCGCGTTATAGGCGGTGTTGGTCTCCCCGCCGACAAACCAGCGCGAGAAGGGCGGCGCATCGGCGTCCAGCACCCGGTCCCAGCGCTTGAACCAGTGGATATCTTCGGCCGCCGCGCCCCAGAAGGCGTTCGGATCGTCGATGGATTGCCGAAAGAGGGAGTCGTAGCGACCGCTCATGCTTGCTGCCCGCCCTGCTGGTTGTTTCCTCCGCCCGGTCTGCGCCCGGCTGCCGGCATTGTGCGGCATAGCGCGCGGCAAGAGCAAGGCGGGTACACACCGCCGGTGTCCTTTCAGGCGGCTTGCGATTGCCACCGCCCCTGCCCATCCGCTAGCCTGCGGCAAAGCATCAAGAAAGCCTGAGCAGGGAAGACACGCGAACCATGGCGAATCCGTATACCCAGCATCTCGACCGCAATCCGGCGAATTACACGCCGCTGTCGCCGCTGTCCTTCCTGGAGCGCACGGCTGCGGTCTATCCCGACCGGATCGCCGTGGTGCATGGCAGGACCCAGCGCAGCTGGCGCGAGGAGTATGCGCGCTGCCGGCAATTGGCCTCCGCCCTGGCGCAGCGGGGCATCGGCAAGGGCGATACGGTGTCGGTGATGGCCCCGAACATCCCGGAGCTGTTCGAATGCCATTACGGCGTGCCGATGAATGGGGCGGTGCTGAACGCGCTGAACACGCGGCTGGATGCGGCGACCATCGCCCATATCCTGGACCACAGCGAGACCAAGGTGCTGATCGCCGACCGGGAATTCTCCGCCACTTTGGCCAAGGCGCTGCCGCTGGTGAAGCACCGGCCCCTCATCATCGATATCGACGATCCGCTCTATACCGGTGACGGTACAAAGCTGGGCGAGATGGATTACGAGGCCTTCATCGCCAGCGGCGATCCGGATTTCGCCTGGAGCCTGCCGGCAGACGAGTGGGACGCGATCTCGCTGAACTATACCTCCGGCACCACGGGCGACCCCAAGGGCGTGGTCTATCACCATCGCGGCGCCTATCTGAATGCGCTGGGCAATGTGCTGGTCTGGAGCATGCCGAAGCATCCGGCCTATCTGTGGACCCTGCCGATGTTCCACTGCAATGGCTGGTGCTTCCCCTGGACGATCACCGCCCAGGCCGGCACCCATGTCTGCCTGCGCAAGGTGGAGGCGAAAGCGATCTATGACGCCTTTGCCGATCACGGCGTCACCCATCTGTGCGGCGCGCCCATCGTCATGGGCCTGCTGGTGAACGCGAAGGAGGCCGACCGCCGGACCTTCCCGCAGCAGGTGGAGATGATGACCGCCGCCTCGCCGCCACCGGCGGCGATCATCCAGGGCATGGAGGCGCTGGGCATCAAGGTGACCCATGTCTATGGCCTGACCGAGGTCTATGGCCCGGTCGTGGTCTGCGCCTGGCAGCCGGAATGGGACGAATTGCCAGTCGAGGAACAGGCCCGCATCAAGGCGCGCCAGGGGGTGAACTACCCGGTTCTGGAAGGGCTGATGGTCGCCGACCCGGACACGCTGGAGCCGGTGCCGGCTGATGCGCAGACCATGGGCGAGGTGTTCATGCGCGGCAATGTGGTGATGAAGGGGTACCTCAAGAACCCCGCCGCGACCGACAAGGCGTTCAAGGGCGGCTGGTTCCATACCGGCGATCTGGGCGTGCTGCACCCGGATGGCTATGTCGAGCTGAAGGACCGCTCCAAGGACATCATCATCTCCGGTGGCGAGAATATCTCAACCATCGAGGTGGAGAGCGTGCTGTACCGCCACCCCGCCATCATGGAGGCCGCCGTAGTGGCAAGGCCTGACGAGAAATGGGGCGAGACACCCTGCGCCTTCATCACGCTGAAGGATGGCAAGGCCGCGACGGCGGAGGAGATCATCGCCTTCTGCCGCGAGAACCTCGCCGGCTACAAGACGCCGAAAACCATCGTGTTCGGCGATCTGCCGAAGACCAGCACCGGCAAGGTGCAGAAATTCGTCCTGCGCGACAAGGCAAGGGGGCTTTAGTCGCCGGCGTGGGTCAGGGCTTGCGGATCAGCCGGTTCACATGGCCCATCTTGCGGCCGGGGCGGGCCTCCGCCTTGCCGTAGAGATGCAGCTTGGCGGTGGGATCGGCCAGGATGGCGGCCCAGTCATGCGCCTGGTCGCCGATCAGATTCTTCATCTCCGCATCGCCGAAACGCTCGACGGAGCCGAGCGGCAGGCCGCAGACGGCGCGGATCATCTGCTCGAACTGGCTGGTCACGCAGGCATCCATCGTCCAGTGGCCCGAATTATGCGGCCGGGGCGCGATCTCGTTCATGAGAACGCGACCATCCTCGGTCACAAACAGCTCGACCGCCAGCAGCCCGACCAGATCTAGCGCCTCGGCCATCCGGCGGGCGATATCCTCGGCCTCGGCAGCCAGCGCCGGGGGGATCGCGGCCGGCACGATAGTGGTGTCGAGGATATGGTTCACATGCCGGTTCTCGACCGGCGGATAGCAGAGCGTCTGGCCATCAACGCCGCGCGCCACGATGACCGAGATTTCCAGCGTGAAGAGCACGAAGCCTTCCAGAATCGCCGGCTTGCCGCCAATAGCCGCCCAGGCCTCGGTCGGGTCGGTATCGGCGGTGATCTTCACCTGGCCCTTGCCGTCATAGCCCATGCGGCGGGTCTTCAGCACGGCGGGAATCCCGATGGCGGCGATGGCCGCCGCCAGCTCGTCGGCAGCGCCGACCGCCCGGAAAGGCGCTGTGCCGATGCCCAGATTGGCAGCGAATTCCTTCTCGCGCAGGCGGTCCTGCGCCACACGCAGCGCCTCCGCACCAGGCCGGACCGGCACCGTTTCGGCCAGCCGCTCGGCAGCCTCGACCGGCACATTCTCAAATTCATAGGTCACGACATCGACGGCGGCGGCGAAGCCGTCCAGCGCGGCCGGATCGGTATAGTCGGCGATGGTCACGGCGGCGCAGACCTGTTCGGCCGGGCTGTCGCACTCCGGTGTCAGCACATGCACCTTGTAGCCCAGACTGGCCGCCGCCAGCGCCGCCATCCGGCCCAGCTGCCCGCCGCCCAGCATGCCGATTGTAGCGCCCGGGGGGATCGCGTGGGGGGCAATCGCACCGTGTTTCTTCATGAAATCAGGCTTCGTCTTTCGGGATATCGGCGACCGACTCTGTCTGGCGCGCGCGGAATGCATCCAGTGCCTCGGCCACCTTCGGGTCGAGATGGGCGACCACGGAGGCCGCAATCAGCGCGGCGTTGATCGCACCGGGCTTGCCGATGGCCAATGTGCCGACCGGCACCCCGCCCGGCATCTGCACGATGGACAGCAGGCTGTCCATGCCCGACAACGCCTTGCTTTCAATCGGCACGCCAAACACCGGCAGCGGGGTCATGGCGGCCACCATGCCCGGCAGATGTGCTGCCCCGCCGGCCCCGGCGATGACCGCCTTCAGCCCGCGTGACCGCGCCGTCTCGGCGTAGTCCACCAGGCGTTTGGGCGTGCGATGGGCGGAGACGATGCGACATTCATGCGCAACGCCCAGCTGCGTCAGGATTTCCGAGGCATGACGCATGGTCGGCCAGTCCGACTGGCTGCCCATGATGATGCCGACGAGCGGCTTGTCGCTTGCTGTGGTCACGCCTTGCGGCTCCCTGCTCTGCGCCTGTTCGCGCCAGAAAGCGCGGCATTATAGGGAGCGCCGGGGGGTGTGCAAGCTTTCCGGGGCGCCCGCCTCACCAGCGGTCGCAGCCGCTAATCATCATACTCCCGCATCTGCTCCTCCTGGGCATTGGGAAACATGTCCCGGACGATCTGCCGCGCCAAATCGCGCAGGGCAGGATCGTCCGGACCTCCAAAGCTGCGGGAATAGCCACTGACCGAGGCATAGGGCCGCTCGCGGAAACAGAAGACGGCCAGGATATTGTCAGTTTCCGGCACCAGGCTTTGCGGGGCCTCGCCGGCGCAGACCGCCTGATCGCTCGCCCCCGGGGCATTGTCGATCAGGAAAACGATGCGCCAGTTCGGTTCCCGCACGGCCTCGCGATTGGTCGTAAAAGTGACCGGCAGGCCGAAGACGGCGCCGCTCGTCGCCTCGGCAAGGCGCGGGGCAAGCATCGCCCCCGGCTGGCCGAAGGCCTCGCCCTGGACCGTCATCAGCACCGGGCCTTCGCGGCCGGCATATTGCAGATAATTGCGCGCGAATTCAGCGGGCTGGCTGCCGCCGCCGCGCACCGTACGGGTTAAACCCGGCCCGGTGCAGGCAGCCAGAAGATTTGCCCCGAGAAGAAGCAGGGCAATCCCTGCCGTCGATTTGAAACGCATGGTTCTGGTCCCGTGCCGGTTAAACAAAGTCCATATAAGGATATGGGGCCGAATTTGGCGGTCTCTAGGCGGTTTTTACCGCCCGGCCGACAGCCTCGGACGCCAGTACCGTGATCGCGTGCCAGTCCCCGGCGGCGATGGCCGCATCCGGCGCCACCCAGGACCCGCCGACGCAGAACACATTCGGCAGCGCCAGATACTCGGCCATGTTCGCCGCGGAGACGCCGCCCGTCGGACAGAACCGCATCTCCGGCAGCACCGGGGCCACGGCCTTCAGCGCCGCCGGGCCGCCGGCCTGCGCGGCCGGGAAGAATTTGACGGCGGTGAAGCCCAGTTCGCGGGCGCGCATCATCTCCGACGCGGTCGCCGTGCCGGGCAGCAGCGGCAACGGGCCAGCGAGGGCGGCACGGGCCAGATCCTCGGTCAGGCCGGGGCTGACGGCGAACACGGCACCGGCTGCGGCGGCACGGTCCAGATCATCCGGCCGCAACACCGTGCCGACGCCCACCAGCGCGCCCTCGACCTCGCCTTTTATGGCGCGGATGGCCTCCAGCGCTGCCGGCGTGCGCAGCGTGATCTCCAGCACCGGCAGGCCGCCGGCAACCAGCGCGCGGGCCAGTGGAACGGCCTGCGCCAGATCGCGAATCGCCAGCACCGGAATGACCGGAACGCCCTTCAGCAGGGTTTCGAGCGTCATTGCTGCATCTCTCCACAATTCTCGGCTATAACCCACCATGACGTTGTAAACCCATAAACAAGCGGAGGAATACCCCGTGAGTGAAAAGCCCGAAGTCCTGCTGACCCGCGCGGTCTATGCCGGCACGATTGAAACCCTGGAACGCGAATTCACGCTGCACAAGCTGTGGGCCGCACCGGACCCCGAAAAGATGATCGCCGAGCTGGCGCCGCGCCTGCGCGCGATTGCCGGCGGTGCTGGCTGCAATGCCGAGCTGCTGTCGAAATTCCCCAAGCTGGGGCTGGTCGCCAATTTCGGCGTCGGCTACGACACCATCGACGTGGAGTATTGCGCCAAGCATGGCATCCGCGCCACCAACTCCCCCGATGTGCTGAATGATGAGGTGGCGGATACCGCCATCGGCCTGCTGCTCTGCACCGCCCGCAAGCTGCTGGTCGGCGACCGCTTCGTACGCGACGGCAAGTGGCTGAAGGGGCCGATGCCGCTGACCACCACCATCACCGGCAAGACCATGGGCATTGTCGGGCTGGGCCGCATAGGCGAGGCCATCGCCGAACGCGCCATCGCGCACAAGATGAAGGTCGTCTACCACAACCGCTCGAAGAAGGATGTGGCCTACACCTATTATCCGAAGCTGGTCGACATGGCCCGCGACGTCGATGTGCTGATGGTCATCATCCCCGGCGGGGCGGAAACCAGCAAGCTGATCAGCCGCGAGGTCATGGAGGCCCTGGGGCCGGATGGCATCCTGATCAATGTCGCGCGCGGCACCGTGGTCGATGAGGAAGCGATGGTCGAGCTGCTGAAATCCGGCAAGCTGGGCGCCGCCGGCCTCGATGTGTTCGAGAAGGAGCCGCAGGTGCCGCAGGGCCTGATCGAGCTGACCGACACTGTCGTCCTGCAGCCCCATGTCGGCAGCGCCACGCATTACACCCGCACCGCCATGGGCCAGCTGATGGTCGACAACATCAAGGCCTTCTTCGCCGGCAAGCCCCTGCTGACCGAAGTGCCGGAAACCAAGGGTAAGTAATTCTCCGTTTTCTCTTCGTCACCCTCGGGCCTGACCTGAGGGTGACGCGGGAGAGCCCCTACAGCTTCGAATCGGTCTTGGCGGCCCAGGTGATCAGCCGGGCGCTGGGCCAGACCCAGGCGATGCCGGCGATCAGATAGAAGGCCAGTTCCGCCGCCCAGTGGCGCGGCAGGAAGTAGACGCCGACCACCATCGCCAGCAGGGCATAGAGGATCAGCCCGACCAGAATGGCGAAGACGGCGGCGGTCGAGCGCCAGCGGAAGGGAAGTTTTTGCTGCGACATGGCCGGAAAATAAGCCGGCTTTCCGCCGAAGGCCAGCCCTAGCCGCAGATAACCGCCGATACCATTTCCTTATCAGCAACAAGTAATGTTGTCCGCTGCCCCTCCATGCCGCACACTGGCTGGAAAATCAGCGGAAACAGGGGATCACCACACGCGCCAACCGAAGGGGAACAACACGAAGGAGTGTGTCATGCGGTCCGTGTTCCTTTCGCTGCTCTGTGCCGTGGTTTTTCTGGGCCTTGCCCCCTCCAGCCCCCGCGCTGCCGGCATGCCGGTCGATGTCGCCCTGGTGCTGGCGGTCGATGTCTCCGGCAGTGTCGACGAGCATGAGGCCAGCCAGCAGCGCCAGGGCTATCTCGACGCGCTGCGCCATCCCGCGGTGATCCGCGCGATTCAGGACGGCGCGCTGGGCCGTGTCGCGCTGTCCTATGTCGAATGGGCAGGGGCCGAATACCAGTGGACCGTGATCGACTGGATGATGGTCGATGGCCCGCAGACTGCCGAGGCCTTTGCCTCAGCACTGGAGGCCCGGCCGATGAACCGCTCAATGTGGACAGCTATCGGCACCGCCATTGATTACTGCGTCCTGCTGCTGGACCGCAGCCCCTATGACGGCACGCGCCGGGTGATCGATATTTCCGGCGATGGCCCGACCAATCGCGGCCGGCCCTCCGCCTCTGCCCGCGACGACGCCGTGGCCAAGGGCATCATCGTAAACGGCTTGCCGATCCTGAACGACCGGCCGCAGCCCTTCGGCTCGCCGACGCCGCGCCAGATGAACCTGGACCGCTATTACGAGGAAAACGTGATCGGCGGGCCGGGTGCCTTCATCGTCGTGGCGGAAAGCTTTGATGATTTCCGCGTCGCCGTGCTGCAGAAGCTGATCCGCGAGATTGCCGCCCTGCCCGGCCCGGTTCGCGTGCAGCTGGCCGACAGCCTGGAGTGAGTGCTACCGGTCGAAGCCTGGCGCCACCCGCTCGACCAGACGCAGCAGCGCCGGCCATTCGCGCTTGCCGCCGGGGGTGGGATCGCGTTCGTACTGGCGCGCCGTATGCTCGGCCACGGCATCGCTGGGCAGAACCAGCTCGCCGCCGCCGGTCATCGCCTGCACCTGAATCTGGCAGGACCGGATCAGGTAGAACATGAACACGAAGGCTTCCGGCACGGTGCGCCCGCAGACCAGCATGCCGCGATGCCGGCGGATCACGCCGAGATGCTGGCCCAGCGCCGCCGCCGTGCGCCGGCCGGCATCCTGATTGTCGCCTGCCCCCGCCAGTTCCTCGACGCCCAGGCGGTTATAGAACTGCATGGAGAACTGGCTGATCGGCAGCACGCCCGCCTGCCCGGACGCCACGGCGCCGGCAGCACTGCCGGTCACCTCGATGATCGCCATCGCCTCCGGCCGGGCGGCCAGGACAGCGCGGTGAATCGCCAGCGTATCGGCATCGACGCGGGTTTCGGGGTCGGTTGCCGCCGCATCGGGGATGAACACCGCATCGGCGGCCGTCATCCGGTCGAAGGCGACATCATCGGGCTTGGCGAGAACACCGCCGGCACAGCGCAGCGTGATGCGCCCGTCATCGACATGCGCCAGCCTGTACAGGCCGAACAGCCGGCAGGTCGCGGCAAGGTCACGGCGCAGAATCTGTTCGTCCGTCGATACGCTCATCGAAAATCCCCGAAATATGATGTGCGCAGACAGTGAAAGCTGGCGCCCAACCTGTCAATCCAGCTAACGTTTGCGCATCCAAGGAAGGAACCCACTCATGACCCCCACCTCCTCGCCCGCCATCCCCTTCGGTGTCGCCGACGAATATGGCGTGCTGACTGATGTGCTGCTGTGCGAACCGGATCATTTCCAGTGGTTCCCGGCCAATTCGGTGGTCGAGGAGACCCTGCGGCGCGGCACCAGCTTCGATCTGCAGGTGGCCAAGCGCCAGCACCGTGAATTCGTCGAGGCGCTGGAAGGGGCGGGTGTGACCTGCCATTTCGTCCAGCCCGACCCGTATCTGCCCTATCAGGTCTATACCCGCGACCCGGATGTCACCACGCCCTGGGGTGTCATGGTGACGCAGATGTGCCGGCCGCAGCGTGTCGGCGAGGTGGCACCCATCGTGCGGTTCTATCAGGAACACAACATCCCGGTCTGGAACTGGGTCACCGCCGGCTCGCTGGAAGGCGGCGATGTGCATCTGGTGCGCCCCGGCAAGCTGATGATCGGCTATACCGGCGAGCGCACCAAGGCGGCCTCCGCCCGGCAGGCGGCCAGCTGGTTCGAGAAGGAAGGCTGGGAAGTGCGCTGCCAGCCCTTCGCCGAGCATTTCCTGCACATGGACCTGCTGTTCGCCATGGCGGCGGAAAATGTCGCCGTCGCCTGCGTGGAGGTGCTGCCGGAGGATTGCCTCGCCTGGCTGCGGGCGCAGAAGATCGAACTGGTTCCCGTGCCCTACAAGGCAGCAATGGAGCTGGGCTGCAACGTGCTGGGGCTGGGCAATGGCAAGGTGCTGTCCACCGCCGCCTCGGCCGAAGTCAATGCCGGCCTGCGTGCCCTGGGGCTGGAGGTTCTGGACCCCGACCTGACGATGTTCACCATGGGCGGTGGCGGCCCGCGCTGCATGTCGATGCCGCTGCGCCGGCTGTAGACGAGCGCTGTTTTATGCGATGATGCCCGGCTAGGCGATGATGTTGGGCAGCAGCCGCGATTCCAGCTGGATGATCTGGTCCTTCAGGATCAGCTTGCGCTTCTTCAGCCGCTGCAGCTTGATCTGGTCGAACGGAACGGTTTCGGACAGGCGGGCGATCACCTCGTCGAGATCCCGGTGTTCCGTGCGCAGCTCTTCAAGCCGTTCGAGGTCGCGGTCTTCGTCGTCAACCATTGAGGTCATGAGCGTATCCTGATGGACGGCCGGTGACATCAAGCCTGTCATCGCACCGTATCTTCCTGTTTATTGCCAGACTCCGATGACCGAAAAAAGGGCGACGTGAGAAAATGGCGAAGAAACGCATCGGAATACTGACCAGCGGTGGCGACTGCGCCGGGCTGAACGCCTGTATCCGCGCCGTCACCCACCACGCCTGTCATAAAGGCTGGGACGTGACAGGCATTCTGTACGGCACGGCCGGGCTGATGCGGCGGCCGCCGGCGATCATGGAACTGACGCCGGATATGCTCGACACCAGCTACCTGCGCCGCGCCGGCACCATACTGGGCACGATCAATACCGGCGACCCCTTCGCCTTCCCGATGCCCGATGGCAGCCTGATGGACCGCTCGGCCGAGGTGATCGAGGGCTATCGCCAGCTTAACCTGGATGCGCTGATCGGCATTGGCGGCGATGGCAGCCTGGCGATCCTGCGCCGCCTGGCCCAGCAGGGCGGCATTGATTTCGTCGGCGTGCCGAAAACCATCGACAATGACGTGGCGCAGACGGAAAACGCCATCGGCTATGCCACCGCCGTGCAGGTCGCCATCGAGGCGCTGGATCGGTTGCAGCCCACCGCCGCCAGCCATGACCGCGTCATGGTGCTGGAAGTGATGGGCCGTGATGCCGGCCATATCGCGCTGAATGCCGGCATCTCCGGCGGGGCCGATGTAATCCTGATCCCCGAAATTCCCTACAGCCTGGAGAAAGTGGCGGAAAAAATCCGTGCCATTCGCGCCGGCGGCCGCAATTTCGGATTGATCGTCGTCGCAGAGGCGGTGAAGACCGCCGGCGGCGATGCCGTCACGCGCAGCCTGTCGGGCCAGACCCGCTATGGCGGCATCGGCCAGTATCTCGGCGACAGCCTGGGCGAACTGACCGGGGCCGAGGTTCGCGTCACCGTGCTGGGTCATGTCCAGCGCGGGGCCGAGGCCGTGCCACAGGACCGACTGCTGGCCACCGTCTTCGGCACCAAGGCCGTCGATCTGATCGATGAAGGCCGGTTCGACCGCATGGTCGCCTGGCAGAACCGCCGGGTGGTCGATGTGCCCCTGGCCGATATCGTCAATCACTCCCACCAGGTCGATCCGGATGGGCCGCTGATGCGCAGCGCCCGCCAGCTCGGCATTTCCTTCGGGGATTAGAACTCATGACCGCCAGCGATTTCTGGGATTTCTCGACCAGCGTCTATCGCCGGAAAGACGTGGCCGATACCTGCCTCGCGCTGCAGGACCGCTATGGGCTGGACGTCAATCTGCTGCTCTATTGCTGCTGGCGCGGCAAAATCCTGACCGGTGAGGAGATGGCGGCCGCCATCGCCCTTGCCACGCCCTGGCGCGACGAGGTTGTGCGCCCGCTGCGCCGCCTGCGCCGGGCCCTGAAGCCAGGTTTCCCACCGATGCCGGAGGAGGATGTGCAGGCCCTGCGTGAGCGCATCGCCGCCGCCGAGCTGGATTCCGAGAAGCTGCAGCAGCAGGCGCTCGATGCCGCCAGTGGTCGCAAATCCGCGCCGAAGCCGGAGGCGGCGGAGGCCAATCTGAAGACCTATCTGGCGCTGGAACGGATTTCGGCGGATTCCCGCTTGGAAGCGCTGCTGACCGTTCTGCGGGCCGGGGCGTTTCCGGAAGTGGAGACTGCACCGCTGGCTATTTCGGCTTCCTGAAGCGCGTCCCTGATTCGGCAGTCGGGGTCTCGCCCCAGCGCTTGACCCCGCCGCTCTCCAGCCCGAACAGGTCGAGCACACGGCCCAGGCTGTGATCGACCATCGCCTCGATGCTGTCGGGGCGGGCATAGAAGGCCGGCACGGGCGGGGCGATGATGCCGCCCATCTCGGTCACGGTCAGCATATTGCGCAGATGCACCATGGTCAGCGGCGTCTCGCGGACCATCAGCACCAGGCGGCGGCGTTCCTTCAGCACGACATCGGCGGCGCGGGTCAGCAACCCCGAAGTGACGCCGCTGGCGATCTCGGCCAGCGTCTTCACCGAGCAGGGGGCGACGATCATGCCCAGCGTACGGAACGACCCGCTGGAGATGGCGGCGCCGATATCGGCCTGCGGATGCCAGAAATCGGCCAGCGCCTGCACGTCCTTTATCTTCAGGTCGGTTTCATAGGCCAGCGTCACCTCGGCCGATTTCGACATCACCAGATGGGTTTCCACCGGCAAGGGGCGCAGCATCTCCAGCAGGCGCACGCCATAGACCGCGCCGGAAGCGCCGCTGATGCCGATGACCAGTCGGTTCGTGCTCATGTTTTGTTTCCCCTGTTCAGCGCCCGGAGCGCCGATCACGGCCTGCCGTCAGCATGAATAATTCCTGATATGACCCCGGTCCGCGTTGTCCGCCTTGCAACAAAGGCGTAGCATTCCTAGGTCCAGAGTGTGGATGTCCCTAACCGAGGAGTTGGATATGGCAACAGCGGAAAACAGGGTCGAGACATTGAAGGCGCGACATGATGCCCTCGACGATGCAATCCAGTCCGAAACCACACGTCCCCTGCCCGATGACACCGCAATAGCCTCGCTGAAGAAAGAAAAGCTGAGGCTCAAGGACGAAATCTCCAAACTCACCACGCGACACTAACCTTCTTCAGAAGGCTCTGACGGAGGGGCCGGCGCCACCGAGCGTCGCGGGTCCCTTCGCGCCCTCCTGATCCCCGCCTCTCTCTCATCGGCGGGGCTTCCGGAGGGTGGCAGCCTCTCCGCTCAGGCGCGGCCGGGGCCACGAAACAGAAGCATCGGGTTCGGCAGCTTCGAGGCCAGCCCCTTGATCCTGCCGGTCAGCTTCGGAATCTGCATCACATTGCCGATGCGGCGGTCCAGGAACGCCCAGCTCTCGGCATTGCCTTCCGAGCGGTCTTCCAGCCAGAACAGCAGCGTCGTCGAATAGACGCCGGCCAGCAGAGCCCGCTTCGTATAGAAATTGAAATCCGTCGCGGTATCGCCCGCCGCATACCAGATCGCATCCACGGTGCGATACAGCGACCGCGCGGCCAGCCCCGCATGCTGCGGCATGGCGGTGAAGGCCAGCGCCTTGCGCACGGCCTCCTTATGCGCCCCGGCCTGTTCCAGCCGCGTGCGCACCGCCAGCCCTATCCGCTCCCGGATTTTAAGCGATGGCAGATCCAACCCGTCCAGCGCCGCCAGCATGTCCCGGTCGGCCTTGGCGATAAAATGCTCGATGGCATCGACCGCACCGCGCGGAAACGCCTTCTCCACCGCCTCGATGCCCAGCCCGGCTTCCTCGGCGCCAAGGCGCAGGGCGGTCAGGCTCCAGCCATCGAAGGGGATATGGGGCAGTGCGGCTTCCAGCAGCCTGTCTTTCAGCGCCACAAGATCGCTGATTTCGGGTTTCGCCTTGCGTGCAGCCATCACGACACCTTCGCAGCTTGCGGAAAAGGGGTAAGTGTCCCGGCCGCCACCATCTCGTCGGTGAAGCCCAGGCGCATCAGATCGACCATGCGGGCCGGATAGAGGATGCCGTCCAGATGGTCGAATTCATGCTGGACGATCCGGGCGTGAAAGCCTTCGACAGTCTTGTCGATCCGGCTGCCATCCAGTGCCAGCCCATGATAGCGGATGCGGGTATGGCGCGGCACCTCGCCGCGCATGCCGGGAATCGACAGGCAGCCTTCCCAGCCCAGCGATTTGCGGTCGCTCAGCGGTTCGATGACCGGATTGACAATGGCCATCAACGGTTGCTCCGTATCCTCGGGCAATCCGGTCAGACGGTGTGCCGGTGCGGCGAAGATGACCACGCGCAGCGACACGCCGATCTGCGGCGCGGCCAGCCCGGTGCCGCCCACGGCGGCAAGGCTGTCCTTCATATCCTCGACCAGGGCGGCGATGTCCGGGTCGCGCGGATCGCGAACGATTTCAGCCACACGGTTCAACACCGGGTGGCCCATGCGCAGAATTTGCTTTATAGCCATGGCCATCAATATGGCGTCGCGGGTCGGTTCGGTAAAGCCGTGGCGGGTTGGCGTCGGTCAATGACCGCACTTTTCCGTCCCGCCCCCTTCACAAGCCTGGGGGCATGTGCTATCACCCTGCCCTCGCGACGGGAAAACCGGACGCGCAATCTTGCGTGTCCACATCCTACGCAACATTATTATGTGTCAAGGAGCAGTATCTGCCGTGCAAGTCGTTGTTCGTGACAATAATGTCGATCAGGCCCTCCGCGCCCTTAAGAAGAAGATGCAGCGCGAAGGCGTCTTCCGGGAAATGAAGCTGCGCCGCAACTACGAGAAGCCGTCCGAGAAGCGCGCCCGCGAAAAGGCGGAAGCCGTGCGCCGGCATCGGAAGCTGATGCGCAAGCGTCTGGAGCGCGAGGGCTTCTAAAGCCCTTCAGCCCTGGGATGTGTCCTGGGGCTGGCTCTCTTCAGAGCGACGACACGAAGCCGCCCCACAGGCGGCTTTTTGTGTTTGACGATTTTCTGCGGCATTTCGAGCAGCCGCTGATTAGCCTGTTGACCCTTGGCGGGGGATCGGTCATCACCAGCCCATGACCACCGACGCAGCCTGCTCCCTCCTCACCATCGATCTCGACGCGATCGCCGATAACTGGCGGCGCCTGCGCGATATCGCCTCGCCTGCCACCTGCGCCGCCGTGGTGAAGGCCGATGCCTATGGGCTGGGCATCGCCCAGGTCGCCCCGGCGCTGGCCGATGTCGGCTGCTCGCTGTTCTTTGTCGCCACACTGGATGAAGGGCTGCGGCTGCGCGCCGTGCTGCCGCAGGTCGATATCGCCGTGCTGTCGGGGCTGCTGCCGGGCACTGCCGGAATTTTCCTGCGCGACCGGCTGATCCCGGTGCTGAACGATTTGGGTCAGGTCGCGCGCTGGCGTGCGGAAACCACCAAGGCCGGGCAGAACGCGCCCGCCATCCTGCACATCGATACCGGCATGAACCGGCTCGGCCTGGACCCGCAGGAAGCCTCGCGCCTGGCGCTGGATGCGACGCTGCTGGACGGGATCGATATCCGCTATGTCATGACCCATATGGCCTGCGCCGACATGCCCTCAGACCCGCTCAATGCCGAACAGCTGGAGCGCTTCAAGGCGGCCATGGCCGGGCTGCCGGGACTGAAGGCCAGCCTGGCAGCATCCTCCGCGATCTTCCTGGGCCGCGACCATCATTTCGATCTGGTTCGTCCCGGTGCCGCGCTCTATGGAATCAACCCGACGCCCGGCAAGCCGAACCCGATGCGCCAATGCGTCCGGCTGGAAGGCCGTGTGTTGCAGGTGCGTTACGTTGACAGCGGAGAGGGGGTTGGATACGGTGCCTCTCGCCGCTTCTCCCGGCCGGGTAAAATCGCCACGATTGCAACAGGTTACGCCGATGGTTACCTGCGCGCCCTCAGTAATGGCAGCCTTGCCCATGTCGCCGGCCACCGGATACCGATGATGGGACGGGTATCCATGGATCTGCTGACCTTCGATGTGACTGATCTGCCCGAGGGGCTGGTGCTTCCCGGCGGTCTGGTCGAGTTGCTGGGCGATACCTATACGCCGGACGATGCAGCCCATGATGCCGGGACGATCGGCTATGAGATTCTCACCTCCCTCGGCTCCCGCTACGCCCGCCGCTATATCGGCGCGGGGGCATAGGAAAGCATGCTGACGCTTCTTCGCACCATCGGAGCCGGGTTTCTGGGCTTTCTGGCCGGCACGGGCCGGCTGGTGATGTTCGCCGCGACCGCCATCTCGCATTGCTTCCGGCCGCCCTTTTATTTCCGGTTGATCGGCCGGCAGATGCTGGATATCGGCTATTATTCCCTGCCCGTCGTCGGCATGACGACGCTGTTCAGCGGCATGGTGCTGGCGCTGCAAAGCTATAGCGGCTTTGCGCGCTTCTCCGCCGAAGGCGCCATTGCCACCGTCGTCGTGCTGTCGATGACCCGCGAGCTGGCGCCGGTTCTGGCCGGGCTGATGGTCGCCGGACGGGTCGGCGCCGCCATGGCGGCGGAAATCGGCACCATGCGGGTGACCGAGCAGATCGACGCGCTGACCACATTGTCGACCAACCCGTTCAAATACCTGGTCGTGCCGCGCATCATGGCCGGCACGCTGATGCTGCCGCTGCTGGTGCTGACCGGCGATATCATCGGCGTGTTCGGCGGCTATGTGGTTGCGGTCTACAAGCTGGGCTTCAACCCCGGCACCTATATCAAGAGCACGGTCGAATATCTGGAATTCATCGACGTCGCCTCCGGCCTGGTGAAGGCCGCCGTCTTCGGCTTCCTGATCTCGCTGATGGGCTGCTACCACGGCTATAATTCGCGCGGCGGCGCTCAGGGCGTGGGTGCGGCGACCACGAATGCTGTCGTCTCGGCCTCGATCCTGCTGCTGATCTTCAATTACATCATCACCGAATTGTTCTTCGCCCGATGAGCACAAGCCCGAAAATCCGCATTCGCGGCCTGAAGAAGCGCTTCGGCTCGAAGCAGGTGCTGAACGGCGTCGATCTCGATGTCGGCATCGGCGAATCACTGGTCATCATCGGCGGCTCCGGCTCCGGCAAATCGGTGCTGCTGAAATGCATTCTCGGGCTGATCACGCCGGATGAAGGCTCGATCCAGATCGATGGCGAGGAGACAACCGGCCTCAGCGGGCGGGAGCGTGAGCGGGTGATGCGCAAATTCGGCATGCTGTTCCAGGGCGGCGCGCTGTTCGATTCGCTGAAGGTCTGGGAGAATGTCGCCTTCGGCCTGATCCAGGGGCGCGGCACCGCCAAGGCCGAGGCGCGCCTCGTGGCGCTGGAAAAGCTGGCCCAGGTGGGCCTGACGGAAGCGGTGGCGGAATTGTCCCCGGCCGAGCTGTCGGGCGGCATGCAGAAGCGCGTGGCACTGGCCCGCGCCATCGCCACCGAGCCGGAAATCATCTTCTTCGACGAGCCGACCACCGGCCTGGACCCGATCATGGCCGATGTGATCAACGATCTGATCGCCGCCAGCGTGAAGGAGCTGGGCGCGACCGCGATGTCGATCACCCATGACATGGCGAGCGCGCGCAAGATCGCTGACCATATCGCCATGATCTATGAAGGGCGTATCATCTGGCACGGCGCGGTGGCGGAAATCGACAACTCCGGCAACGACCATGTCGATCAGTTCATCAATGGCCGCGCCGAGGGACCGATCCAGATGCAGGTTACCCGGCCGTAACACCGGCACAACAGCAGCAGACCCGGATACATCGTGGCAAAACCAACCTCCCGTTACGTTTGCCAATCCTGCGGCGCGGTCTATCCGCGCTGGGCGGGAAAGTGCGACGCCTGCGGCGAGTGGAACACGATGGTCGAGGAAACCGCCGAGCCGGCGCTGCCCAAGGGCCAGAAGCGCAGCGGCGGCCGCCAGATTGACTTTGTCGGGCTGACCGGCATGAGCGACCCGCCGCCCCGGCGCACCACCGGCATTGCCGAGCTGGACCGGGTGACCGGCGGCGGGCTTGTCCCTGGCTCCGCCATCCTGATCGGCGGCGATCCCGGCATCGGCAAATCCACCCTGCTGCTGCAGGCCACGGCCAGCCTGGCGCGCGGCGGCAAGGCGGCCTACATCTCCGGCGAGGAATCGGTCGATCAGATCCGCCTGCGCGCGCAGCGGCTGAATGTCGGCGATGCGCCGGTCATGCTGGCCTCGGCCACGGCGATGCGGGACATCCTGGCCTCGCTGGACCATGCCGACGCGCCCGATGTGGTGGTCATCGATTCGATCCAGACCATGTTCGTCGACAGCCTGGATTCCGCGCCCGGCACCGTGGCCCAGGTCCGCGCCAGCGCGCAGGAGCTGATCCGCACCGCCAAGCGGCGCGGCTTCACCGTCGTGCTGGTCGGCCATGTCACCAAGGAAGGCACGATTGCCGGGCCGAAGGTGCTGGAGCACATGGTCGACACCGTGCTGTATTTCGAGGGCGAGCGCGGCCACCAGTTCCGCATCCTGCGCGCGGTGAAGAACCGCTATGGCGCCACCGACGAGATCGGCGTGTTCGAGATGACCGATGGCGGTCTGGTCGAGGTCGCCAACCCGTCCGAGCTGTTCCTGGCCGACCGCCGCGAGGATGTTTCCGGCGCTGCCGTCTTCGCCGGGATGGAGGGCAGCCGCCCGGTCCTGGTCGAGGTTCAGGCGCTGGTCGCCCCCTCGCCCTTCTCCACCCCGCGCCGCACCGTGGTCGGCTGGGATAGCGGCCGCCTCGCTATGGTCATGGCCGTGCTGGAGGCGCGTTGCGGTGTCGAGATGGCCGGGGCCGATGTGTTCCTGAACGTCGCCGGCGGCCTGAAGATCGCCGAGCCGGCAATGGATTTGGCGGTCGCCGCCGCCCTGGTCTCCTCCCTGACCGGCGTGCCGGTGCCCAAGGATGCCGTGGTGTTTGGCGAGATCGGCCTGTCCGGCGAGGTGCGGGTGGTCAGCCAAATGGATACCCGCCTGAAGGAGGCGGCCAAGCTGGGCTTCGGCCGGGCGCTGATGCCGGCCCGGCGCAAGAAGGCCGGCAAGAACGACGATATCGTGACCACGGAGCTGGCGCAGCTGTCGGAACTGACGCTGCTGCTGGATGATGGCGGGCATGCGCGGCGGATTCCGCGCGCCGGCAATCGCGGTTGAGACCGGAAATGGGGAAGAACTGAGCATGGATCAGTTGCCGATCAACGCCACCGACCTGATCGTCATCGGCATCGTGCTGCTGTCGGGGCTGCTCGCCTTTTTCCGGGGCTTCGTGCGTGAAACCCTGTCGGTCGGCGCCTGGGTCGGCGCGGCCTTCGCCACGCTCTATGGCTTCAAATATGTCCGGCCCTATGCCCGCGACCTGATCGGCGTCGACATGATCGCCGACATCGCCGCCGGGGCTGGCCTCTTTATTCTGGCGCTCGTCATCCTATCTGTGGTGAGCAGCATGCTGGCCAGCACGGTGAAGGGCAGCGCGCTGAACGCCGTGGACCGCTCGCTGGGCTTCCTGTTCGGGCTGGCGCGTGGCGCCATCCTGGTCTGCCTGGCCTTTCTGGTGCTCGACTGGGCCGTGGCGGAACCGGAACGGCCGGACTGGATTCGCAACGCCCGGACCATGCCGCTGATCGAACAGGGTGCCGCCGTGCTGATCCGGCTGGTCCCCTCCGAGGCGCGCAGCGGGGCCGAGGCACAGGCCGAGGCGACACGCCGCCAGGCCGAGCAGCGCTTGCGGCAGGAAATGTACGATCAACTGGTCAATCCGCCCCCGAAAGGCCCGGAGCGGAAAGACGATGCACAGCAGCCAAGCTCAGGGTATAAGACCGACGAACGGCAGACCCTGGATAAATTGATCCAGAGAAATCAGTGACGGAAAACGCGCCCGATGGCGCACCGGAGCCCCTTTTTGATGCCGCAGCACGACCACCGACCCGACAGCCAGACGATAATGCCTCCCCAAGCAGCCCCCCTCCACGCGGATAACGCCAGGCAGGATGCAATGATGACGACCAACCCGTTCCAGCACCCGGAGAGCGAGGATGGCCCTGACGGCGATCATCTGCGCGAGGAATGCGCGATCTTCGGCATCTTCGGCAGCCAGGACGCCGCCGCCCATACGGCTCTGGGCCTGCACGCCCTGCAGCACCGGGGGCAGGAGGCCAGCGGCATCGTCGCCTTCGACGGCAAGCGCTTCAATGCCCATCGCGGGCTGGGCCATGTCTCGGAAATCTTCGCGGCACCCGGCGTCATGGACCGGCTGCAGGGCCATGCCTCCATCGGCCATAACCGCTATGCCACGACCGGCGAGACGCTGCTGCGCAACGTCCAGCCGCTGTTCGCCGATTTCGAATTCGGCGGGCTGGCCATCGGCCATAACGGCAACCTCACCAACGCGCTGAAACTGCGCCGCCAGCTGGTGAAGCGCGGTTGCCTGTTCCAGTCGACCACCGACACCGAGGTGATCATCCACCTGATCGCCACCTCGCAGGGGGCGACCGTGCTGGACCGGCTGATCGACGCACTGCGCCAGGTCGAGGGTGCCTATTCGCTGGTCGCGCTGACCGCGCACGGGCTGATCGGCGTGCGTGACCCGAACGGCGTGCGGCCGCTGGTGCTGGGCAAGCTGGGCGACACCCATATCCTGGCGTCGGAGACCTGCGCCTTCGACATTATCGGTGCCGAATTCGTGCGCGATGTGGAGCCGGGCGAGATCATCGTGCTGAATGGCGACGGCGTGACCAGCCACCGCCCCTTCCCGGCGACCCGCAAGCGCTTCTGCGTGTTCGAGTATATCTATTTCGCCCGGCCAGACAGCGATGTCGAGGGCCAGTCGGTCTATGAGGCGCGCAAGAATATCGGCATGGAACTGGCCCGCGAAAGCCATGTCGATGCCGATGTCATCGTGCCGGTCCCGGATTCAGGCGTGCCCGCCGCCATCGGCTATGCTGCGGAATCGGGCCTGCCCTTCGAGCTGGGCATCATCCGCAACCATTATGTCGGCCGCACCTTCATCCAGCCGACCGACCAGATCCGTCATTACGACGTGAAGCGCAAGCACAACGCCAACCGCAAGCAGATCGAAGGCAAGCGTGTGGTGCTGGTGGATGATTCCATCGTGCGCGGCACCACCTCGAAGAAGATCGTCGAGATGGTGCGCAATGCCGGGGCGACCGAGGTGCATATGCGCATCGCCAGCCCGCCGACCACCAATGCCTGCTTCTATGGCGTGGATACGCCGCAGAAGGAAAAGCTGCTGGCGCATAATTACGACATTGAGGGCATGGCCAAGGTGATCGGCGTCGACAGCCTGGCCTTCATCTCGATCAACGGGCTGTACCGCGCCATGGGCCTGCCGGGCCGCAATGATGCGATGCCGCAATTCTGCGACGCCTGCTTCACCGGCGATTACCCGATCCACCTGACCGATTTCGAGACCGACGGCGATACACCCGCGCAACTTTCCCTGCTGACCGAACCGGCGGCCTGAGCCGACGGATGCCCGGGTCCAACCCGGGCAGGGCAGAATTAATCGAAGAGGCCTTCTCCATGACCCAGACCGGACGCCTTGCCGGCCGTATCGCCCTTGTCACCGGGGCCAGCCGTGGCATCGGTGCCGCCATCGCCAAACGCTATGCCGCTGAGGGTGCGCATCTGATCCTCACCGCCCGTACCGAAGGCGCGCTGGAGGAGGTTGACGACGCCGTGCGCGCCGCCGGTGGCACGGCGACGCTGGTGCCCCTCGATCTGCAGCAGCTCGACAAGATCGACCCGCTGGGGGCGGCAATCAACGAACGCTTCGGCCGGCTGGATATCCTGGTCGCCAATGCCGGGCTGCTGGGTGATCTGTCGCCGGTGCCGCATATCGCGCTGAAGCAGTGGGACCGGGTGATGACGGTGAATGTGACCGCGAATTACCGGCTGATCCGCTCGCTCGACCCGCTGTTGCGCAAATCGGAATCCGGGCGCGGCATCTTCGTCACCTCCGGGGCCTCCAAGGGCCGCGCCTTCTGGGGCCTCTACGGCACCAGCAAGGCGGCGCTGGAAACCCTGGTCGTGTCCTATGCCGACGAGCTGGAGCAGACCGCGATCAAGGTCAACCTGGTCAATCCCGGCCCGATCCGCACCGCGATGCGGGCCAGCGCCTTTCCGGGCGAAGACCCCAAGACCCTGCGCACCCCGGAAGAGATCACCGACTGCTTCGTCGATCTCGGCGCCGCCGACTGCACCCGCCACGGCGAAGTGATCCAGGCGTATTAGAGCGTTTTCAGGCAGCTACAAGATCGGCGAGTAGCCAAACTCCGGCTAATCACGCCATGATCTGTTGATCGGAAATTTAGTTCAGGGCCTTACTCATAGGCTCTGCAGAGACCGCAGAAACTCGGGCACATTTAAAACGCAAAGAAGAAACCCTGATGAAAATATCCTGCCCGAAATGTCAAAGTTTGCTTCAACTTGATATAGGGCCAGAGAAATTTCATTGCGGCAGCTGCGGTACAAAATACTCCCGAACATCCGACTATATTGATTTACGCCTCAATGATGAGATGGACACTCTGCTGGACATCGATTCTTATGATGAAAATCATGGCGTTACAGGAGACGCAGCCTCCTGCCAGCTCTGGCGGTTCTATGAGAAACTTCTTCAGCGGCTAGGCACGAATTTACAGGGCCGCGCGCTGGAGATCGCAAGTGGGTCAGGTCACTTAAGCTTAGGATTAATTGCAGAATCAAATTTCCAGGAGATATTTTTATCCGATATTTCCCCACGATTCATGCAGCTTCTTCGCAGGAAATTAAACCAAAGACCAGAACCCAAAGCTGAGATTATTTCTTTCTTATTTGACGCAAACTACATCCCATTTGACGAATCTTCTTTTGACCTGATTATAGGAAACTCAGTCCTTCACCACTTCGCAACATTCGAATCGACCTTAAAAAGCGCATATAGAGTATTAAAGCCGGGAGGTGTTGCCATTTTCGGCGAACCCGTTATGGACACTTATGTATTTATGTCACTGGCGGCGAAGTTAATACATGAGACATGCCAATTACTGACAAACCACCCCTTGAATCAATATGACCTTATGATTGTCAAAGCGATGTCTGAACTCGCAGGCGTACAAATGAACAATTTGAGGTCATCAAGGCTGGACCTGAATCACATCGAAGACAAATTTGTGTTTCCCGTGAATTATATGCGAACCACATCAGAAGAAATAGGCTTTCATCAATTTCACTGCATAACCCCTGAGGTCAATAATTTTTCGTCTGTCGTAAAGACGCAATTCGCGAGAATTTTTGAACAACAAAAAATAGACACCACCAAAATCGATTACTTTAATTATATATTTGATAGTATTGGAGATGTCTATGGAGGCGCAATGAAGGAAGATCTTAAGGCAGCTTTTTCTTTCTTTGCGTTCATAAAAAAATGAACCGACGCCTTCTAGCTGGCGCCTAGTTCTTCTTGTTGGCGTAGGGGTTGTGACCCTTGCGCAGATAGAGGCGCAGCGGCACGGCCGGCAGGTCGAAATCCTGCCGCAACCCGCTGACCATATAGCGCATATAGCTGCTGGGCAGCTCGTCAGGCTGGCTGGCCCAGATGGCGAAGGTCGGCGGGCGTGTCTTGATCTGCGTCATGTAGCGCAGCTTCAGCCGGCGGCCCTTCACCAAGGGCGGCGGATGCATCTCGGTCAGGCCGGCAAGCCAGCGGTTCAGCGCCGCCGTCGGCACGCGCCGGTTCCAGATGTCATAGACCTTGAACACCGCCGCCATCAGCTTGTCCAGGTTGCGGCCCTTCAGCGCCGACAGCGTTACCACCGGCACGCCGCGCACCTGGTTCAGCGATGCTTCCAGCCGGTCGCGCAGCACGGCCAGGGCGGCGTCCTTCTCGGTCACCGCATCCCATTTGTTGAAGGCGATGACGAGGGCGCGGCCTTCTTCCTCGACCATGCGGGCGATGGTCAAATCCTGCTTGTCCATGCCCAGCTCGGCATCGAGCAGCAGCACGACGACATGCGCGAAGCGGATGGCGTGCAGGGTTTCCTGCACCGACATCTGCTCCAGCTTCTCGTCGATGCGCGCCTTGCGCCGCATGCCGGCGGTATCGACCAGCCGCACCGGCCTGCCGTCATATTCCCATTCGATGGCGATGGCGTCGCGGGTGATGCCGGCCTCGGGGCCGGTCAGCATCCGCTCATCACCCAGCAACTGGTTCACCAGTGTCGATTTGCCGGCATTGGGCCGGCCGACAATGGCCATCTGGATGGTCCGCGGCGGCTCGTCCGGGATCAGGTCGCCATCTTCCAGCGCATCCTCTTCCTCGGATTCATCCCCTGACTCAGCCTGGGAAGCGCCTGCGGCCTTCTTCGGTGGCGGCAGGGGAGCGTCCCACTCCTCCTCCGGCTCGTCATCATAGGTGTCGAAGGCGTGCTTCGGCGCCAGGGCCTCCAGCGCGTCATACAGATCCGACAGGCCAAGCCCGTGCTGGGCGGAGAAAGCCACCGGATCGCCAAGACCCAGCGCATAGGCCTCCAGCATGCCGGGCTCGCCCGCCTTGCCCTCGCATTTATTGGCCAGCAGGATGACCGGCGTGCTGCCCTTGCGCAGCAGATTGGCGAAGCCGACATCCATGGGCGTCATGCCGGCGCGGGCATCGAACACCATCAGCGCGACATCGGCCTCCTGGATCGCCCGTTCGGTCTGCTGGCGCATCCGCGCCTCCAGACTGTCATCGTAGCTTTCCTCATAGCCGGCGGTATCGACGACACGGAAGGAGAGCGGGCCAAGCCGGCCAGCCCCTTCGCGCCGGTCGCGCGTCACGCCGGGCTTGTCGTCGACAATCGCGCTCTGCCGGCCGATCAGCCGGTTGAACAGCGTCGATTTGCCGACATTCGGCCGGCCGACAATGGCGACGGTAAAGGGACGGTTATTCGTCATGATGGACGTCAAAATGGACCTGCTCCGAAGACAGCGCAACGATTCAGCGAAGCGCGATCAGTTCGGCATCGTTGGTTAGGAAATAAAGCGTGTTGCCGGCCACGACCGGCGCGACCATGACACCATCCGGCAGGCTGATTTCGCCGAGGATTTCACCGGTATAGGGCGAAACCGACAGCGCCTTGCTGTCCGAGCCGGCAACGATCAGCCGGTCGCCGGCCAAAACCGGCCCGGCCCAGTTGATCGGCCCCTCGCGGTCTTCTTCATCCTCGAAGCGCGGCAGGCGGGTGATCCAGTGGATGCGGCCCTGGCTGCGGGTCAGCGCCACCAGCTCGGAGCCATTGGTGATCACGAAGACATAGTCGCCGGCGACCCACGGCATTTCCACGCCACCGATATCACGCTCCCACACCCGAGCGCCGGAGCGCCGGTCAACACCGACCATGCGGCCGCTATGGCTGAGGGCGAAGACCATGTCACGGTCGATCACCGGACGGCCCCGCACATCGGCCAGGCTGGACACGGCATCGACACGGCGCACGGCGGTCAGATTGTCCGACCACAGAACCCGGCCGTTTTCCATGCGCAGAGCAAAGATTTCACCGGAGGAGAAGGGGGCCATCACCATGTCGCGGTCGACCGCCGGGCTGGCCCCGCCCAGCAGGCCCGCCACCTCGGAAATACCGGCATAGCCCCAGATACGCTCGCCGGTCTCCGCGTTCAGCGCGATGATCTGGTTATCCAGCGTCACGACAAAGACGCGGCCCTCGGCCACGGTCGGCGCGGCGCGCACCGGGGCCGGGACGTTGGAGCGCCAGCGCTCCTTGCCATCCTGTGCCGACAGCGCGACAACCTCGGCATAGCCGGTGCCGGCATAGATCGTTTCATTGGCATAGCCGATACCGCCACCGACGACGGCGCTGTCCTCGCCCTTGGGCGTTGTCTCCACATCCCACAGGCGCCGGCCGGTATCGGCCATGAAGGCCATGACCTGGCCCTGCGCATCCATGGTGAAGACCTTGCCGGCCGCGATGATCGGGGCTGCGGTCAGCACGGAGGAGCTGCTGGACCCGCTGCCGGCGCTCTGGCGCCAGACAATGCGCGGCGCCTCGCCCAGGGCCAGATGATGCATGACATGGCTGGACCGGCCGCCGGCCAGGCTCCAGTCGGTATTCTCGACCGGGCGCGGCAGGCGGATCGCCAGTTCGGCAACCTCGGGGTCAACCTTCAGCTCGCTGTCGAACAGCAGCACGGCAACGCGGTCGCCGGGCAGCGGCGGCGCTTCCTTGGCACCGAACCAGCCGCAACCGGCCAGCGCGGCCGACAGGGCCAGGGTTGCGGCCAGCGGGCGAATTTTTGCGATCATGATCATTCCGGCAAAGCCTGCAGCATTTCAGCGGCGCGTGCCCGCACACCGGCGGGTGCCTCGGTATCATCGACCAGATGCCGCAGATGGGTGCGGGCCTCGGCGCGGTTGCCCTGCTTCTCGGCGGCCAGCGCGCTGATTTCACGCGCCAGATGACGCCAGGGCGTATTGCCCTCGACCAGGCCGGCCACGCTGGTGGCGGCACCGGCGGCGTCCCCTGCCTCCAGCCGGCGATAGCCTGCCAGAACGATGGCGAGGTCACGGAAGGGCTGCGCCACATCGCTTTTCGCCGCCAGGGCGTCATAGGCGGCGATGGCGCCCTGCAGATCACCCGCCTCTGCCAGCAGACCAGCCTGCTCCAGACGGGCCAGCGCGGCATAGCCGTAGGTCGCCTCGCCGGCGATGGCGCCGAAATCGCGGATCGCCTGCTCGGCATTCTCCTGGCCGGAAATCGTCAGCGCGGCGGTAAAGCGCTCGGCCTCCGCGGCGCGCTGGCGCGCGGTGTATTCCTGCCAGCCGACATAGCCGGCCGTCCCTGCCAGAAGCGCCACGACAGCGGCGATGATGAGCACTTTGTATTTCGACCAGATGCGCTGCAGGTTTTCCTGGCGCATCTCCTCATCGACTTCGCGAAAAATATCGGCCACGGGCAAGCTTCTCTATGTCTGGGCGACGCTGGGCGGGTCGCTAGGGCGGCGTAAAGTAGCCTCGCATCCCCCGCAATGCAATGAAAGCCGGGGCGATACCACAGGGGGCGAGGCCGAAGTCCTTTACCTGCCGGACAAAAGCGGCAAAACTGTAACAAAGATTGATGGTCCGCTGAAGGGTTGCCCCTGCCGCATGAACCAATTCGTCCACATGGCCGATTATCGCCAGCACCGCCGCAACACCTATTTCACGCGGCACGAACTCGGCCAGATCCTGAATGTCTACAGCCGGCGCGTGGCGACCGGGGAATGGCGCGACTACGCCATCGATCATGACGGGGTGACGGCGATTTTCTCGATCTTCCGCCACACGCATGAGACGCCGCTTTTTGCCATCGCCAAATGCAACCGGGGGCCGCAGCGCCCCGTCGAATATGTCCTGTTCAACGGCCCGCGCAAGCTGAAGCACGCCGGGACCCTTGCGGAAGTGCTGGAGATGTTCGACCGGAAGCTGAAACTCGTCCCCTAACTTTGTCGGCCCTGACATTGTCGGCAATCTGGCGGATAATGACGCCATGGCTGAATTCGCGGGCATCCTTGTCGTCATCCTGCTGGCCGCAGCCCTGCTGATCGGCCCCTTCATAGGATTTGCCGCCAGACGCTCCGCCACACGCTCCCTGGCGCCAGCGCCCCAAAAACCCCCGCCCGCCGGATCTGCCCCGGCAACCGGCAGGTTTTACCGCCCTGCCGGCAGAACCGGCAGAATCCGACCCGGTCACCGACGCCTTCGATGCCGGGCGCATCGAGGGAAAGCTGCGCAAGCGGCGCGCCAGCGGCTTCGGCGCGCTGGTCGAACGCGAGCCGGAAATGGTCGCCAAGCTACTCTCCGGGCTGATCCGCGATGACAGGAACCGCTAACGCCTATACTGGCGCGATCCTTGCTTCTTTTCCGGCATGACCCGATATTCGCCCCACCCATCGCAGAAGATGACGCCGACCATGCAACGCCGCGTCCACATTCCGCCGCTGAAGATCGTGCCTTCGCGAGAAATCGAGAAGCCGAAGAAGCCACGCGCCGATATGACGCCGGAGGAGCGCGCGACCGAGATCGTCGATCATCTGCGCGACGTCATCGAGAACCGCAAGGAAGCCACCGAGAAGCCCGGCGGCATGTCCTACAAGGACTGGCGCAAGCTGGCCCGCAAGGAGATCGCCGAGGCGCTGCGTGACGCCGCCCTGCGCGCCGCCGTGGGCGAGGTGATGTCCGCCCGGCGGATCGGCAATCTGATGCTGCGCGCCGGCTTCATGATCCTGGCCGCCGTCTTCTCCTTCGCCGCCTTCTGGTATGGCGTGGTGCTGGTCGGCCAGGAATACGGCACCCAATTGGGCATTCTGGCGGCGGTTTCCGCGCTGGCGCTCAGCATCGGCTTCCTGGTTGTCGGCGTGCTGGTCGGCAACAAGGATGGCGATCCGAAAGACCAAATCGACCCCGATCTGCGGTGAATATTTTTCCGAGCTAGTACCCTGCCCTTCCCCTGCCCGGCACCCGCCTGATACATCTTGTCGACAAGAAAAAGTATCGGGAGGATTTCCATGAAGCTGAGCCTGAACGGCAAGAACGCCATCATCACCGCCGCCGGCAGCGGCATCGGCAAGCGAACGGCTGAGGTGTTCCACGCCGCCGGCGCCCGAGTGTTCCTGTGCGATGTCGACGAGGCAGCGCTGGACGCCACGGTACAGGCCCTGCCCGGCAGTTTCGGCATGGTGGTGGATGTCGCCGACATGGCCCAGGTCGACCACTTCATGGCCGCCGCGCTGAAGGAGCTGAACGGGCTGGACATTCTGGTCAACAATGCCGGTATCGCCGGCCCGACCGCCCCCATCGAGGAGATCGACCCGGCCGACTGGCAGCGCACGATGGATGTGAATCTGAACGGGCTGTTCTACTGCACGCGCCGCGCGGTGCCAGCGCTGAAGAAATCCGGTGGCGGCTCCATCGTCAACCTGTCCTCCGCCGCCGGTCGCTTCGCCTTCCCGATGCGCAGCCCCTATTCGGCGACGAAATGGGGCGTGGTCGGCGTCACCCGCACGCTGTCAGTGGAGCTGGGCGACCATAAGATCCGCGTCAACGCCATCCTGCCCGGCCCGGTTGCCGGCCCGCGCATCGAGAACGTCATCGCCGACAAGGCCAGAGCGCGCGGCATCGACCCGGAGGTCCAGCGCGCCGAGATGCTGGAGCCGATTTCGCTGAAGGAATTCGTCAGCGCCACCGATATCGCCAATATGGCGCTTTATCTTTGCTCCGATGCCGGACGGCACATCACCGGCCAGAGCCTGAATGTTGATTCCGGCACGGAATATCTGAGCTAGCCCGCCCTGATCGGTCACGACACCGGAGACCGCCATGCCCACGCCTTTCCGCACCCTGACGCCCGACGCGCAATACCATGACGATGCCGTGGTCGAGCGCGCAGCCGCGAACGGCCTGCTCGACCTTGTCACCCTGCGCGAGCGCGGCGCCGACGCCATCCCCGATGCCGAATGGCAGGCGGCCGAGGCGATCCTGCTGTGGCATGAATGCCCGATCGCGCCCGATCTGGTGCCCCGGCTGAAGAAATGCCGGATCATCGTGCGCTGCGGCGCCGGCTTCGACCATGTCGACCTGAAGGCGACGGGTGCTGCCGGCATCCCGGTCTGCAACGTGCCGGATTACGGCACCAGCGAGGTCGCCGACCACGCCATGGCGCTGATGCTGACCCTGCGCCGCAATATCGTGCAGTATAATGACCGGGTGCGCGCCGACCCGGTCGCCGGCTTCGACTGGAGCGGCCCGGCGACGACCATCCGCCGGATACGCGGCCAGAGCCTCGGCATTGTCGGGCTGGGCCGCATCGGCACGGCCACGGCCCTGCGCGCCAAGGCCTTCGGGTTGTCGGTGCTGGTCTATGACCCCTATCTCCCCTGGGGCCAGGAAATCGCGCTGGGCATCACCCGCATGCCCGATCTGCACAGCCTGCTGGCCCAGTCGGATATCGTCAGCCTGAACGCCCCGCTGACCGAGGAGACGCATCACATCATCGATGCCGCCGCTTTTTCCGCGATGAAGCCGGAGGCGGTGCTGGTGAACACCGCGCGCGGCGGGCTGATCGACCTCGACGCCCTGCACGCCGCGCTGAAGGACGGCCGCATCGCCGCCGCCGGCCTGGATGTCATGCCGCAGGAACCGCCCAAGCCCGACCATCCGCTGATGCGCGATTTCAAGGCCCAGCCGGACTGGATCAAGGGCCGGCTGATCGTCACCCCCCACGCCGCCTGGTACAGCGTCGAAAGCCAGACCGACGCCCGCCGCAAGGCCGTGGAAACCGCCCTCGCCTATCTCCGTGACGGTGAGTTGCGCAACTGTGTGAACACAGCTTTCCTGAAGGGCAGACAGTAAGCGGCCTCTTTCGTCACCCTCAGGCCCCGTCCGTGCCAATCGCTCGGTCAATGGATAGTCGGGTCAAGCCCGACTATGACGAGGGAGAGAGCCTACAACCATTCCGACCTCGCCCTCCCCTCCATCGTCACCCTCGGGCTTGACCCGAGGGTCCATCTGTCCGTGCCAATCGCTCGGTCAATGGATGGTCGGATCAAGTCCGACCATGACGAAGGAGAAAGTCGCCTAACCCGTCTTCTCCTCCGTCTCGACCGCTTCGTAATGCTCCAGGAAGCCGTCGAGGTCGCCTTTCACGCGCTCGACCATCAGGCGCACCATGCGGCGGTCGGGCGTGGTGCACAGTGACTCGGTGATTGCCGTGCCGAGCTGGTTGACGGAATGGGCCAGCAGCTTTACCGCCATCTGATCGTCGAATTTCATCTGCCGTCTCTCTCTTCGCGCCCTATCGCCGGGATCGGTCCAGCGTATAGATTGGCGCTGGCTTTGGCAAAAACAGGACGCTGCATACCGTGAACGCCATCTTCCTCTTCATCGTGCTGATTGCCTTCGCGGTTGCCGCCTTCTTCCAGATCAACTGGGACGGGCCTACAGAAGCCCCGATGGATGTGCTGGGCCAGGCGATGATCAAGGCGGCGGAAGGCTCGGTCACGCTGGCCATCGGGCTGATCGGCGTGATGACGCTGTTCCTGGGGCTGATGAAGGTGGCGGAGGCCGGTGGGCTGCTGGTCATCGTCGCCCGGCTGATGCGGCCGCTGATGGTGCGCTTGTTCCCCGATGTGCCGCCGGATCACCCGGCGATGGGCGCCATCATCATGAACCTGTCGGCCAATGTGCTGGGGTTGGGCAATGCCGCCACCCCCTTTGGCATCCGCGCCATGCAGGAGCTGGACAAGCTGAACCGCCACAAGGGCACGGCAACCAACGCCATGGTGCTGTTCCTGGCGGTCAACACGTCCAGCGTCACCCTGCTGCCGACCGGGGTGATCGCCATCCGCGCCGCTGCCGGCTCTATGGACCCGGCCGGCATCGTGCCGACCACGCTCTTCGCCACCATCTGCTCGACCACGGTGGCCATCCTCATGGCCAAGCTGCTGCAGCGCTACTGGCCGATGGGGCCGGAGACGGCCCTGACGCCGGACGAAGCGTCAGAGCCCGCCCAGCAGCCTGTGGAGGAGCCTGTGGAGCCTGCCGGGGCGGCCTACCCGCTCTGGGTGTCGCTGCTGGTGCTGGGCGGCGTCTTCGCGCTGGTGCCGCTGACCATCCTGCATGGCCGCACCATCGCACCCTGGATCATTCCCGGGCTGATGGTCGCCTTCCTGTCCTTCGGCGCGCTGCGCGGGGTGAAGATCTACGAGGTCTTCGTCGAGGGCGCCAGGGACGGCTTCCAGGTCGCGGTGCGCATCATCCCCTATCTGGTGGCAATCCTGGTCGCGGTCGGCATGTTCCGGGCCAGCGGCGCGCTGGAATTGCTGATCACGCCGCTCAGCTTCCTGACCGCCCCGCTGGGCCTGCCGGCGGAGGCGCTGCCGATGGCGCTGCTGCGCCCGCTTTCCGGCTCCGGCGCCTATGGCATCATGGCCTCGATCATCAATGACCCTAATATCGGGCCGGACAGCTATACCGGCTATCTGGTCTCGACCATCCAGGGCTCGACCGAGACCACCTTCTATGTGCTGGCGGTGTATTTCGGCGCGGTGCAGATCAAGCGGCTGCGCCACGCCATCCCGGCGGCGCTGGCCGCCGATCTGGCCGGCGTGGTCGCCGCCGTGGTGATCTGCCTGCTGCTGTTCGGCTGAGGCCTAGTAGAACAGGGATTTCCGGCGTTCCGGCCGGGACCGGCAGAGCAGTGCCAGCAGCACCCCCGGCACGGCGATCACGACAAAGGCCGGCAGCAGCAGGATAGTCGTAATGCCCGGCTCCCACAGGCTGGGGTGGATGTAGCGCTGCACGACCGACTGCGTCAGCGTCAGGCTGCCGGCATCAATCTGGAACCATAATTGCCCGAAGGGACGCGCAACAAACCCGCCATTATCGAGCGCATTCAGCGCGTCGCCACCCAGAACGGCCAGCGCCAGCAGAATCAAAACCCAGCCCATCACCCGGCCAAAACGTCGCATTATTGCTTGCTCCCCACTGGAAAACAGTGTGATCGCAAGACCTTGATACCGCAATCATTAGTTATGTCTTGTGCGGCGTTACGCTTATTTGACGGTATTTCGCGCCAGCCGCCATCCGGTGCCATCCAGGCGTTGCATCCGCCCCCGGTCTCGGCTAGGTTGCGGCGCTTCCAGACTGGCGGGTATCGCCGGTAGGTCGGAGGGGTGGCCGAGTGGTTGAAGGCGCACGCCTGGAAAGTGTGTAAGGGTTAATAGCTCTTCGCGGGTTCGAATCCCGCTCCCTCCGCCAAAAACCTATTTAAGAAACTGATCTTTAAAGACTTTCTTAAACATACAATAACCCATCCATCTTTTTCTCCATCCCCTTAAGCTAGACCATTAATTCCCCTACCGCCCGTATCCGCCTGGTCCTTGAGGCCGCTGCCGTCATTCAGCTGGCGACGATCATCTGCTACCTCGCCGGGCGCGGGCGATAGATTCCTCAAGGTGCATTTTCGGCCGACCAAGTCGCACCTCCGCGTCTGAGTCTGGAACACAGGGCGCTTTTGCGTGTATGGCTATGCCCCTTATTCGGGTACGAAGAGAGTAGGCATGACCATCGGACACCGACAGCCTGGCGCTTGCGCCATCTGGGCGCGCTGACGTGACAGCGAAACAGGCCGGACCCAACCGGCGATGAAAAAGACAGCGCTCGACAAGGACCTCCGCAAGCTCGAACAGATGGAGGCGGCGACACACGCGGCGTCGCGGTCGCTGGCACCACTGGGCATCGCCTTCGTATTCCTCCTCGGTGCTGCAGCCTGGACCAGCGTGACGTTCTCCGGCGGGCCCTTCGGCTATCTGGTCGTGATATCGGCCGTCATCGTCGGCTATATGGCGTTGAATATCGGCGCCAATGACGTCGCCAACAACATGGGTCCGGCGGTCGGCTCCAAGGCGCTGACCATGGGCGGCGCGCTGGTTATTGCCGCCCTGGCTGAGGCTTCCGGCGCGCTTCTGGCGGGCGGCGATGTGGTCTCCACCGTGGCGAACGACCTGCTGCGCGCCGATGCGGCGCTGGAAGGCCACAGCCTGGTCTTTGTCATGCTGGCCGCCCTGCTGGCTTCCGCCTTGTGGGTCAATCTGGCAACCATCCTGGGCGCCCCCGTTTCCACCACCCATGCCGTGGTCGGCGGCGTCGTCGGGGCGGGCATCGCGGCGGCGGGCTTCAGCGTCGTCGTCTGGCCAACCATCGGCGCCATCGCGGCGAGCTGGGTGATCTCCCCGGCGCTCGGCGGTATCTTCTCGGCACTGTTCCTCGCTGCCATCCGCAGGACCATCCTGCAACGCAAGGACCGTATCGCTGCGGCCCGCTGCTGGGTGCCGATCCTTGTGGCGGCGATGGCCGGCATCTTCGCCGCCTATCTGGCCACCAAGGGGTTGCGCCGGGTCTGGTCGCCGGGCACCGGACTGGTTCTGATGATCGGCGTGGTGTCCGCGATGCTGGCCTGGCTCGCCGCACGCCCCTGGATCTACCATCGCTCGCAGGGAATGGAGAATCGCAACCGGCATGTCAGCCGGCTGTTCCGCCTGCCGCTGATCTGCGCGGCAGCCCTGCTGTCCTTCGCCCATGGTGCCAATGACGTCGCCAACGCGGTTGGGCCCTTCGCCGCCATCGTTGCCGTTTTACAGAATGGTGGCGCGGCCGCTGGCGAGCTGGAACTGCCGCTCTGGGTGCTCGCCATCGGCGCCATCGGTATCGCCCTGGGGCTGGCTTTGTTCGGCCCCCGGATGATCCGCATGGTCGGCGAGAAAATCACCAAAATGAACGAAACACGGGCCTATTGCGTCGCGCTGTCGGCGGCGACCACCGTGCTGATCGCCTCGGCGCTCGGGCTGCCGGTCTCCTCTACCCATATTGCCGTGGGTGCCATCTTCGGCGTCGGCTTTCTACGCGAGTTCTATTCAAACCAGAGATTGCGCAGCGAATTGCTGCCCGTGCGCGCCATCGGCATCGACACAAGCCGTCTCAACGCCACCCCGGAAGAAGCCGTCGCCAAGTACCGGAGGCGAGAACGCCGCCGCCTGGTGCGCCGTCGCCACGTGCTGCAGATCGTCGCCGCCTGGGTGATCACGGTGCCGGCAACGGCGGTGCTGTCCGGCTTGTTGTACCTACTGCTCGCCGCCCTGATGCTGTAGCGTCGATTTCATACCTGCTGCGCCAGCCGGTCGACGATGCGGGCCATCTCCGGATCACTCAGCAGGCGCTTTGCCTCCGGCAGGACGGCCCAGTGACGATGACGCTCGCCCTTCTCATCCCAGGCCTCTCGCTGGGTATGCACATGCAGCGGATAGGCGGCGACCCGCACCACGGTGTGTGCCGCGTCGCGGAGCACGCATCGATAATGACCAATCGGAACCCTGCCCATATCGCCTTCCACCCCGGCTTCCTCTGCCGCTTCCTTGGCGGCGTTCTCCCAGGGCGTCAGATCCGGCTCCAACCCGCCCTTCGGGAAGATCCACCGACCGGAACGACGGGAGGTGATCAGCAGAAAGACCGGCTGCCCATCGACCAGCCGGTAGGGCACCGCCGCAGATTGCCGTGTCGGCATTTGCACAGATTTCGACATCCAGGGTGCGAGAAGTGACGTCAAGGTCAATCGGGTTTCCAGCATCTTGCTTCCATCTCGGGGGGTGGGTCCCATGCCGCCTCGGAAAATCATTCTGGCACCGGCATGTGTAACGGGACCACCGGAATCACGCCGCGCGCTGTAAGCGTCGCTGGCTGACCCGGTGTCATCTGAGCTTATAAAGGAATAGCAGACAGAGCAAAGAACCCGTCAGCGAGCTTCCCTGCGTGACTCAGGGGCATCACGAAAGCACCCTGCGCATTCTGCACCGGCAGGTGAGCGATAGAATGCGCGCGACTGGCAGCCAGAGAAATCGATATTGCCGAGGTCACAGCCGGGCGCTGACGGCTCCTCATTTCAAATGGCCTGCTATGACGCGGGATCATTCGTCCAGCGGCGGAAAACCACGCTCGCATTGACCCCGCCAAAGCCGAAGCCGTTGCAAATTGCATATTCCATCGCCATCGGCCGGGCGTGGTTGGCAACGAAATCGATGCCGTTACCGGCTGGGTCCGGCGTTGTGAGATTAAGAGTGGGCGGCGCCACCTGATCCCGGAGCGCGAGGATGGTAAAGATTGCTTCCAGCCCACCGGCGGCCCCAAGCAGATGTCCGGTGGCCGATTTCGTGCCGCTCACGGCAATAGAGCGGCCCGTGCCGAAAACACTCCTGATTGCTGCCATCTCGCCCTTGTCACCAACCTGCGTGGATGTCGCATGGGCATTGAGATGCTGGATATCCCCTGGAGAAACACCTGCCTGAGCGATGGCGATCTCCATGGCACGCCGCGCGCCGTTGCCGTCCTCGGGCCCGGACGTGATGTGGTGGGCATCGGCCGTCGTGCCATAGCCGACTATTTCGGCAATCGGTGTCGCCCCGCGTGCGAGCGCGTGGCTGAGCGCCTCGATCACCAGGATGCCGGCACCTTCGCCCATGACAAAGCCGTCGCGCGCGCTGTCGAAAGGCCGGGAGGCTTGCGTCGGGTTGTCATTGAAGCTGGTAGAAAGCGAGCGTGCCGCAGCGAAGCCACCAAGGCTGACATCATTTATGCAGGCTTCCGTTCCGCCGCATACTGCACTATCGGCTTCACCATTGCGTATGAGCCGTGCCGCGTCGCCAATCGCCTGGACGCCTGCCGCGCACGCCGTTACCGGTGCACCAAGGGGGCCTTTCAGGCCATGCCGGATCGAAACCTGACCGGCTGCGAGATTCACGAGAAAAGACGGGATGGTGAAGGGGGACAGCCGCCGCACGCCCCGCTGATCGACCGTCCGTACAGCCTCGGTCATGGCCGGGAAGCCGCCGACACCCGACGCGATAATCGTCGCTGTGCGCAGCCGGTCCTCTTCCGAAACCGCGTTCCATCCGGCCTGGGCCAGCGCCTCGTCGGCGGCGGCGAGCGCAAAAAGGATAAAGCGGTCGACCCTGCGCTGGTCTTTCGCGTCGAGCACGCGATCAGGATCAAACCCTGCCTCCGCATCGTCGCCGCGTGATGGCACGATGCCTGCGATCTTTGCCGGCAGATCTCCGACCACATCGTCTGAAAGCCTGCGAATACCGGAGCGTCCGGCCAACAGCCGTCTCCAGGAAGCCTCCACACCTGCCGCAAGAGGGCTGACCGCCCCCATGCCTGTCACCACAATACGCCGCATCTTTTTTCTCGACTTCCATTTCGGGTAAACAGTGTCTTACGCACCACAGCGCGCCACCGCCGGCGCTCACTCGGCGAGCGAGTCGCGGACGCTGGCGAGTATCTCTTCCGACAGTTCCGGGTCGTTGACGGCCCGCGCCAGGATGAGCGCACCCACCGCGGACGACAGCAGATGGATCGCGTTCTGGCGCGACCGATCCTTCTGCCCTGCAGCGTCCCGGGCATCACCCCAGGTGAACCGCTCCGACATATCGTCGATCATCTGCGTGACCTGCTCGGTGAACGGGGCGCGGCTGGTCTCGTCGCGCGCGACCTCCGGGCCGAGGGCGGCAATGGCGCAGCCGGCGCCGGGCCGGTCGCGATGCGCCACGCTCAGATACCGGTCGAGAAAGGCCTGCTTCGGATCGCCGGTATCGGCCTGCCTGCGCGCGTTCGTTTGCTCAAAAGCGTGGGTGAGCGCTGCGGAGGCCAGCGCCTCCTTCGAGGGGAAATGCGCGTAGAACGCGCCATGGGTCAGGCCGGCCGCCTGCATGATCTCGGCCACGCCGGCCCCGGCAAAGCCGCGCTCGCGAAACAGGCGGGCAGCCTCGGTCAGAATCCTCTCATGCTTCTCGGCGGTTTCCTTGGCGGAATAGCGCATTCTCCTGCCCTTTCAAAATCGCGACTGGCGCTGCTCGTGCTGTCTTGACTTTAAATATGACGGCCATCATGTATGTTCAAGTATGATGATCATCATACATAAACTCACGCGCTGTCCGCCCTTCGCCCGACGTCGCGTTCCGACAGGAGCATTCCATGAAGATTGCAGGATCGACCGCGCTGGTAACCGGCGCAAACCGGGGCCTCGGCCTCGCCTTCACCCGCGCCTTGCTTGCGGCCGGCGTAACCAGAATCTACGCCGGGGCGCGCAATCCGGCATCGATCACCCTGCCCGGCGTCGTGCCGCTGAAGCTGGATGTCACCCGCGAGGAAGATATCGCCGCCGCCGTACAGGCGGCCGGTGACGTGACGCTGATCGTGAACAATGCCGGCATCGCCCTGCCCGGGCCCTTCCTGGGCGACGGGGCCATCGAGGCGGCGCGCGAGCAGTTCGAGGTGAATTTCTTCGGTCCGCTGCGCATAGCCCGTGCCTTCGCGCCGGTGCTGAAGCGCAATGGTGGCGGTGCGGTGCTGAACGTGCTGTCGGTTGGCAGCTGGATCAACGGGCCGATGCTGGCCACCTATGGCGCGTCGAAATCAGCCGCCTGGGCGCTGACCAACGGGCTGCGCATCGAGTTGCAGGACCAGGGCACGCAGGTCATCGGGCTGCATGCCGGTTTCATCGATACCGACCTGACCCGCGGCATCACGGCGGCGAAGAGCACGCCCGAGGCCATCGTACAGGCCGCGCTGGAAGCGCTGGAGCGTGGCGAGCAGCAGGTTCTGGCCGACGAGATCAGCCGCCAGGTGCATGCCGGCCTGTCATCTGACCGTCCGGTCTATCTGGAAAACGGCGCGGCGCTGCGCCCCTGATCGGCCCGGCAGACAGGAGAATCCCGTGTCCACGCTCAATGCTAACGACATCCCCGCCGACATCCCGGCGCAGCGAAAGCTGACCGGCGGCGTGCTGACGCTACTGGCCGGCCTGTCGGCGATCGGCGCGCTGTCGACCAACATCATCCTCCCCTCCTTCCCGTCGATGGCCACCGAGTTCGGCGTGTCGACCCGGGATCTGGGGCTTACCCTGTCCAGCTTCTTCGTCGCCTTCGCCATCGGCCAGTTGCTCGTCGGGCCGCTCTCCGACCGGTATGGCAGGAAGAAGCTGGTGCTGGGCGGGCTGATTGTCTTCCTGGCCGGCACCGCCCTCTGCGCCACCGCCGATACGCTGGAGACGATGATCATCGGCCGGGTGGTGCAGGCACTCGGCGTCTGTGCGGCGTCCGTGCTGTCGCGCGCCATCGCCCGCGATCTGTTCGATGGCGAGGCGCTGAGCCGCGCCCTGTCGCTGACCATGATCGCGATGGCGGCCGCGCCCGGCTTCTCGCCGCTGCTGGGCAGCACCATGGACGCCACGCTCGGCTGGCGGGCGACGTTCCTGCTGGTCGGCCTCAGCGGCGGCGCGCTCGCTCTGTATTACCTCTTCGGCATGGGCGAAACCCACCCCGCCGACCGACGCGCCGCCCATACGGCGCGAACGGTCGCCGTGGCCTATGGGCGGCTGGTGACAGACCGGCGCTTCATCGTGCCGGCGCTGGCGGTCAGCCTCATTGTCGGCGGCCTCTACGCCTTCTTCGGTGCGGCGCCGGCCATCCTGATCGGCGTGATCGGGCTGTCGCCGATCCAGCTTGGCCTGTTCTTCGCCGCCACGGTCTTTATCGTCTTCGGGGCGGGCCTGCTGGCGCCGCGCCTGGCGCATCGCTGGGAAGCGGCGAAAGTGGCGACGGCCGGCATCGCCATCGCCCTGGCCGGCGGGGTGATCCTGCTGGCTGGCGGCGGCACGCCAAGCCTTCCGTTGTTCGCCGCCGGCATCGTGGTGTTCCTGTTCGGCATGGGGCTGGTCAACCCGCTGGGCACCGCCATCGCCCTGCAACCCTTCGGCACGCAGGCCGGCCTCGCCTCAGCGCTGCTCGGCTTCCTGCAGATGGCCTGTGCCGCGCTGGCGACGGCCCTGAGCACCGCCCTGCCATACGATTCCTGGACTGCGCTGGGCGTCATCCTCACCGTTACCGCCTCCCTCGCCTTGCTGCTTTTCCTCCGCACCGCCCCGCGGCCCAACCGATGATCGTGATCTGCTGGAGGACGCAATCATTGTCTGATTGCGCCCTTCTTGGCACTATCCTGATGAGATCCACGACGGAAGCAGAAGCACTGTCAGAGCAAATGCACCGGCTGGTAAAGAGTAGCGGGGCAGAGTAACTCCCTGTCCCGCCCCGGCAAGCCAGCGGTACAGGGGGCGGCGTTTTGCTATATCGAAGGCCAGTGGCGCGCGTTCGGAATTCATGCTTGCGATGCTAGAACCTGAAATGGAGAGCCGCATGCCGAGCAAAATCCTCATCCTGTATGGCTCGTACCGCCGCGACCGGGCCGGAATACGCTTCGCGAAATATCTCGTGCGTCGTTTCGAGGAACGCGGGGACATGGCCACCTTGGTGGACGCCAAGTCAGTGGGGCTACCGATCCTTGACCGCATGTATAAAGAGTACCCACCAGGAGAAGCGCCCCCGGCGATGGAAGCATTGGCGGAAGATATCCGTAGTGCGGACGCCTTTGTGTTCGTGACGGGGGAGTACAACTGGGGGGTTCAGCCAGGCCTAAAAAATCTCACCGATCATTTTCTTGAGGAGTGGTTCTGGCGACCAGCTGCAATCGTCAGCTACTCTGCCGGGCGTTTGGCCGGGGTACGCGGCAATCTGGCGTGGCATGGAACCTTGTCGGAAATGGGCATGGTCGTTGTCTCAAGTACACTTACCGCGGGGCCCATCTCCGATGTGCTGGACGACACGGGACAGCCCGTGGGCAATGGCGGCGAAGCGCTCGAACGGTCATTCCCCCGTTTTGCTGAGGATCTCGCGTGGTGGACAGCCGCAGCCAAGAACCAACGCGCGCTGTCGCCGCCGCCGTACTAGGCGCACGAGCGTTGTCAGACCAACTCCTGTCTGCTCTAGGCGCCAGAGGTTGATAAGCAGCCGTTCCGGTTCTTGGCACGGTGGATACGAAGGCCCGCCACCGCCATCAGATTTCTGTTCCTCCGAAGGGGCGGGCGCATCCTCTATGTCCGGGCCGAGATAGCGGACGGTGTTTTCGATCTTGGTGTGCCCCAGGGTGAACCCCCTAAAAGCCGCCGCTGCCGCCATCGGTGAAGGAAATCATGCCGACGAAATTGGCGGGCATTGGCATTGCCATCTGCTGCCCCGCGCCGCCGACCACCGCGTCCAGAGACTCGTCGTCCAACGCGCCATCAGCGCTTGCAAAGACGACAGGCACATAGACCGTCAAACCGTCAGAGCGCCCCAGCACCTCTGCCACGCCGGACAGTCCTGTCTCTACACAGACAAAGCGGATGTCCTGCGGCACCGATATGCCGACCGACTGCAACAGGGCAAAAGGTTCGGCTTGCAGGCGGCGGCGGAAATTCCCGTCAGTATTGGCGAGACTGACGATCTGCTGCCAGACCGTGTCCTTCAGCCGTTCAGCAGGGGACATGGCGGCCTGGCGTGGCACGGCGTCACGGGAAGAATCCTTCGACATCAGCTAGCATTACTCATAGAGCAGGAATTCGCGGCGGGTGCCGTGTCCATCATTTTTCACGAACCGCCCATCGACCGGGTCGGGATCATGCGGGGGCATGTGCGGGAGCATGGGAAATCCGATCTTGTGTTCCGGTTTTTCGGCAGGGGTCAGCCTTCACAATTGTCCCTGCCGGCGCAGCGCACCTGACATTCTGTCCCGGAACGATGCCCATTTCGTTTTGGAGTGCCCCGGAGGAAGGGAGGGCGGGTTGAACCGAATACACCGATATGCGAGGCTTTTTATTAATTAGAAGATTCGCAATCGATATGGGGAGATGGTCGATGGGGGAAGCGCTGCCGCATTCCTATTTCTCGACCGACCGGCTGAACCGGGAAGAGAAATTCCCGGTCTGGCGCGACAGTGTTTCTGTCATCTACCAGGCCGATCTCGCGTCACCCGGGGATGTGGATGGCTTTCACGCGCTGACCGACGGCTATCTGTTCGGCGCCATGTCGCAGATCAGGTGCAGGTCCAGCCAGCAGCATTTCAAGCGTGACCGGATGCGCATCGACCGCGATGGCATCGACCATTACATGATCCAGCTGTTCACGCGCGGTCGCTGCCACGCCCGCACGCCGCAAGGCGATGTCGTCATAGAGGCGGGTGACATCTGCGTGTTCGACAATGCACAGACCCTGGACACCACCAACGAGGATTTCGATCTGCTCGCCTTGTTCGTGCCGCGCTCCCTGCTGGCGCCGCACATCAAGGACCCGGACCGCCGCCATTATCAGTGCATCCGGGGGAACGATCCACTCACGCGTCTGCTGCGCACCCACATGCTGGAGCTGCAGAAGCAGGCGCCGTCCATGACCCTTGACCAGGGCGGGCTGGCCGTTTCTCCCACGACAGCCCTGCTCGCCGCCGCGTTGAACGGCAACCCGCACGAGAATGAAGGCGGGGAGCAGGCGATCCGCATGGCCATCGTCACCACGCTGAAGCGCTATATCGATGAGAATATCGAGGATACCGCCCTCTCGCCCGAAAGCGTCGCCGAAATCTTCGGGATATCACGCAGCCGGCTGTACAAGCTGTTCCAGCATTATGATGGCGTTGCCTCCTATATCCGTGACCGCCGGCTGGCGCATGCGCTGACCATCCTGACCGACCCGACGCAGCAGCAGCGCAAGATCATCGATGTGTCGCTATCGGTAGGTTTCAGCAGCGAATCCTCCTTCATCCGTGCCTTTCGCCGGCGGTATGGCTTTACACCATCGGAGGCGCGTCAGGCCGGGGCCTACGCCCACCTTCCAGGCGACGATTTGGATAAGCCCGAAACCGGATTGTTCGGTGACAGGGAATGGGAGTGGTGGATACGTTCCCTTCAGGCGTAGAAGGCCATGTCAATGTCGGCGGCGGAGAGGACGCTGATGCCAAGGAAGGTGAGGGTTGCGCCCGCCACCTCAATGACCACGCCATCCCCGGTCACGGCCTGATTGGTGATCGCCGCTTGCAGTTCCGCCAACGTCGCATTCTCCACCGCAAGACGGTCCGTGCCCTGCTGGAAGTCGGTTATGCTCGGCGTCAGCGCGGCATTCGAAAAATCTACGTCGAAGCCGCGCAGCACGAACAAATCCGCGCCCTCGCCGCCGGTCAGCGTGTCGTCGCCGAAACCGCTGTAGAGCACATCGTCACCACCCCCGCCGCTGATCGAATCATGGCCCTTGCCGCCGCGGATGGTGTCGTTGCCAGCCCCGCCAATGATGGTGTCGCTGCCTTGATTGCCCTGCGCCCAGTTATTGCCGCCGCCGGTCATGTCGATGATGTCGTTGCCATCGCGGCCGGACAGGATGTCGTTGCCGGCACCGCCGGTGATGGTGTCGTTGCCGATATTGCCGGTCAGGATGTCGCTGCCGCCACCGCCGGTGAGTTCGATGGGCTCCGGCCCGTTATGGATGGTGACGGTATCTGGGTCGGGCGGCGGCGGGGGCGCGACAGGAATCCCCCGGACCGTCAGCACGGCATCGTTGCCGGTGCCGCCGGCATAGCTGATCTGGAAGGTATAGCCGCTGCGCGTCAGGTTCGTGCCTTCGGCGAGGCCGTCGAAAGTGCCGGTGATCCCGTCCACACCGTCATTGTCGATGAGTATCAGGTTGTCGCCGACGCTGAAGCTGCCGCCGATCGAGATGTCCAGCGTGGCGCCACCGAGATCGACCGTGCCGGTGACGTCGATCTGGTCGTACTGGGTGCCGGCGGTGGTGCCGTCCAGCTCGAAACTGGCGGTGCCGCCGGCCAGCAGGGTCAGGTCGCCGGTCTTCAGGGTGCCGGGACTGGCGCCCGCCGCGATGGTGCCGCCGCTCTGTACCGTCACGGTGCCCGCCACCGTGCCGGTGCCGCCCAGCGTGCCGCCCGACGCCACGGTGACGGTCGACGCGGCGGCCAGCGATCCGGTCACCGCCAGCGTGCCGGCCGAGATCATCGTCGTGCCGGTATAGGTATTGGCGCCGCTCAGGGTCAGTGTGCCGGTGCCGGTCTTCTCCAGCGAGCCGGTGCCGGTGATGACATTTACCATCGTCATGGTGACGGCGCTGGAGAGTTCCAGCGATCCCGTCACACCGATACCGCCGGTGATGACCGAACCGGATTCAAGGGTCAGCTCGTTGGTGCCGCCGGTGAAGTCGATGGCGTTGGCGCGGGTCGTGCCGTCGCCGCCCAGCCCGCCGCTGATCGTGCCGCTGTTGGTGATGGTCAGGCCGCTGCCAGTGATGGCGACGCCGCCCGTGCCATGCGTGCCGTCATTGCCATCGACGCCGCCGCTGCCCCCTTCGCCGCCGGCCCCGCCCTGGATCGTGCCGGAATTGGTGATTGGAATTGAAGCGCCGGCATTGGCGCTGATCCCGGCGCCGGCATTGCCGCCATTCCCGCCATCGCCATCGCGGAACAGGCTGCCGCCGCCATCCCCGCCATCGCCGCCGCGGATTGTGCCCTGATTCTCCAGCGTGGAGTTGGTTCCATCCAGCCTTATCGAAAACGCGCCGTCGCCGCCATTGCCACCATCTTCTAACCAGGGCGCGATCGTGGCCGGGAACGGGCCGGTAAAGCCCAGCGCCGTCAGCGGCGTGTTGTTGTTGTTAATCAAAGTGATGGTTTCGATGACACTGGTGTCCTGGCCGATGGTCATCGTGTCATCGGTGCCGGTCGCCGTGGCGCTGGCTGAGATGTTGGTGAAGGTGGCCTCGATCTTGGAGGCGACGTCCGCCAGGGTGTCGCCAAAATTGATCGTGATCGTCTGGGTGGTGCTATCGACCTTGACGTCGAAGCTGTCGCCGGCGGCGATGCCGGCCTGGCCCACCAGTTGGGCAGTGCCATCGATGCTCGCGGTGGTGCTCTTGTTGTTCCTCGCATCGCCGGCAATCAGCCCGCGGCCATTGCCGCCACCGCCAGCGTTGCGCTCCCCGGTGCTCGTAATCAGAATGGAAGTATCAGACCCGATTGTGAGTGTAGTGTTCCCGTTATCACCCTTTTCGCCTACCGTACCGAAACGAGCAGCCCCATTCTCACCGTTCTTGGCGGTGTAAACATCGCTGTAGGTAATATCCGCCATGGCTCCACCTTTGCTTCAGCGCACGCAGTCGGTCGCGGTTGCGGAACCCATGGAGGATGAAACCCGATAAGGAAACCCAACTTCCAAAAAAGACAAAAATTCCAATCTGACGGGTAATGCCTATCTGCAATTTCCATCTAATTTTATTTTTTCTGTCTGACATTCAAATGACCAAAGCCACCTTTCATTCTGGCGGTTTTTGGGAGTTATGTGTTTTCCCTGAAAGGCGATTGGCGGTTTACGCTTGAATTCTGCTTCATACGCCGCAAGTCTTTTCTTCCAATGAATGGAAATTGGAAATTACCGTTTCGCTGGCTTCGCCAGTGTCCTGTCCTGCCCTGTCCTTCTCGCAACGCCAAAGCCCGATGAGTACCGATTTTCTGCAGAAGCTTCGCCTGGTTCAGATCATCACCGGCTGCGCGACCCAGAAGGAAATGTAGGCGCGCTTCAAGGCGCTGAACCCGCAAACCGGCTACGATCCGCAGCGCGCCTATAAATGGCTTCAGGGCCGCTCCAGTCCACGCGACATGTCCGTGTTCGAGGATATCGCCCGGCCACTCGATCTGGAGGTGCCCGGCGATACACGATCTGGAAATGCGCCCCACGGCATCATCTGCCGCCCGCTGAAACCTGCCGGCATTGACAGCGGCTGCGTCACCGGGGGAGAACCTGAGGCTTCGTCTTGGCGGGGCAGGCATGAACCGGATCGGCATCGCAAGCGGCTTCGGTGAAGCCTATCTTATCGACCTCGCCAGGCAGCTGGTGGATCGAGGGGTCACGCTGGTCGTCCCGGCGGCCCCGGAGGTCGAGCGACGGCACTCCCTGCCGGTCGTCGTCTGGCAGGAAACCGGCGCGCCTGCGCCCTTTCCGGTGCTGCAGTCGCTTTCCGGACCGGCACCCGCTTTTCGCGGCACGCCGGATATCGGGGTCGCTAGTTTCGGGCGCTCCGACATACCCGCCGAAACGCTGCTCCGCGCCCGGGAGATGCCTCTTGTGCTCGCGGCCTGCGCCTGGACGGCCCGGCTGCTGCGGGAGGCCGGGGTATTGGCGGTGCTGCGCCATCCCATCGGTGTAGACACCAGTATTTTCCGGCCCAAGCCCCGGATCGGCCTGGCCCCCGGACGGTTCCTCATCTTCTGCGGCGGGCCGCTAGCCCATCACACCGGGCCGGACATAGCGCTGGCGGCCTTCCGCCGCTTCCACGCGGTCCATCCGGAGGCCCTGCTGGTGCCCGGATGGACCGCGCCGGGCTCCGGCGGCTGGGCCGGCGCCGACGCGCTTGCCGGGCAGAGCATCCCGCCGGAAGCCATTTTCGACCTGACGGGACGTGACCTGCCGGGTGTGCTGCGTGAGTGCGATCTGGCGGTGCTGCCCGATCGCTGCTCGGCCAGGGTCAATCCGCTGGCGCTGGCGGCGATGGCCAGCGGCGTGCCGGTCGCGCTGTCCGCCAATACCGGGCATCTCGACCTGCTCGGCGATCATCTCTACGCCCTGAAACAGCAAGCCGATCTGGCGGCGCAGGCAGGCGATCCCGGCCTTGCCGGCTGGGGCGAAAGCAGTGTTGAGGAAGTTCTGGAGACGATGCAGCGCGTCTATGACCGGCGCCCGGAAGCCGCGTCAAAGGCCAGATCCGCGCTGGCGCTCATCACCAGCACCTGGAGCCTCAGCCGGCAGAGCGAGACGCTGGTCGCGGCGCTGGGCAAGGCCGCCGCCGGCCAGCCGGTCGCCCTGGCGCCGGATGCGGAGGCCTATGCCTGGGGATTGTGCCTGCACCGGGCCGACCGGTTTGCGGAAGCGGAACAGGTTTATGGTGAGGTTCTGGCGCAGAAGCCGGGCCATATCGGCGCCTATATGGATCGCGGCCATGTCCGACGGCTCGCTGACGATCTGGAAGGGGCGGAAGCGGATTTCCGCCGTGCACTGGCATTGCGGCCGGGCGATGCGCGCATCCTGCGCAGCCTGGGCCATCTGCAGCGCCGGCGCGGCAATCTTGACGGTGCGGCCGCCAGCCTGCGGGAGTCAGTGCGGATCGACGGCAAGCCGGGCACACAGTGGGATCTCGCCTTCACCCTGCTGCAGATGGGCCGCTATGCGGAGGCCTGGGCGCCGTTCGAGCATCGCCATGCCGCGCTGGGTCTGCGCCGGATCGGCCCGGCCACCCCGCGCTGGAAGGGCGAGGCCGTGACGGGACGCACCCTGCTGATTCTCGACGAGCAGGGGCTGGGCGACACCCTGCAATTCCTGCGCTTCCTGCCGCTGATCCCGATTGGGCCGGGTGGGCGCATCCTCTTCGCCGGCAAGGCGTCGGCCCTGCCCGCCGCGCGGCGCCTGCTGCCGCCGGAGGATGTGGTCGACTGGGATGCCCCGCTGCCGGCGTTCCAGGCCTGGGACGGGCTGATGTCGCTGCCGGCCCGGCTGGGCATCTCCCGGCCGGAGAATGTGCCGCCACCGCCGCAGGCCCTGCCCGACCCGGCGCGTGTGCCGCTCTGGCGGGCGCAGGTGCGCGGCACCGATGACCGGCCGGTGGTCGGCCTGTGCTGGCGCGGCAATCCCTATTTCTCCGGCGACAGGGAACGCTCGCCCGGCCTGGCCGCCCTGCAGCCCATCCTGGCGGTAGAGGGTATCCGCTTCGTCTCGCTTCAGGTCGGCCGGGGCCGCGAGGAATTATCAACGGTGGAAGGCGGCGACCACATCGCCGATATCGGCGGCGCCATCGAGGAAGCGGGATCGGATGTGCTGGACGGCATCGCCGTGGCCGCCAATTGCGATCTCGTCATCTCCTCCTGCACCTCGGTCGTGCATATGGCGGGATCGGCCGGCACGCCGGGCTGGGTCTTGCTGGGCAATCCGTCTGACTGGCGCTGGATGACCGGGCGCGACGACACGCCCTGGTATCCGTCCCTTACCTTGTTCCGCCGTTTCTCCAGGGATTGGACCGGGCTGGCCGGCGATGTCGCCCTCACCCTCGCCCACTGGCGCGACAGCCGGAGAAAATAGCCGGATCTCCGGAAACCGGGCGTGTCGTCATCAAACATTCAAATAATTTTGCTACGGTCGAACTATGGAAATGATGACCGCAATACGCCGCCTGACCGCCCTGGCACAGGAGACAAGGCTGGCGATCTACCGCCTGCTGGTGCCGGCCGGGGAAGAGGGACTGGCCGCCGGTATGATCGCGGAAAGGCTGGGCGTCGCGCCGGCCACGCTCTCCTTCCATCTGAAGGAACTGGAGCGCGCCGGGCTGCTGCAGGCACGCCGCGAGGGAAGGTCGATCTACTACGCTGCCGATTATGACGGGATGCGCGATCTGCTGTCCTTTCTGGCCGAGGATTGCTGCCAGGGCCGACCGGAACTCTGCGCGCCCCTATCCATCTTTACAGCCGGGGAGAAACGGCGATGACCCTGCGTGTCGGCATTAACGGGTTCGGGCGCATCGGGCGGCTGGTGCTGCGCGCGCTGGAAGACAGGCGGGCTGACCTGGCCGGGCTGGAAGTCGTCCATATCAACGAGGCCAAGGGCGATGCCGCCACCGCCGCGCATCTGCTGGAATTCGACAGCGTTCATGGACGCTGGCCAGTACCGGTGACGGCGGAAAAAGATGCGTTGACCATCGCCGGACGGCGTATCGGCTACAGCAGCGCCACCAGCCCGGGCGACGGGCCGTGGCGGGAAGCCGGCGTCGATCTGGTGCTGGAGGCGACCGGCAAGTTCAAGACCGTCGCCGCGCTGGCACCCTATTACGAGCAGGGTGTGGGCACGGTGATCGTCGCCGCCCCGGTGAAGGAGGACGGCGCGCTGAACATCGTCATGGGGGTGAACGACCATCTCTATGACCCGGCGCGGCACCGGCTGCTGACAGCGGCATCCTGCACCACCAACTGCCTCGCCCCGGTGGTGAAGGTGATTCATGAGGGCATCGGCATCCGCCACGGCATGATCACCACCGTGCATGACGTGACCAACACCCAGACCATCGTCGATGCGCCGCATAAGGACCTGCGGCGCGCGCGCTCCGCCCTCAACTCACTGATCCCGACCTCGACCGGCTCCGCCACCGCCATCGGCAGGATATTCCCGGAACTGGACGGCAGGCTGAACGGCATCGCGGTCCGGGTGCCGCTGCTGAACGCCTCGCTGACCGATGCGGTGTTCGAGGTCGCGCGCGCGACCAGCGTGGACGAGGTGAACGCGCTGCTGAAGGCCGCCGCCGAGGGGCCGCTTGCCGGCATTCTGGGCTATGAGGAACGGCCGCTGGTCTCCGCCGATTTCCTGAACGACACGCGCTCCGGAATCGTCGATGCCCCCTCAACGATGATAGTCGGCGGCACGCAGGTGAAGATCCTTATCTGGTACGACAACGAGACCGGCTATGCCCACCGCATGGCCGAGCTGGCGGCGAAGGTGGCGCACAGCCTGTGAGTGTCTCCCCAACTGCAGCAGGCGATATCCGCCGCTACGCCATCGTCACCGCCGCCTATTGGGGCTTCACGCTGACCGATGGCGCGCTGCGCATGCTGGTGCTGCTGCATTTCCACACGCTGGGCTATACGCCCTTCGAGCTGGCGCTGCTGTTCCTGCTGTATGAGCTGGCGGGCATGGCAACCAATCTGGTCGGTGGCTGGGTCGGCGCGCGCTTCGGGCTGAAGCTGACGCTGCATCTGGGGCTTGCCCTGCAGATCGTGGCGCTGGGAATGCTGGCGCTGCTCGATCCCGGCTGGCCGGACTGGATCGCGGTTGCCTATGTGGTGGCGGCGCAGGGCCTGGCCGGCATCGCCAAGGATCTGACCAAGATGAGCGCCAAGAGCGCCATCAAGCTGGTGGTGCCGGGGGAGAGTGCCGGCCTGCTGTTCCGCTGGGTGGCGCTGCTGACCGGCTCCAAGAACGCGCTGAAGGGGGTCGGCTTCTTCCTTGGCGGCGCGCTGCTGGGCGCGGCCGGCTTCGCTGTGTCGCTGTGGATCATGGCCGGTGCGCTGGCGATTGTGCTGCTGGCCGTGCTGGCCTTCCTCTCCGGTGATCTCGGCCGGATGAAGCAGAAGCCGGCATTTGCCAGCCTGTTCGCCAAGAGCAGCGCCGTGAACCGGCTGTCGGCGGCACGGTTCTTCCTGTTCGGTGCCCGCGACACCTGGTTCGTCGTCGGCGTGCCGGTCTTCCTCTATGACGTGCTGGGCTGGAGCTTTACGGAGGTCGGCGGTTTCCTCGCCCTCTGGGTGATCGGCTATGGCTTCGTGCAGGCGGCGGCGCCAACGCTGGTGCGCCGGTCAGGCGACGGCGTTTCGCACGAGGTCAGCGCGGCCCGGCTCTGGGCGCTGCTGCTGGCGCTGCTGCCGGCCGGCATCGCCTATGCGCTGGACCGGCCGGATCTGCTGGCGCCCGATCTCGCCATCATCCTGGGCCTTGGCCTGTTCGGGCTGGTCTTCGCCATGAACTCGGCCCTGCATTCCTACCTTATCCTGGCCTATACCGACCGCGAGCGCGTGGCGCTGGATGTCGGCTTCTACTACATGGCCAATGCCGGCGGCCGGCTGCTGGGCACGCTGCTCTCGGGCCTGGCCTACCAGTCGCAGGGTATTGCGGGCTGCCTTCTGGCGGCGGCCCTGCTGGCGGCCATAAGCTGGCTGCTGGCGCTCAGATTGCCGCGAAACCGTCAGCCTGCTCAGGCGTAGAAGGCGGCGTCGATATCGGCAGTGGTCAGCTGGCTGATGCCGAGGAAGGTAAGGGTCGCGCCCGCCACCTCGATGACGATTCCGGTCCCGGTCACAATCTGCAGGGCGATGGCGGCTTCCAGCTCCGCCAGGGTGGCGCTCTCCACCGCCAGACGGTCCGCGCCTTGCTCGAAATCGAGGATGGTCGGTGTCAGCACAGCACCGGGGAAGGCCGGGTCGAAGCCTTTCAGCACGAACAGATCGGCGCCTGCCCCGCCTTCCAGCGTGTCATTGCCCTGGCCGGAATAGAGCGCATCATCGCCGGCTCCGCCTGAGATGCTGTCATGGCCCTTGCCGCCACGGATGGTGTCGTTGCCGGCCCCGCCGATGATGGTGTCGCTGCCGCGATTGCCCTGCGCCCAGTTGTTGCCGCCGCCGGTCAAATCGATGAAATCATTGCCCTCATTGCCGGTCAGGATGTCGTTGCCGGCGCTGCCGGTGATGGTGTCGTTGCCGATATTGCCCGAAAGGATGTCGTTGCCGCCGGTGCCGGTCAGGCGGATCGGCGTCGGCTGGCCATGGATGAGCACGATATCGGGGTCGGGCACGGGGGTCGGGGCTACCGGGGGCACGCTTTGGGTCGTCAGCACGACATCATTGCCGTCACCACCGGTATAGCTGACCGTGAAGCTGTAGCCGCTGGCCGTGACTGTGTCGCCTTCCGCCAGCCCGTTGAAAGTGCCGGTGATGGCATCCGTATCATCATTGGCGATGATGATAATGCTGTTACCGAGGCTGAAACTGCCGCCGATATCCAGCGCCAGCGTGGCGCCGCCGAGATCGACCGTGCCGGTGACATCGATCTGGTCATACTGGGTCCCGGCGGTGGTGCCATCCAGTTCGAAGCTGGCGGTGCCGCCCGCATTCAGCGCCAGGTCGCCGGTCTTCAGAATACCGGGGCTGGTGCCTGCCGCGATGGTGCCGCCGCTCTGTACGGTGACAGCGCCCACCGTGCCGGTGCCGCCCAGCGTACCGCCCGACGCCACGGTAACCGTGGAAGCGCCGGCCAGCGATCCCGTTACCGCCAGCGTACCGGCCGAGATCATCGTCGTACCGGTATAGCTGTTGGCGCCGCTCAGCGTCAGCGTGCCCGTACCGGCCTTGGCGATGCCGCCGCTGCCCGAAATGACGCCGCTGAAGCTGGTGGCGCCGGTCCCGCCGGTGGTCAGGCTTCCCGCCCCCAGCGAGACGCTGCCCGCGCCCGACAGGGCGCCGATGGTCTCCGTCGTGCCGTCCAGATCCAGCACGGCGCCGGTGGCGATTGTGACCGCGCCGCCATTGGCCAGGGCGGTGCCGCCCGACAGCTTCAGCGTGCCGGCCGACACCGTGGTTCCGCCGGTATAGCTGTTGGCGCCGCTCAGCGTCAGGACGCCCGCCCCGGTCTTCTCCAGCGCGCCGGTGCCGGTAATGACATTGGCCAGGGTGATGGTGATGGCGCTCGACAGTTCCAGCGCACCGGCAAGGCCGATAGTGCCGGTGATGCTGGAGCCGGTCTCCAGCGTCAGTTTGTTGGTGCCGCCTGTGAAGTCGATGGCATTGGCACGCGTCGCGCCGTCCCCGCCCAGCCCGCCGGCAATGGTGCCGCTGTTGGTGATGGTCAGGCCGCTGCCGGTGATGCCGACCCCGCCCGCGCCATGGGCGCCGGCCTTGCCGAGCGTTGCAGAATAACCGAGACCGCCATCAACGGGACCAGCGCCCCCCGCGCCGCCGACGCCGCCTTCGATCGTGCCGGAATTGGTGATGATGGCCGATGCCCCGGTCCCGAGGCTGATACCGGCACCGCCGGTACCGCCATTGCCGCCATCGCCTTCCCGGAACAGCGTACCCCCGCCAGCACCGCCGGCACCGCCGCGAAGCGTGCCGGCAATCTCGAAAACGCCCGAACCGGCGGCTGCGATGGCGGCACCCGCCGCACCGGTGCCGCCAACGCCGCCATCCTCGAACAAGGGCGCGATCACCTGGGGGAACGGTCCCGTAAAGCCCAGGCCCGACATCGGGGTGCCAATATTGTTCGCCAAGGTGATGGTCTCGATGACCGTCGTGCCCTGGCTGATGGTCAGCGTGTCGTTGGTACCGGTGGTGGTGGCGCTGACCGAGATGGTCGGGATATGGGCCGCAATCGCGGCGGCAAGGGACGCAAGAGTTTCACCATTCAAGTCAAACGAGGAAACCGGGTGGAAAAAGCCAAGCCTCACGATTATTTGGTCGGTGAGGGCAAAGCCCTGACCGCCCAGATCCAGGTTACCATTAATGCCCAGCGGGGTGCTTGTGACGCTCTGCGCATCCCCGGCAACCAGCGCGCGCCCCGCCCCGCCGGTGCCGCCGGTAACGGTGCTGCCCGTGCCGATGGCGAGCGTCGCCCCGGCCCCGGCAAGGGCCGCCGATGCGGTGCCCACGCTGCCAGTATCGCCAATGGTGCCGCTATATCCGGTCGCCGCGGCCCCCACGCCGCCGGTAAGGCTGCCGGCCGTACCGCCATCGCCGATACGCAGCGCGCCGCCCGACAGGGTGAAGCCGGCGGCATCGACGGTCATGGTGGTGGTGACGGCCTGCAGATCGTCCGTCGCCAGCGTGATATTGGCGGTGAAAATAATGCTGTCGCCATTCTGCTGGGCAGCCAGCGCCGTGCGCAGCTCTACCTCGGTCGCGACATTATAGGTGGCCATGATCCGCGTCTCCCAGGCATCCACAGTTCAGTTCATGGCGCGGATTAGCGTAGAGTTTGCAGGAGAATAAAAGCCTACTTCCAAAAAAGACAAAATTACCAATTCATAAAATTAATCTTATATTAAATCCCGCATATTATTGGACCGTTTTATTAAGGCCTGACACCATATAGAATCATTATGCTTTTAGAGAATATTACAAAAAATTTATATACTCAGAAAAGATAGCCTGATTATTTTACTTGAAATCATTCTCATGAATGCGATCCTCCAATTTCCAAAATTGGAAATTGGAAACGTGTCCGCCTCTGCCTTTTGGCCACAAGGTGCCGATGAGTATTGATTTTCGACAGAAGCTTCGTCTGGTTCAGATCGTCACCGGATGCGCAACGCAGAAGGAGATGTATGCCCGCTTCAAGGCGCTGAACCCGCAGACCGGCTATGACCCGCAACGCGCCTATAAATGGCTGCAGGGCCGCTCCAGCCCGCGCGATGCCGGCATCTACGAGGATATCGCCCGACTGCTCGACCTGCCGGCAACCGGGGAGGCTGTCCGCACCTGCAGCTTCGCCGAGTTCCGCGCCATGATCGAGGCCCGGCGCGGCGCGCTGGCCGAGGAACCGGTTCAAGCGACAGCCCTTGGCCCCGCGGGCTGGACGGTGCAGCCCGCCCCCCCTCCGGCCCCATCCCCGACGACACCTCCGCCGGCTTATCTGGCCGGCCGTTACCTGGCGATCTCCCGGGCCTGGGCGCCCAGCCGGCGCGGCTGGCTTGTGGTCGGCATACTGACCATATCGCCCGATACCGGAACCGGGATGACACTGCGCTATGAGGAAAACCTGCCGGATGGCTTGCTGGTCATGACCGGCGCCCTGCAGCGGATCGGGCGCAATGTGCTGGCGCTGGCGATCAATGCCGAGGATGAGATGTTCATCAGCTTCAGCCTGCAGATACCGCCCGCCCCGGCGCTGGCCCTGTTCGGCATCTTCAACGGCGCGGCGAGCCACGATCTGGACATGCGGCCCACCGCGTCGCGCATCCTGTGCCTGCGGGCCGACCCGGTGACGCCCGAGGCGCTGATGGAGTTGAGCGGCTATATCCCGAACGAGCCGGAAATCGTACGTCAGACCCTGCTGGCCATTGGCATTTCCGGGACACGGGTCGCCCCGCTCAGCGATAAATTGCGGGATTACCTGAATGCGGATGGCGGGCTGGTCGACACGCCCTCCTCCCTTATCGCACCGCTGATCGAGGGGCTTTACGACATGCCCCGGACGGAATAGGGCATCCGGCTGGTCCCTACGGGCGTGCTGCGCCCGGCCGCAGGGAATCACCGCCAAACGCGCCGCCGAAGGGCGATGGATTGCCCGATGGGTTATTGGGGGCCGAACCGCCGCTGCTTGCCGGCGGCGGGAGTGTCTCGCTGCCCGGTCGCAGCCCGCCACCGAAGGCGCCGCCGAAGGGCGAGGGGTTACCTGATGCTGCCCCGCCGGAGCTGGCCGGTGCGGATGCCGGTGCGGGCGGCGGCAGCGCGCGACGCTGCTGCTCCAGCAATTGTTCCTGCAGCAGCCGCTTCTGCAGGGTGATCTCCGCCACGCAGGCCGTCGAATCGTGGCGGCTGCCTTGCCAGACTAGGCCGGCGGCCAGCAACACCAGCACCGCCGCCACCCCCGCCGGATGGGTCAGCGCGCGCGACACCGGATTGGCGTAGAGCCGCGATATATGCGGCCGGCCGGTGCGCAGCAGCTGCTGCCGGCGGGTATGGGCTTCATGCACCATGGCGCCGATCAGGGTCAGGCCGATGATGATGACTGCCAGCGCCGAGAGCGAGGGATCGGTGCCGTGCCGTACCTTCGAGGCCAGCGCCGTGGTGAAGGTGTTGTCCGACAGGATGGTGAAGACCGTCGTGTTGTAATTCTCGAAGGAGGCCAGCAGGACCAGAAAAGCCGCCGAGCCGATGGCCGGCTTCAGGAAGGGCAGCATGATCCGGCGGAAGGCCTGGCCCGGCGTGGCGCCCAGGTCCAGCGCGGCCTCGGTCAGCGTGGCATCGAAGCGTTGCAGCCGCGCCATGAAGATCAGCATCGCATAGGCCGAAATGAAGGTCGCCTGCCCCAGCAGCGTCAGGAAGGAGCCGTTATAGAAGCCGGTGCCGTAATCGATGCCCAGTGTCCGCGCCATGCCGCCCCAGAACACGATGGTCGAGATACCGAGCACCACGCCGGGAATCAGGATCGGCGTGATCAGCACGGCATAGAGGGCCGAGCGCAGGCGCGGGCCGATCTCGCTGAGCGCCAAGGCGCCGGCCAGCCCGACCGGCAGCGATACCAGCACCACGCCGATGCCGATGGCCACGCTGGTGACCAGCCCGGACATCAGCCGCTGGTTATCCACCAGGACGGCAAACCAGTCGGTGGTGAAGCATTCCCAGGGCGTAACCCGCGGAAAGGCGGAGGAGTTGAAGGCCGTGATCATCATGATGATCAACGGTCCGAACAGGAAGCCGAAGAACAGCAGGGAGAACCCCGCCGCGAAGGCGCCGCCGCCGGTGATGCGCCTCATCGCCCGATCGCCCCGATGGAGACCTTGAAGACCCGCATCGTCATCAGCACGAAGCCGATGCACACACCCAGCAGGATCGTGGCATAGGCAGCCCCGCGCGGCCAGTCGCCGGCCTCGTTGAACCATTGGTAGATGATCTGGGTGAACCACAGATTGGACGGGCCACCCAGGATCTGAGGCGCTGCCAGCGCGCCGGCCGTCAGCATGAATACCATGGTGGCACCGGAGACGATGCCGGGCTTGGCGACCGGCAGCACGACGCGCCAATGCACCCGCCACCAGCTGGCCCCCATGTCGCGGGCCGCCTCGATCTGGTTCCGGTCCAGCGCCTCGACGGCGTTATAGATCGGGAAAACCATCAGCAGAATATAGGCGTAGGTCAGGCCGGCATAGAGCGCCACATCGGCGCGGATGAAGTCTATCGGCGCGTCCCACAGCCCCATCCCCATGCCGATGCCGTTGATCAGCCCCGTCGCCCCGAACATGACGCGGAAGGCGAAGGCGCGCAGGATCTCGTTCACCCAGAACGGCACGATCAGGCCGATGACCATCAGCCGCACCGCCATGCCTTTCGCCGAATGGGCGAGGATATAGGCAATGGGGTAACACAGCGCGATGTCGATCAGCGTCACAGCCAGGGCGGCGATCACCGTGCGCAGCAGCACGCCGATATCCAGCATGTTCAGCCCGTCGCCCCGCCCGAACAGGAAATAGCGGTAGTTTTCGAGGGTATAGACGTCCCGGGGGCCGCCGATCTCCGGTGGCGGCAGATTGTACCGGAAGGAGTAATCCAGCATCGCCACCTGCGGCAGCACGATCAGCACCAGCACCCACAGGAACACCGCGACACCGACAAAGCTGGCCACCCCCAGTCCATGCCGGCCGGCCAGATTGGCGAAGATGAGGCGCACGGTCCGGATCATGCGCCTTCTTTCGGCAGGACCAGCGCGAAGGCCGGGTCGAAGGCGACATCGAGGGCATTGTCGGCACCGGGGGTAACGGCCTGCATCCCGTCATTCACCAGGCTGACGCGCAAGGCGCACTCCCCAGCCATCAGGAATAGATGCCGCACGCAGCCCTCGAATTCCTCCGTCAGGTAGCGCGCCTGGATGCGGTTCTCACCGGTCGCCGCACTGGCGAGGCGCAGCCGTTCCGGGCGGATGAACACCACGCACTCGTCGCCTGGCTTATAGACGCGGCCACCGCCAGCCCGGCCCGACAGCCGGCCGAGGGGCGTATCGAGATGGGCGATCTGCCCGTCCTGGCCGATGACGGTGCCGGCAATCCGGTTCATCTCGCCCACGAAAGAGGCGACGAAGGCGGTTCTCGGCCGCTCATAAATCGATTCCGGGTCGCCGATCTGCTCGATCACCCCTTCATTCATGACGGCGACGCGGTCCGACATGGCCAGCGCCTCGCCCTGGTCATGGGTGATGTAGATGAAGGTCAGGCCGACACGCTGCTGGATGCTGCGCAGCTCGGTGCGCATATGCTGGCGCAGTTTCAGATCCAGCGCCGAGAGCGGCTCGTCGAGCAGCAATATATCCGGCTCGGCCGCCAATGCGCGGGCAATGGCGACGCGCTGGCGCTGCCCGCCGGAGAGTTCATGCACCTTCTTGTCGCCCGTCCCGGTCAGGGCGATCAGTTCCAGCAGCTCATCGGCACGGCGACGCCTGTCCTTGCGGCCGATGCCGCGCACCTCCAGCGGGAAGGCGATGTTCTCGGCCACGCTCATCAGCGGGAAAAGCGCCAGATTCTGGAAGATCAGCGCGGTGGGGCGCTTGTTCGGCCCGACATTGCGCATGTCCCTGCCGCCGATCAGCACGCGGCCCTCGGTCGGATCGACAAAGCCGGAAATGCAGCGCAACAGCGTGGTCTTGCCGCAGCCGGACGGCCCGAGAAAGGAGAAGAACTCCCCGCCCTTGATGGTCAGGCTGGCATTGTCCACCGCCGTATAGGAACCGAACCGAATGCTGACGTGATCGAGCAGGATATCCTTACTGGTCATTGAACGCCTTTATCCGGTGCCAGGGGGGGCAGTGATTGGCAATGATAGGGAGGCGATGCGGCCGGTCTGCCGCATCGCCGCATATCGGTAACCGTCGGATAAATCAGGCACTCATGAACTTGTTCACGAACTCCGTGCGGGTCTTGGCGTACCAAGGCATTTCGGCCGGCCAGGGGTTCAGCTTCGCCAGCGCGTCGCCGGGATAGGCATCGGCGAAATTCTTGGCATAGACATCGCCACCGAACTTGTCGGCGCCCAGAACCGGCGAATTATAGCCGTGGCTCTTGATCGCCTCGCCGGCCAGCTTGGCGTCATAGGCCGTCTCGATGAAGGCGTAGATCTGGTCGAAATTCTTCGCACCCGTGGGCATGCACAGCCCGTCGACCCAGGCCATGGCGCCCTCGACCGGGGCGCGGTACATGACCGGCTCGCCAGCAGTCTTCAGCGCGATGGGCGGGCCGTCCCAGGTCTGGCCGACGATGACGCCTTCGTTCAGCAAGCCGTTCTTCTGCGTGTCGGCATCGTTCCACAGCAGCTTGATGTTCTTCTTCTTGGCGATGGCGGTCTCGGTCAGCTTGGTCCAGACCTCCTTCATCTTGGCCTCGTCCTTATAGGCCGCCCACATCGAGCCCGGCGCCATCTCGCCGCGGCGTTCCAGCCCGAGGCCGAGGCCCAGCATCATCGAATGGGCGCGCCCCATGGTCTTGCCGGCATTCGCCTCGTCCCAGACATCGTAATAGCTGGGGAACTGGCCGGCCGGCTTGAAGGCGTCGGTGCGCCAGGCCACGCCCTCGGTGCCCCAGATATGCGGCAGCCAATGCGTGCCCTTGCCGCCGAAATTCCAATGCGCCTCGCCCAGCGCCATGGCCGGATTGACCTTGTCGAGCGGCACCCGCTTCATGTCGAAGGGCTGCAGCAGCCCCAGCTCGGCCCAGAGCGGATTGCGGTTCACGGTCGGCGTGACGATGTCGAAGCCCTCGCCATTGGTGGCGCGCAGCTTGTTGAGAATTTCGTCGTTGGAGCCGATGCCGGTGAAATTGATCTTGATGCCGGTCTTGTCGGTGAAGCCCTTCACGAAGCTTTCCGGCAGATAATCCGACCACATCATGATGTTGATCTCGCCCGAGGAGGCGAGAACGCTGCGGCTGACGATGGCCGGCATCGCTAGGCCGGCACCGGCCAGGGCGGTTGCCTTCAGGAATGACCGGCGTGCCAAACGGGTATCGACGCTGTATTTTTTCATGTCCCATCTCCTTGTTCAGTCCGGCAGGCCATGTGGCGCTGCCGGCACCTGCTCCCGCTTTTTCGCGGGATGCCTCTTGCCTTGTGCTTTCTTTCTCGCACTGCAAAAATGTTATTGCTCCGCAGCAATGCGGCTTAGAGCCACGGGTTGAAAACTATGGAGCCAGGGACCGATAACCGCGCCTGCAGCACATGCTAGAACGCTTCTTTGCCGCCCCTCTCGATCCGGCACAGCGGCTGCAGCAGCAGATTCAGGAAAGGCTGATCGAGGCGATCCTGGCGGGCGCCCTGCCCTTCCATGAACCGCTGCCGGCGACGCGCATCATGGCGCAGCGCATACAGGTGTCGCGCAACACCGTGACGCTGGTCTATGAGCGGCTGGCCGAGGATGGCTATCTGAAATCCGTGAACCGGCGCGGCTATTTCATCGATGAACGCTTTGTCCGCGAACAGCTGAACATCAAGGTCGATGACCGGGCGAAGACGCTCTTCCCGTCGGCCCAGGAACCGGTCGATTTCACCCGCCTGCTGCATCGCGGTTTCGCCCGCCAGCAGAACATCGTGAAACCCGGCAACTGGCGCGACTTCCCCTACCCCTTCATCTACGGCCAGACCGCACCGGACAAGACATCGCTCAGCCGCTGGCGCGACTGCGTGCGGATTGCCGGCACGATGCTGCATTCCAGAGACTGGATGCCGGACAACATCGACGCCGATGACCCGCTGCTGGTCGAGCAGATCATCCGGCGCATCCTGCCGCAGCGCGGCTTCAGCGCCGGGGCGGAGAATCTGCTGATCACGGTTGGCGCGCAGAACGCGCTCTATCTTGTCGCCACGCTTCTGGCCAGGCCGAATGCCAGGGTCGATATGGAAGACCCCGGCTATGTCGATGCCCGCAACATCTTCGGCACCCACGGTATCGAGGTGCGGCCGCATCCGGTCGATGGCGACGGCATGCGCGTGACGCCGGCGCTGGCGGGCAGCGATCTTGTCTATGTGACGCCGGGCCATCAATCGCCGACCAATGTGACGATGTCGATGGAGCGGCGGCTGTCCCTGCTATCAGCAGCGGAGGCGCATGATTTCTTCATCCTGGAGGATGATTACGAGCACGAGCTGAACTTCGTCGGCCCGCAGCGCGCGGCGCTGAAAAGCTTCGACCAGACCGGCCGGGTGGTCCATGTCGGCAGCCTGTCGAAGCCGCTGTTTCCGGGGCTGCGCCTCGGCTTCATCGCCGCCGCGCCGCCGCTGATCGCCGAGCTGCGGGCGCTGCGCCGGCTGATGTACCGCCACACCTCGTCACTGGATCAGCGGGCGATGGCGATCTTCCTGTCGGAAGGCCATTTCGACGCCCATATCCGCCGACAGCGCGCCAGCCTTGCGGAGAAATGGAAGACCCTGCTGGGCGCTGCCGCCCGGCTGCTGCCGGAATGCGATGTCACCATGACGACCGGTGGCTCGGCCATCTGGCTGACCCTGCCCAAGGGCATGAAGGCCCGCGAGGTCGAGACCCGCGCCGCCAAAATTGGCCTGCTGGTCGAATCGGGCGATGTGCATTACCTGCGCCCCGACCCGCCGCAGAACCGTCTGCGACTCGGCTATGCCGCCATTCCGCTGGAGCGGATCGAGCCGGGGCTGAAACTGCTGGCCGGCATCGTCCGCGACTTAAGCGCTTAAAGGTCGCTGCGGCCCAGCACCCGGCGCAGGCTGTCGATCATCTGGTCGAGGTCGGATTCCTCGCTGACCAGCGCGGGGGCGAAGATCAGCGCATCGCCGGTCGCCTTCACATGCAGCCCGTCCTTGAACAGCAGGCGCTGCACGATGGAGCCCTTTTCGCCCGGCGCCTTGCCCGGCGTCAGCTGGATGCCGGCCATCATGCCATGGCCGCGCAGATCATAGACCTGCGGCAGGTTGCGCAGGCCGAACACGCCATCCAGGAAGGTATCGGACATCGCCTTGCCGCGCTCGAACAGCTTCTCGTCGCGGTAGATGTCGAGCGAGGCGAGCGCCGCCGCACAGGCCACCGGATGGGCGGAATAGGTATAGCCATGCATCAGTTCCGGCCGGTCCCCCGTGACCGAGGCGATGACGGCCTTCTGGATTTCCGTCTTCACCGCCACGGCGCTCATCGGGATGGTGCCGTTGGTCAGCGCCTTCGCCATGGTGATGACGTCCGGCGTGACGCCGAATTCCTGCGAGGCGAAAGCCGCCCCGGTGCGGCCGAAGCCGGTGATGACCTCATCGAACACCAGCAGGATGCCGTATTTGTCGGCGATCTTGCGCAGCCGCTGCTGATAGCCCTGCGGCGGCACGATGGTGCCGATGGAGCCGGCGATGGGCTCGACGAACACGGCGGCGATGGTCTCGCCGCCATAGGTCTTGCACAGATCCTCCAGATCATCGGCCAGATGCGCGCCATCTTCCGGCTGGCCCCTTGTGAAGCGCTGCTCCTCGTTCCAGGTGTGGCGCATATGCACGACATCGCAGGTGACGCCGGAGAAGTCGCGGCGGTTGCCGACCATGCCGGCCAGCGAGGTACCGCCCAGATTGACGCCGTGATAACCCCAGGCGCGCGAGACGAAGCGGGTGCGCTGTGCCTCGCCGCGGGCGCGGTGATAGGCCAGGCAGATCTTCATCGCGCTGTCGACCGCCTCGGAACCGGAGGAGCCGAAGAATACCCGGTCGATGCCGTCCGGCAGCAGCTCGGACAGGCGGCGCGCCAGCTCGAAGGAGATCGGCGCGGCGCGCTGGAAATGCGGTGTGTAGTCCAGCTCCATCAGCTGCTTGTGCACTGCCTCGGCAATCTCCGGCCGGCCATGCCCGGCGGCGGAGCAGAACAGGCCGGACGACCCGTCGAGGATTTCCTGGTCCTCCGGCGTCCAGTAGCGCACGCCCTTCGCCCGCGCGAAGATCTGCGGCTCCTTGTGGAACAGCCGGTTGTTGGTGAAGGGCAGCCAGTGATTATCCATGGCGATGGGCATGTGGGTCATGAGCCGGTCCTCGGAAAGTATGACGCTTTCCTTACGGCTACTCCCCCGCGCGCCGTGGCCCTAGAGCCACGGCGGATATTCGTAGGGTCCAGTGCTGTGGGCTGTCAGCGTTTCACGAAGGACTGCACCGTCTCCCAGGCCACTTCCTGAAGCAGGGCAGCGGTCTTGGCGTCGATGGCGCCATAGACGTCATAGCTGTTGCCCACGGGGGACTTGCCATAGACCGCAGCATAGGTCGTGGCGGCGGCCAGATAGGTACCCAGCAGCGAAGGGTGGCTGTGATCCTGCGCGTTATGCAGCTTCAGGCCGGGTTCGCGCTTGTAGGCCGCGTCGAAGGCCAGCCCGACCGGGATGACCAGCGCGCCGATCTCATTGCCGACCGACACGAGAAAATCATCGGTCATGCCGACATTTTCCGGCTTGGCCTGCTTGTGCGGCGCGACATAGGAATGAGTCATATAGAGCGCTGTCTTGCCGCCACGCTCGGTGATGATCTTGTTGAATTCGACGGCCGTCTTGCGGAAGGATTCCTGGCGCGCCTCGCTCAGTGCGGCGGCGCTGTGGCCCTGCAGGATGACCAGCTCGAACGGCTCCTTGATGCCGATCTGGCCCGGCTTGGTCAGCCAGTCAATATTGTGGTGCGACAGGCTGGCGCCGCCGATGGTGGCGGATTTGTATTGCAGCGCCTTTTCCGCAGCCGGATCAGCGGCGGCCACCATCCGGCGCAAATGATTATGCAGGCTGTCATTATAATAGAAATAGCTGTTGCCGACGAGCAGCACGCGCATCGGATTCTCGACCTGCGGCCCCTTTACAGCAGGCGCAGAGGCGGCAAACCCGGTGCCACTGACCAGAGCAAGTGACAGGGCAACGGCCAGAAGCCGGATCGGGCGCAAGGCCCGGTGAGCAAAAGCGTACATGATGGGCATCCCTCGGATTTTATTTTTTAAGAGCACAGTCCAAAACCGATAGTCAGACCCGCAGGGTGATGTCGTCCAGCGGAATCGTGCGGCAGGCAAGGATGCGCGCAGGACCATCGATGCGGCCTGATTCCGGGTCGAAAACACTGCCGGACAGCAGATCGACCGCGCAGCTTTCGCACTGCCCGACCCGGCATCCGGCGCCGACCGGCAGGCCGGCGCGTTCCGCCGCATCGAGCAGGGAGCGGTCGCGGGGAGTCCAGATACCCTCGCCCTGATCCATGCGAATCATCCGGGGTTCGAGAGTGCCGGGCGGCAGGATCGTCTCGGCGGTGAATAGTTCGGTGACGATGCGGGCCTGCTTCACGCCGCGCGCGGCCAGCGCTGCACTCATCTCCGTCATCATGGTCTGGGTGCCGCACAGGAAGAAGAGAGTGCGCGGATCGTCCAGCAGGGCGTCGATGCCGTCCAGCGCGATCCGACCACCGCGAATGGTGCTGCCGGCTGGCGGTTCGGCGCGGGAGTAGCAGGTCTGCACGACCAGCGCCGGAATTGCCGCCTGCGCCGCCGCGATCTCGTCTGCGAAGGCATGTTCGCCTTTATCGCGCACGCCATAGACCAAAGCCGCCGGGGTCACATCGGGCCGGGCGGCGCGGGCCGCCAGATAGGGCAGGAAAGGCGTAATGCCGATACCATTGGCAATCATCACAACCGGCGTGCCGTCCAGCGGCGGCAGGAACCGCCCCTGCGGCGCGCCAAGGCCGATCCGCATACCCACGCTCAACGCATCATGGACCAGCCCGGAGCCCCTGCCAGCCGGCAGGTCGGGACGTCCCGCCGGTGCCGCCATGCGCCGCACGCTGATGCGCAGCCCCTCCGCAGTGCCGCCGGACAGGGAATAGCTGCGGCGCAGCACCTCACCCTGCCCGTCCGGCACGGCAATTGTGACATGCTGGCCCGGCAGATAAGCGGGCAGCGGGCCGCCATCGGCCGGGCGCAGCTCCAGCGAGCGGATCGTCGGCGTCTCCGCGATAATCCCGGCAATGATGAAGTCGCGTTCCCCCGTCCAGGCCCGGACCGGCGGATTGCCGGTCTCGTCGCGCGCCAGACGAGCGGGAAAGCCGCGCATCGGCACCGAGCCGCTGACCGGGTCGGTGCCGCCGCGACCGACAAGCGCGTTGTAGTTCGACGCCCCGTCGCCCCGCACCGGACGATCCGCCAGCCCGAGCCGGCTGTTGCCCTGCCACCAGCCGTAATCGGCGACGGCGACATCAGACGCCAGATGGGGATCGAGCCGGGCGCGGAACCGCGCCGTCCCGGTCGGGGTGGACAGCACCACCCAATCCTCCGGCTCGATTGATTCCGCCGCCGCCAGATCCGGATGCAGGCGCACCATCGGCTCCGGCGCCTTCCGCCGCAGCGAGGGCGCATCGCGGTGCTGGCTGTGGCAATAGAAACCGTCCTTCGCGGTGGTCACATGCACAAGGTTGCCCTTGCTTTCCACGGCCAGGCTTTCCGCCAGCTCCGGCACCGGCGGCTGGCCATGGCGCTGAAAGACTGGCGAATAGATCTCGACCAGCCCGCTCGGCGTATTGAAGCCGGCAAACCCAGTTGGAACCGGGCGGGCATGGGCCTCATAGCCCTGCTCCAGCGGTCGGCGCAGCCCCTCCGGTGCAGCACGCAGCGCCGCGACCGTCAGCCCGGTGGGGGCGAGCATGTGGTCCCAGCCAGCCTCGATGGAACCGCCGAAAAACGCCGCGCCATGCCCCAGCCGTACCGCCAGATCGAACAATATCTGCATGTCGGACCGTGCTTCGCCGCGCGGCGGCACCATGCGCTGGCGCAGTTGCACCAGTTCCTCGGCGGCGGCATCCAGCTCGAAGCCGATCTTCAGCGCCTCATGCTCCCAGGGCAGGGTGACCGGCAGGATGATGTCGGCATAGGCTGCCGTCGGCGTCATCCGGCTGTCGCAATGGACGTGGAAATCGAGGGCGAGCAGCGCCTCTTCGGTCTCTGCAACACTGGCCTGCGAGACCAGCATATTGCCGCCGAACCCCATCAGCGCGCGCGTCCGGTAGGGCGTGCCCTTCAGCGCGGAACGCTGGAAATCCTCCACCGTAATCCAGCCCTGCCGGGCCGGGCCGAGCGGCCGGTCGGACAGGCCCAGCGCCTTTTCCCGCTGGCCCTCTGGCAGCAGATCATGGCCGTTGACGGCGTTGCGCGGCAGCCGGGCGACCGGGACATTGCCGCCTAGCCGGTCGAAGGCACCCGACAGCGCCTCCAGGATCGAAATCGCGCGTTCGGTCTGCGTGGCATTGGCATGCTGGCCGACCCCGGTCCAGGCATAGAGCGCGACCGGCCCCTCACCTGCAAAAGCATCCGCCAGCGCCGCGATATCGGCCTCCGCCAGCCCGGTCGCCTCAGCGGTCCGCGCCAGAGTCCAGGGTTCGGCCGCGTCACGGACCATATCCAGCGCCGGGCGGCAGCGGATCGGTCCGGCCAGCCCCGGCAGCGCCACCGGCCCAGACAGGGCCAGCCTGCCGGCATCGCAGGAGAACTGCCGGCTCGCTGGCCTGTACCAGGCTACCGCACCGGCCACCGCATCCCAGACCGCGAAAGCCTCCTCGCCGGGCGTTTCTTCCACAGCACTGCGCGGTACCGGCAAGCCATCCTCGCCGATCAGCAGCGCCGCATTGGTCCAGCGGCGCACAAAGCCGGCATCGAAGCGGTCCGCGCTCAACAGGCAGCGCAGCGCGCCCAGTGCCAGCGCCAGATCAGCGCCCGGACGGACCCGCAGCCACAGATCGGCATCGCGCGCATGCGGCGTCTGCCGGGGATCGACGACGATCAGCCGGGCGCCGCGCCGTACCGCCTCGGCCAGCCGCGTTGCCTGCGACAGCCAGACATGGCTGGGGTTAAAGCCCCAGAGCACGATGGTCCTGGCATTGGCGTAATCCGGCGTCGGCCGCATGGCGCCAAAGGTGAAGCCATGGGCGACATCCTTGTGCCAGTTGCAGATTTCGGTGCCGTAGATGGTGTTCGGGCTGCCGAAGATGCGGATGAAGCGTTCGATCCATTCGATGGAATCCGACAAGGCGGTGCCGCTCGGCGTCGTCACCTCGAAGGCGACAGCCTCAGCCCCGCTTTCCGCGCGGATGGTGGAGAGGCGCTCGGCGACGGTGGACAGTGCCTCCTCCCAGGAGATCGCTTGCCAGCGCGGATTGGCCACGCCCTTGGGATCGAGGCGGCGCAGCGGGGTGAGGATACGCTCGGGATTGTCCAGCTGCTCCGGCGCGGCGCGGCCCTTGGCGCAGAGCGCCGTGCCGGTGGGATGGCCGCGATCCGGCTCAACCGAGACCACCCGGTCGCCCTCGACGGTATAGACGGCGCCGCAGCGCGACCGGCAGAGATTGCAATACCCGTGCTTGCGCAACGCCATGGTGCCTTCCTTCCCGAACGACAGGCACCACTCTATTGCAGCCGGCGCGGCCTGTGATACGGTTAATTTTCCGCCCGAAACCCATTACGCTTCAACGGGTTCCGGCACGCTTCCCTGTATCGTCCGGGAGAGATCATGACCGACCCCGATTCCCGGCAGGCGCCGGTGCCGGTGACCATCCTGTCGGGCTTCCTGGGGGCCGGCAAGACGACGCTGCTGCAACGCCTGCTGACCGATCCGCAGGGCCGGCGCTTCGGCGTGCTGGTGAATGATTTCGGTGCCATCAACATCGATGCGGCGCTGATTGTCGAGGCCGGATCGGACCAGGTTTCGCTGGCCAATGGCTGCATCTGCTGCACCATCAAGGATGATCTGGTCGCGGCCGCCCGGCAATTGCTCGCCAACAGCCCGCCACCGGATCACCTGATCGTCGAGACCAGCGGCGTGTCGCGCCCGCTGGCCGTGATCGAGGCGCTGGAGGAGCTGGAGGCGGCGGCACGCCTGGAATCGGTGTTCTGCGTGGTCGACGCGACGGGGTTCCTGGCGCTGGATTTCGCCGCCACTGAACTGGCCATCGAACAGGCGGTCTGCGCCGATATCGTGCTGCTGAACAAATGCGACATCGCCAGCCCTGCCGAGATTGAAGCCGCTGAGACCAGCCTGACGGGAATCCTGCCCCAGGCCCGCATCCTGCACACCCGTTTTGCCGAGGCGCCGCGCGGGTTGCTGTTCGAGCCACCGCTGGAACCAGCGGCGCTGAAACTGGCGCTGCACGACCATGATCACGCGACCTGCGGCCATGATCATCATCACGATCACGGAGAAGAATTCGAAAGCTGGTCCTGGCAAAGCGCGGAGGCGCTGGACGAGGCCGCCTTCCTGCAGGCCGTGCGGCAGATGCCGCCCGCCTTGCTGCGGATAAAGGGGGTGCTGCGCATCGCCGGCCATCCGGCGCAGCGCGGCATCTATCAGCGGGTCGGCACGCGCGGCGGGCTGGATTTCGACGCCCACCCCGCCCCGGCGGTCAGTGAGCTGGTCGCCATCGGCCGGCGCGGCAGTTTCGATGCCGAGGCGCTGACCACGCTGCTGGCCGGCTGCGTCAGCGGCGGTAACGGCGCTGCATGAGGATATTGGCCGAGGCCGTCAGCACCAGCGTCGAGACCATCAGGATATAGGAGACGGCAGCGCCGAACGGCCAGTTGTTCAGCTGGAACTGGCCGAAGACCAGCGGCCCCATCATCTTGAATTGCGGCCCGCCCAGCAGAACCGGCGTGGCATAGGCATTCATCCCCAGGATAAAGGTCAGGATCGTGCCGGCGATGATGCCGGGCAGCGCCAGCGGCCAGAGGATGCGCCAGAACATGGTGGCAGGCGGCGCGCCCAGGCTGAACGCCGCTTCCTCGACATTGCGCTCGATGCCCTCGATCACGCTTTGCAGGGTCAGCACCATGAAGGGCAGATTGACCGCGATAATGCCGATGATCACCGCCTGCTCGGTGAACATGATCTGCATCGGCGTCTCAATGACACCCAGCCCCATCAGCGTCGAATTCAGGAACCCCTTGCTGCCGAACAGCGTCATCCAGCCAGCGGCGCGCACGGCATTGCCGACGAACAGCGGCAGAACAACCAGCATGATCAGCAGATTCTTGAACCGTGTCTGGGTGCGGGCCAGCACATAGGCCAGCGGAAAGCCCAGGATCAGGCAGATGATCGTGCAGATCAGCGAGACCCGCAGCGTCGTCAGGAAGATGTCGATGTAATAGCTGTCGGAAAAGAACTTCGCGTAATTTTCCAGGCTGAACGCCTCGACCATCATCACGCGCGGCTCGAACCGGTTCAGGCTGTAGCGGAACAGGATCAGCACCGGGAAGACCAGCCCGATGGCGACGATGATCGTCGCCGGGCCGATCAGCGATCCGGCGGACAGGAAGATGCCGGCCGGTTTCCGGGCCGGCGCCGCCCCTGTTGCAGCAAATGCCTGTGTCATCGATGCCTTCGTTCCCAGAACAGCAGGAGAAAGGCCGGCACCGGGAGACGCCCCGGCGCCGGCCTGTGGAATCAGCCCTTCAGCTCCTTGTCCCACCATTCCTTCAGGGCGACGTCATTCTCGGTGATATAGCCGTAGTCGAGATTGACGAGCTGCTTGATCTCCTCCGGCGTGAAGCCGATGCGGGCATTCAGCTCGGGCGCCACGACCGCATTGGTGACGGTCGGGTTGTAGCCCATATCGACCGCGAAGGCCTCCTGCGCCGATTTCTCCAGCATGGCGTCGAGATAGGCATAGGCGCCCGCCTTGTTCGGGGCGTTCTTCGGAATGGCGAAGCCGGAAACATAGGCCAGCGCGCCTTCCGTCGGGGTGATCGCCTTGACCGGAATATCGGCATTCTGCCACTGCACCACGCGGGCCTTCCACATGATGCCGATGGCGAATTCCTCGACCTTCAGGGCCTGGGCGAAGGCCTCGTTGGTCGGGTAGATGCGCATCCCGGCTTTCTTGCATTCCAGCAGCAGTGCCTTGCCCGGCTCCAGATCGCTGACCGTGCCACCGGCGGCCAGCGCCGCTGCCACCATCGTGTACTGGTACTGGATGTCGATCAGGGCCAGCTTGTCGCCCCATTTCGGATCGAAGATGCCCTTGTAGCTGGTCGGCGGCACCTCGATCAGCTTGGGCTGGTAGACGCCGACCATGCCGGAATAGATATGCCCGATGCCATACGGGTATTTCATTGATTCCAGAATGTTCTTGGCATTCTTCAGCTTGCTGTAGTCCAGCTCCTCCATCACGCCGGCATCATGCATCTGGTACATGTTCACGGCCGAGAGGCCCTGCACATCGGTGGTGCCGCGCGGCAGCCGCCGTTCGGCCAGCACCTTGCTGCGGCGCTGCGCATCGCCGGCCTGGTCCTGCACCACTTCCCAGCCCTGGGCGGTCAGGATCGGCGCGTCGATGTTCTTGTTCAGCAGCCGGGCGTAATCACCGCCCCAGGTGCCGACCACGATCTTGCCCTTGGACTGCGCCCGGGCCAGCCCGGAAACGCCACTCAGGGCCGCCGCCCCGCCCAGTACCGCCGCACCCTGCAACACGCCGCGACGGGATACATCGGTAAATTTGTTCTTCATTGTCTTGTCCTTTCCCCTTGCTTCAGCCTCCATGACCGGGCGCTAGCTGGTCGGCGCGCGCCCGGGAAACACACGTGCATCGGCACTCGACCAGCCGACATGAACCCGATTGCCGATATCCGGCATGAAGCCACCGGCCCGGTTGGCAATCTGCGCCACCACCCGTTCCTCCGGCGATATCCGGACATGAATGTCGATCAGCGCGCCAAGATAGGAGACGAACTCCACCGTTCCTTCGAGGGTGGTGTCCAGTTCGGTCAGCGGCGCCGGTGAGATCGAGATGCGCTCCGGCCGCAGGGCAAGGGAGCCTTGCCCCCCACCCTGGCCTCCCCCCTGGCCATCACACCCCAGCGCCAGCCCGCCTGCCGTGCGGAACAGCCCCGGCGCCTCGACATGGCCCTCCAGAAAACTGCTCCGGCCGACAAAGCCGGCCACGAAACGGTCGCTTGGGCGCTCATAGAGATCGCGCTGCGTGCCGACCTGACGCACCTCGCCCTCGCTCATCACCACCAGCCGGTCGGCCATGGTCAGCGCCTCCTCCTGATCATGGGTGACCATGACGGTGGTGAGGCCCAGCTTGCGCTGCAATTCGCGGATTTCCAGACGCACTTCCTGGCGCAGCTTGGCATCCAGATTGGACAGTGGCTCGTCCAGCAGCAGCACATCGGGATGGAAGACCAGCGCGCGCGCCAGCGCCACGCGCTGCTGCTGGCCGCCGGAAAGCTGACGCGGCAGGCGGTCGCCCAGATGCTCCAGCTGTACCAGCCGCAGTGCCTCCGCCGTGCGCGGCGCAATCTCGGCGGACGGCACCTTGCGCATTTCCAGCCCGAAGGCGACGTTCTGGTTCACCGTCAGATGCGGGAACAGCGCGTAGCTCTGGAACACCAGCCCGGCATTGCGCTTCCAGGGCGGCAGCTGGGTCACATCCTGCCCGCCCAGCCGGATGGCCCCGCCCGTCGGCTCGATGAAACCGGCGATCATGCGCAGGGTCGTCGTCTTGCCGCAGCCGGACGGTCCCAGCAGCACCAGGAATTCGCCATCGGCAACGTCCAGCGTCACCCCGCGCACGGCATGGAAATCGCCGTATTGCTTTGAAACCTGATCGAGTTCGAGACGGGCCATCCTACCTCTTCACACAACACGGCTGATTTTGACGAAACGGTCGGTGATCAGCATGGCGGCGCCGATCAGCAGGATCTGGATGACCGAGACCGCCGCGATGGTCGGGTCGATCTTCCATTCCAGATATTGCAGGATGGCAATCGGCAGCGTCGTCCGGCCGGGACCGACCAGGAACATGCTCATCTCCAGATTGCCGAAGGAGGAGACGAAGCCGAACATTGCGGCGGCAACGATGCCGGGCAGGATCGATGGCAGGGTGATGCGACGGAATGTCGTCCAGCGATTCGCCCCCAGATTCTGCGCCGCTTCCTCCAGCGTGCGGTCAAAGCCGGCAAGGCTGGCGGTGACCAGGCGGACGGTCCAGGGAATGACGACCAGCACATGCCCGGCGACAAGGCCGCCCAGTGACCCCAGGATCGGCAGGCCGGTCGCGATCTCGACCTCGACATGGGCGACATAGAGCGCCATGCCCAGCACGATGCCCGGCACCATCAGCGGCAGCAGCAGCAAATTGTTCAGCCCCTCGCGCCCGCGAAAGCGGAAGCGCGACAGGCACAGTGCCGCCGGTACGCCCACGGCAAGGCCGATGGCGGTGGCGATCACCCCCAGTTCCAGGCTGAGGACGAAGCCGCTGACAAAGCGTTCATTGCCGGCCAGCTCGCCATACCAGCGCAGTGAATAGCCATCCGGCGGGAAGGACGGGATTTCCTGTCGGAAGAAGGACAGCCAGATCACGAAGATCAGCGGCGTCAGGATGTAGAGCATGGTGAAGCCTGCGGCGCCCCGCAGCAGCCAGCGGCCCAACCGCCGTGAGCCGAAGGTGCCGGTCATCGCCATCACACCGCCCTCATGCCGCTGCCGAAAGGCGGTTCTTGTGGAACACGCCGCCCTTCATGATCGCCGCCAGATGCTGGCCCTGGCCTTCCAGCAGGGTGATGTCGCGCAGCGGATCGCCATCGACTAGGATCAGATCGGCCCAGGCGCCCGGCTCGATCACGCCCAGCTTACCCGGGCGGCGGACCACTTCAGCGCCGATGATCGTGGCCGAGCGGATCACCTCCATCGGCGAGACGACCGTGGTGCGGATGGAAAACTCCCGGCTCTGGTCGTCGATCAGCGCGCCCAGCAAATCGGAGCCATAGGCCACCTTCACCCCGGCGCGCTTGCAGATTTCCAGCGATTTATAGCCGCCTTCCAGAACCGCAGCGTTTTTCTCCAGCATCTCTGACGTCATGCCGAACTGCGCCGCGCGTTCCTTCATGGCGACATAGGCAACGATATTGGCGACCAGATAGGCGCCCTTTTCGGCCATCAGGGCGGCGCTGGCATCGTCGATCAGATTGCCATGCTCGATGGTGCGCACGCCATTCGACACCGCCCGCTCGATGGCTTCCGGGGAATAGGCATGGGCGCAGACATAGCGCCCGAAGGCATGTGCCTCCTCGACCGCCGCCTGGATTTCGCCGATGGAGAATTGCAGGCTGTCCAGCGGATCGAAGGGCGAGGCCACACCGCCCGACACCATGATCTTCACATGATCACAGCCCAGCCGCATCTGCTCGCGTACGGCGCGGCGCATCGAATCGACGCCATCGACCACCTGACGCAGATGCACCATGGCGTTGCAGCAGAAGCAGGGGGGCGGTGGCTGGGTGCGGCCGCGATTGTCGTTATGGCCGCCGGTCGGCCCCAAGGACCGCCCGGCGATGAACAGGCGCGGACCGGCGAAATATCCCTGGTCGACCGCCGCCTTCAGCCCCCAATCCGACCCGCCGGTATCGCGCACCGTGGTGAAACCGCGATCAAGCATGCCCCGCAGGCGCGCGGCGGCGCGGGCGGTACCCAGCGTCAGCGGCACATCCTCCAGCCGGCGGATATAGACCTCGCTGTGCATGCAGTGGACATGGCTGTCGATCAGCCCCGGCATCAGCGTGCGGCCGCCGCAATCGATCACCTCGGCGCTGGCCGATGTGATCGGCCGGTCGGAAACCTCGCGGAATTTGTCGCCTTCGATCAGGATTTCATAGCCGCCGCGCGTCTCGTCATGGCGCGGATCAAGCAGCGTGAAATTCCGGAGCAGCACCGGGGTGGGCTTATCCTGACCATTCCCCATGACCGGTGATCCCCATACGGTGAATGATGCCAAGGCACGCAGACAAGATGTCCGCGCGGCAAACAACTTATATGACTAAATTAGCTTCACTCGAATTGGATAAATCCGGCAAGAGTTTATTCAACGCTCAGATGTAAAAAATTGTGCGGCGCAGCAAAACGCCGCCATGCCGTCAGTTCAGGCGGTTCTTGTGGAAGCGGCCGCCCTGCATGATGACGCTGAGATTCCGGCCCTGGCCTTCCATGACGGAGATATCCTTCAGCGGGTTGCCGTCGACGACCAGCAGATCGGCCCAGGCGCCCGGCTTCAGGCAACCCAGCTTGCCCTCGCGGCGGACCACCTGCGCGCCGATGGTGGTGGCCGAGCGGATGATCTCTATCGGGCTGACGACCTGGCTGCGGATCGAGAATTCGCGGCTCTGCTCGACCTGCAGCTGGCCCAGCAGATCGGTGCCGAAGGCGACCGGCACCCCCGCCCGCTTGCAGATTTCCAGCGACCGCAGCGCGCCCTCGATGACAATGTCGTTCTTCTCCAGCATCTCCGCCCCCATGCCGAATTCGGCCGCCCGTTCCTTCATGGCGAAATAGGTGACGAGATTGGCGACCAGGAACATCTTCTTCTCAGCCATCAATTTGGCCGAGGCATCATCGATCAGATTGCCATGCTCAATGGTCCGCACGCCGGCATGGGCGGCGCGGGTGATGGCTTCCGGCGTATAGGCATGGGCGCAGACATAGCGCCCGAAGGCATGCGATTCCTCAACCGCCGCCGCCACCTCGACCGGCGAGAATTGCAGGCTGTCCAGCGGGTCATAGGGCGAGGCAACGCCACCCGACATCATGATCTTCACATGGTCGCAACCCTGGCGCATTTCCTCGCGCACGGCCTTGCGCACCCCGTCGACGCCATCGGCGATGCCCATGGTGAAGGCCATGGCGTTGCAGCAATGACAGCCCGAGCCGCTATCGGTGCGGCGGCGCGGATCGCTGTGCCCGCCGGTCGGGCCGATGGCCTTGCCGGCAATGAACAGCCGCGGGCCGGGCAGCAGCCCCTGCTCCACCGCTGTCTTGATGCCCCAATCGGCCCCGCCGGTATCGCGCACCGTGGTGAAGCCGCGATCCAGCATGTTCTTCATCAGCACCGCGGAGCGCGCGGTCATCAGCGTCAGCGGCACATCCTCCAGCCGGCGGATGAACACCTCGCTGAGGAACACATGGACATGGCTGTCGATCAGCCCCGGCATCAGCGTGCGGCCGCCGCAATCGACGATGTCGGCACTGCCGGCCTTGATCGGCTTGTCGGAGATTTCCCTGATCTTGTCGCCTTCGACGAGAAGCTCGAACCCGCCCTTCAGACCGTCATGGTCGGGGTCGAGCATCTCGAAATTCTTGAAGTGGACAAGCGACATGGGGCAACTCCACAAGCGTTGGCTAAACCAGGCCAAACGTTCGCGCAGCTGACAGGTTTCGTCAACGCCCCATTATGCCCTTACCGGATCAGCGCAGCTTTTCACCCTCGCGGGCGGAGAACACGGCATTGGCTTCCGCCGCCTGGGCATCGTCGAAGCAGACCTTGCCCTGGAAGCCGATGCGCCGGACCATGTCGCAGGCCTCGCCCCAGCCGGGCCGGCCCGGCGGGAACTGGCCACCATCGAACGGACCGGACAGACCGGCGGCGCGGGCCGCCAGCACCAGCATGCGGCGCGGCAGCGACAGCGCCTCCGGGTCCAGCGTGGCGCGGGTCACCGGGCTGCCGATATCGGCCATGAAATCGGACGCGCCGATGCCCAGCGTCAGCATGCGCGGGGTCGCGCGGGCCAGATTCACAGCCTCCAGCGCGCCGAAGCAGCTCTCCACCAGGCCGATGATCTTGGTGCGGCCGGCCTCGATGCCCAGCGCCTTTTCCTTCTCGGTCAGGCGGCGGTCGATATCCTGCAGATCGGCAACGCGCTCCGCCTTCGGCAGGATCACAGCCCCGATGCCGGGGCCGAAACATTCCAGATCTTCGGGGATCATGCCGCTATCGGCCTTGTTGACGCGCAGCGCGACCAGCGGCGTCCAGTCCTGCTTTGCCAGCGCCGTCGCCTTCACGCGGGCGGCCGGCTTGTCGTCCATCGGCACGCCGTCTTCAAGGTCCAGCATCACCACATCGGCAGGCGTATTGGCGAAGACCTGCTCCAGATTGTCGCGGTGCGCCGGGGCGTAGAGGATCGAGCGGTACCAGCCATCTTTGCGGAACATGGGGGTTCTCCTTACTGCTGCGCCGCGGGGCGCATGTCGTGTGCTTCCATGGCGCGGACCAGGCCGGCCACGATGGAATTGGTCGGGGTCGGCACGCCCAGCTTTGCGCCCTCATCGGCAACCGCACCGTTCAGGAAGTCGATCTCACCCTGCCGACCGGCCAGCCGGTCGAGCAGCAGCGACGGCTTGGCGCCCGGAATGGCGGAGCCGAACTTGCGCACATAGGCGACCGGATCGTCGAAGCTGAGGGCGATGCCGCGCGCCTTGGCGACGGCGAAGGCTTCCGACGCGCAGGCAGAGGCCACGCGCCACGCCTCCGGCGTCTCCATCACCTGGCCGATGGTCAGGCCGGTGATGCCGCACACCGCGCTGTAGGTGACGTTGCAGATCAGCTTCGACCAGATCATTGATTGAATGTCCGGCGCGGCCTCAGCGCGGAAACCGGCATCGGCCCAAACCTTGGCCACTGTCTCGGCGGCGGGTTGCGCCTCGGGCACGGTGGCGCCGATCTTCACGATCTCGAAGCCGTTATGATGCACATGGCCGGGCGTCGGAATGGTCGCCCCAAAGCCGCCGGCGATGCCCAGCAGCAGGCGGTCCTTCGACACGCTCTTCACCAATATGTCGTAAGCGCCCAGGCCGTTCTGAATCGACAGCAGCAGCGTATCCGGGCCGATCATTGGCGTCGCCCCGGCCAGTGCCGAGTCGATATCGCGGGTCTTGGTGGCGACGATGACCAGTTCGCACAGCCCGACCTCGGCCGGATCAGTCGTGGCCTTGGAGGGCGACACCCAGTCGCCGCTGGCCCCGGTAATCTTCAGCCCCTTGGCACGGATGGCGTCGATATGGTCCTGCCAGCGATCCACCAGCCAGACATCATTGTCACCGGCGCGGGCCAGAATGGCGCCATAGACGGAGCCCATGGCCCCGGCGCCCAGGATGGCGATCTTCATCAGCGGTTCCTCTCAGTTTCTTGGCTTATTGCGGTACGGCAAGCCGGCGGGCCTGCCTGTCGAAACGCAGATGCCAGGCCAGCCCCAGCGTCACCAGCGCGACGCCGATCAGATCGGTCAGCCAGCTGGGATCGATCAGCGTCACAGCACCCAGCGCAAACAGCAGGCGCGGCCCCCAGGAGACCGGCCCCCGGCACTGGCCGATGGCGGTGATCGACATGAACACGATGCCAATGGTCGCCGAAACCAGCGCCAGCGCCACATCCGCCGGCTGGCCCTGCAGCGTCAGCTCCGGGTTCATGATGAACATGAAGGGGATCAGGAACAGGCTGCAGGCCAGGATCATCGCATAGGCGGCCGTCCCCATGACAGTGCCGCCGCTGATCGCCACGGCAGCAAACACCCCGGCCGCGACCGGCGGGGTGATGGCCGAGACGCTGGCAAAGAAATACAGGAACAGATGCGCCGGCAGCAGATCGAAGCCCAGATTGATCAGCGGCGGGGCCAGCACGGCGGCCCCCACGGCATAGGCGGCAGGTGTCGGCATGCCCATGCCCAGGATGATGGCGATGACCATGGTCAGCACCAGCGACAGCAGGATCTGGCCCTGGCCGATGCTGACGATCAGCTGCGAGAAGGTGACGCCCAGCCCGGTCAGATTTATCAGCGAGACGATGATCTGCGCCGCCGCGATGATCATGGCGATGAACACCACGCCGCGCGCCGCCTCGTACAGCCCGTCGATGACGGAGCGGACCAGCTTCTTCACGCGCTGGCCGAGATCGCCCTGGATGCCGGTGATGTCGTCGGGCGTCTCGCCCAGCCCGGCGACGGCGCGGGCGCGCTCCCCCGCGCTGGAGGAGGCCGGCTGGCGGCGGAACAGGACTGTCAGAAGCATCATGGCGACGATGGAAATGATCGCCCAGAACACCGCCATCTGGATCGTGTATTGCTGGACGATGAAATAGACCAGGATGCCGATGGGCACCATCAGGCTGATCAGCGCCAGCGGCTCGAAGGCCTCGCGCCGGGTCGGGATCAGCTCGGCCGGCAGCGGCTTCAGATCGTATTTCAGGGCGTAGAGATAGACGCCGATCAGCAGCGCCATGAAGAACAGCAGCGACGGCACCAGCGCCGCCGTCACCACGTCGAGATAGGCGATGCCCAGTAGCTCCGCCATCAGGAAGGCGCCCGGCCCCATGACCGGCGGCATGATCTGCCCGCCGGTCGAGGCCACCGCCTCTATGGCGCCGGCCAGGTTGCGCTTGAAGCCCAGGCGCTTCATCAGCGGGATGGTCAGCACGCCGGTGCTCGTGACATTGGCAACCGTGCTGCCATTCACCATGCCCATGAAGGCGCTGCCGAACACCGCGACCATGCCGGCCCCGCCGCGCACCCGGCCGCCGATCCGCATGGCGATCAGGATGAACACCTGCCCGGCGCCGCTGCTGTTCAGCAGCGCGCCCAGGATCAGGAACAGCGTGACGACGGTGGCGGAAATGCCCATCAGCGGGCCGAGCAGCCCGTTCTCGCCGAGATAAAAGGCATAGATCAGCCGGTCGAGCGACAGGCCGCGATGGCCCAGCGCGCCGGGAATGTAATTGCCGAAATAGGCATAGAGGTAGAACACCAGGATCATGCCGACGAACAGCCAGCCCAGCGCCCGGCGCACGCCCTCCAGCACCAGCAGCAGCAGTGTGACGCCGAAGATCTTCTCAAGCGTCTCGTCGGTGAACCAGGTGCTCTCGACGATGGTGTTGTAGTTCCAGACGATATAGCCCAGCACCAGCACGCTGAGGCCTGCCAGTACCAGATCGAACAGCCGGATCAGCGTCGAATCGCGCTTCGAGCCGCTATAGAGCAGGAAGACCAGCGCCAGCGCGCCGCCGAGATGGATGGCGCGCTGCTGGTAATTCGGCAGGGTGCCGATACCCGCCGTCACCACATGGAACAGGATCCAGAGGATCGCGACCCCGGCCAGGGCCTTGCCGGCGATGCCGCCATATTTGCGGTAGCCGCTTTCTCTTTCTTCAGGTTCCATCGCTCGGTCGGACAATCATCAGGGTTGCAAAAAGCCGACCGCCGGCGCGGGGCGCCGGCGGTCCAGGGGTGGAAAGGACGGCAGCTCTTATTTTTTCGCCATCATCCGCGCAGGAATCGCCGTGCCCTTTTCGGTATAGTAGCGCACGACACCGGGATGCAGCGGGGCCACCGATGCCTCAAGCGTCAACGTGACCGGGTCGGCGCGGTCAGCAGCGGGATAGCCGCTTTTCGCCGCCGCCATGCCGTCAGCCGAGAAAATCCGCTTGGCGATCTCATAGGCAACCTTTTCCGGCAGATCGGTCGTGGTGTTGATGCCGATGGCGGTCTGCACCGTCGTCAGGCTGGCAGCCTGGCTGCCGTAATTCTCGCCGGGCTTCACGGTCGCCAGGCTGAAATAGGGGAATTCGGCGACAACCTTCTTGGCCTCGGCATCGGTCATCGGGATCATCTTGATCGGCCGGGCAGCATGGGCCTGCTGGATATAGCCATCCGGATGCAGGCCAGCCTTCATGAAGCCGATGATGCGCCGGTTCTGATAGGCGTCCAGCGCGTCGGAGCCGCCGGCGCGCTGCATGTCAGGCGCGATGCCGAGCAGGGTGAGAATGCTGTCGGCCTGCTTTTCCGTGGCCGAGCCGCGACCGCCCGGATTGAACTGCTTGCCGGCCAGATCGCTCAGGCTGTTGATGCCGGAATCGGCGGCCACCACCCAGTTGTTCGGCAGCGGGGCGAAATAATACAGGGTGCGCAGCTTGGCACCGCCGCTGGCCTTCATCGCGTCGAAATCGCTGGAGGTGACGGCAATGCCCATATCGACCTCGCCACGCAGCAGCGCCGTGGTCGAGGCCGAGGCGCCGCCCAGCTCCTGGATGCTCATATTCATGCCGAGCGACTTGTTCCAGTCCGACACCACGGCGACCTGATAGGCATAGAAAGCCGACTGGCCATGCGTGCCGCCCATTGCCAGGCGCTGCTGGGCGTCGGCTGTGCCAGCCGCCAGGGTAACGCCAGCCGCCAGGGCCAGCCCGGCCAGCCCGGTGCGAACAGAACGCGTGATGATGCCGTGATGCGGCGCTTGGGTCATATCTTCCTCCATTCCGGTGGGTTCCGGTTGGGAAGCCGGCGCCATCTGCTGCGGCGCTCGGCATCTCCGGTTTATCGATTGGACGCGGTCCGGGTACGAGGCCGGACTGCCCTGTTGAACGAGGCGCAAAGATATCGTCGTCTTCCGGGTGTTGAAAGACTTTTCTCTTCACTGAATTTGATGAAAGGCGTAATTTTATTACAACCGCCCTCGCGGCAGGCCCGCCGGACAGGCTTTCGGCTTGCACTTGGCGCGACCGCGTTTACTGTTGGCGGCAATCAAAAAGCGCTACGCAATAACAGGGTGCGAACGGGTATGGCAGGTCAGGATCCGGTCAAGACGGCGATACGTACACTCGATCTGCTGGAAATCTTCGCCAAGGCGCGCACCCCCCTGTCGCTGACCGAAATCGCCCAGCGCATCAATGCCCCGATCAGCAGCTGCCATTCACTGGTCCGCACGCTGCAGAGCCGCGGCTATGTCTACATTCTCGACCATCGCAAGCGGGTCTATCCGACCAAGCGGCTGCTGACCATCGCCCAGGCCATCGCCCGGCATGACCCGCTGCTGGAAAAGCTGACGCCGCTGCTGGAAGGCCTGGTGAAGGCGACCGGCGAGACCGTGCTGCTGGGCAAGCGCCAGGGCGACCGCGTGACCTATCTGGAGGTGATCGAGGGCAACCACACGGTGCGCTACACCGCCAGCCCGGGCGATCTGAAACCGCTGCATTCCAGCGCCATCGGCAAGGCCCTGCTGGGCCATCTGGCGCCCACCGAGCGAGCCGGCCTGCTGGCCAAGCTGAAACTGCCGCAGGTCACGGAGAACACCGTCACCGATGCACAGGCGCTGACTGAGGAGCTGGAGATGTCGCGCCAGCGCGGCTGGTACCAGACAAGGGGCGAGAACATCGTCGACGTGATGGCCCTGTCGATCTCCCGCGATCTGCTGGACGAGACGCTGGGCGTGGCGCTTGCCGGCCCCATCGCGCGGATGCAGCAGAACCGGGATCTCTATCTCGGCCATCTGATGGCGGTGGGCGACGCCTTCGATTCCCTGGCAGCGGAATTGCGCGGGCTTTAGGGTTTTGCTGCTTCAGGTTGTCATCCCGCCCTTTGCCCCTCACTCAGTCCGTCACCCCCGGCCTTGTGCCGGGGGTCCAAGCCGCCGCTTGCTGGATGTCGGTCGAGTAAGCTGAACCCTGGATTCCCGGCACAAGGCCGGGAATGACGGCTTGAGAGAGGGGCGCCCCCTTAAACCGGCGTGTCCCCGGCTAGAGTGATGCGGTGCATGATCCGGCGGAAGCCGTGATAGTCATTGATCGGGTTGTGCTGCGCCGCCCGGTTGTCCCAGAAGGCGATAGAGCCCGGCCGCCACGAGAAGCGGCAGGTGAATTCCGGCTTCACCTGATGCTGGAAGAGGAAGTTCAGGATCGGCGCGCTCTCGGCCTCGGTCATGCCCTTGAAGGCGACGGTATGGCCGCTGTTCACATACAGCGCCTTGCGCCCGGTTTCCGGATGGGTGCGCACCACCGGATGCTCGGAGACGAAATTCGTGTTGGATTGCGCCGTCGCACTGTCCTTGATGCGGTCCTCGCGGGTCCGGGAGACATCCGCCTTGGCCGAGGTGTTGATGCCGGTCAGCCCGTCCAGCAGCGCCTTCATCCGCTCGGACAAAGCCTCATAGGCCAGATACTGGTTGGCGAACAGCGTGTCACCGCCATAGGGAGGCACCTCGCGCGCGATCAGCATCGTGCCCATGGGCGGCTGTTGCAGATAGGCGGTGTCGGTATGCCAGATACCGCCGAAATTCACCGTCTCATGCTCCAGCTTGGCGACCTGGATGATCTCCGGGAAGCCGTCGATGCCCTTCACGAAAGGATATTCGATCGGCTGGCCGAATCTCCGGGCAAACGCCATGAACTGATCGGAGGCCAGGGTCTGCTCGCGGAAGAAGATCACCAGATTGTCGAGATAGGCGCGGCGGATCGCGGCCACACTCTTGTCATCCAGCGGCGCCGACAGATCGACTCCATGAATTTCCGCGCCAATGGCGCCGGCGATCTTCCTGACTTCCAGTTCCTGATGGGCCACGGCAGTCTGCTCCCGATTGCGGCGTTTTTTATTCGTCTGATTGAAACATATTTCGCCATATCGAATACGACAAGGAAAACAAATCGATCAACCCTGTTAATCCAGCGCCGATGGGGCAGATTATCTGCACCTGCCCGTCACCAGGGACCTGCCATGGATATACCCACCACCCTCGGCCTCGCCCGCTCGCTGATCGTCTATCGCCTGAATCTGGCGAAGCAGGCGCGGCTGCGCCGGCTGTATGGGCGTTTCGTCAGGCCCGGCGATCTGGCCTTTGATGTCGGCGCCCATGTCGGCGACCGTATCTGGGCGCTGCGGTCGCTGGGCTGCCGGGTGGTCGCGGTCGAGCCGCAGCCGGCCCCGCTGGCGCTGTTACGTCGCTTCTATCGCAACGCCCCGGATGTCGTGCTGGAAGGCTGCGCGCTGGGGGCGGAGACCGGCCGCGCCGACCTGCTGGTCAGCCGGCGCAACCCGACCGTCTCCAGCCTGTCGCAGGACTGGGTGGCGGATGCCGGGCAGCGCCCCGATTTCGCCGCTGTGGCCTGGGACCGCCCGGTCAGCGTGGCGGTGGACACGCTGGACCGGCTGATCGACCGGCACGGAATGCCGCAATTCTGCAAGATCGACGTCGAAGGCTTCGAGGCGGAGGTTCTGCGCGGCTTGACCCGGCCCATCCCGGTGCTGTCCTTCGAGTTTCTCGCCGCCCGCCCCGACCTGGCCGGGGCCTGCCTGAGCGAGCTTTCGCGCCTTACGGAGTATCGCTTCAACATCGCCTATGGCGAAAAACTGGTGCTGGAATTGCCGGCCTGGGTTGATGCGGCGGCGATGAACGCCCATCTGCATTCCTTATCGTCCGGCATCGCGTCGGGCGATATTTATGCTATGGCCGGCCTGCCGGAACGGGCATAGCCACATCCGGCAAAACCTTTTATGGTCTGCCGATCCAACGCACCGGGATACCATTTCAGGGTATGTCGGGAGGCGGAACACGTAATGCGAGGAGGCGGCACATGACCGCTGCGAAATCGGGCGATACCGTCCGTATACACTACACGGGAACCCTGCAGGACGGGGAGCAGTTCGATTCATCGCTGGGGCGCGATCCCTTGCAGTTCACCATTGGCCAGGGCCAGGTCATCGGCGGGTTCGAGCAGGCCGCCATCGGCCTGAAGGCAGGCGAAAGCCGTACCGTCACCGTGCCAGCGGCGGACGCCTATGGCGAGCACCGCCCCGATCTGGTGCAGGAGATCGAGCGCGTCTCCCTGCCCCAGGACATTGATTTCCAGGAAGGCCTGCAGCTTCAGGCGCAGGGCCCGAACAGCCAGCCGCTGATGCTGACCGTCACCGGCGTCAACGACCAGTCAGTCACGCTGGATGCCAATCATCCGCTGGCCGGCAAGGATCTGACCTTCGACATCGAACTGGTCGAGATCGTCTGATCCTGCGCCAGAGAAGATGAAGAAAACCCCGGCCATCGTGCCGGGGTTTTTTTATCTTCCTGCCCGGGGATGCGCGGCGCGGTGCACGGCCATCAGACGGGCCGAATCTACATCGGTGTAACGTTGCGTGGTTGAGAGCGAGGCATGGCCCAGCAATTCCTGGATCGCCCGCAGATCGCCGCCGCCGGCCAGAAGATGCGTGGCGAAGCTGTGCCGCAGGGCGTGCGGCGTGGTGGTGTCCGGCAGGTCGAGCGACAGGCGCAGCTTCTGCATCAGCCCCTGTGCGATGCGCGGGTTCAGCGCCCCGCCGCGCGCGCCCAGGAACAGGGGCGTTGTGGCATCGCCCGGATAGGGACAGAGCGCCATGTAGCGCGACACCGCCTCGCGCACCGCCGGCAGGACCGGCACCACGCGCTGCTTGTTGCCCTTGCCGGTGATGCGCATCAGATCGCCGCCACCGGTCAGGTCGGGGGCCTGCCCACGCGTCAACCCCAGCGCCTCGCCGATGCGCAGCCCGCAGCCATACAGCAAGGTGATCAGCGCCTCGTCGCGGGCAAGTATCCAGGCCTCGGCATCGCTGGCAGAGGCGATATCTGTATTGTCGAGCAGCCGGGCGGCGTCTTCCTCGCTCAGCGCCTTGGGCACGGAATGCGGCAGCTTCGGCGTGCGGACCGACAACACGGCGGCATTCGCCACAAGCCCCTGCCGCTCCAGGAACCGGAAGAAACTGCGGACCACGGAAAATGCCCGCGCCGTCGAGCTGCGGGCATAGGAATCACCGGCGCGTTCGGCCAGATAGGCGCGGAAATCGCCAGGCTTCAGCCGGGCCAGATCGGCCAGCGACACGGCCCCGCCCTGATGCCCGGCGAGAAAGCCGATGAAGACACCAATATCCCGGCCATAGGCTTCGACCGTATGGGCGGAGCTTTGCCGCTCCTCCCCCAGCCAGCGGTGCCAGTCCAGCAGGGCGGCCCGCAGATCGGCGGCGGCCCCCTCCGGCAGGGGCTGGATCAATCGTTCGGCAGGTCGAGCCATCGCCGCACGCAGCCTTCCAGCGCGCGCGACAGGAACATCAGCAATTCGGTTCCCATCCCGGCATGGAATGTATCGTCCCGGCGCGAGCCGAAGACCAGCAGCCCGTTCGGCGCCTTTGGGTGAAAGCGCAGGCGGCTCATCGCCTGGGAGCGAACCAGCTCGGCCGCCCCGCCGAAGACATCGGCATCGCCCGCCATCTCGGCACCCAGCAGGATATCCCGCCCGGTGCCCAGCACTTCGTCGATCCGCCCCGGCGCCAGGATACGCACACCGGCCATGCGGTCGCCGGCATCCAGGAAGCCATTCGTCTCGATGCACAGCGCCACGACATCGACATCAAGGATGATGGCCAGATCGCTGGTCACGATCTCGATGAAATGCTCGAAGCTTGCCGCCCCCATCATCGCCAGCACCGCCTCGTAGACCCGGGCCTGATTGGCGGTATTGGCGCGCACTGTGGCGATCAGGTCGTGCTGCTGGTCGCGCAGCTCCGACAATTCCCCGCGCAGCCGCTGCACCAGGAAATACTGCAGATCCACCACCCCGTCGCCATTGTCGCGCGTCGGCGGCACCAGCACTTCGGCCAGTTCCGAATGGCGGACCAGGAAATCGGGGTGGCGGCGCAGATACTGCGTAACCTCGGTCGCCGTGACAGCGCGCTTCCCCGACCCTGCCGCATCGGCGGCAGAGGGCGGGTTCGGCGTGCGGACGATGCGGGGCTCTTCAGTCATGCGCGCTGCTTTCGCTACGGGGGAATGCTGTCAGAGAATCGACTGGCCGGTTTTCTTCCAGTCCGACAGGAAGGCGTCGAGGCCCTTGTCGGTCAGCGGGTGGTTGAACAGCTGGCGCAGCACCGCCGGCGGCAGGGTGCAGACATCCGCCCCCAGCTTCGCCGCGTTCACGACATGCATCGGGCTGCGGATCGAGGCAACCAGCACTTCAGTCTGGAAGGCCGGGAAATTGGCGTAGATCTGCACGATATCGGCGATCAGCTCCATCCCGTCCTGGCCGATATCGTCGAGCCGGCCAACGAAGGGCGACACATAGGTCGCCCCGGCCTTGGCGGCGACAATGGCCTGGGCGGCGGAGAAGCAGAGCGTCACATTGGTCTGGGTGCCTTCATCGGTCAGCACCTTGCAGGCCTTCAGCCCTTCCTGGGTCAGCGGCAGCTTGACCACGACATTGCCGGCGATCTGGGCCAGATAGCGGCCTTCCTTCAGCATGCCGGCGGAATCGGTGGCGGTCACCTCGGCGCTGACCGGACCCGGCACGACGGCGCAGATCTCGGCGATCACATCGGCCATCTTGCGGCCGCTCTTGGCGATCAGGGACGGGTTGGTGGTCACGCCATCCAGCAGGCCGCTGCCTGCGAGTTCGCGAATTTCGGCCGTATCGGCGGTGTCGACGAAGAACTTCATCGAGGAAATCGTTCCTTGCATTACCCGAATAAGACATGGGATCGAGGAATGCTCGCCCTCGATCCCGCTCAGCGCTAAACCTACCCCATGACGGACAAAACAACCAGCGCCAGCACTGCACCGCAGCAACATGACGGCGCGACACATGATCGCGTAACCGTGCTGCTGCCACTCCCCGTGGGAGAGGGCTACGACTACCGCGTACCGGCCGATCTGGCGCTGGAAGAAGGTGATTTCGTCACCGTCCCGCTCGGCCGGCGCAGCGTCATCGGCGTGGTCTGGGGGCTGGGTGGCAGCAGCGATATCGCCGAAACCCGGCTGAAGGATGTCATCGCCCGGCTCGACGCGCCGCCCATGTCGGCAGTGCTGCGCCGCTTCGTCGCCTGGGTTGCTGCCTATACACTGACCGCACCGGGCCAGGTGCTGCGCATGGCGATGAGCGTGCCGGCCGCCCTGGAGCCGCCGGCGCCGGCCATCGCCTATCGGCTGGCCGAGGGCTTCGATGTCGAGGCGCTGCGCCCGACTCCGGCCCGGCGGCGCGTGGTCGCCTTGCTGCAGGATATGCCGCCCTTGTCGGCCGGCGACATTGCGCGGGAGGCCGGTGTGTCCTCCGGCGTTGTGAAGGGGCTGGCCGAGGCCGGTGCCCTGCTGCCGGTTCAGGTGCCGGCGCATCTTCCCCCGCCCCGCCCTGATCCTGAACTGGTCCACCCGTCGCTGTCCGACGACCAGCGCGCCGCCGGGGCAGCACTCAGCGCGCGGATCGACGCCGGCTATTCGGCGACCCTGCTCGATGGCGTCACCGGCTCCGGCAAGACAGAGGTGTATTTCGAGGCCGTCGCCACGGCGCTGAAGGCCGGCCGGCAGGTTCTGGTCCTGCTGCCGGAAATCGCCCTGACCCCGCATTGGCTGGAACGCTTCGAGGCGCGGTTCGGCTGCCGCCCGGTCGAATGGCATTCCGAACTGACCCCGGCACAGCGCCGCGACAGCTGGCGCGCCATCGCCGAGGGCAAGGCGGCGCTGGTGGTCGGTGCGCGCTCCGCCCTGTTCCTGCCCTTCCCCGATCTCGGCCTGATCGTTGTAGATGAGGAGCATGAACCCGCCTTCAAGCAGGAAGAGGGCGTCACCTATAATGCCCGCGACATGGCGGTGGTGCGCGCGCATCTGGGGGAAATCCCCATCGTGCTGGCCTCCGCCACGCCCTCGCTGGAAACCGTCGCCAATGTCGAGGCCGGGCGCTATGCCAGGCTGAGCCTGCCGGACCGCTTCGCCGGGGCGGCCCTGCCGATGATCCAGGCCATCGACATGCGTATCGACAAGCCGCAGGCCGGCCGCTGGCTGTCGCCGCCGCTGATCGAGGCGATGCGCGCCACGCTGGAGGCGGGCGAGCAGATCGTCCTTTTCCTGAACCGCCGGGGCTATGCGCCGCTGACCTTGTGCGGCACCTGCGGCCATCGGCTGGGCTGCCCGAACTGCACCGCCTGGCTGGTCGAGCATCGGCTGGCCGGCAGGCTGCAATGCCATCAATGCGGCTATACCGCGAAGCTGCCCAGCGCCTGCCCGAGCTGCGAGAGCACCGACGGCTTCAAGGCGGTCGGCCCCGGCGTCGAGCGCATCGCCGAGGAAGTGCTGCACACCTTCCCCGACGCCCGCTTCGCGCTGATCGCCAGCGACACCCTGGCCGGCCCGGCCGCGGTCGGTGAATTGCTGCGCAGCGTGCGCGAGCGAGAGGTTGATATCCTGATCGGCACGCAGCTGGTCGCCAAGGGCCATCATTTCCCGATGCTGACGCTGGTCGGCGTCATCGATGCCGATCTCGGCCTGATGGGCGGCGATCTGCGCGCGGCGGAGCGGACCTATCAGATACTCCATCAGGTCGCCGGCCGCGCCGGCCGCGCCGAGCATCCTGGCCGGGTGCTGCTGCAAACCTATGATCCCGACCATAAGGTGCTGAAGGCGCTGGTCGAGGGCGACCGCGACCGCTTCCTCGCCGCCGAGGCGGAGGATCGCCGCCGCGCCGGCATGCCGCCCTATGGCCGGCTGGCCGGTCTGATCGTCTCCGGCGCCGACCAGCGGCTGGTCGAGACCATCGCGCTGCGCCTCGGCCGGGCGGCCCCGCGCGAGGACGGCGTGCGGGTGCTGGGTCCGGCGCCGGCACCCTTCGCCATCCTGCGTGGCCGGCACCGCCAGCGCCTGCTGCTGAAGGCGGCGAAGAGCGTCAATGTCCAGGCGGTGATGCGCCACTGGCTGGCCCAGGTGGAGATACCGGCCAGCATTCGCGTCATCGTCGATATCGACCCGTACAGCTTCCTCTAGGAAAGGGGCGAAAATGCCCCTTTCATGCGCATTTCGCGGGGATTGGGAAGCATTCCAACCTCAGGCTGCCCCAAGGCTGCAAAGCTGTGCCTCTACGGCTTGCACACCCTATACGACTATGTTAGACAACGCCCGGCCTTGGGGAGGCATGCCTTCCCGTCAGGCCCGTATTTCTGCGCCAATTCCAGCCTCTATTGGGGTTTCGGCGGATACGTAAGACGATTCAGGTCAGCCGCATCTAAAGTGGGAGCTCCCCAGTTGGCAAAAGGGACGCAAGGCCTGTCAGCGATTGCCCAGCGCTATGCGACAGCGCTGTATGAGCTCGCGGACAGCAGCAAGGCACTCGACGAAGTGGCCGAGGATCTGCGCGGTTTGCGCCAGGCCCTGGTCGAATCCGAGGATCTGGTCCGCCTGGTCCGCTCCCCGATCCTGGGCCGCGATCAGCAGGCCAAGGCGATGGAAGCGATCCTGGCCAAGGCCGGTGCTTCGGCACTGACCCAGAAATTCGTGGGCACGGTGGCGATCAATCGTCGCCTGTTCGCGCTGAACCATATCATTACGGCATTCCTGAACGAGCTTGCCCGCCGTCGTGGCGAGGTCACCGCGGAAGTCACTTCCGCCAAGGCCCTGACCAAGACGCAGGAAAAGGCGCTCATTGATGCCCTGAAACAGGCGATCGGCTCCAAGGTCGCCATTGAAACGAAGGTCGAGCCTGCCCTGATCGGCGGGCTGATCGTCAAGGTTGGATCACGTATGATCGATAGTTCGCTGCGCAGCAAACTGCAGCGGCTGCAGCTCGCGATGAAAGGGACTGCTTGATGGACATCCGCGCCGCCGAGATTTCTTCTATCCTGAAGGAACAGATCGCCAATTTCGGCTCCGAAGCCGAAGTGGCCGAAGTCGGCACCGTGCTGTCGGTGGGTGACGGTATCGCCCGTGTCTATGGTCTGGACAAGGTCCAGGCCGGTGAGATGGTCGAATTCCCGAACGGTATCCGTGGCATGGCGCTGAACCTCGAAACCGACAATGTCGGTATCGTGATCTTCGGCGATGACCGTGACATTAAAGAAGGCGACACCGTCAAGCGCACCGGCACCATCGTCGATGCGCCGGTCGGCAAGGGCCTGCTGGGCCGCGTCGTCGACGCGCTGGGCAACCCGATCGACGGCAAGGGTCCGCTGACCGATGTGAAGCGCACCCGCGTCGAGGTCAAGGCGCCGGGCATCATCCCGCGCCGCTCGGTGCATGAGCCGATGCAGACCGGCCTGAAGGCCATCGACACCCTGATCCCGGTCGGCCGTGGCCAGCGCGAGTTGATCATCGGTGACCGTCAGACCGGCAAGACCGCCGTCGCCATCGACGCGATCATCAACCAGGCCGCGATCAACAAGGGCGACGACGAGTCGAAGAAGCTCTATTGCATCTACGTCGCCATCGGGCAGAAGCGCTCGACCGTCGCGCAGATCGTGAAGACCCTGGAAGACTACGGCGCGATGGAATACACCATCGTCGTGGCCGCCACTGCCTCTGAGCCGGCCCCGCTGCAGTTCCTCGCACCCTATACCGGCTGCGCCATGGGCGAGTTCTTCCGCGACAACGGCATGCATGCGCTGATCGTCTATGATGATCTGTCGAAGCAGTCGACCGCTTATCGCCAGATGTCCCTGCTGCTGCGCCGCCCGCCGGGCCGCGAAGCTTTCCCGGGCGACGTGTTCTATCTGCATTCGCGCCTGCTGGAGCGCGCCGCGAAGATGAACGCGGATCACGGTTCGGGCTCGCTGACGGCGCTGCCGGTCATCGAAACCCAGGCGGGCGACGTGTCGGCCTATATCCCGACCAACGTGATCTCGATCACCGACGGTCAGATCTTCCTGGAAACCGGCCTGTTCTATAAGGGCATCCGCCCGGCCGTGAACGTCGGCATCTCGGTGTCGCGCGTCGGTTCCGCCGCGCAGATCAAGGCGATGAAGCAGGTTGCCGGCTCGATCAAGCTGGAGCTGGCCCAGTATCGCGAGATGGAAGCCTTCGCCCAGTTCGCCTCCGATCTCGACGCCTCGACCCAGCGCCTTCTGGCCCGCGGTTCGCGCCTGACGCAGCTGCTGAAGCAGCCGCAGTACAGCCCGATGGCGGTCGAAGAGCAGGTCGCGGTGATCTATGCCGGCGTGAAGGGCTATCTCGACAAGGTGCCGGTCGATCAGGTGAACAAGTTCGAGGCCGGCCTGCTGGCTGAGCTGCGCGGCACCGGCAAGGACATCCTGGCCGCGATCCGCAAGGAACAGCAGCTGACATCCGAGATCGAAGGCAAGCTGAAGGCGCTCTTGGAGTCCTACTCCAAGACCTTCGCCTGATTTCGATCAGCCCCGGTAGCAACCAAGGCGAGAGCGGATGCCCAGCCTCAAGGACTTAAGAAACCGGATCAAGAGCGTCCAGTCGACGAGGAAGATCACCTCGGCGATGAAGATGGTCGCAGCCGCGAAGCTGCGCCGCGCGCAGGAGCAGGCGGAAGCCGCCCGCCCCTACGCCGAGCGCATGGAGCGGGTGCTGGCCTCGGTCGCCGGTCGGCTGAAGGGCTCTTCGGATGCCCCCAGGCTGGTCACCGGCACCGGCAAGGACGACATCCATCTGGTCATCGTCGCCACCGCGGATCGCGGTTTGTGCGGCGGTTTCAATGCCAATATCGTCAAGGCGGCGCGGAATCACATCCGCAAGCTGCTGGCCGATGGCAAGACGGTGAAAATCCTGTGCGTCGGTCGCAAGGGTCGCGATTCGCTGCGCCGTGAATTCCGCGACAAGATCATCGACCTGGTCAGCTTTGCCGGCCAGAAGCGTCTGACCTTCGCGGATGCGCGCGGTATATCGCTGCGCGTTACCGAGATGTTCGAGGCCGGTGAATTCGACATTGCGACGATCTTCTATGCCCGGTTCCGGTCTGCCATGGCGCAGATCCCGACCGCGCAGCAGCTGATCCCCGTCGCCCTGCCGGAAGAAGCCGCCCAGGACGAGAAGGCCGGCCCGCAGGCTCTGTATGAGTTCGAGCCGGACGAGGAAAGCATTCTGGAGGCATTGCTGCCCCAGAACCTGGCGATCCAGATCTACAAGACGCTGCTTGAGAATGCCGCAGGAGAACAGGGTGCCCGGATGTCCGCGATGGACAGCGCCACCCGCAATGCCGGCGACATGATCAACAAGCTGTCGCAAACCTATAACCGCCAGCGCCAGGCGAATATCACCAAGGAGCTGATCGAGATCATCTCCGGCGCGGAAGCGCTTTAAGTCGCAGGCGAGGGCATCGCGCCGGAGAGCAAGAGCTGGCGCGGCAAACGGATTGAAAGAGTGGAGTAGGCCATGGCGAAGAAAAATCTCGTTGGCAAGATTACCCAGGTGATCGGCGCCGTTGTCGACGTTCAGTTCGACGGCGATCTGCCGGCCATTCTGAACGCGCTGCATGTGAAGCTGGGCGACAGCACCCTGGTGCTGGAAGTTGCCCAGCATCTGGGCGAAAGCACCGTCCGGACCATCGCCATGGATACCACGGACGGTCTGGTCCGTGGCCAGGAAGCGGAGGATACCGGCGAAGCGATCATGGTGCCGGTCGGCCCCGAGACGCTGGGCCGCATCATGAACGTCATCGGCGATCCGGTCGACGAGCGTGGCCCGGTCAACGCCAAGATGCGCATGCCGATCCATCGTCAGGCCCCGGCCTTCGTCGACCAGTCGACCGAGACCGAGCAGCTGATCACCGGCATCAAGGTCATCGATCTTCTCGCCCCCTACTCCAAGGGCGGTAAGATCGGCCTGTTCGGCGGTGCCGGTGTCGGCAAGACCGTGCTGATCATGGAGCTGATCAACAACGTCGCGAAGGCGCATGGCGGCGTGTCCGTCTTCGCCGGTGTCGGCGAGCGCACCCGCGAGGGTAACGATCTCTATCACGAGATGATGGAATCGGGCGTTATCAAGCTCGAAGGCGAAGGCTCCAAAGTGGCACTGGTTTACGGCCAGATGAACGAGCCGCCGGGTGCCCGTGCGCGCGTCGCGCTGACCGGTCTGACCCAGGCGGAATATTTCCGCGATGAGGAAGGCCAGGACGTGCTGTTCTTCGTCGACAACATCTTCCGCTTCACCCAGGCGGGTTCGGAAGTGTCGGCGCTGCTGGGCCGCATCCCGTCGGCCGTGGGCTATCAGCCGACCCTGGGCACCGACATGGGCGCCCTGCAGGAGCGCATCACCTCGACCAAGAAGGGCTCGATCACCTCGGTGCAGGCGATTTACGTGCCCGCCGACGATCTGACCGACCCGGCGCCGGCCACCTCCTTCGCCCATTTGGACGCGACCACCGTGCTGTCGCGCCAGATTGCGGAGCTGGGCATCTACCCGGCCGTCGATCCGCTCGACTCGAACAGCCGCATCCTTGATCCCCGGATCATCGGTGAAGAGCACTACAACACCGCCCGTGAAGTGCAGCGCATCCTGCAGACCTACAAGTCGCTGCAGGACATCATCGCCATTCTGGGCATGGATGAGCTGTCGGAAGACGACAAGCTGGTCGTCGCCCGCGCCCGCAAGATCCAGCGCTTCCTGTCGCAGCCCTTCCATGTCGCGGAAGTGTTCACCGGCACGCCGGGTACGCTGGTCGGCCTGGAAGACACGATCAAGGCCTTCAAGGACATCTGTGCGGGCACCTATGACGATCTTCCGGAGCAGGCCTTCTACATGGTCGGCACCATCGAGGAAGCGGTTGCCAAGGCCAAGAAGATGGCGGCAGAGGCGGCCTAAGGGCCGTCCCTTCCACCCCCTGATGGCCCCAGTGACGCATTGCTGACGAAAGAAGGCTGACAAATGGCCGAAACCACGAATTTCGAGCTGGTCTCGCCGGAAAAGCTGCTGGTCTCGCAGCCGGTGGAGATGGTGGTCGTGCCGGGCACCGAGGGATATTTCGGCGTGCTGCCGCGTCATGCGCCGTTTATCTCGACGCTGATTCCGGGCGTGATCCAGATCTATGAGGGCGGCCAGATCAAGGAACGCATCTTCGTCGCCGGCGGCTTCGCCGAAGTGACCGAGGATCGCTGCACGGTACTGGCCGACGAGGCCGTCCCGCTGGACGAAATCGACCGCGCCGAGGTCGAACAGCGCATCAAGACCCAGAAGGAAGACCTGGCCGACGCCAAGTCCGACGCCGAAAAGGCGGCCCTCCAGGCCCGGCTTGATGTGTCCAACGCCATGATCCGCGCCCTCGATACCGGGCACTGAGCCTTATATAGTATCGAACCAGAACACGGGGTCCTTCGGGACCCCGTTGTTTTTTCAACACATTTCCCTGTTATGGTTTGATGCGTTTTATTACGCAAAAATGTCACATGCCCCTTTCATGGCTTCCGGGGACCGCTTAAATAAGCGTCATGCCACGAAGGCCATGATATCTTTCGAACAGACCCGCCAGGCGCAAAACGCAACGGGATGGAACAGGTAATGTCACACTGGACGCTCGACGATATCGACTGGTCCCGCTTTGACCGCGACAAGATCGACCCGGAGATCGTCTCCATCGTGAAGGCCGCCAGCATGGTCGAACACAATGGCGGCGTGTATGGCGACTATCTGTGCAACATCTTCCACGATGACGAGGCCTTCAAACAGGTCGCCCGCAATTGGTCGGTCGAGGAAGTGCAGCATGGCCAGGCCCTGCGCCGCTGGGCCGAGATGGCTGACCCGGCCTTCGATTTCGACGCCAGCTTCAAGCGCTTTGCCGACACCATCACCCTGCCCATGGATGTCGACCGCTCGGTGCGCGGCTCGCTGTCGGGTGAGCTGGTGGCGCGCTGCGTCGTCGAGATCGGCACCAGCTCCTATTACAGCGCGCTGGCCGATTCGACCGACGAGCCGGTGCTGCGCGATATCTGCCTGCGCATCGCTGCCGACGAGCTGCGCCACTACAAGCTGTTCTACAGCCATCTGAAGCGCTACCAGCAGATCGAGAAGCTGGGCGTGATCCGCCGCTTCATGATTGCCGCCAGCCGCGTCGCCGAGAGCGAGGATGACGAGCTGGCCTTCGCCTATTACGCCGCCAATGACAATGGCCAGGGCGGGGTCTATGACCGCAACCTCTGCTGCCAGGCCTATCAGCAGCGGGCGTTCCGCTATTACCGCCCGCACCATGTCGAGCGCGGCATGGCGATGATGTTCAAGGCTGTGGGGCTGCGTCCGAATGGCGTGCTGAACAAGATGGTGAACCGGGTCGCCTGGTGGGTCATCACCCGCAAGGCAGCCAAGGCCGAGCAGGCGGCCGCCGCCTAGGACAGCACCAGGCTCGCCGGCAGCTTCGCCATCAGCTCGCCCATGAGCTCGCGGTAAAGCGGGCGCTTGAAGGGCACGATCAGCTCAGGCACTTGGGCCGAAGGCGCCCATTTCCAGTCCATGAATTCCGGCTCTTCGGTCGCGATGTTGATATCGGCATCGCTGCCCAGATAGCGCAGCGCATACCATTTCTGCCGCTGTCCGACATAGCGCCCGCCCCAGAGCCGGCTGCGCAGATCGGCCGGCAGGTCATAGCGATACCAGTCATCGCTGACCGCCAGGATTTCCGCCTTGTCGGTGCCGATCTCCTCGCGCATCTCGCGGAACAGGGCCACCGACGGGTCCTCGCCCTCGTCGATGCCGCCCTGCGGCATCTGCCAGGCCTCGCTGACCATGTCGATCCGGCGTGCCACGAAGATCCGGCCATCATGGTTGATCAGCATGATGCCGATACCGGGTCGATACAGCCTGTCGTCTATCATCCTGCCCTCTTGTTTTCAGCCGCGCGGCGCCTGCCGTGTGGCCAGCGCCGTTACCGGCGCCAGAACGATGCCCTTCTGCGGCAGGGTCGCGGCCCAGCTCTTCACCCGCTCCAGCGTTACCGGATAGGCATAGCCGATCCCCACGGCCGAGCCGTTGCGTCTTGCGGTCTTTTCCAGATCATCCAGCGCCCGGTCGATATAGCTGCGGCTCGCCTCGTCATCGATGAACCGGCTGTTCACCGCATGCGGCAGATCGATGCTGCCGGCAATCTGCGCCGCCACGCTGGAGGACGAACTCTTGCTGTCGACGAACATCAACCCGCGATCCTTCAGCGCCTTCAGCACCGGCAGCAGGGATTGCTCATTGGTGGTGAAGCGCGAGCCCAGGAAATCCACCACGCCGACATAGCCGGTAAAGCGCCCCAGCGCCCATTCCATCCGATCCAGATTCTCGACCGGGCTGAGGCTGGTCAGCAGGGTATGCGGCCCCGGATCGCTGGCCGGAAAGCCCATGGGCTCCATCGGCAGGCTCAGCATGACCTCATGACCGGCGGCCCGGGAGGTGGATATCCAGGCTTCCAGGCGGCTGGCATAGGGGGTGAAGGCCAGCGTGACCTCCGACGGCATATCCTGCACCGCCGCCTCTGTCGCGGCGCTCGACAGGCCGAGGCCGCTGATGATGATGGCAATGCGCGGACGCTGCTCGGCGGCATTGAAGGGACGCGCATAGGCGCGCCACGGCTCCCGGCCTTCCGGGCCGATCTTCGGCAGCAGCCCGTTCGGCGAATTCTCGATCAGCGCCGGATCATGCACCATCGTCACCTGGCGCCGCACGGGCGGCGGTGCAGGCTCGGGGGCTGGTGCAGCAGCGGCCGGGGGCGGTGCGGCCGGTGCTGGGGCTGGGGAGGCCGCTGGCGGGGCTGCTGGCGCTGGTGCCGGTGCTGCCTGCTGCTGCGGCGGACTAGCGACAGGCGCTTCGGTTGGTGCCGGAGCGGCGGTCGGGGCAACGGCAGGCGCCGGGGGACGCTGCGGCTGGCGTTGTTCCGGCGGCAGGAATGACAAAGTCGCGCGCGGTGTCTGAAGCACGCGCTTGGCGGCCGTGGTCTGACCATTGGTGGCCAGCCAGGCGCCCAGCGCGCCTATGCTACCGATCAGCAGCAGAAAGGCGAAAGTCTGGCCGATGGGTCCCAGCAGGACAGCGCCGATGCCGCCGCGCCGGGGCGCGGTCGCGGATGATTGCACGGCCAGGGGTTCGCGCTCCGCCTCGCCCGTCTCGTCATCCTGTTCCTCGAAGGGTGGCGGCTCGTCCTCATAGCCGTCAGCCGCCGGGGTGGAAGCCCGGCGGCCCTTGAAGAACGGCAATCGCATCCTGGGAAACTTCAGTTCAGTTCACCGACCGCTTGTTGAACAAGGCCAGACCGCGCAGCAGATCAACTGCCCGGATAAGCTGGTAATCATTGGCATCGCCCATAACCGGGGGCTCAGCCTCGGCCGGTGCAGCCTGCGGCGTGGCCGGGGTTTCGCCCGGCGTTGTAGCAGGAGCAGCCCCCGGGGCAGCTTTCGGGGCCGGAAGGGTATCGTTCGACAGCGCGCCGCGCAGATCGGCCTCGCTGCGCCGGCGGCTTTCGTCGATCAGGTCAATGCGCGCCGCCGGGATGTTGATGTCCGGCTCGATGCCGACCGACTGGATGGACCGGCCGGAGGGCGTGTAATACCGCGCCGTGGTCAGGCGCATGGCGCCATGGCCGGGCAGCGGCATGATGGTCTGGACCGAGCCCTTGCCGAAGGATTTGGTGCCGAGCACGATGGCGCGACCGTGATCCTGCAAGGCGCCGGCGACAATCTCGGACGCTGAGGCGGAACCGCCATTCACCAGCACGACGACCGGCAGGCCCTCGGCCAGATCGCCGGCCTTGGCGTTGAAGCGCTGGCCGTCCTCGGCACGGCGGCCGCGGGTCGAGACGATCTCACCCTTGTCCAGGAAGGCATCGGACACGGCAATCGCCTGGTCCAGCAAGCCGCCCGGATTGTTGCGCATGTCGAGCACGATGCCGAGAAGCTCCTTGCCCTTCTGCTTCTTCAGATCGGCGAGGGCCTTTTCAAGGCCGGTCATCGTCTGCTCGTTGAAGGTGGTCAGGCGGATATAGCCGGCATTGTCGATCAGACGGCTGCGCACCGACTGGATGCGGATGACATCGCGCTTCAGCGTCACCTCGAAAGGCTCCGTCGCGCCCCGGCGGATGGTCAGCTTGATCTCGCTGCCGACACGGCCGCGCATCCGCTCCACCGCCTCGGCCAGCGTCAGGCCCATGACCTGCTCGCCATCCAGCTGCACGATGAAGTCTCCGGGCTGCAAGCCGGCGCGGAAGGCCGGCGTGTCGTCAATCGGGGAGACAACCTTCACCAGCCCCTGCTCCATCGTCACCTCGATGCCGAGGCCGCCGAATTCGCCGCGCGTCTGCACCTGCATGTCCTGATAGGACTTCGCGGTGAGATAGCCGGAATGCGGGTCGAGCGCGGTCAGCATGCCGTTGATCGCGGTTTCAATCAGCTTCTCGTCGCTGACCTCCTCGACATAATCGGCGCGCACCCGCTCGAACACCTCGCCGAACAGATTAAGCTGCCGGTAGGTTTCCGAGCGCTGCCCGTTCTGGCCGGTCTGGGCCTGCAGGGTATCGCCAAGGGTAAAACCGGCAATTGCAACCAGGGCCACGGCGCCGACGATTGCGATGCGAGAGAAATGCTTCATCCACTTATCCTGTTGGCACTACTGGCTGCCAGCCACGGCAGCGGATTTATCGGCTCGCCATTCCGGCGCAATTCAACATAGAGCTCAGGCGAGGCATCGCCATCGATGCTCATCGACCCGATCGGTTCACCGGCCAGCAGATACTGGCCCGACACGCTGTCAATACGCCCCAGCCCGGCAAGCAGCGTATGATATCCGTCGCCATGTTCGATGATCAAGATTTGCCCGTAACCACGAAAACGACCAGCATAAACCACCTGTCCGTCAAAAGGCGCAATCACAACTGCATTATCGCGCGCCGCAATGCGGATACCCTTAAGGGTTCCGGTATCGCTGCGCTCGCCATAGGAATGCGCAATCTTGCCCTGTACCGGCAGGACAAGACTGCCCTTCGCCTTTTCGATCGACCGGCGCTGCCCTGCGGGCGGCGCCATGCTTGACGTAACCGGGGCACTGCGTGCCACCGGCGGTATGGCGGCCACCTGACGCTCGGGACGCGGGGCAGGCTTGGCCTGGGGTTGCGGCATCTGGGCCAGGCGCCGCGCTTCTTCCGCTGCGCGCTTCGCCTCGGCGATGCGCCGGGCCTCTTCCTGGCGGCGGCGTTCTTCCTCGGCCTTGCGCTGCGCCTCGCGCTCGACCTCGATCTGGCGCAGCAGGTCGCGCAGATCATTGGCCGAGCTGGACATGCGGCCGACAGCCTCGGCAAGCTTCTCGCGCTCCGCCTCGGTGCGCCCGACCAGCCGGCGGCGATTGGCCGCTGATGTCTCCAGCCGTTTGCGTTCGGCTTCCATCGCCCGCGTGGCATTGGCCAGCTTGCGCCGCTCCGCTTCGATCTCGGCGCGCAGGGCGGCCATATCCTCCAGCTCGCGGCGCAGGTCGGTGGCGGATTTCTGGACGGTCGGCAGAGCCGCGCGCAGCAGCATGGCGCCGCGCACCGTATCGACCGGGGCCGAGGGCTGGGCGATCAGCGCTTCCGGCGGCCGGCGCGACAGCCGCTCCAGCGCGCCCAGCAGGGCCGTCACATCGCCCTCGCGCCCGCGCAATGCGGATTGCTTGCGCCGCGCCTCGGCCTGCAATTCCCGCAGCGAGGTCTCGACGCGGGTCATCACCGCTTCCTGCTCCTGGATCGATTTGGCGATCTTGACCGAATCGCCGCGCAGATCTTCCATCTCCTCGCGCAGCTTCTGCGCCTGGCGTTCCAGCTCCTGCTTGCGGCGTTCCTCGCGTTCCAGTGCCTGTTCAAGCGCCCGCAGCTTGCCATCGGGCGGCGGCACCAGCGGCACCGGCGTCTGGGCATAGGCAGCACCCGCCCCGACAAGACTGGCCAGAACGAGCCCCAGGGCCACCGCCCTGCGGGTGGCGCGGGCAATCACTGCGGGATCAGGCCGTTGCACGGGCCTCCGCCTTGGCCGCCGGGCTGTCGGGCGCAATGCGGATCAGCGACTGGCCGGTCATTTCCACGGGCTGGGACAGGCCCAGAAGCTGCAGCAAGGTCGGCGCGACATCGGCCAGGATGCCATCGGCAAGGCCGGTCGCCGCCGCCGGGCCGTTGATCAGGATCGCCGGCACCAGATTCAGCGTATGGGCGGTATGCGCCTCATGCGTTGTCGGGTCTTCCATCATTTCGATATTGCCGTGATCGGCAGTGACCAGCATGACGCCGCCGGCCTGCTTTACCGCCGTTTCCAGCCGGGCCAGCGCGCCATCGATAGTCTCGGCCGCCTTGATCGCCGCCGCCATGATGCCGGTATGGCCGACCATGTCGCCATTGGCGTAGTTCACCACGATCAGATCATAGGTGCCGGACAGGATTGCCGCTTCGAGCCTGTCGGTCACTTCCGGGGCCGACATTTCAGGCTGAAGATCATAGGTCTTCACCTTGGGCGACGGCACGAGAATGCGGTTCTCGCCGGGAAACTCACTCTCCGCCCCACCATTCAGGAAGAAGGTGACATGGGCGTATTTCTCGGTCTCGGCGATGCGCAGCTGGGTCATGCCGGCATCGGCAACCACCTTGCCCAGCACATTGGACAATTCAGCCGAGGGGAATAGGCAGGGCAGCAGCTTGTTCAGCGCTGCCGAATAATCGACCATGCCCAGCGCGGCGGCGAAGCGCACCACCCGGCTGCGCGGAAACCCGTCGAAGGCCGGGTCAAGAAGCGCGGTCAGGATCTCGCGCGCCCGGTCGGCGCGGAAATTCGCCATCAGCAACCCGTCGCCATCCTGCATCCCGGCATAGCCGGCAATCGCCGTCGGGGCGACGAACTCGTCGGTCTCGCCGCGTGCATGGGCCGACTGGATGGCCTGTATCGCCGTGCCGGCAGCACCGCCCGTGCCCTGCACCATCAGATCATAGGCCTGGCTGACACGCTCCCAGCGATTGTCACGGTCCAGCGCGAAGAAGCGCCCGATCACACTGGCAACACTGGCAGCCCCCGCCAGATCAGCCTCGAAGCGCGCCATGTATTCCGCGGCGGCGCGGGGCGGCGTGTCACGGCCATCAAGGAAGGCATGCACCTTCACCGCAACGCCTTGGGCCGACAGGATGCGGGCCAGCGCGACCATGTGGTCCTGATGCGAATGCACGCCGCCGGGCGACAGCAGGCCCATCAGGTGGCATGTCCCGCCGCTCTGCTTCAGCTTGGCGGCAAAGGCCAGAAGTTCGGGTGCAGTAGCCAGGCTGCCATCCTGGATCGCCAGGTCGATGCGCGGCAGATCCTGCATCACCTTGCGCCCGGCACCGAGATTCATGTGCCCGACCTCGGAATTGCCCATCTGCCCGACCGGCAGGCCGACATGAAGTTCCGAGGCGTTCAGCAGGGAACGCGGATAGCTGGCGAGCAGACGGTCCCAGACAGGGGTATGCGCCTGCGCGATACCGTTATTCTCGGGATCGGTTCGATAGCCCCAGCCATCGAGAATGCACAGGACCACCGGCCCTTTCGGCTTGGCGAAGGGCTGGGCAGGCTTGGAGGAGGTCATGGTGTTCATGATACGCAATATAAGCACAAAAAGAGGACAAAGACAGGGCTTCACACTGACTAAAGCCAAGGAAATCAGGCGATTTTAGGGTAAATTGCCGTGCCGGCTGCCCTTTAGCCTTCATTCCCGGTGATAGGGATGCCCCGCCAATATCTGCTGCGCCCGGTAGAGCTGTTCGGCCAGCATGCCGCGCACCATCATATGCGGCCAGGTTGCCCGTCCGAAGGCGAGCAGCAGATCGGCGCGCTGACGCACGCTGGCATCGTGGCCATCGGCGCCACCGATCAGCACGGCGATATCGCCAATGCCGTCATCGCGCCAGCCCCCCAGCAGTGCCGCAAGGCCCGGACTGTCCAGATCGCGGCCGCGCTCGTCCAGCGCAATGACACGCGCACCGGAAGGCACGCAGGCCAGCAGCAGTTCCGCCTCCTTCGCGGCCAGTTCACCGCCGGAGAGCCGGACTTTCGGCTCGACCTCCTTCAGCGAAACGGGCCAGCGAAGCCGGCCCGTATAGTGCTCGTAGAGATCGCGCAGGACACCGGGCTTCGCGCGCCCGACCGCTGCGATGGTAATGCGCATAATCGGCGTCAGGCCGTGACAGCGACCGTGCTGACAGCCGCAGAGGCCGGCAGTTCCAGCCCCCACATCTTTTCCAGATTATAGAACGCCCTGACTTCCGGCCGGAACAGATGGATCACGACATCGCCGCCATCGATCAGCACCCAGTCACCCTGGGACAGACCTTCCGCCGCGACCGTGCCGGCATCCGCCGCCTTCAGCCGCTCCATCAGATGCTCGGCCATGGACGAGACCTGACGGGTCGAGCGGCCCGAGGCAATAACCATGTAATCGGCAAAGCTGGATTTACCGGCGAGGTCGATGACGATGACATCCTCTGCCTTGTCGTCATCCAGGGATTTTTCCACGACGTCGAGCAACAGCTTCGGGTCGTGGTGTGCAGGCTTGCGTGCAAGCTTGCGGGTGCGCTTTCCTTCCATCATCCTCGCATTCGTTAGCCCGCTCATCCGCCCCCTCCGGCCTCATGCCGGATCCGGGTCGCCGAGAGGGTATGCCGCCTTGTGTGCAAGAACGCCCATGCCGGCGGCTTTTGCAACACAAGACTGGCTGCCGACCGGGCCGAAACCCGGTTGCGGGCGAATCGCTTCGCCGCCAGCCCTGCCATCGCTCTTAAAGAATAGGAAGGCCTGTCGAATACCGCAACCGGAACGGTATGAAAGATATCCTTCCACCGATGCCAGCTGGAAAATTGCGGCAGGCAATCCGCCCCCATGATCCAGACGAAGCGAAACGTCGGGAAACGACGAGTCAACGCCAGCAGCATGTCGGCTGTATAGCGCGTTCCCAGCCTGGCCTCCAGCCCGGTCGGCCGGATTAGCGGATGCCGGGCAATATGCCGCGCCTGCGCCAGCCTCTCGGCAAAGGGGGCCATGCCCGCCACCGGCTTCAACGGATTCTGCGGCGTGACCAGCCACCAGATCTCGTCCAGCCCCAGACGCTGCAAAGCGAGCTGCGCGACATGGCGGTGCCCGTCATGCGCCGGGTTGAACGAGCCGCCCATCAGCCCGACCCGCAGGCGCCGCCGGTCGGGGCGCAGCAATTGCGTCGGGCCGATGCGGCTGACCGGAAACAGCGGAGACGCGTGAAACCTGTTCAGGGCCTGACCTGCCCCGTACCGCGAACCACGTATTTATAGGTCGTCAGCTGCTCCGCCCCGACCGGGCCGCGGGCATGCAGCTTGCCGGTGGAGATGCCGATCTCCGCCCCCATGCCGAATTCGCCGCCATCGGCAAACTGGGTGGAGGCATTGTGCAGCACGATGGCGCTGTCGATTCCCGCCAGGAAACGCTCAGCCGATTCCTGATTCTCGGTGATGATGCTGTCGGTATGGTGCGAGCCGTAATTATTGATGTGGCGGATCGCCCCTTCGACGCCATTGACGATCTTGACCGAGATGATGGCGTCCAGATATTCGGTCGTCCAGTCGGCCTCGGTCGCCGGGCTGACGCGCGGGTCCAGCCCGCAGACTGCCGGGTCGCCGCGTACCTCGCAGCCCTCGGTGATCAGATCATCCAGGATCGCCGGCAGCATGCCCGCCATCGCCCGGGCATCGACCAGCAGCGTCTCCGCCGCGCCGCAGACACCAGGCCGGCGCATCTTGGAATTGAAGGTGATGCGCCGCGCCTTCTTCGGATCGGCATCGCCATCGACATAGACGTGGCACAGCCCGTCCAGATGCGCCATGACCGGCACGCGGCTCTCATTCATCACCCGCTCGATCAGCCCGCGCCCGCCGCGCGGCACGATCACGTCGATCAGCCCGGCTGCGCGCAGCATCTCGCCGACCAGCGCCCTGTCCGTGCTGGGCATTGACTGGATCGCGGCTTCCGGCAGGCCGGCGGCAACCAGCCCGGCGCGCAGCGCCTGGATGATCGCGTTGGAGGAATGAAAGCTCTCCGACCCGCCGCGCAGGATCGCCGCATTGCCGGCCTTCAGGCACAGCCCGCCGGCATCGGCAGTCACGTTCGGGCGGGATTCGTAGATGATGCCGATGACCCCCAGCGGCACGGCGATCCGGGATATTTTCAGCCCGTTGGGTTGCTGCCAGTCGGCCAGGATGCGGCCGACCGGGTCGGGCTGGGCCGCGACATCCTCCAGCCCCTGGGCGATGGCCTCGATACGCGCCTCGTCCAGCATCAGGCGGTCGAGCAGCGCGCGGGTCAGGCCTTTTTCCTCGCCGGCCTGCATGTCGCGTTCATTGGCCGCCTGGATGTCACCGGCACTGGCGCGCAGGGCGGCGGCAGCCTGAAGCAGGGCCTGGTTCTTCACCTCGGCCGGGGCCAGCGCCAGCTCCGCCGCTGCCGCGCGTGCGGCGGCACCGATACGCTGCATCGCCAACGCCGCGACCTCGTCGGGCGTCGCCATTTTTGTCACCGTCGCCACCTTGATACTCCCCCACCCGCCGGGATGCGCCTAGTTCAGCACCAGATCGTCCCGATGGATAATTTCATCCCGTCCACGGTATCCAAGAATCGCCTCGATTTCACGGCTTTTATGGCCGGCGATGCGGCGCGCATCCTCGGCCGAATAAGCCGACAGGCCGCGCCCGAGCACCCGCCCCTCCGGCCCCAGCACGAGAACCGCATCGCCGCGCTGGAAATCGCCATCGATCAGCGTCACCCCTGCCGGCAGCAGGCTCTTGCCCGCCGCCAGGGCAGTCATGGCACCGGCATCGACATGCAGCGTTCCGGCCGTGGCCAGATGCCCGCCGATCCAGCGCTTGCGCGCCGTGCGCGGCCCGGCCGAGGGCAGGAACCAGGTGCAGCGCGCGCCAGCCTCCAGCGCGCCCAGCGCGTGCAGCGCCTTGCCATGGGCGATGGCCATGCGGCAGCCCGCCCCGATGGCGATCTTCGCCGCCGCCAGCTTGGTGACCATGCCGCCCGAGGAATAGCCGGTCGCGGCCTCGCCGCCCATCGCCTCGATTTCCGGCGTCACCTGCTCGACCACCGGCAGATGGCGCGCCGTCTTGTCCTTGCGCGGATCGGCGGTATACAGCCCGTCAATATCCGACAGCAGGACCAGCGTATCGGCGGAGATCATCTGCGCAACGCGGGCGGCCAGACGGTCGTTGTCGCCGAAGCGGATTTCCGCCGTGGTCACCGTGTCATTCTCGTTGATCACCGGCACCGCGCCGAGGCGCAGCAGCGTGTCGATGGTTCCGCGGGCATTCAGATGCCGGCGCCGCACCTCGGTATCCTCCAGCGTCACCAGCACCTGCGCCACGGTGATGCCATGCTGTGCCAGCGCGTCCTGATAGGCATGCGCCAGCTTGATCTGGCCGGTGGCGGCCGCCGCCTGCTTTTCCTCCAGCGCTATGACCCGGCCGGTCAGGCCGAGATGACGCCGGCCCACGGCGATGGCGCCGGAGGAGACGATCACCACCTCGATGCCACGCTGGCGCAGCGCCGCCACATCCTCGGCCAACGCCTGCAGCCAGTCCTGGCGGATCGTGCCGCTGCTCTCATCGACCAGCAGGGCGGAGCCGATCTTCACCACCAGCCGCTTCGCCGATCCCAGCGCCAGGGCCTCCTGGGCCTGTCCGGCGGCCTCCTCGCCCTCCGCCGCGGCACTCATGGCTGCCAGCCTGTATCCTCCGCAACGCCGGAAGCCTGAATCTCGGCCTTGCGCTCGGCGGCGCGGTATTCCTTGATGACGACGCGCAGGGCACGCAGCACCGTATCCACGCCCTCGCCGGTCACGCCGGAGATCGGATAGACATCGGTCTTGGCGCTGCGCTTCAGCTTCTTCAGCTTTTCCTTGATCTCATCCGGCTCCATGGCGTCGATCTTGTTCAGCGCCACGATCTCGCGCTTCGCCGCCAGATCGGCGGCATAAAGCTTCAGCTCCTTGCGGATCGTCTTGTAGGCCTTGACGGGATCTTCCTGGGTGCCGTCGATCAGATGCAGCAACACGCCGGTGCGCTCGACATGGCCCAGGAAGCGGGTACCCAGGCCGGCACCGTCATGCGCGCCCTCGATCAGCCCCGGAATATCGGCCATGACGAAGGCCTCGCCATCGCGCTCGACCACGCCGAGCTGCGGCCACAGCGTGGTAAAGGGGTAATCGGCGATCTTCGGACGGGCGGCGGAGACCACAGACAGGAAGGTCGACTTGCCGGCATTGGGCAGGCCCAGCAGCCCGGCATCGGCGATCAGCTTCAGGCGCAGCCAGACCCAGACTTCCTGGCCCGGCCAGCCCGGCGTGAACTTGCGCGGCGCCTGGTTGGTCGAGGTCTTGTAATGCGCATTGCCCAGCCCGCCATCGCCGCCCTTCAGCAGCACGATGCGCTGGCCGACCTCGGTCAGATCGGCGATCATCTCGTCCTTGTCGCCATCGAAAAGCTGGGTGCCGACCGGCAGCTTCAGGACGACATCATTGCCGTCCGAGCCGGTGCGGTTCTTGCCCATGCCATGCATGCCGTTCTTGGCCTTGAAATGCTGCTGGTAGCGATAATCGATCAGGGTGTTCAGCCCGTCGACCGCCTCCAGGATGACATCGCCGCCGCGCCCGCCATTGCCGCCGTCGGGGCCGCCATATTCAATGAATTTCTCGCGCCGGAATGACACCGAGCCCGGCCCGCCATCGCCGCTTTTCAGATAGATTTTCGCTTCGTCGAGAAATTTCATCGTGTCATGCGCCCTAAACGGCAAAAAGGGGAATGGCTGCCCATTCCCCTTCTCACGAAACCAGAACCCGGAATGGTGGGTGGATTATTCCGCCGCCACCGCCACCGGGAGGATCGAGACGTAGGTCCGGTCATTCGCCTTGCGGGCGAACTTCACGGCACCCGGGACCAGCGCGAACAGCGTGTGATCCTTGCCGATGCCGACATTGGCGCCGGGATGGAACTTGGTGCCGCGCTGACGGACCAGGATGTTGCCCGGAATGACGTTCTCGCCACCGAACTTCTTCACGCCGAGACGGCGGCCCGCAGAGTCGCGACCGTTGCGCGAGGAGCCGCCCGCTTTTTTATGTGCCATGGATGGTTACTCCTTCGTCTGGGCTTCGGCCGCAGGCGCAGCCTTCTTGGCCTTGGTCTTGCCGCCGGCGGCCAGGATATCGGTGATACGCAGCACCGTCAGGTCCTGGCGATGGCCGTTCTTGCGGCGGTGATTCTTGCGGCGCTTCTTCTTGAAGATGATGACCTTGTCGCCGCGGGTCTGCTCGACGATTGTGGCGGCCACGCTGGCGCCAGCAACCCGCGGTGCCCCGACGGAGAGATCACCCTCGCCACCGACCATAAGCACTTCTTCGAGCGACACAGCCGACCCGGCCTCGCCTTCCAGCTTCTCGACAAGGATAATATCGTCCTTGGAGACCTTGTACTGCTTACCGCCGGTCTTGATGACTGCGAACATAGGTTTAACCACCTGATGCAAATGAATTCCAGTTCGCCCCGTTTGCCTGCGGCGTCCACCTGTTTCCCCGGAAACCCCGGAAAATCAGGCCGTCCCGCAAGCAATGGGACACCACACGGGAGGCATCCCCCCATGCGAGGGGCGAAATATACTTATGGCCGAAGCGATGTCAACGCCGGAATCGCGGCTGTGCCAAGAGAACTGGCTTACCCGTCGTAGAGGCGATTTCTCCCTCGTCTTCAGGCCGAAGCATAAACCGGCACGATGCAGGCTTGCAATCTTACCCGCACGTCGCTAGACATCACCCGCTCGTCCCGCGGCGATCCTTCGGAGGGGTGCCAGAGTGGTTGAATGGGACGGTCTCGAAAACCGTTGTGCGTGCAAGCGTACCGAGGGTTCGAATCCCTCCCCCTCCGCCAATTTCTCTTTATAAGTTCATGATTTTTAAAGATTTTTTTGAACAGACAACAGATCACCCATCTTTTTCCCCATCCCCTCAGCTAGACTATAAAAGCCGCTAGCGCTCGTATCCGCCGGGTCCATGAGGCCGCTGCGAAGGCCTTTGAGCACGGGCATCTGATGGGACGGGCAGGTTTCGCGCTCGCAGGAGCTTGTAGATTTCGTCATAGCCGTTTTTCAGTTTCTCCCCTTCCGTAATTCTCGCCACGGTCCGGCTGGCGTCGAAGGCGCGCCGTGCCTGGGCCCAGACCGCCCAGGTGACAATGCCGATCCTGAGTAGGGTCAGATCGTCATAGGCCGCAAGTTTCCGGCGGGTATCTTCCAGCGCCTCTTTCTGCTCCGGCAGCAGATACTCGTTTGGAATACGGGCTGGCCCGTAGCCTTGCGCGATCAGGCTGTCAGGGGTTTCCATCTCCAGCACCTGCTGGGGCGACGGGGCCGGCTTGTTGCGTACACGCTCTTCGATCCGCGTCTTGATGAGCCCGTGAGAATGGGAACCCAGCCGGTCGAGGCGCTGGATGTCCTCCGTGGAAAGCCCCCGCACACCTGCCACATCGATCTTGCCCGCTTCGGTCAAGTGCGGCGGGGGCAGGTCACGTGTGACCCAGAGATCGGAGATCACCCTAATGTCCTGGGTGATGACCTCCGAGGCGAAGCGGTCCAGGGTGGCGACCTTCCGGGTCTCCTGCTCCAAAGCCCTGGCGGTGTCGGCCAGTTGAAGCCGGAGAGCCTCGGCCTCCTGGCGCACCGCCAGCAAGTCATCCCGTTCTTGCTGCAGAGCGACGATCGCCGTCCTGGCTCGCTCTGACTCCCCCTTCCGGGCCTGTTCGGCCTCCTTCGCTGCCTCGCGCTGGCGCTCGGGCACCTGACGGCGGCCCTCGATCAGCAGGCGGATGGCGATGCCGGCGGTGCCCCGGTCGCGCTGCCAATCGCCCCACAGATGTGTGAGGCGGCATTCCGCGCTCCATCACATCCTGATAGGAATCGAACCGGTGCTTCGGCCTTGCCGGAACCACCACCGCGTCGCAGGCCTCGGCGAGCCGCTCGGCCCTTTCCCATTTCTGGGCGCGTTGTCGTTCTTCCCGTTCCGCACGCTGGTGCGCCCTCAGCCGGGCTGCCTTCTCCCTTGCGTCGCGCCGTGGGCGATGCCGCCTGCTTTGCCATGCCCGCACCTCCTGCTGACGGTCGGCGATCAGCATCCGGTTGATCTGCACCGAGAGCGGGGGCTCCCCTTCTGCCGCATTCGTCCGCTGCAGATAGCTGGGCGGCACCCGCCTCAGGGGCTCCAGGTCCAGACCGCTGTCGCGGAAGGAGCCGGGATGGTAGCGCCAGGCAAGCCCGTGGCGCTCCATATGCGGGTTGATGATCTCGCACATCAGCGCCTTGGTCCGCTCGATCGCGCCCTTGCGGCCAAGCTCCAGGCATTTATGCCTGTGGAAGCCCCAGGCACCGTCTGCGTCCCGGCGGGCCGGGGGTCATGCAGGACGAGATGCATATGCACGTTGCGCGCCTGCTCATCCGCATGGGGGCCCGTCAGCTCCTTGCCAGGGGGTGTATGCACCACCGCATGGCAGCGCAGGCGATATCCCTCCTGGTGGGATTCATCCGGCGTCATCGCCTCGATCCGCCGGACCAGCTCGCTTGCGATCGCGTCATAGGCATCATCAGCGAGGCCGTAGGGCAGTTCCAGGATCATCCGGATCTGCACCGGCTTGTCATAGCTGCGCCCGCCATCCTGGCGCAGCGGCGTCTTGCGCGCCTCCCGCGCCTCGACCGCATCCCAGAAGCGACAGCGGGAAAGCGTGTCCCCGGCGATGTTGCCGGCCGCGCAGAGAATTTCTTCAGCAGGATCGGGCTCGACCCGGCCGTCGCCGTGAACCACCATCCGCTCGATATAGGCCTGGTGACGGCCGGCCAGATGGCGGCCCGTTCCATCGGGCTTGATCTTCACGGTTGTCACGGTCAGGCAATAGGGCATCTCGGTGAGCCGGCGCCCGTTGCGGAGTACCAGCCGGCTGGTCCGGATAGCCTCCTTCACCTCGAGCCGGCGCAGGCCGCCCGGCGCGGTCGGGACGGGCCCCTGCCCGGGGTAGATCCAGTTTCCCCGTGTCCGGGCCGATCCTGTCCGGCGGGCGCGGGGCGCCCGGCCATGGCCGACCAGGGCACGGACCAGAGCCTCCTCCTCGCCGCCCTCATGCAGACGGCCGAGCTTTCTCTCCTCCTCATCTTCCTCGCGCCGTCTTTCCATCCCTCTGCCTCACCCATAGAGCCACGACGGAACCGCCGGCTCGAATCAGGGCTCATAATGCAATTTTAAAAAATTGGGATATGGGCCCTTAAAACCGAACATTAGGAGCCACTTAGTTTCCACTGCCGCCACCTTCTGTCAAGAAGAAGGGGAATCAACCAACTGATATTACTCGTTTATTGGTCGCTGAGCGTTTTGAGATAAATCACCTGAAACTGCCCACGCAAAAAATGGGGCGGAGGAATCCCCCGCCCCTGCAAGGAAGAGCCGGATGACCTATCCGGCCAGGGCCTCTTCTAGGCCAATTTTTTGTCGATCTCGGCCGCCAGGATGAGCGTCCTGCGCCCCACCTTGATCGCGGGAAGCTCGCCCTCCCGGATCTGACAGCGGATCAGGGATCTGCTCACCCCAAGCGCCCTGGCCGCGCTGGCGACGCTATAGGCCAGAATCTCCGGCAGCTCGAACTGGTTGCCATTTTGAGTCAACATTGTTTTCTCCTGTGCCGGCCACGCCGGCTGCTGGAATGACCGCCCGGCACCGTGCCGAAGCGGTGCGAGGGAAGCCCCCTCGCGGAACCCAGTGTGCAGAACGGATGGACAAGTTTTGGCAAAGTTTCGCTGACTTGTTGACGGGCGTACGGCTCCCCCTTCCCTCGAGAAGGGAGGGGGCGTTTTGGAGAATTCTCTCTAGTTATTTCAAGAATCCCAACGCCTTAAGCGGCTGGATGATCTCAACCCCAGGGCTATCCCGCTTGAGCAGCGCGCGCCACCCCTCGACAGAGGGCCATCATTTTTCTGAAGCCATCACTCGCTCCCCTCCCCTCCTGGCGCAGGGAGGTCGGGCCGGATGGGCGCTTGAACCTGATCCGCCGAGCGGGCAACGCCCGACGCCTGCTGATCCACCTGCCCCCGCCGATAGGATGCCAGGAGATCATCGACCAGAACTCCGGCGATCTTCATGCCGCGGAAATTGCAGTTCCCGGTGATCTCAGCCCCCGCGAAGTTGATATCGTCGAACAGGCACCGGCGAGTGTCACATCGACGAAACTCGCTGCAGCGAGGTTCGCGCCTCGGAATATCATTTCTGGGGTTGCGCCCACCGGTCGAGACGCGCTGACTACCATGATACGGCGCCGAGGATCGAATGGGCTCACTAGCCGTCGAGATGCTCCTCCAGCTGTCCGATCCCGATAGGCGCTCCTGCAGCCCAGCTCTTCACGTCGACCTTCGTAGGAGCGACATCACCCACAATCCCAATGTGCAGGATGCCGCGTTCAGGCTCGCCCACAATGGTGTGGAGGGTGCCGAAACCCGGCGCGGTTCACTCAAACCTTTCAATAGATATCAAAGGCACGCTACGCAACGGCTCGCGACCCTGCTGGCCTCAGAGATGATAGGTTCAGCCGCAGGAACGACGGGTTTTCCGTTTGGCAAACGCAGGCGGGGCTTTGCCATCCCCACTTTGTCCAGCCCATAGAGACATCGCCTCCTATTTAAGAGCGCTTACCTTAGCTTTCTTCCTATTTAAGCCATGGTGCAATTGCTTAAATAAGAATTTGACCCCATATTGGGTTCATGTCTGAAGTCGTGCCCAATTTCCGGCTAGGCCGCTTTGTCGAGACCTCTGTTGCAGGCGAGATGGTGCACGCTTTCGTGCCGCCGCCCTTGCCGCCGCAACCCTCGATTGACGTGCTGGCCCTGCTGGAACGGCTGAGTCTGGCGGAGCGCGCCCTGGGACGGCTGGATGGAATCACCATGCTGCTCCCGCGCCAGGAGCTGTTCCTCTATATGTATGTGAGGAAGGAAGCCGTCCTCTCGTCCCAGATCGAGGGCACGCAATCGACCCTTTCGGACCTGCTCCGATTCGAGACCGAAGCGCAGGCGGGCCAGCCAATAGACGACATCCGCGAAGTCTCGAACTACGTCGATGCCATGATGTACGGCCTGGAGCGGCTGGAAGACCTGCCGCTGTCGCTGCGCCTGATCCGTGAGATGCACGCGCGACTGCTGCAAAGCGGACGCGGCGGCACGAAAAGCCCTGGCGAATTCCGGCGTTCGCAGAACTGGATCGGCGGCACACGTCCCGGCAATGCGCTCTTCGTGCCGCCGCCGCCGACGGAGATGGATGCCTGTCTCGATGCGCTTGAGCGGTTCATGCACGAGGAAGGCTCGCGACTGCCTGCCTTGATCAAGGCAGGCCTGCTGCACGTGCAATTCGAGACCATCCACCCGTTCCTCGACGGCAACGGCAGGATCGGCCGCCTGCTGGTCACGCTGTATCTCTGCGTCAACGGCGTGCTGCGCAAACCGCTGCTCTATCTGAGCCTCTACCTCAAAACCCATCGCGCCGACTATTACCGCCTACTTCAGGAGGTGCGCGAACATGGCGCGTGGGAAGCCTGGCTCGACTTCTTCCTCACGGGCGTCGCGGATACCGCCAATCAGGCGTTCGATGCCGCCACCCGGATCGTCGAGCTTTTCAAGCAGGACCGCGAGCGCATCACGGTGGAGAGCGACCGGGCCGGCTCGGCGCTGCGCATCCACGATCTGTTCCAGCAGAATCCCTATCTGACGGCCAACCAGCTCGTTCATCAGACGAGCCTATCGGCGCCCACGGTCAATGCGGCGCTCGCCGATCTGGAGCGGTTTGGCATCGTCGAAGAAGTCACGGGACGCAAACGGGGGCGCGTGTTCAGTTACCGGAGGTATCTCGCCATCCTGAGTGAGGGGACCGCCCCACTCCCCCCTGCGGCATGACGGAAGGAAGCCTGTGCGTATTCATTTATCATCTTGAGGGAGGCCGCCGGAGAATTGATCTCCAGCACCGAAGGTCGAGAAGCGCGATGGCATCTTCGCCCGCTGGACGCTCTTCGTAATAGGCTTTCGCATCCAGCTCCGCCTGTGGCCGATCAACCGCGTCACCGCGCGCGAGCAATAGGCACGGACCCGGACATCAGAACCGGAACCGTTTTGCATCGAGGCAAATCTTCTCGATCTTTTGGAACGGATCGAAAGGGTCGTTGGAGTTTCGGCATTCGTCGCGCAGGCAGCGCATCAGTTGGGCATATTCCATGCGCAAAGAGGTGGCGAAGATACCAGGATCGTCCGAGCCCACCACCACATCCACCGGCATGCGCAGTGACCCCGCGCCAAGACCCAGCCAGTTTAGCGAATGGTGGTCTTCATAGCGCTTGTGAATACTAATTCGGACATTGCTGCTGGGCAGGGTTTCGATCGCCATGCGCCGCTGGTTCAGAATCCTCAGCATGCAGCGCTGCAGCATGCGCAGGGTATCAATATCAAGTATATCCGAGCCGCGTGCGACCGGCATCTGCGCCGCGCCGCGCGCGGCCTCGTCGCGCATCTGCCGCAGCGTAAACATAGTATCGACGGAATGGACGCCGTGACGGCGCAGAAAATGCCGGTGGGCAGCGCGGGTTTCGCGTTTGGCTTCCGCATGCAGCAGTGCCTCGGCCCGCCGGTGCGGATCGATGTCGTCGCCACGGAACCGCCAGGCCAGAGGGTCAAGGTGGCGCAGTTGCCAGGCCTCGGTCAGCAGATCCGGGGTCAGGTAAGGATCATTGTAGATCAGCATCGACAGGCGGTTGATCTCGGCGTCGATAAGCGCCAGCCGCTCAGGCAAAAGGGCGTTCGACAGCAGCAAGTGGCGGGCGAAAACCAGATCGTCGAGCCGATCCTCGGTCGGTAGCACTGTACTGTTGCCGATGGCCGCCCACCAGGCTTCGGGCGAGAGACCCGAAGCCGTGCCATGGCCGATCCGACATCCGGCATCGAGATCGAGGAACGATACCGCCTCGAACATTGCGCGCAGACCGGAGGCTAAATGTGCGAAATCCTCGCCTGCGTGATAGGTGAAGCGTTGAATCCCCGCCCGGCGCAGGATGCGGAATACCGGAGCCAGAACCTCCGGCCCAGCGTGCCGCTCGTTGGCGGCGGCATCTGCGCCGCGGATGAAATGGCTTAGATCACTGACTTCACCGAGGAACGCGACCAGTGTTCGCGCCTGCTTTTCCGCATCCCGTCGCATGTTCAGGTGCCGACAGGGAGGGCGCGGCGACACCGCCGTCACAAAGGTTTTCTGTTCGCGGTGGTTATTGCGCTTTATGAAATGCACCACGAGGCCCAGCCGTAGCCGCCGGCCGCTGACCGGCGGCATATCCCAGCGCATAGATGCCCGATGGCCGGGTATCGCGGCGTCTACGCCGGGAACAGTCTCCCCAGTTTCGCGGCGCCGCGCCAACGAGACCAATTCGGAGAGAGATCCATACCGCGCCGCACGTTTGCGCGGGCGTGCCTCGCCCTGTTCGTCTTCGTCAAGAAACCGTATATAGCCGCGCAGGATGGAACCGAGCAGGCCGACCATTTTCTCGCGTTCGGCTTTCGGGGCAAAGCGGCCTTCGGCGAAATCGACGCCGCGCTGGTGGCCGCGTTCGATCTGGCGGAAGCGCTCGGCAAAATCCGCTTCGGACGTCTCGCGCAGTTCATTGAGGGTGATGTATTGAAACTGGTCGAAGCCGATCTGGCCTACTTGCTGCACCAGGAGACGGCAGAATTGCGCCCGCAAGAGCAGATAATGCCATAAAACCCGCCATGTACTCGCCCGTTTCTCCGGCTTGTCAAACAGTGCGAGGATGCGGCACAGATGCCAGGATTCCTTGACTACGAGCGGCAGATTAGAGGGCAGGGCATGCAATCCCCGTCGGCGCTCCTGCGTGCAGAAATCGGAAGGCATCGGCATATCGTCGGTCAGTTCCTGCTCCGATGCGCCGCGCGCATGAAACAACAGCAGTGCTTTCAGCGTGGCGGCCTCGTTCACACGCGCCAGCAACAGATCGGCTGTCAGTTGCGAATCCTCCTGCCGCAACAGCCGGTCCACGCCGCTGCCGATGGAGAGGCGCAGGCCGGATTCACGCGTCTTACTCCGGCCCTTGATCAACTCGCCCACCACTATTTGCGGGCGGCGTAGAGCATCGCACCAGATTTTCTCCGCCTCGGTGGTCCCCATCAGGTGCATGTGTATCTCGTCGAGGCCATGCTGACGGCACAAATGGTCAAGCGTGGGATCATCATCGACTGGCAGGGTGGAGTCGCACAGCCATCGCGTCATCCGCCTGATCGCATCTACCCTGTTGCTGTAATCGTCGAGCGCCTCCGGCTGCGGCAATATCCTGCGGTGAATCCAGGCGCTGGAGATCAGCAATGGCGGGACCACGAGAATCAAGTCCTGCCAGTGGGCGATGAGGCGGCTGCGCACCCGCAAGGACCCATCGGGCGCCTCACGCAGAAACGTCTCGGCCAGCACCTCGAGCAGATCGGGAAGATGAGATAGGAGCCCTGTCAGCACGCTGTCGGCATCATCGGTCCTGTCAGGTTGGTGCGGTGGGCGGCGCGCGTGCTTTACACGCACCTGCCGCACTGCAACGCGAAACCGCTCGTTGATCAGGATCAGCCGGTTTTCGAGCGCCTCGTCAGTCAGATGCGGCATCTGGCGGCGCATCTGTAGAAAAAGGCCTTCGCGATGCGCTTTCGTGATGGCCTTTCGATCTTCGAGACAGCGGCTCAGGTAGGATTTCGGTGAGGATCGCCTGGGCCGGTCGGGGCAGGCTTTCTCGAAGGCGCGCAGCAGCGTCAGGTTGTAGAACAGAGCTTTAGCCAAAGTGACAAAGCCCTCGACGGTTTCGGGATCATCGTCCATCAGCATGGTGGCGCCCGCCTGCGATTGCGCGATTACTTGGCATCATCGGCGTAACGCGGCACCACGTTAAGCAGATCGAAGAAGCCGTTCACCGTCACTTTTCGCTGATCGCCGGTCTTGGCGATCTTGCTGATCTTGACCTCGATCTCGGGCGCCTTCGTCCACCGGTCGAATGCTCCTACGCCCAGCTTTTCGACGGACGAAGACGATTTGTGCCAGGCTTTCAACACACGGCGGACTTCATCAACAAGCTCGTTTTCAGACGCGTTGTCTTTCTGGGATGCCGAATTCGCCGGCTGCAGGAATACCCACACCAGCGGACAGGACAGCAGGATTACGGCCAGCGGATGGAGTTCGTTTCCAGTTTTGCGCAGTGCATTTATCAGCGGCACGTCAGACTGCTTCGGACTTTCCTTACGCCCTTGTCCTCCAGACGTTACTGCTATGATTGCATTCAGGATGTTGGTGATCTGCCGATGCAGGATGTCCCCACTGCCCCACGACCCTGTGATGGTCTGATCAAGATCCCAAAGATCGTCGTGAATGCGAGTCCCAAGCGCGCCAAGCAATGATGGGGAAAGGGTAACGTTCTTTTCCAGATCTTTCGCGAAGTCGTGCCATTTTTTCATGTTTCCAAGAAACTCACTGTAGGAACCTTGCTCTAAGCTGGTTTCCCCTGCAACTGACGCTTGGTCGGTTGTGGTCGAGTTGGTTTCCTGCTCTTCGTCATCGGCAAGGCCATCCTGCATTTCAGCATCCGTGCGTTTCTCGACGACCGTGGCGCTACCGAATGCGGGAATGATCGTGTCGGCAGACAGGGCATTGAGGCCAGGCAAGTTGTTTCGCAGCAGCAATTCTGCGATGACAGCCAAAAGTGACAAGGCCGAGATCGAGCGAAAGGTTTCACCGCGCTCGCTGTAGCGCTTAAAGAAGATCAGACTCAGGATGGTGCCGAATTCCCCGCAGCGTTCGCGCTCAAGCACATTCTCGACCGTGAACCAGCCCGCTCCGAACTGAGCGTCAAGCCCCTTTTTGTCATCCGAACTCATAAGGTTGAGCCAGCGGCGGCTCGATCGATTAGTTTTTTTGTTATTTTCGAGTTTATTTTCGAGATCACTTATCTTTTTTTTGCCTTCTTGATCCTTGACTGGAAATAAGATGCCATAAACGCGTTCGATCGCGGCCTCCCGGCTAAGGCTTCCGCTGTCCTTGCCCGCGAGTCCAACCGACCCGAAAGAACTGGCCCGCGATTTGCCGACAGTCTGATCCTGTTGGTAACGGTCGATGGCACTTATGCGTGCTGCGGTCTCCGGCAGAAATGGAACTGCCTGACCCCATAGATAGGCGAAGACATCCTTTTTCCGATCAGCGCCCGCCAAAAGCGGCCGTTTAAGCATGACGGCTGGCAAAACCACCGTAAGGAGCGCTTTAAGGCCGTGACCGGATTTGTTGAGCCCCTGCGCGATTGCCAGGGCGAGGCAGTGCAGCACGATCGCCTGATTGGAATCTCCCGGGGTGCCGAACCGCACCAGCGTGGCCGGCTCATCCTGATTCGAAAGCCAATCAAAAGCTAATTTCAGCGTCATATCGAAGATTTCTGTATCGAACAGGTCGGTCGGCACACCGGCCATGCGAAGACGCGTTTCGAAGACCTTCAGCACCATCGAACGGCTTGCAGCTAGATCATCGATTTCGGGGGAAGCCACTCCGGTCGGTGCGTTCTCATTAATTGCGAGATCGAGCGCCCGAAGATAGCCCAGAACAAGGCGTAAATGCTCGCGCCAGATCACCTGGACGAAGGGATGCTCTGTCGTTCCCCACTCACCGAGAATCGCACTGACGCGTCTCGAAATCCAGCGGGGCAGTGCCGACTCAGCATTCGTCGTATCGGTCTTCGTCCCAGGGCGGCCAGAGCGTACCTGGATACTGCGTGCGTGTGCCAGCCCGCCGAGCGGCAGCATCCGGATACGATTTTCCGGTGGCAGAATCTTCAGCAAATACTGTTCCTCCAGCTCCCGGACCGCCGTCTGCACGGTCTGCCCCCCCACCTTCGTGACCCTGGCATCATATTTGAGAATGTTTTCACCGAAGGTCTTGTAGATGTGCTCCCGGATCAGTCGGCCATACAGGTCGAGATCGCCCGAGAGGATAAGGATCAGCCGCGGCGAGGTTAAGTATTTGCGGATCGTCTCCAGAATGACATGGCCGTGACGGAAGTTCGTATCCACGTCATCAAAGGCCAGCACGAAGGCCTGCTTGCCCAGAATCTTGAGCGCCTGTTCGAGATAACGGTTGAACTTAAGTTCGAAGGAACGGCCCTTCTTCGCCTTGCGCAGCCCCTCGCTCATCACCCAATAAGCATCTTCCCACTGGCTGCCATAGGGCTCATTCTGACCGATCCCATCGAGCATGCTGAGACCTTCGGCCAGCCCCTCACGAGCCTTGTCGAGTTGATCTCTCGCACCATCGTCATGCCTGTCGCGCCCACCGATAGCGTCAATCGCTTCTTCAATCATCTGCACAATGACAATGATCACATTGTCCTTGGCCTCGATCAGGGTCGGATCGACCATCGGCAACACATGAATCTTGCCTTCGAAAGCGTCCGCTTTCGTCCCATTCTGATTCTCAGGTGTGTGCAGTCGTTTCATATTTCCTAGAAGGAACGTCGTCTTGCCGCTGCCGCGTCCGCCTTCGATCAGGATTGCCCTGTGCGGCCGCGAATAGGTGATGTCAGTCGGCTTGACTTTGTCGTAAGTGCTTTCGGCCGCCGCCTTGACTTGATCATTGATAAGAGTCCGGAGCCTGCTGCCGCCTAAACGCTGCAATTCGCCTTGTGTAAGATCGATTTCGTCCTGGGTCAGATCGATCAGGACAAGTTTTTCCGGTTTCGTCATTTCAGCCTCTTTCAGGCATGTATGGGGCTGTTCAATTTCAGCACACGCCGTGAATGTTAGCTGCGCAATAAAAACAACGAAAGATAGTTATTGTGCTTCGACATAGGCCTCATCGTGCGCTCGAAAAAAGGTTCGCGATCCCGCCCCGGTTCGTTACGCAACTCTCAGCGGCTTCGCGCCCCCGAAACTTTAAAAAAGCCTGCATGGTCAATGATTGGTGGGATTTGGCTTGTCCGCGCCATGGGGCCTCGGGGCAGGCGCTAAGCATACAAGCTTACCGGAATGGCCTGCCCCGGTGCCAAAATTTACTCCGCTTGTCTGCGCGCGCTCGGCGCTAGAATCCTCCATATCGACACCAGCCAAGGGCCGGCATGGTGGGCCAGCTATCCCTTTCAGCGGCTATTTCTTCATTCGGCTGGGGGGCTGATTCTGCGAAGGCCGGAGTCTATTGCTGTGTTTGTGAGAGCAGCTGCGTTAAGGGACGAGCCGGCCTTTGGGCTTTTTGAGCACCTCAGGTGGCCCTATAATATCTACGCAAGCATTGGCTGAGCTGCACCTCATGGCCAACGCTGGGCGGCACGGCTGGTGCAGCAGACCGGATGCCTCCTCTCTTCAAACCCCGTTTCTGAAAAGCGTCAGACGGCACGGATGCGCAGCCTATATTTCCGCGCCTGCAGGGAATCAAAAAAGAGATAATGCCATAGGGAAAGCCGGACGCGCGACGGGGCCTCCCACAGAACCCCGCATGGCGCTCCCGCCTCCGAAGAGACGGTGCTACGGCCGGGAGAATATCACCGTGTCACGCGCGCCCGTCCCCTGAAGATAAGGCATCCAACCGCGTATCCGCAAGAACGGCCCGATGAGCAAGCCCCACCCTGTGGCCCCTCTACAGTACGGCTTGGCAGGGTGCTTAAAAATCCAGACGAAAGGCTACAGATTCCCGACCCAGGATCGGCGGGGCTGCCCCCAATCCTCATAGCGGACGGGTCTATCTCCGCGCCTCCTGAACCACCGTCTCTCGACAGCGGCGGGGCGCGGTTCTATAGTCATCGTGCGGTGGCCGCCTCATTGCGACAAAGGGGGCTTCGGCGAAGTCGTTGTTCGCGGGCTTCCGGTCATCGCCCCTCCCCTTGCCTGATCACATCTCCACGCGCCCGCACTTTTGCCAGACGCTTCTGGGGTTTATCCCGCACCTGCGGGGGAACCTTCCTGCGGGGCCGGTGCTGGAAATATTTCAGGGCAGATGCTATATGAATTGTCTATACTGGATCGGCGGGGCTGCACCCCAATCGCCGTGAAGGCGGCACTGGTCCGTGCAGGGGCCTGGAAGCCTCCCCCCAAGACACGCAGCACCGTCTGTAGCGACGCTACCGAGCGCACATCGCCACGGAAGAAGGTGAGCGCCTGGTAGAAGCCGCCCTCGGCATTGGCGGCCAGAGCGATCTGCTCTCCCCGGCGGCCGGTATCGATTAGCTTCACATAGCGTCTGTGCAGGCCGACGCGGCCCGACTCCCTCGACCCGGCGAAGCCCACCCATATTTCCTGCAGGGTGGTCAGCAGTTCGGGTATCAACGGCCAGTATGCCTCGCGACCATTCCAGCGGTCTATCCCCGCGCCTGCGGGGGAACCAGGCACGGCCAAGGTGCGCGGGCTGGTGCGCCGGGTCTATCCCCGCGCCTGCGGGGGAACCGAAATTGCGGTACATCATGTCCCGCTCTCCCCGGGTCTATCCCCGCGTCTGCGGGGGAACCACGTCCGCCTCGGTCGGGCCGTGGAAATACCGGGGTCTATCCCCGCGTCTGCGGGGGAACCAAGTAGGCATTCGGCCTGCTGGTCAGCAGCCAGGGTCTATCCCCGCGCCTGCGGGGAACCGTGGGGCGCTATCCCCGACTCGGCTCCTGACCGGGTCTATCCCCGCGCCTGCGGGGGAACCGGCCAGGTCTCGACCGATGCCGTGTTCCGCCTGGGTCTATCCCCGCGCCTGCGGGGGAACCCGGCGAGCGCACCTTGCGCGATGTGATTTCGCGGGTCTATCCCCGCGCCTGCGGGGGAACCGCTTCCATCCGGGCAATCTGGTCAGCGGTGTCGGGTCTATCCCCGCGCCTGCGGGGGAACCATGTCGCCGATGCTGTCCGCCGCATTCAGCGAGGGTCTATCCCCGCGCCTGCGGGGGAACCCCCGGATCCACCGCCGCCCAGAAACGATGCACGGGTCTATCCCCGCGCCTGCGGGGGAACCGTCAGCATCGCCTCGACCTTCTCGACGGTGATGGGTCTATCCCCGCGCCTGCGGGGGAACCAAGTTTGCGCCGGCCGCTTGTTCGCCTGGGGGGGTCTATCCCCGCGCCTGCGGGGGAACCCTTGAGCCTACGCTGCGCGCCGAGCTGCTTGAGGGTCTATCCCCGCGCCTGCGGGGGAACCGACCAGACCGCCTCGTGCTTCTTCACCTCGCCGGGTCTATCCCCGCGCCTGCGGGGGAACCGGTACGACGCTGCGGATGATGCGACGCTGACAGGGTCTATCCCCGCGCCTGCGGGGGAACCGTGAGGCGGCCCGCTTTCTCAGCGGAGCTGTAGGGTCTATCCCCGCGCCTGCGGGGGAACCCAGAAGGGACCGGCATTGCGGCCGTTGTCCCAGGGTCTATCCCCGCGCCTGCGGGGGAACCAGCGTGGCGTGGTACGGGTGAAAGATGATAGCGGGTCTATCCCCGCGCCTGCGGGGGAACCTTCCATGCTGATGGTGCCCTTGGAAACCATCTGGGTCTATCCCCGCGCCTGCGGGGGAACCATCACCTACCGAGGCATGGGCACCGCCCACCCCGGTCTATCCCCGCGCCTGCGGGGGAACCCATCTGGCGCTCCATTGCGCCGCCGAAGCTTTGGGTCTATCCCCGCGCCTGCGGGGGAACCGGGGCTGGTATGGATCGGCATTCGGGCCACCCGGGTCTATCCCCGCGCCTGCGGGGGAACCAGATGCACAATCTCTCAGTCTCTAGGTAAGGAGGGTCTATCCCCGCGCCTGCGGGGGAACCCCGTCGAAAAGAAAATCCGGTCGCTGGCATGGGGGTCTATCCCCGCGCCTGCGGGGGAACCACGAGATCGACCGCGCTCATGGCGCGCCCTCGGGGTCTATCCCCGCGCCTGCGGGGGAACCCTGGATCGCGGTCTGCAGCAGCTGAACCGCCGCGGTCTATCCCCGCGCCTGCGGGGGAACCTGTGCTCCACACCCGGCGCCCTGCCGGCGGCCGGGTCTATCCCCGCGCCTGCGGGGGAACCATGAAGGCAGACCATGCCTTGCCCTTTGGGCCGGGTCTATCCCCGCGCCTGCGGGGGAACCTCTTCCTTGCCCTCGAGGACGAGCTTGAGCACGGGTCTATCCCCGCGCCTGCGGGGGAACCGCGGCCTTCGCCGCCAAGTATTTCTGCCAGTGGGGTCTATCCCCGCGCCTGCGGGGGAACCAAGGCGAACGGCCGGCTGAAGAAGGGCTACCGGGGTCTATCCCCGCGCCTGCGGGGGAACCGGAAGGCGGCGGATGGCAGCAAGATCGACAGCGGGTCTATCCCCGCGCCTGCGGGGGAACCGTCGCCATGCGCCATGTCCGCGATCACAGCCGGGGTCTATCCCCGCGCCTGCGGGGGAACCCCGAAGGCACTGCGCGGCGTAGGCTCCGCCCTGGGTCTATCCCCGCGCCTGCGGGGGAACCCGGCGATCACCGATGCCGAGGCCGTCGGATATGGGTCTATCCCCGCGCCTGCGGGGGAACCCACATGCCGAGACCGATCCGTCGCAGAGGGGCGGGTCTATCCCCGCGCCTGCGGGGGAACCAAATAGCGGAAGGCCAGGGTGGATTCGCTGGGGGGTCTATCCCCGCGCCTGCGGGGGAACCCGGCATCGCCGCCCGGCCGCGCTACATGGTCGAGGTCTATCCCCGCGCCTGCGGGGGAACCCCACTGCCGGCCCCGCCGCCCATCGCCTGGGTGGGTCTATCCCCGCGCCTGCGGGGGAACCAGGTCGACGCCGTTGAGGCTGAATGCCGGCGTGGGTCTATCCCCGCGCCTGCGGGGGAACCATCAAAGTAAAGCAGGGGGCGGCTGATGACTGAGGTCTATCCCCGCGCCTGCGGGGGAACCATCGCGAAGGTCAGCCTGGCCCGGATCGGCGGGGGTCTATCCCCGCGCCTGCGGGGGAACCATTATGAGGCCGCAGGAAAAATTTCATCAGCACGGTCTATCCCCGCGCCTGCGGGGGAACCTGAGCGACCGGCGGGCCTTCATATCTGAGCCGGGGTCTATCCCCGCGCCTGCGGGGGAACCGCCGCGAAATCGGCCTGCGACATCGGCTCCTTGGGTCTATCCCCGCGCCTGCGGGGGAACCATCGTCGCGCGCTTCTTCGTCAGCGCACCGGGGGGTCTATCCCCGCGCCTGCGGGGGAACCCGCCGGCGCAGCGGCGCGCGGAATGCGAGATAGGGTCTATCCCCGCGCCTGCGGGGGAACCCTTCTGTGCCAGCACGGCAAGCCATGCGGTCAGGGTCTATCCCCGCGCCTGCGGGGGAACCCCGCCAGAGCCGGGCGGCATCCGCTTCCCATTGGGTCTATCCCCGCGCCTGCGGGGGAACCCCTTCTATGGGGCGATGGTGAAGCAGATCGGCGGGTCTATCCCCGCGCCTGCGGGGGAACCAACCGTCGCGCCGCGCCGTGATGCGGATATGCGGGTCTATCCCCGCGCCTGCGGGGGAACCTTGGCGCATTTGTCGTCAAAGCCGCCTTTGCTGGGTCTATCCCCGCGCCTGCGGGGGAACCATCAACCTGCCGAGGGCGAAATTGCCTGCCGTGGGTCTATCCCCGCGCCTGCGGGGGAACCCTGTCGCGGTCCAACCCGCGCCAATACGCCATGGGTCTATCCCCGCGCCTGCGGGGGAACCCGGCTTCCTTCCGGCGCACCGCTTCCAAGGCAAGGTCTATCCCCGCGCCTGCGGGGGAACCCGTTTGTCGAGTCTGCGGCCTCCCTCTGGGACGGGTCTATCCCCGCGCCTGCGGGGGAACCTTTTCGCGTGCACGCGGCCCGATGCAAAACTAAGGTCTATCCCCGCGCCTGCGGGGGAACCGAAGGTCGGTCATGACGCACCGCCTTTGTCGCGGGTCTATCCCCGCGCCTGCGGGGGAACCCGCCCTTGCGGATCAGCCAGCAGCGATCTTCGGGGTCTATCCCCGCGCCTGCGGGGGAACCATGGCGGAACGCGACACCGCCACGTCCAGCCTGGGTCTATCCCCGCGCCTGCGGGGGAACCCAGCAGGGCGCGCCGGTGAAGGTGCCCAATATGGGTCTATCCCCGCGCCTGCGGGGGAACCCCGTGGATCGTCTCGAAGGGCAGCGTGACGCTGGGTCTATC
>JAHJHR010000018.1 GCA_018823745.1 Alphaproteobacteria bacterium
CGTCAGACGACAGCGAAGGGATCGCCACATACTCATATGCCAGCCGCTTCAGGTTCAGCACGATGCGTACCCGCTGACCCGCCGAGTTCTGGTGCCGTGTATGGAGGCGGAGTTTCATGCAGTGACTTTAGCGTGCAGCCGAAGCTTTGGCGATCTGGTCCGGTGCATCGACAACATTGACGCGCTTCGATCTCTCTTTCATTTGAGAAGGCGATCTGGCGTCACCGTTTTCTCTACAGTTTCTCACACTTTAGTATATTATCTGTCTGTAATTGGATATTTATTAGGATCTGTTGCTTATTCGAAGTTGTATTGATTGAGAGACGTATAGTAACTCATGAACAACTGATGAAAGAAGCTGACGAAATGACCGCTGATACTGCATCCAATATGCCTTTCTACCAGAAGCTGGCGATCCTGATGGATAATTCCGGCCGCAAGCGCTACGAAATCGCTGAGGCTCTGGGGTACGACAACCCCAATGTGATCAGCATGTTCAAGAAGGGCACGACAAAGGTGCCCATGGTCAAGATTCCGGCCCTGGCTGATGTCCTCGGCATTGATCGCAAATGGCTCTTCCACCTGGCGCTGAGGGCCTATTCGCCGGAGTTGCTGCCGGTGATTGAGGAGGTCTATGGCCCGATCGTCACGGCGAATGAGCGCCGCTTGCTGGATGTCGTCCGGAAGGAAAGCGAATTCCGCGATATCCGCCTGGATGCCGATATGGAAGCGGATATGCGCCAGTTGATGCAGAAATGGCGGGATCGGTTCGATCGCAAGATGCTGGGCGGCTCTTCCGGTGCGGAGGGTGGAACAGGCTGAAGCGTTGGCTGGGGGGGGTGTTGTTTCGCTCTATGGCAGGCGGCCGAAATTCCTAAAGCACTCGATGCGGGTCAAAAGCGTGATCGTACCGCAAGGCCACAGGACGACTTGGTTTCATTCGAAAGCTCACTCGCAAAGCACAAGCGGTGCAGCGCCGCCGCTTGTCTCCAGCGTGCCCTGCAGAGCGCAATTCATCTGCCACTGGGTCCGCCATGAAGCAAGTTCTTGCTGGGAACGCAAGCACACGGTATCTTGTTGCGAACAACAAGATTGTGAGCAACTTTCGTGACGGTCCTCTATACGCCCGGCCAGCTTCGCAGCGCGATCTCGATTGCCCCCGAAACCTATCGCCATTGGAAGAAGGCGCTCGCGCCGTTGCGCCGCGGCCGGGGCCACAGCCCTTGCTTCAGCTCGGGTGATCTCGTCGCCGTGTCAGTCATTCGAGCGCTGGCGGTGGATATGGGGATCCGCGTCGGCGCGCTGGCGGCTATCTCCGAAATGCTGTTCGAATTGTGCAACCTGTCGCCCTGGGCGGCGCTGGAGCGCGCCAAGCTGGTTGTTGACGTGGCAGGCGCGCGATTGCAGCTCCGCCCGGAGCTGGCCGAGATTGTGAGCGATCTGCCGTTGATCACGATCCCGCTGGGTCCAGTGGTGGCGCGTCTTCGCGAGCAATTGCTTGCAGCAAGCGAGAGCAGCGAGCAGACGTCGCTTCTCTTTCCGCCGATACCGGTCAACGCTACTGCGTCCGCGAATGGAGGCCTGCTGTGAACGCCGTCGACAGAATCGCACAAGCGGTCCACGACACCGGTTATCGCTCGGAAGCGGTCGTGCGCAACTACGCGTTTGCCGACGTGTTGGTCGATGCTAATACGACCCGAACGGTGCCGCTCGTCGCTTTCACGCGCACGCCGCCATCCTATCGGTCCGCGGCGCTCGCGGTCGTGAATGGCGATGGCCGGCGTGCCGTCGATTTGGTGAATGAGCATCGGGCATTGGGTGCGCCGCTGCTGTTCGTCGTTGACCATGACGACGTGACCGTCTGGCAGGTCAGAAGCGTCGATCCTCCCCGGGCGCTCGAAAAGATCAAGCTCGCCGATCTGACCGCCTTGTTCGCCCGCAATCAGGCTAACTGGCACCCCGATGCCATTCACCGGGCCAAGTCCGTCGGTACCGCCGGCGGGAGCTACCAGCTCGATTTCGTCGATCTCGGGCTGTTGCCGGCGATCGAAGGCGAGATCCATATCAAGCTGGACCGCCTACTGGTCGAGACGCTCGACCTGGCGCGCAACGCACCCGCTGGCGATCGCCTCGACCCACGCACATTATTTCGCGTGGTGTTTCGGCTGCTTGCCGCCAAGGTGCTGCAGGATCGCCGCCATCCTTATGCCGACGGCTGGAATCCCGAAGACTTGGCGTCGGTGCTGACCGGTATCGAGACTTATTATATGCTCGGGGCGATCGACGGGTCGGCGAACACCGCGCTGCCGGCGATGTTCGATGCGGCGTGGCGACATCTGCGCGCCGGGATCAGCTTTTCCAACATCTCCTCCGACGATCTCGCCTTCGTGTACGAGAACACGCTAGTCACGCCGGAAACGCGCAAGCTGTTCGGCACGCACAGCACGCCGCGACAGGTGGCGGAATATGTTGTTCAGCGCCTCGAACTGCACAAGCACAAGCCCGAGGATATTAGGATCTACGAGCCGTTCGCCGGTGCCGGTGTGTTTCTGGTGTCGGCGCTGCGCCATCTGCGCGATCTCCTGCCCGTGGAATGGTCGGACCAGCAGCGCCACAACTTCCTCATCGGCCATATTTCGGGCGACGAGGTCGATCCCTTCGCCTGTGAAGTGGCGACGCTGTCGCTGATCCTTGCCGACTATCCCAATCACAATGGCTGGCATGTCGAAGAAGTCGATCTGTTCGCTGACGGCGCGCTGGCGCAGCGGATCGGATTGAACAACGTCATCGTTTGCAACCCGCCGTTCGAAGCCTTCAGCAAGGCCGATCGAATCCGCTATGCGATTGCCGGTGACACGCATTCCAAGGCGATCGCCGCGCTCAGTGCGGCGATCGACGCCAAACCGCTCGCGCTGGGGTTCGTGCTGCCGCGATCGTACATCCTTGAGCACCAGTTCGCGGAACAGCGCCGTCGCATGGAGAGCCTATACGGCTCGGTCGAAATCCTGAAGCTTCCCGACGGGATCTTCGGCGCATCGGATGTCGAATCGTCGGCGGTCATCGCCCGCGATTTGCGCGCGCCGATGACCAAGACGATCAGGCTGCTCTCAACCGAAGTCTCCGAGCGCGATCGTTCCTCCTTCCTGAAGACCGGGCAGACAACGGTGCAGCGCGAGGTGACGCGCACCCTCGACGACAACCCACAGGGGCGGTTGTGGATACCGCCGCTCTACGACCTGTGGGACTATCTGCAGCACAATCCGCGGCTGGGCTCGGTACTGGAGTCGCGTCGAGGCCTAGAATGGAAGTATCGCCAGGATCAGGCAGCGAGCGATGTCGAAAAGCCAGGCTATCGGCTTGGTTATGCCAATTCCCGCAACCTGCGACAGTATCGCTCCGCCCCCGCCGTCTGGCTGGATTTCAGGTCTGATCAGCTCCGCTGCGGTGCATCGCATGATTGGTCGACTGCGAAGCTGATCGCCAGCGCCACGCGGCTGAGCCGTGGCGCGTGGTGCATCGGCGCATTTGCTGATCTCGAAGGTCTGCTGTGTTCGCAGCAGTTCTTCGCCATGCGGCCGACGAGCGCGGTGACGCCAAACGATCTGCTCGCGTTGACGGCAGTGCTGAACGGTCCGTTGGCGAATGCGTTTCTCGCGGTGAATTCCCCCAAAGACCGCTTCAGGGTCTCGGTTGTCGATGCCATTCCGATCCCAATTTCCCTGCCCGCGAAGCTTGGCGAGCTAGTTGAGGCCTATGTTGCGCTACTCGACAGTTCCGACATCCTTAACGGGGCTGCGGATCAGCTACCCCGACTGCTCGCGCAGATCGATGCGACGCTGCTGGAAGCTTACGACCTTCCGCTGCGGCTCGAGCGACAGTTGCTGGCGTTTTTTGAAGACTCCGAGCGCCCCGTTTCCCATCACTGGCAGCATTGGGACAGCCTTTATCCTGTGCACGGACTGAGCCTCTCCGAACGCGCGTCGGGCCGCTTCAACCCCGGCGGAGACTGGGTCCGCAAGATTTTCCAGCCCTTGCCCGAGGACCAGATTTCCGTGCTCCGCGACTATGTGGTCTGAAGGAGAATGGACGCCTATCTTCTCGATACGACGATCCTATCCATCTATCTGGATCCGGGCCATCCCCATCACGCCGAAAAGAGTCATTCGCTGGCGGCGCTGCCTGCCGAGAGCCCGAGATTCATTTCCGCCGTCGCGCTAGGCGAACTCGGATTTGGGGTCAAGCTCGCCGCCGTGATCGGCAAAGGGAATCTACCGGCGCTAGAGGAAATGCTAGTCCAGGCGCGCTCCCATGCCGTCATTGACATCTCGCACCACACTGCGTCCCTTTACGCTGAGATAAAGGCAAGAATCGCGCAGAAATACTTGGCGAAGGTGCTGCGTAAGGACCGCCCGAAATATATCGAGGAATGGGTTGACAAAGCCACAGGTCAGAAGCTCGGGATTGATGAAAACGATCTTTGGATGTGCGCGCAGGCCAAGGAACGCGACCTGATCTTCGTGACCGCCGATGGCAAGATGAAGCGCATCCCGGATGCCGATCCCGACGTAAGATTGCTCACTATATGAGAGCGACCTTGCTGCGGGCGGCTTGGGCAGAGATAGTCCTCTCGGTTCACCGTTCCGGTGCGCCGAGCCTTTTCTATCCATGTCGGGCGCGCCGCGCTCGCTCGGACTCAGGGCTCCGTGAATAGAGCCGGGCTATCGGCCGCCGAGCATCTCGACCCAAGTGGAAAAGTAGCTTTCCACCAGAAGCCGAAATTCAAACTGAGACATCAGCCACCTACGCCGATCCTCGGAATTACTCTCCACCGCCATCAATGTTGAGCCAGTAGCGCGTGTGCCGGCGTTCACCGGTGCGCATGATGGCCCCCTTGGTGACCAGATCGCCCAGATCCCGCGTGGCTGTTGCCGTGGAGGTGCCGGTGATGGAGATATAGTTCTCGGCGCTCAAGCCCCCTTTGAAACCTTCCGGCCCTTCACGGAACAGCCGCGCCAGGACCTTCTGCTGCCGGTCATTCAGGGAATTGTGCAGTCGGTCATAGAGGCGGGTCTTGGCGATCAGGAATTCCACCAGGCGCAGCGTCCGGCTCTGTGCGTCGAGAACCACCCCGGCGAAATACTCCAGCCAGGCGGTGACCTCCAACTCCTTGTTGCTCTGCTCGAGTAGGTCGTAATAGCGCTTGCGGTCCGCCTGAATGGCGTCGGACAGCGCCATCACGGCCGGTTCGCCCAGCCCCTGTGACAGTGCCATTTCTGATATCGCCCGGCCGATACGACCATTGCCGTCTTGGAAGGGATGGATGCTCACGAAATACAGATGCGCCAGGCCCGCCCGGGCTAATGGCGGTAGGGGCTCATCCCCGCCCGGACCGCAGGCGTTGAACCAGGCAATGAAGCGATCCATTTCCGCGGTCATGGCAGAGGAGGGCGGCGCCTCGAAATGCACATTCGGCTTGTCTATCGCGCCGGAGATCACCTGCATCGGCTCCGCATGGGTGCGGTAGCGTCCAACATCCGTCAGGTCGGTCCGCCCGTTCATGGCCATCCTGTGCCACGCGAAGAGCTTCTCATGGGTCAGGGGGGCGGCGAATGTCCGGTGCAGATCGGTCATCATATCGGCGATGCCCTGCTCGGCGGGTGGCACGCGGCGATTATCGGTGCCAAGGCCGAAGTTCCGCCGCAGCGACGACTGTACAGAGTCCCGGTTGAGAATCTCCCCCTCGATCTCCGAGGTCTTGACGGCTTCCGTGCTGATGATCTCGATGACGAGGCTGGATTTCTGTTCGTCATCGACATGCTTTAGCGCGCCGACGACAATGCCGGATTCGTATCGGAACCGTGCCTCCTGGTCGGACAGCGCGAGCGTGTTCCAGTCAAACCGGGGCCATTCCGGCTTTTGCCAATTCCATGTCATGATCGATAGGATACCTTTCTATCAATCAACATGCCACGCTAGATTGAGCGATAGAAATCTGTTCTATCGCTCATCTTCGTTGCGTGAATGCGCAGGGTGCTCTCAGGATGCCCCTGAATCGCGCAGGGAAGCTCGCTGACGGGATCTTCATGCTGTCTGCTATGAGTTCAAGCTCAAATGACCCCGATCCCGTCAGGGAAGCTTACAGCGCGAGTGTGATTCTGGTGCTCCGGCGGCATGGTTCTCAGATTGCGCGCTCAGCTGCTTTGTCGTCTTCCAGATGTTGTAGACGACCGTCGAGCCGCCGCCTATTGCGGCACCGATCAGGCGCGCCGTATCGCCATACTCGGTCATGCCGAAGGCAACCCCGGCGAACACGGTGCCCATCAGGCTGAAACTGGCGATGAGCCTGATCGTCGACGTGTTGAAGAGGTTCGCCGCGACCAATCGAATCGCCCGGTATCGCATTCAGCTTATCCTCCGCGTTGACGCATCGCCTGACCGATGGGCGAGCGATCATTGCTGCGAAGGGAGGCGTATTCAACGCAGTAGCTGCTTACTCTTCGAGGAAATAGCGCTCTGGCTCTGCCACGCTGGGCATTTTATCCGGCCAAGGGGTGAACCAGAGTGTGTATGTCTGGCAGAGGGTCGGACCCCTCCCGCATGCAACGGCGATGCGGGAGGGGGATAGCGATCAGACGACCCGCTTCAGGGCGATGAACTCGCCTTCCACGCGGAGCGTCACCGTCACCTCTTTGCCGGTGCGGTTGCGCCAGAACCAGCCGTGATGGCCGTCGAACGCCGCCTCCAGCACGCCTTTCTCGCCGGGTGAAGCGCGGCCCTTGCCATAGCCGTGATAGAAATCACGCGGCGCATCATAGGGATCGCCATGGGTGTCGTAATTGACGCCGCCGCCGGCTGCCCTCCACTCGAAGGACACTTTGGCGCCCTTGCGCATTTCCAGCTTCACCTCGGCCCCCTCACCGGGTTTCAGCGTCAGGGTGTATTCCTCCGCCTTGGCCTGGGCGACCAGAACCGAGGCTGACGCCGGCTTCACCAGGAACAGCTCGGCCAGAACCTTGCCGATCAGGCCGGAGCGTTTGTCACCGGCGGGCGCGGGCTGGCTGTCCATCAGGCGGTCCTGTTCAGCCTCCCGGGACAGCTGTTCCTTGATCTCGCCCATCTCGGTCAGGCCCAGCAGCCGGCCGGCGCCGGTGGGATCGATATTGTATTCGGCGGGCAGCACTGTGGTGACCAGCAGCACGATGGCCGTGGCGATGGCGATAAGGGTGGAGCGCAGCAGCTGCTTGGTGCTGGGCAGCTCGTCCCGGCTGGGGATGTTGCTGTTGTACATGTCTCGGTCTCCCTGGGTCAGGCGACGATAAAGCCGGTGATGTGATAGCCCACCAGCATGAAGCCGGCGGTCATCATGGCGACATTCGCGGTATAGGCATGACGCAGGAAGCTATCGCTGCGCCGCCAGTAGCTGATGGCGATGAGGATGGCGCCCAGGGCCAGCAGCTGGCCGATCTCGACGCCGACATTGAAGGCCAGCAAATTGGGAATGAGCCCGTCCTCGGCGATCTCATATTCCTGCAGCTTGGTCGCCAGGCCGAAGCCGTGGAACAGGCCGAAGATCAGCGTCGCGGCCCTGGTATCGGGCTGGAAGCCGAACCAGCGCTGGTAGGCGCCCATATTGTCGAGCGCCTTGTACACCACCGACAGGCCGATAATGGCGTCGATGATGTAGGCACTGACGCTGATGCCCGAGAGCACGCCGAACAGCATGGTCACCGAATGGCCGATGGCGAACAGGCTGACATACAGCGCGATGTCCTTCGCCCGGTAGAGGAAGAAGATAACGCCCAGCAGGAACAGCAGGTGGTCATAGCCCGTGACCATGTGCTTGGCCCCGAGATAGGTGAAGGGGATCAGGTTGATCCCGGTGATCTCCAGGATGTAGCCCTTGTCGCCTTCCGTTACGGCGTGGGCGAAGGCGGGGCTGGCCAGCAGCAGAACCGCCAGCAGAACCGGCAGGCCGAGCAGCGGTCTCAGCCGGTGCAGGGGCCAGGACGGTGTAAAATAGTTTCCAGGCATGTCGTATCCAATATCGTCGGGTGACAAGGCCGCCCAGGGCGGCCGCGAACGGCGATATCAGGTGCGGCGCGGCGGTCTTTCAGGCTGACGAAGCTCACAGGAGAGGGCATGAGGCTGAGGCTCCTCCGGTCTGACCTCGAACGACAAGGGGGAGGCCAGGACAGGCACTGCCTGCATCCGCCAGGGATCGTGCACTTGATCGGAGGAAGGCGAAGCGGCCCTGTCCGGTGCGTCGCCATCATCGTGCGCCTGTCCATGTCCCCCAAGCCCATGATCATGCCCATGGCCGTGTTCCGGCGCGAAAGCGGCACCAGGCGCCGCGTGACCATGCGCCACCGGCCCAAATGCAACCAGCGAAACCAGCAGGGTTGCCAGCACGTGCCGTAAAGACATGAAGAACCTTTGATTCCGGTCGTCCGCTAGACGGTTGGACGACGTGACAGTATCGATGAATCGCCATTGCTTCAATCCCCCCAGGGGGGATATGTTCCGCTAATGACGGATCATGCGCCCCACCACCATCATGACGATATCCTGAAGCGACTGCGGCGGGCGGAAGGCCATCTGCGCAGCGTCCTCGCCATGATGGAGGATGGTCGATCCTGCGTCGTCCTCGCCCAGCAGCTTCATGCGGTCGAGCGCGCGATCAGCGAGGCCAAGCGCGTCCTCATCCGCGATCATATCGACCATTGCCTGGACAGCGCGGTTGCCGGTGACGCGCAGGACCATCTTGCTGAGTTCAAGGAAATCACCCGCTACCTCTGAAGGCGGCGCGCAATGCTCGACATCCTGGCGAATCGCATCTACCGGCACCTGTTCGCCGCCCAGATACTCTCCCTGCTTGGCAGCGGGCTGACGACGGTCGCACTCGGCCTGCTGGCCTATGATCTTGCCGGGGCCGATGCCGGCATTGTGCTCGGTACTGCACTGGCCCTGAAGATGATCGCCTATGTCGGTGTCGCACCGGTGGCGGGCGCACACGCCGGCCGCTGGCCCCGGCGGCGACTTCTGGTCCTGCTCGATCTGTGCCGGGCGGCGCTGGTCCTGCTGCTGCCCTTTGTTACCGAAATCTGGCATATCTACGCGCTGGTTTTCCTGTTCCAGTCCTTCTCCGCCGCCTTTACGCCGACCTTCCAGGCCACCATTCCCGATATCCTCACCGAGGAGCGCGATTATACCAGGGCGCTCTCGCTGTCGCGGTTGGCCTATGATCTGGAAACGCTGCTGAGCCCGATGCTGGCCGGATTGCTGCTGACCCTGATGAGCTTCCACTGGCTGTTTGTCGGCACAACGCTCGGCTTCCTCGCCTCCGCCGCGCTGGTGATGTCGGTGCTGCTGCCCTCGCCCCGGCCAGATGCGGGACAGGGGAGCTTCGGCAAGCGGCTCACGCGGGGCGCGCGGCTCTATCTGGCAACGCCCCGGCTGCGCGGGTTGCTGGCGCTCAATCTTGCCGTGGCGGCTGCCGGCGCCATGGTGATCGTCAACACCGTCATTCTGGTGCGCGGAACGCTGGGCGGCAGCGACCGCGATGTCGCGCTGTTCTTCGCCGCCTATGGGCTCGGCTCGATGATCGTGGCGCTGACCCTGCCGCGTCTGCTCGAAAGCCTGCCGGCGCGGCTGGCCATGCTGGCAGGCGGTGCCAGCCTTGCGGTCCTGCTGACCCTCGCCGCCGCCAGCCAGGGCTATACCGCCGCGCTGGCCCTCTGGCTGCTGCTGGGGGCGGCCTCGGCACTGGTGCAGACACCGGGCGGGCTGCTGCTGAAACGCTCCTCCCATGCCGAGGACCGGCCGGCGCTGTTCGCCGCGCAATTCGCCCTGTCGCATGCCTGCTGGCTGTTGACCTATCCGCTGGCCGGCTGGCTTGGTGCTGCGCTGGGTCTGGATGCTGCCTTTTATGGTCTGGCGGTAATAGCGGCGGCGGGAATGGTCATCGCCGCCATTGTCTGGCCGGCAGGCGACCCCAGCCTGCTGCCGCACGATCACCCCGAACAGTCACATACCCATCCGCATGTGCATGACGCGCACCACCAGCATGGCCATGAAGGCGGGGAAGGGCCGGAACCGCATAGCCATGCGCACCGTCACGGGCCTCTCCGTCACAGCCATGCCGTGGTGATCGACGATCATCATCCGATCTGGCCACGGTGATGCCGATGCGCCATTGACAGGCTTGACAAGCCACCCTTGGCAGATTGTATATACGCCCCACGGGGAAACGCGATCTCCCCGTCAGGCGCAGGCCCAAGCATCGCATCCTCGCTTTTGCGAAAGGATGCTCCGTGGCACCTGCACATTCCCTCTGTCCGCTGGATTTGTTCAACCGCATCGGGACAGCCGACAGCCCTGTGCTGATCGACGTCAGAACCGATGAGGATTTCGCGTCGGATTCTCGCCTGATCCCGTCTTCCATCCGGCGACCGGCACTGACCGCAGCCGATTGGGCCAAGGCTTACGCCGGACGCGAGACTGTGCTGCTCTGCCAGAAGGGTCTGAAACTCAGCCTCGGCGCCGCTGCCTGGCTGCGTCATGCCGGTGGGCGTGCGGCGATTCTGGCGGGCGGTTTCGAGGCCTGGCGGGCCGCCGGGCTGCCGCTCGTTCCGATCGACCGTATACCGGCACGCGATGCCGCCGACCGGACCATCTGGGTCACGCGTGAACGGCCGAAGATCGACCGCATCGCCTGCCCCTGGCTGATCCGGCGTTTCGTCGATCCTTTGGCGACATTTCTGTTCGCCCCTGCCGATGCCGTTCTCGCCATAGCCGACCGCTTCGGTGCGACGCCCTTTGACATAGAACAGGCTTTCTGGAGCCATCGCGGGGAGAAGTGCAGCTTCGACACCATGCTGGAGGAATTCGGGCTGCACAGCCCGGCGCTCGACCGGCTGGCGGCCATCGTGCGCGGCGCTGATACGGCGCGGCTGCATCTTGCGCCTGAATCCGCGGGGTTGCTGGCCATCTCGCTCGGCCTGTCCCGGCAATATGACGATGATCTCCGGCAGCTTGAGGCCGGCATGGCGCTCTATGACGCTTTTTACCTGTGGTGCCGGGATGCGACCGAGGAAACGCATAACTGGCCGGCCCGGACCAGCGGCAGGGCGGCATGACACGGGCCGATATGTCAGTGGTGCCGGAAAAGGCAGCCCATCCGAGCTTCTCGGAGGCGCTCGTGGTCTGGACGCGGATCGCCCTGCTGAGCTTCGGCGGGCCGGCCGGTCAGATCGCGGTCATGCATCGGATTCTGGTGGAGGAGAAACGCTGGGTCGGGGAACAGCGTTTCCTGCATGCTTTGAACTTCTGCATGCTGCTGCCCGGCCCGGAAGCGCAGCAGCTCGCCATCTATATCGGCTGGCTGCTGCACCGGACCCTGGGGGGCATCGTCGCCGGCGTGCTGTTCGTGTTGCCGGGCGCTGTCGCGATCATGGCGCTCAGCATCGTCTATGCGCTGTACGGTAATGTCGATCTTGTCTCCGCCCTTTTCTTCGGCCTGAAGGCGGCGGTGCTGGCAATCGTCCTGCAGGCGGTCATGCGGATCGGCCGGCGCGCCCTGACCAACAGCCTTCTGGCTGGAATTGCCGCGCTGTCCTTCGTCGGCATCTTCGTTTTCGGGTTGCCGTTTCCGCTTATCATCGTGCTGGCAGCGATCATGGGTTTTGCCGGCAGCCGTTCAGGACTGCCTGGCTTCGGTCCTGGCGGCGGGCATGGGGCGGGCGGCAAGACTGTGGTGGCGGATGCCGAGACCGCGCTGGGCGAGGCGATGCCGGATCATGCCAGGCCGAATCTTGCCTGGTCGCTGCGTATCAGTGTCGTGTTCCTGGCGCTCTGGATCGGCCCGACAATCGCCCTGCTGTTCCTGCTGAAGGGGGGCAGCGTCTTCATCGACATCGCTTTGTTCTTCTCGCAGATGGCCGTCGTCACCTTCGGCGGCGCCTATGCAGTGCTGGCCTATGTGGCGCAGGAGGCTGTCGGCGGCTATGGCTGGCTGGAGCCCGGCGAAATGCTGGATGGTCTCGGCATGGCCGAGACCACACCCGGGCCGCTGATCATGGTGACCCAGTTCGTCGGCTTCATGGCCGCCTATCGCGATCCGGCAGGGCTGTCACCGCTGCTGGCAGGCACGTTCGGCGGGCTGTTGACCACCTGGGTCACCTTTGCCCCGTGCTTCCTGTGGATATTCCTGGGCGCGCCCTATGTCGAAAGGCTGCGGGAAAACCGCCATATCGGCGCCGCGCTCAACGCAATTACCGCCGCCGTAGTGGGCGTCGTGCTGAACCTGGCGATATGGTTCGCGCTGCATGTGCTGTTCGCCGAGACTATCGTCTACGACAACTACGGCCTGGCGCTGACATTGCCCGTGATCGACAGCGTCAACCTGTCCGCCGGAATACTGGTCGCGGGCACGCTGCTCGCCGTCTTCCGCTTTCGACTGGGAATGGGAAAAGTGCTGGTCGGCGCGGCACTGGCAGGGGTGATGCTGCAGTATCTCGGATTGACCTGAGCAGGCAATGAAGCGGCGGGCACCCCAGCCGGTGTGATCGACGAAAGGCTGAACGACGCGATAGCTACAAAACGCGCTTAACGCGTTGGTTTTGCTGTTATTTTCGGTGTGCCCAGTTAGACTGTGACGGTGCGCGTGAGTTTGCTGGCCGCGCAAGGGGGCGCTGACGGGCCTTGGGCTCTCGACCCTAGGTCGATAGCTAAATCGACTCAGTGTCCGTCAGCGGGCTCCGTAGGGGCTTTTCGCTGATCGCGGGAACCGGGACGCGTCGATAGCTGTCTGGCCCAGGTGACCATGAACCTGAGGGATACTCGCGCAATTCCAGTCCCGAACGCCGGTGCCTTTCAAAAACGTCTCTGGCCAAGTTGGACTCGCGGGGCATTTCCTGTGAAACGGGAAGAGCCGAGGCGGGGAGAGCGGCTTCAGCGCCGACGTCCGCGCAAGGGAAGGGCGACGGCGCCGCGATAGAAGCCGACGAATCCACCTCATCTGTCTCTGTCGAAGCCGAGTCGCTTGTCATTTCCTTGAGCGCCTCCGGTGGCAGATTCCAATAGTCGCCGTCATCCAGAAGGAGAGGCTCGTCCATTTCTAGCCGAGAGCGGGGTTTACCTGCTGAAGCAAGGGCTGGGCAGGCGTGTTTTGGCGCCGTGCCGGAAACGGGAGTAACAGGAACGGAGAGCAAGGGCGCAGCAACGGCATCTTCAAGCGAGTGAGCAGATGCACCGAGAGCCTCAGCATCGTCCGCGCCCGGAGAAGCCGGAGCAGTCTCTGATTCCATAGGCCCAGGCAAATGGCTTGCAGCAGGAGGCTTCTTATCGGCGCGGGGCTTAAAGCTGGATGCATCGGTGGATACCGGAGCGGGCTTAATGGAGACGACGCCGGATGCAGGCGGCTCACAATGCCGAAGCGCTTCCTCATCAGGAAGGTGACGCAGATAGCGGCTGACCTGGGTGCTGGAGAACTTGGCGCGGCCAGGCGTTTTAAGACCGCGCTCGTTCAGCCAATCCGCGATTCTGTGGAAGGAGACCTTCTTGGGCTTGGGATTGTTAGCTAGAAGGTCGCGGATGGCGCGCTCGATGTCGGGCCGGCAAGCCAGGGCATCCTGTCGCTGCTGGTCGGTAAGGGTCTCATGGCCCAGATGGCGGTGTTTGTCGAGATTGGCGGCGCCGGCGGACGTTTTCCCGGAAGCGGTAAGAGCTTTATGGCCTCGCACGCCTGCAGCGGCGAGTTCCTTGCCTTTCCGGGCAGCTTTGACAGAGGCGACAAGCGTGCCACTGCCCAGCTCGCCGGGTTCCTTTGTGCTGATGACGCGGACACCTTCCTCCAGCAACCAGGCCATGGTATCGGCGGATCGGGTCATACGGTCGAAGCTGGAAACGAGGATGGGGTGTCCTGTTGCCTTGGCAACGTCGACGGCAAGAAGAAGACCGCGCCGTTTGTCGGCTTTCTGCCCTTTACGTCCGCTTCTGTTCTCACCGATCGCGATCAGCGGGAGATAGCCATTGGCACCCATCCATCGGAAGGAGGGGGTAATGCGTCTGAAGACACCGCTTCCCTTGGCCATTGGCTTTCTCGAAGAGCACCTGTCGTAATAGATGACGGGCTTAGCGTTCTGCAGGGGGGTGGTGAAGTGGGTTTTGTAACACTGGTGGACCAGGCGGGCATATCGCTCGAGATGCGGCGTCGGGCGATGGGCCGAGAGCAGCTCTGCGCCCATCGGGTTCAAATCGTGACAGGTCCACCTAGTTTTGATCATCATGCGCCCATAAGATTGAGCGCTCTATGATAGTAAGTTATCGCTGATTATGCAACTGCACGGTCTTAAGACACATCGTACGGTCGAAACATTAATGCGGTTGTGGATATTTGCTCTCGTTGGCTCGGCGCCCCGCCCCCGCCGCTCCTATATCCCTTTCGGAAAGCGGTTATTCGGTGGCAGTCCGGGCTTCGAAATCTAGGACGATCCCTGAGCTCGGGATGCGCATGGCCTCAACCCATTCCTGCACCTTATTACGATTCGCCGTGGTAATCGGATAGGCGCGCGCTGAGATATCATTCGCAGCACCTGGGCTCAGATCGCTGGTGGTCACGATCATGCCGGAATTGGCCTGTTCATGTAGCAGGTCGGCATAAAGGCCTTTGACGACAACCTTGGCAATCTTATCCTTCTGCCGCTTGCACTGAACAATGACCGTAGGAGGAGCGCCGGGCGGACTATCGGGGTTCCATAGCCGCACGTCCACGCCACCATCACTGCGGCCTGTGCCAAGCTCGACGCTATAGCCTTCGCGCTGGAACCACTCAGCTGTCAGTCCCTCGAACTGTCGCCAGTGCATCGCGTCTAGTTTGTCCGGCTGCGCGCCCAGATAGTTGATAAACCGCTGGTCGAAAAACCGATCAGCCTCCACTGGAAGCTTCTCGCTCTTAAACAGTGCCGACAAAGCGATAGAATCGGCCTTTTTGAGCGTGCGCGTGTAGAAGGGCGAGTGCGCCAACTCGAATGCCATCGCTTCCTGCATCGCGTCCCAGACGTCAAGCGTCTTGCCGCTGAACAGTGTTTTCAACTCCGCATAGACTTCATCTTGGTCGCCGGTGCTCCAGTTGCGCCGCTGTAGATATTCCCTTGCGATGGCCTCAACGTGAAGCATTTCTCTAAGCGCAAACAGATCGCGCCAATCGTCGCCGAGAATACTCATCAAGCGCATCGCGAGTGTCGGCATGCCTTTGGTCTCTGCCGCGCCTAGGGCAAACAGAAGGTCGCCGACAGCATCTGCATAGGCATTCGCGGGAAGTCGCAGCAGCGCCTTACTTCGTAGTTGCCGGGCTATGTCGCTCTCAGGATCGAGATGGTTAAACAAGTCATTATCAGTCAGCGTAAAGCCTGATCGTGCGCCTGCGTCTTCGCTGAGCGAAGCTCTGAACGCGAAGGCTGGCATGATAATATGGCCCATGGGTTTTCGCTCTTCTGTGTTTGAGTTTTTGCGAGATATTAGAGGCGAGCGTGCTCCATTATTAGCAGACTTTAATCGGCACGCAGCGGAGACGGTCCCAGGCGATACAGGGCATCGGCGATATGCAATTCTCTCGTAGGCTTTGGGCTAGATCTCCCCTTCTTGGACCCTCTTTTGTGCTTCATCTCTTGACTCAGGCATCTTTAGATGCAAATGGAAATTAGAACATATCAAGAACATATGGACTGGCGTAACCCACATGCGTGTTTCTGCAACCAACCTATTTAAACTAAGGCATCACCTCGGGGCACTGGCGATCGGCGGCGCCGCGCTTTTTGAGCGGCTGGTGCTCAGCGATCCCGTGCTGGACGCATCGCTGCCTTGGGGCGGTCTGCCGCGCGGCAGCATTCATCAGCTGGAAGGCGTTCCAGGCGATACCTCGGTACTGAGCTTCGCCGCTGGCCTGACCTCCCGCTGCGCTGGACCAGACGGACGAGCGCTCTGGCTCCGCCTGCGCCGTGACCGGCAGGAGACGGGGGAGCCCTACGGCCCCGGCCTGGCGCGCTATAGCTTGCCACCCGACCGGCTGATGCTGGTGGAGGCCCGCGCAATCCCTGACCTGCTCTGGGCCCTGGAGGAGGGGCTGCGCTGCACCGGCTTCTCCGTGGCCTTGGCCGAGGGGATTTCACCCGACCTCACCGCGTCACGTCGGCTGCAGCTGGCGGCAGAGGCGTCGGGCGTCACGGCGCTGCTGGTCTCGCCTGGCCCGGTACGGACCCGCTCGGTGGCGCTGACGCGCTGGCGGGTGACGGCGGCGCCCTCAGCGCGAGGCGTGCATCGCCCGCGCTGGCAGGTCGAGCTGCTGCATTGCCGGGGTGGCAAACCCGGTTCCTGGATCATGGAGTGGGATGATGCGGCGCTGGGTTTCGCTGTGGTTCCCGCATTGGCAAGCCGAGCATTGGCGCAGGCCGTCTGATCCTGGTGCGCCGGGGCGTGACCGGCCGCTGGCGGTGATCGCGCCGGCCCAGGGCGGGCTGCGGGTGACGGCGGTCGATTCGCTGGCAGCCGGGGAAGGCATCGTGCCGGGCCTGCCCATCGCCGATGCCCGCGCCCTGCTGCCGTATCTGGCGGTGCGCGAGGCCGATCCGTGCGCCGATGCCGAGGCGCTGGCCCGGCTCGCCGGCTGGTGCGGGCGCTATAGCCCTTTGGTGGCGCTGGATGGTGCCGACGGGCTGCTGCTCGATATCACCGGCTGCGCCCATCTGTTCGGCGGCGAGGATATCCTGCTGGCCGATCTGACTCGCCGTCTCACCGGCTTCGGCCTGACCCTGCGTGCAGCCCTTGCCGACACCCCGGCGGCGGCCTGGGCCTGGGCGCATGCCGGGCCGGGCGGCGTGCTGCCGGTGGGGGTGGCACGGCAGGCGCTGGCCCCGCTGCCGGTCGCGGCGCTGCGCCTTCCTGACGGCATGGCAGCAGCACTGGGGCGGCTGGGGCTGCGCCGCATCGGCGACCTGATGGACCTGCCACGCGCACCGCTCACCGCCCGCTTCGGCGATGCGGTGGCACGCCGGCTCGATCTGGTGCTGGGCCGGGCGTCGGAGCCGATCGCACCGCTACACCAGCCGGCGCCATTCCGCCGGCAGCTGGCTTTCGCCGAACCGATCGGCACCCGCGGCGACATCGACCGGGCGCTGGAGCATCTGCTGGACGGACTGCTGGTCGATCTGGACCAGGCCGGGCAGGGTTTGCGACGCTGCGAGTTCTCGGTCTTCACCGTCGATGGCGGGGTGCAGCGGATCGGCATCGGCACCGCCCGGCCGAGCCGGGAGCGCCGGCATGTGCTGCGCCTGTTCGCCGAGCGGCTGGAGGAGATCGATCCCGGCTTCGGCATCGAGGTCATGACCCTGGAAGCCCCGGTGGCCGAGATTCTGCCGGCGCAGCAGGCGGCGCTGGAGGGTGGTCCAGCAACCGGCGAGGCTGAGCTGGCCCGGCTGGTCGACCGGTTGCAGCAACGCCTGGGCCGCCATGCGGTGGTGCGGCTGGAGCCGGTCGACAGCCATATCCCGGAACGGGCCGTCACGCTGGTGCCGGCGCTGGCCCCGCCCAGCCATCGCCCCTGGATGGTGGAACAGCCGCGCCCACTGCGCCTGCTGCCCAGCCCGGAGCTGATCGAGGTCACCGCCATGGTGCCGGATGATCCGCCGCTCACCTTCCGCTGGAGAACGGTGTTGCACCGGGTGGCGCAGACAGAGGGGCCGGAGCGGCTGTCACCGGAATGGTGGCGTGACCGGCCCGGCACGCGGCTGCGCGATTATTACTGGGTGGAGGATCTGGAGGGCCGGCGCTACTGGCTGTACCGAGAGGGCGCCTATGGCGAGCCCCGTGCCCCGCGCTGGTATATGCACGGGCTGTTCTGATGTATGCCGAGCTGCAGGTGACCAGCAATTACAGCTTCCTGCGTGGCGGCTCGCACGCCGCAGAACTGGTCGAGCGCGCCAAAGCATTGAACCTCGCCGCCATCGGCATTGCCGACCGCAACAGCCTGGCCGGCGTGGTGCGGATGCACGCGGCAGCGAAGCAGGCCGGCATCCGGCTGGTGGTGGGGGCTCGGCTGGATTTCCGGGACGCGCCGAGCCTGCTCTGCTTCCCGCAGGACCGCGCCGCCTATGGCAGGCTCTCCAGCCTGCTGACGCTGGGCAAGCGCCGCGCACCCAAGGGGGCATGTTATCTCGACCTGGCCGATCTGGAGGCCCATGCCGAGGGCCAGCAGCTGGTGGCGATATGTGATGATCGGCCGGATGCCGCCTTCGCCGCCCATCTGCGCGGGCTGAAGCGCCTTGCCGGCAACCGCCTGTCGCTCGCCGCCAGCCATCTCTATCGCGGTGATGACAAAGCGCGGCTGAAGGCGCTGGGCGATCTCGCCGATGCGGTCGGCGTGCCCCTGCTGGCAACCAATGACGTACTCTACTATGCCCCCAGCCGCCGGCCCTTGCAGGATATCCTGACGTGCATCCGGCAGGGTTGCACCATCGATACCGCCGGTGCCCGGTTGCTGGCCAATGGCGAGCGCCATCTGAAGGACCCCGCCGAGATGGCCCGGCTGTTCCGCGACCGGCCCGAAGCGCTCCGCCGCAGCCTGGAGATCATGGCGGCCTGCCGCTTCAGCCTGGATGATCTGCGCTACGAGTATCCGGCCGAGCCGGTGCCACCGGGCGAGACCGCGCAGTCTGCCCTGGAGCACCTGACCCGGGAGGGAGCGGACGGGCGCTTCCCCGGCGGCGTGCCGGAGAAGGTGCAGGCCACGCTGCGCCACGAGCTGGCACTGATCGCCCAGCTCTCCTATGCGCCGTATTTCCTGACCGTTGCCGACATTGTCAGCTTTGCCCGGTCGCGCGGCATTCTCTGCCAGGGCCGAGGCTCAGCCGCCAACTCCGCCGTCTGCTACTGCCTGGGCATCACCGCCGTCGATCCCGACACGCATGAGCTGCTGTTCGAGCGCTTCGTCTCGGCCGAGCGCAACGAGCCGCCGGACATCGATGTGGATTTCGAGCATGAGCGGCGCGAGGAGGTGATCCAGTATATCTATGCCAAGTATGGGCGTGAGCGTGCCGGGCTTGCCGCCACCGTGATCAGCTACCGGCCGAAGAGCGCCCTGCGCGATGTCGGCAAGGCGATGGGCCTGTCGCAGGATGCCGTCGGCGTACTGGCGCGCACTGTCTGGGGCTGGGGGGCGGAAGGCATCAAGGCGGATTGCATCCGCGAGGCCGGGCTGAACCCCGCCGACCGGCGCCTCCGTCTGGCGCTGCTTCTGGCCCGGGAGCTGATCGGCTTCCCGCGCCATCTCTCCCAGCATGTCGGCGGCTTCGTCATCACCAAGGGGCCGCTGCATGAGCTTGTGCCGATCGAGAATGCGGCAATGCAGGACCGCACCCTCATCGAATGGGACAAGGATGATCTCGACGCGCTGGGCCTGCTGAAGATCGACGTGCTGGCGCTCGGCATGCTGACCTGCCTGCGCAAGGGCTTCGACCTGCTGCGCCAGCACAAAGGCATCGATCTCGATTTGGCGACCATCCCCTCGGAAGACCCTGCGGTCTACGACATGCTCTGCCGGGCCGATTCCGTCGGCGTGTTCCAGGTCGAGAGCCGGGCGCAGATGTCGATGCTGCCGCGCCTGAAGCCGCGCTGCTTCTACGATCTGGTCATCGAGGTTGCCATTGTCCGCCCCGGCCCGATCCAGGGCGACATGGTGCATCCCTATCTGCGCCGGCGGAACGGGGAAGAACCCGTCGGCTACCCGTCGCCCGAGCTGGAGCGGGTGCTGAAGCGCACGCTGGGCGTGCCGCTGTTCCAGGAACAGGCCATGCAGATCGCCATCGTCGCCGCCGGATTCACGCCCTCGGAGGCCGACCGGCTGCGCCGCGCCATGGCGACCTTCCGCAAGGTCGGCACGATCCAGTATTTCGAGGAGAAGATGATCGAGGGCATGGTGGCGCGCGGCTATGACCGGGGTTTTGCCGAGCGCTGCTTCGGGCAGATCCGCGGCTTCGGCGAATACGGCTTCCCGGAGAGCCATGCCGCCAGCTTCGCCTTGCTGGTCTATGCCTCCTCCTGGCTGAAGTGCCATCATCCGGCGATCTTTGCCGCCGCCATTCTGAACAGCCAGCCCATGGGCTTCTACGCGCCCGCCCAGCTGGTGCGCGACGCTGCCGAGCATGGCGTCGAGGTGCTGCCGGTCGACGCCAATCACAGCCATTGGGATTGCGCGCTGGAGCCGGGCACAGGCGGCCTGGCGCTACGCCTCGGCTTCCGGCTGGTGAAGGGAGCCAGGGAGGAGGAGATCGAGCGGCTGGTTGCCGCGCGCGCCACTCCCTATGGCAGCATTGCCGAGCTGCAGCGCCGCACCTGTCTCAGCCCTGCCAGCCTGGAGCGTCTGGCCCGGGCCGATGCCTTTGCCGGGATGGGCCACGACCGCCGTGCCGCCCTCTGGCAGGTGCGGGGGCTGGACCTCTCGCCGCTGCCGCTGTTTACGGCGGCGGACAATGCCAGGCCGGAGCCTGCCGTGGCGCTGCCCGCCATGGCGCTGGGCGAGCAGGTGGTGGAGGATTACGCCGTCACTGGCCTCTCGGTGAAGCGCCATCCGCTGGCGCTGCTGCGTGACCGCCTCACCGCCGACCGCATGCGCGCCTGCGCCGAACTCGCCACCCTGCCCAGCGGGGCCAAAGTGCGCGTCGCCGGGCTGGTGCTGGTGCGCCAGCGCCCCGGCACCGCATCCGGCGTCATCTTCGCCACGCTGGAGGACGAGACCGGCATCGCCAACATCATCATCTGGCCGAAAGTGTTCGAGGCCAACCGCAAGGCGCTGCTCGGCAGCCGCCTGCTCGGCGTCGAGGGGATTCTGCAGCGCGAGGAGAGCGTGACGCATGTGATTGCCGCCAGGCTCATCGAGCTGAACCATCATCTGGCGGCGCTGGGGGAGGCGGATGAGGCCGGCGGTGCTGGCGAGGCCTTCACCGGGGCGATCGCTCGGGCCGACGAGGTGCGCCGGCCGGGAGGTGATCAGCGGCAGAAGCAGGTGACGGCGGCGGAGGCGGTCATGCCGAAGGGGAGGAACTTCAGGTGAGGGGAAGTCGATATGACGCCGTCATCTCTAGGACACGCATGCCGCGCGCTTTGCCACGCCCGTTGTGATGTGGCGGAACTATAGGAGTTCCTTAATTAGCCCCTCTTGGTGAGCCCTGCCGAGGATTTCCATGAGGACGGCACACTGCTTTTCCGTGGGGATCTTTACGGGAATCTGCTCCGCAATCTGGAGGATGCCCATTTCCTTCGGAGTCAAAAGCCGACGGCTTGTACCTTCCTTGAGAATGAGGGCCCATTGTGCCGTCGGCACTTCAAAAACCTGCTTCTGTACCTCGATCCCGTTATCGATTTTCTGGGTCTGTCGAGCCGTCTTCGCTTCATGCCGGTTATCCTCAACGGACGTAAGTGCGACCCAAAACTCCTCGGGCAGAAGTGCGGCGATGCCGTCAACCTGCTCAAACAACTGTGTCCAACAACCTTCCTTCTTGCACCATTCAGAGATGTTGAAGATACCCTGCGGTGGTCGGATGATGTCCTCGTTCACGGCTTTCGCTATAATGATCAAAGCCTGTAACAGCACGTCGTCGGCATTTTGGGCTGTCCAGATCTGATGATAATCGACGCTGGCCTTTCGGCGCTTCGTTATCTCGCCTAGCATGGATAGCGTGTAGGCTACGATGTTGGCGCGGTAGCCGCCGTTATACCAGGGCTGCGCCGAGACCAGTTTCTCGGTCGCGCGAAACAGGATGCCGCGCGCGATTGCCCGCTTGAAATACAGCTCGTTGAAGCCGTCGGAAGACTTTTCCCATTCCTTGCCAATCCGCAATGCATAGCGGGCGAAGTTCTTCTGGCTGCCGAGGTTCACCCACCTGGGATGATCGTCGAAGACGTTCTCGAACTTGGCGAGGTCGGTTTTCGTGAACATCTGCGTTTTCGGATATTCCGCCTGGAAGCGCTTCTGTTCACCGGCGGTGAGCTTCGACTGTGCGTCCACATACTGACCACGCGCCCGCTCGTAGAACCATTTGGTCTCGCGCTGTGCACCTTGGTGGGCAGGTGCCCAGATGCGACGCGAGAATTCGGCCATACGGACATGGAAGGGGTGGTTGGAGAAGAAGTCGGCCGCGTTCACCCGGTTCTGAGTGTTCGCATATTCCGAGATGCGGGGGACAACCATCTCACTCTGTTCGCTGTCGATCACCGACAGCTTCATCTGGACGAAGATGTCCGACAGATCGACTTTGTCACGGCGCCGGGTATGGAAGAGAGACGCGGTGGTCTGACCGCCGTTGACGATTTGAAGGTCGGTCATACGGACGATCTGAAGACCGCTGTCGGTCATCCGCGTTTCAACCTCCTGCGCGGTCGCGGTGATCCCGTTGTTGTAGGCAAAGAACATCTGGGGCTCGTTGATGATTGTCGAGCGGATGCCTTTATTCACCTGCGCGCGGGCTTGGAGGAAAGTCCGTACATTCTGTTCCAGCAGTCGCGCACTGTACCGGTCGTAGAGCGCTGCGAGGATCGGCGCCGGCATGACGATCAGGTAGGACTGATAGGATTCCGAGCCTAAATTGGCCGGCAGACAGGCGATGCCGTTTCCGAACAGCTCGACGAAATCGATGTTGAGCAGTTCCTTGTGGCCGCGTGAGCTTCGCTGGCGCTGGAACCGGGCCATATCCCAGATATGATAGGTCGCGCGGATGCCGGAGACCTCCCCATCCGGAAACGCTTGGAAACGGTCGCTGAGCACCCGTTCCGATGTCAGATAGAAATTGGCTTGACGCAGCATCGCCCGGCGGTCCGCGATCTGTCTGACCAGCCCGTATTCAGGCGTAGTGACGTCGGGTTCGAGCGTTCGCTGAAGGCTGGCCTCGAAAAAGTTAACGACCCGTTTGAAGGCAGCGTCCACATCGGTGCGCGTGAGCGTTTCCAGCTCGCGGCGGCAGTCGAAGTCCGCCACAAAGATGTCGAGAGCGCCTTCGTCGTTGAACCAGTAACCATCGACGCGGATACCGCGCGCCGTGCGATAGTGGCAGTGTTCGAAACCTTCAACAAAGCCGGTTTCGATCAACTCGCGGGAAACGGCCTCCATGAAGGCTTCAAGCTGGTAGGTGCTGTTCGCCTCGGCCCCGGCGAGTGTTTCCTGCCGGAAATCATGAAAGAACTCTTCAACTGTCTGTTCCATTAGTTCCTCCCGAAGACATCTCCCCCGTCGCATTCATAACCGACGATGGCCTCCAGCCTGATTTCGTATGCGACCTTTGTGATCCCGGCCGGCAGCTGCGACCGAATCAGGCTCGGAAATTCCTGATCCACGCGATAGCTGCGCACTTCGCTGACGACGAAGCGCGGCTCGTCATATTCGGGGAGCGGCGCGTAACCGTGGATCACCAGCTTGCGATCGAAATCCTCAATGGCCTGCGCGTCCTCGATCAGCGCCTGCACCGCGGCGACGATGTCGTTAAGCGATCGAGCGCCTGGCGCTTCGGGCAGATTGCTCAGACGGTAGATACGGAGAAACAGGGCATCGTTGAGAGATTCAAGCTGGTCTTCGGATGAGATACGGACGGTGCTGCGCTCGGTGCCCGACAATGATTTGATTTCGACGGCCGTGTTTCCGAAGATGAAGTCCTGATGAGACCTCTCAGGGCCGAGCCACGCTTCGACGGCCAATTCGGTTGATCGCTGGTGATCAATAAGCTCCAGCAGGAACGTCAGTTCCGCGAAGAGGCCTCGCACTTCCTCGGCGGAAAGGTGCTGCCCTCCGCGCCCCGACATGAAAGTTTTCCAGCGGCGGATGTGGGCAAGCGCAACGGCCAGCGAGCTTGCGGAATCGCTCGCGTGCTCAAGAGTGGAGGCAAGCGTCCGGCAAAGACCCTCAAAGAGATCGCGGTCCACCTGCTTCTCAAGCGTGAGAACGAGTCGCTGCCGGCCCGGATCGCCAGCTCTGAGATCGACTTCGATCCCGTTCACGCTGACAATGTTCCTGCGGTATTGCGCAGTGTGATCGCCCTGAAGCTCAAGGATGAAGAGACAGGCCCCGCCCGTATCGCGGCCCCAGAAGCAGGGCACGGCCATCTCACCTGCGACCTGACGGACGTTGAAGTCCGCGCCGGGAACGGCGATGCCGTCCCAAGGGGAGGATTCAGGCATCATAATCCTCCTCATCGTCCGGATCGTCCGGCGCGCCCTGCATCCGCTCCAGCCAGATGCGGTTCGCGACGACCTCGATCTCGGTCTCATAATGGCCCGGCGGGAAACTGACACCGAAGGAGGCGATCGGACCTTGGACCCGCGTGTCCCCATGCGGGTCAAGGCTGTGAATCATGAGCAGAGGCTTGTTGCGGATTTCACGGTAATGGGTGTCAGATGGCGCCACTGGATTGTCGCCGGACGCTGCGAGTGCTTCCGCCGCGGCCTTCTGCTCCGCGCTGAGCCCGAGCTTCTCGTCGCCACGCGAAGCCACGCGATCCTTGTTCAGCCGCCATGCCGTACCTTGCAGATCGCTAACGACGCGGGATTGTCCGTTCAGCCTATAGGGTTCACTTCCGCTTCCGCGCGGCGAGATCAGCAGCACGTCGGCGAGCGGATGCTGTTCCGCGAGCGTGCGCAGATAGGCGATGATATCCGCCTTGCGGTCGGCGAACTGCCCGTGTGCCTGGAAAGCGATCAGGAAATCCTCGATCTTTTCCACGCTGACATCGCGGAACATCGGCCCCTTCCCGGTATCCTCTGAAACCTGACCTCCGAAGCCCTCGCGCCAGGTCTGCTCGATCAGCGCGAAATTGGCGGTGTTCACGTCGGGGTCGGTGGAAACGATATAGCTCTCCAGCATGCGCCCACTGAAGTTCTGCCGGAATTTCACCTTCTCGCCTGTCCGCATCTTGTTGGCGGCGGTGATCAGTAGGCTGTCGGGATGGGCCATGATGTAAAGACCGAACTGGCGCGGACTTAGCCCATCGCGACGCATGCGTTTGACCTGCTGCGTCAGTTCTTCGGCGGCCTGAGCGATATGCGAATACCAGTTGATGGAGTCGCTCGAGAGATGGACGCGGCAGAGGTCCTCGAAGCCTGGTCGGTAGCCAAACCATCGGCCCATCTGCATGAGCGTGTCATACATCTTGGTGTTGCGATACATATAGCTGACGGTCAGACCCTCGATGGTCAGGCCGCGCGACAGGCTGAGGCCGCCAATGGCGACCGCAGTTAGCCCGACACCCTCTTTTTCGTATCGGGTGTAGTCGAGTACCTCATCGCTCTTGCTGTTGATGACGTAGAGGTGAAGGTGATCGAATACGCTGTTTAGCGCGGCCTTCACCTCGGGCCAGGTGAACTCTGCATCGGCATATTCGGCATCAAACGCCTGCTTCAGACACTGCATGTAGACGTTCGTCGAAGAGACAGATTCCGGCATCAGATAATTTGTCCGGACCGCCTCTCTGATCCTCTTCTCGCGCAGACTGAGGAAATCACGCACGGCCTGCTGCACCGGTACGAATCGCGACACATTGATCATCATCGAGCAGTGCTTTCCGATCTGCCCGCGCAGGTTCCGGATGGCGCGCGCGACAATGAACTCGTCGAGTGCTCGGTAAAGGCTGGGCGGCAACTCTGGAACGGGGTCGTTGCGCCTGTGCCTGTAAGGAAGGAACTCTTCGCAGTCGTCAATCGGTCTCACAATCGACTGGCTGGTTTCATCGTCGAGGAAGACCTTCTCCGCACCGAAATAAGTCGTCGGCGCGTCTAGGCAGTAGATGAAGTCGCGCGGGAACAGCTCTTCGCGCACCTCATTGTCATAAGCATCGGGATTGATGAAGATGTTGGCAAAAGGCGTCGCCGTGTAGCCAACATAGCAGGATTTTGCAAATAGCCCGAGGATGCGCCGGATCATGGCGTTTGTCTTAGTCGGGTCGAGTTCCTCCTTGTTGGTGTTGATCGAAGCGTTGTCCGCCTCGTCGTCGATCAACAGCATCGGCACGTCGGAAATTCGGTCCCCGCCCTCGGCATTCAGTTCCTTCAGCCATTTGTGCAGGGCCGTCAGCGTCGTGACGTTCTTCTTGATGACGAGAATGATCGGCTTGCTGAAATCGTTGATCTTCCAACCGCTCTTCGCCGCGGTGTTCTTGTTGAAGTCCTCGTTGATGTTGGTGAGCGTTGCCGGGTGCGGATAACCAGTATCAAGGCCGACGCCGATAGATCGGCGGTCATCGGGATCGCTAGAGCGCCCGATAAAGGCTTCGTCGATACGCTCCTGGGTCTGCTTGCGCAGGTTGTTGTGGATGCCGGCGATGACAATGATGAATGTGTAGCCAGCGTCCGCAGCTCGGGCGATCAGGCCGGTGTAGTTGGCGGTCTTGCCTGATTGGACGTGGCCGATAACCAGGCCCCGGCGGTTCCAGGTCGTGCCCTCGCTGTAGGGATCCTGGAGATGTCCGAGGATGCGGCTGGTCACGTCGCTAAGCGACTGCACCATCCGGGGCGGCCAGCCATCCTTCCGCAGGAAGTTCTCGTAGGCGCCGGAATAGGCCCAAGTGGTGTTTTCACGCTTGCGGACCCACTGATCGTCATGCCTCGCGGCGATGTCGACGAGAGAGACGCCGGCGCCCATGCGTGTGTCGACCGAAATCATCGCCTCGGTGATGATGTTACGAAGGTCGCCGGTGTAACCGAAAATGGAGGCTATCTGCTTCGCCTTATCCTCAACCTGCTGGCGTGTCGGCGTATCGGTCAGGTTGGCGAGACCCGAGATCAACGCGTTAGCGATGTTGCGTTCTTCCGTGATTATCGTCGCGGTCATGCGAAGGCCTCTGCAATGAATTTCTCGGTCATCTCGATCTGCCCATCAAAAAGGTGTGTCGAAAGCACGATCCGGAGGAAGGCTTGTGGATCACCCGGCCCGTCGCCGTAGAGGAGCTGCTTGAGACTTCTCAGCCGATCCAGCGCTTGGTCATGGTCGGCGGCTGTCTGGCTCACCTCCCGTGGATGCGTTGAGTAGTCGGAATAGATCATCTCGACCGGTAGGGCGGCGCTGATGGAATCTAGCAGCACGCGCAGTGAGGTGGCATCGTCGGATGACAGCTTGGTGCAGAGGGAAGCAACGAGCGGGTGCTCTGCGTTGATCACGAACCGGATGCCGCCATGATCTGCATAGCGTTCCCAGAGCGGTGCTTGGCTCTCTTGGAATAGCTTCTGGCCGCGACCGCGATGGACGGTAACACTGCGGGCGATGATCTGGCTGATGATCTGCCGTAGGCGCTCTCGTACAGCATGTGGCGGCCGTGCGCGCGATTTCTTGATGTCGATGGTCCAGGCTTCATCGAGGTTGTTCGGGAAGTCGATCTGCACCCGCGCCAGCTTTGTCGCCTCACCCTTGGGCACCAGCCGAAACCAGTCGCCCCAAGCCATCAGACGGCCGTTACGATAGACGTAGGCACCCTGGTTGGAGATGAAGTCGCTGCGACTCTGGTAGTAGTCGTACTCGGACGCGGAGAGCCGGCTGTGGTGAGGAAGGATGTAGGGCTGCATCACGACCGGCACGTCGCCGATCCAGACCTTCTCCTCGTGGAGCACCTGAGTCGCCTCATTCTTCCGGCAGAAGGGATCGAAGGCGGTGATCGGATGGCCGTTCATGTAGATTGACAGCCTTCGCCGACCTTTTACCTCGCCGGCGAGGAAGCGGTGGAAGACGAGCGACAGATGCTTTTCCACAACCGCCAGCTTCTCGTTAACAATCTCATCACGCTTCTGCCCGGTCTCGTCCTCGAACAGCCGGTCGAGGTCGCGCCAGATTACCAGCGTCCCGGTCTCGCAAAGCGTTTCGACAAAGGGTTGCTCCGCGATTTCGTCAGGTTCGAGCACGGAGATAAACCAGTCGTCGTCCTCCTCGATCTGGGCGAGGCTCCATTCCGCGCCGGCGCGGTGGCCCTTCACAGCGCTGACCACTGTCAGGCGGCGGCACTGCGAGAACGATGCGGTCTTGAGACCGAGGCCGAAGCGCCCGAGGTCTTTCGGCCCGCGCTCTTTGCGAGGATCGGTGGCGCCGTGGCGCATCGCCGCGATCACCTCGTCCTCGGTCATTCCGCTACCATTGTCGGCGATGACGACCACCGGCTCACTGCGGCTCATGTCGCAAAAGATCTGAATACTCGTCGCGTCGGCCGAGATGCTGTTGTCGATCAGGTCGGCAACAGCAGTTTCAAGCGAATAGCCGAGATCGCGGAGGGAAGCCGTCAGGCTGGCGGCGCTGGGAGGAAGATGGTGCGATCTCGCCATCAGCCGTCGCCCCGCAGTTGATCGGCGAGGCGGCGGACAACGCCCTCCGCGTCGGCCTTGAGCTCGCACTCCCAGACGATAAGGACGGTCCAGCCGGTGGCTTCGAGCGCGGCCTGGTTGCGCGCGTCGCGGCTAACATTCCCGTCGAACTTCTCTTGCCAGAACTCGCGCCGCGTCGATGGCGTGGTGGCATTCCGGCAGCCGGGATGCCGGTGCCAGAAGCAGCCGTGGACGAAAATCGCCGTCCGGTATTTGGTCAGGACCACATCGGGTCGTCCAGGGAGCTGCTTGGCATGAAGCCTGTACCGGAAACCGGCGCAGTGCAGCAGCGAGCGCAGCCGTAGCTCCGGGCCAGTGTTCCGGCCCCTGATCCGCGACATGTTCCAGCTCCGCCGCTCGCTGGTAAGCGTGTCCGCCATCATCCGCTGCTCCGGATGGAGTCGAGCACCTCAGCGACGATTCCAGCTATCTGCTGAGCGAGATTCGGGGGCACGGCGTTCCCGACTTGGTGATACTGCTCTGTGCGAGGGCCCGCGAAGAAATAGTTGTCAGGAAAGGTCTGAAGGCGGGCCGCTTCGCGCACAGTCAGGCTCCGGCACTGAGCCGGGTCGTAGTGGATGAAATAGTGACCATCCTTCGAGATGTGTGAAGTGACCGTCGTCGATACCTGATCGGCGAGTTGGACTCGGAAGCGATCAGAGAACATCTTACCGTTGCGACCCTGCTCGACATTCTGATGGTCGGGTAGGAGGTTGGCAGGAAAATCGGCGAGCTTGGGGCTGCGCCCGGTCTCTTGTGCGAAGGTCGCCGCGTAGAGGTAGCGGCGCAGATCTGATGCCATGTGGCTGCGCGCCTCGTGTGCGGTCAGGACCGGCAAGCGTTCATCATACAGGCTGCGCAACACATCGTGGTTGGACCGCTGCACCACATAGTGCATGGATGAGGTGTGGCGCGGCGAGTGCATCTCGATGAGCTTCTCGAACTTGAGCTCCCGGGCCATCTGCCCGGCATAGGCCAAACCGTTTAGCTGCCCGCGGATGTTCATACTGGAAATGTGTCGAATGGCGCTCAGCCAAGCATCCCGGCTGTCCTTCTCCTTCGACAGACCACTTCGTATTGCCGGAAGAGAGCTGATCGTGTCACGAACGGTAGGCGCCGTCATCTTCCTGAGGGTGGTGGGCCGGACCTTAAGGTCGCTGCGGATGCCGACGATGAACATCCGGTGCCGCGCCTGCGGAATGCCATAGTCCTCGGCCCGTACAAGAAATAGTCGCGGGTCAACCTCTTCTTCGGCCATTTCCTCATCCGTGAGGGAATAAAGCCGGTATGCAAGGTCACGTGGCGCGTCGGGGATAGCGGTTGCCGGCTGTTGCAAATCACGGACGATCCGGTTGATAGCGGATTTCCCGTCTATTGTTGCCGAAAGAAGTCCCTTCACATTCTCCATAACGAATACCGGTGGCCGATGATCTGCGATGATCCGTAGGTATTCGAGGTATAGTGTGTGCTTTTCATCTTGCTCGAAACGAGGGTCGCCCTTCATTCGAGATCGACCGACTAGGGAATAGGCCTGACAAGGTGGGCCTCCGACGAGCACCCAATGCCGGCTGTCCCGCAGTCGCTCATTGATCAGTTTACGAACCTCAGCATGCGATGATGGGCCGAGGGAAACACGCAATGCACTGATCTGCGCGTGATTAAAGGCATTGAGATGTCTTGCAAAGAGGTCTTCTTGCGTGATCCGACCGGCAAGGAAGTCGTAATAGTCGTCCGGAACCTCACCGTCCGGGAAGTATCGGAAGAAGTGCCTAAGAAACAAGGTTTTGTGAGAAAACGGATCGCGTTCAATTGACACTACGTTCCGAAATCGACGACGCTTTACCCCATCGAGTAAAGACGAAAATCCCTCCCCAAGCCCACCTGGGCCAGCAAATACATCCACAACAGGGTATTTTACTTCCCTTTCGTTGAAAATGTCCGGGGCAGCCGAATCTGTTTCAGATGCTGATGTCGCTTGGGGCATCAGTTTCCTATGTTTCAACATTTCAATAGCTGACTTTCATGGCATATGGTGCCGTTATTCGATTCATACACAGAAAGTCGCAGGCGCGAAGCCCCGGCGCGCTAATCACAGTAACGATGGACCAAGTATGATTTTCAAGATGAGTAGGCGGGGTGGACTCCACAGTTAAGAAGCAGAGTGAAACTCTATTTCGCATTCTCCACGCGTGATTCGCAGGGCGAAATCATTCCTTTAACGCAGGCAGTTTTAGCCATCACGGGAGCAGAGACAAGTACGCGCCCGCCGCCGGGTGAGATTGGCGGCGCCATGCTGAAGTGCAATCAGGGGTATTCTAATAGTGGAGTTTGTAGGTTCAACCACAATTTGCTGGTATGGCCCGTCTCCTGATTCTTTTCTAGTTTATGGCATTTTCTTTGGGGGGATTGGATTCGAACAAGTCAGAGTGTGAAAACCTTACCCCTTATGCAGATGGCTGAGATCCAACCCGTCAAAACGCAGCTTCTCCATCGCCTCGACGCGGGCAGCGAGGCCGACCGGATCACCATAGCCGTCATGGACGGTGCCTCCGCTGTGACCGACGAACGCCTTGCGCATGTCTTCCGGGATGCCGCTGTTACGGCAGGCGGTAATGAAGGTATGTCGGAAGGCGTGCATGTTTCTACCGGGCAGTTTGATGCCAAGGCCAGTAAGAAAGCGGGCGAACCACTGAGAAACCGGCGCATAGGCATTACGGCCTTCGGCACCGACCGGTGCATCGGGAAACAGCTTGCCACCCTTGCACTTTTCGACGAAGGCGATAAAGCCGATGCGCTGGAGTTCGGGATGGATTGGAACCGCGTACTGCTTGCGGGTCTTGCTGCTGTGGATCTCGATCCACTTATGACCACCTTCGGTTTTCACCTGGCTACGCTCCAGACCGCAGACCTCGCCCATTCGAGCGCCGGTGTAGAGGGCGAGAAGGGGTAGCCAGAACCGGTAGCTTTTTCGCTTCGTTGGATCGGAATACAGATCGCTGGCGAATATCGTCGTCAGCATAGCGGGCGTTTGCGTCTTTGGGGGGCGGTCACTGTTCTTGCCCCAGCTCTCCACTTTTAAATCGCCGACGGGGTTGGCTGCAACCAGGTTTAGCCGCCGAGCCCATTCGAAGAAGGTTCGCAGATGGGAGACAGACTTCGTCGTCGTGGCAAGACTGTTGATCGGGATTTTTGCCGTCTCGTTCTTGATAATGGCCTCCCGAATCGTTCGAACTCTCAGCCGTGTTTGGTATTTCTGCGGGCACCGGCTGACAAGGGTGTACCATTCCACCACATCATTGCGGGTGATGGCGGCGATCGGTTTATCGCCCGTTACCTGCTCCAAATAATCGATGGAAGTCGCAAAGCTGGCCAGCGTCGATCTGGACCGCCTTTCTCTGCTGTCGTGTTTGAAGCGCTCCATCAATTGGGACGGAGTCTTTGCGGAATCAGGGGCCAACTCGTCCGAAAGCGAGATGAGCGGGGCGGAGGAGTGAAAAGAAGGTGTTTCAGGCGCGGCGGTCGTTAGGCCGAGTTCCGCCTTCGCGGTATTGACCAGGTGCTGCTTCAGCACTTCGATTTCCCGAAGCATGATGGTCCGTGCCAGCGCGCGGTAATCGGAGCGCTCTCGATCGACAAGGAGATTCTCGATCTCAGCGTCATCGGGATCAGTGACCATCCGTGCCAGCTCGACTTCGCGAAAGGCCTCGTCTGCATAAGGCTCGACCAGCCCGTAGTTTTCCGCTTCAAGGCAAGCCATAAGATCGGCCAGTTGTGTTCGGGCGCGCTCGCGCTCCCAGGCCGGGTCCACCGCGACGGGCGAGTCCGCAATCTGCTTGAGCAACCCCGCCAGATCGGTCGGTGTAACCGCTTTTCGGTCGAGAGTGCCATAACGCTGCCTGAAGGCCTTTTCAGACCAGTCGATATCCTGGATGGATTGGCGGAGATAGGCCTCGGCCCGTTTGGAGACCTTAGTTGCTGCACTCGACGCTTCATCGGGTGACAATCTCGCTGTTTGGAATCTGTATCCAAGCCTGATTTCTTCATCCGTTCGGATTTCCAAGGGCTTGGCCATCAGCCGGGCTGTTTCACGATCCTTCGTGCCGAGCGCCTCGCACCATTCGGTCCGCCCGAGAAGGTCAACAAGGTCGCCCGGGACACGCCGTCGGAAGTAGTAGTTTCCTTTTTTGACTTGTAGATAGTTTGGCCGTTTCATGCTCGCCACCGACTGTCTCCGGACAAGGTTTGTGGGAACCATTGTGGGAGCAATCGGTGGGAACCGCAACATTGTTTATCAATAAGTTAGATGTATCAATTGCCTGTATTAAGGAAGGGTTCGAATCCCCTTGGGGACGCCATTTCCACATTTTATGAATGCCACTACGGGCGCCGGATAATCACGGCCTGCCGGGTTTTGCGTTGTGTGTAGAGTGCCCGTACGCTCTCTCCAGCTGCCATTGGTACAGACGGCAGGCGATCGCTGTGATCAGGAGGCCGATCAGCATCGAGGCCAGGGTATGGCTTAGATAGTGCTGGCCGCGGGCCATCTGGTAGAGTCCCATGGTCCAGCCCGCCAGCATGCCAGGGGCGTAAGCGAGCCAGCGCCGCCGGCCCATCAGCAGGACCAGGCCGAACAGGCCGAAGCCACCCGCCGCGTGTCCGGCCGGCCAGCAGCGCAGCTGCGGCTCGAACGGTGCCAATCCGTAGAACCGCTCCCAGATCGTCACCCCGAGCCGGTCGCCGCCAAGCAGTATATCCTGCGACGGACAGGAGACTCCGGTCATCTGCTTCAGCGCGTTGGCGATGAGCGGCGTCAGCCCCAGCACCAGGAGCGCCACCGCCGCTCGGCTGTGCCGCTCGGTCCAGCCCTGCCGCCAGGCGGTAACCGTCAGCAGCAGCACGGCGATCCCTCCGCCGATGCCGAGCAGGCGCCGTGCGCCGGTATAGAGCAGGGCATGCGCCAGACCACCATCCCTTGGCATGAGCCAGGCATTCGTCGCGCTGTCATGGAACAGGCCGGCAAGGCCGAGATCGAGCTGGTGCAGGGCCGGCAATCCGACGATCAGCAGCAGCAGGGCAAGCAATACCGGTATTTCCCACCCCAGGCGCCGCATATCCGGCAGGGCAAGGGCGAGGCTCATCGCATTTTAGCCTGCTGAGCGATCAAGGTGCCCGGCAGGTGGCACACCGCAAAAGCGTCGAGGGGAGGAGAATAGGCATCGGTCTCGATATCCAGCAGCCCCAGTACGGTGTGAAAGATATTGTCGTGGCTGAGTGGGCGGTCCCTGTCCCTGCCGAGGCAGCCCTGTACCAGCCGCGCGCGGCTCTGGAAGCCGCCGGAATTCCACCAGATCATCGGTACATGCTTCTGCACCTCCGGCGCGATGGCGTAGGGCAGGCCATGCAGGAAGGCGCCGCCTTCGCCCAGCGATTCGCCATGATCGGAGACATAGAGCAGCGCGGTGTCGGCCTGCTCCGATGCGGCGTCCAGCACGCGGATCGCCTCGGCCAGAACGTGATCGGTATAGAGGATGCTGTTGTCGTAGCTGTTGGTAATCGCCTGGGTTTCGCACTCCTGGAACTGGCTGGTGTCGCAGGTCGGCGCGAAGCGCCGGAAGGCCTCCGTATAACGCCGGTAATAGGCCGGGCCGTGGCTGCCCATCTGGTGCAGCACCACCACCGTATCCCGCTCCATTGTTGCGGCGACCCGGCGCAGCCGCTCGACCAGCAGCATATCCATGCAGCCTTCGGAGTCGCAGAAGGGTTCGTCAGCCGCGTCGCGGATGGCGAGGGTCTCGGTCGGCACCCTGGCGCAGACCCCCTTGCAGCCGGAATTATTCTCCAGCCAGACGACATCGAGACCGGCCTTCTGCACGAGATCGAGCAGGTTCTCGGACGCCTTTGCCTTGCCGGGCGAATAGTCCGACCGGTCCAGCGGCGAGAAGATGCAGGGCACGGATTCGGCGGTCGAGGTGCCGCAGGAGGAAACCTCGGTGAAGCTGACGACAGGCAGCGTGGCCAGTTCGGGGTTGGTCATGCGGGCATAGGAATTCAGGGAGAAATTGGCGGCGCGCGCGGTTTCGCCCAGCACGAAGACGAACAGCAGCGGCTTGCGGTCAGGCGTCTTCCAGCTGTCGCCCAGGGAAACCAGGCGCGCGATCGGCGCGGGCGGACCGGCAGGCGCCCGGCTGTCGGTTCCCAACGCATAGACCGTCGCCGAATACAGCGCGGTGATCGGGTTCACCATGTGCCGGATCTGACGGTTATTGCGCGCCAGCGAGGCGTAATCCTGGAAAAAGAAGAGTGCGATCAGTCCCACTGCGGCAAGCGAGCCCGTCAGCGCACCGACCCGCATCAGCGACTCCCGCTTCCAGCCGTGACGGGTCAGCCGCACCGACAGGATGAAGGCCGCCGGCAGCACGCCGGTCAGCAGGATGTGCCAGGCCAGAGACCAGGACAGCAGGTCGCCCGCCTCGCGCATGTCGGTTTCGACGATGTTGGCGATCATCGTCTTTTCGACCAAAACCCCATAGTGGTCCATGAAATACGAGGTGCTGGCGGCGATGATCGCGAGAGCGGCCAGTGCGGGCTTCACCACTCTGGGAAAGGCGATGAGTTGCAGCGGCAGGACCAGCATCACCAGGAAGAATATCCCCAGCGATCCGAGGAACAGCAGGTCGTGCGGCGACCGGCCGCTCCAGACCTGCGCGATCTCCTGCCATAGCCGATGATTGTGAACCGCCAGCAGAAAGACGGCGAACAGCAGGACAAGCGTCAGCGGATGCAGCGAGAGACGCGGGGGTTTTGGTAATTTCGGGAGCATCGGTTGTCCGTTCATTGTGGCTGACGCGTGGACAACCGATACGCCCCAAAGCTGACGGGAAGCTGAAGGTATCGAGGGTGAGGCTCAGGCGACGTCAGTTCCAGAAGGCGCGCGCTTGCGCCCCACGATCATTGCCCGCACAAGATTTTCGCAGTGGCGCCGGCTGGCCAGAACGACGCCGGCCACATGCAGGGGCACCAGAACCAGCAGCAGAGTGGCGAGGGTTTCGTGCAGTTCCTCCACCCATTCAAGCCCCCAGAAGCGGTCGAGGGTTCCCATCCAGCCGGTCACGGCGGTGGCGGCGATCACGGCAATCAGGGCCAGGATCATTGCCGCCCCCGCCGGATTGTGGCCGAGATAACGCCGCTCGCGGCCTTTGAGCACGTCGCGCAGATAGACGCCCACAGCCGCCGGCGGCCGGACAAAATGTGAGAAACGTGCATAGCGGCTGCCGATCAGGCCCCAGACCAGCCGGGTGGCCAGCAGCCCGGCGATCAGATAGCCCGTCCACTCATGCAGGGCGTCCCATTCATCCGCCGATAGCCAGGCGATGGCGATGGCGCCGACCAGCGTCCAGTGGAACAGCCGGACGAACGGGTCCCAGACCTTGATGCCGGGCTGCACCGGCTCAGCCCTTTTGCTCGGACCGGATCATCTCCAGCGTTTTCGGATTGAAATAGGCCTCGACGCGTTTGCCGGTGCTGTCGGTCGCATAGACTTCGTAGCAGCCATCATCGGTCTTGATGCGCTGTATCTTCCAGCCCTGGGCCTCAAGCCTGGACTGCAACTGCTCGGACGTCTGCCACTCGTTCTTCGGCACGGTGCATCTGTCGCTCGCCAGGGCGGGCAGGGCGATGACACAGATGAGGGCAGCGGCGGCCAGCGCGGTTACTCGGATACGCATGATCAATCTCCTGTTCAGAACTACGATGGAGATGACCATGACAGGGAAGGCTGACAGCAAGCTGAACGCCGTTCAGGCTGGCGTCAGCCGGCAGGGCTATGTAACCGTCATGTTGAGGGCGGAGGGAAAATGCGCATCCTGCTGGTGGAAGACGAATTGGGACTGGGCGAGGCCGTCCAGGAACACGCGGCGAGTGCCGGCCATGCGGTGGACTGGATGAAGACGCTGGAAGAGGCCGAACATGCGGCGCAGTCCATTGCCTATCATCTGGTCCTGCTCGATCTGGCACTGCCCGATGGCAGCGGCCTCGATCTGCTGCGCGGCCTGCGCGGGCGGGGCGACAAGGTGCCGGTCATCATCCTGACGGCGCGCGACCGCATTTCCGACCGGATCGCGGGGCTGAATGCCGGTGCCGACGATTATCTCGTGAAGCCCTTCGATCTCGACGAGCTGTCGGCGCGTATCCTGGCCGTCACCCGGCGCTATGCCGGCGATCCGAACCCGGTGCTGCGTCTGGGCGATCTGGAGATCGACCAGACCGCCCGCAGCGTGTCTGTCGCTGGTGTACAGACAGAGCTCACGGCACGCGAATGGGCGGTTCTCGAATTGCTGATGCGCCGGCCCGGCGCGCTGGTGTCCAAGGATCGTATTGAGGATGCACTCTACGCCTTCGGTGCGGAGATCGAATCCAACGCGGTGGAGGTCTATGTCAGCCGGCTGCGCAAGAAGCTGGGGCGTGAGGCGATCCATACGGTGCGCGGTCTCGGCTACAGGCTGGAGCCGTGATGGCCCGCACCGTCAGCATCTCCCGCCGCCTGACCCTGCTGCTGACCGGCGGCATCGTGCTGCTGTGGCTGCTGGCCGCCCTGCTTTCCTTCCTGGTCATGCGCGAAGAAATGGACGAGGTCTTCGACAGTGCACTGGAGGAAACCGCTCAATGGCTGCTGCCGCTGGCGACGGAGACCCTGAGGCAACTGCCGCAGCCCGAGGCGCCGTCAGCGCAGGACGAAGAGGATCACGACAAGTATCTGACCTTCCAGCTGCGCAGCCGCGACGGTACCGTATTGCTGCGGTCCCGTGACGCGCCGCAGGAACCCTTCACGGAGACGATTGCCCCCGGCTTCGCGCAGACCGACCGCCACAAGGTCTATACGGCCGCAGCGGGTGACTATTTCGTCCAGGTCGCCGAACCGGTCAGTCACCGGCACGAGGCGGTGATGGAAAGCGCCGGGGCGCTGCTGTTGCCGGTGGCCGTGCTCGTCCCGATCTCGATCTTCCTCATCCTGTGGTCGGTACGTCGCGGCCTGGCGCCGATGCGCCGGCTGCAAGGCGCCATCGGCGCGCGGGGTGGCGGCAATCTCCAGCCCATCGCGGAGACGGTCTGGCCGGAGGAGATCGCGGGCACCGTGCAGGCGGTGAACCGGCTGTTGCTGCGCCTGCGCTCGGCATTGGAGGCGGAACGTGTCTTCGCCGCCACCAGCGCGCATGAGCTGCGCACGCCGGTCGCCACGGCGCTGGCCCAGACCCAGCGTCTGCTGACGGAACTGGAGGCAGGACCGTCGCGCGACCGGGGGCGGCGGATCGAGGCGGCGCTGCGCCGACTGGGCGCGCTGGTCGAAAAGCTGCTGCATCTTTCCCGCGCGGAGGCCGGCGTCGGCCTGTCGGAAACCGAGAACGACCTGCTTGCGGTGCTGCGTCTGGTCATCGAGGAATTCGCGATGGAACCGGAGGTCGCGGGGCGATTGTCGCTGAGCATCACGGACGGCGTGTCGCTTCAGGCGCGCATGGACATTGATGCCTTCAGCATCGTTGTACGCAACCTGATCGAAAATGCGCTGGCCTATGGTGATCCGGGAACGCTGGTGGAGATCGCCGTGCCGGATAACCGCACCGTCCGGGTGCTGAATGCCTGCCCGCCGGTTCCGGTGGAGGTTCTCTCCCGGCTCACCCAACGCTTCGTGCGAGGCGGACAGATCAAGAATGGTACGGAGGGATCGGGACTAGGCCTCGCCATCGTGGAAATGATCCTCCAGCAGACTGGCGGAACGCTTGATCTGGTCTCGCCGGTTGCAGGACGGAGCGACGGCTTCGAGGCGCGGGTTACGCTCCCAGGCTAGCGGGTAATCTCTGTGTCATGGGGCTTGCGGCCCGGTGCCGGGCACCGCGCTAACGATGCCCGGGATGTCACCGGGCATGTCCTCGCCTTCAAGGCGCTGCACGGCATAGAGCTTTTCATCCTCAAGGCCGTTCATATTGGTGGGGCTTTCATTGCCGACATGGCCGTTCGGGCGACCGAGCTCGGTTGAGGCGAGCAGCACGGCCTGGGCGGAGGTGTCGGCCCGGACAATCACTTCCTGCCAGCGCCTGTAATCCAGCCAGCGTGTATCGCCAGCATTTGCAGTCGGAACGATTTTCCAGAGAGGCATGGGATCACCAATTCAGTTTCGGGTGCGTGGCAGCGCATAGGCGATGACGTGGTCGCCGGTCTTGGTGCCGAGCGATCCATGGCCGCCGGCAATGACCAGCAGATACTGCCGGCCATCCTGGCCTGTATAGGTCATCGGGGTTGCCTGGCCGCCGGCGGGCAGCCGACCCCGCCAGCGTTCTTCCCCGGTCTGCAGGTCATAGGCCCTGATGTAGTAATCCAGCGCGCTGGACAGGAAGGCGACGCCGCCGGCGGTGATGATCGGCCCGCCCAGATTGGGCACGCCCATCCGGAAGGGCAGGGGGATGGGCGAGGAATCGCGTACGGTGCCGTTCTTATGCTGCCAGATGGTTTTTCCGGTCGTCAGGTCAGCAGCGGCAACATAGCCCCAGGGCGGCTGGATACAGGGCAGGCCGAGCGCCGAGGTGAAGGGGGCAAGCTGCACCGCATAGGGCGCCCCGAAATTCTCGTTCAGCGCCGGCAGGCTGCCTTCCGGCGCCTTGTCCTGGACATAGAGCGTGGTCTCATCCGCGCGCGGCACCAGGCGCGAGACGAAGGGCAGGTAGGTTGGCGTCACGAAGGCGATCTGGCGTGTAGGATCGACCGCGATGCTGCCCCAGTTGAAGACGCCGAAATTGCCCGGATGGACCAGCGAGCCTTCCAGCGATGGCGGCGTGAACATGCCGTCATAGCGCAACCGGTGGAAGGCAATGCGGCAGGCAAGCTGATCGAAGATCGTTGCCCCCCACATATCCTTTCCGCTTATGCGGTCCGGCCGGTAGGACAGGGCGGAGACCGGCTGGGTCGGTGCCGTCCAGTCGGGTTCAACGGCGCCTTTCGGTGCGGTCTCTTCGCGCACCGGCAGGATTGGTGCGCCGGTGCGCCGGTCGAGGACGAAGATATCGCCCTGCTTGGTCGGCTGCACGAGGGCCGGCACCGTCTCGCCCGCCATGGTCAGGTCGATGAGGCTGGGTTGCGAGGGGACGTCATAATCCCAGAGATCGTGATGCACCGTTTGGAATACCCAGCGTACCTGCCCGGTTTCCAGCTCAAGGGCGACGACGGAAGAGGAATAGCGCTCCACCTCTTCCGTCCGGTTGGCGCCATACTGGTCCGGCGGCTGGTTGCCCATGGGCACATAGACAAGGCCCAGCGCCTCATCGACGCTGGAGATCGACCAGCTGTTCGGCGAGCTGGCGGTGTAGGTTTCGCCTTCCGGGATCGGCGCCGTTGCTTCCGGGCGGGCCGGGTCCCAGTTCCACAGCAGCGCGCCGCTCTGCAGATCGAAGGCGCGGATGACGCCGGACGGCTCGTTCACCCGCACATTGTCCAGCACCGTGCCGCCGATGATGATCCGGTCTGCCGTGACGACCACGGGAGAGGTGGAGTAATAGCCGCCCGGCTTGACGTTCGGCATGTTCGCCCAGAGATCGATCTGCCCGGTGCCATTGCCGAAATTACCGCAGACTTGGCCATTTTCCGGATTGAGCGCAATCAACCTGCCATCCGCTGTTGGCATGAACAGCATGGCGTCGCAGCTATCGGCGTCTCCATCCGTCGCAGCGACTGGCAGATCGACATCCGATTTGCGCGGAGCGCTATCGGGTGCCACGGCTTCCGCCCCACCGGGATGATAGGACAGGCCCCGGCAGGTCAGATGCTGCAGGGCCAGATTATCCCGAATCTGCGGATTGTAGCGCCAGATTTCATCACCGGTGGTGGCGTCCAACGCGATTACCTGCTGATGCGGCGTGCAGAGGAAGAGACTCTCGCCGATCTTCAGCGGGGTTACCTGAAAGGTTGTCTCCACAGGATCTCCCGGCTGCCCTGGCACGTCACCGGTGCGGAACTGCCAGGCGACCTCAAGGCTTTCCACGTTTTCCGGAGTTATCTGCGCCAGCGGGGAATAACGTTGTCCATAGCCGGTACGGCCATAGGCGTGCCATTCGCCTTCCGGTATCTGGGGCTGCGCGGTGGCGCTGGCGGCCGCCGCATCGGCCACGCTCCCGGTGCGCTCATGCAGATCGATGGTCCAACTGTATGCGGCGACCAGAAACGCAACGGCTAGTGCCGCGCCCAGCGGCATCCGGGGGCTTCTCAGAAGGCGGCTTTCCGACTGAGAGTGGTGCAGCCGTCTTGCGATGGGAGGTAGCAGCAGCAACAGGCCGATGAGGAAAACGACGTCTCCCCGTGCGGCCAGCGGCCACCAATCCAGCCCGGATTCGCATAACGCCCAGAGAAGCGATGCCAGTACGATGGCAGCATAGAGCCACAACGCCGCCGGGTGAGCGCGCAGCAACAGCACGGCTGTCCAGAGGAAGCCCAGGCCGGCAATGGCGTAATACCAGGAGCCGCCCAGCACGACCAGCCAGCCACCGGCCAGCAACAGGCCAAGGCCCAGCACTCCCAGCACGGCGGCTGCACTGCGCAGCAGGGTGGATTGTGTGGTGCCGGTCATCATCGCTGTGGTTCCTTGTCGGCCGAGTACTTCTCCCCCAACAGCCTGACAGGCCAAATGTTTCAGCCGGCGCGAATAAAGGTTCGATAGACGGGCTTTGAGGCTTTAACCGAACAGATCGAGCGGATTGTTACGGCGCAGCTTACGCACGGCGAACAGCACGGCGATCGACCCCATGATGAGTGTCGCCAGGAACACAGTACCAACAATGTCGAGCGATAAGGCGAAGCGAAGTCTCGTCGCATCGCCGACCAGTTCGTAGATCAGCGCGGTGATGCCGATGGAAGGAATGAAGGCGCCGACACCGATGAGCACCGCGATTTGCAGCACCAGCGCGATGAAGAACATGTCCCGATACCCCATGGCGCGCAGCACGGCATATTCGGAGATGTTCATGTCGATTATGCTGTAAAGGGCCTGCATGACGAAGACAGCACCGATGAACACGCCGACGGCCAGCCCGAAGCCGAGAATGATGCCGATCGGCGTCTGGAAGATGAAGTAATCCCGCTCCCCGGCAACAAATTCAGCCTGCGTGAACACCTTTGCCCGATCACCAAGGACTGCGGCAACGGCATCGCGCACGCTCTGGGGGTCTGCCCCTGGGTCTATGGTCAGCAACCCGAGTGACAGCCGGTCGAGGGGCACCTGGAACAGCCGGTAGTAATTCAGGTCGCTGAGGATGAAGCTGCCATCGATGGTAAAATCCGGGCCAAGCCCGTACAGGCCAATTACGCGCATCTCTGGTGCCAGCGTGGCACCAGGGCTTTGCAGGTAAAGGCGCTGTTCCTCTCCGTTTTCCAGCCGGTCGATGATCGGCATGAATTTGCGCCGCGAGCGGCTGTCGAGCAGGGCTGCGTCCGGTAATTTCAGATAGGGCAGTGCCTGTGTCACCTGCGGCAGGTCCAGAACCGGCCGGTTGGGCTCAAAAGCGATGAAGCGCGCAGACATGGCCGTGCCGTCATAAGGGTTGCGCGCTTGTGAAATAATCGCATAGAAGGGCCTGGCATCGGCAACCTCCGGTACTGCACGCGCCTTATCCATCAGGGAACGCGCGAACCAGGGTGGTGAATAGGCCATGGTCTCGAATTGTGGGCCCGCGATGAACAGGTCGGCCTTCAGCGCACGCGGCAGGTTCAGGGCGCTGCCGACCAGGGCGTTCATAAAACCGGCTTGTGCGAAGACCAGCACTATGGCGACGCAGATGCCGGAGAAGATGCCGAACAGCCGCAACCCTATATGCCGCAATTGGCGGATGGCCAATCGCGTGGAGAACGCCGCAGCGATGCGCATCAGGAATCGTTGAGTTGTATGTGCAACGTCATTTCCGCCCCGACCAGAGGGGGCAGGGCATTCGTCGGGTCTACCTCTATCTCGGCTTCGACGATGCGGGCGTCGCGGCCGGCCAACACGTCTGTTGTCGGCCTTTCGCTGCGATAGACCCTGTTGGCGATGCGCACGATCTTCCCGGTTGCCGGCGCTGGCAGGACATCGGATGTGATGGTGACTGATTGACCGGGGTGAATGTGGGGCGTGTCCGTCGCATCGATTTCAGCGACAACCATCAGGTTATCGATATTGGCCATGCTGAGAATGCCTTCCGCATGGATCATTGCGCCAAGCCGTGCAGTGAGAGTCAAGATCGTGCCGTCGATGGGCGCGCGGATAATGTCCTGCTCCCGTTCCGCTGTGACGTGTGCCAGTTCCGCCGCTGCCAATTCAATGGAGGCCATGGCAATCTGGACGTCGATGGCGCGCACTTCGGTCAGTGCCCGAAGGTTGGCTTCGGCCTGGCGCAGGCTTTCGCGCGCACGGTGCATTTCCAGTAGGCGCAACTCGTTGGTATCGTCCGAGATGATGTCACGAGAGACCAGGGCGCGGCTGCGTTCCATCTGGCGTTCCGCGCGCTTCAGCTCTGCCGCGCGCATTGTCACAAGTGCTTTTTGCGCCTCGATATCGGATTCCTTCGCTCCCCAGCGGATCTGCCGTAGTTCCAGTTCCGCCAGAGCCAGGCTCTTTTCCGCGACTGTGACGGATGCTGCGCGCGTATAATAGGTATCTAGAATGGCGAGGATATCGCCGCGCTGTACCCGTTGGCCTTCCTTGACCCGCAACTCGGCGATGGTGCCGCCATGGGATGGCCCGCTAATTACATGCAGTCTCTCCACCGGCTCTATGCGTCCCCGCGCCACCACAGTTGTGGCGGGCCCGGCCGGCCGGGTTGTTTGCGCGGCGGCGACGGGCGAACCTGCATTGTGCCCTGAGAGGAGAAACACCGAGAGACCGATCACGAGGGCGACAGTGGCGACCGCGCAGTAACGCTTGTATGGACGGAGCATTTAATGAACTGCCTTGAGCACGCCGTCTTCGATATGCAGCCGCCGATCGGCGATATCGAAAATGCGTTCATCATGGGTCGAGATCAGCACCGTGCAGCCGAGCTGGCTGGCAACGCTGCGCACAACTTCCATCACCTTGCGGCCGGATTCGGCGTCCAGTGCCGCGGTCGGCTCATCGGCGACAATCATATCCGGCATCCGGACCAGAGCACGTGCCACAGCAACACGTTGCTGCTGTCCGCCAGACAAATTCTCGGGGTAATCCGCGCCTCGTCCGCCCAGACCGACGGCTTCCAGCATCGCTTCTGCCCGCATGCGGTTCATCTCCCTATCGGTTTCCGGCAACAGATGCAGGCCCGATTCGACATTCTCGATGACCGGTAGAGACTTGAGCAGATTATGGCGCTGAAACACAAAGCCGATACGCTGCCGGACATCCAGTAGCCGCGATTCGGACATTCCCGCCAGATCATGACCCTGGAAATGAACGCTGCCTTCGCCGAATGGCCGCATCGCGCCAATGATTGTCAGCAACGTGGTTTTTCCGGAACCGGAAGGGCCGGTGATAATAATCACCTCGCCTTCGCAAACGGAGAAGGAAACCCCCTTCAATACTGCCCGCGCTAGGGAACCTGCACCGTAGGAGTAGGACAGGCCGTTCACCCGCAGAGATTCTGTGACGCCTGTCTGCATTCTCGCTTACCTAATTACCTAAATCCTTATGATTAAATGCATATTCCATATGCTGGGCGCACCTATCAATGAGAATCGTTACGAGTCGCGTGATATCTGCCATGCGTTTGCAGAAACTGAAACAAGTCTAGGCTTCGACACCTTGGTCATCGCCTTTCGGAAATACCTGAATATGCCTTGCCTCACTATTTCGCCTGTTAATGGTTTGAGAACCAATTGCAGTGTATACACATGGCATGGAACAGCGCCCCGCCCACAGCAAGGCCGATGCCTGGTTTTTCGTTGACGAGAAACTGGACAGGTCCGGCTGGCATCCGCTGATCCAGGATATGTATGCCTATTGGCAGTTGATCGCACCGGCGGGCGGGCTGCCGGGTCGGCAGCATTTTGATCCGCTGCATATCTCGCCGCTGATGTCGCGGGTCTGGATGCTCGATGTGGTCCGCCCGGAGATGCGCTTCCGCTATCGCCTGGCGGGCACGCGGGAGGTCCAGACGCTGGGGCTGGACCCGACCGGCAAGTGGTTTGACGAGGTGCATCCTGCCTTTCTGCGCAATCCCGGTATCGCCGAGCGTTACCTGCGCACGGTCGAGGCCGGTGTGCCGACATATCGGCATGGCAATGTCATGTTCGTGCACGATAAATACCATCAGCTGGTCCAGAACCTCGTCCTGCCCTTCGCAAAGGACGGCAGGACAGTCGACATGCTGATGATCCTGTCTGTGCTGTTCCGCAGCAACGGCACCGTGGTTTAGACTCGGTTCTGGCCGCGCATCTCCGCCAGTTCCCCGCGCAGGGCGCGCAATTCGGCCATGATCTGGTCATGGTCCGAGCCAAGGACCGAGCGGGTGGCTTCTTCCTCTTCCTGATGTTCCTGTGTCATCGCATCGACGATGATGGCGATAAACAGGTTCAGCACTGCGAAAGTGGTCAGCAGGATGAAGGTAATGAAGAAAATCCAGGCTTGCGGATAGACCTCCATGACCGGCCGCACGATCCCCATCGACCAGCTTTCCAGCGTCATGATCTGGAACAGCGAATAGGTCGAGGCGCCGATGGTGCCGAACCATTCCGGGAAGCTGGCGCTGAACAGCTTGGTCGCCATCACGGCAGCGACATAATAGACCAGTGACAGCAGGGCTACGACCGACCCCATGCCGGGTATTGCGCGCAGCAGCGCCTGCACGACCTTGCGCATCGACGGAAAGACCGAGATCAGCCGCAGTGCGCGCAGGATGCGCAGCGACCGCAGCACGGTGATGCTCTGGCCGGCCGGGATCAGCGTCACGGTGACGATGAGAAAGTCGAAGACATTCCAGGCATCGCGGAAGAAACGCAGGCGATAGACCAGCAGTTTCAGCAGCAGTTCTATGACAAAGACGGCAAGGGCTGCCCGGTCCAGCAGGCCCAGCACCGGTCCGGCCACGGACATTGCGGTAGCGGATGTTTCCAGCCCCAGGGTCACGGCGTTGAGGATGATGACGGCGATGATGAAATTCTGGAATCCGTTCGACTCGATAACGGCCTTGAGCCTGTCCATCCAACTCTCCGAGGATACAACCGCGTTGCAATGGCGCCTGTGTGCCGTGAAGTGCGGGGGAACGCAACAGGCTTGAATCGAGAGACCGTGCCATTGGGTGGACAGGTGAACAGCTGCTGTTCGCGATACTGAACACTGCCTTCAGAATGGAATTCCAAAAAACCTCATAAGTAATTGATATAAGTAATCCATAGGCTCTGGCACGGTTCTTGTGACTTCTGCGGTCATGAGAGGTCGCAGATGAGCTTTTTTCTTATTCTTCCCCTTCTGGCCGGCATCGTCGGCAGTGTCGTTGGCGCACGGATGTCGCCCCGGACAGCCCCCTTGCTGGGCGCCGGTGTTGCCGGCATCGCCTTCCTGTCCTATGCCGCGCTGGCATCCAGCGTCATCGCCGGCCTGCCGGTCGAGGCGGCGTTCTGGAGCGTGCCGTCGCTCGGCATGGGCGGCGGGTTGCAGATGGACGGGCTGGGGCTGGTCTTCGCGCTGCTGATCTCCGGTATCGGTTTTTTCATCTTCCTCTATGCCAGCCGCTATCTGGCGGGTGATACACGGCTGACCCGGCTTTCCGTCATGCTGATCCTGTTCATGCTGGCGATGCTGGGGGCGGTGACAGCGGATGATGTCATCGTGCTGTTCATCTTCTGGGAGATGACCAGCCTGACCTCCTTCTTCCTCGTCGGCTATGACCACGAGAAGCCGGAGGCCCGCAAGGCCGCTCTGCAGGCGCTGCTGGTCACCGGCGGCGGTGGTCTGGTGCTGCTGGCCGGCCTGCTGTTGCTGGCGATTGCGGCCGGCACGACCAGCCTGTCGGGCATCATTGCGGCCCGCGAGACTGTGCTGGCCGATCCGACGGCGCTGGCGGCGATGCTGCTGGTCATCATCGGCTGTTTCACCAAATCGGCGCAGGTGCCGTTCCATTTCTGGCTGCCCAATGCGATGGCCGCGCCGACCCCGGTCAGCGCCTATCTGCATTCCGCCACCATGGTGAAGCTGGGCATTTATCTGCTGGCGCGGGTGAACCCGCTGTATCAGGACGAAATCGTCTGGCAGACGATCCTGACCTGGTTCGGCCTGGCCACAGGCATCACCGGCGGGTTGCTCGCCCTGCGCGAGACCGATCTGAAGCGCATCCTGGCCTATACGACGCTCACCGCGCTCGGCACGCTGACCATGCTGATCGGCCTGGCGCCGCAGTTGTCCATCGTCGCGGCGATGGCGTTCCTGGTCGCCCATGCGCTGTACAAGGCGGCGTTGTTCCTGATTGCCGGCATTGTCGATCATGAAACCGGCACGCGCGATGCCCGTCTTCTGGGCGGGCTGCGCACGCTGATGCCGCTGACTGCCGGTGCCACCGTACTGGCGACGCTCTCCATGGCCGGGTTGCCGCCCTTTATCGGCTTCCTCGGCAAGGAACTGATCTATGAGGCGGTGCTGGGCGCCGGCGACTTCGCCATCGTGCTCGTGATCGGCATGATCTTCGTGAATGGCGCGAATGTCGCGATTGCCGGCCTGCTGTCACTGCGTCTGTTCTTCGGAGAGCGCAAGCCGACCCCGGCCAAGCCGCATGATCCGCCGGCCGGCATGCTGGCCGGGCCGATCACCCTGGCCCTGCTGGGGCTTGTCTTCGGCGTGCTGCCGGCTCTGGTCGGGCTGTGGATCGTCTCGCCCAGCGCCAGCGCCATTCTGGGCGAGACCGCCGTGGTCAGCCTGTCGCTGTGGCATGGCTTCAACCTTGTGCTCGGCCTCAGTGCCGTCACCCTGATCAGTGGCGCGGTGCTGTATCTTTCCTGGCCGCGCCTGATGCCGGCGCTGCAAGGGCTGGCCTTCATCGACCGTTTCGGCGCCAACCGGGCCTATGATCTGGGTCTTGCCGGCATCCTCCGGCTGTGCGACCGCAGCACGGCGCTGATCCAGCATGGCGATCTGCGCGGCTATCTGCGGACCCTGTTCCTGGTGACCGCCATCAGCCTGCTGCTGACACTGGTCCTGCGCGACGGGCTGGCCCTGCCGGTCTTCGACTGGGCGAGTGTCGATGCTCGCGCACTGGCCTTTCTGGGGATCGCCGGGGGCGGTCTTGCCACGATGCTGGCGCCTAGCCTGTTTGGCGCGGTGGTCGCGTCCGGACTGGTCGGGTTTGCGGCGGCGCTGGCCTTCCTGTTCTTCGGGGCGCCGGATGTCGCCTTTACCCAGTTCGCGGTCGAGACCCTGCTGGTTGCAATCCTGGCCTTTGCGCTGATCCGCCTGCCGATCCGTCGGCCCGATGATCGGGTGGCCCGCGACCGGCTGAAGGATGGCGGTATTGCCGTGGTCACCGGCGTTTCGGTCACTCTCCTGCTGCTGGCCGTTCTGGCGACGCCGTTCGACAGCCGGTTGTCCGACTGGTTCGGCAAAAACAGCCTGCCGGAAGCCTTCGGGCGCAATGTGGTGAACGTCATCCTGGTCGATTTCCGCGCCCTCGACACGCTGGGCGAGATCACGGTGCTGGCCATCGCTGCCTTTGCCGTCCTGGCCTTGCTGCGTCCCCGGATCGAGAAGAGCGCCACCAAGGAGCCTAGCCGATGAACGGCGTGATGAAATCCTCCCTGATCCTGCGCACCATGGCGCCGCTGGTGCTGTGGCTGGCGCTGCCGGTGTCGATCATCGTGCTGATCCAGGGCCATAACAACCCCGGCGGCGGCTTTGTCGGCGGGCTGGTGGCGGCCGCCGGCGTGATCTTCTACGCCCTGGGCCGCGGTCCTGAGGCGGCGCGGGTGATAATGCGCGTGCCACCGGCGACCTTGTGCGGCGCAGGCATCCTGCTCGCAGCGCTCAGTGGCCTGCCGGCCCTGCTGGACCCCTCGGCTGCCTTCCTGACGCATCTGTGGTGGATGACCGATTACGGCCTGGGCACCGCGCTGATCTTCGATATCGGCGTCTATCTGACCGTGGTCGGTACCGCCACGGCGATCTTCCTTGCACTGATAAGGGGCTGACCGTGGAAACCCTGTTTGCCATCACCATCGGTATCCTTGTCGCTGCCTCGGTCTATCTGTTCCTGGCCCGCGACCTGCCGCGCATGCTGATCGGTTTCATCCTGCTTGGCATGGCGGTCAATCTGCTGATCCTGGTCGCCGGGCGTATAGGCAGCATCGTACCGGCCCTGGTGCCGGCGGCGGAAACCGCGTTGCTTCAGGGTACCGCCAACCCGCTGCCGCAGGCGCTGGTGCTGACTGCCATCGTCATCGGCTTTGGCCTTGCCGCCTTCGCCCTGATGCTGATCGTGAAGAGCCAGCGCCTGATGGGCACGGTTATCCCCGAGGAGATGGGCGAAGCCGAGGGCGATGAAGCGGCAACCGGCGTGGCTCTGCCGGGCGAGCCCGACCGCCGGAAGGATGCCGCCTGATGCAGCTTCTTCTTATCGCACCTTTGCTGATTCCGCTCTGCGCGGCTGGCATCACCGCCATCTTCTGGTCGCGCCCGGACATCCAGCGCCCGATTGGCCTTGCCGCAGCCTGTCTGCTGCTGGGCAGCTCCGTGGCGCTGCTGTCGGCCGCCTGGGCCATTGGTCCGCTGGTCGGCCAGATGGGCGGCTGGCGGGCGCCTTTCGGCATCACCATCATCATCGATGTGTTCTCGGCCATCATGCTGGTCATCACCGGGTTGATGGCCGTGGCGGTGGCGATCTACGCCATGGGGCCGGGCGCGGTGGAGCGCGACAAGGCGGGCTTCCAGCCGCTGTTCCACAGCCTGATCCTCGGCGTGGCCGGCGCGTTTTCGACCGGCGACATCTTCAACCTCTATGTCTGGTTCGAGGTGATGCTGATCGCCTCCTTCGGCCTTCTGGTGCTGGACCGGACGCGCGAGCAGATCGATGGCGGCCTGCGCTATGTGATGCTGAACCTGGTCGGCACGATCTTCTTCCTGATGGGGGTTGGCCTGCTCTATGGCCTGACCGGCACGCTGAACCTGGCGGATATCGCTCGGCTGGCACCCGAGATCGAGAATCAGGGCGCCCTGGCCGCTGTCGGCGTGCTGTTGCTGATCGCCTTCGGGGCGAAGGCGGCGGTGTTCCCGATCTTCAACTGGCTGCCGGCCGCCTATCACACGGCATCGATGCCGGTGGCGGCGATCTTTGCAGCCCTGCTGACCAAGGTCGGTGTCTACGCCATCATCCGTGTCTTCACGCTGATCTTCGCCCATGACACGGCGTTTTTCGGCCCGATCATCGGCGTGATCGCCATGGCGACGATGGTGACCGGGGTTTTTGGTGCGGCCTCGCATTACGATGTGCGCCGCATCCTGTCGTTCCACATCATCAGCCAGATTGGCTACATGCTGGTCGGTATCGCGCTGATGACGCCGCTGGCGATTGCCGGCAGCGTCTTCTATGTCGTCCACCACATCATCGTGAAGGCGAACCTGTTCCTCATCGCCGGTGTGATCCGGGAGGAGGGCGGTTTCTTCGGGCTGCGCCGCCTGGGCGGGTTATGGGTCACCAAGCCACTTCTCGGGCTGCTGTTCCTGATCCCGGCGCTGTCCCTGGCCGGCCTGCCGCCGCTGTCGGGTTTCTGGGGCAAGTTCGCGGTGATCCGGGCCGGCCTGGAGGCCGAAGCCTATATCCTGGCCGGCGTTGCCCTGTCGGTCGGCCTGCTGACCCTGTTCTCGATGATCAAGATATGGAACGAGGCCTTCTGGAAGGCTGCCCCGGTGGCGCCTACCGGCACGGTGAAGGGTGATGAGCCGCCGGCCACGCGCTGGACCCGCCGCGAGCGCGCGGCCAGCTATGTGCCGATTATGGCGCTGGCTGCGCTGACGCTGACCATAGGGCTGTGGACTGAGCCGTTCGCTGCCCTGTCGATGGCCGCCGCGGAAGGCTTGCTGGATCGCCAGGGGTATATCGAGGCGGTGCTGGGCACCCCGCAACTCGCCGAACTGACGGGAGGCGTCGAATGACCAGAATCCTAGCCTGGATCCATCTGACGATGATCTTCTTCTGGGAATTGTGGAAGGCCACCTGGGAGATGGTCAAGGCGATCTTCAGTACCACTGGAGATCTGCGCCCGGCCATCCTGGCGGTTCCGATGGATGTGCGCAGCGATGCCGCCATCACCCTGTTCGCCAACATGGTCACGCTGACGCCGGGGACGACCAGCCTGGACGTCTCCGAGGACAAGCGCACCCTGTATGTCCACTGCCTGGACGCCCCCGACCCCGAAGCGACGATCCGCGAGATGAAAGCCTCGCTGGAGAGCGCTGTCATGAGGGCCCTGCCATGACCCTGATTTCAATCGCCGCGACCATCAGCGCAGCCCTGATCATGGCCAGCCTGCTGGCTGTCATCTGGCGCATGCTGTCCGGCCCGACCTCAGCCGATCGTGTGGTCGCCATCGACCTGCTGGGCCTGCTGGGGGTGTGTGTCGCCTCGCTGACGGCGATCCTGGCCGGTTTCGTGGCCTATATCTACGTCGCCTTCGGGCTGGCGGTGTTCGGCTTCCTGGGGGCTGTTGGCTTCTCGATGCTGCTGGAACGCGCCAGCCTCGATGACGAGGAGGGGCTGGAATGATGGCGCTTCTTCTCGACGCCTTTGCCGCTGCGCTGATCCTCGTCGGCGGCGTCATCATGTCGATTGCCGCGCTGGGCATCCTGCGCCTGCCGGATGTCTTCATGCGCATGCATGCGGCGACAAAGGCCGGCGTTGTCGGCTCCGGCCTGATCCTGCTGGGTGCCGGCTTCGCGCTGGAATCCGTGCCGAGCGTTCTGACGGCAATGGCGGGCGTCCTGTTGCTGCTGGCGACCACGCCCATCGCGTCCCATGCGCTGGGACGCTCCGCCTATCTGTCCGGCATGCCGATGTCGGATGCGCTGGTCAGCGACGCACTTGTCGGCGTTTACGACCGTAAATCTTTTGACCTTGCCCCGCCGGCTGTCGGCGGAAAACGGCCCATAAAGCCGCAACTGAAGGAGGAAAGCACCATGACTTCAACGCTTCTCCAGCGGCAGATGCTGCCGCATGCGATCACCGATCAGACGGCGCTGCGCAACATTGTCTGCTGGCTTGCCGGAGGCCCGTCGCACCGCGAGGCGGTGCAATTGGCGCTCGATCTGTCACAGGCTTCGGGCGCGCGCCTGACCGGTCTGTCGGCACTCGATCCCAAGCAATCCGCCTATCAGGGGCCACTGCCCATCGGCGGTGCCTATTGGGCGAAATGGCTGGCCGAATCACGCCGCACCAAGATGCGTGAAGGCGCCGCCTCAGCTTTGTCTGATTTCCAGAGTCTGGCCGCTGAAAACAAGGCCGAAGTGTCGACTCGGCATGAAGAAGGCGATCTGGATTCGATCATCATCGCCACGTCGGGTGCCGACATGCTGGTCGTGCCGGCGGGCGTTGATCGCTTCGGCATGAAGGCCGGCTATAGCGAGGAGATCGCCCTGACCCTGTCGCAGGCCCAGATCGGCCCTGTGCTGCGAGTGCGCAAGCGGCCGCAAACCGTACGCCGCATCGCGCTGATCGTTGCCGGCACGCCGAATTGCGGCCGGTTGAGTCATGGCCTGCTGCATACCGGCCTGTGGCCGGAGGCAAGCATCGTGGTCATTCCGGTCGGCGCCCATCGGGAGGCGATCCAGCGCATTGCCGCGGAGCAGGTGAAGCAGTTGCAGCTGCATGGCCGCAATGCCGCGCTTGGGGAACCGATCGATCTGGATGCGGATCGTGCGCCGCTGCGCAGCCGCTTCGCCAGTTTTGATGCTGCCGTCATGGGAACACTGTCCCACCGTATCGGTTGGTTCGGAACGATTCGCCAGGATGTGCATGAGGTTGCCAGCGATACGGTGCCCATGACGCTCTTGCCATAAGCGCCCGATAAACTGATTGTCGCCCCAGTGTCACCGATGCCGGGAGCGATATGCGAGGCTACGAGAAAATGATTTCACGGTTGGCGCCGGAATTCCGTCTTCCGGTCATCGCCGGCCTGATCGTCTTCATCGCCGCCGTGGTGACGACCCAGCTTGCGTTGTGGATCGGCAACCGGGTCGGTGACCGGCAGCTGGAGAATGTCGCTCAGGTCTATCTCGATGGGCTGATCGCGAATGTCGGCGTGATGCTCGAACAGGGCAATATCGAAGAGGTCGAGCAGCGTTTCGCCCGTGCCTTTATAGAGCAGCACGGGATTCGCGAAAAAGCCCTGCTGGTGCTCGATAAAGGCACGGGCAGGGTGATCCTGCAGGTTGGCGAAGTGTCGGTTATCGGCACGACCGCAGTGCAGGTCGCCCCTGGTGGCATGGCGCTTGACGAGGCGACCGGTATCGCCTGGGCCGGCCGGCAAGTCGCCGCCGCGCCCCATCTGCAGGTTGTTGCCGGGCTCGACGTCACAGAAACGCTGCAATCGCGCAGAAACCTGCGGATTGCTGTCATTTTTGTCGATCTGCTGATTGCGGCCCTGTGTGGCCTCGGCACCTATATCGCGCTGCGTCGGCTGTCACGGCCGATCAGCCATCTCATGCATCATCTCGATCATGCCGAGGGCAAGCCTGCGGCCATACCGGACGAGGTCATCCGGCAGGCCGACAAGCGCTCCGCCATTCTGCTGGCCGCTTTCAACCGCATGGTCGGCGGGGTGAGCGAGCGCGAGGCGCTGGCGGCCCAGCTGGCCGAGCGCGAACAGGCCTCAGCCCTGGGCCGGCTGACGGCAACCATCGCGCATGAGGTGCGCAACCCGCTGGGCGGTATGGCGACCAGTGTCTCGACGCTAAAGCGCTTCGGCGCCGATCAGGCGGTGCGGCAGGAAGCCATCGGCCTTCTGGAACGCGGCATCGAGACCATCGACGGCATCGTCACCAGCACGTTGAACCTGTATCGCCCGGAGGAAGAAAGACGCCTGTCCCGCGCCGATTTCGACGATCTGGCGCATCTGGTCCGGCCGGCGGCGGCGAAAGGCCAGGTTCTGCTCGACTGGCGCATCGACCTGCCCGAAGCCGTGTCGCTGGGGGCGCTGGCGGTGCGCCAGGTCCTGCTGAATCTGCTGCTGAATGCCTGTGCTGCCAGCCCGCCAGGCGGGAAGGTCACGCTGGAAGCCTTTACGTCAGGCCCCAATCTGGTGTGTATCGTGAGCGATGAGGGCAGCGGGATGGAGCCGGGGCGCGCCGACCGGCTCTCCGGCCTGACCGCGGACGCACCGGAATCGAAAAGACTGGGCATGGATGTCATCGTCAACCTGATGGGCAGTCTCGACGGCTGCGCCTCGGTGCAGAGCGAGACGGAGACGGGAACCGTGATCCGCGTCACCATTCCACTTGGAGATTCCCTGTGACCGACGGGGCATCGATTCTGGTCATCGAGGATGACCCCATTCTGGGGCCGGCACTGGTCCAGCGTCTGAGGCTGGAGGGGTTCGCACCGCGTCTGGCGACCGACGGCGCAACGGCGCTGAAGGTGCTGCTGCAGCATCCGCCGGCTGCGGTGGTCAGCGACATCCGACTGCCTGACATGACCGGGGAAGATGTGTTCAAGCACGCCCTGGATGGCGTCGGCCAGGTGCCGACCTTCTTCATTACCGCTTTCGGCGATATCTCCCAGGCCATCCGGCTGGTGAAGGCCGGGGCGAAGGATTACCTGGTGAAACCGGTCGATATAGATGCGCTGGTCTCGCAACTCTCGGATGCCTGTGCTGCAGCCGATATAGTGGAGGAAAACAGCCTGGGCCAATCGCCGGCAATCAGCGGCGTGGAGGCCATCCTGCGACGGATTGCACCGCTCGATCTGCCGGTACTGCTGCTGGGTGAGACCGGATCGGGCAAGGAAGTGGCCGCGCGTTTCCTGCATCGAGTGGCGGGTGGCCCGGCAACCGGCTTTGTAGCGGTGAATTGCGCGGCGATCCCGCATGAGCTGGTCGAAAGCACCCTGTTCGGCCATGAACGCGGTGCGTTCACCGGCGCGGTTGCCCGGCGACCCGGTCTTGTCGACCAGGCCGCGGGGGGCATCTTGTTCCTCGATGAAATCGCCGAATTGCCGCTGGATCTGCAACCGAAACTGCTGCGCCTGATCCAGGAAGGCACGTATCTGCCGGTCGGGGCACAAACCGAGAAAAACTTCACCGGGCGGATTGTCTGCGCCACGCATACCGATCTGAAAGCGGCGGTGCAGGCCGGTCTTTTTCGGGAAGACCTGTATTTCCGGATCAATGTCGTCGAGGTGACGATTCCGCCCCTGCGCGAGCGTGGGGAGGATATCGCGGCCCTGGCGGAGCATTTCCGCGAGGCGGCCATACAGCGCTTCCGGGCGCCGCATCGCGCGCTGGACCCGGCAGCCCTTGGGGCCATGCGGGCCTATGACTGGCCCGGCAATGTGCGGGAATTGCGCAACCGGATAGAACGCGCCGTCGCCCTCTGCGATGGCCCACTGATCCGCATTGCCGATCTGTTTCCCGAGGACGGTCTGGCGGCCAGCCAGCGCGATTCCGCCGATGCCGGGCTGGAGGATGCCGTCGACAGCGTGGTGCGGGGGCGGATCGAGGCCGCCTTGCGCCAGGCGGGCGGCAATAAATCGGAGGCGGCGCGGCTGCTGAAGGTCTCGCGCACCACGCTGTGGAAGAAAATCCGCCAGCTCGATATTACCACCTGACACAAGGCTGGACAGGAAGCAGCGGGCGCTCTACTGCGGTAATCAGAGTCTCATCGACTCCTGTTTCATCCCCATGGCGGAGTCTCCATGGACGGTCTTGTCTTCCAGGTTATCGGTTTCCTGCTGGCCGCGATCATCGCGCCACCTTTGTTCAAGCGGCTCGGCTTCGGGGTTGTGGTCGGTTATCTGTGCGCCGGCATCCTGATCGGCCCGCACGGATTCAGGGTGTTTCCCGATCCTGAGGCGGTGATGGATGTCGCGCAGCTGGGCATCGTGCTGCTGCTGTTTGTCATCGGCCTGGATACGCGGATCTCGAAGCTGATCGCCCTGCGCGGCGATATCATGGGGCTGGGCATCGGGCAGGTCGGGCTGACCACGCTGGCGCTTGCCGGCCTTGCTGTGTGGTGCGGCCTCAGCGTTTCCGCCGCCTTGCTGGTCGGTTTCGCCTTCGCCTTGTCGGGTACCGCCATCGCGCTGCAGATCCTCGACGAGCGCGGCGACCTGCCATCGCGCTATGGCCAGCGCAGCTTTGCCGTGCTGCTGACCCAGGACATGCTGACCGTGCCCGTGCTGGCGCTGGTGCCGATCCTGTTCCTGGGCGGCGGTGGCACCAGTGCCACTGGCAGCCCGATGGGCGACGCGCTGCTGGCGATCGGCACGATTGCCGGGATCATCCTGAGCGGGCGCTATCTGCTCGATCCGATCTTCCGCATCATCGCGGCCTCCGGCGCGCGCGAGGTGATGACGGCGGCGGCTCTGCTGGTCGTTCTCGGCGCGGCGCTGGCGGCCAGCGTGGCCGGCATCTCGATGGCGCTGGGGGCTTTCCTGGCCGGGGTGATGCTGGCTGAATCCTCTTATCGCCATCAGATACAGGCGGATGTCGAACCGTTTCGTGGGCTGCTGCTGGCGCTGTTCTTCATGAGCATCGGCATGATCATTCCGGTCGCCACCGTGCTGGGCGAGGCCTTCACGCTGGGCCTGTTGCTGCTGGGCTATCTGGCGTTGAAGGTTCTGGTCGTTGCCGGTGTCGCAATGGCGCTGGGGTCATCGCGCGCGGAGGCCCTGCGGATCGGGCTGCTGCTGGCCGCTGCCGGCGAATTTGCCTTTGTGCTGGTTCCGGTGGCGGGTGGTGCCGGCCTGATCGACAGCGATACAGCCGGGCGGCTGATCGCACTGGCGGCGCTGTCGATGATCGTGATGCCGCCTGTGGCGATGGCAAGCGAGGGGCTGATCCGCCGGTTCCGGCGCGTCGAGGCCGGGCCGGAAGAGGATTACGAGGGGGCCAATGGTACGGTCCTGGTGATCGGCTTCGGCCGGGTGGGCCAGATCGCTTCGCAGATATTGCTGTCGCAGGAGGTCGAGGCGACGCTGATCGACTACAACCCGGATCGCATCAAATCCGCAGCGCGGTTCGGCTTTAAGGTCTATTACGGCGATGGCCGGCGCATTGACGTGCTGCATGCGGCCGGTGCCAGCCAGGCGCGGGTCATTCTGGTCTGCCTGGGCGATCCGAATGAGTCGCTGGCGATCTGTGCGCAATTGCGCCGGGTCTGCCCGAATACGCGGATCTATGCCACCGCCTATGACCGGACCCATGCCATCGCCCTGATGGAGGCGGGGATCGACTTCCAGATCCGGGAAACCTTCGACGCCGCCATCATTGCCGGACGGGAGGTGCTGCTGGCGCTGGGAATCGACCCGGAACGGGCCGCCGAGGTCGAGGCCGATGTGCGGCAGCGCGATGCGGATCGTCTGGCCTTGCAGCGGCTTCAGGGCATTGAGGCCGGCATCGACCTGATGCACCAGAAAACCATGCTGCCGGAGCCGCTGAAACAGCCGGATCACCTGATAGAACCGGTGGACCTGATGAACGATACCGTGCCGGATGACCCGGATACCGTGCCACGAAAGGCTTGACGGCACTGGCCTAATCGCCACAAGATGTAGTCGTCACGGTGTCCCGGATGTCCGCATTTGGGACTAATAGGGAACCCGGTGCGCCGCCGCAGACGGCAATGCCGGGGCTGCCCCCGCAACTGTAAGCGGCGAGTTTGTCTCCTTATCTTGCCACTGGTGCGCCTGTCACTGGGAAGGCCGGAGGCAAGCTGGGACCCGCGAGCCAGGAGACCTGCCGTGACGCAGTGACGAGTCCGAGGGCGGGGTGTCCCTGTAGGCGGCTTGCATCGTATTGGGTCTGTCCCGCCGGTGCCATGCCTTCTGCGCCCCCGTCCGACAGCAATTACGGGGTGCCGAATGTCTTCTCTCGCTTTCGATTTCGACCATGACGGCCATCTGGTGCCCCAGAGTTCCGGCGGCGTGGGCAGCGTGCCGCTTGCGCGCCGCCCGGCGCCCTTGCCGCCCGAGCAGCCCCGCCAGGAAGCTTTCCGGCTGGAGCGCAAGGCGCCGCTTCCCGGCCCGCTGGCGATCCGCCCCAAGCCATCCGACCTGGTGCTGGACCGCAGCCGCGACGATCTGCTGACCGCCTTCGGCAAGGCAACGCTGATGGACCGCTATCTGCTGGCGGGCGAAAGCTTCCAGGACATGTTTGCCCGCGTTTCCTGCGCCTTTGCCGACGATGTCGTGCATGCGCAGCGCCTGTATGACGCGATGTCGCGGCTGTGGTTCATGCCGGCGACGCCGGTGCTGTCGAATGGCGGCACGACGCGCGGCCTGCCGATTTCCTGCTTCCTGAATTCCGTGCCGGATTCGCTGACCGGCATCGTGCGCACCTGGAACGAGAATGTCGCCCTGGCCTCCAATGGCGGTGGCATTGGCACCTATTGGGGCCAGGTCCGCTCCATCGGCGAGGCGGTGAAGGGGGCGGGCGAGACCTCGGGCATCATCCCCTTCATCCATGTCATGGACGGGCTGACGCTGGCGATCAGCCAGGGCTCGCTGCGGCGCGGCTCGGCGGCGGTCTATCTCGATATCCACCATCCGGAGATCGAGGAATTCCTGGAAATCCGCAAGGCGTCGGGCGATTTCAACCGTAAGGGCCTGAACCTGCATCACGGCATTAACGTAACCGACGAATTCATGCAGGCGGTTCAGGACGGCGCGATGTTCGGGCTGAAAAGCCCGAAGAATGGCGAGGTTCTGCGCCAGGTGAACGCCCGCCAGCTCTGGCAGCGCATCCTGGAGACGCGTCTGCAAACCGGCGAGCCCTATCTTCTGTTCATCGATGCGGTGAACCGGGCGTTGCCGAAGCACCAGCAGAAGCTGGGGCTGAAGGTCACCACCTCCAATCTGTGCAGCGAGATCACGCTGGCCACCGGGGCCGACCATGCCGGCGAGGAACGCACCGCTGTGTGCTGCCTGTCCTCGCTGAATGTCGAGACCTGGGACGAGTGGAACGCCGAGCCGGGCTTCATCGAGGATGTGCTGCGCTTCCTCGACAATGTGCTCAGCCATTTCATCGATGTGGCGCCGGACGGCATGGAGCGGGCGAAATACTCCGCCATGCGCGAACGCTCGGTCGGCCTCGGCGTCATGGGCTTCCATTCCTTCCTGCAGGCCAATGGCATCCCGTTCGAGAGCGCGCTGGCGAAATCCTGGAATTTCCGCATCTTCCGCAAGATCCGGCGCGAGGCCGATGCTGCCTCCGTGGCGCTGGCCGAGGAGCGGGGGCCGTGCCCGGACGCGCAGGAAGCCGGCATGAAGGCCCGCTTCAGCCACAAGATCGCCATCGCGCCGACCGCCTCGATCAGCATCATCTGCGGCGGCACCAGCGCCGGCATCGAGCCTATCCCGGCCAATATCTATACCCACAAGACGCTGTCGGGGGCGTTTTCCGTGCGCAACCGTCATCTTGAGGATTTGCTTGAAGAAAAGGGTCATAACACCCCGGAAATCTGGCAATCCATCGTCGAGCAGGAAGGCTCCGTCCAGCATCTGGACTGCCTGAGCGAGGATGAGAAGGCGACCTATCGTACCGCCTTCGAGATCGACCAGCGCTGGATCATCGACCTGGCGGCCGACCGCACGCCCTTCATCTGCCAGAGCCAGTCGCTGAACCTGTTCCTGCCGGCCGATATCGCCAAATGGGATCTGCATATGCTGCACTGGTCGGCCTGGAAGCGCGGCATGAAGAGCCTGTATTACTGCCGCTCCAAATCGATCAGCCGCGCGGCCTTCGCCGGCAAGCTGGAGGAGGGCGACAAGCCCGTCTTCGACAATACCGACCCGACCGATTACGAGGAGTGCCTGGCATGTCAATAATCGGCATCGGCCATATTGACCCGCGCGAGCTGATCGGCACCGGCAAAGTCGGCCTGCTGACCTCGACCGGCACCTATGACGTGAATCGCTACAGCTGGGCCTATGACTACTGGAAGCGCCAGCAGCAGACCCACTGGATGGGCGAGGAAGTGCCGCTGGGCGGCGACATCAAGGATTGGGCGTCGGACCGCGTCAGTGATTCCGAGCGCGCGCTGCTGACGCAGATTTTTCGCTTCTTCACCCAGTCGGATGTCGAGGTCGGCGATAATTACCTGAAGCGCTATATCCCGATCTTTCAGCCGCTTGAGCTGCAGATGATGATGGCCGCTTTCTCCAACATGGAGACGGTGCATATCGACGCCTATGCGCTGCTGCTGAAGACTCTGGGCATGCCGCAATCGGAATTCGAGGCGTTCCGCGACTATGGCGAGATGCGCGCCAAGGCCGATTACATGCATACGTTCGGCGTCGGTACCGTGTCCGATGTGGCGCGCACCCTGGCGATGTTCGGCGCCTTCACCGAGGGCATGAGCCTGTTCGCCAGCTTCGCCATGCTGCTGAACTTCCCGCGCCACAACAAGATGAACGGCATGGGGCAGATCGTCTCCTGGTCGGTGCGCGACGAGAGCCTGCATTGCGAGGGCATCGTGCGGCTGTACCATGAGTGGCACCGCGAGACCGGGGCCGTCACCGCCGCCGTGCGCGACGACATCATCGACGTCGCCAAGACCATGGTGCGGCTGGAGGAGCGCTTCATCGACCTTGCCTTCGGCCTCGGCCAGATCGAGGGCATGACCGGCGACGACATCAAATCCTATGTCCGCTATATCGCCGACTGGCGCCTGACCCAACTGAAGCTGCCGACCGTCTTCGGCTATTTCGAGCAGACCGATACTGGCTATCAGCAGCTGCGCCCGCATCCGCTGCCCTGGCTCGTCGAAATCCTGAACGGCGTGGAGCACGCCAATTTCTTCGAACAGCGCGCCACCGAATATTCCAAGGGCGCCAGCCGCGGCAGCTGGGATGGCGAAGAGGGCGTCTGGGCGATGTTCGAAAAGCAGGGGGTGGCACGTCAATCGGCACTGTAATGCGTGCCGATGAAACTTCTCGGCGAGAAAAGCGTTTCCTGTAGGAAAACAAGACCAAACTTCTGGTTTGGTCTGCGCTGATATCGCGTGAGGAAACATGACCCTATCCGAAGAGTCTAAAGCCGAGCCTGGTTTCGTTAAAAACTGGCTCGGCTTTTTTGCCGGCCTCGCGGGCTTTGCCGTGCTGCTTCTCCTGCCCGCGCCGGACGGGTTGCCGCCGGAGGCTCAGAAGGTCGCGGCCCTGACCCTGCTGATGGCGATCTGGTGGATCACAGAGGCGATCCCGATCCCGGCAACCGCCCTGCTGCCCCTGATCCTGCTGCCGATACTGGGGGTTTCCGTCACCAAAGAGGCAGCGGCCCCCTATGCCGACCCGATCATTTTCCTGTTCCTGGGCGGTTTCATCATCGGCGCGGCGACCCAGCGCTGGGATCTGCACAAGCGCATCGGTCTGACCGCGATCAGCACCATCGGCACGCGACCGAGCCGGCTGATCGGCGGTTTCATGCTGGGCACCGCGATTCTCAGCATGTGGGTGTCCAACACGGCGACCGCCGTCATGATGCTTCCGGTCGCGGTCTCGGTGACGGCCCTGCTGAACGAGCGTGCCGGGCCGCGCGACTCTGTGTCCGCTGAAGAACGCAATTTCGGCACCGGGCTGATGCTGGCCGTGGCCTATGGCGCCAGCATTGGCGGGCTGGGCACGCTGGTCGGCACCCCGCCCAATGCGCTGCTTGCCGGCTATATGTCACGCGAACATGGGGTAGAGATCGGCTTCGCCCAGTGGATGGTCGTCGGCATTCCCGTCGTCATCATCATGCTGCTGGCCGCCTGGCTGGTGCTGGTCCGCATCTATCCGATCTCGGACGATATCGGCGATGGCGCCCGCCAGATCGTGGAAGACGAGAAGGGCAAGCTGGGCGCCATGACCACGGCGGAAAAGCGCGTTGGCGCCATCTTTCTGCTGACCGCGCTGGCCTGGGTCACCCGGCCGCTGTTCAGCGACTATATCCCCGGCATCGACGATACGGTGATCGCGATTGCCGGCGCGCTGTTGCTGTTCATGATCCCCTCGGGCATGAGTGAGGATGAGAGCGACAATCGCAGGCTGCTCGACTGGGACGATCTGAAGCGCCTGCCCTGGGGCGTGCTGCTGCTGTTTGGTGGCGGTCTCAGCCTCGCCGGATCGATCAGCGGCAGCGGGCTTGCCGAGTGGATCGGCACCCTGCTGGAGGGCTTCGCAGCCTGGCCGATCATCCTGATCGTGGCCCTGGCGACGGTGGCGATGATCTTCCTGACTGAGATCACCAGCAACACCGCCAGCGCCGCCACCTTCCTGCCGCTGGGCGGGGCGGTTGCGGTCGGCATGGGGCTGGACCCGATGCTGCTGGCGGTGCCGCTGGCCCTGGCCGCGTCCTGCGCCTTCATGCTGCCGGTGGCAACCCCGCCCAATGCCATCGTCTATGCCAGCGGGCAGGTCAGCATCAAACAGATGATGACGGCTGGCATCTGGCTGAACATCATCGGTTCCGCCGTCATCGTCGGCGCCACCTTCGCCACGGCGGGCTGGCTGTTCGGCGGCTGACGACCGCTCTGTGTTACCCGCCTGCCAGTGCTATCTCATGCTCGCGGGTGATGATGATCGGCAGATGTCCATCGGGCAGGAAATGCGGTTCGTCCGCACGGGTGAGGCGGTATTCTTCGGTCTGGGTACCGGCCTTCATATCGGCGGTTGAGGCAAACCAGGTGATGGCGAGACCATCGAAGGGCGGTGCCGCGTCGCCCTGATAGGCGGGCATTGCCAGGTGATTCTGCTCATAGCGGTGCAGGACGGGAATCCGCGCCGCAATCGGGCCGTGGATATCCTTCCAGTGTCGCCGGAAGGCTGCCCGGTCCATGCCAGGGCGCTGGTTCACGAATTCGATGTTTTTCACGGCCGGATTCGGGACCATGCCATCCTTGATGACATGCAGATCGATTGGCATCTCGATCCAGTGCCCAGTGTCGAGAAACCCCTGCAGATCGGCCCGCATGTCGGTCCAGGCGCGGGATGATTGAGCGCGGGACAGGCTGGCAGCATCGTCGAACCAGAATTCGGAAATGCCATCGAACAGCAGCTCGCCCTTGCGGTAGCCTTGCAGCAGCGCATGCGACTGCACATAGCGGCGCAGGCCCGGCAGGCGGGCGGCAATCGGCCCGTGGCCCTGCAGCCAGCGCTGCTGGAAGGCTTCCGGCAGGCAGGCAGGGCGGCGCTTGATCAGATGCACGATCTTCAGCATGGCGTTCTCCCGGTTTTCTCCACTCTACCGGAAATGAACCATGATTCACTATTCTCTATTCGCTGCTGCCCAGTCTGCGGCTGCCTGTCCGGCAGCTTTTCCCAGCGCAAGACAGGCGGTGAGAAGATAACCGCCGGTCGGCGCATCCCAATCCAGCATTTCGCCGGCGCAGAAATAGCCGGCCATGTCCTTCAGCATCAGCGTTTCCGCCAGGGCTGGCTGGCTGATGCCGCCCGAGGTGCTGATGGCCTCGGCGATCGGGCGGGGAGCTTGCACCGGCAGGGAGAGCGCCTTGATGGCCCGTGCCAGTTCATCGGGGGCGGCCCAAGCTTCAGCCGGCAGATATTCGCGCAGCAGGCCTGCCTTCACCCCCTCAATGCCGGCGACCTTGCGCAGATGATTGCTCATCGACTGGCTGCCGCGTGGGCGGCGCAGCTGTTCGGTCAGCCGGTCCAGTGAAGTGTCGGGCGCCAGGTCGAGCGTCAGCGCGGCCGGTTCGCCGCGATCCAGCGTGGCCACCAGCGCGGCAGAATGCGCATAGACGCCGCTGCCCTCTATGCCGGTCTCGGTGATGACGAATTCGCCGCGCAGGCTGCGCCCTTCAAAACCCAGGCTGACCGGCTTAACGGGATGGCCGGCGAAACGGCTGCGGAAATGCTCGCTCCAGGCGATGTCGAAGCCACAATTGCTGGGCCGCAGCGCGGCACAGGGGACGCCCTTGCCAGCCAGTATATCCATCCAGGCGGCATCGGAGCCCAGTTGCGGCCAGCTGCCACCGCCCAGCGCCAGCACGGTCGCAGCCGGCCTGACGGACAACTCCCCGGCAGGTGTCTCGAACAGCAGAGCCCCGGCAGAATCCCAGCCGGTCCAGCGATGGCGCATGTGAAAGACCGCCCCCTGGCCACGCAATCGCCGCACCCAGGCGCGGAGCAGGGGCGCTGCCTTCATTTCTGTGGGAAAGACCCGCCCGGAACTGCCGATGAAGGTGTCCACGCCCAGCCCGCCGGCCCAGTCACGCACCGCCTGCGGGCCGAAGGACTCCAGTATCGGCCGCAGCCAGGGCATGGCCTCGCCATAACGGGCGACGAAACTCGCCTGCACTTCGCTATGGGTCAGGTTCAGCCCGCTCTTGCCGGCCATCAGAAATTTACGCCCGACCGAGGGCATGCGTTCGTATAGCGCCACGCGCAATCCGGCATTCAGCAGGGTTTCGGCAGCCATCAGGCCGGCCGGTCCGCCGCCGATCACGGCAATGAGCGGGATATCATGAGTTTGGGTTTGTGCCATGCGCTGCTCATAGACGTCATGGCCGCCTGCGGCAAGTCACTGTATCCATCAGCCGCTTCGGGCTAGATGTTTCTGCTAGATGTTTCCGGGCGTACCGAAGATCGGCGCCTGCGGTGACATGTTGCTGCCGAGGTCGGAGAAACCGATTACGGCCATGAGGGTATCCACCCTGTCGCTGTCACCGGCAAAGGGCAGGAGGATGCGTTCATAAGGGATGAACTCTTTGTTCTTCACCGGCAATTGGCGAAGGGCGAGAGAGGGGCGGGCGTTCTGCGCTGCATCGCTGTATGTCTCGATCTGCTCATCGAGCACGCCGCCGCTATAGACCTCCTCAAACCAGCGCCCTGTCGAATCGCGGCCATAGCGGGCCACATTGCCGGTGCCGACCAGACGAAACCGGAAGCGAGGCGCTTGTCCTGTCCAGTCAACATCGTAAAGAACAATCCAGGGCAAGACCCTCACGCCGATCTCGACCGGATCAATATCCTGCCGGCGCGGAATGTGACCATTCCGGCATCGGCTACGCCAAAAGTCGAATATCTCGACATGCAGCGGATGGCGAAGCCCTCTGGCGAAATCATCGAGCCACGCGCCTGATGGGGCATTAGCGGACGGCATTTCAGGTAGCCTCCCTCCCTTTTTATTAGAATAACGCGATTTAGAGACAATTGCCTGAAAATATGCGGGCGCAATCCTGCGACAAAATTGACAGCGTGCCGGCGTTTTGCGCGATATCGTGACAGGGATATCTGGCGCAGAGTGCGGCAGAGTAAAGGGACAGGCATGCACATGCGTTTCCTGCTGATCGTCGGGCTTATGACGCTGCTGAATGGCTGCGGTGTGGCCGCCGCCCCTTGCCGGGGCGTCTCGCTTATCCTCAAGATGATTCCGGTGGTCGGGCACGCTGCGGCCTTACCGACGGATGCCTGTGCCACCGCCATCGACCCCGGACCTCTCTGAACGGAGCACAGCAATGCATCACAGCCAGTTGGCGGGTTTCATTATCGACAGCCTGGGCGACGATCTCGACGGCGCCGCAGACTTCTGGAGCCAGGCGCTCGGCATGCCCGTGAAACAAGAGGCCGGCACCGGGAATGAGGGCTATGTGAAGCTGGATAATGGCGACGGGCTGAATATCGAAGTCCAGCGCGTCAACCATCCCAGCCGCGTACATCTGGATATCGCCACCGACGATATCCCGGCCGAGGTGGCCCGTCTGGAGGCGCTGGGGGCAAAGCGCCTCGGCGAGATCAAGAGCTGGGTCGTCATGGTGGCGCCGACCGGTCATCGATTCTGCGTGGTCCGGGCGAAAGACCCGGACTTCGCTGACAAGGCGACACGCTGGTAATAGGGCGCGATTCGCTGGCACAGGCGCTGTCAACGCGCTACAAGCGGCAGACACGCCTGTCCTCCTGCGGGGCGTGCCGCCGCAAAGAGAGACAGCATGTCCCTGCCGACAGGCGACAAGACAGCCGATAATCTGCGCACCGGCATCCTCATCATCCTGCTGGGGGTGCTGCTGTTCGCGGGTGTAGATACGCTGAACAAGATTCTCGGCCAGACCCTGACCATCGTGCAGATCCTCTGGGTCCGCTTCCTGATCTTCGTGCCGATTGCCATGGCGCTGGCCTATCGCCGGCAAGGCGGCATTGTCTGGCGCACGCAGCGACCGGTCCTGCAGGGCGTACGCGCCGTGCTGCTGGTGGTTGAGATGGGGTTCTTCGTGGCGGCGCTGAAATACCTGCCGCTGGCCGATGTCCAGGCCATTGCCGCCAGTGCGCCGCTGATGGTCATTGCCCTGTCGGTGCCCTTTCTGGGCGAGCAGGTCGGCTGGCGGCGCTGGTCGGCTGTCGGTGTTGGCTTCGTCGGGGTGCTGATCATCGTGCGCCCCGGCTTCGAGAGCATGGGCATGGGCACGATACTGGCGCTGATCGGCACCGCCCTCTGGGCGATCTATCAGATCATGCTGCGCATCGTCGGGCGCTATGACCCCGCGCCGACCACGGCGCTGTGGACGGCGGTGATCGGCCTGGCGATGACCAGCGTCTTCGTGCCGTTCCAGTGGAACCAGCCGGATATGGCAGGCTGGGTGATGCTGGTCGCCATCGCCCTGCTGGGGGCGGCAGGGCATACGGTGTTCATGAAGGCCTTCACTCTGGCGCCGGCCTCCGCGCTGCAGCCCTTCACCTATACCCAGCTCGTGCTGGTCACCTTCTTTGGCTACATTGTGTTCGACGATCTGCCGGACCAATGGACGGTGGCAGGGGCCAGCCTGATCGTCTGCGCCGGCCTGTATTCGATCTATCGTGCCCGTATCCGGGCCGCCGGATCAGCTTAGGCTTTCAAACAGCCCGGCCAGCAGACGCGCGCGGGGCTCCAGCGAGGAGACCAGCAGGTGCTCGCCATGTGTATGCGGGCCTCCGCCCATGACGCCCAGCCCATCGAGTGTGGCAATGCCCAGCGCGCCGGTGAAATTGCCGTCGCTGCCGCCGCCGAACTGGCCATGCGGTAGCTCGATCCCGGCCTGCTCCGACAGGCGGCGGGCCTGTTCATACAGCGCCATTGTGGCCTCGCTGGCGCGGAACAGCGGCCGTACCGGTCCCGGTTCGACCACCAGCCGGACTTCCGGGTCTTCCGGCGTCAGACTGGCCATGACCTGCCGCACTTCGGCGAAGGCCTCCTCGGTCGGGGCGACGCACAGCACCTCGGCCATGCATTCGATGGGGATGACATTCACCCATTGCCCGCCGCGGATCACGCCGACGGAATAGGTGATGCCGCGCCCGAAATCCGACAGACCTTCCAGCCGGTCGACCAGCCGGGCCATGGCACGGATGGCGCTGCGCCCGGTTTTGTTATCGGCACCGGCATGGGCCGGCTTGCCGTGCATACGCAGCGTATAGCGCAGGAAGGCATGGCGGCCGGTCACGACATTGCCGTGGCGCGACGGTTCGGGCACCAGCACATAGCGGTTGCGCTTCGCCTCAGCCTCGATCAGTGCCCGGGTCGAAGGGCTGCCGACCTCCTCGTCGGAGATGAACAGGAAGGTAACCGGCAGGTTCGGCTTCTGGCCGGAATTCAGCACCTGCCGCAGGGCGTAACAGGCGAGATACATCCCGCCCTTCATGTCGAAGATGCCCGGCCCATAGACCTTGTCACCCTCGCGGCGCAGTTTCAGTGGGCCATCGATGGTGCCGCTGGGATGCACTGTATCGAGATGGCCCAGCACAAGAATGCCGGGGGTATCGGGATCATCGCCGAAGGGCAGGGTGGCCTTCACCACATCGGCATAGCCATCGCTGCCGGGAATGCGGTCGATGGACGCGCCGAGGGCGCGCATGGCGCCCTCGGCCTCATCCATCATGCGGTTGACTTTCTCCGGCTCGAAAGTCGGGCTTTCGAGCTTCACCCACTCACATATGCCGGCGAGAATCTCCTCGGCATTGAACAGGTTGGAGGAGGGCGCCATGCCTACAGCCCGAGCGCCTTGCGGAAGCGCAGCTTCAACTCCACCCCGTCGCGGGTCGGCAGCGCCCGTGGCATCTCATCGGCCGCGATGGAGACCCTGGCGACCAGCGTGCCCTTGCCTGTGCGTACCCGAGTTTTCAGTTCAGCTACGCCGTCCATTGTATTGATTTCACGGGTATCGGCGATACCGCAGGCCTTTGCGATAGCGACCAGATCGACACCCGCACCGGTGTGGCTTTGTTGCATGCCGGTTTCGCCATAATGGCCATTATCGAAGATCACGACCGACAGATTATCCGGCTTCTGTACGCCAATGGTGGCGAAGGCGCCCATGCCCATCAGCATCTCGCCATCGCCGGTGATGACGACGACTTTCTTGTCCGGCTGGGCCAGCGCCAGGCCAAGACCGATCACGGCCGCACCGCCCATGGCGCCCCAGAGATAGAAATTCAAATCATGATCGCCGGCGGCGAAGCAATCATAGGCGGTCGATCCCAGGCCGGTGACGACCAGCAGATCATTGTCGCGGTCCGCGAGCAGGGCCTTGGCGACTTCACGACGGTTGAGCATGTTGTTGCGGCTCATCATTTCACCCACTGCTTGCGACCAATCAGACGCTGCGACAGCAGCACGGCAACGACATTATCGCCGTTATAGGCCATGTCGGCGGCGGCCTCGACGGTATCGGCCACCTGATCGGGCGAATCGACGCGGTAGACCAGCGCCCCCATCATTTCCAGCGCCTGCGGCGTGGCCTGGCCCATGGCGATCTGCCAGGGATTGAACTCGGCCCATTCGCCGCGCATCGTTACCAGGGTGAGCAGCGGGAAACGGCAGGATTTCGCCAGCGACAGCATGTTCACGCAATTCCCCACGCCGCTGCTCTGCATCAGCAGGGCCGGGCGCTGGCCGCCGAGCCAGGCACCGGCGGCCAGCGCAATGCCTTCTTCCTCAGTGGTCAGCGAGACCGTGTGCATGTCAGGATTGCCCTGGCAGGCCTTGATCAGCCGGCTATGCCCGGCATCGGGCACATAGCCAACCTGACGGACCTCCGCCCGTTTCAGGATATCGAATATCTCTTCCGGCCAGGCGGCGGTCGGATTGCTGTCTGATGCTGTCATGACGATGGGAATCTCTGACGCAGTTGTAAGGAGAGGCGGCAGCTTAACAGCCACGCCCCTGCGCGCAACCCGCAGCCATGCAGGGCAGACCAACAAAACGGACAGAATAGAAAACGGGCGCCTCGGTCAATCCCGAGGCGCCCGTTGGGAAGGCGTAGAGTGCTGCGGATTACTTCGCAGCGAGATAGGCGTCGATGACAGCAGAATCGTTCGAGCGGATGGTCATGCGATTCGGACCAGCGGCAATGCGCGTGACCTGCTTGGCCGGCTCACCCTTCTTCTGGAAATCGGCCAGTTCCTTGGAACCGGTCTTGAAGACCCAGAGGCGGCCATCGTCAACCTTGGTGGTGAAACCCGGCTTGTCGTAGGGCGACGCCTTGGCGGTCTGCTGGCTGTCAGTCGCACAGGCAGCAAGGGCCAGGCTGAGGCAGATCGCCAGCGCAGAAGTACGGATGAAAGACATAGTTTCCCCCTCGTTTAAATAAAATTCACAACTGAGTTCGCGGGGGAATATATCCGTAATGCTTTACAGTTTAATTACAGACAGATGTCATTTATTCGTAATCGAGCTTAGCCATGACGGCGCGCGGAACCAGCCCGCGCGCCACCAGAAGGGCCATTGATGGATCAGTGTTCGTCGATCTCGCCCTTCTTGTAGAGGAATTCGTCCATATACTTGGAAAAATGCTCGTTCTTGCGACGCAGCCATTCCAGCCCCATGCAGGCATGCTCGATCTCTTCGCGCATGTTGTGCAGCAGGATCTCTTTCAATTCCTCATCCTCGCAATCATCGGCGCGCTGCTGGTACCAGTCGACCGCCTCCAACTCCTCGATCACGGAGACGATGGCGTGATGCATCGTCAGTGTCCGCTTGCTGAGGCGTTCCCGGGGGGCGTGCAGAGTATCGCTTGCCATGAATCAGTTCCTCTTTCTTGTGGCTGGCTAACAGTAGGAAATGGATGCGCCGCTCAGCGTTTGCCGCTGGGTTTGTAGCGGGCGCGCCTGAGCCCAAGCTTGCGTGCGAGATGCAGCTTTGCAAGCCGAAATGGGCGGGCAGGGGCTTCGGGGTCCAGGAGCTGCAGGTCATGCAACAGGCTGTCGGCGTTGATCGGCAAGTCTGAGTCCAGAATCTCCAGGCGCTTGCCCTCTGATTTCCGCAGGCTTTCGATCGCCTGTATAAGCGAGGCCTTTTCTTCCAGAGCAGCGGAGACCTGGTCCGGCGCACAGCCCAGATGCTCGGCCAGCAAAATGGCGCGGATATCGGCAATGCCCGTGCTGGTCGCCTCGTCAGAATCGCTCTCGATCACCAGATCGCATTCCGTATCAAATCCCATGGACCGGTTATTCAGGTTGCTGGAACCGATTTTCAGCAAGGAATCGTCGAAAATCAGCACTTTCGAATGAATGTATATCTGCCTGCCGCCAGCACTGACCGGACGGTAGAGGGCCAGATGGCCATGAACATCTGCGTCACGAAGCAGCCTGATGGCATAGGCGCGCGCGGCACCCATGGAGGCTTCTTCCATCATGGATTCAGCGTTTTCGGGATTCAGGATGACGATTTCCGGACCATCGGCTTCGGCGAGCCTTTCGCAGATCGCGGACAGGAGGCGCCGGCCGGCGAGATACTGGTTCTCGATGTAGATATAGCGCCTGGCATGGCGTATTGCGGCCAGATGAAACGCCTCCACCTCCCGGCAGCCCCTGGTCTTGCGCCAGACCGGCATGGTGCGGGCGATTGCCACCTTCACCCGGCGGAAATCCGGCTGGATGCTGGGTGGCCACGGGTCACTGTCGCCATGGAAGGCGCTGACATCATAGCCGGTCGCCTGAAGCCAGCGTTCCCGGAACAGATCGCCCAGCGCCCTGGCAACGGCACCCTGCACCATCATTGCCACTTCATGGCGGGTACTGGCGATGTCTCCGCTACGCAGCCGGCGGCGCGGATCGTCTTCGAGATGTTCCGGCGTGTCCCACCGGTCCTCGACAAGATCCAGGCTGCCGCAGAACGCCACGCGGTCGTCGATGATGATCAGTTTCTGATGGTGGGTGGCCCCGAACGGATGGCCGAGATCACGGTGGTAATGAATGTTGCGCGGCGAACTCCAGCCCAGCCGGAAGATATGCTTCAATTCGCGGCCCAGATTCAGCAGCACCGAATTGCCCCAGCGCAGTATGCGGATGGACATGCCCGGCCGGCGTTTTGCGAGATCGCGCAGAAAGCTGCCCAGCTGCAGCGACCCGTCGCTCTTGTTGCCATCCCGGAACAGCCGGGAGCGGTGATCGAAATCCCAGCCGATGATATGGATGGAATGCTCTGCCTGCAGCATGGCCTCGCGCACGGCCTGAAAATAGGCCGCCCCATCAATCAGCACGCGGGCCCGTTCGGCCGTTTCTGTGCGCCAGCAGGTCTGCGCGGTGATCATTCTACGGCCTTGGAGTTCATGAAGAAGGCGGGCGATGGAATGGTTGAATAACCAGAGATAGCATCTTTTGGTTCCCATCATCCGGTAAAGGGCTGGATTTTTATCGCCTGGTTAATAAATCATTAGGAATACGAAGCTATAGTGACGTCCAGAAAACACGGAGGGATCAATTATGGCAGTTGGTAGCTTGGGCGCGGCACAGGGCATGGCGATTGCCGGCCTGAAATCCGAACAGCAGCAGACTCAGAGCCTGCTTCAGGTCGTGGGCAACACCCAGCAGACCCCGCAGCTGGCAGCCAGTGAGGATGCCGGTCAGTCTGGCTCGCAGCAGCAGCAGCGGAACCAGCAGTCCGAAACTCCGCCGCCGCCGGCTGAGTCTGGTCGTGGCTCGGTGCTGGATATCTCCGTCTGAGGTTTGACGGTTTGCCATTTTGACGGCTCCGGCTGGCGCCCTTAGACTGGGCGCCAGGCCGGCTGAGAATGGATGGGCAGTGCACACATGAGTGTGGCGATTGCCGGAGCAACAATTTATGCAGGCGCTTCCCGTTTGGCAGCGCCCGTTACTGCTTTGTCGGCCCGTTCCACTCTTCCTGCATCGCCCGACACCCCCTCTTCTGAACAAAAATCCACTGAAGGTCAGGCCCTGTCCGGCACGCGCGGTAATCTGCTTGCCGGGGCAACGCTCACGGCTGCCAGCAGCGCGGATCAGGAAGAAACCGACCCGCTTGGCCTGACCGAAGAAGAACAGAAAGTCGTCGATGAGCTGAAAAAGCGGGACCGCGAGGTGCGGGCCCATGAACAGGCGCATGCGGCGGTTGGTGGTGCCTATGCTGGTCAACCCACCTATGAGTATGAGGATGGGCCGGATGGCAATCGCTACGCCGTTGGCGGCTCGGTTTCCATCGACACCTCACCAATATCAGGCGATCCGGAAGCGACGATCCGCAAGATGGAGGTCGTGAAGCGCGCCGCCCTCGCACCTGCCGAGCCGTCGCCCCAGGACCGCGCCGTCGCTGCCGCCGCCGACCGCGCCTTACAACAGGCCAGCGCCGAGTTGCAGAAAAAGAACCAGGAAGAGGCCCAGGCGGAAACCGGCGGTGATGGGGCATCGCTGACCTCGCTCAACCAGACCAACGACCCCGCAGCCCAGGCCGCGAATGCCTATGGCCAGGCCGCCGCCGCTGGCGCTGCGGTCATCACCACCTCACTGGTCCAGATCGCCGCTTAGTCTATTCCTGTCCTCCTGCATGGCTGGCGCGCAATGGGGTGGCTTGCCCTGCGCGCCGAATATTTCTATTGCTGCGTTAGCCCTCTCTCATGACGGAGACTCGCTTGTCCGAGCGCCCGGTAGCCGCAAGCCCTTCGTCGTCCATACCCGGCACTGCGCCGCTGCCGGCGAGCGGCCTCGTCCTGCTGGTGCTGCTGACCATCTTCTGGGGGGTGAACTGGCCGGCGATGAAGCTGGCCCTGACCGGCATCGCCCCATTCACCTTTCGGACCATCTGCCTGCTGATCGGCGGGGTCTGCCTGCTGGGCTTTGCCCTGGCGCAGCGCCAGTCGATCCGCATCAGGGCCGGCGACTGGTCGCCCCTGTTCTGGGCCAGCCTGCTGAACGTCACCGGCTGGCATCTGTTCTCCGCCTATGGGTTGTTGCAGGTGCCGGCGGGGCGGGGGGCGATCATCGCCTTCACCATGCCGATCTGGGCCTCGATCCTGGCCAGTATCGTGCTGAAGGAGGCCTTCACCGGCCGCAAGATCATTGGCCTGCTGCTCGGCATTGGCGGGCTGGCCGTCCTGATCGGACCGGAAATGGCAGCATTGGGTGCGGCCCCCATCGGCTCACTGCTGATGCTGGGGGCGGCGGTCAGCTGGGCCGCTGGCACCATTGTCACCAAGCGCCAGCCCTGGCAGCTCGGCACCGCGGCGCTGACCGGCTGGCAATTGCTGCTGGGCGGCATACCAATCCTGATCGGCGCGCTGCTGATCGATCCGGTGCCGGATTTCACCGGCCTCAGCCAGCCGGTGCTGTGGGCCGCGATCTATGCGGCGGTGATTCCGATGATCTTCTGCCACTGGGCCTGGTTCCGCATTGTCTCGCTGTTTCCGGCCAGCATCGCCGCCATCGGCACGCTGGCAATCCCGGTGGTGGGCGTGCTGTCCAGTGCGCTGATCCTGGGGGAGGCCATCGGTCCGGCGGAAATCGCTGCCCTGGTCCTGGTGCTTGCCGGCCTGTCGGTGGTACTGCTGCGACGCTGATTTGCGGAAATTGGCTGCCTGGGCTATAATGGAGGTTATAGGTAGTCCTATCGGAGGTTTGTTATGGCGATAGACGGTCTGTCGAACGGTCTTTCCGGCGCCCTTGCGGCGACGAACCGTTTCGCTGTCAGCGCGAACAACACCGCCAATGTCCTGAGTCAGGGCATTGATCCGCAGGATCAGGAGGCCGCCCGCAATGATCCGACGGGTCAGACTGAAGTGCCGGGCTTCCAGCCGCTTCAGGCAGTCGATCAGAATCTTGCCGATGGCGGTGTGCGCAGCACGACCCGGCCCATCGAGCCGTCTTCAATCCCGTTTCTGCAAGGGGCGGGTGAGGAAATCGGCTTCCAGCCGAATGTTGATCTTGCCGGCGAAGCGGTGCAGCAGATCACCAGCCAGCGCCAGTTTGAAGCCAATCTGCGCACCGTGCAGACCGGCCTGCAATTGAGCCGCTCGCTGCTGGACATCAACAGCTGATATCGGCCTATCCGGCGCGATAACGCGTCAGCGCGTCCGGCGTGTCGATATCGATCAGCACGCCATCCTCCGCCATTTCCACTTCGACAATCAGATCGGCATGTTCGCCGATCAGATGCTTGGCGCCGACATCCCCGGCCAAAGCTGCCATTTCCGGCAGGAAGCGCTTGCCCCACAGTACCGGGTTGCCGCGCTTGCCCTTATGCGTCGGCACGCAGATCGCGCGCCCCTCGACGGGGTCGAAGGCGGCGATCAGCCGGTCGATCATTGCCGGTAAGATCCGCGGCATATCCCCCAGACAGACCAGCACTCCGTCGATATCCGCCGGCAGGGCCGCGATACCGGCCTTCAGCGATGTGCTGAGCCCGCCCGCATAATCCGGATTGTCTACAAAGGCGAGATCGCCGGGCAGGGCGGCCTTCACCCGCTCGCCCTCATGCCCCGTGACCACGGTGATGGCGCCGGCTTTCGAAGCGCGCACACTCTCGACCACCTGTGCGACCATCGGCTTGCCGTTGATTTCCGCCAGCAGCTTGTTGATCTCGCCCATCCGGCGCGATTGGCCGCCGGCCAGGATCAGGGCCGCGATGCGCGGCGCCTTGCGCGCGGCCGATTCTCGGTCATTCGCCTCACGAGGCCGCGGGCGGCTGGCGATCTCCTTCAGCAGCCCGCCCACACCCATGCGCATGATATCGACCCGGCTGACCGGCAGGCCGGCGACAAGGCGCTGCAACACCCAGTCGAACCCGTTCAGTTTTGGCGAGCGGGCACAGCCTGGCATGCCGATGACCGGCGTGTCGCCGACATGACCCAGCAGCAGCAGATTGCCGGGATCGACCGGCATGCCGAAATGATCGACGGTGCCGCCCGCAGCGACAATCCCAGCCGGCAGGACATCCCGCCGGTCAACCACCGCCGAGGCCCCGAAGAGCAGCACGAGATCATGGCCGGCGGCAATCTGCTGGTGGATCGCCGCCGCGACGGCAGCGGTCTCATGGTCACAGCGCTGCTCGTTACCGAGGGAAGCACCGATCTTCTCCAGCCTTGCGGCCGTGGTTGCGGCGGTCGAATCCAGCACGCTGGGCTTGGTCGCGGGCAGGGCGGTCTGCACCAGCCCGGCGCGCAGCGGCCGGAAGGCGGCGATGCGGGTGACGGGGGCCAGTGCCTCGCAGCGGGCCAGCAGAGCCTCCGGCGCGGCAAAGGGGATGATCTTCACGGTGCCGACCATCTGCCCGGCCTCGACCACCTCATAAGGCGGCAGCAGGGCGACGGTCAGGGCCTCATCGACCAGATTGACGGCGTCCAGTGCGGCCGGATCATAGACCAGCACGCCCGGCGCCCGGGCAATCAGATTGCAGCGGCCAGTGAAGGGGGCGGCGATATCGATGTTCTCGCCGCCAAAGGCCGCAGCCAGCCGGGCGGCGGCGCGATCCTCAGGAACATCATCGGCTTCCAGCCGGGCCGCGATCACCGTCTCGACACCGGCTTCGCGCAGCGCGGCAATATCCTCCGCCGTCAGCACATGGCCCTTCTTCAGCGCCCTGCCGGACAACCGGCGGCTATGCGCAAGAATGGCACCGGCGGCCTCATCCAGCGGCGTGTCGCCGAAGATCATGCGGCCTTTGCCTCTCGCTCCGGCTGCTGGCGCAATGTCTCGGTGATCTGGGCGAGGGCAGAAATCGCAATCTCCGCCGGGGTGACAGCACCGATATTCAGCCCCAGAGGGCCGCGAAGCCGGACGAAATCCATTTCCGTGAATCCGGCTTCCGTCAGTCTTTCCAGCCGCTTGGCATGTGTCTTTCGACTGCCGAGGCAACCGATATAAAAGGCGTCCGATTTCAGGGCAACGATCAGCGCCGGATCGTCCAGCTTCGGATCATGGGTCAACGTGACGATGGCGGTCCGGCGGTTCGGCTTCAGCGCTTCCAGCGCCTCGTCCGGCCAGCGGTCATCCAGGCTGATGCCGGGAAAGCGTTCATCGGTGGCAAAGGCGCGGCGCGGATCGACGATCACCACCTGATAGCCGGCCATCGCTGCCATCGGGGCCAGTGCCTGCGCGATATGCACCGCGCCGACGATGATCAGCCGCAGGGCCGGGTTGTGCACATGCACGAAATAGCCGCCCTCGATCAGGCCGCTGCTGTCCTCGTCGAGATGTCGGCGCACCTCGGCCAGTGTTTCAGCCGTCAGCTCCAGCTCGCCCAGGCTCTCGCCGGGGGTGACGACGCATTGCGCGCCATCATCGATGCGCGTGACCAGCGCGACCGGATGGTTCTCAGCGCGCTCGTCCAGCAGCTTTTTCAGGATCGCGGGCTTCATCAGTCGATCCGCTCGACAAAGACCTGCACCTTGCCGCCACAGGCCAGGCCGACTTCCCAGGCCTGCTCGTTGCTGACGCCGAAATCCAGCATGCGCGGCTTGCCGTCCTGCATGACCTGCAGCGCCTCATGCACCACAGCACCCTCGATACAGCCGCCGGAGACCGAGCCAATCATGCGCCGGTCCTCATCGACAGCCAGCTGGCTGCCGACCGGGCGCGGCGAGGAGCCCCAGGTGCTGACCACCGTGGCGACGGCGACCTGCTTGCCGCCGGATCGCCAGACAGATGCCTGTTCCAGAATATCCTCGGCCGGATTGATCATGCCACTTCCTCCATCTTGCGCAGCCAGGGCGCCATCGATTCCCCGCGCCGGGCCGGTGCGTGGCTCAGAATAGCCGCCAGCTGCGCGAGGCTGTCGAGATTATGCACGCTGCGGAACTCGTCCACATGCGGCAGAATCGCCCTTACCCCTAAGGATTTGGGCGCGAAGCCATCGAAGCGCAACAGCGGGTTCAGCCAGATCAGGCGACGGCAGGATTTGCGCAGCCGCTCGATGACGCCGGACAGGCCCTCGCCGGCATCGCGGTCCAGCCCGTCGGTGATCAGCAGCACCACGGCACCCTGGCCCAGCACCCGGCGCGACCAGAGCCGGTTGAACTCCTCCAGGCAGGCCCCGATACGCGTGCCGCCCGACCAGTCGCCGACTGCCGTGCCGACCCGCTCCAGCGCCTCATCCACATCACGGCGGCGCAGATGGCGGGTCACATTGGTCAGGCGCGTGCCAAACAGGAAGGTGTGGACCCGGTCGCGGTCATTGGTCAGGGCATGCATGAAATGCAGCAGCATGCGGGAATAGCGGCTCATCGAGCCGGAAACATCGCACAGGATGACCAGTGGCGGCGGCCGCATCCGCCGCTTTTTCAGCGCCAGCGGGATGATGTCGCCGCCGCTGCGCAGCGCGCCGCGCATCGTGGCCCGCAGATCGACCCGGTTGCCGGTCGAGGAGGGGGCAAAGCGCCGCGTTGGCAATTCGGCAATTGGCAGGACGAGGCGTTGCAGCATGCGCTCGGCATCGCGCATTTCGGAACCGCTCATCTTCTCGAAATCCATCGACTGGAGAAGTTCCTTGTCCGAGGTGGTGAAGGCGGCGTCGATCTCGATCCGGTCTTCCTCGGCATCGTCGCCCAACAGGGCTTCCTGGCCCTGCATGAGGGCCTCGGCGAGGCGGCGGTTCATCTCCTCGCCTTCGGGCGTCTGCTGCTCGACCTGCATCTGTGGCAGGACCATCTGCATCATACGTTCCAGGATGCGCGGATTACGCCAGAACACATGGAAGGCCTGGTCGAAGATGTCGCGCTGGTCCTGCCGGTTCACCAGGGCTGCATGCAGCGCCCAGTAGAAATCCTCACGCTGGCCGATGCCAACCGTCTGCACGGCGGCAATCGCATCCAGCACCTTGCCGGGACCGACCGGCAGACCGGCCATGCGCAGCGCCCGGGCGAAATGCATGATATTGGCGACCAGCTTGCCGCCATCCCGTGGTGAGTCGTCCTGCGGGGCGCTGCCGGTCATGGCGGCGTCAGACCGCGCCGTGCGCGGCCATCTCGCTCTTGATCTGGGTCAGGATGCGGTTGGCCTCGCTGCCCTGAATCCGGGCGATATCGTCCTGGTATTTCAGCAGGACGCCCAGTGTGTTGTTCACCATCTCCGGATCAAGGCTGAGCTGGTCGAGCTGGACCAGCGCATGGGTCCAGTCGATGGTCTCGGCCACGCCGGGCTGCTTGAACAGGTCCAGCTTGCGCAGCTCCTGTACGAAACCGACGATCTGCAGGCTGAGGATTTCCGGCGCTTCCGGCGCCTTTACCTCCAGGATCTCCAATTCGCGCGCGGCACTCGGATAATCGACCCAGTAGTAGAAGCAGCGCCGTTTCAGCGCGTCGTGAATCTCGCGCGTACGGTTCGAGGTGACGATGACGATGGGCGGGGTTTCGGCCTTGATCGTGCCGATCTCCGGAATGGTGACCTGGAAATCAGACAGGATTTCCAGCAGATAGGCTTCAAAGGGCTCGTCCGTGCGGTCCAGCTCGTCGATCAGCAGAACCGGCGCGCCCTTGGGATTGGGCTGCAGCGCCTGCAGCAAGGGGCGGCGGATCAGGAATCGGTCGTCAAAGATATCGGCGGCAAGCCGGTCCCGGTCGCCACCGCCGGCTGCCTCGGCAATGCGGATCTCGACCATCTGGCGCGGGTAGTTCCACTCATAGACGGCGGAGCTGACATCCAGGCCTTCATAGCATTGCAGCCGGATCAGATCGCGGCCCAGCGTCTTCGCCAGCACCTTGGCGATCTCGGTCTTGCCGACACCGGCCTCGCCTTCGAGGAAGAGCGGGCGGCCGAGCTTCAGGGCCAGGAACAGGGCGGTGGCCAGGCTGCGGTCGGCGACATAGTCGCCTTCGCCGAGCAGGGCCAGTGTATCGTCGATGGAGGCAGGCAGGTTCTGGGTCATGACGCTTTATCTAGCATGCCGGGCGGGAAGGTCGAAAGACGCCAAAGAAAAGGGAGCACCCCCGATCCGGGAGTGCTCCCCTGCATTTGCTGCACGGATCAGCCGGCGGCCTGGACGGCGCGCTTTGCCATGACACCGATCAGATGGGCGCGGTAATCGGCAGCACCATGAATGTCGGTGTTCAGCCCGTCGGCCGGCACAGTGATGCCGTCAAGGGCGGACGCCGCAAAGTTCTTCGACAAGGCAGCCTCGAAATCGCTGACGCGGAACACACCATCCTCGCCGGCGCCGGTCACGGCAACGCGGACGCCGCCACTGGTCTTGGCGACGAAGACACCGACCAGGGCATAGCGGCTGGCCGGCTGGGCGAATTTCGCGTAGGCCGCCTTTTCCGGGACCGGGAAAGAGACCTTGGTGAGGATTTCGTCCTCTTCCAGCGCCGTGGTGAACATACCGGCGAAGAAATCCTCGGCGGCAAGCTGGCGCTTGTTGGTGTGCACCGTGGCCCCCAGCGCCATCAGCGCCGCCGGGTAATCCGCCGCCGGGTCATTGTTGGAGATCGAGCCGCCCAGCGTGCCGCGATTGCGCACCTGCGGATCGCCAATGCCATGCGCCAGATTGGCCAGCGCCGGGATTTTTGCCTTCACCTCGGCCGAGGCGGCGACCGTGGCATGGGTGGTCATGGCGCCGATGACGACGGCATTGCCCTCGACCGTGATGCCCTTCAGCTCGGCGATACCCGACAGGTCGACGACCTTCGACGGCTGGGCCAGGCGCTGCTTCAGCGTCGGGATCAGGGTCTGCCCGCCGGCCATCAGCTTCACCTCCTCGCCCGAGGACAGCGCCTTCAGCGCGTCATCCAGGGAGGCGGGGCGGTTATACTCGAAATTATACATGATGAGCTTCCTCGTCTGACAGCGGGCTTACTCGGCCGCCACCGATGGGCGGGCGGAACGGATCGCCTGCCACACCTTGGGGGGCGTGGCGGGCATGGAAATCGCGGTGATGCCCAGCGGGCTCAACGCATCGATGATGGCATTGATGACCGCCGGGGGCGAGCCAATCGCGCCGACTTCGCCACAACCTTTTACCCCCAAAGGATTATCGGGTGCAGGCACATTATGCGTGTCGAGCGAGAAGTTCGGCAAATTATCGGCGCGCGGCATGGTGTAATCCATGAAGGAGCCGGTGATGAGCTGGCCATCCTCGTCATAGACACAGGCTTCCAGCAGCGCCTGGCCGATGCCCTGGGCGAGACCGCCATGCACCTGGCCCTCGACGATCATCGGGTTGATGACCCGGCCGAAATCATCCACGGCGGTGAATTTCACCACCTCGGTGACGCCGGTATCCGGGTCGATCTCGACCTCGCAGAGATGCGCGCCGCCGGGATAGGAGAAGTTCAGCGGGTCAAAGAAGGCGGTCTCCTCCAGCCCTGGTTCCAGCTCGGTGATCGGGTAGTTGTGCGGCACATAGGCGGCCAGCGAGATTTCGCCGAACGCCTTCTTGCGGTCTGTACCGGCAACGCTGAACTCGCCATTCTCGAAGACGATGTCGGCCTCGGCCGCTTCCAGCAGATGAGCCGCGATCTTCTTCGCCTTGGCGATCACCTTGTCCATCGCCCGGTCGATGGCCACGCCGCCCACCGCCAGCGAGCGCGAGCCATAGGTACCCATGCCGAACGGCACCTTGGCGGTGTCGCCATGCACGACATCGACATTCTCGATGGGAATGCCGAGCTTGTCGGAGACGAGCTGGGCGAAGGTCGTCTCATGCCCCTGGCCGTGGCTGTGCGTGCCGGTGAAGACGGTCACGCTGCCCGTGGGATGCACGCGTACCTGGCCGCACTCATAGAGGCCGGCACGCGCGCCCAGCGAGCCGACAACGGCGGAGGGGGCGATGCCGCAGGCCTCTACATAGGTTGAGAAGCCGATGCCGCGATACTTGCCGCGGGCGGCCGCTTCCTTCCGACGCGCCTCGAAGCCGGCATAGTCGGCCAGTTTCAGGGCCTTATCCAGGCACCCTGCCGGATCACCTGAATCATAGACCAGCGCGACCGGCGTCTGATACGGGAATTCCTCGCGCTTGATGAAGTTGCGGCGGCGGAGTTCCGCCTGGTCCAGCCCCATTTCGCGCGCCGCCTGGCTGACGATACGCTCGACCAGATAGGTCGCCTCCGGCCGTCCGGCGCCACGATAGGCGTCAACCGGCACGGTATGGGTGAAGACCGCCCTCACATTGGCGAAAATCTTCGGGGTCTTGTACACACCGGCCAGCAGGGTGGCGTAGAGATAGGTCGGCACGCAGGGCGCGAAGGTGGAGAGATAGGCACCCATATTGGCAATGGTATCGACCTTGAAGGCCAGGAACTTGCCGTCCTTGTCCATCGCCAGCTGTGCGGTGGTCACATGGTCGCGGCCATGCGCGTCGGTCATGAAGCTTTCCGAACGCTCGGCGGTCCATTTGATCGGCCGGTTTATCTTGGCCGAAGCCCAGGTGACGATGGCCTCCTCGGCATAGTGATAGATTTTCGAGCCGAAGCCGCCGCCGACATCCGGGGCGACCACGCGCAGCCGATGCTCCGGGATATGCAGCACGAAGGCGCCCATCAGCAGGCGGATGACATGCGGGTTCTGGCTGGTGGTGTAGAGCGTGTAGTCGCCGGTAGAGCGATCATATTCGCCGACGGCGGCGCGCGGCTCCATGGCGTTGGGGATCAACCGGTTATTGGTCAGCTCGATCCGGGTGACATGGTGCGCGCCCTTGAGGACGGCATCGACCTCGGCCTCGTCACCGATGATCCAGTCATAGCAGAGATTGCCGGGCGCTTCGTCCCAGACCTGGGGGGCAGCGCCGGCCAGCGCCTTGCCCGGATGGGCGATGGCGGGCAGGGGGGCGTAATCGACCTCGATCAGTTCGGCGGCGTCCTTGGCCTGTCCCAGACTTTCGGCGATCACGACAGCGACCTGGTCACCGACATGGCGGACGCGGTCGACGACGAGGGCGGGGTGTCCCGGCTCCTTCATCGGGCTGCCGTCGCGGGAATGGATCTGCCAGCCGCAGGGCAGGCCGCCCAGCGCATCGGCGGCCATGTCCTTGCCGGTGAAGATGGCGATCACGCCCGGCGCTGCCTGCGCCGCCGAGATGTCGATGGCGTTGATCTTTGCATGGGCATGCGGGGAACGCAGGATGTAGGCGTGGGTCTGGCCGGGGCGATTGATATCGTCAGTGTAATTCCCCCGACCGGTCAGGAAACGCAGGTCCTCCTTGCGGCGGACCGAAGCACCAATGCCAGTAGCAGACATGTCGTTTTCCTCCCTTTTGGCTGCCTGCCCCGGGATAGGGGCAGGTGGCGCAGGAACTGCCCCGTTATGCGGGGACCTGTCCGCCGGCGTTTTTGCCGGTTCTTTAATCTCTGTCAGTCATCCTTTTGGGCTCAGGCTGCGCTCATCTTCTCCGCGCCGGCTTTGATTGCCTTCACGATGTTGTGGTAGCCGGTGCAGCGGCAGATATTGCCTTCCAGCCACTCGCGGATGGTGTGCTCGTCCGGCTTCGGATGGGTCTTCACCAGGTCGATGGCGCTCATCACCATGCCCGGTGTGCAGAAACCGCACTGCAGGCCATGATGCTCGCGGAAAGCCTCCTGCATCGGATGCAGCGTGCCATTATTGGCCAGGCCTTCGATTGTGGTGACGCTGGTTCCGTTGACCTGAGCCGCAAGAACCGTGCAGCTCTTCACCGACTCGCCGTCGATATGCACGACACAGGCGCCGCATTGGCTGGTGTCACAGCCGACATGGGTGCCGGTCAGCTGCAGCTGCTCGCGCAGGAACTGCACCAGCAGCGTGCGCGCCTCGACATCGCCGGATACCGTCTTGCCGTTCACTGTCATGGAAACGGAGATGGCCATTATAAAAACCTCCCTTGCATCGCGGGGCATTATCGATCTTGTCTGCCGGCCGGGCTGTTCAGGCAGTGCTGATCAGCGGTCCGGCGGACAATCGGCTGGATGAATACCCGTCCCCTCTTAACCAGTCTCCCGCGCGCCGAACACGAGGTCAAGCGACGCTGAGAGATGTCGGGGCGGGTGTGCGAAAATCGCCTAGCTGGTGAAGAAAACCGCCAGCGCGACGACACAGGCGACAAGCGAGACGACAATCATCGGCGGCACGCCCCTGTCATAGGAGGGCGGGACATCAGAATGGCTGTCATCCGGCGTGTGGTCATTGCCGGTGTCATGATGCTCATGCGCCGGCGCTGCGTGGGCAGGCGCCGCGTGGACAACAGGCTCTGGCGCAGCAGGGGCAGGGGCGACCGCAGGGGCGCGGGCGGCATCGCCGGCCACAACCTCGGAGAATTTCGCGAAGAACTCGCCCGACAGCTTCTTGGCCGTTGAATCGATGAGCCGGGAGCCAATCTGCGCCAGCTTGCCGCCAACATTGGCGGTTACCGTGTAGGTCAGCAACGTCGCGTCGGGCCCGTCCTCGGCCAGCACAACCTTGGCCCCACCCTTGGCGAAGCCGGCGGCACCACCCTTGCCTTCGCCGGAAATGGTGTAGCTCTCGGGCGGGTTGAGATCGGACAGGGTGACTTCGCCGCTGAAGCTGGCGCTGACCGGGCCAACCTTGGCTTTCACTGTAGCGGCGAATTTATCGTCGCCATGCTTCTCCAGGGTCTGGCACCCGGGGATGCACTTCTTCAGCACCTCCGGATCGTTCAGCCCTTCCCAGACCTTTTGTCGCGATGCGGGAATCCGCTGTTCACCGGTCAGGTCCATAACATCACCCCTTGAATGACGGCAGCGCCGGCAGGCGCAAAAATTCTTCGGGGCAACTTACCCCGCCCGCCCCGCGCCGGGCAAGTCGCCAGAGGCATATATTGGGGTGTCCCGGTATCGTGCATCAGCATAGCTTTACGGCTCGGTGCCGAGAGGCTATACCGCAGCGGTTTCGGTTTTTGGGGGAGGACGTCTCGGATGTGCCGCGTAAAGTATGTTCTGGCAGGGCTGGTGGCGGCTGTTCTGCTGCTGTCGCTGCCTGGTGTCGCCTTCGCTGCGGCTGAGGGCGCGCCGCATCTTGACGGCGGACAGATGAGCCTGCTCTGGGTCATTCCCTTTGCCGGTATCCTGCTTTCCATTGCTATCTTCCCGCTGATCGCTCCCGAATTCTGGCATCACCATTTCGGCAAGATCGCGGCCTTCTGGGGCATTGCCTTCCTGGCCCCGTTTTACCTCGAATTCGGCTTCGACCTGACGCTCTACGAAGTGCTGCATGTCGCATTGCTGGAATACATCCCCTTCATCATCCTGCTGCTGGCGCTGTTCACGGTGGCCGGCGGCATCCGTCTGAAGGGCAGCCTGGTCGGCACGCCAATCGTGAACACCGGCATGCTGCTCATCGGCACATTCCTGGCCAGCTGGACCGGCACCACCGGCGCGGCGATGCTGCTGATCCGGCCGCTGCTGCGCGCCAATGAGGGGCGTGACCATCAGGTGCATGTGGTGGTGTTCTTCATCTTCCTGGTGGCCAATGTCGGCGGTTCGCTGACACCGCTGGGCGACCCGCCGCTGTTCCTGGGCTTCCTGAAGGGCGTGCCCTTCTTCTGGCCGACCACGCATATGTTCCTGCCGATGCTTCTGGTGGCCGCCGTACTGCTGGTGGTGTTCTTCGCGCTGGATCATTACCTGTGGCAGCGCGAGAAGGCCACTGGCGATGAACCTGCCCTGTCGACCGATGAGGACGAGTTCAAGGAACAGGAAAAGCTCGGCCTCGAAGGCAAGGTGAATTTCCTGCTGCTGGGCGGCATCGTTGCGGCCGTGCTGATGAGCGGTGTGTGGAAGCCGGGCATCAGCATTGATGTGTTTTATGTGCCGGTCGAGCTGCAGAACCTGGCCCGCGACCTGCTGCTCATCGGTATCGCCCTGCTGTCGGTCAAACTGACCGATCAGGATTGCCGCGATGCCAATGGCTTCAGCTGGTTTCCGATCATCGAAGTGGCCAAGCTGTTTGCCGGCATCTTCCTGACCATCGTACCCGCCATCGCCATCCTGAAGGCAGGCAGCACCGGGGCGCTCGGCTTTATCGTCGATGCCGTCAGCCAGAATGGCGAGCCGAACAATGTGATGTATTTCTGGTTGACCGGCATCCTGTCGAGCTTCCTCGACAATGCGCCGACCTATCTGGTGTTCTTCAACACGGCGGGCGGCGATCCCGTGGCCCTGACCGGCCCGCTGGCCTCGACCCTGCTGGCGATCTCCGCCGGTGCGGTGTTCATGGGCGCCAACACCTATATCGGCAACGCGCCCAACTTCATGGTGAAGGCGATTGCCGAGGAGCGCGGCGTGCGGATGCCCAGCTTCTTCGGCTATATGGCCTGGTCGGTCGGCATTCTGGTGCCGGTCTTCATCCTGGTCACCTTCGTCTTCTTCGTATAGCGCTTCGGCGCACAGAAAAAGGGCCGGCCCCGCAAGGAGCCGGCCCTTTTTTCTTGGCGCGCTGCCCCGTCAGTAGGGCAGTTCGATGGCGTAGCTGGAAACCGGCTTGATCGCCTTGATCAGCCCGGCCTCGTGCAGGAAGCGGGCGAAGCGGTCATAGCGCGCATTGTCCATTGCCGCCGGGCGATGGGCGAAGCGGCCCAGCGTGTCGAACCAGGCGCGGCGGTTCAGCTCGTCATTCAGCTCCGGCTGGTTTTTGGCGAAGGCCTCCCAGGTTTCCTGCGGATGGTTGATCAGATACTGGGTACCTTTCTCGACAGCGCTCAGGAAACGGCGCAGGCGCGGATCATTCACGCTGTCCTTGTGTGCCACATAGATCAGCTGGTCATAGGGCGGCACGCCATGTTCCTCAATGAAGAAGGCACGGCCCTTCTTGCCGATCAGATCCATCTGGGTCAGCTCGAAATTGCGATAGGCGCCGACCACGGCATCGACCTGGCCCGAGGCCAGCGACGGTGAGAGCGAGAAATTCACATTCACCAGCTTGATGTCCTTCAGCGTCAGCCCGGCGCTCTTCAGCACTGCGGACAGCACCGCTTCCTCCGTGCCGCTGACAGAGAAGCCGACCGTCTTGCCCTTCAGGTCGGCAACAGTCTTGATCGGCCCGTCGGCCAGGGTCAGCACGGTGGAGAGCGGGGTGGCGACCAGCGTGCCGATGCGCAGCAGCGGCAGCCCCTGATCGGCCTGCAAATGCAGTTGCGGCTGGTAGGAGATGGCGATATCCGCCTTGCGGGCGGCCACCAGCTTCGGCGGGTCATTGGGATCGGCCGGAGCAATCAGCTCGATATCCAGGTTCTCATCGGCGAAATAGCCGCGGTCGAGCGCGACATAGAGCGGAGCATGGTCCGGGTTCACGAACCAGTCGAGCAGCACGACGAGCTTATCCGCCGCCAGGCTGGGCAGGGGCATCAGCAGGACTGCCACAATTATCAGAAAACGCAGTATCTTACGGGTCATCATTCGTCTTTCGATAAAAGAAGAAAATCAGGCGTGATCGGTTTCGGGCTGCCAGTGCAGCGCCCGGCGCGTGGCAAAATCGATGGCGAAATAGAGCGTGACCGCCATCGCCGCCAGGACGATCAGCGCGGCAAACAGCAGGTCGATCTGCAGCCGCGCATTGGCATGCAGCATGAGATAGCCAAGCCCGCCACTGGAGCCGACCCACTCGCCAACCACGGCACCGATCGGGGCAATCGCGGCGGCGATGCGCAACCCGGCGGCAAAGCCGGGCAGGGCTGCCGGCATGCGCACACGCCAGAGCAGCCGCCAGCCGTTGCACCCCAGCGTGCGGGCACTGTCGATCCAGGATTTGTCGGTGCGGCGCAACCCGTCATGAAAGGCGGCGGCGACCGGAAAGAAGATGATCAGCGCCGCCATCGCCACCTTGGAGGCGATGCCAAAGCCGAGCCACAGCACCAGGATCGGCGCCAGCGCGAAGACCGGGATCGCCTGGCTGACCACCAGCACCGGCATCAGCCAGCGCCGCATCTCGGCCGACAGCGCCATGATCAGCGCCGTGGTGGTGCCGAGGAAAACCCCGAGGATCAGCCCCAGGACGATTTCCAGCAGGGTGATGCCGGCATGGTGGAGGATGATGGCGTGGCGTGCGATCAGGGCGTCGAGCACCGCTCCCGGGGGCGGCAGCAGGAAAGGCTCGATCCCGGTCAGCCAGACCACGGCTTGCCAGACGACGATCAGCCCCGTCAGCGTGATTACAGGGCGCACCGCGCCGCTCATCCAGTGCGGGAAATAGGAGGATATGCCGGAATCGGTCGTGCGCTGCATGGCCTCTCCCTACGCCCGTGCTAACGGGATCAGGTTCTGGGGTCGTTGCGTCGGAACAACACAACCTCTCAGCCAACAGGCTCCCCCGAGGAAGGCGCGAACTATGGCGGCAACACCGGCATCATGCAAGCAGGCGATTGACCGGCACCCCTTGCCGACGTACCTGAAAGCCATGACACATTTCCCGCTTCTTCTCGGCAGCGAGATCTACCGCAACTCGGTCTATGGCCGGCAGCATCCGCTGTCGATTCCGCGGGTTTCGGTGACGCTGGACCTGATCCGGGCGCTGGGCTGGTGGGACGAGGCCCGCTACCATTCCGTGGTACCGGCCAGCCGCGAGCAGCTGACCCGCTATCACGCGCCGGAATATGTCGAGGCCGTCATCCAGGCGGAGGCAACCCGCCATGTCTCAATCGAGCATCAGGAACGCTTCAATATCGGTCGCAACGGCAATCCGGTCTTCCCGGAAATATTCAGCCGGCCGGCAACCTCCTGCGCCGCCTCGATCCTGGCAGCCGGCCTGCTGCGCGAGGGCGGGGTGGCGCACAACCCGGCTGGCGGCACGCATCATGGCCAGCGCGGCCAGGCCAGCGGTTTCTGCTATTTCAACGATCCGGTGCTGGGCATCCTGGCTTTTCTGGATCAGGGGCTTCAGCGAATCCTCTATGTCGATATCGATGCCCATCATGGCGATGGGGTGCAGGACGCCTTCCATGACGAGGACCGCGTCCTGACCATCTCGATCCATGAGGAAGGCCGCTGGCCCCGCACCGGCACCCTGGACGACCGCGCTGGCGGCATGGCGCGCAACCTGCCGGTACCGGCAGGGTTCAACGATGACGAACTGGCCTATCTGGTGGAACAGGCGATCCTGCCGCTGGCGCAGCGCTTCAAGCCAGAGGCCGTGGTGCTGCAATGCGGCTGCGACGGGCTGGAGGATGACCCGCAAAGCCGCCTCAGCCTGTCCAACAGGGCCATCTGGCACGCCGTGGACCTGCTGCATCGCACAGCGCCCCGGGCTCTGGTGCTGGGCGGTGGCGGTTATAATCCCTGGGCGGTGGCACGATGCTGGGCCGGCATCTGGGGCGTTCTCAACGGGCATGCCCGCGAGATCGACCTGCCGCAAGAAGCGCAATCCGTGCTAGGGGACATCACCTGGAACCACAGCCGGGGGCGCAATCCGCCCCCGCATTGGCACACAACCCTGGCCGATCCCCCGCGCAACGGGCCGATCAGGGCAGAAATCAGGATGGCGGCCTCTGCCGCCCTGGATTTATGAGCCCGCCATGGGCGAAGGACGGAGAGTAAGATGCCGAGGATTCTGTTGGCGCTACTGATGCTGCTGTTTGCCGGAGGCGATGTCTCGGCGCAGAGCATGCCGGGCAATGGCGGCTTCGAGCGCAGCGCGCTGATCATCGAAACCGTCGATGGCCGCCAGCATCGCTTCACCATCGAGCTGGCGGTCACGCCGGAGCAGCAGGCGCGCGGGCTGATGTATCGCGAGCGGATGGATGGCGATGCCGGCATGCTGTTTGTCTATGACCGGCCCGAGCGCATCTCCATGTGGATGAAGAACACGATCATCCCTCTGGACATGATTTTCGTTGATGCCGCAGGGCGCATCATCGGCATTGAGGAGCGCACCATACCGTTCTCCACCCAGACCATTGAATCGCCGGGCCGTGCCCTCGCGGTGCTGGAACTCAATGCCGGTACGGCGTCACGCCTGAATATCCAGCGTGGCGACAGGCTGGTGCATCAGGCATTTCGCTAATAACTGCGGCGGTTTCGCGCAGGGTACGGCGCTTGTGCGGCCGGGCCGGGCTCCCATTTGAGGGAGGTACGTTAACCTCCCAAACTCGGGCCGCCCTCTTTTAGAGGCGGCCTGTTTTTTTGCCCGTTCTATACTGCGGCAAAACCAAAGTGAGGGAGAGCAGGCGGTGGATGCAAAATTGCCGATCTGGGGCACGATGCGGGCGGTGTACCGGCTGATTGGACGGCGATACCGGGACTTCCTTGTGATGTCCTGGCCGGTGCTGCTGGCCGTCACGGTTGCAGCCGTTGCCAGCATCGCCGTCTTCGGCCCCGGCTGGGGGGCTTTCCTGGCCGGGCTCTGCGTCCTGCTGGGCCATGCCGTGTTCAATGCCACCTGGCACAGGGTCGTCCTGCTGAATGAAGCGCCAGGGCGCCGCCTCGACAAACGCAGCCTGCGCTATCTGAATGCCACCCTGCTGCTGCTGGCGATTGCCACCATCCTCGCCATGACCATCGGCATGGGCGGGATCACGCTCTTCACCCTGCTGGGTGGCGACGCTGTGGGCGGGGGCGTCCTAAGCGGCGTTGTCACGGGGCTGTTGCTGATCATCATCCTGTCGTTGCTGGCCCGCTTCAGCTTTATCCTGCCGGAAGTGGCCATCGACCGGGGCGCCCAGATTTTCCGCGCCTGGGAGATCAGCCGGGGCAATGGCTTCCGCCTGCTGGTGATCGGCGTTCTGCTCAATTTGCCGCTTGCTGTGCTGTCGCTGCTTCTGGCGGAGGCGGCGCGGGGCCTCCAGGGGAGGCCGGCGCTGCTGGCCCTGGCGGCCATCGATGTCGCGCTGCAATTCCTGATGCTGGCCCTAAGCGCCACGCTGCTCAGCCTTGCCTATATGCGCCTGATCCAGGCCCGGCGCCCGGAAGCGGCAGGCTCGGCAGAGCCGGAGGTCAGTGCAACTCGCTGAGATCGAGCAGCGGCTCCTTGCGCATGTCGCGCTTGTCGCGCGTCAGCAGGACATTGATCTCGTCGCACATGCTGGACATTGCATCGAAGCGCAGGGAGGTCGGCTTGTCCATCGAGACCTTCTTGTTGATCCGCTCATAGGCATTCTTGCAGGCGACGATGGAATAACCAAGTGTCCAGTAATTGCGGTGCGCCTCCATCATGAAATTCTTGAAGGTGACCGGGTTGTTGCTGCCGACGAATTCCGAATAAGCCAGATCGTAATTGGTGAAGATCTTACGGCATTGCTCGACGATATCGCGCAGTCGCCCATAGACATTGGCGACCTTGGCGTTCAGCATTTCGATATCCATGGCGGAGTAGAACCGGGCATCAATCGGCTTCAGGTTCTTGTCGCGCAGATACATGAATATCTTCTTCAGTGAATGCGCGATTTTCTCGAACTGGATCTGATAGAAGGTGATGCCCTTCCAGGCGGTGAAGATGGCCTTTGTCTGGCTTGGCTCGATGCCGAAGGACCGGATGAAAATCTCGGCTTCGGGCACATCCGGGTTCCAGATAACCTTCAGGAATTTCTGGATCTTGTTCTGGTCGAGAACGCCGGAGGACTCGAAATCCTTCACTGCGCGGTACAGGATCGGCTCGACCTTCGATTCGATGCGGGAGCGGATCAGGCTGTTTTCCTTGTCCGTCGCCAGGAAGGCGGTATCCGGCATCTTGTAGCCGGCCGAGGTGATCTCGGTGCGCAGCAGGAACGGATCGAGGGAAGGGATGTCGTCGATGATGTGGAGAAGGGCAATATCGTCGTAAATATCGTCGATGATGCTGTCATTTTTCAGCCCGAAGGCTTCGAGGATAAGGGTGTCGAAATCGCGCTGGCGCATATAGATGGCCGCGCCGCCGGCAGCGAGGACCCGGTGATCATTCGGGATATAAATCGCTGTATTGACAGGCTTGTATTCGTCACTCGCGTAAGCATCATATTCAGCGATGGACAGAACATCCCCGGAATTCACCGGAATATCAAAATTAGGATATTTGAATATGATGCAGTTATTCAGATAGTCATTTTTGAACAGAGACTGCTCGCCCTTTGTTTTCAGTAGCGGAAGATTAAGGGTAAGACTCGAATCTCCGCTCAGTATTATCGAAAGAAGAGGGGAGATGCCGTGTTTTGTACTGCGCATGCCATTCTGATCTTTTTATCAGCACCGTCATCGCGGTATTGCGAATATAACCATCCGACATATAGCGCGCACACAATAAAAGGAAAAGATTTATATTTTGTTAAAATTATTTCCGTTTGCGATCTGTGGGGCTTCCGCGCGCTTTGAAGCCTTCTCAGCCCTGTCTGTGATTATCCATCTTGCGCCCCCCGGCACAAAACCCTAGTTTCCGGCGCATCGGGGTGTAGCGCAGTCTGGTAGCGCGCCTGGTTTGGGACCAGGATGTCGGCGGTTCGAATCCGTCCACCCCGACCATATTCGGCCGTATTCGGTAGCAACGCCCGGTCGGCACTACAGCACCGGGCATCATCGCGAAGAAGGAACAGATACATGCTGGCGCGCATCTATCAGCCGAGCAAGAACGCCATGCAGTCCGGCCGGGCCGGTACCCGCAGATGGGTTCTCGAATATGCGCCCGTGACCGCCCGCCGTCCGGAGCCGCTGATGGGCTGGGTTTCCTCCGGCGACACCATGAACCAAGTGAAGCTGCGCTTCGACAGCAAGGAAGAGGCGATTGCCTATGCGCGCAAGCACGCGCTGCAATTCGTCGTCGAGGAGCCGAAGTTGCGCGCGCCGATCAAGCCCAAGGCCTATGCCGATAATTTCGCTTTCAGCCGATTGACACCCTGGACGCATTGACGTTCCGCTATCGTCGGCAACTGGCGAAGCGCCCGTAGCTCAGCCGGATAGAGCACTCGCCTTCTAAGCGAGCGGTCACAGGTTCGAATCCTGTCGGGCGCACCATTTTTCAACCCACGGTCCCATTAGGATACATGGCAATTTATTTAACTATCGAGTAAGTAGGTTGGGCATCCTCATAGAATGATCTGGTTGCCCAATGGCGTTCTCCCGGTACCGTCAAAGCCTGACCAACAGCCTGCGCCCGCGCGTGCTGCTGCTGACCTTTGCCATATTTCTGGCGGTCAGCCTGCCGGCCTATGTCGCCTTCAACTGGATGGTGGACCGCACCATCCTGCGGCTGGGCACGCTGTTTGCCGAAAAGCAGGTGCTGTTCGACCGCTACCGGGGGCTGGAGACGCTGTTCCGCGAGGCCTCGCTGGCCGAAACCCTGGCCCGCGCGCCCGCCATACTGGACTGGGCGCAGGATGAAAACGACCCGGATAAGCGGCGCCGGGGCATAGCCGAGCTGGAGCATTACCGCCTCGCCTTCAAGGATAAGAGCTACTTCTTCGTCATCCATGATTCCGGCAGCTATTATTTCAACAACAAGGAAGACACCTACAGCGGTGGCCAGCTGCGCTACACCCTGAGCCCCGAGAATCCGCGCGATGGCTGGTACTACAAGACCATCACCGAGATTCGCAACTGCCAGCTGAACGTCGATCACGATGACAATATCCGCGTCACCAAGGTCTGGGTGAACTGCAAGGTGCAGGAGAACGGGCGCGTGCTGGGCGTCATCGGCACCGGAATCGACCTGACCGATTTCATCCGCGAAGTGGTGGATATTCCGCAAATCGGAGTCGACAGCCTGTTCGTCGATGGCAGCGGCGCCATCCAGGCGCATCGCGATCCGCGCATGGTCGATTTCCACAGCCTGACCAAGGACACGAAATCCAAGAAGACCATCTTCGCGCTGCTGGACCGCCAGAGGGATCGCGATCTGCTGGCGCAGATGATGACCGAGGTCTCCAGAGGCGGCGACGCAGTGAAATCGCGCTTTGTCGAGATTGAGGGCAAGCGCTATCTGGCCGGCGTCGGCTATCTCGACCAGCTTGGCTGGTACAATGTCAGCCTGATGGATGTGGACCGCATCATTGAGCGCGATCTGTTCACGCCGATCGCGATCCTGCTTCTGGTCATGCTGGCCTTCGCCGCAACGGCGATCACTCTGTTGTTCAAGCGCGTCGTCCTTGACCGGCTTGCCCGGCTCGAAGATTCAGTGCACCGCGTTCAGGAGGGGGATTACGGCACCGGGCAGGCCGAGGGCGAGTCCGATATCGGCCAGGATGAAATCGGCCGGCTGTCACGCGCCTTCGGGGATATGGCGAAAGCCGTTGGTGACAATACCCATCTGCTGGAGAATCTGGTCCGGGAGCGTACCGAGAAGCTGGAGAAGCTGGCCTATCTCGACGTTCTGACCGATCTGTACAACCGGCGCGGCTTTGCCGATGCCCTGGAGCGGGCACGCAGCACCTCGACACAAAGCGCAAGGCCGCTGGGTCTGCTGATGCTCGATCTCGACATGCTGAAGCGGGTCAATGACAGTTTTGGCCATCATGCCGGCGATGCCGTGCTGGTGGAGGTGGGGCGGCGGCTGAGCAACGCGGCGCAGCCGCAGGATGTCTGCGCGCGCTGGGGCGGCGATGAATTCATCCTGCTGATCAGCGATTGCGACGAGAAACGCTTGCCCCGGATCGCCGACAGGATTCTCAACAGTATTGCCGGGGAACCGGTCCTGTTCGCGCCAGGCAAGGCGCTGCCGGTAACCGTCAGCATCGGTGCCTGCCTTGTGGCGCCGGACGAAAGCGTCGAGGAAATCATGCGCAAGGCGGATGCCGCCCTCTATGCCGCCAAGCGCGAGGGCCGCAACCATGTTGTGATCTTCACGCCAGACACCCCTGCGGACACGCCAGACAGCAAGGTGGCCGAGTAAACCTCAGCCCTCTGCCAGACGGCGCAGGGTTTCTCCGCTGACCGACATGCAGACTTCGCCATTTTCCTGGATGCCGAGGCTGCCATAGAACTGGCGGGCCGGATTCCAGTCCAGCACGTTCAGATCGACGCGGATGCAGTCACGTTCCACCGCCAGCTGACAGGCCTTGCGCATCAGAATCGCGCCGATGCCCAAGCCGCGTGCGCTTTCCTCGACATACAGGCTGTCGATGAACAGGCAGGGCTTCGCCTTGAAGGTGGAGTAGGTGGCAAACAGGGTCAGCAGGCCCGTCGGCTTGCCACCGGCCTCGGCCAGCCAGGCCTCGTAGCGCGGCGCATCCCCAAAACCGTCGCGTTCGACATCGGCCAGAGTCGCCTTGAATCCCTCTTCATGCTTCAGGAAGCGGGCAAGGGACCGCTCCATTTCCAAAACGATGGCTGCATCCTGGAATTCGGCCTGGCGGACGGTTACTGCGGTCACGGATTTCTGTCCCTGCTGAGAAAGGCCGGCACCGTGACCGCTTGTCCTGTTGCCTGTCAACACCGCACCGCAGCAAATTTTGCTTCCTGCGCGCTTCGGCCTTCTTCCGCCCGGGCCGGCATCATGCTATGTGGCTGCGCCATGCTCCAAATTCAGAATCTCATCTATCGCATCGCCGGCCGCGTCCTGTTCGACGAGGCCAGCGTTTCCATTCCCACCGGCCACAAGGTCGGCATGGTCGGCCGCAACGGAACCGGCAAATCGACGTTGCTGAAGCTCATCACCAAAGAGCTGCAGGTCGATGGCGGAAGCATTGGCTTCGCCGGCAAGCCGCGCATAGCCAAGGTCGCCCAGGAAGCCCCCGGCGGCAAGACGACGCCGATTGAGGCCGTTATGATGGCCGATGTCGAGCGCACGGCGCTGATGGCGGAATCGGAAACTGCGACCGACCCGGTGCGGATTTCGGAAATCCAGATGCGCCTCGCGGATATCGGGGCGCACAGCGCCGAGGCGCGCGCCGGATCGATCCTGGCCGGCCTGGGCTTCGATGCCGAGATGCAGGCCCGTCCACTCGACGATTTTTCCGGCGGCTGGCGCATGCGAGTGGCACTGGCGGCGACCCTGTTCGCCCGGCCCGATCTGCTGCTGCTCGACGAGCCGACCAACCATCTTGATCTGGAATCTACGCTGTGGCTGGAAGGCTATCTCAAGCACTACCCACATACCATCCTGCTGGTCAGCCATGATCGCGATCTGCTGAACCGCTCGGTCGATGGCATCCTGCATCTGGAGCAGGGGAAGCTGACCTATTATCGCGGCACCTACGACAATTTCATCCATCAGCGCGCCGAGAAGCTGGCGCAGCTGGAGGCCCAGCGCAAGAAGGTCGACACCCAGCGCAAGCACATGCAGGCCTTCGTCGACCGGTTCCGCTACAAGGCCAGCAAGGCCCGCCAGGCGCAGAGCCGCATCAAGGCCATCGAGAAGCTGGGCACGGTTGCCGCCTTCAACCCCGATCCCTCGGTGATCTTCCGCTTTCCCGAGCCGGAGGAGATGGCGCCGCCGCTGATCTCGCTCGACCGGGTCTCAGTCGGCTATGCGCCGGGTGTGCCGGTGCTGCGCCAGATCGGCCTGCGCGTTGATCCCGATGACCGGATCGGCTTGCTGGGCGCCAATGGTAACGGCAAATCGACGCTGGCCAAGCTGATCGCCGGCCGGCTGGAGCCGATGGAGGGCGACCAGCATCGTTCCGGCAAGCTGCGTATCGGCTTTTTCGCCCAGCATCAGATCGAGGAGCTGGAGCCCGAGCGCACGCCTTATGACCATATGTTCGACGTCATGCCGAATGCCCGGCCGGAGCAGGTGCGCAGCCGTCTCGGCGCCTTTGGCTTCGCACAGAACAAGGCCGATGTGAAAATCTCCGGCCTGTCGGGTGGCGAGCGCGCACGGCTGACCCTGGCGCTGATCACGCATGATGCGCCGCATATCCTGATCCTTGACGAACCGACCAACCATCTGGACGTCGATGCCCGTGATGCGCTGATCCAGGCGCTGAACGACTATAACGGCGCCGTGGTGCTGATCAGCCATGACCCGCATCTGCTGGAACTGACGGCCGACCGGCTGCTTCTGGTCGCCGATGGGCGGGTGACGCCCTTTGACGGCGACATGGAGGATTACCGGCGCCTGATCCTGGGCCGGGTGAAGGCGACCCGCGAGGAGCGCGGCCAGAACAGCTATAGCGAGATGACGGCCGATGAACGCCATGAGGTGCGCCGTGCCGCCGCCGAGCAGCGCAAGCAGGTCGCCCCGCTGCGCAAACGGGCTGAGGCGGCGGAAAAGCTGCTGCAGCGCCTGACTGGCGAGCATGCCCGGATCGCCGCCGCACTGGCGAAGCCGACCATCTATAACGGCCCCAAGGACAAGCTGGCGGAGCTGGTTCGGGTGCAGGGCGAGCTGGAAAAGAAAATCGCCGAGACAGAGGCCGCCTGGCTGGAAGCCGAAGCCGCGCTTGAAAAGACCGGCTGAAGCCGGCAGCGTCTCCTGCCGCATAACCGCCATCTGCCAGGTCGTCTTGCCCCTGGCGCCTGTCCGTCCTAGGCTTCGTCGAAAGCCTGATCGGGAGGATAGACATGGCGACGACAGCCGAACGCCGCGCAGCCGCGGTGGCCGAGACGATAGCCCAAATTCGCGCCATTGAGGCCGAAAAGGGCGTGACCCCGGCCGCTATCGAGGATTTCAAGCAGGTGCTGGCCGATCTCGCCCGGCGCAGCGAGCTGTTCCCGCGCAGCGACTTCCCGACGGCCGATTTGAAGAACGACATCTTCATCCGCCTGTCGGAGGATGACGACAAGCGCTTCGCTCTCTATCTGAATTCCGGGTCGCCGGGCAAGGAAACCCCACCGCATAATCACACCACCTGGGCAGTGATCGCGGGCATCGACGGCGAGGAGCATAACAAGGTCTATCGCCGCACCGATGATGGCAGCGTGCCGGGCAAGGGCCAGGTCGAGGTGGCCTTCGAGAAAAGTGTTGGTCCGGGCGAGGCCATCGGTTTCATGCCGTCGGATATCCATTCCATTCATGTGCTGACCGACAGGCCGATCCTGCATTTGCATATGTATGGCAAGGGCCTGGAGCAGCTGCGCGGCCGGATCTATTTCGATGTCGCGGCCGGCACCTATTCGCACTTTCCTTCGCATCCGGATATCCGATGATCAGCCGGATCAGCCCGGATGCGCTGAAAGCCGCCATCCGCGATGGCCAGGAGCTGGCCATTCTCGATGTTCGCGAACAGGGCAGCTATGGCAGGCGCCATTTGTTCTGGGCCGCCAACATGCCGTTGAGCCGGCTTGAGCTGGACGCGCCGGCGATGCTGCCGCGCAAGACCGCCCGGATCGTGCTCTGTGATGGCGGCGAGGGGCTGGCGCAGCGCGCCGCTGACAGGCTGGCGCTGTGGGGCTATAGCGCCGTCTCGGTGCTGGAGGGCGGGACAGAGGCCTGGGCCGCCGCCGGCTATGAATTGTTCAGCGGGGTCTATGTACCCAGCAAGGCCTTCGGCGAATTCGTCGAGCATGAATACCATACCCCCTCGCTTTCGGCGGATGAGCTGAAGTCGCTGACGGAATCCGGCGAGAAGCTGGTGATTCTCGACAGCCGGCCGATGGATGAATATGCCGCTATGAACATTCCCGGCGGGATCAATGTGCCGGGGGCGGAGCTGGCCTTGCGGGTGCATGATCTGGCGCCCGATCCCGATACAACCGTTGTGGTGAATTGCGCCGGGCGCACGCGCTCCATCATCGGTGCGCAGTCGCTAATCAATGCCGGGATACCCAACAAGGTCGTGGCTCTGCGCAACGGCACGATGGGCTGGCATCTGGCGGGCCATACGCTGGAGCGCGGCCAAATGCGGCGCTATGACGACACTTCCAAGGCCGGTCTGGCAGCCGCAAAACGCCACACGGCCGAGGTCGCCGCCCGCTTCGGGGTGAAATCGATCGACCGGGCAGGGGTCGACCGGTTCCGTGAGGTAGCCGGGGAGCGGTCGCTCTATCTGCTCGATGTGCGGGATCCGACCGAATTCGAGACCGGTCGTGTGCCCGGCTCGCATCCGGCGCCGGGCGGGCAGCTGGTGCAGTCGACCGATGCCTATGTGCCGACGCGCCATGCCCGGATCGTGCTGATCGACGATAATGGCGTGCGCGCGACCATGACCGCCTCCTGGCTTGCCCAGATGGGCTGGAACGATGTCTATGTCTATGAAAATGCACTGATTTCAGAGGTGCTTGAGACGGCACATTATGGTCGCCCGGTGATCTGGCCGGATGATATGCAGATCAAGAGCGTAACGCCGAACGCGCTGAAGATGATGCTGGAGGCGGAGGATGCTGTGGTCGTCGACCTGGCCCGCAGCCTGTATCACCGCGACCATGGCCACATCCCCGGCGCCTGGTTCGCAATCCGCGCCCATCTGGCGGAGGCCATTCAGAAACTACCCCCGGCGCGCCGCTATGTCGTCACCTCGGAGGATGGCCGGCTGGCCCGGCTGGCCGCGCCGGAGCTGGCAGCGCTGACCAAGGCGGAAATCTGCGTTCTGAAGGGCGGCACCGACACCTGGCGCGCCGATGGGCTGCCGACCGAGAAGGGGCTGATCAACACCGCAACCGAAGTCGATGACGTCTATCTGCGGCCCTATGACCGGGAGCAGGGGATCGAGCAGGCGATGAACGAGTATTTGTCCTGGGAGATCGAGCTGGTTCGCCAGATCGAGCGCGACGGCGACGCAACCTTCATCAAGTTCTAGGCTGGCACGCCCTCCCGGCGGCCCTCAATGCGAATGGCCGCAGCCATACAGTGCCTTGGGGTCGATCTCGACCGCATGCGTCTGCACCAGCGCACCATCGCGGGCAGCGCGGTAGAAGCAGGTGCGCCGGCCGGTGTGGCAGGCAACGCCGATCTGGTCGACTTTCAGCAGCAGCGTATCGCCATCGCAATCGACGATCAGCTCCTTCAGGCTCTGCACCTGGCCCGAGCTTTCGCCCTTGCGCCAAAGCGACTGGCGCGACCGCGACCAGTAGCAGACCCGGCCCGTCTTCAGCGTCTCTTCGATAGAGGCCCGGTTCATCCAGGCCATCATCAGAATTTCGCCGGTATCGTGCTGTTGCGCGATGGCCGGGACCAGCCCGGCATCGTCGAACTTCACGACGGCAAACAGGGCGTCGCTCATGCCGCTTTCCTTGCCCGGTTCAGCCGATCAAAGCCGGCTTCGAGATCAGCGATGATATCGGCCGGGTCCTCCAGCCCGATATGCAGGCGCAGCAGCGGCCCTTCCGGGTTCCACGGCTCGGCGGTGCGCGGCGGATAGCAGGTCGTCACCAGGCTTTCATAGCCGCCCCAGCTGGCGCCGATGGAAAACAACTCCAGCTCGTTGATCAGGGCGGCCACGGCCGGCTTCGGCACGTCATTCAGCACGACGCCGAACAGCCCGCTGGCCCCGGTGAAATCGCGCTTCCACAGGGCATGGTGCGGATTGCTTGGCAGGCCCGGATGCAGCACGCGCGAGACTTCCGGCCGGCTTTCCAGCCAGTTGGCGACGGCGAGGCCGTTCTGGTGATGCTGTTTCAGCCGGACCGACATGGTGCGCAACCCGCGCAGGCCCAGATACACATCATCCGGCCCGACGCAGTAGCCCAGCATGGCGGTCACCGCAGACACGGCCGCGAAATGCGGTTCCTTCATCACGACGACGCCCAGCATCGCATCGGAATGGCCGACGACATATTTGGTGGCGGCGTGGATCGAGATATCGACGCCCTTGTTGAAGCTGTCGAAGAACAGCGGCGTCGCCCAGGTATTGTCGTGCAGGATGACGCAGCCCGCCTTGTGCGCCTCGGCGGCGATGGCCGGGATATCCTGAATCTCGAAAGTGTGGGTGCCCGGCGATTCGACATAGACCAGCTTCGTGTTCGGCCGGATCAGATCGCCAATGCCGGCGCCGATCCCCGGTGCGAAATAGGTCGTCTCGACGCCCATGTCCCGCAGCAACCCGTCGCAGAATTTGCGCGTCGGGGCATAGACCACGTCGCAGACCAGAATATGGTCGCCGGTCTTGACGAAAGCGAGGATCGCTGCCGATACCGCCGCAGCGCCGGAGGGGTAGAGCAAAGCGCGGTCGCCGCCCTCGATCTCGGACATCGCCTCCTGCAGGGCGAAGCTGGTGGGCGTGCCGAACCGGCCATAGACCATCTCGCTGTAGAGATTCTTGTGCCGGTTCTCCCAGTCCTCGACATCCGCATAGGTGATGGTGGAGGCATGGTAGACGGGCGTGTTGATGATCCGCTCGCGCTTTGCCACGCTGCGCCCGAGATGCGCCAGAAGCGTTTCCTTGCTGCCGTTCTTTTTCATTGTTTCTCAACCCTGGCGGTGCTGTCGGAGGGGAATGGGGAATTCGATGCGTTAGCTAGGAGCCGCCACTCTGTGCTGTCAACCCCGGCGGCCGGATAGCTGGATTGTTGCCAGCCCGATTCCCTTGGAATTGAGTCGAGCGCTTGCCAAATGTCGCCGGCCCATGCTGAATACTAGGCGTAGAAAGAAGCTTTCGCCTAAAACTTCGGCGTTCTGTGCAGAAAACAGGCATTGCAGCGTCACGATAGGCGGCTGGTTTTCTTTTTATTTCCGGGTATTTACCCTCTGGCGCGCTCCTTGCTTTGTGCCAGAGGTGTTGTTCCCGGATTGAACGACAAACCATAATCAACAGGGTGGTTCCACAATGAAAAAATTGAGCCTTTTGGGCCTCGGCATCGGTTTCCTGGCTGGCTTCACGGTCATGGCCGAGCCTGTGATGGCCCAGTCTACTCTCGAGCAGATCAAGCAGCGCGGTCACCTGCGTTGCCAGATCGGCACTCCGGCCCCCGGCTTCTACTCGCTGGATGCGAATGGCCAGTGGCAGGGCAGCGACGTGTCCATGTGCCGGGCCGTTGCGACCGCCATCTTCGGCGATCCGTCGAAGGTCGAATTCCAGTCGGTGACCAGCGCCGTGCGCTTCACCGCGCTGGCCAATGGCGAATCCGACATGCTGTCGCGTACCGCCACCTGGACCGCTTTCCGCGACACCCAGCTGGGCCTGAAGTTTGCTGGCATCAATTTCTATGATGGCCAGGGCTTCCTGGTGCCGAAATCCCTCGGTCTGAAAAGCGCGCTGGAGCTGAAGGGCGCCACTGTCTGCGTGCTGACCGGTACGACGACCGAACTGAACATGACCGATTACAGCCGGACCAATAATCTGGATCTGAAGCCGGTCGTGTTCGAGGATTCCAACGTCCGCGACGAAACCTACCGCAATGGCGGCTGCGATGCCGTCACCAACGACAAGTCCGGCCTGGCCTCGACCCGCTCGAAGTTTGCCAATGCCAATGATCATGTGATCCTGCCGGAGACGATCTCGAAGGAGCCGCTGGGCCCGGTCACCCGCAATGGTGACGATCAGTGGTTCCAGATCGTGCGCTGGAGCCTCTTCGCGATGATTGCCGCCGAGGAATACGGCGTGACCTCGGCCAATGTCGACCAGATGCTGGCCAAGCCGCCGAGCCCGGAAGTCGCCCGTTTCCTCGGTGTCGAGGGCGAGCTGAACAAGGGCCTCGGTCTGGAAAAGAACTGGGCCTACAACATCATCAAGAAGGTTGGCAATTACGGCGAAGTCTACGAGAAGTACATGGGTGAAGGCCCGGGTGCGATCGGGATTCCGCGCGCCGGTTCGCAGAACGCGCTTTGGACCAAAGGCGGGCTGATGTACGCCCCGCCGTTCCGTTAAGTCGGATTACGGTTGAGATGCCCGGCCGGGGACACCCGGTCGGGCATTATCGTAACAGCAGTCATATTTGCGGAGTTCTGGGATGGCGATACTGGATAAAGGATCGCCGGCGCGGGATATGTCATTTTCCGGCATGGTGAATGACGAGAGATACCGCGCCGTATTTTACCAGATCGTTGTTTTCGGGCTGATAGCCTGGGGCGGCTGGTATCTGGTTTCGAACACATCACACAATCTGGCGTCCCGGGGCATGAGCTCCGGTTTCGGATTCCTTGGCAATACGGCCGGCTTTGATATTGCCTGGTTTATCATTCCGTATGACCCGCGCATGAGCTATGGCCGGGTGTTTCTTGTTGGTATTACTAATACGCTGATCGTTTCGCTGATCGCCATCGTTTTTACGACAGTGCTGGGTTTCATTATCGGCATACTTCGACTGTCGAAGAATTGGCTGATCGCCAAGCTGGCCGCCTGGTATGTCGAATTGCTGCGCAACACGCCGTTGCTGCTGCAGATCCTGTTCTGGTACCTGGCAGTTTTCTCACTTCTGCCGCGGCCCCGGGACAGTGTCAGCATCCTTGAGGTTTTTCAGCTGAACAATCGGGGTTTCTATTTTCCGTCCCCGGTTCCGGGCGAGCTGTTCTGGCTGACCATGCTGGCGGTGTTGATTGCTATTGCCGGCACCTATGCCCTGAATGTCTGGAGCAACCGGCGTCAGGCGGAAACAGGCATCCGGTTTCCGGTGCTCTGGCCGTCTCTGGCCATTCTGTTCCTGCTGCCGGGGCTGGTCTTCCTGGCCTCCGGGACGCCGCTCAGCTTCACCTATCCGGTGTTGCAGGGGTTCAACTTCGTCGGCGGTACCAGCGTTCCGCCCGCCTTCTGCGCGCTGTTTGTCGCCCTGGTCGTCTATCACTCGGCCTTCATCGGCGAGAATGTCCGGGCCGGCATCCAGTCGGTCAGCCATGGCCAGACCGAGGCTTCCCATTCCCTGGGGCTGAAGCCGACGCTGACCTTCCGGCTGGTGATCATCCCGCAGGCGATGCGCGCCATCATCCCGCCGCTGATCAGCGCCTGGATGAATGTGGTGAAGAATTCGTCCCTGGCGATCGCCATCGGCTTCCCTGATCTGGTTGCCGTGTTCATGCAGACATCGCTGAACCAGTCCGGCCATGCCATCGAGATCGTTGCCATGGTGATGGCGTTCTACATGGTGGTCAGCCTGACCATTTCGGCGGCGCTGAATGTCTACAACAAATCCGTCCAGCTGAAGGAGCGTTGAGCGATGGCCAATCTCGATGCTGCCGATACCACCTTTCGGCCAAAACCCAATTTGCCGCCGCCGCCGAACACGGTCGGGGCGGTTGGCTGGATGCGCAAGAACCTGTTCAGCAGCGTGCTCAACACCCTGCTGACGCTGGGGGCTATGTGGCTCATCCTGTCTGTTGCCTACACGCTGTTCGACTGGGGCGTGCTGAAAGCCGTATGGGTCGCGGAAAACCGCCGGGAATGCCTGGACAGGAGCCCTGATGGCGCCTGCTGGGCCGGCGTGATCCACTGGTTCAACACCTTCATGTATGGCCGCTATCCCTATGCGGAGCAATGGCGCCCCAATCTGGGGCTCGTCATTCTCATCCTGTGGATGCTGCCCTGCTGGCTGCCGCGCGTTACCGGCAAGATCGGTATCGCCCTCAGCGCCGTGATCATCTTCCCCTTCCTGGCCGGTTACCTGTTCGCTGGCGGGGAAAAGGGGCTGATCCTGCAGATTCTGGTCTCTGCAGGCATCGTGACCTTTATCACGATCTGGCTGCATGTCCTGTCCTGCCTGCTGACCGGCCGATCCCTGCCAGTGCATATCCTCGGCATCACCGGCTTTACCGATAAGGATGACCGCCTGCACAAATACCCTCTGATAGGGGCTTTCGGGCTGGCGCTGATCGTCGTGCTGATCCTGCAATCCGGCTGGGAACCGCCAGAGGTTGGCACCAATCTCTGGGGCGGGCTGTTCCTGACGCTGGTCATCTCCGGCGTCGGTATCACCACGGCCTTGCCCAGCGGCGTGCTGCTGGCGTTGGGGCGTCGCTCCAGGATGCCGATCATCCGGGTGTCCTGCATTGCCTTCATCGAGCTGTTCCGCTCGGTGCCGCTGATCACCATCCTGTTCATGGCGGTGACAATGATGCCGCTGTTCCTGCCGGAGACGGTGACACTGAACCGGCTGGTCCAGGTCATCATCGCGGTCTGCCTGTTCGCGGCGGCCTATATGGCTGAAATCGTGCGCGGCGGGCTTCAGGCGATTCCGAAGGGCCAGTACGAAGCGGCCCAGTCCATGGGCCTGAATTACTGGAAGATGATGGCGCTGGTCGTCATGCCGCAGGCGCTGAAGCTGATGATTCCCAACATCGTCGGCAATTTCATCGGCCTGTTCAAGGACACCACGCTGGTATCGATCATCGGGCTTTACGACCTGCTGCTGATGCTGAAGGCGGTCAGTCAGAACCCGCAATGGAACGGGCTGTATCTGGAGCCCTTCATGTTCGGCACCTTTGTGTTTTTCATCTTCTGCTTCGCCATGTCGACATACAGCCAGCATCTGGAGCGTACCCTCGGGTCAGGCCAGGTGAGGCGATGATGGCGGTCTATATGCGACGGGAATGGGGAGTTTTCGAATGAGTGTCGATGAGATGAACGTCGCCGCCAGCCAGATCAAATCGCAGGTCCAGAACGAGGTCGTCATCGAACTGGTCAATGTGAACAAATGGTTCGGCGAATTCCATGTCCTGAAGGACATCAACCTGTCGGTCTACAAGGGGGAGCGGATCGTGATCTGCGGCCCCTCGGGATCGGGCAAATCCACGCTGATCCGGTGCATCAACCGGCTGGAGGAACACCAGAAGGGCGATATCCTGGTCAATGGCGTGACCCTGGACAGCAATTTGAAGAATATCGACGCGATTCGCGGCGATGTCGGCATGGTGTTCCAGAGCTTCAACCTGTTCCCCCATCTGACGGTGCTGGAGAACTGTACGCTGGCGCCGATCTGGGTGAAGAACACCTCCAAGAGGGAGGCCGAGGAGACCGCCATGCATTACCTGACCCGGGTGAAAATCCCGGAGCAGGCGGCGAAATATCCCGGCCAGCTCTCGGGTGGCCAGCAGCAGCGCGTGGCCATTGCCCGCTCGCTGTGCATGAACCCGTCAATCATGCTGTTCGACGAACCGACATCCGCCCTCGATCCGGAAATGATTTCGGAAGTGCTGGACGTGATGGTCGGGCTGGCGGAAAGCGGCATGACCATGATTGTGGTTACGCATGAGATGGGCTTTGCCAACAAGGTGGCCGACCGCATCATCTTCATGGATCAGGGCGAGATCGTGGAGCAGAACGTGCCGGCCGAATTCTTCGGCAATCCGAAATCGGAGCGTACCAAGCTGTTCCTGAGCCAGATCCTGAATCACTGATCTGTCAGGCATGAAAAAGGCCGGCGCGGGGCATGCCCATCGCCGGCCTTTATTTTTCAATTTTCTGAATTCTCTCGCCAGAATCAAGAATCTCGAATTCTGTATTGCTAATTTGGTTTACGGGACTTCCGTCAACCAAGGCCAAGCGTCTTGACCCGCCAAAATACTGCGTTCTTGGAGAACCCAGTGCATTGAACTCGATGATTTTTTCATGCTCGACTACGAGATAACTCTCACCGTCTTTGGATACTGCATAAAAGCGGTCAATTTCTCGTTCCATGACGCACCTCCAGCTAATGTTAAGCTAGAATAGCGCCGAAAGAACAATAAGTGAACAAAAATCTACCGCCGGTGCGCCGGCACTTCCAGACCGAAGAGATGCGGGTGGGCCAGGGAGACCACTTCCCGCCGGATCGGCCGGAAGCCGCATTTCTGATAAAGTGGCAGCGCGCGGGGATGGTCGAGATCGCAGGTATTGACCGTCACCCGGGCCGGGTTGCTCTCCCAGGCCTGATCGATGCCCCAGTTCAGCAGGTATTTGCCAAGGCCATGGCCGATGAAATCCGGCATAAGGCCGAAATAGGCGATATCGACGACCTGGAATTCACGCCGGTCGAGCTGCACCATACCGGCAGGCACGCCCGCGACGGACAGTACATAGATATCGACGTCATCATCCTGGATGACGGCCTTGATATCCGCATCGGATTCCAGGCGCTTGCTCACCCAGGCCCAGGGCGCGCCGATGGTGTTGTACAGATAGCGGTAGAAGGAAACCGTCGGCATTTCCGCCCGCTGAAGGGAAAGCCGCATGGCTGGCGCCGGCACGCTCGGCCGTGTTGGACGCTCGGTCATTTCCAGATAGGTGACGGTGGTTTCGATCTCCGCGTGTTTTGCCGGATCGATGTCGCTGTCCGGGCCGCCCCGCAGCCAGCGGGTCAGCAGGCTGCGTTCCTCCTCGCGATAGCCAAGCCGTTCATAGAAGGCCTTCACCTTCGTATTGGTCGGGCGGATCAGCAGCATCACCTTGTTGATGCCGCGGCCCATCAGCCAGGCCTCGGCATGGGCGATCAGCGCCTTACCATACCCGCCGCCCTGAAGGGCAGGGTCGACGGCGACGTAATACAGCCAGCCGCGATGCCCGTCGCTGCCGGCCAGCGTGCTGGCGACCACGCGGCCTTCCTGCTCGCCAACGAATATCTCGCTGGCGGGGCTGGCCATGGCCAGCGCAATGTCGGCCTGCGGATCATTATAGGAGACGGTGAGGCCGCAGCTCTTCCACAGCGCCGCAACAGCCTCGATATCGTCGAAGGCAATCGGCCGGATCTTCAGCTTCATCCCAGGTCTACCGGCGTATCGTCGCGCTTGCCCCATTCCGCCCAGCTGCCGTCATAGACGGCGACATCGTCCCGGCCGACAAGATATAGCCCCAGGGCCAGCACGCAGGCGGTGATGCCCGATCCGCAGCTGGTGGTGATCGGCCGCCCCAGATCGACATTCCCCTCGGCAAACCGGGCAGTGAGCTGCTCAGCCGGCTTCACCGTCTTGTCTGCGGGGTTCAGCAGGTCAGTGAAAGGCACGTTCAGGCTGCCCGGGATGCGCCCGGGACGACCCGGCCAGACCTCCGGCTCGACGCCGCGCCAGCGGCCGGCGGAGCGGGCATCTACAATCTGCTCGGCCTTGCTGTCGAGATTGCCGCGCACCTGGTCCAGTTCGCGCACCAGAGTGTTGTTGAAGCGCGCCGTGAAGTTATTCTGACGCGGCACGGGCGGCCTGTCATCGACCGGGCGGTCTTCGGCCAGCCATTTCGGCAGGCCGCCATCCAGCACGGATACTTCCTTATGACCGAAGACGCGCAGCATCCACCAGGCGCGCGCAGCGCTCATCAGCCCATGCTGGTCATAGATGATGACGTGATTGCCGTCGCCAATGCCCAAGGCCCGCATCCGGGAGGCGAATTTCTCCGCCGTCGGCAGCATATGCGGCAGGTCGCGGCCTTCGGCGGCGATCTCGTCAATGTCGAAGAAAACAGCGCCCGGAATATGCCGCGCCTCGTATTCCGTTCTGCCGCTCTTTTTCATCGCCGGCATGAAGTAGGTGGCATCGACAATCCGCACATCCGGCGCGTCGAGATGGTCCTGCAGCCAGGCGGTGGACACCAGCGCATCGGGTTTTGCATAGGGCATGGAACGGGGACTCCTTGGAAACGGAACAAGTGTGGTCTGGTCGGGTATCAGCCGGTCGCCGTATGGCCCTGCTTTGCGCCTTCGAGAAGCAGCCGGAGATTGGTGCCCGCCAGGCGGTAGAACATCTTCTCGGCTTTCAGCACCGGCGCCAGTGCCTCGTAGAAGCGCCGCGCCTCCTCATTCCACAGATCGGCGGTCCAGTCGATCTGGAAGGCATTGCGCTGCTCGGCGACGCGAGCCAGCTCGACCATGAGGGCGCGGCCGACGCCGATATTGCGGGCCGTCTTGGTGATGAAGATATCCTGGATGAACAGGGAGCGCCGACACACCGCCAGCGCATAAATCTCGGCAAAGGCGACCATGCCGACCATCTCGTCGCCGGCAAGGGCGACCAGAACTTCAACGCTGGGGGCGGGGCCAAGCAGCTCGGCCTGCAGCCGCCGTATCATGTCCAGGCGCGGAAAGGGCGGCTTCACACCATAAAAGTGCAACAGCTCACGGTTAAGATCGACCAGCGCGTCGATGTCTTCACGGCGAGCCGGGCGGATGTGCAGGGCGACCATGGCGTCGATCAACAACCGTCAGTAACGAAAAAGGAAAAACCGGTACGAAGCCCAGCCAGTTTGATGATACCGGGGCGGGAGATCAGATCATAACCTTGCCGACAATGGCGGTGGGGCCACGCAAAGTCAATTTCAAGAACTTGAAACGGGTTGCCCGGAAGCTGCCACAGATTCCAGGGTGGGAGCGTCGTCGGATTATCTGGCTGACGGCCGGTTTCGGACATAGTCTAGGAGAGATGATGAAGACCCTGTATCTGCTGCGTCATGCCAAATCCAGCTGGGACAATACCGGCCTGACAGATCATGACCGGCCCCTGAACGAGCGCGGTTTCAGGGCCGCCACGGTGATGGGTGTGTATATGGCCCAGAGCGGCATCCAGCCGGGGCTTATCCTCTGTTCTTCCGCCCGTCGCGCGCTTGAGACGTTGGACCAGATCCGTCCCCGTCTTGCCGGGCGCCCGACGCTGTGCATTGAGCAGGAATTGTATGGCGCCAATGCCAGTGCGTTGCTGAAGCGCTTTCAGGCGGCCGAGGCGGGTGTCGGCTCCATCCTGATCATCGGCCATAACCCGGCGATGGAAGATCTGGCGCAGCGGCTGATCGACAAGGGCGACAAGCAGGAAATTGCGCGCCTGACGGAGAAATACCCCACCGGGGCTCTCGCGACGCTGACCCTGCCGGTCAAAAGCTGGGAGGATGCCGCTTTCAAGACCGCGACATTGTGCAGCTTCATTGTGCCGAAGGATTTGGTGTAGGGTGTCAGCGTGAAATCCCGGCAAATACACGATTTTACCCGGCAGATTCCCCGAAATGACAAAAAGCGGATGGCATGGCGCTTTCTAACCTCCCTCGTTCGGAAGGGCCTGTAATTGGTCCGGACGAGATTCCGCGCGAAACCGAACTGAAACTTTCGGTTCAGCCCGATGAGGCGGAAAAGCTCTGGCGCCACGGCCTGTTACGCACGCTGGCTGAGGGCAGAACCAGCACAAGGCAGTTGAAAGCCGTCTATTTCGACACTGACGCACTGGATCTGCGCCGGCGGGGAATTGAATTGCGCGTCCGGCGCGAGGGACGGCGCTACATCCAGGCGGTAAAGTCGAAGCGCAGCGCCGCCCTTGGACTGGTGACGCGCGACGAGGATGAGGTCGTGCTGCCTGATGCGACGCCCCGGCCGGCCCTGATTGCCGATCCGGATATCCGCGCACTGGTGGAGAAGCTTCAGGCTGGTGACAAATTGCGGGCGGTCTTCGATACCGATATCCGCCGCCGCAGCCGTACCCTGACAAGCGCGGGCGCCAGCCTGCTTGCCAGTCTGGATACCGGGGCAATACAGGCGGCGGGCCGGGTCGCGCCGGTCTGCGAGCTGGAACTGGAACTGCTGTCGGGTGCAGCCGGCGATATTTTTGATGTCGCGGCGGAGTTGCAGAAAACCCTGTCGCTGCGGATATCCGGTTCCGGCAAGGCAGCCATCGGCTATGCCCTGATGACGGAAGAAATCGCCCGGCCGAAGAAAGCCGGGCAGCTCGACCTCAGCGATTGCGAGACGCTGAACGATGCGGTCGGGATGATTGCCGCCGAATGCCTGGACCAGATACTGGCCAACGAACCGGTCGTGCTGGCCGGCGAGGACCCGGAAGGCGTCCATCAGATGCGTGTCGGGCTGCGCCGGCTGCGTTCCTTCTTCTCGATCATGGGGACGGCCTTCCCGGAGGCGCAGGTCACGCATTTCAAGGCCGAGCTGAAATGGCTGGCCTCAGAGCTGGGCAGCGCCCGCGACCTGGATGTTTTCGCCACCTCGCTGCTGGCGCCGGTCGGTGACGCCTTTCCCGGCGACAGCGGCCTGGCCCTGCTGGGCAAAGACACGGTGGACGCGCGCAAGGCCGCCTATGCCCAGGTAAAGGCGACGCTGGAAGGCAAGCGCTATGGCCGGCTGATGCTGGATTTCAGCCGCTGGCTGGCAGAGAGCGCCTGGACCGATCAGGCCCTCAGCTCGGAGTCGGCGCGCCTCTATGCGCCGGCCCGGGATTTCGCCGATGGCCTGCTCGAAAAGCGCTATCGTCACGTGCTCAAGCGGGGCCGCAAGGCGACAAAGGGCAGTGTTGAGGACCAGCACGCCCTGCGCATTGAGATAAAGAAGCTGCGCTATGCGTCTGAATTTTTTCGATCTCTATATTCCAAGAAGAAAACCTCGCGCTATCTGCGCAGTCTGGCGGAATTGCAGGAAGTCCTGGGCCATCTCAATGATGTCGCGGCGGCCCGTGATCTGGTCTGGAAGCTGACCTCGATGCACAAGGGCGGGGAACCGCAGCGCAGCATCGCTGCCGGACTGGTTATCGGCTGGCACGCCAATGCGGCGGATGCCAGCCTGCAGGGGTTGAGCCTCAGCTGGCGGCGCTTGCATGAGGCCGAGCGTTTCTGGAATAAGCCCGAGCCTTCCGACACGGCTTGACCGGGGGCAGGGCGACAGCCTATACAGCCCCTCCACGGCCTTCGGGTCGTCGCTGCCGGCCCGGTGGCAGAGTGGTTATGCAGAGGACTGCAAATCCTTGTACGTCGGTTCGATTCCGGCCCGGGCCTCCACAGCGTTCCGCGTTCCGTTCATCGCCCTGACACAATTCCTGTGGACAAGGCGTAAACAGGACTGGAAAGGATGGTAGGCCTTTGCTATAAGCCGGCCTCCAAACGCAGCCGGTAACGGCTATGGGAGTGAAGGGCGCTTCATTGCGCCAAAGACGCTGATCCCCGGTAGCTCAGCGGTAGAGCAAGCGGCTGTTAACCGCTTGGTCGGCGGTTCGAATCCGTCCCGGGGAGCCAATTCGAAAAAAGAGGCGCATCGCAGGATGCGCCTCTTTTCGTTTGGGGGATTGTACCCTTCCTCCATCGTTGTCATCTATCCGGGCGGGGGATATAAAAGCCGCACAGATAATTTTTCCCGATTGTCTTCCTTGCCTCATGCTCCGGACAGGCCAATGACGAATTTCGCAATCGCCCGACGCAACATGGTCGAAAGCCAGCTTCGGACGAACAAGCTGACCAGCCCGGCGCTGATCGAGGCTTTCAGCGCCGTCCCGAGGGAGGCCTTCGTGCCCAAACCCTATCGTGGCCTGGCCTATATCGACGAGGATCTGGCGATTGGCGATGGCCGCTATCTGATGGAGCCTGTCGTCCTTGCCCGCCTGCTGCAGGAAGCGCAGATCGCGATGGACGACATGGTTCTCGATATCGGCTGCGCCACCGGCTATTCGACGGCGATCATCGCCCGTCTGGCCGCCTCTGTACTGGGGCTGGATGAGAATCCCGATTTCGTTGAGGAGGCCAACCGGCTGCTCACCGATCAGGGGGCTGACAATGCCGCAGCCGTTGATGGTGTCATGGTCGAAGGCTATCCCCAGCAGGGGCCGTATGACGTGATCGTGCTGAACGGCACGGTCGAGGCGGTGCCGCCGGCGCTTCTCGCCCAGCTGAATGATGGCGGCCGCCTGCTTGCCGTCATCCGCGACACCGTGCCAGGGGCCAGCCCGGAGGCTGGCATCGGCCATGCGACCATCCTGACAAAAACTGATGGCGTCGTGTCGCATCGCGTGTTGTTCGATGCGGCCACGCCGCCCTTGCCGGGTTTTGCGCGGGAGCCGGGTTTTGCATTCTGAGAGGCGCATGAGCGCCAATATCGCCGAACGTGAAGGGGCCTTTACTATGCAGAGTTCGCCATCCAGCAACCGCCGGTCCGGAGTACAGCGGCGGTCCTGGCGGAACGCGCTGTTCGGCAGCGTTGCCATGGGGCTGTGCCTGGGCTTCGCCGCCCAGATGCCGGCCGCCAGCCAGACCATGACCGAGGCACTGGCACTGGCCTATGAAACCAACCCGGTGCTGGAAGCCCAGCGCGCCCGGTTGCGCGAAACCGATGAGACAATGGCCCAGGCCCTGTCCGGCTGGCGACCGCGTGTCGTTGTCACTGGCGATATCGGCAAGACGACGACCGACTCTGAGCAGTTCGGCGGCACCAATATCGGTAGCACGAATACGCGCACTCCGTCCCGCGCCACTCTGCAGGTCACACAGCCGGTCTATCGCGGTGGCCGTACCATCGCTGACACCGAACGCGCCGAGGCCAATATCCAGGCCCAGCGCGGGCAGCTTTTTTCGACCGAGCAGCAGGTGCTGCTGGAGGCCGCCACAGCCTATATGAACGTCATCCGTGACGAGGCCATCCTGGAATTGCGCATCAACAATGTGCAGCGCCTGGAACGCCAGCTGGGCGCCACCAAGGACCAGTTCAACGTCGGCGAAGTCACCCGCACCGACGTTGCGCAGTCCGATGCCCGGTTGTCGCAGTCGCGCGCGGACCGTGTCGCGGCCGAGGGTGCGCTGGCGGCATCGCGTGAGCAGTTCGCTCAGGTTGTCGGTGTCCAGCCGGCGCGCCTGACCGAGCCGAATATCGATTTTACCACGCCAACCGACCGCGAGGCCGTGGTCGCGGATGCGGCCGCCTATAACCCGAACGTGATTGCCCAGCGCTATACCGTGGAAGCCTTCAAGGCGCAGACACGGCTGATCAAGGGCGAATTGCTGCCGGAAGTGTCGCTGGTTGGCGAGGTCAGCCGCTTCGAGAACCAGCAGCTGCGTGATTCGCGTACCGACGAGGCCTCGATCTTCGCGAATGTGCGGATTCCGCTCTATGAGGCCGGCTCGGTCAGCTCGCGCGTCCGCCAGTCGAAGGAGAGCGAGAGCCGTGCCTATAGCGCGCTGGAAGATGCCCGGCGCACGGCGGTCAGCAATGGTGCGTCATCCTACGAAAATCTGCTGGCGGCACGGGCGCGCATCGACGCGCTGCTCGATGTCATCCAGGCCGCCGAAATCGCGCTGGAAGGCGTGCAGGAGGAAGCCAAGGTCGGCTCCCGCACCATTCTGGACATTCTGGATGCCGAGCAGGAATTGCTGAACGGTCAGGTGAATCTGGTCGTCGCCCAGCGCGACGAGGTGGTCCGCCGGCTTGAAGTATTGTCCGCCGTCGGCCGTCTGACGGCCCGCGATCTCGAATTGCCTGTCACCATCTACGACTTCGAAACGCATTACCGCGAGACTCGTGGAAAATGGTGGGGGCTTGGCGTCGCCAACGAGTAGTCCCTGATAAAGAATAACCAGCACAACAAGGGTTTATGCATTTTCGTCGTCGACGCGGGCGCTAGCCAACTGGCATCTTCTCCTTTAGTGTGAACGCCGTGTCTTTGAGGCTTACCGCGATATGAGTGAAAATAAAGCCGAAGAACCGTCAATGGAGGAGATCCTTGCGTCTATCCGACGCATTATCTCCGAGGACGGCCAGAGCGACTCAGAACCGGAACCGGAACCCAAGCCGGCTCCGAAGGCGGCGAAGCCTGCGCCGAAACCGGCCCCAGCGCCTGTAGCAGAGCCGGAACCCGAGCCGGAGCCGGAACCAGAGCCGGAAATCGACATCGACGCCATGTTCGCCTCGGTCAACGATCCCGAGCCGATGGAAGAGGAAGAAGACATCCTCGATCTGACGGAACGGGTCGAGGATGAGGAGGAAGAAGAAGAGCCGGAAGATGTCGAGCCGCTCTTCGAGGAACAGAAGCGCCGGGCCGAGCCCATGGCGCCGCCGCCGCCATCCTTCATGGATGAGCCGGCCATGGATGATGAAGGCCTGATCTCGCCGCCGCGCCGCAGCGAGGCCGTATCCTCCTTCGCCAATCTGACCTCCACGCTGGAAGCCCGGCATCCGGAGCTGCCCATCGGCGCCGGCCATAAGACGCTGGAATCGCTGACCAAGGAGGTCATGCGTCCGATGCTGAAGGAATGGCTGGACGAAAACCTGCCGATGATCGTCGAGCGTCTGGTCCGCGAGGAAATAGAGCGTATTGCCCGACAGGCCCAGCGCCCCAGCGACGAGTAAGCCTCTCTAATTTCGCCATGTCCTTTGAGACGCCTGCTGCGCAGGCTGCTCAGGACATGGCCATTTACCCCGCGATAGCAATTGGCATCGCGCGGGCCTTGGCGTAGATAAACCCCTCCGCACGCGACAGACATAGCCAGGAAGACCCAGAATGCTGGACAAGACATTCGAGCCGGCCGCGATCGAGGCGAAATGGTATCCGGAATGGGAGAAGAGCGGCGCCTTCCGCTGCGACCCCAATTCTGGCAAGACGCCCTACACGATCATGATGCCGCCGCCGAACGTCACCGGCAGCCTGCATATGGGCCACGCGCTGACCTTCACCCTGCAGGATATCCTGGTCCGCTATCACCGGATGAAGGGCTATGACGTGCTGTGGCAGCCTGGCACCGACCATGCCGGCATCGCGACGCAGATGGTGGTGGAGCGCCAGCTCGAATCGCAGCAGATCACCCGGCATGATCTGGGGCGTGAGAAATTCGTCGAGAAAATCTGGGAATGGAAGGCTGAATCCGGCGGCACCATCATCAACCAGCTGCGCCGGCTGGGCGCCTCGGCCGATTGGGAGCGCGAACGCTTCACCATGGATGAAGGCCTGTCGCAGGCCGTGCGCAAGGTGTTCGTGCGGCTGTTCAAGGAAGGGCTGATCTACCGTGACAAGCGGCTGGTGAACTGGGACCCGCGCCTGCTGACGGCGATTTCCGATCTGGAGGTCGAGCCGCGCGAGGTGAAGGGCAAGCTCTGGCATTTCCGCTACATGCTGGCCGATGGCAGCGGCCGTTCGATCACGGTAGCGACCACCCGCCCGGAAACCATGCTGGGCGACACCGCCGTCGCCGTGCATCCCGAGGATGAGCGGTTCAGAGATCTGGTCGGCCAGATGGTCGAGCTGCCGCTGGTTGGCCGGCTGATCCCGATCATTGCCGACGAGTATTCCGACCCGGAAAAGGGCACCGGTGCGGTGAAGATCACCCCGGCCCACGATTTCAACGATTTCGAGGTCGGCAAGCGGCACAATCTGGAGATGATCAACGTTCTCGACCGCGAGGCGCGGATGAACGAGAACGTGCCGGAGGCCTATCGCGGCCTCGACCGGTACAAGGCGCGCGAGAAGATCCTCGCCGATATCGAGGCGCTGGGCCTGCTGGTCGAGATCGAGGACCACCCGCACACCGTGCCGCATGGCGACCGCTCCGGTGTTGCCATCGAGCCCTGGCTGACCGACCAGTGGTTCTGTGACGCCGCCACGCTGGCCAAGCCCGCGCTGGAGGCGGTGGAGACAGGCAAGACCGCTTTCGTGCCGAAGCAGTGGGAAAAGACCTACTACGAGTGGATGCGCAACATCCAGCCCTGGTGCGTGTCCCGTCAGCTCTGGTGGGGCCATCAGATTCCGGCCTGGTACGGCCCGGACGGTAAATATTTCGTCGAGGAAACCGAGGATGAGGCACAAGCCGCCGCCGAGGCGCATTACGGCAAGCCGGTCGAGCTGATCCGCGATCCCGACGTGCTCGACACCTGGTTCTCCTCGGCGCTGTGGCCGTTCTCCACGCTGGGCTGGCCGGAGGAGACGCCGGAGCTGAAGCGCTATTACCCCGGCGACGTGCTGGTGACTGGCCTCGACATCATCTTCTTCTGGGTCGCCCGCATGATGATGGCGGGCATCCATTTCGAGCAGGAGATTCCGTTCAAGACGGTCTATATCCACGCGCTGGTGCGCGACGAGCGCGGCCAGAAAATGTCGAAGTCGAAGGGCAATGTCATCGACCCGCTGGACCTGATCGACCGGTTCGGCACCGATGCGCTGCGTTTCACTCTGACGGCACAGGCCGGGCAGGGGCGCGACATCAAGCTGGCCGAGAGCCGGGTCGAGGGCTATCGCAACTTCGCCACCAAGCTGTGGAACGCGGCGCGCTATTGCGAGATGAACGGGGCGCAGCCGGTCGCCGGTTTCGATCCCGCCACGGCCCAACAGCCGGTCAATCGCTGGATCGCCGGCGAGGTGGTGCGCACGTCGAAGAAAATCGCCCAGGCCTTTGAAACCTATCGCTTCAATGACGCCGCCGGGGCGGCCTACCAGTTCGTCTGGGGCAGTTTCTGCGACTGGTATCTTGAATTCACCAAGCCGATCCTGCTGGGCGAGGACGAGGCCGCCAAGGTCGAGACCCGCGCCATGACCGGCTGGGCGCTGGACCAGATACTGCTGATGCTGCATCCGATGATGCCGTACATCACCGAGGAGCTGTGGAACGCACTGGCCGAGAAGCGCGGCGGGCTGCTGATCTCAGCGGCTTTCCCGGATTTGCCGGACAGCCTGATCGATGCCGATGCCGATGCCGAGATGGAATGGCTGGTCCGTCTGATCAGCGATATCCGCTCGGTGCGCAGCGACATGAATGTGCCGCCCTCCGCCAAGGCGCCGTTGCAGGTGAAGGGTGCCAGCGCCGCAACCCTGGCGCGCTTCGCCGCACAGAATGACATCATCCTGCGCATGGCCCGGCTGTCCGGCGTCGAGACGGTGGCCGAGACATCCAAGGGCGCGGTGCAGATCGTCCTCGACGAGGCCACTCTGGCCCTGCCGCTGGCCGATCTGATCGATGTGGTAGCGGAAAAGCAGCGCCTGACCAAGGAAATCGACAAGGTCGAGGGCGAGATCAGGAAGATCGTCGCCAAGCTGTCGAATGAAAGCTTCGTCGCCAAGGCCCCGCCCGAAGTGGTCGAGGAAAACCAGGAGCGCAAGGCCGACGCTGAGGCAACGCGGGACAAGCTGCTGGCTGCCCTGCAGCGTCTGGCAGCGGTTTAAGGAAACCTTTCTCGTAATGGTCGGACTTGATCCGACCATCCATTGACCGAGCGATTGGCACGGTTGAATGGACCCCCCAAGCGCCACGGGCGGGTCAAGCCCGAGGGTGACGATGGAAGGGAGGCCGGCCCCTCAGATCGTCGGCGCGATGAAGTCCGGCAGGATGCCGCATTCCTGCGAATGGGCCAGGCTGTCCTTTCCGGCCAGAAACCCGCTTTCGACCAGCAGAGCGCGCATACCATGGGCGCGGGCGCCGATGATGTCGGTGTGGGGCGTGTCGCCGACCGCGAGGATGCGTTGCGGGTTGACCTCCGGGAAGCGCTCGCGAACCAGACGGTAGACACCGGCGAAGGGCTTGCCGAGGAAAGTCGGCGTCAGCCCGGCCCGGTCGGCAATCCGGTGCGAGAAATAGCCCGGCTCGGCCGAGAAGCCGCCGACATGCGGGGCCACCACATCGGGGTTGGCGACGATGAAGGGGCGGGGGCGGGCGGTCAGCGTATCGCTCAGCAGGGTCTGGCGTGCCTCGTCCCAGCTTTCTGTGGCCATGAAGACGATACCGTCCACGGCGTCATAGGCCGCCTTGTCATCGCCCAGTGCGCGCATGGCATCCGTCACCTGCGGCTGCGGGCGCGGCTCCAGCGAGATGATCCCCCAGTGCCTGACCTGCGGGAAGCTCTGCACCGCCTCGACCACCAGCGATGCCCCGGCGATCACCTCGTCATCGCGGAAATCATAGCCCCGGCTGCGGTGCTTGGCGGCGATGGCAATTGGCGCCTGCGATCCGTCATTGGTGACGACGCAGAGCCGCTTGCCGGCGGCCCGGATCGCCTTAACCGCCTCCAGACCCTGCGGAATAACACTGCTGCCCAGGTTCAGCACGCCATAGGCGTCCAGCACCACGACATCGACCTGATCCAGCACCTCGGCAATGCCGGTGATGCGGCGCGGCTCGACCGCAGCGGGCTTTGCCGGCAGGCGATGTTCCCAGCGCCGGTAGGAGGCCCAGGCGTCGTCGAAACCGAGTACGGGGAAGGTCATGAGGGGAAATTGCCTTGCAGGGAACAGAGGGCACCTATCTAAGCAGGCAAAAGCCTCTAGGCAATCCCGTTCCGTGCCGACTATTCTGCGCCGCAATCCAAGACGTCCAAGCCACGGATCACATAAGCCGCACGCCAAGGGGGAAGAGATGACCACCCAGTTCGACAAATCCAAGCTGCCCAGCCGCCATGTCTCGGTCGGCCCCAGCTCGGCGCCGCATCGCAGCTATTATTACGCGATGGGCATGACCGAGGAGGAGATCGCCCAGCCCTTTATCGGCGTGGCGACCACCTGGAACGAGGCCGCCCCCTGCAATATCGCGCTGGCCCGCCAGGCGCAGGCGACCAAGCGCGGTGTGAAGGCCGCTGGCGGCACGCCGCGCGAATTCACCACCATCACCGTCACCGACGGCATCGCCATGGGCCATGCCGGCATGAAATCTTCGCTGGTCAGCCGCGAGGTCATCGCCGATTCGGTCGAACTGACGATGCGCGGCCATTGCTATGACGCGCTGGTCGGCCTGGCCGGCTGCGACAAGTCGCTGCCCGGCATGATGATGGCGATGCTGCGCCTGAACGTGCCATCGGTCTTCATGTATGGCGGTTCTATCCTGCCCGGCCGTTTCAAGGGCCGGGACGTGACCGTGCAGGACGTGTTCGAGGCCGTCGGTGCGCATGCCGCCGGCAACATGTCGGACGAGGATCTGCACGAGCTGGAATGCGTGGCCTGCCCGTCGGCCGGTTCCTGCGGCGGCCAGTTCACCGCCAACACCATGGCCTGCGTGTCGGAGGCCATCGGCCTGGCGCTGCCCGGCTCGGCCGGTGCCCCGGCGCCCTACGAGACCCGCGATGCCTACGCCGAGGCCTCGGGCGTAGCCGTCATGGAGCTGATCAAGCGCAATCTGCGCCCGCGCGACATTGTCACCCGCAAGGCGCTGGAGAATGCCGCCACGGTGGTGGCCGCGTCCGGTGGCTCGACCAATGCAGCCCTGCATCTGCCGGCGATGGCGCATGAGGCCGGTATCGAATTCACCATCCATGACGTCGCCGAAATCTTCAAGCGCACGCCCTATATCGCCGATCTGAAGCCGGGCGGCCGCTATGTCGCCAAGGATCTTTTCGAGATCGGCGGCGTGCAGGTCATGCTGAAAGCGCTCTACGATGGCGGCTTCATCCATGGCGATTGCATCACCGTCACCGGCAAGACCATCGCGGAAAACCTGGAAGGCGTTGTCTTCCCGACCGACCAGGATGTTATCCGCCCGACCAGTAACCCGCTTTCGCCGACCGGCGGTGTCGTCGGCCTGCGCGGCAATCTGGCCCCGCAGGGCGCCATCGTGAAGGTGGCCGGCATGCAGAAGCTGCAGTTCAAGGGCGTGGCGCGCTGCTTCGATACCGAGGAACAGGCCTTCGAGGCGGTGAAGAAGAGCCAGTACAAGGAAGGCGAGGTGCTGGTCATCCGCTATGAGGGCCCGCGCGGCGGCCCGGGCATGCGCGAGATGCTGGCGACCACGGCAGCGATCTACGGCCAGGGCATGGGCGACAAGGTGGCGCTGATCACCGATGGCCGCTTCTCCGGCGCCACGCGCGGCTTCTGCATCGGCCATGTCGGGCCGGAGGCGGCGGTCGGCGGTCCGATCGGCCTGCTGAAGGATGGCGACATCATCGTCATCGATGCCGAGAAGGGCACACTGAACGTCGAGCTGTCCGATGCCGAGCTGGAAGCCCGCCGCAAGGACTGGAAGCCGCGCAGCCACGAATACCAGTCCGGCACGCTCTGGAAATACGCCCAGACCGTCGGCGACGCCGAGAAGGGTGCTGTTACCCATCCGGGTGGTGCCGCCGAGGTGCATTGCTACGCCGATCAGTAAGCCGGGGCATAATTAGCGACCACAGCGCCGCCAGCGGGAAATCCTGGCGGCGCTGCTGCGTTTGAACTATATTAGAATGTCAGGATGCGGCGCCCAGAAGGTGGTGCTGCTTGCAGAAACGGTAGAAAAACCATGGCGATCAATTCGATAGGCGGCTTTCCGCAGCCGGTTTCGACACCGGCCACCGGTGCAGCGGCATCGACAGGAAAGACAGCGGCAACACCTGCAGCCGATAAATCCGGCGCGGCCCCGCAGCAATTCCTCGTTCGCTCTATCACCGGAGCGAAGGCACCCAGCTTCGGCTTTATCATTGAACAACGCGATGCAGAGGCGATCCGCAGCCAGTTGCGCGAGACCCTGTCCGTCTATTTCAATGTCTTCTACAAGAAGGAAAGCGACGCCAAGGCCGCCATCGACAAGACGATGAGCAGCATGGAAGGGCTGGTCGACAAGGCAGTCAGCGATGACAGCGTCGAGAGCTTCGATTTCCGTCTGGCCCAGGTTTCGACCAGCTATGGCGACAGTGGCGGCTCCTTCGCCTCGATCTTCGGGATCGGGCTGGAGGCCGGGCTGGTCCGCGACGGCAAGGTCACGGTGGATGACACGAAGCTGGCCGACCTCAACGGTGCGGAAATCAAGCTGAAGACCAGCCAGTTGGCCGCCGGCTTCCGGGATGCCCGCTACAGCCGCGAGGAAAACCCGCAGAACAGCATTTCCGACATCATGCTCGACAAGCGGATGCAGAGCGCCATCGACCAGCTGCGCCAGACCCAGCAGGCCCTGACCGACTTCCGAAACGGCAATAGCAGCGCGCTGACCCCGCTGATCGATCGCTTCCTGCAGGGCAGCCCTGCGCTGTCGATTAAGGCCTGAACCGGCGTCTACCCCTTGCCGTCAGCGGCCGGGGCGGGAATACTTCGCAGCAGATAAACTTGTCAGCAGCGGAGACATCTACCCATGGCGCGTATCGCGATCGGCGGCTTCCAGCACGAAACCAACACTTTTGCGCCTTCCAAGGCGACATTCGAGGATTTCGCGCGGGGCGGCAGCTGGCCGGCACTGGTCTCCGGCGGCGATTTGTTCGATGCGGTGAAAGGCATCAACCTGTCCATCGCCGGCTTCATCGAGGAAGCGCAGGAGCGCGGCCATGATCTCGTGCCGACCGCCTGGGCGGCGGCCAGCCCCTCGGCGCACGTCACCGAGGATGCGTATGAGCGCATCGCCGGCATGATCGTCGACGGCATCCGCGACAAGGGGCCGTTCGAGGCGGTCTATCTCTGTCTGCATGGTGCCATGGTTGCCGAGCATCTGGAGGATGGCGAGGGCGAGCTGTTGCGGCGGGTGCGCGCGCTTGTCGGCCCGAAAGTGCCGGTGATGGCCAGCTTGGACCTTCATTCAAACACCACGCCGGAGATGATCAAATACGCCGATGCGCTGGTCGCCTATCGCACTTATCCGCATGTCGACATGGCCGATACCGGCCGCCGCACGGCGATCCATCTGGATAATGTGCTGCGTGGCTCCGGCGCGGTGAACAAGGCGTTCCGGCAGATTCCCTTCCTGATTCCGCTGAATTTCCAGTGCACGCTGATGGAGCCGACCAAGTCGATCTACGAGATGACAGAGGAGCTGGAGAAGGGCGATGTCGCCCGCGTCTCCTTCACCCCCGGATTCCCGGCCGCCGACATCCATCATTGCGGCCCGTCGCTCTTCGTCTATGCCACCGACCAGGTGAAGGCCGACAAGGCGGCAAAGGCGCTGGAGGAGGAAATCCTGCGCAACGAGGCGAAGTTCGCCGGCAAGCTGTACGAGCCGGATGAGGGGGTGAAATACGCCATGAAGGTCGCCCGGTCCGCCAACAAGCCGGTGGTCATCGCTGACACCCAGGACAATCCGGGGGCCGGCGGCGATTCTGACACCACCGGGATGCTTCGCGCACTGGTCGACAATGACGCGCCGAATGCCGCGCTGGGCATCATGGTGGACGAAGAGGTGGCCCGCATCGCCCATAGCGCCGGCGAGGGGACGGAGATCACTGTGGCGCTGGGCGGCAAGTCCCGGATTCCGGGTGACAAGCCGTTCCAAGCCACCTTCACCGTCGCCAAGCTCAATACCGGCGTGTTCACCGGCACCGGCCCGTTCTACAAGGGCGCGCGGATGAATCTGGGGCCGATGGCCTGCCTGAAAATCCGCGATATCGAAATCGTCGTTGCTTGCAAGAAGGCACAGATGGCGGATCAGGAAATGTACCGCCATGTCGGCATCGAACCGACCCGCAAGGGCATCCTGGTGAATAAAAGCTCGGTGCATTTTCGCGCCGATTTCCAGCCCATCGCCCAGGAAGTGCTGGTCTGCACCGCTCCGGGGCCAATGGTCGCCGATCCCGCCAAGCTGCCCTGGACGCGGCTGCGCAAGGGCATCAAGCTGAACCCGCTGGGGCCGGTCTTCGAGGGATAATTCCGCCGGCCGGTCTCTGGCGCGTTATTTATCGGTAACGCGCTCCGGCTTGCCTTTGCGGCTGGTGGAGGCCATCTCCTCCAGCTCCGCCTTGGTCATCGAATCGTGCATCTCTTTCGAGGCGCCCTGCAGGTCGCTCTTCTTGGTCTCGCCACGCTTGGCGGCCAGAGCCGCACCTGCGGCTTTCTGCTGCGCTTTCGATTTGGCGGGCATGTCAGTCTCCATTGCTACCTGTTAAACAGGTGCAACCGGCAAGGCAGGCTTGCGTTCCCTCCGAAGGGCGTCAGCCGGTCAACAGGTTCGCTCCCAGCCCCATAAGCCCACCGACGAACAGAAGAGCGAACAGCATGAGCAGGCCATCGCGGGTGGTCAGCGACAGGCCGAAGAGGGAGATCACAGCGCCGGCCAGCGTTGAGGTGAACGGCAGGATTTCCAGCAGCGGCATGCTGAGGGCCGTCAGCAGGCAGAGCGTGGCGGCAAGGCGCAGGGCAAGGCCTTGTGTCAGCCAGACGAGGCGCGGGCGTGTCACCTGATCGAGAAAGCGGGCGGGCTTCTTTATAAAGCGCGTCATGCGCTGCACGCGATCCGCATCCAGAGCCCTGGTCTGTACCCAGGCCGGAAACCAGAGATGGCGGCGACCAAAGATCAGCTGTACGCAAATCAACGAAATGACGAGGCCGAGGAAGCTGGGTACTAGCGGGATGCCGCTCAGCGGCGAGAGCGCAATCAGCCCCGGGATCAGGAATATCGGGCCGCTGAAACGGTGACCCGCGATGTGCAGGAAACCGTCCAGCGACAAATCCTCACCTTTCCGCGCCGACTCCTCCAGCGCCTCCAGCAGGGCGACCACTGAGGTTTCAGGATTGGAGTTCGCGGCGGAGTCTGCGCTTGCGTTTGAGGTCATGCCTAGCGAACGCAAGGGCCGATGGCTTGTTCCCCGCCCATTCACTCCTCAGCGTGGTCCCGGTGCGCCAAGGGGCGAGGGCAGATCCGGGTCCAGGCTGCGGTCCGGGCCGTTATCCTGATAGCGTTTCAGCCCGTCATCATATTCATGCCAGCTGGGCGCTGACATGGTCCAGATATGCCATTGCGGGCGCAGGGCATTCGGATCGTCGAGGCTGACCAGAGTCAAATCGATCTCGGCAGGGTCACTGTCCAGGTAGCGGAAGGTCAGGGAACTGCCGCAGGTCGGACAGAAGCTGCGTTCCGCCTTGTCGGTCGAGTGGTGCAGGCTGGGTTTCGCCTTGGTCCAGCGAAAATTCTCCATGAAGAAGCTGCCCCAGGGTACAGCCGGCGCACCGATTGCGCGCTGGCAGATCCGGCAATGGCACCAGCCTGACGCCCGGACAGGGCCCGTCGCTTCATAGCGCACGGCCCCGCACAGGCAGCCACCCTCATAGACTCTATCCGGCATGATGTATCCAATCGGAACAGAACGGGAACTTTTTAGTCAAAGAAAACCGCCGCAAGCGATAAGCCGGCGGCGGTGCTGTCGTATCAGACGACGATGTTGACGCCGCCGGAAGAAGCCGCCGCTGCTGCTGCCTGCTGGGCGAGCTGCTTGGTGTTCTGCAGGGCCTGCGTGACAACCTGCGCCGTAACCAGCGCCTGCTGCTTGTCGCTGCGCATGCCGATCACGGCAAGACCCGTCAATTCTACACCTGCCATTTTGGCCTCCTCAAAAATTCTTGCAGTCGATTTGTTCTATCGACCATTCCCTAATATCACCTTAACGCCTCAGGAGTCCAGAACGCACCAGACCGGCGTGTGGTCGGAGGCCTTTTCCCGGCCCCTGGGGTCGCGGTCAATATCGGCGTCGCGCAGCAGATCGGCGGCCTGCGGCGACAGCAACAGATGGTCGATGCGAATACCCTCGTCGCGTGGCCAACGCCCGGCCTGATAGTCCCAGAAGCTGTAGGCGATGCGGTGCGGGTGGATTGCCCGGAAGGCATCGGTGTAGCCCAGGTTGAGGATGGCGCGGTAGGCCTGCCGGCTTTCCAGCTTGAACAGCGCGTCATCGATCCAGGCGGCCGGATCGTAGCAGTCGCGCTCCTCCGGGATGATGTTGTAGTCGCCGGCCAGCACCACCGGCCGCTCGCCGGCCAGCAGCCCGGCGGCATGGGCGCGCAGTCGCGCCATCCAGGCCAGCTTGTAGGGATATTTCTCGGTACTGACCGGATTGCCGTTCGGCAAATATAGGCAGCCGATCCGCACGCCCTTGACCGTGCCTTCGATATAGCGCGCCTGCTCGTCGGCGTCGTCACCAGGCAGGCCCCTGGCGAGGTCTTGCACCGGGTGCTTGGACAAGAAGGCGACGCCGTTATAGCTCTTCTGTCCGGAGACATGGATCTCGTAACCCAGCGCCTGAATATCCAGCGCCGGAAAATCCGCCTCCACCGTTTTCACCTCCTGCAGCAGCGCCACATCGGGATCGGCGGCCTTCAGCCACTCCAGCACATTGGGCAGCCGCGCCTTGATCGAATTGACGTTCCAGGTGGCGATTTTCACAGGGTTCATGTCTCCAGCCGACGGGAGGCCGGAGTGTAGCGGCAGGCGGGCCGGATGCTCAAGGGAGGAGGGGCGGCTGGAACCCTAAAGCGCGAAGGAGGTGCCGCAGCCACAGGAGGAGGCGGCCTTCGGGTTCTTCACCTGGAAGGAGGCGCCGATCAGTTCCTCGACATAATCGACTTCCGAGCCGGCCAGCAGGTCGAGCGAGGTCTCGTCGACCACCAGCTTCACGCCGTCACGCTCGAAGACCCGATCATCGGACCGGACCTCGTCATCGAAGGCGAAATTATACTGGAAGCCGGAACAGCCGCCGCCAGTCACCGACAGGCGCAGCATCAGACCCGCCCCCTCGGGCTCCTTCGCCAGCATGCGGGCAACCTGCCGCGCGGCGCTTTCGCTCAGGGAAACGGCGTTGGGTCGCTCAAGTGTCGTTGCATCGGCCATGGGGGTACCCTCAACTGGCGAAATCTATTGCCCCAAATGTATGGAATTCTACGGGATTTTCAATCTTTGCCGCTGCGCTGGCCGTTGCGCCCGGTTCGCAGCGCCTGTAGGGTCGCCAACATGTCGAGTGGACCCGTTCTTCCTGCCCCCTATGCCTGCGATCCGAACCGGTCGCGGGGGCGTCTGCATGCCGAGGCGGAACATGCCGAGCGCAGCTGCTTCCAGCGCGACCGTGACCGCATCATCCATTCCGGCGCGTTCCGCCGGCTGAAGTACAAGACCCAGGTCTTCGTCTATCACGAAGGTGATTATTATCGCACGCGGCTGACCCACAGTCTGGAAGTGGCGCAGATTGCCCGCTCAATCAGCCGGGCGCTGGGGCTGAACGAGGATCTCGCCGAGGCGCTGGCGCTGGCGCATGATTTCGGCCACACCTGCTTCGGGCATGCCGGGGAAGAAGCGCTGGACGAGGTCATGCAGCCCTATGGCGGCTTTGACCACAATGTCCAGACACTGCGGGTGCTGACCAGCCTGGAACACCGCTATGCCGATTTCGACGGGCTGAACCTGACCTGGGAGACGCTGGAAGGCACGGTAAAGCATAACGGGCCGGTTGCCGGGCCGCTGGCGACCAGACCAGCAAAGCAAGGCATCCTCAGCTACAATGAGCAGCAGGATCTGATGCTCGACAGCTTCGCCTCGCTGGAAGCGCAGGTTGCCTCGCTGTCGGACGATATCGCCTATCAGAACCACGATCTGGATGACGGGCTGCGGGCCGGGCTGTTCCCGATTGAGGATATCGAGGATATGCCGCTGGTCGGGCCGATTCTGGCCGAGGTGCGCGCCCGCTATCCCGATCTGGATCGCTCCCGCCTGATTCACGAGCTGGTGCGCCGGGTCATCAACGCCATGGTCACCGATCTGCTGACCGAGACCAGGGCACGGCTGGCCGCGCTGAAGCCGCAATCGGCCGACGCTATCCGCCTGGCGGGACGTCCCATTGCGGCCTTCTCGGACGGGATGATGGCGCAGCACAAGGTGATGCGCGCCTTCCTGTTCGAGCGCATGTACCGCCATTACAAGGTCAATCGCATGACCTCCAAGGCGAAACGTGTGGTGCGGGAGCTGTTCCATCTGCTATGCCGCGAGCCGCAATGCCTGCCCACGGAATGGCGCATCCTGGCGGAGGCCCCCGAAAGCCCGAAAACGGCCCGGGTCGTCGCAGATTATATCGCCGGGATGACTGACCGTTTCGCGCTCAGGGAATATGACCGGCTATTCGATTTCAAAGACCGAGCTTAAATGAATATTTTCAATGATCTGAAAGACCATCTTAAAACCGCATTGGAGGCGATGATTGCCGCCGGCGAGCTGCCGGAAGGCCTGCCGCTCGACCGGGTGACGATGGAGCCGCCGCGCGATCCCAGCCATGGCGACGCCGCGACCAATGCAGCGATGGTGCTGGCCAAGCCGGCCGGCATGAAGCCGCGCGACCTTGCCGAAAAACTGCGGCCGCGCCTCGATGCGCTGGATTTCGTCACCGAAAGCTCGGTCGATGGGCCGGGCTTCCTGAATATCCGGCTGGCCGATTCGGTCTGGCGCCAGCAGCTGGGCGGCATATTGCGGCTCGGCACCGGCTTTGGCGCTTCCACCATGGGCCGTGACCACAAGGTGAATGTCGAATATGTCTCGGCCAACCCGACCGGGCCGCTGACTGCCGGCCATGCCCGCGGCGCCGTGGTTGGGGACGCGCTGGCAAATCTGCTGACCAAGGCAGGCTTCGATGTCTGCAAGGAATATTACATCAACGACGCCGGCAATCAGGTCGCCACGCTCGCCCGTTCGACCTATCTGCGCTATCTCGAAGCGCTGGGCGAGGGCGATGCGAATATCCCGGAAGGCTTCTATCCCGGTGAATATCTGAAGGATGTCGGCCAGGCCCTGGTCGCGCGCGACGGCGACAAGTGGAAGGGCCGGGACGAGGCGGAATGGCTGGAGCCGATCCGCAATTTCGCCATCGACTTCCTGATGGGCGAGATACGGGAAGATTTGAAGCTGCTGGGCGTCGAGCAGACGGTGTTCTCCTCCGAGCGCAAGCTGGTTGAGGCCGGCAAGGTGGATGCCGTGCTGGCGACCCTGACCCAGGCCGGCCATATCTATACCGGCGTGCTGGAGCCGCCCAAGGGCAAGACGCCCGAGGATTGGGAGCCGCGTCCGCAAACCCTGTTCCGCGCTACCGATTTCGGCGACGATGTCGACCGTCCGTTGCAGAAATCGGATGGCAGCTGGACCTATTTCGCCAACGACATTGCCTATCACCTCGACAAGTTCGAGCGCGGCTACGCCACCATGATTGATATCTGGGGCGCCGATCATGGCGGCTATATCAAGCGTATGCAGGCGGCCGTGAAGGCGGTTACCGGCGGCAATGGCGCGCTGGACGTGAAGACTTGCCAGCTGGTCCATATGTTCGACAATGGCAAGCCGGTGCGTATGTCGAAGCGGGCCGGCACCTTCGTCACTCTGCGCGATGTGCTGGAGGCGGTCGGGACAGACGTGGTGCGCTTCATCATGCTCACCCGCCGCAATGACCAGACGCTGGAATTCGACTTTGCCAAGGTGACCGAGCAGTCGCGCGACAATCCGGTCTTCTATGTGCAATACGCTCATGCCCGCGCCCATTCCGTGCTGCGCCATGCCAAGGAAGCGCTGGCCGGCAAGGATCTGAGCGATGCCGGGCTGGCGGCACTGGATCTGTCGCCTCTGGCCGACCCGGCGGAGCTGGCGCTGGTGAAGCGTCTGGCGAGCTGGCCGCGGCTCGTTGAAAGCGCTGCCGAGGCGCATGAGCCGCACCGTATCGCCTTCTATCTTCAGGAGCTTGCAGCCGAGTTCCATGCGTTGTGGAATAAGGGGCGCGATGATGCGACCCTGCGTTTCATCATCGCCGAGGATGAGGCTGTGACACTGGCGCGCATGGCGCTGGTGCGCGGCGCAGCCCTGGTCATCGCATCGGGGCTTGAGATTATTGGCGTGACACCGGCGGAGGAGATGTAATGAGCTTCGAGCGCGACCAGGAACCGCCGATGGGCCGTCCGCCGCTGCCGCCCGAGCCCGACGAGTTCCGCCGGCCCCGGCCAGCAGCAAAGCGCGGCGGTCGCAGCCGGGCTCTGCCGATCTTCATCGCCCTGTTCGCGCTGGGCGCCTTTGGTGGCATCGTCTGGTACGCCTATAATCAGGGCATGCGCAGCGGTGCCTCCGATGTCGCCCCGATCATCAAGGCGGAGGAGGGGCCGACCAAGACCCGTCCGGAACAGCCCGGCGGCATGCAGGTGCCGCATCAGGACAAGCAGGTCTTCCAGCGCCTGTTGCCGGAAGGCCAGGCCCCGCAGCAGGTCGAGCGCCTGCTGCCGCCCGCACCGGAGCCGATGCAAGCCCCGACACCGCCGCCGCCGGTTGCGGCAGCCCCGCAGGCTGTCCAGCCGCCCGCGACCGGTCCCGCCATCACGCCGGCACCAACCAGCCCGGTGACGCCGGCCCCATCCTCGCAACTGCCCGGCACGACAGCGCCGCAGACAGCGCAGATTCCGCCGGCTGCTCCTGCGCCGGCTCCACCCCCCGCACCGACCCCGGCACCCCAGGCCGGCCAGCCTTCCGTGCCGCCATCAGCGCCCGCGCCGCAGCCGCCATCCTCGGCGACACCAGCGCCCGCCACTGCAACGCCGGCCCCGGCGGCCAGTTCGGGCTCTGCCACGGCCCCCGTATCGGGTGGACGTTTCAAGATCCAGCTCGGCGCGGTGCGCAGCGCCGATGCCGCAACGCAGGAATGGAACCGGCTGCGGGGCCGCTACAAGGCCGAACTCGGCAGTCTGACGCTTTCGACCCAGACCGTGGAGGTTGCCGGGAAGGGAACCTATCATCGCGTCCAGGCCGGACCGCTGGACGAGGCAGGCGCATCACGCCTTTGCGATACACTGAAGGCGCAGAAACAGGCCTGTATCGTGGTTCGTCCCTAAGTTCCGTCCCTAAATCCGTCCGCCCGTAACAAGGCCAAAGCCATGAGCAACCCGAGCGCCGTCATCTTCGGCATGGCCGGTCTTCGCCTCAGCGAGGCGGAGAGAAAGCTGTTCCAGAGCAGCAACCCGGCCGGATTCATCCTGTTCCAGCGCAATTGCGACACGCCGGAGCAGGTAGCCGCTCTGACGCGGGAGTTGCGCGACTGTATCGGGCGGCCCGACGCGCCGATCCTGATCGACCAGGAAGGCGGGCGTGTGCAGCGCCTGAAGCCGCCGCATTGGCGCCAGGCACCGCCGGCCGGCGTGTTCGCCGCACTGTACGAGACTGACCCGGAAGCCGCGATGGAAGGGGCCTATCTGAATGCCCGCCTGATCGCAGAGGAACTGGCCGAGCTGGGCATCAACGTCGATTGCGCGCCGGTGCTGGATCTGCTGCGCCCGGAAACCCATGGCATCATCGGCGACCGGGCCTATGGCAGCGGGCTGGAACCCATCGCCGCGCTTGGCCTGTCGGTCGCCAATGGCCTGATGGCCGGCGGCGTGCTGCCGGTGATCAAGCATATCCCCGGCCATGGCCGGGCGACCGTCGACAGCCATCTGGAACTGCCCATTGTCGATACCCCGCGCGCCGAGCTGGAGCAGAGCGATTTCGGTGCGTTCGCCGCCCTGTCGGAAGCGCCTTTCGGCATGACGGCCCATGTCGTCTACAGCGCCATTGACCCGGCGCATCCAGCGACCATTTCCAGAGTCATGATCGAAGAAATTATCCGCAAGACCATCGGTTTCAGCGGCTGCCTGATGTCCGATGATATCGGCATGAAGGCGCTGGGCGGCGATTTTGCGTCGCGCACCACGGCCTGCCTGGATGCCGGCTGCGATCTTATCCTGCATTGCAGCGGCGATCTGGCGGAGATGGAAGCCGTGGCCGGCGTTATCCGCCCGCTGGACGGCATGGCTGCGCGCCGCTTCGCCCGCGCCATGCGCGGCCTTCCGGAGAAAACCCCGTTCGACCGTGCGCAGGTGCTCGCCCGTCTCGACTCGCTGATCGCCGCCTGAGGGGCCTGACTTGGATTATCTCGCCGAGGTGCTGCTGGCCGCGTCGGTCTGGGTGCTGCCGGTCCTGATCGCCATTACCTTCCACGAGGCGGCGCATGGTTTCGTCGCCTGGCGGCTGGGCGACCACACCGCCAAGGACAAGGGCCGGGTGACGTTCAACCCGCTGAAGCATGTCGATCCCTTCGGCACCATCATCCTGCCCGGCCTGCTGCTGCTGGTGCGCGCGCCCTTCCTGTTCGGTTTTGCCAAGCCGGTACCGGTGAATTTCTCCAATCTGCGCAATCCGCGCCGTGACATGGTGCTGGTCGCCGCTGCCGGGCCGGGGATCAATCTGGTGCTGGCCATCGTCGCCGCCCTCGGCCTGCATCTGGTGCCCCTGCTGCCGCAAAGCGTGGCATACTGGACGCTGGAGAATTTGAACAACGCGATCTGGCTGAATCTGGTGCTTGCCGTCTTCAACATGCTGCCGATCCCGCCGCTGGATGGCGGCCGTGTCGCCGTCGGGCTGCTGCCCTACGCGCTGGCAATCCGCCTGGCCAGGCTTGAGCGGGCAGGGTTGGTGCTGGTCATTGGCGGGCTGTTCCTGATCCCCTTTGGCCTGGCGCAGATCGGCATTGATTTCCCCATCGTCGATTGGCTGGTGCTGGCCCCGGTGCAGTTCCTCGGCACCCTGATCCTGAGCGCCAGCGGGGTGATCTGAGAATGGCGGGAACGCCCTTCGAGGAGGATGCAGCTCCTGCTGCCATAGGGCCGCAGCTGATTCTCGATCTGGAAGGATTCGAGGGGCCGATCGATCTCCTGCTGACCCTGGCCCGCGACCAGAAGGTCGACCTAGCCAAAATCTCGATTCTGAAACTGGCCGATCAGTATCTCGCCTTCATCAACCAGGCCCGCCGCCTGCATCTGGAGATTGCCGCCGACTACCTGGTCATGGCGGCCTGGCTTGCCTTCCTGAAATCGCGCCTTCTGCTGCCCCCGCCACCGGGCGAAGCGGAGCCTTCCGGCGAGGAGATGGCGGAAGCGCTTGCCTTCCAGCTGCAGCGGCTGGGCGCGATGCAGGAAGCCGGCGTGCGGCTGATGGCGCAGCCGCGCCTGGGCCAGGATGTCTTTGCCCGCGGTGCGCCGGAGATGTTTCCCGCCGTCATCCGCTCGACGCTGGATGTCTCGCTCTACGATATCCTCAAGGCCTATGCCGATTTCCGGCGCAAGAGCGAGCATCAATCGCTGCGGATTGCGCCGACCAAGCTGTATTCCATCGAGGATGCGCTGGAACGGCTGCGCCATCTGGTGGGCCGCATCCCGGACTGGACAGTGCTGCAAAGCTTCCTGCCGGAAGGGCTGGTTGACCCCATCGTCATCCGCTCCGCACTGGCGGCGAATTTCGGGGCCAGCCTGGAACTGGCGAAGCAGGGCGCCATCGAGCTGCGCCAGGGGGAGACTTTCGGGCCGATCTATCTGCGCACCCGCAGCCGGGATGATTCATGATGCAGACACGGGATCAGGACTACGCCCAGGCGCTGCGGCTGGTTGAGGCGATGCTGTTCGCCGCCGCCGAGCCGATGAGCGAAGAGCAGCTGGCCGAGCGCCTGCCGGAAGGCATGGATATCAAGGCCATACTGGCCGATCTTTCAGGTTTGTATGAAAATCGCGGCGTGGTGCTGACCCGTATCGCCGGCAAATGGACCTTCCGCACCGCCACCGATCTGGCGCCCCGGCTGGCGCAGGAACGCGAGCAGGTGAAGAAACTGTCGCGCGCCGCTGTCGAGACGCTGGCGATCATCGCCTATCACCAGCCGATCACCCGGGCGGAAATTGAGGAAGTGCGCGGCGTCAGCCTGTCGAAGGGCACGCTGGACGTGCTGCTGGAGGCGGGCTGGGTGAAGCCCGGCCGGCGGCGCGACTCCCCCGGCCGGCCGCTGACCTGGGTGACCACCGATGCGTTCCTCGGCCATTTCGGTTTGGCCAGCCTGAAGGAACTGCCCGGCGTGGAAGAACTGAAAGCCGCCGGCCTGCTGGACAAGCGGCCGAGCCTTGCCACCATCGCCATGCGCGAGGAGGAGGCCGATCTGGGCCCCGGCGCGCTGGGCGAGGAGGAGGGCGACGAACCCCTGCTGCTCGATGAGGAGAATTTATAGTGTCTGCCCTGGCGCATACCCGGTCGCCCGTACCGGAGACCATGCTCGAAGTCGCGGCGCTGGCCCATAGCTACGGCAGTGTTGCGGCACTGCGCGGGGTCGACCTGACCATTGCGCCGGGCGAGGTCGTTGCCCTGGTCGGTCCGTCCGGCTGCGGCAAGACCACCATGCTGCGGCTGTGTGCCGGCGTGGAGGAGTTGCAGCAGGGCCGTATCCTGATCGCCGGGGAGCTTGTCGCCGAGGCCGGGCGCAGCCTGCCGCCGGAACGCCGGGGCGTCGGCTTCGTGTTTCAGGATTACGCGCTGTTCCCGCATCTGCGCGTCATCGAGAATGTCAGCTTCGGCCTGAGCCATCTGGGCGCCGCCGAGCGCCGCCAGCGCAGCCTTGCCGCACTGGATCAGGTCGGCATGGCAAGCTACGCGCAGAGCTATCCCGACCAGTTGTCCGGCGGCCAGCAGCAGCGTGTCGCCCTGGCCCGCGCGCTGGCGCCGAAGCCGCGCATCGTGCTGCTGGATGAGCCTTTCTCCGGTCTGGACGCCCAGCTGCGCGGCCAGGTCCGCGACGATACGCTGCATGTGTTGAAACAGGCCGGTACGGCGACGCTGATGGTCACCCATGACGCCGAGGAGGCGATGTTCATGGCCGACCGCATCGCCGTGATGCGCGGCGGCGTGATCCAGCAGCTGGGATCGCCGGTCGATATCTATTACCGCCCGGTCAATGCCTATGTGGCGGCCTTCTTCAGCGATGTGAACCGGCTGGGCGGCGTGGTCCGGGAGGGCAGCGTGGCGACGCCCTTCGGCCCAATCCCGGCGCCGGGGCTGGCCGATGGAGTGGCGGTCGAAATCGTCATCCGGCCGGAGGCGCTGCGGCTGGCGCCGGCATCCGACTCCGCGGAGACCATGCCGACCGCCCGGGTCATCACCGCTCGGATGCTGGGCCGCGCCAGCCTGGTGCATATGGAAGCCGAGGGCGACGGGCCGGAACGTCCGGCCCTGCATCTGCACAGCCGGGTTCCCGGCCTGTTCCTGCCGCGCGAGGGCGAGCGCGTCTCGGTAGCACTTGACCACCAGCAGGCTTTCGTCTTCCCCCGGGAGACCGCCGAATAGGCTGGAAAACCAGCCCGGAAGGCGTTGCCTGACCAGGTTGTTTCTGCCATGATCCGTGCTCGATTGGGACTAAAAGCACCCCAATACCTTGGGGAAATATTCTGATGCGCGTCGGTAAAACCGATGCGCCGGATGACCGGAGCGAGCGGAGTTAGGACATATGAGTATCGGTTTCTGGCAGGTCATCCTGATCCTGGTGATCGTGCTGATCATTTTCGGTGCAGGCAAGCTGCCGAAGGTCATGGGTGATGTCGCCAAGGGCGTGAAAAGCTTCAAGTCCGGCATGAAGGATGAGGATGACGCCCCGCTGGACGTCAACAAAACCATCAATCAGCCGGCCCCGGCCGCACCCCCGGTAACCCCTACGGCCGCCGATCCGGCGCCGACGACTGCCCCCAAGAAGGACGAGGTCGCCAAGGGCTGAGGCATAAGGCTGGGCGCGGCGGCTTGGGCCCCGCGCTGGAATCGTCCGTCGAAGGTTGGTGAGTTGCCATGCTCGATCTGGGATGGGGCGAGATCGCTGTTATTGCTTTGGTTGCAATCATCGTTCTCGGCCCCAAGGAATTGCCGCACGCGTTGAAATCCCTGGGCCGCGCCATGCGCAAGGTCCGCGAGATTTCGCGCGACTTCCAGGGCCATGTCGATGACATGGTACGGGAGGCGGAACTCGACGACGTGCGCAAGCAGCTTGAGGATGTGCGCTCCAAGGGCATCGCCAATACGATCCAGGACCAGATCGACCCGAAGCGCGAGCTGGACATGAATTTCGACGCCGCAACCGGCGCGGAAATCAAGAAGCCAGCGCCAGATGCAGAACCGGTGGCTGCCCCGGCTATAGAGTCCCAGCCGGCTGAGCCTCTCCCGGCCCCGGTGCAGACGACCGAGGCTGCTGTTCCGGCAAAGCCGGCGCCTGACGGCAAGTCCAGCACATGATTCCCCAGCACGCGACGAAACGGGACTTCCTCCGGTGAGCAGCAGCGATCCTGAAGACAACAAGATGCCGCTGCTCGAACATCTGGTCGAGCTGCGCAATCGGCTGATGTATGCAGTGGGTGGCTTGTTCATCGCCTTTATCGGCTGCTATCTGGTCGCCGAGCATATCTATGCCTTCCTGGTGCAGCCTCTGGCCGATGTGCTGGGCCATGATGCCGGGCGGCGGATGATCTATACCAATCTGACCGAGGCCTTCTTCACCTATGTGAAGGTGGCGCTCTGGTCGGCCTTCTTCCTGTCCTTCCCGATCATCGCGGCACAGCTCTGGATGTTTGTTGCACCAGGGCTCTACAGGCATGAGAAGAATGCCTTCCTGCCTTTCCTGATCGCCACGCCGGTCCTGTTCTTCCTGGGCGGTGCGCTGGCCTATTACGTGGTCATGCCGCTGGCCTGGCAGTTCTTCCTGGGCTTCGAGACCGGGGGCGTCGACGGCGCGCTGCCGATCCAGCTGGAAGCCCGAGTCGGCGAATATCTCAGCCTGGTCATGACGTTGATCTTCGCCTTCGGCCTGGCCTTCGAGCTGCCGGTTTTCCTGACCCTGCTGGGCCGCGCCGGTATCGTCACGGCGGACACCCTGCGCCAGAAGCGGCGCTACGTCATCGTCATGATGTTCGTCGCCGCCGCGATCCTGACCCCGCCCGATCCGATTAGCCAGATCAGCCTGGCCGTACCGCTGCTTATCCTCTACGAGATTTCGATCTGGATGGTGCGCCTTGCCGAGCGCAAGAAGGAAGCGCGCGACGCCGCCGACGCGGCAGCGGAAGCCGCAGAGGATGCAGCCGAAGCAGCGGCCGAGGCAGCAAGGGCAGCGAAACGTAGCGAATAGGCCCGCTTTCTGCCCGGGGCCTTTCTGGACGGCCCCTTTCTGGACGGGGGCAGGCGAAGCCGCTATAACGCTTGCGCCTGTCTCTCGTTTCCAGCGGACGCCTTTCCCATGATCGACCTGAAGCTTATCCGCGACGATGCGGCGGCCTTTGACGCCGCCCTGGTCCGTCGCGCCCTGCCGCCAATGGCGGCCGATATCCTGGACAAGGATGCGCGCCGCCGCGCTGCGCAGACCGAATTGCAGAGCCTGCAGGCCCGCCGCAACGAGGCGTCCAAGGAGATCGGCCAGATCAAGCGCCAGGGCGGGGATGCCGAGGCCCTGATGGATGAGGTCGCCGGGATCAAGGACCGCATGGCGGCGCTGGAAATCGAGGACAAGGCGCTGGGCGAGGAACTCGATGCCATTCTCGCCGGCATCCCGAACCTGCCGGCCGCCGATGTGCCGGAAGGTACGGACGAGGCGGATAATGTGGAAATCCGCCGCAAAGGCAATCCGCGCAATTTCAGCTTCACGCCGAAGGAGCATTTCGAGATCGGCGAAGCGCTGGGAATGATGGATTTCGAGGCCGCCTCGAAACTGTCGGGTGCGCGCTTTGTCGTTTTGCGGAAGCATCTGGCGCGGCTGGAACGCGCATTGGCCGCCTTCATGCTGGATATCCACACGCTGGAATTCGGCTATGAAGAGACGCAGGTGCCGTTCATGGTGCGCGACCATGTGCTGTACGGTACCGGCCAATTGCCGAAATTCGGCGAGGATCTGTTCCGCACCACCAATGATTACTGGCTGATACCGACCGCCGAGGTGCCGCTGACCAATCTGGTCGCCGATACCATCCTCGACGAGAAGGAATTGCCGAAGCGCTTCACGGCTTACTCGCCCTGTTTCCGGTCCGAGGCCGGGGCGGCCGGGCGCGATACGCGCGGCATGATCCGCCAGCACCAGTTCACCAAGGTGGAGATGGTCTCCATCGCCCATCCAGATGAGTCCGAGGCCGAGCACCAGCGCATGACCTGCGCCGCCGAAACCGTGCTGGAACGGCTGGATCTGCCGTATCGCACCATCATCCTGTGCACCGGCGATATGGGATTCGGCGCGCAGAAGACCTATGACATCGAGGTCTGGCTCCCTGGGCAGGGTGCTTACCGGGAGATTTCCAGCTGCTCGAACTGCGGTGATTTCCAGGCCCGGCGCATGAAGGCGCGGTTCCGCGCGGCGGGGGAGAAGAATACCCGCTTCGTGCACACGCTGAATGGCTCCGGCCTGGCGGTCGGGCGGACCATGGTGGCGATCCTGGAGAATTACCAGAACGAGGATGGCTCGGTCACCATACCGGAGAAGCTGCGGCCCTATATGGCCGGGCTGGAGGTCATTCGTGCCGATGCTTAAGCTCGACAAGCCACTGAACAAATGCCGCATCCTCGTCACCAACGACGACGGCATCAACGCGCCCGGCCTGAAGGTGCTGGAGAAGATCGCCAAATCCCTGTCCAAGGATGTCTGGGTGGTGGCGCCGGAACAGAACCAGAGCGGCTCCGCCCATTCCCTGACGCTGCGCAACCCGCTACGGCTGCGCGAGGTCTCGAAGCAGCGCTATGCCGTCGATGGCACGCCGACCGATTGCGTGCTGCTGGCGGTCAATCATTTGCTGAAGGATTCGCCGCCTGATTTCGTGCTGTCCGGCGTGAACCGGGGTGCCAATATGGCCGAGGACGTGACCTATTCCGGCACTATCGCGGCGGCCATGGAGGGCACCTTGCTGGGGCTGCCGTCGATTGCGCTCAGCCAGGCGATTGCCTGGAAGCATGCGCCGCGCTGGTCTTCGGCCGAGGAACATGGCCCGGATGTCGTCCGAAAGCTGCTGGCGGCCGGCTGGCCCGAGGGCGTGCTGATGAACGTGAATTTTCCCGATGCCGGGGCGAAAAGCGTGCAAGGATTGAAGCTGACCCGGCAGGGCCAGCGCAAGATCAGCTCTGCCGTGCAGGAGGGCAAGGACCCCTATGGCCAGCCCTATTTCTGGGTCGGGCTGATCCGCACCAAGGAAACCCCGAAGGGCGGAACCGATCTGGAGGCGGTGGCGGATGGCTTCATCTCGATCACCCCGATCCGTCTGGACCTAACCGACAAGGCGACCCTTACGGCGTTGAAGACGGCGCTGGCCTAACACGCGCATTCGGGAGAAGGCGGTTGAGTTTCGAGGATGCCCGCAAGATCAGGCTGATCATGGAACTGCGCCGCCATGGGGTAGGGGACACGCGCGTCCTGTCTGCCCTGGAGCGGGTGCCGCGCGAGGCGTTCGTGCCGCAGACCTTTGGTGACCAGGCCTATGACAACACCGCCTTGCCGATCGGCTGCGGCCAGACGATCAGCCAACCTTTGGTCGTCGGCATGATGACCCAGGCGCTCGATCCGGGCGAACGCATGAAGGTGCTGGAGATCGGCACCGGCTCCGGCTACCAGACGGCGATCCTGGCCCGGCTGTGCCGTCGGGTCTACACCATCGAGCGGCACAAGGATCTGCTGCGCGATGCCGAGCAGCGGCTCTATGGGCTGGGCCACAGCAACATCACCACACGGGCCGGCGACGGCACCAAGGGCTGGCCGGAACAGGCCCCCTTCGACCGCATCCTGGTGACGGCGGCGGCGGCGGAGATGCCGCAGGCGCTGATCGACCAGCTGTCGCCAGGCGGCATCATGGTCCTGCCGCTTGGCCCCCGGCCGGAACAGCAGAATGTCGTGCGCGTGACCCGGACCGAGGACGGACCCAAGATCGAGATTCTCTGGCCGGTGCGCTTCGTGCCGCTGATCGCCGGCATGCCCGCCGATCCCGACCGGCTGATGGACAAGAAGGCATGAACAGCCCCGATTGCCGGCCCGATTGCCGACACGACACTTCCTTCGTACACTGCCCGGCGTGATTGCCTTTCGGTCATTTTCGCTCGTTCTCCTGCTGGCAGCGCTGGCGCTTTCCGGCTGCGCCCGGTCCGGGCCGCCGGCCCCGGTGGTCTATGGCGGAATCACGCCCTCGCGCCTGCCGCAGACCGCCCAGCCCGGCGGTATCCAGCCAGGCACGCCCGGAACGGTAACGATCCGGCGCGGCGATACGCTATACAGCATCGCCCGCACCAATGACGTGCCGCTGCGCGAACTGATCCAGGCCAATAATCTGCAGCCGCCCTATCTGCTGCGCGTTGGCGAGGCACTGCGCCTGCCAAACCAGCGTGTCCATGCCGTGGCTGCCGGCGACACGCTGTACAGCATCGCCCGGCGCTACAATCTGGACGCCAACAGCCTGGCGCGGGCGAATAATCTGCAAGCGCCGTTTACCATCCGCGTCGGCCAGCGCCTTGTCCTGCCGGCCCCGGTCGCCGTCATCGCCTCGGCGGAGCCGCCGCTATCGAGCGCGCCCCCATCCGAGCCAGCCCCATCGGGCGTGCCGCTGGCCAATCCGCCGCCCACACCGTCTCCGCCGGTTGCAGACAACGTGCCCGGATCGCCGACCCGGCTTCCCGGTGCGCCGCCAGTGGCGGGGGAGAGTGGCCCTGTGCCCTCTGAGCCGTCACCCGCAGCCACTCCTGCACCGGCGCCGCCGCAGCCCAGTGGGCCCTCCAGCGGACCGGCCAGCGGGCCAGCAGGATCGGCCGCCATTGCGACCCAGCCGCCACCGCGCAGTTCGAGCAGTTTCCTGATGCCGGTGAATGGCCGGGTGATCTCCGGCTTCGGGCCGAAAGGCGGGGGGCTGCATAATGACGGGCTGAACATCGCCGCCCCGCGCGGCACGCCGGTGCTGGCGGCGGAAAACGGCATCGTCGTCTATGCCGGCAGCGAGTTGCGCGGCTTCGGCAATCTGCTGCTGGTCAACCATGCCGATGGCTGGATGACCGCCTATGCCCATAACGAGGCGCTGCTGGTGAAGCGCGGCGATATCGTGCGGCGCGGACAGGCCATTGCCCGGGTCGGCTCAACCGGCAGCGTGGATACCCCGCAGTTGCATTTCGAGGTGCGCCGGAATTCCCGCCCTGTCGATCCGCAGCCCCATGTCCGGCGGTCCGGGCAGGCGGCGCTGCCCGGACGCTGAGCCTCAGGAAAGCGGCTTGCCGAGACGGCCGGCCAGATCCTGGATGAACTGCCAAGCGACGCGGCCGGACCGGCTGCCCCGGCCGACTGACCATTCATTCGCCTCGGCATGCAGCTGCTCCAGCGGTACGCCCAGCCCATAGGCGGCGTTATAGCCTTCGATCATCGCGTAATAGGTGTCCTGGTCGCAGGCATGGAAACCCAGCCACAGCCCGAAACGGTCGGAGAGCGACACTTTCTCCTCCACCGCCTCGGACGGGTTGATGGCGGTCGAGCGTTCATTCTCGATCATGTCGCGGGCCATCAGATGACGGCGGTTGGAGGTGGCGTAGAACAGCACATTCTCCGGCCGTCCCTCGATGCCGCCTTCCAGCACGGCCTTCAGCGATTTATAGGCGTTGTCGGCAACGTCGAAGGAAAGATCGTCGCAGAAGATGATGCTGCGCCGGCCGGCTTCCTTCAGCATCTTCAGCAGCAGAGGCAGGGAGCCGATATCTTCGCGGTGGATCTCGACCAGCGCGACCGAGCCGGGAATGTCCTTGTTCACCTGGGCATGCACCGCCTTCACCAGCGAACTCTTGCCCATGCCGCGCGCGCCCCAGAGCAGCGTGTTGTTGGCCGGCAGCCCCTTGGCGAAGCGCATCGTATTGTCGAGCAGCGTGTCGCGCTGGCGCTTCACGCCCTGCAGCAGCGACAGATCGACCCGCGAGATCGCCTTGACCGGGATCAGCCCCGCCGTCTCCGCATGCCAGACGAATCCATCGGCCTGCATCAGGTCGATCGGCTTCGGCGCTGCCGGCGCCAGACGCTCCAGCGCATCGGCAATACGGGTGAGGAGGGGGAGAATTTCGGGAGTCGATGTCATTTTCTGAAAGCCTTTCTTCGGATGGCGCGAGCCTAATCGCCCCCTTGATCGCGGGTCAATCGCTACCGACTTCAGGGCAGGTATCGGCTGCCGGAGCCGGCGTTGTTGCATTCGTCGCGCGGCTGTTTATAGTCCGCCCGATTATAAAAACCGCCTTCGAGCGGAAAGGTAAGGAGACACAAATGCTTATCTCCCCGGCTTATGCACAGGGAGCCGCCGGTGGCGGCGATTTCATATTCTCTCTGCTGCCCCTGGTGCTCATCTTCGTCGTCTTCTATTTCCTGCTGATTCGTCCGCAGCAGAAGAAGCTGAAGACCCACAAGGAAATGCTGTCGAACATCCGTCGCGGCGACCGTGTCGTCACCAATGGCGGCATCATCGGCACCGTGGTCCGCGTCACCGACGACAATGAATTGTCGCTGGAGATCGCTGATGGCGTGCGCGTCCGTGCGGTGCGCGCGATGATCACCGATGTTCTCGCCAAGACCGAGCCGGCCCGTGCATCGGCCGATGATCTTGATGACGAGGATGAAGACGAAATCATCGAGAAGCCACGCCGTGGCGCCCGCAAGACCAAGGCGAAGGCCGAGCCGGTTGCCGTTGCGCCGGTTTCCCCGGCCATCGTGCCGGATGCCGAGCCTGTGACGGAAGACGACACCAAGCCGAAGGCCTGAGGACAAGCGCCTCGGTACTGCTGACCATCCGCTGATACGCCGCCGGGAGACGAACGGTCACCATGCTGCACTTTCCGAAGTGGAAGATCGTCCTGGTATTGGCGATCTGTTTCCTGGGCATCGCCTATGCGACGCCGAACCTGCTAGACCGGTCGGTGACTGAGAAATTGCCGAGCTGGTTGCCCAACCAGCAGATCAATCTCGGTCTCGACCTGCAGGGCGGCGCGCATCTCCTGCTTGAGGTTGATGTCAACGCGGTCACGCGGGAACGGATGGAATCCGTGCTCGACCTGACCCGGCTGGAATTGCGCAAGGCCCGCATCGGCTATACCGGGCTTGGGGTCGAGGGCAATGCCGTCGTCCTGCAGCCGACCGAGACCGGGCAGGTGGCCGAGATCAACCGGCTGCTCAATGCCGCCGACAGCGATCTTGCCGTCGAGGCCGGGGAAGGCGGGCGGGTCACCATCCGCGTGAACGAGGCCGCCCTGGAAGCGCGCAAGCGGGCCGCCGTGGAACAGTCCATCGAGATTGTCCGGCGCCGCATCGACGAGACCGGCACGCGCGAACCGACGATCCAGCGGCAGGGCGAGGACCGTATCCTGGTCCAGTTGCCCGGCATCGACGACCCAGAACGCATCAAGGCGCTGCTCGGCCAGACTGCCAAGATGGTGTTCCGCCTGGTGGACAGCCGCAATTCCCTGAACGATGCGATGGCCGGAAGGCTGCCGCCGGGCTCGCAGCTGCTGCCGTCTGATCAGGTCGGCCCGAATGGGCAGCCGCAGCAGATGTATCTGGTCGAGCGCCGCGTCATGGTCAGCGGCGATACGCTGGTCGATGCCCAGCCCAGCTTCAACAATGGCGAGCCGGTCGTTTCCTTCCGCTTCGACTCAGTCGGGGCGCGACGCTTCGGCGACGTCACGGCAACCAATGTCGGCCAGCCCTTCGCCATCGTGCTGGACGACAAGGTCATCAGTGCCCCGGTCATCCGCGAGCCCATCCTGGGCGGCAGCGGCCAGATCTCCGGCAATTTTACGGTTCAGGAAGCGCAGGATCTGGCCCTGCTGCTGCGTGCCGGTGCTCTGCCGGCGCCGCTGACCGTGCTTGAGGAACGCACTGTCGGCCCCGGCCTGGGTGCCGATTCCATCGCCGCCGGCGAAATCGCCGCCGTACTCGGCATGCTGGCGGTCGTGGTCTTCATGGTCGTCGCCTATGGGCTGTTCGGCATTATCGCCAATGTGGCGCTGGTCATCAATCTGGTGCTGATCATCGCCGCCCTGTCCGTACTGCAGGCGACCCTGACGCTGCCCGGCATTGCCGGTATCGTGCTGACCATCGGCATGGCGGTCGATGCCAATGTGCTGGTGTTCGAGCGCATACGCGAAGAAAGCAAAAATGGCCGCCCCCCGGTCTCGGCCATCGATGCCGGGTATAACCGCGCCATATCGACGATCATCGACGCCAATCTGACGACCTTCATCGCCGCCCTGCTGTTGTATATCTTCGGGTCGGGTCCGATCCGCGGCTTTGCGGTGACCCTGTCGATCGGTCTTCTGACATCGATGTTCACCGCCATCATGGTGACACGCCTGATCGTTGTGGTCTGGCTGCGTCGCTCCCGCCCCAAGACTCTTCCGATCTAAGGGGAAGCAACGATGCGTCCGATCCGATTCTTTTCCGACACGCCCCATATTCCCTTCATGCGCTACAAGAAGGCCGGGCTTGCCTTGGCCGGGCTGATGCTGCTCGTCACCTTTGTCTCTCTGGTCGTGCAGGGGCTGAATTTCGGCATCGATTTTCGCGGCGGCACCCTGATCGAGGTGCGCAGCACCCAGGGGCCGGCGGATATCCCCGCGATGCGGACCACACTGGGCGGGCTTGGCTTGGGCGAAGTGGCGCTGCAGGAATTCGGCGCCGATACGGACGTGCTGATTCGTGTCCAGCAGCAGGATGGCGGCGAGGGGGCGCAGCAGGTGGCCATCGATGCCATCCGGGGCGCGCTGGGCGACGGGGTCGAGTATCGCCGCGTCGAGTTCGTCGGTCCGAAGGTCGGCCAGGAATTGGTGACTTACGGCTCACTGGCCGTGGTTCTCGCCATGCTGTCCATCATGCTCTACGTCTGGTTCCGCTTCGAATGGCAGTTTGGCGTCGGCGCCCTGCTGACGTTGCTGCACGACGTGCTTGTCGTCATCGGGCTGTTCTCGGTGCTGCAGCTCGAATTCAGCCTCTCCACCCTGGCGGCGATCCTGACCATTGCCGGTTATTCCATCAACGATACGGTCGTCATCTATGACCGGATTCGCGAGAATCTGCGCAAATACAAGAAACTGGATCTGGATATCCTGTGCGAGCAGAGCCTGAACGAGACACTGTCACGCACCCTGCTGACCAGCGGCACCACGCTGCTGGCCCTGCTCGCGCTGTTCGCCTTTGGCGGGCCGGTGATCCGGGAATTCACCGGGGCGCTGATCTTCGGCATCGTGATCGGCACCTTCTCCTCGATCTTCATCTCCACGCCGCTGCTGCTGAACCTCAATCTGCGCCGTCCGTCCGACAAGCCGGATGCGGGCGACGAGGCGCCGGCCGGCATCGGCGGCTGAGCGGCAAGTCTTGGATATCACGCCGCTCATCCCCGTCGGCCGCCAGCTGATCGAGAGCTATGGTGACAACCGGTTCAAGATCACCGGCACGGTCTATGAAGGCTCGGTCCTGATCTTCCCGGACCGGGCGCTTGCCTGGCCGGTGACAAGCTTCGAGCAGATCGACGCCGACAGCCTCGCCGCGTTTCAGGGCGCGGATATACCCCCGGTCGATATCCTGCTGATCGGCTGTGGCCGGCAGATGCGCTTCATCCCGGCTGATCTGCGGGCCATCCTGCGCAGCCGTGGCATCGTCATCGACGCGATGGACACCGGGGCTGCCTGCCGCACCTACAACGTCCTGATGTCGGAAGACCGCCGCGTCGCCGCCGCGCTGATCGCGGTGGAGTAGGGTTCGGCGGCAGACTCTACAAACGAAAACGGGGGCCGAAAGGCCCCCGCATCGTATCTGTCGTCCGGAAATCAGGCGGAGAGATTCTTTTCCGCGAAATCCCAGTTCACCAGATTGTCCAGAAAGGCCGCCAGGAAATCCGGGCGCCGATTCTGGTAATCCAGGTAATAGGCATGCTCCCACACGTCGCAGGTCAGCAGTGCCTTCTTGCCCTTGGTCATCGGCAATTCGGCATTCGGGGTCTTCATGATGGCCAGCTTGCCGCCATCCTCGACCAGCCAGACCCAGCCGCTGCCGAACTGGCCGGCACCGGCAGCCTTGAATTCCTCGGCGAATTTCTCGTAGGAGCCGAAGGACTCATCAATCTTCTTGGCGATGGCGCCGGTCGGCTTGCCGCCGCCCTTCGGCTTCATCGAATGCCAGAAGAAGGTGTGGTTCCAGACCTGTGCGGCATTGTTGAAAATGCCAGCCTTGGCGGAATCCCCAGCGCTTTCCTGGATGATCTCCTCCAGCGACTTGGAGGCCAGCGGGGTGCCGTCGATCATCTTGTTCAGATTGACGACATAGGTGTTGTGATGCTTCCCGTGATGGAAGCTCAGCGTGTTGGCCGAAACGTGCGGCTCAAGCGCCGTCTGCTCATAGGGCAGGGCCGGAAGTTCGAAGGGCATGGGACTCCTCGTTGGCTATTCCGTTGCGCAGGAAGACGCCGATGGTGTGGCGGCGGCTTGCGAGAAGATACCCGGCGGAGCGCGGTCGCCGGGTACCCATCATGTAGGCCAATCCTAAGGCCATGAAAAGCCCGTAAAAACCCTTAGTTGCTTACGGTCTCTACAGCCAGGCGGCCGGACCGGACCGCGCTTTCGATGGTGCAGGGCAATCCGGTTGCCACCCAATCCCCGGCCAGCGCCAGATTGTCCCATCGGGACAAGGGGGCCGGGCGGGTTGCGACCATGGCCGGTGTCTGCGCCAGTGTTGCCCGTTTTTCCTTCACGATCCGATAAGGGGGAACCGGCGAGCCCTCGGGAAGTTCCAGCGCCCGGCAGATATCAGCCCAGAGCAGCGCGGCAATCCGCTCCGCCGGCAGTTCCGTCAGGGTATTTGCCGCGCTGGTCGTGGTCGAGATCACATCGCCGCGCCGGAACAGCCATTCCGCCGTCCCGCCGACCAGGGCCAGAAAGCATTCCCCGCCCGGCAAGGCTGGTGCATTGAGGCGGAAATGCCCGTTCACGATGGCCTGATGCTCCAGTGGCAGATTGAGTGCCAGCAGATCGGCCGCCGCAGTGGCCGGCAGGGCAAGAATTACGACATCGCGTGCGCCCAGGGGGATGACTGTCTCCGCGAAGTGCAGAGCGGTTGCCCGGCCGGATTGCGAGTCGATCCCGGTCAGGCGGCGGTGGGGCTGCATCCCGACCCCGGCCCGCCCCAGATGCCGCAGGGCAGGGGCAACGAAGCTGTCCTCCAGACTGTCAGCGGCAACCAGCGGGCGGCAGGCGGCAGCACCGCGCAGGAGCGTCTCACGCAGCAGGCGGCCCGCCAGACGGGCTGAGGCCTGTTCCAGCGGGGTGTTGAGGGCGGAGACCAGCAAGGGCCGCCAGACCCGCTCCAGCGCGCTCCCAGGGGGCAGGCAATCCGCAACACTGGCACTGGCATCGGCGGTCAGCAGCCGCCAGGGCAGGTAATCCCGCGCAGAGGTGCCCGGTGCCCGCCGAGTGGCTGACCAGGGCAGCGCCCAGCCCGGCCGCAAAACCCAGCGCTCGCCGCTTGCCAGATCGAGAAACGGGAAGCGGGCCTGCGTCGGCCCGGTCAGCGTGGCCGACGCCCCGATCCGCCGCAGATAGGCCATCGTCTCGCGATTGCCGGACAGGATCAGGTGGTTGCCATTGTCGATCACCCGGTCGAGCACCGCATCGTGATAGGACCGGCAGCGCCCGCCGGCCTGACCGCTGGCCTCGTAGAGCTTCACCGTCCAGCCCCCGGCCAGCCCGTGCAGCGCCGCCGACAGCCCGGCCAGCCCGGCGCCGACAATGTGCAGCACGGTCATCAGGGACGCAGGGTCACGGCGCTGCGCAGCGCGATCCACAGCTTGGCCGGCATCGACAGGCGGACCCGGTGGTCGGCCGGCAGGCCGGTTTCCACCAACCTCTCGAGCAGCCGGCGATAGGTCGCCATGATGATGATGGCCGGCCGCAGGGCGGCGCGGTCGCAATCCTGCAGCGCAGTCTCGGCATCTTCGTATCGCTGCTCGGCCCAGTCGACCATGGCGGCACAGATCCGCTCGATGCCGGCATGCTGAAGAACGGTCCTGGGATCACGCTCACGCACCCCAACGGCATCCAGCATTTCCGCCGGCAGATAGAGCCGGCCCATGCCGGCATCCTCCTTCAGGTCGCGCAGGATGTTCGTCAGCTGCACGGCATCGCCCAGCGCCAGCGCAAATTCGGCCGCCGCCCGGCCTGTTGCGCCATAGACGGCAATCGACAGCATGCCGACAGCCCCGGCCACCCGGCGGCAATACAGCTGCAATTCCGGCATGTTGGGCGCCCTGATATCGGCGGCCGCGTCCATTTCCATGCCGGCGATGATTTCGTCGAACCAGCGCTTATCCAGGGCATAGGCCTGCACCGGCCCGGCCAGCGCCCGGGTGATGGGGTGAGCGGGCGATCCGGCATAAAGCAGGGCGATTTCCTGCCGCCATTCGGCCAACTGCGCCTGCTTGGCCGGCAAATCGAGCGGCCCGTCGGCGATATCGTCCAGTTCCCGGCAGAAGGCATAGATCGCGAACATGGCCTGCCGCCGGGCACGCGGCAGCAGCCGCATGCTCCAGTAGAACGAACTCTTGGAGCGTTCGACGATGGCCTGAACATGGGCCTGCGCGGCGCTGTCCGCAGCCTTTGGGTCCGCAGCCTCTGGCAGGGCGTTCATGCCGCCCGCCAACCGGTTACCAGACCCGTGACGGCACAGCGCAGCCTGTCCAGCGCCGTCAGCCTTACGCGGCCCACCAGCGGGTCCTGGCGGCGCAGCCTCGCCAGCAGCCGCTCACCGCAGGCCTGCACGATGGCGGCCTGCACCCTCAACCCGCGATGCTGGATCTGCCTGATGAAGGGCCGGGAGGTATCGAGCAGGGCGGTGGTTTCCGCCAGCGTCCGGTCCAGCGTGCGACGCAGGGCAGGGGGCGTCGTACCGCCAGCCAGAGCGGCATCGGACACGCCATCAGCCGCCAGCCAGTCCTGCGGCAGGTAGACTCGGTCCAGCACGCGATAATCATCGCCGCAATCCTGCAGGTGATTCAGCACCTGCAAGGCAGCGCACAGCGCATCGGCGCGTGGCCATAGGGAGCGATCCTCGCCGAACAGGTCGAGCAGGAAGCGCCCGACCGGGGCGGCGGAATAGCGGCAATACCCCATCAGCGCCGGCCAGTCGGCATAGCGAGACTGCACCGCATCTTGTCGAAACGCCACCAGCAACTCCCGCCCGTACAGTGCCGCTGCCGGATGCACCGGCAATTCCGCCTCGATCTGCGCCAGCCGGGCCAGCTTTTCATCCGGCGTCAGGTCCGGATGATCGGCGATATCGTCGGCGCGCCGGGCAAAGCGATAGAAATCGAGGATATCCGCGCGGTAGGCGGCCGGCAGCAACCGGGAGGCGACCGGAAAATTCTCCTGCGCCGCCGCCTTGCCGGAAGCAGGGGCATCGATCCGGGGCGCGAGGCTGGCAGGCTGCGACATCTGTTTCCACGGTGACGGGCGCCATTCTGGCTTGGCGAGTGGCGGCAAACTATATAGGACGGGTGCGCAGGCGCCCACCCCAAGCTGTCGCCTCCCGACCCGCAAGCCGGAGCCCCTTATGGCAGACGAGTCCCTGTCCTACTGCGCCAGCGAGGTGCGGCTGAACGACCCGGAACGCTTCCTGACCTGCCTGTTCGCCCCGGCCGAACGGCGCGAGGCGCTGTTCGCGCTCTATGCTTTCAACCAGGAGATTGCCAAGACCCGCGCCGTGGTCTCCGAACCGCTGCTCGGTGAAATCCGCCTGACCTGGTGGCGCGAGGCGATTGCGGAGATTTATGAGGCCCGCCCACGCCAGCATGCCGTGGTGCAGGCGCTGGCCGAGGCGGTTGCCGCCCATGATCTGACGCGCGCGCATTTCGACCGGCTGATCGAGACCCGCTCCCGCGACCTGGAACCGGAAGCACCGGCCGATCTTCCTGCCTTGCTGGACTATGCCGATGGTACGGCTGGCACGCTGACGGCGCTCTGCTTGGAGGCGCTGGGGGCGGACTCGGCCGTAGAAAGCGTGGCCCGGCCTGCCGGCATCGCCGTGGCGCTGACCGGGCTGATCCGCGCCATCCCGTTCCATGCCCGCGAACACTGGGTGAATCTGCCCGCCAGCCTGCTCGACGCGCATGGCGTCACCTTGCAGGAAATATTCGATCTGCAGCGCCCGCCCGGCCTGCCGAAGATCGTCGAGGCCCTCGCCGATCTGGCCCGCCAGAACCTGGCCGAGGCGAGGGCGCACCGAAGCGCCGTCCCCAGGCCGGCGCTCGCCGCCCTGCTGCCGCTGACGCTGGCGGAAGGGCATCTGCGGCTGCTGGCGAAGAACGGCCATGACGTCTTCGATGCCCGCCTCGCCGAGAAATCCCCGCTCGCTGCCTGGCGACTCAGCTGGATGGCGTGGCGGGGACGGTATTAGACAAATGACGCTCCCCCATATGCCAGCCGCCGTGATATTCGACATGGACGGTCTGATTTTCGATACGGAAGCCCTCTATCAAGAGGCATTTCTGGCGGCAGCGACCACTGGGGGGCATGACCTGCCGGCAGCCATCCTTCAGCGCGCCATTGGCGTGACGTGGGCTCAGAGCCGGATATTTCTTCTGGAGCAGATGGGGCCGGACTTCCCCATGGACCAGTATTTCGCGCAGATGGTCGCCCATTTCGATCTGCTGGTTGCCACGCAACTCCGGTTGAAGCCCGGCGTCGTTGAGTTGCTCGACTTCCTGGACGAACTCGCTGTGCCACGCTGTATCGCGACGTCATCGGCCCATTCGACCGTGCAGAGCCATCTCTCCGCCCATGGCCTGGTCGACCGGTTCCATGCGGTTATCGGGCATGGTGATTATGCCGCCAGCAAACCGTCACCCGATCCGTTCCTGACAGCAGCGAAACGTCTCTGTGTGGAGCCTGCCCTTTGTCTGGCGCTGGAAGATTCCTACAACGGGGTTCGTTCCGCATCGGCCGCCGGGATGATGACTTTCATGGTCCCTGATCTGCTGAGCCCCACGCCGGAAATCGAATCCCTCTGCACGGGCGTTGTCAGCGATTTGCATGCGGTCCGCAGGCTCATCCTGACCGCCTCAGGAAACAAATAGCCGCTTACTCCGCCGCCAGCCGCGCCGCACCTAGCCAGGCATCAAGATCGGCCAAAGCGCGGGCGCTGTAGAGTTTCTTGCGCTCGCGGCCCCTGATGCGTTTCTTCGGGTCGGAATCCTGGTCGGGTTCCGGGAACAGGCCGAAATTGACGTTCATCGGCTGGAAGGTCTCGGCATCGGCGCCGCCGGTGATATGGCCGAGCAGCGCGCCCAGCGCCGTGGTCGGTGGCGGCGGGGTCATTGCGCCGCCCAGCCGCTCGGCAGCGGCGAAGCGGCCGGCCAGCAGGCCGATGGCGGCGCTCTCGACATAGCCCTCGACGCCGGTGACCTGCCCGGCGAAGCGCAGACGCGGCATCGCCTTTAGGCGCAACTCGCCATCCAGCAGCTTCGGCGAGTTCAGGAAGGTGTTGCGGTGCAGCCCGCCGAGACGGGCGAATTCAGCGTTCTCCAGTCCGGGGATCATGCGGAACACGCGGATCTGCTCGGCATATTTCATCTTGGTCTGGAAACCGACCAGATTATACAGCGTTCCCAAGGCGTTATCCTGCCGCAGCTGAAGCACCGCGTAAGGCCGGCGATTGCTGTTCGGATCGGTCAGGCCGACCGGCTTCATCGGCCCGAAGCGCAGCGTGTCGATGCCGCGTGAGGCCATCACCTCGATCGGCAGGCAGCCCTCGAAATAGGGGGTGTCCTTCTCCCAGTCCTTGAACTCGGTCTTCTCGCCGTCCAGCAGCGCCTGGATGAAGGCGAGATATTCGTCCTTCTCGAAGGGGCAGTTGATGTAATCCTTGCCGGTGCCACCGGGGCCGATTTTGTCGTAGCGCGACTGGAACCAGGCGCGGGTGAAGTCGATACTTTCCTTATGGACAATCGGGGCGATGGCGTCGAAAAAGGCCAGAGAATCCTCCCCGGTCAGCCCGCGCACCGCCTCGGCCAGATCCGGCGAGGTGAGGGGGCCGGTCGCCAGGATGACGCTGTCCCAGTCTTCCGGCGGCAATCCCGCGACCTCGCCGCGCTCAATGGTCACTAGCGGATGGGCTTCAAGCGCGTCGGTGACGTTGCCGGCGAAGATGTCGCGGTCCACCGCCAGCGCGCCGCCGGCCGGCAGCTTGGCAGCGTCGCCGGAGTGCAGGATCAGCGAGTTGCAGCGCCGCATTTCCTCATGCAGCAGGCCGACGGCATTGTATTCGGCATCGTCGGAGCGGAAGGAGTTCGAGCAGACCAACTCCGCCATGCGGTCGGTCTGGTGTGCCTCCGTGCCGCGCACCGGGCGCATTTCGTGCAGCACTACGGGAATGCCGGCCTGAACCAGCTGCCAGGCGGCCTCCGACCCGGCCAGACCGCCCCCCACCACATGCACCGGCTTGCTGCTCATCGCTCGACACTCCGCATCGCGTTCTTCAGGACCGACAGGAATAGACTTTTCGCCCAACACAGGCAACCGGCGGTACTCGCAGAATTGATAGAGCACGCGAGATCCGGCACAACCCGAACCTGCTTACGGAAGCCCGGATTTCCTGCGATACTTGTTATCGGAGCGACACGGTTCGGTTGCCGCTCCGGGGCAGGAGCGCAAATGGAGAAGTCCGGTTTCTATAAAACCGTCCCCAACATTACCGATGCCAAGGCGGGCAGCGCCAAGAATGCGGAGCAGAAGGGCGGGTTCCTTGAATCATACTCGCGCCAGAAGCTCGATCCGGGCGATCCGGCGGTGTTCCGTGACCGCATCCTCGAATTTGTCCGCAACAACAAGCTGGTCGCTGAAGCGCTGATTGCCGGCAACATCCAGATGCTGGGCTTCTCCGAGGTCCGCAAGATGTTTGGCGAGCGCTGGCCGGCGATCAAGGACAAGGTGCAGCTGCTGGCCGAAACCACGATCCGCAAATATGTCACGCCGGTCGATGTCTTCCTGGTCATCGACGAGGAGCAGATCGTCATCCTGTTCGGCCGCTCGACTCATGCGGAGGCGACCGAGAAATCAGAGCGCATCGCCCGCGAGATCAGCGAGAAGCTGAGCGGCGTTTCCGGCATCGAGGAAGGGCTGGTGACCTGCCGCGCGCTGGTGCTGGAAATTCCCGGCGAGAATGCCGCCGAGATGCTGGCGACGCCCGAAGCGCTGAGCGGTACGGTCGCTGCCGTTCAGCGCAGCGCCGAACAGGCGGAAAAGGACAGCTTCCAGCAGATGGAAGCCGAGCTTCGCATTGCCTATTGGCCGATGGTGAATATCCGCAAGAAGCTGATTTCCGCCTATTCGGCCAGCGTGGTCCTGCCGCTGTGGAAGACATCAGGGCAGGAGCGCGACAAGCGCACCGGCGTCTTTGAGTGCGAGCTGGACGGATTCACTTTGGCCCATGCCGGCCAGGCCATGCTGCGGGCCGGTCACAGCCGGCGGGCCTTGCTGCTGGTGCCGGTGCATTTTGATACGCTGGCGATAAAGCCGTTCCGCACGCAGTTCATCGCCGCCTGCCAGCTGCTGCCGCGGATTTCCTCGAAACGGCTGCTGCTGGAAATCGTCGACCTGCCCGATGGCGTGCCGCAGGGCAGGCTGCACACGATGTTCTCCTATGTCGCGCCGTTCTTTGCCGGTTTTGTCGGCCGCCAGGATATGGCCTTCCGCAATCCCCAGCGCTTCACCGGGCTGAAGATGATCGCCCTCTCGACTGATGGCAGCCATGTCGGCACGCCAAACCGCGAGGATGTCGTGCAGATGCAGGGCTTCGCCGCTGCCGCCGGCAAGGCACGGATGCGCAGCGTTTTCTACGGTGCCAGCACCTTTGAGGCCGCCACCGCCGCCAAGCGCACGCATTTCGACTATATCCAGGGCGCCGCCGTCGCCCCCGCCGTCAGCGAGCCGGGCCGGGTGTTTGTGCTGAAATAGGCCTGAGAGGCTAAGCCAGCTTTTTTTCCTGCCGGCCCAGATAGGGTTTCAGATAATGGCCGGTATGGCTGCGCGGGTTGGCTGCCACTTCCTCCGGCGTGCCCGTGGCGACGATCTCGCCACCGCCGGTGCCGCCCTCGGGGCCAAGATCGATAATCCAGTCGGCGGTCTTGATGACCTCCAGATTATGTTCGATCACCAGCACCGTATTGCCCTGGTCGACCAGTGCCTGCAGCACCTCCAGCAGCTTCTTCACATCCTCGAAATGCAGGCCGGTGGTCGGCTCGTCGAGGATATAGAGGGTGCGGCCGGTGGCCCGGCGCGACAGCTCCTTGGCCAGCTTCACGCGCTGCGCTTCGCCGCCCGACAGAGTGGTGGCCTGCTGGCCGACATGGACATAGCCAAGGCCGACCCGTTCCAGCGTTTCCATCTTGTCGCGAATCGACGGCACGGCCTGGAAGAATTGCGCCGCATCCTCCACCGTCAGATCCAGCACATCGGCGATGGACTTGCCCTTGAAGTGAATTTCCAGCGTCTCGCGATTGTAGCGCTTGCCCTTGCAGACATCGCACTGGACATAGACGTCGGGCAGGAAATGCATCTCGATCTTGATCACGCCGTCGCCCTGGCAGGCCTCGCAGCGTCCGCCCTTCACATTGAAGGAGAAGCGGCCCGGCGCGTAGCCGCGCGCCTTGGCCTCGGGCAGCCCGGCGAACCAGTCGCGGATCGGTGTGAAGGCCCCGGTATAGGTCGCCGGGTTGGAGCGCGGCGTGCGGCCGATGGGCGACTGGTCGATATCGATGACCTTGTCGATCAGCTCGATGCCCTCGATCTTGTCATGCGCCGCCGGATGCTCGCGTGCATTGTGAAGACGGCGCGCCAATGCCTTGTAAAGAGTGTCAATAATCAGCGTCGACTTGCCACCACCCGAGACCCCGGTGACACAGGTGAAGGTGCCAAGCGGGATGTCGACCCCGACATTCTTCAGATTATTGCCGGTCGCCCCGGTGACCCGCAGGAACTGCCCTTTCTTGCCCTTGCGGCGCTTTGCCGGGATCGGCACCTGGCGCAGGCCGGTGAGGTATTGGCCGGTGATGCTGGCCGGGTTGTGCATCACCTGGTCGGGCGTACCCTCGGCAATGACATTACCGCCATGCGCGCCGGCACCCGGCCCCATATCGACCAGATAATCGGCGGCGCGGATCGAATCCTCGTCATGCTCAACCACGATCACCGTATTGCCGATATCGCGCAGCCGGCGCAGCGTGCCGAGCAGCCGGTCATTATCGCGCTGATGCAGGCCGATGGAGGGCTCGTCCAGCACATAGAGCACACCGGTCAGGCCGGAGCCGATCTGCGAGGCCAGGCGGATGCGCTGGCTCTCGCCACCCGACAGCGTCGCCGAGGCGCGCGACAGGGTCAGGTACTCCAGCCCGACATTCATCAGGAAGCCGAGCCGCTCGTTGATCTCCTTCAGGATGCGCTGTGCGATCTCGTTCTGCTTGTCGGTCAGTTTCTCCGACAGGCCGCCGAACCATTCATGCGCGGCCGAGACCGAGAATTCCGCTACTTCCGAGATGTTCAGCATGTCGATCTTAACCGCCAGGGCTTCCGGCTTCAGGCGCTGCCCGTTACAGGATTCGCAGGGGCTGACGCCCTGGAACTTGCCCAGCTCCTCGCGCACCCAGGCGCTGTCTGTCTCGCGGAACCGACGGGCCAGATTGGTGACAATGCCTTCGAAGGGCTTGTTGGTGGTGTATTTGCGCAAGCCGTCATCGAAGGTCATCTCGACCGGCTCGCTGCCGGTGCCGAACAGGATGCCCTGGCGCACTGCCTCCGGCAGGTCGCGGAACGGCGTGTTCATCTTCACGCCGTAATGCTTCGCCAGGCTGTTCAGCGTCTGCTTGTAATATTGCGAGGTCGAATTGGCCCAGGGGGCGATGGCGCCTTCCGCCAGGCTCAACCCGTCATTCGGCACCACCAGATCGCCATCGAAATACATCTTTGTGCCCAGGCCATCACAGGTCGGGCAGGCGCCGAACGGATTGTTGAAGGAGAACAGCCGGGGCTCGATCTCGTCGATGGTAAAGCCGCTGACCGGACAGGCGAATTTCGCCGAGAAGACAGTGCGCGCGCCGCTGTCCGCATCTTCCGCAATGGCGATGCCATCGGCCAGGCCAAGGGCGGTTTCCAGCGAATCGGCGATGCGGTTGCCCAGGCCCTCGCGGACCACCAGTCGGTCGATCACCACCTCGATGTCGTGCTTGCGCTTCTTGTCCAGCGCCGGCACCTCGTCGATCTCATACAGCGTGCCATCGACCTTGGCGCGGGTGAAGCCGCGCTTCTGAAGGTCCTGCAATTCCTTGCGATACTCGCCCTTGCGGCCGCGCACCATGGGCGCCAGCAGATAGAGCCGCGTGCCTTCCGGCAGCGTCATGATGCGGTCGACCATCTGGCTGACCGTCTGGCTTTCAATCGGCAGGCCGGTGGCGGGCGAGTAGGGGATGCCGACACGTGCGAAGAGCAGGCGCATATAGTCGTAGATCTCGGTCACCGTACCGACCGTGGAGCGCGGATTCTTCGAGGTCGTCTTCTGCTCGATGGAGATGGCCGGCGACAGGCCTTCGATCAGATCGACATCGGGCTTGGCCATCAGTTCCAGGAACTGGCGGGCATAGGCCGAGAGGCTTTCGACATAGCGGCGCTGGCCCTCGGCATAGATCGTATCAAAGGCCAGCGAGGATTTGCCCGAGCCTGACAGACCGGTAATGACGATCAGGCTGTTACGCGGCAGATCGACATCGACATTCTTCAGATTGTGCTCGCGGGCGCCACGGACGCGGATAGTCTCAAGCATGCAGGAACCGGATGTAGGAGGAAGGCCAGAACTATATGGCGGTGCACAATCCTATTGCCACTACCGAATGTGTAGTCTACACAAGAACAAACAAAGAACAATGATATTTGCCGCAGGAAACCACATATGGGTTTTCATACGGCGGTACTGTTTCGATATCGCAATGACAAGCCGGTGGCACTTGGCCGAGTTTTCCATGTAAAGTGCGCCGTTCGTTTTTGCCGGCGCGCCGATGGCGCTGCCCTGGTGCGTTTGAATCATCAAGAATTCCGAGGAAAATCATGGCTGGGTCCGTCAACAAGGTCATCCTGATCGGCAATCTGGGGCGCGACCCCGAAATCCGCTCCATGCAGAATGGGCAGAAGGTGGCAAACCTGGCCCTGGCGACCTCGGAAACCTGGCGCGACCGCCAGAGCGGCGAGCGCAAGGAGCGCACCGAATGGCACCGCGTGGTGATCTTCAACGAGAACCTTATCGAGGTCGCTGAGAAGTACCTGCGCAAGGGCTCGAAACTCTACATCGAGGGCTCACTGCAGACCCGCAAATGGCAGGACCAGGGCGGCCAGGAGAAATACACCACCGAAATCGTGCTGCAGCGCTTCCGCGGCGAGCTGACAATGCTCGATGGCCGCAGCGAGGGTGGCACTGGCGGCAGTGGCGGGGGCGGCGGCTATGAGTCGGGGCCGGATGATTATTCCGGTAGCGGTTCGGGCGGCGGTTCGGGTAGCGGCTCTCGCGGTGGCCCAGGGGGTGCTGGTGGCGGTATGGGCGGCGGCAGCGACCTGGACGACGAAATTCCGTTCTAAAAGCCGGCGCCAAAAAATCCTGTCCGGGATTAGCTCTTTCTCAATCTATTTGCCGATAGTGTCGGAAAATTTATTGACGCTTCAACAGGCGGATGATGACGGCCGATATTTTATCCGATCGCTTGGGTTTGTGGGCCGCGCTGTATCCGGAGCCCGTATTGCTGACCCGCGGCAACGCCGTCATTGCCTGCAATGCTGCCTTCCTGTCGTTGAGCGGGGCTGCGCAATCGGCCGTGATCGGCCATCCTTTGACCCGGATGATCACCTTCGAGCAGGGCATCGGCCGGGCGCTGGACTGGCTGCCGGCCCGCCTGCGCCAGGACGGGCAGGATATTCCCGTCGAAATCATGCTGTTGCCCTGCGCGATGCAGGCCGAGGCCTCAGGGGTGGCTGCGCCGAGAGGCGGCGGGGAGCATATGGTTTTCCTGCGCGACCTGCGGCCCCGGCTGGAAGATCGTCATCGCCTGGAACTGGCCCGCATGCAGGCCGAGCGCGACCGCAATGTGGCGCGGCAATTCCTCGCCCAGATGACCCATGAGCTGCGCACCCCGCTGAATGCCGTGATCGGCTTCAGCGAGATCATGGTGCAGGAGATGTTCGGCAAGCTGGACCCGCGCTACCGCGATTACGCCGAAGACATCATGCAGAGCGGCCGTCATCTGCTCGGCATCATCAACGATATTCTCGATCTGTCGAAGATCGAGGCCGGCGAGATGAAACTGGATGAGCGTCCCGTCAATCTGGAGACGATCATTGCCTCCAGCATGCGCCTGATGACGGAACGTGCGAATGCCGGCAAGGTGGCGCTGGCGCTGCATCCCGACAGTGTTTTTCCGCCCGTCAGTGGCGACGAGATCAAGCTGAAGCAGCTTTTCCTGAACCTGCTGTCCAATGCGGTAAAATTCACACCGGCCGGCGGGCGCGTAATGGTCCGCAGCCGGATCGAGCCCGGCGGTCCGCTGGCAATCAGCGTCAGCGACACCGGGATCGGCATGGAGCCGGAGCAGATCCAGCTCGCCATGCTGCCCTTCAAGCAATTGCATGCCGGCATCAAGCATGATGACCGGGGAACCGGGCTGGGCCTGACGATCAGCAAGGCCATTGCGGATTTGCATGGCGGCACGCTGGAACTGGTCAGCAGCATTGGCAAGGGCACCATCGCCACCGTCAGATTGCCCGCCGAACGCCTGATTGCGGTTTCCTGAACGGTGTGACCAGAGGTCACGTCACGTCAGGCCGATGGCATCCGTCAGATTGGCACCCTCGAAATTGGCCGCGCCGGCCTGGGCCCCGGTGAAACGCGCGCCCCGCAAATCGCAATTCCTGAAATCGGCGCCCTCCAGCTGTGCGCGCGACAGATCCGCCTTGCGCATATTCGCCGCCGTGAAGCGCACATTGCGCAAATCAGCCCCGATCAGATGCGCAGATTCGAGATTACTGGGCACCTGGCGGCCTGTGCTGCCGACATCCTGCAGCGGCCCGAGATTCGCCCCCACCAGGATCGCCTCGTTCAGGTGAGCACCGCGCAATGTCACCCCGCGCATATCGGCATTGCGCAGCACCGCCATCCGCAGATCGGCACGGCTGAGATCGGCGGTCACCAGAACGGCCTCGATGAAATTGCAATTACGCAGGATGGCGCTGACGAAAGAGGCGGCGGTCAGGCCCATCCCGTCGAAATGCTGCTTCGAGAGATCCATTTCATCGAGTGCCAGCCGCTTGCCCTTACTGGTTCCGGTTTCCAGCCAGAGGCGATGATCCTCGATACAGGCATCAAGGTCGAGGCCGCTGCTCTCCGGCGTTTGCGGCAACACGGCATCGGCGAAGGCCGGCGTCGTCAGCAAATGGGGATCGATGATCGCCCCGGTGAAATCGGCATTGCCAAGATCGGCGTCCAGAACCTGCACATTGGTCATCACCGCGCCGCGAAAACTGGCGCCGGCCGCCTTCACACCGCTCAGATTGACCCCGGCAAGGATCGCGTTGTTGAAATTGGACAGCCGCAGATCGGCATTGCGCAGATCAGCGCCCGTGAGATTGGCATTGCTGAAATCAGCCCGCAAGACGAAGGAACCGCCGATCTTCGCCTGTGACAGGTTGGCACCCTGCGCATTGATCGAGGACATATCGGTGTGGCCTTCCAGGCGGCTGACCACCATGGGAATCCGGCTGGCGCCATAGCGGGTCAGCACGGCCTCGCGGATATCTGCCTCCGTCATCGTCGCGCCGACCAGGCTGGCGCCACGGAAACAGGCGCCGCGCAGATCGGACCGGCTGAGATTGGCACCATCGAAGGCGCTGCCCCGCAGATCGGCAGCGAAGAAATTGGCAAATTGAAGCTGGCTGCGGCGAAACAGGCTGTGGGCCAGCATGGCGCCGGTGAAATCCGCTTCACGCAGATCCCGGGCGCTGAAATCACCGCTTTCGATCCGATGGTTGGACAGCAACGCCCGCCGCCCGCCGGGGCGGCGCGACATCAGGCGCTCATGCTGGTTCAGAATTTGTGACAGCACCGTCAGCGACAGTGTCTTGTAGTCAAATTCCCCAGCTTGCGCAGAGGATGGCTTATCCGACATGTGACGACCTCTTTGCTGGGAAAGAGGCTAGCTTTTCTGTGGTAAAGAGTCTGCCCTAAAACTACTTTACGATAGTCTTAAATACACTTTGGTTTCGCAGGACAGAACCGTGCCGGAAGGGCCTGTCACAATACTGTCCGGCAACGTTGTTCGCACCCGCGAAACATGCTAGAAGTTTGAGTAATTCAACAAGATGTTGGGGCCATTCCGGTTTTGCTCCCATAGGGACGCGACAAACCGTCTGGCACCTGCCCGCAACGGAAAGCCACCATCGCCTTGTCCACGACGACGCCCCCAGGAACACCGCCCGGATTCGACATAAAGCCCGTCGCCATCGAAGAGGAGATGAAACGCTCCTACCTCGATTATGCAATGAGCGTGATTGTCGCCCGCGCGCTGCCCGATGTGCGCGACGGGCTGAAACCGGTCCATCGCCGTATCCTGTACGCGATGAAGGATGGCGGCTACGACTGGTCGAAACCCTATCGCAAATCGGCCCGCATCGTCGGTGACGTTATGGGTAAGTATCACCCGCATGGCGACAGCGCGATCTATGATGCCATGGTCCGCATGGCGCAGGATTTCTCCATGCGCCTGCCGCTGATCGACGGCCAGGGCAATTTCGGCTCCATGGATGGCGATCCCCCTGCGGCGATGCGTTACACCGAGGCGCGTCTGGCCAAGGCGGCAGAGGCGCTGCTGCGCGACATCGACAAGGAAACCGTCCAGTTCGTTGCGAACTATGACGAATCCATCATGGAGCCGGCGGTCCTGCCGGCCGAGTACCCGAATTTGCTGGTCAATGGCGCCGGCGGCATCGCCGTCGGCATGGCAACCAACATTCCGCCACATAATCTGGGCGAGGTGATCGACGCCTGCTGCGCCTATGTCGACAATCCGGGCATCACCGTCGAAGCGCTGATGGAGCACGTGCCGGGGCCGGATTTCCCGACCGGTGGCATCATCATCGGCAAGCGCGGCACCTATGAGGCGCATACCACGGGCCGCGGTTCGGTCATCATGCGCGGGCGGGTCCGGGTCGAGGAGGTCCGCAAGGACCGCGAAGCCCTGATCATCAGCGAGATTCCCTACCAGGTGAACAAGTCGCGCCTGATCGAGCGCATCGCCGAGGTGGTGAACCAGAAGATCGTCGAAGGCATCTCCGATATCCGCGACGAGAGCGACCGCGATGGCGTGCGTGTCGTTGTCGAGATCAAGCGCGATGCCCAGCCCGAGGTCGTGCTGAACCAGCTCTACCGCTATACGCCGCTGCAGACCTCCTTCGGCGTCAATGCGCTGGCGCTGAATGGCGGCCGGCCGGAAATGATGAATCTGCGCGACTTCCTGGTCGCCTTCATCAGGTTCCGCGAGGAAGTCATTACCAAGCGCACCGTGTTCGAGCTGGGCAAGGCCCGCGAGCGCGCACATCTCTTGGTCGGCCTGCTGGTGGCGATCCAGAATCTCGATCCGGTGATCGAGATGATCCGCGCCTCCAAGGACGCCGCCGAGGCCCGCGAGGCGCTGATGAACCGGCCCTGGCCGGCCACCGATGTCGAGCCCTATATCGCGCTTATTGACGAGCCGGGCCGGGTTGTTGTGGATGGGCATTACAGCCTGTCCGAGGCCCAGGCCAAGGCGATCCTGGAATTGCGCCTGCAGCGCCTGACCGGGATGGAGCGTGACAAGCTCACCGAGGAAACCAACGAGATCGCCGGCCGGATCACCTATTACCTGGAAATCCTGGGCTCGCGCGACAAGCTGATGGCCGTGCTGCGCGAAGAGCTGGTGCGCATCAAGGACCAGTTCGCCACGCCGCGCCGCACGACGCTGGAAGAAGGCGAGCTGGACCAGGATATCGAAGACCTGATCCAGCGCGAGGACATGGTCGTGACGGTCAGCCGTCTCGGCTATATCAAGCGCGTGCCGCTGTCGACCTACCGCGCCCAGCGCCGGGGCGGCAAGGGGCGGTCCGGCATGACGACGCGCGACGAGGATTTCGTCTCCCGCGTTTTTGTTGCCAATACCCATACGCCGCTGCTGTTCTTCACCTCGCGCGGCATGGTCTACCAGATGAAGGTCTGGCAGCTGCCGCTGGCCACGCCGCAGGGCCGCGGCAAGCCGATCGTGAACATGCTGCCGGTCCTGCCGGGCGAGGCGATCTCCACCATCATGCCGTTGCCGGCCGATGAGGAGAACTGGGGCGACCTGAATGTCATGTTCGCCACTTCCGGCGGCACGGTCCGGCGCAACGCCCTGTCCGACTTCACCAACATCAAGTCGAACGGCAAGATCGCCATGAAGCTGGGCGAGGGCGAGCATCTGGTTGGCGTGCTGCCCTGCACTGAGAATCAGGATGTGCTGTTGTCCACCCATAAGGGGCATTGCATCCGCTTCCTCGTCACCGATGTGCGCGAGTTCAAGGGCCGCGATTCCATGGGCGTGCGCGGCATCCGTCTGCTCGGCGACGACCAGGTGATCTCGCTGTCGATCCTGAACCATGTCGAGACAAGCATGGAGGAGCGCACGGCCTATCTGCGGCGCGCCAATGCGCTGCGCCGGCAGAATGGCGAGGAGGCTCTGGACGAGAGTGCCGACATCTCCGAGGAGATCGACGAGGCATTGTCCGAGAGCCTGCCAGCGACCCTGACCGAACAGCGCTTCGCCGAACTGGCGGCGGCCGAGGAATTCATCCTCACCGTCAGCCAGAAGGGCTATGGCAAGCGCAGCTCGGCCTATGAATATCGCGTCACAGGCCGGGGCGGGCAGGGCATCGCCAATATGGAGGTGAATACCCGCAATGGCCGGATCGCCGCGTCCTTCCCGGTGGCGCATACCGACCAGATCATGCTGGTGACCGATTCCGGCCAGCTGATCCGCTCGCCGGTACACGACATCCGCATTGCCGGCCGGCGCACCCAGGGCGTGATCCTGTTCCGCGTTGCTGATGACGAGCATGTCGTCTCGGTCGCCTGGCTGGCCGAGGAAAGCGAGACCGACGAGGACGCCCTGGCTGGCCTCGACGACGAGGCCGAGGGCGGCCCGGTTGCCGGTGACGGTGATGTGGGCGGCGAATATCTGGGTGACGAAGGTGCGGGAGACAAAGATGAATAAGCATGTCATCGGGGTCTATCCCGGCACCTTCGACCCGATCACCCATGGCCATCTGGACATCATCAAGCGGGCCTCGAAGATGGTCGATCATCTGATCATCGGGGTGGCCCAGAATGCAGGGAAGGGGCCACTGTTCAGCATTGGCGAGCGGCTCGACCTGGTGCGGGGCGAGATCGCCGCGCTGAATGGCACGGGCGAGTACGGCCATATCGAGGCGCGGTCGTTCAACAATCTGCTGATGCATTTCTGCCAGGCGGCCAATGCCTCGCTGATCATCCGCGGCCTGCGCGCCGTCTCGGATTTCGAGTATGAATTCCAGATGGCCGGCATGAATGCCCGTCTCGACCCGAAGATCGAGACGGTGTTCCTGATGGCCTCTGAGCGCCACCATTTCATCTCCTCGCGCTTCGTGAAGGAGATTGCGGCGCTGGGAGGTGATATCACCTCCTTCGCCCCACCCCGCATCGCCGAGCGCGTGATGCACCGTTTCGCCAAGGATAACGCACCAGCAGAGGTCGATACCAAGGCGTGAGCCGGGGCAGCCGGGCAGGGTGCCGAGATATTCGGCATCAAAGCATTGACCCGGCGGCCAAGCTTCCCTAGTTTCCCTCCCGCCAACGCGGACCACCCCTGCCGGGTGGCCCTGCGAGCCCTTAGCTCAGCCGGTAGAGCAACTGACTTTTAATCAGTAGGTCGTGGGTTCGAGTCCCACAGGGCTCACCATTTCCCGATTGCCTCCTTCAGCACCGTGTATTCCGCCATTTCATTATAGGGCGCAGCTGATATCCGTGCCCAGGCCTGGCCGGCGAAGCGCAGGACCGGGATTTCGATGCGGTATTCCTGCCACAGCCGGTCCATGACCATCTGTGAGGTCATTGCCGGTTCGGCGTAGCGGTCGGGCAGGCGGATGCAGGCCATGGTGCCGCGCATAGCCGGCGGACAGCCAATCTCGGTTCCCCAGGCATCGGCCAGCATGGCGGCGGCATCGCGGGCCAGGCGGTGCGTGTAGGCGGTGACTGTCTCCAGCCCGCCCAGCGCATCCAGGAAATCCAGGGCGGCTGTGACGGCGAGCCAGGCGCTGGCGTCGCGGGTGCCGGTCCAGGCGAATTCCTCGCTGAAGCCCTTGCCGTAATAATGCGAGATGGTCAGCGGGTGGATGCCATCCTGCCGTGCCGGATCGACCCAGAGAAAGGCGCAGCCCTTTGGCGCACAGAGCCATTTATGGCAATTGCCGGTGTAGTAATCCGCGCCGATGGCCGGCAGGTCGAGCGGCAGCATCCCCGGCGCATGCGCCCCATCCACCAGCACAAGCGCGCCTGCGGCCTTCGCGGCGGCAATCAGCGGTGCCAGCGGCATGATCGTCGCGGTGGGCGAGGTAATGTGGTCCAGGATCACCAGCCGCGTGCGGGCGCTGAGGCGGGCCGTGATGGCTTCGACAATCGGCTGTGGCCCGGACAGCGGGTAGGGGATATCCGCCTCGACCAGAACCGCGCCGCTTCGCGCGGCGATGTGCAGGCAGGTCTGCTTCACCGCGTTATAGGTATGGCTGTTGATCAGGATCTCGTCACCCGGCTGGAAATCCAGGCTGCGCAGCACCGTGTTCACGCCGCTGGTCGCATTGTCGACGAAAGCCAGGTCAGCCGGGCCAGCCCCCAGAAATGCCGCCAGCCGGGCCTTTGCCGATTCCAGCGCGTCGGGCAGGACGCGCTTCATGAAATTCACCGGATTGGATTCCATCCGGTCGCGCCAGCGCCGCTGTTCGGCCAGCACCGGCTCTGGCGTGGCGCCATAGGAGCCGTGATTGAGGAAAACGATATCCTCGCGCAGGTTCCAGTGGTGCCGCACGGCTTGACCAAGGCTTGCCGCCATTCTCTCATCCCCTCTGTAGACCGGTTCAGGCTCGTGTATGCTGCCGGACAGACACGGCGCTATGCCAGCAGGATATTGTGGGGGTGACATGTTCGAGGGGTTCAAGCAGCACCGCATCGAGACCAGCGGGGCGACAATAAACCTGCGCACAGGTGGCAGCGGCCCCGGCCTGTTGCTGCTGCATGGGTATCCGCAGACTCATGTGATGTGGCACAAGATCGCCCCGGCGCTGGCCGAGCATTTCACTGTGGTGGCGGCTGACCTGCGCGGCTATGGCGATTCCTCGAAGCCGGCAAGTGATGCGCGGCACACGCCCTATTCCAAGCGGGCGATGGCGCAGGACATGGCGGAGGTCATGACGGCGCTGGGCATCGGCCAATTCGCGGTTGCCGGGCATGATCGCGGCGCCCGGGTGTCGCACCGGCTGGCGCAGGATCACCGCGACCGGGTGACCCGGCTGGCGGTGCTGGACATCGCGCCGACGCATGAAATGTACATGACCACCGACAAGGATTTTGCCACGGCCTATTACCACTGGTTCTTTCTGATCCAGAAACACGACCTGCCGGAACGGATGATCGGGGCAGACCCGGCCTATTATCTCGACCACAAGATGGGGCATTGGGGCAAGGACAGCACGGCCTTCCCGGCTTTCGCCTATGAGGAATATCTGCGCTGCTTTAGCGACCCGGCGACGATTCACGCGACCTGCGAGGATTACCGCGCCGCCGCCGGTATCGACCTGGAGATTGACGAGGCCGACATGGCGCAGAAACTGGATTGCCCGGTGCTGGCGCTGTGGGGAGACAAGGGCTTTGTCGGGCGCAAATACGATGTGCTCGCCAGCTGGCGCAAACGCGCCCACACGGTGGAGGGTGGACCGATCCCCAGCGGCCATTATCTCGCCGAGGAAGCCCCGCAGGAAACATTTACCGCCCTTTCGAGGTTCTTCCTTTCATGACCGATCCGACAGAAATTTCGTCCATCCCAGAGGAAGCCATCCTGCGCAAGCCGCGCCGAGGCCTCAGCTTCAGCGGGCGGCTGCGCGCCTACTTCCTGGCCGGCGTTCTGGTCACGGCGCCGATCAGCCTGACGATCTATATCGCCTGGCTGCTGATCGACTTCATCGACAGCCAGGTCACGCCGCTGATTCCCCTGGCCTATCACCCGGAAACCTATCTGCCCTTCACGATACCCGGCCTGGGCGTGCTGGTGCTGATCATGGTGATCACGTTGATCGGGGCGATCACCGCCGGTTTCCTGGGGCGGCTGCTGATCCGTGCCGGCGAAGCCATCGTCAACCGGGTGCCGGTGATCCGGGGCGTCTATGGCGCACTCAAGCAGATCATGGAAACCGTTCTGGCACAGAAATCTGATGCGTTCCGGCAGGTCGTGCTGGTGGAATACCCGCGCAAGGATTGCTGGGTTCTGGCCTTTGTCAGCGGTGGCACGACCGGCGAGGTCCAGTCGAAGACGGCGGCCGATCTGGTCAATGTCTTCGTGCCGACGACGCCAAATCCGACCTCGGGTTTCCTGCTCTTCGTGCCGGCCAAGGATATGATCTATCTGGACATGACCATCGAGGAGGGCATCAAGATGGTGGTGTCCGGCGGCATCGTGACCCCGACCTGGCCACGTGCGCAAACTGCTGAGGAAGGCTTGCTGCCGATTGCCGTCCGCAATGATGGCGCCGATCAGCCGGAGCGCAGATAGCGCACCGCCGCATCCCGCTCGAACAGATAGAGCAGAATGCGCAGGGCCTGGCCCCGCGGGCCCTGCAATTCCGGGTCGCGGTCGAGCAACAGCCTGGCGTCGTCGCGCGCCGCCTGCAGCAGATCGCCATGCACGGCCAGATCGGCAACCCGGAAGGTCGGCATGCCGCTCTGCCGCGTGCCCAGGACCTCGCCGGCGCCGCGCAGTTTCAGATCCTCCTCGGCAATGACGAATCCGTCTTCGGTCTCGCGCAGAATGCGCAACCGGGAGTCGGCAGTCTCGCTCAGCGGCTTCTGGTACAGCAGGATGCAGGTCGACGGCTTGTCGCCCCGCCCGATTCGGCCACGGAGTTGGTGCAGCTGCGCCAGGCCGAAACGCTCGGCATGCTCGATCACCATCACGGTGGCCTCCGGCACATCAACGCCGACCTCGATCACCGTGGTGGAGACCAGAAGATCGACCGATCCCTTGGCGAAAGCCTCCATCACGCGGTCCTTTTCCGCGCCTTTCAGGCGGCCATGCACCAGCCCGGCACGGGCGCCGAAAATCTGCGACAGATGCGCGTGCCGTTCCTCGGCGGCGGCAACGTCGATGACCTCCGATTCCTCGACCAGCGGACAGACCCAATAGACCTTGGCCCCGGCATTCAGCGCCCGGGTGACGCCGGAGACGACTTCCTCCAGTGCTTCGGTCGGCTTGGCGATGGTGGTGATCGGCTTACGCCCGGCCGGCTTCTCGGTCAGGCGCGACACATCCAGATCGCCATAGGCGGTCAGCGTCAGGGTGCGCGGGATCGGCGTCGCCGTCATCACCAGCACATCGACGCCGCCTTTTCCCTTCGGCCCCTTGGCGCCGATGGTGACGCGCTGATGCACGCCGAAGCGGTGCTGCTCATCGACCACCGCCAGCATCAGGTCGCGGAACACCACATCCTCCTGCAGCAGCGCATGGGTGCCGATGACGATGCCGGTCTCTCCCGACGCCAGGCCGGCCAGGATCGCCTCGCGGTTCTTGCCCTTTTCCCGGCCGGTCAGCAGGGTGACTGTGACCCCGGCTGGCGCGGCCAGCCGGGCAATGCCGGCGGCATGCTGGCGCGCCAGGATCTCGGTCGGGGCGAGCAGGGCGGCCTGCCCACCGGATTCAACCGCCGCCAGCATCGCCATCAGCGCCACCACCGTCTTGCCGCTGCCGACATCGCCCTGCAGCAGCCGCAGCATCTTCTTTGGCGACGCCATATCGGCGGCGATATCGGCCAGTGCCTGGCGCTGGCCCTCGGTCAGGCTGAAGGGCAGGGCGGCCTCAACCTTCCGGCGCAGCTGGCCATCGCCGGCGATCACGCGACCGGATTGTTTCTTCTGATGCGCCCGGATCAGCGATAAGGCGAGCTGGTTGGCCAGCAATTCATCATAGGCGAGGCGCTGGCGGGCCGGAGTGATAGGCAGCAGGTCAGCCTCGGTCTTCGGTGCATGCACGCTCTCCAGCGCTGCCTGGAAGGCCGGCCAGCGCTGCTGCGCCAGGTAGGGAGCATTGCCCCATTCCGGCAGCGCTGGCACCCGGTCCAGCGCGGCGCGCACGGATTTGCGCAGGGTCTTCAGGTTCAGCCCGGCAGTCAGCGGATAGACCGATTCAATCCCGGTCACCTCGGCCGCTTCCTCGGGCTTGGCAATATAATCCGGATGGGTCATCTGCGGCCGGCCCTGGAACATCTCGACCCGGCCGCTGACCAGCCGTGTTTCGCCGACCGGCAGCAATTTGACCAGATAATCGCCCTTGGCATGGAAGAAGACGATTTCCAGCTCGCCGCTGGCATCGCTGGCCATCACCCGATAGGGCCGGCGTGGGGCCGGTGGCGGCAGATGCGTGTCGATGCGCACGGTCAGGGTGGCGATCCGGCTGGGGGCGACCTCGGCCAGTTTCGGCGCATAGGACCGGTCGATGATGCCGCTGGGCAGATGCCAGAGCAGATCGGCGACATGCGGACCGATGGCCGATTGCACCAGCTTTCCCAGCCTCGGGCCAAGGCCGGGCAGGGTGGTGACATCGGCGAAGAGAGGGAACAGGATTTCCGGACGCAATGCAGCTTTATCCGATCGACGAAAAATAAGAACGCAACGGAAGCTGACAGCGCCGCCGCTCAAGTCTATATCCTAGGCGGCATTACGGAGGACACCAATGTCGGAACGCGACAATTCCACACCGGAGCCGGACAAATCATCCGCCCCCGAATCCGTCGAGACCCGCCGCCGCCGGCTTCTGTACCGGAGCTGGTATTGCGGGATCAAGGAAATGGACCTGCTGATGGGCAGTTTCGCCAAGACCCATCTGGCAACCATGACACCGGCGCAGCTGGACAGCTATGAAAGCCTGCTGGGCATGAACAATGACCCGATGGTCTTCGACTGGATCATGGGCCGCGCCGAGCCGCCGCCCGGCATGAACTCCGATGTCCTGGAGATGCTGCGTAACTTCAAATTTGCCGATATAAAACTTTGAAATTCCTGAAAGACCTGTTGCACGCCCCGCGCCGATCCGCCCTGTTCGGCGCGCCGGCGGGCTATGATGCCCTGCTGCTGACCAGCCTCGCCCGAGAGGCCGGGCCGCGCGGCATTGTGCATGTCGCAACCGACGATGCGCGCCTGGCTATCCTGGCCGAGGGGCTGGGCTTCTTCGCCCGCGATTGCGAGATCATCACTTTGCCGGCCTGGGATTGCCTGCCCTATGACCGGGTCTCGCCGAATGGCGAGATTCTCGGGCGGCGGGTCGATGCGCTGACAAAGCTGCTGCGGCCCGTTGAGGCCAAGGGCGGCCGCATCGTACTGACCACCGTCAGCGCCATCCTGCAGAAGATGCCGGCCCGCGCCGCCTTTGCCGAGGCGGTGCTGTCGATCCGGACCGGGGAGCGGATCGATATCGATGCGATGGTCGGTTTCTTCGTCCGTAATGGCTATATCCGGGCCGATACGGTGCGCGAAGCCGGCGAATATGCGGTGCGTGGCGGCATTATCGACGTGTTCCCGTCTGGTGCGCCGGAACCGCTGCGCATCGATCTGTTCGGCGATGAGATTGACGGCATCCGCAGCTTCGACCCGGTCAGCCAGCGCACCATCGGCAAGGAAACATCGATCACCTTCAAGCCGGTCGGCGAAGTGTTTCTCGACGAATCCTCGATCCAGCATTTCCGCACCGGCTATCGCCAGGCCTTTGGCGCGGAGACCGGCGGCGATCCGCTCTATGAGGCGATCAGCGCCGGCCGGCGGCACATGGGCATGGAGCACTGGCTGCCGCTGTTCCATGAGCGGCTGGAAACCCTGTTCGACTATGCGCCGCAAGCGGCTTTCAGCTTCGATCACCAGGCCCAGCAATCCATCGAGGGCCGGCTTGAGCTGATCAACGAATATTACGAGGCCCGCCGCAGCATGCAGCGCGGCGGCCAGGGGGGGACTGGTACGGAGGAAGGCCAGGTCTACAAGCCCTTGCCGCCCGGCCATCTCTATCTGATGGGCGAGGCGCTGCCGAAGCTGCTGTCGGTCCGCGCTTCCGCCTTCCTGTCGCCTTTCGATCCGCCTGAGTCTGAAAAAGACGAAAACGGCCGGCAGATCGCCGATGCCGGCGGTCGCATCGGCCATGATTTCGCCGAGGCCCGCACCCGGCCGGATCTGAATCTCTACGATGTCGTGCGCGACACCATCAAGGCGGAGCAGGATCGCGGCCGCAAGGTCGTCATCGCCGCCGTCACCGCCGGATCGCGTGACCGGCTGTCCGGGCTGCTGCGCGAGCATGGCATTGAGGGGCTGACCTCGATCGATGGCTGGGGTGAGCTGGAAAAGCTGGCCCCCGGCGCCGTTCCGGTCGCCGTCATGGGGGTGGAGCGGGGCTTCACCACGGATGGCGTCGCGGTCATCGCCGAGCAGGACATATTGGGCGAGCGCCTGTCACGCCCGGCCAAGCGCAAGCGCAAGGCCGACGCCTTCATCGCCGAGGCCTCGACCCTGTCAGAGGGCGATCTGGTCGTGCATGTCGAGCATGGCATCGGGCGCTATGACGGGCTGATCACGCTGGAGGTCGGCGGCGCGCCGCATGACTGCCTGCGGCTGCTCTATGCCGGCGGCGACAAGCTGTTCGTGCCGGTGGAGAATATCGATACGCTGTCGCGCTATGGCTCGGAAGATGCCGGCGCGCAGCTCGACCGACTGGGCGGCGTCGGCTGGCAGGCGCGCAAGGCTCGGGTTAAGCAGCGCATTCGCGAGATGGCGGAAAAGCTGATCCGCATCGCCGCCGAACGCCAGCTGAAGAAGGGCGATCCGGTGACACCGCCGGAGGGGATGTTCGACGAATTCTGCGCCCGGTTCCCGTATTCCGAGACCGACGACCAGCTGCGCGCCATCGAGGAGGTGCTGGAGGATATGGCGTCGGGCCGGCCGATGGACCGGCTGATCTGCGGTGATGTCGGCTTCGGCAAGACCGAGGTGGCGCTGCGCACCGCCTTTGTCGCCGCCATGGCCGGCATGCAGGTAGCCATCGCCGTGCCGACGACGCTGCTGGCGCGCCAGCATTTCCGTACCTTCCGCGACCGCTTCCAGGGCCTGCCGGTCACGGTGCGCCAGTTGTCGCGCATGGTGACGGCAAAGGAGGCGAAGGAAACCAAGGAAGGGCTGGCTGAAGGCACGGTCGATATCGTCGTCGGCACCCATGCGCTGCTGGCGAAGAGTGTCTCCTTCAAGCGCCTCGGCCTGATGATCGTCGACGAGGAACAGCATTTCGGCGTGGCGCAGAAGGAACGGCTGAAGGAATTCCGCGCCAATATCCACGTCCTGACCCTGACCGCGACGCCGATCCCGCGCACACTGCAGATGGCGCTGTCCGGCGTGCGTGAGATGAGCATCATCGCCACCCCGCCGGTCGACCGGTTGGCGGTGCGCACCTTCGTCATGCCCTATGACGGGGTGATCATCCGCGAGGCGATCATGCGCGAGCATTATCGCGGTGGAAAATGCTTCTATGTCTGCCCGCGGCTGGAGGAACTGGACAAGGTCGCCGAGCGGCTGCGCCGGCTGGTCCCGGAATGCAAGCTGGCAGTCGCCCATGGCCAGATGCCGCCGACCGAGCTGGAAAACGTCATGACCCAGTTCACCGACGGCGCCTATGACATTCTGCTGTCGACCAACATCGTCGAATCCGGCCTGGATATTCCGTCGGCCAACACGCTGATCATCCACCGCGCCGATATGTTCGGCCTGGCCCAGCTCTATCAGCTCCGTGGCCGGGTGGGCCGTTCAAAAACAAGGGCTTACGCCTATATGACGCTGCACCCGCACAAGAAGCTAACGCCGAATGCGGTGAAGCGGCTGGAGGTGATGCAGACCCTCGACACGCTGGGCGCGGGTTTCACCCTGGCCTCCTACGATCTCGATATTCGCGGCGCCGGCAACATGCTGGGCGAGGAACAATCCGGCCATATCAAGGAGGTCGGCGTCGAGCTGTACCAGCATCTGCTGGAGGAGGCGATTGCCGAGCTGCGCAGCGGCGTCTCCGAGGACAGCCCGGCAGCCGATGAATGGACGCCGCAGATCGCCATCGGCATGCCGGTATTGATTCCAGAGGCTTACGTGTCGGACCTCTCGGTCCGGCTCAGCCTGTATCGCCGGATCGCGACGCTGCTCGACCGCCAGGAGATCGACGGTTTCGCCGCCGAGATGATCGACCGCTTCGGGCCACTGCCCGAGGAAGTCGAAAATCTGCTGCAGATCGTCGCCATCAAGCGGCTGTGCCGCCTGGCCGGCATCGACAAGGTGGATGCCGGGCCGAAGGGCGCGGTCGTCTCCTTCCGCCACAATAATTTCGCCAACCCGGCCGGGCTGGTCATGTTCATTTCCAAGCAGGCCGGCAGCGTGCAGCTGCGCCCGGACCACAAGCTGGTCTGCAAGCGTCCCTGGGGCCAGCCCGACAAGCGCGTCAGTGGCTTGAATCACCTACTCGGCGAACTGGCAAAGATCGCAGCCTGAGGAAGTAAGACGCGTTAGGCCTTGAAGTCGAACAGCTTTCCGCCGGCCGGGGGCATCGCCGGCTTGTCGTCCGGCCGGGCCGGGCGGGTGGCTTCGACAACCGCCGCTTCGATGACCGGTGGCGCTGGGGGGAGCGGGGGCGCGAAACCGGCATCCGGGGGTTCAGTTGAATCCAGGCTTATCGTATCCGGGGCGGCACCGGGCAGGGTGGTGTAGAGGAATTCCTGGGCGAAGCGCTTGCGATCCGCGTTATCTTCAAAGCTGGCAATCAGGCTGATCGTCTCCACCCGGCGCTGATGCACCCGGTCGCGCGCCAGCATCAGCCCGCCGAAGCGCACGCCCCAGCGCGCGCTCGCGTTCTTGCCCAGCCAGGCCTCGGCTTTTTCCAACTCGTCGCGCCGGGCAATGGGATAGCGGAGCTGATAGCGCATAGGGGCTCAGGCGGAGGCGCCTTCCTCCTGCAATGCCAGGTCGAACATCGGGAACAGTGCCTCCGGCTCCTGCGCGCCGGACAGGCCGTATCGGCCATTCAGGATGAAGCAGGGCACGCCATTCACGCCAATCCGGCCGGCGGTCACACATTCCGCCTCGACATCGACCGCGCCTTCCTTGCTTTCCAGAAAATTCCGGACCTCGTCGCTGTTCATGTTCTGGTCGGCGGCAATGTCGACCAGGGTATCCTGATCGCCGATATCGCGGCCTTCCAGGAAATAGCCCTGGAACAGCGCCTCGACGATCTCGCCCTGCACGCCCTTGTCCCAGGCCAGGCGGATCAGCCGGTGCGCGTCCACCGTGTTCGGGGTGCGCGTCACCTTCTCGAAGGCGAAGGGGATATTCTCGCTGCTGCCGACCCGTCTGATAGTGTCGTAGATCTGGCGCGAGCGCATCTCACCGCCGAACTTGGCCTCCAGATAGGCGCTGCGGTCCATGCCTTCCTTCGGCATGCCGGGGTTCAGCTGGAAGGCGCGCCATCGGATTTCCAGTTCGGGCATCGGCCGCAGCGCCAGGGCCCGTTCCAGCCGTCGCTTGCCGATAAAACACCAGGGGCAGATAACGTCCGAGAAGATATCGAGGCGCATGGGAAGGCTCCTTTCCTGACGGATGCTTGACGAGCGCCGATTCGGATTCGAGCATGTGGCCGACAAAACGGCAACCCGGCAATCGGAATTGTCGATAACAAGAAAGGGAGCAGCCTTGTCCGAGTCGCCCGGCGACAGCGCCTATCAGCGCGATCTCGCAAAGAATCCGGCCAATCACGTCCCCCTGACGCCGCTTTCCTTCCTGGCACGGTCAGCAGCGGTCTATCCCGACAAAATCGCCGTTATCCACGGCCGCCAGCGCTATACCTACCGCCATTTCGCCGAACGCTGCCACCGCCTGGCCAGTGCGCTGGCCCGGGCTGGGGTCGGCAAGGGCGATACGGTCTCCGTCCTGGCGCCCAATATCCCGGCCCTGCTGGAAGCGCATTACGGCGTGCCGATGCTGGGCGCGGTGCTGAACGCGATCAATATTCGCCTCGATGCCGATACGGTGGCGTTCATCCTGGAGCATGGCGGAGCCAAAGTCCTGATCGCTGACCGCGAATTTGCCGAGGTGGCACAGGCAGCCGTACGCAAGCTGGGCCGCGACATCGTGCTGGTCGAGATTGATGACCCGGAGGCCGGCGGGGCCGGGCATTCCTTCGGTGGCATCGATTACGAGGCCTTTCTGGAACAGGGCGATCCGGGCTTCGCCGGCGCGCTGCCGGATGATGAATGGCAGGCCATTGCGCTGAACTACACCTCCGGCACAACCGGCAATCCGAAGGGCGTCGTCTATGCCCATCGCGGGGCTTATCTGAACGCCATCGGCCAGATCCTCGCCTTCGGCCTGACGCCGAAGACGCGCTATCTGTGGACCTTGCCGATGTTTCACTGCAATGGCTGGACCTATACCTGGGCCGTCACCGCCATTGCCGGCACCCATGTCTGCCTGCGCCGGGTCGATCCGGCGCTGATCTTCCCGGCGATACGCGACCATACCGTCACCCATATGTGCGGCGCGCCCATTGTGCTGAACATGATGATCCATGCGCCGGAAGAGCAGAAGCTGCGCTTCGACCATACAGTGGAGGTTGCCACCGGTGGTGCTGCACCGCCGTCAAGCGTGATCGAGCGGATGGAGGCCATGGGGTTTCGCGTCACCCATCTCTACGGCCTGACCGAGACCTACGGCCCCTCTACCGTCTGCGACTGGCAGGAGGGCTGGGCGGAACTGGAACTGGAGCAGCGTTCCGGCAAGATGGCCCGCCAGGGCGTGCATTACCCGACGCTTCAGGGCATGCGTGTCGTCGACCCGGAGACGATGCTGGACGTATCGGCCGATGGCGAGACCCTCGGCGAGGTGCTGTTCCGCGGCAATACGGTCATGATGGGTTACCTGAAGAACCCTGCAGCGTCGGACGAGGCCTTTGCCGGCGGCTGGTATCACAGCGGCGATCTCGCGGTGCTGCACCCCGACGGCTATATGGAGGTGAAGGACCGCGCCAAGGACATCATCATTTCCGGCGGTGAGAACATTTCCTCGCTGGAGGTGGAGGAGGCGCTGTACCGCCATCCCTCGATCATGGAGGCCGCCGTGGTCGCCCGGCCGGACGAGAAATGGGGCGAGAGCCCTTGCGCCTTCGTCACCCTGAAGCCGGGCGCGCCGATTATCGACGCCGAGACGGTGATCGACTGGTGCCGGCAGAAGCTGGCGCGCTACAAGATACCCCGGACCATCGTCTTCGGCCCGCTGCCGAAGACTTCAACCGGCAAGATCCAGAAGTTCGTGCTGCGCCAGCAGGCCCAGCATATCCGGAACAATCCCGAAAAATAAGGAACGAAGCATGATTATCGACCATCGCACCTATGAGATCAAAGCCGGCTGCCTGCACAAGTTCCTGGAGCTGTACGGCACCCATGGCTATCCGGTGCAGGTGAAGCATCTGGGCGAGCCGGTGGGCTATTACAGCTCCGGCGATATCGGCGCGCTGAACCAGATCGTGCATCTCTGGCAGTATGAATCGCTGGCCGACCGGGAAGAAAAGCGCAGCCGCATGCAGGCCGACCCGGCCTGGCAAGCCTATCTGGCGAAGAGCGCCGAGGCTGGCTACACCGTCCGCCAAGAGAACAAGATTCTCCGCGCTGCCCCCTTCTGGAAGGCCAAGTAAGCCGCGCAGCAAGACCAGGAATCGGCGCAATTTCGCCGATGTTCACTTTTTGTTCTTGACGAAGCCAATGGCTCTCGGGCATCGTGCATTCCTCATTCATTCCTGGTGAAGAGGAGAACACGATGTCCGAGCAAGCCCTGAACACACTGGACCGTACGCTCAGCAGTATCGCCGTCATCGGCAGCTTTGCGCTGCTGATGGTCGTCATGACCTATGGCTGGTTTACCGCTTTCCGCGTCATGGCGGGCTGACACACGTCTATTGCAGATTGGCCGGGGCGGGGTGGATGTAGCGCCGGACAGTCCCGGCATCTGATTTCAGGCTGCCATCCTCTGCCTGCCGCACCGGTACCGAGACGCCGAACTGCGCCAGAATGGCTGCCAGTCGGACGGCCTGCCCCTCGAACAGGCGGATAGCGGCAGGCACCATCACGGCACCCGCCAGCCCGGCAAAACTATCCAGTCGGTCAGCGCCCCCCCGATCCGTCATCCGGTGCTGACACAGCGCCAGCAGATCGAGCAGCAGGTGCTCATCCTCGGTTACCGCCGGGCAACGCGGGCAGTTGATGGCAATCTGCCGGCATGATCCGCCGGCCAATATGCTCATCATGTCGCCCAGAGGCTCTATCGCCGCCGCCGCATAGGCCATGGCGAAGCCGTCCTGCAGGGTTTCGCTGGTGCGGTCGGCCGGCCAGTCCTGATGCAGCCCGGACACCCAGACCCGCATGCCCCAGAGTACCAGCTTGCGCCCGGCATCCAGCTCGGCGAAGGATTCTGCGCCATGCACCTCCTCCCGGCGATGATCGTCGCAGCCGCTATACATCCTGGGGCTCCCCAGTAACCGGCAGCCGCAAGCCGGCCCTGGCGAGGCAATCGGCAAAATCAGCCCCCAGCACCCCGGCGACGGCACTGGCCCGCGGGCGCAGGAAAGAGCGGCAGAGCAAAGCGGGTGTGAATTTCTCGCCGGCCTGACTGTAGCGCAGTAGATCCAGCAGCCGGGCCTCGTCATCGCTGACCGGCCCGGCGCAGGGCGGCCACAGGCGGATCGGGCGGATGGCGCCATGTGCCAGGGACAGCATGAACAATTCCAGCCTGCGGCGCGCTTGAGGCTGGTGCAGCCGCCGGAACGCGCCCTCCAGCGCATGCTCGACCGATTGACCGCGCTGGCCGGCAACCCAGAGCCGCATCGCCCAGAGCGCGAATTGCTCGGCAAAGGGCAGGGCGCCCCGTTCGCCAGCCCTATCCGCAGTCTCAAGCGGCTCCAGCGCGCGAGCTTTTGAGCTTGCGCCGCCTTTGGCATCCCCGCAGATCCGTTTTGGATTCTCCGTGTGCCGTCCTGGATAGGCGTTCATAGCTCACTCCCTGATCGCTCGCCTTAATGCAATTGATAGTCATTCTTATTTAATGATCAGGCAAGGTCAAGGATGGTTTCGTTATTGCCCCGCCGCTTCGACGGCAGCGATGATCTCCTCAAGCAGGCCATGCAGCTCAGCCCGATAGCCCGTCCGGCCGGATGGGGTTGCCTCATCGGAGGTCATCACGACGGTCAGCGCCAGCGAGGGCACGATGTAGAGCATCTGGCCGCCATATCCCCAGGCATAACGGGCCTCATGCCCGCCGATCCGGCGCAGGAACCAGCCATAGCCATAACCATCTCCGGTAAACACGGAATGGGTGCGCAGGGTCCAGGATTCCGCGATCCACGCGGTGGGAATCAGCTGCGTTCCATCCGCCAGCCGGCCTTCCCGGCGGTAGAGCTCACCGAAGGCGAGCAGGGAGCGGGGGCTCATCGCCATCTGGTTGCCGCCGAGATAGATGCCCTGCGGGTCGCGATCCCAGCCGCCGATGGCAAAACTCGGAACTGGCCCCAGCCAGTCGCGCGCCAGGTCAAGGGTCGATCGCCCGGTCTGGCGCGTCAGGATGGCCGAGAGCAGATGGGTGGAGCCGGTGGAATAGAGCATGCGCCCGCCAGGCTCATCGACGAAGGGCTGTGCCAGGGCGCTGCGCACCCAGTTACGGCTCGACACCCAGCGCCCGTAATTCACGCCGGAGGTCCGGTCCAGCCCGGCCTGCATCGACAGAAGATGTCCGATGGTCAGCTCCGCCATGCGGGGATCCGGGGAGGGCGGCAGATCACGGCGCAGCAGCGGTGCCACCTTCTGGTCCGCCCCCTCCAGCACCCCCTTGGCGATGGCGATACCAACCAGCGCCGAGATCACCGATTTCGAGGCCGATTTGATGTTCGTCGGCGCCGTCACCCGATGCCCGCGATAGCCCCGCTCGGTGAGGATATCGCCCTCCTGGGCGATGATCACGGTTTCCAGCGTCTCCAACTCGGCCGCCCGGTCGAGGATTGGTTCCAGCCCCGCAATTGCCTGGGCAGGGGCCGCGCCCGGAATCAGCAGGCCGGCACAGAGCGCAAGGGGAATCGCGGTGCGGGACAGTCCGAAGGGAAATCCGGTCAGCAAGGGGAGCATGGCATCGCCTGGCATTGAGGAACTCAGCGATCGAAAGTCGCACCCGAATTGGCCGCCAATGCGGCAGGCCGCTCCCCGTTGGAACATTCTGCAGCGCAGGCGTGTTTCTGAAGGACAGGGGCGGACAGAATCGCCGCGCCTCCCTTCCTTCATACCTCAAGAGGCAAATCCGGATGCGTACTCTCTTGCTGCTGTCGACGGCCGTCGGCGTGGCGCTCGCGCTGACATCGGTAAAATCCCCGAAAGCCGCCTCCGGTCCCACCTATCCGCCCAGTGAGACCGCCGCCAAATCCCCACCCTGGGACAAGGTCGACGAGGCCTCCTATGAATCCTTCCCGGCCAGCGATCCGCCGGGGTATTAAGCAGCGCGAGAGCTGCAACTGGCGGATGGGGTGGGATTCGAACCCACGGTGAGCTTACACCCACGCCGGTTTTCAAGACCGGTGCCTTAAACCGCTCGGCCACCCATCCGGTGCAGAGACGCTGCGGATCGCCGGCCTTCTAGCATAGCCGGTGCCGGCTTCCAATGCCGGCCTGCGTGATGGCCTCTCAAGCGGCAGAGATTGCGCCTGCAGGGGCGATCCCGTACACCAGCCTTATGGATGATGGCATTTTCATTCTCGGCAAGCTGGTCTGGGGCATCGTTGAACCCGGTACACTGCTGCTATTGTTTCTGATTCTCGGATTTCTCGGCCTGCTGCGCGGCTATCGCCGGGCCGGTATGATCATGCTGGGCGGCGGGCTGGTAGCCGTAGCCGCCATCGCTGTCCTGCCGCTGGGAGACTGGCTGCTGCGGCCACTGGAGCAGCGCTACAGCATGCCGCGGCCGATGCCTGATGCGATTGCCGGCATCCTGCTGCTCGGCGGCGGGCTGGACCCGGCGCTGTCGGCCAAGCATGACCAGCCCATGCTGACCGGCGCCGGCGACCGCATCCTCGCCACAGCACTGCTGGCCCGGCACTACCCGGAGGGGCCGATCCTGTTGCTGGGCGGATCAGGCCGGATGCGCGATCAGGGACCGCGAGAGGCGCCGGAAGTGGCGGCTCTTCTGGGCCGATTGGGCATTGATCCGCAGCGCCTGAAAATCGACGATACCTCGCGCACCACGCGGGAGAACGCGGCCATTGCCGCGGCACTAGGCGGCAGCCCCGGCACAGTCGGCACGCCCTGGCTGCTGGTCACCTCCGCCTGGCACATGCCACGGGCCATGGCCAGTTTCGCCGACCATGGCTGGCACATCCGTGCTTATCCGACCGACTACCTGACCGACCCGGCCGATAACCGCTGGTTTCCCGGGCTGACAGAGGGGTTATCCGGCCTGGGTCTGGCGATGAAGGAGTGGCTTGGCCTTGTGGCTTATGCCATGTTGGGGCGGCTGTAATCGCGGCTTCTGACAGCCATGAAATCGCCGCATGCATCGCCTACACACAGGGAATCGGCACCAGCCGATCCCCATTCCGGTCAGAGAGATAGAATTATGCCGAAGAGTCGTCCCCTTGCCCGCAGCGCCATTGCCCTGACCGAAAACGGGAGCCGGGGCCGCCGGTTACTGATGGCCGGCATTGTCGGTCTCGGATTCGCCATCGGTAGTGCCGCCCAGGCCAATGACCAGCCCTTCGATGTCTGGCTGCAGGGCGTGCGCGCCGAAGCCGCGCAGAAGGGGATTCGTCAGGCAACACTGGATGCTGCCCTGACGGGTGTACAGCCGATCCCCCGGGTGATCGAGCTGGATCGCAAACAGCCTGAATTCACCCTGACGTTCCAGCAATATATCGACCGCGTCGTACCGCAGAGCCGGATCGACAAGGGCAGGGCGATGCTGGCGGAGCACGGCCCAGTGCTGGAGCGTATTTCCCAGCAATACCGCGTGCCGCCGCGCATCATCGTGGCGCTGTGGGGGATCGAGACCGATTTCGGGCGGGTAACCGGCAATTTCTCGGTCATTGCCTCCCTCGCCACCCTGGCCCATGACGGTCGCAGAAGTGCTTTCTTCCGCAAAGAGTTGATGGATGCCCTTACCATCATAGATGAAGGTCATATCACGGCGAAGGCGATGATCGGCTCCTGGGCTGGTGCTATGGGCCAGAACCAGTTCATGCCCTCCAGCTTCCGTGCCTATGCGGTGGATTATACCGGCGACGGCAAGCGTGACATCTGGTCGTCACAGCCTGATATCTTCGCCTCCATCGCCAATTATATCTCGAAATCGGGCTGGAAGGACGACCGGACCTGGGGCCGCCAGGTCCAGCTGCCCGCCGGCTTCGATATCAGTCAGGCGGAGAAGAAGGTCACCCGGTCGATCAGTGAATGGCAGGCCCTGGGCGTGCGGCGCGTTGACGGCAGCGACCTGCCGGCGCGTGATCTCTCCGCCATGATCGTCCTGCCGGCGCTGGTTCGCGAAGGCACGGGCGGCCCGGCCTTCATGGTCTATGAGAATTTCGAGACCATCCTGAAATGGAACCGCTCGACCTATTTCGCGGTCGCGGTCGGAAAACTGTCGGACGCGCTTGGCAATATCGGCAGCGCCGAGTAGACTGCCTACCACATAAAGGTACGCAGAACGGGCCAGCTACAAGATAATGCCTCCCTTATTCAGACTTGGTCGGCACTACCGCGCCAGCATAGCCCTCGCCTTGGCCGGGCTGGCGCTGGCGGGCTGTGCGGAGACGCAATTGGCGGCCCACACCGCAAAAGCGATCCAGGGGCCGGAAACCAAGACCCAGGGGTATTACAAGGTGGGCGAGCCCTATCAGATCGGCGGTGTCTGGTATTATCCGGCGGCCGATTACAATTACATCGAAAGCGGCATCGCCTCCTGGTACGGCCCTGGCTTCGACGGCAAGATCACGGCAAATGGCGAGGTCTATGACCAGAACGACCTGACCGCCGCCCACCGCACATTGCCGATGCCCAGCCTGGTGCGGGTCACCAATCTGGAAAACGGCCGGGCACTCACCGTGCGCATCAATGATCGCGGGCCCTTTGCGCATGGCCGGATCATCGATCTGTCGCGCCGCAGCGCCCAGCTTCTGGGCGTCGAGCAAAAGGGCACCGCCCAGGTGAAGGTCGAAATCCTCGGTCAGGAAAGCCGCCAGCTGGCCGAAGGCGCCAAGCGCGGCACCGTCATGGCCGCCGCCGCTGTCGAGGGGCCGGTCATCACCCCTTCGCCGCGCAGCGCCGTGGCCGTGGAAAGCCTGTCCGGCACGCCGGTAGCACCGCGCCCGCAGCCCTCTGTCGTCGCCGCAGCCCCCCGCATACCGCCCGATGCCAGCCGCGCCGTTGACGGGCAGATCAGCGTAGGCGCCGCCAATCCCGGCCGCATGTATGTACAGGCGGGGGCTTTCTCAAGCCGGGACAATGCCCAGCGGCTGAGCACGCAGCTGAGCCGCCTGGCCACCGCCCAGGTCTCCGAGACGCGGGTCGATGGCCAGACCTTCTTCCGCGTCCGTCTGGGGCCGCTCAATTCGGTCAGCGATGCCGATAATCTGCTGGAGCAGGTCATCGGGTCGGGCTATCCGGGCGCCCGGGTTGTGGTCGATTAACCAGCCCGGTTTTCATAGTTTCGGCTCATTTTCCTGATAGGAACCGGGCCTGAAGCGATTTAGAAGAAGCACCCTGCCATCAGGGCAGCCTGCGGCGGGAACAGCCGGCCAGTAAGGGAAACAGCGATGACCAGCAGCCGATTCTTCAGCGAGACTATTCCGAACCTGCTGCATCGGGCCGCTCAGGGGATCGCGCGGACATCCGGGGTTCTGGCAGTTCTTGCCCTGGCCGCGACGCCTTTGGCGCCAGCCGCAGCGCAGACCATAGAGACCTCCGCCAGACAGGTCTTCATGGTGGATTTCGACACCGGCACAGTGCTGCTGGAAAAGAATGCTGACGAGATGATGCCGCCGGCCTCGATGAGCAAGCTGATGACCGTCTATGCGGTGTTCCAGCAACTGAAAGAGGGCAATCTGAAGCTGACCGACGAGTTGCCGGTCAGCGAGGAAGCCTGGCGCAAGGGCGGCTCGAAGATGTTTGTCGAGCTGGGATCTCGCATCAAGGTCGAGGATCTGCTGCGCGGCGTGATCGTACAATCCGGCAATGATGCCTGCATCGTGCTGGCCGAAGGCCTCGCCGGCTCCGAACAGGCCTTTGCCGACCGCATCACCGGCCTGGCCCGCGAGATCGGGCTGGAGCGCAGCGTCTTCAAGAACGCCACGGGCTGGCCCGATCCCGAGCATCTGATGACCCCCCGGGAACTGGCGCTCCTGGCCGGCCGGCTGATCCGGGATTTCCCAGAGCACTACCATTATTATGCTGAAAAAGAATTCACCTATAACGGCATCAAGCAGGGCAACCGTAACCCGCTGCTTTACAGCATGCCGGGGGCGGATGGGCTGAAAACCGGCCACACCGAGGCCTCGGGCTATGGTCTGACAGCCTCGGTGAAGCGTGGCGACCGCCGGCTGATCCTGGTGGTGAACGGCCTGCCAAGCATGAATGCCCGGACGCAGGAAACCGCCCGTCTAATGGATTGGGGCTTCCGGGAGTTCGATAATTACGCGCTGTTCAAGGCCGGCGAAACGGTCGAGCAGGCCGAAGTCTGGCATGGCGAGGCGCGCAACGTGCCGCTGGTCGCCGCGAAGGACATCACGGCCACCCTGCCGCGCAGCGCGCGCAAGGAGATGGTGATCAGCGTCGCCTATCAGGGTCCGATTGCCGCGCCGATCCAGAAGGGCGACCCCATCGCCGTGCTGCGGATCACGGCGTCAGGCGGCAATTTTGCGGAGATTCCGCTTGTCGCTGGCGCCGATGTGCCGAAGCTGGGCCTGTTCGGGCGGATGCTGGCCTCGGCCCAGTCTCTGGTGTTTGGACAGCGTTGACGTGCCAACCGGCCGCTTCATCACTCTGGAAGGCGGCGAGGGTGCCGGCAAATCGACCCAGATCGCCCATCTGAAGGATCTGCTGCGTCAGGCCGGCAAAAGCGTTGTCGCCACCCGGGAGCCCGGTGGTGCGCCGGGTGCGGAAGCCATCCGTGAGCTGATCGTCACCGGCAGCATTGAGCGCTGGGATGCTATGGCCGAGGCGCTGCTGATGACCGCCGCCCGTCGCATGCATGTCGAACAGCGCATCCGCCCGGCACTGGCACAGGGCCATTGGGTGGTCTGCGACCGTTTCTCTGATTCGACCATGGCCTATCAGGGCTATGCCCATGGGCTGGGCCGCGACGCCATCGACAGCCTGCAACAGCTGGCCATAGGCGATCTGAAACCGGATCTGACGCTGATCCTGGATGTGCCGGTATCGGTCGGGCTTGGCCGGGCGGCCGGGCGGGGTGACAAGGAAGACCGGTTCGAGCGGATGGGCCTCGATTTCCATGAGCGGCTGCGCCAGGGATATCTGGAGATTGCCCGGCGCGAGCCAATACGCTGCGCTGTGATCGATGCTACGCAGGCGCCCGAGCTGGTGGCCACCGCCATCGACCGCATCCTTGCCGACCGGCTGGGCGTGGCCCGCGCATGAGCACTACCGACAACCCCGATGCCACCCCCTGGCCATCGCCCCGGCAGAATTCGCTGCTGCTGGGCCATGAGGCAGCCGAGGCTGTCTTCCTGTCGGCTGTGCGCTCCGGCAGGCTGCCCCATGCCTGGCTGATCAGCGGGCCGGAAGGCATCGGCAAGGCCTGCTTCGCCTATCGCGCCGCCCGCTTCATGCTGGCCGGCGGATTGCAACCGGAGAGCGGCCCCTCGCTCTTCGGAGAGGCGGAGCCGGCGGCCAGCGACATGGCAATCCCGACGGACAGCCTTGTCTTTCGCCGGGTTGCCGCCGCCAGCCATCCCGATCTGCTGACCGTGGAACGCAGCGTCAACGAGCGGACCAAGAAGGAACGCACGGAAATCGTCGTCGATGACGCCCGGACAATTGGCGACTTCCTCCATCTGACGGCCGGCGATGGCGGCTGGCGGGTGGTCATCATCGACAGCGTCGACGAGATGAACCGCAACGCGGCCAATGCCGTGCTGAAGGTTCTGGAGGAACCACCGAAGAACGCGCTGCTGCTGCTGGTCAGCCACAGCCCGGGAAGGCTGCTGCCGACGATCAGCTCGCGCTGCCGGTCGCTGCGGCTCGATCCGCTGGATGATGCCGTCATGGATGATCTTCTGGCGCGCTATTTGCCGGAGGAGGCAGGCGAAAACCGACTCCTTCTGGCCCGGCTGGGCGAGGGCAGCATCGGCAAGGCGCTGGCCCTGCACCAGGCCGGCGGGCTGGCGCTGTATCGCGATCTGGTCGGCCTATTGGCGGAACTGCCCCGGCTGGAGGCGCGTAAGCTGCACAGCTTTGCCGCCCGGTTCGAGAAGGCCGGCAGCGAGGCCGGATTCGAGACCTGCATGATCCTGCTGGCCGACTGGATCGCCCGGCTGGTCCGTGCCGGCAGCCAGAATCACCTGCCGCAGGCCATCCTGGCCGAGGAGGAGGAGGTCGCCCGCCGCCTTCTGGCGCTGCACAGCCTTGATCGCTGGATGCAGCTATGGGAGAAAGTGCGGCACCTGACGGCCCGTACCGACGCCATCAACCTAGAGCGCAAGCAGGTGGTGATCACCGCCTTCCTGGCGTTGCAGGCGTCCTGAAAACCAGCGCTGGAGAACAAGAGACCATGTCGGGGTCCGACCGGAAGACCTTCTACCTCACCACGGCCATTTCCTACCCAAATGGCGCGCCGCATATTGGCCATGCCTATGAGGCCATCGCCAGCGATGTGATCGCGCGCTTCAAGCGGTTGGATGGCTATGAGGTGATGTTCCTGACCGGCACCGACGAGCACGGCCAGAAGATGCAGCAGACGGCGGAAAGGCTGGGCATCACGCCCCGCCAGCTTGCCGACGAGATGGCGCCGAAATTCCAGGCCATGGTCAAGCATCTGAACATCTCCAACGATGATTTCATCCGCACCACCGAGCCCCGGCACTACGCCTCCGTCAGCGAGCTGTGGGAGCGCATGAAGCATGCCGGTGACATCTATCTCGGCAAGTATGGCGGCTGGTATTCGGTGCGCGACGAGGCCTATTTCGGCGAGGATGAGCTGACCACCCAGCCCGACGGCTCCAAGCTGGCGCCGACTGGCGTTCCGGTCGAATGGGTCGAGGAGGAAAGCTATTTCTTCAGGCTGTCTGCCTATCAGGACCGGCTGCTGGCGCATTACGAGGCCAACCCCGGCTTCATCCAGCCGGATGGCCGGCGCAACGAGGTGATGAGCTTCGTGAAGGCCGGGCTGAAGGATCTGTCGATCTCCCGCACCACCTTCGACTGGGGCGTGCCGGTGCCGGGTGATCCGAAGCATGTCATGTATGTCTGGGTCGATGCGCTGACCAACTACATCACCGGCATCGGCTATCCGGAGCGCGGCGGCGAGGCATTCGGGAAATTCTGGCCGGCCGATCTGCATGTCATCGGCAAGGATATCGTGCGCTTCCACGCGGTCTACTGGCCGGCCTTCCTGATGTCGGCCGATCTGCCGCTGCCGAAGCACGTCTTCGGCCATGGCTTCCTGACCAACCGCGGCGAGAAAATGTCGAAATCGGTCGGCAATGTCATCGACCCGATCGCCATGGCCGATACCTATGGCGTTGACCAGATCCGCTATTTCTTCTGCCGCGAGGTGCCGTTCGGGCAGGATGGCAGCTACAGCCATGAGGCGCTGGTGAACCGCAGCAATGCCGATCTTGCCAATGATTTCGGCAATCTGGCGCAGCGCTCGCTCTCCATGATCGCCAAGAATTGCGGCGGCGTGGTGCCGGAGCCGGGCGATTTCAGCGAGGCAGACCAGCTGATGCTGGACCAGACCGACGCGCTGCTCGGAGCAGTCCGCACCTCGATGAACCGCTTTGAGATCCACACGATGCTGGCGCAGGTCTGGGGCGTGATCGGCGAGGCCAATCGCTATTTCGCCGGCGAGGCCCCCCTGGGCGCTGAAGAAGACCGATCCGAAGCGCATGGAAACCGTGCTCTACGTCACCGCCGAAGTGGTGCGCCAGGCGGCCATCCTGGCCCAGACAGCCACCCCGGCCGGCGCCGAGAAGTTGCTGGACAGCCTGGCCGTGGCACCCGGGGACCGCAGCTTTGCCAGCCTGGGCCAGGCAGGGCGGCTGAAGCCCGGTACGGTCCTGCCGGCCCCAGCGCCGGCCTTCCCGCGCTGGGTGGAAGAGGGCGACACACAGGGCAGGGGGGAAGCCTGATGCTGGTCGACAGTCACTGCCATCTCGATTTCCCGGATTTCGCGGAGGAGCTGGATGCGGTCGTCGAGCGTGCCCGTGCGGCCGGCGTGGCGCGCATGGTGACGATCTGCACCAAGATTACCGAATTCGGGCGGGTGCGGGGCATCGCCGAGCGCTATGACGACATTTACTGCACCGTCGGCATCCATCCGCATGAGGCGGACAGCCAGCCGGAGACCGATGCCGCCCGGCTGATCGCCGAAGCGCAGCATCCGAAGGTTGTTGGCATTGGCGAAAGCGGGCTGGATTATTTCTACGAGCATAGCGGCCGGGAAGCCCAGCAGCGCAGCTTCCGCGCCCATATCAAGGCGGCCCGCGAAACCGGCCTGCCGCTGGTCGTCCATACCCGCGATGCCGATGACGATACGGTCGCCATCCTGCGCGAGGAACATGGCGAAGGAGCCTTTCCCGGACTCATTCACTGTTTCAGCTCCTCGCGCGAACTTGCTGAAAAATCAATAGAACTCGGTTTGTATATATCGCTCAGCGGCATCGTTACCTTCAAGAAGGCGGTCGATCTGCAGGAAACCGTGCGCGCACTACCGCTCGACCGGCTGCTGCTGGAGACTGATTCCCCCTATCTGGCGCCGATTCCGCACCGGGGAAGGCGCAATGAGCCGGCCTTCGTTGCCCATACCGCCAAGATGGTGGCCGAGCTGAAAGGCCTCTCCATGGCCGAGGTCGAGAAGGCGACGACAGAGAATTTCGCGCGTCTTTTCAAGAAGGTAGAGATGCCTTCCGCGCAAGCCGCGTGAAGGCGCTAGCATGAGGCTGACCATCCTGGGCTGCGGTTCCTCCACCGGCGTACCGGTGATCGGCGGCGACTGGGGCAATTGCGACCCGACCAACCCGAAGAACCGCCGTCGGCGCGCCTCGATCCTCTTCCAGCATGAGGAGACTACCCTGCTGGTTGATACACCGCCGGACCTGCATGACCAGCTGGTCGATGCGGAAGTGCGGGATGTCACGGCCATACTCTATACCCATGCCCATGCCGACCATCTGCACGGCATTGACGAGGTGAGGGGGCTCAATCTGCTGGTTGATCGCTGGATCGACTGCTACGCCGATGCCCCGACGATGGAGATGATCGAAGCCCGCTTCGCCTATGTGTTTCGGCCGATTGACGGGAACTACTTCTACAAACCCTGTCTTACCCCGCATCTGATCGAGGGTCCGTTCCAGGTCGGCACGGTCAAGGTGACGCCCTTCATGCAGGATCATGGCTATGCCATCTCCCGGTCAGGTCATTTTGGTTCCTTGGGTTTTCGCTTCGATATGCCGGACGGAACCAGTGCCGCCTACTCAACCGACGTGGTGAACCTGTCGGAGGAGGCATTGGACCTGGTTGCCGGGGTGGATGTCTGGGTGGTCGACTGCCTGCGCTTCGAACCGCACCCGACCCATTCGCATTTCGAGCGGACCATGGAATGGGTAGCGCGGGTGAAGCCTGGCCGGGCCATCCTGCATCACATGAACCACCAGGCCGATTACGCGGTATTACTGGCGGCCTGTCCGCCCGGCGTCGAGCCCGGCTATGACGGCATGGTGGTAGAGCTGAGCTAGCGCAGCGTCCCGGCCTCGAAATCGCGCAGCGCGCTGGTCACATCCTCGATCACCGGCAATGCCCCGGCCAGCGCCGGATAGAAGGCCAGCAGGATGCTGATATGGCCGGTATCGGGATATTCGACATGCCGCACCGGTACGTCATGCGCGCGCAGTGCCGCCGCCAGCTTCTGCGAATTCACCGGATAGACCGTGCCGTCGCCCGTACCGTGCAGCAACAGCATGGGCGGGGCCTTGTCGGTGACGAATTCGACCGGCTGGGTTTCCGCGCGGGTTTTGGCGGTGGCGAAGATATCGCGGGTTGATCTGTATTCGGTCGGATCTAAGGCGTAGGGGCCGGCGAGGCCGAAAAACCCTTTGATATCCGTCGTTTCCAGGCCTTCTGCCTGCAGGTAGTGCCGATCCAGTGCCAACATCGCACCCAGATGCGCGCCGGCCGAGTGACCCCCCAGATAGAGCCGCTCGGGATCGCCGCCATGCTGCCGGATATTCTCATGCACCCAGCGCACCGCCTTGGCGCCATCCTCGATGAAGACCGGAAAGCGCACCGCCGGATAGACCCGGTAATCCGGGATCACCACGACATAGCCGCGTTTCACCAGTGCCTCGGCGACGAATTTGTAATCGCCGCGCGCGCCATTCTTCCAACCGCCGCCATAGAAGAACACCACGACCGGATGCAGTGCATCGCCGGCTGGCCGGTGTACATCCAGCCGGTGCCGGGGATCCGGCCCATAGGCGATATCCGCCGTGACCGGGTAATCCTGCGCCAGCAGCGCCGCGTTCAGCGTTGCCAGGCCGGAGCAACCAGAGAGCAGCGAGGCGAGCAGCACAGGAATCGCCGTGAGTTTGATCGCACGCGCCAGAAGCAGCACCGACATCGGGTTCAGGCTTTCTCGTTCGGAAACATCATTCTACCGTCAGATCGGTCGATTTCCGTACAAGTCGAGCCCTGATCGCCTAAGCTGCGCGCCATGGAAGATGGCGCAGAATTTTTTAGCGGCCATAATCTGCGGGTCGGGTTCTACGATCTGCTGTTCGGCCGTGCCTCGAATCTCATCGGCGAGATGGATTTCTACCGTGACTTCACCGCTGGCGCCGGCTCTGTGCTGGAGGCCGCCTGCGGCAGCGGGAGGTTGTTTCCGGCGCTGGGCGCAGCAGACCGCCTTCTTGTCGGCTTTGATGCCTCGCTGGAACTCCTGCAACAGGCCCGGACGCATTATGGCAGCGATGCCAGCCTCGGGCGGCCCTTGCTCTGTGCCCAGCGGATGGAGAATTTCGCCTTTGGCCACCATTTCGAGCGCATCATCGTCGGCTATTACGGCCTGAGCTATGTGCTGGATGCGGAAGGGCGGCGCAGCTTTATGCAGCGCATCGCCGATCACCTGACGCCCGAGGGCCAGGCCGTGCTGCATCTGCCGGATGCCGATCTGCTGCGTCGGGCGGTTCCGCAGAGCGAGATCGATGCCCAGCGGGGCAGCCTGGTGCTGAAATCCGAAATTCCGGACTTCACCGGCAGGCTTGCCTATCAGACCACCGACAGCCGGGTGGAGGGGAATGGCGCCATCCATGTGACGGAACTGACATTCGCGCTGCTGGATGAGTCCGGCACGACACTGCGCGAGGAAACCGCCGCCATGCATTATGCAATCCTCGACCGGCAGGATATAGAGGCGCTGGCTGCAAGCGCCGGGCTGCGGCTGGTGGAGAGCCTTTCAGGCTTCACTGAGGATAATGAATCAGAGCTGATCGTGACGCTGGTCCCAGCCTGATACAATATTTTCCATAATATATATTATGCGATAATCAGGTCACGCTCTCAACGCTTTCATCCTGCTCCCGATGCCGGTAGTCTCGCCCTGTTTTTGGCCAGTCCTTTTGGCCAGCAGTATGGCCCGTCTGGAAACCCCCCGAGGTTTGATCCGTCCGATGACCGCCCCGATCGACAGGCTGCTTGAAATCATGGCGCGGCTGCGGGCGCCGGATGGCTGTCCGTGGGATCGCGCGCAGAATTTTGCCAGCATCGCGCCCTACACCATCGAGGAAGCCTATGAGGTGGATGATGCGATCCGCCAGGGAGATATGGGCCAGCTGCGCGAGGAGCTGGGCGACCTCCTCCTCCAGGTCGTGTTCCATGCCCAGATGGCGCGCGAGGACGGGTTGTTCGACTTTGATGCTGTCGCCACCGCGATCAGCGACAAGCTGGTCAGCCGCCACCCGCATGTCTTTGCCGATACCTCTGCCGACACGCCGGACCAGGTAAAACTCGGCTGGGAGGAGCTGAAAGCCGCCGAGCGCGCCCGCAAGGCAGAGGCCAAGGGCGGCACGGCCAGCATTCTCGATGATGTCGGCCGCGCCCTGCCGGCGCTGATGCGGGCCGAGAAACTACAGAAACGCGCCGCGCGCGTCGGTTTCGACTGGCCGGATACCGCCCAGGTCATCGCCAAGATCGAGGAAGAACTGGAAGAACTGAAGGTCGAGCTGGCCGCCGAGCGCCGCAGCGAGGCCAATATCCATGAGGAAATGGGCGATCTGATCTTCGCGCTCACCAACCTCGCCCGTCACCTGAAGGTCGATCCCGAACTGGCGCTGCGTGACTGCAACGCCAAATTCGAACGCCGATTCCAGCGTATCGAAGCCCTCCTCGCGGCCGATGGCCGGACGCCCGAGCAGTCCGATCTCCCGGAGATGGAAGCACTCTGGCTGCGTGCCAAGGCCGAGGAAAAACTCAAGAAATCCGCGTAATCATCTATAATTGTTAAGAAATATGGAGCAGACAATGTCCCAGCTGACCGTCTTCATCACCGGCGCCACCGCCGGTTTCGGCGCCGCCACGGCCCGCCGCTTTGCCAAGGACAAGCACAAGCTGATCCTGACCGGCCGCCGGCTGGAGCGTCTTGAGGCGCTGCAGAAGGAGCTGGATACCGATGTCCATATCGTGGCGCTGGATGTCCGCGATGAGAAGGCCGTGCGCGCCGCCGTCGCCGCCCTGCCCGACAATTTCAAGAATGTCGATGTGCTGGTGAACAATGCCGGCCTCGCCCTGGGCCTGGAGCCGGCCCATCTGGTCGCCATGAGCGACTGGGAGACGATGATCGACACCAATATCAAGGGCCTGCTCTACTGCACCCAGGCGCTGCTGACCGGCATGGTCGAGCGCGGCAAGGGCCATGTCATCAATCTCGGCTCGGTCGCCGGCAGCTACCCCTATCCGGGCGGCAATGTCTATGGTGCCACCAAGGCCTTCGTGAAGCAGTTCTCGCTGAATCTGCGTGCCGATCTGGTGGCCCAGAACATCCGCGTCACCGATGTCGAGCCCGGCCTGGCCGAAAGCGAGTTCTCGGTGGTGCGCTTCAAGGGCGATGCCGACAAGGCGAAGGATGTCTACAAGGGCACGGAGCCGATCACCCCGGACAATGTCGCCGAGGTGATCTACTTCACCGCCACCTTCCCCGGCAATGTGAACATCAACCGCATCGAGCTGATGGCCGCCTGCCAGGCCTTCAGCCCGTTCAACGTGGTGCGCAAGCAGTAGCTTCGGGTTCTGCTGTCCTTGCCGGGTCTCAGGCCCGGCAAGGACAGTTTTCTGATGAGTTTTTACCCGACCGCCCGGCTTGCCGGGTTGGGGAACAGCAGGTCGCGCAGCGCGTCCCAGCTGGCCGGGTCGGATGCCATGATCAGCGGCCCGGCATGGATGGTCGGCGCATAGGGCGTGCCATCGGCAAAGGCGCCAACACCCCCCGCCTCCTTGTGCAGCAGCCATCCGGCGGCGTGATCCCAGGGCATGATCCGGCGATAGACCGAGAAATGCGTGCGGCCCTCGGTCAGTTGCAGATATTCATGACCAGCACAGCCCAGTGAGAAGAAGCGCCGCAGATTCTGCGCGCGGGCGCGTATTTCGGGGCGTTCTTCCGTCGGCACGAATTTCAGGCTCAGCGTCCCGATCATGTCGGCCAGAGGCTGCGGCCGGGAGACAGACATGCGCCGGTCGTCGAGATAGGCGCCCTCGCCCGCCTCCGCCACGGCCATGCGATCACGGATCGGGTCATAGATCCACCCAGCCAGTATCTCGCCGCGCCGCGCCAGCGCGACCATGACGGCGAACATCTCGGAGCCCTCGGCGAAATTCGCGGTGCCATCCACCGGGTCGATGATCCAGACCGGGTCGTCGCCACGCAGCAGATCCAGAAGATGCGGCGAAGCCGACGCCGCTTCCTCCCCGACCACATGCGAGCCGGGCAGCAGCCGGCTCAGCGCCGGGGTCAGGAACTTCTCGGATTCCAGATCGGCCACGGTGACAAGGTCGCCCGGCCCCTTCTCCTGGGTATCGCCCTCCTCCAGCCGCCGGAAGCGCGGCAGGATGATCGTCTCGGCGGTTTCCCGAAGCAGCTCGGAAACGCGATCAGTATCGATCAGCATCAGGCTGTCAGATCGGCCTGGCGGCGCTCGAACCGCGCCAGCTCGGCCTCGTCCAGACCGACCACGAGATGTGCCTCGCTCTCATCATCTTCGCGCTCCAGCACCTCGCCATGCTCGTAGAGCCAGGCCAGGGTGGCACCATCGGACAGCGAGACATCGACCCGCAGGGTCATGCGCAGCGCGTTCAGCCGCCGGTCGAGCAGCGCCAGCAAGTCATCGGAGCCTGTGCCTTTCAGCGCTGAGACCGCGATCACACTGTCATCGCGGGCGGCGATGTTCAGCGCCCTTTCGCGGTCCTCGTCCGGCAGCAGGTCGATCTTGTTGAGCACCTCGACGATGTAATCCGTCCCCTGCTCCGGCCCGACGCCCAGATCGGACAGCACGGTCTCGACATCGACGCGCTGCGCCTCGGTGTCGGGATGCGCGATATCGCGGACATGCAGGATGATATCGGCCTCCAGCACCTCCTCCAGCGTCGCCCGGAAGGCGGCGACCAGCTGGGTCGGCAGATCAGAGATGAAGCCCACCGTGTCGGACAGGATGATCTGCCGGCCGGAGCGCAGCTTCAGGCGCCGCATCGTCGGGTCCAGCGTCGCGAACAGCAGATCCTTGGCGAAGACGTCGGAATCGGTCAGCCGGTTGAACAGCGTCGATTTACCGGCATTGGTATAGCCGACCAGGGCTACAATCGGATACGGCACTTTGCGCCGGGCGCTGCGATGCAGCTCACGCGTGCGCTTCACCTCATCCAGCTGGCGCTTCAGCTTCACGATCTTGTCGTCGATGATGCGCCGATCCAGCTCGATCTGGCTTTCACCCGGGCCACCCATGAAGCCGGCACCACCGCGCTGCCGCTCCAGATGGGTCCAGGACCGTACCAGGCGGCTGCGCTGATAGGTCAGCGCAGCCAGATCGACCTGCAGCCTTCCTTCATGCGTGCGCGCCCGTGCGCCAAAGATTTCCAGAATCAGGCCGGTCCGGTCGATCACCTTGCAGTGCCAGGCACGTTCCAGATTGCGCTGCTGCACCGGGGTCAGGGCGGCATCAACGACCGCGACCTCGATCTCCATGGCCTTGATCAGATCGGCAAAGCGCTCCGCCTGGCCGGAGCCCAGCAGCCGGGACGGCGTCGGCTTGGTAATGCGCATCACTTCGCGGTGCACGATCTCCAGATCGATGGCGCGGGCAAGCCCTTCCGCCTCGGCAAGCCGGGATTCGGGCGCGCGCAGGGAGCCCTCGCCCCGGTTCGGGCCGGAGGTGACATCAGGATGCAGAACAAGGGCGCGGACCGGATGGTCGGCGACCTCATTCCACGTTTCCGCGCGCTTGGTCTTTTCCGGCTGAAGATCGTCTTCAGCGGTATCGCGTGATCTACCCATCAATTACTCGGAATCCGAGCCTTCCTTTACAGCGTCAAAGAGCTGGATCGGCTGTGCCGGCATGATGGTCGAGATCGCGTGCTTGTAAACCAGCTGGGAATGCGCGTCACGGCGCAGCAGAACCGAGAAATTATCGAACCAGGTTACGATGCCCTGAAGCTTCACGCCATTGATCAGGAAGATCGTTACAGGGGTCTTCTGCTTCCTGATGCTGTTCAGAAATACGTCCTGAACATTTTGATTTTTGTCAGACATGTTTCTTTCCGTCTGTTGTGTTGTTGGAGCCGAAAATGGCCCTTGCCGCCCGGATACTTTCGCATGTGCGAAAAGAATAATCGATAAGGGAAATTGTGATTCAGACCGATTATTTCAATATGCGGTCAGAGCGTCCTAGACGATGGCCCCCAGCCATTCGACCACGCGTGTGCAATGCGGGGCATGCCAGCGGGGTGGAAACTGTACCAGTGCCGCGTCATCCGGATAAGGATCGCGGATCAGAACCGGCACGCAGCCGGCATTATGGGCGCATTCCATATCGATGCTGGTGTCACCGACAAACCAGACATCCGGCCCGGGCTCGATGCCGCTGCCGGCCAGCGCCATGCCGACGGGTATCGGCGAGGGCTTGTCTGCCGTCGCATCCTCGGCCCCGATGACCTGGCCGAAATAGCCACGCCAGCCCAGATGATCGACCTCCAGCCGCAGCGTTGGGCCGCGCTTGTTGGAGACAATGGCCAGATAGACGCCCTTCTCCCGCAAATGCGCCAGAAGATCGGCCGATCCGGCCAGCGGGTTCAGCATGGCCAAGTGGTTCTGGGCAAAGTGATCGAGGAAAATCGTCCGCGCCTCTTCCCAGCGATCACCGAACAGGATCGGGAAGCTGTCGCGCAGCGACGCCTTCACCCGGGCGCGGGTTTCCTCGACCGTCCACTCCTGCTGCCCGAAGCTCACCAGCGTGAAATTCAGGGCGGCGCGGATGGCATCCCAATTATCGGCGAGCGTGTGGTCCCAGTCGAAAATGACGGCGCGCGGCCGTGCCGTCGGGCACTCCACGATCAGGCGCTTTCCCGCATGCCGTCCATGAAGCTCTCATACCAGTCGCGCAGCTTCAGCGACACCGAGCCGGCCTTGCCATTGCCGATGACGGTATCGTTGATCTGCGTCACCGGCGTCACAAAGCTGGTGGCGCTGGAGATGAAGGCCTCGCGGGCCTGCAGGGCTTCCTCGGCGCTGAAGGCGCGCTCGACGAACTTGACCCCCTCCTCCTCCGCCAGCTTCAGGATGCGCAGGCGGGTAATGCCGTTCAGGATGTCGTTGGTCGCCGGGCGGGTGATCAGCTCGCCCTCCTTGGTGATGATCCAGGCGTTGGTCGAGGTGCCCTCGGTCACCATGCCGTCATCATCGACCTGCCAGGCCTCGGTAGCGCCAGCCTCGCGCGCCTGCTGCTTGCCCAGGATGTTCGGCAGCAGCGATACCGTCTTGATATCGCAGCGTTCCCAGCGGATATCGCGGATCGTGATGACCTTCACGCCATCCTCGACCTTCTGCCGGCTGGGCAGGCGCACATGCTTGGCGGTCATCACCACCGCCGGCGGCGTGCCCTTCTTGGGAAACGGATGATCGCGCCGGGCAACGCCGCGCGTAACCTGCATGTAGACCAGCCCGGTCCTGATCAGGTTGCGGCGGATAACCTCCCGCGTCACCGCCTTGATCGCGGCACGTGACATCGGAATGTCGATGCGCAGCTCGCCCAGCGAGCGCCACAGACGGTCGAGATGCGGTTCCTCGTCGATCAGCCGGCCATTCACCACCGTCACCACCTCGTAGACGCCATCGGCGAACTGGTAGCCACGATCCTCGACGTGAACGGCGGCGTCGCCATGGGGAACGTAACGGCCATTGACATAGGCAATGCGGGACATGCGGAAAACCTCTGAAATCAGGAGCGGTGGAGACGGGAACCAGAGACGGCCTAAAAGTATTCTAGCCGAACCGAGAACAGCTTCTCCACCTTCTTCACGGCCTCGGTCGCAACAAAGGCGACAACCCGGTCATCGGCCTGGATGCGGGTATCGCCGCGCGGCATGATCACCTGATTGTCGCGCACGATGGCGCCGATAATCAGGCCGTTGGGCAGCTTCGCATCGCGCAGCGGCTGGCCGACCAGGCTGGAGGTTTCCAGCGCCTCGGCCTCGATCACCTCGCCCACGCCCTCGCGCAGTGAATGCACCGCCCGGATGCGACCGCGCCGGACATGCTGCAGGATGGTCGATACCGTGATCGAGCGCGGATTGACCACCGCATCAATGCCCAGTGCCGTGACCAGTGGGCCATAGGGCTGGTTGTTGATCAGCGTGACCGCCCGCTCGCAGCCATAGCGCTTGGCCAGCAGCGAGGCGATGATGTTCACCTCGTCATCATTCGACACGGCAACGAAGGTTTCGGTGTTGCGGATATTCGCCTCTTCGAGGATTTCCGGGTCCAATGCGCTGCCATTCAGCACCATGGTGCGGTTCAGCTGACCGGCGGCGGCGCGGGCGCGCTCAGACGATACCTCGATCATCTTCACGCTGACGCCCGGCTCCTCCGCCTCGATGGTCTGGGCGAGGGTCAGGCCGATATTGCCGGCGCCGACGATGACAATGCGCCGTGCCTCCGGCTCCTGATGGCCGAAGGCGGCCATGGCGCGGGCCAGATGGGTGGTGTCGCAGACGAAATAGACCTCATCGCCGGCCAGCATCTGGTCTTCGCTGCTGGGCACGATCACCCGGTCGTTCCGGATGATGCTGACGACCGTCATGTTGAGGTCGGGAAACAGGCTGGATAATTGCCGCAGCGGCGTATCGAGCACCGGGCAATCCGCGGTGCACAGCACGCCGACAACCCGGATCTTGTCATCTGCCATGGACAGCATGTCGAAGGCGCCCGGCACCTGCAATTGCTGGCCGATATGGCGCGCCACCTCGACTTCCGGGGAGATGATCACGTCGATCGGCATGTTGTCCCGGCTGAACAGATCGGCCCAGACTGGCATCAGGTAATTCTGGCTGCGGATACGGGCGATCTTCGTCGGCACCTGGAACAGCGAGTGGCCGACCTGGCAGGCCACCATGTTCACCTCATCGGCATAGGTGACGGCGATCAGCATGTCGGCTTCCTTGGCGCCGGCCATCTCCAGCGTGCCGGGATGGCTGGCATGGCCGACAAAGGCGCGTACATCCAGCGTATCGCTGATCTTGCGGATCAGATCCGCCGATTGATCGATGACGGTGACATCATTGCCCTCCGCCGACAGATAGCGCGCAATGCTGGAGCCGACCTGGCCCGCCCCGCAGACGATGACATTCATGGCTATGGCTTACCTGTTGTCGATGGGGCGCCGACGGGCGCCAATCCTTAAGAAACCAGCTTCTGAGACCGCTCCGGCGTCGAGACGCCCAGCGATTTCAGCTTGCGATGCAGGGCAGAGCGTTCCATGCCGACAAACGCGGCCGTGCGAGAGATATTGCCACCGAAACGGTTCACCTGGGCAATCAGATATTCGCGCTCGAACACTTCGCGCGCCTCGCGCAGCGCCAGGCTCATGATCTCCCCACCCTTGTCCAGCCGGGCCACCGCCGGGGCGATGGAGCTGATCTCCGGCGGCAAATTCTCGGCTCGGATCGGCTCTCGCGGATCGCCCGGCGCCATGATCAGCAGCCATTCCGCGACATTGCGCAGCTGGCGCACATTGCCCGGCCAGTCATAGGCCTGCAGCGCGGCCACCGTATCGTCGCCAATCGGGCGCAGCGGCAGGCCCGCCTGCTCGGCGGTGCGGATCAGGAAATGACGGATCAGCAGCGGGATATCCTCCCGCCTTTCGCGCAGGGCCGGTACGCGCAGCGGCACCACGTTCAGCCGGTAATAGAGATCCTGGCGGAACCGGCCTTCCTGCATCTCGGCTTCGAGGTCGCGGTTGGTCGAAGCGATCACCCGCACATCAACCTCGACCCGGGTGCTGCCGCCGATGCGCTCGAAGGTCTGGTCCTGCAACACCCGAACGATCTTGCCCTGGGTTTCCAGCGGCATATCGGCGACCTCGTCGAGCAGCAGCGTACCGCCATGGGCCTGCTCGAAGGTGCCGACCTTGCGGCTGCCCGTGCCATCAACATCGGTCTCGCTGCCGAACAGTTCCAGTTCCAGCCGGTCGGGATGCATGGTGGCGCAGTTCAGCACCATGAACGGTCCCCGCGCCCGGCGGGATTTCGCGTGCAGCATGCGCGCCACGATCTCCTTGCCGCTGCCGGCCGGGCCGGTCAGCAGCACGCGGCTGCCGGTCGGCGCCACCTTGTCGATGGCAAGGCGCAACTGCACCGTGGCGTTGGAGGTGCCGGTCAGTTCCATCTCCGGACCGCCGCGCAGCCGCAATTCGGCATTTTCCTGCCGCAGACGCGCCGCCTCTATGGCGCGCTCGACCAGCAGCAGCAACCGGTCGGCCTTGAACGGCTTCTCGACGAAGTCATAGGCACCCTGCTGGATGGCCGCCACAGCGGTTTCGATATTGCCGTGGCCACTGATCATCACGAAAGGCAGGTTCGGATGCTCGCGCTTCATGCGCTCCAGAATCTGCAGGCCATCCATGTCGCTGCCCTGTAGCCAGATATCCTGGATGACGAGGTTGGGAAGCCGCGTGGAGACAGCGGCGAACGCCTCCTGGGCGTTGGCGGCCGTGCGGGTGCGATACCCCTCATCTTCAAGAATGTCGGAGAGCAGGCGCCGGATATCGGCCTCGTCATCGACGATCAGTATGTCATGCGCCATGTGCAGCCGTCAGTTGCCGGAGATCGGGATCGGACGGGTGGGATTGAGTGTCGTCATGCTGCGCCGGGATAGCCTCTCGCTCAGGGAAAATCAACCGCACGCGCGCGCCACCACGCGGGCGATCCTCCAGTATGAGATCGCCATCATGATCCTCCATGATCTTTTTGACGATTGCGAGGCCAAGCCCGGTGCCTTTCTCGCGGGTCGTCACATAAGGCTCGGTCAGCCGGTGGCGTTCTTCCTTCGGCAATCCCTTGCCATTATCCTCGACGCAGATTTCAACCGTCTTCTCGCCCCGGATGACGGCAATCCGCAGGATGCCGGGCCTTATCCGGGTGCCGGTCTGCTGTTCGGTCTCCTGGCGGCCGCGGACAGCATCGATGGCATTCTGCATCAGATTGGTCAAAGCGCGGCGCAGCTGGCTCTTGTCGCATACCATCATGACCGGTGCGTCGGGAAACGATCCCAGAACCCGTATATCGCCATGGGCATTGCGGTACAGCATCTGCGATTCCCGGCACAGATCGAGAATATTCGCCGGCGCCAGCACCGGGCCGGGCATCCGGGCGAAGGAGGAGAATTCATCCACCATTCGGCCGATATCGCCGACATGGCGGATGATCGTCTCGGTACAGGTGACGAAGGTTTCCCGGTCGGTCTCGATCTGCTTCAGATATTTGCGCTTCAACCTTTCGGCTGAGAGCTGGATCGGGGTCAGCGGATTCTTGATCTCATGGGCGATGCGGCGCGCGACATCGGCCCAGGCCGCCTTGCGCTGCGCCGTCATCAGCTGGGTGATGTCATCGAAGGTGACGACGAAGCCTTGTGGCTTCTCGCCCTCGCGCAGCGGCACCAGGATTTCGGCGGCGATCCGCACCAGCAGCGTGCGCTGGCCGGCCTCACCATAGAGCAGGATTTCCCGCTCATGCCCGCGTTCCGGCCGGCTCTGGGCCGCCTCCAGTAATTCCGCCATTTCCGGCACGATCTCGTCAATCCGCTGGCCGATGGCCCGTTCCAGTGGCATGTCCAGCAGCAGCGAGGCGGAGCGGTTGGGCAGGTTGATCCGGCCCTCGGCATCCAGGCCGATCACCCCGGCGGAGACACCGGCAAGAACGGTTTCCGTGAAACGGCGGCGGGTGTCGAGCTGCCGGTTGGCGTCGATCAGCTCGCGGCGCTGTTCCTGCAGCTGGATGGTCATGCGGTTGAAGGCGCGGCTCAATATGCCAAGCTCGTCTGAGGGGTCTTCCTCCTCGACACGCGCGGTCAGGTCGCCGGCACGCACCCGCTCGGCCGCGCCGATCAGATTGCTGACCGGTCGCCACAGCTCCGCCGCGACATTCAGGCCGACCCAGACGGCGGCCAGCAGCAGCAGCAGGGCCACCACGACGAAGATCATGACGAAGGTGATCTGCAGGCTGGACTGTCGGCCCTGCAGGCGCTGGTATTCCTCGACCGCCGCATCGGTCTTTTCCAGATGCTCCAGCACCTTGCTGTCGACGAAGCGACCGACGAACAGATACGCGTCGGAATAGCTGTCCAGCCGGACCAGCGCCCTCACCCGGTCATCCGGGTCGGTGTCCAGAAGAACGACGGCGTTGCGCTGCGCCTCCTGCATCGCGGAGTCGGGGATGGTCTCGAACTGCAGCGAGAAGCTGAGCGCCGATTGCGCAAGAATGCCGCCCGACCTGTCAAAGACGATCGCTTCGGTCAGCGACCGCACCATGGTCTGGGCCGAGACAAAAGCCGCCAGCCGCCGTGGATTGCCGATCATCGACAGGGCTTCGCGGTTCAGATCGGCGGCCATGGCCAGCGCATCGGCCCGGATCGTCTTCTGGTGTTCCTCCAGATAGGCGCGCGCCACGGCCTGGGATTCGTTGATGGCGGTCCTGACCCGTTCATCGAACCAGGACTGGATGCCGAAATTCAGGAACAGGGCGGAAAACACCGCAACGATGATCGCCGGAATCACCGCCACCAGGCTGAACAGCATGACCAGCTTCAGATGCAGCTTCGATCCGGCAAGGCCACGCCGGCGTTCCAGCCAGACCTGAACGATGCGATACGCCACGACGGCGCCGATCGACAGCAGCAGCAAAAGGTTGATGTTGAGCAGCACGAAGACGGTCTGCGCGTCCGGCCCCGCAGGCCCGGAATCGGTCAGCGCCGCATAGGTCGCGATACCTGAGACGATGGCAGCGATGATAAGCGCCAAAGCAACCTTGCGGCCCAGCCGCACCCGCTCCGCCCAGAGCCCGATATGCCGCCAGAGCAAGGTAACGCTGCTCTGGCCCACACTGGACTCCCGGGCCTCGTCACCGGCAGCGGCTTCCGGTTCTGCCCCTTGGGCCAGCCCCGGAGACGGCCGGTCTTGCGAAAGAGCGTCCTGGCTCATCCCATTCCATGCAGGGCCCGGATCGAGGCCCGTTTCGATGGCCCGCTCACGGGCAGTCTGTGGCTGCTACTTTAGGCCACGGACGACACGGATGTCCAATTCTCGAATTTTCTTGCGCAGGGTGTTGCGGTTCACCCCCAGCAATTCAGCCGCCTTGATCTGGTTGCCCCGTGTGGCGGACAGGCTGAGCGCGATCAGCGGCCGCTCGACCTCGCGCAGGACCATATCGTAGAGCCCGGCACCCGGCAGGCCATCGGCATGGGCGGAGAAATAGCTTTTCAGGTGGCGCTCGACAGCCGCCCCCAGGCTTTCGCCATCAGGAATCGCCTGGGTCGTCGGCTCCGGCGGGCTGGCCTCGGCCAGTTCCTCGGCGATGTCGTCGACAGTGATCTCGTCCTGCGAATACAGCACGGCCAGACGGCGGACCAGATTTTCCAGCTCGCGCACATTGCCCGGCCAGGAATAGGTCTTCAGCCGGTCCAGCGCAGCCGGCTCGATGGTCTTGCGCGGCAACCCCTCATTCTGCGCCTGAGTCAGGAAATGCCGGACCAGCGCCGAGATATCCTCGCTGCGCTCACGCAGCGGCGGCAGGCGGATCGGCACGACATTCAGGCGATAGAACAGATCCTCGCGGAACAGCCCCTGGCGCGTCAGATGGCGCAGATCGCGGTGGGTTGCCGCGATGATACGGACATCGGCCTTGATCGAGGTCCGGCCGCCCACAGTGGTGTATTCGCCTTCCTGCAGCACGCGCAGCAGGCGGGTCTGGGCATCCAGCGGCATGTCGCCGATCTCATCCAGAAACAGCGTGCCTTCCTGCGCCTGCTCGAAACGGCCAGTGGATCGCTGGGTCGCCCCCGTAAAGGCCCCCTTCTCATGCCCGAACAGCTCGCTTTCGATCAACTCGCGCGGGATGGCCGCCATGTTGATCGCCACGAAGGGCCCGTTGCGCCGCTTGCCGTAATCATGCAGGGCGCGCGCCACCAATTCCTTGCCGGTGCCGGACTCGCCATGGATCATGACTGTCAGATCCGTGCCCATCAGCCGCGCCAGAATGCGATAGATTTCCTGCATGGCCGTCGACCGGCCGATCAGCGGCAGGGTTTCATCGACTTCTTCGGGCGTCTGGATAACAGGCGTCGCCTCCGATCGCGGGGCAACCAGCGCGCGCTGGACGACGGCGACAAGTTCCTTCAGATCGAACGGCTTGGGCAGGTATTCGAAGGCGCCGCGTTCCGTCGCTTTAACCGCTGTCAGCAGCGTGTTCTGCGCGCTCATGACGACGATGCGCAGGTCCGGCCGCAAGCGCTTGATGCGCGGGATCAGATCAAGGCCGTTCTCATCGGGCATAACCACATCGGTCAGTACCAGGTCGCCCTCGCCCGCCTCCACCCAGCGCCACAGGGCGGCCGCCGTTCCTGTTACACGAACGTCGTAGCCAGCGCGCGCAAGTGCCTGATGCAGAACAGTTCTGATGGCCCTGTCATCATCGGCGACAAGGATCGTGGCTTTACCGGGCGCCATTATTCAATCTCGCTTTCAGGCAACGGGTCCATGGCTGCAGAGGTTGTCGCCATCGGCAGCATCACGCGGAAAGTGGTGCGCCGGGGTTGGCTGTCGACCTCGATGATGCCGCCGTGATCGCCGACCAGCTTTGCCACCAGCGACAGGCCCAGGCCGCTGCCGTTCTGCTTCGTGGTCACGAAGGGGTCGAACAAATTTTGCCGCAGATCGTCGGCGATACCCGGCCCGTTATCGATGATGCTGATGACCAGCGGCAGGTCGAACCGCCCCCGTGTGCCCGGCAGCGCCAGGCGGATGCCATGCTTGTAGGCGGTCGACAGGATGATCTCGCCGCCCTCCTCCGGCAGCGCCTCGGAGGCATTCTTCACCAGATTGAGAAACACCTGGATCAGCATGTCCCGGTTGCCCAGCACCGAGGGCAGCGACGGATCATACTGCTCGACAAAGCGGTGCTGCCGGGCAAAGCCGGTCTTGGCGACCTTGCGCACATGGTCGAGCACCAGATGGATGTTCACCGGACCACGCGCCAGCGGCCGCTGATCGGTAAAGGCCTCCATGCGATCGACCAGGGCGCAGATCCGGTCCGTCTCTTCCCGGATCAGCGTGGTCAGTTCCTGATCGGCCGGGTCCTCGACGCTCTGTTCCAGCAATTGCGCGGCACCCCGAATACCGGAGAGCGGGTTCTTCACCTCATGCGCCAGCATCGCCGCCATCGCGGTGACCGAGCGCGCGGCGCCCCGGAAAGTCAGCTGCTGCTGGAATTGCAGCGCTACCGAGCGTTCATGGATGCAGATCGCCACCTGCCCGTCCGAATCGTTGATCGGTGCTACTTCCAGCGTCACCTCATGCATGCCGATGCGCGGCGTCTCCAGCGTGACGCCGTGGTCGGCCATGCTGTTGCCATGGGCGCGGACCTGCGACAGCAGGAAGAAAAGCGGGCTGTCCGCCGGGATCAGGTCGTAGAGCGGCTGGCTGAGCATCTGGTTGGCACTGAGCCGGAAGAATTCCTCCGCTGCATCATTCACATAGAGCAGCATATTGCCGGCATCGACGACCAGCACGGGGCTGGCGAGTGCGGTCAGCACCGCGCTTTCATCGACGCTGTGCCGACGGGTCATGCGGCGCAGCGAAGCGGCAAGAGCTCGAGCCATCAGGCAGCTTCCTTGGCAAGGAGGGGGGCAGGATCATCCCGTACGGCGGTGAAATAGCTCTCCATGGCCCGGCGCACCTCGTCAGAATCGGTGGTGTTATTCACGACCTGCCGGAACTGCGCGGAGCCGGGCATGGAGCGGCTGTACCAGCCGACATGCTTGCGCGCGATCCTGCAGCCCAGCTGCGGGCCGTAATGGAGCTGCATCGCCTCCCAATGCGCCTGGAGCGTCTCCAGAATGACATCCAGCGCCGGATCGGCCAGCTTTTCCCCGGTTTCCAGATAATGCGCCACCTGGCTGGGAAACCACGGCCTGCCATAGGCGCCCCGGCCAATCATCACGCCATCGGCGCCGGACAGGCGCAGAGCCTCAACCGCCGCCTCTTCCGTCGTGATGTCGCCATTGACGATGACCGGAATCGACACTGCCTGCTTCACCTGGCGCACGAATTCCCAATCGGCATGGCCGGTGTAGAACTGGCAGCGCGTCCGGCCATGGATGGTCAGCATCTGGACGCCCAGATCCTCGGCGATGCGCGCCAGCCGCGGCGCGTTCCGGCTGTCATCATCCCAGCCGGTGCGCATCTTCAGCGTGACCGGAATATCAACGGCTTTCACCGTCGCCTCGATCAGCCGGGCGGCATGCGCTTCATCGCGCATCAGGGCGGAACCAGCCTGCTGGCCGTTCGTCACCTTCTTCACCGGGCAGCCCATATTGATATCGATGATCGCGGCTCCGCGATCCGCATTCAGCTTCGCCGCATCCGCCATCAATTGCGGCTCGCAGCCGGCCAGCTGAACGGAAAGCGGGAATTCATCGGCGCAATCCTCCGACATCTTACGGATTTCCTTGCGGGCCAGCTGCACCATGGCGGCGCTGGCGATCATCTCGGAAACGACCAGCCCAGCGCCGAAGCGGCGCACGGCACGCCGGAACGGCTTGTCCGTGACGCCGGACATGGGCGCCAGGATGACCGGGTTCGGCAAAATATGGGAACCGATGCTGATGCTCATCTCTTAGGCAGATTCCTTGCATGCCCAAAGTTTGGGCAACGCTACACCGTCGATTTGCCGATGACAAGCGCGCTATGTGCAGCGCAACAGAAAATGCGAGAGGGGGTCTCTCAGCCGATCAGGATGCCGGTGACGAACTTCACGCCGGGATAGGCCAGGCTGAGCAAAAGAAAGGCGCACAGCACCAGGCGGGTCGTCACCCGGCCGCGCAGGCCAGTGCGGTGATGGGCCAGAAGCAGGATCACAAGCAGGCCGAATGTCAGCAGCGACAGGATGGTCTTGTGATCCAGCGTCAGCAGGCTGCCCTTCTCGAAGAAGGTCACCGCCATGCCGGTGGCAAGCCCCAGCCCCAGCACGATGGCCGAGGAGGTCAGCAGGGTGATCTGCAGCCGCTCCCCCTCCGCCACCGACGGCAGAAGCCGGGTCAGCCGGGTCGGGCGCTTGCGCTTCAGCGCCCTCTCCTGGAGAAACACCGCCAGCGCCGCCACGGCAGACAGGGTCAGGAAACCATAGGCGAACACCGCCATCGCGATATGCGCCTGGGTCCAGACATCCGGTGCCCGGCCGGACAGGCCGGGCGTTGCGGGCTCCTGCAGCACCGTCGCCAGCACGCCCAGACACAGCAGATAGGGCAGCAGCAGCGGCACGAGGCGCCAACCGACACTGGTGGTCGCGGAAATCAGGGCAAACAGCGCCATGCTGGCCGCGATGGTTACCCAGAGCGCGCCGGACAGATCGGTATGCCAGCGCCCGCCCATCGATACGATGACCCAGAGCAGCGGCCCCAGAACCGCAGGCGCCAGTAATATCCAGAACACGCCATCACGGGCCGGCTGACGCGCAAACGGCATCGCCAGCGCCGGAAGCAGCGAGACGAGAGCCGACAGGCTGAGGATCAGAGTGCTTGGCATGGCCGCCTTATAGCGTGTCTTGCGCCCAACATACAGTGTTGCGAGCGATTCGCAAAGAAACACTTGGAAACCCGGCAAAACCTGCCCGGCAATTTCTGCCGGGCGGCAGCGTGTTCCCTTCGGATTTCCCGCTAATCATCTGAAATCAGAAGAATTAACTCGGAAAATGGCAGGCATGAAGGTTGCTTCTCCCCTGCCAGCACTCACTGATGCGAGAACACACATGTCCATTTCCGGCATTGGGTCGACCTATACACCCCCGATCGGTGGCGCACAGACGGAGAGCCAGCGCAGCGGCAAGCCCGCCGCCGGCCCCTCCGCGCAGGAAGACTTCCTCGCCTATATGCAGAAGACCCCGGCCGAGCGCATGCGTGAGGCCATTCTGGGCGACATGAATCTGACTGAGGAACAGTTGCAAAGCATGGAGTCGCAGGAGCGGCTTAAGATCGAGCAGCAGATCCGCGATACGATTAAGGCGAAAATCGAGGAATCGACGGAAAAGCGCACCGGCATGATTCTGGACATGTCCGTTTAGGCGGCCTGTCCGACCAAGGCTGTGGAATTTTCCGGAGGGGCGGCATAGGCTCCCGCCCATGTCGAAGACCATCGCCCTTATCGTCGCCGCCGGCCGCGGGCACCGCCTGGGCGGCGCCCTGCCGAAGCAATATTTACCTCTGGCCGGCATAACAGTGCTGCGCCGTACCGTGCAGCTTTTCCAGGCGCATCCCGGTATTCAGCAGGTGCGCGTGGTGATCCATCCGGATGATGCATTGCTCTATGCCGAGGCCCTGAACGGCATCGATCTGCCCGCACCGATCCACGGCGGGGCCACCCGGCAGGACAGCGTTCGTCTGGGGCTGGAGGCGCTGGCCGCCGACGCCCCGGACTCCGTGCTGATCCAAGATGCCGCGCGGCCCTTTGCCGATGCCGCCCTGATCGACCGGGTGCTGGATGCCCTTGCCGACCATCCCGGCGCCATTCCCGCCATTGCCGTCGCGGATACGCTGAAGCGGGCCATAGACGGGCGGATCGAGACCACGGTGCCGCGCACCGGCCTGTATCGTGCCCAGACACCGCAGGGTTTCCGCTTCGCCGATATCCTCGCCGCCCACCGCGCCTGCGCCGGGCAGGAGCTGACCGATGATGCCTCGGTGCTCGAAGCCGCCGGCCAGACGGTCGTTCTGGTTGAGGGCGCCGAAGCCAATGTGAAGATCACCACGGCGGAGGATATGATGCGCGCCGAAACCCTGTTGGGCGCTGCTCGCGAGAGCCGCAGCGCCAGCGGCTTCGATGTCCACCGCTTCGCCGGCAGCGGCGATCATGTGACGCTCTGCGGCGTGTCCGTGCCGCATGACAGTGCGCTGGAGGGGCATTCCGACGCCGATGTCGGGCTGCATGCCCTGACCGATGCCCTGCTGGGCTGCATAGGCGCCGGCGATATCGGCCAGCATTTCCCGCCAAGCGACCCGCAATGGCGCGGTGCATCCTCCGACCGGTTCCTCGCCCATGCGCGGTCACTGGTCGAGGCCAGGGGTGGCCGGATCGTCCATGTCGACGTGACGCTGATCTGCGAGCGTCCCAAGATCGGTCCCTACCGCGACGCCATGGTCGCGCGGGTGGCGGAGATACTGCGCCTGTCCCCGGACCGGGTCAGCGTGAAGGCAACCACAACCGAGCAGCTGGGCTTCACCGGCCGACGCGAGGGCATCGCCGCCCAGGCGCTCGCCACCATCGAACTGCCGCGATGAGTCCGCTTCACCCAGCCTATATCCTGACCACCTGGTTCTGGGTCGGGCGTATTCCCTTCGCCCCCGGCACCTGGGGATCGCTGGCCGCCCTGCCCTTTGGCTGGGCGCTCATGACTTATGGCGGCTGGCTGGAAACACTGTTCGCCGCCGCGCTGCTCTTCGCCATTGGCTGCTGGTCGAGTGCCGCCTATGCGAGAGGGATCGGCCGCAAGGATCCGGGATCGGCGGTGATCGACGAGGTGGTCGGGCAATGGATGGTGCTGGCCGTCCTGCCGCTGGATATCTGGGCCTATGTGATGGGCTTCGTGCTGTTCCGGCTGTTCGACGTGCTGAAACCCTGGCCGGTTTCCGTTGCCGACCGTAAACTGACCGGCGGCTTCGGCATCATGGCCGATGATGTCGCCGCCGCCCTCTACGCCATGGCGGTGGCCGCCCTGCTTGTCCATTTCTTCTGGTGATACGGATGATCGACGACGCGCTGCTGACTCAGGCCAAGGCCCTGCTGAACCGCTGCAAGGCGGCGGGTGTGATGGTGGCGACGGCGGAATCCTGCACCGGCGGGCTGATCGCCGCCACGCTGACCGAGATCGCCGGTTCCTCTTCCGTTGTGGATCGCGGCTTCGTCACCTATTCCAATGAGGGTAAAATCGACATGCTGGGCGTGCCGCCGGCCCTGATCGCCACGCAGGGCGCGGTCAGCGAGGAAGTTGCCCGCGCCATGGCCGAGGGTGCGCTGGCCCGTTCCCTTGCACAGGTGACGGTGGCTGTCACCGGTATCGCCGGCCCCGGCGGGGCGACCCCGAGCAAGCCGGTCGGGCTGGTCCATTTCGCCGTCGCCCGTACGGGTGCAGAGACCGTCGCCCATTATGAAGTCTTCCCCGGCGACCGCAGCGCGGTGCGACGGGCCACGGTGGAAAAGGCGCTGGCGATGATCGACGCGGCGGTTTGACGAGGGAAGAAAACCCGAAGTGCCCTGAATCAGTCGGCTGAAGGGTCTGCAGGCGCCGCCGCACCGCCATACAGCGCATGCGCCCTTGTCTCGAAGGCGCCGACCATGCGGCGGACGGCTTCGTTGAACAGTACCGAAATCAGCTTCTGCAGCAGGGCCGAGCGGAATTCGAAATCGACATAGAAATCGATCAGGCAGCCCTCGGTGCCATCCGGCAGCGTTTCGGGCAGGAATATCCAGTGGTTGTTCAGGTATTTGAACGGACCGTCGGTATAGGTCACGTCAATGCGCTTCTTCTCGCGGTCCAGCTCGACGCGCGAGGTGAAGCGTTCGCGCACCATCTTGAAGCCGATGATCAGGTCGGCGATCAGCAGGCCGGGCTCGCGCTTGCGAATACGGGCCCCCAGGCACCAGGGCAGGAATTCCGGGTACTGTTCCACATCGGCGACGAGATCGAACAGCTTGTCCGGCGCATAGGGCAGGACACGCTTTTCCGCATGGGTAGGCATGAAGCTACAGCTACTCCGCTGCCTGGATGGGGGCCGGGAGGCCGGCCAGCTTTGCCTCGCGCGCCATGCGCATATTCTTGAAATCCGCATCGGCGTGATAGGAGGACCGGGTCAGCGGCGAGGACGCGACCATCAGGAAGCCCTTGTTATAGGCCTTCTTCTGGAAGCTGGAGAACTCGTCCGGTGTCACGAAACGGTCGATGGCCGCATGCTTCGGCGTCGGCTGGAGATACTGGCCGATGGTCATGAAGTCGACATCGGCGCTGCGCAGATCATCCATCACCTGCGCCACCTCGTCATTGGTCTCGCCCAGGCCGACCATGATGCCGGATTTGGTGAAGATCGACGGGTCCAGCTCCTTCACCCGGTCGAGCAGGCGCAACGAGTGGAAATAGCGGGCGCCGGGCCGCACACTCGGATAGAGCCGCGGCACGGTCTCCAGATTGTGGTTGAACACGTCCGGTCGGGCCTCAACCACCACTTCCAGGGCGCCTTCCTTGCGCAGGAAATCCGGCGTCAGAATCTCGATGGTGGTGTTCGGCGCTTCCTCGCGCAGACGGCGGATGACGCGGGCGAAATGCGCCGCCCCGCCATCCGGCAGGTCATCGCGGTCGACCGAGGTGATGACGATATGCTCCAGTCCCAGCTTGCCTGCCGCCTCGGCCACATGATCGGGCTCATGCGGGTCCAGCTTGTCGGGCATGCCGGTGGCGACGTTGCAGAAGGCACAGGCGCGGGTGCACACGCTGCCCAGAATCATCACCGTGGCGTGTTTCTGCTTCCAGCATTCGCCGATATTCGGGCAGGCGGCTTCCTCGCACACCGTGTTCAGGTTGAGCGAGCGCATCAGCTGCCGGGTCTCGTTATACTCCTTCGAGACCGGCGCCTTCACGCGCAGCCAGTCCGGCTTGCGGCGCTGCACGGGGTTGTCCGGACGGTGCGCCTTTTCCGGATGGCGGACCACCGGCTTCACCTCCACGGAACTCATGAGGCTATATCCTTATTTCGGAACCAGACCTAGAAGTGGATAACCCGGCCGTAAGCGTCAAGCACGGATTCGTGCATCATCTCGGACAGGGTCGGATGCGGGAAGACGGTATGCATCAGCTCCGCCTCCGTGCTCTCCAGTGTACGGGCAATGGTGTAGCCCTGAATCAGCTCGGTCACTTCCGCGCCGATCATGTGCGCGCCCAGCAATTCACCGGTCTTGGCGTCGAACACGGTCTTCACCAGGCCTTCCGGCTCGCCCAGAGCGATGGCCTTGCCATTGCCCATGAAGGGGAAGCGCCCGACCTTCACTTCATAGCCGGCTTCCTTCGCCTTCTTCTCGGTCATGCCGACGGAGGCAATTTGCGGGCGGCAATAGGTGCAGCCCGGGATGTTCCCGGTATCCAGCGGATGGACGTCCTTCATTCCGGCGATCTTCTCGACGCAGATCACCCCCTCATGGCTGGCCTTGTGCGCCAGCCAGGGCGCGCCGGTCAGGTCACCGATGGCATAGATGCCCGGCTCGCCGGTGGCGCTGTAGGGATCGGTGACGATATGCGTCTTCTCGACCTTCACCTTGGTGCCTTCCAGCCCCAGATTCTCGACATTGCCGACGATGCCGACGGCCAGGATCACCCGGTCCACGGTCAGCTCGCTGGTCTTGCCGCCGGCCTCGATGGTCGCGGTGACGTTGTTCTGGCCCTTCTTCAGCGCCTTCACCCCGGCCGAGGTGATGATCTTCATGCCCTGCTTTTCCAGCGCCTTGCGGGCGAAGGCGGAGATTTCCTCATCCTCCACCGGCAGGATGCGGTCCATCACTTCGACGACCGTGACCTCGGCGCCCATATCCTTGTAGAAGCTGGCGAATTCGATGCCGATGGCGCCCGAACCGACGACCAGCAGCGATTTCGGCAGGGTCTCCGGCACCATCGCTTCCTTGTAGGTCCAGACCAGCTTGCCGTCCGGCTCCAGCCCCGGCAGGGACCGCGCCCGCGCGCCGGTGGCCAGGATCACGTTCTTCGCGGTCAGGTCGGCGGTCTTCTTGCTGTCCTTGCCGGTCACCGCGATCTTGCGCTGCCCGCCGGCGGTGCCGTCCAGCTTCGCCGAACCGTCGAACACGGTGACCTTGTTCTTCTTCAGCAGGTGCTTCACGCCGCCGGAAAGCTGGGACGCCACCTTGCGCGAGCGCTCCACCACCTTCTTCACGTCGAAGCTGATGTCCTTGGCGGAAAAACCATAATCGCCGAGATGGTCGAGCATATGTTTGACCTCGGAGGAGCGCAGCAGCGCCTTGGTCGGGATACAGCCCCAATTCAGGCAGATGCCGCCCAGATGCTCGCGCTCGACCAGCGCAACCTTCATCCCAAGCTGGGAGGCGCGGATGGCAGCGACGTAGCCGCCCGGCCCGCCACCGACGACGATAAGGTCGAAAGAAGTATCGGCCATGATCACAAACTCCCCGGCTCGCGCCTAAAGCTTCTGCAGCACCTCGACGGTGCGCTCATTACGGATATTGCCCGTGTTCAAGGTGGTATCCGGCTCGATCAGCATGACGCTGACCTCGTCGGTCAGGGCAATCGGCAGATGCTCGACCTGCCGTGGAACGATGATGAATTCGCCCGGCTCCAGATCCACGTCGCGATCCCGGAACCGCATGCGCAGGCGCCCGTCGATCACGAGGAACATCTCATCCTCGGTTTCGTGATGGTGCCAGACGAACTCGCCCTGCAGCTTCACCAGCTTGATGGCGGCATCATTCACCTGGCCCACCAGGCGGGGGCTCCAGGGTTCAGCGAAGCGCGACAGTTTGTCGGCGATATTCACCTTGTCCATGACAGCCCCCTCCCCGCTGCCTAGAGCAGCATCGTCATCGGGTCTTCGATCAGCTTCTTGAAGGCCGCCAGGAATTCCGCCCCGACCGCGCCATCGACCACACGGTGATCGACCGACAGGGTGCAGCTCATCACCGTGGCGATGGCCAGCGCGCCGTCCTTCACCACCGGCCGCTGCTCACCCGCCCCGACCGCCAGGATGGCGCCCTGCGGCGGGTTGATGACGGCGGCGAAGTCCTTGATGCCAAACATGCCAAGATTGGAAATCGAGAAGGTGCCACCCTGGAATTCCTCGGGCTTAAGCTTGCGCTCGCGGGCCCGCTTGGCGAGATCCTTCATTTCGGTGGAAATCTCGATCAGCCCCTTGGACCCGGCATCGCGGATCACCGGGGTGATCAGGCCTTCGTCGATGGCGACGGCGACCGAGATATCGACCTGGTCATAGATGCGGATCGCGGCGTCGGTCCAGGTGGCGTTGGCCGCCGGCACCTTCTTCAGCGCCAGCGCGCTGGCGCGGATCACCAGATCATTGACCGACAGCTTGTAGCCGCTGTCGCCAGCCTTCTCGTTCAGCTCCTTGCGGACCGCCAGCAGCTTGTCGATCTCGCAATCGATGGTCAGGTAGAAATGCGGCGCGGTCAGCTTCGATTCCATCAGGCGCTTGGCGATGACCTTGCGGATCATGCTGTTTGGCACCTCGGTATAGGATGGTAGGCCCGGCACATCCGGCTGGCTCTGCGGCAGCGTCGCCGGCGCCCCGCCAGATGCGGCGGCAGCCTGCGGTGCGGGCGCAGCAGCAGCCTTGCCGGAACCCTTCGACATCGCGGCCTCGATATCGGCCTTCACGATGCGGCCATTCGGGCCGGAACCACTGAGCGCCGACAGATCAAGACCGGCCTGTTCTGCCATGCGGCGGGCCAGCGGGCTGGCGAAGACGCGGTCGCCCTTGTCCTCCGTTGTCGCGGCCGGGGCAGCAGCAGCAGCAGGCTTGGCCGCTTCCGGCTTGGGCTGCTCTTTTGGCGCTTCAGCCTTGGGCTCTTCCTTCTTCGGGGCTGGTGCGGCACCACCGGCATCAATGGCGGAGGCGTCCTCGCCCTCCTCCAGCAGCCAACCGATGATCGCGTTCACCTGCACGCCTTCGGTCCCGTCAGGCACGATGATCTTGCCGAGCACGCCCTCATCGGCGGATTCGACTTCCATCGTGGCCTTGTCGGTCTCGATTTCGGCGATGACGTCGCCGGAAGCGACCGTGTCGCCCTCCTTTTTCAGCCATTTGGCAAGCGTGCCCTCTGTCATCGTCGGCGACAGGGCCGGCATCAGAACCTTGATCGGCATGGTGGTTTCCCCTTTAGCGTCCCGGCGTTAGCGTTGGGCTGGCTTAGCGATAGCAGACGGCCTTGGCCGCCTCGATGATGTGATCGGCCTGTGGCAAGGCCATCTTCTCCAGATTTGCCGCATAGGGAAGCGGCACATCTGCACCGGACACCCGCTTCACCGGCGCATCGAGATGGTCGAAGCATTCTTCCATCATCAGCGCAGCCAGTTCAGAGCCGATGCCGGCATAGGGCCAGCCTTCCTCGCAGCTGACCAGCCGGTTGGTCTTCTTCACCGAATTGATGATGGTCTCGGTGTCGAGCGGCCGGATTGTGCGCAGATCGATGACTTCCGCCTCGATCCCCTGCTCCGCCAGCTTCTCGGCGGCCTGCAGGGCACGACCGACCATGATCGAGAAGGCGACGATGGTCACGTCGGAACCGGCGCGCACGATTTTGGCCTTGCCGATGGGAACGACGAATTCCTCGGATTCCGGAACCTCGAAGCTCTGGCCGTAGAGCAGCTCATTCTCCAGGAAGATAATGGGGTTGTCATCGCGGATCGCCGATTTCAGCAGGCCCTTGGCATCGGCTGCCGACCAGGGGGCGACCACCTTCAGGCCCGGGCAATGCGCATACCAGCTGGCATAGCACTGGCTGTGCTGGGCGCCGACGCGCGAGGCAGCGCCGTTCGGGCCGCGGAACACGATGGGGCAGCCCATCTGGCCGCCGGACATATACAGCGTCTTGGCAGCGGAATTCAGGATCTGGTCAATCGCCTGCATGGCGAAGTTGAAGGTCATGAACTCGACAATCGGGCGCAGCTTCTTAAAGGCCGCCCCGGTGGCCAGGCCGGCGAAGCCCTGCTCGGTGATCGGCGTATCGATCACCCGCTTGGCGCCGAATTCGTCCAGCAGCCCCTGGCTGACCTTATAGGCGCCCTGGTACTGGGCGACTTCCTCGCCCATCAGGAAGACCTTCTTGTCGAGGCGCATTTCCTCGGCCATGGCGTCGCGCAAGGCTTCGCGCACGGTCTGGGTCCTGGTGCTGGCGAAATAGCGATCCTCATCGCTGGCCGGAACCGATGCCTTCGGCGCTGCCGGTGCGGCGGCGGCCTTCGGGGCCTCGGCCTCGGCTTCTTCCTTTGCAGGCGATGGCTCCGCCGCCTTTGGCGCGGGCTTGGCGTCGCTGGCCGATTCGCCCTCCTCCAGCAGGATGGCGATGGGCGTGTTCACCGCCACACCTTCCGTGCCGGCTGCGACCAGAATCTTACCCAGCGTGCCTTCATCGACCGCCTCGACCTCCATGGTCGCCTTGTCGGTCTCGATCTCGGCCAGCACATCGCCGGCCTTGACGGCATCGCCTTCCTTCTTCAGCCAGTTAGACAGCTTGCCTTCGGTCATGGTCGGCGACAGCGCCGGCATCAGAACCTCGATGGGCATTTGATCCCCTCACCTGTTTCGCGGCAGCGCCATGATTGATCGCCGGCCGCGGGGTTGTCCGTTTGAATATATACGCTCAGGCCTCGACCAGGATGTCGGTCCAGAGCTCCGACGGATCGGGCTCCGGGCTCGACTGCGCGAAATCGGCGGCGTCGGTGACGATGTCCTTCACGTCGCGGTCGATCACCTTCAGATCGTCCTCGGTAATGCCGGCATCCATCAGCATCTTGCGCACATTGTCGATCGGGTCGCGTTCCTGACGCATCTTGTTGACCTCCTCCTTGCTCCGGTATTTGGCCGGATCGGACATGGAGTGGCCGCGATAGCGATAGGTCTTCATTTCCAGAATGTACGGCCCCTTGCCGGCCCGCGCATAGGCCACCGCCTTCTCGGCAGCAGCCTTCACGGTCAGCACGTTCATGCCGTCCACGACCTCGCCCGGAATGCCATAGGCATAGCCGCGTTCTGCCAGATCACGGCCAGCAGCGGCGCGCTGGACGGAGGTGCCCATGCCGTATTGGTTATTCTCGATGACATAGACCACGGGCAGCTTCCACAGGGCGGCCATGTTGAAGCTCTCATAGACCTGGCCCTGATTGACCGCGCCATCGCCCATATAGGTCAGGCAGACCCGGTCATTGCCCTCATACTGGTTGGCGAAGGCGATGCCGGTGCCGATCGGCACCTGGGCGCCGACAATGCCGTGGCCGCCGTAGAAATTCTTCTCGCGGCTGAACATGTGCATCGAGCCGCCCTTGCCGCGCGAATACCCGCCGCTGCGGCCGGTCAGTTCGGCCATTACGCCGCGTGATTCCATGCCGGTGGCCAGCATATGGCCGTGATCGCGATAGGAGGTGACGACCGAGTCGCCCTCGCCGATGGCCGCCTGCATGCCGACCACGACCGCTTCCTGGCCGATATAGAGATGGCAGAAGCCGCCGATCAGGCCCATGCCATAGAGCTGGCCGGCCTTTTCCTCGAAGCGGCGGATCAGCAGCATCTCGCGATAGAAATGCTTCAGCTCCTGGGGAGAGGCGGCCTTGCTGGTGCTGTTCTTCGGCGCCGCCTTGGTCGCCGCCGGTTTTCCCGCGCGCTTGGCTGCGGGGCTTGCCGCCGCCTTGCTTTTCGCGCTGACACTCGCCATGACGCCTCCCTCACTCTATCGCGTTTGTCGCAATGGATCAGCCGGCTGCGTATGCCTGAATACGGCCCGGACCAACCGTTCCTGATGCAACAAGTAATGGAAAGGCCGCCCTCAATCAAGGGCGGCCAATATATTGAAAATAATGGATATTTCGGTTATTAACTCGATTTGAGTTAATTTACCGGAAGACGCGCCACTGTCGATGCTGCAGTGCGGTCGCCGGGAGCCATTGGAGACGCTGGCATTCCAGACCGCTCCTTCGCACCTGCACGCAAAATCACGATTTCATCGGGGTGGGCAAGATTCAGCATGATGCGCGCCCGCTCCTCCAGCATATCGGGGTCGATATGCGTCGGCTCCAGCAAAGCCACCCGGCGCTCCATCTGCTCCCGCACGCCGGAAACCTCGGCCAGGGCCGCTTCGGCCAGCGCTATCTGCTGGTCAACCTGACGCCAGGCCAGGATGCCGCGGTCGCCCTGAACCGCGTGATAGACGAAATAGCCAAGCAGCAGAGCGCCGAAAACCGGCCCCACCACATGTCGCCCCCGACGGCGTATTTCGCGCATAGCGTCCATAACCCGATAGAATCACACTCGATTCCCTGCGGTCAAGCGCCACCATCCGGATTCTTCAAGAAGAATCAGTCTGTTGCGGAAATGACTCACAAAAAGAGGAGTCGGTTAACCTGCCGGCCCCTCGTCATGCCCCGAAGGAATAAGCCTTAGAGTCGGATTGCGTTTCCGGCATAGCGCGCGGCCGGGCCGAGATTCTGCTCGATACGGATAAGCTGGTTGTACTTCGCCAGACGGTCGGAGCGACTGAGCGAGCCGGTCTTGATCTGCCCGCAATTGGTAGCAACCGCCAGATCGGCGATGGTTGCGTCCTCGGTCTCGCCGGAGCGATGCGACATCACGGCGCGATAGCCGGCTCGATGTGCACGCTCCACGGCTTCCAGCGTCTCCGACAGGGTGCCGATCTGGTTCACCTTCACCAGGATGGCATTGGCCACGCCCCGGCTGATGCCATCGCTCAGGCGCTCCGGATTGGTGACGAAGAGATCGTCGCCGACCAGCTGCACCTTCTTGCCCAGAGAATCGGTCAGGGCCTTCCAGCCCTCCCAGTCATCCTCGGACATGCCATCCTCGATGGAGATGATCGGGTAGCGGCTGCACAGATCCTCATACAGCTTCACCATGCCGGCGGAATCGAGGCTCTTGCCCTCGCCATCCAGCGCGTATTTGCCCTTCTTGTAGAATTCGGTCGCGGCCGAATCGAGGCCCAGCACGATATCTTCGCCCGGCTTGTAGCCCGCAACCTCGATTGCCTTGGTGATGAAGCCCAGCGCCTCGTCGGCGCTCTTCAAATTCGGGGCGAAGCCGCCCTCATCGCCGACATTGGTGTTGTGGCCGGCATCCTTCAGCTGCTTCTTCAGGTGATGGAAGACTTCCGAGCCCATGCGCACGGCATCGGCGAAGCTGTCGGCGCCGACCGGCAGGATCATGAATTCCTGGAAGTCGATGGGGTTGTCGGCATGCGCGCCGCCATTGATGATATTCATCTGCGGCACCGGCAGAGTGCGGGCATAGACGCCGCCGACATAGCGGTAGAGCGGCTGGCCGAGATCGTCAGCCGCCGCCTTGGCAACCGCCAGGGAGACGCCGAGGATCGCATTGGCGCCGAGCCGGCCCTTATTGGCCGTGCCGTCCAGATCGATCATCACCTGGTCGAGATGCACCTGGTCATCCGCTTCCAGGCCGGACAGCGCATCGAAAATCTCGCCATTCACGGCATCGACGGCCTTCTGCACGCCCTTGCCGAGATACCGGGTCTTGTCGCCGTCGCGCAGCTCCAGCGCCTCATGGGTGCCGGTGGAGGCACCCGAGGGCACGCCGGCGCGGCCCTTGGCCCCGCTGTCGAGCGTTACATCGACCTCAACGGTCGGGTTACCGCGGCTGTCGAGGATTTCGCGGGCGGTGATATCGATAATGGCGCTCATGACGGACTGCCTCCGAGTGGAACGAAAAGGGCGGGCGACTCATAGCCGCCCGCCCGGAAGATGACAAGCCGGCTGACAGCTTGCCTCAGCCGATGGAGACCGGGTTGGCCTTGGCCAGCCGGTCAAAGGCGAGCAGTGTTTCCAGCAAAGCTGGCAATTCCTTGAGATGAACCATGTTCGGCCCATCCGACGGCGCATTGTCGGGGTCCTGATGGGTTTCGATGAAAACCGCCGCCACACCGATGGACAGGGCCGCGCGGGCCAGGATCGGCACGAATTCGCGCTGGCCGCCGCTGCTGGTCCCCTGCCCGCCCGGCTGCTGCACCGAATGGGTGGCGTCGAACACCACCGGGCAGCCGGTCTGCGCCGCCATGATCGGCAGCGAGCGCATGTCACTGACCAGCGTGTTGTAGCCGAAGCTGGCGCCGCGCTCGGTCACCAGCACATTCTCGTTGCCGCTGTCGAACAGCTTGGCGACCACGTTCTTCATATCCCAGGGGGCGAGGAACTGGCCCTTCTTCACATTCACTGCCCGACCGGTCTTCGCCGCTGCGATCAGCAGATCGGTCTGGCGGCACAGGAAGGCCGGGATCTGCAGCACATCGACCGCTTCGGCCACGACGGCACAATGGTCGGGCTCATGCACATCGGTCAGCACCGGGCAGCCATAGGTCTCGCGCACTTCGGCCATGATCGGCAGGCTTTTCGCCATGCCCAGGCCGCGCTCGCCCTTGATGCTGGTGCGATTCGCCTTGTCATAGGAAGTCTTATAGATCAGGCCGATACCCAGCCTGGCGGTCATCTCGGCCAGCGCATGACTCATCTCCAGCGCGTGCTGGCGGCTTTCCAGCTGGCACGGGCCGGCGATGAGGGTAAAGGGCCGGTCATTGCCAATTTCCAGACCGCCGACGCGGACGAGACGCTGAACACTCATAAGCGCGTGCCTCTCTCGATCAGACCAGCCGCGACTGGGTGACAGCGGCCTTGATGAAGGATGTGAACAGCGGGTGCGGTTCAAACGGCTTGGATTTCAGCTCCGGGTGGAACTGCACGCCGACGAACCAGGGATGGGTCGGAATCTCGACCACTTCCGGCAATTCGCCATCGGGCGACATGCCGGAGAAACGCAGGCCCACCCGCTCCAGCCGGTCCTTGTAGTGGATGTTCACCTCATAGCGATGGCGGTGCCGCTCGCTGATCAGGGTCTTGCCGTAGATTTCGTTCAGCTTGCTGCCCGGCGCCACGGCGCAGTCATAGGCGCCCAGGCGCATCGTGCCGCCCAGATTGGAGCTGCTGGAACGCCGCTCCACCTGATTGCCGCGCGTCCATTCGGTCAGCAGGCCAACCACGGCTTCATCGCAGGGCCCAAATTCGGTGCTGCCGGCCTGCGGCAGATCAGCCAGTGAGCGCGCTGCCTCGATCACCGCCATCTGCATGCCGAAGCAGATGCCGAAATACGGCACATTGCGCTCGCGGGCGAATTTAGCGGCGGCAATCTTGCCCTCGCTGCCACGCTCGCCGAAACCGCCGGGGACCAGAATGCCGTGGACATCCTCCAGGAAATGGACGGCATCCTCGCGCTCGAAGATTTCCGCATCCATCCACTGGAGATTGATCTTCACATTATTGGCGATGCCACCATGGGTCAGTGCCTCGGCCAGCGACTTGTAGGCGTCGAAGACGGAGGTGTACTTGCCGACGATGGCGATCTTCACCTCGCCTTCCGGCTGGCGGAAATGGCCTGCAATGGTCTCCCAGACCGTCAGATCCGGTTCCATGGTCGACGGCAGGCCAAAATGGCGCAGCACCTGCGTGTCGAGACCCTGGTTGTGATACTCGATCGGCACCGCATAGATGGTGTCGACGTTCAGCGCCGGAATCACCGCTTCCTGGCGCACATTGCAGAACAGCGCGATCTTGCGCCGGTCATCATTGGAGATCGGCATCTCCGACCGGCAGAGCAGCATGTCGGGCTGGATGCCGACCGACAGCAATTCCTTCACCGAATGCTGGGTCGGCTTGGTCTTCAGCTCGCCCGCCGCGCTGACATAGGGCAGCAGCGTGACATGGATGAACATCGCATGCTCGCGCCCCATCTCGTTGCCGAGCTGGCGGATCGCCTCCAGGAAAGGCAGGCTTTCGATATCGCCGACCGTGCCGCCAATCTCGCAGATGATGAAATCCTCGCCGCTGACATCGGCGCGCACGAATTCCTTGATCGCGTCGGTGACATGCGGAATGACCTGAACGGTCGCCCCCAGATAATCGCCGCGCCGCTCGCGCTCAATCACCGTAGAATAGATCTTGCCGGTGGTGACATTGTCGCTGCGCTTGGCCGGAATGCCGGTGAAGCGTTCGTAATGGCCGAGGTCGAGGTCGGTTTCCGCCCCGTCATCGGTGACGAACACCTCGCCATGCTGCAGCGGGCTCATCGTGCCCGGATCGACGTTCAGATAAGGGTCAAGTTTGCGCAGGCGTACGGAATAGCCGCGGGCCTGAAGCAGCGCGCCGAGAGCGGCGGATGCCAGACCCTTCCCCAATGAGGAAACCACGCCGCCGGTGACAAAGATGAAACGCGTCATGGAACTACAAACTATCTGAAGAGCGCGTGGCCGTCACCGGCCAATATACGCCAAGGGGGGAAGACATGCGGAAGCGAATGGTCGCAGCGGTGAACCACGACCATCCGGTACAGGAAAACGCCAAGGCCCGCTACTGCGCTACAGGAGCGCGCGGCGTTGCCGGCGCAGTTCCTGTGGGAGAGGACGGGATGGTCGAAATGTCATCGACAATGGAACGCGGCTGCGAGTGACCGCCAGCCAGAATCGCCAGGATCAGGCTTGTCGCCATGAAGCCGGCGGCCAGGATCGCCGTCGTCCGCGTCAGCAGATTGGCGCCGCCCCGGGCGCTGACCAGGCCGCCGCCGCCGCCACCGCCGCCAATGCCAAGTCCACCGCCTTCGCTCCGCTGGATCAGCACAACGCCAATCAGAACGAGCGCCAAAAGGCTATGGATGACCAGAATGATCGTGGTCATGAAAACTAACCTGCCGGTTGATACAAAGGATGAAATATTTGGCGGTGTTGTACAGCCACACCACCTTGTTGGCTAGGTACAACTTGTACAGATAGCCCAAAAATCAGCCGGTACAAGGCTGGCCCCACCGACCAGCGCGCCATCGACATTCTCGACCGCCAGCAATTCCCGGGCATTGCCGGGCTTCACCGAACCGCCATACAGAATGCGCATACCCGCCGCCTCAGCGACAGGCCCGGCCAGTGCCGTCCGGATCGCCTTGTGCATCGCCGCCACCTGCTCGACGCTCGGCGTACGGCCGGTGCCGATGGCCCAGACCGGCTCATAGGCGATGACCGTGTTTCCGGCGGTGGCACCCTGCGGCAGGGACGCCAGAAGCTGGCCCACGACGATCTCCTCCGCCTTGCCGGAATCGCGCCCGGCCTCGGTCTCACCGACGCAGACAATGGCGACCAGCCCGGCGGCAAGCGCCGCCTCGGCCTTCGCCTTCACCATTGCATCGGTCTCGCCCTGCAGGCTGCGCCGTTCCGAATGGCCGACGATGACATGGCTGCAGCCGATGTCGGCCAGCATCGGGGCCGCCACATTGCCGGTAAAGGCGCCCATCTCTTCGGCATGGCAATCCTGCCCGCCCAGCCCGAATCCGTATTTCTGGCAGGCGATGGACAGCGGCGCCAGAAGCGTGAAGGGCGGGCAGACGACGATGTCGCAGGCCGGCTTGTCCGGGGCTTCCAGCATCAACGCCCCCAGGGCATCGACCAGCTTCCCGGCTTCGACCAGGGTTAAGTGCATCTTCCAGTTTCCGGCGATCAGCGGACGCGGTGCCATGCGGGGCATTCTCCCTCTCTTTCGGTATCTGGGAACCGGTACTAGCACAGTCCGGCCACCCCGGCCAACCTGCCCGCCGGTCGAGCGGGCAAGATACCCTTGCGGGCCAAGGCATTTCAGGTTGCAGCGCCAAGGGCCGGGCTTCTATGATGCCGCGCCCCGGAGGCTCGTGCCACCGGAGCGTAATCCTGTACATAAACGACCGTTTCCAAAAGGCCCCGCGCCCCATGCTGCAATCGATACGGACCAAGACAGCCTCCTGGGTTGTGAAGATTCTCTTCATCCTGCTGGTGGCAAGCTTTGCCGTCTGGGGGGTGGAGGATATTTTCCGCACCGGCGGGCGCGAGGATACGGCGATCCGGGTGGGCGAGATCAAAATCCCCTCCCAGCAGGTCAACCAGGAATTCCAGCGCGAACTGAGCCGCATTCGTCAGCAGCTCGGCCAGATGATCACGGCCGAGCAGGCCGCCCAGTTCGGCATGCTTGACCAGGTGATCCAGCGTCTGACGAATGATGCGCTCTATACCTCCCTGGCGCAGGACACCGGTCTTGTGGTGACCGAGGAGATGGTGCGCGACGCGATCCGCGCGGAGCCGGCCTTCCGGAGCGCCACCGGCGATTTCGATCGCAACCAGTTCGCCGCCGCCCTGCGGTCCATCGGCATGACCGAAGAAGGCTATGTCGATCTGCTGCGCCGCGATCTGGCACGCCGCAACGTGGTCGAGGCGGTCGTCGCCGGCACGCCGCAGCCCGAAGGCATGATCGACAACCTCTATCGCTTCCGCGGCGAGCGCCGCGTGGCCGATCTGGTCTTCATCGCCAACCAGTCGGTCGGTGACGTTGCCCAGCCAACGGAAGAAGAGCTGGCGGCTTCCTACAAGGAAAACGAACGGCGCTACATGACGCCGGAATATCGCGGTTTTACCTATGTCAGCCTGAATGCCGAGGCGCTGGCCGGTGAAATCCTGATCCCGGAGCCGGAATTGCGCCAGGAATACGAGGCCCGTCGCGCCGGTTACACGACGCCGGAAACCCGCGATCTCGACCAGATGCTGTTCAGCGATGAGGCGACCGCCCGCAAGGCCGCCGACGCTCTCGCCGCCGGCCAGGATTTCGCGGCCGTTGCAAAGGAGATCGCCGGGCAGGATGCCGAGGCGATCAAACTGGGCGCCACGACACGCAGCGAAATGATCGGCGATATGGGCGACGCTGTCTTCGCGCTGGGCAAGGGCGCCGTCAGTGCGCCGCTGCAAAGCCCCTTTGGCTGGCACATTTTCCGCGTCAATGCGATCGCCCCGGGCAGCACCCGCAGCTTCGAGGAAGTCCGTGACGATCTGAACAGGGAACTCGCCCTGCAGCAGGCGCATAACCAGCTGTTCGAGCAGGCCAACCGCGTCGAGGATGCGCTGGCCGGCGGGTCGTCCGTCGAGGAGGTCGCCCAGACCCTCGGCAGGAGCGCCACCAAGATCGACGCCCTCACCCGACAGGGCCAGACCCCGGACGGCAAGCCGGTCGACGGCCTGCCTGCACGCCAGCAGATTCTGGAAACCGTCTTCGCCACGGCACAGGGCGACCAGAGCCCGCTGGTCGAGGCCGGCAATGACGGCTATTTCCTGCTGCGTGTCGACGCGATCACGCCGCCGGCCGTCAAGCCGCTGGACGAGGTCCGCGATCAGGTCCGCAACGATATCCTGGCCGAGCGCCGGGCCGAGGCCGCCAAGGCGAAAGCCGAGGCCCTCGCCAAAGCCATTGCCGGCGGCAAGACCCTTGCCGAGGCGGCCACAGAGGCCGGCTTGAATGCTCCGGCAGCGACCGCCCCCTTCACCCGCGATGGCCAGGGTCTGGAAAACCTGCCGCGCAGCATCGCCACCGCCGGTTTCCGGGCCAAGCAGGGCGAAGCGCAGGTTGTCGACAGCCGCGACGGCCAGTATGTGCTGGTGGTGACGGATATCCGCGCAGCCGATCCCGCCGCCGAGGCCAGCAAGCCGGAAATTGATGCGGTGAAACAGACCGTGCAGCAGGGCATTGCCAGCGACATCCTCAGCACCTTCTCGCAGGCGCTGCGGCAATCCTATCCGGTCGAGATCGACCGCAGCCGCCTCACCACCTCCTTCTGATCCTTTTGTAGACGGCACTCATGACCACCCTTCCCGATCGCGACGCCTTCATCGCCACCTACGCCGAGGGCAAGCCGCAGCTGGTCTGGACGACGCTGGTCGCCGATCTGGAAACGCCGGTTTCCGCCATGATGAAGCTGGCGGATGGCAAGCCGAACTCCTTCCTGTTCGAATCGGTGGAGGGCGGCGCGTTTCGCGGGCGCTATTCGATCATCGGGCTGAAGCCGGACCTGATCTGGCGCTGTGACGGGGCGGTGGCCGAGATCAACCGCGAGGCACGCTTCGATGCCGACGCCTTCGTGAAGGACGACAAGCCGACGCTGGACAGTCTGCGCGCCCTGATCGAGGAATGCCGCATCGATATTCCCAAGGGCCTGCCACCGATGGCCAGCGGGCTGTTCGGCTATATGGGCTATGACATGGTGCGGCAGATGGAACACCTGCCGAACGACAAGCCGAAGCCCTATGACGTGCCGGATGGCATGTTCGTGCGGCCGACCATCATCGCCGTCTTCGACATCATCGAGGATACGGTGACACTGATCACCCCGGCCCGCCCGCAGGAAGGCCTGAGCGCCGAGCTGGCCTATGGCCAGGCGCGGGAGCGGCTGTCGGAAGTGATCGACGATTTCGGACGCAACCTGCCCTTCCGCCGCGAATCCGGCCTTGCCACCGACACGCCGCCGGAACCCACATCGAACACCACGCGCGAGGAATTCCACGCGATGGTGAAGAAGGCCAAGGACTACATCCTGGCCGGCGATGCCTTCCAGGTCGTGCCCTCGCAGCGTTTCGAGGTGCCGTTCAAGCTGCCGCCGATTGCGCTGTATCGCTCGCTGCGCCGGCTAAATCCCTCGCCTTTCCTGTTCTATCTCGATTTCGGCGGGTTCTCGATTGTCGGTTCCAGCCCGGAAATTCTGGTCCGGCTGCGCGACGAGACGGTGACGATCCGTCCCCTCGCCGGCACGCGCAAGCGGGGCGAGACGCCGGAACAGGATGTGGCCCTAGCCGAGGAACTGCTGGCCGATCCGAAGGAACGGGCCGAGCATCTGATGCTGCTGGATCTGGGGCGCAACGATGTCGGCCGCGTGTCGCAGATCGGCACCGTGCGGGTCAAGGGCCAGTTCATGATCGAGCGCTATTCGCATGTCATGCATATCGCCAGCCACGTCGAGGGCAAGATTCGGCCGGAGCTGGATGCCGTCGATGCGCTGGCCGCCGGCTTCCCGGCCGGCACTGTCTCCGGCGCGCCCAAGGTGCGGGCGATGGAAATCATCGACGAGCTGGAAAAATCCCGCCGTGGCATCTATGCCGGCGCAGTCGGCTATTTCTCCGGCGATGGCGCGATGGATACCTGCATCGCACTGCGTACCTCGGTGGTGAAGGATGGCGTCATGTATGTCCAGGCCGGCGGCGGCGTGGTGGCGGACAGCGATCCGGAATCCGAGTATCAGGAAACCATCAGCAAATCCCGCGCTTTGATCCGCGCCGCCCAGGAAGCCGTGCGCTTTGCCGCCGGCCGGGGGTAGCAGCTTACGCACAGCCTTGGCGACCAGCGGCAAGTTCCGTAGGATAGCGCCTCTTCCTGAAAGCCGGGCGAGGCATGATGGCGACAGCATCTACCGATGGCAGCAAAAGCGCGATCAGGCCCGCCCCGGCAAAGCCGACGGCGACGCAGCGCGCCTGGCTGTCAAAGGGTCTGGACCAGCCGGGGGGCAAGTTGCCGCTGTTCGATTCTGACGGTCAGCGCGTCAATCCTCAGACCATCCGCGCCTGTCTTGACCGGGGTTGGGCCGAGCCCTGGTTTGCCAACCCGACCAAGCCTGACTGGTTGGTGTGCCGATTGACCGAAGCCGGGTATCTCCTGTTTGCCGATAAGCCCAGAAAATCAGCAATAACAAAGAGCTGAGCGCCCTCATGAAACTCGACGATTATCTTTCCGTTATAGCCCAGAGCGCGCCGAAGGACTGGAGCGTCAGCAAGGTGCCGACCTTCATGTTCCGGCTGGTGCCGATCCGGGGCGCCGATAACCGGACGCTGGATTTCGAGTTGCAGGAGCATAACGCCCTGATGGTGTTCAAGCGCGATATCCGCTTTTCCCTGGCCTTTGGCCTGGTGCAGAACCCCAATTTCAACGATGACTGGGCAACGAATTTCCCGAACAAGCGGGCGCAGGCCGTCATTCTGGATTTCATGTTCGCCGGTGCGCTGGTGTTCCGCGATACGCTGATCGCGGTGGATGGCTGGAAATGTCTGCTGCCGGCGCCGGCGCCAGACATGCTGGAAGCCCCCTTCCCGATCCCGGAGAAGCAATATCTGATCGCCAAGCTGGTGCATATGCTGGCCGGCCCGAACACCAATTTCGAGGCCTATTTCCAGCGCGCCGGCATGCGGGCGACGAAAATGCCCTGGCCCGGATAAGGGCAGCATAGCGCAATCATGGCTGGCTATCGTCTTGACCGTCTGTCGATCCTTCTGGTCGAGGACAGTGACTTCATCCGCAACCTGCTGTTCAGCGTGCTGCGCGCGCTGGAGGTTGGGCAGGTCTATACCGCCAAGGATGGCGGCGAGGCCATCGAGTTCCTGAAGGCCCGCGCCCGGCTGGGCATGCCCGGCCAGGCACCGGTCGATCTGATCATCAGCGATCTGATCATGTCACCCATCGACGGGGCGATGCTGCTGCGCTGGGTGCGCCGGCATGCTGAATCGCCGGACCGCTTCATCCCTTTCATCATGATCAGCGGCGCCGTCGACCGCGACAGGGTCGAGGCGATCCGCGATCTGGGGGTCAGCGAGTTCCTGGCAAAACCGTTCTCTGTCAATTCGGTAGCCTCGCATCTTCAGGCCGCAATCGAGAATCCACGCCCTTTTATCTATACTCAGGATTACTTCGGACCGGATCGCCGGCGCGTCGACCAGCCGATTTCCGGCGATGACCGCCGCAGCCCGGACAAGAGCAAGCTTGCCGTGGTCTATACCGCCCGCTCGCTGCGCAGCGCACCGCAGGATGCGCGGGCCTGGATGTTCCGCCTGCCGAACCGGCTCAAGGACAAGGTTCTGGCGCTTGGCGGCAGCACGGCCGGCGGTATCGAGCCTGAATTGCTGAAGGCCGCCGAAGTACAGGTGCAGCGCATGGCCGATGACTATGCCGACTGGGTGCGCAACTACGTCGCGGAACTGCAAGCCAGCCACGCCAGCGCCCTGAAGGACAGGAAGAAGGCCTGGATGGCCCTGCGCGACATGAATCTGGTTGCCCATGAGCTGCGCGGCCAGGGCGCGACCTTCGGCTATCCGCTGATCACCACCTTCGGACGCTCGCTGCATGAATATACGACAATGGAGCGGGACACCAACGTCGTCACGCGGGAATTGCTGGAACTGATCAAGGCCCATATCGACGGTATCCGCGCCGTCATGGCCGACAAGGTGAAGGGCGATGGCGGCGCCGTCGGTCAGGAACTGGTGCGGATGCTGGGCCTGGCGGTGAAGAAGTACAAAGGCGGCTGAGGCTCAGTCCGCGTAGTCGGGCTCCTGACGGTCCAGAATCCGCTTCAGCGCCTGGAAATGCATCTGGGCGTTGATCCGCTCGCCCTCGATCTGCTCATAGGTCATAGCGGCGACCTGCGGGTCGATGGGTTTCAGCGGCCGGCCGGTCGACATGGCCAGCACCTGATGCTGGCAGGCGCGCTCCAGATAATAAAGGTCGTCAAACGCATCGGCGACTGTCGGGCCGATGACGATGACCCCGTGATTGGCCAGGAACAGCACGCGCTTGTCACCCAGCACGCGGGCGATGCGGTCGCCTTCCTCGAAATCCAGCACCAGGCCGTTATACCGGTCGTCATAGGCGATCTGGTCGAGATAGCGCAGCGCATTCTGGCTGACCATCTCCACCCTGCCCTCCTGCACCAGGCAGAGCGCCGTGGCATAGGGCATGTGTGTGTGCAGCACGCAGGCCGCGTTGGGATTGGCCCGGTGGATGGCGGAATGGATATAGAAGGCCGTCGGTTCCGGCGGATGGCTGCCGCCCAGCGCATTGCCCTGCGAATCCAGCGTGCACAGCATGCTGGCGCTGATCTCCGAGAAATGCGCGCCATGCGGATTGATCAGGAAACGATCTGGCGCGCCGGGGATCTGCAGGCTGAAATGATTGCACACGCCTTCATGGAAATTCAGCCGCGCCGCCCATCGGAAGGCAGCGGCGAGATCGATCCGGGCCTGCTGTTTCTCGTCGATGAAAGACATGCGTAACACCTTGAATACAGGCTGCTGGCGAATTCAGGTTGCGATATCCGCGCCGGGACAACAGTCTAGCGGCGAAGCACCGGCAACCGCAATCATGGGCGAAGCGATCGGCATGGAACGCAGCACCGTCTGGCGTCTGACAGCAAAATACCGTCATCTTTCCCTGGCGGCGCGCCTCGTCGCCCTAGACCCAAACGCCCTGGTGCTGGACGGCAGCGGCGCGCCCGGAGCCGAATCCGACATGGCCACGGCCCAGCTGGACTGCCCGAGCTATTTCTGCAGCCGCCAGAAATTCGTGATGATCCTGGCCGAACTGGTGCGCGACGGGCTGAGCTTCGATGTCTCGCTGCACGAGATCGATCCCCGCAGCGGAATCTCTATGGCCTATGCCACGCTGCATCCACGGCTGGATGAGCGCACGCTGCGCCTGCTGACCAGCATCGAGCCGCAGATGGCGTCCTACATGACCGAACTGAATGACCGCATCGAAGCGGTGTTCGAGGAGATGTCCCGTCAGATCAGCGGGCCATCCGGCACTCAGATTCATTAGGGATTTTGGGGGAGGATTGGTCGGAGCGGCCGGATTTGAACCGACGACCCCTTGTCCCCCAGACAAGTGCGCTACCAGGCTGCGCTACGCTCCGACCGAGGAGGCGGACCATACAAGCCAAGCGATGGGGAAGCAACGGTTTCCCGCACCCAATCGCCGCTTTAGAACGCCCTAATTTCCGCTGCCTGCCTTGCGCAGGATTTCGCGCAATTCCAGCAGCTCGCGGATCGTGTTTTCAATGCTGGCCCTAAGGGCGCGCGGCAGAGCATCTTCCGGAGATTCAGACGCTGCTTCAGATGCTTCAGATTCTTCCGCCGGCGCGGCAAACAGATCGGGGTCGGACTCGCCCTCCTCCCCGGCCGCTGCGGCCGACAGGAGATCGTCGTCATCATCGGCCAGATCGTCATCATCGAAATCGCCCTTGGCCGTGCCATCACGCAGAAGGCGCTGGACGCCCTTGATCGTATAGCCGTCCTTGTAGAGCAATTCGCGAATCCGGCGCAGCAGATCGACGTCTTCGGGGCGGTAATAACGCCGGCCCCCGCCGCGCTTCATCGGCTTTACTTGCGTGAATTTGGTTTCCCAGAACCGCAGCACATGCGGGGGTACATCGAGATCGGTCGCGACCTCGCTGATCGTGCGGAAGGCGGCCGCCGATTTGCCCGCGCTGCGTCGACGCGCGCCCTGTTCGCTTGTGATGCCCACTCCGCCTTGCTCCGCTGCGTCTAGCGCCACCGATCCACACCGGGATTCGGGAGCGGCCGTCCGTTATTCGCTGGACAATTCCCCGTTGATCCGCCCCTTCAGCACATGTGACGGGCGGAATACGAGAACCCTGCGGGGCAGGATCGGCACTTCCTCGCCGGTCTTCGGGTTGCGGCCAACGCGGCGCCCCTTCTGACGGACGGAGAAACTGCCGAAGGATGAAATTTTCACCATCTCGCCACGTTCCAGCGAATCGGCGATCTCGTTCAAGACGGTTTCGACCAGATCGGCTGATTCGTTACGAGACAGACCAACTTCCTGATATACCGCTTCGCTCAATTGCGCGCGGGTAACGGTCTTTTCAGTCATGCCCTGACTCCCGAAAGGAGATGAACGGTAACGCGACTGGATAAAACCGTCAATTACAAAGGGATGGCGAGTGTCGTTTAAGTGACGGTTAACTTGAACTTTCCAACCGTCCCGATCAGACCCGCAGCAGCCCAGCGCCCCAGGCCAGACCGCCGCCAATGGCTTCCAGCAACACCAGGTCGCCCGGCTTGATGCGGCCGTCATTCATCGCCTCAGCCAGGGCCAGAGGCACCGAGGCGGCGGAGGTGTTGGCGTGCCGGTCGATGCACAGCACGACCTTCTCCTCCGGCAGGCCGAAGCGCTGGCGCATGCCGTCAATGATTCGGCGATTGGCCTGATGCGGCACCAGCCAGTCGATATCGGCGGATGTCAGCTCATTGGCCGACAGCGCCTCCTCGATCACCGCGCCCAGTTTCAGCACGGCATGCTTGTAGACCTCGCGGCCGACCATGCGGACATGCCCGACCGTGCCAGTGGAAGATGGCCCGCCATCGACATAGAGCGCGTCATGCTCGCGCCCGTCGGAATGCAGATGCGTCGACAGGATGCCCCGGTCGGTATTGGCGCCACTGCCCTGCTCCGCGGTCAGCAGCACGGCGCCCGCGCCATCGCCGAACAGCACGCAGGTGCCGCGATCCTCCCAGTCGAGCAAACGGGTGAAAGTTTCCGCGCCAATCACCAGCACGTTCTTCGCCTGGCCCGCCTTGATGAAGTTATCGGCAATCGCCAGCGCATAGATGAAGCCGGCACAGACCGCCTGCACATCGAAAGCAGCGCCCCGGATCATGCCCAGACGGGCCTGGACCTTGGTTGCGGTGGAAGGAAAGGTTTCATCCGGCGTCGTCGTGGCGACGATCAGCAGATCGATATCTGCCGCCGTCTTGCCGGAGGTCCGCAGCGCCTCAAGGGCAGCGTTCACGGCCAGATCGGAGGTCAGCTCGCCATCGGCGGCGACATGGCGCTGGCGAATGCCTGTACGCTGCACGATCCACTCATCCGTCGTGTCGATCCTGCGCGCCAGTTCGTCATTCGTGACAATCCGCTCGGGGAGATAGGCTCCCCAGCCGGTTAGCCGGGACCGATAGACCATTAGATCGCTGCTGCCTTCTGATTTTCCGCTTCCAGAGTGAGCTTCTGGATTTCGCCCTTGATACGCTCGATGAAGCCCTGACGGCACAGATCGACGGCAACGCCGATCGCGTTGGCGAAACCAAAGGCATCTGTTCCGCCATGGCTCTTCACCACGATGCCGTTCAGCCCCAGAAACATCGCCCCGTTATAGCGCCGGGGATCGACCCGGCTGCGCAACCGGCGGATTGCCGGCTGGCTCAGCAGATAGCCGATGCGCGACAGCAGGGAACTCTTGAAGGATTCGCGCAGGAACAGGCCGATCAGCTTGGCCGTGCCTTCCGCCGTCTTCAGCGCGACATTGCCGGTAAAGCCGTCCGTGACAATCACATCCACCGTGCCCGCGCCAATATCATCGCCTTCGACGAAACCGCGGAAATCGAGAGGTGTCTGGCTTTCACGCAGCATGGCCGCCGCCCGGCGGATATGCTCATGGCCCTTCTGGCCCTCGACACCGACGTTCAGCAGGCCGATGGTCGGACGCTCCAGCCCCAGGACAGCGCGCGCGAAAATATCGCCCATCACCGCGAACTGGACCAGATTCTCCGCATCGCATTCGATGTTGGCGCCCAGATCGAGCATGACGCTCTCGCCGCGCTGCGTCGGGAAGAACGAGGCAATGGCTGGCCTGTCGATACCCGGCAGCGTGTGCAAAACGAATTTGGCCATCGCCATCAGCGCGCCGGTATTGCCCGCCGAGACAACGCCGGAGGCATCGCCCGAGCGCACGGAATCAATCGCCAGGCGCATGCTTGACGCCCGTCCGCCCCGCAGGGCGACGGCCGCCTTCGCATCGCTGCCGACAACATCGGGAGCATGGCGGATTTCTGCTGCGTTCGCCAATTTGCTTCCGGGGACGATGAGAGCGTTCAGCTCTTCATCGCGCCCGAAAATCAGGAATCGCAGATCAGGAAAACGCTCAAGCGCGAGCTCCGCCCCCCGGATAACCATTTCGGGTGCTTTGTCGCCCCCCATCGCATCCAGGGATAGCGTCAGATGAGCGGTCAAGTGTCAGCTCCCCGCGCAGGAAACCTAAGCGGCGGCCTCGACGACCTCACGCCCCTTATAGTATCCGCAAGAGCCGCAGACATGGTGCGGCAGCTTGGTCTCGCCACAGTTCGGGCATTCATTGCTGTTCGTCGCAGCGATGGAATCGTGCGAACGACGCATATCGCGACGCGAACTGGATTTCTTCTTTTTAGGAACGGCCATGGGTCCGACCTTCTAACAGTCTATAAATTGAACACGGCTACGCAGAGACTGCGAACCGTCGGAGCGCGCTTGTTTAGCCAAAAACCATCGTGTCAGCAAGCCGTTCCCCGCAGGGATCACGATTTTTCCCTTAACTGCGCCAATTTAGCGAAGGGATTGTTCTTTTCTAACGGCGTTTCGTCGTTCACGGTAATACCCGGACGCAGGGCCTGCAAGGCCGCATCCTCCGCACGCGGATAGGGATCCAGCATCACGGCGAATTGCTGGACCACGGCTTCCCCCAGATCGATCCGGCCATTTTCGATCGGCTCGGGCGGGTCTTCCTCGTCCAGCAGGAAGTCCAGCCCCTTCTCCTCGATCATGGCGAAGAGTTCCTCATCGGTCGGCGCATCCTCGGTGAAGCGCTGGACGAAGTGATCCTCGATGTGTTCCGGCACGGGGCCCAGCGTCAGGACGCAGCGCTGCACCAGATCGGCCAGCAGATCGCCGGCCAGCGTCACGCCGGCCCCGCCCGATCCCTGGGTGACGCGCAGACGCGCGGACAGCCGGTCCAGCGACAGAAGATCGAACCGGCGCATCAGGGCGGCCCGCTCCTCCTCCGTCGCCTCGATCTCCAGTGTCAGCCCGCGCGCGCCGATGCTGGCGACCTCCACGGGGCGCGAGAATTCAGGGGTGATACTCATCGGTGTCTCGCTCATACGGATTCCTTAGATGGGGCAAGACGGGATGACAGACGGCCGGCCAGCAGGCTCTCCAAAGGCTCGGCATCGAAAGCGGCATCCATCTCACGCAGATATTGCGCCATGGCGGTGAGGTGTTCGGTGCTGGGCGTGGCCGTGCCGTAGAGATTGCGCCGCAGCGCCTCGACAAGCCCGGCCTCGTCCCCGGCAAGGGCGCGGTCATAGGCTGTTACCCGGCCATAGAAGGCTTCCGCCATTTTCTTCACGCGCGGCCCGACACCCAGATCGCCGGCCCCCATCTCGCGCAGGCTCTGGTCCATATCCGCAAACATCGCGTCGAACAGCGCCTGGGAAAACCGGGCCTGCGCCGGACCTTCGCGCCTCAGCCGCCGCAAGGCCAGATGGACATGCAGCGCCACCATCTCGAAGCGGCCATCGACCGTATCCGGCACGCCCATATCCGTATAGGGCCTGGGATCGCGGGCCAGTTCGACCAGGGCGCCGTAGAGGCTGTAGACCGGATCCGGCTGGGCGGACCGACGGCGAAAAAGACCTTCAAGCATTCACTTTGACCTGAGCGCGGTTGCCGGTACTGGCGGCGCTTCATCCGTCGCGACATTGACAGCGCACCGCCACAATGCGACTTTTCCCCCCATAAATCGCGTGGCGTTGCCATCAGGTCAAGCCATAGCGCCCGGATATTCGGATTTCGCCCAGAATGAACATGCCCAGACGGACCCAGAGACTGCCCCTAAGCACCCTGGCGGGCGCTGCCTGTCTTTTGTTTCTGGCAGCCGGCTGCACCTCCACCATCGATACGCGGGGCCATATGGTCGATCCCGATATCCTGGCGGAGGTAAAACCGGGGCAGACCAGCCGCGCCGAGGTCCAGCAATTGCTGGGCTCGCCCAGCGCCACCCCGACCTTCGACAGCGACAGCTGGTATTACATCGGCCGGCGCACCGAAACCGTCGCCTTCTTCGATCCCGAAGTGATCGAACAGCAGGTTGTCGTGGTCAATTTCGACGCCAATGGCACGGTCAGCGACATCCGGCGTCTCGATGCGGAGGACGGGCAGGCCATTCAGGTCGTCGAACGCGAAACCCCGACAGCGGGCCGCAAGCTGGGCCTGTTGCAGCAGCTCTTCGGCAATCTCGGCCGCTTCAACGTACCGACCCAGGAACGCGGGCCGGTCATCTCCGCCCCCGGACGGTAACGGATCAGACAGACAAAAAAACGCCCCGGCCTGGACCGGGGCGTTTTTGTTTTTGCGGCTGCCTGTCCTAGTGCGCCAGGGCAGCCAGCAGCAGGATGGCGACGATGTTGATGATCTTGATCATCGGGTTCACCGCCGGGCCGGCCGTATCCTTGTAGGGATCACCGACCGTATCGCCGGTCACCGCCGCCTTGTGGGCCTCGGAGCCCTTGCCGCCGTGATGGCCATCCTCGATGTATTTCTTGGCATTGTCCCAGGCGCCGCCGCCCGAGGTCATCGAGATGGCGACGAACAGGCCGGTAACGATGGTGCCCAGCAGCATCGCCCCCACAGCCGTGAAGGCCGCCGTCTGGCCGCCGATCAGGGAAATCACGAAATACAGCACCACAGGGGCCAGAACCGGCAGCAGCGAGGGGATGATCATCTCCTTGATCGCCGCCTTGGTCAGCATGTCGACCGCATTGCCGTATTCCGGCTTGGCGGTGCCCTCCATGATGCCCGGGATTTCCTTGAACTGCCGGCGCACCTCGACAACCACGGCACCCGCCGCACGGCCCACAGCGGTCATGCCCATGGCGCCGAACAGATAGGGCAGCAACCCGCCGAAGAACAACCCGACCACGACATAGGGGTCCTGCAGTCGGAATTGCACGTCCAGGGTTGGGAAGTAATACCGCAGATCCTCGGTATAGGCGGCGAACAGCACCAGCGCTGCCAACGCCGCCGAGCCGATGGCATAGCCCTTGGTCACCGCCTTGGTGGTGTTGCCGACCGCATCCAGCGCATCGGTCACCTCACGCACTTCGGGCGGCAGATCGGCCATCTCGGCAATGCCGCCGGCATTGTCAGTGACCGGGCCATAGGCATCCAGCGCCACCACCATGCCGGCCAGGGCCAGCATCGTCGTCGCGGCTATGGCGATGCCGAACAGGCCGGCAGAGCCATAGGAAATCAGGATGCCGGCGCAGATCACGATCACCGGCAGGGCGCAGGCCTCCATCGACATGGCCAGGCCCTGGATGATGTTGGTGCCATGGCCGGTCTCCGAGGCCTTGGCGATGCTGCGCACCGGCCGGAAATCGGTGCCGGTGTAGTATTCCGTGATCCAGACCAGCAGGCCGGTCACGGCCAGACCGACAAAGGCACAGATCAGCAGGCCACCGCCGGTCACGCTGCGTCCCTCGGTCATCTCTAGCGGCGTGGAGAAGCCCAGCATCAGGGCCGTGACGATGACGATCAGCACGCCCGAGATCAGCCCGGTGACGGCCAGCCCCTTATAGAGCGCCGCCATGATCTTCCGGCTGGCGCCCAGCTTCACGAAGAAGGTACCGGCGACCGAGCCCAGGATACAGACCGCGCCGATGACCAGCGGGTAGAGCATCAGGGTCGATTGCAGCGCCGGCACGAAGAAGATCGCCGCCAGCAGCATGGTGGCGACAACGGTCACCGCATAGGTTTCGAACAGATCGGCCGCCATGCCCGCGCAATCGCCGACATTGTCGCCCACATTATCGGCGATCACGGCCGGGTTGCGGGGGTCATCCTCGGGAATGCCAGCTTCGATCTTGCCGACCAGATCAGCGCCGACATCCGCACCCTTGGTGAAGATGCCGCCGCCGAGACGCGCGAAGATCGAGATCAGCGACGCACCGAAGCTGAGTGCCACCAGCGCCTCCAGGATGGCGCGCAGCGGCGTGCCGACCTGCAGCAGGATGAGATAGTAGAGCGAGACGCCCAGCAGGCCCAGGCCCACCACCAGCATGCCGGTGATCGCCCCCGACTTGAAGGCGATATCCAGCGCCGGCTCCATCCCGTGGCGCGCGGCCTCGGCGGTGCGCACATTGGCGCGTACCGACACATTCATGCCGACATAGCCGGCGATGCCCGAGAGCACCGCGCCGATGACGAAGCCGACCGCCGTCAGAACCCCCAGCGTGACCAGCAGGATGACAGTGACGATAACCCCGACGATGGCGATGGTTCGATACTGGCGGTTGAGATAGGCCTGCGCCCCTTCCTGAATCGCCCCGGCGATTTCCCGCATGCGCTCGTTGCCGGCGCTCGCTGCCAGCACACTGCGGGAGGCATAAAGCCCATACAGAAGCGCTATGGCACCGCAGGCGATGACCAATAGGTATAGACCGACCATTAATGAGAGCCCCTTTTGCCCGACCCGGTCGCAATGGCCGGGTCTTTATTTGTTTTCCCTGGGGCACGCACAGTTCTGCGTGTCCCTCCCTTTACAAAAGGAAGCCTAGCAGGAAGACCAACTAAAGCAAAAGATTAAGTAGTGTTTTCTAAGCCGTCGGGCTTGCCGTGCCGCGGCTCAGCCTCAGCCACAGGACCAGGGAGATGGCAATGACGACAAACGGCAGGATCGTCAGGTTAACCACCGGCCAGCCATACAGATTCTGTAGCGCGCCGGCAGAAAACGAGCCGATGGAGACGCTGCCGAAAACCAGGAAGTCATTCATCGCCTGCACCTTCTCCTTCTCGGCCGGAAGATAGGCCTTGGTCAGAAGGGTCGTGCCCCCGACGAACAGGAAATTCCAGCCCACCCCCAGCAGCACCAGGGCGAACCAGAACCGCGTGATATCCTGCCCGGTCAGGTTGATCCCCACGCAGACGATCATGAGGGCCGCGCCGGTCAGCATGATGTTCAGCACACCATAGCGGTTGATCAGGCTGCCGGTGATGAAGGCCGGTGCAAACATGCCCAGCGCATGCCACTGGATGACAAAGGCCGCATCGCTGAATTCCAGCCCGCAGGCAAGCATGGCGAGCGGCGTCGCGGTCATGACCATGTTCATCATGGTGTAGCCGATCACCGCGCCGACAACAGCGACAACGAAGACCGGCTGCCGGATGATCTGGCCCAGCGGCCGGCCGCTGTCGCGGCGCTGCGCCAGGGTTGGCCGGGGAATCTCGATGAAGATCAGCAGGACCAGCGGAATCAGCCAGATAACAGCAATCGTCGCAAAACTGCCCGCGAACAGGATAGGCTCGAACAGGTCGCGCGACCAGATCGCCAGGTTCGGGCCGGCCACGGCGGAGAACACGCCGCCCGCCAGAACCAGCGAGATCGCCTTGCTCTTGAAGGCCTCGCTGGCTGTATCGGCGGCAGCAAAGCGATAGAACAGGGCAAAGCCCTGATTGACACCCATCAGCCCTGCGCCTGCGCAAAACAGAATGAAATTCGCCTGAAATATCCCGACTGCGGCAATCAGCGCCCCGATAATGCCGACCACCACCCCCAGCATGAATCCCGGCCGGCGCCCGAAACGCTTCATCAGCATGGAGGCCGGCAGGGTGGTCAGCATGGTCGATGTCAGCTGTACCGCCAGCGGCAGGGTGGCCAGGGATTTATCATCGGCCAGCATCGTGCCGACAATGGCCGATACGGTCATGGTCAGCGAGTTGCCGGTCATCGAGAAGGCCTGGCAACACGCCAGCAGGATGACATTCTTGCGGGTAGGGTCGCCGCGAAGTGCCGGTTCCGGCTGAACGCTGGTCATGTGCTTGGCCTGACAGGAGGAAAATGCGGTTACGCTGATACCATACCCCGGCAAGAGCCAGCCATGCCGGCTGTCCGGGTCAGCCGATCAGGAAACGGGACGCTCAAAGACATTCTTGAACAGAATGTCATGCACCACATTTGGGCCCAGCACGTCGCGGGTGACTTTCAGCAGGCGATCCTTCAGGAAAGCAAGATCCTGCAACCCACTGATTCCACGCGACTGCAGCGACAGAAGATAGACGATATAGGCGTCCTGCAGGCGTGGCAGCTGGCGCTGGAGCAGGACGGCGCCATCCGGCTGGTAGACCTCGACCGAAATCTCCATGACGAAGAAACGGCGGACGGTCCCGTCCTCGAACAACGGCAGGATGATCGGCTCGATATCGACAACCGATGTCGCAGCGGGCGGTTTGGGCTTCGGCTCCATGCCTTCCGGCAAATCCATGCCGAGCAAGGGGCGCACCACCTCCGGCAGGAAGGTCCAGGCGGCAAACCCGCCTCCGCCCAGCAAGGCCAGCAGGACAACCAGGATGATGACGATTTTCATGGCGCCATCATTGCCTGCGAATGCGAAAAATCACACTGTCAAAAATGCAGATAACCCGACTCGGTCAGGGTCATGGGTTCACCGGCCAGATCGAGGACCTGGACACCGCCGCCAGCGGTAATACGGCCAATTTCAGTGATCGGAACGCCGGCCGCCTCGGCCGCCGCCACTGCCTCGGCACGGCGCGAAGGGGCGATGGTGAACAGCAGCTCGTAATCATCGCCACCGGTCAGCATCAGCTCGACAATGCGCTTGTCATGCTCGATGGCGGCAAATCCGGCCGGGGACAGTGGCAGGTTCTGTACCTTGATCTGCGCCCCTACCCCCGACACCTCGGCGATATGCCGCAGATCGCCAACCAGCCCGTCAGAGACATCCATCATCGCGCTGGCAAGGCCGACCAGCTTAGGCCCGAGAGCGACTCTGGGACGCGGCAGGCGGTAGCGGTCGGCCAGCGCCTCGGCATGGGGCCGGGACAGGCCTTTCAACGTGCCCTGCAAGACCCGCAGGCCCAAAGCGCCATCCCCCAATGTGCCGCTCAGGAACAGAAGATCACCGGCCCGCGCGCCACCGCGCGTAACGGCCTTGCCCTCCGGCACATGACCAAAGGCCGTGACGGAGATCAGCAGCGGCCCCGGCGTGGCGATGGAATCGCCCCCCAGCAGGGTGATGTTGAATTCTTCCTGGTCCAGCTTCAGCCCAGCCGCGAAGCGCGCCAGCCAGGCCTCCCCCGCTTCACCGCGCAATTCGCGGGTCAATGCCGTCACCAGCGTATAGCCGAAGGGCTGCGCGCCCATGGCGGCCAGATCGGACAGATTCACGCGCAGCGCCTTGCGGGCCACCATGTCCGGCGGGTCATCGGGCAGGAAATGCCCGCCTGCGACCAGCGCATCCGTGGTCACGACGATCTGCTGCCCGGCCGGACACGCCATCAGCGCCGCATCGTCAGTCAGGCCGAGGGCGCCTGGCGCGGTGCGGGCCAGCGGGGCAAAGAAACGGGCAATCCGGCCGAATTCATCCAGGCTGGGCCCGGAAGCCGCCCCAGAAGGCGCCCCGGAAGCCACCGGTCCCGGATGGATCGGCCCGTCACTCACGGCGTGCGGCGTCCCGCTGCGTCGCCGAATTCCTCCGGACGCAGGGTGCGCGCCAGCTTGTCGAGCGCGCCATTCACGAAGCCTGGCTCCTTGCCCTCGAAGAAGGCATGGGTCAGGTCGACATATTCATTGATGACCACACGGGCCGGCACATCGCCCTTGGCCAGCATCTCGAATCCGGCGGCGCGCAGGATCGCCCGCATGACGGATTCCAGCCGCTCAACCGGCCAGTCCGCCGGCAGCACAGCCGCCAGCATCGGGTCGATATCCTTTTCCCCGCGATGGAACACGCCGTGGACGATATCCTTCAGCAAAGCGATATCGGCCTGGCTGAGGGCAACGCCATCCACCTCACCGGCCGAAGCGCTGGCCAGGAAGTCGGGCAGCACCACCTCTGGCGGCTCGTCGGTCATTTCCATGCGGTAGAGGATCTGCACCGCCTGCAGCCGGGCGACAGAGCGCTTGCGGGCCGCATTGGAGGGGCCGCGCAGGGCTGGCTTCGCATCACTGGCGGCCATGATCAGGACAATCCAAAACGCTGTTTCAGGGCAATCATCGCCAGGCAGGCCTCGGCGGCATCCTTGCCCTTGTTCTTTTTCGCCACGCTGGCGCGGGCCCAGGCCTGCTCGCCATTCTCGCAGGTCAGAATGCCATAGCCGATGGCCAGGTTGCGCTGGATCGCCAGATCCTGCAGGCCGCGTGCGCTTTCCCCGCAGACATAATCGTAATGCGTGGTCTCGCCGCGAATCACGCAGCCCAGGGCGATATAGCCGGCGAAGCGGTCGCTGCGCGCCGCAAAGGCGATGGCGGCCGGAATTTCGAAGGCGCCCGGCACGGCGACGCGTTCATAGCCGATACCGGCGGCCTCCAGCGCGGCAATGGCGCCCTTCACCAATTCATCGGCCAGATCCTCATAGAACCGGGCCTCGACGATCAGAACATTTGTCATCTACGGGCTATTCTTTCAGCTTTCGCGTCGGATGGGCCGACGCTCTACGATATTCAGGCCATAGCCGTCCAGCCCCACGATGGTTTTCTGGCTGTTCGACAGCAAGATGAGGTCGTGCAGCCCCAGATCCAGCAGAATCTGTGCGCCGACACCATAGTCCCGCAACTCGCCGCCGGCACGTTCATTATCCAGCCGGGCGCGCACTGTGTCGGACAGCGCCGTGGCGGTCGGCTCGCGGATCAGCACGATGACCCCGCGACCTGCCTCGGCAATCATGGTCATGGCCTTCTGCAGCTCGCCGCCCTTGCCGCTGGCCTTGTCGCCCAGCACATCATCCAGCACGTTCATCGCATGCATGCGCGTGAGCACCGGCTCCGGCGTAGAGATATCGCCCTTCACCAGCGCGATATGCTCGGCATAGGTGACCTTGTTGACATAGATCACCATGCGGAACGGGCCGCCATGGATGCTGTCCAGCTGGCTTTCTAGCGCCCGGCGCACGATGCTCTCGGTGCGTCGGCGATGGGCGATCAGGTCAGCGATGGTGCCCACCTTCAGCCCGTGATACTGCGCGAATTGCACCAGATCCGGCAGGCGGGCCATGGTGCCGTCATCATTCATGATCTCGCAGATCACCCCGGCCGGAATCAGCCCCGCCATGCGGGCCAGATCGACGGCGGCTTCGGTATGGCCGGCGCGGACCAGCACGCCGCCATCGCGCGCCACCAGTGGGAAGACATGGCCCGGCGTGACGATCTCGTCACGGCCCTTGCCCGGATCGATAGCCACGGCCACGGTCAGGGCCCGGTCGGCGGCCGAGATGCCGGTCGTCACCCCCTCTTTCGCCTCGATGGAGACGGTGAAGGCGGTTTCGTGCCGCGAGCTGTGCTTGCGCGGCATCAGCGGCAGGCCCAGCTCGTCGATCCGCTCCTTGGTCATGGCGAGGCAGATCAGGCCCCGGCCGAACCGGGCCATGAAATTGATCGCCTCGGGCGTCGCCATCTGGGCCGGAATAACCAGATCGCCCTCATTCTCGCGATCCTCGTCATCGATCAGGATGAACATCCGGCCGTTACGGGCGTCCTCGATGATCTCCTCGATGGAGGACAGCGCTTCGTGATAGGTCGCCTTGCGCAGCTCGGTCGTGTCGGCCGGCAGGCCTTGGGAAGTGCTCATCGTTCTCAATTCCTTGTCGAAAGCCGCGCGACATAGCGCGCCAGGACGTCGATTTCCATGTTGATGCCGTCACCGGGCCGGCGGTCGCCCAATGTGGTGTTCTGCCAGGTATGCGGCACGATATTGATGCCGAAATGCGCCTCTCCCTCCGGCTGATCCTCGACCGCATTCACGGTGAGGGAGACGCCGTCGAGGCAGACCGAGCCTTTCGGCGCGACATAGCGCGCCAGATCCGCCGGCGCCGCCAGGACCAGCCGGTGGCTGTCGCCTTCCGGCGTAACCGAGACCAGCCGTGCCACGCCATCGACATGGCCGAGCACGAGATGGCCGCCCAGCTCGTCGCCCAGCTTCAACGAGCGCTCCAGATTGACGCGCATGCCCTCGCGCCAGTCGGACAGGGTGGTCTTGGAAAGGGTTTCAGCCGATACGCTGACGCGAAACCAGTTCGCTGAATCGCCCCTGCCCTTCTCGGTCACCGTCAGGCAGGCGCCGGAACATGCGATGGAGGCGCCCAGCGCGAACTGGTCGGGGTCAAAGGCTGTTTCAATGAGATAATCGGTATCGCCGCCGGGAATGATCCGGGCGATGCGGCCGATATCGGTGATGATGCCGGTGAACATAATCTCACCCGGCCCGATAGCGACATAAAGTCTGAAAGCACTGATTCATGGTTGCTTGCCTCAAGCGGTGGACCAGAATCAGGGCGCACGGGAAAGAATCGGCGCCCGGCACAGGCCGGCCTACCGAGACAGAGCAATCCCGTCCTCTTTCATCCGGACTGTGACCGTCGGCTTCGGCATCTCACCGAATCTGCTGACCCCGATGGTGGAACCACCGGGCGCTCGCGGGCTTTGCAGGACGAACCTGCTTACCGCCGGTGGGGAATTACACCCCGCCCCGAGAACGTCTGCAGGTGATATAGGACCGTAACTTCGTGGCAGCAACGGTTTTCAGCGCAGCCGGCCTATGCGTCGAGGCCAGCCCCGGCCCTGTCCCCGGCCCTGTCATAGCTTTCCATGACATCCTCACCGACAGAGACAAGCCCGATGCGCCGGAAACGCGGCATATCGGCAATACGCTCCAGCCCCAGCCCGGCAATCCCCGGAAGCGCGTCGCCGCCCAGGATGGCGGCGGCCCGGAACCAGACCAGCCGGTCGACCAGATCACTGGCCAGCAGCGCCGCCGAAATCGCCCCGCCCCCCTCGACCAGTACCCGCGTCAAGCCGCGCCGCCCCAGCTCGGCCAGCAAGGCGGCTGCGTCCAGCATGGTCTCGCTGACGGCCGGGAGCTCGATCACCTCCACGCCGAGATCGCGGAAGGCATCGACGCGCATCGGATCGGTGCCCTCGCGGGTAAAGACCCAGGTCGGGATATCGTGGGCCGTTGCCACCAGCCGACTTGTCAGAGGCAAGCGCAGGCGGCCATCGGCGATGATGCGCACCGGCGAGCGTCCTTCCAGCCCTGGGAGGCGGCAGGTCAGTTCCGGATCATCGGCCAGTGCCGTGTTGCTGCCGATTAGAATGGCGTCCGACTGCGCGCGCAGCAGATGCCCCTGCCGGCGTGCCGACGGGCCGGTGATCCACTTGCTGTCGCCGGTATGGGTTGCGATCCGGCCATCCAGCGTCGTTGCGATTTTCAGGGTTACCAGCGGCCTACCCTGCCGGATGCGACTGAGGAACCCAGCATTCAGGAAGGCTGCCTCGGTGGAGCAGAGACCGGTTTCCACCTGCACATTGGCGTCGCGCAGCAAGGCTATCCCCCTGCCGGAGACACGCGGATCAGGATCTTCCAGCGCCACAACGACACGGGCGATACCGGCGGCAATCAGCGCCTCGGCGCAAGGTGGCGTCTGGCCGTGATGGGAACAGGGTTCCAGCGTCACATAGGCGGTCGCCCCCCGGGCGCGCTCGCCAGCGCGGGCAAGCGCCTCGGTTTCGGCATGCGGCCGTCCGCCGGGCTGGGTCCAGCCCCGGCCAACAATCATACCCTCGGGGGAAACCAGCACACAGCCAACGGAAGGATTGGGCGATACCTGCCCCAGCCCGCGTTCCGCGAGGCCGAGGGCCATGCGCATATAGGCGAGATCGGTCAAATCTTGACCGGCTCCCCATCCTGATCCAGCTGGCCAACAAACTCCTCGAAGTCTTTGGCTTCCCTGAAGTTTTTATAGACAGATGCATAGCGCACATAAGCCACGGAATCGAGCGTGCGCAGCGCTTCCATGACCATCATGCCGATCTGCGAGGCCGGGATTTCGGTCTCGCCTGAGCTTTCCAGACGGCGGACGATGGAATTGACCACCCGTTCCAGGCGGTCCAGATCGACCGGGCGTTTGCGCAAGGCAATCTGCAGCGACCGGGCCAGCTTGTCGCGGTCGAAGGGGGTGCGCTTGCCGCTGCGCTTGACCACCACCAGATCGCGCAGCTGGACCCGCTCGAAGGTGGTAAAACGCGATCCGCATTCGGGGCAGAAACGCCGCCGCCGGATGGCTGAATTATCCTCCGTCGGCCGCGAATCTTTCACCTGCGTGTCGTCATTCCCGCAGAAAGGACAGCGCATCGCCCCCTACTCCCCTGTTGCCAGCCAGGGCTAAGCCCCGACCGTCGCGTTATGTTCCCCGTTGGATTACCCGTCAGCTCAGGCCAGATCGGTATAGATCGGGAACCGGTCGCACAGCGCCTTCACCCGAAGCGCCACCGCCTTCTCGACCGCCGAATTATCCTCGCGATTGGCTGCCAGCCCATCCAGCACATCGCCGATCATCTCGCCGACCTGGCGGAACTCCGCCGGGCCGAAGCCGCGCGTGGTTGCCGCCGGCGAGCCCAGGCGCACGCCCGAGGTGATCATCGGCTTTTCCGGGTCGAACGGCACACCGTTCTTGTTGCAGGTCATTCCGGCATGCTCCAGCGCCTGCTCGGCAATGTTGCCGGTCAGCTTCTTCGGCCGCAGATCGACCAGCACGACATGGCTGTCGGTGCCGCCGGAGACGATATCCAGCCCGCGCTCGACCAGCGTGGCGGCCAGCATCCGGGCATTTTCGACGACCAGGCGGCTGTAATCCTTGAATTCCGGCTTCAGCGCCTCGCCAAAGGCCACGGCCTTGGCGGCGATGACATGCATCAGCGGACCGCCCTGCAGCCCCGGGAAGACAGCGGAATTGATCTTCTTGCCCAGATCCTCGTCATTGGACAGGATCATGCCGCCGCGCGGGCCGCGCAGGGTCTTGTGCGTCGTCGTGGTGACGACATGGGCATGCGCCAGCGGGCTGGGATAGGCGCCGCCGGCGACCAGACCGGCAAAATGCGCCATGTCGACCCAGAAATAGGCCCCAACCTCATCGGCGATCTTGCGGAAGCGCGCGAAATCGATGGTCCGCGGATAGGCCGAGCCACCGGTCACGATGATTTTCGGCTTGTGCTCCTTCGCCAGGCGTTCGACCTCGTCGAAATCGATCAGCCCGTCCTCCTGCCTCACGCCATACTGCACGGCGTTAAACCACTTGCCTGACAGGTTCGGTGCGGCGCCATGGGTCAGATGGCCACCAGCCGCCAGGGACAGGCCCAGCAGGGTGTCGCCGGGCTTGCACAGCGCCAGCATGACCGCCTGGTTGGCCTGCGCGCCGGAATGCGGCTGGACATTGGCGAAGCTGCAGCCGAACAGCTTTTTCGCCCGGTCGATGGCCAGGGCTTCCGCCACATCGACGAATTCACACCCGCCGTAATACCGCTTACCCGGATAGCCTTCGGCATATTTGTTGGTCATCACCGATCCCTGGGCCTCCAGAACCGCCCGGGACACGATGTTCTCGGAGGCGATCAGCTCGATCTGCGATTGCTGGCGACGCAGCTCATTGTCGATCGATGCCTTGATATCGGGGTCACTCTCGCTGAGGCTCGCCTCGAAAAAGCGGGCATGCGAGACGATGCGATTGCTGTTCAGGGCATTTGAGGCGGTCATCGGATAACTTTCGTCAGTGGCGTGGCAACGGTCCGGCACGGGCCGGACACGGCGGTAAGCAGAAATCAGCCAAGCTTCGCGACCCGCGGCGCATGGCGACCGCCGGCAAAGGGCGTGTTCAGAAAAACGGAGAGGCATTCCTTCGCGACTTCCTCGCCAATCACGCGCGCCCCCAGTGCCAGTACATTGGCGTCATTATGCTCGCGGGACAGGCGGGCCGTGGTCGCGTCATGGCACAGCGCCGCGCGTACACCCGGATGCCGGTTCACGGCAATCGATATGCCGATGCCGGTGCCGCAAATAACAACGCCGCGCGCTGCCTTGCCATCAAGGATAGCCCGCGCCATCGCGGCACCAAAATCCGGGTAATCCACAGAATTTGTATCATTCGTGCCCAGATCCAGCACCGTCATGCCTTGCCCTTCGAGAATCTTCTTCAATATTGATTTGAGTTCGACGCCGCCGTGATCGGAAGCAAGGGCAATTATGTTCTGCATGATCGCTACAGGTCAGATCCAGAGTGAAAGGATATAGGCACGGGGAAAGACACTACCATATGTCCGGCCACCCTGTCAGCCAGCCACAAGGTCTGGCTAGCGCAGTTACCGTTTTTGCCTGCTGCCCTGCAAATAATAGTCAGCGACAAGAATCTGCGGTCGCGGCGATAGTAAGCATGCCTAATATCTCCGTTAATATATTTAATCTTGCGTCTTTTTTTACCATTAAAAATTGCAATTACAGGGAAATTTTACTTAAATATTGATATTGAGATTGACGACACAAATCCTCTAAGGATATCAGTTCCCACTGTTAGAGATCACAATGGATAGACAGATGAATGTTGAGCCTTTGGAAGAACAACGTACCCAGAATGATCTGCTGCGCATGACGACACAGATCGTTTCTGCCTATGTGCGCAACAACGTTCTGCCTTCGAGCCTGCTGCCGGATGCAATCGGCACTGTCTACACAACGCTGCGCCAGATGGATGGCAAGTCAGCGAGCCCGCAACCTGCGGAAGCACAAAAGCCGGCAGTACCTGTGCGCCGCTCGATTGCAGATGACTACATCATCTGCCTTGAAGACGGCAAGAAGCTGAAGATGCTGAAACGCCATCTGCGGACCACCTACAACATGACCCCGGAACAATACCGGGCGAAATGGGATCTGCCCGGCGATTACCCGATGGTCGCGCCGAACTACGCCAAGCAGCGCTCGGCTTTCGCCAAGAAAATCGGCCTGGGGCGTGGCAGCAGCGGCGGGCGCACAAAGAAAAGCTGAGCGGCAGGCAGGCGTCAGACAAGCCGCCCGCGCGGGTCCGGCTTGTCGCGCTTCGCCAGCACATAGCGAAGTTTTTGCAGGGCCGCCTGGCGCAAGGCGGTTTCCCCCCGCTTCGGGTCTCCCACGATCGACACTTCAACCAGAGTGCGCGGATCGATGGCGCTGACCTTCACATAGGTTCCGACCGTATAGAACTCATAGATGATACGGTCGTCGTCCACAGGCTGGTTCATTCCTTGTTCACATCAGTCTTTGATCATCGCAAAAGACGGTGCGAAGAATACCGGATTGCCACCGCGCGGACCAGAGTCTCCGGTTGGTGCAGCCCTGCCTCCCTAATTGTGACGTAAAGCTGCTGTTTCAGTGCTTGCGCCCTATGTTACTTTGGTGAACAACTCTGTCGCCAAAGAACGACGTCCGCAAATTCGGAGTTTATGGAAATGACATCGCCGCAGGCCGCCACTGCCCTGAAACCCGCCGCTGGCAAGGCACCCAAGGCCAGTTTCTCCTGGGAAGACGCGTTGTTGCTGGATGACGCACTGACCGAAGACGAGCGCATGGTGCGCGACGCCGCGAAAGCCTTCTGCGACGAGAAGCTGATGACGCGCGTGCGCGACGGCTTCCGTAACGAAATCTTCCACCGCGAGATCATGAATGAGATGGGCGAGCAGGGTTTCCTCGGCTCGACCATCGACGGCTATGGCTGCGCCGGCGTCAACTACGTCTGCTACGGTCTGATCGCCCGCGAGGTCGAGCGCGTCGATTCCGGCTATCGCTCAGCCATGAGCGTGCAGTCCAGCCTGGTGATGCACCCGATCCACGAATACGGCACTGAAGAGCAGCGCCAGAAATATCTGCCGAAGCTGGCCACCGGCGAATGGGTCGGCTGTTTCGGCCTGACCGAGCCGGATCACGGCTCCGATCCCGGCAGCATGAAGACCCGCGCCAAGAAAGTCGATGGCGGCTATGTCGTCACCGGCAACAAGATGTGGATCACCAACTCTCCCATCGCCGATGTCTTCGTCGTCTGGGGCAAGACCGAGGATGGCGTGATCCGCGGCTTCGTGCTGGAAAAGGGCATGAAGGGCCTCTCGGCGCCGAAGATCGAAGGCAAGTTCAGCCTGCGCGCATCCACCACCGGCGAGATCGTCATGGACGAGGTGTTCGTGCCGGACGAGAATCTGCTGCCGAATGTCGAGGGGCTGAAGGGTCCGTTCGGCTGCCTCAACAAGGCGCGCTACGGCATTTCCTGGGGCGCGCTTGGCGCGGCCGAGTTCTGCTGGCACGCCGCCCGTCAGTACACCATGGACCGCAAGCAGTTCGGACGGCCGCTCGCCGCCAACCAGCTGATCCAGAAGAAGCTGGCCGACATGCAAACCGAGATCACGCTGGGCCTGCATTCCTGCCTGCGTCTCGGCCGTTTGATGGATGAAGGCCGCGCGGCGCCGGAGATGATTTCCCTGCTGAAGCGCAATTCCTGTGGCAAGTCACTGGATATCGCCCGCGTTGCCCGCGACATGCATGGCGGCAACGGCATTTCCGACGAATACCACGTCATCCGCCACGTCCTGAATCTTGAAGCAGTGAACACCTATGAAGGCACGCATGACGTGCATGCGCTGATCCTGGGCCGCGCCCAGACCGGCATCCAGTCCTTCATGTAGGCCTGGCCTCTACGACACCGGAAAGGGCGGCTCTCGGGCCGCCCTTTTGCGTTTAGCCCCGGGGCTTTTCCAGCGGGATTGGCGGCAGGCCCAGGGCGGCGCGGCAGGCCGCCTCTATGGCCAGATGCTCGTCACCGGTGACCAGCTCGCCATTGAACGACACCTTGCCGTCGCGGCCGATCTCGACGACACCGATCCGGGCTTCGGGCAGGAACAGCCGCGAATCCGCCGGCAGGCCGAAGCGTTTCTGCAGATCGACCGTGATGTCGATGGCAATGGTTTCAGGGATCCGGATGGATGAGCCACCGCCCAGATCGGCCGGGGCCACCGTGCGGCCATAAGCGTCAACGCCCGGCTGGTAGGCCACGCCAGCGTGCGGCACATGGGCCACAGCGCGCTGGCACACATTCCCGCCGACAATAATTTCATCTGCGCGCACACTATTTATCTGCATGAAGAATGCGCCGCCAAGAAAACCGGCAATAAGCAGAGAGAAAACGCGGCTATTCATCTGCACACATATGATCCCGATATCTCACTGGGCAATATATAGCTTTAAGATGCAGAAAATTGATGACTTATGAAAACTTCTTTCGTAGGCTAACGCCATAAAAATGACCGTGCCGCTAAAGAGCGGCACGGCCCGAGTTTAGGGAGGAATCGCCACCAGGCGTCGATCAAAGGTCGATAACGACCCCTGACCTGAGTGGAAATATGAATTGTGCAATGCACTATGGCAAGAGCAAAACCTGCTCTTGCCATTATTTTTGTTCATTTTTTGCGCTTTTTGCCTAATAAATCTGCATTTGCAGCAAGGCTGAACACAACAATGTCTACAATCTAGGCATATTTGGGCGGTGCATCGCCAAAAGGCCGGATCGTACAGGCTGGCCTCTCAGGTCCCTGCCCCACGCCGCCAGGGCGGGTCCTGCGCCAGTATCCGCGCCTGGATCGGGCAATCCGCCCGGTGTGCACCCGGCAGATAACCGGTGCTCATCAGCAATTCACCAACAATCTCGCCGCCGGTGAAGGAAAAGGTCTTCTTGAACAGCTTCACCCAAGCCGATTTCTCCAGCGGGTGATGCGCATCCAGCCAGCCGGCGAAGGAGCCATAGTCAGGCCGCAATGCACAAATTATCCCCGCATTGCGGATGATCGCATCGATCTTCAGGCGATTGCGGATAATGCCCGGATTGGCCAGCAGCCGCTCCCTGTCCGCCATATCATAGGCGGCGACCTGATCCGGGACGAATCCCTCAAAGGCCTCGAACAAGGCAGCGCGCTTCTTCAGCGTGATTTCCCAGGACAGCCCGGCCTGCATGATCTCCAGCGCGAAGCGTTCCAGCAGCACCGGATCGTCCCGGACGGGAAAGCCGTATTCGGTATCGTGATAGCTGGCATGGACCGGATGACCGGGCGCCGTGTCGCAATAGCCGGACATGCGGGTGCTCCCCTTTAGATCAGGGGCCTAGCCCCGGAAGGACAGATACTCGGACTGGATGACCAGGAAGGCCGCGGCCGTCAAAACCGCGGCGATGGCCGTGGTGATGAGAGCCTTTTTCAGCAGCATCGGCTTTTCCGGCGCGCTGGTGGCATGCCCCTCGCCCGGCTGGTCCGGGATTTTCACGCCGACCGGCAGCATCATGAAAAACACCAGCCACCAGACGATGACGAAAACGACGATGCCGGACGTCCAATACATTCTGAAACTGCCCCTCAGGCCTGTTCGATTTCAACCAGCGTGCCGCAGAAATCCTTCGGATGCAGGAACAGCACCGGCTTGCCATGGGCGCCGATCTTCGGCTCGCCATCGCCCAATACGCGCGCGCCTTCAGCCTTCAGATGGTCACGGGCGGCCAGGATATCCTCCACCTCGTAACAGACATGATGCATGCCGCCGGACGGATTGCGGTCGAGGAACCCCTGCACCGGGGATGTCGCCCCCAGCGGCTGCAGCAATTCTATCTTCGTGTTGGGCAGGGTGATGAACACGGTGGTGACGCCATGGTCCGGCATGTCCACCGCATCCGACACATCAGCCCCCAGCGCGGTGCGATACAGGGCCGAGGCCGCCGCAATATCCGGCACCACGATGGCGACATGATTCAACCGACCGATCATCGCTTCGTCTCCCTCTCCGTTCGCCCTGTCGTGCCAGAATATAGGGCGCTCAGGATATCCTGACCACATGCACATCGGTTACCGGCTTGTGTCCGGTTTCCGCGTTCAGCGCCCGACGGATGGCGACCCGCACGGCCTCGGCCACCACGGCGTCATCCTTGCGCTCGGAAGGGCGCAGCCCCTCGACCGTATCGACGGCGATGTCGATGATTTCGTCGCGCATCGGGTCTTCGCCGTCCAGCACGCCCTGGAAGCTGCCCATGGGGTCGCTGCGCAGTGTGCCGGCCCGGTCGAGCACGATGGTCATGACCACCGCCCCGCTATGCAGCAACCTATTGCGATCCCGCAGCACCGGGTCGCCCAGCGAGGCCAGGCGCTTGCCATCGACCGCCAGCCGGCCGGAGAATACCTCGTCCACAGTCTCTGCCGGGCCGGGATGCAGGCGGATCATATCGCCATTGGAAACCGCCAGTGCCTGCGGCACCTGGCATTCGCGGGCCAGCCGGGCATGCTCCATGAGATGCCGGCTTTCGCCATGCACCGGAATGGCGATCTGCGGGCGGACATGCTGGTACATGCGGATCAGTTCGTCGCGCGCCGGATGGCCGGAAACATGGATATCGTCGTTGCGCGCCGTGATCACCTCGATATTGCGGCGGATCAGCGCGTTCTGGACACGGGCGATGGATTTCTCGTTCCCCGGTATTTCACGCGAGGAGAAGATAACCGTATCGCCGCCTTCCAGCGTGATATGCGGATGGCTGTCGGAAACGATGCGCGACAGGGCCGCGCGCGGCTCCCCCTGGCTGCCGGTGCAGATCAGCAGCACCTTGTCCTTGGGCAGGAAGCCGGCATCATGCTCGCTGATAAATTCGATGCCCTGCAGATAGCCGTTTTCCTTCGCTGACGCCGTCATGCGCCAGAGCGACCGGCCGATCAGCGCCGGATGACGGCCATTGGCCTCGGCCACCTTGGCCATGGTCTCCAGCCGGGCGATGTTGGACGCGAAGCAGGCGACGGCGACCCGGTTGGTCTTGTACTTGCCGACCAGTTCGATCAGGTTTTCGCGCACACTCGCCTCGGAGCCGGCAGAGCCGGGCCGGAAGACATTGGTCGAATCGCCGATCAGCGCCAGCACGCCCTCATCACCGACCTGCTGCAGCCGCGCCTCGTCGGAGGTCGCACCGACCAGCGGATCGGGATCGAATTTCCAATCGCCGGTATGCAGGATCGGCCCGGCATCGGCGGTACGGATGACCAGCGCATTCGGCTCCGGGATCGAATGCGTCAGCGTGATCAGCTCGATGTCGAAAGGCCCGACCTCGAAGCGGCCGGACAGCGGCACGGTGATGATCTCCACCTGATTGCCGAAATCCGTGTCCTGCAGCTTGCGGCGCAGCACGGAGGCGGTGAAGGGCGTGGCATAAATCGGGCAGCGCAGGCGCGGCCAGAGATAGGGAACGGCCCCCAGATGATCCTCATGTGCATGGGTCAGGATCAGCCCGCACAGATCCGCCGCCCGCTCCACGATGAAGGACGGGTCCGGCATCACCACCTCGATGCCCGGCATGGAATCATCGCCAAAGGTGACACCCAGATCCACCATCAACCACTTGCCCTTGTAGCGGTAGAGGTTGAGGTTCATGCCGATCTCGCCCGCACCACCGAGGGGCAGGAAATACAGGCCGTCATCATCGGGATCGAGAAAATCGCCGGCGCCGTGACCGTTGATCGCCGTAGTCCTGGAAGTCTTGCCGTTCAGGCCCTTGCCGTTCGAAGCGGTACCGTTTGCCTTACGCTTGCTGCTCATTGTGTCCTGTTCAGACGATTGATAATCACCAGTCCCCGCATCGTCAGGTCCTGGTCCAGATGGTCGAAGATGTCGGTGGCATCAGCGAAGACAGGCACCAGCCCGCCCGTCGCAACCACCTTCATCGGCTGGCCGAATTCGGCGCGGATACGCGCGACCAGCCCTTCGATCAGCGAGATATATCCCCAGAAGATGCCGGATTCGAAACAACCGACGGTCGTCGAGCCGATCACCTTCTCCGGACGGCGCACCGCAACGCGCGGCAGCAGGGCCGCCGCCATGCGCAATGCCTCAATGGACAGGTTGATGCCGGGGGCAATCACGCCACCGCAGTAATTGCCATCCGCATCGACGACATCGAAGGTCGTCGCCGTGCCGAAATCCACCACGATGGCCGGTCCGCCATACAGATGGTGCGTCGCAACCGTATTAACCAGTCGATCGGCGCCGACTTCTTCCGGGCGGTCCACCTTGGCGATGGTCCCCTTCAGCACATCCGGGTCGGTATAGATCAGCGGCTCGCAGTTGAAATAGCTGCGGCACAGCATTTTCAGATTATACAGCGTGTCCGGCACGACCGAGGCAATCAGGCATTCGGTCACATCAGCACTTTTCATGCCCTTCAGCGTCATCAGCTGGCTGATCCAGACCGCATATTCATCGGCGGTGCGCTTGGTGTCGGTGCCGATGCGCCAGAAGGCGCGTTCCTCGTCACCGTCGAACAGCCCGAATTTGATATTGGTGTTGTTGGAATTGATCGCCAGCAGCATGGCTTCCCCCTGCCCTTCGGCCGTCAGCTCGCGGAAGGACGCAGATAGACATCGCCGGCGGCGATACGCTGCCGGCCTTGCACCGTCTCCAGCAGCAAGGCGCCATCCTCATCCAGATCGGCAAACACGCCTTTCAGCACACGATCCGGCAGGCGCACCTCGATTTCCTCGCCCTTACCGGCGGCATCGGCCAGCCAGCTTTCCCGTACCGGGGCAAAGCCCCGCTCGTGCCAGACATGGTACCAGTAGCCCAGGCGTTCCAGCAGCGTGGCGCGGGCATGCGAGGTATCGAAACTGGCGCCCTGCGCGGCAAGACTGGTCGATGGTCGCTCCGAATCCTCAGGATGATGCAGTACGTTGAGACCGATGCCGATGACGACATAGTCCACCGCCTCGGCCGCAACGGACCCGGTCTCCAGGAGAATGCCGGAAATCTTGCTCCCGCCGACCAGCACGTCGTTCGGCCATTTCACCTTGATGGCGCTGGAATCACCAAGCGCGGAACGCGCCGTGTCGCGCACCGCCAGGGCGGCCAGGAAGGATATCTGGGCGGCCTGTGCCGGCGCGCAATCAGGCCGCAGGATCATGCTGACATAGACATTGCCCGGCGGTGACGCCCAGGCCCGCCCCCGGCGCCCGCGCCCGCCGGATTGCTCCGCCGCGCTGACCACCGTCAGATGGCGGGCACCTTCACGGGCCAGCTGGTGCGCCTCGTCATTGGTGCTGCCGACGCTGCCCAGGACGACGATATCGAAGGATGGGTGGTGTCCGGTCATCCCGCGAACAGCGAGGCAGCCGCCTGCGCGGCAGCGTTCAGGATCGGCGCCGGCCACAGGAAGAACAGCAGCGTGAACAGCCCGCTGATGGTGATGACCGCCCCCATCTCGCGCGGAATCGGGCGATCCAGAATCTCCACCGGCTCGTCGAAATACATCAGCTTCACGATGCGCAGATAGTAGAACGCCCCGACCACGCTGGAGACCACGCCGATGACGGCCAGCGTATAGAGTTGCGCCTCAATGGCGGCCAGGAAGACATAGAGCTTGCCGAAGAAGCCGGCCAGCGGCGGAATGCCGGCCATGGAGAACATGAAGATGGTCAGCGCCACGGCCATCATCGGATGCGTCTTCGACAGCCCGGCCAGGTCGGAGATGCCCTCCACCATGCGGCCCTGATGGCGCATGCACAGGATGATGGCGAAGGTGCCGAGATTCATGACGATATAGATCGCCATGTAGATCAGCACGCCACGGATGCCGATCTCGCTGCCCGCTGCCAGGCCGATCAGCGCATAGCCCATATGGCCGATGGAGCTGTAGGCCATCAGGCGCTTGATATTGGTCTGGTTGATCGCGGCCAGCGCGCCCAGCACCATCGACCCGATGGAGATCAGCACGATGATCTGCTGCCACTGATCGACGATATTGCCGAAAGGCTCCACCATCACCCGGCAGAACAAAACGACAGCAGCGAATTTCGGGGCCGAGGCAAACAGCGCCGTGACCGGTGTCGGCGCGCCTTCATAGACGTCCGGCGTCCACATATGGAACGGCACGGCCGAGACCTTGAAGGCTAGGCCGACGGACAGGAAGACGATGCCGACGATCAGGCCGACCGACACTTCGTCCCCGGCCAGGCTGTTGGCCAGAACCGTGAAATCGACGCTGCCGGTGAAGCCGTAGATCATCGAGCTGCCATAGAGCAGCATGCCGGAGGATAGCGCCCCCAGGACGAAGTATTTCAGCCCCGCCTCGGTCGAGCGGATGGTGTCGCGCCGGATCGCGGCCAGAACATAGAGCGCAAGACTTTGCAACTCCAGGCCGACATAGAGCGAGATCAGGCTGTTGGCCGAGACCATCATCATCATGCCCAGCGTGGCGAAGAGGATGAGGATCGGATATTCGAACCGGACCGTATGCTCGCGCTCCAGATAATCCATCGACAAGATGATCGCGACGGCGGAACCGAGCAGAATGAACAGCTTGGCAAACAGCGCGAAGGAATCGGCCACGAACAGCCCGCCAAAGGCCAGCTCGCGCCCGCCCCAGCCGGTAAAGACATAGAGCAGTGCAGCGGTAATGACGAAGCTGCCGACCGCCAGCCAGGAAACCAGCCGCAGGGACCGGTCGCCGATGAACACGCCGACCATCAGCAGCGCCATGCCGGCACAGGCCAGGAAGATTTCCGGAATGGCCGGCATCAGGACGAGGGTTGTCGCTTCCATGGTTTTCTAGGCCCCGTCTCGGTCAGCGTACGGCAATGGCGGTCGGTGCGGCGCTCTGCGCGGCCGCAAGGGCGGTCTGGTAATTGTCGATGAGGTTTTCGACCGACACCGCCATCACGTCCAGGAAGGGGGCCGGATAAATGCCCATCCACAGAACCAGGAAGATCAGCGGCGCGAAGATCGCCTTCTCCCGCCAGTTCAGATCCAGCATCGCCTTCACATCATCCTTGTCCAGCGTGCCGAAGATCATCCGGCGGTACAGATACAGCATGTAGGCAGCGCCCAGCACCACGCCCGTGGAGGCCAGAACGGCAACCCAGGTGTTCACCTGGAACGCCCCCATCAGCGACAGGAATTCGCCGACGAAGCCGCTGGTGCCCGGCAGGCCGACGGAGGCCAGCATGAACACCATGAATACCAGCGCATAGCGCGGCATGTTGTGCACCAGCCCGCCATAGCGCGAAATCTCGCGGGTATGCAGCCGGTCATAGACCACGCCGACGCACAGAAACAACGCGCCAGAGACGATGCCGTGGCTCAGCATCTGGAAGATCGCGCCCTGCAGCCCCTGCATGGTCAGCGTGAAGATGCCCATGGTCACGAAGCCCATATGGGCGATCGAGGAATAGGCAATCAGCTTCTTCATGTCTTCCTGCGCCAGCGCCACCAGCGAGGTGTAGATGATGGCGATGACAGACAGCGCGAAGACCATCGGCGCGAAGAATTCCGTCGCCTCGGGCATCAGCGGCAGGGAGAAGCGGATGAAGCCATAGCCGCCCATCTTCAGCAGCACGCCGGCCAGGATCACGGAACCGGCGGTCGGCGCCTCGACATGGGCGTCCGGCAGCCAGGTGTGCACCGGCCACATTGGCACCTTCACCGCGAAGGAGGCGAAGAAGGCCAGCCACAGCCAGTACTGCATGCCGGAATCGAAGCCATGCTGCATCAGCGTCGGCAGGTCCGTGGTCCCGGCATCGAAATACATAGCCAGGATGGCCAGCAGCATCAGCACCGAGCCGAGCAGTGTGTAGAGGAAGAACTTGAACGCCGCATAGACCCGGCGTGCCCCGCCCCACACACCGATGATCAGGAACATCGGGATCAACACGGCCTCGAAGAAGATGTAGAACAGCACGAGGTCCAGCGCGCAGAACATGCCGACCATCATCGTCTCCAGGACGAGGAAGGCGATCATGTATTCCTTCACGCGGGTCTTCACCGAATTCCAGCTGGCCAGGATACAGATCGGCGTCAGCAGGGTGGACAGCAGCACGAAGAACATCGAGATGCCATCGACGCCCATATGGTAGCCGATGCCGAATTCCGGCATCCAGGCCGCCTTCTCGACAAGCTGGAATTCAGCCGTCGAATTGTCGAACTGCGCCCAGATCATCAGCGACAGGAAGAAGGTGATGAGCGAGGTCCACAGCGCCATGTTCCGGGCGTTGCGGGCGACCACATCGGGCTCCCCGCGCGTTGCCAGGATGAACAGCGCACCCACCAGCGGCAGGAAGGTAACGAGAGAGAGCAAGGGCCAGCTACTGGTCATGGGTCAGGCCATCCGAGAGAACACGTACCAGGTCACCAGCACCACCACGCCGATCAGCATGGCAAACGCATAGTGATAGAGATAACCGGATTGCAGCCACGCCGTGCGCTGTGCAACCAGCCGCGTGGCGAAGGCGATGCCGTCCGGGCCGAAGCCATCGATGATGCGCCCGTCGCCCCCCTTCCAGAGGATTCGGCCGATCCAGCGGATCGGACGTACGAACAGGAAGTCATACAGCTCGTCGATGTACCATTTGTTCAGCAGGAACAGGTAGACCGGACGCCACTGGGTGGCGATCTCCTTGGCCATCCCCGGGCGCAGCATATAGATGAAATAGGCGGTGCCGATGCCGGCCAGACCGACCACGATGGGCAGCAGCTTCACCCAGAGTGGCACATGATGCGCCGCCTCAATGACGTCCTTGCCCTCCAGCACAAGGATGGAAGAGCCCCAGAACGCCGCCCGGCCGTCGCCAACGAAGGATTCATAACCGACGAAACCGGCGAAAATGGCGCCGATGGCCAGCACGATCAGCGGGATGGTCATGACCTTGGGCGATTCGTGCACATGCTCCATCGTGTGATGGCTGGCGCGCGGCTTGCCATGGAAAGTCAGCAGCAGCAGACGCCAGGAATAGAACGCCGTCAGGAAGGCGGCGACAATGCCGATCCAGAAGGCGAAGCGCCCGATATCGGTGCCGCTGGCGAAGGCCGATTCGATGATGATGTCCTTGGAATAGAACCCGGCAAAGAACGGCACACCGGCCAGCGCCAGAGAGCCGATCCACATCAGCCCATAGGTCAGCGGGATCAGCTTCCAGATGCCGCCCATCTTGCGGATATCCTGCTCGTCCGACATCGCGTGGATGACCGAGCCGGCGCCGAGGAACAGCAGCGCCTTGAAGAAGGCATGCGTCATCAGATGGAAGATCGCCGCCGAATAGGCCGACACGCCGATGGCAAAGAACATGTAGCCGAGCTGCGAACAGGTCGAATAGGCGATGATGCGCTTGATGTCGTTCTGCACCAGACCGACCGTCGCGGCGAAGATCGCCGTGATCGCGCCGATGAAGGTGACGACCATTAGCGCCTGCGGTGCATATTCGAACATCGGCGACAGCCGGGCGACCATGAACACGCCGGCCGTCACCATAGTCGCGGCATGGATCAGGGCCGAGACCGGGGTCGGGCCTTCCATCGCATCCGGCAGCCAGGTGTGCAGCAGGAACTGCGCCGACTTGCCCATCGCACCAACGAAGAGCAGCAGGCAGACCGTGGTCAGCGCATCAAGCTGCATGCCCAGGAAATTGATCTTCTGGCCGACAGCCTCCGGGGCCGCCTGAAACAGCTGGTCGAAATTCACCGTATCGAACAGCAGGAAGCAGCCAAAGATGCCCAGCATGAAGCCGAAATCGCCGACGCGATTGACCAGGAAGGCCTTGATCGCCGCCGCATTGGCCGTCGGCTTGTGGAACCAGAAGCCGATCAGCAGATAGGAGGCCAGGCCCACGCCCTCCCAGCCGAAGAACAGCTGGATCAGATTGTCGGCGGTCACCAGCATCAGCATGAAGAAGGTGAACAGCGACAGATAGGCCATGAAGCGCGGGATCGCCGGGTCATGCGACATGTAGCCGACGGAATAGACATGGACCATCGACGACACCACGGTGACGACGATCAGCATGACGGCGGTCAGCGTATCGACCTTCAGCGCCCAGGAGACATCCAGATCGCCGGACTGAATCCAGGTGAACAGCTCCACGGTGCGGGCATTGCCACCCAGCGCCACGTCGATGAAGACGATGATGGAGAGCAGCATCGAGACCAGCATCATCGCGCAGGTCACCCATTGCGCCGCGCGGTCGCCGATCACCCGGCCGAAGAAGCCGGCAACGATGGCACCCAGAAGGGGCAGGAAGACTATTCCAGCAAACATCCCGGGTCAGCCCTTCATCATGTTGATGTCTTCGACGGCGATGGACCCGCGATTGCGGAAATACACCACCAGGATGGCCAGCCCGATGGCTGCCTCCGCTGCCGCCACGGTCAATACCAGCATGGCGAAGATCTGGCCGACCAGATCGCCCATGAAGCTGGAAAACGCCACCAGGTTGATATTCACGGCCAGCAGCATCAGCTCGACCGACATCAGGATGATGATGACGTTCTTCCTGTTCAGGAAGATGCCGAAGATGCCCAGCGTGAACAGGATCGCCGCCAGAGTCAGGTAATGCGAGAGACCGATGACCATGGCGTTATACCCCCCCGCCCGTCGGAACCTTGACCGTCGCCACGACATCCTCGCGTCGGCGGGCATTCTGCGCGGCGATGGACTGCTTGCGCACCCCCTCGCGCTGGCGCAGCGTCAGCACGATGGCGCCGATCATGGCCACCAGCAGCACCAGACCCGACGCCTGGAACAGATAGACGTATTTCGTGTACATCACCCTGCCGATGGCCTCGGTATTGCTCACCTGATCGGCCGGCAGGATGGGCACGGCAGCAACCGCCGTCACCTCTGGCCCCAGCAGCCAGGTGCCGGCGACCAACCCCAACTCGATCAGCAGGATCACACCGATCAACCCGCCAATCGGCAAATACTGAAGGAAACCCTCGCGCAGCTGCACGAAGTTGATGTCCAGCATCATCACCACGAACAGGAACAGCACAGCGACTGCGCCGACATAGACAACGACCAGGATCATCGCCAGGAATTCCGCGCCCAGCAGCACGAACAGCCCGGCCGCATTGAAGAAGGCCAGGATCAGATACAGCACGGAATAAACCGGGTTGCGCGATGCGATGACCATGACGCCAGCCGCCACCGTAATCGCCGCGAACATATAAAAACTCAGCGCCTGGATTACCATCAACCCCTCGTGGTGCCCGTCCGGCCCCAATCGGCCTGCCCCAATTGGTACGCCGGAAAACCGGCGCCCCCTCACCTCACCTCAACCCCTCATCCCTCAGCGATAGGGAGCCTCGACCCGCAGATTGGCCGCGATCTGTGCTTCCCACCGGTCGCCATTCGCCAGCAGCTTGTCCTTGTTATAGAACAGCTCCTCGCGGGTCTCGGTGGCGAATTCGAAATTCGGCCCCTCGACGATGGCGTCCACCGGGCAGGCTTCCTGACAGAAGCCGCAATAGATGCATTTCGTCATGTCGATATCGTAGCGCGTCGTCCGGCGGCTGCCATCGGCGCGCGGCTCGGCCTCGATCGTGATCGCCTGCGCCGGGCAGATCGCCTCGCACAGCTTGCACGCGATGCAGCGTTCCTCGCCATTCGGATAGCGGCGCAGCACATGCTCGCCCCGGAAGCGCGGGCTGATCGGCCCCTTCTCATAGGGGTAGTTCAGCGTCACCTTCGGGCGGAAGAAATATTTCAGGGTCAGCGCCATGCCGGAGACAAGCTCCGCCAGGAGAAAAGCACGGGCACTGCGATCAACGAACGCCATGCTGTCTTACTCCAATCCCATGAAATTCACCCGGGCAGAACCCGGATACTCAAGGCCAAGACCACCCACCCTGGATTCGGCGCCTACCATAGTCGCCAAGTTCCGGATGGCAAGAAAAACACCGGTCATGCCGGCAGCCAGTCGAAAGCCAGCAGCACGCCGGCGGTCAGCACGACCCAGATCAGCGAGAAGGGCAGGAAGACTTTCCAGCCCAGCCGCATCAGCTGGTCATAGCGGTAGCGCGGGAAGGTGGCGCGAACCCAGAGGAACAGGAACAGCACCGCCGAGATTTTCAGCGCAAACCAGATCGGCCCCGGAATCCAGTTCAGCGGCGCGATATCGAATGGCGGCAGCCATCCCCCCAGGAACAGGATGGAGGTCATCGCGCTCATCAGGATCATGTTGGCGTATTCACCCAGGAAGAACAGGGCGAAGGGCATCGACGAATATTCGACGAAATACCCGGCCACCAGCTCCGACTCGCCTTCCGGCAGGTCGAACGGCGCGCGGTTGGTTTCCGCCAGCGCCGAGATGAAGAAGATGACGAACATGGGGAAGAGCGGGATGGCGAACCAGATCGTCTCCTGCGCCCGCACGATGGCCGACAGGTTCAGCGAGCCGACGCAGAGCAGCACGGTGATGATGACGAAGCCGATGGACACCTCATAGGACACCATCTGCGCCGCCGAGCGCAGGGCGCCCAGAAACGGATACTTCGAATTGCTGGCCCAGCCCGCCATGATGACGCCATAGACACCCAGCGACGAGATGGCGAAGAGATACAGGATGCCGACATTGATGTCGGAAATCACCAAGCCGTCACCGACCGGAATCACCGCCCAGGCAACCATCGCCAGGACGAAGGTCAGCATCGGCGCCAGGATGAAGACCAGACGGTTGGCGCCGGCCGGCAGAATCGTCTCCTTGCCGAACAGCTTCAAACCGTCTGCCAGCGGCTGCAACAGGCCGAACGGGCCGACCTTGGCCGGGCCGGTGCGCATCTGCATGCCGGCGATGACCTTGCGTTCGGCCAGCGTCAGATAGGCGACGGCCACCAGAAGCGGCACGACGATGGCGAGGATCTGGCCGAGGATGATGATCGTCGGCAGTGCGTAGCCTTCCCAGAAATCAACCATGGGTGCCCGTCTTTTCAGTCTGTTCCGTCGCGCTGTTCAGGACGAAGGCCTCGGTGCACTTCGCCATGGTGACCGAGGCCCGGCTGATCGGGTCGGTCATGTAGAAATTCGAGATCGGATAGGTGAAGGCCGCCGCATCGACACTGCCCTCGGCACCGAACGCGCCCCACGCTGCCGGCTCGACATGATCGACCTGGGCGAAGACCGGATAGGCCGCAACCAGGGTCTGGCGCAGCTGCGCCAGCGTGTCGAACGGCAGAACCTTGCCCAGCCCTTCCGACAGCGCCCGCAGAATTTTCCAGTCCTCGCGCGCATCGCCCGGCGGGAACACTGCCATGCGGCCCAGCTGAACCCGGCCCTCGGTGTTGACGTAGATGCCTTCCTTCTCGGTATAGGCAGCACCGGGCAGGATCACATCCGCGACATGCGCGCCCTGATCGCCGTGGTGACCCTGATAGATCACGAAGGCATTCTTCAGCTTGTCCGTATCGATCTCGTCAGCCGCCAGCAGATAGACGGTCTCGATCTCGCCCGCTTCCGCAGCAGCCAGAATGCCGGCCACATCCTTGCCGCCCGCCCCCGGTACGAAGCCGATATCGAGGCCACCAACGCGGCTGGCAGCGGTGTGCAGCACGTTGAAGCCGTTCCAGCCATCACGGACCAGCGAGGCCTTTTCGGTCAGCGCCCGGGCCTGCGCCAGGATCGCCGCACCATCGGCGCGGGTCAAAGCCCCCTGCCCCAGGATGATCATCGGCCGCTCGGCCTTTGCCAGCGCCTCGGAAATTTCGCTCTTGCCAGCGATCAGATCGGCCAGCAGCGCCGGGCTGTCGCCCAGTGCGGTCACCGGATAGGTCAGATCGACCACCGGACCGATGGCGGCCACCTTCAGCTTGCCGGTCAGCCAGCGCTTGCGGATGCGGGCATTGACCAGCGGCGCCTCAAGGCGCGGGTTGGTGCCGACCAGAAGAATGAAATCGGCTTCCTCGATACCGGCGATGGTGCTGTTGAAGACATAACCGCTGCGCGGACCGGCGGTCAGCTTGGTGCCGTCCTGCCGGCAATCCAGGCTGGTCACGCCCAGCCCCTGGAGCAGCGATTTCAGCGCATACATCGATTCGACATCGACCGTGTCGCCAACAATGGCGCCGATCTTCTCTGCCTTGGTGCTGCGCAGGCGCGCGGCTACGGTCTGCAGTGCCTCCGGCCAGTCAACCGGCTGCAGCTTGCCGTTCTTGCGCACATAGGGGGTATCCAGACGCTGGCGCAGCAGCCCGTCGCAGGCATAGCGCGTCTTGTCGGAGATCCACTCCTCGTTCACCGCCTCGTTCAGGCGCGGCAGAACACGCATCACCTCGGAGCCACGCGAATCGACGCGGATGGCGGAGCCGACGGCATCCATCACATCGACCGACTGGGTCTTTTTCAGCTCCCAGGGCCGCGCCTCGAAGGCATAGGGCTTGGAGGTCAGCGCACCGACCGGGCAGAGGTCGATCACATTGGCCGACAATTCGGACGCCAGCGCGCCTTCGAGATAGGTCGTGATCTCCATATGCTCGCCGCGATACAGCGCGCCCATGTCATCAACGCCGGCCACTTCGCTGGCAAAGCGGATGCAGCGGGTGCAATGGATGCAGCGGGTCATGATCGTGTTGATCAGCGGGCCCATATACTTGTCTTCGACGGCGCGCTTGTTCTCCAGGAACCGGCTGCTGCCGGCGCCATAGGCCATGGCCTGGTCCTGCAGATCGCATTCGCCGCCCTGGTCGCAGATCGGGCAGTCCAGCGGGTGGTTGGCCAGAAGGAATTCCATGACGCCGTTACGCGCCTTCTTCACCAGCGGCGTATCGGTCTTGATGACCATGCCATCGGCGGCCGGGAACGCGCAGGACGCGATCGGCTTCGGCGCCTTTTCCATCTCGACCAGACACATGCGGCAATTGCCAGCAATCGACAGGCGCTCGTGATAGCAGAAGCGCGGGATTTCCTTCCCGGCTTCCTCACAGGCCTGAAGGACCGTCGCCCCTGCCGGGACGTCGACCTCGATGCCGTCTACAATGACCTTCGGCATGGATATTCCCCCAAAGCCCTACGCTACTATTCCGCGGCTTTCGCCGTGACACTGCCCCTGCGGGTCTTGATACGGCGTTCCATCTCGGGACGGAAATGCCGGATCAGCCCCTGAATCGGCCATGCCGCCGCGTCGCCCAACGCGCAGATGGTATGGCCTTCGACCTGGCGGGTGACGTCTTCCAGGATATCGATCTCCCCGATATCCGCCTCGCCCCGCACCATGCGTTCCATGACACGCCACATCCAGCCCGTGCCCTCGCGGCACGGCGTGCACTGGCCGCAGCTCTCATGCTTGTAGAAATAGGACAGCCGGGCAATCGCCTTCACGATGTCGGTCGACTTGTCCATAACGATCACCGCCGCCGTGCCAAGGCCGGAGCGCTTCTCGCGCAGCGTGTCGAAATCCATGTACAGATCGTCGCACTGCTCGGCCGGCAGGACCGGCACGGAGGACCCGCCGGGAATCACCGCCAGCAGATTGTCCCAGCCGCCGCGCACGCCACCGGCATGCTTTTCCAGCAGCTCGCGCAGCGGAATGCCCATCTCCTCTTCCACATTGCACGGCTTGTTTACATGGCCGGAAATGCAGAACAGCTTTGTACCGACATTCTTCGGCCGGCCGAGACCGGCGAACCAGGGGGCGCCGCGCCGCAGGATGGTCGGCACCACCGCGATGCTCTCGACATTGTTCACCGTCGAGGGGCAGCCATAGAGGCCCACCGCCGCCGGGAAAGGCGGCTTCAGGCGCGGCATGCCCTTCTTGCCTTCCAGGCTCTCGATCAGCGCGGTTTCCTCGCCGCAGATATAGGCGCCGGCGCCGCGATGCAGATAGAGGTCGAAATCCCAGCCCGAGCCGCAGGCATTCTTGCCCAGCAGCCCGGCGTCATAGGCTTCGTCGATCGCGGCCTGCAGGCGCATCGCCTCGTTGTAGAATTCGCCCCGGATATAGATGTAGGCGGCATGCGCGCCCATCGCGAAGCTGGCGATCAGGGCGCCCTCGATCAGCTTCTGCGGGTCGTGGCGCATGATGTCCCGGTCCTTGCAGGTACCGGGTTCGGATTCATCGGCATTGATGACCAGGTAATGCGGCCGGGCGCCGATTTCCTTCGGCATGAAGGACCATTTCAGGCCGGTCGGGAAACCCGCCCCGCCCCGGCCGCGCAGGCCCGATTCCTTCACCTGGTCGATGATCCAGTCACGGCCCTTGGCGATGAAATCCTTGGTCTGGTCCCAGTCGCCACGCTTGCGGGCGGCCGCCAGCTGCCAGCTTTCGATGCCGTAGAGATTGGTAAAAATGCGATCTTCGTCTTTCAGCATCAGACCTTCGCCCCATCGCTGTCGGACGCCCCAGCCTTTGTGGCGGCCTTTTTCACCAAGGTTGTCGGCCCGCCATCCGGCGCCGATGTCTGACGACCGATCATTGAGCCGGCCGGCGGCACCTCGCCCCGGGCAAGCTGATCGAGCAGCGTCACCGTGCTGTCGCCGTCCATATCCTCGTAGAAATCATCATTGACCTGCAGGATCGGCGCATTCACGCAGGCCCCCAGGCATTCGACCTCAACCATCGAGAACTGGCCGTCTGCGGTGACCTGCCCGAAATCGATGCCCAGCTTCTTGCGGCAGGCCGAGACCACATCGTCGGAACCGCGCAGCCAGCACGGCGTCGTGGTGCAGAGCTGCAGGTGATGCTTACCGACCGGCGCCAGATGGAACATGGTGTAGAAGGTCGCCACCTCCATCACCCGCATCGGCGCCACGCCGAGGATCTCCGCGATATGCTCCATCGCCGCCTGCGGCACCCAGTTGTCGTGCTGGCGCTGGGCCAGATCGAGCAAGGGCAGGACAGCGGAAAGCTGCCGGCCTTCCGGGTATTTGGCGATGAACTTGTCGGCCTTGGCCTTGTTCTCCGGCGTGAAGGCAAAGCTGGCCGGCTGTTCAAATTTCTGGACCGAAGCGCCGCTCATCGGTCGATCTCCCCGAAAACGATGTCGAGCGATCCGAGGATCGCGACGGAGTCCGCCAGCATGTGCCCCTTGCACAGGAAATCCATCGCCGCCAGAAACGGATAGCCCGGCGCGCGGATATGGCAGCGATAGGGCCGGTTGGTGCCATCGGCGACGATGAACACACCGAATTCGCCCTTCGGGGCCTCGACGGCAGTATAGGTCTCGCCGGCCGGAACGTGATAGCCCTCGGTATAGAGCTTGAAGTGATGGATCAGCGCTTCCATCGACTGCTTCATCTCGCCGCGCTTCGGCGGGGCGACCTTGCGGTCCAGCGTCTTGATCGGGCCGCCCGGCATCTTCTCGATGGCCTGCTTCATGATCCGCAGGCTCTGGCGCATCTCTTCCATGCGGACCAGATAGCGCGCATAGCAATCGCCGGTCCGGCCGACGACCACGTCGAAATCCATCTCCGCATAGGCATCATAGGGCTGCGACTTGCGCAGATCCCAGGCGACGTTGGAGGCACGCAGCGACGGGCCGGAGAAGCCATAGGCCTGGGCCTCGGCGGCGCTGATCACGCCGATATCGACGGTGCGCTGCTTGAAGATGCGATTTTCCGTCAGCAGGCTCTCGATATCGTCGATCACCTTCGGGAAGGTCTCGATCCAGGCCAGCATGTCGGCGGCCAGCCCGGCGGGCAGATCCTGATGCACGCCACCCGGCCGGAAATAGGCCGAATGCAGCCGCGCGCCCGAGACGCGCTCATAGAACTCCATCAGCTTTTCGCGCTCTTCGAAGCCCCAGAGCAGCGGAGTCATTGCGCCAACATCAATGGCGAAGGTGGTGATGTTCAGAATATGGTTCAGAATGCGCGTCACTTCCGAGAACAGCACCCGGATGTATTGCGCGCGCAGCGGCACCTCGATGCCCAGCAGCTTTTCGACGGCCAGCGCATAGGCATGCTCCTGGCACATCGGCGAGACGTAATCCAGCCGGTCGAAATAGGGCACGGCCTGGAGATAGGTCTTGTACTCGATCAGCTTCTCGGTGCCGCGATGCAGCAGGCCGACATGCGGATCGGCGCGCTCGATCACCTCGCCGTCCATTTCCAGAACCAGACGCAGAACGCCGTGGGCCGCCGGATGCTGCGGCCCGAAATTCAGCGTCATCGGCTTGATCGTCATCTCGGCCATCAGGCTTTGCCCTCATTCTGCGCGGTGGCCTTCTCGTCGCCCGGCAGCACGTCCGACGGCAACGTCCGGGTCATGCCTTCCCAGGGACTCAGGAAGTCGAAGCTGCGGAAATCCTGCACCAGCTTTACCGGTTCGTAGACGACCCGCTTCTGCTGCTCGTCATAGCGCACCTCGACATAGCCGGTCAGCGGGAAATCCTTGCGCAGTGGATGCCCCTCGAAGCCGTAATCGGTGAGGATGCGGCGCAGATCCGGATGATCGCTGAACAGCACGCCATAGAGATCCCAGATCTCGCGCTCATACCAGTTGGCACTGGGATACAGGGCAACAACGGAGGGAACCGGCGTCGCCTCGTCGGTCGATACCTTCACGCGCACACGCTGGTTATGCTTCAGGCTGAGCAGGATATAGACCACCTCGAACCGCTCCTCGCGATCCGGGTAGTCGACACCGCTGATGCTGACCAGAATCTTGAACTGGCAGTTGCTGTCGTCGCGCAGTAGCGTCAGCAGACGCATCAGCGAGGCCGGTCGGGTCCAGACGGTCAGCTCCCCCAGCTTCACCGTGGTCCCCACCACCTCGTTCGGCGCGGTATTGGCGATGTAATCGCCCAGATCGATCAATGCCTGTGTCATCTTGCCATCGCTAGCCGGCGGAAATTATCGGGCGAAGCTGCTGGTGCGGCCGATCTTCTTCTGCAATTGCAGAACGCCATACAGCAGCGCCTCGGCCGTCGGCGGGCACCCCGGAACATAGATGTCGACCGGCACGATGCGGTCACAGCCCCGGACAACCGAATAGGAATAGTGATAATAGCCGCCGCCATTGGCGCAGCTGCCCATCGAGATAACATAGCGCGGCTCAGCCATCTGGTCGTATACCTTGCGCAGGGCCGGCGCCATCTTGTTGCACAGCGTGCCGGCGACAATCATCACGTCGGACTGGCGCGGGCTGGGCCGGAACACGATGCCATAGCGGTCGAGATCGTAGCGGCTGGCGGCCGTATGCATCATCTCGACGGCGCAGCAGGCGAGGCCGAAGGTCATCGGCCAGAGCGAGCCGCTGCGCGCCCAGGCGAGAAGCTTGTCGAACTGGGCAACGACGAAGCCCTGATCGTTGATCTCGTCGGTCACGTTGCGCAGCAGGGCGTCCTGCTCCGCCCCCGGCTGCAAACCGACAAGCCCGTTGGTACCGGCACTGCCTGGCACCAGGGTCTCACGCGGAAGCGTCACTCCCATTCCAGGGCCCCTTTCTTCCACTCATAAACGAAGCCAATGGTCAGGATGCCCAGGAAGGTCACCATCGACCAGAAGCCGAATACACCGATTTCCCCCAGCGTCACCGCCCAGGGAAACAGGAAGGCCACTTCCAGATCAAAGATGATGAACAGGATGGCGACCAGATAGAACCGGACATCGAATTGGCTGCGCGCGTCATCGAAGGCCTCGAAACCGCACTCATAGGAGGACAGTTTCTCGGAATCGGGGCGCTGCGGCGCAACAAGATAGGAACCGATCACCATGACCAGCGACAGGCCTATGGCCACGCCGAGAAAGATCAGGATCGGCAGATATTCTTTTAGTAAAGCGTCCATGCGATCGGGCCCTTGCGAGACACCGGAGAGGCGATCAGCCAATGATATAGAGCCAAACGGCAATTCGCCATGTGCGTCTGCGGGAACTTTGCGCAGCGCACTTTCGTTAGCCGTCCAACTCGGCGGCCACTATACAGATGACAACCGCTTTGGCAAAGCAAACCGCACCCCGTTTCTGCGGTCTGTAGGCGCATCCGGAAGCCGGACGCACCAAAGCCCTGCATGATGGGTAATCATCATGCAATGGCTTGGTATCAAATCATTTCTGAGAAGAAATGGCGGGAGTGACGGGGCTCGAACCCGCGACCTCCGGCGTGACAGGCCGGCACTCTAACCAACTGAGCTACACCCCCGCAAAAGGGCCCCTCGCAAAAGGGAGCCTTGAAATACCCGTTACCCCCCTGGGTGTCAACGGTGTTTCATCACACTGAAACACATTGTTTTCCGCTAATTGAGCAGGCCCAAAACTGCCTGCCCTGGTCTCGCGGAAGATCGCGCATGGTGGGCGATGACGGGATCGAACCGCCGACCCTCTCGGTGTAAACGAGACGCTCTACCGCTGAGCTAATCGCCCGATGCACGACACCCTGACGGGTCACATAGCCTGATTGCCGGTCACCCGGCAAGCCCTCGGCCATGCTGTCGGGGCCATAAAAAATCACGCCGGCGACCATGAGCCGCCGGCGTGATTTAAAGCCCCAAGGCAGCGATTTAGTTGATCGCGTCCTTCAAGCCCTTGCCAGCCTTGAATTTCGGCTGCTTGGACGCCGGAATCTTGATCTTTTCCCCGGTGCGCGGGTTGCGCCCTTCGCTCGCTGCTCGACTGGAGACAGCGAAGGTGCCGAAACCGACGAGACGAACTTCGTCCCCCGCCTTCAGCGCCGAAGAGATCGAATCAAAGACCGCATCGACCGCTTTACCAGCGTCCGCCTTGGTCAACCCACTGCCGTCAGCGACTGCAGCCACGAGTTCGTTCTTATTCACTTGAGCCCCCCTAGCAATCCTCTAAAGAAAGGCTTTCACCTATGTCCAAGGACGCCCCAAGGACGATGAGACTCTAGATCGCCCGATCCGCCGCCGTCAATCAAGAAGCCGCAGAAAACTGCGGATTTCGTGCCTTTTCTGGGGATAAATGCAATTCCGCACGGCTTATCCACAGGTAAAATTGGTAATAGCAATATGCCTAAAATGCAAACACCCCCGCACAAGGCGGGGGCGCTGCAAGTAACGTAGTCAAATCAGCGAAAGACTAATGCGTGACCAGTCCGCCGCGATCGTCTTCCTTGGTGGCGGCAGGAACCGCCTCGACCTTGTTTTCATCCCATTCGATGGGCACCAGCGGCTTGCTCAACGCCACTTTCAGCACCTCGTCGATGGAAGAACACGGGATGATCTCCATCCCCTTCTTCACATTGTCGGGGATATCGGCCAGATCCTTTTCGTTTTCCTTCGGGATCAGCACCGTTTTCAATCCGCCGCGCAAGGCCGCCAGAAGCTTCTCCTTCAGACCGCCGATCGGCAGCACCCTGCCCCGCAGCGTGATCTCGCCGGTCATGGCGACATCAGCCCGGATCGGAATGCCGGTGAGAACCGAGACGATGGTCGTCACCATGGCCACGCCGGCCGAAGGACCGTCCTTCGGGGTTGCCCCTTCCGGCACGTGAACATGGATGTCCTTCTTCTCGAACATGGTCGGCTTGATACCGAAGGCGATGGAGCGGGACTTCACATAGGATTCGGCGGCATGCACCGATTCCTTCATGACATCGCCCAGCTTGCCGGTCGCGGCCACCTTGCCCTTACCCGGCAGGGTAACGGCTTCGATGGTCAGCAGCTCGCCGCCGACTTCCGTCCAGGCCAAGCCGGTGACAACGCCGACGGCGTCTTCCAGCTCAGCCTCGCCATAGCGGTATTTGCGCACGCCGGCATATTTGTCGAGATTCTCGGCCGTGACCTCGATGCGCTCCTTGCCCTCTGACAGGATTTCCTTCACCGCCTTGCGGGTCAGGTTGGCAATCTCGCGCTCTAGGTTACGCACGCCGGCTTCCCGGGTGTAATACCGGATCAGATCACGCAAGGCCGCATCGTCAATCGACCACTCATCCGGCTTCAGGCCGTTTTCCGTGATCTGCTTGGCGATCAGATGACCGCGGGCGATCTCAACCTTCTCATCCTCCGTATAGCCGGACAGGCGAATGATCTCCATGCGGTCGAGCAGCGGCTGCGGCATGCGCAGCGTGTTCGCCGTGGTCACGAACATCACGTCCGACAGGTCGTAATCGACCTCCAGATAATGATCGGCAAAGGTCGCATTCTGCTCCGGATCCAGGATTTCCAGCAGGGCCGAACTCGGATCGCCACGCCAATCGGCGCCCAGCTTGTCGATCTCGTCCAGCAGGAACAGCGGATTGGAGGACTTGGCCTTCTTCATGCCCTGGATGACCTTGCCCGGCATCGAGCCGATATAGGTCCGCCGATGGCCGCGCATCTCCGCCTCGTCGCGAACGCCGCCCAGGCTCATCCGCACGAAATTGCGTCCGGTCGCCTTGGCGATGGACTTGCCGAGCGAGGTCTTGCCGACGCCCGGAGGGCCGACGAGACACAGGATCGGGCCCTTGATCTTGCCGACGCGCTGCTGCACGGCAAGGTACTCAAGGATGCGTTCCTTGACCTTTTCGAGGCCGTAGTGATCGGCGTCGAGCACTTCCTGGGCCAGCTTGATGTCGCGCTTGATCTTGCTGCGCTTCTTCCAGGGGATCGACAGAATCCAATCCAGATAGTTGCGCACCACCGTCGATTCGGCCGACATCGGGCTCATGGAACGCAGCTTCTTCAGCTCCGCCATCGCCTTGTCACGGGCTTCCTTGGAGAGGCGCGTCTTCTTGATCCGCTCCTCGATCTCGGCGGTCTCGTCGCGGCCTTCCTCGCCCTCGCCGAGTTCCTTCTGGATCGCCTTGAGCTGTTCGTTCAGATAGTACTCGCGCTGGGTCTTCTCCATCTGCCGCTTCACGCGGTTGCGGATGCGCTTTTCCACCTGCAGAACGCCGATCTCGCCTTCCATGAAGGCATAGACCCGCTCCAGACGCTCGGCGATGGAGTTGGTCTCAAGGATCTGCTGCTTGTCGGCGATCTTCAGCGCCAGATGGGCAGCGATGGTGTCGGCCAGCTTGCTGGCGTCGTCGATCTGGTTGATCGAGACCAGGACTTCCGGCGGAATCTTCTTGTTCAGCTTGATATACTGCTCGAACTGGCTGACCGCCGCGCGAGACAGCGCGTCAAGCTCCTGCTTCTCTGCCGAAACCTCCTCGAAGATTTCCGCATAGGCCTGGAAGAATTCCGGGTTGTCGCTGAAACTCTTGATCTGTGCCCGTTGACCGCCTTCGACCAGCACCTTGACCGTCTGGTCGGGCAGCTTCAGCAGCTGCAGGACCGTGCCGATCGTGCCGTACTGGTAGATATCGCCAGGCTGCGGGTCGTCCTGGCTGGCGTCTTTCTGGGTGACAAGCAGTATCTGCTTGTCGTCGCGCATAACGTCCTCAAGCGCGCGGACCGATTTCTCGCGGCCAACGAACAGAGGCACGATCATATGCGGGAACACCACGATGTCCCGAAGCGGGAGAACTGGAAATGTACCGCCGCGCGATTGTTCGCTCATATTACCTCTTACGACTGAATCCCGCCGGGATGGGAAAATCGTGTCTGGCGAACCAGCCACTAGACTTTGTGCGGGACAGGGAGTCGATCCCTAGATAACTCAAATGGCCCCTCCGAAACCGCCTTCAAGAGCACTGGGCGAAGACGGCGTCGTAAAGCGGCCCATAACCTGTTGTTGCCCAGACCCGCCGCCCTGCCCCGCCCCGCCGGATGGGGCGGAACGGGGCAGTTTCAGCGGCAGAGGTCAGGCGCTGCTGTTCGCATCCTTGCCGTGATCACGGCTGTGGACGTAAAGCGGCGCCGCCTTGTTTTCGACGACCTCGCGGTTGACGACGATCTCCTCGACATCTTCCATGCTCGGCAGATCGAACATCGGGTCGAGAAGAATGCTTTCCATGATCGACCGCAGGCCGCGGGCACCGGTCTTGCGCTGGATCGCCTTCTGGGCAATCGACCGCAAAGCCTCTTCCTGGAAGGTCAGGCGCACATCCTCCATCTCGAACAGGCGCTGATACTGCTTCACCAGCGCGTTCTTCGGGGTGGAGAGAATGTCGATCAGCGCGTCCTCGTCCAGATCCTGCAGGGTCGCGATCACCGGCAGACGACCGATGAACTCGGGGATCAGGCCGAATTTCAGCAGATCCTCGGGCTCGACCTCGCGCAGGATTTCACCGGTGCGACGCTCGTCCGGCCCCTGCACATCAGCACCAAAGCCGATGGACGTGCCGCGGTTCCGCTGGCCGATGATCTTCTCAAGGCCCGAGAAGGCACCGCCGCAGATGAACAGGATATTCGTGGTGTCGACCTGCAGGAATTCCTGCTGGGGATGCTTGCGCCCGCCTTGCGGCGGCACGGAGGCAACGGTGCCTTCCATGATCTTCAGCAGTGCCTGCTGCACGCCTTCGCCCGAAACGTCACGGGTGATCGACGGGTTGTCGGATTTGCGGCTGATCTTGTCGACCTCGTCGATGTAGACGATGCCGCGCTGCGCCCGCTCGACATTGTAATCGGCGGCCTGCAGCAGCTTCAGGATGATGTTCTCGACATCCTCGCCGACATAGCCCGCTTCGGTCAGCGTCGTCGCATCGGCCATGGTGAACGGCACGTCGATGATGCGGGCCAGGGTCTGGGCCAGCAGCGTCTTGCCGCAACCGGTCGGGCCGACCAGCAGGATGTTCGACTTGGCCAGTTCGACATCGCTGTTCTTCGCGCCATGGGCCAGCCGCTTGTAATGATTATGCACGGCAACGGAGAGCACGCGCTTAGCGTGTTTCTGGCCGATGACGTAATCATCCAAGACTGCGCGAATTTCCAAAGGCGTCGGTACACCGTCGCGCGACTTCACAAGATTGCTCTTATGTTCCTCGCGAATGATGTCCATGCACAACTCGACGCATTCATCGCAGATGAATACAGTCGGGCCGGCAATCAGTTTGCGAACCTCGTGTTGGCTCTTACCGCAGAACGAGCAGTAGAGCGTGTTCTTCGAGTCGCCACCGCCGGACTTGCTCATCTCCACTCCGTGGGGTCACGTGCACGTAATAATCCTATGTTAGCCGCAGGCTTTCATAAGGCTCAACGTAAAAACAGTCCCGCCGCCAATACGGGCGGCGGAACCGGGCATCGGATTGCTTTACAGAGAGATGGTGTCGCTCTTCGCAAACGCCAAGGCTGCCTGATAAGACCCTGAAAAGAGGTCTTATTTTGTTTCGCCGGCAGGCACCGGACGCTTGTTGACCACCTCGTCGATAATACCGAAAGCTTTTGCTTCCTCGGCCGACATAAAGCGGTCGCGTTCCAGTGCTTTCTCGATTTCCTCGACCGGCTGGCCGGTATGTTCGGCATAAATCCGGTTCAGCCTGGCGCGGATCGAGAGGATTTCGCGGGCCTGGATTTCGATATCCGTGGCCTGCCCCTGGGCACCGCCGGAAGGCTGATGGACCATCACCCGGGCATGCGGCAGGGAGTAACGCTTGCCCTTGGCACCGGCGCAAAGCAGCAGCGAGCCCATCGAGGCGGCCTGGCCGATGCACACGGTCGACACGTCGGGGCGGATATACTGCATCGTGTCGTACATCGCGAGGCCGGAGGTGACGACGCCACCCGGCGAGTTGATGTAGATCGAGATGTCCTTGGTCGGGTTTTCCGATTCCAGGAACAGCAGCTGCGCGCAGACCAGGCTGGACACGCCATCATGCACCTGGCCGGTCAGGAAGATGATCCGTTCCTTCAGCAGCCGGGAATAGATGTCGAAGGCCCGTTCTCCCCGATTGGTCTGCTCGACCACCATCGGGACCAGGGTATTCATGTAAACGTCGATCGGATCTCGCATCACTCGGCTGCTTTCCTGCTTCGGACCGAAACCGCCGGGCATTGTGCCCGGCGGCGATTGCATCTTGTCACGGCAATTTGGCCCGCAACAAGCCCGGCTTCAAGCGCAGGATCACTCCGACTTCGCAGCGGCCTTCTTGGTCGCCTTCTTCGGCTTGGTCTCGGCAGCCTCATCCTCGGCCGTATCAGCCGCGTCTGAAGCCTTTGCCTTCTTGGTCGAAGCCTTCGACTTGGCGGCCTTCTTTTCGGCCTTCTGCAGGTCGTCGCCATCCTCGATCGGCTTGAACAGCTCGTCCGGGGTCACCTTCTTTTCGGAGACCTTCGCCATTTCGAGGATGAAATCGATGATCTTGTCCTCGAACAGCGGTGCGCGGAGGCTGGCCTGGGCCTGCGGGTTGCTGCGGAAATATTCAACGACCTGACGTTCCTGGCCCGGATAGCGGCTAGCTTCCTGGAACATGGCGCGCTGAACTTCCTCGTCGCTGACGGTGATGTTGTTCAGGCGGCCGACCTCTGAGAGCAACAGGCCCAGACGGACCCGGCGCTCGGCAATGCCCTTGTACTCGGCCTTGTCCTCGTCGCTCAGCTTCTCGTCCACGGCATGATGATGGGCGTGATCATGCCCATGGTCATGGCCATGATGGTCGTGGTCGTGGTCGTGATCATGGCCGTGATGATCATGATCGTGGTCATGGTCATGATCGTGGTGATCGTGATCGTGATCATGATCATGCGCATCCTTGCCCTCGGCCTCGGTGAGCTGCCGGACGATGGCCTCGTATTCGGCCTCCAGCATCCCGGCCGGCACTTCGAAGCTGTGCGCGTCGGACAGCTTGTCGAGCAGGCGGCGCTTCACCTTGGTGCGGGCGGCCTGCTTGTATTCGCCTTCCATCTGCTCGCGGATCGCCTTCTTCACGGCTTCCAGATCGTCGAAGCCCATGTTCTTGGCGAATTCGTCGTTCAGCTCGACCGGAACCGGTTCGTGCAGTTCCTTCATCTCGACGGTGAAGACGGCCTTCTTGCCGGCCAGTTCGGCATTGCCGTATTCGTCCGGGAACGTGACCTTCACGGTGCGGGTCTCGCCGACCTTGGCGCCGACCAGCTGGTCCTCGAAACCGGCAATGAAGCTGTTGGAGCCCAGCGCCAGGCGGGCGCCCTCGCCGTTCAGGCGATCATCGGCCTTGCCTTCCAGCTTGCCGGTGAAGTCGATCACGACGACATCGCCAGTCTTCACCGGGCGGACTTCCTCGACCTTGTTGGTCTGCTGCTGCTGCTCGGAAATCCGGCCCAGCGCCTTCTCGACCTCATCGGCCGCGACCTCGGCGGTCTCGCGCTCGACAGCGATGGTGGAGAAATCGACCGGGGAGATTTCCGGCAGAACCTCAAGCTTCATCGTGTATTCGAGATCGGCACCTTCATCGAATTTGGTGATCTCGATCTTCGGCTGCATGGCCGGGCGCACATCGCGCTCGCTCATCGCCTGGGCGGAGCTGTCCTGCACCACCTGCTCCAGCACCTCGCCCATGACGGACGGGCCATAGCGCTTCTTCACCAGCGCCAGCGGCACCTTGCCCGGCCGGAAGCCCGGCAGGTTAACCATGCCCTGCACCTCGTTCAGGCGCAGGTTCAGCTTTTCCTCGATGTCCTTGGCGGCGACCACCACCTTGAATTCGCGGGTCAAGCCGGAGGACTGGGTCTCGGTGATTTCCATGGGGCTCTCGAATCGTTTTCTGCTTAAGGGGCCGCTCAAGACGGCGCGTCAATTAAAACCATCAGGCTTTGCCAGGAGGGACAGGACAGTGGTGCGGGCGGAGGGACTTGAACCCCCACGACTTTCGCCACAGGTACCTAAAACCTGCGTGTCTACCAATTCCACCACGCCCGCCCGATTGCGGCCGGTATTCCGGCCCTACGGTCAAGCGCAACCAGCGCTGCCCCAAGCATCGCCAAGGGGGCGCTTGTATACCAATTGCGATAAGGCGGCAACACCCGCTCAACCCCGTAACCGGCGAATCCGTTCCAGCCGCGCCAGGACAGCCGGAATAGCCGGTGCGATATCCTCGGCGATCATCCCCGGTCCCTTCCCCGCTGCGGCCTCACCATGCAGCCAGCAGGCGGCACAGGCGGCCTCGAACACCGGCATGCCCTGCGCCAGCAATCCCAGCGCCAGACCGGCCAGAACATCGCCGGTGCCCGCCGTCGCCAGCCAGGGCGGCGCATTGTGGTTGATCGCCGCCCGGCCATCTGGCGCAGCGATGACGCTGTCCGCGCCTTTCAGCAGGATCGTCGCCCCCAGCCAGGCTGCAGCGCGGCGTGCCCGACTCAGCCGGTCGCCCTGCCCGTCGAACAGCCGCGCGAACTCGCCCTCATGCGGGGTCAGAAGGCAATAGCCCCGGATCAGGCTTTTCAGCCCGGCCGCATCGCCGGCAAAGGCGCTGATCGCATCGGCGTCCAGCACTGTTGGCCGCCCGGTGGCCAGAACGGCTGCAACGGCGGCGCGGGTTTCCTCCCCCACACCGAGGCCCGGCCCGATCAGCAACGCATTGCGGCGGGGATCGCGCAATATATCGGGCAGCGCCGCCGCATCCGGCCAATCGACCACAATGGAGCCGGGATGATCGGCAGCATAGATATCGACCGTTCCCGGCGGCACGGCGAGGCTGAGCAGACCGGCCCCTGCCCGCCTGGCCGCCAGCGCTGCCAGCCGCCCCGCACCGGTCATCCGCCCGCCCAGGATCAGCGCATGGCCACGCCCGTATTTATGCCCCTCGGGCCGCAGCCGGGGCAGAGTGCCGAGCCACAGCGCCGGTGCATTGCGCCAGGAGCTCGGCGCGATGGCGTCGAGGACGCTGTCGGGAATGCCGATGGGTGCCAGAACGACATCGCCGCAGAGCCCGCGCCCCGGCAGCAGCAGATGCCCCGGCTTGCCACGAAAGAAGGTGACGGTCAGCGCCGCCCTGGGCGCATAGCCCAGAACGGCGCCGGTATCCCCGGACAGGCCGCTCGGCACATCGATTGCCACGATTGGCAGGCCCAGCGCCTCGGCCTTTTCCAGCGCCTGCCGCGGGGCTCCCTCCAGAAGCTTACTGAGGCCGGCGCCGAACAGGGCGTCGACGACAAGGCCGATGCCCGACCAGTCGATGGCGTCAAGAGACACCACCGGCCCGGTCCAGGCCTGCGCCATGGTGGCCGCATCGCCTTTCGGCGTACCCAGGGCCGCAAGCCTGACCGGCCAGCCCTGCGCCGCCAGCAGACGGGCGACGACATAGCCATCGCCGCCATTATTGCCCGGCCCGGCAAGAACCAAGACCGGACACCGGCCATAGCGCCGCCGGATCGCATCGGCGACCGCCTGCCCCGCCGCTTCCATGAGAATCGTACCGGCGATCCCGCCCGCTATCGCCGCTTCATCGGCCTGGTACATCTGGGCCGTGGTCAGCAGGGCAAGATCGCCGGCCTGCATGGTCAGCCGCGACCGGTGATATCGGCGACGGCGCGTACCTTGGCCAGCGCGCCATCGCGCAGAAAGGCAATGTCGGCGCCATCCAGCACCATGTCATAGCCCTGTGCGAACAGGACGCGGGCGTCATAGCCCGGCGTCGGGATGATGCCGATGCGCTTGCCGGCGGCTTTTACTGCCGCCTTCACGCCGTCAATCACGGCACGCACCTCGGGATGATCCGGCTGGGCGAAATAGCCGAAGCTGGCCGACAGATCCATCGGGCCGATGAAAATCAGGTCGATGCCATCCGTCGCGGCGATGGCGGCGGCATTTTCGACACCGCCCGGCGTCTCGATCTGCGCCATGATCAGCAACTCATCGACCGTCTTTTCTAGATAATTCGGCAGGTCGGTGCCATAGCCCGAGGCACGGATGATCGGAAAGGCAATGCCGCGCATGCCGCGCGGCGGGTAGCGGCAGGCTGCCACGGCCGCCGCCGCCTCGGCCGCACTGCTGATGGCCGGGATCATCACCCCTTCGGCCCCGGCATCCAGAATACGCTTCAGATAGACCGCGTCATTCCAGGGCACCCGCACCGTTGCCGGACAGCCGGCGGCCTGGGCGGCCTGCATCTGGTGGATCGCCACCAGGATGTCGCCCGGCCCATGCTCGCAATCGATCAGCACACAATCGAACCCGGCGCGCGCACAGATCTCCGCCGCCATGCCATTCGCCATGTTCAGGAAGCAGCCCAATGTGGGATGCCCCTCATGCAGGCGCTGTTTCAAGGGCTTATAAGTCGACATTCAATTCCCCGCTTATGATTTTCACGCGCCTGTAGCGCGCGCTCAGAATGCGTGTTTCCACACACCGTAATCAAGTCATCGCGAAAGCTTCACTCAATGGCAATCGCGCCGCCACTAACCCGTAACGATAAACCGGTAGGCCGAGTATAGGCGAACCCGTGAACAATTCCCGGGTGCGTCCCATAGCCCATAATGCGAGGGACAATCATGGCTTATACGCTGCAAATCCTGCATGCCTCCGACCTCGAAGGCGGAGTTGATGCAATCGGTCGGGCGCCGAATTTCGCCGCCATCGTGGACTATCTGGAAGACACCTACGCGAACACCGTTGTGCTGTCCGCTGGCGACAATTTCATCCCCGGCCCGTTCTTCAACGCGGCTGCCGATTCCTCCATCGCGCCCGTGCTGAATGCGGTCTACACCCAGCTCTACGGCCAGAGCTTCGAAGGCCTGTCGGCCGGCTCCGGCCGCCTCGACATTGCGATCATGAACGCGATCGGCTTCGATGCCTCGGCGCTCGGCAACCATGATTTCGATGCCGGCACCGACGGTCTGCAGTCGGTGATCGCCGCCAGCCTGGGCAGCAGCACGGCCAATACCGGCTGGCTGGGCACCATGTTCCCCTATCTCAGCGCCAATCTGGACTTCTCGGCCAATAGCGGGCTGAACGCGCTGTACAGCGACGATGTGCTGGTGAACACCGCCTTCCAGTCCCTGAATGCCAATGGCGAGCTGGTCACCGGCGCGCCGAAACTGGCGGCATCGACCATCATCGAGCGCAGCGGCGAGAAGATCGGCGTTGTCGGCGCGACGACGCAGGTTCTGGCCTCGATCTCGTCGCCGGGCAGCGTGGTCGTCGAGGGCGGCGGCAGCAACAACATGGCCACCCTGGCCGCGATCATCCAGCCGGAGATCGACAAGCTGCTGGCTGAGGGCGTCAACAAGATCATCCTGGTCAGCCATCTGCAGCAGATCTCGCTGGAAAAGGAACTGGCGGGCCTGCTGAAGGGCGTGGACGTCATCATCGCCGGCGGTTCCGACACGCTTCAGGCCGATGCCGAGGACGTGACACGCGGCCTGCAGGACGGCGACACGCCGGCCGAGACCTATCCGTTCCTCACCAGCAATGCCGATGGCGATCCGGTCGCCATCGTCAGCACCGACGGCGAATACAGCTATGTCGGCCGGCTGGTTCTGACCTTCAACGATAATGGTGTGCTCGACACCTCCAGCATCAATCCGAATGTCAGCGGTGCCTTCGCCTCCACGACTGAACAGGTCGAGGCGCTGTACGGCACGACCAATGCCTTCGCCGATGGCAGCAAGGGTGATCTGGTGCAGGAACTGACCGCAGCGGTCAGTTCCATCGTCACCGCGCAGGACGGCGTCATCACCGGCAGCACCAGCGTCTATCTGAACGGTGTGCGTGGCTCGGTCCGTACCGAGGAAACCAATCTCGGCAACCTGACCGCCGACGCCAACCTCTACGTGGCGAAGCAGACCGACAGCAGCGTGCTGGTGTCGATGAAGAATGGCGGCGGCATCCGTGCTGCCATCGGCCAGGTCAGCGAAACCTCGCCCGGCGTCTATGAATTGTCGGCCCCGGAAGCGAATGCGCTGTCCGGCAAGGAGGCCGGCCAGGTCTCGCAGCTCGATATCCTGAACTCGCTGCGCTTCAACAACGCGCTGTCGGTTGTGACCGTCACCGCTGACCAGCTGAAGCAGCTGGTGGAGCATTCGGTTGCTGCTTCCGGCGGCGGCGCCTCTCCGGGGCAGTTCGGCCAGTGGGGCGGCGTGCGTTTCAGCTACGACACGACCCAGGAAGCCGGCAGCCGCATCCAGAACCTTGCCGTCGTCGATGACAATGGTCTCATCGTCGATGTCATCGTGCAGAATGGCGAGCTGGTAGGCGATGCCGGCCGCGCGATCCGCATGGTCACGCTGAGCTTCCTGGCCGATGGCGGCGACAGCTATCCGCTGGACGATTTCATCGCTGCCAATCCGACCTTCGCGAACCGGATTGATCTGGCCGAGACGCTGACCGACGCCGGTCTCTCCAGCTTCGCCGATCCCGGCACGGAGCAGGACGCGCTGGCCGAATACCTGACCGCTCTGCACAGCACCACGCCCTATGCCGAGGCGGATACCGCCGCCAGCCTGGATACGCGTATCCAGAATCTGGGCCTGCGCAGCGACTCCGTTCTGACCGACGAGCGGACCGGCACCAGCGGCAACGACGATATCGATGGCGGCGCCTATAACGACCTGATCCAGGGTGGGGCCGGCAACGATACGCTGACCGGCGGCGCCGGCAATGACACGATCAATGGCGGCGACGGCAATGATCGGATCGACCTCAGCGGCGACACTGGCGTGACGGTGGCCAATGGCAACCGCAATGCCGACACCATCCTGGGCGGCGATGCGGGCGAGGTGCTACGCGGCGGCAAGGGTCACGACTCGATCAATGGTGGCGACGGCAACGACCTGATCTATGGCGGCCAGGGCAATGACACGCTGGCTGGCGGCGATGGCGTGGACTTCTTCATCTTCGAAGCAGCCAGCGGCACCGACATCGTGACCGGCTTCCAGGCCGGTACGGACAAGCTGTTCATCTCCTCCAACGCCAATGGCAACGGCATCTTCACTGCCGAACAGGTGCTGGCGGCAGCCATGAACAATGGCGGCAATGTCGTGATCGATCTCGGCGGCAGCAACAGCATCACGCTGCAGGGCGTGGCCGTGGCCGAACTGACGGTGGCGGATTTCGCCGTCGCCTGATAATTGGGCAAAAAAAACTTCAGGCGCGTCGGAGAAATCCGGCGCGCCTTTTTCATGACTGCAACTTGGGAGAAAATTGGGGCGAGCTACGGGGTTTGAACCCGTGACCTCACGGACCACAACCGTGCGCTCTAACCAGCTGAGCTAAGCCCGCCACCGTGGGAGCGCCTTGGTACCCGAACGGTCCCGGCCGGTCAAGCCCGGGCATGACAGAAAATGAAATCTACGCCGCGGCCTTGCCGAAATGCTTTTCCAGCCGTGCCACAGCCTCGTCGAGCAGGGTATCCTGCTTGGAGAAGCAGAAGCGCACCGTGGTGCGCATCGCCGTGCCCTGGTCCTGGTAGAAGGCGCTGACCGGGATGGCGCAGACCCCCGCCTGCTCCGTGATGTGACGGCAGAAGGCGACGTCGTCGCCCTCAAATCCCAGCCCGGCAAAACCGGCATTCACGAAATAGGTGCCCTGGCAGGGCTGCATGGAGAAGCCGATGCGCGCCAGGCCGGCCGACAGGCGGTCACGCTTCGCCTGCATCTCGGCGGCCAGGCCGTTGAAATAGCTGTCATCCTTCTCCAGCCCGAAGGCCACGGCGCGCTGCAGATTGGGCGGCGTGGTGAAGACCAGGAACTGATGGCATTTCGAGATCGGCTGCAACAGCGCCGGGCAGGCCGTTACATAGCCCACCTTCCAGCCGGTCAGCGAAAAGGTCTTGCCGGCCGATCCGATGCGCACGCAGCGCTCGCGCATGCCCGGCAGGGTCATCAGCGGATGATGCGTCAGCCCATCGAAGACGATGTGCTCATAGACCTCGTCGCACACCGCATAGGCATCGTGCTTCTGCACCAGCCCGGCAATGAAGCCCAGTTCCTCCGCCGTGAACACCTTAGCGGCCGGGTTCATCGGGCTGTTCAGCAGGATCAGCTTGGTCTTGTCCGAAAAGGCCGCCGCCAGCGCCTCATAAGGCAGCTCCCAGCGCGGCGGCTCGACGCGGACCAGTTTCGGGATGCCGCCGGCGCGGCGGATCATCGGCAAATAGCAATCATAGAGCGGCTCGATCAGCACCACCTCGTCGCCCGGCTCGATCAGCCCGAACAGGCAGGCCGACAGCGCCTCGGTGGCGCCGGAGGTCACCATGGTCTCGGTCTGCCAATCGACATCCAGATCGTAGAAGCGCTTGTTGTGCCGCGCGACGGCCTGGCGCAGCTCCGGCACGCCCATCATCGGCGGATACTGGTTCGGCCGGTCGGCCAGCGCTGCCTGCGCGGCGGCCACGACATCTTCCGGGCCATTCGTATCCGGGAAGCCCTGCCCCAGATTGATCGCCTTGGTCTCGATGGCCAGGCGCGACATCACCTCGAACACGCTGGTGCCGTAGCCGGAGAGAATCGTGTTGGCAGGCTTCATGGCGGCTTCCTATCGCAGGCAGAACTCACGCAAATTCAGAGGGCAGATTTCCTAGCATGCCCCCGCTTGCGCGGTCATGCTGTTTTCCAGCTTCTCCGCAGCCCGGCGCTTACGGCATAGTGGCAGCCACCACCAAGAAACGACGCCAAGACACAGAGGAAACCACCATGGTCAGTGCCGCCCATCTCGCCCAGCGCATGGACACGCTGGGCACCGAAACCGCCTTCGAGGTGCTGGCCCGCGCCGGCCAGCTGGCGGCCCAGGGCAAGGACATCATCAATCTGGGCATCGGCCAGCCTGATTTCCGCACGCCCGAGCATATCGTGGAGGCGGCCTGCAAGGCGCTGCGCGACGGGCATCACGGCTATACCCCGGCAGCTGGCATCACGCCGCTGCGCGAGGCCGTGGCCGCCGATGTATCGCGCCGCACCGGGGCCGAGATCGATCCGATGACCGTGCTGATCGTACCCGGCGGCAAGGTCACGATGTTCTTCGCCGCCTTGCTCTATGGCGAACCGGGCGCGGAAATCCTGTATCCCAATCCCGGCTTCCCAATCTACGAATCGGTGATCCGGTTTTCCGGTGCCACGCCGGTGCCGATCCCGCTGCTGGAGAAGAACGGCTTTGCCTTCTCGGCCGAGGACGTGCTGTCACGGATCACGCCGAAGACCCGGCTGATCATGCTGAACAGCCCGGCCAATCCGACCGGCGGTGTCGTACCCAAAGCCGAATTTGACAAGCTTGTGCAAGGCCTGCAGGCCTATCCCGAGATCGTCGTGATGAGTGACGAGATCTACGGCCAGATGCTCTATGACGGGCGCGAGCATGTCAGCCTGCTGTCCTATCCGGAAATGCGCGACCGGGTGATCCTGCTGGATGGCTGGTCGAAGACCTATGCCATGACCGGCTGGCGCATGGGCTATTCGATCTGGCCGAAGGCGATCCTGCCGCATGCCGAGAAGCTGGCGGTCAATTGCCATTCCTGCGTCAATGCCTCTGCCCAATATGCAGGCATCGCGGCTTTGACCGGCACGCAGCAGCCGGTGCGCGACATGGTCGCCGCCTTTGCCGAGCGCCGCACAGTCATCGTTTCCGAACTGAACCGGATTCCAGGATTCCGCTGCATCGAACCGGGCGGCGCCTTCTATGCCTTTCCCAATGTCGAGGGCACGGGAATTGGCGCAAAAGCGCTGCAAACCCGTCTGCTGGAAGAGGCCGGCGTGGCCGTCATCGCCGGCACCAGCTTCGGCAAACACGGCGAGGGCTATCTGCGGTTTTCCTACGCCAACAGCACGGAAAATATTCTGGAAGCCATGCGACGCATCCAGAAACTCGTCGCCGCCTAGAATGCCACTTTAGTAATCACTGATTGCATAAGTTGAGCGCATCTTGGTGATTAAATTTTAGGCGGTTTGCTGAAATTGCCGCCATGTGCTTGGCTGCAGGGCGGAGGATGGGAGCGGCGAGGCCTGAATTTGCGGGGTATCGGGAAGCTGGCATGGCTTGTGCTTTCTTCCCGCTACCGTGCGCCTGGCAGGATCGTCTTGGCGTCACCTGTTCGTGTTGGGTGGTTCCCGGCGCGGCGTTTCAAGAAACGAGTAAGAGCGCATGAAAAAAATCGAAGCCATCATCAAGCCGTTCAAGCTGGACGAAGTGAAGGAAGCGCTGCACGAAGTCGGTATCCAGGGCATCACCGTGACCGAGGCCAAGGGCTTCGGGCGGCAGAAGGGCCACACCGAACTGTACCGGGGTGCGGAATATGTCGTCGATTTCCTGCCCAAGGTTAAGATCGAGATCGTGATGGAGGATTCGATGGTCGAGCGCGCCCTCGAAGCCATTCAGCAGGCGGCGCAGACCGGTCGCATCGGCGACGGCAAGATTTTCGTCTCGACGATTGACGAGGCGATCCGTATTCGTACCGGCGAGCGCGGTACGGACGCGATCTAAACCGGGCCGCTTCGGCGGCTATTCACAGCTCAACTGAAAAACCCGAGTGAGGGAAAAGGGACATGTCGGACACCAAAACAGTTCTGGAAATGATCAAAGAGAACGACGTGAAGTACGTCGATCTTCGCTTCACCGATCCGCGCGGCAAGTGGCACCACGTCTCGCAGCACATCGTCACCGTCGATGAGGATTCCCTGACCGAGGGCTTCATGTTCGACGGTTCGTCGATTGCCGGCTGGAAGGCCATCAACGAATCCGACATGAGCCTGATGCCCGACCTGTCGACGGCGGTGCTGGACCCGTTCACCGCGCAGCCGACGCTGATCCTGGTCTGCGACGTGCTGGAGCCGTCCACCGGCCAGCCCTATGAGCGCGACCCCCGCTCCATTGCCAAGAAGGCGCTGGCCTATCTCGGCACCACCGGCCTGGGCGACACCGCCTATTTCGGTCCGGAAGCCGAATTCTTCGTCTTCGACGATGTCCGCTTCAAGACCGGCATGAACGAGGCCTATTACCACCTCGATTCCGAGGAAGGCCCGTACAATTCCGGCCGCGCCTATGAAGAAGGCAATCTCGGCCATCGCCCGCCGGCCAAGGGCGGCTACTTCCCGGTCGCTCCGGTCGATAGCGGCCAGGATCTGCGCTCCGACATGCTGAACGCCATCGAGGCGATGGGCGTCGAAGTCGAAAAGCACCATCATGAAGTCGCCGCCGCACAGCACGAACTGGGCATCAAGTTCGACACGCTGATCAAATGCGCCGACAACATGCAGATCTACAAATACTGCGTGCACATGGTCGCTGCCACCTATGGCAAGACCGCGACCTTCATGCCGAAGCCGGTCAAGGGCGACAATGGCTCGGGCATGCATGTCCACCAGTCGATCTGGAAGGGCAAGAAGAACACCTTCGCCGGTTCCGGCTATGCCGATCTGTCGGAGAATGCACTGTTCTACATCGGCGGTGTCATCAAGCATGCCCGCGCGATCAATGCCTTCGCCAACCCGACGACCAACAGCTACAAGCGCCTGATCCCGGGCTTCGAAGCCCCGGTGCTGCTGGCCTATTCGTCGCGCAACCGCTCGGCCTCCTGCCGTATCCCGCATGTCTCCAGCCCGAACGGCAAGCGCGTCGAGGTCCGTTTCCCGGATCCCGCCGGCAACCCGTATCTGACCTATTCGGCGCTGATGATGGCCGGCCTGGACGGCATCATTAACAAGATCCATCCGGGCGATCCGATGGACAAGAACCTGTACGATCTGCCACCGGAAGAACTGGCCAACGTCCCGACCGTCTGCGGCTCGCTGCGCGAAGCCCTGCAGGCGCTGGACGCCGACCGCGACTTCCTGACCCGCGGCGATGTCTTCACCAATGACATGATCGACGCCTATATCGCCCTGAAGTGGGAAGAGGTGTATGCCTTCGAGCACACCCCGCACCCGATCGAATTCGAGATGTACTACAGCGTCTAAGCTGTAGCGCAATCGAGCGCGAGACGAAGACGCCCCCGCCTGTTGGCGGGGGCGTTTTTTTGTCCTCTGCACACACCACAAACAAAAACGGCCCCATCGTGAGATGGGGCCGTCCAGGCATCCGGGAGGGATGGTATCAAGCGGTGCGGCCCGTGGCGCGATTGCCCTGCGACACGGCGTCAATGACGCGGCGCACAATGGACTTCACCGGGGTCACGATGAACATGCGGACGCCGTCGGCCATGGCATTGGCGCGCAGCCGGCGGGCATGCTGCACATAGGTGTAAATCTGGCTCGGATCATAGGGCGGCAGGGTGTAGGCCTGGAACGCCGTATGGGTCTTGTCGAGGTCGTGGAACATTGGGTATCTCCGTAAAAAAGGGTTACGAAGAGCGCTCTCCCTGTTTGTTAAAAACAAGATAATGCTGCGTCGCACAATAGGCAAGCACTACTGTCCTATTTTCCCATGCAAATACCGCATCCCTGATGGTCCGAAACGCAGGTCAGCAGGCCGCATCCACCGGCCTTGGCCGGCGCTCGGTATCGATGGCGACATAGGTGTAGACGCCTTCCGTCACCAGCACGCGCGGTCCCGGTTCGCGGCGCAGCGCCCAGGCCTCGATCTTGATCGTCATGGAGGTGCGGCCGACGCGTTCGATATGGGTGTAGCAGCACAGCACATCGCCGATGAAGACCGGGCGGTGGAAGGTCATGCTGTCCACCGCGACGGTCGCCACCCGCCCCCGCGCCCGCTGATGCGCCGCCACACCACCCGCGATATCCATCTGGGACAGCACCCAGCCGCCGAAAATATCGCCGTTCGGATTGGTATCCGCTGGCATGGCCACGGTGCGAATCTGCAACTCGCCATTGGGTGTGCGCGTCGAATCGGTCATTTTCCCCTCCCCATGCATCAGCAAAGCCCACTATATATTGTTGAACAGACGCAGGACACTACAGGATGCGCTTGAATGCCGGCCGCTCGCGGATATACTCCCCTCCATGGTCGATCTCTTTCAAACACCGCCCCGCGAAACCGACGATTATTCCGCCAAGGACATCGAGGTCCTGGAGGGGCTGGAGCCTGTCCGGCGCCGCCCTGGCATGTATATCGGCGGCACCGACGAACGGGCCCTGCATCATCTGGTTGCCGAAGTGCTCGACAATGCCATGGACGAGGCCGTCGCCGGCCACGCCACCCGCATCGAGCTGGAACTGGGCGCCGACAACAATGTCATTGTGCGCGATAATGGCCGCGGCATCCCCATCGATCCGCATCCCAAGTTCAAGGATAAATCGGCGCTGGAGGTGATCCTTACCACGCTGCATTCCGGCGGCAAGTTCAGTGATTCGGTTTACAAGACCGCTGGCGGCCTGCATGGCGTCGGCGTCTCGGTGGTGAACGCCCTGTCCGACCGGCTGACGGTTGAGGTGGCACGCGAAAAGCGGCTCTATGCCCAGCATTACAGCCGGGGCGTGCCGCAGGGCCCGCTGGAAGTCGTCGGTGCCGCCCCGAACCGGCGCGGAACCACGGTGAAATTCCACCCGGACCCCGATATCTTCGGCGAGCGCCTGCGCTTCAAGCCGGCAATGCTGTACCGGCTGGCGCGGTCCAAGGCCTATCTGTTCAAGGGCGTGGAAATCCGCTGGAGTTGCGACGAGACGCTTCTACGCGACGGCGATTCCACACCGGCCAGCGACACGCTGCATTTCCCCGGCGGCCTGGCCGATTTCCTGGCGACAGCGCTGGAGGACCGGCCGCAGGTTACGACCCTGCCCTTCGTCGGCGAGGTCGAAGTGCAGGGCGGCGATCAGGGGCGCATTGAATGGGCGATCGCCTGGCCGGCCGATGAGGATGATGGCTTCCTGAACGCCTATTGCAACACCGTGCCGACCCCCCTGGGTGGCACGCATGAACAAGGTCTGCGCGCTGCGCTCAGCCGAGGGCTGAAGGCCTATGGCGATCTGGTCGGCAACAAGCGCGCCGGGCAGGTGACCTCGGACGATATCGTTGGCGGCTCAGCGATCATGCTGTCAGTCTTCATCCGCGATCCGCAATTCCAGGGCCAGACCAAGGAAAAACTGGTCTCCCAGCACGCCACGCGGCTGGTCGAGCAGGCGGTGAAGGACCGGTTCGACCATTGGCTGGCCGATAATCCGGAGCAGGCAAACCAGCTTCTGGGCTTCATCATCGACAAGGCCGAGGAGCGGCTGAAGCGCCGGCAGCAGAAGGAAACCCAGCGCAAGACGGCAACCCGCCGGCTGCGTCTGCCCGGCAAGCTGGCCGATTGCACGCGCACCAACCGCGAGGAAACCGAGATTTTCCTGGTCGAGGGCGATTCGGCGGGCGGTTCGGCCAAGCAGGCACGGCGGCGCGACACCCAGGCGGTGCTGCCGCTGCGCGGCAAGATCCTGAACGTCGCCTCGGCCTCGGCCGACAAGCTGCGCAACAATCAGGAACTCGCCGATCTGGTACTGGCGCTGGGCTGCGGCACCGGCGACCGCTATGACGAAGTCGCCCTGCGCTATGACCGCGTCATCATCATGACCGACGCCGATGTCGACGGCGCGCATATTGCCTCGCTGCTGATGACCTTCTTCTACCGCGAGATGACGAAGCTGATCGAAAACGGTCATCTCTACCTCGCAATCCCGCCGCTTTACCGTCTGACGCAGGGGGCGGTGACGCTCTATGCGCGCGACGACAAGCACAAGGACGAGCTGATGGCCAATGGCTTCAAAGGCCGGGGCAAGATCGAGATCAGCCGCTTCAAGGGCCTGGGCGAAATGCCGTCCCAGCAATTGAAGGAAACCACCATGGACCCGGATAAGCGCGTCCTGCTGCGCGTGATGATCCCGGACCAGCGCGATATCGAACAGCGCGATGCGGCGAAGGATACCGCCACGCTGGTTGAAAGCCTGATGGGGCGGAAGCCGGAGCTGCGCCTGGCCTTCATCCAGGACAACGCGAAATTCGTCCGCGATCTGGACCTCTGACGACAGCGGCATGACCCGGCAGCAACGCAGGGCCAGGGAGAAGGCGGATCAGGACACCCTGCGCCGCAGCGGCCTGCCGCTACAGCGCGACATGACCCTGCTGTTCGCCCAGACACGCGTGCTACTGCGGATTCTGAAGAACACAGCCTCCCCTGCCCGCGCGGCGGAGGCGGCCCGGCATAATCTGGAAACGCTGGAACGCTCGATCCGATATCACACCGACCCGGCACCGCTGGAATGCCGGAAGGGCTGTTCCTTCTGCTGCCACAACATGGTGGCCGCGACAGCGCCAGAGATTTTCCTGCTGGCCCGGCATCTGAAAGCCCTGCGGCCGGCCGATTTTCAGGCAGCGCTGGCGCGTATCCAGGCGGTCGATGCAGCCGGGCGCGATTTGCCTCCACTGCAACGCTACCGCGACCATATCGGCTGCGGTCTGCTGGTCGACGGACTCTGCAGCGCCTATGAGGCACGGCCCACGCCCTGCCGCACCATGGTGTCAGCCTCGGTCGCTGCCTGTGAAGCATCCTGGCGAGGCGAGCCGGCACGCATCCCGGTCCCGCAGAGCTTCGGCCATCTGAAGAGCAGCTACTCCTTCAGTCTGATCGCCGCCCTGCGCGGGGCCGGCCTGGACACCGGCATCTATGAGCTGAACCACGCCCTGCGGATCGCCCTTGAAACTGACGATGCGGAGGCACGCTGGCTCGCCGGCGAAGATGTTTTCGCCGGCGTCCAGCGGGATATGGCCAGCGGGGCAGTGCAGCCGCAGACCGAGCTGTTCCTCTCGGTCCTGGCTGCCGGTGCGGCCGGGGAGCCGCTGCCCGCCAATCCCTGGATAGGCTGACGCCCCCTTACGCCGCGTCGAACTTGCCGAAATCCCAGTCGCGGCCGGGGGCCGCCTCGAACAAGGCCTGGGTATATTCATGCTTCGGTGCGGCAAAGACCTCGCTGGCCGGGCCGTATTCCACCACCTCGCCCTTGAACATCACCGCAACCCGGTCGCAGACCTGGGCGGCAACACGCAGATCATGGGTGATGAACAGCATCGCCAGATCGAATTCCTTGCGCACATTGTCCAGCAATTCCAGAACCTGCGCCTGCACCGACACGTCGAGGGCCGAGACAGCCTCGTCAGCGATCAGCAATTCAGGCTCCATCGCCAGCGCGCGGGCGATACAGATGCGCTGGCGCTGGCCACCGGAGAATTGATGCGGGAACCGGTCCACGGCATGCGGGTCGAGGCCGACCAGATTCATCAGGTCGCGCGCCCGCTCCCAGGCCTTCTTGCTGGAGAGGCCGAAGTTCATCGGGCCTTCGACGATGGACTGGCCAACGGTCCGGCGCGGATTGAGCGAGCGGTACGGGTCCTGGAAGACGATCTGCACCTTCTTGCGATGACGGCGCAGCAGGCTGGCCGACAGCGAGGCGATATCGAGATCATGCAGATGGATCGACCCGCTGGACGGATCAACCAGACGCACGATGCAGCGCGCCACGGTGGATTTGCCGGACCCTGATTCGCCGACAATGCCCAGCGTCTCGCCGCGCCGAATGGTCAGATTCACATCCTTGGCCGCATGCACGACGCGGTTTTTGTTGAAGAAACCGCTGCCGCCATAGGTTTTTTCCAGCGCGGTGGTTTCCAGCACGATGGGCGCCCGGGCGGGAATAGGCTCGCGATGCTTCGGCTTGATGCCCGGCACGGAGGAAATCAGCATCCGCGTATAGGGATGCTGCGGGTTGCGGAGCATCTGCTTGGCATCGCCGAATTCGACCAGCTTGCCGAATTGCATGACCGCCACCCGGTCGGCAATCTCGGCGACGACGCCGAAATCATGGGTGATGAACAGCACGCCGGTGTCGTGGCTGCTCTGCAGATCCTTGATCAGCCGCAGAATCTGCGCCTGCGTCGTGACATCAAGCGCGGTTGTCGGCTCGTCGGCAATCAGCAGCACCGGATTCAAGGCCAGGGCCATGGCGATCATGATGCGCTGGCGCTGCCCGCCGGAAAGCTGATGCGGGTAGGCGGTGCGCATCTGCTTCGGATCAGGCAGGCGCACATCTTCCATCACCGCCAGAACGCGCTCCAGCCGTTCGGCCGGGCTCATCTTGGTATGAACCTGCAGCAGTTCGTCGATCTGGTCGCCGACCGGCATCACCGGGTTCAGCGCCGTCATCGGCTCCTGGAAGATCATCGACATGCGGCTGGCGCGCAGGTCACGCATGCGGCTTGCAGAAGCCGTCAGCAGATCCTCGCCCTGCAGCAGCACCTGCCCGGCGACCGGCGTCAGCTGCTTCTTCGGCAGCAACCCCATAACGGTATGCGCCGTGACCGATTTTCCGGAGCCGGATTCACCGACCACGCACAGAATTTCCTTGGGATGAACGACCAGATTGACGTTCTCGACCGCATTCTCGCGGTCGGCATTTCGGGGAAGGCGAACGGTGAGATTCTTGACTTCGAGTACGGGCGTGTTGTCCGACATAAATCCTATCCATCTCCTAGACGATTCACCGTCGTCTGGTGCTTCCCTGTCGCGGACCGGCCTATCCGGATGAACCGGGTGCCAGCCTCACTTTTTCGCGTCCTTCTCCACATTCCAGAGAATGAGGACAGGCGCTTTTATCAATCCCTTGAGACTATCGCGATATGCCACGGGATTGAACCATGTTCCGACCGGGACATGGGTAACTGTTTCACTAAAATTGCGCTCCTGAATGCGGATCGCGATATCACGCCGCGTATCGGGGTCGGTTTCGCGGGCAAATTCGCCGCGCATCGCCTCCAGCTCCGGATCGCAGGGCCAGCCGAACCAGGATTTCTCATCGCAGCTTGCCGCCATCGGGATGCTGGAAACCGGATTGGCGGCATCGGGTGCCTGCATCCAGGTGGTGAACAGGCTCCACCCGCCCTGCTCCACCGGGTCCCGGCTGCCGCGGCGGGCAGCGGCGGCGGCGAAATCCATCGCCTGCAGATCGACCTGCATCCCGGCCTGCCGCAGACCCTGCGCGGCGATCTGGGCCAGAGCACTCATCGATGGCACATCGGTGACCTGCAAAACCGTGACCGACTGTCCGAGCACCCCGGCCTCCTGAAACAGCGCCCGCGCCCGCGCGATGTCCTTCACGCCGAAGCCTCCAGCCCCCCGCTCGCTCGCCAGATGGCTGCCGCAGGGATAATAGGACCGGCATGTGCCGTAGAATTCAGGATTACCAACCGCTGCCGCCATATATTCCTGCTGATCCGCCAGCCAGAACAGGGCCTGCCGGGCCTTGGCCTGGTTGAAGGGCGGCACGGCGTGATTGGGACGCAGGATACCCGTGGCGCCGAGTGGATCGAGCACGCTGACCGTTACGCCGGCGCTGGCGCGCAGCATCGGCACCAGATCGGCTGAAGGGGTTTCCAGGTAATCAACCTCCCCGGCGATCAGCGCCTGGGCCGCGGTCATCGCATCGGGCATGCGCAGCCAGTCGACCCGGTCGACCTTCACAACCTTGCCGCCGGCCGCGCCACTCGGCGGCTCTGCGCGAGGCCGATAATCCCGGTTCCGGTGATAGATTGCCCGGTCCCCGGCCCGCCATTCCGCTTGATCGAACCGGAAAGGCCCGGAGCCTATTGCCTCGGTCACCGGCGTGGCCGGATCGGTTTCCGCCAAACGCTTCGGCATCATGAAAGGCACCGTGGCGCTCAGCTTCGCCAGCGATTCCAGCACCAGCCCATAGGGTTCGCGCAGGACAAGCCGGAACCGTGAGTCATCAAGCGGTTCCAGCGACACGGCCAGCGCCATCAGGCGCTGGCCCATCGCGTCGCGGGCCGCCCAGCGCTTCAGGGAGGCAACGCAATCCTCGGCGGTAACCGGCGCGCCATCGTGCCAGAAAAGCCCGGACCGCAAGGTGAAGTCATAGGTCAGGCCATCGCCGCTGACACTATGGCGCTCGACCATTTGCGGCTGTGGTCGCAGGGCTTCGTCCATAGCGAACAGCGTGTCATAGACCATATAGCCGTGATTGCGCGTCACATAGGCCGTGGTCGCATGCGGATCGAGGCTGCGCAACGCCGCCTGCGGCACCAGGCGCAGCACGGAATCCTCCGCCCTTGCGCTGGCCGGCACCGACCATGATACGACACAGGACAGCATAGCGGCAGCCCAGCGGCCGGCCCTTGTTCTTGTCATTTTTAAAGCCCCGCAGACCACGCATTCTCAGGCCACCTCCCCAAAAGGGGGCCTGCATATAAAATGATGATGTGGCGTCCGGTAGTGACTGTCCAGAACGCAGATCGCGCTACAGATCGTCGCCGTCCAGGCCGATCCGGTATCCGGGGCGGGTGTCGCTGGCAATGATGTGGAAATGCACATTCTGGACCCCGCCGATATCAACGACCCGCGCGATGCAGTCGCGTTCCCGCACCTTGTCATCGACAAGGGCGCGACGGTTTTCCTGGTAATTGGTGACGATAAAGGCCTCATCGGCCGAGGAGGCGGATTGCAGCACATCCTCGACATGGGTGCGGGTCACGGCGCTGTCGCAGAGCGGCAGACCGGTCGGCGCGACAATCCAGCCATAAGCCACCCAGGCCAGCCCTGCCGACAGGCCAATCCCCAGCCCGACAGAGGCAAGGCCACGCAAGTTATTCTTCCGCTTGAAGAAGATACGCCGATTCCGTGCCATTCAGTTATCTAATACTCGATGATTGTGGAGGGGTTAAACGGTAGCCGCCAAAAGAGATGATTTTGTGACGCATCTCAATGGGCGGCCATGATCATGATACAATTCTTCCCTTGTTGATTGAACCCACCCGATCTCCCCCCATATGACCCAATAACTTTTCATTCCCGCCCGGCAACCGATTGGCCTGCCTTCGAATGACTATGGCGGGAACGAACGGCGACAGCCCGCGGTTATGGTACTGCGGGGCATTTTCAGCGGGACAGAACGGAGCGGATTTTGAGCAAGAACAGCGACGGAGCCCAGACCCCACAAGGTGCGCCCTACCCTCGCGAAAAGCGCCGTGGCGGCCTGCACATAGGCAATGTGCTGCTCGTGGTGGCCGGTCTGGCCGTGCTTGGCGTTGTCGGATTCGGCTACAGCCTGATGCAGGATCAGAGTGTCGTCGAATCCACCTCGCCCGAAGCTGACACCATCCTGTTTCCCGATATCCCGTCCGATCTGGCTGAGGGCACAAGCCTGACACTGTCGCAGAATGGCAACCAGATCCGGATCGAGAAAACCGCTACTGGCTGGGGATTGGCCGATTGGGGCAATTATCCCGTCCGAAGTGACAAGCTGGAAACACTGCTGAGAGAGCTGACCGCCCTGCGCGGCACAGTGATCGACAGCACCAAGGCCGCTGGCGCAATGCCGGCAGGCACCCCCGACCCGCTGGCCAAGGCGGTCGCCTTCACCCTTGATGATGCGGCCGGGCAGCCGCTTGCCGGGGGGCATATTGGCGAGGTTATCGCTACTCCCGGCGGGGCGCAGATCACCCGCACCTATGTGCGCCGGACGAGCGATGATGCGGTCTTCCTGACGGACCGGGCGATCACGCTGGAGAACACCCCGCTGGCCTGGGTCGATCCGGTGATTCTGGATATCCCGCGCGACCGCATCCAGTCGGTCGCCATCACCGATACGGATAACAAGAAACTGGCGATGAAGCGCCAGGAAGACGGTGCCCGCTTTGCTCCGACGGAAGTACCCGGCGGTGGCGAGATTTCAGAGGTCTGGATGATGACCCGGATCGCCGGATCGCTGGAGCAGCTGCAATTCTCCGCCGTCCGGCCGGCTGACGCCGCATCGGAACAGACTGACGGTGCCCTCGCGACGGCCGAGTTCGTCACCAATTCAGGGCTGCGTGTCACGCTTCATATGGTGCGCATCGAGGATGGTGCCTGGACGCGCATCGCCACGGACACCGTGGACGGAGCCAACAGTTCTGCGCGCCAGGAAGAACAGCAGCTGACCGCCCGGACCGAAGGCTGGCAGTTTCTGCTGCCGGATTTCATGATCGGCACCATGGCAAACCGCACCGAGGACATTGTCGAGCAGCCGGGCGGCAGCACCCCGGCCCCGCCCCTGACCCCCGCCCCGGAAACGCAAAACCCGGCGACACCGCAATAGCATCGCCGGGTCCTGGCATTCAGGAGTCGGAAACCGGATTCAGACGGATGGGCTGCGGCCCTTCCCGTTACCGGCAAGCTGCAAGTAGAAATCATAGACGACCAGGGCCATGCCGATCAGGCCGACAACTACCAGGGCGGGCTTCATCACCGAGAAGACGATGATTCCCAGAAAACCCAGGAAAAACAGCAAGGCCCCCAGGCCGATTACCCTGTCGAGCATCATGACGGCCTCCTCATAAATCTGGTGCGTTTCCTATCGTCCATACATCACCTCCGGCAGCCAGTAGACAATACCGGGGACCGTGTAGAGCAGGATCATGGTGAAGAAGACCATGACGACATAGGGCAGCGATCCCTTGAATATCTGCACCAGTTGGACGTGCGGCGGCGCGATCCCCTTCAGATAATACGCCGACATTGCCATCGGCGGGGTCAGGAAGGAGGTCTGCAGATTGACCGCGATCAGAATGCCGAAGAACAGCGGGTCTATGCCGAAAAGCGGCAGCAGAGGCAGGAAGATCGGCACGAAGATGATGATGATTTCCGACCATTCGAGCGGCCAGCCGAGCAGGAAGATGATCGCCTGGGCCAGCAGCAGGAACTCCAGCGGCGTCAGATCCATTCCCCTGACGAACTCACTGACGACATGCTCACCGCCGAGATACGAAAATACCGAGGAAAACACCCAGGAGCCGACGAACAGCCAGCACACCATCGCTGTCGTGCGCACCGTCAGATAGACCGATTCCTGCAGACGCCTCCAGGTCAGTGCCCGGTATGCCACTGCCAGAACCAGCCCGCCCAATGCGCCGATAGCCGCCGCCTCCGAGGGGGTTGCCAGGCCGAACAAGATGGCACCCAGGACGGAGAGGATCAGAACGGCAAGCGGAAAGAACGACGTCAGCAACATCCACAAGATGCGGGAGAGCGGATAATCCTCGTCAAACTTCTCCATCTTCGGTGCCAGTTTGGGCTGCATCCAGGCCCGCGCCAGAATATAGAGCAGATACAGACCAGCCAGCAGCAGACCCGGCAGCAGGGCGCCGGCATAGAGCCGCACGATGGAAACACCCGATGTCGCCGCATAGACGATCAGCATGATCGAGGGCGGGATCAGAATGCCCAGCGTACCGCCGGCGCAGATCACGCCCGAGGCGAAGCTGGTGTCATAGCGCGCTTTCAGCATGGCCGGGAAAGCCAGCAGCCCCATCAGCGTGACCACCGCGCCGACAATGCCGGTCGCCGTGGCGAAAAGCGTGCAGGTGATCAGCGCCGCCACCGCCATCGACCCGGGAACATGACGCGTCGCTATGCTCAGCGTCGTGAACAGCCGGTCGACGATATTGGCGCGTTCGACGATATATCCCATGAACAGGAATAGCGGTATTGCCGTAAGAACATCATTCGCCATGACCGAATAGGTCTGGTTGACGAAAAGATCGAAGATGCGGTTATCGAAGATCGTGCGCATCCGTTCGGCATCGAAATACGCGTAGTACCCGAAGCCTATGCCCATCGCCATCAGGGTGAAGGCAATGGGGAAACCCAGCATGATGATGATGATGAAAATCCCCAGCATCATCACAGCAATCATGGGATCGCTCATGACCTGTCCACCTTTGGCAAAACGGTATCGGTTGTGTGGTCGCCGGGATTAAGCGCTGCCATCCCTTCCTTTTGCAGAAGCGTTTCCATCTCCTCGACATCCGATTCCCGCTCCGGCCAGGCACCGGTCTTGATCGTCAGGATGCAGCGGAAGACCTGCGCAATGCCCTGGATGAGCAACAGGATGCCGGCGGCGATGATCACGCTCTTGAACTGATAGATCGGGATATTGGCCGGGCTCATGACGCTGACCTCAAGATAGCGCCATGACCGGCTGGCATAGCGCCATCCGGCAAAAATCAGGGCCAGAACCCCGGGAAAGAAAAAGAAGAAATACAGAACCAGCTCGACCTTCGCCTGGGTCGAGGGCTTCCACAGACGGTAGATGAAATCGCCGCGGACATGGCCGTCGCGTGACAGCGTGTAGGCGCCGGCCATCATGAACATCGTGCCATACATCATGTAGGAGAGATCGAACGCCCAGACCGTCGGGCTGTTCAGGACATAGCGGACGAAAACCTCGTAGCCCACGCCCAGCGTCATCACCATGACGCACCAGGCAAATGCCTTGCCGAACCAAGCCGATAGCTTGTCGGCGAAACGGATATACTGCTCCATAAAGACGCTCGCAATCTGTCGCGTGAATCCTGGGGCCTCTGCCCCTCTCCATCTGGAAGAAAGTCCGGCCCTGGGGCCGGACTTTCCTAACTGTCAGATGTTGGGCAAGCGTCAGAAGGTAATCTTGCCAGGGAAGTAATGCTGGTAGGCCAGCTTGTAGTCCGGTGCGTTCATCAGGTCGTAGAACACGACCCGCTCGCACCACTTCTTCTGGCTTTCCACGACCTTGGCGAAATAGGCGTCCTTCATCAGCGGCGGCAGGATCTTGTCCCAGGCAGCCAGCTGCTCCTTCAGGACCGAATCCGGCGTGCGGATGGCCTTCACGCCCGATTCCTTCTGCAGCTTATCCAGATCCATCGAGTACTGGTGCATCGCCAGCGCGTAATTGGCGGTGTGTGCCGATTCCACGCCATATTTCAGAACGGCCTGAAGGTCCTTCGGCAGGCTTTCGAATTTGCGCTTGTTGAAGATGAACTCGAAGGATTCGCTGGCCTGATGATAGGAGGACAGCATGTAGTTCTTGGCCACATCCTGGGAGCCGAAGCGCATGTCAGAGGTCGGGTTGTTGAACTCGAACGCGTCGATGACGCCGCGTTCCATGGCCGGCACGATTTCGCCGCCCGGCAACTGCGCGACGCTGGCGCCCATGGCCTGGAACAGATCCGCTGCCAGACCGACGGTGCGGTATTTCAGCCCCTTCAGCTGGCTGGCATTCTCGATCGGCTTCTTGAACCAGCCCAGCGGCTGGGCCGGCATCGGGAAGCCCATGAAGCCGACGATATCGAGACCCAGAATGTCCTGCGTCAGCTCGCGGTAAAACTCATAGCCGCCGCCATGATACAGCCAGGCGATCATCTGCGCCGCATTGGCGCCGAACACCGGTCCGGTGCCGAACAGCGAAGCAGCCTTGTTCTTGCCGTACCAGTAGACCGGCACGGTATGGGCCGCATCGATGATGCCGTCATGACACGCATCCTGAACCTGGAAGGCGCCGACAACGGCACCGGCCGGAAGCAGGTCAATCTTCAGACGCCCACCCGACATGGCTTCGACGCGTTCGACATACTGCTTGGCCATGTCCTGGAAAATATCCGAGGACGGCCAGGATGACTGCATCTTCAACAGGATGGCGGTTTGGGCATGCACCGCCGGAGCGGCCAGGCTGCCAGCACCAACGATGGCCCCTGCCGTCGCGGCCGTGGCGACAGTCGTTTTCTTCAGAAAATTGCGACGTGACGTCGTCTGATTCTCGTTACTCATCTCTCACTCCTCCCAGTTATTTTTCGGTTGGCCTGTGAACCACCCGCTGCCGCCATTTTGGGTCGGCGTTTTTTTAGATCGTAAAGCTGATTTTCCCTCGCGACATTAGGACAGGCGGATGTAACAAGTGGAAATACCACTGCACATAGAGTTGCAATAGACCTGACGGTCTAGCAACAAAAAAACGCGGAGCCCGGGGCTCCGCGTTATATTATGCCGCATCGTGGAAAATAGGCGGTCAGACCCGCTTTGCCAGCCTGGGATCAAGCGTGTCCCGCAAACCATCGCCCAGGACATTCACGCCCAGAACGGTGAGCGACAGGAAGATGCCGGGAAACAGGATGATCCAGGGGGCGATCTGGAAATATACCCGGCCCTCGGCCATGATATTGCCCCAGGTCGGAATTTCCGGCGGGATGCCGGCACCCAGGAAGCTGAGGATCGCCTCGGTCAGCATCGCCGAGGCGCAGATATAAGTACCCTGCACGATCAGCGGCGCGAAGGTGTTCGGCATGACATGGCGGATCAGGATCAGCGGCAGTGGTGTGCCGATGGAAATGGCCGCCTCGACATAGGGCTCCTCCCGGATCGACAGCACGACTGAGCGCACGAGGCGCACGACGCGCGGAATTTCCGGAATGGTGATCGCCACCATCACCGTCAGCAGCGAGGCACCGGAAAGCGAGACCAAGGCAATCGCCAGAAGGATGCCCGGAATCGCCATCAGCCCGTCCATCACCCGCATGACGATGGCATCCACCATGCGGAAATAACCGGAAATCAGGCCGATGAACAGCCCGATGCCGATGCTCAGCACGGCAGCACCGGCGCCGACAATCAGGGAAATACGGGCGCCATAGATGATCCGCGAATAGATGTCGCGGCCGAAGGCGTCCGTTCCCAGGAACCAGTCGGTCAACGGCTTCTTCAGGCGCGATATCGGGTCGATATTCACCGGATCGACGGTGCCCAGAAACGGCGCGAATATCGCGATCAGGGTCATGAGCAACAGCACGGAGCCGCCAATGATCACGCCTGGATTGCGGCTGGCCTGACGCCAGATCGCATTGCCGGGCTTCGACACCGGGACCGCCGCGTCAGCGGTTTGCGTATCTACAGTCATCAGTATCGAATCCTCGGGTCGAGAATCGTATAGGACAGATCGATCGCCAGATTCACGAGCACATAGAGAAAGGCGAAGATCAGGATGACGCCCTGGATGACCGGATAATCGCGGGCCAGCACAGCATCGACCGTCAGACGGCCCAGGCCGGGCAGGTTGAACACGCTTTCGGTCACCACCACGCCACTGATCAGCAACGCAACACCGATGCCGATGATGGTGACGATGGGCACGGCCGCATTGCGCAGCGCATGGACCAGCAGCACCCGCGTCTCGGTCAGGCCCTTGGCGCGCGCCGTGCGGATGTAATCCTCATCCAGGATTTCCAGCATGCTGGCCCGGGTGATGCGCGCGATCAGCGCAATATAGATAACGCTGAGTGTCAGCGTCGGCAGGATCAGCCGCTCGAAGAACGGGCCGAACCCATTGGCGATGGGTCGATACCCCTGCACCGGCAGCCAGCGCAGATTGATCGAGATGCCATAAATCCAGAGATAACCCATAACGAAGACCGGGACGGAAAATCCCATGACACAGAAGATCATGATCCCCCGGTCGGTCAGCGTTCCCTGTCGCCAGGCGGCGATGACCCCCAGCGGCACGGCCACGAACACGGCGAAGATGATGGTCGTGGTCGCCAGGGCCAGGGTCGGCTCCAGGCGCTGCGCGATCATCGTTGAGACCGGGATGTTGGAGATAATGGAGATGCCCAGATCGCCCTGCAGCAGCCGCCATATCCAGGAAAAGAACTGGATGTAGATCGGCTGGTCCAGGCCCAGGCGGGCACGAATCTGCATGATCTGGGCTTCGGTCGCGGAATCACCGGCGATGATCGCCGCCGGATCGCCCGGCGTCAGCCGCAGCAGCAGGAAGATAACGATGGCCACCACCCCCATAACGGGGATGGTGGCCAGGACGCGACGACTAATGAAGGCGAGCATTGCCGTCCAATCGTTTGTTATTGTTAGCGATAAGGATCACGAACGAATCCTCAGCCCTTGGTCTTCTCGATGTTCCAGAAATACGGAGCCGGACCGTCCAGGACGCCCTTCAGGCTCTTCGGAAACACGCTGACAGCGAAGAACTGACCCAGCGGCAGGTTCGGGATCGTCGACCAGCCGAGCTTGGAAATCTGCTCGACAATGGCCTTCTGCTTGGCCGGATCGGTCTCGCGGGCGAAGCTGTCGCGCAGCTTTTCCATCTCGGCATTCTCGTACCAGCCGAACCAGCCGCCCTTCTTGCCGCTGCCGTTGATCCCCAGATTGGCGACCGGGTTGATCAGGTCGGCACCGACCCAGGTGGTGATGAACATGTTCCAGCCGCCCGCATCAACCGGGTCCTGCTTGGCCCGGCGGCCGACAAGCGTCTGCCAGTCCATCGCCTGCAATTCGACGTTGAAGCCGGCCTGACGCATCGCCTGGGCGACGATCGGCGGATGGCTCGACAGGGTCGCCACATCGGTCGGGTGCATGATCACGACCTTGGTGCCGTCATAGCCGGAAGCCGCGAGCATCTTCTTCGCCGTCGCGATATCGCCGACCATCTTGCCCTCGGAACCAGCCTGGGTGCCGTAGGTCGTGCCACAGATGAAGTAGGAGGTGCAGGTCTGGTAATATTTCGGGTTGTCGCCAACCATGCCGACCATCACATCCTTCTGGCTGACGGCATAGGACAATGCCTCCAGAACCTTCGGGTTGTTGAAGGGCGGGTGCAGATGGTTCGGGCGCATCATGACCTGGCTGCCCAGCTTGTTGGTGATGCGCATTTCGAGGTTCGAATCGGCCTCGTAGATCGGCAGAAGATCGGTCGGCGGATTCTCGACGAAGTCGATTTCGCCATTGATCAGCGCATTGGCGGCGGTCATGTGGTCAGGCATCGTGACCCATTCCACCTTGTCCACCTTCACCACCTTGCCGCCGGATGCCCAGCTCGGGGCCTCGGAGCGCGGCTTGTAGTCGGTGTTCTTGGCGTAGACAGCCTTCAGGCCGGGCTGGAAGCCTTCCTTCACCCATTTGAACGGCCCGGAGCCGATCTGTTCCGGCATCGGCTCGGAGGGCGGGGTCTCAGCCAGCTTCTTCGGGACCATGAACGGGGTGTTGGAGCTGGGCTTGCCCAGCGATTCCAGCACCAGGCCGTAAGGCTCCTTCAGCACCAGGGTAAAGGACTTGGCGTCAAGCGCCGTCATTTCCTTGGTGAACTGCATGAGCTTCTGGCCCATGCCGTCGCGCTGACCCCAGCGCTTGATCGAGGCGATGCAGTCTTCCGCCGTGACCGGCGTGCCGTCATGCCACATCAGCCCGTCGCGCAGGGTGAAGGTATAGGTCAGGCCGTCATCGCTGACCTTCCAGCTTTCCGCCATCTGCGGCTTCACGACCTGCTTTTCGTCCATGGCGAGCAGCGTGTCATAGATCATGTAGCCGTGATTACGCGACATGTAGGCGGTGGTCATGATCGGATCCAGCACCCGAAGGCTGGAGTGCATGACCACGCGCAGAACGCTCTCCGCCGAGGCCGGAGCGCTGGCCACGAGCATCGGCGCACTGAGTGCGGCCGCGGCGCAGGCGCCCATCAATATGCGTTTGAATGTCATCTGTCGGTGTCCTTTCCTGTTCATCCCAGACTCGCGTCCGGCCGGACTTTTTTTGTCCTTGGAGACACGAGAAGCGCGAAAATCGTGCCAGTCTCGACGAGACGGCAGATATTCTTCTAACTAACTATTTTTATTGATTCTTTTTGTACCAACTTCATTGTCTCTCCTGTTCTGTCTTCTTTATTTGCCTGCGCTTTGCACAAGCCTGCCTTCGTGCGAGGCAGTTTATACAGACTGCACCATTATCAGGCAGTCGATGGCAAGAGCGTATCCTCGTTCAGCCGGTCGAGGGGATAAATCGGCCGACGGACACGCTTGAATTCCAGAATACTGTTGTCCGAGGTGGTGACGCCGTGGCCGTCACAGGTGATCGTTGCCTTGGCCAGACCGGCGAAGCCCGCGCGATAGTGGATGCGGCTCTTCAGGATCAGATAGCGCTTGTACTCCGGCTGGATGCCGACGGAGCGGAACACGCCGGTATCCCAGGGCTCGTGATGACGCGAGACGATGACGATCTGCACCTTGCCAGTGTCCAGCACCGCCGTCGGCCCCATCTTCACCGTAACGCCGGTATACATAGGGCCACGCACGATCCATTCACCATCGGTGACGGTGCGCACCTTGCCGGTAATCTCCAGCGGCTCGCCGGTGCGCCCGATAGAGGGCATGTCGGTGCGCCCGCCCAGCTTCAGCGTGACTGTGGCGCCGACACCGGCCTTCGCCATCTGCTGAACCGCCTCCGGGTCCCACACGGCGGCAACGGCGACATCCTCCAGCCCCTGGCGGATAACCTCGCCGATCACCGTCATCACGTCCTGTGTGCCGCCGGAACCGGTATTGTCGGCATGGTCGAGCAACAGCACCGGGCCGTCGGTCAGCGTCTTGGCGCGGGCCACCGCCTGTTCCAGCGGCTCATGCTGGTAGATGAACGTCTCGCGGGCTGCCCATGTCCGCTTGGCGATGTCGTCGCGCATCGCATCGGCCTTCTCCTGGTCGCCATCGGCCACGATGATGACCGAGGTGCCGGCCTCCTGGATATCGGCCATCGGGAAGCCGCCAAACACCGAGGCGGCGAGGATGCCGGGCCTTGCTTCGGCTTCCCGCGTCATGGCGATCAGCGATTTCATCGGCTCATCATCGGTGCCCTGTTTCAGCGTCTGCGACAGCAGCGGCAGGTTGACCCAGGACATGACCGGGCGGCACTTGCCTTCCATGCTGTCCAGCACGACACGGCCGATCTGTTCCGCCACCTCGTACATATCGATATGCGGATAGGTCTTGTAGCCGATCAAAGCGGTGCAATTCTCGACCATGCGCCTGGTCAGATTGGTGTGCAGGTCCAGCGTGACGGCGATGGGGATACCGGGGGCAATCTTCCGGATGCGGGCGAGCAGCTCCCCCTCCCCGTCTTCCTCGTCCTGCGTGACCATCGCGCCATGCAGATCGAGCAGCACGCCATCGCAGCCCCTGGCGACTTCCTCGCAGATCGCGTTCGCCATCCGCTCATAGGCGTCGCGTTCGACCGGGCCGGAGGGCATGGCCTCGGCCGCCATCGGGATGGTGAAGCTGGCGCCGCGCTCCTTGGCCAGCTTCATATAGGCGCCCAGCGGCATCGCCGTGCCCTCGAAGGCTTTGCGGGCCGCATCCCCCGTGAAGGCGCCCCACGCCTCGAAACGCGCCCAATCCGTTCGCAGTGGCGAGAAGGTATTGGTTTCGTGCTTCATCATGGCGAGGACGAGATGCATGCCGGCTTATCCCTTTATGGCTCGTTGATCAGATAGCGTCAGGTCTCCTCAATCGCCGCCCGACGGATCATTGATCAGGTTCAGCGGATAGACCGGCCGGCGCACATGCTTGAAGTCGAGCTGGTTGTAGTCCGAGGTGCAGACGCCGACGCCGGCGCATTCCACCACGCCCTTCATGACCGGCTTGAAGCCGGCGCCCCAATGCACGCGGCTCTTCAGGCAGAGATAATTCTTCGCCAGCGGGTCGATGCCCAGACTGTAGAAGCAGTTCAGATCGTTCGGCTCCTGATGGCGCGAGATGACGACGATCTCCACCTTGCCGGTATCGAACACCGCCGTCGGCCCCATATCGTTCAGGATGCCGGTGCTCATCGGTCCGCGGTTGCGGAACTCGCCATTGGTGATCACCCGCACCGTGCCGGTCACCTCCAGCGGCTCGCTGACCGCATCGGCAGACAGCAGCGGCATCTTGATCTTGCCGCCCAGCTTCAGCGTCAGCTTCGCGCCAATGCCGGCCTTGATCATCTGCTGCACCGCCTCGGGATCGTGCAGCGCGAAGAACGCCACATTCTCCAGCCCCTGACGGATGATCTCCCCCAGCACGGTGGTGGTGTCCATGGTGCCGCCGGAGGCCGCATTGTCGAAATGGTCGAGCAGGACAACGGGTCCGTCCTTCATGCCCTTGGCGCGGCTGACCGACTCAGCCAGCGGCTCCAGCTTGTAGACGAAAGATTCGCGTTCCTTCCAGGCGAAGTCGAGCAGCTCGTCGCGGTATTTCCGCGCCAGCTCCGGGTCATTATCGGTGACGACCACGACGGACAGGCCGGCATTATGGATATCGGCATGCGGGAAACCGGTGAACAGCGTCGCGACCATCGCGCCGTTCTGCTCCATCTCCCGGCAGCGCAGCTGGATATCCTTGTTTGGGAAATCATCGGTGCCCTGGCGCATGACATGCGGCAGCATCGGCCGGTTGCCCCAGGCCATGGTCGGCTTCGCCTTGCCCTTCAGCGCCTGCATCAGCGGCAGGCCGGCGCGCATGCCGGTCTCGTAGATATCGATATGCGGATAGGTCTGGTAGCCCGACACCACCGTCGCGTTGTCGATGATCTCCGCATACAGGTTTGTGTGCATGTCAAGCGCGACGGCAATCGGGGTTTCCGGTGCGATCTGGCGCAGCTTCACCAGCAGCTGGCCTTCGCCATCCTCATGGCTTTCGGTGACCATCGCGCCATGCAGGTCCAGGAAGATGGCGTCGTATTTCCGGCTCTTCGCGGCAGCGAGAATCTTGCCGACCATGTAGTCATAGGCCTTGTCCTCGACCGGACCGGACGGCCAAGCGGCAGCGGCGATGGCGACGTCGAAACTCGCCCCTTCCTTCTCCGCTATATCGATAAAGGCTGCCAGCGCGCTCTGCGTGCCGCGATAGGCGTCTACCGCCTCCTGCCCCTCCGGCGGTACGCCACGGCCGCGCGCGAAGCGTTCCAGCGGCGTCGGCACGGGCGAGAAGGTGTTCGTCTCGTGCTTCATCATGGCGAAAAGGAAATGCATTGAGACGCCCCTGTTCATTGGTTTTGTTTTTTAACCTGCACGGTCTGGGCAATATGCAAACCTCCCTTACAACTGACGTCAAGCATCCATTAGCCGATAAGCAAACTTATATGGCAGGCGGCTGACTCAAGGGTTAGGCTCAGGCCATTCATAAGAAGCGCATAATTAAGACCGAGGGGGCAGCACCATGAAGATCACCCGTATCACCGCCTACCAGATCGACCTGCCGCTGCATGAGGGCAGCTACAAATGGGCGGATGGCAAATCCGTGGAGGTGTTCGATTCCACCGTGGTCGCGGTGGAGACCGATGCCGGCATTACCGGCTATGGCGAGGTCTGCCCGCTCGGGCCGGCCTATCTGCCGGCCTATGCCAATGGCGCGCGCACCGGCATCAAGGAACTGGCGCCAGGGCTGATCGGGCTGGACCCGCGCGACCTCGGCACCATCAACCGGGTGATGGACCAGGCAATGCGCGGTCATCCCTATGTGAAGTCACCGCTGGATATCGCCTGCTGGGACATTCTGGGCAAGGTAACCGGCCTGCCCGCCGTCACCCTGCTGGGCGGGCGCAGTGGCGAGGATGTCATGCTCTACCGCGCCATCTCGCAGGATACGCCCGAGGCGATGGCGGCCAATGTCGCCGGCTACAGGGCGGAGGGTTACACCAAGTTCCAGCTGAAGGTCGGCGGCGACGCGGATACCGATATCGCACGCATCCATGCCGTCGCCGAGAAGCTGCTGCCCGGCGATGTGCTGATCGCCGATGCCAATACCGGCTGGCTGATGCATGAGGCGGCGCGCGTCGTCGAGGGGGTGCGCGATGTCGATGTCTATATCGAGCAGCCCTGCCCGTCCTACGAGGAATGCCTGGCGATCCGCCGCCGCACGCCGAAGCCCTTCATCCTGGACGAGGTGATCGACGGACTGCCCGCCGTGCTGCGCGGCGCATCGGACCTGGCGATGGACGTGATCAACCTGAAAATCTCCAAGGTCGGCGGGTTGACCAAAGCGCGGCAGATCCGCGATCTCTGCCTGTCGCTCGGCATCGCCATGACCATCGAGGACACCTGGGGCGGCGACATCACCACCGCCGCCATCGCTCACCTCGCCCATTCGACGCCAGCCGATTTCCTGTTCTCGGCCACCGACTTCAACAGCTACGTCACCGTCTCCCTCGCCGAGGGCGCCCCGCAGCGCCAGCAGGGCCGCATGAGCGCCTCAACCGCCCCTGGCCTGGGCGTGACACCGCGCATGGATGTCCTGGGCAAGCCGGTGTTCAGCGTGGGGTGATCCCTACTCAGACCGCCAGTCATATCAGACCGTCAATGCCCTCAAGCCTTTAACATTCTCAGTCCGTCACCCCCGGCCTTGTGCCGGGGGTCCATGTCTCAGCTTTCTGGATACCGGTCAAGAAGGCTGAACCCTGGATTCCCGGCACAAGGCCGGGAATGACGTTCTTTTTACCCCATCACCCGCACCAGCCGGAATTCGGCATCCAGCCGCCAGCTGCCATCGGGTTTCTGGATTTCGCCGCGCCAGGTGAAACTGTCGGGGCGGATGTCGTTGAAGCTCCAGCGCGCCGGGCTTCCATATTCCTCGCCCTCCAGCAGGATGCGGTCGCCCTGGCGGGTGCCGGCCAGGCGGTTGACCGTGCCGGTCACCGGGTTGATCCAGATGATGCGCCACAGCCCGGCCCCGGCATCGTAGAAGCGCAGCGTGGTGCTGTAGCGATCGGCGATGCGGATATCCTGCCGCCGGCCACGCGCCGGGGCGATCCAGACATCCTGGATGGCGCGGCCGTCCAGCGCCCAGCTGAACCACCATTCGCCGATATCGCTGGCGACCGGCACGCCCTCGGCAAAATCAGTCACCTCAGCCCGCCAGCCGCCGATCACCCAGTCGAAGGCGTGGGCGGCCTCGCCCAGAACCGGCGACGCGGCCGGAGAAAGCAGCGCCTCGGCTGTCACCTGCTGCACATTGCGGGTCGCCGGGCCGGTGGCGATGCGCCGCCAGATCGTACCGTAATCGGTGGGAAAGCCGGCCTCGTCCACGGCCACCTCCGCCTGGAAATCGCTATCCAGCCCGCGATAGCGATAAAGCCCCTCGCCCAAGCGTTCATAGGATTGCGCGGCAGGTTTTACAGCGAATTCCGGGAACAGCACCCAGGCGGCGCGGATTTCCCGTGTCTCGCCGACCGCCAGCCGCAAGCGGTTGATCGGCAGCGCATTGGTCGCCGGGCTGATGCCGAGATCGACATCCAGGCAGCCATCGAGCTGCGGCGCGGGCGTGCCGTCCCGCTGCCACTGCCCCTGCCCGTCATGATCCAGGGTCAGCGTCCGCGTGCGGCCCTGAAAGCTCTGCGTCGCCTCGACGCGGCGGGTGATCCAGCCGGCATCGCAGGTCAGGCGGTAGTCGATGCGCAGCGGCGCGCCGGCCTCCGCCAGCAAGGCGGTGCCGGCGATCTCGATGCCATCCGGGTCCATCCGCACACTAGCCTGCTCAAAGCTGGCCTCGTCCAGGATGCGGCGCCACATGAGGGTCTGGTTCATCACGTCTCTCCAAAGTGAACGGCACCAGACGCTAGTCATTCCGGTGATCCGCTTCTTGGGGATTATTGCTATAATCGCGCCATGAGCCTGATGCCGATGATCCAGCAGGAGACAACCCGCCAGACACTGCTCGCCCAGGGCGACGGGTGGAGCGTCAGCGATGTGATCTGCCGCTCCGGCCCTGACGATGCGCCCTATGAGGAGCAGCACGGCCCGACCGTGGTCGCGGCGGTGCTGAGCGGTAATTTTCTCTACCGCTCGACCCATGGAACGGCGCTGATGGCCGCCGGCTCGCTGATGATGGGCAATGCCGGGGCCTGCTATCGCTGCGGCCATGAGCATGGCGTCGGCGACCGCTGCATCGCCTTCCATTTCACACCGGATTTCATGGAGGAGATGGCGCGCGACCTGCCCGGCCTGCGCCGGCGGGATTTTCCGCTGCACCGGCTGCCACCCTTGCCGGCGCTGGCGCCGCTGGTAGCATCCGCCGGGCGGGCGCTGGAGCGGCCGGAGGATATGGAGGGGCTGGCGCTGCGCATGGCAGGCGCCGCCCTGCGGCTGAGCCGGGCGGATGCACCGGTGGCGCTGGAGTCGCGGGGATTGGCGCGGATTGCCGATGCGGTGGCGCTGATAGAGGCGCGCTATACCGAGCCGCTGAGCGTGGCGGAGATTGCCCGGGAGGTCGGGCTGAGCCGCTATCATTTCCTGCGGCTGTTCGCGGCGGCGATGAATGTGACGCCGTATCAGTATCTTATCGGTCGCCGGCTGCGGGCGGCTGCGGCCCTGTTACCGGACCGCAGCCGCACCGTGCTGGATATCGCGCTCTCGGTCGGGTTCGGCGATCTGTCCGAATTCACCCGCCGGTTTCGTCGGATTTTCGGAACAACGCCTTCCGATTATCGGAACCGCTAACCCTTCTTTTCGATGTTCCAGAAGAACGGCACGGGCCCTTCCAGCACGCCCGTCACATTCTTGCGATAGGCGCTGACAGCGAAATACTGGCCGAGCGGAATATTGGCCACATCCTGCCAGGCCAGCTTGGAGATCTGCTCGGCCAGCGCCTTCTGCCTGGCCGGGTCGGTCGCGCGGGCGAAGCTGTCGCGCAACCCTTCCATCTCCGCACTTTCATACCAGCCGAACCAGCCGCCCTTCTTGCCCCGGCCATTAATGCCCAGATTGGCGACCGGATTGATCAGATCGGCCCCGACCCAGGTGGTGGCAAACAGGTTCCAGCCGCCCTGGTCGACCGGGTCCTGCTTGGCGCGGCGGCTAACCAGCGTCTGCCAGTCCATGGCCAGCAATTCGACGTTGAAGCCGGCCTTACGCATCGCCTGCGCAACGATGGGCGGGTGGCTCGACAGGGTCGCCACATCGGTCGGGTGCATGATCACCACCTTGGTGCCGTCATAGCCCGATTCCTTCAGCAGCTTCGCCGCCGTCGCGATATCGCCCTTGCCCATGCCCTCGGAGCCCGCCGTGGTGCCGAAGGGCGTCTCGCAGATGAACATCGAGGTGCAGAGCTTGTAGTAGCGCGGATCACCCATCATGCCGATCATCAGGTCTTCCTGGTTCACGGCATAGGCCAGCGCCTGGCGCACCTTCGGATTATTGAAGGGCGGATGCAGATGGTTGGGGCGCAGCATCACCTGGCTGCCCAGCTTGTTGATGATCTTTATCTCGACGCCGGAATCCGCCTCAATCAGCGGAATCAGATCGGTCGGCGGATTCTCCATATAGTCGATCTCGGCATTGAGCAGCGCATTCACCGTGGTCATGTGATCCGGCATGGCGATCTGCTCGACGCGGTCGACCTTCACCACCTTGCCGCCCGACGCCCAGCTCGGCGCCTCGGAACGCGGCACATAGTCGGTGTTCTTCACGTAGACGACCTTCAGGCCGGGCTGGAATTCCGACGCCACCCATTTGAACGGGCCGGAGCCGATCTGTTCCGGCATCGGTTCCGATGGCGGGGTTTCGGCCAGCTTCTTCGGCACCATGAAGGGCGCGCTGGAGCTCGGCTTGGCCAGCGATTCCAGCACCAGGCCGTAAGGCTCCTTCAGCACCAGATCAAAGCTCTTGTCGCCGGTCGGCTTCATCTCCTTGGTGAAGTCCATCAGCTTCTGGCCCATGCCGTCGCGCTGGCCCCAGCGCTTGATCGAGGCGATGCAATCCTCTGCCGTCACCGGCGTACCGTCATGCCATTTCAAACCGTCGCGCAGGGTGAAGCTGTAGGTCAGCCCGTCATCGCTGATTTTCCAGCCTTCCAGCATCTGCGGCTTGATCTGCTGCTTTTCGTCCAGCGCCAGCAGCGTGTCGAAGATCATGTAACCATGGTCGCGTGCCGTATAGGCGGTGGTCATGATCGGGTCGAGCACCCGCACCGGCGAATGCTTCACCACCCGAAGGACCGTCTCCGCCTCGGCCGATACCGGCAGCAGGGCCGACAGCGCCGCCACGGCGCAGGCGGCGAGGCTCAATTGTTGCAGTCGCATTGCCTTTTCCTTCCCGTTCCGTTCTTCCCTACGAAGAACAGGCTTGATCACACGGGGGTATTCACCGCGAAAATCATGCCAGCCGGGGATGGCCAGGAACCCTAACTGCAAGTATCTGTAATCGTTTTAAATTCTAGCAATCAGGCGATTCGCCGGTTGAGGGATTTTCGCGGGTTGCCCGTCCCGTGCACTTTCCTGCTCATGGAAGAAGCAGTTGCAAAATAAGGAAACACTGAATTGGAAAAGTAACGGGCCATGCCTTACGGCTGCGTCTTCGCCTCGGCCAGCAACTCTGCTGTCGGCACCACGCGCACGGGCGGCTCGGCAATCAGCTCGCTCCACAGCCAGTTATGATGGCGGATGACCGCAGGCGCCTCCAGATGTGGCCGGTCACTGAGCGTATGCGCGTCCGACGCCACAATGGTCGGAAAACCGTTTGAGACAGTGGAGCGCACTGTCGAATCGACGCAGAAATCCGTGGCCCAGCCGCAGACCAGAACACGCACCGGGTTCAGGCTGCGCAGCAGCGCCGCGAGACCGGTGCCGGCATAGGCATCGTTCAGGGTCTTCCCGATTTCGATATCTTCGGGTGAGCGCACCAGATCCGGCAGGAATTCCCAGCCGGGAGAGCCCGCCTCAAACCCGTCACCCGGCTGGCCGCAATGGCGTATCCACACGGCCCTGCCCCCGGTACCGCGCACCATCGCCGTCAGCGCGTTGATGCGTGCGACCACGCCGGCCAGATCGTGCTTGGGCGCCCCCGACAGCATCCCGGCCTGCATGTCGACGATGAGGATGATGTCCACAATGCCCCTTACGCCACCTGGAAGCCATGGGCGTAGGGGTCACGGTCATCGACGAAGATGGTGTTCAGCCCGGTCACCCGCGCCCAGCCGGCGACCGAGGGCAGGATGGCGGCGCGGCCGGCCAGGCTGGTCGCGGATTCGACTCGGCCCTCGAACATGCTGCCGATGATGCTTTCATGCACGAATTCATCGCCCGGCTTCAGCTTCCCCTTGGCCGCCAGATGCGCCATGCGGGCCGAGGTGCCAGTGCCGCAGGGCGAGCGGTCGATGGCGCGGTCGCCATAGAACACGGCGTTGCGGCCATGCGCCTTCGCATTCTGCGGCTTGCCCGTCCACATGACATGGGAGACGCCGCTGATCGTCGGGTCTTCGGGGTGGACCGGCTGCAGCTTCTCCTGCATCAGCCGGCGCACGATGGGGGAATAATGCAGCACCTCCCCCGCTGACAGGCTTTCCAGCCCGCCGTAATTCTTCTGCGCCTCGATGATGGCGTAGTAATTGCCGCCATAGGACACATCGACCACCAACTCCCCCAGCCCCGGCACATCGATGGTGATATCGGTGGCTTCCAGGAAAGAGGCGATGTTGAACAGCCGCACCTTCTCCACGAACCGGCCGTTCATCTCATATTCGACATCGACCTTGCCGGCCGGTACGTCGAGCGACAGCCTGCCCTCGATTCGCGGTGTCACCAGCCCCTGCTCCAGCGCCACGGTCACCGTGCCGATGGTGCCATGGCCGCACATCGGCAGGCAGCCGGAGGTTTCGATGAACACCCAGCCGATATCGCAATCCTCGCGCAGCGGCTTGTAGAGGATCGAGCCGCTCATCATGTCGTGGCCGCGCGGCTCGAACATCAGCGCGTGGCGCACCCAGTCGAAGCGCTGCAGGAAATCCTGCCGGTATTCGCTCATCGTCTGGCCCTCCAGACGCGGGCCGCCACCGGCGACGACGCGGACCGGGTTGCCGCAGGTATGGGCATCGACGCAGAAGAAGGTGTTCAAGGCCATGATCAAACCGCTGACTGGAGGGTAAGGATACAGACGCTAGCGCAGCAGGAAACCGCCGCGCAAGGGATCGTCGGGCTCCGCCGTGAAACGCGCCGTGCCACTGTAATAGGCATGGCCGCCGACGCGGGCGATAACCGCTCTGTGCCGCCCTATTTGGGTCGTCTCCACCACCTCGCCGGTGAAGTCCTGGCCGGTCACGCTGCGGAACAGCCGGCGCTGGCCCGGCGCGATCAGCCCGCGCGCATGCTGCAAGGCCAGCCGGGCGGTGACGCCGGAACCGGTCGGGCTGCGATCCACCTGCCGGCCGGCGAAGATACAGACATTGCGGGTCGCCCCCTCCTCCCAGGCATCGCGGCCATCGGTCAGGATGGTGCCGTAGAGGAAGGCGAGGTCCGGTTCCTCCGGATGCTCCAGCCGGATCTGCTCGGCCGCCGCCAGGGCAATCTTCTCGCCCGCATCGGTCAGGTCGCGGATCGAGGAGGTTTCCACATCCAGCCCGATGCTGTCCGCCGCCAGAAAAGCATAGAACGCGCCGCCATAGCCGATATCGAGTGTTACCGGCCCCCAGTCACGGGTTTCCACCATCTTGTCCAGCGCGAAGGCAAAGGCCGGCACGCTGTCGAAGCGCACCGCGCCCGCCTTGCCCGCCGTCACCTCGACAATGGCGCGCACCAGTCCGCAGGGGCACTGGATGTTCACCACCGTCTCCGGTTCCACCGCCGGGACCAGCCCCTGGTCGACGGCGTAGCGGCCCAGCGCGATGACGGCATGGCCGCACATGGTGCTGTAGCCCTCATTATGCATGAACAGCACGGCCAGATGGGCCTCGGGGTGGTCCGGCTCCACCAGCAGCGCGCCATACATGTCGGGATGGCCGCGCGGCTCCTCCATCAGCAGGCGACGCAGCGAGTCGTGATGCGCCTTCGCCTCGCGGCGCTTTTCCAGCAGTGTGGCACCCTGCAGGCACGGCCAGCCGGCGGTGACGATGCGCAGCGGCTCGCCGGCGGTGTGCATTTCCACGGTGTCGATGCTTAACGTCATGTTACTACCCCGGAGGCTATTCAGGACGGAACGATGGTAAGGTGCCTGTACTGAATTATAGCGTCTCAGCGAAACTGCGCGGGGCGGGTCTGCAAAGAGGTCTCTATGCGCGTATCGCTGAAACTCTGGATGATTATCGGCATCCTGTCCCTGATTGCCCTGATCGGCGGCATCATCATCCTGTCAGCCTTGTCGGTGCAAACCGTCGAGCGCAACCGTACCGCCGTCTTCCATACATACAAGGTTCTCGACACCGCCCAGCATCTGTTGAGCGAGGTGCAGGATCTGGAAACCGGTCAGCGCGGCTATCTGCTGACCGGGCAGGCCGAGTATCTGTCTCCCTATGAACTCGCCAAGCCGCTCATCGGTGAGCTGACTGTCCAACTCACCGAGTTGACAACGGATAATCAGCGTCACCAGGTCCGGCTTGCCTCGCTGCGGGCTTTGATCGAACAGAAGATGCAGGTCACCGAGCAGTCTATCGAGTTGGTGCGCGAGGGCGATGTGGAGCAAGCGCTACTCTTGGTTAATCGCGGCATCGGTCGCGAGACCATGGACAGCATCCGCGAGCTGATCCGGCAGATGAGCCTGGATGAGCGGCAATTGCTGGCCCAGCGCTCGGAGGAATATGTCACCTCCAACCGGCGGACCATGGGCATCCAGATCGCCGCCGTGCTGCTGTTCGGCGCGATGATCGCCTTTGCCGCCATCATGGCCTGGCGCGATTACCGCCGGCGGGTCGAGGCCGAGGGGGCGCTGAAGGTGGAGAGTGCGCTGCTGAAGGCCACGCTGGAGAATATGGGCCAGGGCATCAGCGTGTTCGGTCCTGATCTCAAGCTGATGGCCTGGAACGAAAATTTCCTGCAACTGCTCGATTATCCCGTTTCCCTTGCCCGGCAGGGAACCGATTTCGACGCCTTCCTGAACTTCAACGCCGCGCGGGGCGAATATGGCTCCGGCAATCTTGCCGAGGAGGTCGCCCGCCGTCGCGCCGTCGCGGTTAAGCGCAACCGCGATGTCTATATTACCGAGCGCAGCCGCCCCGATGGACGAATCCTGGAACTGGTCAGCAACCCGATGCCCGATGGCGGATTCGTGACCACCTATACCGACATCACCATTCGTCAGCAGGCGGAACGGCAGATCATAGAACAGGGCGAGCAGCTGTTGGACCGCGAGACCCGGCTGCGTGCGGTGATCGACAATGTGCCGGTCGGCATCATTACGATCAACGAAAGCGGCAGCATCGAATCCTTCAACCGGCAATCCGAGCAGATCTTCGGCTATGCCGCCGAGGATGTGATGCGGCGCAACGTGAACATCCTGATGCCGGAGCCCGATCACACCCGCCATGACGGTTACCTGGCCAGCTACCGCAAGACCGGAATCGCCAGGATCATCGGCCAGAACCGGGAGGTAACGGCGCTGCGGGCCAATGGCGAGACCTTCCCGATGGATCTGGCCATCAGCGAGATGTGGCTGGGGGAGCGCCGGCTCTTTGTCGGCATGGTGCGCGACATCACCGAACGCAAGCAGATGGAGCGGCTGAAGAACGAATTCGTCTCTACCGTCAGCCATGAGCTGCGCACCCCGCTGACCTCGATATCCGGATCGCTGGGCCTGATCATGGGCGGTATCGCCGGCGACATATCGGCCAAGGCGAAGCATCTGATCGGCATCGCCCATTCCAACAGCGAAAGGCTGATCCGGCTGATCAACGACATCCTCGATATCGAAAAGATCGAATCCGGCAAGATGGTCTTCATCATGGCGCCACAGCCTCTGGTGCCGCTGGTTGAACAGTCGATCGAGGCGAACCGGGCCTATGCGGAGAAATACGGCACCAGCTTCGTGCTGCAGGAAGATATCGGCGATGCCCAGGTGAAAGGCGATCCCGACCGGCTGATCCAGGTCTTCACCAATCTTCTGTCCAATGCGGCAAAATACTCCCCGGCCGGAACGCCGGTCGAGGTGTCGGCGGTTCCGGGACCGCAGGGCCTGCGGATCGCCATCCGGGATTATGGCAGCGGTATTCCCGAAGAGTTCAAGAACCGCATCTTCCAGAAATTCGCCCAGGCCGATGGCTCCGACACGAAGCAGAAGGGTGGCACCGGCCTTGGCCTGTCCATCGTCAAGAACATCGTCGAAAGCCATGGCGGTCAGGTCGATTTCGAAAGCGAGATCGGGTCCGGAACAACCTTCTTCGTCGACCTGCCGCTCTGGGAAGAAACAGATGACAGCGCCGACGCGCAGAGCGACCGCCCGATGGTCCTGATCTGCGAGGATGATCCCGACATCGCCACCATCCTCAGCGAGACCCTGCGCCATGCCGGTTATGGCGTGGATGTCTGCTATTCCGCCTCGGCCGCGCGCACCCTGCTGGACCGCCGGTCCTATGTCGCCATGACGCTGGATCTGAAACTGCCTGATGCCGATGGCTTCAGCTTCCTGAACGCGCTGCGTGCGAACGAGACCACCCGGAACCTGCCGATCATCATCATCTCGGCGGCTGACCTGCCGGAGGACGGAATGATGTCGGGCCAGGCGCTCAGCATCGTCGACTGGCTGTCCAAGCCGGTGGATTACGCGCGCCTGCTCTCCGCCGTCGAACTGGCAACCGGATCAGTGCTGAAGGGCGCAAGAATCCTGCATGTCGAGGATGATCCCGACATTGCCGCCATCGTGCGCGAGGCCATGGGCGGACAGGTGCAGATCGACTCCGTCGCCAGCTTGGCAGATGCCCGCCTGCGGCTGGCCGCGAACAGCTACGATCTGGCCATCATCGATATTGAGCTGATCGACGGATCAGGCCTCGATGTCCTGCCGATGCTCTCTGCGCCGGGCAGGCCGCCTATACCCGCTTTGATCTTCTCCGCCCATGATCTGGGCGGCGATTTCAGTGAACAGGTACAGGCGGTGCTGACCAAGTCGAAAACCACGATGAGCCAGCTTGTTGCCACCATCCGCCAGGCCATCGCCAAATCCGACCGGCCGGGTTCGCAGGGATAGACTGCCCCTACTTGATCACGCCGCAGGCGACGCGGGCGCCGGCGCCGCCGATGGGCTGGGTCATGTGGTCGTCAGGCCCGGCATGGATGACGAGAGCCGAGCCGTCGCTGTCCAGCAGGTCCTTTTCCAGCATCGCCAGATGGGTGAACATCTCCGCCTCGCCCTTGCCGTCGGCATGGACATAGAGGTTCGGCAGGTCGCCGGCATGGGTGCCCTTGGAGTTCAGCAACCCGTGCGGCTTGTCGTCATGGCTGGCATGGCCCTTGGAGGCCATGAACTTGTCATGATCCGAGCAATCGCCCACGGCATGGAAATGCAGCCCGTGCCAGCCCGGCGTCAGGCCGGACACGCTGAGGCGCAGCAGCACGCCCTCTGGCGCGGCCGACAGCGTCGCGGTGCCGATGCTGGCACCCTTGTTGTCGATGATGTCGGCGCCGGCCTTGTCGGCAGCGGAAACGGGAAAGGCGGCCAGCAGGCCGGCCGCCACAATCGCAAACCCGAAATTCTTCATGATCTTCCTCCCAGGGTATTAACCATCCTAGGAGTAATGTGGCGCGGCGCCCGATGTTCCGTCAGGGGTGACGAAAGAAAAATCAGACGTGGAAGCTCTCGCCGCAGCCACACCGGCCCTTTTCGTTGGGATTCGAGAAGGTGAAGCCGGAGGTGAACTTGTCTTCCTGGTAGTCCATCTCGCTGCCGATCAGGAACATGACGGCGGCCGGATCGATGAAGATCTTCACGCCCTTATCCTCGACGACTTCCTCGAACTTCTTCTTCTCATCGGCATATTCGACGACATAGGACATGCCGGAGCAGCCGCGCGCCTTCACCCCGATGCGCAGGGCGGCAACAGGCTTCTCGCTGCGGGCCATCAGGGCCTGCGCGCGCTCGACCGCAGCATCGGTCAGGGTAATCACTTGCTGTGCCATGGCAGTACGCCTCCACACTCAACGCTTGGGTAACAGTGTAACATCAACCACAAGATATGCACGGCCTAGAAGATATCCAAGGCCATCTTCGCATCCTCAGACATGCGCTCCGTCGTCCAGGCCGGCTCCCAGGTCAGTTCGACAGCGACCTCGCCAACGCCCTCGACCGCCGCCACCGCCTTGGCGACCTGCACCGGCATCTCACCGGCGACCGGACAGGCCGGCGCGGTTAGCGTCATCAGGATATGGACATTGCCGGCTTCCTGCCGGTTGATCGCATAGATCAGCCCCAGATCGTAAATATTCACCGGGATTTCCGGGTCGTGCACGGTGCGCAGCGCCTCGATGATGGCGTCTTCCGGGGCAGCGGCGGTGCCGGGTGCCAGCGGTTCGCCAGCATAGGCGGTCGTGCCCTCCTCCACCTTCTTGCCGAAGAAGGGCTCCAGATCGACGGCATAGGGGTTCATCCTCAATCCTCCGTGCTGATCTGGTCCTGACCGGCCATTGCGGCGGTCACGGTGTGCCAGGCCAGCGTCGCGCATTTCACCCGGCTGGGGAATTCGCGCACCCCGGACAGAACCTCAAGCCGCTCCATCTCATCCTCAAGCCCCTCGGCCGAGGGCGAGTCCTCGCCGGTGCACATGGCATGGAACAGCTCGAACAGCCGCTTCGCCTGAGCCTCGGATTTCCCCTTCAGGATTTCCGTCATCAAGGACGCAGAAGCCGTTGAAATAGCGCAGCCTTTGCCAACAAAGCTGACATCCTGCACCACCCCGGCCTCATCCAGCGCCAGATAGACGACCAGCTGGTCGCCACAGAGCGGGTTATGGCCATGGGCATGATGGCTGGCATTATCGATCTGCCGGAAATTCCGGGGCCGCTTGCCATGATCCAGGATCACTTCCTGATACAGATCGCGCAGATCGTCACTCATCAGCTGAACATCTCCACCACGGTATCCAGGGCGTCTGCCAGGCGGTCGATTTCCGCCTTGGTGCTGTACATCGCCAGCGAGGCACGCGCTGTCGCCGGCACGCCCAGACGCTGCATCAGGGGCTGGGCGCAATGATGCCCGGCCCGGATCGCCACGCCCGCGCGGTCAACGATGGTGCTGATATCATGCGGATGCGCGGAATCTAGGGTGAAGGAGATCACCCCTGCCTTGCCGGCGGCCGTGCCCTGAATATTCAGCCCCGGCACCGCCGACAGACGCTGGGTCGCGTAATTCAGCAGCTGCGTCTCGTGCTGGGCAATGCGCTCGATGCCGATGCCCTCGATATACTGGATCGCCGCCCCCAGCCCGACAGCCTCGACGATGGCCGGCGTGCCGGCCTCGAATTTATGTGGCAGATCGGCCCAGGTCGATTTCTCGAAGGTGACGATGCGGATCATGTCGCCACCGCCCTGATAGGGCGGCATGGACTCCAGCAATTCCGCCTTGCCGTACAGCACGCCGATGCCAGTCGGGCCATACAGCTTGTGGCCTGTGAAGACATAGAAGTCGCAATCGATGTCCTGCATGTCGACCGTGCGGTGAACCACCGCCTGGCTGCCATCGAGCAGCACCTTGGCCCCGGCGGCATGCGCCAGCGCCGTGATCTCCTTCGCCGGCGTCACCGTTCCCAGCACGTTGGAGGTGTGGGTCAGCGCCACCAGCTTCACGCCGTCCAGCCGCTTCTTGTATTCGTCCATCCGCCAGGAGCCGTCATCGGCAATCGGCACGATGCGCAGCTCAATGCCGATCTGCTCGCGCAGCAGCTGCCAGGGCACGATATTGGCGTGATGCTCCATCTCGGAGATCAGCACCGCATCGCCCTGCTTCAGGAATTTCCGGCCATAGCTGGTGGCGACCAGATTGATGCCCTCGGTCGCGTTGCGGGTATAGACGATTTCCTTCACCGAGCGCGCATTGATGAAGCGCCGCACGATCTCGCGCGAGCCCTCGAAGGCCGCCGTCGCCCGCTCGCTCAGCAGATAGGCGCCGCGATGCACATTGGCGTAGCCGCTGGTATAGACCGCGTTCATCGCGTCCAGCACGGCCTGCGGCTTCTGCGCCGAGGCACCGCTGTCGAGAAAGGCCAGAGGCTTGCCGCGGATATCGGTGCGGAAGATCGGGAAATCGGCGCGTACCGCCTCGACATCATAGGGCGCGGTCTGGCTCATCACGGTCATCGTCTCACCCCTTCCGGCTCTTCAGCCAGCCGCCGACCAGGCGCTGGAATGGCAGGCGCGCCTCGGCATTGCCGATCTCGTCCAGCGCTTCCTGGACATAGGCCTCGATCAGCAGGCCGCGCGCCGTCTCGCGGTCGATGCCGCGGGCCTGGAGATAGAAGAGCTGGTCATCGGCCAACTCGCCAACCGTGGCGCCATGGCTGCATTTCACGTCATCGGCGTAGATTTCCAGCTCCGGCTTCGCATTCACCTCGGCCTGGCGCGACAGCAGCAGGGCGCGGTTCAGCTGGTGGCCATCGGTCTGCTGGGCATCGCGGCGGACCAGAATCTTGCCCTGAAACACGCCATGCGCCTGATCGTCCAGCACGCCCTTATAAACCTCGCGCGAAGCGCAGACCGGCACGGCATGGTCGATGAAGGTGGTGCTGTCGAGATGCTGCTTCCCGGCCCCCAGATAGGCGCCGTTCAGCCGGCAGGACGCGCCCTCGCCGATCAGCGCCGTATGGACCTCGTTACGGGAAAGCCGGCTGCCGATCTGCAGCACGAAATTGTCGTAGACGGCCCCCGCCTCCACCGTCACCCGGGTATTGGCGACATGGAAGGCAGACTGGCTTTCATTCTGCAGCTTGTAATGCTCCAGATGCGCCCCGGCGCCCAGCACGATCTCCGACGCCATGGCGCTCAGATAGGCGCCCTCACCGATCCCGGCATGGCTCTCGAAAATCGTCGCGCGGGCATCGCGGCCCAGCACCGCCAGCAGGCGCGGGAAGAAGGCGAGCGGCGTATCGGCAACCGCACCGACGGAAATGATGTGCAGCGGCTTGTCCAGCACCGCACCATCGGCAAGGCGCAGCACGACGCCGTCTTCCATCAGGGCGGTGTTCAGGTCGACAAACGGATTTTCTTCCGCCTCGACCAGCCGGCCGAGATGCGCGGACAGGGCCTGCTCGTCACTGTGGATCGCCTCTGACAGCGGCAGCAGGGTGACGCCTGCGGGCAGCGTGTCCAGCGTCGACAGATCGGGGCGCAGCCGGCCATTCACGAAGGCCAGGACATGGCCATTCACCGCCAGCAGGCTGGCGCGCGGCAGGCTGTCCAGCGCCATGTCGCCAACCACCGGAGCCGAGGCGAAATCGATGCCGACCAGATCCTTCAGATTGGTATAGCGCCAGGCTTCGACCTTCGGCGTCGGCAGGCCGGTGGCGCGATAGCGCGCGGCGCTGTCGGCGCGCAGCGTGTCGAGCCAGCCAACACCGGCCCCCGCCAGCTTCAGGGACAGTTCGGCATGCCGGTTGGCCAGCGGGCCGGGATAGGAGCGTGCGGCGAGTGCCATGACAGCCTCAGGCCGCTTCCGGCTCGCCATAGCCGGCATAGCCGGTGGCTTCCAGTTCCTGCGCCAGTTCCTTGCCGCCCGAGGCGACGATGCGGCCCATGGCCAGCACATGCACCTTGTCCGGCACGATATAGTCCAGCAGGCGCTGGTAATGGGTGATGACCAGCATCGAGCGTTCCGGGGAGCGCAGCGCGTTCACGCCATCGGCCACGATCTTCAGCGCATCGATGTCGAGGCCGGAATCGGTCTCGTCCAGCACCGCGAAGCGCGGCTCCAGCACCGCCATCTGCAATATCTCGTTGCGCTTCTTCTCGCCGCCGGAAAAGCCGACATTGACGGCGCGCTTCAGCATCTCGTCTGTGACGCCCAGCAGCTTGGTCTTCTCGCGCAGCATCTTCAGGAACTGCATGGCATCGACTTCCGGCTCGCCGGCGGCCTTGCGCCGTGCGTTCACGGCGGCCTTCAGGAAGGTTGTATTGGCGACGCCGGGAATCTCCACCGGGTACTGGAAGGCCAGGAACAGGCCGGCGATGGCGCGCTCATCGGCTTCCATCTCCAGGATGCTCTTGCCGTCCAGCAGGATGTCGCCATCGGTGACCTCATAGCCCTCGCGCCCGGCGATGACATAGGACAGCGTCGACTTGCCGGAGCCGTTCGGCCCCATGATGGCATGCACGGTGCCCGGCTCGATGGTCAGGTCGATGCCCTTCAGGATGGGCTTGCCGTCGACGGTGGCGTGCAGATTCTTTATTTCGATCAAAGACATGTGTTTATCCGTTCCTACGCGGCGGCAATCAGCCGACGCTGCCTTCCAGGCTGATACCGATGAGCTTCTGGGCCTCGACGGCGAACTCCATCGGCAATTCCTTCATCACTTCCTTGCAGAAGCCGTTGACGATGATCGACACGGCATCTTCCTCCGACAACCCGCGCTGCTTGCAGTAGAACAGCTGGTCCTCGCTGATCTTCGCCGTCGTCGCCTCATGTTCGATCTTCGCGGTCGGGTTGCGCTGCTCGATATAGGGCACGGTATGCGCCCCACACTTGCTGCCGATCAGCAGGCTGTCGCACTGGGTGTAGTTCCGGGCGTTCTCCGCCTTGGGCATGATCTTCACCAGCCCGCGATAGGTGTTGTTGGCGCGGCCCGCCGAAATGCCCTTGGAGATGATCGTCGACCGGGTGTTCTTGCCGATATGGATCATCTTCGTGCCGGTATCGGCCTGCTGCATGTTGTTGGTGATGGCGACGGAATAGAACTCGCCCACCGAATTGTCGCCCTGCAGGATGCAGCTGGGATATTTCCAGGTGATCGCCGAGCCGGTCTCGACCTGGGTCCAGGCGATCTTGGAATTCCGGCCGCGGCAGGCGCCGCGCTTGGTGACGAAATTATAGATTCCACCTTTGCCGTTTTCGTCGCCCGGATACCAGTTCTGCACGGTCGAGTATTTGATCTCCGCATCATCCAGCGTCACCAGCTCGACCACGGCGGCATGCAGCTGGTTCTCGTCGCGCTGCGGCGCGGTGCAGCCCTCCAGATAGGAGACGTAGGAGCCTTCATCGGCAATGATCAGCGTGCGCTCGAACTGGCCGGTTTCCGACGCGTTGATGCGGAAATAGGTCGACAGCTCCATCGGGCAGCGCACGCCCTTCGGGATATAGACGAAGGACCCGTCGGTGAAGACGGCGGAGTTCAGCGTGGCGAAGAAATTATCGCTATAGGGCACGACCGAGCCGATATATTCGCGCACCATGTCGCCATGGTCGCGCAGCGCCTCGGAGATCGAGCAGAAGATGATGCCCTTCTCCTCCAGCTTCTTCTTGTAGGTCGTGGCCACCGACACGCTGTCGAACACGGCATCGACCGCCACGCCGGCCAGCCATTTCTGTTCCTGCAACGGAATGCCCAGCTTCTCATAGGTCTTGATCAGCTCGGGATCGACCTCGTCCAGGCTCAGCGGCCGGTCATCCTTGGATTTCGGCGCGGCGTAGTAATAGGAATCCTGGTAGTCGATGGCCGGGTAGCCCAGCTTCGCCCAGTCCGGCTCCTCCATGGTCAGCCAGTGGCGATAGGCCTTCAGGCGCCATTCCAGCATCCATTCCGGTTCGCCCTTCTTGGCCGAGATGAAGCGCACCGTGTCCTCGCTCAGGCCACGCGGCGCGCGCTCCATCTCGATATCGGTGATGAAGCCGTATTTGTACTTCTGGTCCTGGACTGCCTGGACCTGCTCGAGGGTTTCTGCCGTACCAACCATGATGAATGCCTATTCGTCTTCGTCTATTGCGCGGCGGCCAGGCCGCGCGGGGGACGCGCCAGCGGGAACGGGTCGAACCCGGCCGGCACGGTCAGCATTTCCTGCAGGGTCACCGCCGTCAGCGCGTCACGGATCGCCCGGTTCACCTTGTCCCAATTGCCGCGCATCGGGCACAGCGTCTCGACCTCGCAGCCGCCGCTGGCGCCATCGACGCAGGCGGTCAGCGCGATCGGGCCTTCCATGGCGGCGATGATGTCCGCGACCGTGATCAGAACCGCCGGACGGGCCAGGGTATAGCCGCCCGAGACGCCGCGCTGCGAGGTGATGATCTTGCCATGCGCCAGCATCTTCAGAACCTTGGAGACGGTCGGCAGCGGCACGCCCGAATCCTGCGCCAGCTGGGCCGCCGTGCGCGACTCGGAATCGCCCTGGGCGAGCTGGCCGAGCACGACAATCGCATAATCTGTCAGCCTGTTGAGACGTATCATTGTCCTGCCTTCCGGCATCCTGAGGATGCATCCGGACCAAAGAGGACCGGATTAGTACGATATAATTTGCAGTGGTCAAGCAGGAATTCAAGCGCAACAAGCACTTGCGAGCGATTATCAGGCGGTTTTGTGCCCCTCAGAGGCCGATGACGACCGGCGATGCCAGTTGCCGCAGCGTCTTCACCACCGCCATGCCGACCAGAGTGCTGGTCTTCGGGTTGCTCTCGCTGGGGATCAGCTCCTCGACGAAGCGGAAATTCCCGAAGGCACCCTGCGCCTCGACCTCGGCGATATGTGTCTTGATGGTGGGGTCGGCAATGATCCGCAGCTCGGTCTCGTCCAGCCCCATGCCGGCCAGGGCGACCGAGGCCGAGATATTGACGTTCTGCGGGTAGAGCCGCGCGCCCTCGCGCACCGGCCCCTCGAACAGCACAGTCGGCTCGACCATGGAGTTGAGATCAAACTGCTCCTCGGCGATGGTGCCTTTCCAGGCGGTCGGGTCCTTGCGGACCGTCATGCGCACGCTGGTCAGCCCGCCCACCGCCGCCGCCGCCAGGATATCCAGCGCGCCGATGCCGGCCGAGGCGATGATCAGGCGGCTGCCCGCGCGCTCCGCCGCCTCAACGCAGCGCTCATATAGATCGGGATCGGCGGCAAAGACGCCAACCGAGGTGACGACAAGGTCGGAACCGCTGGCCAGGGCCTTCTCGCCGTAATCGCGGATCGCCTGATGCCCTGCCCCTTCGAAGATCACGTCGAAGGCCTGGCTGAAGAAACGCTCCGGCTCGGTCATCATGAAGGGCTCATTCTCCTTCGCCTCGCGCGACCGGCGCACCAGGACGGCCGGGATGGTGATATTCGGATCGCCCGCCAGCGCTTCGCACACCGCCTTGCCGATGGCGCCATATCCGATCATGCCCAACCGCATCGCTCTCTCCTCAGCTTGCCTGCCGGCTTTCCAGCACGGCAATTTCCTCAGGCCCGAAACCGACCAGGCGACGATCCCCCAGATCGATGACCGGCCGCTTGATGACCGACAGATTCTCCAGGATCGCCGGCACCGGATTGGCGCCCTGCAGGATAGCCTGGGTCGCCGCATCCAGCTTGCGCCAGGTGGTGCCCTTGCGGTTCACCAGCTTCTCCGTGCCCAGTTCCTTCGCCCAGCGTTTCGCGGTGTCGGCATCCAGCCCCTGCTTCTTGAAATCATGGAAGCTGTACGCAATGCCCTGCTCTTCCAGCCAGACCCGCGCCTTCTTCACCGTACCGCAATTCGGAATACCGTAGAGCGTGATCATTTCTGGCTTCCTTGGTTAGAGCTTGCCGGCCATCGGCAGCAGCACGTCGAGCGCCGAAGCGCCCAGGTGCCTGGCACGTTCCGGGGACCAGCCCTCCTCCGGGCGCGGCGTATCGGCAGTGTCTTTGAAGGGCTGTTCCAGCGTCATGGCGATGACGCCATGGAATTCCGCCAGATAGCCGGTCGACGTGGTCAGATTGCCCTGGCCCTTTGCCGCCACCGGATAGCCATGGGCGGTCTGGAAATCCGGGTTCAGGGCGGCATAGCGCTCCTTGAACTCCGCCAGCAGGGCCAGCATGGGTTCCGTCACCGAGGGCACGCCCTCAAAGGCGGCGATAAAATTATACGGCAGCGCTTCGTCGCCATGCACGTCCAGGCACAGCCTGATGCCGCTGTCGATCATGCGCTGGCGGACGTGAAAGACCTCCGGGCTGCGCTCCAGACTGGGGTCTTTCCATTCCCGGTTCAGATTGGCGCCGGCCGCGTTGGTGCGCAGATTGCCTCGCCGGCTGCCATCCGGGTTCATGTTCGGCACGACATACAGCACAGCCGCATCGAGCAGCGCGCGCGACACCGGGTCCGCCGGGTCGAGCAGCCGGTCGAGGAAGCCTTCGACCCACCATTCGGCCATGGTCTCGCCGGGATGCTGACGCGAGATCACCCAGAGCGCCGGGCGGCCTTCCTTAGGCTGGCCGATCCGCAGGATATCAATGTCCTGGCCGTCCAGGGTCTGGCCCGGCACATCCAGCGTGACCAGCGGCGAGGTCAAGGCACGGGCCACCAGATCGGCGTGGCGCTCCATCGAATACGGGGCGAAATAGGCGTAATAGACGGCATCGACCACCGGCATATGCTCAATGGTCATGACCTTGCCATCGAAGCGGGTCGGTACGCGGAACCAGGTCTGGCGGTCATAGGAGGCCACGGCGCTGTAATTCTCGAAGCCGCCGGGATAGGACGCCTCGCCCGCATTCTGCACCGACAGGGTCAATGCCCGCCCCTTGCAGCCGCTGACCCGGAAATAGAACCATTGCAGGAAATCGGCCGCGTTATCCTTGCGGATACGCAGGCTGGCCGTCAGGCCGTCGATCCCGAGGATATCGATATTGCCGCCGTCAAAGGCGCTGGAGATTGCGATCATACCGCGTCAGACCTGACTGAAGATAAGGAAACCGGAAGGCCTGGAACCTACCGTCCCTCTTCCACAATGCCAATTGCGAATGCAACAGGCCCGGCCAGTTCTTCCTGAAGAGGGCGCGGGGAACGGAAGATTATTGCAAAATGTCTCGTTCCTTTGGCAGTCTATCCCCATCTTATGGGATACCGGATAGAAATGAATCTCGATTCATGCTAGGCTTAACGCCATATCTGGTGGATATCAGCCTCAGGAATACAACAATCAGAGGCGATATCGTCGCCTGGAGGAAGTCGCTTTAACGATTCGGCAGTGATCGCCGGTGTAGAGTCCATCTTAAGGACCTTGATCGCTTCCAAGGATCGTCCTCAGAGGGGAATACCCGGATGAGGAGGAACGCCCAATACGGGATCAACAGGCGCAAAGGCATAGCAACAGATGATCTATACGATTTACGAGATGCAGCAGGCCGCCCTGGCCCCCATGCGCATCCTGGCTGATGCCACCCAGTCGGTCTTTCGCAATCCTTGGATACCGCTGAGCTACACCCGCTTCGGAAAGTCGATGGCCGCCGGCGCCGAGGTTCTGGACGGCGTGATCAAGAACCGCGACAAGCCGGAATGGCGGCTGGACAGCACCGAGATCGACGGCAAGAAGATCGCCGTCACACAGGAAGTCGCCCTGGCCCAGCCGTTTGGCGATCTGCTGCATTTCAAGCGCGACATCAAGGGCCGCAAGGACCCGCAGGTATTGCTGGTCGCGCCGATGTCGGGCCATTACGCCAGCCTGCTGCGCGGCACGGTTTCCGCCCTGCTGCCCGGCCATGACGTCTACATCACCGACTGGCACGACGCCCGCGATGTCCCACTCTCGGCAGGGCGTTTCAACCTCGATGATTATGTCGAATATGTCTGCTCGTTCCTGCGCCATCTGGGGCCTGACACACATGTGATCGCGGTCTGCCAGCCGGCGCCGATGGTGCTGGCGGCGGTGTCGCTGCTGGCAGCAGCCAAGGACAAGGCGCAGCCGCGGACCATGACGCTGATGGGCGGCCCGGTCGATCCCCGCGCCAACCCGACCCTGGTCACCCAGGTGGCCGAAAACCGGCCGCTCAGCTGGTTCGAATCCAATGTCGTCGACAAGGTGCCGGTCTATTACCCCGGCTCCGGCCGCCGGGTCTATCCGGGCTTCATGCAGCTCAGCGCCTTCATCTCGATGAATCCGGGCCGGCATTTCAGCGCCCATGTCGACATGTTCAAGCATCTGGTGCAGGGCGATGGCGATTCGGCCGATGCCCATCGCCGGTTCTATGATGAATACCTGACGGTGCAGGACATTTCGGCCGATTTCTATCTCGACACGGTCGACAAGGTATTCCAGCGCCATCTGCTGCCGAAGGGCGAGCTGACCTGGCGCGACCAGAAGGTTGATCCCTCGGCGATCACCGAGACCGCGCTGCTGACCATCGAGGGCGAGCTGGACGACATCTCCGCCCCCGGCCAGACGCTTGCCGCGCATGCGCTGTGCAGCAATCTCGCCAAGTCGAAGCAGGAGCATTACCTGCAGAAGGGTGTCGGCCATTACGGCATCTTCAACGGACGGCGCTGGCGAGAGCAGATCATGCCGACGATCTCCGCCTTCATGCACAAGCACGCCTGAGGCTATGGAGCCTCCCCCCGGCCTTTGTGCCGGGGGATGAGTTTCTAACTTTTGACCCGCGCCAGGCGGGTTTCCCGGTACCAGATGAACAGATTGCTGGCGATCACGATGACCGCGCCCATCAGCATCGTCGTACCCGGCACATCGCCCCAGAACAGATAGCCGAAGATCGTCGCCCAGAGCAGGTTGATGAAGCGGAAGGGCGCGATCAGCGCCGCTTCGGCGAAACGGTAGGCGGTGATCAGCAGGAAATGCGCCGAGGCCAGCAGCACGCTGGTGGCAGCCAGCAGCAGCACCAGATGCGTATCCAGCGCCACCCAGCCCAGCGGCCAGGTGACCAGGCCGGACAGCGTCACGCAGCCGGTCGTGACCAGCAGCGTGCCGGAGGTCGTCTCGGTCGCCATCAGCTTGCGGGTAACGATGTCGCGTATCGCACCGGTACAGGCGCCGCACAGCGGCAGCAGGACGATCCAGCCGAATTCACTCGTCATTGCGGCTTGCGGGCGGACCATCAGCAGCACGCCGGCGAAACCGATCAGCACCGCCGCCCAGCGCCGCCAGCCGACCCGCTCGCCCAGGAAAAAGGGCGCAAGCGCGGTGGTGAAAAGCGGCCCGGCGAAGCCAATGGCCACGACATCCGCCAGCGGCAGATATTTCACCGAATAGAAGAAGAAATAGGAGCCGGCAACGACCAGCGCGCCGCGCAGCAGCTGCGCCTTCCAGCGGCCCACGCGCAGGGTGCGCCGGCCGCCGGTCAGTACTGCCAGCAGGCAGATGAAGGGGATGGCGAAGCCACCGCGCATGAACAGCGCCTCCCCTACCGGCAGGAAGGCCGACAGCCATTTCATGATGGCGTCGTTGAAGGTGATGATCGCCGTGCCGCCGACGGTCAGGCCGATGCCCTTGCCCGGCGCGGTCGAGACCGAGACCGGGCGCACCGGCGGCGCCGATTGCGCCGTTGGCGATGAGGCCGGGCTAACGGGCTCCACGCTTAATCCCCCGGGCCAGCTGTGCCTCGCGGTAGAAGATGAAGATGCCGCTGGCGATAACCACACCGGCACCGACCCAGTGCCAGAGATCGGGCATATAGCCCCAGATCACGAAGCCGATGACGGCGCCCCAGATCAGCTGGGTGTATTTGAACGGCACCACAAGCCCGGCCTCGGCCAGGCGCAGGCTTTCGATCACCATGTAATGCGCCAGCACCATGCAGCACGCCGCCAGCAGCATCAGTCCACCCTGCATCGGCGTCGGGATGATCCAGGGCGTCACCGCCGCCGTCGGCAGGCTGGTCAAAGTGACGATCACCGTTGTCACCATCAGGATCGAGGCCGATGTCTCCGTCGCGCTGATCTTGCGGGTGATGATGTCGCGCACCGCGCCGATAAAGGCGGCGATGACCGGCAGCATCGCATAGGCCAGGACGATGTTGCTGCCATCCGGGCGCACCATGATCAGCATGCCGCCAAAGCCGACCAGCACAGCCGTCCAGCGCCGCCAGCCGACCCGCTCGCCCAGCATCGGCACGGCCAGCGCCGTGACGAAGAGCGGCGCCACAAAGGACAGGCTGATCGCCGTCGCCAGCGGCAGCAGCGCCAGCGCGTAATTATAGATAAAGGCGGCCAGCCAGAACAGGAAGCCCCGCGCCAGCTGGCCGCGCCAGTCATTCACCCGCAGCGATTCCCGGCCGAACAGCCGGATCATCAGCAGGGCAACCAGCAGGATGGCGAAACAGCCGCGAATGAACATCAGCTGCCCGATGGGCACGCCGCTATTCGCGAGAAATTTCGTCACCGTGTCGTTCAGGGTGATGATCGCCGAACCGGTGATCATCAGCAGGATGCCCTTCACGGAGTCGGACATCCTGTCCCCTTGGCCCCCCGCATTCATGGCATTCATGATCGGTTACTTGAGTGCCGCCATCACCTTCTTGCAGAAGCCGTCGAAACCCGGCTTGCCGATCCAGCGCACCACGGCGACCAGATCATGCGCCGGGTCCATCCAGATGATCGAATTGCCGGCGCCGACGGCGAAGAAGCTGGTCTCCGGCGCGCTGGGATACTGCTTACGATCCGTGTTCAGCCACCACATATAGCCATAGATCGGCTGCAGGTCGCAGGGTTGCAGTGAGGCCTCGATCCAGCTTTCCGGCAGAATTTCCGTGCCGTTCCATTTGCCCTTATTGGCCATCAACAGGCCGACCCTTGCATGGTCGCGCGAGCCGATCATCATGCCGCCGCCCCAATGGCCGCCGCCGGAGACGGACTGCACCTGCTTGCCGCCGATCTCGACATAGGAATTGCGGTAGCCATGCCATTCCCAGTCCTGCGAGGCGCCGATCGGGTCCATCACCTCGCGCTTCAGCACGGCAGGCAGCCCCTCGCCGAGCACGCGCAGCAGGGCCAGTGACAGCCGGTTCACACGGATATCGTTATATTCCCAGAAACTGCCGGGCTTCTGCAGGTCGCGATGGGTGCCCTTCTTGGAATTGGCGCCCTCGCTGGTCAGGTCGCGGTGGCGGTCCAGCAGATCCGGCTTGTCCCACAACGTGCCTTCCCATTCGCTGGTCTGCTGCAGCAGATGATGCCAGGTGATGTCGCGGTTCTGCTCGGAGTCGAAGCCGCCATCCTTCACCAGCTCGCGGATCGGGGCGTGGATGTCCTTGATCAGCCCCTTCTTGATCGCGAGGCCTGCACAGATAGAGAGATAGCTCTTGGAGACCGAGAAGGTCATGTCGGCGCGGTTGGTGTCGCCCCATTCGGCGACGATGCGCCCACCCTTCAGGATCAGGCCGTTCGGCCCCGTGCGCTCGCGTACCGGCCCAAGGATCTCGTTATAGGGCGGCGGCTCGAAATGGCCTTCAGTCAGCACCTTCATGATGTCGCGGTCCCAGCCGGTCTCATGCGAGATGGCGTGGTCGATGGCAGACTGAAGGGTTGCGGGATCGAAACCGGCAGCTTCCGGCTCCTGCCGTTCCCAATCGGAACCGGCAGCCGGGAAATAGGTGTTGGTCATGGTTTTGGGCGTTTCTTTTTTTGAAGGGTGAGTGACGATTCAGACTCAGTTTAACCGGTCAACGGTGCGATAGGCCATAGGCGCAAGCTCATCGGCGCTGCGGCCGTTCCAATCCAGCTTGGAGACCTTCTTCAGGGAACGCTGCTGCGCCTCCTGCAGCGCCTCGGAGGCGGCCTGCAGATCGATGGTCAGGCACTTGCCGTCCTTCACTACCTGGTTGCCATCGACGAAGACATCGTTCACCGCCCGGTCGCCGGCGACATAGACCAGGCTGCGGACCGGTTCGCGCAGCGGCATCATCGCCGGGTGTTTGGCGTCCAGCAGCACGATATCGGCCTTGAAGCCCGGTGCGATGCCGCCGATATCCGGCTGGCGAAGCGCCTTCGCCCCACCCATGGTGGCGGCGTTGAACACGTCCGAGGTGTTCAGATCGTCCACGCTCTCACCGATGACGCGGGCATACATGGCGACGCAGCGCATCTCCTCCAGGAAATTATGCGGATAGGTGTCGGTGCCGATGCCCATATTCACCCCGGCGCGGAGATAGCCGCCAAAGGTGCGCAGCGTGATGCCGCGCCGAGCGAACACGGTCGGGCAATGCGCCACGGTCGAGCCGCTATCGGCCAGCAGCCCCAGATCCTTGCGCGTCGTCCAGTGCAGCCAGGGGTGATGGTCGAGGAAGATGCCATGGCCGATGATCGAGTGCTCGCCCAGCGCGCCGATGGAGTCCATCCACTGGATCGGCGTCATCCCGTGCCGGCGCTGCATCTCCAGGAATTCAGTCACCGACTGTGCGGCGTGAATCTGGAACGGCAGGTTCTTCTCGACGGCGAGGTCGAAGCTGTCGCGGATCAGCTCGGGCGAGCAGGTGTCGATCTGCGCCGGGCAGACCATGCCGGACAGCCGCCCAGACGGGTGCTGCTTGGCCAGGTCGAGCAGCCTTGCTGCCTTCTCGAAGCCCTTGCGGCCGTTTTCCTTGTTCCAGTCATATTTCAGCTCGTGCCCGTCGGTCGTGTACCAGCGCGCATCGCGGTACATCGGCGCGATGACAGCGCGGATGCCGCTATCGGCCAGCGTGTCGAGCCAGCCATCAAAGGCGATGGACAGATCGGCGACGGTGGTGCAGCCGCTCATCAGCAGCTCGGCCAGAGCCACCTTCATGCAGGCGGCATAGCCCTCCGGGTCATTCTCGAAGGTGGAGAGATATTCGTAGAGCGAGGAATGCCAGAAGCCGGGGCTGCGGGTCTCGTCGGTGATGCCCTTGCGCAGCGGCTCGCTGGTCGGGTGCGAATGGACATTGATCATGCCCGGCATGACGACGCGGTTGCGCCCGTCGATCTCGATATCCGCCTTGCCCTCGTAGCCCTTGCCGACATGGGTGATGCGGTTGCCCTCGAAGGCGACATCGGCATCGCGCAGATAGACATGCTCGCCCTTCGCCTTGTCAAAGGCCACGACCCAGTCGGCATTGCGGATTACGGTGGTTTCGGTCATCGCACGGCTTCCTTATAGATTTGTAAGCTTTGCTGGCAGGTTGGCCGCAGAATGCCCCGGCAGGCAAGGGGGAATTTCCACGCCGCCATTGACTTCGCCGCCTGCACGGGGCACCTAACGGCCACATATTGAAACGCCTCAAAAGAGTCTCATGACCGAACTCGCCGACATCGTCTCGCGGCGGCGGACCTTCGCGATCATCGCGCATCCGGACGCCGGCAAGACCACGCTGACCGAAAAGCTGCTGCTGTTCGGTGGCGCCATCCAGCTGGCGGGTGCCGTGAAGGCGCGCGGCGATGCACGGCGTGCGCGCTCCGACTGGATGAAGGTGGAGAAGGAGCGCGGCATCTCCGTCACCGTCTCGGTGATGACCTTCGACTATGACAGCTGCACCTTCAACCTGCTCGACACACCGGGCCATGAGGATTTCAGCGAGGACACCTACCGCACGCTGACCGCCGTCGATTCCGCCGTCATGGTGATCGACGCCGCCAAGGGCATCGAGGAACAGACCCGTAAGCTGTTCGAAGTCTGCCGCCTGCGCAACGTGCCGATCATCACCTTCATCAACAAGATGGACCGCGAGGCGCGCGACCCGTTCGAGCTGATCTCCGAGATCGAGGAGACGCTGCAGCTGCATGTCACCCCGGCCTCCTGGCCGATCGGCATGGGGCCGGGCTTCCTGGGCTGCTACGACCTGATGAAGGACCAGCTGGTGCTGATGCCGAAGAGCCGCAGCGCGCTTTCCGGCGAGACAATCACCTGCACCGGGCTGGACGACCCGCAGATCGACAAGCTGCTGCCCTCCCACGCTGCCGCCGAGCTGCGCGAGCAGGTCGAGATGGCGCGTGGCCTGATGCCGGAATTCGACATGGAGATGTACCGCGAGGGACATCTGACGCCGGTCTATTTCGGCTCCGCGGTGAACAGCTTCGGCGTGCGCGAGCTGCTGGACGGGCTGGCGACGCTGGCCCCCCCGCCCCGGCCGCAGCCGGCCGTCGGCCGCAAGGTCGATCCGCTGGAGGAAAAGGTTAGCGGCTTCGTGTTCAAGATCCAGGCGAATATGGACCCGAAGCACCGCGACCGCATCGCCTTCTTCCGGATCGCTTCCGGCCATTTCAAGCGCGGCATGAAGCTGAAGCATGTGCGCACCGACAAGCAGATCAACCTGCACAACCCGCTGCTGTTCCTGGCCCAGGACCGCGAGATTGCCGAGGAGGCCGTCGCCGGCGACATCATCGGCATCCCGAACCACGGCAATCTGCGCATCGGCGACGCGCTGACCGAGGGCGAGAACATCCAGTTCACCGGCATTCCCAGCTTCGCGCCGGAAATGTTGCAACGGGTGCGCCCGGAAGACCCGATGAAGGCCAAGCATCTGGGCGCGGCCTTGACCCAGCTGGCCGAGGAAGGCGCTGCCCGCGTGTTCAAGCCGACGCTGGATTCCGGCTGGATCGTCGGCGTGGTCGGCGTGCTGCAATTCGACGTGCTGGCCGACCGCATCCGCACCGAATACGGCATCCCGGTGAAGTTCGAGCAGACCCAGTACATCACGGCGCGCTGGATCGAGACCGACGATCCGCTGGTGCTGAAGAAATTCCGCGACGCCAACGGCTCCACCCTCGGCGAGGACCATGACGGCGACCCGGTCTTCCTGGCCCGCAACAATTGGCACCTGACCACCACCATCGAGCAGAACCCGAAGCTGCGGTTCCTGAAGACGAAGGAAAAGCTGGCTTAGGGGGCAGAGCAGATGCGGCATGGGCAGCTTTGCCACACACTCGTCACCCCGGCCTTAATACACAGTCGTCACCCTCGGGCTTGACCCGAGAGTCCAGCCGTCCGTGCGGTCCGCTCGGTCAATGGATAGTCGGGTCAAGCCCGACTATGACGATAGAGAAAGTGGAATGACCCGATTCGTTCCAACCTCCTCCGCCCGTCACCCCCGGCCTTGTGCCGGGGGTCCATGTTTCCGCCTAACTGGATGTCGGTCGAGTGGGCTGAACCCTGGATTCCCGGCACAAGGCCGGGAATGACAGATGTTAAAGCGGAATCGCCCCGTCCCCCTCAGTCGAACAGGGAGCGGAAGCCGTCGCCGAGTTTCTTCAGGTCGCGGCTGAACTGTTCGCCGAAGCTGCCGCCCTGGGTTGGCTCCTGCGGCGGTGGGCTGGCCGGCTGCTCGACAATCGGCGGGGCAGCCGACGCGACCGGGGCCGGCAGCGGCTCGGGGGCCGGCAGAACTGGCTCCGGCGCCGGATAGATCCGGTAGGCGCCGCTCATGAAATCGCGCCAGATGCGGGCGGGCACGCCGCCGCCTGTGACATTGTTCATCGGTGAATGATCATCATTGCCGACCCAGACACCGACCACGTAATCCTTGGTGAAACCGACAAAGACCGCGTCACGGTTATCCTGCGTCGTGCCGGTCTTGCCGTAGCTGGGCTGGCCGATCATCGCCGCCCGCCCGGTGCCTTCCGAGACGACCGCCCCCAGCATCTCGACCATCTCGGCGCGCTTCCAGCGGAACGGGCCGCTGGCGCGGCGCAGGCCGTTTTCCTTGGTGTAGAGGGTGCGGCCCTGGCCGTGGATCACCTTGATGCCGAACGGCTCCACCATCTCCGCATTGGCGGCCATGGCAGCATAGGCAGCGGTCAGCTCGATCAGCCGGGTCTCAAAGGTGCCCAGCGCCAGGCTGGGGGTGGGCTGCATCTCCGTGGTGATGCCGAGCCGCCGGGCGACGCCGATCACCCGGTCCGGGCCGACCTGGTCGGCCAACTTCACCGCGACCGTGTTGATCGACCGCGCAAAGGCGTTGCGCAGGGTGGTCGCGCCGATATGGGCATTGCCGTAATTCTGCGGCGTGTAGCCCTTGATATCGACCGGCGCATCAAGCACCCGGCTATTCGGGGTCATGCCGGCATCCAGCGCCGCCAGATAGACGAACAGCTTGAAGGCGGAACCCGGCTGGCGGGTCGCCTGGACGGCGCGGTTGAACTGGCTTTCCGCATAATTCCGGCCACCGACCATGGCAACGACGGAGCCATCGGGCCGCAGCGCCACGAGCGCCGCCTGCCCGGCCCGTGCCTCCGGTCCGGCGCCGCCCAGATTGGCGGCGACCACCTGTTCCGCCAGATCCTGCAATTGCAGGTCGAGCGTCGTCTCGACCGTCAGATCTGCGCCGATCGGCCCGAGCAGGCGCTGGCCCTCGCTGGCAACCCAGTCGGCGAAATAATTGCGGCCGGGCGTCACTTCCGGCGGCACGGCCAGCGTGACCTTCTCCATCCGCGCGGCCTCGGCCGCTTCCGCGGGAATTGCCCCGGTCTCGACCATGGCGGCCAGCACCTGATCGGCGCGCTTTGTCGCCGCCTCCAGGCTGCGGACCGGCGACAAAGCAGAGGGTGCGCGCACCAGCCCGGCCAGCATCGCCGATTCGGCCAGGGTCATGCCGCGCGCCGATTTCCCGAAATAGCGCCGTGCGGCAGCATCGATGCCATAGGCGCCGGCACCGTAATAGGCCTCGTTCAGGTAGAGCGCGAGAATCTGGTCCTTGGTCAGCCGCGATTCCAGCCAGAGCGCCAGCATCGCTTCCTGTATCTTGCGCTTGAAACTGCGCTCCGGCGTCAGGAAGCGCATCTTGGCCAGCTGCTGGGTCAGCGTGCTGCCGCCCTGCCGGATGCCGCCGGCGGCAACATTGGTCATCGCGGCCCGGCCAATGCCCCAGATATCGATGCCGATATGCTCGTAGAAGCGGCGATCCTCGATGGCGACAATGGCCTGCGCCATTTCTGGTGGCATCTGCGCCACCGTCAGATACTCGCCATGCATTTCGCCGCGCGCGCCGAAGCGTTCGCCATCCGCCGCGCGCAGGGTCAGAGACAGATCGGGGCGTTCCTTGCTCAGGGTTTCCGGTAGCGGCAGGGTGAAGGCGAAATAGCCCAGCACCAGCAGCAGCACCGCCAGCCCGGTTGTCGCCGCCAGCAGCAGATTGCGCCAGTGCAGCGCGGCGCGAAGCCTGCTGCGCCAGCGCCTGTCATCCTGCCCATCCATCCCTGGCATCTTGCCACCCGTCTTGTCCGACAATGCTGGTTCCCCTTCGTACAGACCGTTTCCGCGCCTAGAAACGATGAAAAAACGGCAAAATCGGGATAAGGTTGCTCCCCGGTCCTGCCTGCCTTCCGCCCGGCTCGTCCTAAAACGCCGCGTCGAGGAACATCATGGTCACGAAACCGCCCATCAGGCCAAAGGTGGCCGGTGTTTCGTTGCCATTGCGGTGGGTTTCCGGGATGACCTCATGGCTGATCACGAAGATCATCGCCCCGGCGGCCGCCGCCAGCGCCCAGGGCAGCACCGGCTCCGCCACGGTGACAAGACCGGCGCCGATGAAGCCGCCGATGATCTCGACCAGCCCGGTCATCAGGGCGATGCCGATGGAGATCGTGCGGCTGTAGCCCAGCGCCAGCATCGCCAGAGCGACGATGAAGCCTTCCGGCAGGTTCTGGATGAAGATGCCGCTGGTCAGCGCCAGCCCGTTGGAGATATCGCCACCGCCAAAGCCGACGCCAACGGCCAGCCCTTCCGGGAAATTATGGAAGGTGATGGCCATGACGAACAGCCAGACCCGGCGAATTTCGACGGCATCGGCATTCACCGGCCCGGTGATCATGTGCTCATGCGGCAGGAAGCGATGCACGAGATACAGTGCAATCGCGCCGATCATCACGCCGGCGATCACCACCGAGACGCCGATCAGCGGATCGCTGTAGCGCAGAGTGCCGATCTCGACGCCCTGGATGATCAGCGAGAAGCAGGCCGCCGCCAGCATGATGCCGGCGGCGAAGCCCAGCAGGATGTCCTGCGCGCGCTGGGTGACTGTGGTGATGACCATCACCGGCAAGGCGCCGATGCCGGTCGCCGCGCCTGCCGCCAGGCTGGCGATCACGCCGATCCAGATCACCGGCAGGCCGGCGAAGAAGGCTTCCACTCCAGACACGATGGCTTATCCCGCAGACATGAAAAAGGCGCCGGCTCGCTTGTACGGCAAGCCGGCGCCCGATAGATAGGGGGTTGTTCCGCTTACTGCAGCAGGCTGCGCAGCATCCAGGCGGTTTTCTCGTGAATCTGCATGCGCTGGGTCAGCAGATCGGCGGTCGGCTCGTCGCTCGCCTTCTCGGCCAGCGGGAAGACCGCGCGCGCTGTGCGGGTCACCGCCTCCTGGTCCTTGACCAGCTGGGCGATCATCTCCTCCGCAGACGGCACCTCGGTCGCCTCCTTCACGGTCGACAGCTTGGCGAACTGCGTGTAGCTGCCGGGGGCGGTGAAGCCCAGAGCCCGGATACGCTCGGCGATCTCGTCAACCGCCAGCGCCAGCGCGGTATACTGCGTCTCGAACATCAGATGCAGCGTGTTGAACATCGGGCCCGTCACATTCCAGTGGAAGTAATGGGTCTTCAGATACAGCGTGTAGGTATCCGCCAGCAGCCGGGACAGACCGTCCGCGATGGCCTTGCGGTCCTTCTTGCCAATGCCGATGTCGATTTCAACTTCCGTGCTCATAAGGCTCTCCATTCGGTTGGCGCTCGGAGCAGCGTCGCGGTTAAGCGGCCTCCTGCGCGTTTGTTATCTGCTGTGCGACGGCATCGCCTTCAAGGGTGACGGCAACGGCGTGGACCACGGCGGCAATGCGGATCGCAGCCTGGATCGCCTCGCTCTTGAGACCGCCCTTGCGCAGTTCATGCTCATGGGCGTCGATGCACATGCCGCAGCCATTAATGGCGGACACGGCGAGGCTCCACAGCTCGAAATCAACCTTGTCGACGCCCGGCTTGCCGATGACGTTCATGCGCAGGCGCGCCGGCATCGTATGATATTCCTGATTCGAGGACAGATGCACGAAGCGATAATAGATATTGTTCATCGCCATGATCGCGGCGGCGGCGCGCGCAGCGGTGAGTGCCTCGGCCGACAGATGCGCCTTCGCCTCGGTCTCGATGGCCTCGATCACCAGCGGGTTGCGCGAGGCAATGGCAGAAGCCACGAAGCTGCCCCAGAGCTGCTGGGCGGTCAGGGTTTCCTCGCCGGCCAGGCTGGACAGGTTCAGCTTCAGGTCGCGGGCATAGTCCGGAAGGGCGCTCTTCAGCGTCTCGATGCTCATTTCAGAATCCTTTTTCTGGCAGGGTTGGCAGAATTGCGGCGGACGCAATCATCCGCGGGGGATGAGAGGGGGATGGTCGGACGATCCATCCGCCGCAATACGGGAAAGCCTTAGGCGGCCTTCAGGGTCTCTTCACCCTTCTGCCAGTTGCACGGGCAGAGCTCATCGGTCTGCAGGGCGTCGAGGACGCGGATCACTTCCTTCGGGTTGCGGCCGACCGACAGGTCATTGACCGACACGAAGCGGATGATGCCGTCCGGATCGACGATGAAGGTGGCGCGGTTGGCAACGCCCTCTTCCTTGTCGAGGATGCCGAGAGCCGAGGACAGCTCCTTCTTGATGTCTGCCAGCCACGGATAGGTGACAGCCTTCAGGTCGTCGCGGCTCTGGCGCCAGGCCACATGGACGAATTCACTGTCGGTCGAGGCGCCGATCAGCACGGCGTCACGGTCTGCGAAATCCTCATTCAGCTCGCCGAAGGCAACGATCTCGGTCGGGCACACGAAGGTGAAATCCTTCGGCCAGAACATGTAGATCTTCCACTTGCCGGAGAAGCTGTCCTGGTTCAGGACGGAGAAATCCTTCGGCAGCTCGGCCGAATCGACGGATTTCAGGGAAAAGGACGGAAACTTGTCGCCAATGGTCAGCATTTTGCCGTATCTCCTAAGAATGTTTTGGTCGGAACCAACGCCACTTGATATGCGCCAACCGGCCGATGACATCCAATGAGTTGTTTCGATAATTACAATCGATCTAATCAATGACCGCCCTCCCCACCCTGAAACAGCTGCGCTATCTGGTGGCTCTGGCCGAGCACCGGCATTTCGGCCGCGCGGCCGAGGCCTGCTTCGTCACCCAGTCGACGCTGAGCGCCGGGTTGCAGGAACTGGAAACCCAGCTGGAAACGCCGCTGGTCGATCGTGGCAAGCGCAGCGTCATCTTCACTCCGGTCGGCGAATCGGTGCTGATCCGCGCCCGGCGCGTGCTGCGCGAGGCGGAGGAACTGGTCGAGGAAGCCGCTGCGACCCGCCAGCCGCTCTGCGGGCGGCTGCGGCTGGGCGTGATCCCGACCGTCGGGCCGTTCCTGCTGCCGCGTGTCCTTACCGCGATCCGCGATGCCTATCCGGCGCTGAAGCTGTATCTGCGCGAGGAGCGGACGGAACGGCTGATCGAGCAGCTGAATGACGGCTCGCTCGATGTCCTGCTGCTGGCCCTGCCCTATGACAGCGGCGACAGCGAAACCCTGATTCTGGCCGACGATCCCTTCTATGTCGCCATGCCGCCCGGCCACAAACTGGCCCGGCAGAACGAGATTGCCGTTGAGTCGCTGCGCGGCGAGCCGCTGCTGCTGCTTGATGACGGGCATTGCCTGCGCGAGCATGCCTTGGCCGCCTGCAAGCTGGAAAGTGCCCGCGGCGAGGACAGTTTCCGCGCCACAAGCCTGCATACGCTGGTCCAGATGGTCGATAACGGGCTGGGCATCACCCTGCTGCCGAAGCTGGCGCTGGATGGCCGGCTGCTGGATGGCACCCGCCTGGTCGCCCGCCCCCTGGCGGACAAGAATTCCCAGCGCCAGATCGGCCTGGTCTGGCGACGCGGCACCGCACGGCGCGAGGAATTCCTGCTGCTCGGCAATTTCCTGAAAAAGCAGATGGCCGGGTTATAATTCGATAGGCGGAAGAGAGGGCGTTCTCAGCAAAGCGGGTTCATGCCTTGTCCCCTTCGATTAGCGCCTATATTCACCCTCGTATCGTTACCTCCAAGGACACCATGACCAACCCCACATCCCGCGCCTTCTGGATCGAGCGCCCCGGCAAGGGCAGCCTGCGCGAGGAGAGCCTGCCGGCGCTGGGCGAGGGCGATGTGCGTGTGCGCACCCTCTACACCGCCGTCAGCCGGGGCACGGAAAGCCTGATTTTCCAGGGCAAGGTGCCACAGAGCCAGTGGCAGGCGATGCGCGCGCCGCATCAGGGCGGCTTCTTCCCGGCACCGCTGAAATACGGCTACATCAATGTCGGCGTGGTCGAGGACGGTGCGCTGCCCGCCGGCACGCCGGTCTTCTGCCTGTTTCCGCATCAGGACCGCTATGTCGTGCCGGCCGAATCCGTCACTCCCCTGCCCGCCAGCCTGCCGCCGGAACGCGCCGTGCTGGCCGCCAATATGGAAACCGCCATCAATGGCTTGTGGGATGCCGCCCCGCTGGTCGGCGACCGCATCGCGGTGATCGGTGCCGGCGTGGTCGGCTGCCTGGTCGCCTTCCTGGCCAGCCGCCTGCCGGGCGCCCAGATAGAGCTGATCGATGTTGACCCGGCCAAGGCCGCCATCGCCGAGGCGCTGGGCATCACTTTCGCGCTGACCCGCGACGCCAGCCGCGAGGCCGATATCATCATCCATGCCAGCGGCAACCCGATGGGACTCCAGACCGCGCTGACTCTGGCTGGCTATGAGGCGACCATCCTGGAGATGAGCTGGTATGGCAGCACGCTGGTTCCTCTGCCCCTAGGTGAGGAGTTTCACTCCAAGCGCCTGATATTAAAATCATCGCAGGTGGGTGGCGTTTCGCCCGCCCGACGCGCGCGACGCGGCTATGGCGACCGCATGGCGCTGGCCCTGTCGCTGCTGCAGGACGCCCGGCTGGACGCGCTGATCACCGGCGAAAGCCCCTTTGAGGAGCTGCCGGAACTGATGGCGACACTCTCCACCACGCCTTCCGGCACTCTGTGCCACCGCATCCGATACTGAGGAAATCCGCATGTTCAGCGTCACCGTCCGCGACCATTTCATGATCGCCCACAGCTTCGTCGGCGAAGTGTTCGGCCCCGCCCAGGCGCTGCATGGCGCCACCTATGTGGTCGATGTCGAATTCCGCCGCCCGCAGCTCGACAGCGACAGCATCGTCGTCGATATCGGCCGCGCGACCGAGGCGCTGAAGGCCGTGCTGGCCGAATTCAACTTCAAGAATCTGGATGATGAGACCCAGTTCCGCGGCCAGAACACGACCACCGAGTTCATGGCCAAGGTGGTGTTCGACCGCATGGCGGCACGCATCGCTTCCGGCGATCTCGGCGCGCAGGCCAGCGGTTTGAGCGGCATGAAGGTGGTCTTGCACGAATCGCATGCCGCCTGGGCCGCCTATGAGGGCGCGCTGGCTTCGTGACGAAAACCCTGCATTTCCTGCTGCCGGGCGACCCGGACACGCGCACTGGCGGCTATCTCTATGATTCCCGGATGATGCGGGAAGTGCAGGCCCTGGGCTGGTCGGTCCGGCATCACCGGCTGGCTGACGGTTTTCCCTTTCCCGACGAGGCCGGGCGGCAACACGCCGATGCCGTTCTCGGCGCCCTACCGGATGGCGCCCTGACCCTGGTGGACGGGCTGGCCCTCGGTGTGCTGCCGGAGGCCGCTGGACGGCACGCAGACCGCCTCAGGCTGGTCGGGCTGGTCCACCACCCCCTGGCGGCGGAGACCGGCCTCAGCGAGGCCCAGAGATCGTTTCTCGTTACCAGCGAGGTGGACGCCCTGGCCGCGACGCGGCACATCATTGTCACCAGCCCCTTCACCGCCACGGCGCTGGCCGGCTATGGCGTGACGCCGGACCGGGTGACGACCATCCTGCCCGGCACCGATGCCGCGCCCCCGGCGCGTGGCTCTGCGGAGGGAGATGGCGGCCCCGAACTGGCCCTGCTGAGTGTTGGGTCGCTGACGCCGCGCAAGGGACATGATGTTCTGCTGACGGCGCTGGCCCGGCTGGTGGATCGCGACTGGCACCTGACTCTGGCCGGCGGCGCACGCGATGCGGAAACCGCCGGGCAGATTGAAAATATCATCCGCCACAAGGCCTTGTCGTCCCGCGTGACCTTGCAGGGCGAGGTCGACCAGGCCACGCTCACCCACCTCTATGACCGGGCCGACCTGTTCGTCCTGGCCTCGCATTACGAAGGCTATGGCATGGTCTTCGCCGAGGCACTGGCCCGCGGCCTGCCGATCCTCGGCACCACCGGCGGGGCGATACCAACGACCGTGCCGGCCGATGCCGGCCTGCTGGTGCCGCCCGGCGATGTCGAGGCGCTGGCGGCGGCTCTGGCCCGCCTGATGGACGAGCCCGCCTTACGGCATTGCCTGCGGCAGGGCGCGCTGGCCGCGCGCGCCGCCTTGCCCGGCTGGCCCGATTCGGCGCGGGATTTCGCCGCCGTGCTGGAGCGGCTATGAGCGGCTTCGAGGCCTCCTGGCTGGCGCTGCGCGCGCGCTATGACGCGGCGGCCCGCAATCCTGAGCTGCTGGCCCGGCTGGTCGCTTGGCGGCAGCAGCGCGGGCCTCTGGGTCTGGTCGATCTGGGTTCCGGCACCGGTGCCACGCTGCGCGCTTTGGCGCCGGTGCTGGGCGGAGAGCAGCGCTGGCTGCTGGTCGATCACGACCCGGCGCTGCTGGACACGATCCAGCCGGAAACACGGCGCTGGGCAGAAACACAGGGTCATGAAATCCACGCGGCTGAGGCGGGTTTTACCCTGTCGGGCGACGGCTTCAGCGCACAGGTGACGCCGTTCCAGGCCGATCTGTCCGGCGGCCTGTCGGCCCTGCCCACACAGGACGCCGAAATCGTAACCGCCTCCGCCTTGCTGGATCTGGTCTCGGCTGAGTGGCTGGAGCTTCTGGTTGGTTTCTGCTGCGAACACCGCCTGGCCTGCTATGCCGCACTCAGCTATGACGGCGATATGGGCTGGAACCCGCAGGACCGGATGGATGACGACCTCCATGCCCTGTTCGACCGGCACCAGCGCGGCGAGAAAAGCTTCGGCCGCGCCCTGGGGCCGGATGCGGCCAGGGCGACGGCAGAATGCTTCACCGCCGCCGGCTTTACCGTGCAGAGCGGCAAGAGCGACTGGCAGATGGGTGGCGAGGATCGGGACATGCAGGAAGCCCTGCTCGCCGGCTATGTGCAGGCCGCGCGGGAGCTCGCCCCCGACCGCAGCGCGGAGATCGAGCTGTGGCGCCAGCGCCGCCGGATGGCGATTGGCATCGGCAGCAGCCGGCACCGCGTCGGCCACATCGATATTCTTGCTATACCAAAGAGTTAGATTTAGTTCCTGAGGTCGAAATCGAACAGGACGTCTGACCCCATCCGGGCAATCCGGCAGGGCGGGCGCAGGGCCTCGTCGAGTTTCTGTATCGTCGGCAGGTTGATCGCCGGAATGCCGGAGCCGATCAGCATCGGTGCCACCACGATCTGCAGGCGGTCGAGTAGACCGGCCTGAAGGAAGGTCGAGACGGTGATCCCGCCGCCCTCAATGAAAACCCGGTCCAGCCCGCGTTCCTTCAGCACGGCCAGGATTGCCTTTGGATCAAGCCCCTGCCCGCCATCCGAGGTCACAGCCGGCGGTAGCACGATGCGCTCGCCCGGCCCCTCCGCCACGCGCGTCAGAACCAGGGTCGGGGCATCGCTGTCGGTGAATATCTTGTGCACCGATTCCAGCCGGCCCGTTGGATCGATCACCACCCGTACCGGGTTGACCCCCGGCACATGGCGCACGGTCAGCGCCGGATCGTCCGACGCCACGGTGCCAGCACCAACCACCACGGCATCGGCCAGCGCGCGCAGCCGGTGCAGGTGGATGATGTTCTCCTCCCCGGTCACGTAATGCGAATGGCCGGTTTCGGTGGCGATCCGGCCATCGAGACTCTGGCCCAGATGACCCAGCACGAAGGGACCGGTCACCAGAGCGCCATACAGGTCGAGAAAGGCGTGCCCCGGCCCGCTGACCGCCTCCGGCAGGGCCATGCGCCCCTTGCGCCCGGCATTGAGCAGCCGGGGCCAGAGCGCCTGGATTTCGGTGTCATGCGAGGAAAATCCGGTCACAGGATTCCTTCCCGCCACCCTGCCCTACTGGCGGATGGCCTCCAGCTCGATGATCAGGTCGATGGTATCACCGACCATGCCGTTATCCACGCCATAGGTCATGCCAAAATCGCTGCGCTTGACGCTGCCGCGTGCGGAAATGCCGGTGACGTAATTCGGCTTCGACAGTACGCCGCCACCAAACGGGTATTCGGCGCTCTTGTTCCAGGTCACGTCCAGCGTGACCGGCTTGCTGACGCCCAGCAGGGTCAGGTTACCGGTGACCTTGCCTTTGCGCTCGCCCATCGGCTCCGCCTTGGTCATGACGAAGCGAATGTCCGGGAATTCCTTGGCATTCAGGAAATCCGGGCCACGCAGATGCGCGTCGCGCTTGTCGTGGCTGGTAAAGACGCTGGCGCTCTTTATCGTGATCGTCAGATCGGACAGGGCACGGGTTTCCTCATCGAAGGTGAACCCCCCGCTCGCCTCGCGGAACATGCCCAGCGTCGAGGCATAGCCGATATGGCTGACCAGGAAGCCGAAGGCCATATGCTCGGGATCGATCTTGTACTGCGCCGGTGCCGCCTCGGCACGACCGGCGAGCGCCAACGGCAGGGCAATGGCCAGGGCGCAGAGGCCACGGGAAAATCGGTTCATGTCTGGTCCTTTTTCGCCTGTCGGTAGAGCCAGAAAGCATCGGCCGCGAATGAGGCAGCGACAAGGCCAACCGCCGATCCGGCCAGCAGAAGCACAAGAGACGGCGGCATTCCCGGCGCCAGCGCGCCCAGCAGGCCGATGGCCTGCGCCACGAACACCGCCTTGCGCCGGAAGCGCGGCGGCAAGGGCCGGTCGAAGCGCGGCATGACCAGCAGCCAGCCGACGAAAAGATAGCGCATCAGCCCGCACAGCACGATCCACGGCCCGACACTGCCGCCTTGCGCCACCAGCAGCGCCAGCACCAGGGTCAGAAAGGCGTCGACCTCCATGTCGAAGCGCGCGCCGTAGCGGCTGGCAATCCCGGAATGCCGCGCGATATAGCCGTCCAGCCCGTCCAGAGCCAGGATCGCCAGGGCCGCCAGCGGCACGGCCCAGCCTGCCGCCGTCACCTTTTCGGGATGGCCGATCAGCCCGGCCAGCAGGCAGACGGCGACGGCCCGGCCCAGCGTAACCAGATTGGCCGCGCCGAAATGAAGATGCGGCGCGTGATATGGCAGGCCGCGCAGCAGCAGCAGCGCGATCACCGCATAGGGCACGGCCACCTGCAGGCCATGGAATGCCGGCAGTTCCGCCGCCAGCACCAGTACCAGCAGACAGGCAGCCCCCAGCAGCACGGCACCCAGCGTGCCAAGCCGCAGGCGCGAGGGAACCCCGATATCGTGTGTCATGCTCATGATGGAAAACGATCCTGCACTGCGCTCAACGGCTACTCTCTACCCCTCTTTACGTGAAAACGCTTACAGCGGATGGCAGAAAAACGCCCTTTGCGCTTGACCCGGCGAATGGGCTCTGAATGATGGCTGGCGAAACAGGCGTTGATGGCGCTCTCCATCCGCTTCGATCCCGTCAATAACCTTAAATCAAATGGACGCCCCATGAGAGATTTCCACCGCCCCGGCCGTTCGCCGGTCTATGCCCAGAACGCCGCGGTCGCCACCTCGCATCCGCAGGCGACGCTGGCCGCGCTGAATATCCTGCAGCAGGGCGGCAATGCCGTCGATGCCGCCGTCGCCGCCGTGGCGCTGCTCGGCGTCATCGAGCCGGCGATGACCGGCATCGGTGGCGATTGCTTCGTGCTCTATGTGCCGAAGGGCAAAGGCAAGGTGATCGCGCTGAACGGCTCCGGCAAGGCCCCGGCCGCCGCCCGCGCCGAATGGTATGCCGAACGCGGCGAGACCACGCAGGCGCTGAACAGCCCGCATGGCGTTACCATTCCGGGCGCCGTCGCCGCCTGGGACCGGCTGGTCGCCGATCACGGCACCAAGTCGCTGGGCGAATTGCTGCAACCGGCCATCAAGGCCGCCGAGGAAGGCTTCGTCGTCGCCCCCAAGGTCGGCAGCGACTGGGCCGGCGATGCACCGCGCCTGGCCGCCGATCCGGTCAGCAGCAAGATCGTGCTGGTGGATGGCAAGGCACCGGCCATCGGCTCCGTCTTCAAGGCGCCGCTGCTGGCGGCCACGCTGAAGAAGATCGCGGCGAAGGGCCGGGACGGTTTCTACACCGGCGAGGTGGCGGAGGATATCGTCAGCCACCTGAACAGCCGTGGCGGCCTGCACACGCTGGAGGATTTCGCCAGCGCCGCGCCGGAATATGTCGAGCCGATCAAGACCACCTATAAGGGCCTCGACATCTATGAATGCCCGCCGAACGGCCAGGGCATCACTGCGCTGATCATCCTGAACATCCTGTCCGGCTTCGACCTGAAGGATGCCGGCCTCAGCGAGGCCGACCGCATCCACCTGCTGGCCGAGGCGACCAAGCTGGCCTATCACCAGCGCGACGACTACATCGCTGACCCGAATCAGGTAAAAATCCCGGTCGAGAAGATCCTCAGCGCCGGCTATGCCGATGCGCTGCGCGCCCGCATCGACATGGGCAAGGCCGGCGCACCGGTCTCCGTCGATGTCGACAGCGTCGAGCACAAGGACACCACCTATCTCTGTGTGGTGGACAAGGACGGCAACGCGATCTCCTTCATCAATTCGGTGTTCCACGGCTTCGGCAGCACCATCGTCACGCCGAAGACCGGCGTGGTGCTGCAGAATCGCGGCCTGTCGTTCAAGTTCGCGCCGGGTCATGTGAATTCCATCGCGCCCGGCAAGCGGCCGATGCACACCATCATCCCGGCCATGGCGATGAAGGGCGATACCTGCGTCGGCCCGTTCGGTGTGATGGGCGGCCAGTACCAGTCGACCGGCCATGCCGGCTTCATCAGCAATATTCTGGATCGCGGCATGGACATCCAGGAGGCGATGGACGCCCCCCGGACCTTTGCCTATGCCGGCCCGCTGCAGGTGGAAAACGGCGTCGATGCGGCGACCATCGCCGATCTGGAAAAGCGCGGCCACACGGTCGAGCGCGCCCCGGCGAAGAAGCCGATCGGCGGCAGCCAGGCGATCTTCCGCGATCTGGAGACCGGCGTTCTGGTCGCCGGGTCCGACCCGCGCAAGGATGGCTGCGCGCTGGGCTACTAAGCGGCTAATCGCCGGAACGGACCTCGCTCAGGGTGGCACGCGCCGCCCTGAGCCGGGACCGGCGCACCATCAGGAAGGCGGCCAGGCCCAGCACGGTGCAGGCGGTCATCATGAAGACCAGCGGCCCGGCGCTGTCCGACAGGACATGGCCCAGGATCAGCGTCAGCAGCCCGCCCAGCGCCATCTGCAGGAACCCCAGCAGGCCGGAGGCCGATCCCGCAAGCGTCGGATCGACGCTGACCGCGCCCGACACGCCGCTTGGCTGGCTGGTGCCATTGCCCATGGCGATGACCCCCATCGGGCCGAACAGGGCCACCAGCGAAAACGGCTGGAAGATCAGGCCGGCGATCAGGGCGAGCACGCCGGCGGATGATATGGCGATGCCGATGGCGATCATCCGGTCGACACCGTACCGCATGGTCAGGCGCCCGGCGATGAAGCTGCCCGACATATAACCGATCGATACCAGGATGAAATAAATCCCGTAATCCTGCGGCGTGCCGTGGATGACCTCGATCACCACATAGGGCGCGCCGCCGATGAAGGCGAAGAACGCCCCGGTGGAAAAGGCAACCGACAGCGCATAGCCCATATAGACCGGCTGGCGCAGCAGCCTTCCATAGGCCTGCAGCATGCCGCCCAGATTGACGCTCTCGATGCGCTGGAAATTGGTCTCGTGCAGCCAGCGCCAGGCGCCGGCCAGCACCACTGCCCCAAAGACGGCAATCGCGATGAAGGTCGCATGCCAGCCGAACCAGGCATCGAGATAGCCGCCAATCGCCGGCGAGACAGCCGGTGCAACCGCCATCGCCATGACGATATAGGCCAGCACGCTGGCCGCCCGGTCACGGCCATGGACGTCGCGCACGATGGCCCGCGTCAGCACCATGCCGGCGCAGCCGCCCACCGCCTGCACCACACGCCCCAGGATCAGGAATTCGACACTGGGCGCGATCAGCGCCACCACGCTGGACACGACATAGAGCGCCAGCCCGGCCAGCAGCACCGGCCGGCGGCCATATTTGTCGGAGAGCGGCCCATAGATCAGCTGCCCGACCGCAACACCCGCCAGATACAGGGTCAGCGTCAGCTGGATCGTCGCGTAATCCGTATCAAAGACCCGCACCATATGCGGCATCGAGGGCAGGAAGATATTGAGGGCCAGCGGGCCGGTCATGGTCACCGCGACCAGGATCGCGGTGGGCGGCACGGGACGAACGAGCGACATGGAACGGGGCCTGGATATGAAGGCTGAGACAGAACCGGCATAGACCGGATTGGACACGCCACGGTAGCATTATTTTCAGCAATGCAATATTTCATCCGCCGAGACCGGAGGCGGACCGGATGGCTGGTCTTTTTGCGGGGCCTCACCTAATTTGCTGGGCAAGAAATCAACCCTGTCGAGGAAGCCACCATGTCATCGCCGAAGACTCTGCTGGAAATGTCCGGCGCGTCGCTGATCCCATCCGCCTTGTCGCAGTCGGTCATCATCTCAATCGACTGCCAGAACGAATATGTGAATGGCGGCATTGCCCTGCCGGATATCACGCCGGCGCTGGAAGAGGCCGCGCGGGTGCTGGCAGCGGGCCGCAAGGCCGGCACGCCGATCCTCCATATCGCCCATCGCGGCCGCGCCGGCGGCGCCTTCGACCCCGACGGGCCGCGTGGCCAGATCGTCGATCTGGTCCGGCCGGAAGGCGACGAGGCTGTCATCTGGAAGCCCCTGCCGAACGCCTTCGCCAATACCGATTTGCACCAGGCCTTGCAGAAGATCGGCCGCAAGGAGCTGATCCTGATCGGCTTCCAGACCCATATGTGCGTCAGCTCCACCGCCCGCGCGGCGCTCGATCTCGGCTATCGCTGCACCATCGTCGACAAGGCGAGCGGCACCCGCGACCTGCCGATCCCCGGCGGCGGCGTCATCTCCGCCCCCGATCTGCACCGCGCCTCCCTCGCCGCCCTGGCCGACCGCTTCGCCATCATCGCCCCGACTGCCGCCGATTTGCCGGTTTAGGCGTCTTCCCACTTTCTCCTTCGTCACCCTCGGGCTTGACCCGAGGGTCCAGCCGTCCTTGCCAATCGCTCGGTCAATGGATAGTCGGGTCAAGCCCGACTATGACGAAAGAGAAAGTGGAACCGGCACAAGAGAAAGAGGAAGCGGAAACCCTCACCAAAACCGCCGGTCGGGGGCGTAGGGGAGCAGGTCGAATTCCGTGCCGCGGCCGGCCACGAGATCGGCGACCAGGCGGCCGGTGAGCGGGCCGAGGGACAGGCCCATATGGCCATGGCCGAAGGCCAGCACCGTATTGGCGTAGCGTGGCGAGCGGCCGATGACCGGCTTGGAATCCGGCGTCGAGGGGCGGAAGCCCAGCCATTCGCGTGTCACCTCCGCCTTCAGGCCGGGCAGGCTACGGTCGGCGATGGCCAGCATGCGGCGGATGCGGGTGAAATCCCCCGGCGCGTCGAGACCGGCCAGTTCCACACCGCTGGTCAGGCGCAAGCCATCCTGCATCGGCGCCAGCACAAAGGAATCATCGGCAATCAGGGTCGGCCGCCCGACGCTGGGCGCGCCCTCCGGCAGCTTCAGGTTCAGATGATAGCCGCGTTCGGTATCCAGCGGCACCGGCGCGCCAACCTGCCCCGCCAGCTGCTTCGACCAGGCCCCGGCCGCGATGACCAGGCGGTCCAGCGGATAGATGCCCAGATCGGTGATGACCTTCTCTGGCCCGTTCGGCCCGATCTCCAGCCGGCGCACGGTTTCCGCACGGATCACGCCGCCATTCTGCCGGAAATACTCCGCATAGGCGGTGATCAGCCGGTGCGGCGAGGAGACAAAGCCAGCATCCGGCTGGAAGATGCCGTGCGGGAAACGGCGCGCCAGATGCGGTTCCAGCTGGCCGATCTCGTCGCCATCCAGCACCTGGAAATTCACGTTGCAGGCGCTCATCAGCTCGCGGTCGAAGGCGGTGCCGGCGAAACCGGCCTCGCTGCCATAGAGCTTCAGCCAGCCGACCCGGCGGATGATGCCCTCCGCACCGGTCAGCTTCACCAGATCGTCATGCGCGTCATAGGCACGGCTGACCAGCGGATACAGCTCGCGCGAAATCTGCCGCACCCGGTCCGGTGATCCGGCACGCAGGAAATTCACCAGCCAGGGCGCCAGACGGGGCAGATGACGCCAGCGCAGGGCGAACGGCCCCGCCGGGTCCATCAGCATCCCGGGCACCTTCTTCCACAGGCCCGGCATGGCGGTCGGCGTCACCCCGCCGGTGGCAATAACCCCGGCATTGCCGAAGGAAGTCGCGGTCCCCGGCGGCTTCGGGTCGATGATGGTGACACGATGGCCATCGCGCTGCAGATGCAGGGCGGCGCTCATGCCGACGATACCGGCGCCGATGACAATGACGTCGAGAGGAGCAGAGAGGCGTTCTGACATGAATATGGCCATTCCGAGAAATTTACGGCCATCACCTTATCAAGGCCGGGCGATCATGTTCTACTGTCCTCTTAAATCCCGCAAATATCGATAGAGCCTTGATTCAGACGGTCATCACACTGAGCGCCCTGCTGCTTTCCGTTGGCATTTTGCTGACCGGTAACGGCCTCCAGGGCACCCTTCTCGCCGTGCGCGGCAATCTCGAAGGGTTCTCCCCTTCCACAATCGGCCTGCTGATGTCCGGTTACTTCGCTGGCTTTATCATCGGCTGCGTCATCGGACCGCGCATCATCCGCCGGGTCGGTCACATCCGCGCCTTTGCCGTGTTCGGCGCGGTCGCGGCGGCAATCGTGCTGCTGCATGCGCTGATCGTCGATCCCATCGTCTGGACCGTGCTGCGCGGCCTGAACGGCATCTGCCTGGCCGGGCTGTACATGATCATCGAAAGCTGGCTGAACGAGCGCAGCCCGAACGAGCTGCGCGGCTCCGTCATCTCGGTCTACCGAATTGTCGATCTGACGGCGACCACCAGCGGGCTGATGCTGCTGACCCTGGCCGATCCGATGGGCTTCCCGCTGTTCTGTGTCGTCGCCATCCTGATCTGTCTTGGCCTCGTGCCGGTCAGCCTGACCCGCACCATCGCCCCGGCACCGATTGAGCAGGTCTCAATCCGTCTGGGCCGGCTGTACCGGCTGTCGCCGCTCGGCGTCGTCGGCTGCTTCGGCTTCGGGGCCGCCAGCGGCGCGTTCTGGGGCATGGGGCCGGTTTTCGCCCAGGAAGGCGGGCTGGCGCTCGACACCGTCGCCTATTTCATGGCCGCCGTGATGATCGGCGGGGCCATCGCGCAATGGCCTATCGGCTGGCTGTCGGACAAGTTCGACCGCCGCAGCGTGCTGACCGTGGTGCTGTTCCTGGCCAGCCTGGCCGGGCTGGGGCTGATGGCCGCCTTCGGCGCCTCGCCCACCGTGATCCTGGCGGCCTCGGCGCTGTTCGGCGCGATGATGATTCCGATCTATTCACTCTGTATCTCGCATGCGAATGACTACATGGAGCCCAGCGATTTCGTCGAATGCTCCTCCGGCCTGCTGATGATCAACGGCATCGGCGCGGTGATCGGCCCCTTGCTGGGATCGGCGCTGATGGAGGCGATGGGCACACGCTATCTGTTCCTGTTTACCGCCCTGGTGCATGCCAGCGTCGGCGTGTTCGCGCTGTACAGGATGACCAGGCGTCCCGCCAAGCCGCTGGAGGAACAGGGCGATTTCGTCGTGGTGCCCCGCACCACGCCGGGGGTCTTTGCCATCGACCCCCGGTCGCAGGAGGACCAGAAACCGGCGGAATAGCCTCACTGCGTCTGGACCGGCCGGTGCTTTCGGTGCAGAAAGGCTGACCTTTATCCTGCGCCTTTCACCGGAACACCGATGAGCGATACCGGCCTGATCCTGACGATCTTCGTGCTGACCTATATCGGCATGGCGCTGGGGCGGTTTCCCGGGCTGCGCATCGACCGCACCGGCATCGCCCTGCTGGGTGCCATCGTGCTGGTGGTCAGCGATGCGGTGCCGCCCGCCACGGTGATCGACGCCATCGACTTCCCGACGCTGTTCATCCTGTTCGGGCTGATGATCCTGTCGGCGCAGTTCGATGCCAGCGGATTCTACGACTGGTGCTCGCTGAGGATCGCGGCGCTGGGGAAATCGCCGGTGATGCTGCTGGCGGTCACCATCGGCGCTGCCGGCATGCTGTCAGCGGTACTGGCGAATGACGTCGTCGTCTTCGCCATGACGCCGCTGCTCTGCATCGGCCTTCAGGCGCGCGGTCTGGACCCCCGGCCCTATCTGATCGGCCTGGCCGGCGGGGCGAATGCCGGATCGGCGGCGACCATGATCGGCAATCCGCAGAACATCCTGATTGCCCAGCTCGGCGATCTGGATTTCTGGGCCTTCCTGGCGGCTTGCGGCGTGCCGGCGCTGATCGGCCTCGCCGCCTGTTTCGGCACGGTCTGGCTGGTCTGGCGTGACCGGCTGGAGTCAGAAGCGGGTGCGCGCATCGCCCTGCCGGCAGTCGCTTTGGACCGCAGCCATCTGGTCAAGGCGCTGGTCGGGACACTCGCACTGCTGATCCTCTTCGCCTCGCCTTTGCCCCATGCCATGGGCGTGCTGATCATCGCCGGCGGGCTGCTGGTCAGCCGCCGTGTCGCGACGCGGCAGATGCTGGACAAGGTGGACTGGCCGCTGCTGGTGCTGTTCGCCGGGCTGTTCGTGGTGACGGCGGCGCTGTCGGCCACCGGCCTGCCGGGCGAGGCCGTGGCGATGCTGTCCGGCGCGGGGCTGTCGCCCGACCGGCTGGCGGTGCTGGCCCCGGTGGCGCTGATCGGCAGCAATACCATCGGCAATGTGCCGGCGGTCATCCTGCTGCTGGCGGTCTGGCCGGAGCTGTCCGCCGAGACGCTGTATGGCCTCGCCATCTTGTCGACCCTGGCCGGCAATCTGCTGATCATCGGCAGCCTGGCCAACATCATCGTCGTGGAGCGGGCGAAGAGCGTTGGCATTACGCTGGGCTTTGCCGAGCATGCGCGCTGCGGCATTCCGATGACGCTGGTATCGCTGGCAGGGGCTGTGGCGTGGCTCTGGCTGACCGGACTGATGCCGCTCAGCTGACCAGCGTGACCAGATCCGTCAGATACCGGATGCTGTGCGCCGGGGTTGCGCCCAATTCCTCGGCCTGTCCGGCGCTGCGCTGAATCCACGCCGTCTCGAAGCCGTAATAGGTGGCGCCGGCAACATCGAAGCCGTTCGAGGAAACGAACAGGATATCGGCGGCCGGCAGGGCCAGCGTCTCGGTGACGATGTCATAGGCCTTGTGATGCGGCTTGAAGACACGCACCGGATCGACGCTGATCACCGCCTCCAGCAGCGTGTCGAGACCGGCATGGCGCACCACGGCGTCCAGCATCGCCGGGCTGCCATTCGAGGAAATGGCGAGGCGCAGGCCGCTTTGCTTCAGGGCGGTCAGCGCCTCAATGGCCTCGACATGCGGATCAAGCTTCAGATATTGCGCCATCAGCCGCTCGACATCGGCCGGGCGCGGCTTGATTCCCTGATTCTTCAGCGCATAGATCAGGCCCGAGCGGGTAATCGCCCAGAAATCCTCATAGCGCTCCATGAGCGCGCGCAGCCATGTGTACTCCAGCTGCTTCTGGCGCCAGAGAATGGAGATCGCCCCCGCCCTGCCGGGATAGATTTCCTCCAGCAGGGCACGCACCGAATGCACATCAAACAGCGTGCCATAGGCGTCGAAGGCAATGGCTCTGATCATCTGATCAGAGCCGGACAGAGCCCTTATGCGACTGATACACGTCAGCCGTGGATTTCGGGATATTGGTCAGGATCACACCAGCACCGACGGCAATCACCAGCATGGCAATGATGCTGCAGAGAAATGCTTTCATTTTATCCTCCCCCAAGGCGACAGGGGACGCCTGCCCCTTCGCGTGATTATAGCCACTATTCAGGCCCGCGTCAGGGCTACTGCGTCACCACCTTCAAATATTCGATCAGCGCCTCGCGGTCTTCCGGGCTGACCAGCTTCTGCAGCGGCATCTTGCTGCCGGGCGTGACCACATCCGGGCCGCGTGTGAACAGATCCCCTACGGTTTCCGCCGTCCAGACGATGTCGCCCTTGCGCAGCGCCGGCGAATAGGGATAGCCATCGACGCTGCCCATGCGACGGCCGAAAATATTATGTAGCGTCGGCCCCGCACGATTGCCGCCATCGGGCGTCACCGTATGGCACGGCCCGCAGCGCCGGAACAGCGCCGCCCCGCGCTCCAGCTCCGCGGTGGTCAGCGCAACGGCCGGGGCCGCAGGCGCAGCCGCCGCCACTGGCGTTGCGTCCCGGACTTCCTGGCCGGTGCCGATATCCCAGAGCCGGACCAGCCCGTCATTGCCGCCAGCCAGCAGCCGCGCGCCATCGCCGGAAAAGGCGACCGACCAGACCGCCCCGCCCCGCACGCCCTGCGGCGGGCCGAAGATTTGCGGCTTGTCCTCCGGGCGGCGCCACAGGCGGATCGTGCCGTCGATTCCGGATGAGGCAAAGCCGGGTCCCCGGGGCGCGCGGGCAAGGCTCAGGACCGGCCCTTTATGGCCGAGCAGGGCCTGTATTTCCGTGCCCTTCTCGACATCCCAGAGGCGGATGCTTTCATCAGTGCCGCCGGAAATCAGCCGCGTGCCATCATGGCTGAACAGCACGGCATTGACGCCGAAATCATGCCCGCGCAATTCGCGGATCTGCACGCCATCCGCCGCCCGCCAGACCCGGATCGTGGCATCATAGCCCGCCGTCGCCACCAGAAGCCCGTCGGGGGAGAAGGCAATGTCGTTGACACTGCCCTGATGCCCCTCGAATCGCCGGATTTCGCTGCCGGAGGCCATATCCCACAGCCGGGCCGTTCCATCCCAGGCGGCCGAGCCGACAATATCGCCCGAGGGCGACACATCCAGCGCCACGACGCGGCCCTGATGCCCGGTGAATTTGCGCAGGGGTTCCGCCCGGTCGGCCTGCCACAGCAGGATATCGCCATCGTCGCTGGCACTGAGGGCCGTACCGTCGGGAAGCATCTGGACGGCGTTCACCGCCGCCTTATGGCCATGCAACGTGGCCAAAGCGCGGGTGTCTTTCATATCCCAGAACATCACCGCGTAATCAAAGCTGCCGCTGACCGCGCGGTTCTCGGCCGGGGCCATCGCCACCGCCTTGACCGGCCCGCCATGTCCGGCCAGCTGGGCCTGCACCGGCAGGCTTGCCCCGCATAGTACAGCCAGAGCCAAACCGACTGTCTGGCGCAGGGTCATGACATCAGTTGCGGCTGCTGTTCCGGGTGGTCAGGCGGCGCATCTCCGCACCGCCATCATATTTCGCGCCGTGCGACTCGGCTCCTGACGTGGCGTAGCCCTGCGTCAGATGCGTGAAGGCAGGAAGCGGATCGCCGGTCATCGGGTCGACCAGCATCCGCACCACATGAAAGGCGTTGCTGCCCGCGCCCTCGCCGGCCTTGCGCATCATGGTGACGGCATAGACCACACGGTCGCCATCGCGCGCCGGCTTCACAGAGAGCACCTGGACCGGATAGGTCTCGGCGATCTTCTTGGCGATGGCATCCTGGCTGAGCGCCGCCTGGGCCGTGGCCGGCAGTGCCCCAACCGTCAGGCCAGCCACAAACACGCCGGCCATCGCCAGAGTCTTAAACCGCATGAAACCTCTCCACTCGTGCCGGAATTGTCTTGTGCTCAGTCATCGCCGGCCGGTGAGGCACGACCGCCCGAGAGGGCCGCCTCGCGCTCCTTGGCCTTCACCTCGTCCACCCAGAGGCTGTGATGCTCCTTCGCCCAGTTCTCGTCGACCATGCCGCTGCCCATGGCATCGAACGCGCCTTCCATGCCAATGGTGCCGATATAGATATGGGCGAAGATGATCACGATCAGCACCAGGCTGACGACAGCATGCCAAACCTGCGACAGCTGCATTTCCTGCATCGGCGTGACCGTTGCAGGCAGGCCGAGGCCGAAGATGTTCAGGAAGGCAAAGGTCTTGCCGAACAGGGCGAATTCAAAGGGAAACAGCAAAGCGACGCCCGATACGCTGACCGAGAGGCCGCCCAGGGCCACGGCCCAGAACACGATCTTCTGGCCGGCATTGAACTTGCGGGCCGGCGGATGATTGCCCTTGCCGAACAGCCCGCCGCCCTTGGCGAACCAGTTCACGTCCAGGCGGTTGGGGATATTGTCCTTCACCCACAGCACGATGATCATCGCCAGGCCGACCATGAAGGCGAAGGCAATGTAGTTATGCATGTATTTGCCGGCGACGGTGATGGCGGAGAATATCTCCGGCCCCAGCAGCGGCAGCAGCACATAGCGGCCATAGAGAATGTTCAGCCCGGTCAGCGCCAGAACGATGAAGCTGGCGGCTGTCAGCCAATGGGCAAAGCGCTCGACACCGTTGAAACGCTCGATCCGGCGCGGGCTGGGGCCATGCTCAATGCGCACGCGCCCCCGGATCACGAAGAACAGCGCCAGCAGGCCGATCATCCCGATCATGCCCCACACACCCCAGTTCGACAGCGGCCCGTTGCGGAAGGCGCGCCAGTTCTCGCCCTCGGACTGGACCAGCACGCCGGCCTGCTTGTTCGGAATGGAGACATAGCCGCGCTCGCCATTGCGGATCGCGCGCCAGACATCGGATTTGCCGACATCGCCCGCCGGTGCCGCCTGCTGCGCCATCGCTGCGCCGCCAAGGCCCGTCAGGCGTTCCGCGACCGGTGCACCGCCCAGTAGCAGCACGGCCAAGGCCAGAAGTGCAACTGTGCGCGAGAATAGCTGAATCACTGTCATGATCTCCGCTCCCCTACCCTAAACGCCCTGTTTCTCGGCGCGCTTCGCCAATGCCTCGACCGCTGAGGGGCTGAGCTTGTCATCCACCTTCTTGCCGATGTAATGACCCTTGTCGAACAGCAGCGTGCGCCCCTGCTCCTCCTCGCGGCAGCCCTGCAACAGGCTTCCGGCCAGCACCAGCAGCCCCAGGGCAAACAGCGTGCCATGGCGGCGGGCGGGTCGCGCCCCGGTTCCCTCGATATGATGATGCGGCGACATGGCTGTGTTCCCCTGCGCTCGGACCGGCCTGACGGCAAGTCCCGTTCCCTCGACATTTATTCCCCGGCCATAAGACAGATGAGGCGACCGGGGAGCGGCCAAAGCCGCCCCCCTTAACGCTTTACTGCCGTCGGCACCGTCAGCCTCAGCCGCCGGCCTTTGCCTCATAGGCCGTGCCCCAGCCCCAGGCGCCGGAGCCGAAGCCGCGGGCGACCACGCGCTCGCGGTAGATGTCGGAAACGACATCGCCGTCACCGGCCAGCAGCGCCTTGGTCGAGCACATCTCGGCGCAGAGCGGCAGCTTGCCTTCGGCGATACGGTTGCGGCCGTATTTGCGGAATTCCGCCTCGGAATTCGCGGCTTCTTCCGGGCCACCGGCGCAGAAGGTGCACTTGTCCATCTTGCCGCGGGTGCCGAAATTGCCGGCCTGCGGGTACTGCGGCGCGCCGAACGGGCAGGCATAGAAGCAGTAACCGCAACCGATGCAGGTTTCCTTGTTGTGCAGCACGATGCCTTCGGCCGTCTGCACGAAGCAGTCGACCGGGCACACCGCCATGCAGGGCGCATCCGAGCAATGCATGCAGGCAACGGAGATCGACTTCTCCCCCGGCCGGCCGTCATTGATCGTCACCACCCGGCGGCGATTGATGCCCCAGGGCACCTCGTGCTCGTTCTTGCAGGCTGTAACGCAGGCGTTGCACTCGATGCAGCGCTCGGCGTCGCAAAGAAATTTCATGCGGGCCATATCTAACGTCTCCCCTGTCTTCTTACGCGCGCTCGATGCGGCACAAAGTGGTCTTGGTTTCCTGCATCTGGGTCACGGCGTCATACCCGTAGGTCTGCGCCGTGTTGGTCGATTCACCCAGAACATAGGGGTCGGCACCCTGCGGATATTTCGCCCGCAGATCCTTGCCCTGGAAATGACCGCCGAAATGGAAGGGCATGAAGGCCACGCCGCGGCCGACACGCTCGGTCAGCATCGCCATCACGCGGACTTTGCCGCCTTCAGGACCATGCACCCAGACCATCTGGCCGTCCTTGATACCCAGGCCATTGGCGTCGAACGGATTGATCTCGACGAACATGTCCTGCTGCAACTCGGCCAGCCACGGATTGGACCGGCTCTCGTCGCCGCCACCCTCATATTCGACCAGACGGCCGGAGGTGAGGATGATCGGGTAGTCCTTCGAGAAATCGTTCTTCTGGATCGATTCGTACAGCGTCGGCAGGCGATGCAGCTTGCGGTCCTTGTAGGTCGGATAATCGGCCACAAGATCGCGGCGCGGCGTATAGAGCGGCTCGCGATGCAGCGGGATCGGGTCCGGGAAGTTCCAGACTTCGCAGCGGGCCTTGCCGTTGCCATAAGGTGCACAGCCATGGGCGATGACGACACGCTGGATACCGCCCGACAAATCGGTCTTCCAGTTCACCGTCTCGATCTTGGCGCCGCCGACCTTCTGGATCGACGCCATTTCCTCCGGCGTCAGATCCTTGTCCCAGCCCAGCTTCTGCAGGATGGCCATGGTGAATTCAGGATAGCCGTCCTCGATCTCCGAGCCGACCGGCCAGGAATTCTCCGCCAGCAGGGTCTGGCCATTGCGCTCCAGCCCGAAATTCACGCGGAAGCCCATGCCACCCTTCGCGACCGGCAGCGAGATGTCGTACAGATTTGCCGTACCGGTATGCTTCATATCCGGCGTGCCCCAGCACGGCCAGGGCAGGCCGTAGAATTCGCCATCGGCCGGGCCGCCCACGGCGCGCAGGCTGACCTTGTCGAAGGTCGCCTGGTTGGCCATGTGCATCTTCATCCGCTCCGGCGACTGGCCGGTATAGCCGATGGTCCACATGCCGCGGTTCCATTCGCGGGTGATGTCCTCGACCAGCGGCTCATTGCCGTTGACCTTGATATTCTTGAACATCTCCTTCTCGAAACCGAACTTCTTGGCGAAGAGATACATGATCTCGTGATCATTCTTCGATTCGAAGATCGGATCGACGATTTTGTCGCGCCACTGCACGGACCGGTTCGAGGCAGTCACCGAGCCATAGGTCTCCAGCTGCGTGCAGGCCGGCAGCAGATAGCAGCCATCCTTGCGGTCATGCAGCACGGCCGAGACAGTCGGCACCGGATCGATGACGACGAGAAGATCGAGCTTCTCCATCGCCTTCTTCATATCCGGCAGGCGGGTCTGCGAGTTCGGGGCATGGCCCCAGAAGACCATCGCGCGGATATTGTCCGGCTGGTCCATATTGGCCTTGTCTTCCAGCACGCCGTCAAACCAGCGCGAGACCGGAATGCCGGAACGCTCCATCAGCTCCTTCGAGCCGAAGCGGCCGAGCAGGTAGTTATAGTCGACGTCCCAGACCCGCGCCCAATGGGCCCAGGAACCGGTGGCCAGGCCGTAATAGCCGGGCAGCGAATCCATGACGACGCCGAAATCGGTGGCGCCCTGAACATTGTCATGGCCGCGGAAGATGTTGGTGCCGCCGCCGGCCACGCCGACATTGCCCAGCGCCAGCTGCAGGATGCAATAGGCGCGGGTGTTGTTGGAGCCATTGGTATGCTGCGTGCCACCCATGCACCAGACCAGCGTGCCGGGCTTGTTGGTCGCCATCAGACGGGCGACGCGCTCCAGCTGCGAGCCGGGAACGCCGGTGACGCGCTCGGTCTCTTTCGGGTCCCATTTGGCGACTTCGGTGCGGATCAGATCCATGCCGTAGACGCGCTTGGCGAGGAAGTCCTTGTCCTCCCAGCCATTCTCGAAGATGTGCCAGAGAATGCCCCAGATCAGCCCGACATCGCTGCCCGGACGGAAGCGGACATATTCATCGGCATGCGCGGCCGTGCGGGTGAAGCGCGGATCGCAGACGATCAGCGGCGCGCCATTCTGTTCCTTCGACTTCAGGATGTGCTGCAACGACACCGGATGAGCCTCGGCCGGATTGCCGCCGATGAAGAACATCAGGCGGCTCTTCATCATGTCGTTATAGCTGTTGGTCATCGCACCATAGCCCCAGGTGTTTGCCACACCGGCGACCGTGGTCGAATGGCAGATGCGGGCCTGATGGTCGATGTTGTTCGTGCCCCAGAACCCGGCAAACTTGCGGATCAGATAGGATTGCTCGTTGCTGTGCTTCGCGGAGCCGAGCCAGTAGACCGAATCCGGGCCGGCCTGCTCGCGGATCTGCAACATCTTGTCGCCGATCTCGTTGATCGCCTGCTCCCAGGAGACCCGCTCCCACTTGCCGGCGGTCAGACGCATCGGATATTTCAGGCGGCGCTCGCCATGGGTCAGCTCGCGGATCGCGGCCCCCTTGGCGCAATGCGAACCCAGGTTGAACGGGCTGTCGAAGCCAGGCTCCTGCCCGGTCCACACGCCGTTCTGCACCTCGGCCATGACCGTGCAGCCAACCGAGCAATGCGTGCAGACGCTCTTCACCAGCTTGATTTCGCCACCGAATTTCGGCGATGCCGATTCGGCCTTGCGCACCATGCCACCGCCCAGCGTGCCGGCGATTGCCAGACCGCCGGCGGTCAGGCCGGAGCGCTTCAGGAATGTACGACGGTCCATGGTCCCGCCGCTCAGGCTTGCCAGGGCCTGGGTCAGACGCGACCGGCCGGCAACTGCATCCGCTTTTTTCTTGAGCATGATCTTCTCCGCTCCCTAAACCCTTGGGCCTAATATCGCGAGGTCTGGTAGACGGCCTTGATGTGGTCCGTCATCCGGTAGCCCGTCTGCTTGTCATCCTGCGGCGCGGCCACGGCGGCCACCGCCTCGCCCCCGCCGGCCACCGCAACGGCAGCCCCGGCTGCAGCGCCAACGCTCGCGAATTTCAGGAAATCGCGACGGTTCGCCGATATCGGCTGGTTTTCCTGTTTCATGCTGCGCCCTCCTTGGCTGTCATCACGTTACGCATCCATCGCGAAGGCCGTCTGCTCGATCTCAAGCAGCAGCCTGCCGATGGTCCCGATCGGCTGATAGAGCGTGGCGGCTTGCGCGCGCTCCAGATCGGCAAAGAAATGACCGCCCCATGGCAGGATGTGGCGGTCGAAAAACCGTTGCTGTGTGGGCAAATCAGCCGGTGCGCCGAACGAGCCGGTGATCAGGCCCGCCATCATCTCGCACAGGGCGGCGATGTGGTCTTCCGGCTCCTTGACCTCTTCCTCGCGCATGATGCCCAGCTGGGCCATGTCGCCGCGCAGATTGGCCAGCGGCTTCTCGTGCAGGAATCCGGTCAGGTAATAAGAGGCATAGGGCATGAGCTCGCCGCGCGTCAGGCCGATGAACAGCGCGGTATATTCCTCGCGCGCTGCGGTCGCACTGGTCTGACGGGCCAGCTTCGCCAGGATGCCGATGGCGGTGCCCAGCGGGGTTTCGTCGCCCTGCATGCCAGCGGCGCTGTCGAGCAGGGATTGGTCGGGGGGGGAGGCCAGAAACCGCGCCAGAAAGCCGTAATACTGCGCCCGGAGGATATCCTCCGCCGCAACAGTCGCGTTTCCGACAGGATTAACCTGCGCCATGGGCGTCATCTCTTCCCGCATCCGTATCCGCCATCGCCAGCCTTAGTGGCTGATCGGCATCTTATTGGTCTTACCAGATAACGTAAAACAACTGTCACCCACCGTCCACCCGAAACTTACCCTTTTGGCAGGCCATGCAAGCAGAAGTGCCGATTGCGGCAACTTATTACAGTGATAATTATTCGCAATTACAGTTGAGGCATCACCTTAATTAAGATTGATTATCATTTACATTTTTGACCGGCGCTGCCTCTGTCTTCTCCTCTTCCAGCGGCAGCTCCTCCTCGACGCCCTCGCTTTGCGCAATTGCGACGGGTTCCCCGGCGTCAGCCCCGGCGGGCTCCTCCGTGGACTCCTCGGCTTCGGCTTCGACCGTCTCTATCGCTTCCGTTTCCCCCTCCTCCTCAGCCTCGACCGGAGGGGGACGGCGGGTGGCATTGTAGACGGCATCGTTCTCGGCAATTTCCAGATCGGTCAGGAAGCCCCTTCCAACCTTGTAGGAGGTCTTCATGCCTTCGATCACAGTGGCGGCGTCGGTGTAATCCTCCTGGTAATCGGTCAGCCCGTCCTGAAAGGCGAAGATCGGGTCGGATTTCCAGAGCTTGCGCAGCGCCCGGCGGCGCAGGCTTCCCGGCACCCCCTTGTTCATGAAGACGGAGAAATCGGAATTGGCGGTCAGTGTGTCGATATCCGGCAGCTTCGACAGATCGAGACCGCCCGATTCAGGTGGCTGATCCGGTGCATCAGCGGCTCGTTCGACGGGCCTCTCCACCGCCGGTTCAACCGGGGTCAGCGCGGCGGTCGGGTCCGCCTCCTCCGCCGGCAGGATGGGTGCCGCCCCGGCCCGGCGCTGGCCGGGCTGGCGCGATTGCTGTTTCAGCCGCGCCCAGCGCCCGAGAAAATTACCGTCAGACATTGCCCTGTCCCCCGCCCCGGTTGCCGCCACCGCGTACCGGCTTGCCATAGACATCCAGCGGCATCGGCGATTCGGTCTGCGCCTCCTTGTGCTTGTCGCGCTGGCGCTTGATGAAGGGCTGCTCGACATGGCGCTTGTCGATATAGGCCTGCATCCACTCCATCACGGCATCGGGCATCGCCACGGCATCGACGATCTCGTCGCCGCTGATGGCGTATTCCTCCGCCTCATAGGGCGACAGAGTCACCAGCAGCGGCCGGTAGGGCTGATCCTCCGGCGCATCCGGGTCCTGGCGCAGCACGACATAGACGCTGGGCCGCGTCATCGACAGATTGTGCAGATAGGCCGGGGTCTGGCTGCGGTAGAGTTCGGCGGGGAGCGTGCCGATGTGGAAATGCACCCAGCCCGGCCCGGTCATGATCTCGCGCCAGCCCTCCACGGGCGGCGCGCCGGGGATCACGGCAATCGGCTGGAACGCCCAGCGCTGCCAGCGGCTGCTGCTCTCGCGGCGTTCGATGACGACGCCCAGCGGCATCGTCTCCTTATGTTCCATTCTTCCCTCACGCATCCTCGACCAGCTGGCCGTCCTGCCTATATAGGGACAAAACGGATCGGCCTTGTTGCAGCCGGGTGGTCATACCAGCAATATAGCGCAAAACAGGGCGGCGCTCATCAGGCCGCGCGATAAAACCGATACATTGAGGATAACCCCCATGACCACCGCCCAGCGCCGCATCCTGGCCTGCACCTGCCGGGGCACCATGCCGCTCGATGAGAAGGCGCTGAACGCAGCCTGCGGACAGGCGGTCGGCACACTGCATACCGAGCTGTGCCGCGCCGGCATCGACAGCTTCCGCCGCGCCGCCGCCGAGGGCAATCCCTTCATCGTTGCCTGCACCCAGGAAGCCCCGCTCTTCACCGAGGTGATGGAGGAAGATGGCAGCGACGCCGCTTTGACCTTCACCAATATCCGCGAACAGGCCGGCTGGTCGGAGCAGGCGCGCGGCGCCACGCCGAAGATGGCCGCCCTTCTGGCCGAGGCGATGATCGAGATCGAGCCGGCCTCCAGCGTCACCCTGAAATCAGAGGGCGTGTGCCTGGTCTATGGCCGCGACGAGCAGGCCATCGAGGCGGCACGCCAGCTTTCCGCCCGGCTCGACGTCACCGTGTTGCTCGACCGGCCGCAGGGCGTGCTGCCGCCGCGCATCATGGATCTGCCGATCTTCCAGGGCAGCATCGTCGGAGCCAAAGGCCATCTCGGCGCCTTCGAGATCATGGTGAACAACTACGCCCCGGCCGATCCCTCCTCGCGCCAGGTGCTGGCCTTCGAGCCGGGCAAGAACGGGGCGGCCTCGCAATGCGACCTGATCCTCGACCTGTCGGGCGGTGCCCCCCTCTTCCCGTCGCATGAGCGGCGCGACGGCTATTTCCGCCCCGATCCCGGCAATCCGGCAGCGCTGCAGAAGATGCTGCTGGAGATGACCGACATGGTCGGCGAGTTCACCAAGCCGCGCTATGTCGATTTCCGTGCCGATCTCTGCGCGCACAGCCGCAGCAAGCAGATCGGCTGCACCCGCTGCCTGGATGTCTGCCCGGCCTCGGCAATCACGCCGGGCGCTGCGCTGGGTATCGACACCGTGTCCATCGACCCCTATCTCTGCGGCGGCTGCGGTGCCTGCCACAGCGTCTGCCCGACCGGGGCGGCCAGCTATGCCATGCCCTCCGGTGCCGCCATCCTGACGCGGCTGCGCAGCCTGCTGACGACCTATCGCGAGGCCGGCGGCGTGAAGCCCGTCATCCTGGTGCATGACGAGCGCAGCGGCGCCGAGATGATCTCGATGATGGCGCGGTTCGGGCGCGGCCTGCCCTCCAATGTCATCCCCTTCGCCGTGAACGAGGTGACGCAGACCGGCCTCGATCTTCTGGCCGGCGCTCTGGCCTATGGCGCGTCGCAGGTGGCGGTGCTGGTGTCACCGGCAAAACGCGGCGAACTGACCGGCCTTGCCCAGCAGGCCGGCATTATCGAGACCGCGATGAGTGGTCTTGGCTATGACAGCGGCCGTGTTGCCGTGCTGGTCGAGGACGACCCGGACGCGGTCGAGGCGGCGCTCTACAGCCTGCCGGCGGTTGCTGCGATTCCGGGCGGCGATTTCCTGGCGATGGGCGGCAAGCGCTCCTCCCTGACGCTGGCCTTCGGGCATCTGCACGACGTTGCCCCGGCCCCGGTCGACACCGTGCAGCTGGCCGCCGGTGCGCCCTTCGGCGCGGTTGTCGTCGATGTCGAGGGCTGCACGCTGTGCCTGTCCTGCGTCTCGGCCTGCCCGACCGGCGCACTGCACGACAATGAGGACCGGCCGTTCCTGGGCTTCCAGGAGGATGCCTGCGTCCAGTGCGGGTTGTGCAAGAACACCTGCCCGGAGCAGGTCATCACCTTGTCGCCGCGCCTCAACTTCACCGCCGCGGCGCGCAGCGTCCAGCCTCTGAAGGAAGAGGAACCCTATCACTGCGTCCGGTGCAGCAAGCCCTTCGGCACCAAGGGCTCAGTCGAACGCATCGTGGCAAAGCTGGAAGGCCATTCAATGTTCGCCGATCCGGCGGCGCTGGAACGCATCAAGATGTGCCAGGATTGCCGTGTCATCGCGCAGTTCGAAGGCCCGGCCAACCCGATGGCCGGCAAGCCGCGCCCGCTGACCCGCACCACGGATGATTATTTGCGGGAACGCGACGAGGCGGAAACCGCCAAAAAGGACGATCCGACGAAGGTTTAGAGGCTACTGCCCGTAAGCCTGCCGGTGGCTCTCGGCGGTCTCGCAATAGCGCTTGGCCGAGGCGGAAATCTCCGCGATATCCTCCGGCGACAGGTCACGGACATAGCGTGCCGGCCGGCCGGCCCAGAGCTGGCCGGCGGGAACGCGCTTGCCCGGCGTGACCAGGGAGCCGGCGGCGACCATAGCGTGGGTCTCGACCACAGCCCCATCCATGACGCAGGCCTGCATGCCGACGAAGCTGCGATCCTCCAGCGTGCAGGCATGCAGCAGGGCGGCATGGCCGACCGTCACATCGTCACCGACATAGCATCCCAGCCCGTAGCTCTGGACATGCAGGATGGTGCCGTCCTGGATGTTGGTCCGCTTGCCGACGCGGATGACATTCACGTCACCGCGCAGCGTACAGGAGAACCAGATGCTGGACTCCGCGCCGATCTCGACATCACCGATGATCGCCGCATTCGGGGCGATGAAGGCGGTCTTGTCGATGGTCGGCACGATGCCGTGATGCGGCAGGATGAGGGCGGCCATGCCGTATCTCCTTCGTGTTACGGGAACATCGGCGGCTGGGACAGCGCCGTGGTTTCCGGCAGGCCGGTCATGGCATTCATGTTCTGCACCGCCTGGCCGGACGCGCCCTTCACCAGATTGTCGATCACCGAGATGATGATCGCCCGTCCCGACAGCCGGTCGGCAACGACGCCGATCAGCGTGTGGTTGGAGCCGCGCACATGCCGCGTCGCCGGCACCTGGCCCAGCGGCAGCACCCGCACGAAGGGCTCGCCAGCATAACGCTTGGCCAGCGTCTCGCGCAGATCGGCCGCACTGGCGCCGTTCGCCAACCGGACATAGGCGGTCGACAGGATGCCTCGGTTCATCGGCATCAGATGAGGCGTGAAATTCACCCGGATCTCGCGCCCGGCGGCACCGGTCAGCCCCTGCTCGATCTCCGGCGCATGGCGATGGCTGGCCACGCCATAGGCATGAATGCCCTCGCTGACCTCGGTGAAGAGCGAGCCTTCCTTGGCCGCCCGACCGGCGCCCGATACACCCGATTTGGCGTCGATGATGATGTCGTCGACATCGATCTGCCCGGCCTCGACCAGCGGCACCAGCGGCAGCTGCGCGGCGGTCGGGTAACAGCCGGGATTGGCAACCAGCCGGGCCTTTTTCACCGCCTCGCGGGCCAGTTCGGTGATCCCGTAGACGGCTTCCTTCTGCAGCTCCGGCGCCTGATGCGCATGGCCGTACCATTCGGCATAGGTGTCGAGATTGTGCAGCCGGAAATCGGCCGACAGATCGACCACCTTCAGATGATTCGGCAGGCCGGCGATCACCTCCTGCGTGGTGCCATGCGGCAAGGCGCAGAAGATGACATCGCACTCATCGACCTTCGCATCCTCGATCTTGGTCAGCACCGGCAGGTCGAGATAGCCCAGATGCGGGAAGACATCGCCGATCGGCTTGCCGGCGGCGCGGTCGCCGGTCAGCAGGCTGATTCGCGTGAAGGGATGCTGCGCCAACAGTCGGATGAGCTCGGCCCCGGTGTAGCCGCTGGCCCCCAGAATACCGACCCGGATGTTGTTCGACGACGCAGTCATATCTTCCTCCAATAATTGCCCTGTTTCATGTAGGCAGGGCGTGGAACCAAACCAGCGAAAGCTTGCCGGCACAACGAAAAACCGGCGCAAAACGAAAACGGGGCGCCCCTGCTGGGACGCCCCGTTTCCGGTAGACGTAATCCCTGAGGGATTTAACGCTTCGAGAACTGGAAGCTACGTCGCGCCTTGGCGCGGCCGTACTTCTTACGCTCGACGACGCGGCTGTCGCGGGTCAGGAAGCCACCCTTCTTCAGGGCGCCACGCAGCTCCGGCTCGTAGTTGATCAGCGCGCGGCTGATGCCGTGACGAACCGCACCGGCCTGGCCGGACAGGCCGCCACCTGTCACGGTGCAGATCACGTCATAGGCAGCTTCGCGGCCGGCAGCCTTGAAGGGCTGGTCGACGATCAGGCGCAGCACCGGACGGGCAAAGTATTCCTGCTGGTCACGGCCATTGACGGTGACCTTGCCATTGCCCGGCTTGATCCAAACGCGGGCAATCGCGTCCTTGCGGCGACCGGTGCCGTAGGAACGGCCCTGGGCATCGATCTTCGGCTCGACCGGGGTGACATCGGCATCAACGCCGCCGGCAACCAGATCCTTCAGAGCGTCCATGCCCTGGCTTTCAACACTGGCCATGGATTAATTGCTCCTCTTGTTCTTCGGGTTCATCGCAGCGAGGTCGAGGACCTCCGGCTGCTGGGCTTCATGCGGGTGTTCGGTGCCGGCATAAACTTTCAGGTTGCCCATCAGCTTGTTGCGCAGCGGGCCCTTGGCGAGCATGCGCTCAACGGCCTTCACGATCGCCCGCTCCGGGAAGCGACCACCGAGGATCTGACCCATGGTCCGCTCCTTGATGCCGCCCGGATGGCCGGTATGCCAGAAGAACTTCTTGTTCTTCAGCTTGTTGCCGGTGAGATGAACCTTCTCGGCATTGACGATGATGATGTTGTCACCAGTGTCGATATGCGGGGTGAAGGTCGGCTTGTGCTTGCCACGCAGACGCATCGCGACGAGCGAGGCGAGGCGGCCCAGAACGACGCCTTCAGCGTCGATCAGCACCCACTTCTTCTCGATCTCCGACGGCTTGGCGGAGTAGGTCTTCATATCTGCCCCAATTGGCTATTAAACGCGGTCACGAGGCTATCGCCCCATGGAGGCCGCATATCTACAGAAGCCGGATTTCGCCGTCAATCGAAAAGAAAGCACTGATGCGCTAAATTTAACAGTAATTTCAATGAGTTATAAAATAGGTATCCTGATACCGCATTTTAATCGCCTGATTTCGCGGGTGGAATCGAATAAGTCGAGGTCACATGGCAGACCGGCTCGTCATCGCCCTCGGAAAAGATCGACACTTCGCCATAGGCCAGCCGGCGCCCGCATTTCAACAACCGTCCTTTGGCGACCAGATCGCCGGGCTTCGGGCGCTTCAGGAAATTGGCGGTCAGGTTGGTCGTCACCGCCAGCTTCACGATACCGATGCGGCTGAGCACGCAGCCATACATGACGATATCGGCCAGACCCATCATCGCCGGCCCGGTGATCGTGCCGCCGGGGCGCAGCAGATCGTCGCGGAACGGCAGCCGGGCGGTCACCGTGCCATCGCCCACTGTCTCGAACACCACGCCCAGCTGGCCGACATAGGGCACTTCCTCGCGGGCGATGCGGTCAAGTTCCTGCGTGGTCACCTTGCTCATGCGCTTTCCCCTACCCTCCCTTGCTGACCCGGATACTTGCGCGACCGGGCCGGGAACGCCAGACTCCTTACAAATGGATCGGGAGGATCATAAGAATGGCCAATACAGCCCCCAGTGTGAGTGAGCCCGTACTGCTGCGCCAGGATTCCGGCGGCATTGCCCGGCTGACCCTGAACCGGCCGCAGCAGCGCAATGCGCTGTCTGTCGGTCTGATGGCGGCGCTGATCGAGGAACTGACGGCGATATCCGCCGACGCCTCGGTGAAGGTGGTGGTGCTGGGCGCGAATGGCCCGGCCTTCTGCGCCGGCCACGACCTGAAGGAGATGCGGGCCAATCCTGGCCGAGATTTCTATGAAAAGCTGTTCCGGCAATGCAGTGATCTGATGCAGGCCATCGTGCGCCTGCCGCAGCCGGTGATCGCCCGTGTCCATGGCATCGCCACGGCGGCGGGCTGCCAGCTGGTGGCCTCCTGCGACCTGGCAATCGCCGCTGAGACGACGCGCTTCGCCACGCCGGGGGTGAATATCGGCCTGTTCTGCTCAACCCCGATGGTTGCCCTGTCGCGCAATGTGAACCGCAAGCAGGCGATGGAGATGCTGCTGCTGGGCGAGATGATCGACACCGCCCGCGCCATCGATTTCGGGCTGATCAACAAGGCGGTGCCGGAAGAGACGCTGGATGAGGCAGTCGCGGACTGGGCCGATGCGATCACCCGGAAATCGCCGCTGACGCTGAAGATCGGCAAGCAGGCCTTCTACCGCCAGGTTGAACTGGACCTCGCGCAGGCCTACGACTATGCCAGCCGCGTGATGACCGAGAACATGCTGGCCCGGGACGCCGAGGAAGGCATCGACGCCTTCCTGGAGAAGCGCCATCCGGTCTGGCAGGGAATTTGAGCTGAAGGAACGCCGATGTTCGCCAATACCGTGAAGCCGTCCTTCGAAAAGGCCGGTCATGACTCCTACCCCGACACGCTGATCCGCAAGATCCTGCGCGAGGTCAAGGTGATCGCCATGGTCGGGGCCAGCCCGGACTGGAACCGGCCCTCCTATTTCGCCATGAAATATCTGCAGGCGAAGAAGTACCGGGTGATCCCGGTGAACCCGAAAGTCGCCGGCGGCGAGATTCTGGGCGAGAAGGTCTATGCCAGCCTGGCCGAGATTCCCGAGAAGATCGACATGGTCGACATCTTCCGCAATTCCGAAGCCGCCGGCCCGATCACCGACGAGGCCATCGCCATCGGCGCGCCGGTGGTGTGGATGCAGCTCGGCGTACGCAATGACGAGGCCGCCGCCCGCGCCGAGGCCGCCGGCCTGACCGTCATCATGAATCGCTGCCCGAAGATTGAATATGGAAGGCTGAATGGCGAGCTGGGCTGGCACGGCTTCAACTCCGGCGTCATCTCCTCCAAGCGCCGCAAACTGCCGGAGAAGGCGTAGCCCATCCCCCCGAACCCTTCAAGACGGCCCTGACGGGCCTCCTCAGGGCGAGGGAAGATTGGTATACCAGCCTTGGCCCAATCCCCCGCCTCGTCCTGAGGAGCCTGCGCAGCAGGCGTCACGAAGGACACGACAACCGACCGACCAAAAAGCAGAGTCAGGAATCCGCCCATGACCAGCAACACCAAGCCCGGTTTCGAGACGCTCGCGATCCATGCCGGGGCGGCCCCGGATCCGGCGACGGGCGCGCGCTCGACGCCGATCTACCAGACCACGGCCTATGTGTTCGACGATGTCGACCATGCCGCCTCGCTGTTCAACCTGCAGGCCTTCGGCAATATCTATTCCCGCCTGACCAATCCGACGGTCGCGGTGCTGGAGGAACGCATCGCCACGCTGGAAGGCGGGCGTGGCGCGACCTGCGTCGCCTCGGGCCATGCCGCGCAGATGCTCGCCTTCTTCTCCTTCATGGAGCCGGGCGATGAATTCCTGGCGGCAACCAAGCTCTATGGCGGCTCGATCACGCAATTCTCGCGCAGCTTCAAGAAATTCGGCTGGAACGCGATCTTCGTGGACGCCGAGGAGCCGGAGAATTTCCGCAAGTCGATGACGCCGAAGGTGAAGGCGATCTTCGTCGAATGCCTGGCCAATCCGGGCGGGGTGATCGTCGATATCGAGGCGGTCGCGAAGATCGCGCATGAGGCCGGCGTGCCGCTGATCGTCGACAACACCATGGCCACGCCCTATCTGTGCCGGCCCTTCGACTATGGCGCCGACATCATCGTGCATTCGACCACGAAATTCCTGTCCGGCCATGGCAATGCCATGGGCGGGGCGGTTGTCGATTCCGGCAAGTTTGACTGGGCGCAGAACGACAAGTTCAAGTCGCTGACAACGCCGGAGCCGGCCTATCACGGGCTGAATTTCTACGAGACCTTCGGCGATCTCGCCTTCACCATCTATGGCCATGCCATGGGGCTGCGCGATCTCGGGCCCACCATGGCACCGATGAACGCCTATCTCACCATCACCGGCACCGAGACGCTGCCGCTGCGCATGCAGAGGCATGTCGAGAACGCCAAGGCGGTGGCCGAGTATCTGGAGGATCACCGCCAGGTCGAATGGGTCAGCTATGCCGGGCTGCGCTCCAGCAAGCATTTCAAGCTGGCGCAGAAATACCTGCCCAAGGGGGCGGGCTCGGTTTTCACCTTCGGCATCAAGGGCGGCTACGATGCCGGCGTGAAGCTGGTGGAAAGCTGCGAGCTGTTCTCGCATCTGGCGAATATCGGCGACACACGCTCGCTGATCATCCACCCGGCCTCGACCACGCATCGCCAGCTTTCCGCCGAGCAGCAGAAGGCCGCCGGCGCCGGGCCGGAAGTGGTGCGCCTGTCCATCGGTCTGGAGACCGTCGACGACATCATCGCCGATCTGGATCAGGCGCTGGCCGCCAGCGCCCGCTAAGGAAGCAGACTTAGCCCTGCGGCTGGCCGTTACGGGCCTTCAGCAGGGCGGTCAGCGGCACCAGCACGAAGCCGCGCGCCTGCACATCGGCGATCCAGAGTTCCAGTATGTCGAGGGTCGCATCGCGCGGATGACCGATGGCAATCGCCGTGCCCTGACGGCGCGCCACCTGCTCGGTCTCGGCCAGCCGTTTGGCCACCTCGTCATGGCTGTCGGTATTGTCCAGGAACACGTCGCGCTGCAGCGCCGCCAGCCCCAGCTCGCCCGCCATGCGGAAGCCGACCGTATCGGAGCTGGTGCGCGAATCGAGAAACAGCATGCCGCGCCGCTTCAGTTCCTCCAGGACCGGCCGCATCGCCGTGGCCGAGGCGGTGAATTTGCTGCCCATATGGTTGTTCACGCCGACCACCCCGTCGAACTGGCCGAGATTCCAGGCCAGGCGCTGCGCCAGCAGGTCTGGGGTCAGGCCGGTCATCAGGGCGTTCGGTCCCGGATCGACACTGGCGACGGAAGGCTCCATCGGAATATGGATCAGCAATTCATGGCCGCTCGCCTTGGCATCTGCGGCCTGCTTTGCAACAAGGCTGGCATAGGGCAGGAAGGCGAAGGTGATCGGCGCGGTGATCGCCATGGCCCGGGCCGAGCGCTTCTTGTCGATGCCCATATCGTCGATGACGATGGCGATCATCGGCTTGCCCTCGGCAATCGGTGCCGGCTGGGCATTGCGCCGCCAGGCCGGATCGCCTGCGAGCACAGGCGGCGGGGTTGGCGGCAGGCCGGGCACCGTCTGATCGGGTGGTGGCAGGCTGGCCTGCTGCTCCGGCGGCGTTACGGGGGCTGGGGGAACCAGCGGCGCCTGTTGCTGCTGCGGCAGGGCCAGGGCTGCGGGCGGAACCGGCGCTGCCGCTGGTCGGCTGATCCCGGAACTGAGGGCGGCCTGCTTCGGCGTGCCCTGCCCGCCATAAAAATACCCCAGGCTGCCGCCGATCAGCAGCGCTGCCCCGGCCAGTCCGATGGAGAGCAGGAACCCCTTGCTGCGCCGGCGCCGGCCGCTGGCGGGTTTCGTGGCAGGCTTGCGCGTGGGGGTTCCGGACTTATTGGGCTTGCGCGCCACGGTGCTCCATCCGCAGCCCTCAGGGCTGCCGCATCAGAAATGATCGGGGCGCACTATATCCTGTGGCACGACAAGGCGGAACAGCGAAACCGGCCCTATTCAGCTACCGTTGCGGGCCAGATCATCGATGATCGGGCAGTCCGGCCGGTCATCGCCATGGCAGCGATGCGTCAGATGGACCAGCGTGCTGCGGATCGATTTCATCTCGGCCATCTTGCGGTCAATCTCCTCGATATGGCGCATGGCCACGGCCTTCACATCGGCGCTTGACCGCTCCCGGTCGCTCCACAGCTTCAGCAGATTGCTGACATCCTTGACCGCAAAGCCCATGGACCGCGCCCGCTGGATAAAGCGCAGCACGCTCAGATCCGTCTCGTCATAGACCCGGTAGCCACCCCCGCTGCGCGGCGCCGGGCGCAGCAGCCCGATGCTCTCGTAATAGCGGATCGTCTTCGCCGGCACGCCCGAGGCATTGGCCGCCTGACCGATATTCATGTGCTTTCCTTTTTGCGTCCGGCCTGGGGTTTCCACCGCTTCAGCAGCAGGGCGTTCGACACGACGCTGACGCTGGACGCCGCCATCGCCGCCCCGGCGAGCACCGGGCTGAGCAGGCCGAAGGCCGCCAGCGGCACGCCGATCAGATTATAGATGAAGGCCCAGAACAGGTTCTGCCAGATTTTCCGGACCGTGGCCCGCGATACGTCGATGGCGTCGAGCACCAGCATGGGGTCGGGCCGCATCAGCGTCACCGGGGCCGCCTCCATCGCCACATCGGTGCCGCTGCCCAGCGCGATGCCGATATCCGCCTGGGCCAGCGCCGGCGCATCATTCACCCCATCGCCGACCATGGCGACCACCATGCCGCCAGCCTGAATCTCCCGGATCACCTCTGCCTTGCCCTCCGGCAGAACCTCGGCCCGGACCTGGGTAATCCCCAGCAGGCGGGCAATGGCATCCGCCGCCCGCCGGTTATCCCCGGTCAGAAGAACCGTCGAAATGCCTGCTTTTTCAATCTCCTGAATGGCATTCCTGGCGCTGTCCCGCAGCGTATCGCCAATGGCGATGGCGCCCAGCAAAGCCCCATCAGCGGCCAGCCAGACGACCGTATTGCCCGCCCCCTCGGCATCTGCCGCGCGGTCATCCAGCGCCTGCGTGGCGATGCCATGCTCCCGCATCAGCCGGGGACTGCCGACCAGAATTGCCCGGCCCCCAATGGTGGCCGTGATGCCCCGGCCCGGCAGCGAGTCGAAGCCGCTGGCCTTTGCAACGCTCAGCCCGCGTTCAGCAGCGGCATCGAGGATCGCCCGTGCCAGCGGATGCTCACTGCCCTGCTGGACGGCGGCGGCCAGCCCGAGCAATTCCTCCTCCGTCCTACCCTCGGCCGGCATCACGGCGACCACGCGCGGCTGACCAATGGTCAGCGTGCCGGTCTTGTCGAAGACCACGACCTGGATGTTGTGCGCCCGCTCCAGCGCTTCGGCATCCTTGATCAGGATGCCGGCCTTTGTGGCAACGCCGGTGCCGGCCATGATCGCCGTCGGCGTGGCCAGGCCCAGCGCGCAGGGGCAGGCGATGACCAGCACTGCCACCGCGTTCAGCAAGCCGGTTTCGATATCCGCCCCGGCCAGCAGCCAGCCAGCGAAGGTCGCCACGGCAATCGCCAGCACCACCGGCACGAAGATGCCACTGACCTTGTCGACCAGCCTTTGCACCGGCGCCTTGGAGGCCTGGGCCCCCTGCACGCTCTCAATGATCCGCGCCAGGACGGTTTCGCCGCCAATCGCCGTCACCGCGATTTCCAGCAGGCCGGAGCCATTCACCGAGCCGCCGGTCACGCCATCGCCCGCCTGCTTGTCGATCGGCAGGCTCTCGCCGGTGATCAGCGATTCATCAAGCTGGCTGCTTCCGTTCTCGATACGCCCATCAGCGGGGATTCGCTCGCCCGGCTTCACGACGACCACATCGCCGACCACCAGATCCTCAACCGCGACCATGGCGGTGGACTCGCCGCGCTTCACCCGCGCCTCGTCCGGCCGCAGCGCCATCAGTGCGCGGATTGCCGAGGCGGTGCCACGCCGGGCGCGTGTCTCCAGATATTTGCCCAGCGTCACCAGCGTCAGAATCGCGGCCGAGGCCTCGAAATACAGATCACCGCCATTGCCGCTCGCCATGTGATAGAGGCTCAGGCCGAAGGCGGCGCTGGTGCCCAGCGCGACCAGCTGGTCCATCGTCCCGGTGCGGGTTTTCAGTGCCTTCCAGGCATTGGCGTAGAACCGTCCGCCGATCCAGAGCTGAACCGGAAGCGCCAAGGCAAGCTGCACCCAGCCCGGCAGCATCCAGTGCACGCCGGCTGCCATGCCGATCATCGGCAGGACCAGCGGCAAGGTCAGCGCGATGGCGGCGGCCAGCCGGATCGTCTCCCAGCGCAGGCTCGCAGCTTCGGCGGCGTCATCCGGCCGCGCCCCGGCCTCGATCAGATGCGCGTGATAGCCGGCCTGCTCCACCGCCGCGACAAGGTCGGCCGGATCGCCCGGCCCGGTCAGGCGCACCCGCGCCCGTTCCGTCGCCAGATTCACGGCGGCCCGGTCGACGCCCGGCGTGGCCGACAGCGCCTTCTCGACGCGACCGACACAGGCCGCGCAGCTCATGCCCTCGATAGCGAGGTCGTATGTCCGATGAATGCTCATATGGGATAGATGGTCCTTCCAGTATTGGGAAGGTCAAGGGGTTGATTTCACAGAACCCGCCATCCCCGTCGAGAGCCACGCCGCACTTGCCTTTGCGGGTGAAACGGGGCCTGCTATAACTCCGTGAGGTGCGGCACGCAGCCGCCTGAACAACGCCATGTAAGTCACTGATATGTATATACTGATCGATAACTACGACAGCTTCACCTACAATCTCTGGCACTTCCTGGGCGATCTGGGGGCCGAGGTGGTGGTGAAGCGCAATGACCAGATCACCGTCGATCAGGTGCTGGCCGGTGGCTATCAGGGTATCGTCATCTCGCCCGGCCCCTGCGATCCCGACCGCGCCGGCATCTGCCTGGAGCTGATCGAGCGCGCCAAGGGCACCCTGCCGATCTTCGGCGTCTGTCTGGGGCTGCAGGCCATCGGCCAGGCGTTCGGCGGCAAGGTGGTGCGCGGCCCGGTGCCGATGCATGGCAAGGTCAGCCCGATTCATCACAAGGATAGCGGCGTGTTCAAGGGCCTGCCCTCTCCGCTGACGGCGACGCGCTATCATTCGCTGGTGATCGAGAAGGCAAGCCTGCCGGACTGCCTGGAGATCACGGCGGAGACCGAGGATGGCGTGATCCAGGGCCTGGCCCACAAGACCCTGCCGATCCATGGCGTGCAGTTCCATCCGGAAAGCATCGCCACCGAGCATGGCCACGCCATGCTGAAGAATTTCCTCGATATCGCGGAACGCCGCAACGCGGCCTGAAGGTTACGCATGAGTTTGGACATGAAATCCCTGCTCGGGATTGCCGCCAGCGGCCGCCCCCTCACCCGTGCCGAGGCGGAGGCCGCCTTCGAGATCATGATGAGCGGCAACGCCACCCCGTCGCAGATGGGCGGCTTCCTGATGGCCTTGCGCGTGCGCGGCGAGACGGTGGACGAAATCACCGCTGCCGCCAGCGTGATGCGCGCCAAGGCGCTGAAGGTGACGGCACCGGCGGATGCCATCGATACCTGCGGCACAGGCGGCGATGCGTCCGGCACCTACAACATCTCGACCGCCGTGGCGCTGGTCTGCGCCGGGCTGGGCGTGCCGGTCGCCAAGCATGGCAACCGCAGCCTGACCTCCAAATCCGGCGCCGCCGACGTGCTGACCGCGCTGGGCGTCGATATCGACTGCGCCATGAGCCTGATCGAGGAGGCGATACGCGACGCCCATGTCGGCTTCCTGATGGCGCCGCGCCACCATGGCGCCATGCGCCATGTCGCCGGCACCCGAATCGAGCTGGGCACGCGCACCATCTTCAACCTGCTGGGGCCGCTCTCCAGCCCGGCCGGCGTGAAGCGCCAGCTGATCGGCGTGTTCTCGCGCGACTTCCTGAAGCCGATGGCGGAGGTGCTGCGCAATCTGGGCAGCGTCCATGCCTGGGTCATCCATGGCAGCGACGGGCTGGACGAAATCACCACCACCGGTCCGACCCATGTGGTCGAGCTGAAGGATGGCGCATTGACCGAATTCCAGATCACCCCGGCCGATGCTGGCCTGAAGCTGGCCAAGCCCGAGGACATCAAGGGCGGTGATCCCGCCTTCAACGCCGCCGCCCTGACCCGTCTGCTGGACGGCGAAACGGGCGCCTACCGCGATATCGTGCTGCTGAATGCGGCCGCCGCCCTCATCATTGCCGGCAAGGCGGGTGATCTGACGGAAGGCGCTGCTCTCGCCGCCACATCGTTGGACCAGGGCAAGGCGAAGGCTGCGCTGGCGAAGCTGGTCGCCATCACCAACCGGGGCGAGGCAGGATGAGCGACGTTCTGGAGAAAATCTGCGCCGACAAGCGCATTCATATCGCCGCCAGCAAGGCCGCAAAGCCGCTCTCCGTGCTTGAGGCTGCTGCGAAGCAGGCCACAGCACCGCGCGGCTTCGTGAAGGCACTGCGAAAGGCCAATGCCGAAGGCCGTTACGGGCTGATCGCCGAGATCAAGAAGGCTTCGCCCAGCAAGGGGCTGATCCGCGCCGATTTCGACCCGGCCAGCCTGGCGCAGGCCTATCGCGAGGGCGGGGCGTCCTGCCTGTCGGTGCTGACCGACATTCCGTATTTCCAGGGCAAGGATGACTATCTGCTTGCCGCCCGTAACGCGGTGGACCTGCCCTGCCTGCGCAAGGATTTCATGCTGGAGCCTTACCAGATCGTCGAATCTCGGGCGCTGGGGGCGGATTGCATCCTGCTGATCATGGCGGCCCTGTCGGATGCCCAGGCGGCTGAGCTGGAAGACGCCGCCACGGCGCTGGGCATGGATGTGCTGGTCGAGGTGCATGATGGCACAGAACTCGACCGGGCGCTGAAACTGCAATCTCCGCTTCTGGGCGTAAACAACCGCAATCTCAAGACTTTGAACGTCGATATTGCAACGACAGAGCAGCTTGCGGCGCGCATACCTGCGGACAGGATGCTGGTCGCCGAAAGCGGCCTCTATACCCCGGCTGATCTTGCCCGCATGGCGCGGGCCGGCGCGCAATGCTTCCTGATCGGCGAATCACTGATGCGCCAGGAGGATGTCGCCGCCGCCACAAAGGCCCTGTTGGCGCGCGAGAGCGCGGCCGCCTGATGAGCGGCTTCACCCATTTCGACGCCGAGGGCAAGGCCGTGATGGTCGATGTCTCCGACAAGGCGGAGACGGAGCGCAAGGCAACGGCCACGGGCAGCATCTATATGCAGCCGGAAACCCTGGCGCTGATCCTGCAGGGCGGGGTCAAGAAGGGCGACGTGCTGTCGGTCGCCCGGCTGGCCGGCATCATGGGGGCGAAGCGCACGCCGGATCTGATCCCGCTGTGCCACCCCCTCGCCCTCACCTCGGTGAAGGTGGAACTGACCGCCGATCCGGCGCGCAACGCCGTCGATATCGAGGCGACCTGCAAGCTGAACGGCCGCACCGGCGTGGAGATGGAAGCACTGACCGCCGTCAGCATCGCGGCGCTGACCGTCTATGACATGTGCAAGGCGGTGGATCGCGGCATGCGCATTGGCGACATCAGGCTGGTTCATAAATCCGGTGGTAAATCTGGTACTTACGAGGCGAATCGGTGATCCCTGTCGAGGACGCTCTCCAGCGTATCCTGGCCGGCCTGACGCCGCTGGATGCGGAGGATGTGTCGCTTGACGCTGCCCTGGGCCGCGTGCTGGCGCAGGATGTCGCCGCCCGTGTCACCCAGCCCCCCAAGCCGGTCTCGGCAATGGATGGCTATGCCGTGAAGGCGGCCGATGTCGCCAGCGTGCCGGCGGTGCTGACCGTGATCGGTTCTGCCCCCGCCGGGCGTGGTTTCCAGGGCGTGCTGGAGAGCGGCCAGGCCGTGCGCATCTTCACCGGCGCGCCCCTGCCGGATGGCGCTGACAGCATCGTCATCCAGGAGGATACAGAGGCGAGCGGTGACCAGGTCACCGTGAAGGAAGCCCCTGCCCCCGGCAATTACGTCCGCGCCGCCGGGCTGGACTTCAGGCAGGGCGATATCGGCCTGACTGCCGGCAAGCAGCTGACGGCGCGCGATATCGGGCTGGCCGCCGCGATGAACCACCCCTGGCTGCGCGTTGTCCGCCGGCCGCGCATCGCCATTCTGGCAACCGGTGACGAGATCGTGCGGCCGGGCGATCCCATCGGCCGCGACCAGATTGTCAGCTCCAACGCGCTGGCGCTTGCCGCCTTCGTGCGCGGTGCCGGGGGCGAGCCGGTGGTGCTGGGCATCGCCCCTGACGACATGGCCGGGCTGAAGCGCATGCTGGCCGGCGCGCGCGGTACCGATCTGCTGGTCACCACCGGCGGTGCCTCGGTCGGCGATCATGATCTGATCCAGACCGTGCTGGGAGAAACCGGGACGCTGGATTTCTGGAAGATCGCCATGCGCCCCGGCAAGCCGCTGATGTTCGGCACGGTCAGCGATACACCGGTGCTGGGCCTGCCGGGCAATCCGGTTTCCTCCATGGTCTGCGCGCTGCTGTTCCTGGGGCCGGCCATGGCAAAGCTGCTGGGCCGGGAGGCTGCGGCCCCCGCGACGCGTCCCGCCCGCCTCGGCAGCAATCTGAAAGCCAATGACCGGCGGCAGGATTACCTGCGTGCCAGCCTTGAGGCCGGCACGGACGGGCTGCCGCTGGCGACGCCCTTCGGCAAGCAGGACAGCTCGCAATTCTCCCTGCTCGCGCAGGCACAATGCCTGATCGTCCGGCCGCCGCATGATACGGCCCGCAGCGCCGGCGACACAGTGCAGGTCATCCCCTTCGAGGACCGCTACTTCTGATCTGCCCATCGGTTTGGCGTTTCACGCTTGACCCCGGACAGGAACAAAACTAAAACATGAGGTGAGGTTGTTGTTTTGTTCTATATCTAGTTTCCCTGTGCGACGCCACGTCCAGCCATAGCGGCTTACCCTCGGAGCGGCGCATATAAGGAGGAGTCCGGCATGCTGACACGCAAACAGTTCGAGCTGCTGACCTTTATCAATTTGCGGCTGAATGATAGTGGCGTGTCGCCCTCCTTCGACGAGATGAAGGAAGCGCTGGGGCTGAAGTCGAAATCCGGCATTCACCGCCTGATCACCGGGCTGGAGGAACGCGGCTTCATCCGCCGCCTGCCGCACCGGGCGCGGGCGCTGGAAGTGTTGCGCCTGCCCGACGATACCGGCGCCCGCAAGCCCCGGCCGGAGAGCGCCACGCCACCCAGCTTCCAGCCCAATGTCATCCAGGGCAATTTCACCCCCTCCTTCGCCGGGACGACGGCGCGCGATGATCAGGGCGCGGTGCCACTGCCGCTCTATGGCCGCATCGCCGCCGGCACGCCGATCGAGGCGCTGCGCGACGAGGCTGCCTCCATCGACGTCCCCGCCGCCCTGCTCGGCAAGGGCGAGCATTACGCCCTGGAAGTCGATGGTGATTCGATGGTCGATGCCGGTATCCAGGATGGCGACACCATCATCATCCAGCGCTGCGACACGGCAGAGAACGGCACCATTGTCGTTGCCCTGGTCGATGATCTGGAGGCGACGCTGAAACGGTTTCGCCGCAAGGGCGGCTCGATTGCCCTGGAACCGGCCAACCCGGCCTATGAAACACGTATCTTCGGCCCGGAGCGGGTAAAGGTGCAGGGCAAGCTGATCGGACTCATGCGCCGCTATTGAGGCTTCTGCTGAGGCTGGACCTATCCCGCGAGGCCGGGCGCACCGGCGTCCAGGGCCGGTCGCCACGCCTCTTGCGCACCGTGTCCAGCGTCAGCCGTCCCCCGTCGATATGGAGCGCATGCGCGCCATCGCGCCACAGATCGAAGCGGTCGATGACCAGCCGGGCGCTCGGACAGGAGCGACGTATCGGCACCAGTGACACGACGATGTCGGCGATCCGGCAATCCTCGGCCAGCGCCCATGGCTCGCGCACGAGGGCAATCGTCAGACCGTCGCGGCGGGCGATACAGCCCAGCCCGTCACAGGCCAGCCCCTGCTGTTCCCCGCTGCCTTGGCGCGGCATCAGTCGCCGCCTCTCCTGCGTCTCCCGGCGCAGCCAAACATCACCGGTAAACCGCGCTGCCAGGCCGGAGGAGAACAGCAGGCCGGATGCCGGCGCCTCTTTCAGCGCTCTCAGCGCAACCAGCCGGCCTTCCTCGTCAACCAGCAGCACCGGGTGCTCCGCCAGCCCCGGCAGCCAGGGCGCGGCCATGCCCAGGACGATGACCGGCACCGCTGCATGGCGCCAGGTGCGGCGCCAGAGCAGCAACCACAGCCCACCCAGGCTAACCATCGCCAGCGCGACATCGGGTACGGCCGGCACGGCGAGAACCGCGCCCGGCCAGGCAGCGACTTCGCTGCCGGTGGCAATGATCCCCTCAATACCCCAGCCCATCGGCACCAGCGCCCAGGATTCCAGCCCCAGCGGCATCAGCAGCAGCGCCAGCACGCCCAGCGGCATGACCCAGATGCCGGTCAGCGGCACGGCAACCATATTCGCCGCCGTGCCATAGACCGCGACCTGGTTGAAGTGATAGGCGCTGAAGGGTGTGGTGCCGATGGTCGCCAGCACCGAGGTAATGACCAGCCCCAGCATATACAGCCCTGCCCAGCGCAGCGGACCGGCCCCGCGGGGACTGATCAGCCGGTCGCGATTGGCCTCGTAGAAGGCGATCAGCATCAGCACGGCGGCAAAGGACATCTGAAAGCTGGGGCCCAGCATCGATTCCGGCAGAACCAGCAGCACCAGCGCCGCCGCCCAGGCGATCAGCCGGAAGGAGATCGCCACCCGGTCGATCAGCACGGCGATGAACACCAGCCCGGTCATCACAAAGGCGCGCTGGGTCGGAATCGTCGTCCCTGACAGCAGCAGATAGAAGCCCGCCGCCAGCAGGGCCAGGGCGGCCGCCCATTTCTTGATCGGCCAGCGCAGCGCCAGCGGTGTCAGGGCCAGCAGGAAGCGCAGGGCGAAGAATACCGTACCGGCAACCAGCGTCATATGCAGGCCGGAGATCGACAGCAGATGCGCCAGCCCGGAATCGCGCATTGCCTGCAGCGTCTGCTCGTCAATGGCGGCGCGGTCGCCGGTGATCAGGGCGGCGGCCACACTCCCCGCCTCCCCCGGCACGGCCGCGCGGATACGGGCGGTGACCTGCCGGCGCATCTCGTCCACCGCCACCCAGAAACCGGCTGACAGGGCCTCTGATCCGGCGATCCGCTCCACCGTGCCAACCGCATAGCCGACACCGCCGATCCCCTCGAAGAAGGCATGGCGCTGGAAATCGAAGGCGCCGGGTGCGGCTGGTCCCGGTGGCGGGCGCAGCACGGCGCGCACCCGGATGATATTGCCCAGCCGCAGATCCGGCGGCACCGACCGGGCGGTGAAGCGCAGCCTCCGGGGCGTCTTGCCGGCCTCCAGCCGGCCGAGCGAAGCCTGATCCACCGTGAGGCGCCAATCCCCGGTCCGCGCCTCCATCTCGATCACCCGGCCTTGCAGAACTGCCGGCCCGACGCGCTTTTCCAGCATCACCGTGCCGATGGTCGCGGTGCGCAGCTGTGCCGCCGCGAATCCCAGCGCCAGGGTGGCCAGGGCAATGGCCAGCAGCCGGGCCATGCCATCCGGGCCGACCAGACGCGCGAGCACGCCCATCGCCAGCAGGGCCGACGCACCGACCCACACGGGCGGCTCCAGCGGCATGGCGAAATACCCGGCAATGCCAAGCCCGAGCAGCACCGGCAGCCAGAGCGGCCAACGGCTGCGCTCCGCCAGGAATGTCCCGGCCAGCCAGGCGAAGGGCAGCGTCAGACGCCCGCCCCGCTCTTCGCCAATGCCGATGACTGCCTGCTGCCGCATCACCCCTCCACGCAACCGAAGGGCGAAGCCTAGTCCAGCTTTACAGGGCGTGCATTAGCACATAACGGAAACTCTCGCTTTACCTGTCCATGGCCCTCTCTTTGGCCCCTCCCTCTGGGCTTTTTCCGGGGGGATGTGCTAAACAGCACGCAGTTTCTTGCCTCCCGCCCGGAATCAGTGATCCGCCCATGACCGTTGTTACCCGATTCGCCCCCTCGCCCACCGGCTATCTGCATATCGGCGGAGCCCGGACAGCGCTGTTCAACTGGCTGTATTCCCGGCATACCGGCGGCGAATTCCGGCTGCGCATCGAGGATACCGACCGGGCGCGCTCGACCGAGGGCGCAGTGCAGGCGATCTTCGACGGGCTCACATGGCTGGGTCTGGACTGGGATGGCGAGGCGGTGATGCAATTCGCCCGCGCCGGCCGCCATGCCGAGGTCGCCAATGAATTGCTGAAGGCCGGCCGGGCCTATCATTGCTATGCCTCCCCGGCGGAGCTGGAGGAGATGCGCGAGAAGGCCCGCGCCGAGGGCCGCCCGGTGCGCTATGACGGGCGCTGGCGCGACCGCCCGGCCAGCGATGCGCCGGCGGGCATCCCGCCGGTCATCCGCCTGCGCGCCCCGCAGACCGGCCAGAGCGTGATCTTCGACAAGGTGCAGGGCGAAGTCACCGTCGCCAATGAGCAGCTGGATGATTTCGTGCTGCTGCGCGCCGATGGCACGCCGACCTATATGCTGTCCGTCGTGGTCGATGATCACGATATGGGCGTCACCCATGTGATCCGCGGCGACGACCATCTGAACAATGCCTTCCGGCAGTCCCAGCTTTATCAGGCAATGAGCTGGGATGTGCCGGTCTTCGCCCATATCCCGCTGATCCATGGCCCGGATGGCGCCAAGCTGTCGAAGCGCCATGGCGCGCTGGGCATTGAAGCCTATCGCGACATGGGCTTCCTGCCCGAGGCGATGCGCAACTACCTGCTGCGCCTCGGCTGGGGCCATGGCGATGACGAGATCATCCCGACCGACAAGGCTATCGAATGGTTCGACCTGGATAATGTCGGCCGCTCGCCGTCGCGCTTCGACATGGCCAAGCTGGAAAACCTGAACGGGCATTACCTGCGTGAGGCAGAGGATGCGCGGCTGGTTGACCTGATCCTGCCGCAGCTGGCCACGCTGATCGGCCAGCCGGTCGATGCGGCCGGTATTACGCTGCTGACAGCCGGCATGAACGGGCTGAAGCAGCGCGCCAAGACGCTGGTTGAACTGGCGGAAAGCGCCGCCTTCTATGTCCGCCCCTTGCCTTTGCCGATGACCGACAAAGCTGCGGCCCTGCTGACCGGCGAGGCCAAAGCCGTGCTGGTGCGCCTGTCGGCCGAGCTGGCAAAGGCGGAGACCTGGGAGGAAAAGGCACTGGAAGAGCAGGTGCGCCAATTCGCCGAGGCGGAAGGCCTGAAGCTGGGGGCCATCGCACAGCCCTTGCGCGCGGCGCTGACCGGCTCCACCATGTCACCCGGTATCTTCGAAGTTCTGGCCCTGCTGGGCAAGGCCGATGCGCTGCAGCGCATGGCCGCCGCCGGCGAAGCAATGCTGTAATGCGTCCTTGCGATGACGCTAATGGCTCGCCAAAGCCAGGGCACACAATATATATTGCAATGCAACACAAAGGCCGTTCGGCCGAAATAACCCCGTCCCGGGGTCCGTAAGAGGGGAGTCCCATAATGACCGCGAATAATCAGAAGCCATTCCGGCTCATCGATCCCAATACCGATAAGTCGACCGATCTGCCCGTCATGGAAGGGTCAATCGGCCCGAAGGTTCTCGATATTCGAAAGCTCTATGGCGAAACCGGCTATTTCACCTATGACCCCGGTTTTACCTCGACCGGTTCCTGCGAATCCAAGATCACCTATATCGATGGCGATGAAGGCGTGCTGCTGCATCGCGGCTATCCGATCGAGGATCTGGCCGAGCATTGCGACTTCCTGGAAGTCGCCTATCTGCTGATGAATGGCGAATTGCCGAACAAGGACGAAAAAGCCAAGTTCGAGCACGACATCACGTACCACACGATGGTGCATGAGCAGATGGCCCATTTCTTCCGGGGCTTCCGCCGTGACGCGCATCCGATGGCCATCCTGTGCGGTGTGGTCGGTGCCATGTCGGCCTTCTATCACGATTCGACCGACATCGAGGACCCGCGCCAGCGGATGATCGCCTCCTACCGGCTGATCGCCAAGATGCCGACGATTGCCGCCATGGCCTATAAATATTCCGTCGGCCAGCCCTTCATGTATCCGCAGAACAAGCTGACCTACGCGCAGAATTTCCTGCAGATGACCTTTGGCGTGCCGGCCGAGCCCTATGTCGACAATCCGGTCCTGTCCAAGGCGATGGACAAGATTTTCATCCTGCATGCCGATCACGAGCAGAACGCCTCGACCTCGACCGTGCGTCTGGCCGGCTCTTCGGGGGCCAATCCGTTTGCCTGTATTGCTGCCGGCATCGCCTCGCTCTGGGGTCCGTCGCATGGCGGCGCCAACGAGGCCGTGCTGAAGATGCTGGGCGAGATCGGCGACAAGAAGAACATTCCGGAATTCGTGAAGCGCGCCAAGGACAAGAACGATCCGTTCCGCCTGATGGGCTTCGGCCACCGGGTCTACAAGAACTACGACCCGCGCGCCAAGGTGATGCAGGAGACCTGCCGCGAAGTCCTCAGCGAATTGGGCATCAAGGACGACCCGCTGCTCGACATCGCCATGGAACTGGAAAAGATCGCGCTGGAGGACGAGTACTTCATCGAAAAGAAGCTCTATCCCAATGTCGATTTCTATTCCGGCATCATCCTGAAGGCGATGGGCTTCCCGACCAGCATGTTCACCGTGTTGTTTGCCGTTGCGCGGACGACCGGCTGGGTGGCACAGTGGAAGGAAATGATCGAAGATCCGGTCCAGAAGATCGGACGCCCACGCCAGCTTTATACCGGCAGCGGCCCGCGCGACTATGTTCCGTTGAACAAGCGCTGACGCGCCGGGCACAAGGCGGCCTACAGGGGAGGAGGCACCGAGCGTGCTTCTCGACAGCCAGAAAGGGCGGCTCGGAAGAGCCGCTGCCTCTGCCGCCACGACCCGGTCGAGCATCGCGACGGGTCGGCGGGTGATCAGGCTTGGCCCTGCGTCCAATGATAACAAGCCGCCCAAACGCGACGGATTCCTGCCGCGCATCGCCCTGATCCTGGCTTTGGCCGGGGTGCTGACAGCGGCAGTTTTGCTGAATAACTGAACAAAAAGGGCGGCGATGTTCATCGCCGCCCTTGTCGTATCAGCCCGGTCGGAACCGACCCTATTTCTTCTCGATCAGCTCGACCTTGTAACCATCGGGGTCCTCGATGAAGGCAATCACACTGCCGCCATGCTTCATCGGCCCGGGCGGGCGCGGGATCTTCACGCCTTCGGCTTCCATCTTCGCGCAGGCACCATAGATATCGGGCACGCCAATGGCGAGATGGCCGAAACCGGAGCCGATGCTGTAAGGCTCCTTCTGATCCCAGTTATGGGTCAGCTCGATCACCGTATTGTCCTTCTCCTCGCCATAACCGACAAAGGCCAGCGTGAAGCGGCCGCCCTCGTAATCGGTGCGGCGCAGCAGGTTCATGCCAAGGTGGCGGGTGTAGAAATCGATCGACTTGTCCAGGTCGAGCACCCGGATCATCGTGTGGAGCATCCGGAAATTGCCGGTATCGGCTGCCGGGCGCTCTGCCAAGGTCGCGGACATGAGGGTTTTCCTCCGAAGTTACGGATCAGACCTGAAATGTAACGTATTACGAGGCGATTTCGAGCACCTTGTCGGCCGCCACGCGGCTGGGCGGTGTCGTATTGCCCCCCAGCATGTCGAACAGCAGGGCAGAGGCCGCCTGCTGCGCCTTGCGCTGCGGCGTCTCCGACAACAGGGGCTCCAGCGCCGCCAGCAGGCGATCCGCCGTGCAGTCGCCCTGGATCAGCTCTGGCACGACCTCCCGCTGCAGCAGGATGTTGGGCAGGGTGAAATGCTGCAGCGTCACCAGCCTCCGGGCGATGTGATAGCTGACCGGATTGACCCTGTAGGCTGCCACACTGGGCACGCCGGCCAGAACCAGTTCCAGCACCGCCGTGCCGGCCGCCGCCAGCGCCAGATCGGCGGCGGCGAAGAGGTCGGCCTTCTCCCCTGCCCCCTCGGTCACCGTCACCTGTACTGGCCAGCCTGCCACAGCCGCCAGTATGGCGTCGCGCACGGATGGCACTGCCGGCACCGCGACATGCAGATCAGGATGGCGGGCCGCCAGCCGGGCTACCGTCTCGCCGAAGACCGGCAGCAGCCGGCTGACCTCGCCGCCCCGGCTGCCGGGCAGCACAGCCAGCAGCGGCGCCTCCTGCGGGATCGCATGGCGGGCGCGGAAAGCGGCCCGGTCACCGCGCGGGTTTTCCACGCTGGGATGGCCGATATAGGTGGTCGCAAGGCCATGCCGGGTGAAATAGGGCGGCTCAAAGGGCAGGATCACCAGAAGATGGTCGAGGAAGCGGGCGATCTTCTCCGCCCGCTTCGGCTTCCAGGCCCAGACCGTAGGGGCAACCAGATGCACCAGAGGCGGAACCACCCCGCCCTTCTGCTTCAGCTTTCGGGCAACACGGAAACAGAAGCCCGGCGCATCGATGGACAGGACGATATCGGGTTGCACCCGCTCGATCTCCCGCACCGTCTCGTCGATGCGGCGCAGCAGCCGGGGGATATGCGGCACGATCTCCAGCAGCCCCATGATCGACAGCTCGTTCATCGGGAACTGGCTGACCAGCCCCTGCCCGGTCATCTCGCTGCCGCCGATCCCGGCGAAGCGCACCGTCCCGCCACTCGCCTGGATCAGCCCGGCCATGACCTTGGCGCCCAGCGCATCGCCGGACGGCTCCCCGGCGATGACATAGACCAGCAGGGAGCGACCCTCGCTCATGCCGGAATATCCAGACCGATGACGAACAGCCCCAACCGGTCGGCGGCCGCGATCACCCCCGGCCGGTCGACCAGCCAGGTACCGCCGGCATCGATGGCGATGCCGCGCAGCCCGGCAGCCGCAGCAGCCTCGACGGTGGCAACACCGATGGTTGGCAGATCGACCCTCTCATCCTGACCGGGCTTGCGCAGCTTCACCAGCACGCCGCCCTTACCGTCGCGCCGATGCCCTGCCACGCGGCGCAGCAGGGCATCGGTGCCCTCAATGGCCTCGACGCCGAGACAGAGCCCCTGCTGGATGACGACGGCCTGGCCGATATCCAGCCTTCCCATCGCCTGCAGGATTTCAGTGCCCCGGGCAATATCGGCCCTGGCATCGTCATCCGGTGTATGAGAACCCAGCACGCCGGAACTGGCCAGCAGCCCCTGCAGCAGGGAATCGGCGCGCAGCACCCGGAACCCCTCGCCCTCCAGCACGGTCACCAGAGCGTGCAGCAGGCCATCGTCGCCGCCGGCGAACACCTTGGGACCCATCTTGGCAATCAGCCGCGTGGCGGTCCAGTCGGGGCGCAATTCGGTCAGGGAGGGGCGGCGCACCGCGCCGGCCAGAACGATGTCGCTGGCACCGGCCTTACGCAGGGCATCCAGCGTGGTGCCGACCGCACCGATGCGGACCACCAGATGCGGCAACCCGGCGATTGTCTCTGGATCGGCCTGCCCCTCAAGGGCGATGATGAAAAAGCGCCGCCCCTGGCTGCGCAGCGCCTCGATCAGCCGGCCCGGAACCTCGCCGCCGCCGGCAATGATGCCAATTGTGCCGGTCGCGTCATCCGGATGCTCAGGACGCATCGCCGGCTGTATCCGGGGCAGTCTCCGGCGCGGGGTTGCGGATTTCCGGCCGGGGCTTGCACAGGCCGCGCGAGGCGTCCTGGCGAACGAAGGTGATCAGCTCGGCCACCACCGGGACATCACCATAGCTGCTGGCGAGATGATCCAGCCGGTCGGCCAGTGTGCCCTCATCCTCGAACAACGTATCATAGGCATCGCGCAGCGAGCGGATCGCAGCACGGTCATAGCCCCGGCGCTTCAGCCCGACCAGATTCAGGCCGCTGAGGCGCGCCCTGTCGCCCATCACCATGCCATAGGGGATAACGTCCTGCTCGACGCCCGACATGCCGCCGATCATCGCGTGACGGCCGATGCGGCAGAACTGATGCACTGCCGACAAACCGCCCAGAATGGCGAAATCCTCGACCACGACATGGCCGGCCAGAGTGGCGTTGTTCGCCAGGATCACCCGGTTGCCGATCTGGCAATCATGCGCGACATGGCTGCCGACCATGAACAGGCAGCCATCCCCCACCTTGGTCAGCATGCCGCCGCCCTCGGTGCCGGGATTCATCGTCACATGCTCGCGGATCGTGTTGTCGGCGCCGATCACCAGCTCCGACGGCTCGCCATGGAATTTCAGATCCTGCGGCGCCGTGCCGATGGAGGCGAAGGGAAAGATGCGGGTACGCGCGCCAATGCGGGTGCGGCCATCGATCACGACATGGGCGTGCAGCACGACCTCGTCGCCCAGCTCGACCTGCGGGCCGACAATGCTGTACGGGCCGATGCGGACACCACTGCCCAGCTTCGCCTCAGGATCGACGATGGCCGTCGGATGAATGGCGGGAGTGCTGGTGGAATCCATCAATCGTCCATGATCATCGCGGTATAGGTCGCTTCCGCGACCGGCTTGCCATCAACCTTGGCGATGGCGGAGAATTTCCAGACCGGGCCGCGATGCTGTTCCTTGGTCACATGGATATGCAGCGTGTCGCCCGGCGTCACCGGCTTGCGGAACCGCGCCTTGTCCACCGACATGAAATAGACCAGCTTGGTTTCCGCGGCAGCGCCAAGGGTGGCAACCACAAGAACGGCGGCCGTCTGCGCCATCGATTCGATGATCATCACCCCCGGCATCACTGGCCGGCGCGGAAAATGCCCGGTGAAGAACTGCTCGTTGATCGTGACGTTCTTGATACCCGTGGCGGAGACATTCGGCACCAGGTCGATCACCCGGTCGACCAGCAGCAGCGGGTATCGATGGGGGATCATCTCCATGATCCGCTCTACATCGAGCACCGCGATCTTGCCCTGCCCCTCGGTATTGCCGCTGATAACGTCGTTCATCCCTTACTCGTCCCTATTGCCCTTGCCCTTGAAGGCCATACGCTGCTGACCCACCAGCCGGCGCCATTCCTTGATCGGCATTGCCGGATACCCGGCAAAAATACTGTCGGCCGGCACATTGGCCAGAACGCCGCTTTTCGCGGCAATGATGACCCGGTCACCGATATTGGCGTGGTTGACCACGCCGGCCTGCCCGGCAATCGTTACATAGTTACCCAGTTGCGCACTGCCGGCGATGCCAACCTGAGCCACCAGAATGCAGCCCCGCCCGATGCGCACGTTATGCGCGATCATCACCAGATTATCAATCACGGTGCCCTGACCAATGACCGTATCGGGCCCGCTGCCACGATCAATCGTGCTGTTGGCACCGATCTCCACATCATCCTCGATAATGACCCGGCCGAGATGCGGCACCTTGGTCCGTCCGGAAGGGTCGAGATCGTAGCCGAAACCCGTATTGCCGATCACTGCACCCGACGCTATCTGGACGCGCTTGCCGATCAGGCAATAGCTGAGCGTCGCATTGGCGCCGATGACGCAATTCTCCCCGATCACCACCCCGCGCTCGATGACGCTGTTCGCGCCAATCTGGCAGGATTCGCCGATTTCGACATTCGGGCCGATGACGACATGCGCCTCGACCCGGCATCCCTTGCCGAGCCGCGCGCTGGGATCGATGACGGCGCTGGGGTGGATGCCCGGCTCTTCCTGCCGGTCAGGATGAAAGGCAGCAGCAATCCGCGCGAAGCCCCGACGCGGACGGTCGCAGATCAGCACTGCCATGCCTTCCGGCGCCCGGTCGGCCAGTTCCGGTTCGACAAGGCAGGCACCAGCCTTGCTCTCCATGAAGGAGCGGACATATTTCCGGTTCGCCAGGAAGGCGATATGCCCCGGACCGGCAGTTTCCAGCGCCGAAACATCGTCGATCAGCCTTTCGGGATCGACGCCATCGGCCAGTTGCGCCTCGGCGATCTGCGCCAGATCGGCCAGGGTGCGGGGCGGCGTGGTGATGAAAAAGCGAGGATCGGCCATGACGCCCTCCTACTGGATCGGCGGCAGCTTGACAGACACTGATGTCAGCCGCTGGTTCAGCCGCTTCAACGACTCTTCGGAGATATCGATGCCCTTTTCGGCCAGCACGATCACCGATTTCGACAGGACAGCCGTCGCCTTCCGTTCCTTGGCGATATCGGCAACGATCTCGACCAGGGCGATGCGCACCTGTTCCATGGCCTGGGTATAGGCCTCATCCAGCTGGCGCTTCTTGCTCTGGACGCCGCGCTGGACCTCTACCACGCGCTGCTCGAACAATTGCCGGCGCTGCTGGAAGGCTTCAGGCGACAGCAGCGCGCGCTGCTCTGTCAGCTCCTGCTCGGCAGCCCGCAATTCCCGCTCCTGGCCGGAAATCTCTTCCTGGTACTTTGCGCGCTGGGCCTCGATCTGATCCCGGATCGTCCGCGATGCCTCTGCGGCGCGCAGGACTCCCTGTACGTCGATAAAGGCAATCCGGGAAATCGGCAAATCCTCGGCCGCCGCGCCCCCGGCCATCGGCGCTGATAGCAGGGTGCACGCCATCGTAAAGGCCAGCACCGTGAAGGCCTGCTGGCAGACCCTGGCAAGACGCATGATTAGAACCGGGTTCCAAAGCTGAAGCGGAAGAGTTGCTCTTCGTCGAATTCCTCTTTCAGGACGGCCTTGGCGAAATCGAGACGCAGCGGACCCATGGGCGATTCCCACAGGAAGCTGACGCCGACCGAGGCGCGCAGGGAATCGATATCGGAAATCCCCGGTCCGCTTGCCGCCACATCCCAGGCCGAGCCGAAATCGGTGAAGGCGCCACCGCGCACCCCCATCTCCTTCGGGAAGCCAAGCGGGAACAACACCTCAACCGTACCCGTGTAGTAATTCTCCGCGCCCAGCGAGTCATTGGTGGTGATGTCGCGGGGGCCGACGCCGCCATATTCAAAACCACGCAGATTGGCGCCACCCAGGAAATAGCGGTCGGCAACGCCGACATCCTTGTCGCTATAGCCGGTGACATTGCCGACCTCGCCCTTGGTCGAGAGCGTCCAGTTTTCGCTGAGCGGATAGTAGTAGGTGCCGGAGATGGAATTCCGGATATAGGCCGTATCGCCACCCAGGCCGGAAACATCGTTACGATAGCTGAGGATGTAGCCATCGCGGGGATCGATGCGGTTGTCGCGCCGGTCATAGGTGAACTCGTTGCCGACGACCGAGCTGGTCGACTTCCCCTCCTGGTCGCGAATGAAGAAGGAGGCCCTTGTATCGACATTGCGGATTTCCGTGGCACTCAGCGTATAGCGCACCGTATGGCGGAAATGCTCGGTGATCTGGTAGCCAGCGCGCAGCGTGCCGCCATCGCGCCGCAGATCGTAGGAGCTTTCATCCTGGTAATCCGTGGTCACGCGGAACAGATCGAAGCCGGCGGCGATATTCTTGTCCATGAAATACGGTTCGGTGAACCGGATATCGAATTCCTGGCGCCGGGCGGACAGCGAGAAGCCGAGGCTGAGATCCTGGCCGCGGCCCAGAAGATTGCGCTCGCGGATACGCACATCGCCGATCAGCGCATCGCGGGTCGACACACCGAAGCCGAAGGACAATTCGCCGGTCGAACGCTCTGTTACCTCGACATCGATCTTGGTCTTGTCCGGGCTGCTGCCCTCGGCCGTCGTCAGCTTAACATCGCTGAAGAAATTCAGGTCGCGGATGCGCTGCTGAGAGCGGCGGATACGCGCCGTGTTATAGGCATCGCCCTCAACCAGCCGCATCTCGCGCCGGATCACCCGGTCGAGTGTGCGGACATTCCCCTTGATGTTGATATCCTCGACATAGACCCGCGGGCCTTCGCGGACCACCAGCGTCAGATCGACGGTGCGGGCTTCGCGGTTGCGATTGAGCTGCGGCTGGATGTCGACAAAGGCATAGCCCAGATTGCCCAGGCGCTCTGTCATCGCATCGATGACCCGATCGATCAGCGAGGCATTATACCAGTCGCCTTCGGTGATGCTGGTCAGATCCTGGTTAAGCACCGCAGGGTCGAGGCCCTTCAGCGATGCCTGGACATCGACCTTGCCGAATTTATAGCGTTCGCCCTCTTCCACCGTGAAGGTGATGTAGAAGGCTTCCTTGTCCGGCGTCAGCTCGGCGACGGCGGAGAGCACGCGGAAATCGGCATACCCATTGCGCAGATAATACCGCCGCAGCTTCTCACGGTCGAAGGTCAGGCGATCCGGATCGTAGGAATCGTCGCTGCTGAGGAAGCGATACCAGGCGGTTTCCTTGGTCGAGATTTCCTCGCGCAGGGCCCGGTCGCTGAAGCGCTTGTTGCCGACGAAGGAGATACGGCGAATTTCCGTGCGGTCGCCCTCGTTGATCTCGAAAGCGAGATCGACGCGGTTCTGTTCCAGCTGGATGACCTTGGGCTCGACCGTCGCGGCGAAGCGACCGCTGCGGCGATAGACATCGAGGATGCGCTGAACGTCGTTCTGCACCTTGGTCCGGGTATAGACGACACGCGGACGCAGCTGCACTTCGCGTTGCAGCGCCTCGTCGTCGATGCGCTTGTTCCCCTCGAAGGCGATGCGGTTGATGATCGGGTTCTCGACCACGCGCACGACAAGGACACTGGCTTCCCGACGGATCGACACATCGGCGAACAGGCCGGTGGCGAACAGCGTCTTCAAGGCCTGGTCAAGCGCCAGCGGGTCGAAAGTGTCGCCCGCCCGCACATTCAGGTAGGACAGGACCGTGGCCGGATCGATGCGCTGACTGCCTTCGACGCGGACATTGGCGATGACGCCGCCCCCCGGCACCTGGACCTGCGCAAGCGCGGGCGAAGGAACCACGGCGGAAAGAACAAGCCCGGTGGCAATCAGCCAGCAAGCCAGTCCACTGCTCAGCAGGACTCGCAACACGTGATAGAACCCCGATCCCTGTTTCGTATGATTTCTTAACCGATCAGCGACCCCAGAAACGATACGACCTTCAGCTGGACCAGATCGTTCCATGTGGCAAAAACCATCAAGGCAACGACCATCGCAAGTCCGGCCATGGACGCATATTCCTGCACCCTCTGTCCCAGAGGCTTACCACGAACGGCCTCGGCGGCGTAGAATAAAAGGTGCCCGCCATCGAGAACAGGGATCGGGAAAAGGTTGATAAGACCGAGGTTTATGGAAAGTATCGCCATGAACCAGATGAGCGGAACAATCCCGCCCTGGGCCACTTCACCGGACATCTGCCCGATACGCAGCGGCCCGCCAAGCTCGTCGGTGGAACGGGTGCCGACAATGATCTGGCCGACCGCCTTCAGCGTCGCCCCGGACAGGAAGGCGGTTTCCTTCGTGGCCTCCCAGATGGCGACAACCGGATTGTGACGCACGGTCTGCAACTGGTTGCTCTGCACACCCAGGCGACCGATGGTGCGCTCATTGCCGAACCGGTCGGTCAGCACATGCGGCTGCGGCGTCAGGGTCAGGTCCATCTGCTGGCCATCGCGCTCGATAACCACTGCCAGGGCCTGGCCCGGGCGTTCCTGCACGATGCGCTGCAATTCCTCGAACCGGCTGATCGCCCCGCCATCGACGGCAACCACGCGGTCGCCGCTGCGCAGATCGGCCTGCTCGGCCGCACTGCCCGGCATCACCTGATCGACCACGGCCGGGGTGAAAGGCTGGCCGACAACGGCATACAGGCCGGTCAGCAGCAGGATGGCGAACAGGAAGTTGATCCCCGGCCCGGCCGCGACAATGGCCGCGCGCTGGCCCAGCCGCTTGTGATGGAAGGAGACGGATTTCTGCTCCGCCGTCATCTCCGCCAATTCACCGCCCGGGGTGCTGGCGGCATCGGCATCGCCATACATCTTCACGAAACCGCCCAGCGGCACGGCGCTGATTTTCCAGCGCGTCCCGCTCTTCGCGGTCCAGCCGAAGATTTCCGGGCCGAAGCCGATGGAGAACACCTCCACCTTCACGCCATTCCAGCGCGCGACCAGGTAATGCCCCAGCTCATGCACGAAGACGAGGATGGACAGCACCACCACAAACGGGACGACGTATGTCAGGACGCCGGAAAACATATCCATGGAGCCTACCTAAATGGCGACGGAAACCCTAAGTCAGCGAGGGCGACCGGCCCTGCCTTCACATCAAAATGCCTCGGCGACGAGGCGCCGTGCCTGCTCCCTCGCCTGACGGTCGAGGTCCAGAACATCGTCCAGCCCGTCCACCAGCCCGCCATTCACTGTCTGCAGCGTCTGTTCGACGAGGCGGGCAATGTCCAGAAAGCCGATTCGCCGGGCCAGAAAACTCTGCACGGCAATCTCATTGGCAGCATTCAGAATAGTAGGGGCGCCCCCGCCGGTTTGCAAGGCAGCGCGAGCCAATCGCAATGCCGGGAAGCGCTGGATGTCCGGGGCTTCGAAGGTCAGTTGCGACAGCGCAGCAAGGTCGAGACGCGGCGACGGCGCCATGATTCGCCGCGGCCAGCCAAGGGCATAGGCAATCGGCGTGCGCATATCCGGCGTGCCCAATTGCGCCAGCACCGAACCATCGACATAGCTGACCATGGAATGGATGACCGATTGCGGATGCACCAGCACATCGATCCGGTCTTCCGGCAGATTGAACAAGTAATGCGCCTCGATCAGCTCCAGCCCCTTGTTCATCATGCTGGCCGAATCGACGGATATTTTGGCGCCCATGTCCCAGTTCGGGTGGGCAACGGCCTGTTCCGGTGTCGCCGCTGCCATATGCTCCAGGCTGGCTTCCCGGAAGGGACCGCCCGAGGCCGTCAGAATGACCCGCTCGATGGCGTCGGGCTGATCGAAATCGAAAACCTGGAAGATTGCACTGTGCTCGGAATCCACCGGCAGCAGTGTCGCACCGGAGCGTGCGATCTCCGCCAGCACCAGATCGCCGGCACAGACCAGGCATTCCTTGTTGGCCAACGCGACGATGCCGCCGCGCCGGATCGCCGCAAGCGTCGGGGCAAGCCCGGCGGCGCCGACAATTGCGGCCATCACCCAGTCGGCAGCGCGGCTGGCGGCCGCCACAATGGCCTCCGCACCGGCCGCACATTCGATGCCGCTGCCCGCCAGCTTCTGCTTCAGGGCGATATACTGCGTTTCATCGGCAATCGCGACGAAGCGCGGCCGCAGGGCCAGCGCCTGTTTGGCCAGAAGGTCGACATTCGAGCCTGCCGTCAGCGCCTCGACCACGAACCGGTCGGGATCGCGCATCAGCAGATCCACCGTGCTGCACCCGACAGAACCGGTGGAGCCGAGAATCGTCACCCGACGCGGCGCCGTCTGCGCATCGGGTGCTACCCCCTGCCCGTCAAACACCATTTTCTGCGCCCGTCCTACTGCCATTGCAGAATACTCGTGCCCGTCAGCGCCATCACCAGGGCAACCGTCGGCAAGGTGGTCAGGAAACCGTCCAGCCGGTCGAACAACCCGCCATGGCCGGGGATGATCGTGCCTGAATCCTTCACCCCGAAATGGCGCTTCACCGCCGATTCCGACAGGTCACCGATTTGCGCCACAACCGCCAGCAACGCGGAAAAGATCACGAGCAGGATGATATCGCCCACGCCGATCAGCAGAATGGCCCCCGCCCCGACCAGCCCTGCCGACACCATCCCGCCGATCAGGCCGGCCCAGGTCTTCTTCGGGCTTATCCGCGGCGCCAGCTTCGGGCCGCCAATGGTGCGGCCGGCGAAATAGGCGCCGACATCCGTCGCCACCACCACCGCCAGCAGCCACAGCGCCGTGACCAAGCCCGCCTCACCATGATCACGGATGAACAGCAGCGACAGCGCCGGCAGCACAATGGCCGGCACACCGGCCGCCAGCCAGATGCCACGCGGCACACCGGCGATCTTCGTCATGGCCATGATCGCCAGGAAGATCAGCCCGCTCAGAACCAGCGCCAGATCGAAGCTGCCGAAGAAACTGGCGATCACCGGCTGCGGCACGCCGACTGTCAGCACCCCGATCAGCCAGGGATTACGGTCATGGCCGACAAGCCGCGCCCATTCCAGCGCCATCAGGAAGACAGCGGCGAGGACGATCATCTGGATATAGGGGGCCCCCAGCCAGATGGCGGCTATGCAGGGTGGTGCGATGACAATGGCCGATATGATGCGAAGCGGCAATTCGGCATAATTGGATTTGGGGGCTATGGCCAAGGGATCAGCCAACGGCCGCACCGTAGCGGCGCTCGCGGCCCTGGAATTCCCGTATCGCCGCCTCCAGATGCTCGCTGGAGAAATCCGGCCACAGCGTGTCCAGGAACACGAACTCGGCATAGGCCGCCTGCCAGAGCAGGAAATTGCTGATCCGCTTCTCGCCGCTGGTCCGGATGATCAGATCCGGATCCGGCAGACCGGCGGTCTGCAGATGGCCGGAGACCATATCCTCATTGATCTGTGCCGGATCTATCTGGCCGCTGGCCACCTGTTCGGCGATCCGTCGGGCTGCCTCGGCGATTTCATGCCGGCTGCCATAGCTGAGCGCGATGGTCAGCGCCAGCCCGCTATTGCCTGCCGTCAGACGCTCCGCATTCTCGATCAGCGCCACGATGTCATCCGCCAGGCGGGTGCGATCCCCGATCACCCGCACGCGCACCTGATTGCCATGAAGCTCCGCGATCTCCCGGCGCAGGTAATAGCGCAACAGCCCCATCAGGTCTTCGACCTCGGCCGCCGGCCGGCGCCAGTTCTCGCTGGAGAAGCCGAACAGCGTCAGATAGCCGATTCCCAGTTCGCCGGCGCTGCGCACAGCGCGGCGCACTGCCTCCGCCCCCTGGCGGTGGCCGGCCACGCGCGGCAGGCCGCGCGCCATCGCCCAACGCCCGTTACCGTCCATGATGATCGCAACATGGGCGGGGGGCTGCGGCGCTTTGGTCTGTTCGACAACGGCCATGGTCTTACGACGGCTCAGACCTGCATGATTTCTTTGTCTTTGGTCGCCAGCGCCCCATCGATCTCGCCGATGGTGTCGTCGGTCATCTTCTGGATGTCCTTTTCAAAGCGGCGCTGATCGTCCTGGCTGATCTCGCCATCCTTCTCCAGGCGCTTCAGAAGGTCCATGCCGTCACGACGCACATTGCGGATCGAGACCCGCGCCTGCTCGGCATATTTCGCCGCGACCTTGGTCAGTTCCTGACGCCGTTCCTCGCTGAGATCGGGGATCGGCAGGCGGATGACAGTGCCTTCGGTCTGCGGGTTGAGGCCGAGGCCGGCTTCGCGAATCGCCTTTTCCACCGCCTTCACCATGCCATTGTCCCAGACCTGCACGGTAATCATGCGCGGCTCCGGCACGCTGATGCTGGCGACCTGGTTGATCGGCATGCTGGACCCGTAGGCATCGACCGTGATCGGGTCGATCAGGCTGGCTGAGGCGCGACCGGTGCGAAGGCCGGCAAATTCGTGACGCAGCACGTCAACGGCCCCCTTCATCCGACGCTGGATATCCTTCAGATCAGGCTGAGCCACCTTTTTTCCTCCCTAACAGCAATGCCATATCGTTCGACGAGCAGGATCAATCCGTGATTTTGGTATACCGGCCACGACCACACAGCACATCCCGGAAAGCCCCGTGATTGTGGATCGAAAAAACCAGGATAGGAATGCCGTTTTCGCGCGACAAGGAGATCGCGGAGGCATCCATGACTTTCAGATCCTTTGACAGCACCTCCAGATAGGTCAGCGTCTCGAAACGCTGGGCCGCACTGTTGGTCTTCGGATCGGAATCGTAGACGCCATCGACCTGCGTCGCCTTCAGCAGGGCATCGCAGCCCATTTCAGTCGCGCGCAGCGCCGCGGCGGTATCGGTCGTGAAGAAGGGATTGCCGGTACCGGCAGCGAAGATCACCACCCGGCCCTTTTCCATGTGCCGGATGGCCCGGCGGCGGATATAGGGCTCGCAGACGGCGTGAATATGCAGGGCGGATTGAACGCGGGTCGTGATGCCACAGCGTTCCAGCGCATTCTGCATCGCCAGGCAGTTAATCACCGTGGCCAGCATGCCCATGTAATCGGCGGTCGCGCGTTCCATCCCGGCTGTCGCCCCGGAAACGCCGCGGAAGATATTCCCGCCGCCAATCACCACCGACACCTCGACACCCATCCGGCACACGGCGCTGATTTCTTCGGCGACGCGGACCAGCATCACCGGGTCAAGGCCGTATTCCCGCTGGCCCATCAGGGCCTCGCCGGAAATCTTCAGCAGAACCCGTTTGTAGAGAGGTTTGTCGCCGGCTGTGTCGATCGAGGGCAACTCGGACGGCATGGCTGGTTCCTTCTGAAGCCTGAATGCGGTACCGACAGGCAGTCCGGGACTATCGGACCGCCTGTCGGAGAGTGCAAGCGTTACGCGCCTGGCCGACACTCAGGCCAGAGACACGGGCGAAGGATCAGCTCGCCTTGGCAGCAGCAGCAACCTCGGCGGCGAAATCGCCCTGTTCCTTCTCGATGCCCTCGCCCAGGGCGAAACGCACAAAGCCGGTCACCTTCACCGGTGCGCCGATCTCCTTGGCGGCATCCTCGACGACCTTGGACACCTTGGTCTTGCCGTCCATGACGAACATCTGCTCCAGGAAGCAGACTTCCTCATAGAACTTGCGGACCCGGCCCTCGACCATCTTCTGGATGATGTCATCGGCGCGGCCGCTGGCCTTGGCCTGCTCGACCAGGACGTTGCGCTCGCGCTCCAGCAGTGCGGGATCGAGATCGTCAGCCGACAGCGAGGCCGGGTTGGCAGCCGCCACATGCATCGCCAACTGCTTGCCCAGAGCCTGCAGCTTCTCGGCATCGCCCGCGGATTCCAGAGCCACAAGCACGCCAATCTTGCCCAGATTGGGGGCGGTCTGGTTGTGCATGTAGCTGGCAACGACACCCTGCGACACCGACAGCTGGGCGGCGCGGCGCAGGTTCATGTTCTCGCCGATGGTGGCGATCTGGTGCGCCAGCTCCTCATCGACATTGCGGCCGGTGCCCGGATAGGCGGCCGGCTTCAGCTTCTCGATATCGCCACCGGCGGCCAGCGCCAGCTCGGCGACCTGGGCCACGAAACCCTGGAAGGTCTCGTTGCGGGCGACGAAATCGGTCTCGGAATTCACTTCCACGATGGCGGCCTTCGGGCCCTGGGCGGCAACGCCGACCAGACCTTCGGCGGCAACGCGGCCGGCCTTCTTGGCGGCGGCGGCAAGACCCTTGGTACGAAGCCAGTCGACGGCTGCCTCAAGATCGCCCTGAGTCTCGGTCAGCGCCTTCTTGCAGTCCATCATGCCGGCGCCGGTCTTCTCACGAAGCTCCTTGACGAGGGCGGCGGTAATCTCGGCCATGATCTCTATCCTTCCTGACGTTTCCGGCCAGCCGGCAGCGTCGCCGGCTGGCGTAGCGGCTTTCCTTTTAAACGAGCGGCGGCCAGTGGCCGCCGACCCGCTATTCCAAATAGAGACGGTTTAGGCGGAAGCCTGGACCGTCTCTTCGCCGGCGGGCTCGGCCGTCTCGGCGGGCAGCGCCTCGACGGGGGCTTCCTCGGAAGCGCCGATATCGGCACCGCTGGCAACCATCTCGGCCTGCAGACCGTCGAGAACGGCGCTGGCGACCAGTTCACAATACAGCTCGATGGCGCGCATGGCGTCGTCATTGCCCGGGATCGGGAAGGCGATGCCCTCGGGATCGCAATTGCTGTCGAGGATGGCGATGACCGGAATGCCCAGCTTGTTGGCTTCCTGAATGGCGATCGCTTCCTTGTTGGTGTCGATCACGAACAGCACGTCCGGCAGGCCGCCCATCTCGCGGATGCCGCCCAGCGCCCGGTCGAGCTTCTCGCGCTCGCGGGTCAGGTTCAGCATTTCCTTCTTGGTCAGGCCCTGGGTGTCGCCAGCCAGCTGCTCATCAAGGTCACGCAGGCGCTTGATCGACTGGGAAATGGTCTTCCAGTTGGTCAGCATGCCGCCGAGCCAGCGATGGTTCACATAATACTGACCGGAACGGTTGGCGGCATCGGCGACCTTTTCGGCAGCCTGGCGCTTGGTGCCGACGAACAGCACGCGCCCACCCTGGGCCGTCACGTCGCGGATCGCCTGCAGGGCGCGATGCAGCATCGGCACCGTCTGCTCAAGGTCGATGATGTGCACGCCATTGCGCACGCCGAAGAGGAACGGGGCCATCTTCGGATTCCAGCGACGGGTGTGGTGACCGAAGTGAACGCCGGACTCAAGGAGCTGGCGCATCGAGAAAACTGGCAGAGTCATGATGTAAAATGTCCTATTATTTTCCGGTTAACCCTCCGCGAGCGATCGCCCGGATGCAGGCCGAAACCTGAAACCGGACACCGGAGCGACCGGGGCCTGACGGCCTCGGCCACGCGACCCGCGTGTGAGATTGGCCGGTGCTATAGCCTCCCCCGCCCGATTTGGCAAGTGCAAGCGCACCGAATATGGATTGCCCCGCCCCTTTTGCCCCCTAGTTATGGGGCTTCGGGTGATGCAGGGAGCATTGCAAAAGCATGTCGCATTTTAGCCATTCATTAACTTAAAACGTCTAAACAGGGGTAACTAAGAAGCGAAGCGGAAATGCGCCCTTATTTTTTCACCGCAATGTTGATGCTGGCCAGCACGGGCTTGATGGGGGGATTGACCTTCATGCCCCGTGACGGCGAAAGCGTGGCCGTCATCTTCCCCAGCGGCACCAGCCGCGAAGCCGCTGTCGAAAAAGTGCTGGCCGCCGGCTGGCTGCCGGTCGGCGTGCTGCGCGGATCGGTCGTGCTGGCCTTTCCGTCGGAGCGCTCTATGTCGCTGCGCCAAAGCGGAGCTCTCCTCATTCTCGATGGACGGGCCACCAAAGGTTGTCTGAGTTTTTAGAGGATCATGCGAGAGATGAATTCGCTTCAGCCGATGCGGCGCAACATGGCGCGCTTTACCCTGGCGCTGCTCTGGATACACATCCCCATCCTGCTTCTGCTGAGCGTAGCGACAAACGTGCCCAATGCCCTGGAGGGTGCGGCCATCGCCGCCCTGGCCGCGATTGTCGCCTCTCTGGCAGCACTGGGGGGCTGGGCAGCGGCCGGCACGCGCTTCACCATGGGCGTCGCCTTCGTGCTGATCGTCTCCGCTTTCGTCTATGCCTTTGAAGGCCATCCCTGGCAGATCGATCTGCACATGTATTATTTCGCCAGCCTGGCGATCATGGCCGGCTTCTGCTGCTGGCGCACCATCCTGATCACGGCAACGACGATTGCCCTGCATCACCTGACGCTGAATTTCATCATCCCGGCGGCTGTCTTCCCCGATGGCGGCAGCTTCGGGCGCGTCGTGCTGCATGCCGTCATCGTCGTGCTGGAAACCGGGGTGCTGCTGTGGCTGGCCGCAAAGCTGACCGGCGCGCTTGCCACCTCGGAGGAAGCACTTGGCAAGGCCGAAGCCGCCCAGAATGAGACGGCCGATCTGGCCCGGCTGCGCGAGCAGGACCAGGCTGCCACCGCAGAAAAGCGCCGCGCGGAATTGATGGCCATCGCCGCCAAGTTCGAACAGGGCGTCGGCCGCATTGCCGCCAGCCTGAATGCCGCCTCGCAGGCCGCCTATAAGGAGGCCGAACAGCTTTCAGAAACCGCGCTGGCGACTGATAGCGAAACCCGGATGGCTGCCAGCTCAGCCGAGGAAGTGGCGAATGGCGTGCAGACCGTGGCCACGGCGGCCGATGAGTTGACCTCCTCGATCAACGAGATCAGCCGGCAGGTCAGCCAGGCCTCGCAATTGACCGATGCGGCGACCAGCGAAGCGCGGGGCGCCGAGGAAACTGTCGCGAAACTGGCGCGCAGCGCCGAGCAGATCGGCGAGGTTCTGAACCTGATTCAGGAAATCGCCGCCCAGACCAATCTGCTGGCCCTGAATGCCACCATAGAGGCCGCGCGCGCCGGCGAGGCCGGCAAGGGCTTTGCCGTCGTCGCGTCGGAAGTGAAGAACCTTGCCGGGCAGACCGCCCAGGCGACTGAAAGCATCGGGCGCCAGATCGACGAAATCCAGTCCACCTCCCGCTCCGCCGTGGCGGCCATCGGGCAGATTGCCGGCGCGGTTTCGACCATCGATGGCGTCACCACCACCATCGCCTCGGCAGTGGAGGAGCAGAACGCCGCCACGGAAGAAATCGCCCGCACCGCCCAACAGGTCGCCAGCAATGTCGCGGCAACCGCCAACAGCATTCACAATCTGCAGGATTCCGCCAACCGCACCAGCACCGTGTCAGAAAGCATGCACGCCCTGTCAGCCGAATTGCTGAGCGACATGTCCAGCCTGGAAAGCGAAATCCGCGACTTCCTGGGCAATCTGCGCCGAGCCTAGAGGGATCAGATATCCCGGACGTCGACGATGCCGGGGATGGATTTGATGGCGGAGCGCATGCCGGCATTGATCTGGTAGCCGCCGGGCAGGGCCAGCTCCACTTCCTGGTCGTCGATGTCCAGGATCAGGCGGACCTTGCCCCTGCCCTGCCCCTGCTGGTCGAACAGGGTCTTCAGATGCGGCAGCGGCGCATCGTCGTTCAGGAAGATTTTCAGGCCCGTGACGGCATTGGCCACGGCCTTGTCCAGCGGCTCGATATTGTTCGCCAGCAGGCGGAAGCTCTCGCCCTCGGCCCTTGCATCGGCGGAGACCAGAAGCGGCTGGCCGCTGTCGATCAGCTCTCGGGTCTGGGCCAGGATTTCCGAGAACAGCGTGATCTCGAAGACGCCGCTCCGGTCGGTCAGGCTGACAAAGGCGAAGCGGTTGCCGGATTTCGAGGTGCGTTCCTGCTTGGCGACCAGAATGCCGGCCAGCTTGATCCGCTTGCTGCCCCCGCTCGCCGTCAGCAGCGGCAGGATATTGGCCGATTCCACGACATCGATCCGCTCCAGCGACTTGCCATAGGCGTCCAGCGGATGGGCCGAGAGATAAAAGCCCAGGGCATCGAACTCGTATTGCAGCTTCTCCATGATCGGCCAGTCCGGCCGGTCGCGCAGCGGGATGGTCGGCGTGCTGGCAGCGGCCACACCGGCGAACAGGCTGACCTGATCGCTGACCCGGTCCTGCGCCGCCGCACTGGCATGGCGCAGCAGGATTTCCAGGCTTTCATATAGTTTGGCGCGATTCTTCTCCAGCCCGTCAAAGGCGCCGGAGGCCACCAGGTTTTCCAGCTGCCGCTTGTTCAGGCTGCGCGGGTCGGCGCGCATGGCGAAATCGCCCAGATCCTTGAACGGCCCCTTGGCGGTGCGCTCCTCGATCACCAGCCCCATCGCCTGGGCGCCAACATTCTTCACCGCCGCCAGAGCGTAACGGATCGCGCCCTTATCCTCTGGCGTGGCACGTTCGACCGAGAACACGACCTCCGATTTATTAATGTCGGGCGGCAGGAGATCGATCTTAAGGCGCTGCAATTCCTGACGAAACACGTTCAACTTATCGGTGTTGCCAAGATCGAAGGTCATCGACGCGGCCAGGAACTCGACCGGATAATTCGCCTTCAGATAGGCCGTCTGATAGGCGACCAGCGCATAGGCCGCCGCATGGCTCTTGTTGAAACCATAGCCGGCAAATTTCGCCACCTGGTCGAAGATGTCCGACGCCTTGTTTGCCGATACCTTGCGTTCCACCGCGCCATCGACGAACAGTTTGCGCTGGTCATCCATCTCCTGCTTGATCTTCTTGCCCATCGCGCGGCGCAGCAGATCGGCACCGCCCAGGCTGTAGCCCGACAGCACCTGCGCGATCTGCATCACCTGTTCCTGGTAGATCATGATCCCGTAGGTCTCGGTCAGGATCGGTTCCAGGGTGGGATAGAGATAATCCGGCTTCTCCGTGCCGTGCTTGCGGTTGATGTAGCTGGGGATGTTGTCCATCGGGCCGGGGCGGTACAGCGCCACGACCGCGATAATGTCCTCGAACCGGTCAGGCTGCAGCTTGCGCAGCACGTCGCGCATGCCCGAGCTTTCAAGCTGAAACACGCCCGTCGCGTCGCCGCGGCTGAGCATCTTGAAGGTCTTCTCGTCCTCCAGCGGGATCGTCGTCAGATCGATCTCGATGCCGCGCTGGCGGATCAGCCGTTCCGCCATGGCCAGGACGGAGAGCGTCTTCAGACCGAGAAAGTCGAACTTCACCAGCCCGGCGGTCTCAACATATTTCATGTTGAACTGGGTGACCGGCATGTCCGAGCGCGGGTCACGGTACAGTGGCACCAGCTGGTCCAGCGGCCGGTCGCCGATCACCACGCCGGCAGCATGAGTGGAGGCATGGCGGTACAGCCCCTCCAGCTTCAGCCCCATATTGATCATCCGGCCGACGGCGGGATCATCGTCGCGTTGGCGCTGTAATTCCGGCTCGCCCGCAATGGCTTCCGCCAGTGTCACCGGACTGGCCGGGTTGTTCGGCACCAGCTTGCAGATGCGGTCGACCTGGCCATAGGGCAGTTGCAGCACGCGCCCGACATCGCGCAGTACGGCGCGGGCCTGCAGCTTACCGAAGGTAATGATCTGCGCCACCTTGTCGGTGCCGTATTTCCGCTGCACGTAGCGGATGACCTCGTCGCGCCGCTCCTGGCAGAAATCGATGTCGAAGTCAGGCATCGAGACGCGTTCGGGGTTCAGGAACCGCTCGAACAGCAGATTCCAGCGCAGCGGGTCGAGATCGGTGATGGTCAGCGCCCAGGCGACCACCGAGCCGGCACCGGAACCACGGCCCGGCCCGACCGGAATGCCCTGGTTCTTCGCCCAGCGGATGAAATCCGCGACGATGAGGAAATAGCCGGGAAAGCCCATCTGGTTGATCACGTTCAGCTCGAAAGCGAGCCGTTCGCGATAGGGTTTTGCCACGGCCTCGCGGGCCGCCTCGTCCATGTCAGTGGTGAAAACATGGCGGCGCAGCCGCTCTTCCAGCCCCTCGGCGGATTGCACGCCCAGCTCCGCCGCCTCGTCGCGGCCCTCGCCGGTGGTGAAGGCCGGCAGAATCGGCTTCACCTTGTCCGGGTAATAGGCGCAGCGCCGGGCGATCTGGATCGTATTGTCGACGGCCTCCGGCAGATCGGCGAACAGCGCGCGCATCTCGGCAGCGGTCTTGAAGCGGTGCTCGCGGGTCAGCCGGCGGCGCTTCTCCTCCACCACATAGGTGCCGCCGGCAATGCATAGCAGCGCGTCATGCGCCTCATACATCGCCTCATTGGCGAAATAGCAGTCATTAGTGGCGACCAGCGGCAGGTCGTATTCATAGGCCATGTCGAGCAGCGCGCCCTCAATGCGGCGCTCTGCATTCATGCCATGGCGCATCAGCTCGACATAGAGCCGCCCCGGGAACAGCCCCATCAGCCGCTTCAGCGCCTGCGTGGCCGCCTCGCGCTGGCTTTCCAGCAGCAACCGCCCGACCGGCCCCGATGGCCCGCCGGTGAAGCAGAGCAGCCCCTCATTGGCCATCTCCAGATCGGTGGCGCTGATCTGCGGCAGCTCACCGGTCGGCGTCTCCAGGAACGCCTTGCTGACCAGCTTCATCAGGTTCAGATAGCCGGCCTCGTTCTGCACCAGCAGCACGATCTGGTCCGGCAGCGGGTTGGCATGGCCATTGCCATTCCCGTTGAAATGCCGGTCGTCAGCTTTTTCCTCACGGCGCAGATTGATCTGGCAGCCGATGATCGGCTGCACCCCGCCCCCGGTCGCCGCCCCGGCAAATTCCAGCGCGCCGAACAGATTGGCGGTATCGGTCACCGCCACCGCCGGCATGCGGTATTCCTGGCAGAGCCCGACAAGCTCCTTCAGCTTCAGCGCCCCTTCCGACAGCGAATAGGCGGAATGGACGCGCAGATGGACGAAATCGGCATGGCTGGACATGGCGACAGGATTCCATGTCTGGGCGCGCCGGTCATCCAGAACAGGTGGGGAACATCATCTTGTGGTCGAAAGATTAATGAACCGCGATATATGGCTATTTCCAGGTCAACGCCAGCATCGGCCGGGGAACCCGTGGACGATTGGGCGGCCCGCGATACAGCACCAGCGCATTGTTCGGGCCGGGCTGCAATTGCGGCTGCTGGTAGGGCAACAGGGCCATGTTCTGCTGCGGCGGCGGACGGTACGGCACCAGCGCCATGCTCTGCGGCGCCTGCACCGGCGGGCGATAGAGCACAAGTTGGCCTCCGCCTATATTCTGCTGAGGCGGTTGATAGGGCACGAGCTGGCCGCCCCCCACCATCGGCGGTGGCTGGTAGAGTACGAGCTGACCGCCGAAGGGCGGGGGAATCTGGTTGCGCAGAGCGCCGCCATGCCCGAACCGGGTGCCCAGCCCATAGGCCGTGCGGAGCAAATTCTCGCTGGTATTCGGGCCGGCGATGGCGCGCCGCTCCTCCAGATTATCGTAATGCTGGTCATGGCCGACGCGCGAGCGGCCGCGCGTCATACGCTTGGCGTGCAAAAGCTCATGCGCCAGCGTCAGGAAAAGCGGCGTCGTCAACGGTCCGCCACCCTGCGCGTTGACGGCGAAGATATCGGCATCGTCGAGGTTCGGTTCCACGGCGACAATGGCGGCCGAGCCCAGCAGCACGCCCCCGTTCAGCGGCGGCAAGGTTCCGCCATTATGCAGGTCGATATTAGCTTTGGTGCCGACGACCGCGCTTACATAGGCATCGAGATTAAATCCGCCATTGCCGATGAACGGCACTGGATCGGCGAAGGTCACGCCCGGCGACAGCCCGGCATGCTGGGGCACGACCGGCGGCGGCGGACCGATACGAAAACCGTTGCCGGTATTGCGGCGCTGGGCGACCTGCTGCTGCAGCATTGTCATCGCTTGGCGCGTCTGATTCGTCAGCGGCACGATGCGCACCGTTACCGGATGGTTCAGCAGCTTGCGGATCAGCTTGCGCCCCTCCGGCGTCTCCAGCAGCGTCGCGAAGCTGGCCAGCACTCGGTTGCGGAAGCCGCCCACCTGCACATTCTGCCCATTAAGGATCAGCCGGCCATAATCGGTTTGCTCGATGATGACGCTGCCTTGCCCGTTCACCAGCATTGCCCAGAGTTGCTGTGCTTCCCCATTGCGGTCATTCACGGCGAATATCTGGTCCGTCGCACCGGCAGTTGTGATGATCCGTTGATGCTCGGCGCGTATCTGGTTCAGCAAGTCCAGCATGATGTCGCGGTCCATATGCTGGATGTTCGCCACCAGCCAGCGATGCAGCGGCTCTCGAATCTGGCTCAGCATCTGTAGCCGTTGATAGATCGGTATCCGTGCACAGACGCGGTTATAGCGCGCCACCAGTCCGACGATCTGCGTCAGCTCCGGCGACTGTCCGCTTAGCCCGCCCAGCCCGCCAGGGGCCACAATCTGGCGCTGGATAATGCCGGGACGGCCCGGCAGGACAGGACGCGACGGCATGCGCAGCATGGGAGGCCCTCCTCGCTCGAAGGAGAGTAGCAACCACCCAGTATTTATGCACGCAATAAGTGTATTGAACGCCTAGCGCTCCACCACCATGCCGTCGCGCAGTTCCAGGATGCGGTCCATCCGGGCGGCGATGTCGAGGTTGTGGGTGGCGATCAGCGCGCCCAGGCTGGCGGCGTGGCAGATACGGCGCAGCGAGCCGAACACATCCTCGGCGGTATGCGGGTCGAGATTGCCAGTCGGCTCGTCGGCCAGCAGGACATTGGGCACATTGGCCATGGCCCGCACGATGGCGACACGCTGCTGCTCGCCGCCGGACAGCCGCGCCGGACGGTGATCCTCGCGCTCCGCCAGCCCGACCATGGTCAGCAACTCGCGCGCCCGCGTCTCGGCATCCTTGCGGGACAGGCCGGCGATCAGCTGCGGCAGCATGACATTCTCCAGCGCGGAGAATTCCGGCAGCAGGTGATGAAACTGGTAGACGAAGCCGATGCGGTGCCGGCGCACCTCGGTGCGGGCCGCGTCTTCCATCCGGCCACAGGCCTGGCCGCCGACATAGACCTCGCCCTCGGTCGGGCGCTCCAGCAATCCTGCGATCTGCAGCAGCGTCGATTTGCCGGCACCGGACGGGCCGACCAGCGCCACCATCTCGCCGGGGCGGATGCTCAGGGAGATGCCGTTCAGCACCTGGAGCGTGCGGCCGGCCTGGTCGAAGCGGCGCACCACGCCATCCAGCATCAGGGCAGTGTTCTGTTGCATGGCTCTACTCGTAGCGCAGGGCTTCGACGGGGTCCTGCCGGGCGGCGCGCCAGGCGGGATAGATGGTCGCCAGGAAGGACAGTGCCAGCGCCATGCCGACAACGGTGATGACCTCGCCGGTGTCGATCTTGGCCGGCAGCTTGGACAGGAAATAGATTTCCGCAGAGAACACCTCGGTCCCGGTCAGATATTCAACCCAGCCGCGGATCGTCTCGATATTCAGGCAGAACGCCAGCCCCAGCACGAAGCCGAACAGCGTGCCGACCACGCCGATGGACGCACCGGTCATGAAGAAGATGCGCATGATCATGCCCTTGGAGGCACCCATGGTGCGCAGCACGGCAATGTCGCGGCCCTTGTCTTTCACCAGCATGATCATGCTGGAGATAATGTTGAAGGCAGCAACCAGGATGATCAGCGTCAGGATCAGGAACATCACATTGCGTTCCACCTGGATCGCGGTGAAGAAGCTGGAATTGGCCTGCTGCCAGTCAAAGACCCGCTTGCCCGGCCCGATGGCGGTCAGGATCGGCTCGCGCACCCTGTTCACCGCATCCGGGTCGGTCAGCATGACATCCAGCCCGGTCACCGCATCGCCCAGACGGAAGAAGGTCTGCGCGGCGGAAAGCGGCATGTAGATGAAATTATTGTCGTATTCATACATGCCGATCTCGAACAGCGCGGCAATCTGGTAGGTCTTCATGCGCGGAATCGAGCCGAAGGCGGTCGGGTTGGATTGCGGGCTGATCAGGGTGATCTGGTTGCCGACGGTCAGGTTCATGCGCTGCGCCATGCGGCTGCCGATCATCACCGAATCCGGCCCGGCGAAATTGTCCAGCGAGCCGGCGACGATATTGCCGGTCAGGATGCCGCGCTTCTGCAGATCCTCCAGCCTTATGCCCTTCACCATGGCGCCGGAGGCGACGTTATTGGCTGTCGCCATCACCTGCCCCTCGACCTGCGGGAAGACCATGACCACGGAATCCACCAGCCGCACCTGATCGGCAACGGCGGCATGGTCAGGCAGCGGCCCCTGCTGGGCGAAGACCGAGACATGGCCGTTCACGCCGAGAATGCGGCCCAGCAGTTCGGCCCGGAAGCCATTCATCACCGACATGACGATGATCAGCGTCGCCACGCCAAGGCCGATGCCGAGCAGCGAGAAGCCGGCAATGACGGAGATGAACCCCTCCTGCCGCCGGGCGCGCAGATAGCGGAAGGCGACCATGCGCTCGAAGGCGGAGAAAATCATGCGGGCGACCTTATCCGATCAGCTTTGACAGCGCGGAATCGATGGAGAGTTCGTGCTTCTCGCCGGTGCGGCGGTTCTTGATCTCGACCAGGCCGTTCTGCAACCCGCGCGGGCCGACCACCAGCTGCCAGGGCAGGCCGATCAGATCCATGCCGGCCAGCTTCGGGCCGGGGCGCTCGTCGCGGTCGTCATACAGCACCTCGACACCGGCGGCATTCAGCTTGGCGTAGAGATCGTCGCACACGCGGGTGCAGTCGGCATCGCCGGCCTTCAGATTGACCAGCCCGACCTTGAAGGGCGCCACCGATTCCGGCCAGATGATGCCGGCCTCGTCATGGCTCGCCTCAATGATGCCGCCGACCAGACGCGACACGCCGATGCCGTAGCTGCCCATATGTACCGGTGCCGTGGAGGCGTCGGGCATCTGCACCTCGGCCTTCAGCGGCTCGGAATACTTGCTGGCGAAGTAGAAGATGTGCCCGACCTCGATGCCGCGCGTCTCGATCAGGTCGGATGCCGGCACCGGGCAATCGGCGGGCACATGCTTCTCGTCGGTCGCGGCGTAGAGGTTGGTGAACTTGTCGACCACCGGCTGAAGATCGCCCTGGTAATCCACCTCGATGCCGGAAATGCCGAGATCCATCCAGCCCTTGTGGCAGAACACCTGGCTCTCGCCGGTTTCCGCCAGGATGATGAATTCATGGCTCATATCGCCGCCGATCGGGCCGGTATCGGCGGCCATCGGGATCGCCTTCAGCCCCAGCCGGTCGAAAGTGCGCAGATAGGCCACGAACATCTTGTTATAGGCGCGCTTGGCGCCCTCGTAATCGACATCGAAGGAATAGGCATCCTTCATCAGAAATTCGCGCCCTCGCATGACGCCGAAACGCGGCCGCACCTCGTCGCGGAACTTCCACTGGATATGGTAGAGCATGCGCGGCAGGTCCTTGTAGGACCGCACCGAAGAGCGGAAAATCTCGGTGATCTGCTCCTCATTGGTCGGGCCGTACAGCATCTCGCGGTCATGCCGGTCCTTGATGCGCAGCATTTCCTTGCCATAGCCGTCATAGCGCCCGCTCTGGCGCCACAGATCGGCCGACTGGATGGTCGGCATCAGCATTTCCTGCGCGCCGGCGGCGTTCTGCTCCTCGCGGACCACCTGCCCGATCTTCTGCAACACCTTGAAGCCCATCGGCAGCCAGGAATAGATGCCGGCACTGGCCTGACGCACCATGCCGGCGCGCAGCATCAGCCGATGCGAGGCAATCTGCGCCTCGGCGGGCGTCTCTTTCAGGATCGGCAGGAAATAAGCGGAAAGACGCATGGAATTCCTCTGACAGACAGATGGCAGCTTGCTAACCGCCGTTTATGGCACGATGGCGGCAGACTTTAGGGAAAGCGCGGGGGGATGTCTATGTGGGGCGGTGGGCTAACGACAGAAGATGCATGCCTTGCCTGCCTACACGGGCCTACCCTAAGGTAGAAAATCTTTGAGTGCTCCCAGAAGGTGAGCTTGGAGAACCGGCTTGGAAAGCCGGGACATGCAAATGGAAAAAAGTGGGGACGTAAATTATGGCGAGTACATTCATTGTCGGTACCGAGGGTGCCGATCTGTTGAACGGCGCGGCCGGCAACGACACGATCCGCGGCCTCGGTGGCAATGACACCGTCAATGGCTCGGAAGGCAATGACGACCTCGATGGCGGCGATGGCAATGATTCGGTTATCGGCGGCGCCGGCACCGACGTCATTCAGGGCGGCAAGGGTGCCGACACCATCTCCGGTGGCGCCGGCGGCGACATCATTCGTGGTGGCAAGGGCCAGGACAGCCTCGAGGGCGGTGAAGGCAACGACACCCTCTATTCCGGCTATGGCCAGGATACCCTGACCGGCGGTTCCGGTTCTGACGTGTTCGTCGTGAAGGGCAAGCAGGACGCCGCCAACCCGGCCGCCCTGGTTACCCCGACCATCACCGATTTCGTGGCCGGCACCGACACCATCGCCATCGAAGGCGTGACCGCTGCCGAGATCACCACCGCTCTGGCCGGTCAGACGACCGTTACCGGCGGCGTTTCCTTCAAGATCGGCGACGGCACCATTGTCGTGAAGGGCACGGGCCTCACCACCCTGACCTCCGCCAATGTCACCACCACCTCGGCCATTCCGGATGCCCCGGTTGCCGGCTCGACCTTCACGCTGACCACCGGGACCGACGTTATCGCCGGCACCTCTGGTAACGACACCATCATCGGTGAGTTCACCGGCACGGCCACGGTGAACGCTGCTGACCAGATCGATGGCGGCGCCGGCACCGACACGCTGAAGCTCTTCGGTACGCCTGCCGCTCTTCCGGCCGGCACCACGAACATCGAAGTGCTGAACTACGTCAACCCGGGCACGGGCACCATCGATCTGACCGGCGCGCCTACCGGCGTTACCCGTGTGCAGGTCGATCAGATGAAGGGCGGTACGATCACCTCGACCGGCCGTAGCGGCATTACCCTCGACCTCGCCACGCTGAACAATGCCGATGTCGGCGGCGGCGTGACCTGGGCGGCCAACGCCACTGATACCACGCTGAACCTGGAGCTCTCGGGCTACAGCAACGCCGGTGCGCAGGCGCTGAGCGTTACCGGTGCGGCAGCGACCACGCTGAGCATCACCACCGACACCGCGGCCAGCAAGGTTGCCACGCTGACCGGTCCGGCAACCGCCACCACCGTCAACCTGGCGGTCGGCTCGGGTGCCAACCTGACTGTCACCTCCCTGGCTGCCTCGGCCGCCAAGACGGTGAACATCTCGGGCGCCGGCAAGGCCACCATCTCCGGTTCCGACCTGGCCGCGACCGTCACGGTCGATGCCTCGACCAACACCGGCGGCGCGACCTATACCGGTGAAGCCGGCTCGACCCTGACCTTCAAGGGCGGTTCGGGCAATGATCAGGTGACCATCGCCGTTGCCGACATCACCACCGCCGACACGCTGACCGGCGGCGCCGGCACCGACACCATTGCCCTGTCCACTGCCGCTACCCTCACCGGTACGGCTGCGGCGGCTGGCGTCAACAAGGCGACCGGCTTCGAGAGCCTGCAGTTCGGTGCGGGCAGCAGCGTCGATGTCGGGTTCATCACCAACGGCATCACCAACTTCAAGACCGCTGCCGGCAACGTCTCGCTGACGGCCAGCAACTCGCTGTCCACCACCACCTATACGGTTGACAACAGCGCCGGCAACACCGGCACCGTGTCTGTCAGCAATAAGGTCGGTGAGACCTCGGCTTCGGTGACCCTGGATGCCGGCGCCGCGACCACCAACCAGACGCTGAACACCCTGACCTTCAACGGCGTCACCAATGTCGCCCTGGTCTCGACCGGCACCGGCACGGGGTCGGCGAACACCATCACCAACCTGAACACCAGCGACAACTCGGTGATCACCATCACCGGTTCGAAGGCCCTGACCCTGACCAACGCCATCGACGGTACGGCGACCGGTTCCAAGGTCGATGCCTCTGCCCTCACCGGCAAGCTGACCCTGACCGGTACGGGCTTCGCTGACGTCATCACCGGCGGCACGGCGGCGGACTCGCTGCTGGGTGGGGCGGGCGACGACACCATCAGCAGCGGCGACGGCAATGACTATATCTCCAGCGGTACCGGCGCCGATGTGATCACCACTGGGGCGGGCAATGACCTGGTGGAGCTGACGGCGAACGCGTCGGTGCTGACCTTCGCGACGGTCAGCGACTTCGCGGCGGGCGATGCGCTGTCCTTCGCCAACAAGGGCACGGAGACCTTCAACACCGCGGCGGTCAGCCTGGGCGGCGGCTCGACGCTGACCGACTACATGAACGCAGCCGCGGCCGGCAATGGCGCCACCAACGGCATCGTCCGCTGGTTCCAGTTCGAGGGGAACACCTATGTCGTGCAGGACCTCTCGGCCGGCGCCACCTTCACCGCCAACACCGACCGCGCGATCAAGCTCACCGGCCTGATCGACCTCTCCACCGCGACGCTGAGCAC
>JAHJHR010000019.1 GCA_018823745.1 Alphaproteobacteria bacterium
CGAAATAGGAAGTGCCGACCTCACGCTGGTGGCGCGTCGCCGAGAACCCGTCCTTCTCCGCCGCGAATTCGGCCTGCTGCAGCTGGCTGTAGGCAGCCATGCCGTCGGTCTTGTAGCGCCGGGCCAGGTCGAAGGTCGTGTCGTGAACCGGTCGGGGCTGATCGGCCATGCCGGCGGCGATGATTTCTTTCTAGCACTGGAGAGTGTCTCGCCGGAGATCGCGGCAGAACAGGTCAGCGCTCTCTGCCAGACCTTCGCCGAGGACATCGCCAGCTTCTACGATTCCGCTGCGCGGGAAACAGGCCATATCGACGCCACGGACAGGGACGGCCAGCCGCACCGCTACCGGCTGATGACCTGCAGCGCAGCGCTGCTGCATGTGCCGGCGGGTCGGCGGATCTGCTCCCCGGATACGATGATGGATACCGTCGCCAAGCTGAAGAAGCAGGCCAAGGAGGCAGAAAACGGAATGGCGGTTCAGAGCCTCGATTCTGCCGGCTGAACCGCCCATTCCGGCGACCGCTAGAACAGCAGGCTTAGAAAAGCGTTGCCCGTGACCGCCTCGGCGAAGCTGTAGGCGACGAACAGTACGAAGCCCAGCGCAAAGAGCCGCACCGCCGGCAGCGCCCGCCGCGCGGGCAGCAGCCGGCACGCCGAATAGCCTGCCACCGGCAGGAAATGCATCGCGTGGGTGGCGAGGAAATGCGGTATCCGCAGATCCCCCGCGCCGACGGCATGGCCGGCGAACCCCGCCGCCATACCGCCGGCCACCGGCACGGTCAGCACGAAGGTCAGGATCAGCCCCCAGATCACCGAGAAGCGGAAGGCCGGCTCCAACCCGCCAGCCCGGCGGATTGCCAGCCCGTAGATCAGACTCGACGAGACCAGGTAGGTCGCCAGCACCCCCATCAGCGGATAGATCGCCGCCATGAAGGGGATATCCTGATTGAAATGCGACGGGACGCCGTGTGCCGCGGCCGCGACGATCCAGATCATCTCCAGGGCCGTGCTCAGCACCACCCCGCCCGCGAACAGCCGATACCAGCGGGTCTGGGTCATCCCGGCCGGCAGCCAGCGCGCAAAGAAGGCGAGCGTGAAGAAATATACCGTGAGGGACATCTCGAACTTCAGCGGCTTGATCCAGAGATTCTCGCCCAGCAGCGTGCGCCCATCGAATGCCATCGCCAGTAATGTTGACGGTATCATCAGCAGCAGCACCAGCGCCGTTGCGGCAAACAGTCTTTCCGCGCCGAACAGGCCAAGGAACAGACGGTTCAGCGGGTGGGCGGACCGGAAGCCGGCCCCATCCATTACCAGCGTGCTCATTGCACCGCCTCCCCCGCCATGGCCGGACGGAAAATCTGGTGGGCGGCCCGCAGAATGAGGAACGCAACGAAGCCGGCAGGGCCGAACAGGAAGGTCAGCGGCAGGCAGGGCAGAACCAGCCAGAACGGCATGCCGGCGCGCTGTCCCGCCCGCACTTCCCACGCTCCGACGAACAGGTCGAAGGCCAGATAATGCAGCCAGCCGGCCAATACGATTTCCGGCTGGGTGAACAGGATCATCACATTTTCCAGCGTATCGAAGCCGCCTTCCGACCCCGACCAGAAAGCCAGAATCAGGCCGGTATAGGCCAGCGACAGCAGCCCCGGCACCAAAAGGGCGGAAAGCCGCGGCAACAGGCGCGGCGCAAGGGGGGTAGCCAAAAGCCCGGCCCAGCCCAGCAGGGCAGCCGTGTTGGCTAGTTGGAACAATGCATCAGGGGACATGGCAATCTCCTAACTTGACGATGTAAAGATAGCAATGATCATCAATCTAGATACTGTCAAGATTATTTTGACCGGACCGCCAGGAGGCGCTATTCAGGGAATGAGGAACCGCAACCGGGAACAGTCATGCAGGAAGACGCGAAACCCGCCGCAGCGGCATCGGGCCGGCACTACCATCATGGCAATCTGCGCGCAGCCCTGATCGAGGCGGCCGAGGCGGAGTTGACGGAAAAGGGCGTGGAAGCTTTCTCCCTGCGCGGCGTGGCCAAGCGTGCCGGTGTGAGCCACGCTGCCCCCGCGCATCATTTCGTCGATGCGCGCGGCCTGCTGACCGCCCTGGCGGCCGAGGGGTTCGCCCGGTTTCTGGAGAGCATGCGGGCGGCCGAGCGCACCGCGGCAGCGGACCCGGCCGCCCAGATGAACGCCGCCGGCCAGGGCTATCTGGAGTTCGCCGCGCGCAGCCCGGCGCTGTTCCGGCTGATCTTCTCCTCCGACCGGCCGGATTTTGCCGATCCCGCGCTGGACAAGGCGGCCACGGATTCTTTCCTGCATCTGGTGGAAGGTGTCCGCCGGCTGCGCGGCGATACCGGCACGGCTTCGCTTGCCGGGCTGCAACAGGACGAATCACTGATGGCCGAGGTCGCCGGCATCTGGTCCGTCGTGCATGGCATGGCCGATCTGATGAATTCCGGCCGGCTGAAATATCTGCAAGGCAAACCGCCTGAGGTCCGGCACAGAATCCTGGCGGAGGTACTGCGCCGGATTTCCAGCGCATAAAGAAAACCCCGGAGACAATCTCTCCGGGGTTTCTTATCGTCATGGCTTCGCAGGTCGCCGGTGGCCCCTTTGGCCCTGGATCAGCGGTTAACTTACCCAGGCACCTGACGACCCGCGAAACAGCGAGGCAGTTGTTTTCGGGTTTCCCCTAGAACTGCGCCTTCTCGGTCGAGTCGGCCATCGCCGTAGTGGCGCTCTGCCCGGATGTCACCGCCATCGACACCGCGTCGAAATAGGAAGTGCCGACCTCACGCTGGTGGCGCGTCGCCGAGAACCCGTCCTTCTCCGCCGCGAATTCGGCCTGCTGCAGCTGGCTGTAGGCAGCCATGCCGTCGGTCTTGTAGCGCC